>NKJC01000002.1 GCA_002256435.1 Chitinophagaceae bacterium BSSC1
AAAAGCATCTGAGAGCATTTGTTCTTTGTCCATAATCTAAACTGTGTTTTAAAGTTAAAAAAAGTGAGGGATAAGTTGGGGTGCACCCCAACTTATCCCTCACTTACACAGTTTATAAAACAGTCCCATTTAGATAACCAAATAATCGAATAATCTCCATTTGACAGCAATTCTTGATTCAAATAGTCGAGGATTGCTGTCAATTTCCATCGCCCCAGGCAAAATCTAACCAACCTCCAACCTATACCCAATCCCCCTCACCACCACAATCTTCACCCTTTCATCCATCTCCAATTTCTTTCTCAACTTAGAAATAAACATATCCAAACTCCTCCCAACAATCACCCCCTCATCTTCCCAAATCTCTTTCTGAATCCTATTCCGCTCAATCACCAGATTCGGACTCTCTGCAAAAATTCGCAGCACCCTAGACTCAGTAGCCGTTAGATCAACAGTCAGTTCCTTCATCACCAATTTCCTCAGTTTAGCATCAAACAAAATCCCGCCCAACTGAAACAGATCAACATCATGAATCACCTGAACATCCTTCTTAGGCTTAGCCGTTCTAAAAAATAGAAGACCAATAAAAGCCAAAATAGGTAGACTACCCAGTAGGTATCCACTTTTAGCACTGATCAAAGCATCTTTAAATTGAATACTAATCACATAACATGCTTTAGGAAGCCTTCTCCCTTTACAGGATACAATGGTTTCCTTTTCTTTATTGGAAATAGCATATCCATAAGCCACTTTCTGGGTTCCACAGTTCAGTACATTCACCACATAATCAGGCACTCCAGCATCTTTACCCAATAAACTTAAAGTTGTATTCACCAAAGAATCCGGCAAGAAACCAAACTCCCGTTCAAAACTTACCTGAAATTCATGATCCGATATTTTATTCACCGGAAGCACCCTAGAAACACTATCGCCCGATTGTAAAAGCAGTTCATGCCCAACTTTACGAATCAAAATCTCCCTTCTGGCTATTTCAAAATCGTCAGTACCCGTAAAACTAAAAGCTAGACAAACAGCAGCAACCAATAGCAGGACTACTGATCCAATTAGGTATTTACCATTACTAAATAGCTTATTTTGACGCTGAGACATAGTTTTTACGCAATATTTACAAAGTTGACAGTTTTATTTACAATACAAATTCCCTTTGATGAAAGGTACCGAACTACTTTAGCCAAGTCAATTTTTAAAGGATAAAAATCTAACCATGAATTACAAAAACCTACTTGCGCTAATCTTAATCCCTGTTTTGTATGTTTCCTGTAAAGAAAAGCAAAACACGGTTACCCTAACTCCGGAAATCATCCAACCCGCTGCCAAAAACCTAGTTACTGCCTACGGGCCAACCCGAATGGTACGCAGCGTAAAGCAAGCCAAGAACGGAGACATCTTAATTGCTTCTTACACTGGCCTATGGCGATATGATGGGAAAATGTTCACCAATATCACCACGGCCATTGCCGTCCCCAGCATCTGGGATGTAATGGAAGACAAGAAGGGAAACCTCTGGATAGGCACCAAAGATTCTGGCCTCTATTATTATGATGGTAAAAACTTTCTGCATTATACCACCCGTCAGGGACTTCCCTCTAATATGGCGCTCCAATTATTTGAAGATAAGGCAGGCAGTATTTGGACAAATGCCGGAGGCGCCACCCGTTTTGATGGAAAATCATTTAAAACCTATACCACCAAAGACGGTCTACCAGATAATGGAGTTAGCACATTCATGGAAGACAAATCTGGTAAATTATGGATTGGCACTAGGGGAGACGCCTGTTATTTTGATGGGAAAACCTTTACTGTTTTCAAAAACAAAGAGGGCAAACCATTTCACAATGTCTGGTCAATTGTAGAAGATCAAAAGGGTACTATTTGGTTTGGTGCAGAAATCATCAAAGAATTTAAAAACAGTACCTATTATATGGATGGTGCTCCTGGCCTATGGCGATATGATGGGACTAACTATACCAAGGTATCGGAAATGGGCGCATCTGCTATTATGCAAGACAAACAAGGGAATATCTGGACTACCGGTGCTGAAAAACATATTGGAATTAGCCCTTGGAAACTATTGCGATATGATCAAAGCACATTAAACAATGAAAAGCCCGCTATAACTGAAATAGCATCCATTAATAAAATGCTTTGCAGAATCATAGAAGCTACTGATGGCAGAATTTGGTTTGGATCTATCAATGGTGTTTACCGTTGGAATGGCAAAGACCTGACGAACTTTCAAGGAAAACAAGATCAGGTTTATAATATTGATCAAAAGGAAAGCCGGATTACCTGGAAGGGTTCCATGAAAATCTCTGCAGCAGAAAAGCATGTAGGTTATGTATCTATTTCAAAAGGAGAGCTTTGGCTAGAAAATAATCGCTTAGTTGGTGGAGCTGCTACCATTGACATGAATGCTATGGAATTTGCAGATAAGAATGATAAAAACACCCCCATTCAACACTTACAATCTGCTGATTACTTTGATGTAAAAAGATTCCCTTTTGCTACCATTGAAATTTCCCAAGTAGATTCCTTAACTGATAAAACAGTTCAAATTACCGGTTACTTAACCATTAAAACGGTTTCACGATTGGTGAGTTTTCCGGCAACCATTGAAGTTAAAAACGGGATCTTGAATGCCAATGCCAAACTCACCATTGATAGAACCAATTGGGGTATCAATTTTCAATCTGGAAAGTTTTATAAAAAAATGGCGGATCAAATTGTTTCAGATGAGATTGATTTTGAAATTAAAATAGTAGCAAAGAAATAAACAGGTGAAACTGATATTGAGTAAATTGAATTTTCAAAGAAATTCAAATCACCCACATGAAATCTCTAAAATCTTTACTGCCATTCACTTTATTTTGCTTAAGTCTATTGATGATCAATGATTCAATAGCACAATCTTCCAAATCCAATGGAGCTCAAACCTTTGAAAAATACATAGATGCTAATCAAGACGCCCATTTAAAAGAATTTTTAGAACTGATTTCCATACCCAGTATTTCATCTATTCCTGCCAACAAACCAGATGTTCAAAGAGCTGCGGTATGGATTGTGAACAAACTTAAATCCATTGGCATCAGTAATGCCCAAGTAATACCTACAGCTGGTCAACCAGCTGTATTTGGTTCTTGGGAAAATGCTCCTGGTAAACCAACTGTGCTTATTTATGCGCATTACGATGTACAACCAGTTAAGGAATCAGAATGGATTATCCCTCCATTTGCCCCACAAATAAAAGACGGCAAAATATTTGGACGTGGAGCCAGTGATGATAAATCCGGTGTAATGATGAGCATTTGGGCTGTAGAAGCCATGCTCAAAACAAATGGCAAACTACCCGTAAATGTCAAGTTTATTTTTGAAGGTGAAGAAGAAGCTGGCAGCCCCAATTTTAAAAATATGGCCATGGCCAACAAGGCATTATTGAAAGCCGATTTTGGGTTAAATGCCGATGGAGGACAGTATGATGAAAATACCCCTGAAATCTTAATGAGTTTAAGAGGAACGGCTGCCATGGAATTTTCTATTAAGACCGCGGATATAGACGCGCATTCCGGACAATTTGGTGGTAAGACACTTAACTCTGCTTTAATCATGTCTCAAATCATTTCCTCTTTATATACCAAAGAAGGCAATGTAGCAGTAGCCGGATTTTATGATAAAGTAATACCACCAACGGCAAAGGAAAAAGCCATGATGCAAAAAGTACCTTATAACAAAGAAGAGGATAGAAAGATCTTGGGTTCTACAGCTGAAACAGGAGATACTACTTATTCTGCTTTAGAGCGTATTTGGTATAGGCCCACATTGGAAATCATTGGCATGCAAAGTGGTTATACTGCGGCGGAAGGACATTCCAACATCATTCCAGGTAACGCCATGGCTAGGATTACTTGTAGACTGGTCAATAATCAAGATCCAGCAGAGATTCAAGATTTGATTGTAAAACACGTTAATAGTCATTTACCCACAGGTGCCACAGCCAGTTTTAAATTTACCCGTGGCAAAGGTGGGGCAAGTCCCATGAAATTCCCCTCTGATACCAAAGAGTACAAATATGTTTCTGATGTGTTAGAGAAAGTATATGGCAGACAACCTATTCAAGTTGGAACTGGCGGTAGCATTGGCTCTTTGATATCTGTCAAAGATATTTTGGGTATCTATATGTATTCCATGGGTTTGGAACAATCAGACGAAAAATGGCATGCTTCAAATGAATTCTTTAAAGTTTCCAGTGTGCGTAAAGGGCAAATCTTGTATTGCAATTACTTTGAGCATTTGGCGGAGGAAGAGGGTAAGTTGAAAAAGTAGCAATTGCAATAAACGCACTTATGCATTCCTGTAATTAATATTGAAAAGTTGTAAAATAAATTATTTATAAAATTGATATAATAATGCTGTAAATTAATACCTAAATTATTATTGAATAAATTGAAGCATCTCTCTTAATTCCCATTTTAATAAGGATTGTTTTCTTGTTGTTCATTTTTAAAAAATTTTTCATTCAATTTAAATGTTTCAACTATGAAATTAATCTACTTATTTGTGTTACTTTTTGTAACAACTTTAATCAATGCTCAAACAGATAGTATAAATAAAAATTTAAGTACTGTTCTAAAAACTAGTAAGAGTCAAATGATTCCAGAAGGAACTTTGATTAAAGCAGCATTGAAAAATGAGATTCGTGGTGGATCTATGAAAGTAGGGGATCAAGTAGAATTCATCTTAAATCAACCAATTGTAGTAGCCGATCAAGTGGTAGTTGGCCCAGGAAAAAAAATTATGGGAACTGTAACCGAAGCAAGAGCAAGTGGTGTATTAGGAAGAAAGGGGAAGCTTGGTTTTAGTTTGGATTACTTATATCTCGATAATGGACAAGTTATAAAGTTAACAGGTCAAAGCAATAAAAACTTAAAAGGTTCTGGAGCAATAGTTGTAGCAACAGCAGTTGTATTAACACCACTTGGTTTATTGATCCCAGGAAAAGGTGCCAAGTATGAAGCTGGAGCTGTTTTTGAAGCATATATAGCAAAAGATACTGAGCTAAGAAATTAACTATTTTAATCCTTTTCAATTTTCATTTAGGTTTTTATTTTTTTAAATTATTCAAGTGTGTTCACTTTTAGCCATTGGTAAGTCTGCCATGAAAATTCCCTACTTTAGCCATCATTAAAGTATAATCATGCCAATCCCTGACCCAAATCAAATCTATCCACTCCCTAATTATAACCGTCTCTGTTTCCTAAAGAACATTATCAAGAATCCCAACATCATTGTAGGAGACTATACCTATTATGATGATTTTGACAACGTTGAAAACTTTGAAAAAAACGTCAAATACCATTTTGATTTTATTGGAGACAAACTCATCATTGGAAAGTTCTGCATGATTGCTTCCAACGTAACCTTTATTATGAATGGCGCCAATCAAATAACAGACGCCATTACCAGCTATCCCTTTGCAATTTTTGGCCAGGCTTGGGCAAATGCCATGGACAATAAAACCTATCCTCAAAAAGGAGACATAGTTATAGGTAATGATGTATGGATTGGATATAATGCCACTATTCTAGCTGGCGTAACCATTGGGCATGGAGCCATTATAGCCGCCAATGCCACCGTAACAAAAGACGTTGAACCTTATAGCATAGTAGGAGGGAACCCTGCTCAATTAATTAGAAAGCGCTTTCCACAAGAAACCATCGCGAAGCTATTAGAACTTGCCTGGTGGGACTGGGATTTGGAAAAGATTACCCAAAATGTGCAGCATTTAACAGGAAACAATCTGGATTTAATTAAATAATCTTTGGCAGTTTCCCATTCACAAATCCCAATCTACCTTTCACAAACTCATGTTCAAAAATGCGAATATGATTTATTATATTTAAGAATATCTCATCATTTGATACCATAGACATGAAAAAAATATTTCTTGCTATTGCTTTAATTTTTTCAATATCCACATATGCTCAGGATATGCAAAAGTATTTATCAGAGACAAAATCAATGGTAAAACAGAAGAAATATACGGAAGCAAATGACAGATATATCTGGTTTCAAAACCATAGTTTAGAATCTAGTCCATCTATGTCTGGCGTGCGATTATCCTTTGCGTTATCTGATTGGAAATCTTTGGCAGATCTATATCCTCCTGCATTAGATTCCATTAAAGCAATGAGAGACCATAAAACAAAGCAATTGGTACAAAATAATGGTCCAGTGCAATTATTTGGGGAAGTTGCTGCAATCAATACACAGTTGTTTGAAAGTGAAAAAACAGTTTCCTTATTTGAAAAAATTCGTAATGCAGACAAGGATAAAGCAAGAAAATGTTGGTTCTATGCAAGAAAATCGCTTTTTAAATACAAGCGTTATGATTTGATCAAATATTATATTGGCGACCCAGTATCAGATTTTCAAGTAATAAAAGAACAGCGAAACAGATTGTTAAATGTTTCAGTATCTAATAAGGAAACTATCAAAAAATATACGGATGATTCCTTTGTTGAAAATAGTTTGGATTTAATCAATTATTCAATAGCCATGCATGATCTGGAGTCTGCAAAGAAGATTAGAGAGGAAGCCATGCTTATTGTAAATGATTATAGATTAAGAGATTTGAAACTTAATACAACTAGCACTAAGAAAAATTAAATTCTTTTTAAAGAAAGGATTATTGATATTAAATGCTAATTGTATATTGCCTATGCCCCAATCTGCCTCAAATGATGGTCAACATGTTTAAAATTCAATAAACCAATCTGTTCCTTATTCATGTTCCCAAAAAAAGGATGCATAAATTGAGGCATGGGCCTATCCCTATTTTCTTGAATTTTACTAATCCAGGTAGCTTTCATCAGTTCCAGATCTTGTGCATTACCCACTGCTGTTAATTCCTTGGCAGTAGGAGTGCCTTTTGAAAAAGGTTTGTCATTTTTCAATACCATCTTTAATAAAGTACTCCCCAACAATCTCCCAATTAACACCCTTTTTACTTGATTCTTGCCCAAGTACATGTCTTCACAAAGAATACCATGTTCTACCATTAGAAATACATTCATTTTTCCCCATAAAGCCTTGCTTTCTAAAGACAAGGATTGAATCCTTGCAATAATTTCTTGTTCAGTAGAGGGGTCAAAGATGGATTTCATAGATGTTTTTATTAAATTTAAATAATTGCAAGATAATCCGCAAATGAAAATCACATCCCTATACCAATTGATACTATTAGCGTGTCTACTTGTTTCCGCAATACCCTATGCCCAAACATCCAATTACTATAGCTCTTTTGATAAAACCAAGATCCACTACCAAATAGCCGGAAAGGGCGAACCTGTATTGCTCATACATGGCTTTACCAATACCTTAAATGATTGGAAAAAGAAACCCATTTACGATAGCCTGCTTTCAAAAGGTTATCAGGTAATCTTAGTAGATCTAAGAGGCAACGGATTGTCAGAAAAGCCCGAAAACTCAGAAGCTTATGCCAACAATGCAGAAGCCAAAGACCTAATGGGTTTGATGCAATTCCTACAATTCAAGTCTTATAAAGCCATTGGTTATTCTAGAGGATCTATTATTCTAGCCAGTCTATTGGTAATGGATCAACATTGTAGTTCCGCTGTACTTGGTGGGATGGGTGCAGACTTTACCAATCCCAATTGGCCAAGAAGAATTGGCTTTTACAATGCATTGATGAACGATACCATTCCTGGGTATGAATCCTTTAGAAAATATATAGGAGAGAAAGGTCTGAATCCCAAAGTGCTAGCTAGCCAACAAAAAGAACAACCATCTACCTCAAAAGCACAACTGGCAAAATTGAAACAATCTGTTTTGGTCATTTGTGGAATAGAAGATGCAGACAATGGAAATGGTAAAGATCTCCAACAATTGATCCCCAATTCCCGTTTTGTAAATGTTCCTGGCAATCACAACTCCGCATCTGGAACCAAAGAATTTGCTAGCGCGATACTCCAATTTTTAAATCCTTCATCCCACTAATAACATATTACATGCTCACCCAATCCCTTATTCAAATTTCAAGCCATGTAAGGAATCTACATCAGGATGAAAAAAGTAATATCTTGAACCTTTATTCCATTGTAAGAGTAGGTTAATAGTGTTAGCCTTGCAGATAGAAAAGCATGAACCAAATATCCAAGCACTTTGATGTAATTATAGTAGGAGCAGGCCCTGCAGGAGCTTCCTGTGCTATAGCACTACAAAATACCAACTTAAATATTTTATTACTAGATAAACATAGCTTTTCCAGAGATAAAGTATGTGGTGATGCAATTGGTGGAAGATCCATTAAGTTATTGGAAAAAATAGCTCCCGATTTTGTCAGTGAATTGAGAAGCTTTGGAAAAAAGGAATTTATTTCTACAACTAGGGTTTTTATAGACAATTACAAACCCTTTAATCTTTATTGGAAAAACGAATCCTATTGTATAAAGAGAGTTGATTTTGATGCTTTGTTACTCAAACATGCTGTTCAATCAGGAAAGCGCCTCCATTTTCAAGATAATTTTAAAGTAGATACGGTAATTCAAGAAGACACCACCATCATCATTGGTAACAAAAGTTCTAATACCTATTGTAGTGCCAATATGATTATTGCGGCCGATGGTTCACAGTCTTTTTTTGCCAAACAATTAATTGATTTAAAACTAGACAATCATAATTTCTCAGCCGCTGTTCGTGCCTACTATTCTAATGTTGCTGGCAATTTACCTAACCAAACAGAAGTACATATTTATAAAAATATCCTTCCTGGTTATTTATGGGTTTTTCCATTGGGGCATAATCTAACCAATGTTGGTCTAGGTATGTTGAGTGATCAAGTTGCCAAACGTAAATTTGATTTAAAGCAGAGCCTAAAAGAAAATTTACTTCATCATCCCAATTTGAAAGACCGTTTTAAAGACGCCCATTTAGAAACTGATGTAAAAGGTTTTGGACTGGCATTGGGTTCTAGAAAACTCACCTATTATGGCAATCGTTTTTTATTAATTGGCGATGCTGCTTCCCTAATTGACCCCAAATCAGGAGATGGTATAAGCAATGCCATTGAAAGTGGAATGATAGCTGCCACAACCATTATCCATGCCCATCAACAACAGGATTTTAGCAAGAATGTCTTGGTTAAATACCAAAATGACCTAACCAAGAAACTAGGGAAGGAATTACGGAACAGCACCATTATTCTTAGGGTTATTACTTATCTACCATTCCTAATTCCCATTGTGCCTTTTTTAATGAGAAGCAAATGGCTAACCAATATTGCCAGAAGATTCTAATTTTTTATTTAAAATCTCAATTATGACTCAGACTCCAACATCCATTAACATAGCACAGAAATTCTCACTCTTTGATGCTCTCTGGACACCACATATTATTGGAGAACTAAATGGACAGTATGTAAAGCTCTGTAAACTCAAAGATGATTTTGTTTGGCATAGCCATGATAATGAAGATGAATTATTCATGGTCTTTAAAGGAACCTTACTCATGGACTTCCGAGACGGCACCACCGTTTCAGTGAATGAAGGAGAAATTCTAATAGTACCAAAAGGAGTGGAACACAGACCCCATACAAATGGCGATACCGTGTTCAATTTATTATTTGAGCCCAAGTCTACCCAGCATACCGGAGAAGAAGAAACAGATATGACTGTGAAGGAAATTGGATGGATCTAAAATCAAGCAAATGCCTAAAACCCTCCTAACCATTCTAGCCATAATTCTATCAGTAATTGGCTTCATGATCAAACTACCATCTGTCTTTCATCATTACGATAAAGAACTTCATGTTGCATTCTACTTTCTTGCGGCTGGATTTCTAAATATACTCTATGGCAAAAATCTAACTACCCATATATTCATCTTCTTTGTCCTGCTTGGTTTTGGTATTGCCATTGAATATGCCCAGGCGTATAGTAATATCCTTTTGCACAAACGCATTCATGGGCGTTTTGATATAGAAGACGTTAAAGCCAATACCAAGGGATTGATAGCATTTAGTGTCTTATGGATTCCTTACTTTTTTTTAAAACCATCTCGTTAGCCTGATTAGATTTCCCCAATCCCCTCATCTAACGTAAATTCATGCTCCATTCTAGCAAGCATGAAAAAAACAGCCAAAACAAGTTCACAGCTGCTCTTAGCCGCCGCATTGTTTACCGTATCGGCGAGAGCCCAAAATCAAAACCGTGATTATCCCATACAGCCCGTGACTTTTAACCATGTTCACGTGCATGATCAGTTTTGGGCCCCACGTATAGACATTAACGCAGACATTACCATTCCTTATGTATTGCAGAAATGCCGCGAACAGGGACGCATAGACAATTTCTTAAAAGCTGCTGGTAAAAAGGATCCAACCAATATTACCGAATACCCTTTTGACGATACAGATATCTATAAGCTCATTGAAGGCGCTTCTTATTCCTTGCAGGTAAAACCCAATCCTTCACTGGAGCGCAGCATTGATACCCTCATAGGCATCATAGCCGACGCTCAAGAACCCGATGGTTATCTCTACACTTTTAGAACCATGAAGCCCCAGAAGCTGCATCCTTGGATAGGAGCTAAGCGCTGGGAAAAAGATCCAGACCTAAGCCACGAATTGTACAATTGTGGGCATTTATACGAAGCCGCCACTGCGCATTTTATTTCTACTGGCAAGAAAACATTGTTAAATATTGCCACTAAAAACGCTGACTTATTGGTCAAAGATTTTGGCCCAGGCAAAGCCACTTATTTTCCTGGTCACCAAGTAGTAGAAATGGGGCTGGCGCGATTGTATAGAGTAACAGGCAAACAAGCCTACTTAGACTTGGCCAAATTCTTTTTAGACACCAGGGGCAAGGGTGCGGGTAAGTATTCAGAATACAACCAATCACAAAAGCCTGTAACAGAACAACACGAAGCCGTTGGCCACGCAGTACGTGCAGCTTATATGTATACGGGCATGGCCGATGTGGCAGCCTTAACAGGCGATGCCTCTTATATAAAAGCCATTGACGATATCTGGACAGATGTTGTGAGTAAGAAAATGTACCTGACTGGTGGCATTGGCGCTACTGGTGCTGGTGAAGCATTTGGCGCGGCTTATCACTTACCCAATATGAGTGCTTATGCAGAAACCTGTGCATCTATTGCCAATGTGTATTGGAATAACCGTATGTTTTTATTGCATGGTGATGCTAGTTATATAGACGTGATGGAGCGGGTCTTGTACAATGGATTATTGTCTGGTGTTTCTCAAAGTGGTACCAAATTCTTTTATCCCAATCCATTGGCTTCCATGGGTCAGCACCAACGCAGTGCCTGGTTTGGATGTGCTTGTTGCATTTCAAATATGACCAGGTTCATGCCATCCGTACCAGGATATGTGTATGCCCAAAATGCCAATAACCTCTATGTCAATCTCTTTATGTCTAATCAATCAGACATTAAACTGCCTGCAGGTAAATTGAGCATTGCACAAGAAACAGCTTATCCATGGAAGGGTAAAGTGACCATGAAAATTGATCCATCTAAGTCAATGGATTTTGTTTTGCGTGTGCGTATTCCAGGTTGGGCTAGACAGGAAGCGGTACCAAGTAATTTATATCGCTTTGCGGATAGCCGCGCTACAGCCATTCCTATAAGCATTAATGGAAAAGAAGTTTCCTATACCATTGAAAAAGGATACGCGGTATTTAGCCGTACTTGGAAAAAAGGAGATCTAGTTGAAATGGATCTACCCATGGAAATTGAAAAAGTATTGGCCAATGAAAACGTAAAAGAAGACAAGGGTAGATTTGCTTTTCAAAAAGGGCCACTGGTTTATTGTTTAGAAGGGCCAGATAACCAAGGCGGAACGGTACAGAATATTGTCATGAGTAAAGAAGCAGCTGTTTCTGAAAACTATGAGCAACAATTACTCAATGGTGTTTTGGTATTAAGTGGGGAAGGGTTTGCTACCAAAAGACAGGTTGCTAGTACTGAATTGCAAACAACGCCTTTACAAGCCAAAGCCATTCCTTATTATGCTTGGAATAACCGTGAAGCTTCTGAAATGCAGGTCTGGATTCCTTTTGAAACATCCGCTGCAAGACCAAGCCCAGCTGCTACCATTGCTTCTAAGAGTATGGTATCCGCTTCTATTAACAACAAAAGAATGTTGTCTGCTTTGAATGACCAATTTGAACCGGCTTCTTCTGAAGATAAATCAGGTTTGTATATGCATTGGTGGCCCAAGAAAGACACCAAGGAATGGATCCAATATGATTTTGACAAAGCCTATACCGTGTCTGAATCCAAAGTGTATTGGTATGACGATGCGCCTTTTGGTGGTTGCAGAATTCCAGCAAACTATACCATCTTGTATAAGCAGGGCGATGATTGGGTTCCTGTTAAAAATTTGACGCCATATGCTCCTGTAAAAGACAAATACGATGTGCTGAAATTTGAACCTGTTAGTACCACGGCCATTCGCATGGAAATTCAATTGCCCAAAGATCATGCAACAGGTGTACACGAGTGGATAGTACAAAATCCACGTCCAGAAAGAAAGCAGGAAGAATTACCAAAGTTTGCCGAGAACTATCCCCAATTATACAATGCATTTTTAACTAGTGTAGCGGATGCTAAACTAAGTACAAGTATTGGTGTTTTACCAACACTACCTAGTTATTTAAATGGAACATACACAGGTATTCAACAAGGCCCAGCTGTACGGGTGATCTGGCCCACACCAATTGATAATAGTTCTGTACTTAAACCCGGAACCTATACCATTGAAGGCCGTGTTCCCGGCACCACATTAAAACCCAAAGCCATTGTAACAGTAAACGCAAGTGTTGGTCAGTTAGCATCGCCGAAGGCAAAATTGGTTCCTTTTAATTTGAACCAGGTTTCTTTGAATTCTAATGCGCTTGGTCAACAAACAAAATTTACAGAGAACAGGGATAAGTTTGTTCAAACCTTGGCTAAAACTGATCCAAATGCTTTTTTATACATGTTCCGTCATGCATTTGGTCAGCCACAACCTGCGGGTACTAAGGCTTTAGGAGTTTGGGATAGCAAGGATACCAAATTAAGAGGTCATGCAACAGGTCATTATCTTTCTGCATTGGCTCTGGCTTATGCGGGTACAGGATATGATAAAAACCTTCAAGAGATATTTGCTCAAAAGATGAATTACATGGTCAATGCCTTGTATGATTTGGCGCAATTATCAGGCAATCCCAAAGATCCAGGTGGCCCCTTTGTGGCCGATGCTAGATTGGTACCCATGGGCCCCGGCAAAAAAAGCTATGACTCTCATATTAGTGATGCTGGAATTAGAAACGATTATTGGAATTGGGGCAAGGGCTTTATCAGCGCCTATCCGCCAGACCAATTTATTATGTTAGAAGCGGGTGCTAAATATGGTACCCAAACAACACAAATCTGGGCGCCTTATTATACCCTTCACAAAATCTTAGCTGGCTTAATTGAAATCTATGAAGTGAGTGGCAACAAAAAAGCTTTGGACATTGCTACTGGTATGAGTAATTGGGTTTATGCCCGTTTGAGTCAGGTTCCTACAGCCACTAGGATCAGCATGTGGAATACTTATATAGCGGGAGAATTTGGAGGCATGAATGAAGTAATGGCGCATATGTACCGGATTACCAAAGAACCCAATTATTTGAAAACAGCGCAATTGTTTGACAACATCAAAGTATTCTTTGGCGATACCACACATAACAGTGGGCTAGCTAAAAATGTAGACTTGTTTAGGGGTTTACACGCCAACCAACATATTCCTCAAATGGTGGGTAGTATAGAAACCTATCGTGTTTCTAGTAATCCTGAATATTACCAAGTGGCCAATAATTTTTGGCATAAAGCTGTCTATGATTATTCCTATAGCATTGGGGGAGTAGCAGGTGCTAGTAATCCCAATAACCCAGAATGTTTTACCAGTGAGCCAGGTACACTTTATGCAAATGGTCTTTCTGCCGGCGGACAAAATGAAACCTGTGCCACTTACAATATGCTCAAATTGAGTAGTGATTTATTTCAGTATGACCAGCGCGGTGAATTAATGGATTATTATGAACGCGCTTTATACAATGATATCCTGTCTTCTGTAGCAGAACATAGTGCTGCCAATACCTACCATATTCCACTTAGACCTGGATCTGAAAAAGATTTTGGCAACCCCAACATGACTGGATTTACTTGTTGTAATGGAACGGCTTTAGAAAGCAATACCAAATTCCAAAACACCATCTATTTTAAATCTACCAATGATCAGGCTTTGTATGTGAACTTATTCATTCCTTCTACCCTGAATTGGTTAAGTAAAAAAATTAGTGTAGAACAGAAAACCAATTTCCCTCAAGATGACCAAACCCAACTCACCATTAAAGGATCGGGAACATTTGACCTGATGGTGCGTGTTCCTGCTTGGGCTACCAAGGGTTTTATGGTGAGCATTAATGGAAAGGTTCAAGCTTTAAAAGCCAAGCCCGGTGAATATTTGAATATTGGCAAGAATTGGAAAAACGGGGATGTAATTGCGCTGAAAATGCCTTTTCAATTTCATTTAGAACCTTTGATGGATCAGCAAAATATTGCCAGTCTGTTTTACGGCCCTATTTTACTTGCGGCTCAGGAACCTGCAGCTAGAAAGGATTTTCGCAAAATTGTACTCAATGCCAATGACCTAGGCAAAACCATTCAGGGCAATCCCAAAGACCTGCATTTTAGTATTGATGATGTTCCATTCAAACCCTTTTATGAAACCTATGGCAGACATTCGGTTTATCTTGATGTAAGCCTTAGTAAGGAATAATCCATTGTAAAAGGTTTTTAGCCTTTCACAAACTTAGAACAACCCTTTACTAATTAGGGCTTGTGGGGTAAATATTGAATTTCTATATTGATCAAAATTCAAATTTACCCTATATGCCTACCCAACAACCATCGCTCAGTCATAAGAAATGGTTTGAAACCTTGTACATTCTAAATGTGCTATTTATTTTTCTATTGTCCTTTACTGGTGTATTCTCAGGCCCCAATGGTTATTACTATATGGGCATCTGCGGTTCCATCACTGTTGGTTTCATTGTTTATTCTTTGATCAAAGGATTCTCTGATTGGAAGCTGATTCTATTGTATTTAATCATCGCCCTAATATTAGGAGTTTTGAACTACCTTAATATTGTATAATAACATTTTATGGGAAACCTTGGTTATCAAGAATTATTATTATTTGTAGTTTTTTTTCTTCTTTTTTATTTTGTAGTAAAAAGGGTAATTGTTTGGTTATTTGGGATTAATAAAAGAGATAGATATGCTGAAGCCCAAATTCGCTTGCTCATGCATATTGCCGCCAAACAAGGCGTAGACCCTGATAAAATTGCAGAAATTGTGGCAGAGGCAGATCTGCCTAACTTTAAAAAAAATGATTAAATAGAACTGTAAATCCATCTCTTGGGCATGAAATTATTTTTCTCTCTACTTACAATTTGCTTTTGTCTTACTGCACAAAGCCAAGAGAAAATTTTTCATTATGAGGGAAATGATTCTATTGGTGTTTATAATTTTATTCAAACTGAAATCAATAAGAAGGAAATAGGCAGTTTTGAATACAAATTGTATTCAGATACCAACCAAGTCTATTCAAAAATCATTATTAAGAATTTTTATCCAAAAGAAGAACCAAGCAAAGTTTGGTCTATTATTTCCAAAATTGATTACGGTAACAAATCCACTGTTTTAAGAAAGTCTTATTGGAAAACCAATAACCTTGGAACTGTATGTATGTGTAATGTCTGGTTCAAGAAAAGAGGCCGAATTGGTTCACTTGAAACCTATCATCCCCGTTGTGAAAAGATCAAACTCAATTGTGATAGCCAGGGCAGATTTGCAACTAGATAATAAGGTCGCTTGTTCTTACTCTTTTTTATTAATAACTTAGGTGAAACGCTTGCATATGAAACTTTTGATTTCACTATTGCTGCTCACCCTAACAGCCCAATCCCAAACCCTCAATATTAGTAATGGCAAAATCCAAGGCTCCCAACACAATGGGATTGCTATATTTAAAGGAATCCCCTTTGCGGCCCCTCCAATAGGGAATCTCAGATGGAAAGCACCACAGCCCGCAGCAAACTGGACAGGCGTCAAAAACTGCACTAGTTTCTCAGCAAGTCCCATTCAAAATAAACCAGCCCCATTCTATTGCTGGTCAGAAGAATTTATAGCAAAGCCTGAACCTTTGAGTGAAGACTGTTTGTATCTAAACGTTTGGTCTAGTGAAAAGAAACAGCAACCCGTTTTTGTTTGGATCTATGGAGGTGGATTAAATAGTGGATCAGCCAATTGTGCTATTTATGATGGCGAAGAAATGGCCAAAAAGGGAGTGGTTTTTGTGAGCATTAATTATCGCGTTGGCGTGTTGGGTTTTATGGCGCATCCAGAACTAACCAAGGAAGCTGGCACATCTGGCAACTATGGTTTTCTGGATCAAATTGCGGCACTAAAATGGATTCAACAAAATATTGCAGCCTTTGGAGGAGACCCTAATAATGTAACTATTGCTGGGCAATCTGCTGGCGCCTTTAGTGTAACTGCTATAATTACATCGCCTTTGGCAAAGGGTTTATTTCACAAAGCCATTGCACAGAGTGGTGGATTGTTTTCAAAAATGAGTTTGCAAAATCTGGAACAAGCAGAAGCCCAAGGCATAAAATTGATGCAAAAAGCCAATGCCCAATCCATTGCTGATCTCCGCAAGAAAACAGCGCTTGAATTGCAGCAATTAAGCCAGCAAGCTGGTATTGGTGGATTTGGTACCACCCTTGACGGATACATGCTTCCAAAAGACCTCAAAGGATTTTTTCAGCAAGGTCTTCAAAACCAGACACCCATTTTAACAGGTTGGGTTACGGGCGATGGTAGTTTTCTGGGCAACCAATCAGTAACAGTAGAAGCTTATGAAAAAGACGCTCAGAAATACGGAACCCAAGCTGCCAATTTCTTAAGTCTTTTTCCTGCCACTAATCCTGAGCAAGTAAAAGAGCAACAACAAAAATTGACCTTGCTTGGCTTTGCGGGTTTGCCTGCTCATTTGATGGCGCGATATAATCCGCAAAACAGCTATCTCTATGAATTTGCCCATGTTCCCACAGACAAACCAGGATTCCCCAATTATGGCGCCTTCCATACCTCAGATGTGCCGTATGCTTTGCACACATTACATACCTGGAATAGGCCATGGAAACCCATTGACCTAGAACTGGAAAATACAATCTCTTCTTACTGGGTCAATTTTGCCAAAACCGGTAATCCCAATGGCGGCAATCTTCCTGAATGGAAACCCTATGAAAAGGGATATGGCAATATTATGATTCTTGGTGATCAAGTAAATTTGAAAGCGGGTTATTTACAAAAGGAATTGGCGTTTTTGGAACAATACTAAACCATTATAACCTTCATCTTCTAATTTGTAAATACCCTCTTCACGGTATTCCTAACCATTTTGTGTTTAATATTTTCACCATTGATTGATATAACAATTAATCAATTGATGTTATGAAAATAAAAATTTGTTTGTTAGCCATTATTCTTTTACCTGTATTAGCACTAAGTCAATCTATTCCTTTAACCAGGATGTTTTCAAAAGGCAATAAAAGTATTAAGATCAATGATTCTGCATATGTAATTGAAAATGATTTAAGGAAAACCTGGTTAGACAAGAGTGGCTTAGCATTTAGTGAAACTGGAGAGGAACTTTATTTTAAACATCCTACAGATAATTATTTTCAAGTATGGAATATAGCTTCTAAACAAAAGACCTCTGAGCTAAACTATGAAGAAGCTGGAAAATCCTCTAAGGGTAGAACAATTATAGCAGCATTTCCCAATATAGATTATACTGAAGAAAATGATGCCAATAAAATAATCTGGGTTTCAGAAGACATGAACTTAGTATTTGACAATAAATTGAATTTTACTATTTCAAATACAGATAATAAAAAAATTGTAAATTTTAAATTAGAAGTTCAATCAGATATATCAGATCTTAAAATTAAAAACAGAGTAATAAAAAAATATGGTGCTATAAATATCCACTATCAAATTTATTTCCACAAAAGGACCAATAAAATATTTATAATAGCAAAAACAAAACGCAAATTTATTCCTTATGGTTGGGGTCCATACAATGGGGTATTTTGTTTTGATTTATCAAATAATACGCTAAATGTTCTTGCTGAAAATAACTATCCCGTTTGGGTTGATACTAGATTATTCATTGATAAGTGGTTTTTTTTTAATGACATATTGGTTCATGATTATGTAAAAAAAGGAAAATCACTATGGCAAAGACATAATCTAAATAATTTAACTAAACAGACACTTGAATATGCAACAGAAACTAGAATCTCTGGTAATGATAAAAGAGAAGATGGGGTAGCATGGAGGTATCAAGCGGTAGGAACAGATAGAGAAGGAAATTTTTACTCAAATGATCCAGAATATGGCGCTATTTCAATTCGTTTTTACAATTATGAAAAAACAAATAATTTCAAGCAATTTGAAATAATGGTGTCCACTAATAAATTGAATAAAATTAGTTTTCAAAAAGAATCTTCACCAGATAAATTTATTTTAGAAGAAAAACATGAGGAGGATAGAAATGTTATTGCCGTGGCACCTTCAGGTAAAACATTTGCATTTATTGATTTGAATTTTTTATCAGGTTTTGGTAACTACGCTTCTATCATGTTGTATAATTTGGATGAAAATGATAGGGTTTACTCTTTTAATGATCAGACAAAATATGAACCATATTTGGCTAAAAACTATTTTACGAATGAAGAAAGTGTTGAATTGTCAAAAAAATGGGCACAAGATATTATCAATGCAAAGCAACAAAGAAAACAGCAGTTTAAACCTAAATTAGATAGTCTTAATGCTTCAATTCAGGCAAATGAAAATGAATTAGTTGCTATAAGAAAATCTGATTTAGATTTATTTATTAGTAAAAATTATAAGACACTTTTAGCAAGAAATGTTTGGATTGGCACACAAAGTTATATTCCATTTAGTAATGCAAGTTATGATGCTTATTTTGGGGTAACTGAAGAGTTAACATTTAGGGAATCAAGTCTTGGCATTACTGCCATTATAAAAGAAAACCTTAAGGTTCCAATTTCCAAAAAAACAGATAAATACCTTTTACTATATGGAGAACCCGGTTTTAACGAAGGATATGTAGAAGGGGTTTCTAAAGGGGTGCGATACATCAAATCTAATTGTGAAGCTTCCTTGGTAGATTGGAATGGCACTTCCTTTAGAATTCAATCAGAAGCATTTGCTTATTGTCAAGTTAAAGGACAAGAAATATTGAATGAAGGTGATTACTTTAGAATATTTGGAAATAAATATTTCAATCATTTAATGAGAGCCCGATTTGAAATTTATTATAATAAAGAGGAAAGCAGATTCTATATTAATACTTATGGAGCTAGTGGGGCTCAATTATCACTTGCATGCCAAATTTCAACTCAAGAGTATTCATTAAAGAAAAAAATCAAATTATTAGAAAAGGAATTATCTGATTTGAACAACCTAATTGAAAATGGAAATTGAATTTTAATTGCATCTAACGTTAAAGGAGATGAACCTATTCATGTACATGCTGAAAATGGCGATATGGAATGCAAATTCTGGTTAATTTTGGCCATTATTGGATGAAGATTTAGCAGTTGATGTTATTTTAAAATCAGCTTAAATATCTCCTCTTTTCAAAGCCTTTACCGCATAATCACAGGCCCTTGCCGTTAGTGCCATAAAAGTAATAGAAGGATTCACACAAGATATTGAACTCATGCAAGATCCATCCGTGATAAAGACATTTTTCACAGCATGCATTTGGTTAAAACCATTGAGCACAGAGGTCTTGGGGTCTTTGCCCATACGGGCGGTTCCCATCTCGTGATTGGCATTACCAGGAGCGGCAATAGCACTATTGTCCCGAACATTCTTATAACCAACAGAAGAAAGAATTTCTACCCCAGTAGCACGCATGTCTTTGTGCATGGCTAGTTCATTTTCACGGAAGCTACAATCTATACTTAATTGTGGACGGCCATAAATATCTTGCTTGCTGGTATTTAGCGTAATCCTATTATCTGCATAAGGCAAACACTCACCATAAGCATAAAGATTCATATGCCATTTTCCAGCTTCTGACATAGACTCTTTTAATTCCACGCCAATGCCATTACTGCCATTGCCTCTACCACGGCTGGCACTACCCGCCAAATGAAATCCACGTAGAAAATTTTTTTCTTGGCTAAATAAATTCTTAAACCTGGGAATATAAATATTGGTAGGTCTTCTGCCGGAATAATAACTGTCTTCAAATCCTTCCACATCTGCATTAATAGAAACGCCCTTGTGGTGATCCATTAAATTTCTACCTACTTGGTCACTATCATTACCTAAACCATTGGGGAATCTATGAGAAGTAGAATTTAATAAGATAAAGGTAGTTGCAACAGTAGCTGCATTTAAGAAAATGATCTTGGCATGAAACACCTCTGTTTGCTTGGTCTGGGTATCTAAAACCTCAACACCAGTAGCCTTTTGCAATTGCTCATCATAAATAACCCTGTTCACCAAGGAATAAGGCCTTAGCGTTAAGTTACCCGTTTCAAAAGCCGCGGGAAGGGTAGAAGAGTTGGTGCTGAAATAAGCTCCAAATGGACAACCACGTTGGCATAGGTTTCTAGCCTGACAAACACCGCGGCCTTTTACTGGAGCCGTAAGATTGGCAGAACGCCCCATGATCACATGTCTATCTGAAAATTTGGAAGCCACTCTTTTTTGAAAATCTTTCTCCACCATATTCATCTCAAAAGCGGGCTGGGTTTCTGCATCTGGAAAATAGGAGAGTCCGTCTTTGTTGCCATTCACCCCTACAAACTTTTCAACATAACTATACCAGGGTTCTAAATCCTTGTAACGGATAGGCCAGTCAACACCATGTCCATCTTTGGCATTGGCTTCAAAGTCGGCGTCCATCCAACGGTAAGAAGCCCTTGCCCACAACAGGGAACGGCCACCCACTACATTGGGTCTGATCCAATCAAAGCGTTTAATCTCTTCGTATGGATTTTCCTTGTCCTTGATATAAAAATGCTTGGTATCTTCTTTAAAGGAATAGTGTCTACTTTGAACATATTGATCCGCTATTTCCTGCTTGGTTAATGCTCCACGATGTGGAAATTCCCAAGGATCCATACTAGTAGTAGGATAGTTAGGGTGAACCATCGGGCCACCTCTTTCTAGTAGCAATACCTTTAAACCTTTTTCAGAAAGTTCTTTGGCGGCCCAGCCACCACTAATGCCAGATCCAACTACAATGGCATCATAGGTATTTTTCTCTGTAGCTTTTGTATTGAGATAACTTGAATCAGCGGGCATAGTGGGAATATTTCTACGGCATAAATATAAGCCTTAGAAGCCAAAATGCTTTTTCATCTTAACAGTAAAATCGGCCAAGGCCAATTCTGGCTCGGGGATTTCTGGATGCCATAATTTTTCCCACTCAAAACTAAAATAGCCTTTGTAGCCATCTTTGACTAACAAATCCATTGCCTGGAAAATGGGCACTTCACCCTCACCCAGAAAACGGAAATCTAGTTTGCCATCTTTCTTGACAGCGTCTTTAATATGGGTATGATGAATATAAGGTTTGAGGGCTTTGTAAGCGTCTTCAGGAGCTTCGCCAGTATCTAACCACATATTGGCAATATCCCAGATTAACCCCACTTGTGGATGATGGACGGCTTCCATAATATTTTTCAAGTCTGCAAAATGAACTACTTCTCCATGGGTCTCCATCAGCACTTTTACCTTCATGCCTTTGGCGTATTCAGCTAGTTCTAACAAACCCTTGGTAATCAGATCCATGGTCTGTTGCTTGGTCTGATCTTTTGGAAATTTATTAGGATAGACGCGCACATTGGGGCAGTTGATGGCGGCAGCCAAGTCTAGGAAACGCTTTCCCTCATCAATGTTCTTTTGCCTTTCTGCACCTTCTGCAAAATGTAGGTTACAAGAAGAACCAAGGTCTACAAACTGCAATTGTTTATCGGCCATTTCTTGCATAGTGGTTTTAATGGCTGAAGCCGATGCAAATTCAGGACACTTGGGCAAATACAATTCTTTGAGAATACCACGCATTTCCAAACCTTGATAGCCATGTGCTTTGGCAAAACTGGTAATCTGCGTAAAGCTCCAGGCTGGGCAACCTAAAGTAGAAAAACTCATCAAGGGCTTTTTGCCTTTATGGGTAAATGACATACCCGCCATGGCTCCTGAAACCAATATAGCGGATTGAACTAAGAAATCTTTTCTAGCAATCTGTTTCATAGCTACAATTTACAAATAATGTCTCCAATTAAAGATAGCCCTGATGCCAATATGCCAAACTGTTTGCAATTCAGGTGTTTTAATATTGGTAGAGGGCAATAAGACAGACACTTTTTTGGCATTATCAAACCCTGCAGACAATTGGAACATTAAACTGGAACTCTGTTCCGATGCATAGGAACGCAGTGTGCGATATTCTAAAATGGGAAAATCAAATTGTACAGACCTATATTCTAGCAGCATGGCAGAGGAACTGAGTGTTGGCTCGTAAACCAGAAAATTATCGTGTGGATTACCTTGACCATAAAAAGAAACGCCAACCTCTCTTCCCAAAACAAATTGGAATCTTCCAATAGGGGTTGCTATGCCAGATTGCCAAGGAATAAGCCCGCCATTGCCTGCTCGCATGGCCATTTTAGCATAGGTTTTAGGGGCAAATAATAGCAGGGGCGATGCCAAAATCAAATCCCCTGGAAATAAATAAAAAGGCATGCGCATTCTAAAACTATAGGCTGATCTTCCAGGGATGGCCGTGGTTAAAGAATTGGTGGGTAGGGTAGGTTCATCATTTACAAACTGATTGGTTGAACTAGCATCAGTTTTCCAACCGGCTTGAACAAACACCAACCCATCACCTGAATTATTTAAAACCCCATCTAAACCAAAACCAAAGCGAACATTGGCTTCTAAGCCTGCAACAACACCTGTTCCTCGTTGATTCTTAGCAAAGCCTCCATTTATAGAATGCAAATTGGCAGAAGAAGATACGCCTAAAAATGTGCCAATTTCAGAACTTACCCTTGGCATAGCACCTAAGCCATCTGCTAAACCAGGTGCTGGCGTTTTCATTAAAATAGGGATCACCAAACTGAGTTCAAATTCAGTGGCTTTCATGGTAGGTTCTTGGCAAGTATTAAAACTATCTGCAGTATTGTTTGGAAGCGCGTTGATTCCTTTAGATACCACTACTAGATTACCAGCTGCGGCATCTAACAATTGTTCCAAACTGGCTCGCATATATGCGGCAATTTTTTGCGCTTCTACCTCTCTTAAATAAGCATCACCGGAAAGGATCATACGTTTTCCATCCCAGCTCACTACTTCTAACCCCTTTTCATTGTAATAGTCATGGGTACCCTTTCTAATAGAAGCCGCACCCCATATTCCAGCCACATGACCTGCTGCATAAATGTCTTGTAGAAAATGATCCGCATAGGCTTCATCGGCCAGCGCCGCCAATAACCAGGCGCTTTGTTCTTTTTCATTCAACCCTGTTTCACTTGATTTACCAGCTTTGTATAAGGCGCTTAAATGGTAACGGGTATACATACCAATGGCATTCAAGGGAGCGCCTTCAGTTAAACAGGCCGTAAAATAAGTTTGTGGATCCGTGTCTTCCTTAGGTCTTGCCAATAGAAAATGTACATTGTTGACACTGGCCCTGCTGCTATAAGCAAGATCGGCTCTTTGTAATCGGATATCTGAATTCCTAATGGCATTGATGCGTTTACTCCTGTTATCTGTTGCCGCTAAATCATATTCTAATTGGGCAGCAATCCCCGCTACTTTCATAATCCAATCAGTTTCCAGCACATTGTGTAGCATATCACTGGGAGAACAACTATGGTCTCCGGCAATCCCTGACCATGATGCATAATCAAGCTGTGTGGGTTTCAATCCTTGGTTAGCAACAAATACCGTTGGGCTAAGTCTGGTTTCATATCCAGTTCTGGCTTTTTGCCAGATCTGTTCCAACTGTAACCGATAAGCTGGACTCAATTGTTCCATGCCTAGTAAAGCTAGTTTTCTATGTTCTGGAAAAACCCAAGCATGTGCACTAAGTGCAAAAAGGATTAAAATAGGTATTAGGGAATATCTACATAAACGCATCGCAAAAGATTGTCTAAAGGATGCATGAATGTACTAAAAAATGCTACTGTAGACGCTTGCTTTTCAGTTTCATGGTTAATTCCATCACGGTTCCATGGTGTTCAAATTGATAACCAGTAATACCTACGCCTGGCTGAAATTCAAAGATACTATGGTCTGGATTGGTATTGTATTTAACAGCTGCTGCCAGATTGGTACTTGCCGTATTTTGTACCACCCAAGCATACATGCTATCTGAACGTTGGGGCATCTCTGGATCAGCCCCCCAGGTTTTTCCCTTGACCAAAGGAAAATCAAACATTAAGTTATAACCTGTTTTGATATTTGTTAAGGAATCTTTTGAATCACGTACACGAATATTGAGTGAATCTTCGGGAGCCAGATTACTCAAATAGATTTTATTGGAATCTACCAATAGCAAATAGTTGGCTCTCTCTGCTTTCCCCTCATACCAAACCAAATCCGTTGGAAAACCTTTTACAATGACTGCCTGGGTACTCCCATGTGGAATCACTTCTGTTACTTCCATGATCCATTCCAGATCTTTTTCAATTAAGCTATCTGTTACGCGGTCATGGTATTTTATATGGGCCGCATAAGTCCATTGATTGCCCATGGCTAAAGGAAAATCAGCTTTTGGTTTTGATTGTTTACAGGCACTAAGAAATACTAAAATGGTTATCCATAAATACTTTTTCATTATTGCATTATTTTAATAATTTCTTATTTTCTTTTACACATGGTTTTACTTTATCCTGATACTCTTTTGCCTTTTCTGGCTCTCCCCAATAAAGAAATTGGTTGGCAACTTCTTCATATACTTCACAACGCCATAAGTTGGTGCGATAGTTTTTCTTGAATTCATTTGCATAAAAGGCTAATGAAGTAATAGCCATTTCTTTTGATAGAACGGGTTCCTTTTCTTTGAATTTTTTAGCCAGCGACAATGCTTTTAAGTGAAAAGATTCATCTCGCATGGTAAAAGTATATTGATTATTTCTACCAGACCTTCCTGAGCTATAATAATGTTGATATGCCAATTGATACAATTTCATTGCAAGTATTCCAGTGCTATCATATACAGCCATAATGGGGGCTATTTGTGCACAGTAATCATATATCTGAAGTTCTGGATGGGCACTTTCAGCGTCTTCAATAATAGCTTTTGTCCATTTGAACAATTGCCCTTTTGGGCCATATCCTAATAATGCTTGGTTTTCTTTACTCAATTTTACATATTGCAATTTTGGATTGTTCTGTTGATCAATTTTATCCTGTGTTGCAGGGGCCATTTGATTATAATAGTAAACCAAGAACATCAAAGAATTGGTATACCAGTCTTTATTAACCACATTAGGAGATCTTTTATACATTTCTACCATAGCTTTTCTTGCTTCAAATCCTTCTATTAATGGTACTTTGTAGCTATTGAAAAATTTGTAAAAAGACTGAAAAGCTGCTTCATCCTTTCCCAACATATATTGAGAATAGCCAGTATAATAATCCCCATAATCTCTTAAATAATAAAAATGGGTATCATTAAAATAATAAGTTTTACCCTCGAAAAAATAGGATGCTTTAAAAGGAGGTGTATTTGATTTTATATAAGCTAGTAAAGGTTCAAGCACTTTAATACAATTATTATAATATTTCCATTCCAATAATTGCTTACCAAGATCCATAATAGAAACCCATTTAAAATAGATGGTGATATATCTTTCACTTTCTACCGGATTCTCATAATAACTGATAATCCCCTTTTGTAAGGTTTCATAGAGTTCTTTTGTCTTTATAAATCTTGTAATACCTGTATCATGATTGTTAAAAATATAATCTTGAAATTGATGGAACATCCTAATATTATTCTTAGTAATATCGGAGTAGGTTTGGGCTTTGACTAAACTGAAGCATCCAAATAGCAAAACAGTTAGTAACAAAGAGAAACGCATAAATTAAATTTGAACAAATCTAATTGGTCAAATTATTTTTACTATACCCTGCATTGGGTATTTATCCCTTTTTTTCTAGTTTAATCTGACGCTCCATAAAAAACCATGTAACTACTAACATGGCCAGATTTAAACCGTAACCCCAATAAGCAATCATTCTGCCAGAAAGTTCTGTGCCATTTTCTACACCAATTACAAATAAGCTATTCAAGCCCCTGTGTTGGCCAATACTAGCATTAAAGAGGTTAAGACCAATATGCAATCCTGTGGGTAACGCAATCCCCCCAGACTTAACCCTAGCCATACCAAATACAAAAGCAAAACATCCAGGCCCTAGAAAAGAAGATGCAAGGCCTTGTCCTCCAGCAACATGATATAGCGCAAAAATAATGGCTATGATAATTTGTGTATTTCTAAGTCCAATGCTAGTATGTAATTGTTGAAAAGCATAACCCCTAAAAGCCATTTCTTCCATCCACGCAAGTGGTATTAGTGCAGTGGCGGTCATTAAGAAAGGCAGTATAGCAGGATTATCATTAATAGCTATGGTTACATCGGTACAAATGACCATAGTACCTACCATAATTGCCGCTAGGATAATCCCCATTAATAAGCCAAATAAAGATTTTGGTAAGGTTTTAGCGTCCCAATCCAAGTTAAGGGCAGACCAAGATTTAACATCCCATTTTAAAAACAACCAGGTTACTATAATGGCCACAACAGAACCAATTAATCCATAACTCATGCGTTCATACTGAGGAGGCAAGAATTGCTTAAAAAAACTGGCCCCAACCAATAAAATGGTGAATGCAATGGGTAGTAAAATGGCCCTTATTACTTGTTGATTGTTCAATTTCATAACCTGAATTTAAGCGGAAATAATGGTTGTCATAGCATCATACAATTGATCCAAATCTGCTTGACTATTAAAGCCTTGTAAAGAATATCTCAAATAGAATTGGCCTTCATGTGAGGGTACTGGAACCTGTATTTGATACTTTTCATACAAGTGATCATGCAGCTTTTCCGGATGCGGTATATAAATGGGAATGGAAAATAGTTGACCAATAAAATCATCATTAATGGGGCTATTAGGTTGGCTTCCCATTAAGTCACAAAATCTTTGAGCATTGTTTTGGGATAGCTGTCTACAATAATCATTTACTTGATCCCATTGATGTGTTTTCATAAATTCAATGGCAGCAGGTATGGTTAAAAAAGCCGAATAGTCTCTTGTGCCTTGTAGTTGGTGATTATCAATTAACAAGGAACCAGAAGGGTTGGCTGTCTTATATCCCCAACTAATCACTAGAGGCTCAAACAAATGATGCAAGGATTTTTTTACATACAGAAAAGAAGACCCCTTGGGTGTCATCATCCATTTATGGCAGGCACCTGTATAAATATCAGCACCTAGTTTTTCAATATCAATGGGTAATTGTCCAGGGGCATGAGCTCCGTCTACAAAAACCATGATGCCACGTTCATAGGCAATGGCACAGATTTCTTCTACTGGTAATCTTAAAGCTGTTGAACTGGTTAAATGGCTTAAGAAGATCAGTTTGGTTTTGTTGCTAATACCCGCACAGAATTGGTATATGAAATCTTCTTTGCTTTCTATAGGAAACCGAATCTTCTGGCGGATATAAGTAGCACCGGTTTGTGCGCAATAAAAGTTCAATGTTTTATCGCAGGGGCCGTATTCCAAATTGGTAGTGAGTACTTCATCACCAGGGCCAATTTGCAAACTCTTTGCAATGATATTCACCGCATAGGAAGGATTGGTTACATATACTAATTCATCTGCTTGGCAGTGTAAGTATTCAGCCAGAGCAGTTCTAGCAAGTTTCAAATAGGCTGGGCCTGTTTCATTCACAAATACAGTAGGCTCAATTTCCAATTCTAATTGAAACTGTTGATACTTTTCAAAAATGGGTTTAGGACAAGAACCATAAGCTCCAAAATTCAAATAGGTAATGTCTTTCTGAATATAGAACAGATCCTTTAGTGCTTGAGAATCAATCATACTATGGTTTTTGAGCTAAAATATCTTGTACAATTTTTAAATGGTGCTGATTATGTACAAACAAAAATCGAATGGTAGTTTTTAAATTGAGCATTCCAAAAAACGGATGTTGAAAATTAGCATTGGGATGCAGTTTTGTTAACCCAGCCAACTTTTCTTTTAAACCAGGAATTCTGTTTCGCAGATCTTCCGGGCTTTGATTACCCTCAGGTCTAGCCGTTTTGGGTGCTTTGGCCTTTCCTCTTGGAATGCGTTTGATAAAAAGCACTATGGATTTTTTTAAATTAAAAGTCCATTGATAATCTGCTGGATTGGATTGAATCAAAGCTTCAGCTACTCTACCATTTACCAATAATAGATGCTCCAAATGCCACCCTACAGATGCTTCTGAAACAGATGGGGCTTTTGCATCAAATTCACTTAATAAATCACTAATAGTATCTAGTTGTTGATATACTGGTTGTAGCATTCAATAATATTTAAGGGTTTGCTTCTTTTTTTAATGCTAACCAAGTAATAGATGCGCCAATTGCATCAACTGAACCAAGTAGAATAATACTAACTGGCATTTTACCTGAAACAAAAATTAAAATAGTTGCTGCGAAAAATAAAATTCTAACAGGAATGGATGCTTTAATAAAAGGTTGCAAATTTTTATGCCCTGCTACCATATCATAGCTACCAATAATCATGGCCAAACTTCCAATCAATGCTCCCCAATCTTTAGGGATGCTTGGTAATTGAAGTAAACTAGATAATTGATCAGGTAAGAGTATGACCGTTAAACCGGTAATACATACATAGATTCCAAAGTAAAACAGGGATTTTGCTGAAGAAATCATGGTTGTTGTTTTTGATGCAATCCAATAAGTCCTAATACAGGACCAATTGCTAAAACAAGATACAAAAACCTTGGAGCTACCAAAACAGATAATTGCTGGATGGTGAATAGGCTTATAATGGTAATAGTAAATCCAATGCAGTTAACAATGGTTAAGGCTGAGCCCCTACTTTGGATTGGGGCATTTTTGGCAACCAAACTTGAAAACAAGGGCGAATCTGCAATCACCATCATACTCCAGAAAAATAGAAACCCTAGAAATAGAATGGAGCTTGATTGCTGCAAAAATAGGGGAGAGATTAAACAACAAACACCTGAACTAGCAAGGGCAAAACTGGCAACCATTTTGGCGCCAAACTTTACAGACAATTGACCACTGATCACGCAGGCAGGGAAACCAATTGCAATTACTATAAATGAATATAATGGAACATTGAGTTGTTGACCCGTAAATTGATTCCAGGCCTGTAAGATCCAAGGCACAAAAGCCCAAAAGGTATAGAGTTCCCACATATGTCCAAAATAACCAAAGGCCGCAGACCTAAAAGCAGGCAATCGAAAACCGTCTAAGAAAGCAGTGAATTTTAAACTTGTAGGCATCGCCGTAGGCTGATTGGGTTTGACAAATAAAAACATCAACAAACCACCCAATATGGCCAAGGCCGATGTGCTGGCAAAAACCCATTGCCAAGGAAGTGCATGTGTTAAGGATTTAACCAAATGCGGGAAAGCCGTGCCCAATACCAAAGCACCCACCAACCATCCTAGAACGGCACCTAAGTTTTCTTTAAAATGGTCTGCAGCAATTTTCATTCCTACAGGGTAGATCCCTGCTAGAAAAAATCCCGTACCAAAACGCAAAACAAAAATGGTTTCAGGATCAATTATCGTGAACAAAAGACCAAGATTACACGCAGCCGCTACAATAGCAGAACCCAAGTAGACTTTTGTAGCAGCAAATCTATCAGATAGGGCCAATAAAGCAAATACCAAAGTGCCCAATACAAACCCTAACTGAACTGCACTAGTTGCTTGAGCCAAAAACTGGGGTGCAACTCCCATTGCTTGTATCAGGTCTGGCATCACTGCATTACCCGCAAACCAAAGCGATGTGCAAAGGAATTGCGTTACAACAATGGTGGGTAAAACTGCTTTGGACAAGGATTAGGATTGTTTTATCAAGGCTGATTTAAAGCGAAGGCCCTGCTCATCATCCACCACTTTTTTCATGATTTTTTGCAATCCAATAGGAATTTGCTCGGTTTCTTTTTCATTAAGCACATGGGTGAGTTCATGAAACTCATCTTCATCATCATAATATCCCAGAAATAGGTCAAAATGCTTGTCTAAATGCAAACGCAGAGAGATTTCAAGGTCTTCTTCATACTGATGCATACTCACAACAGACCATTGGTCTTCATCCTGAAAGTCAAAATGTACTTCAACAGATTCTTGTCCTAAAACATGCACCAACAGCTGGTCAATCAGCTTGTCTGCATGATTATTCATCAGTTCTTCGTATTTCATTTGAGCGTTTTGGCAAATTAACAACAAAACTGCGAGCTTTGCTTTGTGACTTCTGTTACCAAACAGCCCGTTGGGGTAACGTATTTTTGAATCATGAAAAACCTATTGATCAATTGGAACCTGATGCGCGCCTTACGTTTGGTATTGGGTATCATCATTTTAGTACAAGGTATTCAGGCACATGAAACCATGTATGCCATTGCTGGATTGCTCTTGAGTGGCATGGCAATTGCTAATATTGGTTGTTGTGGACCTGGTGGTTGCGGAGTCCCACAGCGCCCTATCAATTCTAAAGAACCGGTTAAAGACATTGAATATGAAGAAGTTCGTTAATCAAAATTGGCTGTATATGATTGGTGCTGTAGTTGGTGCCATTGCCGGATATATCTATTATAAACAAGTGGGCTGTAGTTCAGGCACTTGTATGATTAGCTCTAAGCCACTAAATAGTACCCTCTACTTTGCAGTGATGGGTGCCCTTGTTTTTGGATTATTTAAAAAAGAAACACATGCCAAACAATAGTTTTCAAGACCTCATTAACGGAGACAAACCCGTTTTGGTTGATTTTACGGCCACCTGGTGTGGACCTTGTAAAATGCAAGCTCCCATACTCAAAGATCTAAAAGACCAGGTACAGGATGCTGTAACCATTATCAAAATTGACGTTGATAAAAATCCTCAAGCAGCACAGGCTTATCAAGTGCAAGGCGTTCCTACCTTAATTGTGTTTCAAAAAGGACAGATCCTTTGGCGTAAGTCTGGGGTAAGTACTGCTAAAGAACTCAAACAAGTATTGGATACCAAAACAGTTCCCGTTTAGATTCAGGATGAAACAGGATGCCAAGGCCGCCATCTGCCAGTAATTTACAGGTTGATTGCAAAATTGCTTTTATGAGAAAATCCTGTTTATGGCTGGTTATTATCAGCTTTCTATCCCTACCAAGTTTTGCCCAAAGAACCATTACTGATTTTGATTTAGATTGGAAATTTATCCAATCAGATGTTACGGGTGCAGAAGCTACAGGTTTTAATGACGCAGCATGGAGATCTCTAAGGGTTCCACATGATTGGATGATAGAAGGGCCTTATGACCGTAATAATCCTACTAATAGGGGTGGTGGTTACCTTCCATCTGGTATTGGTTGGTATAGAAAAACTTTTACTATTCCAGCCGCTGAGTCCAATAAAAAAATCAGCATTGAATTTGATGGCGTCATGGCCAATTCTGAGGTTTGGATCAATGGCAAATCCTTGGGTAAAAGACCTTATGGTTATATCAGTATTGCTTTTGACCTAACACCTTATTTGAATTTTGGCAAACCCAATATCATTGCAGTTAGAGCAGACAATTTGGTACAACCCGCATCGCGCTATTATACTGGTGCAGGTATTTATAGACATACCAGACTTATTAGCACCAATCCTGCCCATTTTGATCATTGGGGTGTGTTTGTTTCCACTCCAGAAGCATCGGCCCAACAGACCACCATAAAATTGGCTTTGAAAATTGTTCAAGAAAACAAAGCGCAAACAGGTCTTTCAGTTCAAACCGTAATTATAGATTCCAATCAACAGCAAGTAGCTATTTCTGAGAAAACCAATCTCTCTGCACTTGCTTCTCAAATGGCTTATCAGCAAATTAAACTGACCCAACCCAAGTTGTGGAGTTTGGAAAATACCCATCTCTATACAGCCGTAACAAAACTATACTTAAAGAATCAAGTGATTGATGAACAGAACACCAGCTTTGGCGTTCGCGATGCAAAATTTGAAGCAGCAACTGGCTTTTGGCTCAATGGAAAGAACATTAAACTCAAAGGTGTTTGTTTACACCACGATGGGGGAGCCGTAGGCGCTGCAGTACCATTGGGTGTTTGGGAAGAAAGATTTAAACTATTAAAACAAGTTGGCGTAAATGCCATTAGAACTTCACATAATCCAGTGGCTCCTGAGTTCTTAGACCTCTGTGATCAAATGGGATTCTTAGTCATGGATGAAACATTTGATACATGGACAGCACCTAAACACAATGGTGAAAAGGGTTACAACCTCATCTTTAGAGAATGGTGGGAAAGAGATACCAAGGATATGGTGCTGCGCGATAGAAATCATCCATCCATTGTCATTTATAGTGTGGGTAATGAAATCCACGATGATTTGAGTTATCCAAAAGGTTTTGAATTATACAAGGCACAGCAGGATAAAATTCATGAATTTGACAGTACCAGACCCGTGACAATGGCACTATTTAGACCTGCCAATTCAAAAGTCTATTTGAGTGGATTTGCCGAGCACATGGAAGTAGTGGGTCAGAATTATCGTGAGAAAGAATTGATTGTGGCGCATGAAAATAATCCACACTGGAAGGTCATTGGTACAGAAAATACCCATGTATTGGAACAGTGGTTGGCATTGCGTGACAAGCCCTATATGGCTGGTCAATTTCTTTGGACGGGCATAGATTATTTGGGTGAAGAAGACTGGCCTGCGGTAACCAATAGTCAAGGATTATTTGACCGCGCAGGAAATTGGAAACAACAAAGCCTGCAAAGACAGAGTTGGTGGTCAGAAAAACCGGTTGTGCACTTGATGCGCAAATCTGACAATGCAGGAGCAGGTATTTGGGTCAATGACTGGACACCCACAGACTTTGATACCTATGACAATGCCAAGTTGAATATCTATACCAACTGTGATGAAGTGGAACTGTTTTTAAATGGTAAATCACAGGGCAAGAAACCAAAGAATGCCAATGATGCACCCATTGATTGGGAACTATCATTTGAGAAAGGAAACATTGAAGTATTTGGTTTGAACAAGGGAATAGAAGCAGTAAGAGAAACCTTGAAAACCGCTGGCAAGCCTGCAAAATTGCAGATTCAACTAAGTAAAACTAGTTTGAAAAATCATTGGGACCATGTTGTGATGGCGCAAGTACAAGTATTAGATGAAGCTGGGTTGCCCTGCCCCAATGCTGATAATTTAATTCAGTTTGAGATCAGTAACAACGGACAAATAGTAGGGGTAGACAATGGCGATATCAATAGTCATGAATCTTATCAAGGCAAACAAAGAACAGCTTATAAAGGAAAGACTTTGGTGATTATCAAAGCCAATTCTGTAAAAGGTAGTATCAACTTTAAAGCCAGTTCTAATGGATTAGTAGCTGCAAGTACCACTATTACCATTAATTAAGTTTTGGTTTAATTCGGAATAGGAGATCTGAAATGCTACCATCGGCGGAGCCACCACCTCTTTTAATCATGGGTTGATAACTTTCTATTAAGAGGTTTTCAATTTGAGTAAGATCACCTCTTTTTTGAATGGCATTGCCTGAATGGAATTTTCTTGTTGCCATTGGCTCCAAGTCAATTTCTTTTTCAGACACAAATATTTTGAATACTTCTGTTCCGTAAGGCTTACTTAGTTTGATTAAAAAGTCTTTGGGTTCAAAAACATATGCTTGCCCAGGCATGATTCTAAGATCTTGCGGCATATAATTTCTTTTACCCTCAGGGGCATTTTTATACGGTAGAATGGCATTAATAATACCGTCTGGCTGAAGGTCTAAGATATTGACATAGACTGCTTTTTTACCTTGGTTATTTATAGAAAGCGTTACTTGATCAGCTTCCTCAAATTCCAAGATTCCATTAATGGTTTTCTTTGGCAGAATGTTGGTATCAATTTGACCATTGATTACTGGTAATAAACTGACTACTACTTTTTGATCTGGCATTTGCTCTTGTAGTCCTAACAAAAACTGGTATTGACCATATCTTCTTAATTGTTCTTTTAATACCATTGTATTATTCAATAGTTCTGGAACTGCGGCAAAACAACTTGCATTTGAAGCTATTAAAATACTATCCTTTTCAGCTCCTTTGACCAGCCAAAGATCAGGCTGCTCCCCAATGCTAATATTGGGAATGCCCGCTATTAAATGTTCTAGTGTTGATTTTTCTTCCGGTCTTTCGCTTATCTGGTTTCTAATGCCAACAGTCAACTTAGGCAAGACCATTTGTTTTTCCAAAACAAAAACCCAAGCGTCCTTAGTATTTTTAATTGCACCGGGAGTTTCAAGCTGCACTTCTGCCTCGTATTGATAACTCTTTGTTATAGTGCCAAAACTTAGTGGTTTTAAAGAGCTTGGTTGCGTAGTTCCAATAGGATAAAAACCAAGTTTTGTTCCAGCACCAAGTCCGGAAAGATTACCTGCTTTTAGTGTTAACAATGCAGGAGAAAGCAGTTGGTCAATTTCATAAAATGGTTCTTGCAAAACAATGGCTCCACCAAATACTTGTTTATTTTGAGCATTCCCCTCTAACAAAGGGTGTTGTTCTTTTACCAATTGGTGCATGGCCAATTGAATTTTTGCAAATAGTCCCTGATAGGTAATGTTATTGCCCATTTTTTGAAAACTGAGATAAGCTGCATAACTCAATGGGCCAATGCCCTTGCCGTTTTCATCCTTTGTTTCGGTATCTAATTCTTCAGGTCTAGTAGCAGAAATTACACTGTATGGAGAAAGCCCATCAGTTTCAGCCATCAGCTGGGCTTCTCTAAACAATTGAGAGGAATCAGAGCGCTGGTGTTGATTTGGATTGAAACCTTTAGTCACCAATGGCTTTTTACCGCCTCTTACTTTGTTAGTACCCCTAGTAGCACCACCTGAGTTACAGAAATCTAACATAACCAACAAATCGCCCTTGGGCCCTAATTTTTGCCTGACCTTTTTCAACAGTACACCCAATTCGTGACCACGAATGTACTTGGCCATTTCAGTTTGCAGTTTTACTGAATCATTGATATCTATTTTCTCTGGAGACAAAGCCGGATAGGTAACAAAACATTCGTCTAATCCATCAATTTTATTGGCATTGGTTTCTAATTGCAAACCATGACCTGAGAAATGTATCACTACCACATCACTAGGCTGTATGCGTTGAATCAGTCTTCCAAAAGCTGCTTCTATTCCTGTTTTAGTTACCTGTGCATTGGCTATTTGTTCTATGTTTTTGGGTGCAAACCCTTGCGTTTTCAACGCCTTCTGCAAATGTTGTATATCATTCATGGCCGATAACTGATCCCATCCACCTGTTATAGGATAGTCAGCAACAGCCACCAATAAAGCGTGTTTGTTAGGTTGAATACTTTGTGATACAACCCAATAGGGGAGTTGTATCAACAATAATCCAAGCAACCATTTTTGAAATGATACAGTCATAGCATCATTTTTGAATTTGATTCAAAATATCATCAATGGCCAACTTGATTAGTTGAGATTTTTGAAGCAGATCTCCTTCTTTTACAATCTCAACCCCAGTTTTGGCATTTTTATACACTACGGAAACCTTCAAACTGAGTTTGTTGCCTGTAACTTCATAACTACCACGAATACTATAAGCATCAGATGCTTTGTATTGTTCTACATAACTAATTTTACTTTCTCTACCCATAGAAGACCTGCTCAATAATTCATTGTTAAACTCTTCCGTAATTTGCAAATTGTCTAACAATAAATCACGGTCACCCGTATACACCAAGGAACGGGTAAATAGTTTTTTCTGACTAGGACTAATATTAATGGCGTCTTTTACTTCTTTGTCTGCCATTCCTAAATCAAAACTAGCAGAACCAATAATTTGAGGTTCCTGTCTACCACCAATAGATTTAGCCAAATCCCTAACCTGATCAGAAGCAGCATTAAACCACCTGCTTACGTCTAAGTATTTATCGTCCTTTAGACCATTACCCAATTTGATGCCGGATAACAAACTATAAGTGAGCAAGCCTTGCCCAAATTGACTGGCTTCATAAGCAGGTTGGCCGGAGGCCGATGCCGATAAAATAAAAGTGCCTGTTTTGTCTTTTAAATTTTCCAATGCCCTTACTTGGTCTGCGGGCATATCTCTTTTGGTAATGATTTCTTGGGCGTTTGTATTTGCTTGACCACTATTACAAGCGTCTAAGATTAACACTTGTTTATTGGCTTTGATATTGCGCATCCAACCATTGAGTTCATCTGTACTAATGGCTACTTCTTTTTCAACGCCACTTAATTCTAAGGAAGAAGCTTCGGCCGTTAGCATATAAAAATTCTTTTGCCCACTTAGTAAAGCGCCATGACCAGCAAAAAAGATGACCAATATATCTTCTGCTTTTGAACTAACAGCAATTTCTTCCAACCTTTTTTGAATGGATGTTTTAAAAGGAGTATTGATATTCCCATTTTCAGTGGTAAACAAACTGGTGATGACGTGCTGTTTGCCATCTGAATTGAGCAATTTTTTGGCAGATGCCGTTAATGCAGCACTAAATCCTTCTGCATCCGGTGATGCAAAATTGAGTTTCAATTTCTCTCCCTTGTATTGGTTAATGCCAATAGCAATCACATACATATTAGGTGTTGCAGTGGATTTGGGTTGAACTCCAGTTTCTACCTCTCCACCTCTGGAAGTCATAGAGCCATTGGCCACCGTGGCTTTTACGGAAACGGTATTGGAAACGCCCGGTACAAAAAAAGGCTTTAAATCGGTTTCATTAATGCCAAGATAATAAGCACTATTGTTCTTGGGTAAAGTATTTGCTGCGTATTCACCACGCATTTTGCCATTGACAAATAATTGAACCATGCCAACACCACCATCTTTTGGAAAAATCTGGAATTCATACCTGCCATTGTTTAAACCCATCTGTTGTACAAATGGGGTTACATTACAAATTTGGATGTCAGAAATTTTCTTGGCAGTAATAGGCTCTTTTGTTTGACCCATAATCCTACTGACTAAACCAGGTTGCCAACTTAAATCCTTGAATTGATCTAAAGCAATCACTTCTGTTCCACAAGTAAAATATAAGAGTTTTCTGGCTTCTGGTGTGCCATCGTACCTGTCATAAGGATCCAAAACCAAATAATCAAACCCATCACCTATAGGAAAAAATGTATATAGTAATTGCCCTTGACTGTCCCATTTTTTAAATGTGTTATCCTCAGATTGTGAAAGGATAAACCTTCCATCATCACTATATTTTGCTGTATGAACATTATTAGTATGCCCTTTTAATGTGCCCAACAAATTACCCGTATTGGCATCCCAGGATTGTATATTATTATCATCAAAACACATTAAAAACGAATTATTTGTAGGATGGAAATTAATACTGTTAGGAAAATACTCCATATGAGGAATTCGCTTGATGATACTGAAATTACTGAGGTTAAAGAGTAATAATTCTTTTTTAACAGTCACATAAACCAACTTGGTTCCATCTGGACTTAGGGCAATATTGTTTGGGTAAATATCATTGGCTATAAATTTGTAATCTAGTAAGCCACCAGTAACAGTACTCCAATACTGCAATCCATGTTCAGGTTTATTGGGGCCACGGCCCCCTGCTGTAATAGTGATTACTTGTTGATTATCCTTGGTAAAAAAAGCATCTAGAAAAGATGATTCACCCATTCCTTTAAACCTACTTATAATTTGTCCATTATTGGCATTGGCCAATTCCAAATAAGGTTTTAAGTTAGGGTCAGTTAAAAGCAATAGATTACCATCTGAGCTAAATTTGGGATTTCCCATGGAACCAAAGGGATTTTTAAAGCTCTTTTTAAATTCCCATTTTTTTTGATTGGAATTCCAAATCCAAAGCTGGGAGGTGCTATCTGAGGATGATGTAATCACTTTATTGCCATCGGGACTCAAATGAGCTTCATATACAGCATTTTTATGGCCAGTTAGTGTAACCAAAACTTTGGCCGTATTGGCATCCCAAATTTTCACGGTGCTATCAAAAGAGGCTGTTATAATTCTACTACCATCCTTACTATATTCTGCTGATGTGATTTCTTTTCTGTGTCCTATCAACATGGAAATGATTTGGGAAGTAGCACTGTTCCAGATTCTACAGTTTCCTGATTCATCGGTAGTGATAATTTTTGAACCGTCAGGGCTAAAATCTGATTGGGTTGGTGCATAGGTTTGTCCATCCAAATCAAGAATTTCCTCTTCTGTAAAAAGATCCCAAACCATGGCAACTTTATCAAAACCTGCCGTAACCAATTTAGTGCCACTATTATCAAACCTAGCATTAATAACACCATAGGGCAGATCTATTTTTCTAAATAAATGGCCACTTGGAATGTCCCAGATATAGGCAGATTGTAAATGAGTAGTTACTAGTCTTTTACTATCTATACTAAATTCAGCCGTTCCTAGTTCATCGCTCACAGCTCCAAAAGAAACAATTTTATGTCCGTCCTCAGCACTCCATAAACCCAATTCAAATTTATCTGAATAGGTAAATACATATTTGCCATCCGGACTAAACCTAGCTTCTCTAATCTTGCCTATGTTGGTAATTTGAAACAGTTTTTGCCCTTTCATATTCCATATCATGGCAATGCCATCTTCAGAAGTAGAGATTATTTTGTCATTTACCTGATTGTATTCTACATATTCTACCTTGGCTTTATGTCCAGTACAGGTGGCAACTTTTTTTCCAGTTGATTTGTCCCAAATTGCAAATTTTGGGGTTTCATCTGTAGCAATAATTAAATTTCCATCTGCATGTTGTGCAATCCAACCAAATTCAGCATCTGGGTTTTTAATGGTTTGTACCAGACGCCCATTGCTTGCATCAAAAAAACGCAGGGCACTATCAGAAAAAGGTGCGTAGATATATTTACCATCTGCACTAAACCCTGCGTCAAATAGTTCATCCTGCTCATGAGACATACTAGCAATCAAGTTGCCATTATAGGAGTTCCAGAGTTTTGCTGTCCTATCTTCAGAAACCGTTAAAATGGTGTTGCCATCAGGACTAAATACCCCCATGGCAATCATTCCCTTATGCCCCTTGAGGCTAGCCAGTAAAAGTCCGTTTTGTCCATCCCAAATTTTTACTGTTTTATCCTGTGAAACGGTCAAAACCCGTTTGCCATCCTTGCTAAAAACGCCATCTACTACTTCCTGGGTATGGCCAATAGGGAGCATTAATTTAGCAGTTTGGGAATACGTGTTTGAACCAACAACCCATAATAGTAAGTATAGCAATAGCAATTTGGCCATAGCAGTGGGGCTTTACTTAAATGTAGTTTTTTCTTTGGATATACTATAATAAGCCAATAAAATGTTTTATATTGGCTTACAAACCAAAATTAAAACATATGAAAAAAATCGTTTTATTGATTACGGCTTGTTTTGCTACAGCCATGATTTTAATCAGTTGTGGTACCGGAGAAGAGGCCAAAAAGCCAGTTGATTCTCCAGCAGTTAAAGTAGACACGCCTGTTACAGCACCCGTAGTTGTAGATACTCCTAAACTAAAAGACAGCGCAGCAGGCAAACCAATTGTTACGCCTCATTAATAAATCAACTTGATATTCTAACCCCGGTGATGAAAATGATTAATTTTCGTTGTCGGGGTTTTTTATTGTCAATTTACTTTGCTTGATCTTCAAACCTGGTGCACTTTGTTTGCTATGAGCATTGGTCAATTTCTCCAATAGCCAATGTTCTACTCGGTGGTGGGTTGGAATAAGTAATGCAGCAATGCATACAAAAATCAACAATTCTAATACTGGGGTATGGTGGGTAAAGTCTGCAACTACTGGATGAAGTAATAAAGTGAGGTATTCAAAAAAAAGAAGTAATGAAATGATTCCCAGTGTCTTAATCAGTTTAGCTGGCACTTTTCTTTTACTTAAGAATAGTGTAATCAAGAAAAATAAGGGTATGAAAATACCCATCAACAATAACTGTAATTGCTTTGCCCTTTCTTCTTCCTGCTTTTTCTTTTCTTCTTCCATAGTCTCTTGCCTCAGGGCCTCTTGAAAGGTTTTTTCTTGAAATAACTTTACTTTTTCTTGGCTATTGATAGCTTCACTTATCAGATTCCATTGTTCTAAATAATAAAGCGCACTATCATTTTGATGAATAGATTTATAGTAATCACTTAGAAAGGCTGTTTGGTCTTTGATTCGGTTGGGGAATTTTTCTTTTCCAGCAAATATTGGAATCTGCCAGGCCATGATTAAGGCGGAATCTGATTGACTGGTTTTTAAAAACAATTTGGCCAGATTTAAAGTTGCTTCACAAAACAAGTCATCATCTTTAACTTGAATTAATTGTATTCTAGCTATTTGATAGGCTTGTTTACCTGCAGCATAATTGGCTTTCTTAACCAAACAATTTCCCAGACCAATATTTGAAGCAGCAATTAAATAATTGTCTTTTTTCTGGTTGGCTTTTTCAAAAGCCTTGCTGTAATAAGCATATGCAGAATCATTCAGGTTAAGCCTATCATAAATGTCTCCAAGGTTCTGGTAACTAAAATATTCTAATTGTGTAATCTTATTAGACTTGATAATGCTATCTGATTTTAAATAATAGGGAAGAGCCTTGGCATAATCAGCTTGCTGTGTATAGATTATCCCAATATTCATCAATGAAAATGCCATGTTATAGGCATTGCTACTTTTTTCAGAAAAAGCCAATTGTTTTAAAAAAATCTCAAGAGCTCTATTATAATCCCCTTGGTTATTATAGGAATTGGCCATGAATTGTAATGACTTTAATAAACCATCTGTATACCCAATTTTCTGCGCCAAATCTGCAGCTGCTTGGGCTACCAAAATTCCTTTAGCGGGTTGGGATAAGCTATATGCATAGGCTATAGAATCCATAATGATGACCCTATTGGAATCTATTTTTGCCAATGCTAACCGTTGTTGCAAGGAATCTATCTGTCTGTTCTGTGCAAAACAAGGCAACTGATTCAACAAGAATCCAAGGAGGAACAAATAAAAAATCCTACATTTCATATGAGAAAAAATCTATTGATGGAATTTAGACCGATAATAAATAGTAAAAAAATATTCCTTGCTTTTATTTTGATCTTCCTTTATGTTCCATTGCTACAAGCACAAAGTTTTTGGCAGTTTCAATGGAAAACTAGTAAATCAAATAAACAAACTACCATAGATGGTTTACTGGTTCAAATGGAAGACAATTCTGGATTTATCAGGTTAGCTTTTCAAGACGAGCAGAAAAATCAGCAAATAGCTGAAATTAGCCTTCATTTAGAATACCTTAAAAATATCTCAGGCAAAATAGACAGCAATTATTTGGTTCAAGTTTTGGGAGCACCCAAACTAGTTTCCGGAAATTCAATTAGCCTGTTAGATAACCAGTGTTTGTTATTTAAAAAAACAAATTCATTAGAACCGGTAGTACCTAGCCAATCCGGGGTATTGGACCCTGCGGGTAGATTGATAACATCCATTCCCTTACTGAGTAAAAAGAGCTTGACAGAAAGCATGTTGCTAGAACCAGTACTTGCTAAATACTTTTTAAAAGAAGAACCACTGTATAAAAATTATACGGCACCCAAAAGCAGGGGTGGGGGATTTTTTGTTGGCAAACCCATACCCACTATGCACGTGATAATTGTAGCGGATGTGGTGGATCCAACTATTGGTAAGGGGTGTAAGGTTGATCAGGCCAAATTGAGTCAGGTTTATATCACTATTGCACAAAAACTAAAAGTAAGACTAGATACCATTTTTTTGGTCAATGATACTTATGGTAAGGTTTCTATTCAGAAAGCCTTGGATGATCTAAAACCAGGCAAAGACGATATGGTCTTGTTTCACTACACCGGACATGGATTCAATCGTGAAGACTCATTAGATCCCTATCCCAATATGTTCTTAGTGCCTTATGAGCAAAGAACCAATTGGGAAAAAGCCAAATCTGATGAACAGGAATTAGGTTTGAGAACGGCTACTTTAGGCATTCAAGAAATTTATCAAACCATTGTAGCCAAAGGAGCTAGGTTAAATATTGTGTTTAGTGATTGCTGTAATACCAATTATAAACTCAAAAACATTCCTGTCAATGATTTATCAGGAACCAGCAGGGGCTTTACTAATCTATATCCTGACTATTGTAAAAAACTCTTTCTTGATGAGAAAGTAAATATTTTGGCAACGGCGGTAAAAAAAGGGGAGCAGGCAGCCAGCCATCCTACAAAAGGGTCTCTCTATACCAACTACTATTTACAAATCATCAGCAGTTATTTATCTCCAGCTTACAATGGATCAATAGAAGATGTAAACTGGAATGCCGTGATTCAGGGTACAGAAAAAAAGACCAAAGAAACGGCGCCATCTATTTACAATACCACTACCAAATCTCCATTTAAAATGACCCCGTTTTCAAAAATTCAAATGAAAAAAGACTAAGTATTTCTCTTAGTTGATTTTCTGATTTGCAGTTCTGTTGGAATTGATACGTGTTTAAAACTACTTACTGGTCTTTTGCTTTCTACTAACTCTAAGAGTAATTCCATTGCCTGTTTGCCCATTTCAAAAGCGGGTTGTTTTACAGTAGTCAATCCAGGATTAAAAAGTTGAGGTGAACTGAAATTACTAAATCCTGCAAATGCCAATGTATCAGGAATTGGAATGGCTTGTTGTTGTAAATAATCAAAGCTGGCAAGACTAATCAAATCTGATGCTGCAAATACGGCATCTGGCGGATTCTCTAATGCCAATAAAGACGCTAATTGACTTTCTACTTCCTTTGTATCCACACCACCTTGTTCACAGTAACGAATCAAACTGGCATCAAAAGGAATACCTGCCAATTTTAAGGCATCGGCGTAGCCAGCCAATCTGGCTTTGGTGGTAAAAATTTCTTCTGAACTGGTAATATGAGCTATGCGTCTAAAACCTTGGTCTAGTAAATGTTTGGTCAGATCAAAAGCACCTTGGTGATTATCAGCAATGACGGTATGTGTTTCTAATTCATTGGTGATCCTATCAAAAAACACAATGGGAGTTCCTGAATCTTGTATAGACTTAAACTGAGAAAAGTCAGTGGTTTGTGCAGAAATGGATACCAACAAGCCATCAATGGAACGCCAAGTCAATTGATCAAGGTTATTTTTTTCCTTTTCAAAATTCTCCATACTCTGCGTGATGATGACATGATAATCCTTAGCAGATGCAACTGATTCAATGCCAGTAATCACTTCAGCAAAAAAGACCTTGGATACAGAACTAAGGATTACACCAATACTCCTGGTCTTTTGGTTTTTGAGACTTTGAGCCATCAAATTGGGATGGTAATTATGCGCTTTGGCATAGGCTTTTACCCTTTTCTTGGTCTCTTCGCCAATTTGATAACTGTCTTTTAATGCACGAGAAATAGTGGAATGAGACAGTTTCAGTGCCTTGGCAATATCCTTAATGGTAATAGATGCTTTACTCATATAAATTGTTTGCGATAGGCCGATGGAGCCATTCCTTTAATCTGTTTGAATTGTTTACTAAAATGGGCCCAACTATTGTATCCGCTATCATAACAGATCTCCAAAATAGGCTTTTCAGTATCGTTTAACAACTTACAAGCATGTCCAATGCGTAATTCTTGTAAGAAATTAAAATATGTCTTCTTGATATTCTTCTTAAAAAACCTACAGAACCCAGGTACACTCATCTCAGCAACGCTTGCAATTTCTGATAAACTAATGGGCTCTAAAAAATGCTTAAATGAATACGCAATTATCTTTTCAATAGCAGGATTGGTTCTTTCATTGGTGGCGTTAAAATTGCGACTCAACACTTTGTATTCCTTAGAAGTTGCCAAATCTAAAATCATTTGCAACAATAATAACATGCGCTGAAAACCTTGTTCCGCAGTAATCTTATCCAAACCAAGTGGAACAGATTGTAACAGTTTCCCTTCTAAAGCAATGGCGTCTTTTTTTTGCAAAAATTGTTGCATACCCTTCCATTCGGGAAACCCGTCAAAAGCTTCAAGCAATAATTCAGGTTTACATTGTAATACTTTGGCAGCGCCTATTTGTTTGGAATCCGCTTTTCTAAACCAATGTGGAAGGTTACCAGCTATAAAAAAACTATCGCCTGGTGAATAAGCACCTACATAATCCCCAATCATGGCCGTTCCTGTTCCTTCTACAATTGAGATAAGTTCAAATTCTTCATGGGTATGCCAACTGGTTTCAAATTCGGGGGTTCTATAGGTTCTACAAGCAAATGAATGCTGTGGATCTACATGAACTTTCTGTAAAAGAGTTTGCATAAAACAGCCGTTATCTTATCCTGAAATTGAGCAAATATAACTGAATAGGGTTAAGATAGCATATTTGATGTCAAAAATAGCAGTTGTAATTGGGCATGGAAAGATGAAATTTTACTTGATTGTAAAAGCCATTAACCATGTTATTATTAGGACTAGATATTGGTACTTCCTCCATTAAAGTGGCCATAGTAGACGCCCAAACCCAGCAAACCATTACTACTGTTCAGTATCCCGATACAGAAACACCTATCAAATCTTTGCAAAAAGGATGGGCAGAACAATCTCCCATGGATTGGTGGGAGCACGCCAAACTAGCTATTTTAAAAGCACATGCCACAAAATTATACCAGCCTTCTGAGATTGGAGCTATTGGCATTGCCTACCAAATGCATGGATTGGTATGTATAGACAAAGCAGGCAATTTGCTGCGCGATAGTATTATTTGGTGTGATAGCCGTGCTGTTGAATTAGGCAACCAAGCATTTGCATCAATTGGAGAGGAACAATCCCTGTCTCATCTACTCAATTCACCGGGTAATTTTACTGCTTCCAAATTGGCTTGGGTAAAACAAAATGAACCTGCTATATATGCAAGTATAGCACAAGTAATGTTGCCAGGTGATTATATAGCACTACAATTAACGGGTAATACCACCACCAGCATTTCTTCTTTAAGTGAAGGGATCTTTTGGGATTTTAAAACCAAGTCATTATCTGAAGACGTGTTTCAGTATTATGGATTGGATAAAAACCATATCCCAACCATCCAAAATGTATTTTCAGAGCATGGAAAACTAACCAAAGAAATTGCAGCAGAATTGGGACTTTCACCAGGAATTCCTGTAACCTATAAAGCAGGAGACCAACCCAATAATGCTTTATCCTTAAATGTATTGGAGCCAGGAGAAGTGGCCGCCACTGCTGGTACTTCCGGAGTCATTTATGGTGTAACAGATCAACTGAGATATGACAAACTATCAAGGGTCAATAGTTTTGCCCACGTAAATCACACCAGTGAACAAGCTAGGATTGGGGTATTGCTTTGCATTAATGGCACTGGTATACTTAACTGTTGGATCAAACAGATTGCAGGAGCTGGAATGGGTTATGCTGCCATGAATCAGGCTGCTGCAACCATTGCGCCAGGTTCGGATGGATTGTTCTTGCTACCATTTGGAAATGGGGCAGAAAGGATGTTGGAGAACAAAACCATTGATGCCCACATGAGTCATATTGACCTAAACAAACATAGTGCTGCCCATTTATTCCGTGCAGCCCAAGAAGGAATTGCCTTTGCATTTAGGTATGGTTTAGATATTCTACGTTCCAATGGTATGCAACCAGCCGTGATTAGGGCCGGAAAAGCCAATATGTTTTTAAGCAATGTATTTGCCAAAGCTTTTGTGAATGCAACCAATACCAAGGTTGAATTACATGACTGTGATGGTAGTGTTGGTGCAGCCATAGGAGCAGGGATTGGCGTGGGTATTTACCAAAATGCACAAGAAGCATTTAGCTTGAAAAAAGCATTAGAAACCATTGAACCAAATGACGCTACAACCTATGATAATCTTTATGCTGAATGGTTAAGTGTACTCAACAAACAAATGAAATAATATTTTAAACAATCACATAAAACTCAATCAAATGGCAATTGTACTAGGAGACAAATCCTATTTTAAATCTGTTGGTCAGATTAATTATGAAGGCCCTGGATCTGATAACCCACTAGCATTTCAGTATTATAATGCTTCACAAGTAGTGGCTGGAAAAACCATGCAAGAGTGGTTGCGATTTGCCTGTGCATACTGGCATAGTTTTGTAGGTAATGGTGGAGATCCATTTGGTGAACCTACCCATCTCTATCCTTGGAATACCGCTGCAGATGCCATTGGAAGGGCAAAAGACAAAGCAGATGCCGCTTTTGAATTCATGACTAAATTGGGACTACCTTATTATTGTTTTCACGATGTAGACGTGGTAGAATATACCAATGACGTGGCAGATAATGAGCAAAGATTGGCCACTATGACGGCTTATTTAAAACAAAAGCAAGATGCCAGTGGCGTGAAATTATTATGGGGCACTGCCAACCTCTTTTCAAATAGACGCTACATGAATGGTGCTTCAACCAATCCTGATTTTAATGTGTTGGCTCATGGTGGTGCACAGGTAAAAGCAGCACTAGATGCAACCATTGCATTGGGTGGTGAAAACTATGTATTCTGGGGTGGAAGAGAAGGCTATATGACCTTACTCAACACCAATATGAAAAGAGAGAAAGAACATTTGGCACGCTTTCTACAAACGGCAAGAGACTATGCACGCAAACAAGGATTTAAAGGAACTTTCTTTATTGAACCAAAACCTTGTGAGCCTAGCAAACACCAATATGATTATGACGTTGAAACCGTAATTGGCTTTTTGCGTCAGTATGACTTGCTAAATGACTTTAAACTAAATATTGAAGTAAACCATGCAACCTTGGCTGGTCATACATTCCAGCATGAATTGCAGGTTGCCGCAGATGCAGGTTTATTGGGTAGTATGGATGCCAATCGTGGAGACTATCAAAATGGATGGGATACCGATCAGTTTCCAACCAATATCAATGAATTGGTAGAAGCCATGTTGATTATCTTAGAAGCCGGTGGATTTGCAGGTGGTGGGATCAATTTTGACGCCAAACGTAGAAGAAATAGTACCGATGAGCAAGACCTGTTCTATGCCCATATTGGTGGTATGGATGCTTTTGCCCGTTCATTGACCATTGCAGACAATATTTTGCAAAAATCAGATTATAAAAAGATTCGCGCGGAGCGATATGCTTCCTATGACAGTGGCAAGGGTAAGGATTTTGAAAATGGCTTACTGAGTTTGGAAGATCTGCGCAATATTGCAGCAGCTGCCGGTGAACCAACTGTAACTAGTGGAAAGCAGGAATACTTAGAGAACTTGATTAACAGATACATCAAGTAAGTGAAAAGTGAAGAGTGAAGAGTGAAGAGTGAAGAGTGAAGAGTGAAGAGTGAAGAGTGAAGAGTGAAGAGTGAAGAGTGAAGAGTGAAGAGTGATTTTATTAGACTAAACAAAGAAACCCTTGGCGTTGCCAAGGGTTTCTCTTTATGAATAAGTATGCCTGTTTTTAATAAAACCTAGGCGCAGCCTAGGTTAACTCGTTTAATGAGATCAGCGTCCATTTTTCACTCTTCACTCTTATCTCTTCACTAAATCTTTCTTTTGTATGTACCAAGTATTTCATTAAAACGCAATAAAGGTTGAGTTGATTTATAAAAAAAAGCCGTCTCGAATATCGGGACGGCTTTTTCAATCATGTTATAAGCTTAGAAACGCTCTAATTTAGAGAAGAAGAAATCTCCTTCAATAACGGCATTTTCATCACTGTCAGATCCGTGAACAGCGTTCTCGCCAATAGAAGCGGCAAAATTTTTACGAATAGTACCTTCTGCAGCATTGGCTGGATTGGTAGCTCCAATTAGTTCTCTAAAGTCTGCTACGGCATTCTCTTTTTCAAGAATAGCAGCCACAATGGGGCCACTGCTCATAAAGTCAACCAACTCACCAAAAAAGGGTCTTGCGCGGTGGATATCATAGAAAAGACCTGCTTGTTCTTCAGACAATTTGATCCATTTCATGGCTTTAACGGTGAATCCCGCTTTGATGATTTGGTCAAGAATAGCACCAGTATACCCTTTAGAAGTAGCATCTGGCTTAATCATTGTAAATGTTCTGTTACTCATATCTTTTAAATTTCGGATGCAAAATTACGGACAAATGCCCTAAAAAAGCTGCAGTTTTCCTTTATTTTTGTTAATTAGGGATAAATTGTTTTGATATAATAAGCTCAAAACCGCAATTTTGCCGCCAATCTATGCAAGACATCAGTCAATTTTATCCCTTACTCAATACCCCAAAAAAAGCGGTGATTACCATGCATCAAAAGCCAGATGGCGATGCCATGGGCTCTGCACTGGGTTTGTATCATTTTTTGGTTGCCTTGGGTCATGAGGTTCAAGTGATTTCTCCCACCAACTGGGCAGACTTTTTAGACTGGATGCCAGGGGTGAAAACTTTGATAGATTATGAAAGAAATAGAGAAAAGGCCCTGAAGATCATTGAAGCAACAGATTGGTTGTTTTGTTTGGATTTTAACGTGTTGCACAGAACCAAGCACATGGAAAAACCCCTAACAGAGGCCAAATGCGTAAAAATCTTGATTGACCACCACGAACAACCACAAGTTGCAGCTTTTGACTATGGCGTAAGTATTACCTCTAAAAGTTCTACTTGTGAAATGGTTTATGACTTTATTATGGCATCGGGCCACGCCCAATTATTGGACACCACTATGGCACAATGCCTGTATACTGGGTTGATGACGGATACGGGTTCATTCCGTTTTCCTGCCACAACAGCATCTGTACATAGGGCCATTGCGCATTTTAAAGACCTTGGACTAGACCATCGTCAAATTCACGAGGAGATTTATGATAATTTCTTAGAAAGCAGGTTGCGCTTTATTGGATATGCTTTGTTGAACAGAATGGAAGTCTTGTATGAATTCAATACGGCCATAATGTACATCACTCACGCAGATTTACATAAATTTGACATCAAGACAGGTGATACAGAAGGGTTAGTGAATTATTTATTGACCATTAAAGGCATCCGTTTTGGGGCAATTTGTATTGATAGGGATGAAGAAAGAAAATGGAGCTTTAGAAGCAAAGGTGGTTTTGACGTAAACAGTTTTGCAAGAAAGCATTTTGAGGGGGGAGGGCATTTTAACGCTTCTGGTGGAAGAAGCAGTGATAGTTTGGAAAATACCGTATTGAAATTTAAACAAGTAATAAAAGAATATCAAAATCAACTCCAGTAACATGATCAAAAACACCATCAAGCTTTTATTAGCGATTGTATTGTTTGCAAGTTGTAACCAATATGAAAAATCTCCCAGCGGCCTTGCATACAAAATCACTAAGGGCAATGGTAAAGAAAAATTGAAACACGGTCAGGCTATTAAATTGAATATTGAATACAAACTGCCTGCAAAAGACAGCGTATTGAGTTCTTCATTTGAGCATATTCCTGTTTACTTTGTTTTGGATACTGCTCATTTGGGTAAATACAATTTCACTGAATTGTTGACTTCAGTTTCTGAAGGAGACAAAATTGAATTCCGTTTGAGCATTGATACTTTAAAGAAAATGGGTATGGTAGAATACAATACTATTTTCCACAAAGGAGACTTCATTGCGGGTAAAGTAGATATTGTAAAAACTTTCCCTGGTCAACCAGAAATGATGGCTGATTACAACAAAGAAGTGGAAGCAGAAAAACAAAAAGAAATTGCTGTTTTAAAAGCATATACTGATAAAAAAGGTATCAAAACCCAGTCTACTCCAGGTGGTGTTTTGGTAGAAATTATCACTCCAGGTGAAGGCGCAAAAGCTGATTCTGGCATGCAAGCTTCTGTATTGTACAGAGGTACTTTCTTGGATAGTAAAAACGCATTTGATTCCAATATGGTCAATGGTGTTGGTCAACCTTATGATGTAGTGGTTGGTTCTCATGGTGTAATTCCAGGTTGGGAAGAAGGTTTGAAACTGTTGAGCAAAGGTGCTAAAGCGCGTTTCTTTATTCCTGCAATGTTGGCGTATGGTCCACAAGGTTCTCAACCAGTGATTCCTCCTTATGCTAACCTAACTTTTGACATTCAGGTAACTGACGTTAAAGTTCCAACTCCAAAAGCAGCTGAACCAGCTATGCCAGGTGGACAACCACAGGGTCAACCCGCTGGTCACTAATTGAATGAATAGATTAAGTATAGATCCCTCCGGTTTACCGGGGGGATTTTTTATTGCAGATAATCTGTTAGAATAATGGCTTCTTTGGCTTCTTTTACATCGTGCACACGCAACAAATTGGCACCTGCTAATAATCCGGCTGTATGCAAAACCGTAGTGCCATTTAACGCTTCTGCAGCTGTTACCCCTAAGGTTTTATAGATACTTGATTTTCTAGAAACACCTAATAAAATAGGGCAGTCCAGGATCTTTAAAAGATTCAAGTCACGCACCAATTGAAAATTTTCAGCAGCGCTATTCCCAAATCCAAATCCGGGATCAATGATTAGATCTTTGATTCCCGCTGCTAGGCAAGCGGCTTTTCTTTCAATAAAAAAGTCTAAGACCGTTCTGCTAATATTATCCGTTGGATTTCTATGATGCATATTGTCTAAGCTACCTGCCATATGCATGGCAATATAGGGTGTGTTTAAAGCAGCAACCGTAGATAGCATTTCTGGAAAAAACAATCCAGCACTAATATCATTGACTATATCGGCGCCAGCCAGAACTGCGGCTTTTACCACAGCAGGGTAGAAGCTATCTATAGAAATAAGTACCTGAGGATAAGCCAATTTAATCGCTTGAATAATGGGTATAACCCTAGCAATTTCCGTTTCAGGGCCTACCATTTCTGCCCCTGGTCGGGTACTTTGCCCACCAATATCTAGAATGGCGGCTCCTGCTGCAATCATGCTCTGGGCTTTTTCTAAGACCGTATCCAATGAGGTTCTACTCTGGGCGTGAAAACTGTCTGGGGTGGCATTGAGTATGCCCATAACCTGGGCAGTTGGCCATTGATCCAATCTTCCCTTACAGTTAAGCGTGAAACTATTGCGGTTTGAATTATCTTGCATTCAGTTCAAAGATATTACTAAGCATTTAACGGCGTATAAGCAAAATGGATACGAATCAACAATATGATCAAGCAATACAGGGATGTAGGGATATTTTTATCAAGAAAACCAAAGACTATGGTACCGCTTGGAGGGTTTTGAGAAGCATTTCTGTGGTAGATCAGATTTATATTAAAGCGTTGAGAATCCGCACTATACAAGACAAGCGTACACAAAAAGTAGAAGACGGCATTCCTTCTGAATTCAAAGGAATTGTGAATTACGCTGTGATTGGTTTAATTCAATTAGCCTTGGATAATCCTACTGTAGAAGAAGTGCCAGTAGAGAAAGTGGATAAATGGTATCAGGAATATGTCACGTTTGCGCGCAATACCATGCTCAATAAAAACCATGATTATGGTGAAGCCTGGAGAGACATGAGTCAGGAAAGCTTTGCCGATTTAATCTTGGTAAAACTCTTGCGCATTAAACAAATTCTTCAAAACGATGGTCAGACCTTGATCTCTGAAGGAATTGACGCCAACTATGTAGACATTTTGAACTACGCAGTTTTTGCATTGATTTTAATGGAAGAAGGAAAACACAAAAGCTAATATGAAAATACTGCTATTGGTTATCAGATGGGTGGTGGGCTTATTGTTCATCTTTTCTGGTTTGGTTAAAGCCAATGATCCACTTGGATTGGCCTATAAAATGCAGGAGTTTTTTGAAGTGTGGGGCTTGCATGGTTTGCAGGATTATACCCTTTGGTTTTCTCTGTTGATGAACACATTTGAAGTAGTGGCTGGAGTAGCTGTAATAGTAGGTTGGAGGATGAAACTGTTTAGTTGGTTACTCTTAATACTCATTGTGTTTTTTACTTTTTTAACAGGTTATGCCGTGTTGTCTGGCAAAATCAAAACCTGTGGTTGTTTTGGAGATTGTATTCCACTAACATCAGAACAATCTTTTATCAAAGACTTGATTCTACTGGCTTTGATCATTTTCTTATTCTTGATGCGAAACAAAATTCAACCAGCACTAAATAGCAAAACTGCTATCAAAACATTATTGTTTAGTTTGCTAGCCACCGCTTTTTTGCAGTACCGAGATTTGAAATACCTACCCGTTGTAGATTGTTTACCTTATAAAAAAGGGAATGATATTGTACAGCAAATGCAAGTACCTGCAGGTGCTATTCCTGACAGTCTTACTTTGAATTTTGTGTACAAGAAAAATGGTAAAATCATCAATTTTGACCAAGCCCATTTTCCAGATGATTTTGATTCTACTTATGAATACATAGATCGCAAAGACGTGGTTGCCAAAAAAGGAAATGGTTTGGTGGCGCCCATAGCAGACTTTAGTTTGCAAACCCTTTCTGGAGCAGATACTACCAGAGCCATTTTTCAAACAGATAAGTACATCTTGGTCATGGCCAGGGACTTTGAAAATTATGATAATTGGAAAGATGCCATTCATGCATTCATCCAAGACGCACAGTCCAAACATGTTCCCATCTTTTTGGTTACAGCTGATGCCAATACGGCTAGCGAACATTTTAGAAACATTGAAATTCTCAAATGCGATGCAACGGTTATGAAAACTGCTGCCAGAGTTAAACCAACCATTTTGTTGATGGAACGCTCTAAAATCAAAGAGAAATTTAGTGCCAACAGTCAAAGCATGATGCAAGATGCTGTTGAAATTATCCTTGGTAGAAAAATTAACTAATAATCACTTCATCAATCACAGTTTCTCCAAATGCTTCATTAACCCTTGCAATGATTTGGGGTTTCTGAAATTGTAATTCATTTTTCAAAGGGCCTACAGCCGTTTGGATATAAAGTTTCTTGTTGAAGATTTTAATTTTATCCGTGTATTTGGCAATGGTTTTACCCATCAATTTTTCCCAAATAGCTTCTATTTGAACAGCTTTAACACCGCTATCCAATCTACTTTTTTTTAAAAACCCTTTGATGGCATCACCAATATGAAATTCAGACATGGGTCAAAGTTAGGTTAGTTGTTTAATTCTATCAATTGAAAGCTGGTTTGAATTTGGTCCATTTGCTCTTTTAACCTTTCAGGATGGGTATCGGTGATAAAAACCTGACCATCGCTCTGCGAACAAACCCATTGCAGCAATTGAAACATGCGGGTTTTGTCTAGTTTCTCAAACACATCGTCTAATAATAGAATAGGAGTGTAGCCCTTTTCATTTTTCAGGATCTGCCATTCAGCTAGTTTAAGCGCAAAAAGTAGGCTCTTTCTTTGTCCCTGTGAAGCTTCCGTTTTAAAAGGCTGATCCTGTAATTGGAATAGTAAATCATCCCTATGAATACCGGCGGATGTTCTTTGCAAAGCTCTATCTTTTTGAAGATTGGAACCCAACAAAGCCATCATATCTGCCAGATGCAATTGAGAATGATACTGCAATTGAATATTGTCTGTCTGCCCCGCAATTTTCTGGTAAATTTCTCCCACCAAGGGTAGGTATTGGGCCAAGAATTTGTGCCTGATTTGATAGATCTGATTGCCTTGGGCCGATAACTGTTGGTCCAAAATAGAAAGCAGGGTTTCATCCAAACTACCCTGATCAGCCCATTGTTTTAATAAGCTATTACGCTGTTGTAAGATCTTATTGTATTGGATTAAGCAAAGTAAATAGGGCTTATTAATTTGAGAGAGAATGCTATCTACCAATTTGCGTCTTTCTTCACTGGCGCCACCTATCAAAGAAATATCGTCAGGGGCAATCATCACTGCAGGAAACTTACCCAAATGGTCACTGAATTTTTGATAAGGCTCCCCGTTCAAGTTCAATTCCTTGCGATTATTCTCTCGCATAATGTAAATCAACTCCTGAGGTTCTCTATTTAGCTCATAATTCCCCACCAGTCTCAAACCCTGTAAACCATGATGAACATTGGTTTGGTCAGCCCTTGAAAAATAACTTTTGGCAAAACTCAAATAATGAATGGCGTCTAGCAGATTGGTTTTTCCCGTTCCGTTCTTACCGCAAATGCCTACCACTCTTTCTTGAAAAAGAAAGCCTTGGTTCAAATAATTTCTAAACTGAATGAGTGCTATTTGGTTTAATCGGAGCATTGCGCCAGCAAATTAATCAACTCATTGCTGAATAAAGCCCTAAGTCTGAAAGAAAGGATTTATTTTTATTAAAATTTTTGTTTTGAAGACCATCTTATCAAAGGAACAACTGGCATTAACCATCAAAAGACTGGCTCACCAGATCCTGGAGAACCATCCTAGGTTGGAGGATACCGTGATCATCGGTCTACAACCCAGGGGCATTTTTTTGAGTGACCGAATTGTGCAAGAATTGGAAAAGCTAGTTCCAGCTACCGCTATTCAATATGGCAAATTGGATATTACCTTTTACAGAGACGATGTGCGCAAAAGCCTACACATTGCTTCTAACACAGATATTCCCTTTAGCATTGAAAACAAAAACGTGATTTTGGTAGACGATGTCTTGTACACCGGAAGAACCATTAGAGCGGCATTGGATGCCTTGCTGGATTATGGAAGACCTGCAAAAGTAGCTTTATGTGTATTGGTAGACAGAAGGTTTAGTAGGGAATTACCCATACAACCAGATTACCTAGGAAAGGCCATTGACACCATTTACTCCCAAAGAGTAACGGTTTTATGGAAAGAAAACAACGATAGCGAACAAGTCATGCTGTTGGATAACTAAATCATTTATCTTTGTTCTTTAATGAAACTATCTACCAAACACTTACTTGGTATTAAGCACCTCACCGCCGAGGATATACAGCTTATTCTCTCTACTGCTGAACAATTCAAGGAAGTTTTACAAAGACCAGTAAAGAAAGTACCATCGTTGCGCGACGTAACTATTGTCAATCTCTTTTACGAGAATAGTACCCGCACAAGAATGTCTTTTGAATTAGCTGAAAAAAGGCTTTCTGCCGATACCCTCAATTTTGCAGCCAGTAGTTCTTCTGCAGCAAAAGGGGAGACCTTACTAGATACGGTAAATAATATTTTGAGCATGAAAGTGGATATGGTGGTGATGAGGCATAGTGCTTCAGGAGCACCCCATTTCTTGGCCAAACATATTCCCGCAGCCATTGTAAATGCAGGAGATGGCATTAATGAACACCCCACCCAAGCCTTATTAGATGCCTTTTCTATGAAGGAAAAACTAGGCAGATTGGAAGGATTAAAAGTGGCCATTATTGGAGACATCATGCATAGCCGAGTAGCTTTAAGTAATATGTACTTATTGCAGAAAATGGGTGCAGAAGTAACCGTAGCTGGCCCACCAACCCTAATTCCAAAATACATTAGTGAAGCATTGGGCGTAAGGGTAGAATATAATTTGAAAAAGGCTTTGCAGTGGTGCGATGTAGCCAATGTGCTCCGCATTCAATTGGAAAGACAAAATCAACCACTGTTCTCTTCTTTGAGAGAATATAGTTTGGCTTACGGCATTAATAGAAGATTATTGGATTCTTTGGGAAAAGACATTGTGATCATGCACCCTGGGCCCATTAATCGTGGTGTGGAATTAGACAGTGACGTGGCCGATGGTGGATCATCCATTATTTTGAATCAGGTAGAAAATGGGGTAGCAGTAAGAATGGCGGTATTATATTTACTTGCCAATAGAGAAAACTAATCCTCTAACAAAAACGCATATGCAAAGAATCTGTTTGTTTCCCGGAACCTTTGACCCGGTTACTTTGGGGCATATTGATATTATCAACAGGGCTTTGCCGCTTTTTGACAAAATCTATGTAGGTATTGGCATCAACTCTTCCAAGAATCCCATGTTCTCTGCAGAGCAAAGAATGGAATGGTTTAATGAGATTTATAAAGATGAACCCAAAGTAGCATCTGTTGTCTACGAAGGACTAACCATTCAGTATTGCAAAGAAATCAATGCCCATTTTATTTTAAGAGGCATCCGATTTGTGAGTGATTTTGAATACGAAAAAACCATTGCAGACGCCAATAGAACCTTGGATAAATCCATTGAAACCATCTTCTTAACAGGAGAACCCAAATACACATCTGTGGCTTCTACCATTGTAAGAGACATTTTACGCAACGGTGGTAATGCATCTCCCTTCTTGCCTCAGGCAGTTATCAACACATTGTATCCTTAATATGGCTATCTGGTTTTACGAAAATATCAAGCTAGAAGACTTTGTTCATCTTGGCAAAAACACTTTGGGTGAACAGCTAGGTATGGAATTCACTGAAATAGGGGAAGACTATATCAAGGGAACCATGCCCGTTGACCATCGCACCAAGCAGCCTTATGGTTTATTACACGGTGGTGCATCAGTAGCATTGGCAGAAACCCTGGGATCCATCGGCTCCGCCTTAGTGGTTGACCAAAGCAAATTCAATTGTGTGGGTTTAGAAATCAACGCCAATCACTTGCGCAGTGTGCGCGATGGTTTTGTAACAGGAATTGCCAAACCCATTCATATAGGTGCCAGCACCCATGTTTGGGATATCCGCATCACGGATCAAAGAGATAAATTGGTTTGTATTAGTCGTTTAACAGTTGCGGTGATTAAGAAGCCATCAGCCTAGGTTATCCATGGGCAACCAACCCGATTCTTCCAACACATCAATAATGGTAATATAGGATTGCTCCATTCTCTTGGGCAAGTCTGATTTTTTGGTCCATTCAATGGCGGTAATATCTTCCTCGGTTTGTGGTACTAGTGCAGGTACGCCAGCCACATCCATTTTAAACCAATGTGTTTCTTTAATCACGTCTTCACCCACCCATTTGTCAAAATATTCGTGCCAGGTAACGGAGATCAATTCTCCCAATGCCAAATGCTTGACACCAGTTTCTTCTTCCACTTCACGTAAGGCACAAGCTTCAATGGTTTCTCCCTCGTCTAATTTACCCTTGGGCAAGTCCCATTTGCCTCTTCTGAAGATTAATAATAATTCTCCTTCTCCGTTTCTAACCAACCCACCGCCGGCTTTGATAATTTTTTTCATGGATCCTGTGAATAAGATTCTGCAATCTACAAGCAAAATTTATATTGTGCAGCTTAACTTCGTTTTATGACAAATGAAAAGGCAGTTGCAGAAAAATTATTGCAAGTAGGGGCGGTGAAACTGCGTCCTGAAGAACCATTTACTTGGGCCAGTGGATGGAAAAGTCCCATCTATTGTGACAACAGAAAAGTATTATCCTTTCCATATACCCGTGATTTTATCAAGAGTGAAATGTGCAACGTGATCTTTGAAGGATTTCCAGAAGCCCAATTATTGGCAGGGGTTGCTACAGCAGGTATTCCTTGGGGAGCCATGGCTTCTGACCAACTGAAAATGCCCTATATCTATGTGAGACCCAAACCAAAGGAGCACGGATTGGGTAACCAAATTGAAGGCAGTTTTGAACCGGGTCAAAAAGTATTAGTCATTGAAGATTTGATTTCTACCGGTAAAAGTTCTTTAGACGTGGTAAAAGTGCTGCGCGATGCTGGGCTAGAAGTAATTGGCATGGTCTCTATTTTTACCTATGGATTCAAACAGGCAACACAGGCTTTTGAATTGGCATCTGTACCATATAAGAGCCTCACCAACTATAGCACTTTGATTGGTATGGCCGTTGAAAAAGGAACGGTTTCGGCTGAAACAGAATCTTTGTTATTAGAGTGGAGAGAGGATCCAGCAAACTGGAAAGGCATTTAACCCTAAAACGAACACATGAAAAAGGTCCTTTTAATTAGTATTTTCACATTATTAATTAGTAATTATCTATTTGCACAAGCTGATAAAGCTTTGTGGATTACCATTAAATCGACCAATTTAAAGTGTTGGGAATGCAGAGAGTCTCTAGACAAATACCTGATTGTAGAGAATAACAGCAATTTTGAAAAAGGCATCATTCAATGGAAATACAATCTATTGCAAGGAGAAATCAAGCTGCAATATTTTCCAGATAGGGTGAGTCCAGATCAAATCAGAACCGCCATGAACAATGCCGGTTTTGACGCAGATACCGAAAAAGCTACAGAAGACGCTTATAAAAAACTATCCGCCCTTTGTAAAAGAGCGGAAGACGGGGGCGGACCTCAACCCAGAAAACCCTGTCATATGGAACCCTATAAGGGCAATTAAATTTACAACAACCACATTTTTAGAACAGTTTCATCTGATGCCTAGCTTCATAGGTAAAGGGAACTGTTTTGAAAATTCCAGCCTTTCCCACTTTGGTGGTTCCTTTTACTGACACCAACACTTCCGTGCTGATAAACATATTCAGGGCGTTTTTGTACAAACCTTTTAGGTCAATGGCAATTTTTGCAGGTAGGGTAAATTCCTGATTCTTGGGAATATGCATGCTGGTATCCAGGTTCATCTTTCCTAAATAGTGGTTATCTATGTATACATCCGCGTCTACATTCCTAAGCTCCAAGCCAAATTTATTGGGGTTAAAATAGACCAATTCCATATTCAAGGTAGTCTTGTCAAACCCCAGTTTATCCAATTTTACATTTCTGACGTCTCGGTATTCAAAAGCTTTGGGGGCAGCACATGCCATTAACAAACACGCCAGTAGGGCAGAAAGGGTCCAAATTTTCATCCAATATAATTTGTGCACAAAATAGCATAGAACAACCAATCTGCCCTACAATCAATTGTTATAATTAGTAACTTTCCTACTAAATAGGTTAGGAAAAATAGGGCAAAAAGTAAATTTTATTGAAACTCAAATAGTTAGTAAAATTTATTTCAATTAATAAATTATCTAACAACTGATTACATAATTTATCTAAAGTTTAATTAGATAGAAATTGGCCATTTTTTTGACCATATCAACAGTTATATGAACAATCTTCCACAAACCAATATTTTAAGTAGCTATATAATTGAAAGTCAGTATTTTGGAACGGTTAATTGGTATAAATTGTTGTTTCAAAATTCAAATATAGAAATAGCTCAATGCGAAGCATACCCAAAAAGCAGTTTTAGAAACCGCACTATCATTGTGGGAAGCAATGGGCTTATCACTCTCTCGGTTCCTTTACAAAAAGGGAGAATCCAGAAAAGCCAAACCAGGGATGTGAAAATCTGTTATGACCAAGATTGGCAGGCGGGGCATTGGAGAAGCATTGTGTCCTGTTATGGAAAATCACCCTTCTTTGAATACTATCAGGATAGCTTAAAACCCTTGTTTCAAAAAAAACAGGAGTACCTCCTAGATTTAAATTTTGCTACTCAAGAGTGGGCATTGAAACAATTAAAATCCAAACTCATTCCAAGTTTTGCCCAGGCCCAGGAAGCAGATTTTAGACAAACTGAAACTGATTATCGTGACCAGTTTAAACCCAATGACTTTCAAATGGTCCAAAATCCAATTAGCTATCCTCAGGTTTTTGAGGACAGAATTGGCTTTAAAGCCAACCTGAGCATCCTGGATTTATTAAGTTGTATGGGACCGGCTAGTAAAACTTTGTTATAAATACAGCATAATGGTATTTTAATGGCTCTTACTCATGGCTTTTAAAGTGTTAATCATTAATTTTAAACGTTCATCAGGAATAGCAAAGTTTCTGATAAAGCAGTTGCCCCCCAGATGAAGAAGAACTCCTTTTTGCTTTGTTGCATACTATTTTTGGGCATCGGCCAAGCCAATTCTCAAGATTTTTCAAATAAGGGTACCGATTTTTGGTTGGGCTATGGTTACCACGTAAACATGTCTGGGAATGCTATTGGGAATGCCAGTGGTGGTGGTACGCAGGAAATGATCCTCTATTTTACTTCTGATAAAAATGCTACGGTTACAGTTGATATTCCTGGAGTTGGTTATTCCCAAACTTATACCGTACTAGCCAATCAAGTTACCGTATCCAATCCCTTGCCTAAAACAGGGGCGCAGGATTCTAGGGTTAGTACCTATGGAAAATTAAACAGAGGTATTCACTTAACCAGTGATGTTCCTATTGTGGCCTATTGCCATATTTATAATAGTTCCGTTTCTGGAGCAACTTTGCTATTTCCTACCAATACCTTGGGAAAAGAGTATTATTCTGTGAATTATACCCAGTCTTCAAACGCTTCTTTGGCAAACTGTTTCTTTTTTGTCATTGCCACAGAAGACAATACCTCCATAGAAATTACGCCTTCTGCTGCCAATTTAAATGGATTAGCAGTTGGTGTCCCATCTACGCCCATTCCATTGAATAAGGGCGAAATCTATAGTGTCATGGGAGTAACTTCTGGATCCACAGGTACTGACCTTACTGGTTCTAGAATTAGGTCTATCAGTAACAATGGTTCTGGCGGATGTAAAAAGATTGCCGTTTTTTCAGGTGCGGGTAAATTGAGTATTGGTGGATCAGCCAATGGCTCTGCCGATAATACCATTGCACAGGCATTTCCAGCTGTGGCTTGGGGTAAAAAATATTTGACCGCACCAACTGGATCACAACCCAATAACTTTTATAGGGTTTGTGTTACGGACCCTAATACGGTAGTGAAGCTAAATGGTACTGTTTTACCAAAAGCAAGCTTGATCAATAATTTCTACTATCAGTTTAAAAATGGAAATGCTACAGGTACCAATCCACCCGTTGCTAACTTAATTGAGTCGGATATTCCAGTAATGGTGGCTCAGTATATTACCACACAAGGGCAGGAGGGCAATCCAAATACCACGCCTTTTGGCGATCCTGAAATGATTTACTTGAGCCCAGTTGAACAAACCATTAATAAAATCACTGTTTACTCTGCCAGCAGGTTCAATATTTTACAGAGCTATATTAATGTTGTTATCAAGGGTGGTGGTGTAAATAGTTTTATTGTAGATGGTATCTCCAAAACAGCCTTGTTTCAACCACATCCACAAGACGCCAGTTATTCTTATGCAACTATTCCAGTAAGTTCTGGTTCTCACGCCGTTTATTCAGATTCCGGATTTAATGCTATTGCTTATGGATTTGGATCAGCAGAATCTTATGGTTACAATGCAGGAACCAATGTGAAGGATTTTTCTCAAACAGCATCTTTTCAAAATCCCTATAAGAGATTAGACTCAGCTATTTCTTGCGTGAATACTCCTTTTGAATTTTCCATTCCATTAAATTTTGTTCCCAATACCCTTAGATGGGAATTTTCTACAGCACCCAATATTAGTCCCAATACGAATATTGGAACCATTACTTCACCCGCTTATGATAGTACCGTTTCTATTAATGGGCAGACACTCTATTATTTTAGTCCACACACTACTTACAAATTCACACAATCCAATACAGGTGCTTTACGCGATACCATTAAAATGTATACCACATCGGCCACGCCAGATGGATGCGGAAGTACGGATCAATTGTATACCATTCCTGTTAAAGTAATTGATTTGCCCTTAGCAGATTTTACTACTAACAATAGTGGCTGTGTATCAGATTCTGTGCGCTTCTTTGATGCCACCAATACTTTGGGTAATGGTGCCATAGAAATAGGTCTTTGGGATTTTGGAGATGGTAGTTCTGACTCTGCATTTTATCCTGTTAAAAAATACGCTATTGGGGGAACCTATAATATCCGATACCGGCCCATCAATTCATATGGTTGTATAGGAGATACTACCATTGTCAAAACATACTCCGCATTACCATTGGCTTCATTTTCTTATTCAGATAGTTGTGTTAATCAAAGCATCACGTTTAATGATCTTTCATCTATTGCTACGGGCAGTATTGTAAAATGGTATTGGGACTATGGAAATGGCACCAAGGATACGCTAACAGCATCCTCACCAAGAACCATTACTTATACTTCTACTGGACCTGTTACAGTTTCCTTAACCGTTGAAACCAATACAGGTTGTTTGAGTCTGCCATTTACAAAAGACATTACCATTAGACCCTTACCTGAACCAGGTTTTATCTTACCTGAAGTTTGTCAAAACGATGCTGTAACGCAGTTTTTTGATAGCACAAAAATTGCAGACAATACCAGTTTTACTTATCTCTGGAATTTCAACGCAGGAACACCTGCAGTAAGTCCTGCTCCAGTTCCATTGTCTGCTAATGAAGCAACAGCCAAAGATCCAAGGATTAAGTATTCTACGCCAGCAAACTACTTAGTGTCTTTGCAAGTCACTTCTATCTATGGATGTAAGACCATTATTACACAACCTTTTACCGTAAATGGTAGTAACCCTGATCCACAGTTTGATGTAGTCAATAGTACAGAACTTTGTTCCAATAGAAAAGTGGTGATCCGCAACAAATCAAAAATGTTGGACTTTGGTAATGTTACCAGGTTAGAAATTTTCTGGGATATCACCGACTTAACCAAGAAAACGGTGGTAGAAGATCCTGGATTTGATTCTTTATACAGTTATCTCTATCCAGATTTTCAAACACCTGCTACCAAGAACTATACCATTCGTTTAGTAGCTTATTCAGGTGCATCGGGTTCATCTTGTAACAAGAAAATAGAACATCAGGTTACCATTTTACAAAGCCCTAAAGTGGCATTTAGCAAAGTGCCCGGAATCTGTTTAGACGCAACACCAAGACTATTCCCTCAAGCAAGTTTTAACGCCAGTGTACCCAATGCTACAGGAAGTCCCATTTTTTCTGGAACAGGTATTACCAATGCTGCTACGGGTTTATTTAATCCAGTTACAGCTGGAGTAGGGGGGGCTTATAGCATTCAATACTTGAGTATTTCTGATAAGGGTTGTAGGGATTCTGCAACACAGACCATTACCGTATGGCCATCGCCAACGGCAAAATGGGGCGTTCAAAATATTGTTTGTGAAAAGAACAGTATTGCTTTTACAGATAGTTCAGTTGCCAATTATAGCAATATTGTCAAAAGGGATTGGAGTTTTGGAGATGGCGTAACTGCTGATAAACAATCCACCACCAGTTTTAATTACCAATACAATACAGCCAACAATTACACCATTGGTTTGCGTGTAACCACTGATAGCGGATGTATTAGTCCTTTGAATGAACAGGTACTAAAAGTAAATTATTTGCCTAGGGTTGCCTTTACACAACCAAACATAGTTTGTTTACCAGACGGCAATGCCACATTTACCAATACCAGTACCATCCCCGATGGTTCAGAAGCATTGTTTAGTTATCTATGGACTTTTGGAGACGCCAATAATCCATCTTCTTGGACTTTAAAAGATGGCAAACATCAGTTTTCTGCACTAGGTACTTATCAAGTAAAACAACAAGTCACTACCAAAGATGGTTGCATAGATTCAGCTGTTCAAGCATTCTCAAATATCTTCCCACAACCCAAAGCGGCTTTTGTAACTACACCTGCAGAAATATGTGTGAATGAAACCATTCAATTTACGGATAACAGTCAGGGACTAACCAGCGCCATCAACATTTGGAAATGGGATCTAGCCCAAGGAACTAGTTCTAGTTTGCAAAATCCTTCCAAGAAATTTACAGATTCAGGTACTTATAATATTGTTTTGTACGCTTATAATACACAAGGCTGTGTGAGTGATACTCTAACAAAATCCATAATAGTACATCCCTATCCAGTATTAGATTTAGGGCCAAATTTGGTGGTATTAGAAGGTGGTCAAACACCACTAAAACCCTTATTCGTCTATGGTACCAATTTGCAGTATCTCTGGACACCATCTTTGTATTTGAGTTCAGATACAGCAAGGGTTCCAATTTCTACGCCATTGGGCGATGTTACCTACAAACTAACCCTTACAGGAATTGGCAATTGTAGTGTTACAGATGATGTGTTTATCAAATTATTATTAGCACCACTTGTTCCAAATGCTTTTTCTCCAAATAAAGATGGCATCAATGATACCTGGAAAATTGAATACCTTGAGTCTTACCCTGGTGCAACAGTAGATGTGTTTAACCGATACGGACAAAAAGTGTTTAGTTCAAATGGCTATACTACACAATGGGATGGAACATTCAATGGAGTAGCTTTACCAATAGGAACCTATTATTATATTATTAACCCCAAGAATGGAAGGGCTACTATTCAAGGATCAGTGACCATTATCAAATAGATTATGCAATTGAAAATAAAAATATTGTTGTTGGGAATCTTAATCACCGGTGGGCTTGCTGCGCAACAACGGCCATACTATACCCAATATATCCTAAATAATTATTTAATCAATCCTGCAGTTGCTGGAATTGAAAATTATTGGGACATGAAAATCAGTCACCGTATGCAATGGGTGGGTTTGCAAGACGCTCCCGTAACCACATATTTTACTTTGCATGGTCCATTGAAAAAAGCTGCATATGCTAATGATAACGCCACCAGTTTTCGTACACCTGGAGAAAATCCAAGAGGGGCTAATTACTGGCGTAATTATACAGCACCTGATCCACACCATGGCGTAGGATTTACCATGCTCAATGACAAAACAGGTCCACTAAATAGGTTTGCTGCCTATGGTACTTATGCTTATCACTTAGGACTATCACCCACAACTAGTTTGTCTGCAGGTGTTTCTGCAGGTTTTACAAATATGAGTTTAGACGCCAGCAAACTAAATTTTGGTACTACTACGGTTGATCCTGCTGTGGCTGGTAGTGGATTAATCAATACCATTAAACCGGATATCAGTGCTGGGCTTTGGCTCTATTCTGCAGATTATTTCATCGGTCTATCTGCCCAACAAATTATTCCACAACAAATTGCTTTTTCTGATAACACAGTCTATCTAGAAAAAGGAAAATTAGTACCGCATTTGTTCTTGAGTGCAGGTATGCGTTTTCAGTTAAGTGATGACGTGAGTTTTTTGCCTTCTACTTTAATTAGGTATGTAAGTCCCTTGCCAATGGGTTTTGATGTGAATGCTAAATTCCAATATCAAGATTTAATCTGGACTGGCGCTTCTTATAGATACCAAGACGGAATAGCAGGTATGGTTGGTTTAAATATTAGTCGCACCATTAATGTGGGATATTCTTATGACCTACAAACTTCTCAACTCAATACCGTGAGTAGGGGAACCCATGAAATCCTAATTGGATTTTTAATTGGCAACCGTTATGGTGATTGGTGTCCAAGAAATTTATGGTAGTTCTATATTATCATTAAGACATAAAAAAATCCCGAATCATTGATCCGGGATTTTTTATTTGCTTCTTAAAGACTTATTTCTTGATTTCTTCTTCGTTGATATTGATATTCAATTGATCCTTACCATTGAACAAAGATTGGTATTTGGCCAAAGTAGCAGCATCCTGCTCTTTACCATTGATGATCAATTTGCCATCTTTTAATTCTACCATTAATTTACCAGCTACTTGAAAACCATCTTTCTTAATGGCTTCAATTAGGGCTTTATAATCATCCCCAGTAGCAGTAATGGTTGCACTAGTTTTGGTTGAATCATTTGAAGTAGCACTAATGGTCATTTCAATTTTCTTTTCTACCATCGGCGCAGCCTTAGACTTATGCAATTGAGCCAATGTAGGAGCAATTACCAAAGAAACAATAGACATTAATTTGATCAAGATATTCATAGAAGGTCCTGAAGTATCTTTAAATGGATCACCAACTGTATCACCAGTTACAGAAGCTTTATGTGGTTCAGATTTCTTGTAATAGATTTCTCCGTTGATCTCAACGCCTTTCTCAAATGATTTCTTGGCATTATCCCAAGCACCACCTGCATTGTTCTGGAACATACCCATCAGAACACCACTTACAGTAGCACCTGCTAAGAATCCACCCAATACTTCTGGTCCAAAAATAAATCCAACAATCAATGGAGAAAGAATTGCTATTGCTCCAGGCAACATCATTTTTTTCAAAGACGCTTCAGTAGAAATAGCCACACATTTATCATATTCAGGTTTACCAGTGCCTTCCATAATACCAGGAATGGTACGGAACTGCCTACGCACTTCTTCTACCATGGCCATAGCAGCTTCACCCACCGCACGAATAGCTAGAGAAGAGAAGATAAATGGAATCATGGCACCAACAAATAAACCAGCCAATACATCGGCATGGTAAATATCAATTCCGTTAATCCCTGCGATACCTACAAAAGCTGCAAACAAAGCAAGTGCAGTTAAAGCTGCAGAAGCAATAGCAAAACCTTTACCAGTTGCAGCAGTAGTATTACCTACGGCATCAAGGATATCTGTTTTCTCACGAACTTCTTTTGGTAATTCACTCATTTCAGCAATACCACCTGCGTTATCCGCAATTGGTCCAAATGCATCAATGGCTAATTGCATAGCAGTTGTAGCCATCATACCAGCAGCAGCAATGGCAACACCATATAATCCTGCGCAGTAATAAGAACCATAGATTCCACCAGCCAATACCAAGATTGGTAACATGGTAGATTCCATACCAACAGCCAAACCACCAATGATATTAGTAGCGTGTCCTGTAGAAGACTGACGAATAATACTCATTACAGGACGTTTGCCCATTGCAGTATAATATTCAGTAATCATACTCATTAAAGTACCTACCGCCAAACCTACAAGTATAGCAGCAAAAATCATATTAGGCGTAAAGTCAAATCCACGCAATAACATATGTTCGGGCATCAAGTAATTCACTAGAAAATAACAAGCCACTCCGGTAATGATAATTGAACCCCAGTTACCCATATTCAGGGCGTTTTGTACTTTCTGAGTGCTTAAACCTGCGCTATCGCTGATCTTAACAAAGAAGGTAGCAAAAATGGAGAATAGAATTCCCAAACCTGCAATCAACATTGGCAACAAAATAGGAGAGAGTCCTCCATAATTATCAACCAATGCAACACCGCCAACACCAGTTACTTCTCTTCCAAGTACCATGGTAGCCAAAACGGTGGCAACATAAGAACCAAATAAATCGGCACCCATACCAGCAACGTCACCTACGTTATCACCTACGTTATCTGCAATGGTTGCTGGGTTTCTAGGATCATCTTCAGGAATACCAGCTTCTACTTTACCAACTAAGTCAGCACCAACGTCTGCAGCCTTGGTATAGATACCACCACCAACACGGGCAAACAAAGCAATACTTTCAGCACCTAGAGAAAATCCAGTCAATACTTCAATAGCGCGTTTCATTTCTTCACTGTCTACTGCTTGAGTTGGTGCAAAAACCATTTTCAAAACAATAAACAAAGAACCCAAACCAAGTACGGCCAAACCTGCAACACCCATACCCATTACAGAACCACCAGTGAAAGAAACTTTCAAAGCTTGGCTTAATGAAGTACGAGCAGCTTGTGCAGTGCGCACGTTTGCCTTGGTAGCTATCTTCATACCAATGAATCCAGCTAGGGCACTAAAGAATGCACCAAAAATAAAGGCAAGGGCAATGCTCCAATGGCTATTGGAATCAGAATATCCCATGATCCCTAATAAGATGGCAACGATTACCACAAAATAGGCTAGGATCTTGTATTCCGCTTTTAAGAAAGCCATAGCCCCTTCAGCGATATACGTACTAATTTCTTTCATGCGGTCATTTCCCGCGTCTTGTTTGGCCACCCAGTTAAACTTGATCAGGGTGTAGAGCAATCCTACTAGTCCCATAGCGGGGACAGCGTAAAACAGAATTTTGTCCATAAACAGTTAGTGTCTCGTAGTTTAAAATATAAAGTCTGCAAAAATAGGGGAAAACGATATAGTTAGCATCCTATCAGGCTTTTCTTGCCGCAGTAGCTATAAAACGTTGATTTTGACGAATTATTATCATTATTGTTCTAATTCTGTTGTATCCGGTGTACCGGTGAATACAGAACTCATTTTACCGGCAGACCAGATACTCCGGTTGAACTTATTACCTAAGATAATGACAGTAGCAGAATCTGAAATCAACCTTTTAAATACGGTATTATTACCATGCCACCATCCATTATGATACACCACAGTTGGGTCAGGTGGATTAATATATAAATGCCACCCTAGTCCATAATTCTTTTGCCCTCGGGTTTCATTACTATAAGGTCTATAGGCCATTTCCATGGTTTCCCTGCTTACAAAATTGCCAGCATATAGGGCTTTATCCCAGGCTAACAGGTCTCTTACAGTGCTATAAATATTCTTGTCCCCATAAATACAATCTAACTTTTCCAAAGGGAATGGAGCGTTGTTATAATTATAAGAAGGCACATAATTGGCGGTATCCTTCTTACTAAACACATAACTATTTTGCATGCCCAATACATGGAATACACTGTCTTGCATATAAGTAGGAAAATCCATCTTGGTAATCCTTTCTACAATCAGGGCTAACATGGCATAATTGGTATTGCAATATTGATACCTTCTATTGGGAGATGCTTCCAAATTAGGTTTGTAATCAATCATATATTGTAAAACCCCTTCATTATCAGGTAATCCAGCCATTTTAACTGGAATCTTATAGGTTCTGGTACGTTTTACCCATTTTCCTTTTTTGTTTTTTACCTTATAGGTCTCGGTACGTGTACCATCCATAAAGTGATCATATTTGGGCAGGCCACTGCGATGCGTTAAAAGATCCTGAATGCTAATTCCTTGATAGGGGAATGTTGGCAGGTATTTTTCAACGGGGTCTTCCAAACTAATTTTACCCTGCTCCATTAAGTGCAAAATCACTGTAGCAGTAAAGGTTTTGGAAATTGAAGCCAAGTGAAAAGGTGTTGTTGGGCCAATATATTCCTTGGTTTTAAAATTGATCAAACCCCTATAATCTTCAAATACAATTTCTCCGTTTTTGGCCAACAAAATGCTTCCATTAAACCCCGTTTTCTTAAGGGTGGTATTGTATAAGGTTTCAATTTTATCCTGGTAATAAGCTTTTTCTTTTTCTGTTAATGGTTTAACTGGAACCGATTGCTGTACAATGGTGTCTTTTTTGGGTTCCGATGTGGGGTTTCCGCAGGAGAGCAAAAAAATACTAAGAAAAGGTACCAGCATGGTTTTTGGCATTATGGTGGGTTTATGCTAAAGTGACAAATATAGGGGCTAGAAAATGGTTAGAGAACCATCGTGGAAAACTATAGCCATGGTCTGAATAAAATAAACATTTAAATTTGTAGCATGAGCAAGCAATCAGCTACCAGCTATCCTAAGGAAAAAATCAAAATCCTTTTCTTAGAAAATATTAGCGAAAAAGCCGTTCAACAATTCAAGCAGAACGGATATACCAACGTAAAGAAATTAAGTGGCGCATTAAGCGAAGACGAATTAATCAAGGAAATCAAGGATGTACACTTGGTGGGTATTCGTTCCAAAACACAGATTAGCCAGAAAGTATTAGAAGCTGCATCAAAGCTACAAGCCATTGGTTGTTTCTGTATTGGCGTGAACCAAGTAAACTTAAAAGCTGCAACCAAAGCAGGTGTGGCCGTATTTAATGCCCCATATAGCAATACCCGTTCAGTAGCAGAATTATGCATTGGTGCAAGCATTATGCTGATTCGCCGCATCCCGGATAAAAACATGGCTGCCCATAAAGGAATCTGGATGAAAGAGGCCAAAGGGAGTTTTGAATTAAGAGGTAAAACATTGGGAATCATAGGGTATGGAAATATTGGTTCACAATTAAGTGTACTTGCAGAATCACTTGGAATGAAGGTTGTATTCTATGATACCGAAACCAAATTGCCTTTAGGTAATGCCTCTTCCGCCAAGAACTTAAAAGAGTTATTGGGTCAGTCAGACATTGTATCCCTTCATGTTCCTGAAATTGCCAGTACCAAGAACCTGATCAACAAGTCCAACCTCAAATACTTTAAACAAGGGGCTATTTTACTCAACTATGCCCGTGGAGAAGTAGTTGATCTTAAAGCATTAAGCGTGGCTTTGTCCGAAGGTCATTTGGGCGGAGCTGCCATTGACGTATTCCCTTGGGAACCAGAAAAGAATGGTGACCATTTTGAAACGCCTTTGCAAGGATTACCAAATGTTCTTTTAACTCCTCATATTGGTGGTTCAACAGAAGAAGCCCAGCAAAATATTGGAGAAGACGTGAGTATTAAATTATTCCAATACTTAGAAAGAGGGATCACCAACGGATCACACACGGTTCCGGCTATTGGGTTGCCTCCAGTTGAAGGCGCTCATCGCATTTTACACGTACACAATAACAAACCAGGGGTTTTGAGTGCCATCAATACAGAGCTCTCTAAACACGGCATCAACATTGTTGGTCAGTACTTAAAAACCAATGACGAAATTGGTTATGTGGTCTTAGATGTAGACAAAAAGCTGTCTAAACAAGCTTTGGAACTGCTCAAAAATGTAAAAGAAACCATTAAAGTGAGGATGCTTTATTAAGTATCTAGCTTGGAATACAAGATAAATCAACAAGCATGCATCGGCCCAGCCGGTGCATGTTGCTTTAAACCAATTGAAGTTTCATTTGCTGAATTTCTTCAGGATCCACCAGACAGTTTTGCAGGGATTCTTGCATGGATGCAACTACAAATTCCATACTACTTGGTACTAGCTTTCTTGCTGAAGAATGCAATTCCTGAGCACCTGTAAAACTAGCAAGCGCTTGAATATTACTGGCCCTGACACCACTACCAGGCATGATGATGATTCTATCTGAAGCTTGTTGAACTAGTTGTTGAATCAATTCTTTAGCGTCAAACGCATTGGGTTGTTGACCACTGGTCAAGATTCGGCTACAACCAGTTTGAATAATGGTTTCCAACGCTTCCAATGGTTGAATGCAACGGTCAAATGCTCGGTGAAAAGTAACTTCCATGGGATAAGCAAGTTCAACCAATCTAGATGTTCTTTCAGCATCAATGGTTCCATCTGTGTTAAGCAATCCCAAAACAACTCCTTCAAAACCCAGTTCTTTTGCTAGCGCAATGTCTTTTTGCATGACCCGATAAGCTGATTCACTATACAAAAAATCGCCCCCATGTGGGCGGATAATGGGAAAAATGGGAATGGAAACCAGTTCCCTAACCGTTTTCATAAACCCATAGGAGGGTGTGGTTCCCCCATCTTGGGGATTCTCACAAAGTTCTAACCTATCGGCGCCAGCCTGAGCGGCTGCCATGGCGGAGTCAATATTAAAAACGGCTATTTCTAGGATCCGGCTCATTAGATGATGAATTTACCGGGTACCATAAAGTTCTTGTCATCAGCGTAGCAAACGGCAAAATCAAAGCCTTTTTGAATGCAATAACCGCCGTATTCTCCTTTTTTATTGATAGCAATAAAACCAACTTGAATGTCTTTGGAAGCAGGACCTTTGATTTTAATGATCCTTTCAACGGCTTTTTTACAAGCCATTTCTGGAGAATTTCCTTGGCGCATGAGCTCAACTACTAAGTGAGACCCACAGATTCTGATCACGTCTTCACCCTGACCAGTAGCCGTTGCAGCCCCAATTTCATTGTCTACAAATAGGCCGGCGCCAATAATAGGGGAGTCCCCTAGTCTTCCGCGCATCTTAAAACCCATGCCGCTGGTGGTACAAGATCCGCTCAAATTGCCGTTGGCGTCTAGGGCCACCATGCCAATGGTATCGTGGTTCCAATTGCCATTCTCTAATTTATGCGGTGCAAATGCTTCCTGTTTTTTTAGATTCCCGGAGTTTTCAATATTGATAACAGGTTTGTATTCGCTTTTGATGAGCCAGTTATCGTAGGCTTTTTGGGCTTCAACAGAAAGCTTTTGAGGTTCTAATGGAAATCCTTCAGCTTGCGCAAATTGCTGGGCGCCTGAGCCCACCAGCATCACGTGTGGGGTTTTCTCCATCACGCGTCTGGCTACAGAAACCGGATGTTTGATTCTTTCAAGAAATGCTACAGATCCACAGTTGGCGTGCTCATCCATGATACATGAATCTAGGGTAACATATCCGTCTCGGTCAGGATTGGCGCCCAAACCCACACAGCAATTTTGCGATGCTTCCGTAACGCGTACGCCTTGCTCCACGGCATCCAATGCTCGGCCGCCCTTAGATAAAACCGCCCAGGCTGCTTTATTGGCTTCAATGCCTTCACGCCAGGTAGATATCACAATGGGTTTACGAACTTCGGCTTCAGATCTAAAACTGCTGAACCCAAATGCAGACAATCCTAAGGAACTTAATTTCAAGAAACTGCGTCTTTCGAGCATGGAATAATTTTTCTGAAAACTAAGGATTAATTCGGGAATCAGTTGGCATTAAAAATGGATTCTTTTAAATCTATCCAAACCATTGACTAGATCAGCATAAAACACCAAGTCTCATTTTTCCAATACAAATTACCTATAATTAATATTATGTTAAGTAGGCACGAGGAGGATAAAACGAAAAAAGCCAACGCTTCTATTCAAGAAACTGCGAGTATAAAAAAGGATGAAATTGGTAAATCAACAATTAAAAAATCTGCTGGGTGCGCATGTGAAGCACATTGGAATGAAAAACTACAGAAATGGGTCTGTACCGAAGTGCCTAGATATTGAATTATTTAATTCTTCAGACACACCTATAACATCTGCTTCAGCATGAATTCCATTATTTTCTGCATGATAAATATTTACTTTTAAATATCCATTCTGCTTGTTTATTTCTTCAATAAAAGCTGAGTATTTATTTTCAAAATGTTTTTGTAAAGCTTGAATTGATTCTCTACTGAACTCACTACCATTAAGTCTGTAAAGTTCATCATTGTAGTAAAACTCCATTCTTATTTCCATACGTTGAGTATTAATTGGCTCGTTTCCCTCGCTTCGCCATCTCTTTTTTTTCGTTTTACCCTCCTAGCCATCCCGTGCTGTAATCGGTAAACCGCTCCGCTAAAACTTACCGATTCCGCACCACAGCCCTACCACACTCAAACATAATAGAAGTTATAATAAACGTGTATCCTCTATCTGTTTGTTCGCTCTGCTCACGAGGCGGGTTTGCTATATTGCGATTTTAAAGCCACTCCACAGAAAGCCAACACCTTTTAAAATCGCAATATAGCAAACCCGAAGGAAATACACTAATCTTATAACTAATTTTTATGTTAAGTAATGATTTAGAAAGAATCAAGACCTGTATCCTAACATTGATAATCTACATAAAAAAAGCGTCCCGATTTTATCGAGACGCTTTCCTAATATTAGTTAGATGGATTAGAATTTACCGTGAAGGTTATCATACTCTTTGAACTTAGCGTCAAAGGCATCAAATGCTTTTGAATCTTTACCACGAACGCGATCACGTTTATATTGATAAATATTAGCCAAGAAATCTACTGCTTTATTAATGATACTCTTATCAGTAGAATTTTTTCCAGCCTTATCATTTTCAATTTTGTAGGTTTTTTCTAACCAATCAATTGCTTGATCCAATGTTTCGTTAATTGGCTTTTCCAAATCTTGGTTGGCTTTTAACAATGGATCTGTTTGAGCTTTGAATTTGGCATCCAGGGCTTTCTTCTTTACTGGGTCTTTTTCTGCAGGTTTGCTAGCATTAATGGTTTGAACCGCTTTAATGTTGGCGGCAACCTTATCATCAAGTAGACCAAAATTGTTGTAATAAATTACACCAATATTGAAAGATGCAATGGCATTACTTGGGTTTTTAGCAAATGCCTTCTTATAAGCTTCAATCCCTTTCTTCTCATAAGCATCCAATTTAGTACTGTCGTATTTATCTTTCTCTTTGGCATCGTGTTTTACATTCACAAAAATCTCACCAAATTGTAAGTACTGCATTTCGCCAAAGCTTCCAGCTGCATCTGCTTTGTCATAGAATGCTTCTTTTTCAGTCAAACTGAAATTACGATCTATGTATTCAATTTCATAATCGTCCCAGTTTTCTTTAGGATAAACCTGCTTTGCTAGTGCTATATATTTTCTGAATGATTCCTCCTTTTTCTCATTCATATAAGTGATTACCAGATATTTATAAATATCTACAAAACCATCTCCACCTACTTTAGCTTCAGCCAAGCGAGCATAATATTTACAAGCTTCTACTCCTTTTTGAGCATTCTGTGAAGAATAACCGGCATACAATAAAGACGTTGTATCAAAAGCCATGTTCTGATCCTTGGTCATTTTGTTTTGGAACAGGATATCGCTATAGGTCACTGCGTATCCAAAATAAGAGCTAGCAGAATCCCATTTTTTCTCGTTAAAAGAGCGAATCCCATTATTGTATCCATAAGAATACATATCAAAAATACCGTCGTTACCCTTGTCTTTTACCATTGCCCAAGCTGGATCCAAGGCAACTAGTTTTTGAAAAGCTGCATCTGCGTCCTGGATAGCCGTTGGATATTTAGGGGCAGTTTTGGCTTCCTTACCTAGGTTGGCATAGATTCTGGAACGATAGTACCAGTATTCTGTTTTGGCCAAAGCCTTGGGGTCGGCACTCATTTTGTCCAATTCAACCTTGGCATCTTCCATCTTGTTTAATACAAGAACGGTGTTTACTTTTTTAAAATCCTGCGCCTTGCTACCCAATGTGGCAACTGCGATCATGGAAAGCAATAGTAGCTTCTTCATAAAAGGAGGGTTTGTTATTGATTTTCAGTTGATTGTGTATCGTTATCTAAATTTTCAGTAGAATTGTGTTCTGGTGTATCTGTACCAGTTTCAGGGGTTGATTCCTCCGCATTCTCTCCATCCAAAACGGCATCCACTTCTGGTTCATCTTGGTCTTCAATCTGAGAAATAGCTGCTATTTCATCACCCTCATCCAGTCTAATCAGCTTCACACCCTGGGTAGCTCTTCCTGCTTCACGAATACTTTGAATACCCGTTCTTATGGTAATACCAGACTTACAAGTGATGATCAGATCTTCTTTCTCAGTCACGTATAAGATGCCAACCAATCCACCGGTTTTCTCGGTTACATTGATGGTTTTTACACCCTTACCACCCCTATTGGTAATTCTGTATTCCTCAATAGATGTTCTTTTTCCAAAGCCTTTTTCACTAACTACCATCACGGTACGGGTTGCATCTTCTTTGTTTACACAAATCATACCAACCACTTCGTCTTTGGTGTCGTCTACTTCAATTCCACCAACACCTATCGCTCCGCGACCTGTAGAACGTACTTTGGATTCTTCAAAACGAATTGCCCTACCGCTCTTCAACGCCATCATGATTTCTGAATTACCATCGGTCATTTTGGCCTCTAACAATTCGTCACCTTCTACAATAGTAATGGCATTAACACCAGTACTTCTAATACGGCTGAAATCTTCCAAAGAAGTTTTTTTAATTACCCCTTTCTTGGTACAAAGTACTATATAATGGTTCTGAACAAATTCCTTATCGTCCAATTTCTTCACTTCAATAATGGCTTTCACCTTATCATCACCTGGCAATTGAATCAGGTTCTGAATGGCACGGCCTTTACTTTGCTTCTCTCCTTCTGGAATCTCATACACCCTTAACCAATAACACCTTCCTTTCTCGGTAAAGAACATCATGGTATCGTGGGTAGAAGCTACAAACAAATGCTCCACATAGTCTTCCTCCCTGGTTTTTGAACCAACAGCCCCTCTTCCACCACGTTTTTGCTGGCGGTATTCGGTGGCCGATGTACGCTTGATATAACCCAAATGAGAAATGGTAATGACCACGTCCTCGTCTTCAATTAGGTCTTCAATACGCATTTCATCTGCCAAGTACTGGATTTCAGACCTTCTAGGATCACCAAATTTCTCTTTTACTTCCAATAACTCGGTCTTGATCAAATCAAACCTAAGGTCTTCGCTGGCCAAGAGTTCTTTCAAACCTTTGATGGTTTGCATCAGGCCATTGAATTCTTCAACAATCTTATCCCTTTCCATACCAGTCAAGCGTTGTAAACGCAGTTCTAGAATGGCTTTGGCTTGTATTTCAGTTAATCCCTGAGCTTGTTTGTATAAGTCATCGGTTAATCCGCTGAATAAATCACTACTCAAATACCAGTTTTCAGACTGGCTCTTCAGCATCAAAGCATCCTTGGCTTCGTCTGGAGTGCGGCTTGATCTAATCAAAGCAATCACTTCATCCAAATGATCCAAAGCTTTTAAATAGCCTTCCAAAATATGGGCTCTTTCTTCTGCTTTGCGCAATTCAAATTTGGCCCTGCGAATCACCACTTCCATACGGAAGTCAATAAATTCCACAATCAATTCCCTAAGGTTCATGATTTTGGGGCGGCCTTTGCTGATTACCACATTATTGGTACCATAGCTGGTTTGGAGTTCCGTGTATTTGTACAACTGATTGATTATCACTTGCGCAATCACGTCTTTCTTTAAATCAACTACAATTCTAGTACCCTCTCTATTGTTACTTTCATTGTTAACGTGGGCAATTCCTTCTACCACTTTTTCATTCACCAACTGACCAATCCTATCTGTGAGTTGGTCACGGTTTACTTGGTAAGGAACTTCTGTAATAATGATCTGTTCTCTACCTGAAGCCTTGGTTTCTATCTGTACTTTACCACGTAAGACTACCCTACCACGTCCGGTTAACAGACCTTGTTTAACCCCTTCCATTCCAAAGATGATACCACCTGTTGGAAAATCGGGTGCTTTTACAAATTGGGTTAATTCTTCACAAGTAATTTCTTTGTTGTCAATATAGGCAATGCAACCATCCACTACTTCACCCAAGTTATGGGGAAGCATATTGGTAGCCATACCTACGGCGATACCCGATGACCCGTTCACCAATAATTGGGGAATCCTGGTAGGTAAAACAGTAGGTTCTTTGAGTGAATCGTCAAAATTTAGCTGAAAATCAACCGTGTCCTTCTCAATATCGTCCAACATGGCTTCTGCTATCTTGTGCAAACGGGCTTCCGTATAACGCATAGCAGCCGGTGGATCACCATCTTGGTTACCAAAGTTACCCTGACTATCTACCATGATATAGCGCATGGTCCAGTCCTGAGCCATACGAACAAGGGTATCGTAAATGGAGCTATCACCATGGGGGTGAAACTTACCCATTACTTCCCCTACAATACGGGCAGATTTTTTATAAGGCTTGTTGCTGTAGTTACCCAATTCAGTCATGGCATATAAAACGCGGCGGTGAACCGGTTTAAAACCATCCCTTACATCTGGGAGTGCACGACCAACAATAACGGACATTGAATAATCAATGTAGGCCGTTTTCATTTGTTCCTCAATATTTACACGAATGACACGATCGTTGTCGTTAGTTTGTTCCGGTGTTACTTGATTCTCTTCCATGCAGGATTACTAGTGATTTTTAGTTCAGTGCAATAGTCTTAAAAGCAGACAAATTACAGGTTGCCAAAGATACGGTTTTTAAGGGGCAAATAACGCGTGAACCCCTTAGTTTAGAACAGGCATTTATCCACAATAGTATGTACATTTAGCCAGAATTTTTCCAATGACAAAGCAAGCCCATATCCTGGTTTTTGGCGCCGGTAAATCCGCCACCGTTTTGATTGATTTTTTAAAGAAAACCATTACCCAAAACAACTGGCTATTAATGGTTGCAGACAGTAATTTGGCTACGGTTTTAGCCAAACTAGACGGTTATCCGGGCACCACGGGACTTCAAATTAATATTGAAGACCAAGAAGCCCGAAAGTCTTTGGTCAAAACGGCCAGCATTGTCATTTCCATGATGCCACCCTCCCTGCATTATTTGATTGCGGAAGATTGTCTGGAATTTGGTATCAACCTGCTAACCGCCTCCTATTTGGATGAGAAAACCAAGGCATTATCTAATCAAGTTCAAGCAAAAGGATTGCTTTTCTTGTATGAAATGGGGCTAGACCCAGGCATTGATCATATGAGTGCCATGCAAATCATTCATGAGATTCAATCTAAAGGTGGTGTGATCAAGAGCTTTAGGTCTCATTGTGGGGGTTTGGTAGCACCCGAAAATGATGACAACCCCTGGCATTATAAAATTAGTTGGAACCCTAGAAATGTGGTTTTGGCAGGTAGCGCTGGGGCGCGATATCTAGAACACGGAGAAGAAGTAACTATTCCGTATCATGGTTTGTTTAATAATGAAGAAACCCTTGACATTCCAGGATTATATCCATTGGGGTTTTATCCTAACAGAGATTCTTTGAGCTATATCCCCATTTACGGATTGCATTCTGCTAAAAGTTTTGTGAGAACCACTTTGCGTTATCCTGAATTTTTAAAAGGTTGGTCAGGTATTTTACACTTAGGTCTTACAGACAATAACCATATTTATCAAATTGAGCATTTGTCTATTGCTGCATTTTTCAAAATACATATAGAACGCTTGGCTTTGACAAATTGGATGGATTCACTTGAAGAACAATCTACCCATGAAGCAATGGCTGCTCATTTCTTGGAACAATTAAATTGGTTGGGTTTGCATGACCAAGATACCCACCTACCCATGACCCAAGGAACTGCCGCAGATGTGTTACAATTTTTACTAGAAACCAAACTGGCATTATTACCTGGTGAAAAAGATATGATTGTGATGCAACACGAATTTGAATACCAAATAGGTACAGCATCTCATAGTCTTAAAAGCGCTTTGGTTTGTATTGGAGAAGATGATCAACAAACAGCCATGGCCAAAACTGTAGGATTGCCACTTGGAATAGCAGCCAAACTCATCTTAGAAAATCAGATTCAACTAAAGGGATTACATATTCCCATTTTGCCCCAAATTTATGAACCCGTACTAGCTGCACTAAAAGCAGAAGGCATTGAATTCCAAGAAACCAAGTCATAACTATGCCAGCAATTGTTCAGCATTACCAAGATAGCATTAGTACTACCCAAACTCAATTATCCCAACTAAAAAAAAGGATCAGTCTAGTAGCCTTACTAAGGCTGGCTTGTTTTCTAGTATTTGCATTTACTATTTATCAATTGTTTCATGGCGTAACTACAGTTAATGTAATTATAGCCCTTTTGAGTTTGGCAGGATTTTTAGCCAGCATCAGTTGGTTTGTAAATTTGCAAAACCAACAAGCAGCGCTAAGATCTTTATTGGAAGTTTTGCAAAATGAACTTGTCTGTTTAGAAGCAGGAACCAATCTATTTGACAACGGAGCAGGATTTGAAGACGGACAAGGATATTGGTCAGATTTAGACATTTTTGGAAAAGGTTCTCTTTACCATTACTTGAATAGAACCAGCACTATCTATGGCGCACAAACCTTGGCAGGACAATTACAAAAGGCTCTGGAACCAGAAGACATTATCCAACATCAGATTGCTATTGCTTCTTATGGTCAACAAATCAAGTTGGTTGAATCCATGATTGCAGCGTCAAGACAAAGAAAAACGGAGCTTGTTTCTTTGGATAAAGTAGCAGATTGGCTTAAGACCAAGAACCAGTTGCAAGCAAAAAAATGGTTGCAGATTTTGCGCTATCTGATTCCTGTTCTCAATCTTTTTTTACTGATACATGCACTTATTAGTTCCAACCCTGGCTTATTGGGTTTGAGCTTTGTTCTTGGCTGGTTCATTATTGGCATTCATGGAAAATACTTGCAGTCAGGGTTCCAAGCATTTGAAAATAAACAAGCATTGTTACAGCAATATGGCTGGCTCTTAGAAAAATTTCAAGATGTAGATTCACAGGATTCCACTTTATTAAGACAATACAAGGAATCTGCACAGAAAGCCAGTGTGGCCATTGCTGAACTGACCAAACTATCAAATAGGATTGACCAACGATTGAATCTATTTGCCATTATGATTTTCAATCCCTACTTACTTTTTGACATTCAAAATATGTGGGCCTTAGAAAATTGGAAGACCAAGCACCAAGCAGATTTTCAATTCTGGTTAGCATTAGTTGGCAAAATTGAACTCCTCAATTGTTTTGCAGTCTATCGTTTTCAACACCCTAATGATTGTACACCTACTATTTCAGATAAGCCACTTTATTTGTCAGCCAAAAATTTATCGCACCCACTGATTGCTGAGTCAAAGCGTGTAGGAAATGATTTGGCAATGGGCAGTCCTGAAAAACTATTTTTAATCACTGGTTCTAACATGAGTGGAAAAACTACTTTCCTTAGAGCTATTGGAATGAATCTAGTGATGGCTCAAGCAGGTTTACCCGTAGCCGCTACTCAGTTTGAATTCAGTCCCATGCAAATTTTTAGCTCCATTAGAATTAGTGATAGCCTAGCTGAGAACACTTCTTATTTTATGGCTGAATTGAAAAAATTACAAGCTTTAAAAATAGGTGTTCAGTCTTCTACAGCATCACTTGTTTTGATAGATGAAATTCTAAGAGGCACCAATTCTGAAGACAAATACCACGGATCAGCGGAATTTGTAAAAGAATTAATGGCCATGGAATGCCTGAGTCTTTTTGCCACACATGACTTAAAACTCGGAGCGATGGAACAGGATTATCCAGGCATTTTAGCCAATTACTGTTTTGAAAGCCTGATTGAAAACAACAACTTGTTTTTTGATTATACCATTCGCAAAGGAATAGCTCAAAATAAGAATGCTAGTTTTCTGATGAAACAAATGGGCATCATCTAATCACTATCGCTTAGCAGCTCTTACTTTCTTTGGCTTCTCCTCCCCTTCTTTTTTTACATCAATCACCCATTCATAGTCTAGTTGTCTTTTTTCCAAATTAGCAGCAACTACTTTAATCATTACTTTATCGCCAATACGGAAACTGCGTCCACTTCTTCTGCCTACTAAACTATAATCAGATTCAATATGTCTGAAATCATCGTAATCACTCAAACTGATGATGCTAACCAATCCCTCGCATTTGTGTAATACGGTTTCTGCCCAGAAACCAAAACTGGATACACCAGAAATTACGGCTTCAAAGGTTTCACCCAAATAAGACTGCAAGTATTCTACCTGTTTGTATTTGTTACCAGCGCGCTCACATTCCATGGCGGCTCTTTCCCTTTCACTGGATTGCTTGCACTTTTCTTCCATCTTCTTATCAATGATGGGCTTGCCTTCAATAATAGATTCTAGCACGCGGTGCACCAATACATCAGGGTACCTTCTAATGGGAGAAGTAAAATGACAATAATATTCAAAGGCCAAACCATAGTGACCAATATTCTCAGTAGTATAAACCGCTTTGGCCATGGTTCTAATCCCTAATTGCTCCAATACGTGTTGCTCTGGTTTACCGTGCGCATCAGCAAGCATCTGATTAAAACTAGCAGCAATTTTCTCTGGGGTACTTATATCAAATGCATGACCATATTTCTTGGCAAACGTGATAAAGGGTCTTAGCTTTTCTTCATCAGGTCTATCGTGGATTCTATACGGAAAAGGAATGGGTTTCTTATTGATCAAGATCTTTGATACATTCTCAGCTACTGTTCTATTGGCTAGTAACATGAGCTCTTCAATTAATTGATGAGACTCTTTACTTTCTTTAACAACAATGCCAATGGGTTTGCCTTTCTCGTCTAACTTAAACCTTACTTCTTGTGATGAGAAATTAATAGCGCCTTTGCTAAAACGTTTTTTGCGTAAGCGTTGAGAAATATCATTCAACAACAAGATCTCATCTTGGTGAACGCCTTTCTTGGTTTCAATAATTTCTTGTACGTCTTCATAAGCATAGCGATGGTCTGAATGAATCACCGTTTTGCCCAACCAATATTGTTTTACTTCGCCCTTGGTATTCATTTGAAAAATGGCAGAAAATGTAAACTTGTCTTCGTGTGGTCTTAAAGAACAAAGTTCATTGGAGATTTTTTCTGGCAACATGGGGTTTACACGATCTGGCAGGTAAACCGATGTGGCTCGTTTGTATGCTTCGGCATCTAAGTCTGTATCCGGTGTTACATAATAGCTTACGTCTGCAATATGCACACCTATCTCATACATATCCTTTCCTAGAGGCCTAATTGAAATGGCATCATCAAAGTCCTTGGCGTCTGCTGGATCAATGGTAAATGTGAGAATCTCTCTGCAATCCCTTCTCTTTGCAATTTCAGCACTATCCAAAATTTCAGGCAATCTAGCAGCAGCTTCTTCCACGTCTTCTGGAAAAGTTAATGGAAAACCAGCTTGAGCCAATAGCTCTTGCATGGCGGCATCATTAGCGTCTTCTGGCAATAAGATTTTGACAATTTCACCAACTGGCTTCTTGTCTGTTTTTTCCCATTTAACCAATCTGGCAACTACCCTGTCTTTGTGTTTGGCGCCATTGATAGATATGAGTGGGATAAACAAATCAGGCATGGGTTTATCCGTATCTGGCACAAAGAATGCATGGTTGGTAGATAATTGTAAATGACCAACAAACTCTGTTTGCTTTCTGGTAACCACTTCTAAAATCCTTCCTTCTTTCTTACCCGTGCGAATATTCTCCTTGACCACTTTTACCCTTACTGTATCGCCGTTTAAGGCAGTGGCAAAATCTCCTGGTCTTACTAGTACATCTCCCCCTTCTACAATCACGTATCCCATTCCAGAACGGGTTACTTCTAATCTGCCTTTCAGCGTTAATTCGGGACTATGTTTTGATTTTTGTTTCTGTTTCTTCTTGTCTTTTTGTTTGCTCATGGCTTGGTAGGATTAAAGCTAAAATGAAGGATAAAATCCTTGACTAGCTGATTGAATTGTTCGGCTTCTCCAAATAGAAATTGATGCCTAATAGGCAAAACATACATAGGTAGTGTTGCCAATTCTTCCGTGAATTTGCTAAACCTAACCGCGTCTTTTTCTGTGGTCAGGATTAATTTATCACGCACATTAATGTCATTGAATTTTTCTTTGATCTCATTAAAATCATCAATAGAAAAAATATGGTGGTCTGAATAATCTTGTTGGTAATAAGTATGTACGGTATTGAGTAAATAGTCTTTTAAGGGTTTGGGATTGGCAATTCCACAAACCAATAAAGCCTCGTCTCTTGGGGTTAAGATCCAAAGGTCTGTTGGGTCAAAAATATGATACGGGGTTCCATATTCAATACAAGTGAAAAATACTTTTTGCTCTGGTTCGGGTTGTAGGCTACGAATAATTTTCTGCTTCTTTTCTTCTGTTATATCTGCCGGGCACTTAGTGACTACAATTACCTGTGCCCTTTTGGCCGATGCCCATTCGTCTCTCAAATCTCCAGTAGGCAGAAAAAAATCATTACTATACAAATTGCTGTACTCCGTTAATAAGATATTCCAGCCTGCTTTTACGGTTCGGTGTTGAAAGGCATCGTCCAAAATAATGGCTTGCAAATCTGGATGGTCTTGTAACAAATGTGGAATCCCCACCAATCTTTCTTCTCCAACAGCAACAGGTACCTGGGGAAATTTTAGGTGAAATTGCATGGGTTCGTCGCCAATTTCTAATGCGGTAGTATTGGCTCCTGCCAACACATATCCCTTGGTTTTGCGTTTGTAACCTCGGCTTAGGGTGGCCACTTTAAACTCCTGATGCAGTATGTTTACCAGGTATTCTACCATGGGAGATTTGCCTGTTCCCCCTACCGCAATATTACCCACACAGATCAATGGAAAATTGAATTCGGCATATTTTAGGCGTCCTTTATCAAAGAGTCTGTTTCTAATAAAAATCACTAATCCATATAACACGGCAAATGGAAACAACAAAACACGAAAACTCTTTAAAAACAGCGTGTTAAAATTCATAGATATGCTGCGGTGTAATGCAGTAATTTAAAGGTACGTCAAATTGGTCTGTATCGCTAATCTGGGCCACCGGCTCAAAATAGGAAAACCCTATTTTTAACAGATTGGGGCTGCATTTGGCCAAAAAACGATCATAATACCCCTTACCATACCCTACCCGATAACCCTGTTCATCAAAAGCCAATAAAGGAACAAAAACCAATTCTATTTGGGACGGATCTACCTTCACTGCGTTAATGGGTTCTGCAATTCCCCATAGATTGGTAATAAAATCCGTGTCCTCGTCTACTTGAAATGCTTCCATTTCATAACTTCCTGGCAGGATACTTGGATAACAAGTAATCAATTCGGGGATTACAAAATCTAAGTACCTGGTCATTAGATCTACCTGTGGCTCTTTTTGGTGAACCATGGGCCAATAACTAAGTAAGGTATTGATGGGCGGGAGTGCTAGTTGTTGAAATTGAATTAGGAGCAAATCATTCCATTTGAGCATGGTATGCTCATCTAGTTCCAGCCTTTTTTGCTTGTACAATTGGCGTAAAGCTTGTTTGGTCATGGGGTAATATTCACAAAAAAAGAAAATACGGTAGTGCCATAATTCCTTTGAAAAGAAAAAGAAGCCATCTTTTCATACTGATTTCTGGGGGTATGCTCTAATACAAAAATCCCTCCTTTGGCAATCAATTGTTTTTGCTCAATAATTTTAGGAATCTCATCAATGGGGCCGAGGGCATAAGGAGGTCCAGCAAAAATAAAGTCGTATTGGCTTTGAGCCGATTGTAAAAATGCAAACACATCCATTTTTAACAGCTGAACATTTTCTACACCCAGCATGTCACAATTCTTTTTGATGAATCCGTGCATGATGCTATCCTTTTCAATAATGGTCAGGTCTGCAGCTCCTCTGGAAGCTAGTTCATAACTGATACATCCAGTACCCCCAAATAAATCCAAGGTCTTGGCCCCTTGAAAGTCAATCCTGTTTTGCAAGATATTGAAAAGACCCTCTTTTGCTATATCTGTAGTGGGTCTGGTATGCGGCATATTGGTGGGTGGATGAATTCTTCTACCACCCCATTTTCCGGAGATAATCCTCATACCATTAATTTATAGAATGGCGTAAAATGATAGGCTTGGAATTCAGCATATCCCGCAGGCGGAATACTATCTAAAGGCACTTGGTCATAAGATATAATGCCAAATGATTGCTTTAACTGTTCTTCCAAATTGGGTACTAAATCAATCAATCCACTGATTTCTAATTGGGTTTGCAAAGCAGACAAACCTGATTGTTGTACTACATTGAGTGTATAATACAATAGGTCATCTTGTGACTGGTATTGAAAGTTCTGGATCAATTGTAATTGCCCATCTTTTACAAAAACCAAAATGGCATGATGGCAATGGATAATCAGTTTCATAAAAACGTTTGGTAGGTTATGCCTACTCATTACATCATTTAGGATACTGGTATACAAATGCTGTGCAGTAAATAACAAAAAGTTTCTATTGAGTAAATCTAGAACGGCTTGTTTGATTCTATATACGGTTACAAATGGTACGTTGCTTTGAAACAGATCATACTTAATCAATGATTTATCGGCATTGCCAAAAACCAAATTCAGATACTCTTCAGAAGCAGTGGCACTTAATTTACCCAAGGGCATCATCAAAGCTTCTTCAAAATTGTAAAACACATTGGTGGAGGAAAAATTGAAACCAAGTAATTGAGATTGTTGTTTAACCTCAAAAAATATATCGGTCCAGTCTGACTTACTCTTTTCTAATTCAAAAATTTCTATGGCTTCAATTCGGTTGCTAATGGTGTCTTTGACAAGTAAGACCATTTGGTCCTTTCCTATCTCCAATCCAAGTTGGTCCGTGTTCTTGGGTGTATAGCCCTGTTTGTCCCCGTATAAACCTGTCAACTTATGAACCATAATACAAAATTCTTATGCAATGATATAAAAAAACTCTAAGGGATGGAAAGCGATTTATGCAGGGTTTAAAATTCTTACTTTGCAGCACTTATGAGCAACCTGTCACAAGAGATCAATTTACAAGTAACTACGGGACACAAACAGATCCTGCGGATTGCCCTTCCCATTAGCTTGGCTATAATGGTACCCCAGCTAAATTTCATCACCAATAATATCTTTCTGGGAGGTTTGGGCCAGGAATCCCTAGGTTTAGCAGGTATTACAGGGGTTTATTACCTCATTTTTGCAGTGGTGGGTCATGGTTTAAACAATGGTTTACAGGCCCTAATTTCTAGAAGGGCGGGAGAAAATAGAATCAATGAAATTGGTAAGCTCTTTACCCAAGGTATTTTCATTTCCTTGGTTTTTGCCCTATTAGGCATTTTAATCACCTGGTTTTTGGCCCCCATTGTACTTGGCTGGTCTCTTCATGACCCTGTCAGGGTGGAAAAAGCGGTCCAGTTTTTAAATATTCGGATTCTAGGCCTACCCTTTTTATATGTCTATCAAATGCGCAATGCCTTATTAGTAGGTACCAACCAAACCAATTATTTGATCATTGGAACTGCCACTGAAGCCATAGTCAACGTATTTTTTGACTATACCCTCATCTATGGTAAATTGGGTTTACCCCAATTGGGTTTCAATGGTGCTGCTTATTCATCTATCATTTCTGAGATAGCTGGCTTGTTTGTACTCATCTTGGTTTTAAGGATTAAAGGGATCAGTAAGCAATTGCATTTGTTTAAGTCCTGGGCTTTTGAAGCCAAGAACAGCAAACTCATTGTGGTCCAATCAGCACCTTTGATTGCACAACACGCCATTAGCATCATTAGCTGGGAATTCTTTTATATACTTATTGAACACCATGGTGCCAGGGACTTGGCTGTTTCCAATACCATGCGCAATATTTTTGGCTTTTTTGGCTGCTTTACCTGGGCCTTTGCTGCCACCACCAATACCATGGTGAGCAATGTAATTGGTCAAGGAAAATTAGACGCCGTTCTACCTTTGATTAGAAAGATAATGACCTGGAGTGTGGGATTTGCTATATCAGTTTGCTTGATCTTAAATATATTTCCGCATGCATTTCTGTCAATTTATGGTCAGGGAGAAGACTTTATTCAAGCCGGTATTCCAGTTTTACGCGTAGTATCTTTTGCGCTGGTCTTAATGTCTGTTTCTGTGATTTGGATGAATGCGGTTACTGGCACAGGTAATAGTAGCATGAACCTAGCCACTGAATTCGTAGCTATTATTCTCTATTGTGTGTATGTATATACCGTTTTGGAAAAATTGCAATGGCCCATTACTTGGGGTTGGGGCAGTGAGATTATTTATTGGTCTTCTATTCTTATTCCCTCTTACTGGTATATTCAGTCTGGTAGGTGGAAGACACTGAAAATATAATCACAATTAACCTTGTTTTGGCATAGTTATTGATTTTGCTTGAAGTACTTTATCATAAAAAATCAAACTATGAAACATCTTTACTTAGCCGTATGTTGCTTATGCGTTGGTCTGATCAGTCATGCACAGTTTAATAAGGGGCAGAAAATGATTGGGGGAATGTTTTACCTAAATGCATCAGATAATAAAGCAAGTACCAGTTTAGTTGACAATATTTCTTATGGCACCATATTATCCTATTCAAAATTTAAAAGCCCTATGAGCTTTTACAGTATAGGAGTTAGTTATAATTATTCCGGCAGCAAAAATTATAGTCATTCTAATGGGTTTGGACTTAATTATGGCTATACCAAATTACAAACATTGGCTAAAAAGTTTTATTTAGGAATTTCAGGATCTGGTTCTACCAATTTCAATTACAACAATAATTATAATTTATCTGGAAATACAAGTTCCAAATCAAATGGGTGGGGCATTGAAGCAAATGGATCAGTGGGATTATTTTATCAATTGAATAATAGGTTTCTTCTAACAACCAACTTAATCAACTTGGTCACCATCAGTTATGGACAACAACGATACCAAAATTTTGATGCTAATAACAATATAACAAGCACTGAACAAGGATCATCTTGGAGGATCAATACCGGACTAACCGGGTTCTCTTTAAACAACCTAGGTATTGGGGTCAAATACCTATTAAAATAAAGAGCAGCAAAATCTTGCTGCCCAATGCTTTTCTTTCAGAAAATTAGGTACAATAAATATTGTTCTAGCCTTTTAATTGCTTCACCAAATCAATGTATTGTTGCATGGCGTCTTCCTTGCTCATACCTTGTAATTTGGCCCAGGCTTCGTGTTTGAACTTGGCTACAAAATCAAAGGGGTTGGAAGGTCCGCTTTCTTGGGTATCTCCTTCGGAACCTTGTTTGTACAAGGAATAAAGTTTTAATAAAGTTTCATTATCTGGTTTTTCTGACAAGGTTTTGGAAAGCGCTGCGGCTTCTTGAAATAGGGCTTCTAAAGACATGTTGTATTTTTTTACAAGTTAGACATTATTGAATAGAATCTAATAATTTGGCACCTTCTGCTTTAAGGGCTGGATCATCCGCGGTTCTTACGGGTAGCTTAACCAATTTGTTTAAAACTTCAATGGCTTGGGTTGGCCGATGGTTGTCTCTATAAGCTTTGGCAAGGTCTAAATAATTCAACACAAAATAGGGATCCAGACTTTTGCATTTTTCAAAATTAGCAATGGCAGAATCAAGGTCTCCATTGGGTAAACCTCCATAGAACAATTTCACCGCTACTTTTTTAACCCCTGAAAGATTCACCATTTCATAGTGCCATTTACCCAAACTATAATAAGCTTTGGCGTGGTTGGGTTGTAAGGCAATTGCAGCTTCTGTATAGGTTTTCACGTCTTTTACAAGCGCTACAATTTTCTTATTCTCTGTTTCAATATCGGTCATCTTTCCAGAAGCCATGGCCATAACATAATTGGCGTCTGCATTTTTGGGATTGGCTTCAAATGCTTTTTTGGCCAAGACCATGGAGGTTTCCAGATACAAGCGCTTGGTATTTTTATCAGCTTGCCTACCTCCTATAGAAGCATGCAATTCTGCAGCTTTTACCAAGGCTTTTAGGTTGGATGGTTCTACCGCTAGTACCTGTTTGTATTTATCCAATGCCTCTGGTTCTTTTACCTGACGTTCAAAATTGTCCGCTTCTTTGAGCAAAACATTCACATCTTGTGCAATTGAATAATTGAACATGAAACAAGAAAGGAAAATCAGAAAATATTTCATATCAATGATTTAGTTGTGACCTATCCAATTCAAAAATCACGCCAACCTGACCCACCAATCCTTCAATAGGTGGATGCATTTTGTGAATGCTAAACCTAATAGAATTTGCCAATGGAAAATGCTGCAAAATCATGTATGAAAAATCACTGGCAATGGTTTCCAATAAAGGAGTTGGCTTTTTCATTCTTTCTTGCAACAATTGATATACAGTTGCATAGTCAATAGTTTCACTCAGATGCTGAATAATCCCAGTTTTGGTAGTGCATTGAATGTATATATCAACTTCATACTCATTGCCTAGTATTTTTTCTTCTGTAAAAATACCATGGTGGGCAATACATCGAATGGCTTTTAAATGAACGGTTAGCATCTGTTAGATTTATGCCAATCCATTGGCGGTCAAATATCGCTCCGCGTCAAGGGCAGCCATGCAACCACTACCCGCTGCTGTTACTGCTTGGCGATAGTTTTTGTCTTGTACATCGCCCGCGGCAAATACCCCTGGTATATTGGTTTTGGATGTTCCTGGTATGGTTTGAATATAGCCAGTTTCATCCATGTCTATAAAGTCTTTGAAGATGCCGCTATTGGGTTCATGACCAATGGCTACAAAAAATCCGCTAACTGGAATTTCTGTTTTTTCTTGGGTTGCCGTATTCAATAAACGAACAGCTTCTACTTTGTTGGCTCCTAGAATTTCATCGGTTACACTATTCCAATACACTTTAATATTGGGTGCATTCAAAACGCGATCCTGCATTACTTTGCTGGCACGCATTTGGTCTCTTCTTACCACCATATGAACTGTTGTACATAGTTTGGATAAGTAGAGCGCTTCCTCTGCAGCAGTATCGCCCGCGCCAACAATGGCTACTTCTTTACCACGGAAAAAGAACCCGTCACATACCGCACAAGCACTTACCCCAAATCCATTTAAGCGTTCTTCACTTTCTAAACCCAACCACTTGGCAGAAGCACCTGTAGAGATAATCACAGAATCTGCCTCAATCCATTTTTCTTCGTCAATTTCAACTTGAAAAGGTCTCACGCTAAAGTCAACTTTAGTGGCTAATCCATAACGAATATCTGCTCCCATGCGTGCGGCTTGTTTTTCAAAATGAACCATCATTTCTGGTCCTTGAATACCTTCAGGATATCCTGGGTAATTTTCCACCTCAGTAGTGATGGTTAATTGACCACCGGGTTGAATTCCTTGGTATAAAACGGGTTTCATATTGGCCCTAGCGGCATAAATAGCTGCAGTATAGCCTGCTGGTCCAGAACCTATAATCAACACATGTACTTTCTCAGAAATTTGATTTGACATTTTTATCATTTTAGAACCTACAAAATTAAAGGGCAAAGCCCATCCTACTTTATAGGATTGTACACAATTACGGACTATTTGGGGATAATCAGGGTCTTATATTGGGCAGCATAGCCTGTAAATGCACCAAGTGCACCATTGTCAATATTTCCCAAGACTTTTCCTGGAGAAGAAAAAGGGTTTCCTACGCTAGAAAAGGCAAATTCCCAGGTTCTCCAAAAATCATAACCAGGCTTGGTGATATTGCAAAACTTAACACTTACCGTATCACCTTTTAGGAAAAACCCATAATTATCTCTTTCTCTTGGCAAGTTGCGGTTAACGCCCCTATCTACCTGTACATTATAGGTTTTACCATCAACAACTTGGTCATCAAAAACACTGTTTTGCCCGGGGAGAAAAGGTTCCCTATTCTGTTTGGTAAAATAGCGAATATAATTACCCAATCCTGGGGGATCAGACACCCTAGTCATGAGTTTTACTTGTTGAGAATCGGCAATGGGATAAATGGGTAATGACCAAAGCGAATCCATTTTTTTGACCAAATCTGGAATTTGTGTAATGGCGGTATAGTTGGTATTGTTGTAATTTACTTTAAGGGTATACTGTTTACCCAATTCTCCCAGAAAAGCCGTGCTAGCACTAGCTGGGTCATTACTATAATAATAAACAAAACCTCCTTTTACCGGAAGTTTGTATTCCTTTAATAAATGGGTTTTGCTCCCGTTACTGATAGTTAATTGGGCATTATGGATAAAGCTATTATTAAACACATTAGAATCCAGATTGGCATAGTATCCTGTAGACTGGGTCAGGATCACCGTAGGTGCCAACCCATTTTCAATCTCTGCATCAACCACCAATTTTTGTGTAGTTACATCAGGTACTAAATTGATATCCTTTTCACAGGAAACCAAAAAGATTAAGAGGAATAAAAAAATGTGGCGCTTAAACATGTAGCAAAGTTATTAGAACTATAACAACAGTTGTCTTAGATTGTTCCCAGCAACTGGGCTATAAAAACAAAACCCTTCTGTTGGTACAGAAGGGCCTTGAAAATTTTTGGAATATTATCCCAAATATGCTTTCAGCGCATTGCTGTATCTAGCTTTTTGAAGACGCTTGATAGCGCGTTCTTTAATTTGACGAATACGTTCTTTGGTCAAATCATATTTCATGCCTATTTGCTCAATAGTCACGCCATTTTCACCATCCAATCCAAAATAAGCATTCACAATTTCAGCTTCTCTTGGACTCAATGATTTTAGAACTCGGCGAATTTCTTCACGCAAAGAATCTTTCATCACATCTTCGTCTGTATCATCGCTACCTTCTAACAAATCGCCCATGGCAACGTCTTCTGCTTCATGCACGGGTGCATCTAATGAAGTGTGACGGGTATTTGATTGGAAGATATTGTTGATTTCTGTTTCACTCATTTCTAAGATCTCAGCTAGCTCCTCAGTAGAAGGTTCACGTTCATGCTCTTGTTCAAAAGCCATGTATGCTTTATTGGCCTTATTATAAGTACCAATTTTATTCTGTGGCAAACGAACCAATCTTCCTTGTTCAGCCAAAGCTTGCAAAATAGATTGACGAATCCACCATACCGCATAAGAAATAAATTTGAAACCCTTGGTCTCATCAAACCTTTGTGCAGCTTTAATCAAACCTAGGTTTCCCTCATTGATTAAGTCACTCAGAGATAAACCTTGGTGTTGGTATTGCTTTGCAACAGATACCACAAATCTCAAGTTGGCCTGAACCAGTTTATCCAATGCGCGTTGATCACCCATTTTGATTTTTTGGGCCAGCGTTGTTTCCTCTTCAGGAGTAATCATTGGAATCTTAGAAATTTCCTGTAGATACTTTTCAACTGCCTGTGAATCGCGGTTGGTAATCTGGGTAGCAATTTTGAGCTGCCTCATAATGAATAATTGTCTGAATGAATATTAACGTTGAAAAGACCAGAATTGTTATACAAACGCTGTTTGAACTTAGTTAAAGTGTCAAATGTCTTTTTCAGAGCCTGCAAAAGTAAGAATAATGCATGTAAACTGTCTGATTTTGTGGAAAAAATGATGGTTTTGGGAAAAAAACTGGAAATCATAGTCAGAAATGAGGATAAAATTACCTCCCCCTTAACAGAGAAAAAAGGCCATTTTGGGTTTATCTTCGCCATCTATGATTGATTTTCGTTCCGATACCGTAACCCAACCAGGAACTGCAATGCTCTCATCCATGATGCGAGCGCCCATTGGAGACGATGTTTTTGGAGAAGACCCCTCTATTAATGCCTTGGAATCCTTGTCAACTTCCCTTTTTGGGATGGAAGCAGCTGTTTTTTGTCCCAGTGGCACCATGACCAATCAAATAGCTATTAAATGTCATACAAGGCCAGGTGACGAAGTGATTTGTGATCAAATGTCTCATATCTATTTATATGAAGGCGGAGGCATTGCTGCCAATTCTGGCGCTTCGGTAAGATTGTTGGCTGGAGATAGGGGTAGAATTACTGCTGAAATGGTGGCAGCCGCTATTAACCCTGTGGATATTCACAAACCATCTACCACCCTAGTTTCTTTAGAAAACACTGCCAACAGAGGTGGTGGATCATGCTACGAATTTGCTGACATTCAATCTATTAAAGAGGTTTGTCTACAAAATAATTTAAAACTACACTTGGATGGCGCTAGAGTATTTAATGCCATCATTGCTAAAAAAGAGTCCCCAAAATGGTATGGTGAAACCTTTGATAGTATTTCAGTTTGTTTGAGCAAGGGCCTAGGCGCACCAGTAGGAAGTGTGCTTTTGGGAACCCATGATTTTATTCAAAAAGCTAGAAGGGTTAGAAAACTATTTGGTGGTGGCATGCGTCAGGCAGGTTATTTAGCAGCTGCCGGTATCTATGCATTAGAAAATAATGTGAACCGATTGGAAGAAGACCATCGGCATACCAAAATGCTGGAAACAGCACTTGCAAAAAAGGATTTTGTTGGTGACATACTCCCCGTGGAAACCAATATTCTCATATTTGAAGTAAACGGCCGTTACACATCCCCCCTGTTAACCGCAAAATTAAAAGAGCATGGTATTTTAGCCATTGCCATCTCCCCCACCCAAGTCAGACTAGTAGTTCATTTGAACATTAGTCCACAAGACATTCAAACAACCATTTCTTTGATTGAAACACTTTAATGATTCCAATATTCAAATAAGAACAGATATGCTACCTAGAATCAATCCAACATCCACACAAGCCTGGTTTTTATTAAAAAAACATTTTGAAGAAGAAATGAATCGCAAACACATGCGTGACTTGTTTGCTGCTGAACCTGAGCGATTTCAAAAATTCTCACTTTGCTTAGAAGATTTAGTATTTGATTATTCCAAGAATATCATCAACCAAAAAACCTTAAAACTTTTGTTAGAGTTGGCAGAGGATTGCAAACTAAAAGATGCTATCAAAGCCATGTTTGACGGTGATAAAATCAATGAAACAGAAGGTAGATCTGTATTGCATACTGCATTGAGAAATTTTTCTGGCAACCCTGTAATGGTTGATGGAAAAGATATTATGCCTGATATTTTAAAAGTACAAGAGCAGATGAAGGCTTTTTGTACGGCCATTCATAGTGGTGAGTGGAAGGGTTATACAGGTAAACCTATCAAATTCATTGTAAATATTGGAATTGGTGGGTCTGATTTAGGTCCTGTAATGGTTACCGAAGCCTTGAAACCTTATACGGTAAAAGGGATTGAAACCTTTTTTGTGAGCAATGTTGATGGTACCCATATTGTAGAAACCCTGAAAAAAGTAAACGCAGCAGAAACCCTGTTCTTGGTAGCTTCTAAAACCTTTACTACCCAAGAAACCATGACCAATGCCCACACTGCAAGGAATTGGTTTTTGGAATCAGGTGCTAATGAATCTGATATTGCCAAACATTTTGCGGCTTTGAGTACCAATGAAAAATCAGTTACTGCATTTGGAATAGACAAAGCAAATATGTTTGAATTTTGGGATTGGGTTGGTGGCCGATATTCTCTTTGGAGTGCTATTGGTTTATCCATTGCTTTGACTATTGGATACGACAATTTTATTGCCCTTTTAAAAGGTGCAGAGTCTGTTGACAAACACTTGAAAACAGCTCCTTTTGACAAAAACATTCCAGTATTGATGGCCTTGATTGGTCTTTGGTATACCAATTTTATGGGTGCCCAAAGTGAAGCCATTTTGCCTTATGATCAATACCTACATCGCTTTGCAGCCTATTTTCAACAAGGCAATATGGAAAGCAATGGTAAAAGCATAGACAGAAATGGCAACCCCGTTAATTATGCCACCGGCCCGGTAATTTGGGGCGAACCTGGAACCAATGGTCAACACGCATTTTACCAATTGATTCACCAAGGAACACCATTGATTCCTTGTGACTTTATTGCTCCAGCTATCAGTCATAATCCTACAGGAGACCATCATGTAAAGTTGATGTCTAATTTCTTTGCACAAACCGAGGCATTGATGAATGGCAAAACAGAAAATGAGGTTAAAGTAGAATTGATGAAAGCTGGAAAAACAGAAGATGAAATCAAAAAACTGACCCCATTCAAAGTGTTTGCTGGAAACAAGCCCACCAACTCTATTTTGGTTAAGGAAATTACGCCTCATAGTTTGGGAACTTTGATTGCATTGTACGAACACAAAATTTTTGTGCAAGGGGTACTTTGGAACATCTTCAGTTTTGACCAATGGGGTGTTGAATTGGGCAAACAATTGGCTAATCAAATATTACCAGAATTAGAAGCAACAGATAAAGTAACCGCTCATGATAGTTCTACAAATGGACTAATCAACAGTTTCAAACAGTTCCGCAAAGCAAAATAAATCAATGGAGATTTGCATTAGACCTATAGAACCCAAAGACAATGCGGCCATAGCCAGCATTATCAGAACTGCTTTAGAAGAATTTGGTGCCAATAAACCCGGTACAGTATATTTTGATGCAAGCACTGACGATTTGTTCACTTTGTTTAAAAACCAATCTGGCTCTGTTTATTTTGTTGCAGAAGAAGACGGCTCTCTTTTAGGCGGAGCTGGAATTTTTCCTACAGAAGGTTTGCCTTCTGGAGTTTGTGAGTTGGTTAAAATGTATTTAGCCAAAGAAGCCAGAGGAAAGGGTTTGGGACAAAAAATGATTCAACATGTTATGAACTGGGCCAAAGAATATGGCTACCAAACAGTATACCTGGAAACCATGCCAGAATTATCAAAAGCTGTTAAAGTCTATGAACATTTTGGGTTTCAATATTTAGATGCACCCATGGGTAATTCGGGGCATTGTGGTTGTGATCTTTGGATGTCAAAAATGCTTTAGCAAAATAGACTTAAAACAAAAGACCCGATTCAATGAATCGGGTCTTTTTATTTTCATCTAGTGATTTGACTTTAATTACCACTTGTCAACTTCCTCGTTAGCAGTTGGGTTGTTGAACACAATTGGCGCTTCTTCTACTGGTGCGGCAACTGCAATTGTTTCAGGAGCAGTTTCAACCACAGGTTCTGCTTCTGCTGCTACAACTTGTGTAACTGGTGCAGATTCTTGTTCATAATCTGCGCCTTCTTCCCCTTCTGGATATTCATGGTTAAATGCGTCAAAATCAAAATCTGGCATCAGGTCAGTTTTCACATAATCCACGGCTTCTGCCAATGCCTTGATAAACTTGTTAAAATCTTCTTTGTACAGGAAAATCTTGTGTCGGTCATAACCATTGTTGTCAAAGCGCTTACGGCTTTCTGTAATGGTCAGGAAATAGTCGTTTCCCCTTGTAGCCCTCACATCAAAAAAATAGGTCCTTCTCTTTCCCGCCCTGATACGTTTGCTGTAAACGCTATCCATTTTTTTCTCGTTGTTCTCGTACGACACAGTTGATTTGGTTTAAGTTGCGTAATCTATTAAGTGTCACAAATATAGGGATGTTTCAGAATTACCAAAATTTTGCCAAGATAGTTTTAAAGAGCCTGAGAATCCTCTTGCATCAGCTGCATTTTATACAATTCTGCATAATACCCATTGGCCTGCATCAGTTCTTCGTGCGTACCATTTTCAATAATTTGCCCTTCTTCCAAAACAATGATATTATTAAATCTAAAGCTGGAAAATATTCTATGTGTGATGACTATGGCTGTTTTTTCATTTAAATAACCATATAAATTACTTAAGATTTCGTGTTCTGTTTTAGCATCCACTGCACTCAAACAATCATCAAATACAATAATCTCAGGTGTTTTAATCAGTGCACGTGCAATAGATATTCTTTGTTTCTGCCCCCCGCTCAAAGTCACGCCTCTTTCTCCAATCATGGTGTCATACCCTTTATCAAAACCCAGTATTTCTTGGTGCACATTGGCAGATTTGGCAGCTTGCTCTACCCTTTCTTGATTTGCAGCTTCAGAAAGGCCAAAACTAATATTGTCTGTTACCGTATCACTAAATAGGAATACATCTTGTTGTACATAACTAATTTGTTCCCTTAAAGTGGTTAAATCCATTTTCCGAATATCGTTCCCCCCAATCAAAATTCTTCCAGCAGCTGGGTCATAAAACCTTAAAAGCAATTGTGCCAGACTGGTTTTACCACTTCCTGTTCTACCCAAGACCAGTAACTTTTCTCCTTTTTTAATTTGTAGGCTCAGATGCTTAATAGCATGGATACCCGTATGGGGATAGGTGAAATCAACAGAATCAAACTGAATATCACCTGTTATTTGATCCGCCCCTTTTTCTTTGGTATTGCGGATCACAGGTTCTGTTTTCAAGAATTCATTTAAACGCTTTTGAGATGCTGCAGCTCTTTGAATCATACTGGCTGTCCAACCAATAGCACTTACAGGAAAAGTGAGCATATTAATATAAATCACAAACTCCACAATCAACCCTACTTTGCTGGGATCTTCCAAAGCTTGCAAACCTCCAATACAAATGGTACAAAGTGTGCTGAGACCAATCATCAAAGCCATACTTGGAAAATAAATAGATTCCACTTTGGCCAAACCAACGGCTTGTATCCGATAGTCCTCGCTATTTTTCTTAAAAAAGCCCATCATGGCTTTTTCTTGTACAAATGATTTAATCACTCGAATACCTGAATAGGATTCTTGCGCATTGGTTGTTAGATCAGATAATAAAGCCTGTATTTTCTCGCTTTTCTTATTAATCACACTATTTACTAGGTAAATGGTAATGGCTAAAATAGGCAAAGGTGCCAAAACATATAAAGTGAGCATGGCGTCTTTGCGTAGCATACTCACCACACAAAATCCAATTAGGGCAACTAAGTTAATTAAGTACATGACAGCCGGTCCGGTGTACATTCTAACCCTACTCACGTCTTCTGCCATTCTATTCATTAAATCTCCCGTAGTATTTTCCTTGTAGAATTGGGTATCTAATTGTTGGTAGTGCTGAAAAATCTCGTTTTTCTGGTCAAATTCAATATGTCTGCTCATGACAATAATGGTTTGGCGCATAAAAAACATGAGAATTCCCCTCAAGATGGCTAAACCTAAAATGGTCAAACTGCAAATGGCTACCAAACTGCTAAAATCAAATGAGTGGTTTTCTATATTTCTAATAAAGTAGTCTACCACCAGGTCATGATTGGGTTTTCTAACCACTTGTTTGGCACCTGGCAAGTGTTGTTGCACCAAATTGACAACATAGCCGGTGATTTGCGGTGCTAGTACTGCAAAATAGTTGGCAAGTACCACAAAAACCATCCCTATAAAAAAACGGTATCGGTATTTCCAGAAATAGTGGTTAACGGCAGAAAGATGTTTCAAAACTGTGGGTTTGGCTCAAAGGTAACAAACAATGCAACCTTGAATAAGATTTCCAGAGACTGTTGAAAAAACTATGACAAAAATCATATCGCAATGTGCGGAATATCAATGTTTGTAGTAAATTGAAAGCACTAACTTCATGCCTGCAAAATAACATTATGGGTGCTGCTTATTTGATTGTTCTAATCGCTGCCGCTATTGCATTTTCTGCTGGTGGTATTTTAATTGCAAAGATTTTTGTTAAAGGAACCAAGAACCCCCAAAAGGGACTGGCCTATGAGTGTGGAATCCCTTCAGAAGGCTCCCCTTGGAACCAATTCAATGTTGGTTATTATCTATTTACATTGATCTTTCTAATTTTTGACGTGGAGCTTGTTTTCATGTATCCATGGGCTGTAGTGGTAAAAGAACTAGGCATGTCGGCACTTTTTGAAATTATTGTTTTCATGTTTATCCTATTTATGGGTTTTTTATATGCCCATAAAAAAGGCGCTTTAAAATGGATTTAATCAACTAATTCTAAACAACCTTATCCTAATTATATGGGTGTACCTGAAAATAATGCAGTAGGATTTCCTGGACAAATTCACGAAACAGCTGGTGGTGGAATTGTTTTGAGCAAATTGGATGATGTAATTAACTGGGCCAGATCCAATTCACTTTGGCCACTCACATTTGCTACCAGTTGTTGTGGTATTGAAATGATGGCAGTGGCATCTGCTAAATACGATTTTTCCAGATTCGGATTTGAAGTAGCAAGGGCTACCCCTAGACAAGCCGATGTGATTATTATTGCTGGAACCATTGTAAATAAAATGGCTCCGGTTTTAAAACGCTTATATGATCAGATGGCCGATCCCAAATATGTGATTGCCATGGGTGCCTGCGCCATAAGCGGAGGCCCTTTTTTTTATAACACTTATTCTGTTGTAAAAGGAGCCGATCACGTAATTCCAGTAGACGTTTATATTCCCGGATGCCCTCCCAGACCAGAAGCTTTATTGCATGCTTTGATCAGTTTGCAAGAAAAAATCAAGTCTGGTATGACCAGGGAGCAAATGAAACAGTTACCATAAACATACTTAAAATGATGACCAACGAGGAACTGAAAAATGCCCTAACAGAATTACTCCCCAATGCCGTTTTTGAAGAAGGGGGTGAATGGGTAAACCTGTTTGTGGAAGCTGCAGATTGGAAGGCATCGGCACAAAAACTCCGTTCATGGGAGTCCGGTCCTTTTAATTTTATGTTCTGTCTTACCTGTGTAGATTGGAAAACCCATTTTACAATGGTATACCACTTAAGAAGCACCACTACTTTAGACAATATTGTAGTTAAAGTAAAGCTTGATAGAAGCAATCCTGAAATTGCCACCGTTTCTGATATTTGGCGCACAGCTGAATTACTTGAACGTGAAGTATATGACCTTTTTGGTGTTCAATTTTTGGAACATCCAGATTTAAGAAGGCTACTCCTTACAGATGATTGGGTTGGATATCCTTTGAGAAAAGACTATGAAGACCCCATTAATATGATCAAACTTTAACGCAGCAAAAGCCAAGATTCGTTTCTTGAAAAACAAATTACAATGGTTGAAGAAATAGGAAAAACAGTAGAAGGAGATTTGGTCATCAATGTTGGTCCACAACACCCTGCCACGCACGGCGTATTGCACTTGGTGATTACTTTGAATGGAGAAACCATCAAAAAAGTGGAACCGCATTTGGGTTATATCCATCGCTCCATTGAAAAAATGTGTGAGAGTTTGAGTTATAGACAATTCATCTATACTACCAGTCGGATGGATTATCTCTCTGCCCATATTAACAATCATGCTTGCGCCCTTTGTGTTGAAAAGGGTTTGCAAATTGAAGTACCAGAACGTGCCCAAGTAATTAGGGTATTAATGGATGAGCTTACAAGAATTGCATCTCATGAACTTTGGTGGGGTGCCATGGCCATGGACTTAGGAGCATTTACCCCCTTCTTTCATGCATTCCGTGAAAGGGAAACCATTAATGATATTATGGAAGAAACCTGCGGTGCAAGATTAACTATGAACTACATGGTTCCTGGTGGCGTGATGGCAGACTTACACCCCAATTTTCAATCAAGGGTTAAGAACTTCTTACAATTATATAAGCGTAAAATTCACGAATACGATGAGTTGGTAACTGGGAATATTATTTTCCAAAACCGGATGAAAGGTGTTGGATACCTATCTCCCGAAGACGTAATATCTTATGGGGTTACTGGCCCAGCAGGCCGCGGTAGTGGGGTTTCATGTGATGTTAGAAAACTATACCCATATGAGATATATAGCAAACTCCAGTTTGATGAAGTATTAGAAACCGCTGGAGACAGTTTTGCTAGGTATATGGTTAGATTAAGAGAAATGCAACAATCCATTCGCATTGTAGAACAATTGATAGATAATATACCAGATGGAGAATATCAAGCCAAAACCAAAGCTGTTTTAAAATTGCCCAAGGGCGAATTTTATCAGCGCGTGGAAACGGCTAGGGGTGAATTAGGGGTTTATATAGTGAGTGAAGGCGGAACTACTCCTTATAGAATTAAATTCCGCTCACCTGGATTTTCCAATCTGTCTGCTCTGGATCATATGACCCGGGGAGAAAAACTGGGAGACTTAGTAGCATCCATGGGAACCCTTGATTTGGTGATCCCAGATATTGATAGATAATTAGCAACATTTTTTCATACCTAAGTGGCGATACATGTTTAGTTTAGAAAGTATAACAACCTTGGTGCAGGATTGGCTGAATAAGACCTTCCCTCCCAACCTAGCCCTGTTTTTTGAATTTGTGATTATTGGTGTATTGGCCATTGCATTATTTGCAGGGCTTGGATTAGTACTAGTAATCATGGAAAGAAAAGTAGCTGCATGGATTCAAATCAGGCTTGGACCTAACCGAGTAGGTCCTAAAGGGATGTTTCAGAGTTTAGCCGATACCGTGAAATTGATTATGAAAGAAGGCCTCACACCAGATGGAGCAGATAAATTTCTATTCAACCTTGCACCTTATATAGTGATGATGGTTGCCATGTTGGTCTTAGCACCTATTGGATTTGCTAAAGGTTTTCATATTTGGGATATCAATATTGGAGTTTTATATGTTTCAGCCATTTCTTCCGTTTCAGTGATTGGTATTTTAATGGCAGGATGGGCAAGTAATAACAAATACAGTTTATTGGGAGCAATGAGAAGTGGTGCTCAAATGGTGAGTTATGAATTATCTGTTGGATTATCTGTGTTAAGTATCATTGTCTTAACAGGAAGTTTGGGACTAAACGATATTGTGCTTTCACAACAAGATGGATGGTGGATTTTTAAAGGTCATATTCCTGCCATTATCTCTTTTGTCATTTTCATCATTGCAGTAACAGCTGAAACAAATCGTGCCCCATTTGATTTAGCTGAAGCAGAATCTGAACTAACCGCCGGATTTCACACCGAATATTCTGGAATGAAATTCGCTTTGTTTTTCTTAGCAGAGTATATCAATATTTTCATTGTTTGTGCCATTGGGGCTACCCTATTCTTGGGTGGGTGGATGCCTTTTCATATTGGGCACTGGGAAGCATTTAATCATGTAATGGATTATATCCCTTCTTTTCTTTGGTTTTTTGGTAAGACATTTTTCTTGATATTCCTAATCATGTGGTTCCGTTGGACTTTCCCAAGATTACGTGTAGATCAACTCTTGAATTTAGAGTGGAAATACTTATTGCCGATTAGCATGTTTAATTTGATTTTGATGACACTGGTGTCTATCAAAGGCTGGCATTTTTAAATGATTTTAAACCATCAGACAGATGTTTATAAAAGAATATTTCAAAGACATTTATAGCGCTATCCGCTCCTTATTAGTGGGAATGAGAAGGACTGGCTATTATTTTACCCACCACAAAGAAATCATCACCCAGCAATATCCTGACAACAGATTGGAATTGAATTTGCCAGAACGTTTTAGAGGTGAGGTAGTGATGACGCATGATGAAGCAAATGAACACGCTTGTACCGGATGCTCTGCCTGTGAATTAGCTTGTCCAAATGGCACTATCAAAATCATCAACAAATTTGACATTAGCCCTGAGGGCAAGAAAAAGAAAGCCATTGACACTTTTGTATATCATTTGGAATTGTGTACCATGTGTGGTCTTTGTGTAGAGGCTTGTCCAACTGATGCCATCAAAATGGCTAACACATTTGAACATAGTGTTTATACTAGAGGCCAATTAACCAAACAATTAAATAAACCTGATTCAAAACTAAGGGCCGGAGTTGAATAATTATTAGCATAGAAACTTAACAATATGAGTGCAGCATCTATTATTTTTTACATCATTGCCGCTTTTATCCTGGGAACAGGTTTATTGGCGGTAACAACTAGGAAGATTTTCCGAGCATCCATCTGGTTGCTATTTTCTTTAATTGGCATTGCGTCTTTGTATTTCTGGATGCAATTGGAATTCTTAGCCGCCGTTCAAATCATTGTATATGTTGGTGGTATTGTGGTGTTAATCATTTTCTCCATTTTCTTGACCATTAAGTCTGGAGAAGAAATGCCTAAACCCATTTTTAAACGAAACATTTTTGCCATACTTGCTGCCTTGAGTGGTTTGGCATATACTGCAAGACAAATAAGTCTTTACAAATTTCAAGCCCCAGAAAACCCTGCTCCCTTTGAATTAAAAGTGAGTGATATTGGTAGACAAATGCTTTCTACAACTGACCATGGTTATCTATTGCCATTTGAGTTAATCAGTATGTTATTGTTAGCCGCCATGATTGGTTGTATTGTCATTGCCTTGAAACAGAAAGAACCCGTTAAAACCCTTCAATCTTAAACCATGACAGGTATTCCTTTAACCCATATTCTCTTCCTGAGCACTGCCTTGTTTTTCATTGGTGCATATGGATTATTTACTAGAAGAAACATGATTACCATGCTCATGTCTGTTGAGTTAATGCTCAATAGCGTCAACATTAATTTTGTGGCTTTTAATAAATACCTCTATCCAGACAAACTGGGTGGTGTGTTTTTCAGCATATTCATTATTACCATTGCCGCAGCTGAAGCTGCTGTGGCCATTGCCATTATCATCAACTTATATCGCTCTCATCATTCTATTGACGTAGAAGATGCAAGTGAAATGAAATATTAATTGTAAGAAAGGAAACATAATCTCTTATCATGAGCCAAACTCTTCAAATTGCACTAATACCCCTACTTCCTCTTGCCTGTTTTTTGGTATTGGGTTTGTATGGCAGAAAGCACCTAAGTTCAAGTGCAGGTATCATTGGAACACTGTCTTTATTTATTTCTACCCTTCTATCTCTTCAAACCGCCTATCAATACTTTTTTGTAAGCGGCAAAGTAAATGGGGTGTACCAAAAATTAGTGGTATTCCAATACAACTGGTTGGAATTTGCACCAGACCTCTCTATCAATATTGGATTGATGATAGATCCCATTACGGTAATGATGTTGGTGGTGGTAAGTTTTGTATCATTAATGGTACACTTGTTTAGTTTGGGTTATATGAAGGGAGAAGAAAGGTTTGCAACTTATTTTGCTTTCCTATCCTTGTTCACTTTCTCTATGTTAGGCTTGGTTCTTTCTTCCAATATTTTCCAGATTTATTTGTTTTGGGAATTAGTGGGTGTTTCTTCTTTCTTGTTAATTGGATTTTATTTTGAAAAACCATCGGCAGTAGCTGCAGCCAAAAAAGCATTTATTGTTACCAGATTTGCAGACCTTGGATTTTTGATTGGCATACTTACATTGGCTTTCTATACCAAGACTTTAGACTTTGGGTTATTGATTGAAAGGTTAAGCACAGCTTCTCCATATTTGACAGATATTAATGCAGCAACCTTCTTAGGTGTTTCTGCACTTAGTTGGGGATTGATTTTAGTCTTTGTGGGTGGTGCTGGTAAATCTGCCATGTTCCCCTTACATATTTGGTTACCTGATGCCATGGAGGGCCCAACACCTGTTTCTGCCTTAATCCATGCTGCCACCATGGTTGTTGCTGGTGTATTCTTGGTAGCAAGATTATTTCCTGTATTTGCTTTATCCGCCCCCGGTGCTTTACAAATAGTCATGTATACGGGCGCATTCTCTGCTTTTTTTGCAGCAGTCATTGCATGCACCCAAACCGATATCAAAAGAGTGTTGGCTTATTCCACCATGTCTCAGATTGGCTACATGATGTTTGCATTGGGTGTTTCTAAATATGGTGGTGAAGATGGTTTGGGCTATATGGGTTCCATGTTCCATTTATTCACCCACGCATTCTTTAAATCATTGTTGTTCTTAGGTGCAGGAGCAGTCATACATATGGTACATAGCAATGAAATGAAAGATATGGGAGGACTACGCAAATTGATGCCCATCACTCATATAAGTTTTCTAATTGCATGTTTAGCAATTGCTGGTGTTCCTCCATTCTCTGGATTCTTTAGTAAAGAAGAAATCTTATTAGCTGCATTTGAATCAAACAGATTGGTTTATGGTATAGCGCTTTTGACTTCTGGTTTAACGGCATTTTACATGTTCCGTTTATACTATAATATCTTTTGGAGTAAGCCTGCTGAATTACATGGACACCACCATGGTGAAGGAACCCTGACCATGAAGATTCCTTTAATCTTGCTTGCTGTAATGGCTGTAGTTGCGGGATTTGCCCCAATTGCAAAATGGGTTACTTCAGATGGATTGCCCATTGAGTCTCATGTGCCTATTACCTTTTCTATTCTTCCTGTTACACTTGCCTTGGCGGGGATTTTACTAGCTACAAGGTTATTTAAAACCCAAAATGAATTGCCTGTTCGTATAGCCCAGCAGATGGGTGGTATTTATAAAGCTGCCTATCATAAATTCTATATTGATGAAGTGTATTTGTTTGTAACCAAAAAAATCCTCTTCAACCTGATTGGCAAACCTGCTGCATGGTTTGACAAAAACATAGTAGATGGTTTGATGAATTTGCTAGGCAGAATCACAGCTACATTATCGGATCTAATCAAGGGCATACAATCAGGAAAAGTACAGGACTATGCATTGTACTTTTTTGGTGGCATCGCAGGCTTGGTTTTGGTATTTATTTATCTCTGGAAATAAAATATTGACATGAATCTTACATTATTTCTCCTCTTTCCCTTAGCCACAGCCATTGCTATTCTTTTGGCAAGTGGATTAAAACAGATACGGGTGATTGCCTTAATTGGATCTCTATTGCAACTGGCTTTGAGCGGCAAACTCTTGCTGGCATATTATGAACAAAGAGCTGCGGGCAACCAATCACAAATGCTATTTGAATACGTACAAAAATGGTATGGGCCACTCAATCTTCAATACCATATAGGTGTAGATGGCATTAGTATTGCAATGATTCTTTTAACAGCATTTGTTGTTGTTGCAGGCATTTTGGTTTCTTGGGAAACGGAACATTTGTCTAAGGAATTTTTCTTTTTACTTGTGCTTTTGAGTCTAGGTGCTTATGGATTCTTTATCTCTTTAGACGTCTTTACCATGTTCTTCTTCTTAGAAGTTGCGGTGATTCCTAAATTCTTATTGATAGGTATTTGGGGTAGTGGTAAAAAAGAATATAGTGCTATGAAACTAGCCCTGATGTTAATGGGTGGATCGGCCTTGATTTTAGTGGGTATGTTGGGTATTTATTTCAGTTCAAAAACTGCAGGTGGAGCACATAGTTTTGACTTATTAGAATTAGCCAAAATGAATATTCCATTGGCACGTCAAATGCTCTTCTTTCCTTTTGCTTTTATTGGGTTTGGCATTTTTACTGCCATCTTCCCTTTTCATACCTGGGTACCAGATGGTCACGCTTCAGCACCAACCGCTGCATCTATGTTCTTAGCCGGAATTTCCATGAAATTGGGTGGATATGGTTGCTTAAGGGTTGCCACTTATCTGATGCCTGATGCGGCTCATGCCTATTCTTGGGTGATTATTTTACTGGCAACCATTGCCATTATTTATGGTGCATTTGCTACCATGATGCAGACCGATTTAAAATACATCAATGCCTATTCTTCGGTGAGTCACTGCGGATTTGTTTTATTGGGTATTGGAATGCTCACGCAAACTTCCATCAATGGTGCGGTTATGCAAATGGTGTCGCATGGTTTAATGACAGCCTTATTCTTTGCTGCTATTGGTATGGTCTATAGTAGAACACATACACGTATGGTGGCTCAGTTGGGTGGTTTATTAAAAATCATGCCCTTTATTTCAACGGTGTTTGTTATTGCTGGTTTGTGTTCTCTAGGCTTACCTGGCTTTAGTGGATTTGCTGCAGAAATGACGGTATTTATGGGCTCTTGGCAGAACCCAGACAAATGGTATAGACTTGCCACTATTTTGGCTTGTGCATCTATAGTAGTAACAGCTGTTTATATTTTAAGGGCTGCCGGAAAATCTATCATGGGGCCATTGGGTAATGATTCTTACAAAGATTTAACCGATGCAAAATGGTATGAAAAATCCGCTGCAATTTTATTGATTTTTGGCATTCTAGTAGTAGGTATGGCTCCTTTTTGGTTAATCAATTTGATTCAACCAGGAACAGAGTTTATCATGAATAAATTGGCTGTAGTGGCCACTGGATTATAGGAACAAGGTTTAGTTAATTTGAAATTTGCGCTATGTTGAACGAATATTTTTTTGTACTGAAGGCTGAATGGATGCTAATAGCCATCATCTTTCTTTTACTGTTCCTAAAAGTAGGTACCAGTGATTGGAAGAATGAAACATTGTTATATGGGATCAACATTCTATTGTTGGTCAACTTGCTAGTTGGATTCTTCTCTAATCTAGAGGGAGGATTGTTTAGCGGGATGTTCCATAATGATGCCTTGTTAATTTTAGAGAAAAACATTTTAAACATAGGTGTTTACTTGGTTTCATTAATAGCTTATCCTTGGTTAAAAAAGCACGAACACGTTTTAGAATTTTATATTTTACTGCTGACAACCCTCTTGGGCATGTTCTTTATGATTTCTAGTGGTAATCTATTATTGTTCTATTTGGGTCTTGAAATGTCTACCATTCCTTTAGCAGCTATTGCTAATTTTGATTTAGACAAACGCAAATCTTCCGAAGCAGCCATGAAAATGATTATTTCTTCGGCGTTTTCCTCTGCTCTATTGTTGTTTGGTGTTTCCTTGATCTATGGCACTACTGGTACTTTAGTCTTTACCGAGATTACGCCATTATTAAACGGTTCTCCTTTGCAGTTATTAGCTTTTATTTTATTACTGGCTGGATTTAGTTTCAAAATGTCTGTTGTTCCTTTTCACTTATGGACGGCTGATGTTTATGAAGGTGCGCCTGTTGCAGTTACTGCTTATCTTTCGGTCATTTCAAAATCTGCCATCCTTTTTATATTCTTACAAGTACTATATGTGGTATTCAAACCCATGTCTTCAGAATGGTATTTCATGTTATTCTTCTTGAGTATTTTAACCATTCTCTTGGGTAATTTATTTGCCATGAGGCAAACCAATTTAAAACGATTCTTGGCTTTTTCTTCTATTGCTCAAGTAGGTTTCATTCTTTTGGGTTTATCGGCTGGGTCTAAAACAGGAATGGCTTCCGTAATTTATTTTTTACTGATTTATATGTTCTCCAATCTTGCAGCTTTTGGAGTAATTGGTTTGGTTTCGGCTAGTACAGGAAAGGAAAGTATTGACGATTTTAAAGGGTTTTACAAAACCAATCCCTTTCTATCTTGGATCTTAGCCATTGCCCTATTCTCTTTGGCTGGGGTACCTCCCACTGCTGGTTTCTTTGGTAAATTCTTTTTGATTATGGCTGGTGCTGAAAGAGGCAATTATGTATGGGTGATTTTTGCGGCTTTGAATATGATCATCTCTTTCTATTATTATTTAAAAGTGGTGAAAGCCATTTTCATGGATCCCAATGACCAACCTATAGAAAAATTGACTGTACCTGCTTTACCCAAATTGGCATTTGTAATTTGTTTAACTGGTATGGTTTTGACAGGTATCTTAAGTTGGATTTATGAGTATATCCATACTTTAAGTAATTTCTAAATCTTCTTTTAAATTTTAATTATGGCTATTAACAGCAATCATATATCTGAAGAACTAGATGGCATTAAATGTGTCATTGTGGAGAAGAATGTAAGTCCTGAAAGAGTGGCATTTTTAAAGCCTTTATTGGAGTATAATTATTTGACAGTTGTAGTGGTACCTAGTCCGCCAGCTAAAGTGGCGGCTCCTGCAGCTGCTCCTGTATCTGAAGATGGTACTCCGGCTCCGGCTCCACCGCCTCCACCACCGGCACCTGAGACTTTTACGGTTGGGGTGACGAATATGCTGTTTAATACAACCAATGCCATTTATGGAAGGTTATTGCGTACGCCTGATGGACATGTGGTTACGGCTGCTTATTGGCAGCAGAGGGAGAGCGTGTCGCATGATGAAGTGCCTTATTATGAGAGGAAGTGAGATGATTTACTTATTGTCATGATTTTTTACCTCGGCTATGCCGAGGTTTGTTTTTTATAGGGTGGATGTTTTGCCTTTTGTTCGTGCTTTTTGACCTCGGCTGTAGGCCGAGGTTTGATTTTTCTGGGGGAGATGAACTGCCTTTTGTTCGTGCTTTTTTGACCTCGGCTGTAGGCCGAGGTTTGATTTTTCTGGGAGAGGTGTATTGCCTTTTGTTCGTGCTTTTTTGACTTCGGCTGGGCCGAAGTTTGATTTTATAATATGAATACAATTTTAGTACTGTTGATGTTTTTTGACCTCGGCTGCGCCGAGGTTTTATTTGTACATCATGAATTAGAAGTGATTGTCTTTTAGGGATGTTTTTTTGACCTCGGCTGCGCCGAGGTTTTTTAGTACAGCTTACTTTAGAAGTGATTGTCTTTTTGAGGGGATTAGTGTCCCACTGATCCCGTTTGGAGGGGGGCCTGCATAAAAAATAGAAGGCCCAGGCCTATCGGCCTTGGTTTTTTATCTCCTACGCTTTATTCGAGCGAGCTCGATAAAGCTTCGGAAATAAAAAAGCCCTGCTATGCAGGGCCTTCTATTTTTTTTGCGGAGAGTTAGGGATTCGAACCCCAGGACCTGTTACAGTCAACAGTTTTCAAGACTGCCGCAATCGACCGCTCTGCCAACTCTCCGGGTGCAAAATAATAGCCTGCGGCTTGATATTCCAAAAAAACTATGCAATTAGTAACAGAAAAGTTGCGCGTATTCTGCTGTAAATCAATTAGAGAAAGGGTTTCAGGAGAATAGAAATATTGAAAAAAACTCTAGAAACCAACTGATAACAGGTTAAAAATCAGCCTATTCAACGAATCAAGAGGATGGAGCCAGAAACTGGAGCGTATCCATTGTTTAATTCTATCATGTAATAATAAGTGCCAATAGGTAGTGCTTGGCCATTTCTTTTACCATCCCATCCTGTGGAACTGGATTTTTGTTTGAAGAGTGGTTGACCATACCTATTAAAAATACTGACAACGGCATCAGGATAGGTTTCTAGTCCACGAACTTTCCAGTGGTCATTGATGCCATCGCCGTTAGGAGAAAAGGCATTGGGAATGATTAATTCTTGAAACACGTTTACTAGAACAGTGTCTGAATAGTTACCACAACCATAAGAAGATATACCTGTAAGTATGTATTGGGTACTTTGAGTGGGTTGCACACTGGGATTGATGGAACTGGGATTGAGCATGGTATTGGTAGGTGTCCAATTGAAACTGCTATAATTTCCAGATATGCTTCCATCTAATTGAACGGTTTCGCCGGAGGCAATGCTTTTATCTTTTCCTGCAGCCACCAAGGGCTTTTTCCAAACCTGTACTTCTATCCTACCAGAATCCCTACAAGCGAATTGGTTTTGAACCTTTACCGTATAAGTGATGGTATCTGTTGGATTAGCAATGGGATTGGCAATATTAGTATTAGAAAGACCCGTACTGGGGCTCCACTGATAACTGGTACCACCATTGGCTGATAAACTCATACCAACACCCTCACAAGTTGTAACAGATAGGGGCAATTGTAAATTCACGCCTGGGTTAACAACAACATGAATACTATCGTATCCAATACAACCTGCGTCTGTAGTAATTCTAACCGTATAATATCCGGAATCCTGGAATTTGACTTTGTTGACAACGGCATTACTGCTAATATCTTGGTATTGATTGGGGCCTGTCCATAAATATTGATAGGCAGTTCCCAATGGCGCATCAAGACTCACGTTGATTCCTGTACAAGCCATAACCTCATGAACGGATAATTTGGGTGCAATGGGATTGATATTGACTAGAATGGGCTCTGAAGCCAATCTACAAGCGGGTGAATTAAAATTACCCGTTTCTGCTACCATAATCCGATACTGATAACCACCACCAGCACTGGGTTTGCGGGTGTATTGAAGACCTGTTTCACCAACAAGATCTTTCCATGTTTTTCCTGAATCCAAACTTTCCTGCCACTGCATTTGAGCATTGTTCAATCCTGTAATGGATGCTACCAAACTTAAATCTGTTTGTAGGTTTTGGCAGATATCAATCAAATAATTGGCTTGACCATTAACCGTAGTAGCTACTGTTGCGGCTCCACCAGGTCTAAGGGTAATATCGTCTAAGGCAAAGTCATTCCCGCAACCTCCTGGTGCATTATTAATAATTTTCAAGACAACCGCCGTACTTCCAATGGGTGTTAAAAAGCAAGTACCTGCTTGCACCCATTTACGCGTATCTTTTTCAGTGGGAATATCGCCACTAGACTGTTCTTTTAATAAAACCCCATTAACCGTTTCAATTCTGAAAATCAAATTGGGCATGATACTTTTAAAACCACAGGAACTGTCTTTTACTGCATTCATGATCCAGGCCGCAAATTCATAATTGGTATTCCCACATAAACCAGTGGCTGTATCTTGATAAACTACTTTACCTGGAACGTCAGCATTGACCATCATAAAATAGCCTAAGGACTCAGCTACGGAACTAGTTCCAGTATGATCACCGGCAAGTGGTGAGTACCAAATGGTGGGAGAGCAACCAAAGAAAAAAGTGGCTAAACTAAATTGCCCGTCTTTTACGCAGGGCGATCCACTATATGTTAAACCTGTTTTACTAGATGGCGGAATAATGGGGCCTGTTGGGCCTCTTCCAAATGTCATTTTCAAAACAGGGTCACCCAAACTACCGCCACATACCTGTGCGTGAACAGGCATATAAAAAAAACAAGATCCAATGGCAAATAGGATTAAACGTAACATGGTATAATTAATCAGAAATATAAGCCTAAAACCTGATTTGTATCTAGAATCCAGCCTAAATCAAGGGAATGCAAAGAGATGGTTGTAAAAGTATCAACCTATTTAACGGGTTCTTCAATTTTCTCAACCGCAATCAAATCTGCCATATCCACATTCATGGGTAATAGTCCAATTTGAACAATGGCCCTTTTGCCCCTAATCTCTTTTACTTCACCAACTTGGTAATTCTTTTTAGATTTAACCAAGGCTCCAACTACAATATCGGTATGGGTCTCTTTGAATTTGGAATCCGTTTTTTTAGCTAGTTTATTTACAACAATGGTTTCCTTTTGCTTAAACAAAAGGTTCTGTAAGTGTTTAACAACTTCTTGTTTGTTATCAGTTTTTTTCCAATCAAGCACAATCTGCTTGAGCTTTCTTTCCATGTCTTTAAGATAGACAATTCTGTCTTCTGTAATCCTATTCTGTTGTTTCAGTAATTCTATCTGTTGTAAGTGTTTCTCTTTGTCCAACACTTTTTCCATCTCTTTTTTTAATTGCTCATTTTCACGCAAGAGTTTATTGAGCTGTTTCTTTTCCTTGTCCAAGTGTTGTAAGTCTTGTTCAGTTCTATTGAGTAGTCTATCCAATTTAAAATGGTCTTCGTCTACCAACTGTCTAGCTCTTTGAATGAGTTTAGTAGACAGTCCAATTCTTTCTGCAATGGCAAACGTATACGAGCTTCCTGGCTTTCCTACAATTAACCGATACATGGGCATCAGGTTAACTTCATCAAATTGCATGGCTGCGTTTAAAATACCAGGTGTGTGATTGGCCATTACTTTCAAGTTCAGATAGTGCGTAGTTACTACCCCAAAACTGTGTTTCCTACACAATTCTTCCATAATCACTTCTGCAAAAGCCCCACCTAGATTGGGGTCACTTCCACTACCCAATTCATCAATAAAAAATAGGGTTTTACCATTGGCCACTTCCATGAAATATTTCATGTGCATCAAATGGCTGCTATAAGTACTCAATTCAAATTCTATACTTTGCGTATCTCCAATATGAATAAAGAGTTGTTTAAAGATGCCCATTGTAGATACTGCACTAACAGGTACCAATAAACCGCTCTGTAGCATCAATTGGTTCAAACCTATGGTTTTCATGGTCACGGTCTTACCTCCAGCATTTGGTCCGCTAATGACCAAGATTCTGTTTTTATCATCTAGTGTAAGAGTTACAGGAATGGTTTTCTTACCAGAGCTCTTGTGATAGAGGTATAATAAAGGATGATAAGCGTCTACCAAATGAATATGAGCACGGTCTACAAGATTGGGTAATTGCGCATTCATGTCTAATGCCAATCGGGCTTTAGCCCTGATAAAATCATATTCTCCAGCAACAGTTAAATAAGAACTTAATAAGGGAGCATAGACTTGCATTCTGGCCGTTAACGCTCGTAGTATTTTTTGTACTTCCTTTATTTCTTCATGCTCCAAAGAAAAAACGTCATTATTTAATTCAATGGTTTCTTCTGGTTCTATAAAAGCTGTTTTTCTACTATCGCTCTCTCCGTGCAAAATACCTTTTACCTGACGTTTGTGTTCAGAGAATACGGCCACTACCCTTCTTCCATTGCTAAAGCTTTCATCAATATCTGCCGTATATCCAGCTTTGGCCAATTTGGCAATCACTTTTTCAAACATTCGGCGCAACTCATTCCGCTTTCTAAACAGACTCATCCTAATTTTTTGCAAGTCTGCCGATGCATTGTCTTTGACCGTTCCATTTTCATCCAACACCTCATCAATCAATACCAGAATTTGCTTTTCGTAATAGGTTCCTTCAATAACTTTGGCCAAATAAGGAAATGCCAACCTTCGCTCGTTATCAAACCAACGAAAAATAGTGGCTGTGTTTTCTGTTAACCTTCTAATGGGCATCCATTGATCACCCACCAACATGGCCCCAGGTATGCCCAATAATTTCAGGTCTTTTTGCAGATTCAGGTTAAAATCATTGGGAAAATACTGCTGTTGTAAGGCAATATTTTTATACTCATTGGACTGTTGTAATTCTAATTCTATAAAGTCTTTTCTGGTATGAATTCTTAAACTATCTGCTTTTTGCTTTGCATGATCTGTATTACAATGCGCCTTCAACAAAGCTTTCACTTTGTCAAACTCCAATTGAACTAAGGCTGAATCTGGGTATAAACGCATGTTTTCCTGCTAATTTTTTGGCAAAGTTAAGCCCAGACTCACTAAAAAGTAACGACTCTTGGCTTTGTGGATATTTGACTATTCAAGTGGCAAACTATTTTGGAAGAATACAAACAAAGCAATTGGCACCAGCTTTTACCTGATAAGACAATTGACCTTGATGCAAATGAATAATCTTATCAGCCAGCACTAAACCAAGACCAAATCCCCTTTTTCCTTCTGTATTAGAAGACCTGAAAAATGCAGTAAACAATCTGCCTCTGTCTACTTCAGGTATCAGTGTTCCTTTGTTTTGAATACTGATGCTTAGCAATTTACTATCAAATCCAATATCAATTAATACTGGATTACCTGCTCCATACTTACAGGCATTTTCCAATAATCCCAGGATAGCCGTAGTCAATAAGCTAGGATTTCCTTTAAATTCTAAGTCATCTTCCTGTTCCGGAAAATTGCTATAGTTTAAAACCAATTTTGTCTCTGGATGAACTTGGGCAATTTGATCCATGCAGTCATCCATTATTTCATTGAGATAAATGATTTCAAGTTCTCCTGGCTGAATGGCTTGCCCTGATTTAAATAATTGCAATAACTGCTGTAGTAATTTGGATAATTTATCATGATCCTCCTGTAAAGACAACAATAGATCTTTATAATATTGTGGACTTCTATCTTGTTGCAATGCCAAATCAATTTGATTGGTCAGTGCCGCCAAGGGTGTTCTTAGTTCATGTGAAGCATGCTGTATAAACTGCTTTTGTTGGCTAAAAGCTTCTTGCAACCTAACTAACATCTGGTTAAAACTTATAGCCAATTCCTTGATTTCGTCTTTGGTATTTGTTTCCTGAATGAAAACAGATGTATTAAGTTGCTCATCATTAACAGCTTCTACTTGTTTGTTTAATAAGATCAAGGGTTTTAAAACTTGCTTGGCAATGACATAAGCACTGAAAGCAACCAATATAATAATAGCCAACATTCCTATTAAAAGGATTTTAAACAAAGCTTGTAAAGCATCTAATCCTTCTTGGTCTCTACCGGCTGATATAACCAATCGGTCTCTTCCATGAAACGCATATATCAATCCAATGGCATCGTGTTGATCTATTGTGAAAACTAGGTATTGTTGCTGACGTATTGAATCTAATAATCCGGTACTTGGTTGCCAATTCAGATCATCAATACTACTATAGACAATTCTGTTCAATGAATCAAGAATCCAAACCTTTTCATCTCTTATTTGGTCAATGGTATTTTTGTCTATCAATTTCAACAAAGCACTATCTACCTCTTTTACCTCATCTAACAGCTTTACCGTGTTAATGGCTTTTTCCTTGAGCCTTTGTTGAAAGAGCTTTTGTTCTGCTTGTTTAAACTCCAAAAATATAAAGCTACAAAGCACCAGCATCAACAGAGAAACTACTGCAACAATCCAAAGCGCCGTTCTAGTTTTAATGGTCATGATTCTTCTTTCAAATAATAGCCAAATCCAGTTCTAGTATGAATTAACTTAGTAGGATGTAGTTTGTCAATTTTATTTCTGAGGAAATTGATATAGACTTCTACCGTGTTGGTACCTGTATCAAAATCTAGGGCCCAAACCTTTTCTGCTAAATCTGCTTTTGACAAAACCCGACCCCTAGCTTTTGCAAGAGCTTCTAATAATAGAAATTCTTTTTGAGTTAATTTGATCAGCTTTCCTGCCCGTTTAACTGATTTGGCATCCAAATCCAAAACCAGATCACCTACCTCCATCATATTTTGAGGCTGGTCTACACCCGAAGATCGTTTTACAATTACATGTATCCTAGCCAATAGCTCCTGCAAATGAAATGGTTTTACCAAATAGTCATCGGCCCCGGCACTAAATCCCTCCATCTTGTCTTCCAATTCACCCAAGGCTGTCAATAAAATAATGGGGACTTTCTTATTCCTGTTTCGGAATTGTTTACACAAATCAAGTCCATTGGTATATGGGAGATTGATGTCTAGAATAATGCAATCAAAACTATCTCTATCAAAATACTTCTCAGCCATTTTGCCATCAAAAGCAACGGTTACTTCCATTCCTTGTTCTTCCAATCCTGCTTTAACAGCATTGGCCACTTTGGGCTCGTCTTCGGCCAACAATAGTTTCATGAAAATAAATTAATGAAGCGTTGCATCAGGTAAAAAATCAAGGGAAGAGTTTCACCAAACAGTACAATACAAAAAACAATTGTACAAACCCTTGTAAAATCAACAACTGAAATGTGGCTGAAGTTGCTTCTAACCAATGACGTTGAGAAGGTAATCCTTGAAAAGTATCTTGATTAACAATAATATTAGGTGTATTCAATTGATAGGTAAATAATACAGCAATCAATAAACAGAGTGAAATTATGATATGACCGTGCATAATCCTTGAATCACCTATAGATTGTTGATTCAAAAACAAATGCAACAAGAATGGTAATATCATCAAAATCCAATTGAATACAACCACATTTTGAAACTTGAAAGTAAAATAGGTTTCTTGGTAGTGGCTGTCCAAATCGGCAGTATTGGAAAATACCAAAATAGACACAAAGGCCATAAATGGTACCAACATCAACAGATTTTCCAATCTGAGAATAGAAGGCTTGGGATATTCCAATTGTAATTGCATAGGTTTACGCAGGAAAAAAAGTCCTGAACGTAAAATTAGCACTTTTAGTATAATTCTTGAAAAAATATAAAATTTAGCAAAATTGTTAAAACATTCCTTGCAAACATCTGTTTTATAATTGGTTACGTATCTATACAAAATTCAAAATATGTTCAAAATCAGCATGTTAACCCTAGCCCTCACGGGTATTTTCTTGGTTTCTTGTGCACAAACACCTTCAAAATTGGCTAAAATGAATCAAACTCCCATTCCCCCAGACGTTAAAACAGATACTGCAACTTTTGGCGAAGGCTGCTTTTGGTGTACTGAAGCTTTTTTTCAAAGACTCAATGGTGTATATAAAGTTATTTCTGGTTATGGTGGTGGTTTTGTAGAAAACCCCAGCTATGAACAAGTCTGTGACAAGAATACTGGTCATGTTGAATTATGTCAAATTATATATGACCCTGCTGTCATCAGTTATGATGAATTATTAGAAGTGTTTTGGAAAACCCATGACCCTACTACAATTGATCGCCAGGGAAATGACGCAGGCCCTCAATATAGGTCTGTGATTTTTTACCAAACCCAAGCCGAAAAAGAAAAAGCAGAATCCTACAAAAAGGCCTTGGACAAATCTGGCGCTTGGTCAAGCCCAATTGTAACAGGCATTGAAGCCTTTAAAAACTTCTATCCTGCTGAAAATTATCATCAGAATTACTATAATGATAACCAAAATCAGGGCTATTGCCGATTTGTGATTCAACCAAAACTGGAAAAGTTTGAAAAAGTCTTCAAGAATAAGCTGAAAAAACATTAGAAACCGGTAAGGGCAATCCGTATTTTTATGGGATGAACCTGAAGTCTATCTTTTTTGCTTTCCTTTTATTGGGAGCCCACTCAGTTTTTGCCCAAGTTGAGAAAAAGCCAAAGTCTTTTAGCCATGCGGATACCTTAAGAGGATCCATTACTGCTGAACGTGCTTGGTGGAATTTGTTACACTATGATTTACACGTAACACCTGACCTAAATAGCAAAACTATTTCGGGCCAGGTGGATATGCAATTTCAAGTATTGCAAAAGGGTAAGAAAATGCAAATAGACCTGCAGGAACCTTTGGTACTTGACAGCGTTTTATGGAATAAGGAATCTCTTTCCTTTGCAAGAGATGGCAATGCTTTTCTAATAGCTTTCAAGAAAGACTTGAAAAAAGGATCTCAACACCAAATTACCATGTATTACCATGGCAAACCAAGAGAAGCAAGAAATCCACCATGGGACGGTGGCGTTACTTGGACAAAAGATGCAGCAGGCAATGCATTTGTTAGTACCAGTTGCCAAGGATTGGGAGCATCTGTTTGGTGGCCATGTAAAGACCATCAATATGATGAACCAGAGCAAGGTGTAAGCGTTTCTATTACTACACCTGATACATTAATGGATGTTTCAAATGGCAGACTTGAGTGGGTTCATGCTAATGAACAAGCACATACTAAAACTTGGAAATGGGTAGTTAAAAATCCCATCAACAATTATAGCCTATCTATGAATATTGGCAAATACGAGCATTTCTCAGACACTTTACAAGGAGAAGCTGGCGTATTAGATTTAAATTTTTATCCATTAAGCTGCCACGTTGCAGAAGCTAAAATTCAGTTTCAACAAGCCAAACCCATGATTCGTTGCTTTGAATATTGGCTTGGCAAATACCCATTTTATGAAGATGGTTATAAATTATTAGAAGTGCCTTATTTGGGTATGGAACACCAAAGTGCCGTTACCTATGGCAATAAATTTAAAAATGGTTATTTAGGTAGAGACCTATCTGGTACAGGTTGGGGATTAAAATGGGACTTTATCATTATTCACGAAAGTGGACACGAGTGGTTTGGTAATAATATTACTACCAAAGACATTGCAGACATGTGGGTACACGAAGGGTTTACCAATTATACAGAAACCCTATTTACACAATGGCTTAGTGGCAAGCAAGCTGCTTATGAATACAATTATGGGATCAGAAAAAACATTAGCAATAGAGAGCCCATTATTGGTGTTTACAATGTTCAAAACCAAGGCGGTAATGACATGTACTACAAAGGGTCAAATATGATTCAAACCATCCGCAATAGTATCAACAATGATGAGCAGTTTAGACTCATGCTTAGACAACTCAACAAAGAATTTTACCATCAAACCGTTACCACTATAGACATTCAATCTGTGATGGAAAAATATACGGGCTATCCATTAAAACCTGTATTTGATCAATACCTACGCAAAACAGAGATTCCTGTATTAGAATTACAATATAGTAAAGATCAAAAAAAGGTAAACTATAGATGGACTAATTGTCTTGCTGAGTTCAATCTACCATTGTTTGTAAAAACTGACAAAGCAGATTTGAAAATGGAACCCATTGTTGGTACCTGGAAAACTTTGGATTTGTTAGAAGAACATAAGGCATTTTTGAATCCAGCAGCAATAGAATTCAAATACTATATCAAGGTTAGAGAACTCCCTGCAAATTAATATGGGTAGTATTAGAAGACAAACTATTCAGTCTAGCATCTTGGTGTATATCGGTTTTTTTATCGGTGCCATCAATCTGTATTATTATACCAGAATTGGGAATGGTGCTTTTACTCCTGAACAGTTTGGACTTACCAGAATCTTCTTTGATTTTTCACAAAACATGTATGCTTTTGGGAGTTTGGGAATCATCCCAGTGATTTATAAATTTTACCCCTATTATAAGGACAATTTAGAAGCGCATGAAATTGATCTAATGACTTGGTCACTGGCAGTATCTTTCATTGGATTTTTATTGGTGTTAATTGCAGGATATTGGTTTCAACCCTTTTTTGTGCAACATTTTTCAAAGGGATCCAAACTCATTGTTGATTATTATTATTGGATGTTTCCATTTGCCATGGGAATGCTATTGTTTTCCGTGATGGAAGGCTTTTGTTGGGCCTTACAGAAAACAGTCATGTCTAATTTTTTAAAAGAAACTGGATTAAGGATTCTGACCTTAATCATAGTGCTCTTGTATTATTTTAGATTTATCAGTTTTGATCAATTCATTCATTGTTTTGCTTTTTTATACTTAGCCATTTTTGCCATAGTTGCTTGGGTATTATACCGTTCTAAAAAACTTCACTTCCCACTCAAAGTAAGTAGGGTTACCAAAAAGTTTAAGTTGAAAATGTTTTCCATGCAGGCATTGATTTTTGGCGGAACTTGTATAGCTTCTTTAGCTGCAACTATTGACAGTTTTATCATTGCAAAGTTTCAGGGATTGGCCGTAGTTGCCGTATTTGGCGTTGCCCAGTATGCGGCCAATTTAATCCAGGTTCCACAAAGAAGTATCCAATCCGTTTCTGCCGGTGTATTGTCAAGAGCCTGGAAAGACAAAAACATGCCTGAAATCAAGCGCATCTATCAGCGATCTTGTATTAATTTATTACTGATTGCATTGTTCTTATTTGGCAATATTTGGTTGAATATTCAACCGGCTTTAGCAGCATTGAATATTCAGAAAACATATGAATCAGGTCTTGCAGTAGTATTTATTCTAGGGATGGTTAGAATTATTGACGCAGGTACAGGACTCAATAATATAGTTATTGGCACTTCTACTTATTGGCGTTTTGATTTCTTAAGCGGTGTTGTTTTGTTGGCATTTAGATTACCATTAACCTATTACCTAATTAAAAATTATGGCATTATTGGTTCAGCATTTGCTGAACTTACTGCATTTGCCCTATATAATTTTATTCGCTTTGAATTTTTAAGAAGGAAATTTGGCATGCAACCCTTTAATCTAAATAACTTAAAAGCTTTAGTATTGGGTGTTTGCTCTTTTGGATTGGTAGCGTTATTAACGGGACAATTTGAAGGATGGTCTGGGATGATTGTTAGATCCCTTATTTTTTCTAGTTTAATGATTATTGGTGTAATCAAAGGAAAATTAACACCAGATGCCGCACAAATGATAGCTCAATTCAAAACAAAATGGGGCATTAAATAATCATTATGGACGTTGCTTCATCCTGCCTCCTCCCCTGAATTTGGGACTCCAATAAGTTTCTTTTAAATCGCTGATCATGACTCCCCCACTAGTAGCAGCGTGTACAAATTTGCTGTTTTGCAAATAAACCCCAACATGGGTAATTGATCTTCTACTTCTTCCTGACGTATGAAAAAACACCAAATCGCCTTCTTGTAAGTCATCTATCCCAATGATATCAGCTGATTGATATTGTTCTTGTGCCGTTCTTGGCAAATTAATAGCATAAAGATCTCTGTATAAAATCTGGGTAAAGGCTGAACAATCTAAACAGTTTTCGGTGGTTCCTCCCATACAATAACGGGTTCCCCACCATTTATCCATCTGCTCTAATAAGGCAATATTGTCCAATTGGCTTACCGGCACTCCCACCAAGACAGAAAATTTTAATTGCAAATAACTGGCATTCTCGGTACTAAATATTCCCCCACTTACTGGGTTGTTGGGTTTACTGGTGTTGGTCTTTTTGGTATTAGCAGTACTGGTTTTATGCTTTGAACTCATGGTAGAGCCAGGCGTAACTTCTATTCCTTCAATGAATTGTGGCTCTTTTTGAGACTTTAGCTTTTTATTGGAAACAGACGCCATGGTATGATCCTTGGCTGTTAACTGCCTAAATGACCGGCAGCTACTGAGACTAAGCAATAATCCTATATATATTAAAAATTGAAATTGTTTCATAAACTAGGGCTGCAATTTAGGTTTGAAACGCCTAACTGGCAAATTAGAAGCATTGTGGAAAATTTATCCCACCTGACAGACTGCTTTGTTACGATATTTGACCGAATCCAGTTGCTCATGTCTCAGTTTTCTCATTTACACGTTCATACCCAATATTCTTTGTTGGATGGTGCTGCTAACATTGGTAGTTTGTACAAAAAAGCCGCTAAGGACAATATGCCTGCCTTGGCTATTACCGATCACGGAAATATGTTTGGCGCATTTGAATTTGTAGCCCAAGCTTGGAAAAATACCAAAGTCATTGGAAAGGATGAAAATGGAAAAGACATTACAACGCCAACAGTTAAACCAATTGTGGGATGCGAGTTCTACGTGGTAGAAGATCGATTCTTAAAAACTTTTACAAAAGAAGTCAAAGACAAAAGATACCACCAAGTTTTATTGGCCAAAAATGCCACTGGATATCAAAATCTGGTTAAGCTCACTTCTATGGGTTTTATAGAAGGAATGTATAGTAAATATCCCAGGGTTGATAAAGGCTTGATTGAAAAATACCATGAAGGGATTATTGCCACCACATGCTGTATTGGTGCTTATGTACCACAGACCATTTTAAATGGTACAGAACAGGAAGCTGAAAATGAATTCAAATGGTGGTTAGACTTATTTGGAGAAGATTACTATATAGAAATCCAACGGCACCAAATTAAAGAGCAGGAATTGATCAATAACACTTTGCTCAAATTTGCCAAGAAATACAATGTTCCCGTCATTGCTACCAACGATAGCCATTATACAGAAAGGGACGATTATAATGCCCATGATATTTTACTCTGTATTAATACGGGTGAAAAGCAAGCCACACCTGGTTTTGATGACTTTGCCAATGACGATGTGCAAATTAAAAATAGAAGGTTCAAATTTCCCAATGACCAGTTCTATTTCAAGACCACGGAAGAGATGAAAAAACTCTTTCATGATATTCCAGAATCTATAGACAATACCAATGCCATTGTTGACAAGATTGATGTCTTGAATTTGAAGAAAGATATTTTACTTCCTGCCTTCCCTATCCCACCCTCTTTTCAGGTACATACGGATAGCAATATGAACCAATGGGAATTCTTGAAGCACTTGACCATGGAAGGCGCTAAAATGCGCTATACCGATATTACCCCTGAGATTCAAGAAAGACTAGACTTTGAATTGTTTACCATTAGGACCATGGGGTTTGCGGGTTACTTTTTAATTGTAAGTGACTTTATCAAAGCCGGCCGTGAAATGGGTGTATTTGTTGGACCAGGACGTGGTTCTGCAGCTGGTTCTGTGGTGGCTTATTGTATTGGCATCACCAATATTGACCCTATTAAATACAACTTACTGTTTGAGCGTTTCTTAAATCCAGACCGTAAGAGCATGCCCGATATAGACACGGACTTTGATGATGAAGGAAGGCAGCGTGTCATTGATTATGTGGTAGAAAAATACGGAAAGAACCAGGTTGCACAGATTATCACTTATGGTACCATGGCTGCCAAAATGAGTATCAAAGACGTGGCTAGGGTGTTAGACCTTCCATTAAGTGAAAGCAATATGTTGGCAAAATTGGTACCTGATAAACCAGGTACTGAATTACGCCGTGTGTTGCACGCGCCATTCACCATTAAAGAAGGTGAAAAAATAGGTGAGAAATCTTTTGAAGAAAAAGAGGGATATCAACAAGAAGACCTAGACAATATTCGAAAACTCAGAGAGCTCTACAACGGAAATGATATTCGTTCACAGGTTTTAAAAGAAGCGGAAAGACTGGAGGGGTCTGTGAGAAACACGGGTATCCATGCGGCGGGTATTATCATCGCTCCGCGCGATTTAACAGACCTAATTCCTGTTGCCATTTCAAAAGACTCTCCACTTTGGGTAACGCAGATTGAAGGAAGTACCATTGAAGACGCAGGCGTTATCAAGATGGACTTCTTGGGTTTAAAAACCCTTTCCATTTTGAAAACCGCCCTGGAATTGATTTTACAAAATCACCAAGTGACTATTGACTTAGACACCATTCCCCTTGACGATGAAAAAACTTTTCAACTCTATCAAAAAGGGGAAACCAATGCTACGTTTCAGTTTGAAAGTATTGGGATGCAAAAATACCTGCGTGAATTAAAGCCGGATAAATTTGCTGACTTAATTGCCATGAACGCCCTCTATCGCCCCGGGCCCATTGCCTATATTCCCAACTTTATTGATCGTAAGCATGGTAGAGAAGCCATTACTTATGACTTGGCAGACATGGAAGAATACCTGGCTGATACTTATGGGATTACCGTGTATCAGGAACAGGTGATGTTGCTGTCTCAAAAAATTGGTGGCTTTAGTAAGGGAGACGCGGATGTGTTGCGCAAAGCAATGGGTAAAAAAGATAGAAAGACCCTAGACAAGATGAAGGGTAAATTTGTGGAAGGTGCTACAACCAAGGGACACGCTGCAGAAACACTAGAAAAAATCTGGACTGACTGGGAAGCTTTTGCACAATACGCTTTTAATAAATCGCATAGTACTTGTTATGCTTTTGTGGCCTATCAAACAGCTTATTTAAAAGCCCATTACCCTGGAGAATATATGTCTGCAGTTCTGAACCACGCAGGAGGAATTGAGAAGATTACCTTCTTCATGGAAGAATGTAAACGCATGGGAATAAAAGTACTAGGGCCTGATATCAATGAATCACTCAAAGGATTTGCCGTGAACAAAAAAGGCGAAATTCGTTTTGGTATGGGTGGGATTAAAGGCGTGGGCGAAGCTGCAGTAGAAAATATAATTGCTGAACGTGAAAAGAATGGACACTATCCAGACATGTTTGACTTTATAGCGCGTGTGCTTCAAAAAAGTGTCAATAAAAAATCATTAGAATGCTTGGCATATTCCGGTGCTTTTGATTGTTTTACAGCCTATCATAGAGCCCAATATTTTCATGTTCCCGATGGTGAAAAACAAAGCGGTTTAGAAAAAATTGTGAGTTATGGTCAAGCCAAACAAGCCCATGCAATTGGAACCACCAATACCCTATTTGGTAATCTCTCTGCAGCCATGGAAGTGCCACAACCCAAGATTGGTGTTTGTGAACCTTGGACCTTAACAGAATTATTGGATCATGAGAAAGAGGTAACGGGAATGTACATGAGTGGTCACCCATTGGACCATTTTAAATTTGAACTCAAATACTATGGCATTTCTAAAATCAGTGATTTTAATGAGATCAAAGAAACCCTGCATTTACAACCCAACCCTGGAAAAGTATTACGCGTAGCTGGTTTAATTATTGATGTGCAACATAGGGTTACCAAAACTGGTAAGAATTTTGGATCCTTTGCCATGGAAGACCTGAGTGGAAAAACGGAGTTCCTTTTATGGAGTGAAGACTATATCCGTTTTCAGAACTACTTAGAAAAGGGTACCAATATCATGTGTACCGGATTTTTCCGTCCCAGATATGGCAGACCAGATGAATTTGATTTTAAGATTAATAGCATGTCATTACTTGAAACTGTGAAACAAACACTTACCAGAAGTATAGAAATTAGCATGCATCCTGCTGCAGTTACGGCAGAAATGGTTGATTTTGTAGACAGTAATATTAAACAGAATCCAGGCAAGACCTCCTTGAGATTCAACATGTTTGAACCCAAGGAGAACCTAAAAGTGAGCTTATATAGTTTAGATAAGAGCTTTTTAATGAATGAGGATATGGCCGGATTCCTGATGAACAACCCCGATTTTGAAGTAAATGTGGGTGTTGTCAGTGCTTAAACTGACCCTGTGTCAGGTTTTAGGTTGCAATTATATTAATCACATAGGTGGAAAAGTCAAATCAGCAGAAACTAGGCTTTGGATTTATATTTGATATTCATCTTTATCATCAACATAAAAAATAATAAAAATGGCTTTAGAATTAACAGACGCAAATTTCAAGAGCACCGTGCTCGACAGCGATAAATTAACAGTTGTAGATTTTTGGGCAGAATGGTGTGGACCTTGCCGTGCTATTGGACCAGTTATTGAAGAATTGTCTAAAGAATACGATGGTAAAATCAATGTAGGTAAAGTAAATGTTGACCATAATCCTAACCTAAGTGTTAACTATGGCATCACTTCTATTCCTGCTATTCTTTTTATCAAGGGTGGTCAAATTGTAGACAAACAAATTGGCGCAGTACCCAAAAGTGTCTTAGACAAGAAGATTCAAGCGCATTTGTAATCTTGAAAAAACTTTATAAAAGAGGCCCCATTTGGGGTCTCTTTTGTTATTGGATATTCATGATTAATATTTTATTATCTTACCGCCTTATTCAATCAGCCAACTACTAGTTTATGGAACGCTTTCACGGAATATTGGGCATTATTTTGATTCTGGCCATTGCTTTTTTGTTTTCAAACAATAAGAAAAGAATCAACTATAGACTGGTTGTTAGCGGTATGATGTTGCAAATTGCTATTGCAGTATTGGTATTAAAAGTACCACCAGTAACCTGGTTCTTCCAAAAACTGGGGCATGGTATGGAAAAGATTGAACAGTTTGCCAGACAAGGGGTTTCCTTTGTGTATGGTGGCATTATGGTTGCTGGCCCTGCTCCTACCAATGTTCAAAATTTTGCACAAGGTGGTTTTGTATTTGCTTTTAGTGTTACCGCTACCATTATCTTGGTTTGTGTATTAGTGGCAATTCTCTACCACTTTGGTGTGATGCAAGTAATTGTATCTCTGATTGCAAAAGCCATGAATTTTATCATGCGTGTTAGTGGTGCAGAAGCGTTGAGTAATGTGGCAAGTGCCTTTGTTGGTCAGGTTGAAGCGCAGGTAATGATTAGGCCTTATTTGAGCAGTATGACCAAGAGTGAATTATTGGCCAGTATGAGTGGTAGTTTGGCTTGCATAGCGGGTGGTATTCTAATTGTATACGCCAATATGGGTGCAAAAGCAGAATACCTGTTAACGGCTTCTTTAATGGCAGCTCCTGGGGCCTTGGTCATTTCTAAAATAGTATTCCCTGAAACCGAAGAATCCCAAACCATGGGCAAGGTGAAACTAGAAGTTAAAAGTCCTTATAGCAATATCATTGATGCCATTTCACATGGAGCCAGTGATGGTATGAAAATCTCTGTGAACGTGATTGCCATGTTGATTGGGTTTATTGCCTTAATTGCTTTTATTAACTGGGGATTTGGTAAAATAGTTCCTGGTCTAACCCTTGATTTGATCTTTAGTAAAATTTTCTATCCAATGACCTGGGCCATGGGTGTTCCTGCAGTAGACATTGCTAATGCAGCTACCTTATTGGGACAAAAAATTACCATCAATGAATTTGTGGCCTTTAATAACTTAACTACCAAGGCAGTTCCCATAGTTTCTGAAAAAGGATTGCTCATTGTGAGTATTGCCATTTGCGGATTTGCCAATTTTAGTAGCGTTGGTATGCAAATTGGAGGTATTGGAGAATTGGCTCCCACCAGAAGGGCAGACTTGGCCAAATTGGGTTTAAAAGCCCTGCTTTGTGGCACATTGGCTTCTTATCTATCGGCTAGTATTGCTGGTATTTTAATGTCTTAATTGATTGAATTAATATTTGCAAAACCCGGTGAGACTCACCGGGTTTTTTGTTTCGAATTAAGATAACAATTGACAAATATCATTCGGCGGCAATGAAATTGGTTTAATTTTGCTGAAATTTCCGTTACATGAAAGAAACAGGGATCTCAAGATTGGTAGCATTGGAGAAAAATGCTGATTTAAAAAAAATTGGAGAAAAAATTCTAAACAAAGAGCGTATCTCTTTTGAAGATGGGGTCTTATTATTTGAGCAAGGCTCACTCTCCTATTTAGGCGCATTGGCCAATTGGGTAAGAGAAGATAAACACGGAGACAAAACCTATTTTAATAGAAACTTTCATATTGAGCCAACCAACCTTTGTGTGTTCAGTTGCAAATTCTGTGCCTATTCCAAACTCTATGCCCATAGAGAAGAAGGTTGGGAATTGAGCATTGACCAAATGATGCATATTGTCAAAAGCTATGACGGCAAACCCGTTACAGAAGTGCATATTGTGGGTGGTGTTCATCCTAAAATGGATATGGAATTTTTCGTGAACCTTTTGAAAAGCATTAAAGCCCATAGACCTGAATTGCATATAAAAGCCTTTACCCCTGTTGAATTAGATTATATGTTCCGCAAAGCCAAACTCAGTACGGCTGAAGGAATGCGTATTGCTCATGAAGCAGGATTAGACAGTTTGCCAGGTGGTGGTGCTGAAATTTTTCATCCAGAAATCCGTACTCAAATTTGTGAAGACAAGGTTGACGCTGATGGATGGTTGGCTATTCACCAAGCTGCTCACGAATTAGGCATGCATAGCAATGCTACCCTTTTATATGGTCATGTAGAACAATACTGGCATAGGATTGACCATATGGAAAGACTGCGCCAATTACAAGACAAAACGGGTGGCTTTAATACCTTTATTCCGCTGAAATTCCGTAACAAAGACAATGACATGAGTCATGTGCCTGAGTCTTCCGTAATTGAGGATTTGAAAATGTATGCGGTATCTAGGTTGTACTTAGACAATTTTCCGCATGTGAAAGCCTATTGGCCCATGCTAGGCAGACAAAATGCACAGTTAACACTGAATTTTGGGGTGAATGATATTGACGGAACCATTGATGATACCACCAAGATTTATTCTATGGCTGGATCAGAAGAACAAAGCCCTTCTATGAGTACGGCAGACCTAGTAACCTTGATAAAACAAGTAAATAGACAACCCGTAGAAAGAGGCACTTTGTACAATGAAATCCGTGACTACAGCAATATAGCCATCACAGAAATTGAAACAAATCCTTTATTGAATTAACATTCTGGAAGACTAAGTGGAATATTGATGGCCAAACCACCATCGGCTGTTTCTTTGTACTTACTATTCATGTCTAAAGCCGTGTCCCACATGGTTTTGATCACTTTGTCTAGGCTAACTTTGGCAAAATCAGGAGAACTCTGCAAAGCTAACTGAGATGCGGTGATGGCTTTGATGGCACCCATGGTATTGCGTTCAATACAGGGCACTTGCACCAATCCCCCAATGGGATCGCAGGTAAGCCCTAAGTGATGCTCCATGGCTATTTCAGCAGCCATTAATGCCTGTCTTTGCGTTCCACCCATGCATTCGGTCAAAGCCGCTGCGGCCATGGCAGATGAAACCCCAATTTCTGCCTGGCAACCGCCCATGGCCGCAGAAATAGTAGCCCCTTTTTTGAAAATACTACCAACTTCAGATGCTGTTAACAAGAATCTGATAATTTTCTCTTCATCATTCCCATTGCAAAAAGCAATATAGTACAACAATACGGCTGGAATTACACCTGCTGCTCCATTGGTTGGGGCAGTGACTACCCTTCCAAATGAAGCATTTTCTTCATTTACGGCAAGGGCAAAACAACTCACCCAATCCAGGATATAGCTAAAATCATGACCCCCATTTTTAATGCATCCCAACCACTGCTCAAAATTTTCATAGGTTTTATCTTGCATCAATTTCTTGTTCAAAGCAGCGGCCCTTCTTCTAACCATCAATCCCCCAGGCAATTCCCCTTCAGCATGACATCCCCTGAAAATGCATTCCTGCATGGTTTTCCAAATTTGCAACACTTTAGCCCTGGTTTCAGCTTCAGGCCTCCATGCCAACTCATTTTCCAAGACCACATCGCTAATACTCAATCCATTCATACACCAGTGCAACAAATCGTCTGCGGTATTAATGGGAAAGGTTAAATCCACTACCTGTTTAGGTTGTGTGTCTTTGGCTTCTTTTACTATAAACCCACCGCCAATGGAAAAATAAGTGTCACACCAAGACTGACCATTATTCAATTCTACCAAAAAGGATAATCCATTGGGATGAAACGGCAATGAATCATGGTGTAAAAACTGTAGATGATGTCCTGTAACAAAAGGAATATGTTGTGTACCGTTTAGGATCAACTCCTGAGAATCTTCCATGACTTTAATTTTAGGAATAATGCTATTCACATCCATGGTCACAGGATCTTCCCCACATAAACCAAGCATCACCGCTATATCAGTACCATGTCCTTTACCAGTTTTGGCTAAAGAACCATATAATAACACTGTTATAGATTGTACTTGATCAATACTTGCTTCGGTTTGAATTCTTTGAATACAAGCAAGTGCCGCCCTCCATGGACCAAGGGTATGGGAACTTGAAGGACCTACCCCAATTTTAAACATATCAAATACCGAAATGGATTCGTGAGGCATAATCGCTGGTTTGAAACCCAAATGTAATTCAAGGTCCGGCTATCTGCACAAGAAATTACATTTTCATTGGTGCAGGGATTATATTTGGGTATGAATAAAGCCCTATTATGGATCCTATTGTTGCTGTTCCAAAACAATAGTTGGTCTCAGCCAACTAAGAGCAAAACAATGGGCAAAACAGATGCCGTTTTTCTGGAACAACTGATGCAAACTAAGCCAGCTTTGTTTCAGCATATTTTAGCCAATAGAGATAGCTTAAATGTTCAAATAGTTTACACCCAAATTAACCGTGACGCTAAAAACAAACCCAGTTTTAAAGAATTCCATTTTAACCTTGGCAAACAATACTTTTACCCTGCTAGTACCGTAAAAATGCCCATTGCATTTTTGGCCTTAGAAAAACTGCAAACACTTGGTATTAAAGGATTAGACAAACAGACCACCATGGTCACTGACAGTGCTTATCCTGGTCAAACAATGGTCTATAACCAACCCAATTCCTTAGATGGAAGAGCTACTATTGAAAATTATGTGAAACAGATTTTCTTAGTCAGTGACAATGATGCTTTTAACAGATTGTACGAATTTCTGGGACAAGATTATATACAGCAACAATTAACCCAAAAAGGCTATCCTGAAATGGCTATTAGACATAGACTAGACGTATCTATGACAAGTGACCAAAACAGGGCAACCAACCCCATTGCTTTTTATGATAGTAGCTCAAAACTGATTTACCATCAAGCAGCTCAATTTAGTAAGGCCATTTTCCCAAAAAAGACCATCCAAATGGGAAAGGGATTTTATAAAAATGGCCAGCTGATCAATAGCCCTTTTGACTTTTCAGAAAAGAACAATGTTCCACTCATTAATCAACACCATATTTTACAAACCGTTTTATTTCCTGAATCGGTGACCAAAAAACAAAGATTCCAATGGGAACCTGGTATAGATAGTTTTGTGTTAAGATGGATGAGTTCCTACCCAAGAGAAAGTAGTTTTCCCAATTATGATACCGCCCATTATTGGGACGCTTATTGTAAATTTTTACTTTATGGATCTGAAAAAGGTTCCCTCCCATCAGGAGTTCGCATCTTTAATAAAGTGGGGGATGCTTATGGATTCCTAACAGATATTGCTTACGTGGTTGACTTTGACAATCATGTAGAATTCCTTGTCAGTGCTACTATCTCATGCAATTCAGATGGCATTTACAATGATGACAAATACGACTACGAGCGTATTGGCTATCCCTTTCTTAAAAATCTGGGGCAATTGTTATTGGACTATGAAAAAACAAGGGAACGCAGGTACCTACCAGACTTAAGTAAGTTTCAAATGATCAGATAAGCGATCCTGTTACTTACCCACATATCCCCATTCCAGCTCTAAACAGCTTCAAAACTTACAAGTGTTTGGATAGTTTTTACGAACTTGCCATTCCAAAATTAATCAGCGCAAAAACAATCAAAGATGACGGAACTTTCTTCTCTCCTGAACAGATTCAGTGAACCAGAAACCTTGAAAATGGCCAAATTGGGCCGCGAACTCAGAGCCAAGGGAATTGACGTAATTGACTTGAGTCTGGGAGAACCAGATTTTGACACCCCACAACATATCAAGGATGCTGCTATAAAAGCCATCAATGATAACTGGAGCCACTACACCCCAGTTTCTGGATTCTTAGATTTGAGAGAAGCCGTTTGCACCAAATTGAAACGCGATAATAACTTGGATTATGCTCCAGAAAATATTGTTACTTCTACAGGTGCCAAGCAAAGTTTAGCCAATGCCATTCTTGCTTTGGTAGATGAGGGTGATGAAGTAATCATACCTACTCCTTACTGGGTAACTTATTCAGAACTGGTTAAGATTGCTAGGGGTAAAGTAGTGGAAATTAGAACCACAGTGGAGAATGGTTTTAAACCAACAGTAGCACAAGTAGAAGCGGCTATTACACCCAAATCAAAAGTGTTTATGTTCTCTTCTCCTTGCAACCCTTCAGGTGCTGTTTATAGCAAGGCTGAATTGGAAGCATTGGTAGCAGTATTCCATAAACACCCACAAATCACCATCCTATCAGATGAGATTTATGAATACATCAATTTTGAAGGCGCACACGAAAGCATTGCACAGTTTGCAGAGATCAAAGACAGAGTGGTAGTAATCAATGGTCTTAGTAAAGGCTTTGCCATGACTGGATGGCGTTTGGGGTATATTGCCGCCAACACAACTATTGCAAAAGCTTGTGAAAAACTACAAGGTCAATTTACCAGTGGTACTTGCTCTATAGCTCAAAAAGCAGGTGTAGCTGCACTTACGGGTGATTTAAGACCTTCTTTAGAAATGACAGAAGAGTTTACCAGAAGAAGAACCAAGACCTTAGAATTGGTAAAAGATATTCCAGGATTCAAATGCTTTGAACCACAGGGTGCATTCTATGTATTCCCAGATGTTAGTTACTATTATGGCAAATCTAATGGCACTGAAACCATTAGCAATGCAGCTGATTTTAGTATGTATTTGTTGAATACTGCGCACGTTTCTTCTGTAATGGGAGATGCATTTGGCGAACCCAATTGTGTTCGTTTCTCTTTTGCCAATAGCATGCCCAATATTGAAAAAGCTTGGGCTAGAATTAAAGAGGCTTTGGCAAAATTGAGCTAATCATATTAACGATACAAACATTGATAAAAGGTTGCAATTTTCTATTGCAACCTTTTTTTATTTGGCAACATCCAACTGTTCAAATCCATAATCCCTTTCTACTTTACAAATCCTAGTTTTATAAGATTGGTACCAAGTAGACCTACCTTTTATTTGAGCTTCTTGATGCGCTGAAACTGCTTTCCATTTTTTGATGGATTCCAAACTATCCCAATAAGAAACGGTAATCCCAATTCCATCTCTGGCAGACTCGTGACCAAGATAACCTGGTTGCTGCATTACCAATTGAACCATAGCTTTAGCCATTGCATCATAACCTTGGGTTTGATCAGATTTAACAGAACTAAAGATGACTGCATAATATGGAGGCGTTGGAGTCTGCGCAATCATAACTGACAATTATAAGTAGTTAACTAATAAAACGTTTATGTAAATCAAGGACTTGCGTAGTAAGTAGGTGTAGGTTGTCATTTTGAATTACAAAATCACAAAGACGCATTTTAATGGACTCATCAATTTGTTTGTCCATTCTTTCTAAAACAGCTTCTCTGCTAATGCCATCTCTTTGCATGACTCTTTGAATTCGAATGGCAGTTGGAGCAGTTACACCAATAATCAAATCCAGTCCTGCTCCAGCCCCTGCTTCAAAAATCAGCGCTGCTTCTTTAATGGCATAAGGTGCTGTTTGTAATTTCATCCAATCTTCCGCGGCTTGCAAGGTAATGGGGTGCACCATGGCGTTGAGAAGTGCTAGCTGATAAGGATCTTTGAACACAATGGAAGCCAAATAAGCCCTATTTAGTTTACTATCTTGAAAGACAGTTGCACCAAATTGTTTTATCAATTGCTCACGTAATTGCAAATCATTTTCCATGACCTGTTTGGCTACGGTATCTGCATCAAAAACAGGAATCCCCAACACTTTAAAAATGTTAGCCACCGTGGTTTTGCCAGTGCCAATTCCTCCTGTTAGTCCAATTTTGAGCATAAAAAATCCGAAATTCAATTACTCGAATTTCGGATTAAAGCGGTGCTAAAACAATTATTTCTTTTCTGCAACAGGCTTGTTCAAAGCTGCAGTCCATTCCATACTAATAGAAGACTTTTCAATTTTCAAGTAGCTACCGGGGCTAACTTCTAATTGAATGGTATTGTCTTCGTTAATTTTATTAATGGTACCGTGGATCCCTGCAATGGTTACAACTTTATCAGCTTTCTGCATATTGTCAACAAAGGATTTTTGCTCTTTTGCTTTTTTTGCCTGTGGACGAATCATGAACAACCAGAAAACCAGGATGATGGCACCCATCATCACCAATTGAACCATACCTCCGCCACCTTGTTGTGGATTACCTGCCAGGAAAATTGCATTCAAATAGAACATCGTGTATATTTTAATTTTTAAAAGACTCTTGCAAAGAAACTATTTTTTTTCTACCGGCAAAGCCTTGTGGCCCTCTATTTTACCCGTAAAAACCAGTGTTTGATTGATCCCATTTGGCGTATTGGTAGTAACAAAGATGCTTTTATGCACTTCTCCAGTTTGAGACTTATTGGAATCAAATTCTCCTGTAACCATTCCCTCTGAACCTGGCGCGATGGCTCCTTTTGTAAAATCGGCCACTGTACAACCACAGCCTGCTTTTACATTGGTTAAAAACAAGGGTTTATTGCCTATGTTTTTCAATCTAAAGGTGACTGTCTTGGTCTCACCCATTTGCATGGTACCAAAATTGACAACTGAATCCAACCACTGTACCTTGGTAAAATTGGCTGAATCCGCAGCTGTAAAATCACCAATGGTTACTTTGTTACCTGGTTTTTCATCACATGCGGTTAATTGTAGGGTAAGCAGTATTACTGCCATGCTGACAAGCATCTTCATGTTAAGCATTTTTGTTTTTGAACTGAACCTTGTGAATATCGCCATTGGCTAATAATTCCTTATGTATATTATCCAAAATTCCATTTACAAACTGCCCACTTTGAGGAGTGGAATATTCCTTTGCTAGGTCTATATATTCATTGATGGTAACCTTGGTAGGAATGGTTTCAAAATAAAGCAATTCACAAACACCCAAACGCATTAGAATCATGTCTAGCAAAGCAATCCGCTCAGAATCCCAGTTCTTCAACTTGGGTTTAATGAGTTCCATGGTATAGTCTTCTTTGTCAATAGCAGTAGTGAGTAAGTTCTGAGCAAAATCCCATTTTTCCTGACCAACTAATTCATGTAAATCAAAACTTGTTGGCTTTTGTAAGTAATTCAACACCAATTGATCCATCATTTCAGCATCGTCATCCCAATTGGAATACAATTCTTCTACATGGTTAATAAAGTCTTCATTTGGTAGCATGAGTTGGGTGAAAATCAATTTCATGATCTCTTTTTCCTTGGCCTTATCCCTACTCTGAGCCTGAATATATTCTTGGTATTTCTCCGTATCAGTTAATGCCTGATAAATTTTTCTCACCAATTCCTTGTCTATTTTTGAAGCAAGCTTACCATCTTCCACCGCTTTTTGAAAACTGGCTGATTCCAAAATCTGCCAAAGCAGGTCATTTCCTGCAATTTTGGTATTGACATTTAAATCTTCTTGAGATGGTAGATTTTTAGAAGCCCTCATTCTGGAGCTAGTTTCTGCAAATCGGGCTACTTCCGTTAAGAAATATACCAGATAAACAAACAATTCACTGGTTTGGTCTAGGTGCTTGCGTAACTGTGACACGGGAGACTTAAACAGACTGGGACTACTGGCAGACGCGGTCATGTATAGCAACTGCATTACTTTAACGCGGATATTTCTTCTACTAATCATTAGATAAGAACTTGTTTGGGAGCGCAAAGTTACCAAATTAATTGGGGTAGGCAAAGCCATTTTGCGGATCTACCCAAAATACCGGGTGCAATATTGACATTATTTCTGCTTAACCCTGTATGTTTGCCACCATTTATGACAGACTTGAACCCAAAACAGGGTTAAAACAGGTTTTTTATGAAAAATTGACTTACTCTGCTCCTATGGCATGGAAATGGCTGAATGGCAGATAGTTATTCTTTAACCAACTATTTAAAAACAATAACGTTATGGCTAAAAAATTACAAGTTACCCCATTACATGACAGGGTAATCGTTAAGCCTGCTGCTGCAGAAGAAAAAACTGCCGGTGGCATCATCATCCCAGATACCGCAAAGGAAAAACCACAACGCGGAACAATTGTAGCTGCCGGAACCGGTAAGAAAGACGAGCCGATGACTGTGAAAGTAGGCGACAATGTATTGTATGGCAAATATGCCGGTACAGAAATCAGCATTGAAGGACAAGACTTGCTGATCATGAGAGAAAGCGACATCCTGGCGATTGTTTAATCATACGCCCAATTTATAAACATTCTAAAATCAAAATAGCATGGCTAAACAGATTTTCTTCGATATCGAAGCAAGAAACAAAATGAAAAAAGGCGTTGACACTTTGGCCAACGCTGTTAAAGTTACCCTTGGACCTAAAGGTCGTAACGTGGTAATTGAAAAGAAATTTGGTGCACCACAGGTTACTAAAGATGGTGTTACTGTTGCAAAAGAAATTGAACTAGAAGACGCCATTGAAAATATGGGCGCTCAGATGGTAAAAGAAGTAGCTTCTAAAACTGCAGATATTGCTGGTGATGGTACTACTACTGCTACTGTTTTGGCTCAAGCCATTATTTCTGAAGGTTTGAAAAACGTTGCCGCTGGTGCAAATCCAATGGATTTGAAACGCGGTATTGACAAAGCTGTTACCAAAGTAATTGAAAGCTTAAGGGCTCAATCTCAAACTGTTGGTAACGATAGCAAGAAAATTGAACAAGTTGCTACTATCTCTGCTAATAGCGATAGCGAAATTGGCAAGTTGATTGCTATGGCAATGTCTAAAGTTGGTAAAGAAGGTGTGATCACAGTTGAAGAAGCAAAAGGAACTGATACTACTGTAGATGTAGTAGAAGGTATGCAATTTGATCGTGGATACATTTCTCCATACTTTGTTACCAATAGCGAGAAAATGGAAGCTGAATTACAGAATCCATATATCTTGATCTATGATAAGAAGATCAGCGCTATGAAAGACATTCTTCATATTCTGGAGAAAGTTGCTCAAAGTGGTCGTCCATTGGTAATCATTGCTGAAGACCTAGAAGGTGAAGCATTGGCTACCTTGGTAGTAAACAAATTGCGTGGAACCTTGAAAGTGGCTGCAGTTAAAGCTCCAGGCTTTGGTGACCGCAGAAAAGAAATGCTAACTGATATTGCCATCTTAACTGCTGGTACTGTAATCAGTGAAGAACAAGGATTCAAATTAGAAAATGCAGACCTTTCTTATTTAGGTCAAGCTGCTTCTATTACTATTGATAAAGACAATACCACTGTAGTTGGTGGTAAAGGCAAGAAAGCTGATATTGTTGCTCGTGTAAATCAGATTAAAGCACAAGTAGAAAACACTACTTCTGACTACGATCGTGAAAAATTACAAGAGCGTTTGGCTAAATTAAGCGGTGGTGTTGCAGTATTATATGTAGGTGCTGCTACTGAAGTTGAAATGAAAGAAAAGAAAGACCGCGTAGACGATGCGCTTCACGCAACTCGTGCTGCTGTTGAAGAAGGTATTGTACCTGGTGGTGGTGTTGCTTATATCCGTGCCGTTGAATCTTTGGAAAAACTGAAAGGTGCTAACCAAGATGAAACCACTGGTATCCAAATCATCAAACGTGCCATTGAAGAGCCTTTGCGTCAAATTGTAATCAACAGTGGAATTGAAGGTTCTATTGTGGTTCAGAAGATCAAAGAAGGTAAAGCTGATTTTGGATTTAATGCCCGCACTGAAGTGTATGAAAACATGTTCAAAGCTGGTGTAATTGATCCAACTAAAGTTAGCCGTGTTGCATTAGAAAATGCAGCTTCTATTGCAGCTATGTTGTTGACTACTGAGTGTGTGATTGCAGACAGGCCAAAACCTGAATCTCCAGCCGGACACGGTGGTGCACCTGACATGGGTGGAATGGGCTACTAATCTTAATAGGAAAGTCTATAATTTATCCCCTCGAACCATTCGAGGGGATTTTTTTTGTCCACCATTCTGTATTGATAAACCCAAGGGTTAATAATAAAACGGCTAACCCATAGGTAATCATAACGGGTATGTCTAAGTCATGTCTATGCCATAGGAACTTATTTAAAGCCAACAATCCATCAGACAACACAAAAAAACCGGCTCCTGGTATAAAATATTTGATGGCAGTACTATGTAAGGTTTCTGATGCGGCTAGATTAGCAGCCAAAATGGTCATTAAACTGATCAAACCCATATATGCCATGATGGGCAGCAACATAGGTCCTAATTGGTCTTTAATTTGAAAAACAATCAAAGAGCAAGTAATTACTAAAATGCCAAAAGCTAATAAAGCAGGCTGTAATTTTCCGGGTTTTAAAGGTTGTAATTGCAAAAAATACAAACTATTGCAAACATGGGTAGTCATGAATCCAAGCATCCCAAATAGAAAATACTGTTCTCCTGATAAGGCCAATAACCAATCACCGGCAAAAGCACCAACCAAACCCAACCAAGGAAGCCAAGACTGTTTTTGAAAGGAAACCCCTTTAAAAAGCCCTAATAATAGCATCAACATGGGCACTAGCAGCAATTTAGAATAGAACCTAAGTTCTGACCATTCCAAAGTAATGGCCAAGCAATGAAAGACTAAAATGGCCAAAAACAATATGGGGCCGTATTTTTTGAAAGACATGGAACCGTTTTAGGGTGTTAAATCTAGTAAAAGAAAGTTTGCATTTGCTAATTTTGCTGAATGATTACGGATGAAGAAGAGAAATTCTACCAATATTGGTCTATCACAAGAACCACTTATAAAACTAGTATCCGCCCTTATTTAAAAGGACTTTCTATAGGATTTGCAATTGGTGTAGGCATTCTTTTGACCATCTATCTAGGATGGTATTCTCGGGCCAATATGCAAGCAAATACCGTATTGAATCCATTTTTATTCTTATTGGCCATTTCTATTGTTGCTTTTTTTATGGCATTTATATATAGGAATTATCAATGGGAACAGCATGAACAAAGGTTCCAAATCATACATGCCAAAAAATTAAGGGCAGAAAAAAACTTGTCCAATGCAGCCTTAGGGCATTAATTTGCGTCTTAATAGCAATTCAAACAATAAAATAGACTAATGAAAAAACTGATTTTAGCAAGTAGCCTGTTCATTTTTGCTGCTTTATCCTGTGGAAAGACTGATACTTCAGGTTGTCAACCCGCCACTGTTGCGGCAGAAAAAGCTACTATGGTAGCATATTGCACAGCAAATGCTATCAACTATACGGAACATAGCTCTGGAATTTTATATGAAATTTCTCCTCAAGGAACTGGAGTTGCTCCTACCCTAACCAATAAAGTATATGTTACTTATACTGGTAAACTGTTAAACGGAACTGAATTTGATAAAGGAACCAATCCTTCTTTAACCGGTTGGACCCTAAATCAACTGATTGATGGTTGGAAAATTGGTCTTCCTTTACTTAAAGCTGGCGGAAAAATCAAAATGGTTATCCCTTCTTCTTTGGCTTATGGTTGTTCAGGTAGTGGTAGTATCCCATCTAACTCTCCCTTATATTTTGAAATCAGTTTGGTTAGCGTTCAATAATTTCAGCTACCCAAAACAGTAAAATACAGCATGTAGAAAGCCCCAAAAACAGGTAATTTCCCTGATTTTGGGGCTTTTTTTGCACCTGTCTGGCCTTTCTCCCAGCAATCTATTCAGGGGTATACTTAATTCATTCCCATTCCCCTATCTTTGCCGCTCTAAAAAATTTTGTAAACCGTTACTAATATGCAACTGAAAGGTTTAGTGCGCTTCTTTGCGATTGCCCTTATTTTGATCTGCTTGTATCAATTGTCTTTTACTTGGTTTGTTCGCAACCATGAGGGAGAAATGGAAACCAAAGCAGATATGTGGATGAAAAGATTCCCAAGCCCGGAGCAACAGTATCCAGGTAACAAGGAACTCCAATCAGCTTACACTGATAGTTTGAAAGAAGTGAAAAAACAGCGCTTGCAGCGTTTGTTGGATAGTACCAAAGACAGTAAGCTGGCTTTTGGTATGACCACATACAGAAGCGCTAAAGAAAAAGAACTCTTGTTGGGTCTTGACTTACAAGGAGGTATGAGTGTAACCATGGAAGTTGGTCTAGGAGACTTGATCAAATCTTTGGCTAACTATACCAAGGATCCTCTTTTCTTGAAAGCTTTAGAAAACGCCAATGCTAGAAAAGCCAATAGTGGCGCTGATTTGATTTCTTTGTTTTCTGAAGAATTCAAAAAGGTAAACCCTACTGCTAAATTGGCTCCTTATTTTGCAACCAGAAGTAATGGCAAAGTAAAATTTGACGCTTCTGATGATGCAGTATTGACTTATTTGCGTGAGCAAGCCAAAGCGGCATTTGACAATACCTATCGCATTTTGCGCACACGTATTGACCAATTTGGTGTATCCTCTCCCAATATCAACCCTGATCCATCTAAGAGCATCATTAATATTGAATTGGCTGGGATCAATGATAAAGAGCGTGTTCGTAAATACCTTCAAGCAACTGCTAACTTGCAGTTCTTTGAAATGTATACTTTAGAAAGTAAGGATTTACAAAGTGGTATTGTGGCTGCTGACAAAGCAGTTCAAGAATATTTGAATGGCGTAAAACCTACTGATACTGTTAAAGCCAAAAAAGATACCGCTACAAAAGCAGTTGCAACTACACAAGTAGATACTTCTAAAGCTGCTTCAATTTCTGCAGTGGCAAAGGATACCAACAAATCAGCTATTGCTAAAACAGATACTACCAAGGCTAAATTGAATGAGTCTCCTATTGTTAGATTAATTCAGTTTACCCAACCTTACCAAGGTCGTGGTGGTAAAACTTTGTTCCCATCTAATATTGGATACATTGCTACCAAGGATACTGGGGCGCTGAATGATTACCTGAGAATGGATTTGGTGAAAAACAAATTCCCTTCTAACCTGGTATTCATGTATGGTAAAGTAGACGGTTCAGATCCTAAAACCCAAGATGTTTTGATGCTGTATGCAATCAAAACCTTGGACAATGGCCAAGCAGAATTAGAAGGTGATCATATCACTAATGCTGGTCAGGATTATGACGAAAGAGGCCGTATTGCCATCAAAATGAATATGGACAAGATTGGCGCCAATATCTGGGCCAAAATGACTACTAGAAACGTAGACAAACCCATTGCCATTGTTTTGGACAATTTTGTATACTCTGCTCCAAATGTAAATGACCCTATTACTACTGGTAATTCACAAATCAGCGGTAGCTATACTATTAAAGAAGCACAAGACCTTTCTGAATTGTTAACCAGTGGTAAATTAACTGCTCCTGCTAGAATTGTGGCAGAACAGCAAGTTGGTCCTACACTTGGTGCTGAATCCATTAAGGGTGGTGCTATGTCTTTCTTGATCTCTTTCATTGTCATCTTTGCTTTAATGCTCCTCTACTTTAATACTGGTGGATGGGTAGCAAATATTGCCTTGATCTTGAACTTATTGTTCACCATTGGTATCCTAAGTGCTTTAGGCTTTACGCTTACTGCTCCTGGTATTGCCGGTTTGGTATTGACCATTGGTTTGGCCGTGGATACCAACGTTATCATCTTTGAGCGTATCAAAGAAGAATTGACCAAGGGTAAGAGCTATCAAAATGCCGTGAACGATGGTTACCAACGTTCATTGGCTCCAGTTTTGGATGCCCACGTAACCACTTTATTAACTGCCTTAATCTTGGCTTACTTTGGTCTTGGTCCTGTATTGGGCTTTGCTACCACTCAGATTATTGGTATCCTGTTGAGTTTGTTCTGCGGTATCTTAGTATCTCGCTTGATCACAGACTGGTATATGGGTAAGAATCGCCACTTTGAATATTTCACTGGCATTTCTAAGCGCATATTTAAACACGCTTCTTTCAAATTCATCGAATACAGAAAATTTGCTTACGGAATTTCAGTAGTGGTATTTGTATTGGGTGTTGGATCTTTCTTCCATGGTTTTAAAGAAGGTGTGGAATTTGAAGGTGGTAGAAGCTACACTGTGAAGTTTGACAAGCCTGTTAAAGAAGAAGAAATTCGTTCAGCTTTGAAAACAACTTTTGGTGAAGACGTAATTACTAAAACAGTTGGTTCAAATAAGCAGATCAATATCACTACTGCATTCAAAATCAAAGAAAGCGGCAACAACGTTGATTCTCTTGTAGAAAACATGTTGTACACTGGTTTGAAACCATTTATTCCAGCTAACGTTACATTCTCAGAATTTGAAAGCAAGTACAAACAAAGTTCTCAAACCGTTCTACCTACCATTTCAGACGACCTGAAATCTGGTGCGGCTAAAGCGGTAATCTTTGGTATGATCATTATTTGCTTGTACATCTTTATCCGATTCCGTGACTGGCGTTATTCTTTGGGAACCATTTTCTCCCTATTGCATGACGTTTTTGTAACACTGATTGTATTTAGTTTCTTGAGAGATTTTGTACCATTCCCACTTGAAATTGACCAGCACTTTATTGCGGCTGTGTTAACAGTTATTGGTTTCTCTATGAACGATACCGTAATTGTATACGATAGGATTCGTGAAGACAGCAAATTGATGAAGGGTGAATCTAATGCCACTATCATCAACCGAGCCATCAATGAAACCTTGAGCAGAACCATTATGACTTCATTAACCGTATTCTTAACCATCTTAATTCTCTTCATCTTTGGTGGTGAAGTAACTAGAGGTTTTGCTTTCGCGATGTTAATTGGGGTAATTACTGGTACTTACTCTTCTATCTTTGTTGCTGCACCAGTATTGGTGGATTTTGCAAAGAACAAGCCATTAGGCAAATCAGATGCTAAGAAATAATCTACTCTTGTATAGAAAAAGCCCCGTCTAAAACGGGGCTTTTTTTTTGCGTTAATCCAATGTTGTGAGCCAAATTAAAGGGTTGCGTATAGGAAGATTTCTAATGACTTCTTGGTTCTCTGGAAAATGCTCCAGCTTTTTCCAGACCGCTAACCAATCAGACTGATGAAATGCCTGATAGCCAAAAATTAAAAATGGTTGAGCAATGGGCCATTGATCCCAAAACATCACGTCTTTTGCAAATGGCCAAGTAGATTTATTTTGTACATAGGGAACCATAAATTCAATGGCTTTGCGCAAATTTCTTCCATCGGATAATTGGTACAGAAAAATGGATGCATTTTCCTGCTTGAGCAAATAAGCAATCATGGTCATTGCGTCTAAATTAAATAAGGAGTATCCATATGGTTTGGTTCTTTTTAATTCCAAAGGAAAGGACCCATCCAATGCTAATTGACCAGGTAACAATATTTGCTGATAACGCATAGAACAGTCTTTAATTAAAGAATCGTTCTTGGTTAATTGGGCAAAAGACAAAACCTGCATGACCCAACAACTGGCATGATTGTTTTTGGAATCCCTTTCATCTTTACCATAGGCATGCGTGGTTACCCATTGTAAATAATTAGCAAACCATTGTTTGATTAATGATAATTCTTTTGATGGAATTAATCCGGCTTTTTCTAAAACTCTAATAGACTGAGCTACTTCCATCATTTGAATCATATCAATAATACCAACACCCCTTCCAGTCACTTTTCCTTTAATGGCTTGTGCATATAATAAAGAAGGATTCATTCTTGTTGCTGTATCAACAAACCAAGCGTTCAAATGCTTTAATCCAGCTGTTGCATATTGCTTATTTCCAGAAATCAAATAAGCAGATACCAAATTCCCCATCAATTGACTAAACCGAATCATGGCTAATCTGTGTTGTACAAAATTATTGGGATTGGTTTGTCCATCTTTTTGAATATATGGGCCTTGAGGATTGCTATCATCGGGCCACCAATAATCTCCTTCTGAAAAAAAATCGTGTTGATTACCCGCAGATCTTTCAGCATAAAAAGCCGTTACTGTTATGGGCTTTTCTTGTATTGACAGTTTTGCTTTTTGAAGAATTTGCTTGGCTAAAACAGATTGAATTTCTTTACCAGTTGTATTTAATGCAAGTGGCGTTTTCTGAGCCTGAACTGAACTTGTACAAGAAAATAATAAGATGGCAATAGGTAGTTGAGAACTCATGATAAATTGTTTAAAGCCTCCTTGATCTCTTTTAAAAACTGCCCAACCTTTTGCTTAGGATCTCCTTTACCAAGTGTTTCAATAGGTATGAATCCCTTATAATTAGAAGCCAAGATCATTTTCAAAATTTTGGTTACATCCGTTTTAACGGCTTTCCCATCTAGATACATTTCTTCTTTTAATTGCCAATTCACGGCCAAAGGAATGCTGTCTTGAATTTGCGAAAATGGATCACCCTGTTGGTAACTTCCAATATCCAAAACCAATCCAAACCATTCCCTATTGACCAATTTAAATAGGTCTTTTACTTGTTGGGAATTTTTGATAAAATCGTTGTGGTTTTGAAGTGCTACAATCACCCCATGTGCTTGACCAAAATCTACACATTCCTGTATGTCTTTTGCCATCCAGGTAGCAATGGCTTCCCAACTATATCCTTTGGGTATATCAACACCTGAAAAAATCCTAATCACAGGTGCACCTAATTTAGAAGCAACCAAGATCCAATCTTTGACTAATTGAATGTCTTTTTTTCTTTTCTCTGGGTCTAATTGTGCAAAATCATTCTTGATACCAGTTCCACTGATAGACAGACCAGATAAATGGGCTTTTCTTTTAATCCGGTAGATATATTCGTCAGTAGGCACATTGGGGTATCCAGGAAAATAATACCCAGTTAAGTCTATTCCCTCAAAACCAATTTGGGCACAGAAATCAATTAGATCCTCAATGGTCATGCTTTGAGACTTTAGCAGATCATTAAAGGAATAAGCATTTAAACTCAATTTTAAGTGCTTCCCTTGACTTGTAAATGGTGTTGTAAAAGAAGTACCAGTTAGGGAAGGAAAAATGGGAGCCAAAAGGCAAGTTTTCAAAATTGTTCTTCGGATGTTTGTCTGCTTCATCCTTAAACTTAATCAAAGCAGTAATGAATACATTGCTTTAGTTTAAAAAAATGCGAAAACGATTTCTTAATCTACTTGCATAAAAAAAGGGCAAACGAATCAACGTTTGCCCTTTTTATCTATACAGAATATTAAACTGCAAAAGAAGTACCACAACCGCAAGTGCTGCTAGCATTGGGGTTGCTAAAAGTAAATCCGCGACTATTCAGACCACCTTGCCAATCTACTTCCATGCCATAAAGGTATAGTTGGTGACTTTTGTTCATCACACAAGCAATGCCCTCAATTTCAAAACGCTCATCCTCCTCAGTTGGTTGGTCAAAACCCAATACATAGGTCATCCCACTGCATCCACCACCCTTTACTCCTACCCTTAAGCGTTGGGTATGATCAAAATCGGGTTCATTCATCAAGCGTTTTAGTTCTTCTATGGCTCCGCTTGTCAATTTCACGGGTGTAGCTGTAACTGTTTCCATTTGTTAAAATTAGGATACAAATTTACAACCTATTGGCCTGAATGCTCCAAATCCCGTTTTCGATAACTGGAATTTCATGCTTAGCGGGTGGTTTCACCTATTTTTGCGTGAAAAAGATTCCATGTTGGACACTACTAGTTTTTTGACCATGGTCATTGCCATCTTGATTGCAGGTTTGGCCGGGTTTCTCATTTATTTACAACGCAAAAACCAAACCGCAGATAAAGCAGTAACGGCCCAAAATTCTGGTCTTCAGTTACAAGCCTATGAACGCTTGATCCTATTGACCAATAGAATTGCCCTACCCAATTTGATTAGTCGTTTAAATGTACCTGGTGCCAGCGCCAGAGATATGCAAGAACTACTAACCAGAAATATTAGAGAGGAATTTGAATACAATATTAGTCAGCAAATCTATGTTAGTCCTACTGCTTGGAATGCACTTAAAAACTTACAAGAACAAAACCTGCTGATTGTAAACCAAGTGGCGCAACAAATGGAACATACGGCCAGTAGTACAGACTTGAATAGAAATATTCTGACCTTTTTGATGAATGATCAACGAGGAAAATTGCATGAATTGGTGGGTGAAGTATTGAGTTATGAAGCCAAAAAATGCCTCTAGTATTCTAAAGATTGCCATATGACTGAAAAAAAGCTTTGCACGGATAGTGGTATAGAAATTAAGAAAGTATACTATCCCCTGCCCTCATCTGATGGCATTGAAATACCAGGCCAATTCCCTTATACTAGAGGCGTACAAGCAGATATGTATCGCGGAAAGCTTTGGACAATGCGTCAATATGCTGGTTTTTCAACTGCAGAAGAAAGCAATAAAAGATACCATTACCTGCTATCACAAGGGGTTATGGGTCTTAGTGTAGCTTTTGATCTTCCCACCCAAATTGGCTACGATTCTGACCACGCATTGTCTGAAGGTGAAGTTGGAAAAGTGGGTGTTGCCATTGATAGTTTGGAAGACATGGAAATTCTATTTCAAGGCATTGAATTAGAAAAAGTATCTACCTCCATGACCATCAATGCAACGGGTTTTATCTTATTAGCTTTCTATGTAGCATTGGCTAAAAAACAAGGAGCCAATTTAACTAAGATTACTGGAACCATTCAGAACGATATTTTAAAAGAATACGCTGCAAGGGGAACCTATATTTATCCGCCTAAACCATCCATGCGGATCATTACCGATATTTTTGAATGGTGCGCACAATCATTACCCAAATGGAATACTATTAGCATTAGTGGATACCATATTAGAGAAGCAGGTAGTACCGCCGTGCAAGAAGTGGCGTTTACTTTGTCAAATGGTAAAGCGTATGTTGCAGCAGCCCTAGCCAAAGGATTAGACATCAATGTATTTGGCAAAAGACTTTCTTTCTTCTTCAATGCACATAATCATTTGTTTGAAGAAGTTGCCAAATTTAGAGCAGCTAGAAAAATGTGGGCCCAGATCATGAAAGACTTAGGGGCTACGGATGAAAAAGCCATGATGCTTCGTTTTCATACTCAAACAGGAGGCGCTACATTAACTGCACAACAACCATTGAATAATATTGCTCGAGTAACCATTCAATCCTTGGCAGCGGTTTTGGGAGGAACTCAAAGCTTGCACACCAATGGCTATGATGAGGCATTGAGTTTACCAACGGAAGAAGCCGCCAGAATTGCCCTACGCACCCAACAAATTGTGGCATTTGAAAGCGGTGCTCCTGATACCGTAGATCCCTTGGCAGGAAGCTATTTTGTTGAAAGCCTTACGGCCGATATTATTCAAGAAGCAACTACACTAATGGAAAAAATTGATGCCATGGGTGGTGCTGTCACAGCCATTGAAGAAGGTTTTATGCAGGATGAAATTGCCAGAAGTGCGTATGCCTATCAACTGAGTATTGAAAGTGGTGAAAAGATTATTGTGGGCGTAAATAAGTTTCAAGTTGCAGAAACCAATAAAGTTCCCGCCTTCAAAATTGATGATAGCATTCAGCAAATTCAATCTGAGAAATTGCAAAAGCTACGCGCCAAAAGAGATCAACCAAAAGTGGATGCGCTTTTGGAAAAAATTGCCCAAACCGCTCAAAGTTCTGAAAACCTAATGCCCGTAGTCATTGAAGCAGTTGAAAACCTATGTACTTTGGGTGAAATTGCTGATAGCTTGAGAAAGGTCTTTGGGGAACACCGATAATTAGGGACTAATTGCTTGATTTTGACTGTTTTTGATAGGGTTGAATTGGATTTCTAACTAACTTGAAGCCATTCTTTCAAGCATCAAAACTAATACATGAGAAAGCAGTTTTTTCTGGGTCTATTGGCCCTACCCTTTTTTGCAGGAGCACAAATCACACCCGCTAAAATTGAACAGTCGGCCAAAGAAGTCAATGATTCTGTTATTGCATGGCGCAGACATTTGCACCAATTTCCCGAACTGTCTAATAGGGAAACCAATACCATGAAATACATTGTAGAAAAGCTACAAGGTCTTGGTTTGGAAATTAAATCTGGTGTGGCCAAAACTGGTGTGGTAGCCATTTTAAAGGGTGGTAAGCCAGGTCCAGTAGTGGCACTTAGGGCAGATATTGATGCATTACCTGTTATTGAAAGAGCCAATCTTCCATTTAAATCAACCGTTACAAGTGAATATGGTGGCCAAAAAGTGGGTGTCATGCACGCATGTGGTCATGATACACATACTGCCATTCTTTTGGGCACGGCCAATGCCATGAGTAAGATTAGGAAAGATATTCCAGGCACGGTGGTATTTGTGTTTCAACCAGCTGAAGAAGGCGCACCAGACAATGAAGAAGGTGGTGCACCACTTATGATGAAAGAAGGTGTGATGACCAATCCAAAAGTGGATGCCATTTTTGGAATCCATATTAATTCTCAAACAGAAATTGGAACCATTAAATACAAATCAGGATCTGTAATGGCCAGTTCTGATTGGTTTACCATTAAAGTAAAAGGAAAACAGTCTCATGGTTCTCAACCTTGGAGTGGCATTGATCCTATTGTAGTAGCCACACAAATTATTACAGGGTTACAAACCATTGTAAGCCGTCAGTCTGAATTAACCAAAGCTCCTGTTGTAATTACCGTAGGTAGAATTAATTCTGGTGTACGCGCCAATATTATACCAGAAGAACTGTTCATGGAAGGAACCATCAGAACCTTGGATGGCAACATGCAAAAAGATGTTCATGAAAGAATTAGAAACACAGCCAAAAAAATTGCAGAAGCATCAGGTGCCACTGCAGAAGTAATGATAGACACCAAGACCTTGGTCACTTATAATGATCCTGCCCTGGTGAAAATGATGTTACCATCTTTAGAAGCTGCTACAGGTAAAGGAAATTTGTTGGAACAAGACTGGACAACAGGCGCGGAAGACTTTTCATTCTATGGTCAAAAAGCACCAGCATTTTTCTTTTTCTTAGGTGGTATGCCCAAAGGAATGGATCCTAAAAAAGCAGCACCGCACCATACCCCTGATTTTTATATTGACGATAGTAAGTTAGATGTAGGTGTTAAAGCCTATCTCAACTTAGTAATGGACTATGCGCAGTTAAAAGGAAAATAAGTTTTTAAAATACTGTTTATGAAACAAGTTTTATTAGTCCTGTCAACCTTGGTTGCCATGGAATTGAACGCTCAAACACCCTTGAGCCCCGAGACCCTTTGGAGTCTTGGAAAAGTAAGTGGTTTGGGTATTTCCAAAGACAAACAACAAGTGCTGTTCTCTGTTAATTTTCCTGATGTGGAAGCCAATAAAGGAAATGTAAAAACCTTTAGAATTGGAATCAATGGAGGAAACGCAGAGTTGGTCACCAATCCAGATATTTTTTTAACCAATACCAAGCTATCGCCAGACGGCAAGTGGTTACTCAGTGCTGATGCCGTTAAAATCAAACCAGTATTTGGATCAGACTTTTATCCTAGTCTCACCAAATCAAATGTGCAGATCTATGAATCCTTAAACTATCGGCATTGGGACACATGGGAAGACGGCAAATTTGACCATGTATTTTTAAACAACCTAGTTGATGGAAAACCAGGTCAGGGCTTGGATATAATGAAGGGAGAACCCTTTGATTGTCCCACCAAACCATTTGGTGGTGACGATGATTATGTTTGGAACCCAGACGGCAAACACTTGGTTTATGTAACCAAGAAATCCTATGGTACAGCCTATGCAGTGAGCACCAATACGGACTTATATGAATACGAAATTAGCACTGGTACTACCAAGAATTTAACTGAGTCAAATAAAGGTTATGATATAGCGCCTGCCTATAATGCCAAGGGTGAATTGGCATGGTTGCAAATGAAAAGAGATGGCTTTGAAGCAGACAAACAAGACCTGATTGTTTGGGATGGTATGAGCAAACAAAATTTAACCGCTAACCGCGATGATCTTCATGTGGAATCATTCAAATGGAGTGAGGATGGCAAAAGCTTATTTTTTATTGCTCCACAAAAAGGCATGGTGCATTTGTTTCAAGTAAGCTATCCCGGTAAAACCAAAATGCTACCCGTAATCAAACAATTGACTAAGGGTGAATTTGAAGTAAATAGTATTGTTGGACAAACTGGTAATTTATTGGTGTTTTCCAAAGTAGACTTTAACCATGCTTCAGAATTATTTACGCTTGATCTAACCAATGGTCAGCTTAAACAACTGACACATGTAAATGATGCCCAATACAAACAAATTGCCCAAGTGAGTGCCAAGTATCGCATGGTCACCACCACCGATAACAAACAAATGCCTACCTGGGTTATCTATCCTCCTAATTTTGACCCTTCTAAGAAATACCCCACCCTGCTGTTTTGTTTGGGTGGCCCACAAGGAACCATGCCCCATTATTCTTTTAGATGGAATTTTCAATTAATGGCTTCACAAGGATATATTGTAGTTGCACCAGATAGAAGGGGTGTATTTGGTAATGGTACCAAATGGACAGAAGGTGTGAGTAAGGATTGGGGAGGTCAAGTGATCAATGATTATCTCAGTGCTATAGATGCTGTTTCCAAAGAGACTTATGTAGACAAGCAAAGATTGGGATGTGTAGGTGCCAGCTTTGGCGGATTCTCTGTTTTTGCTTTGGAAGCCTTACATGGTAATCGTTTCAAAACCTTTATTTCTCACGATGGGATTTTTGATTTCAGGAGCATGTATGGCACCACCGATGAATTGTTTTTTGAGAACTTTGAAAAAGGTGGCAACTACTGGGATAAAAATAACGCAGTAGCACAACGCTCATACAAACAATCTCCCAGTGAAATGGTGGCTAAATGGAATACACCTATTATGATTGTTCAAGGGGGTAAGGATTATCGCGTTTCCATTGAACAAGGACAACAGGCATTTCAGGCTGCACAACTTAAAGGAATCAAATCTAGACTGCTTTATTTCCCAGATGAAAACCATTGGGTATTAAAAGCACAAAATGCGCTGGTTTGGCACCATGAATTCTATAAATGGTTGGATGAAACATTAAAATAGTTGCTTATAAAATCTAAGCGTATCGTGGCAACACGGTACGCTTTTTTATTTGTTATAGTTTCTTGCGCCAAATAGCAAACTACCAATTCTAATAAGATTGCTTCCGTTTTCAATGGCTAGTTGATAGTCTCCACTCATCCCCATGGACAAAACAGAAAAATCAATATTGTGAGTTTTATTTTTTTTATGCTCTTGGTACAACCCATTTAGATAAGCAAATTCTGGCTGAACAACCAATGGATCATCACTAAAAGAAGCCATCCCCATTAAACCCTTGACCACAATATGATCTAATGCTGATGCATCTTCCATAGCCGCTTTTAACTCTGTTGCATCCATCCCAAATTTGGTCTCTTCTTTGGCAATATGCACTTGCAATAAAACCGGTATTACCCGATTGTTTTTGGCAGCTTGCTTATTAATTTCTACCAACAGTTTAAAACTATCCACCCCATGAATCAAGTGTACAAAGGGGGCAATGTATTTTACTTTATTAGACTGTAAATGACCAATAAAATGCCAATGAATATCTTGGGGCAAGGCAGCAGCTTTATCTACCAATTCTTGCACATAATTCTCTCCAAAATCTCTTTGACCCAAAGCATATAATTCCTGAATATCTTCTTGGGGTTTGGTTTTACTAACCGCAACTAATGCTACCTGCTTTTGATCTAAGAAAGATTTAATCTCCTGGTATTTTTCTATTGCTACGGGCATAAAAGCTAATTAATTACAAAGATAACCATTCAACTGCTCTATAAAATAGGAATCAACAAAGCGTTCTACAAAAAAAAGACCCGGTACAATACCGGGTCTGATAGCTAGCAATCGATTATTTTAAAATGGATCTACTGATCACAATTCTTTGTACTTCACTGGTACCCTCATAAATCTGGGTAATTTTAGCATCGCGCATTAAGCGCTCAACATGGTACTCTTTTACAAAGCCATAACCTCCATGAATTTGAACTGCTTCTGTGGTAGTCCACATAGCAGTTTCAGAAGCATATACTTTTGCCATGGAAGAGCTTAGTGTATAATCCAAACCATTGTCTTTTTCCCAAGCGGCTTTTAAGCAAAGTAATCTAGCGGCTTCAATTTTGGTAGCCATATCAGCCAATTTAAATTGAATGGCTTGGTGGTGCATGATTTCTTTACCAAATGCTTTACGTTGTTTGCTATAAGCTAGAGCTAACTCATAAGCACCGCTCGCAATTCCCAAAGCTTGAGAAGCAATGCCAATTCTGCCACCAGCCAATGTTTTCATGGCAAATTTGAATCCAAATCCGTCTTCTCCTATCCTATTTTCTTTGGGCACTTTCACGTCTGTAAACATGATGGTATGTGTATCGCTACCGCGAATGCCCAATTTATTTTCTTTGGCCGCAACAGTAACTCCAGGCCAATTTTTTTCAACAATAAAAGCATTGATACCATGGCTACCCTTGGCAACATCGGTTTGAGCAATGACCAAATACACTGAGGCAGAAGATCCATTTGTAATCCAATTCTTGGTGCCATTAATCAAATAATGGTCTCCCATATCTTCAGCGGTAGTTCTTTGTGAAGTAGCATCGCTTCCAGCTTCAGGCTCACTTAATAAAAAAGCGCCTATATATAATTCACCGTCTTTTTTACCCTGGGCTATGGGAGTTAAGTATTGTTGTTTTTGGGCTTCATTACCAAACTTTTCCAATCCCCAACAAACCAAGCTATTGTTTACACTCATACAAACAGAGGTACTGGCGTCTACCTTACTAATTTCTTCCATGGCCAGTACATAACTGATGGTATCCATACCACTTCCACCATAAGCTGGATCAGTCATCATACCCATAAATCCCAAGTCAGCTAATTGCATAACCTGTTCTTTGGGAAATTTTTGCAATTCGTCCCTTTCAATCACCCCAGGCTTACACTGATTCTGTGCAAAGTCACGGGCTGCTTTCTGGATCATTAAGTGCTCTTCTGTCAATTCAAAATGCATGTCATTGGATTTATGGGTAAAAATAGGAAAGGTTTGAATACCTAACAAATGTTAGTTAAATCCTTTTCCCCAATTTTTACTTCACCAATTGAATGGTCTTGGCATTTTTTTGCGCTTTTAGTGCCAGTTCAGTAGCCAGCAAACAATGTGCCTGTGGCATGGCCGTCTCTGTTCTATTAAGAACATCATCTACCAATAATTGGCCAAATGGCAAGGGTTCTTTGTTACAATCAATGTACTTGGTCTCTTTTTGATTCACTAAATACAAATGATTACCACCATTGTGTCCACTAGCAATATCTACATTCTTTCTAATTTCAATAAATCCCTCTGTACCCAAAATGGTGAGTCTTCCATCGCCCCAGCTGGCTAGTCCATCCGGAGTAAACCAATCTACCCTAATATAGCCCATGCCACCATTGCCTCTGAGCATCACGTCTCCAAAGTCTTGAAACTTAGGATACTGTGGATAATGGGTATTGGCAACCTGAGATGCCACTACTTCAGCTTCCGTTGTTCCTGTAAAAAACAGGTATTGATCAAACTGATGAGATCCTATATCGGTGATAATACCACCATATCTGGCTTTGTCAAAAAACCATTCTGGTCTTGATTTAATACTCATTCTATGTGGTCCCAATCCAATGGTCTGAATTACATTGCCAATTGCACCAGCTTTAACCAATTCACCCGCTTTTACAGTGGCCCTGTTTTCAAAACGCTCACTATACATAATAGAATAGATTCGGTTAGTTGCTTTCTGTACTTTTCTAACCTGTGCCAATTGATCCAATGTGATAATGCCTGGTTTGTCTACCAAATAGTCTTTTCCGTGTTGCATAACCCTAACACCCAATGGTGCTCGCTCATCTGGGATACCTGAACTCAAGATTAATTGAAGACTGCTATCTTCTAATACTTCCTGTTCTGACCTTGCCAATTTAGCTTCAGGAAATTGTTTCATAAATGCGGCAACCAATTCAGGTTCTTTGGCATAAATCCAAACCAATTCACCTCCACCCCTTTTCACAGCTTCTGTCATGCCATAAATATGGTTGTGATTTATATTAATCACACCAAATCTAATTCTGGTTGCTGCTTTTAAAGAGGGACTATGGGTATTGGCCTTGGCCTGAATGCTTGTTAATAAAGCCATACCAGATGCAGCTGCACTGCTTTTTAAAAAGTCTCTTCTATTAGAAAAACCTTGTTTCATTTTCAAGCAATTTATTTATACCAATGTAAAACAAAAAACATTAGCCTTTTGCATCTGGGTAGGAAAGATTCCTATATCGATTTCGTATATTGGGCAACGCTCAAAACTGCCATATGAACCATTGGAAAATCAAAGTCTCTCTTTTCCTCAACTATTTTGTATTTGCTTTGCTGCTCAATAGTGTGGGAACCGTAATTCTGCAAGTTCAAAATAATTATCAAGTTAGTGCCTCGTCTGCAAGCATTTTAGAAGCTTTTAAAGATTTAAGTATTGCCATTGCTTCTTTTTTTATTGCTTCCTATATTAACCGCATTGGCTATAAAAAATCCATGTTATTGGCTCTGGCATTTGTAGGTATTGGTTGTTTATTAATGCCCCTGCTACCCAGTTTTCTAACTACTAAATTACTGTTTGCCATTACAGGTGCCAGTTTTGCCATGATCAAAGTAAGCGTATTTGCAACCATTGGTATTATTACAAAAGATGAAAAAGAACATGCTAGTTTCATGAATTTTATTGAGTCCTTTTTTATGGTGGGGATTCTTACCGGCTATTTTATTTTCAGCGCTTTTGTAGACGATGCAAACCCAACGTCTACTTCATGGCTTACTGTATATTATCTATTGGCGGTCATAGTTGCCATTGCCTTTATACTCTTATTGTCCGCTCCTTTAGACGAATCCAGTGTTCACAAAAACAAGGAAGAAAAAACCAATAATTATCAAGAAATGTTTCAATTAGTGCTATTGCCCATCGTTCTAGTTTTTGTGGCAAGTGCTTTTGTATATGTATTGATTGAACAAAGCATTATGAGTTGGCTTCCCACTTATAACAGTAAAGTCTTGCACCTACCCCAATCATTAAGCATTCAAATGGCCAGTATCTTAGCCGGAGCCACTGCTATTGGGCGCTTTCTTGCCGGTTTGGTGCTAAGAAAATTGAATTGGCTCTTGGTATTGACTACCTGTTTATTATTGGCTGCGGCCTTAGTCTTAGTGGCCATTCCACTAGCCAATAATGCAGATACCTCACATGTTACAGGTTGGTTGAATGCACCCATTGCCACATTTATCTTTCCACTAATTGGCTTTTTATTAGCCCCCATCTACCCTGCCATTAACTCAGTGATACTATCGGCATTGCCCAAGAATAAACATGGTTATATGTCTGGTCTCATTGTTATTTTTTCTGCCCTAGGCGGAAGTACTGGCTCATTAATTACGGGATATATTTTCCAACACTATGATGGAAAAACAGCATTTTATTTTTCATTGGTACCTATTGGTTTATTGTTACTATTATTGATTGGTTTTTATCGAATTCAACAAAAATCATTACCCAATAAAGTCTAGCAATGCAACAATTCACGCAGGTGTATCAATTAGAAGAATTGTTTGACTTAGTACAATCCTCACAAATTTTGGAAGATGGTAAGACTTTTGTGGATTGCATACCTCTTATACCTTTAGACCAGATTCAAGCAGTTTTTGAACAAGAAAAATCTAGTCCTTCTTTTTCTTTAAAAGACTTTGTTGCAAACTATTTCCAAATGCCAATTATGGTTGGAACCGGCTATGCATCCAATAGCAGATTAAGTCTTCCAGAAAATTTAGCCCAGCTCTGGCCCATACTTACCAGAGAGCCGGCACAAGAAAATGGCTCTATCATTCCTTTGCCTAATAGATATATTGTACCTGGAGGTAGGTTTAGAGAAGTGTATTATTGGGATTCCTATTTTACCATGTTGGGTTTAGCCATACAAGACAGAACAGACTTGATTGAAAATATGGTGGCCAATTTTGCCTATTTAATACAGACAATTGGACATATACCCAATGGTAATAGACAATATTATATAAGTAGAAGCCAACCACCCTTCTTTGTATTAATGGTTGAATTATTAGCCAAGTCCAAACAGGATGCATCCATTCTTAACCAATACCTACCATTACTAGAAAAAGAGTATCAATTCTGGCAAAATGCGCCATCCAATTTGGAAAAAGGAACGGCATTTGAACATATGGTTTCCCTTCCTGATGGTCATTTGCTGAATAGATATTTTGACCAAGAAACAATACCCAGACAAGAAAGTCATGCAGAAGACAAACATATAGCAGCTGCCAGTGTAAGAGATCATAAAAATGTTTTTGCAGACCTCAGAGCAGGTGCCGAAAGTGGTTGGGATTTTTCTAGTAGGTGGTTTGCAAATGGTACTGATATTGCCAGTATTGAAACTACCCAAATCCTTCCCGTTGATTTGAATTGTTTGATCTGGAAAATGGAAGACGCATTGTCAAAATGGTTTCATCAAGCTGGAAATGCTGAGAAAGCTAGTCAGTACAGTCTATTAGCAGATGATAGAAAAAAAGCTATTCAAACTTATTTTTGGAACCCAACAATTGGATTTTTTTGTGATTATCATTTTAAACAGCAAACCAATACTGGTAAAATTACCGCTGCAGGTTTATATCCTCTCTATTTTGGTTTGGCAAGTATTGAACAAGCCAAATCAGTGAGTTTGGTTACCGAAAAATATTTGCTACAGCCCGGTGGTCTAGTAACTACACCCATTTTTTCAGGTCAACAATGGGATGCGCCAAATGGATGGGCCCCATTACAATGGATGGCTTTTAAAGGACTAGACAAGTATGGATTCCAGGAATTGGCACATAGCATTGCCAAACGTTGGTTAAGCTTGAACTATCAAACTTTTTTAGCTACGGGTAAAATGATGGAGAAATACAATGTAGTTAACCTTGATCAATTAGCTGGTGGTGGCGAATATCCCGGCCAAGACGGCTTTGGCTGGACAAACGGTGTTTATTTAGCATTGAGTAAGGAAATGGAAAATTGTTAAACTTTTCCAAAGACCAAAGGTTATGCTTTTATCTTTCGTCAGATAAGCAAAACCCACAACTATGAAATTGTTTAAACTAAGTATCTTACCCCTAGCAATTCTATTGATCAGTTTTGCCTGTAAAAAATCTGCCACAGATACAACTACAAGCACAGGAACGGCTACGGTACCTGAAGTCTATAAAAAGATTTACGGTGCCAGCAGTATTAGTTCAGATGGTACTTATCTAACCATCAAAACCACTGGTACCCCTGATCACAAATCCATTTATTATGCTACCAGCAATAGTTTGTATGAAAACTTTTCTGGAACCACTTTTGGCGGAAGAACTTTTGCCAAAAACCCTAACAGCATTGCAGCCCAAACCCTCACATTTAAGATTCCACTAAATCCTGCGGTGTCTAGTAACCATGCCAGTACTCCTCTAGGTCCAATTGGGATTTCACTAAATGGCGTGCCATTTTATAATCAATATGCAGGTCCTAATTTGCCATTGACCAATGAAGCCAATAGTTTTGACCAGTATTATGGACACCCACAACAAAGTGGCCAATACCATTACCATGTTGAACCCATTTACCTTACTACTGTAAAAGCAACTAAGTCTTCCCTTCTTGGATTTTTATTAGACGGATTTCCAGTATATGGTCCAATGGAAAATGGTTCATTAGTAACCAATGCAATGTTAGATGCGTATCATGGTCATACCGCTGCTACTACAGACTATCCCAATGGTATTTATCATTACCATATTACAGATGCAGATCCATATATTAATGGATCTGGATTTTATGGAACTGCTGGAACTGTAACCCAATAAGATGAAACAAGCTCTTTTGTATTTCTTCTGTATGATGCTATTTGCAATGGCTTGCAAAGTAGAAAAGACTTCAGCACCAATAATTGTAGCCCATCAAATTCCAAATAATTGGTTGCGTCTTGAAGACAGTACCATTATTTGGCGGCAAGACAGTTTGTTTTTTCAGGGAAAACCATTTTCAGGAAAAGCCTATAGTTTATTTGCCAATGGCGATACGGCTGTTTACAAAGAATTTTGGAATGGTTTGCAAGAAGGCATTACCAGAAGATGGCATCCAAATCAGCAATTAGCAGAAGACCGCTTTTATATAGCTGGAAAAAAAGAAGGAAAACATAGGGCCTGGTGGCCCGATGGCAAACCTCAATTTGAGTTTCAAGTTCATGAGGATGCTTATGAAGGAGAATTGAAAGAATGGAATAGTAAAGGATTACTAATCAAACAATTCCATTATCTAAAAGGTCAAGAACAAGGTAGCCAACGGCTCTGGTGGGACGATAGTACCGTAAGGGCCAACTATGAAATTAGAGATGGAAAAAAATATGGTTTAATAGGTATTAAACTTTGCAAGAACCCTTATGATTCAGTCAAATAAAAATCACCTACTTTTTATCTTATTATTATTGATAGGATGCAAGTCAAGTCCTGAACCACTTGGCTTGCCCTTTATCAGCAAACCAGATTTCACGCCAGAGTGGATTGCAAAAACTGATGCCAGGTATGATAGTATTCATCAAATTCCCAGTTTTAGATTTCAAGATCAAGACGGTCAATATATTACTGAGCAAACTGTAACTGGGAAAATTTATGTAGCCAATTTTATCTTCACTAGCTGTGGTAGTATCTGCCCTAGAATGACAGAAAATATGGCGATTATTCAAAAAAAATACCTGCAAGACAAAGACGTTTTAATCCTGTCACATTCTGTTATGCCAGATAGAGACAGTGTTCCTGTTTTAAAAAACTATGCCAACAATAAAGGAATAGTTTCAGGAAAATGGTTTCTATTAACGGGTAATATAGATAGTATTTATAGAATGGCTAAAAAGGAATACTATGCAGGTGAGAGAATTGGTTATTATGGCAATCAAAAAGATTTTCTACACACAGAAAACTGTATGCTCCTAGACAAACATAGAAGAATTAGAGGCATTTATAATGGTACTTTACCCTTAGAAATGGAAAGGATGATTGAGGATATTGAGATATTAAAAAAGGAACTTGACTAGAGGTATTTCTTCTGAAGATTAAATAAGACCAAAGAATCCATGGCATTTAATTTTTTGGTAGTGTCTTGTAAAAAATGTCTTTTAAAAGATTGAATGGCGGCCCTATTGTCTTTTACATCATATCCAATAATCCTTAGTGCAATAATGGGATTGAATCCGGTTGGAACTGTATCCAGTTTATTATCGAACCAAAGTCCAAAACCTTTTTCAGACAATGTTTTCCATGGAAATCTGAAATTAGGATCATTTTTTCTAGTGGGTGCAATATCTCCGTGTCCAATAAAATTGGCAGCAGGGATTCCATAATTATTTTTCAATCTACTAAGCAAACTAATCAGACTATTAATTTGCAGACTATCAAAAGGTTCAAATCCATTATTGTCTAATTCAATTCCAATAGAGGCCGAGTTAATATCAACCATATTGCCCCATTTGGCAATACCACCATGCCAGGCACGCATGTAATCATTGAGCATATGGTGAATAGTTCCATCCTTACAAATTACATAGTGCGCACTCACGGCAGACTTAGTCATGGTGAATGTTTTTAAAGTTTGCTCACAAGCATTTTGAGCAGTATGATGGATAATGACAAAATTGGGTTTGCGTAAATTAAAATTAGTAGTCCCTACCCAGTAAGGAGCCTGCTTAATTGAATCTGTATTCCAATTTTCTTCAGGCAGGGCACTAACAGTCTTTGCCAAAGTTTTACTTTGTTTCTTATAGGCTTTATTAGTAGTTGCATATGGGTTGCGAGAACAGGCCCAAACGCCTACAAGTATTACAAGTACCGTAATTTTTAACAAGACTGATTTCATATACGCAAATAAAAATGCCGGCATCCATTAGATACCGGCATGTATGAATAAATTAATTGGCTTTCCAAGTATTGTTAGCGGAATTCATATCAGGGAAAGAATGGTCTGGATCAATCACCACTTTTTGAATTGCTTCTGTAGTATTCAATTTGACTTTCCAACTAGCATTATTCTGCCAAATTTCAACAGGCAGCGTTTTCCTTTCTGTTTTGCCAGATGCTGTAGTAAATTCAATGATTACAGGCATAGCCAATTGGTCTAAATTATCAATAGTAACCAATGCCCCATTCTTGGCATCATTGTTAATATAATCCACTTTAGTTACCGCCTGATCCAATTTATAGTTCTCTAAGAACATCCCTCTCCAGAACCAAGAAAGGTCTTCTCCTGCCCCATTTTCAATACTTCTAAAGAAATCCCAAGGTGTTGGATGTTTGAATTTCCAATCACGAATGTATTTTTTAAAAGCATAATCAAATCTGTCTTCACCTAAAATTTGTGTACGCAACAAGGTTAATGCATAACCTGGTTTCATGTACAACTCAATGCCAATATTTCTTTCTTGTAATACATCAGGTGTGTTCATCATAGGCTCAGAAGTTGGTCCAAACAAGAAACGAGCATACTGATGCCAATCGGTTTTAGCTTCTTTATATTCTCCTTTGTTAAAATCCACCCCAGCCAAAGTATTGATAAACGTGTTAAAACCTTCATCCATCCATCCGTATTTGCGTTCATTGCTACCTACAATCATAGGGAACCATGTATGTCCAAATTCGTGATCGGTAACACCAAATAATCCACCTGTTTTAGCAGTAGATCCACAAAAAACAATACCAGGATATTCCATGCCACCAATATTACTTGCTACGTTAGATGCCACTGGATAAGGAAATTCAAACCATCTTTTACTATAGTTTTCAATGCTTCCTTTGGTATATTCTGTTGCCCTACCCCATGCTTTTTTTCCATCAGATTCTTCTGGATAAACACTGGTAGCCATGCATTTTTTCCCGCTAGGCAGGTTAATCTTTGCCGCATCCCAAATAAAACTTTTAGAGCTAGCCCAAGCAAAATCTCTAGCATTGCTTAGTGCATACTTCCAAGTGCAAGTTGCTTTTGCAGGTCTTGAAGCTGGATCCAATACCTCCGCAGCACTGCGAATCATCACTGTAGTATCACTGGTTTTTGCTTGGTTAAACCTTTTTAATTGGGTGGCAGTTAATACTTCTTGTGGATTCAACAATTCTCCAGACGCTACAACAATATGTGATGCTGGAACTGTTAAACTCACTTCAAAATCACCATATTCCAAATAAAATTCACTTGCTCCTAAATAAGGTAAGGTATTCCAACCTTGTACATCATCAAATACACAAAGCCTAGGATACCACTGTGCTACCGCATAGATATTACCATTCTTGGTTTTTAAGATCCCTGTTCTATCAGACCCATATTCAGGAATCACATAGTTATAATCAATCTTGATAGAAACAGCACCAGATTTGGCAGCCAAGGCCTTATTCAGCCTCAATTGCATTCTAGTGTCATTAATTAGATAGGGTACTTTTTCAGTTTTACCCGCTACAATCAATTCAACATTGGTTACTTGATATCCGCCGCTAAAAGTGCTTTTTGCATCACCATATCGGCTTCTGCCAGTTGCTGGCATTTTGGCCTGACCCCTAGATTCCAAATTATACAAGTTCTGGTCCATCTGCAACCAGATATAAGGTAATTCAATAGGGCTATTATTTTTGTAGCTAATGGTTACAGAGCCAGTTACTTTATTGGTAGCATCATCTAGAGTAGCTGCAATTTTGTAATCAGCCTTGTTTTGCCAATACGCGTGTCCAGGTTCTCCTGTAGCAGTTCTGTATTCATTTCCAGCTGAAGGATAAAACAATGGACCAAACAAAGCGTGTTGGTCATATTTTGACTTAGTTTCAGTACTTGCAGCAGTACTGGCAGTTTGTGCAGTTACTTGCAAGAGTCCGGCCATTAAAATTCCGGTAAACAATAAGCGATTTTTAAGCATACTTCAATTACATTTATGGTGGATGAACAGGACTAAAGTAATGAAAATCATAGTCCCTGAACGGATAAATTGATAAAAGGAAACAGATGTCATTATTATTGAATAGAAACAGTTTTGGCAACCCAGCAAATTCGGGTAATCTCATGAGTAGAGAGGCCGCTATGTTATTGTTCCAGGAATGGGTATTAAATCCCAAATTACAGGTACACATGTTACAAGTTGCACACTTGATGCAGTGCTGGGCAAGGGAAAAAGAAGGGTTGGACGAACAGGGTATTTGGAAATGGGAACAAGCTGGTTTGTTGCACGATGCTGATTGGGATCAATGGCCAGATCAACATTGTAAAAAAATCATTGAACATTTAGAATCCTTAGATATTGACCCAGAAGTCATGCACGCCATAGCTTCTCATGGACCTGCCCATTTTGGCGTTGAGCCAGAAAACAATATGGATAAAATGCTTTTTGCTTTTGATGAATTATCTGGATTAATCCATGCCTATTCTATACTAAGACCTGGTGGATATGAAGGGATGGATGTAAAAGGGGTAAAAAAAAGGCTCAAAGAAAAGTCCTTTGCCGCCAATGTATCAAGAGAAGAGATTCAGGATGCAGCCAACCGTGCTGGCATTTTATTAGAAGATCTAATTGCCTTTATTATTCCAAGACAAGCCGTTATTAGCGGTTCTATTTCTGCATAGGATTACTCCTTAAATATCATTAATTAACAAGTGCATATTATCATGAAAAAAATCATTCTTGCCATTTTACTGTTTGCAGTTAGTCAAGCACAATCCCAAGAAATTCTAAATCTACGTTCACAAGCAAGTTTAATTGATGAAATTAATGCAGAGCGGTTTAGTGTTTTGTTGCCCAAATTAATGGAAAGAGAAGGCATTGATATGTGGGTACTGATAAGCAGAGAATACAATGAAGATCCCATTTTAAAAACCATGTTGCCAGCAGAATGGTTATCCGCCAGAAGACGCACTATGATTGTTTTTTATCATGATAGTACTAAAAAAGTGAATGAACAATTGGCCATTGCCAGGTATAATGTTGGAGAACAAATCAAGGCTTCCTGGGACATGAAACAGTTTCCTGACCAGTGGGACGCCCTGATTGACTTAATTGTCAAAAGAAATCCAAAGAAGATAGGTTTGAATTATTCCAATGATTTTGCCCATGCTGATGGTTTAACTTTTACAGAGCAAAAAATCTTTGTAGACAAACTACCTGCTAGTTTTAAATCCAAGGTAGTAAGCGCAGAAAAATTGGGGATAGCTTGGCTTGAAACCAGAACAGATCGTGAAATGCAACTCTATCCTCAATTGATTCAAATTACCCACCAAATTATAGCTGAAGGATTTTCCGAAAAAACCATTCAACCAGGTGTAACCACAACCGATGATCTTGTTTGGTGGTTCCGTCAAAGAATTAGAAATCTAGGATTAGATACTTGGTTCCATACCTCAGTTGCCATACAAAGAAATGACCCAGAAAACTTTGAGCACTTACGCGCATTTTCCAATAGACCAAAGGCAGAACTGATTCAAGCGGGAGACTTATTGCACGTAGATATTGGCATTAGTTATTTGCGTTTAAATACAGATGTTCAAGAACACGCTTATGTGTTACAACCTGGAGAAACTGCTGCTCCTGCTGCTTTACAGAAAGCTTTTATTAAAGCAAATAGGTTACAAGACATTTTGACAAGTCAATATGTGATTGGTAGAACAGGTAATCAAATACTAAAAGCAGCACTAGACCAAGCAAAGAAAGAAGGAATTGAAGCTAGCATTTATACCCATCCAATTGGATATCATGGACATGCTGCTGGTCCAACCATTGGTCTTTGGGATCAACAAAATGGGGTACCCGGAAGTGGTGATTTTCCTTTGCATTATAATACTGCCTATAGCATTGAATTAAATGCCGCAACGGAAATTCCAGAATGGAAAAAAACTATTAGAATCATGTTAGAAGAAGATGGTTTTTTTAATGAAAAAGGATTCAGATTTATTGGGGGCAGGCAAAAAGAGTTATTATTAGTTCCTCGTCAAAATAGTACGATTGGCAATTAATCTACAATGGAAGAATTAAATCAAGCATATTGGAATGAGCGCTATGAGCAAGGAAATACCGGTTGGAATATTGGTACTATTTCCAGTCCATTAAAAGATTATTTTGATCAATTATCTCAAAAAAACTTGCGTATATTAATACCAGGTGGAGGTAATGGACACGAGGCGGAATACTTGCTATCATTGGGTTTTAGCAATATCACCGTGCTGGATATTGCTCCAATAGCTTTAGAAAAACTAGCACTTAGATTCCTAACGCAAATTGGTAAAACGGTACATTTAATACTAGGCGATTTTTTTGAACATCAAGGTCAATATGATTTAATTATTGAACAGACTTTTTTCTGTGCATTGGATCCTAGTTTAAGACAAGCTTATGTAGAAAAAATGGCAGCACTATTATCAAACAATGGAAGACTGTCTGGGCTTTTATTTGATACGCAATTCCCAGCTGGTCCACCATTTGGCGGAAATAAGCAAGAATATCAAGAACTTTTTTCTACCCATTTTAATTTCAAAACATTAGCTCCCTGTTATAATAGCATTCCTCAAAGAATGGGGAATGAATGTTTTATCATTGCAACAAAAAAGCAAGCAGATTTTTAAACTGCTTGCTTTTTCACTTTTCATTTCTTCATTTCTTCACTCTTCACTCTTCACTTTTCACTTTGAACTATAATGGTTCTTGTTGGCTCAAACAATGAAAACTACCTAAGCCCCAAATAATATCAGTAGAATCTATTCCTACGGTTTCTCTATTAGGAAAACAATCGGCAATGATTTGCAAAGCCTTGTCATCTTTAACTGAACGGAAAGTAGGAACAATCACGTGTTTGTTACTGATATAAAAATTAGCGTAAGAAGCAGGAAGACGTTGGTCTTCATAAATCACAGCATCCGGCATGGGCAGTTCTACAATATTCAATTGCTTACCATTGATTAAACGCATGTTTTTTAATTGCTTCAAATTGGTTTGCAACAGCTCATAGTTTTCATCCTGCTGATTTGATTCTATAACAGTTATCACTGTGTCTTCATTTACAAAACGAACAGTATCGTCTATATGACCATCTGTATCGTCCCCAACAATTCCATCATCTACCCAAAGAATTTGATTAACCCCGTAAAAATTACAGAGGAAGTCTTCAATCTGTGATTGGTTTAAATGTGGGTTTCTATTTTCATTCAGTAAACAAGCTTTGGACGTCATTAAACTTCCTTTACCATTAAACTCTACTGAACCACCTTCCATTACAATTCCGGGATGAAAAACGGGTAGATTAAAATGTTTTCCAATTAAAGTAGGTATCACATCATCCAAATCATAAGGCGGATATTTATTACCCCAGGCATTGTAATTCCAATCTACAATCACTTTTCTATCCGGTGCAGATTCATTAATGAGAAAAGCTGGCCCATGGTCTCTACACCAAGCATCATTGGTAGGATGCATAAAAAAAGTCACTTTGTCTAAATCAACGCCTGCTATATTCAAATGTCCAATGGCAAAGGATTTCATGGCTTCATCTACTACATTAATCCTTACCTCTTCACCAAGGCTGAGGTATTTGATAAACTGTGCGTAGTTGGGATAAATGCTATCAATTTTACCTGGCCAACTGGCTTCTTTGTGTGGCCAGCTTAACCAAGTTGCCAAATGGGGCGCAAACTCAGCAGGGAATGCATATCCCAAAGACGCAGGAAGTATGCCGCTAGTATCTTTTAATGACATGTGTATCTTTTAGTCTTCGTCAATAAAACGTTTGGTAATGGGTTGATAGGAATCAATTCTTCTATCACGCAAAAAAGGCCAATGGGTTCTATACCTATCAGTTTCTTTGGTATCAATAGTCACTACTGCAACTTCTTCCTGATCATGAGAGGCTTTATATATTAAGGATCCAAACGGATTGCTCACAAATGAACCACCCCAGAACTGCATGGCGCCATCTTGTTCCAATCCTACCCTATTCACACTTACCACGTGTACACCATTGGCAACCGCATGACTTCTCTGAATGGTTTGCCAAGCATTGTATTGTTCTGTATTGGTTGCTTCATCTTGTGATGTTGCCCATCCTATTGCAGTTGGATAAAACAACACTTCAGCACCCATTAAAGCTGTTATTCTTGATGCTTCTGGATACCATTGATCCCAACATATTAAAACACCTAATTTGGCATATTTGGTTTGAAAAACTTTATAGCCCAAATCGCCCGGCGTAAAATAAAATTTCTCATAATAAGCTGGATCATCAGGAATATGCATTTTGCGATATTTACCTAAATAGGTTCCATCTGCATCTAAAACCGCTGTAGTATTATGATACAATCCTTCTGTTCTTTTTTCAAACAAAGAAGCTATAATCACAACTTTTAATTCAGCAGCTAACTGACTTAAAGTTTCTGTTGAAGGTCCTGGAATAGCTTCAGCCAATAGAAAATTTTCATAGGCTTCTACATCACAGAAATACAGAGAAGTAAATAATTCTTGGAGACAAATAATTTGTGCTCCCTTTGCAGCTGCTTCCCGAATTTTAAGAACGGTCTTGGCCATATTGGCCTCTTTAGAAGCAGCGCAGGTCATCTGAACCAATCCAATGGCAACTTTTGACATAATTAATAGTATTAGGTAGCTAGTTGAATGATATTGTCAAGGCTTTTTATACCAATCATCTTTTCTGAAATATAACCCTCTGCGTATTCCACACCAATTCTTTTACCCAACATCATGGCCCTGGCTTTCACAGATTCAATGAATTGAGGAGATGAAATATAGGTTTGTGGTTCATTCAAATCTGGGTTGTAAAACTGGGTTGTATAAGCCAATACAGACTCAATCTTTTTATCCATGTATTTAGAAATATCAATCACAAAACTTGGTTGAATAAATCTGTCCTGAATATAATGAAATACATAAGCCGGCCGCCACGCAACTTGATTAACCCCATCTATTTGGGTTTCAATCTTGCGTAAGCCTGAAAGAAAAGCAGCGTCTGAAATTAACTTAGCGCTTCTTCCATGGTCTGGATGCCTGTCTTCCGGGGCATTTGCTAAAATAATATCGGGTTGATATTTACGGATGGCAGAGATCAGTAATCTTTGATGGGCTTCGTCATTTTGAAAAAAACCATCGGCCATGCCAAGATTTTCCCTTACCTGAATACCCAGGATATCAGCGGCATTTCTGGCTTCTACTTTTCTTGTCTCAGCGGTACCCCTTGTTCCTAATTCACCCCTTGTTAAGTCTAAAATCCCTACTTTTTTACCCTCTTCAATGGCCGCTAGCAAGGTTCCGGCACAACCTAGTTCCACATCATCCGGATGCACGCCAATAGCCAGAATATGCAATTTCATGTTCAAAATTTAGAATGTAAAGTTACTGGTGAGAACCCAATAAAAATCCCGTCCCAATTACTCGGGACGGGATTTTTGATATTTTCAAGAAGATTAGTCTTTCTTGGCGTAACGCTTTTTGAACTTGTCAATACGTCCTGCTGTGTCAACCAACATAGATTTACCAGTATAGAAAGGATGTGAGGTATTTGAAATCTCCAATTTAATAACTGGATATTCATTTCCGTCTTCCCACAAAATGGTTTCTTTAGAATTGGCAGTAGACTTGCTCAAAAATGCTTCACCGTTACTCATGTCTTTGAACACTACAAAACGGTAATTTTCTGGATGGATACCTTGTTTCATTTTATTTGATTTAGGTAGTACGGATTTTGCCGTACTGTTATTTTTTAGGAATGCAAAGTTAACCAGTTCTAGATGGAATTCCAAATGAAAATGGGGCAAATTGGTCTAAAATTGACCAAAATAGCCCTATTAGCTCTTCATATTGATGAATTGTAGGGGAATTCCTAGGTTAGAAGTCCTACAAAGGGCAATGACATCTTGCAAATCGTCAATCTTTTTAGCTGTTACCCTGATAATATCATCCATAATAGCAGCTTGAACTTTTAAACCACTATCCTTGATCAATTTCACAATCTTTTTGGCATCATCTTGTTTGAGTCCATTTCTAACAGGCACGTCTTTTTTGATGGTTTTTCCGCTTGGATAAGCATCTTTTTCAAAATCAAAAGCGGATGCTTCAATACCCTGTTTCATGGATCTACTAATAACTACATCAATCACCTGTTTCATTTTCATATCTGATTCTACTTCCAATTTTAAAATGAAATCTTTTTTATTCAATTCAATTTCCACCGGTGAATTTTTAAAATCAAAACGCGTGCTAATTTCCTTTTTAACGGTATTAATGGCGTTGTCCAGTGTTTGTAAGTCTACTTTGCTGGAAATGTCAAATGAAGGCATGGTGTTATTTTTTGCAAAGATAATTAGGAATCAGGGTATTTATAAAAATCCAAAGAATGGTTACTTAGCTAATTTTTTGGCATTAAAAGTTAAAAACAAACCCAATATGATTAAGATCACAGATATGATTTGTGCTTGGGTAGGTTGAAAAGGCAGGGATTCGTATTTGGTATTGACCCTAATGCTTTCAATGAGAAAACGTTCTGCGCCATTGAACATTAAATAAATGCCAAACAATTGACCTGGAATTTTTATCTTTTTGCGAATGGACCACAATAAGATAAAAATCAAAGAGCAAAGAATTACTTCATATAAGGCAGTTGGATATACGGCTGGTACCAATTGGTTGCAATAAGGTCCTGTGCAACCTGGGATGGGCATTCCTTCTCCCACAACATTGTGCGGATATTGGTAGGCCCAAAGCCAGTCTGGCATCCAGCTAAATGGCTTGGGTTTTAAATTGGCAATTCCCCAATCACCATCACCACTAATCTGACAGCCAATTCTACCAATAGCATAACCCAACATCAAGATGGGTGCAAAAGCATCAACCAAGTGAACAATAGGTAATTTAATTCTTCGTGCATAGAGCATGATAGCTGCACCTGCACAAATTAATCCACCATAAAAAGTAAGTCCGCTAAATGACAATAGAGCACCAATTGGATCTTTTACAAAATCATTCCAATTTTCTAGGTTATGAAAAATCTTGGCTCCTAAGAATCCAAAACCAGCTGCATAAATCAATAGGTCTCCTACCCTGTCATGTGGCCAAATCCTAACCATTCTTTCTTCTGGTTTGTCCAATTGTTGTTTGTGCTTTTCATACCATTTTAAACCCGCAAAAAACAATCCCACTAAGATTCCTAACCAAAGATTTCCACGTGAGGAAAGTATAAAAGATTGGGGGTCATTTAAGGCATCTGGAATGGTAAATGCACCTATAATTTTATACCCAAAAATAAACCCGAGTAAAAAATTTAAGATTAAATCCAACATAGAAGCAGGTGCTCCAATGACAATTTTCTCCTCTGTATAGCTGAATAATCCCTGTTGTTGTTTTCTTCTTAATTCTAAGGTCAGCGCCCAAGCACTGATAATAAAACAGAGTGCTACAAAAAAACCGAATGAATTGATCAATTTTAAACCGGACAATTCAATTCCAAAAAGATCCTTGAATGCGTAGTAAAGATTTGGATACATGAACAACTACTTGATTTGTGATAAAGAATAGCCTGTAAAACACAATGTTAGTCAGAAAAACTGATAAAAAAATGAGCCCAACTGTTGTAAAAAAATAAGGCCCCACTTTCGTGAGGCCCATACTTACTAACCCATCTAAAAACAAATTTACAAAAAAATCTTAATTACAGTGCTCGTTAAATACAGAAATCAGGTGTTGGGCAATAACTTGAGCAGGCCTTCCCTCAATTTGGTGACGTTCTACCATGCTCACCAATTGACCATCTTTAAAGAGGGCAATTGCGGGAGAAGATGGAGGATAAGGTAGCAAATGCTTGCGAACTTGATTAATTGCTTCAACATCAAAACCGGCAAAACTGGTAGTTAATCGGTCTGGACGAACCGTAGAATTTTCTACAGCCATCACCACACCTGGCCTGCAAGTACCTGCAGCACAACCACATACGCTATTAATTACTACTAATGTAGTTCCTTCTTGCCCCAATACACTATCAACTTCTGCAGCGGTTAATAACTCATCAAATCCACTATCAGTCAACTCTGCTTTCATGGGTAACACTATCTCAGCTGGATACATAATCTATCTTTTTAATTGTGGAGGACAAAATTAAGTAAAAGTGGAAACATCAAATCTTAAAATTATTTTGCCATTTTGTCACTATCAATTCATTTATAATGCCATTATGGCTTATCCATTTCTAAGATTTAGTCATTTTTTCAGCATCTATTCATTAAAAATGCCTTGGTATATAGTTTGAACAGAGATAATAAATCTAAAAACCTAAAAAATCAATACTATGACATTCGTAAAACAACACCCTGCACAAGTAAACAACATGTTACATGAATTATTAAATGCTTTCCCAAGTACATGGGGTAAAGATTTTCCAGTTAATCATTCTTTACCTCCGGTGAATATTCATGAAACCAATGAAGGTTTTCACCTAGAAGTAAATGCTCCCGGAAGAAATAAGGAAGATTTTAAAATTAAACTGGAAAAAGACTTGTTAACTATTTCTTACGAGCAAAAAGAAAATACTACAGATAGTAATTACAAAACTATCCGTAGAGAATTTCAATACAAAGGATTTAAACGCAGTTTTAGTTTAGACGATCAAATTCAAGTAGACGGCATTCAAGCAAAATACGAGAATGGCATTTTAAAACTATTTCTTCCAAGAATTGAAAAAGCCGTGATTAGTCCAAAAGAAATCACCGTTTTATAAGTTGGTAATCTGTGATATTTCACAGCAGTTGGTTTTGGTTACCCTCCTGTTTTTACAGGGGGGTATTTTTTTTATTTGAATCTGTAATAATCAAACAAAATAAACTACCTATGGCTTATAAAATTTGTTATGATGTTGCAAAAGAAGCTTTTGATACTTTCTTTATTGCTAGCTAATATTAGTTTCTCTCAAAATGTAGAGCAATCTCTTCTTTGGAAAATAAGTGGCAAGGGCTTAAAAGAACCTTCATATGTTTTTGGAACTTTTCATATGATGTGTAAGGATCAATTTCAAATAACCCAACCCATGGAAGACGCATTAACATCTAGTAAGAAATACTATGGCGAGCTTGATATGGATGACCCAAATATGCCTGAAAATATGATGAAATTTGCCAAATTAAAAGATGGAAAAACCATTGATAATTATATGGACCCAAAAGAGTTTGCGGCATTAGACAAAAAGTATCAAACAGTAACAGGCATGTCTCTTATGTTACTTAAACAGTATAAACCTTTTTTGGGAATGAGCTTTCTGATTTTAAAAACAGTTCCCTGCACAGCAACTGTGCAACCAGAAACTGAATTAATGCATTTGGCCCAAAAAAAGCAAATTGAGGTTCTTGGCTTAGAGACTATAGAACAACAAATGAACCTTCTGAATAATGAACCTATTGATTCTCAATTAGCAGCTATGCGCAAAATGGTAAACAATTTTGATAGCAGCAAGCAAGTAATGCAAGCGTTAACGAAACTATATTTGAAGAAAGATGTAGACGCATTATACCAATTCATGAAAGAAACTGGCGTAAATGATAATTTTGAATCAACCATGTTAATCAAAAGAAATAAAAACTGGATTCCAAAAATGAAAAAGGCCATGAAAGAAAGTCCTAGCTTTTTTGCAGTTGGTGCTGGTCATCTTGGTGGAAAAACTGGTGTTTTAGCGCTGTTGCGTAAAAAAGGATACAAACTAGAACCCATTCAATACTAATTAGTTTTAATGAGCTCACAAGAAACATTTGTATCCCTATTGAAAACACACCAGAACATTGTTCACAAAGTGTGTAATCTGTATATGGACAGACATAGTGAGAGGGAAGATTTGTTTCAAGAAATCACCTTACAAGCTTGGAAAGCATTTCCCAGTTTTAGAGGAGACGCCAAATTTTCTACCTGGCTTTATCGTGTTGCCCTAAATACAGCAATTACTTTTTATAGAAAAGAAAAAAGAAGCCCCCAAATATATACATCAGACTTACTTCCAGACACCATTTCTGAAGACGGGTTTGATCCAATTGAAATGCAATTGAAAGCTATGTATGCCGCTATAGGAGAGCTTAGCAAAATTGACAAAGCCATTGTGATGTTGTATTTAGAGGACTATCCTTATCAAGACATTGGTGAAATGATGGGAATTACGGCAAACAATGTGGCAGTGAAAATGAACAGAATTAAAACCAAATTAAAGGAAGAAGCAAAAAAACAATTGGAGCAATCCTAAATATATTTATTATGGATTTAGATCAATTTAAACAACAACTCAACGAGAAGCTTTCTACAGACCACCAAGGTAGGTCTGGGGAAGATATTGCACAGATGCTGAGTAAGAAAACCTTTTCAATCATTGAAAAATTAACAAAAAGCATCCAATATGAAATCCTGTTTGGATTCCTTGGAATGATGCTTTTTGCAATTCTTGCATTTAGCACCAAGTACCATTCTATTAGAACCTATTTTGGCGTGTCTGCTGCTTTTATTTTTGTCTTCCTCTTTTTATTGATTTACTTATTGAAAAAAACAACAGAACTAAATAAAGTTCATCAACCAGTAATAAGCAATTTGAACAATTATGTTGCCCTGATTGAGGAATACATGAAACGCTATTTTCAGTTTACCATGGCCATGGTACCTATATGTTTGTTTTTTGCAGGATGGCTTGGTTACCATGAAAAGGCACCGGTTCCTGTTCTTGATCATATCATTGGGAGTGGACATTTAGGAAAGAAACTGGTATTGGGAATTTCAATCATTTACCTCATTTCTTTTAGTGTTGGGATGTATTATTTTACCAAATGGTATTTGCACAAAATCTATGGCAAATATGTATTAGAGCTAAAAAAATGCATTAAAGATTTACAAGAAAACTAGTCTATTCACAATTTGATTTTCGTCTAGTATCAATTAAATATTGAATTTTCCATCCATTCTTTTGTTTAACCAATTGAAAGGAATTTACACCACAATGACTAAATACTGTTTTTAGGTAAAATTTATACGGCGTCCATGCAATAGCCAAATCTCCATCAACTTTTACTACATCAAAGCTGATTTGTTCATCTAAATCACCTTTTGCAAATCGGCCAATTGATGCAGCAAAATCAGCAACCTTTTCATTGACTACTATTAATTGACCCGCTTTATTCTTTGTGATAGTTTGCAAAACAGCACTATCTGCAAAACAACTGGCCAATAAAGCTTGATCTGCTGTTTTCATTGCTACAAATAAGTCATTCACAGCATTTTTGACTGAATCAATTGGTGACTGTGCTTTTAATTGAGGGAGCACTAAAAAGGACATTACTATCAAAAAGATCTGTTTTTTCATTTTCTTGTTTTGAGCATTAAAAATACAGATACTAGCACAAAAAAAATCCGCCCATACTTTGAGCGGATTTCTGAATGATTTGAAACCTTATCTTAAGTAACCCAAGATCTTGAGCATACTGGCAGAAGTTTGCTCCTTGGCATATACCCAATCTATTAATTTTCCGTTTTTGTCATATTCAACAATTACGTGCTTAGGAGAAGGCACCATACAGTGCTTAATTCCTCCGTATCCACTTATTTGATCCTGATAAGCACCCGTATGGAAGAAACCTACATACAACGGTTCCTTATTAGACTCTACCTCTTTTTTACCATCCGCAGCTAGTTTTGGCAAAAACACTTCATTAATATGTTCTTCTGAATCGTAGTAGTCATGGCTATCACATGTAATGCCACCTAACACCACCCGATGGTATTCATTATCCCATTTATTAATGGGCAGCATCAAGAATTTCTCCCCAATTCCCCAAGTATCAGGTAAAGTAGTAATAAAAGAAGAATCAATCATGTACCAGCACTCACGGTCATTCTGAATCTTTTGCCCCAGCACACTATAGATATGCGCCATGCTTTCTCCAACTGTAAAACTTCCAAATTCTGTGTAGATATTTGGCATGGGAACTTTTGCCTTATTACAAGCTTTCTTGATATTACCTACAATCTCATTAATCATGAATTGGTAATCATATTCAAATCCCAAAGAATGCTTGATTGGAAAACCTCCACCAATATTAATACTGTCTAATTCAGGACAGATTTTCTTTAATTGACAATAAAGGTTGATGATTTTATTCAACTCACTCCAATAATAGATATCGTCTTTGACACCTTTATTCAAAAAGATATGAAGCATTTTCAATTGGAACTTGTCTTCAAAACCTTCAATCTCATCTACATAAAATTCCAAAATATCTTTTGCACGAATACCCAACCTAGAAGTATAGAAAGGAAAATTGGGTTCCTCTTCTGCCGCTACCCTAATGCCTAAACGGAATGGTTGTTTTACAGATTTACGGTAGGCTTGTAATTCCTCTTTATTATCAAGAATAGGAATCACATTCTTAAAACCGCTATTGATCATCTTTGCAATCCTTGAAGTATAGGTCTTTTGCTTATACCCATTGCAAACTATGTAGACATCTTTGTTGATTTTCCTTCTCTCATAGAGCCTATTGATAATGTCAAGATCATAAGCATGTGAGGTTTCTAAATGAATCCCATGCTTTAATGCCTCTTCTACAATAAAAGAAAAATGTGAACTCTTAGTGCAGTAACAATAAAAATACTGCCCCTCGTATTTATGTTTCTTAAAAGCATTGGCAAACAACGCTTTGGCCTTGTTAATCTGCATCCCAATTTTGGGAAGATAGGTAAGCTTTAAAGGCGTACCATGCTTGTTGATCAAAGAGATCAGGTCTAATCCATTAAATTCTAGGTAACCATCATCATTTTGATCAAATCCTTCCTGGGGAAAATGAAAGGTTTGTTTGACAAGCGAGGTGTAAGTGTTGTTCATTAGCTAGGTTAGAGTTATACTGTTGGCAGAACAATTTTTGCTTTGCAAAACTAACAGTTTTAACGGTTGCTTGTACAAAAAAAAGCCGGAAGGATAGGTTCCTTCCGGCGCTTACTTATTTTCAAGTTAAATTACTTTACTTGTGCAATCAGGGCTTTAAAGCTTTCTGGTTCATTCATGGCCAAATCAGCCAGAACTTTGCGGTTCAAGTCAATTCCTTTTACACTCAATTTGTTGATAAACTGACTGTAAGTCATTCCTTCTTCTCTTACAGCTGCATTAATACGTGCAATCCACAATTGACGGTATTCACGCTTTTTAAGTTTACGACCTACATAACTATAAGTCAAACCTTTTTCAACAATATTTTTGGCTACGGTATAAACGTTTTTACGTTTACCATAGAAACCTTTTGCTTGGTCAAGGATTTTTTTCCTTCTAGCCCTAGATGCTACTGCATTTTTTGAACGTGGCATAGTATTTTGTTTTGAAGCCTGCTTTTAAAAGTAACAAGCTGTTGATGTAAAATGATGGTTACTGGAGTTCTTTGAAAGATTATCCTTTCAAACGCAATAAACGAAGAACAAAGTCTTTGTTTGGAGCACTTACCAAACCTTTCTTGTTCAATGCTCTTTTACGTTTTTTAGATTTCTTAGTCAAGATGTGACGTTTGAAAGCTTTTTGGAAAGTGATTTCTCCGGTACCTGTCACCTTAAAGCGTTTTTTTGCGCTGCTGTTGGTTTTTACCTTTGGCATGTTAAATAATCTTTTTGAGATTACACCCTGCTGGCGTTCTAACACCGGTTAGAAACTTGTTTGGGCCATACGGGAAATGTCCGATTTTTTCGGACGGCAAAAGTAAGCAAAAAAGTGAAGAGTGAAAAGTGCAGAGTGAAAAAAAGTGAAGAGTGAAGAGGGAAGAGTGAAAAAGGAAGTATGCAATTTACTTATAACTAGTTGATTTACAGTACATAAAAGAAAGAAAGCGCCTTTTTGGGACGCTTTCTTGATCAAAGTATTTATCTAGATTATGCCTTCTTTTTACCTGTTTTAGGGGTAAAAATGGCAAACATTCTTTTACCTTCTAATTTGGGCATGCTTTCTAAGCTTCCTGCTTCTGCCAATCTTTCTGCAAATTTCAAGAGCAATAACTGCCCCCTATCTTGGAACATGATGGCACGTCCTTTGAACTGTACATAGGCTTTTACCTTATTACCGTCTTTTAAAAAGTTTTCAGCGTGTTTGGCTTTAAAATTGAAATCATGGTCATCTGTTCCTGGCGTAAAGCGAATTTCTTTTACTTCACTTTGCTTGGAATTGGCCTTCATTTCCTTTTCCTTCTTCTTTTTCTCGTAGAGGAATTTCTTATAATCTATCACCTTACAAACTGGCGGATCTGCCGTTGGGGATATTTCAACCAGGTCCAGTTCTTGTTCTTGGGCAATTTTAAGTGCCTCTGAAGTAGGATAAACGCCAACTGTTACATTGTCCCCTACTAAACGGACTTGCAATACGCGAATCCTTTCATTGATACGATGTTCAGGCTCCGGCTGCCTGTTAAACCTGGGGTTGAATCTTCCTCCGCCTCTTGGTGGTAATGCCATTAAAACTTGTTTTGTGAATAATTGATTTGGTGTTAAAGATATAAATAAAGCAGACTATTCTGCAGATTTACGGTTTTCTATTTCATCCTTGATCATTTCTACAAAGGCATCAACGGATTGTACACCCGTATCACCCTTGCCCTGACGTCTTACGGACAACTGGTTTTCTGCCACTTCCTTCTCTCCTATTACCAGCATGTAAGGTACGCGCATCAATTCTGTATCGCGGATTTTTTTTCCAATTTTCTCGTTTCTATCATCCAATTCTACCCGAACACCTGCTTTTCTAAGCCTAGTTTCTACAGATTTTGCATAATCCATGAACTTGTCACTAATTGGCAAGATTTTCACTTGTAATGGAGCCAACCATACAGGGAACTTACCTGCATAGTGTTCCAATAAGAATCCAATAAACCTTTCATGGGTGCCCAAAGGAGCACGGTGAATGATCAATGGAATTTCAGCTTCGTTTTCCTTATTGGTGAAAGAGAGATTAAAACTTCTTGGCTGTGCAAAATCTACTTGATTGGTTGCCAAAGTAAATTCTCTACCAATGGCACTCCAAATTTGCACGTCAATTTTAGGTCCATAAAATGCACCCTCTCCTTTTACCTCAACAAATGGAACACCAGTTTCTATTAAAACATTGCGCACCAACTCTTCAGTTTGCAACCATAGTTCGGGTTCGTTCACATATTTCTGACCTAATTTTTCAGGATCATGTAAACTAAGACGCATCACGTATTTCTCAATTCCAAAAATCTTGAAATACTTGAGGTACATATCGTTCACCGCTTTGAACTCTTGCATAAACTGCTCCTTAGAACAGTATATATGCGCGTCATTCATGTGTAAACAACGTACACGCATGAGACCAAATAATTCACCACTTTGCTCGTAGCGATAGCAGGTACCATATTCGGCTATACGATAAGGCATATCGCGATAGCTTTTGGGCTCTGCATCAAAAATTTTATGGTGGTGTGGGCAGTTCATGGCTTTGAGATAATATTTTTCTCCATCCATATCCATGGGCGGGAACATACTATCTGCATAATAAGGCAAGTGTCCACTGGTGATATATAAATTCTCTTTGGCAATATGCGGGGTTACCACGCGCTTGTACCCTCCATCCGATTCTGTTTCTTTGGCCAATTTCTCCAACTCTTCAATGATCACAGTCCCGTTAGGCATCCAAAGGATCAAGCCCTGACCAATATCGTCATTCATGGTATAGATACCCAATTCCTTACCCAATTTACGATGGTCGCGCTTTTTGGCTTCTTCCATCATCAGTAAATAGGTATCCAATTCTGCTTTATTGGGAAAAGTAACGCCATATACCCTAGTCAACATTTTGTTTTTCTCATCGCCTTTCCAATACGCCCCAGAAATGCTGGTTAGTTTAATGGCTTTGATAGATCCAGTGCCAGGAATATGTGGTCCTCTACAGAGGTCAGTAAACTGACCCTGGGTATAAAAACTAATTTCTCCGTCTTGTAACCCTTGCAACAAATCCAATTTATACTCATCACCCTTATCAGCAAAATACTGAATAGCGTCTTGCTTGGCTATGGCTTTGCGGATATATGGATTGTTTTGCTTGGCTAATTCGTTCATCTTGTTCTCAATCTGGCGAAGGTCTTCTTCCGTCATTTGACGGTCTCCCAAGTCCATATCGTAATAAAAGCCACGGTCTAATGCAGGTCCTACCCAAAATTTCACTCCTGGGAACAAGGATTCAACAGCTTCTGCCATCAAGTGTGCAGATGAGTGCCAAAAAGTATTTTTACCATCAGCGTCATCCCAAGTAAGTAATTGTAAGCTTGCATCCGTGGTAATTTCACGAGAAGCATCCCAAACCTGTCCATTCACTTTTGCGGCCAACACCTTTCTGGCCAAGCCTTCACTGATTGATTTGGCAACATCCATAGCAGAAATACCTGACTGGTATTCCCTTACGGCGCCATCTGGAAAAGAAATCTGTATCATGTATTTAAAATAGAGCTTAATTAATAGGGAGGCAAAGTTACAAAATTGCGGTCAGACTATAACAGCTCAATCCCAATATCTACTTCAAAGCTTTAACGCTTCTTTAGTAAGTTGCCATAACTTGCGGGCGTAGTTTTGTCCCAATGAGATTGAATTTTACCCTTGTTTTCATTTTATTGCTTTCTTTTAGCGCCCAGTCCCAAAAATTGACAGGGATCTGGAGGGGGTATTTTAGTGCCTCAAATGGTTTATACCGAGGTGGTGTAAAGGAAGAAATGTACAAATATGAGGTACAGATCAGGCTGAATCAGGACAATTCTGTAGACGGGGTAACCTATTCTTATCAAACAACGGTTTTTTATGGCAAGGCCAGTGCTCAGGGTATCTATTCGCCTCAGGCCAAATCTATTACCCTAAAAGAAACCGGGCTAATGGAACTAAAAATTGGAGACAAGAGCCAACCCTGTTTGATGACCTGCTATCTAGACTATTCTAAAATTGGAAAATTAGAAGTACTTCAAGGTGAATTTATTTCAGTGAATATTAGGGACAAGGGAGATTGTGGCGCGGGTAAAGTTTATTTAGAAAAAGTGCCGGTTTCTGATTTTCAAGCAGAAGATTTCTTGAAACAAAAGAAAGCGGTTGATACTGCTAAGAAAAAAGTGGTACCAGTAGAATCACCAAAACCGGCTCAACCTTTATCTAAGTCTACTACTGCTGTCAAACCTGCAACAAAACCAGCCACAAAGCCAGTACCAAAAACGGGTACCACACAAACAGCTCCGGCACCTAAACCTGCTTCCTCTTCTACCACTAGCAAAACACCTAACAACAAACCGGCAACTCCTAATCAACCAGCCACAAAAAAAGCCGCTCCTGTTGTTAAAACAAAACCAGGTGCTGAAAATAATTTGGTTAGCAAAAATGCAACTCCTCCAGCTGCATTGGAAAAAAAGCCTGTATCAGCTCCTGCAGCTATTATACCAAAAGACACTATTCCATCAAAAGCTAAAGAGCCCATTATAAGTAAGGTTCCTGTTCCAAAAGTGCTTATAGAAAGGGAAAATAATTTGGTCAAAACCATTCAAACAGATGAAGAATTGATTCAAATTGACCTATATGACAATGGTACAATTGATCATGATAGCATCTCCTTATTTCACAACAACAAACAGGTGATTAAAAATGGGGGATTAAGTTATACGCCAATTAGTTTGAAGATAAAATGTTCCAAAGAAGACCATAGACACGAACTAATTATGGTGGCTGAAAACCTAGGTGAGATTCCGCCCAACACCGCATTAATGGTCATTACGGCAGGCAAAAAACGCTATGAGGTTTTCTTAACTTCTACAGAAGAAAAGAATGCCAAAGTTGTCATTGAATACACGCCTAAAAATTAGAACTTCAAATTCCAAGTAACGGATGGAATAATGGGAAAAAGCGAAACCTGTTTGGCCGATACCTTTAAATCTCCTGTTGCTGCACTCCCCTCTTGGTCATAATAAATAAAATAGGGATTCTGTCTACTATATATGTTGTAGATACTAAATACCCAATTGCTATTGAATTTGCTATTTTCTTTTCTTTTGGGAGTATAGGTAGCAGCAAGATCAATTCTATGATATGCAGCCATTCTATAAGCGTTGATTCTACTATATTCTTGAGTTAATACGCCTCCCACCAAATAGAATCTTTCGGGTACTGAAATGGCGGCTCCTGTGCCATACACAAAAACAGAAGACAATTTCCATTTGGCGTTGAGTTCATAATTGGCCACTACTGACAAATCATGTCTTCTATCATTTCTGCTTGGGTATTTTAACCCATCATTGAGTTCCTTGAATTGTCTCCAAGTCCAACTTAAGGTATATCCTACCCAACCCGTCAGTCTCCCTTTTACTTTGTTTATAAAAAACTCAGCACCATAACTCCATCCTTTTCCAAATACAAATTCTTCTTCTGGATCTTTTAAAGAAGGCGTATATCCCTCTCTATATTCAATCTGATTTTCCATGGTTTTGTAATAGGCTTCCACAGAAGTTTCAAACATTCCTTCTTTCAAATTTTGAAAATAGCCAATGGCATATTGCCAACTCAATTGGGGTTGCACCCTTAAAGTACTAGGTACCCAAAGATCCGTTGGCAAAGTAGTTCCCGCATTGGTAACCAAGTGGATATACTGTAGATTATTGGTAATGGCTGCTTTCAAAGATGCATTGTCATTCAAGGTATATCTTAGGGTAGCCCTTGGCTCAAATCCCCCATAGGATTGAACGGTTTGCCCCTTGCTATAAACTACACTGTCTATCTTATTTCCATTAGCGTCTCTGATATAATTGGTATACCTACCCACTTGCTGAAATTGGCTATAACGCAATCCTATATTCAGTTTCAACTTATTACTAACCTCCCAATCGTCTTGCAAATACAAGCCATATTCATTGGCAAATTTTTTGGTGGCATTCTGGGGTGTAAACACTACAGAATCTTGATTACCACTCAGTACATTGGGCAAGAAAGTGTGAAAAGTGTATTGTGCGCCAAACTTGATTTTATGTTCCGGCGAGAGATAATAATCAAAATCAGTTTTGGCATTAAGGTCTCTAATGCCAGAAGAAAGGTTGATATTAAAATCATTTTGCTTGCCATTGAGTGCAAACTGATAATCATTGTACACCAAGGTGGTATTTGAAAATAATTTCTTGTTGAATACATGATTCCACCTTAGGGTTGCAGTAGAATTGCCCCAAGGTATTTCTGTATTAAAAGATCGCTTGGCATTATTAAAATTGAATTTGTCTCGTCCAAAATAACCACTCAAATAGAGGTGGTCTTTTTCTGAAATTTCATAATTCACTTTGGCATTCAAGTCATAGAAATAGTATCCAGAACCATAATAATCGCTGGTTTTCTTAATCAAAGGTTTGGCTATAGCATCCGCATATGTTCTTCTTGCAGAAATCATATAGGATCCCTTATTTTTTTTAATGGGTCCTTGAATAGAAAATCGCGAAGCTATTAAGCCAATCCCAAGATCTACCTGGGTTTTATTGGAATTCCCTTCTTTCATAGCAACATCTACAACAGAAGAAAGTCTACCTCCATATTGGGCCGGCATGCCACCTTTGATTAAACTAACATTTTTGATAGCATCACTATTGAAAATAGAGAAAAAGCCAAATAAGTGGCCTGTATTATACACTACTGCATCGTCTAACAAAATCAGGTTTTGATCAGCCCCCCCACCTCGTACATAGAAACCAGCATTCCCTTCACCTGCATTTCTGACCCCTGGCATTAATTGCAAGGTTTTTAAAATATCAACTTCTCCCATAAAAGCTGGGATGGCTTTTGCCGTATTGATATTTAATTCAATCTTGCCCATTTGGGCTGTTTTCACTTGATTGTCTCTTCTTCTGGATACAACTGTTACATTGTTGATGGCATTTGCATTGGGAACCAATAGAATATTAAATGACTTATTTTCAGTTAGGTTAATGGTCCAAACCTTTGGTTGATATCCCACAAAAGTAGCCGCTAATTGGTAGCTCCCATTTTTCAAGGTGATGCTATAAAAACCATATTGATTGCTGGTCACCCCCTTTCCTTCTGATCTAATGGTCAAATTGGCTCCAATTAAAGATTCGCCAGATACACTATCGCGGATATAACCGTTTAATGTGAATTTGTCTTGTGCTAAACTGGGTATACTAAAAGATAAAATGAGTAATAATATAAGAATCCGGGCCATGTTTTTCTAACAAATGAGTGAAGGCAAAGTTGTAGGTTTTACTAATTAATTAGTAGTAAATGAAATTGTATCCTTGATTTCACCACAAATGGGTTTTATACTTGGCTGATAAGGATTCATTACAATGGTCTGATCACTAATCCAAAAAGCCCCTTGGTCTTCAAAAGCCTTGTTACAATAAAATCGATACAATGGTTTCTGACTGAATTGTACGGTTCTGATTAAGTCATATAATTGATCACTGATCATTTGAAAAGACCTTCTTTTAGATAATAAATTGTTTTCTCCCAATAATCCTTGGGCTTCTGAAGAAATGCCATCTGAATAACTAAAAGCAGTTTGAACTAAATTAGAATCTGCCTGTAATTCACTGAGTTTTAAACTATCACTTGCCAAAACAAGGGCCCTTGTAGCTTGGGCAATCCCACTGTCTTTTTCCGCCACTAATTGGTTTTTTAATTGCAAATAAGCCGTTAGTAAATTTCCAAAAGACTGGTCAAAAGCGGTGGAATGAGCCTTAAAAGACGTGCTTTTTGATTGATTACTGCCAGTTGCCCCGTTTTTGTCTGAGGGTTGTTGACAAGCCAAGCTACCTAGTACAATAAGGCAAAACAGGTATGTTTTCATGTATTTTGATTGGAATTTCAAAAAAGTAGATAGATTTTATCAAGTAAAATTAATCCAAATTGCATTGGCAGCAGATTGGGATTACCTTTGCGCCCTTAAATAACTGTTAAGAGATGTTGATAGGTCTGCAAAATGTTACGTTTGAATTTGGTGCAAGGGTCATAGTTGAAGACGCCACATGGCATATTCAGCCCGGCGATAGAGTTGGTCTAATTGGTTATAATGGTACTGGGAAGTCTACCCTTCTTAAAGTTTTAGTAGGAGAATATACGCCTTCAAGGGGAACAGTAGAAAAAGGAAAAGACACTTCTATTGGTTATTTACACCAGGATCTTTTAAGTTTTGATACCAATGACAATATTACAGAAGTAGCTTTGAGTGCTTTTGAACGGGTTCGTCAATTAGAAAAGGAAATTGAAACACTGGGTATTGAACTTGAAAATGATTCTGAAAATGAAGCTCTTTTAATTAAATACACAGATGCCCTTCATGAATTAGATGTTTTGGATGGATACAATATTCACCACAAGGCTGAAGAAGTTTTACACGGACTTGGTTTTAGTAATGATGATTTAGTCCGCCCTTACAAAGAATTTAGTGGAGGTTGGCGTATGCGGGTATTACTTGCCAAAATGATCTTGCAACAACCTGACGTGTTGTTAATGGATGAACCTACCAACCACTTGGATTTACCATCTATTGAATGGCTAGAAAAATACTTATTGCATTATAAAGGCAGTGTAGTCATTGTGAGCCACGATAAATTCTTTTTAAATAGAATGGTAAACAAAATTGTGGAAGTTTATCAACAACAATTGCATATTTATACCGGAGACTATGAGTTTTATGAGCAGGAGAAAATGATTCGCATAGACATGCAACAAAAAGCTTTCGAAAACCAACAAGATTATATTCGCCAACAAGAACGTTTTATTGAACGCTTTAAAGCCAAAGCTAGTAAAGCAGCACAAGCACAGAGTGTGCAGAAAAGACTGGATAAGATTGAAAAAATTGAAGATGTTCAACTGGAAAGACCAGATTTGAGAATCAATTTTCAATTAGACAAAGTTCCCGGCAAAACCTTGGTAACGCTCAAAGAAGTGAGTAAGAATTTTGGTAGAATTAATATTGTTGATCATACCAATGCCGAGATTGACCGCGGAGACAAAATTGCTTTGATTGGAGCCAATGGTAAGGGTAAGTCAACCGTTTTACGAATGGTAGCTGGAACAGAATCCTTTACAGGAGAAAGGGTTTGGGGTCACAATGTAGAAGAAAGCTTTTATGCGCAGCACCAATTAGAGGCCCTAACCATGACCAATACCATTTTGGAAGAAATGCAATCCTGTGGTAGTAAAAAATCTGATGTTGAACTTAGAAGTTTAATGGGTGCCTTCTTATTTGGCGGAGACGATATTGACAAGAAAATCAGGGTCTTGAGTGGGGGTGAAAAAGCCCGTGTGGCATTGGCTAAAACCATTGTTAGTAAGGCGAATTTTTTAATTTTGGATGAACCTACCAACCACTTAGACATGCACTCTGTTGAATTATTAGCAGATGCATTGAACAAATACGAAGGCAGTATTATCTTGGTTAGTCACGACCGATATTTTATCTCTAAAACTGCCAATAAGATTTGGGAAATTGTAGACAATCAAATCAAGGAGTTCAAGGGTACTTATCAAGAATGGGTAGAATGGAATGAGCGCATGGCTAAGAAAGAACAAGAAAATGCCCGTAATGAAGCCAAAATAGAAAAACCGGAACCCAAACCAGAACCTAAAAAGCAACAGCCAACAGGTCCTATTAATAAAGATTTGCAAAAGGAAGTACAGAAACAGCAAAAACTTTTGCAACAAATTGAAGCCAATTTGAACAAGACCAAAGCAGAAAAACTAAGGATTGAAGCTGCAATGGGCGATCCAGCAAACTATGCTGATAGAAATAGATTTGTTCAATTAGAAGCAGACTATAAGAAGGTGCAAACAGAATATAATAATCAGAATGCCGAATACGAAAAAGCATTTGAAAAATTGGTAGAATTAGAATCTGAATAAAACATTGTTGAATATCATTTTTTGAGGAAGCCCGAACTTTTTAGTTTGGGCTTCTTTTTTGAATAGCTATTTATTATATTTAGTACTGGATAATATAATTCCCAAAACCTCTTTTGATGAAAAAAGTTTTCTTGTTGTGGCTATTGTTGTTGATTACCCAAATAGGTGTTTTTGGCCAAATTCAAAATACAATTATTACCAATTCTGATAGTGTTGTACAAAAGAAACTGAATAATACTTCTCAACATTTATTGGATCTTGCCCTAGAAAGATTTAAGGACTCTTTGAGAAAAAATGAACTAGAAAGGGAAATTTCTTTACTTAAACAAAACGAACTGGGTAAAAAGACAGCTTTAAATAACCAGTTATTAAAAATCAAATATGACGATAGTCTTAAGCATAATCTGCAAATGAAAACGATTGATAGTTTGCGTAAAACTGTCAAAGGGTTTCCTGTTGCACCATTTAAAGACACACTTTTTTGGATTTTTCATAGACTTGGAGAATTATCAGCAAGTGAAAGAGCTATTGCCATCACAAAAAGAATTCAATCCATTGCAGAAGGCATCAATTATAGTAAAGACAGTTTTAAAATAGAACAAAGTGTAACAGTGACTGATCTTTTCTACGGAAAGAAACTGGTAATGAGCGTTGTTGCAGAAGATGCTTTATGGAACAATATGCAAATTATTCAACTGGCTAATCATAATCAGAATATTATCCAAAAAGCAGTATCCGATTATGTTTCCCTTTATAGTTTACAAAATAAGTTAAAAAGAATAGGACTAATCATGCTGGTCTTGTTTTTAATGGGTGGTCTTATCTTTCTAATAAAAAAACTTTTTCACTATAGTAGAAAATGGATTATCCAGCATTTAGAAAAAGGAATCAATGGCATTAAAATCAAATCTTATACACTTTTAAATAGTAATCAAGAAGCCTTACTACTACTACGTTTAAACAAATTGTTGCATTGGGCATTTATTTTGTTTGCCATTTACTTAACACTGCCTTTGGCATTTAGTATTCTTCCATGGACAAAAGATATTGCTGAAAAATTGCTAAGTTTTATTACAGACCCAATGGGAAAAATATTAATTTCTATTTGGGATTACCTACCCAATTTATTTACCATTATAGTCCTTGTAACCATCATTGTTTATATTAGAAAAGGGTTCCACTTCCTTAGTAAAGAAATTGAAAATGGGGTATTAAAAATTGATGGATTTTACAAAGATTGGGCAAAACCTACCTATCAAATTATTAGCATCTTATTGTTTGCTTTTTTAATCATAGTAATTTTCCCTTATTTACCGGGGTCAGAAAGTCCCGTATTTAAAGGGGTTTCTGTTTTTATTGGGCTATTATTCACTTTTGGTTCTACAGGCTCCTTAAGCAATATTATTTCAGGTTTAGTGTTAACCTACACTCGTGCTTTTAAAATTGGAGATCGAGTAAAAATTGGAGAAACAAATGGAGATGTGATTGAAAAGTCACTTTTGGTTACAAGAATAAGAACAATCAAAAATGAAATTATATCCATTCCCAATTCTAATGTCATGAATAGCCATACAACCAATTATAGTGCAGAGGTTAGAGATGGGAATGGATTGATTTTGCATACTACGGTAACTATTGGATATGACGCAGCTTGGGAAACAGTACATCAATTACTAATAAAAGCAGCCCTATCCACTGAAGGAATCAGCCAAACACCAATACCCTTTGTTCTACAAACTAGTTTGGATGACTTTTTTGTAAGCTATCAAATTAACGCATTTACATTTCTGCCTAATCAACAAGCCGTTACTTATTCCAATCTGCACATACAAATTCAAGAATCATTTAATGAAGCTGGAGTTGAAATTATGTCTCCACACTATAACGCTATTAGAGATGGGAATGCTAAAACAACCCCACTAAAAAGAAATTAAAGCCATAATTCCGAATACAACCATTTATCATGTTTTCTCTCTCCCATAACCGGTAAATTTGTAAAAACGAAAATTGAGTAGAAAGCTGAAATATTACAGAATGGTTTGGCTCAAGCACGACTTGGCTGCTGGACTTTCTGTTTTTTTTGTAGCCCTACCCCTCTGTTTGGGTATTGCTTTAGCTTCTGGAGCGCCATTGTATGCAGGATTACTTTCTGGAATTATTGGTGGTATTGTTGTTTCATTTATTAGTGGTTCTGACCTAGGGGTTTCTGGCCCAGCTGCAGGCTTAACCACTTTGGTTGCGGCAACAATTGTTTCTGCCGGTGATTATCGGGTTTTTCTTTTATCCGTTTTAATAGCTGGAGCTTTTCAATTATTGCTTGGTTTATTGAAACTGGGAACCATTGCCAGTTTTTTTCCATCGGCCGTAATCAAGGGTATGCTTGCGGCTATTGGTATTATTTTGGTCTCTAAACAAATCCCTATTGCTTTAGGCTATGATCAACCCGATTTTTGGAACAGTGGATTCCTACATTTATTCTCAAATACACAAATACTAGGCAATCTTGCTCAATTCAAACTGCATGTTACGGCAGGGGCAGTGATCATCAGTATAATTTCTTTAATGCTATTAATCAGCTTTCAATTTCCAATTGTCAAGAAAAAAGTCCCACTTCCACCTGCCTTGATTGTAGTGGTAATTGGGGTATTGGTCAACTGGGGATTTTCTCAATTTGCCATTCAACATAGTTTGAAATCAACTCAACTGGTCAACATTTCTTCCAATTTGATTTCAGGAATTGTTTTTCCTGATTTGAGCAAACTGTTCCAGTCTGCTGACATTTGGAAAAATGGATTAACCATTGGTATGCTAGCTTCCCTAGAAACACTTTTATGTGTTGAAGCCATTGATAAATTAGATGTAAGAAACCGGATTACACCAGTAAACAGAGAACTTATTGCCCAAGGTATTGGAAATATCTGTTGTGGTTTACTTGGGGCCATTCCCATGACAGCTGTAATTGTAAGAGGTGCCGCCAATATTGATGCAGGAGGAAGGACCAAATTATCATCTTTTACACATGGCTTATTTTTATTACTTAGTGTAATGCTGATTCCATTTATACTGAACCTCATTCCATATGCTGCATTGTCTGCCATTTTATTAATCACGGGTTATAATTTAACCAGGCCCAAACTATTCCGCAATATGTGGAGTTTGGGGTGGAAACAATTTGCTCCTTTTTTAATTACTATTTTAGTGATTTTGGCTACTGATTTACTCATAGGTGTAATGATTGGACTACTGATTTCTATTTACTTTATTATTCAAAATAATTTCAAAACCGAATATCGGATCGTAAAAACAAGAAAGCATATTACCGATGTATACCATATTAGTTTGAACAGCAATGTTACCTTTCTAAACAAAGTAAAACTGCGTAATGCTTTGGATCAAATACCTGAATATTCGGTATTAACCATTGATGGAAGCAATACCCATTTTATTGACTATGACATTCTTGAAATGATTAGCGCTTTTCATAATAAGGCTCATTTAAAGCATATTGAAATGCATTTAATCAATATAGAACTAGTAAATGTTACAGCGGTTCACTAAATTAGTGCAATCACATTTTTTGTATCTTGCACCAACAAGCAACAACAATGGAAAATAAAACAGCACTGGTTGGAATTGTAATGGGTAGTGACAGTGATTTAAAAATCATGCAAGACGCCGCCAATATTTTGACCCAGTTTTCTATCCCCTTTGAATTAACCGTTGTTTCTGCCCACCGTACTCCTTTGAGAATGGTTGAATATGCTCAAACAGCCAAAGACAGAGGATTGAAAATTATCATTGCTGGTGCTGGTGGTGCTGCACATTTACCTGGTATGATTGCGGCTATTACAAGTTTACCCGTAATTGGGGTGCCTATTAAGTCTTCCAATTCCATAGATGGATGGGACTCTATCTTGTCAATTTTACAAATGCCCAATGGTGTTCCCGTAGCAACTGTGGCTTTAAATGCTGCTAAAAATGCAGGAATATTGGCAACTGAAATAATTGGCGCTTTTGATCAAAAAACTGGGGAAACTATCATTGCTTATAAAGCGGCCATGCTTGCAGAGGTAGAAGTGAAAATTAAAAATTTACAACAGGATTGGCCAAATGATTTTGACAAAAAGGATTAGTCTTTTACAATCACTGTAAAGTTCATAGAAAGCGCTGGAGAAGCTTGATACATCATTTGCATCCATGATTTTCCAAATGTTCCATAAAATGTGGCCATATTCAATACTCGCTCTTGCAAAGAATTGCCAGGAAACAAGGCAGTTTTCAATCCAGTAATTTGCCTTGCAGCGGTTTCATGCTGTAATCTTTCTGCTCTTAAGATTTTTTTCTCCAATTCCTTCAAACGCTTGGCTGACTTGGTTTGCAAAGCAGCAACATGTGCTACCAAAGTTGTATCCACTTTTGCAACTACTGTTTTAAGTTGTTCATATACCAAACTAATGGATTCCATTTCAGCACCTATTTCTAACTGATGTTGTGTTAGCTTTTTTACATGTAGGTTCAATAAGTTAAATCCATTTTGAAACAGGGCTTCTACACTAATGTCTAAGCGCTTCATTTGCTGGAATTGTGTACCAGATATTTGTAAGAAGGAATTTCTTAGTATCAATACAGGATAAGGAATACCCACTTTTTCAAAAACCGATTTTAATTCTAGCCAATAAGCTAGTTCTCCACCGCCGCCAATAAAGGCAATATTGGGTAGCACTGTTTCTTGAAAACCGCCTCTTAAAATAACGTTGGCACTAAATCTTTCAGGATGGTCTTTTAATTCAGAAAGGATTTCTGCTTGGGTAAATTGAAGGCCCAGTGCTTTCACCTCATATACATCGCCCAGCAATTCTATCCTTTCCCTTTTGTCATCAATCAAATAAAAAAGGTTAATGTCTCTTCCTCCAGCCTGAACTTTATAATGTTCTTCTAATGCTTTTGTAGTAAGAGCAACTGATTGCTGTGAAAAACCTTCCAGTAATTCTTTTTCAATGACCGATTGATAGGCTGATTTTAAATGGGGATTGTCTGGAATTAATACCACCACTCCAAAATCAGCAAACAATTGGTTAACCAAATCTAATGTAGCCATTTGAATTTGGCGCCCCTCTTGATAGCATTGCTTGAATAGGGCTATCAATTCTATACCATGTTCTAGTACCCCAATCTGACCTTCAATTGCATGGATCAATTGTAAAAAAGGCTTATCTACTTTCATTCTACCAACGGCACCCGTTTGTTTGGTATTCCATTTTAAAGCAGCACCCCCAACATTAAGTGACCCTATTTCATCCAAATCTGCGTCCTCACTTCCCATATAATACACGGGAACAAAATTGTTCTCAGGCATTTCAGCAGATAAATATTCCGCCAATTTGACGGTGTGCAGGATCTTATAGATAAAATAAAGTGGCCCAGTAAAAATATTGGGTTGGTGGGCCGTGGTAATAGTAAAAGTATTTTCGGCTAGTAATGCAGCTATATTCTTTTGGGTTTTAGCTGACAATTCTAATCCTCTGTATTGTTCCTGTAATTGTTCTACCAATAATGTTCTGGGAGTGGCAAATTGCTTTCTGGCTGCTATAGCATCCTTGATTCCATCAACAGTAGGAAGGTGTTGGTAAAATGGTCTAAGAGTATCTGCGCCAGAAAGATAATCCGAAACGATTTTGGAAAAATATCCTGTGCTATCGTAAGACAAACTGAATTGGTCAAAATCGCTCATAGGGAATAAAAATACAATTTACTGTAAACAAATCCTTCCATTCATACAATTTCCAAATAGAATGGTTCATTTACAGCAAACTATGGGCCAACTATGTAGTGGCAGATATTATTTGCTACCAAATTATTAATCAAACCTATTGGGGTCAAATGGAGTAATATCCATGCTCAATTTTTGTTCATTGATGATTTCATCCACCAATTTCCCGGTTCCTGCCCCCAAACTTAATCCTAGCATGGAATGCCCTGTTGCCATCACTAAATTCTTCCATTGACGGGTTTTGCCCAAATAAGGCAATCCATCTGCAGAACAAGGGCGATAACCCCACCAGATTTTATCCATACTGGGCATTGCTACATCAAATTCAGGATAAAAGCGTTTTACTGCGGCTAATAACCCTTCTACCCTTTCTAATCTGGGTGGGGTTTTGGTACTAGTGATTTCCATAGTTCCTCCAAAACGAATCTTGTTCCCATCCATGGGAGTAAGTGCTGCCCTTCCTTCTAAAAGAACTGCTGGGTGGTTGATTTTATATGGTGAATCTTCCAGTGTTACAGAATAACCCCTACCTGGCATCAATGGAATTTTCACTTTCAAAGTTGCGGCTAACTCCCTAGACCAAGAACCTGTTGCCATGACCACTGTATCCGCTTCAAATGCTTTTGCACCAGCCAATACTTTGGTGATTTTACCAGCAGCATGTTCAAATCCAGTTACTTCTGTTTGTTTCACAATTTGAACACCTACCTGTTGTAAATGGGCCAATAATTGTTGCATTAATTTATTGGGATAAAGATGCGCATCACATTTAAAATGAATGGCACCTTTGGCTATAATCTTGGTTTGTGGTTCCAGTGCTTGCAATTGGTCAAAATCTAATAATTCGGTATCAGACAAACCCAATTCATGTGCTTTTGCTACCGTATGATGTGCGTGTTCTGCACCTTGGTCTGTTTGAAAAATTTCTAATAGTCCTTTCTGTTCCAAAGCAAAATGAAACTGGGGCAAACTAGACATCTCTTCATACATTTTCTTACTCAAGATGGCCACGTCTCTTAAGGGTACTGCAGCTGTTTCAACATGCTGCGCAGTAGCAGAACGCATGAATTTTAATCCCCAATCCATCAGCCCTAAGTCCAATCTAGGTTGAACATAAAAGGGGCTTTTAGAATTCCACATCCATTTCAAACCTTGCCAAACAATGCCAGGAGTTGCCAAAGGAATAAAATGACTAGGACAAACATATCCTGCATTACCATAAGAACAGTTATCGCTAATATCCGTTTTATCTATCACGGTTACTTGATGACCACTTTGTTGTAGATAATAAGCACTACTCAAGCCAATAACACCCCCTCCAATAATAACCACTTTCATGTTCTGTATTTTAAAATGTAAATGTCGTATATCCCGTTTAAAATCTACTAGATAACCTGAAATCCAAATGCATATGGATCATCCTGACTGTCTATATTAATTTGATTGTATCCATAGATTCTAGCCCAACCTTCAATGCTGGGGCGCATGGCTGGTTTTCCATCAACGGTTGTCTCTTCTTCAATTCTTCCATTGAACTTGGAACCAATTATGCTTTCGTGAACAAACACATCGCCTTTTTTCAGCAAGCCCTTAGTATACCATTGGGCCATTCTGGCCGATGTACCCGTTCCGCAGGGCGATCTATCAATAGCTTTATCACCATAAAAAACGGCATTCCTAGCCGTTGAGCTAGGGTCTATAACAGCGCCTGTCCATAAGATATGCGAGCATCCATTAATGGTTGGATTCTCTGGATGAACAAACTGATAATGTGCATTGATGTTCTTTCTCAAATTGGCTGCCCATCCAATTAATTGTGAAGCCGTATATTGTTCCAAACCTTTGAAATTTTCTTGAACATCTACAATGGCATAGAAGTTTCCACCATAGGCAACATCTACTGTTAGTTCTCCCAAACCATCACAATGTGCTTTGATTTGACTAGCAGCTAAATATGCTGGAACATTGGTCAGTTTAACAGACAATACTTTGCCATTACGCTCTTCATAAGAAACTAAGACTAATCCGGCAGGGGTTTCCATACGAACAAATCCAGGTTGTTTGGGCTTTACCAAGCCCTCTTCAATAGCTATAGTAATAGTGCCAATAGTACCATGCCCACACATGGGTAAACAACCACTGGTTTCAATAAATAATACTGCCACATCATTGGCTGGATCATGTGGTGGATATAAAATACTCCCACTCATCATGTCATGACCACGTGGTTCAAACATCAATCCTTTTCTAATCCAATCAAATTCCCTTAAAAAATGCTGTCTTTTCTCACTCATATTGGCGCCTTCCAGTGCTGGCCCCCCAGCTGCAACTACCCTAACGGGATTGCCACAAGTGTGTGCGTCAATACAAAAGAAATTATGACCGGGTTTGGTTTGATAAGGTTGATAAGAAAGGGTAATGGGATTTTGAGCCATGTTGAATATTGTTGATTTTACAATAGAACCTATTACATTTGTTAAGCGCCTAATAACGATTGCTTTATGGAACAATACGGAAAGATATTGCTTATTGCCATGCCTGTTTTTCTTCTCTTGGTACTTTTTGAAAAATGGTGGGGTTGGAGAAAAGGACAAGATACTGTTAGAAACATGGACATGATTGCTTCTCTTAGTTCTGGGGTCACCAATGTAACCAAAGACGTTTTGGGTTTGAGTATTACCATCATCAGTTATGGTTGGATGGTAGATCATCTGGCACTAACACATGTTTCATTAGGGTTCTGGTCTTATTTTATTGCATTTATGGCACTAGACCTCACAGGTTATTTGGTGCACAGAATTGATCATGAATACAATTTTTTCTGGAATGCGCATATTATACACCATAGTAGTGAAGAATACAATTTGGCCTGTGCTCTAAGACAAAGTATTTCCTCATTTTTCAGAGTCTTTACCATTTTCTTAATCCCCGCTGCTTTATTGGGTGTACCAGCTTCCGTAATTGGGATTGTTGCCCCTTTACATTTATTTGCCCAGTTCTGGTATCATACCCGTCATATAGGTAGAATGGGCATTTTAGAGAAAATCATTGTAACGCCATCACACCATCGGGTACACCATGCCATTAATCCCGAATACTTAGATAAGAACTATGGTCAAATTTTTATCTTTTGGGATAAATGGTTTGGTACTTTTCAAGAAGAGCTTCCTCATGTACCTGCCGTATATGGTATAACAAGACCAGCCAATACTTGGAACCCCATCAAAATCAATTTCATGCACATGTCACTCTTGATTCAAGACGCATGGAGAGCAAGTGATTGGAAAGATAAATTCCGCATCTGGCTCAAGCCAACAGGTTGGCGTCCCGCCGATGTTGCCGAAAAATATCCCGTTTTTAAAATTGAAGACCCTTACCATTTTGAAAAATACGATACCAAGAATAGTACTGCATTCAGCGTTTGGATCTGGTTTCAATTAGTGGTGTTACTTGCGATTGTCTCTTATCTTTTTGGCAATATTGCCCAAATAGGCAGCCCTGGCATCTTTATGTATGGTGCCTTTATTTTTCTCTTTGTCTATAGTTATACAGAACAAATGGATCAATCAAGCCATGCATGGATTTGGGACTTACTAAAGACAATATTTGGAATTACCATTTTAATACAAACCGGCGATTGGTTTGGGGCAAAGTCTGTTTTACAACAAGCCCCATGGATTATTGGCGTCTATCTAATTATTTCCAGTTTTGCCTGTTGGTACTTTACAGCAACAGAAGGCAAACATCTAGCAAATAAGGTTTCCGTATAGTTTCAAAGAGCTTACTTAAAATTATATCTGATACTTGCCATCTACCATTCGCAGAATGCCCAAAGGATTTTCATCCCTTAGAGCTGCTGGCAATAAATAAGCTGGACAGTTTTGAAAACTTACTGGTCTTACCCATCTCTTAACAGCATTAATTCCTACTGCGGTAAATCTACCATCAGTGGATGCAGGAAATGGACCTCCATGAACCATACTGGCACTTACATCCACACCCGTTGGCACGCCATTAAAAAGTACCCTTCCAGCTAAAAAGGGAGCCATGCTAATTAATGCAGGATGGTTAGAAAAGTCTTGATCAGTTCCCATTAAAGTGGTTGTCAATTGACCTGCAATGGCTTGCCAAGCGGTGGTTAATTCTTCCAAATTCCTACACTGAACAACCAAGGCATAAGGCCCAAATACTTCTTCGTGCAACAAAGGATCTTGAATAAATGCTTCACCTGAAACAGTTGCTAAAATGGGTAAAGCTTGATTATTCACTGTTGCATTTGTATTCAAAGTCTTTTGTTCCACACTTTGATGAGACAATGCTTTGATAGCTTTGTTCTCATACGCCACTAAAATGCCTTTGTGTAACATAGTGGCAGGAGCAATGCCATTCATTTCTACAACAAGTTGCTCTATAAATTCATTCAAACCATCTGATGCAATCCCTAATAAAATACCTGGATTGGTACAAAATTGACCAACCCCAAGATTTATAGAACCAGCATATTGTTTTGCAATGGATACAGCATTTTTGGATAAGGTATCAGGTAATAATAATACTGGATTGGTGCTTCCCATTTCAGAAAAAACTGGGATAGGATTTTTCCTTGCTGCAGCATAATCATACAAAGCCCTTCCTCCAGAATAAGAACCTGTAAAACCTACCGCTGCAGTGTTTGGATCCTGCACCAAGGCTTTGCCAGTTTCAAATGAATCACTAGCCGTATGTTGAAATACATGATCCGGCATCTGGCAACTAACTGCTGCTTTTTGAATAGCTCCTGCTATTAGCTGAGATGTTTTTAAATGGGCAGGATGTGCTTTTACCACTACAGGACAACCTGCGGCCAAAGCACTGGCAGTATCTCCACCTGCTGTTGAATAAGCGTAAGGAAAATTGCTTGCCCCAAAAACCACCACAGGTCCAATTCCCACCAACATTTTTCTCAGGTCTGGTTTGGGTGGTGTTTTTTCTGCATTGGCGTGATCAATAGACGCTTCTACCCAATGACCATCGCGCAGCATTTGAGCAAACATGCGCAATTGCATGGTTGTCCTACCTCTTTCACCGGTTAATCTAGCCAAAGGCAAATTGGTTTCTTGCATGGTTGTATGCAATAACTCTTCTCCAAGCGCTTCTATTTCAAGTGCAATGCTGTCTAAAAAATCAGCCTTGACAATATCTGATACGGCTTGAAATTTGGGGAAAGCCAGTTTGGCATTGTTCATCAACAATGCCGTTTCTGGCAAACTAGTTAATTGTATCTCTTGATTCATATTAGTTACTTAAATGCAGGTATTCGGGTAATTCAGGTCTAGCGGCAATGCCTTTGTCAATCACAGACAAGATACGTGCCCTTTCTTCTCCCGCAAGAATTAGTCTTGGTGCACGAACAGCTTCAGATCCAATACCAGCTTGTTTTTCAGCCAATTTAATGTATTGCACCAATTTAGCATGAATATCCAATTCTAATAAAGGCATAAACCAACGATAGATAGCTTTGGCTTCTTCAATATGACCCGCTTTTACCAAACGATAAATGGCTACAGTTTCTCTTGGAAAAGCACAAACCAATCCTGCAACCCAACCATCGCCACCCATTACCAAACATTCCATGGCTAGGGTATCTACACCACCTAGAATTTTGTAACGGTCTCCAAAGCGATTCTTTAATCTGGTTACATTGGTGATATCTCTGGTAGATTCTTTAATGGCTTGAATATTTTTGGTAGCTTCTAAGTCTTCAAACATTTCAATGGTCACGTCTACTTTATAATCCACCGGATTATTGTAAATCATGATGGGCAAATCAGTAGAGTCAGCTATGGTTTTAAAATAAGTCACCGTTTCACGATGGTCAGATTTATAACGCATAGGTGGTAAAATCATCAACCCAGTTGCACCCCAAGCTTTGGCATAAGCAGCTTGTTTCAAAGCTTCTTTGGTGGACCCCTCTGCAATATTCAATACTACTGGCACTTTACCAGCTACTTTTTCAACAGCAAAACGAATTAAGGTTTCTTTTTCAGCAGTTTCTAACACACTAGCTTCACCCAAAGTTCCACCTAGGATAATACCGTTGACACCTGCGTCTAATTGAGCTTGTAAATTCAATTCAAACAAAGGAAGATCCAATTGGTCGTCAGCAGTAAATTTGGTAGTCAATGCGGGAAATACCCCTTTCCAATCAATAGCCATAATTGTATTTTTTGTTGATTTAATAGGGCAAAACTACTCAAGTTAAACATGGAAGCATAGACCTGAATTAGTCACTATTAATACTATTTTATCCAGTAAATAATCAAATAATTGAATTATTGATTAATTTAACACCAATGAAAGTCATTCCTTTTCAGATTCCCAAAACAGGGAAAGACGCTATAAGAGTGCAAGTGGAGCAGATTAATCACTTGTATAATCACTTACACCAACACCCCGAGATTCAATTAACCTTGGTAGTAGCAAGTGAGGGAACCTTGGTTGCCGGTGATTATATTGGTAGGTTTCAAACCGATGATATCTATGTGATTGGTTCAAACCAACCCCATGTTTTTAGGAATGACCCCATCTATTTTAAGGGAAGAAAAAAAGCCAGTACCATCACCGTCTTTTTTGATGAAACAACCCTTGGAACTGGTTTTTGGGCCTCACCAGAATTGGTGAATTTTCTTCCATTTTTTCAAATGAGTCAGGGAGGTTTTCAAGTAACTGGTAACAAAGCAGCAACTATTCGGGAACTATTATTAGAAATTGCCAATAAAGAGGGTATTGAAAAAATACTAGTCTTTGTGAAACTGTTACAGTCATTAGCGGGTAAGAAAGACTTAAAACCTCTTTCAGCAATCACCAGCCAAAGAGCCATCAATGCGGTGGATGGAAGCCGCTTAAATCTTGTCTTGGAATTCAGCTTTAAAGAAAGTCATAGAGCCATTCCTCTAGAAGAAGTGGCCGCAAAAGCCAATATGACTATGACGGCTTTTTGCAAGTATTTTAAAACCAGAACTGGAAAAACCTATAGTGCTTTTTTAAACGGTATCAGGGTTAATAATGCTTGTAAAGCTTTATTGGAATCAGATGAACCCATTGCCAATATTGGGTATCAGACAGGCTTTAACAACCTATCTAATTTCAATAGAATATTCAAGTCAATTACCGGAACAACACCTAAAGCATATAGGTCAATCAACTAGGCTTCCACTACTTCTCCTTCCAGATCATAGTCATAAGCCTTGGTAATTTTCACCTGTACAAATTCACCAATGGTTAATTTTTTGGCTGAATGTACTACCACTTCGTTGTCTACCTCAACAGAATCAAATTCAGTTCTTCCCAAGTATCGCCCTGCTTCTTTTTTATCAATCAAAACCTTGAACACCTGCCCTATTTTTTCTTGGTTTTTTTCATAAGAAATTTCTTGCTGAACTTCCATGACTTCTTGAGCGCGTAATTGCTTGGTCTCATCGGGTACATCATCTACCAAATCATAGGCACTGGTATTCTCCTCGTGACTATAATTAAAGATTCCTACCCTATCAAAACGGTGTTCCTGTAAAAACTCCTTAAGCTCCTCAATATCTTCCTCTGTTTCACCAGGGAAGCCTGCAATCAACGTTGTTCTCAAACAAATGCCAGGCACTTTTTCACGTATGGTGCGAATTAGATCAGTCATCTCCTCCCTAGTAATATTACGCTTCATAGCCTTAAGCATATTATTACTTGCGTGTTGCAAAGGCATGTCTAAATACTTACAGATATTGTCTCGCTCTGCCATTACATCTAGAATTTCCAATGGAAATTTGCTAGGATATGCATAATGCAAGCGAATCCATTCTAGCCCCTTGATATCTGCCAAAGCGTGCAATAGTTTGGGCAATTCTCTTTGCTTATAAATATCCAAACCATAATAAGTAAGCTCCTGTGCAATGAGCATGATTTCTTTTACCCCTTTTTTTACTAGAGATTCAGCTTCTGCTACAAGGTCTTCAATGGTTCTACTCACGTGTTTTCCGCGCATTAACGGAATGGCGCAAAAGGAACAGGTTCTATTGCAACCTTCGCTGATTTTCAAATAAGCATAGTGCTTGGGAGTGCTTAACAAACGCTCCCCTAACAATTCTGCCTTATAATCAACGTCAAATTGTTTGAGCATTAATGGTAATTCAAGGGTGCCAAACCAGGCATCCACTTCTGGCATTTCCGATTCTAAATCTGCGCGATAACGTTCACTCAAACAGCCAGTCACATAAACTTTGTCCAGCTTACCCCTTCTTTTCAATTCTAATTGGTCTAAAATAGTATTGACACTTTCTTCCTTGGCTTTGTCAATAAAACCACAGGTATTCACCACCACTATATTGTGATCCAATTTTTTGTTCTCGTGTACTACGGAAATATCATTTGCCATGAGTTGGCCGCTCAATACTTCACTATCTACTAAGTTCTTACTACAACCTAGGGTAATGATATTTACCTTGTCTTTTTGTAATGTCTTTGATTTCATAAAGTGGCAAAACTACGAATAAGCTGCCAAGGCAGATGCAAGACCTCATTTTTGTAAGAAATCCGCTCTATTCATTTTAAATAGGTTCAAGGATTTACCATGGGAATCATAAGTCCCATCTAATTGATAACCATAGTTGTAGAGTAGTTTTTCTGAAGCTTTATTGTCAGGATCCGTAATGGCAAAAAGGGTTACATGTGTTGTTCTTTCAAAAAATATGGCTGTACCATATTGTACCAATTCTGCCCCATACCCCTTGCCCCAAGCCTGCGGAATTAATCCATAACCAATATGATAATCGGCTTCGCCGTCTAAATACAATAAGGAAAATGTACCTACAAATTTGCCCGTTGCTTTTTCAGAAACATGCATTCTACCATAAGGAAACCCTTCTAGATAAAGGTCTAAGTTCTCTAATAAAAAAGCATCACTTTCTTCCCTGGTCTTTGCAGGACGGATAAATTTTACTACCTGTTCATTGCCATTAAATGCAAAACAGTCATCTCCATCATTTTCTTGGAATTGCCTTACTATTAATCTTTCTGTCTCAAAGGGCTCCATCCTTAATCATTTTGGCTTGTGATATGATCAATGATCTTAGCAGCGTGGTCTCTTGAATTTTCAATAAAGAGACGGTGGGTATTCATACCACCACAAATTACACCAGCCAAATAAATACCCTCAATATTGGTTTGATGTGTTTGTTCATCTAACGCTGGTTTGCGAATTTCGTCTTCAGATAAATCAATCCCCATTTTTTCTAAAAGTCCTAAGTCTGGCATATATCCAGTCATGGCAATCACGCGGTCATTTTGAATAGTCAGTGGACCATCTGGTGTTTCAATATCCACTTCGTGTTCGCGTATTGCTTTTACTTGTGAATGAAAATAGGCCTTGATAGATCCTTCTTTGATTCTGTTGACTATATCTGGCCTTGCCCAATATTTGACCCTTTCTCCAATGTCTGCATCCCTGATGACCATGGTCACTTCAGCGCCTTTTCTCCAGGTTTCTAGTGCCGCATCTACCGCTGAATTATTGCCACCAACAATTAATACTTTTTGAAAAGCATAGAAATGCGGGTCTTGATAATAATGGGTGAGTTTGGGAAGCTGCTCCCCGGGAACATTTAACAAATAAGGAATGCCATAAAAACCTGTTGCAAGAATCAAATTGTTGGTTTGATAAGTTGCTCTATTGGTTTTAATAGAAAATATGTGAGGCGAAGTTTGTACCACTTGGGTCAATTCTTCAAATAAATGAATATTGAGATTTGCCGTAACTGCTACACGCCGATAATATTCCAAAGCTTCATTTCTATAAGGCTTTGCATTATTACTTACAAAAGGTATTTCTCCAATCTCTAGTCTTTCCGAAGTTGAAAAGAACTGCATATTTACCGGATAATGATAAATAGAATTAACCAAACAACCTTTTTCAATTACTAGATATGATAGACCAGCTTGTTTGGCAGCCAATGCACAAGAAAGCCCAATGGGACCAGCACCAATGATCATTAAATCAAATTCCATTGTTGCTTTTAATTCCATTTGATTACGCAGCTTTATTTATGAATCTCACTTGAGAAATGGAATTGTATATCAGGATTATTGGTGATTTCTGTATTTAAAAACCATTCACTTTGTGCCAAATAAACGGGGTGACCATCTTTGTCTTCGGCTGAGTTTTGTTGTTTAAATCTTAAGAAATCATCTAATTTCTTTTGATCCTTACTGGTTAACCAACAAGCTTTATAATAAGGAAGGGTTCTAAATTCACAAGCCGCTCCATATTCTTGCAGCAAGCGATATTGGATTACTTCAAACTGTAGCTCACCCACACAACCAATGATTTTTTTGTTCCCTCCAAACTGTGTAAACAACTGTGCTACACCCTCATCAGTTAACTGGCTCACACCTTTTTCTAATTGCTTGGTTTTCATAGGGTCTTTATTCACCAATTCTTTAAAAATTTCTGGTGAAAAAGTAGGAATTCCTACAAAATAAAAATCTTCTCCTTCTGTAAGTGTATCTCCAATTTTAAAATTTCCGGTATCAAATAAACCCACCACATCTCCGGCAAAAGCGTCTTCAATCACATCCTTGCTCCTAGCCATAAAGGAATATGGGTTACTAAATCGCATATCCTTGTCTAGACGCACGTGGTGAAAATATTTGTTGCGTTCAAACTTACCACTACAAACTCGCATAAAGGCAATTCTGTCTCTGTGTTTGGGGTCAAGGTTAGCGTGAATTTTAAAAATAAATCCACTGAATTTATCCTCTTCAGCGGCAACCGTTCTTACAGATGTCTCCCTGCTTCTAGGTACAGGAGCAATTCGGATAAACGTATCCAGCATTTCTTTTACTCCAAAATTATTCACGGCCGATCCAAAAAATACGGGGGCAATTTTTCCATCTAGATAATCGGCGGCATTGAGTTCTCCATAAACACCGTCTATTAGTTCAACGTCTTCTCTTAATTGCTCCGCATCTCTGTCACCTACTTTGGCATCCAATTCTTTGTCTGCCAAATTACTAATGGCTATTACGTCTTCATCATCAGCCTTGGTACTTGCTGTAAACAAGCGAAGGTTCTTATCGTGCAAATTATACACACCCTTAAATTCCTTTCCACTATTGATGGGCCAGGTCATGGGGTGCAAAGAAATTTTCAATTCGTTTTCAATTTCTTCCAACAAATCAAATCGGTTTTTGCCGTCTCGGTCCATTTTATTGATAAACACAATTACTGGTGTATCGCGCATCCGGCAAACTTCCATGAGTCTTCTGGTTTGTGCTTCTACCCCATTTACAGAATCAATCACCAAAATAACACTATCAACTGCTGTTAGGGTTCTGTAAGTGTCCTCCGCAAAATCCTTGTGACCCGGCGTATCTAAGAGATTAATGGAAATACCTTGGTATTCAAAAGTCATTACAGAAGTTGCTACCGAAATACCACGCTGGCGTTCAATTTCCATGAAATCACTGGTTGCGTGTTTTTTAATCTTATTGCTTTTTACAGCACCTGCTACCTGAATAGCACCACCAAAAAGCAAGAACTTCTCAGTTAAGGTAGTTTTACCCGCATCTGGGTGGGATATAATGGCAAAGGTTTTCCTTCTGCTAATTTCTTTCTCGTACTTCATAAATAATCATTCATCCTTTCTGGCAAAACCAAGAATAGGCTTTTTCAAGGCCGCAAAGGTAAGGCTTGGCAAGCGTTTTTAATAGCTGATCTGTTGATGGGTGGTTTTTCCATTTTCTAAGCGAACTATATACAATTTATCATATTCATTATCACTCAAATTGGGATAGCTAGAACTACCAGTTAAAAGATTTACCAGACCTGGAACAGTATTAGAATGACCGACCACCAAGATTGTTTTGCCCTTCCAGCTCTTCAACAGCAATGCCAAATCGGCCTGCTTGGATGGATCATAGGTTTGAATTTCCACACCCAATTTGGCAGCAATGGGCATGACAGTAGAACGGGTTCTGTTATATTTTGTTGAAAATATAGATTGTATGGGATAGGATTTTAAGACTGTGACCAATTGATCAGCCCTCATTTTTCCAATAGAAGACAGCGGTGGATCAGCTTGCATTTGTGTAGAACCTGCAGCAGTAGTGTCTTTTTCTGCATGCCTAACCAAAATAATGGTAATACTACTATCTTTTTGAGCAGCTGCTGAAAAAGTAATACTTCCTATTAGAGCAAAAATTAGGATCAGGATTTGGCACGGTTTTTTCATACTTGTAGTAGGTGATTTTATTACCCTTTTAAAAATAGACAAATTTACCTTTCTATGAGAGCCTTATTGACCCTGTTTTTTAGTTGGTGCTTGTTAACCAGTCAAGCACAATCTCTTTCTAGTCTGTTAAAGCCTAATAAAACAGGTGGCATTGCAGGATTGCAACAAGATGAAATTGCCAAAGGCCTCAAAGAAGCACTTCAAGTAGGTGCAGATAAAACCATCCAACAACTCACCAAAACTGATGGATTCTTTGGAAACGCGGCTATTAAGATTTTAATGCCACCTGAAGCTGAAAAAATAGAAAAATCCTTGCGCAGTCTAGGTTTTAACAAACAGGTGGACGATGCTATTTTAACCATGAATCGGGCTGCTGAAGACGCTGCCAAACAAGCTGCGCCCTTATTTGTAAAAGCCATTCAAGAAATTAGTTTGGAAGACGCTATTGGTATTTTAAAAGGCGATGACAAAGCTGCAACTACTTATTTACAAGGGAAAACCAATACAGCATTAACTGCAGCTTTTAGACCTAGTATAGAGCAGTCTCTAGAAAAGACTGGAGCCACCAAACAATGGAATAGCATTGTTAGCCAATACAATAAATTTACTTTTAAGAAAATCAATCCTGATTTAGCTGGATATGTTACGGAAAAATCCTTAACTGGTATTTTCACCCAAATAGCTTTGGAAGAACAACAGATCAGAAAAGATCCATTGGCAAGGTCAAGTGATTTACTAAAAAAGGTTTTTGGAAAGTCTAACCAATAGGAATTATTAGAACCCACCAATTAGTCCGTCAATGGAATTGGTTTTTTGAACAATGCTTCTAATCTGAGTATCCAATTCATTGGCACTTTGAATTAAGTGCTCCAAGATGTCTTTGTTATTTACGGTATTGTTGTTGTTCAAGACTTCAATGACGCCTAAGATATTAGCCAATGGTCTGCGCACTTCGTGCGATTGAATAAAGGCAATATCCCTTAAAGCTTTGTTTTGAGATTTGAGTTTTTCTTGCACTAATACATCGTCCGTGACATTTCTATTGGTACCAATTAAGCGAATAATTTTACCGTTCTCCGCCTTTTTAACAATGGCATGAGATTCAATAAAACGAATCATGCCATTGGTGGTGATGATTCTATACAAGGCTGAATCCATGTCTTTTTTTCCAGACACCAATTCTCCTATGATTTCAATCATCATATTCATATCATCTGGGTGCATCAACTTTTTCCAGATTTTATAAGGAGATAAATCTGCGTCTTTTGAATAGCCATAGATATCAAACATGGTATCATCCCAAATCACGTGGTTATTGTTTTTGATATCTATTTCCCAGATCCCAATTTTTGCAGAATCTGTGGCTAGGGTAAGTCGCTGTAACAATTCTTCTTGTTGTTGCTGTGCTTGTTTGCGTCTGGTAATATCGTTTTCTATGGTCATAAAACCAAGGTGCTTACCCTTCTCATCAAACAAAGGCTGCGAATCAACTTCTAACCAAACTTGTTCACCGCTTTTGACAAAACTGTGGAACTCGTCTTTGAATGGCAATTTATGATCCAAGGCATATCTAAGTCGTTTTTTGGAATCCTCATCAGCCTCTGGGCCCTCTAAGGAGAAGCCAATTTTTTTACCCTTGATTTCATCCAAACTATAGCCACTAATTCTGGTGAATCCTTGGTTTACCCAAATGATATTTTCGTCTGCGTCTGTAATCATGACTGAATTGGTAGTACTGTGCGCCACCATGGCCAATCGCTTCACCTCGTCCTGACTATAGGCCAATGCTTGTTCTACGTGTTTCTGAACAGTAATATCAAAGATGCATCCATCTAAATAAGACAAAACTTGATTTTGATCATAAACACCCTGCCCTCTTTCAAACACCCATCTTAAATCACCTTCTTTGTGAACAACTCGGTATTCAATAGCATACTGTTGCTTTTTGTGAATAGCTTCTAATATGGTTTGTTTTACTAATGCCTTATCATCTGGATAGATTAAAGCAGTATAGCCATCTTTTTTGTTGTTCATGAAATGAGAAGCCGGAAAACCTGTTAGGTTCTCAATTTCATTGCTAATAAAGACTACTGAAAAATCTTCATCGCCTAAGCACCTATAAATAACACCAGGTATATTATTGACCAATGAGATGAACTGTTCATCATTCATCTTGTTCCCAATAGTTGGAGTAGCATGTACGCGTTGGTGGTCATCCAAACTACTATTATAGGGTTCTTTCTTGGTTACATCGTGCCCCACACAAATAATGGCCATGGCAGTACCAGATTCATTTCTGACACTGGATAATTCCCATTGTGTCCAGTTATAATCTGTTTCATCTGTGGCTTTTCTTACGGTAATCCCCACAGATTTTCCTGGCGATTTTATACAGGCTTTAGCTGCAGCATTACACAGAGATACGTCTTGAGCGTATACCGTATTGCTAAAATGGGTGCCTAAGAGTTGATTGGTAACAAAGGAAAATTTCTCTTGAAAAAGTGGATTTACATACAAATACCCACCGCTCAGATCCGTAATCACTACGGAAAAGACACGGGAATGCAACAGCTGTTGCGGAAGTAGTTGATCTACTTGCAGTTGATTCATTACGGGTACGGTGTTAGGGATTAACAAACATGAAAAAAATATCAACAGTCAGGAAATTTGCGGATTAATCAAATTCCAAGACCATGCGTTAACATTAACAACATATTCTAACCTCTAAAATAGTGATTTAAAGGAGTTTAAAGCCTTTAACACATTTTATTTTTATAAAATACAAATTAGTTGGTATAAAAAAAGGGCTGATATCAGCCCTTTTTAAAATATGTATGTAGAAAGCTTAAATGTCAATTGCTTCACCATAAGCCATGGCTGTTGCTTCTTTTAAAGCTTCACTCATGGTTGGGTGAGGGTGAACAGCATTTAATATTTCATGCGCAGTGGTTTCTAATTTTCTAGCAACCACGGCTTCCGCAATGATTTCAGTTACATTAGATCCAATCATATGACATCCTAAGAATTCGCCATATTTGGCATCATAAATCACTTTTACAAAACCTTCTGTTGCACCACTAGCGCTTGCTTTACCGCTAGCCATGAAGGGGAATTTACCCACTTTCAATTCATAGCCCGCTTCTTTAGCTGCTTTCTCAGTCATACCAACACTGGCAATCTCTGGTGTGCAATAAGTACAGCCTGGAATATTACCATAATCCATCGCCTCAGGCAAATGATGCAATTTCTTTTCATTGTATCCAATAAACTCAGCCGTATTAATTCCTTCTTTGCTTGCAACGTGCGCCAAAGCCTGACCAGGAGTACAATCGCCAATGGCATATATACCTGATACAGATGTTTGGTTGTATTTATCTACTACAATCTTTCCTTTTTCCGTTTTGATACCCAATTCTTCCAAACCAATGTTTTCAATATTGGCTACAACTCCTACAGCACTCAACACAATATCAGCTTCCAGGAAAATTTCACCAGCTTGGGTTTTCACTTTGGCTTTAACACCTGCTCCACTTGTGTCAACTGACTCTACAGAAGCGTTGGTCATAATATCTATGCCTTGCTTTTTGTATTGCTTTTCCAATTCTTTAGAAATGTCTTCGTCTTCAACTGGAACAATTCTAGGCAAGAATTCAACAATGGTCACTTTGGTACCCATACTATTGTAAAAATAGGCAAACTCTACCCCAATGGCTCCACTTCCTACCACAATCATGCTTTTAGGTTGTGTAGGTAAAACCATTGCTTCGCGATAGGAAACAATTTTTTTACCATCTACCGGCAGGTTGGGCAATTGCTTGGCCCTACCACCTGTTGCAATAATAATATGTTTGGCTTCAACTATTTGTTTAGCGCCATCAGCTGCAGTAACTTCTACCTGACCCTTGGCTTTGATTTTACCATATCCCATTACCACGTCAATCTTGTTCTTCTTCATTAAGAATTGAACACCCTTACTCATCTTATCGGCTACGCCCCTACTTCTACCAATAACACCACCAAAATCATGGCTAATATTATCTGCAGAAATACCATATGCTTTGCTATGTTTCAAGTAGTCATACACTTGAGCACTTTTCAACAAAGCTTTGGTGGGAATACAACCCCAGTTCAAACACACGCCACCAAGACTTTCTTTCTCAATGATCGCTACTTTAAAACCCAATTGTGATGCACGAATAGCCGCAGGGTATCCACCCGGTCCGCTTCCTAGAACAATTACGTCATATGCCATGGCTGATAAACTATTTTTTTAATGAATAAAAGAAGTTTGTGGGTCTTCTTGAGGTTGCAAAATTACTGTCAAAACTGCAAACCGAAAAAAGAGAGTTGTTAAAGCTGGAACTTATTCAAACATGACCCTGATAGATTGGTAAAACCACTTATTCTCCACATTGGCGCGGTTTTGTTGCAGTTGTTCATTGAATACTTGAAATCCAAAAAGACCAGCCATATTTCCATTCCTTAAAGAGAGCTCTAAATAACCTGCAGAATTGAACCAAGCCAACTTTTCAGTGCCTGGTACATCTGTATAATTACTTGATATTGTGTCAAATGCCTCGTCTCTTCTAAAATAAATCTTGAATCTTCGTCCCTTTCCATGTTGGTCAAAATCTGCCTTGGTAATATTGATGACCACGTTCTCAAAACTGTCTATAAATAGAATTTGACCTTCCATCCAATCCTGTCCAATGGTTGGTTTCAATGGGTATCGTTCTACGATGGGTTTGGCAATAGCCCCTTTAAAACTTAATGGCTTGCCTCCCGTACTGGGAATAATACTATCTGCAATGAGTTGGGTTAATTCTAATAAGGTTTTCTGCCCTTTTACAGGAATGGCCATAAGTTCTTTGGGTATCTCTCCTGTAATCATGGTTAATATGCCATTGTCAGGGCATATAATAACTTGTTGACGATACTGCGCCACCAATAATTGCTTGGGGGCCGCTTCAAAAAAATTGACAATTACTAAGTGTAAGCTTCCCGGAGGATAATACTTAAAAGCATTGGAACAGATATAAGCTGCTTGGGGAAAATTGGTCTGAGACAAATAATGAGTGATATCATTAATAAGAAAACTCGGATCTACAGATAGGAATTGTCCTTTAATGGCTCCAACGAGATAATCGCGTTGACCAATATCAGTTGTCAGCGTTAGGATGGGCATTCAACAGTCATAACGCTAGAGCAAATCATTTATTTTGCAAGCACTCCGTCTTTATAGAAAAATTTATTGACCAATTTGTCTGCCAAGGATGGGAAAAATCTATTTAGAAATACCGTACGTTTTCCTGTAAAAGTTAAGACGATGGTTCTTTTTCTATTTTCAATTGCTTTAATAATATGATGCGCACAGGTTTCTGCACTCATCATGGCGCCTTCATTCATGGGAGATTCCCCTTGAGACTTTCCAAACTTATTCAAAGCCACATTGCGAATATTGGAGGTAGTGAATCCCGGACAAACCCAAAGTACATTGGTACCGCTATGCAATAATTCAGTTCTAAGTGCTTCTAAAAATCCATTAACCGCAAATTTGCTAGCTGAATAGCCGCTTCTACCCGGCAGACCTCTATAACCAGCAATGGAGGATACTCCTACTACAGTACCATTATTCTTTAATATATGAGGCAACGCAAATTTTGTACAAGCTACAGTTCCCCAAAAATTGATATCCATTACTTTTCTAATGGTATCCAATTCCACCTCTTCCACTTCAGAACGCATACTGATACCAGCGTTATTGATCAAAATATCAATGGTTCCAAATGTTTTAAGGACTACATCAATAAACTGACGGCACTCCTGTTCCTTGCTTACATCGGCAGTATGCACCAATAAAGGCATATTGGCATATTTCCTTTGAATTGCATAGAACTTGTCATAATTCCTTCCACAGGTAGCCACTTTAGCACCCAAATTCAAGAAGGATTCTACTAATGCTTTACCAATTCCATCGGAACCTCCGGTAATAACAACCACTTTATTTGTAAAATAGGACATAAGGATATGTGTATAAATGTCAAAATTAAGTAGTTAAAACAGGATTGTGGAAATTTCTGTGTGTAATTAAAATAAAATAGATGCATAAAAATTTGGCTGGTTTTATAAAACGCCTATTTTTGCACTCCCAAATACGAAAACAGAAGCAATTCTGACTAGTAGATTCCGTAGCTCAGTTGGTAGAGCAATACACTTTTAATGTATGGGCCCTGGGTTCGAGTCCCAGCGGGATCACAAAGCTCCTCAAGAAATTGAGGAGCTTTTTTTATGCCTTTGCTAAACCAATGCCATAAGCCCCCATGGCTTTCTTCAAAAGCCGCAGTAAGGCCTAAGCGAATGCGCAACAAGCTTGCTTGATTGCGCAGTAGCGAAGGTCTTACACGAGCGAAGCGAGGGCTTTTGAAGAATGCCTATTGCAAAACTTAGATTTAAGCTCTTGCAACTGTGGTTGTTTCAGCAAACCTCATAAAATAAAATCTTCTTCAATTGTAAGACAGCTTTGCGCTAGCTCAATGCGTAAGGGAAGTCGGCGAAGTGCAACGCAGCCGACAATCCCAGCGGGATGATTCTCCAATTTTCCAACCTATTATAATGCGCAGTGATGTTGCGCAGCTAACATCACAAGTAAGAACGTTCTCATCTCCCCCTATCTCAATGCGAAGTGATGTTGCGCAGCCAACATCACAAGTAAGCACATCTCCCTCTTAGAATTAAATCTCCCCCCCCAAAAGAACATGATATTGCTCATGTTATCACCTGAACAATATCATTTTTTCAGATTTCAGATGGCGCTAGCTTCACATTCTAATAAAATCACAGAACCTAGCCACCTTTTACTAATTCTGAAAAAACAATATATATGCCCGAAAACGACATCACCAAACCAGTAGATCTGACCACCCACCACGAAGGAACCGGTGCTTTAAGGTCTCGCCAACCAGTTTATGTTGATTTTATGCCACCTTGTAACAGTGCTTGTCCAGCCGGAGAGAATATTCAGGCTTGGATGGCTCATGCACAGTCTGGCAATTATTTTGAAGCCTTTCAAACCATTATGGAAGACAATCCATTCCCAGGCATTATGGGTAGGGTTTGTGTGAAGCCATGTGAAACAGGATGCAATAGAAACCATATTGATGATACAGTAAACATTCACGCTGTAGAAAGATATATAGGAGACGAAGCCATTAAACAAAACTGGCAGGTTAGGCAAAAAGCACCTGCAACAGGCAAAAGAGTATTAGTAGTTGGTGCTGGCCCAAGTGGCTTATCTGCTGCCTATCATTTAGCCAAACAAGGACATACCGTAGAAATTCATGAAGCAAGTGGCCATGCTGGAGGTTTACTCTGGGCTGGTATTCCTGAATATAGATTACCCAAAGAAGTTTTAGAAGCAGAAATTGCCCGTGTAGTAAGCATGGGTGTTACCATTAAACTCAATACCAAAGTTTATGACTTGGCTGGCGTAAAAGCTGATGGAAAGTTTGACGCAGTTTATTTGGGTATAGGTGCACAGCTAATTCAAGAAGAAGCTTTTAGCAGGGATAGCTCTGTATACATTAAAGACGCATTTGGTTTCTTTAATGAAATCAAATCAAATACTTCTCCCTATCTAAACAAAAAAGTAGTAGTGTATGGCGGAGGAAAACTAGCCATGTACCTTTCTAGAATTATCAAACGCTTTGGTTCTGAAGCAGCAGTTTATTTTCCTGGAGACAAGAAAATGATGCCTGCTTATGATTACGAAACTGACGATGCCATTGCAGAAGGTGTAGACGTACAATTGTTTAGAAGTATCAGCAAAATAGAAAATAAAAAAATCACTTTAGAAGTAGTTAAAGTAGAAAAAGGAAAAGCTATTGGAACGGGCGAATTTGAAACCGTAGACGCAGATGTATTAATCATTGCCAATAGACAAGAAGTAGCTTCAGAATTTTTGAAAACTATTACTGGCGTTGGTTTAAACGCAGATGGTACTATTGTCATTGATGGCCAAAGAATGACAGGCGCAGCAGGCATTTTTGCCGGTGGCGATATGTTACCTGGTGAAAACAGGTCTGCTACTATTGCCATTGGTCATGGTAAAAAAGCAGCCAGAACCATCAATAGCTTTTTAGAAAACCAACAATTTGCCAAAGGCGATAAGCACCCAACTGCAGGATTTAGAAAACTGCATATGTGGTATAAAACCGATGCTCCTCAAAAAGCACAAGAGAAATTGGCGCCAGAAATTGCCGTTAAAAACTTTGACGAAATCAATGCTGGTTTGTCAGAAGCAGAAGCAAGATTTGAAGCACAACGTTGCTTGAGCTGTGGCAACTGTTTTGAATGTGATGGTTGTTTTGGTGCATGTCCAGAAAATGCCATTATTAAATTGGGCAAGGGCAATAGATATAAGTTCAACATGGACGCTTGCACAGGTTGTGCCGTTTGTTATGAACAATGTCCCTGCCATGCTATAGAAATGATTCCTGAACCCATAAATGCAACTACTAATGCCTAATAAAAATATGATATCCACCATTGATGGTAATGAAGCAGCAGCCTATGTTGCCTATCGTGTCAACGAGGTATGCGCCATCTATCCCATTACCCCCTCTTCTACCATGGCTGAATTGGCAGATGAATGGGCTTCTAAGGGAACTAAAAATATCTGGGGAGGGATTCCTGATATTATGGAAATGCAAAGTGAAGCTGGTGCCGTTGGTACTGTTCACGGAGCCTTACAAACAGGCTCTTTAACCACCACATTTACTGCTTCACAAGGTTTGATGTTGATGTTACCCAATATGTACAAGATTGCTGGGGAATTAACTTCTACCGTATTCCATGTTGCGGCGCGTTCTTTGGCTGCACAGGGTCTATCAATTTTTGGAGACCACCAAGACGTGATGGCTGCCAGAACTACTGGCTTTGCCTTATTAAGTTCTGCTAGTGTGCAAGAAGCGCATGACTTTGCCCTGATTGCACAAAATGCCACCCTAAAATCAAGGATTCCTTTTGTGCACTTTTTTGATGGTTTTAGAACTTCACATGAAGTAAATAAATTGGAGTTATTAACCGATGATCAAATTAGATCAATGATTCCTGATGATCTTGTTATTGCTCATAGAAATAGAGGATTGAATCCAGATCATCCATTTATCAGAGGTACTGCTCAAAACCCTGATGTTTATTTCCAAGGTAGAGAAACAGTGAATACTTTCTATAACAACCTTCCTCAAATTGTGGAAGACAGTATGCGCGAGTTTGAACAGATAACTGGAAGAAGGTATGAACTCTTCCAATACAGTGGCGCACCAGATGCAGACAGGGTTATCATTGTCATGGGATCAGGTGGCGAAACCGTTTCTGAAACCATGATGGCGCTTAATGCTGCTGGAGAAAAAACAGGTGTGATCCAAGTTCGTTTGTATAGAACTTTCTCTTTGGAACATTTGGTAAAAGCACTTCCAAAAACGGTAAAAACCATTGCCATTTTAGATAGAACCAAAGAATCTGGTTCTTCAGGAGAACCCATGTACCAAGACGTTCTATCTACATTGGTGGAAGCCTTACAACAAGGTAAAATCAATCATTTACCCAAATTAATTGGTGGCCGTTATGGTCTTTCTTCTAAAGAGTTCACCCCTGCCATGGTAAAAGCCGTGTATGATGAGCTCAAAAAAGACAATCCTAAGAATGGCTTCACAGTAGGCATCAATGATGACGTAACCCATTTGAGTTTGAGTTATGATCCCAATTATAAATTGGATGAATCAGAGTGGAGACAAGGTCTGTTCTTTGGTCTAGGTGCTGATGGTACCGTTGGTGCCAACAAGAATACCATTAAGATTATTGGAGAGAATACTGATTTATATGGTCAAGGTTATTTTGTATATGACTCTAAAAAATCAGGCGCCAGAACCGTATCGCATTTGCGCTTTGGACCAAAACCCATTAGAGCACCATATTTGATTTCTAAGGCAGATTTTATTGCCTGTCACCAATTCAACTTTACAGAAAAAGTAGAAATGCTGGCTTTTGCAAGTGAAGGAGCTACATTCTTATTGAATAGCCCATATAGCAAAGAAGAGGTTTGGGATAAATTAACTGGACAGGTTCAAAAACAAATCATTGACAAGAAAATTAAATTCTATGTCATTGATGCAACTACTGTTGCACGTGATACAGGTATGAGGGGTAGGATTAATACCATCATGCAAACCTGTTATTTTGCACTTTCTGGGGTATTACCAAGAGAAGCTGCTATTAAACAAATTAAAAAAGCTATTGAAAAAACTTATTTCAAAAAAGGCCATAAAGTAATTGATCAAAACTTCTTAGCAGTAGACGCCACATTGGCCAATATGTTTGAAGTACAGTATCCAGGCAGTGTTTCTGCAGCAGATATGAAACTACAAACCGTATCAGATAAAGCTCCTGATTTTGTCAAAAATGTAACGGCTGTAATGATGGCTGACCATGGTGACCAATTACCGGTTAGCATGATGCCGATTGATGGAACTTATCCAAGCGGAACTACTCAGTGGGAAAAACGAAATGTATCTGACAGGGTGGCCATCTGGGAACCGGATCAGTGTATTCAGTGTGGTAACTGTGCCTATGTTTGTCCGCACAGTGTAATCCGTGCAAAATTCTACCACAAAGACAATTTAAAAGGTGTACAAGACGGATTCAAACACGCTCCTATTAATGCTCGTGGATTTCCTGAAACCCAATACACCCTACAAGTTTACTTAGAAGATTGTACCGGTTGTAACCTTTGCGTAGAAGCTTGTCCAGTAACACATGCCACAGACAATAGCAAAAAAGCTATTAATCTGGGAGACAAAGAACCCATTTTAGAATTAGAACAAAAGAACATAGAAACATTTGAGAATATTACTTGGAACGATCGTTCAAAAATTGACTTCTCAACTGTTCATGGTGCACAATTCTTAGAACCATTGTTTGAATTCTCTGGTGCATGTGCTGGTTGTGGTGAAACGCCTTATTTGAAACTCTTGTCTCAGCTCTTTGGTAATCGTTTATTAATTGCCAATGCTACAGGTTGTTCTTCAATCTATGGCGGTAACCTACCAACAACACCTTGGACTGTGAACAAAGAAGGCAGAGGACCAGCTTGGTCAAACTCTCTCTTTGAAGACAATGCAGAATTTGGATTGGGTATGCGTATTACCGCAGACAATCAACTAGTCATTGCCAAACAATTGCTAGAAGAATTAAAACCAGAATTGGGCGAAGCATTTGTCAATGAAATTGTCAGCGCCAAACAAGTGCATGAATCTGAATTGGTTTTGCAACAATTAAGGGTACAATTATTAAAAGAAAAACTAGCCAGCATTTCTCTATCTGCTGCTAAACATTTACTCTCTGTTTGTGATCAATTGGTACGCAGAAGCGTTTGGTTGGTTGGTGGAGATGGATGGGCATATGATATTGGCTATGGTGGTTTAGACCATGCATTGGCAAGTGGTAGGAATGTGAAAATTCTGGTAATGGATACAGAAGTTTATTCTAACACAGGTGGGCAGTCTTCTAAATCAACACCTACAGCCGCAACAGCCAAATTTGCTGCAGCGGGTAAAACAGGTGGTAAGAAAGACTTGGCCATGCAAGCCATTTCTTATGGCAATGTATATGTGGCAAGGATTGCATTTGGTGCCAACCCACAACAAACATTACTTGCTATGAGAGAAGCAGAAGCTTATGATGGACCAGCATTGATTCTAGCTTATAGCCATTGTATTGCTCATGGATATGATCTGAAAGATGGTTTAAGCCAACAAAACAATGCCGTTGCAAGTGGTCACTGGCCATTACTAAGATACAATCCAGTATTACGCATCAAGAATCAAAATCCATTTGTGCTTGATTCTGCTAGACCTACTATGAGTTTGAGGGATTATGCTTACAATGAGCTCCGTTACAAAGTACTTACTGTAACCAATCCTGAAGAAGCAGAAAGGTTGATGGTACACGCACAAGACCTAGTGAATTTAAAATGGAAAACATACGAAGAAATGGCAACCAAAAAAGCCAGTGACTTTGTTCCCATTGGTTAAGAGATAGGCTATATGAAAAGGATGCCACTTCAAGCAATTGGGGTGGCATTTTTATTTACTATTGGTTTTGTTTTTCCAATAAGTTTGAATGGGTGCAAAGGGGCCCAATTGATGCATAGACTGAGGAAAACTATCGGCATAAGGCCCATAAGGATAATCAAAAGGCTTTGTAGCAAGACTGGGCCAGTCTTTTGAAAGATCCTTGTTTGGTCTGGCTTGGGTATTTATATAGGCCGCTAGATCCCAAGCCTCTTGATTGGTTAAAAAAGGTTGCTGGTAATTAATGCCATTGGGCATATTGTTCTTAATAAAGCCAGCCAATTTTGATAATTGATTTATTCCTGCTCCGTGGTTATAACTGCTTTTACCCCATAATGGAGGATTTAAAAAGTAATTCCCATTTTCACTACTGTCCCTCATTCCTTCCCCATTATTGCCATGACATTTACTACAATTTGTATTATAAAGTGCTTTTCCAATGTCAGGATTAGCCGCCCTGTTTAAAAATGCCAAATTGTTAATTCCAGATCCTTTTGCAATGGTACCCTTTGGAATATCGGCCCCAAGCCAAAGAATATAACTTGCAAAAGCCTGCATTTCAGATGAATTGCTGTCTAGACCATGCCCATTGAGACTTCGCTCTAAGCAGTCATTAATTCTTTTATAAATAGATTCAAACGTTCCAGACCTAGCTCTAAATTTGGGATAATTTGCTGCAACAGAACCATAATTTAAACCCCAGGCTTTGGCACCTGCTTGCAAATGACAGTTCTGACAATTCATGCCATTTGTAATCCTTTTTACTTGTCCATTGGGACCTAAGTATTTTGAAGTATGAGCAATCAATTCATAGCCATATCGAATGAGTGCACTATGAGAACTGGTATCATTGGGAAGTAGATCAGGTGTTTTACCTGACCAAAGACTATCTTTTGAAAGAACCCCAATATTAGTCTGACTAGTTTTAATGAAACCCTTTTTCAGGATAGTCATCACAAAAAGCAATGCTAGAACTATCATAAAAAATAGTCTACCGTATTTTCTGATATCATTCATTAATTAACCCCTGATTTCAGATAACTCCACCCATCTTCTTGTTTAAGCACCAGTTCACCAACTCCAGATGGAACCGTAATGGCTTGGGTTAGTAGTTGAGACTTTTCAATATGGTGTTTGCGCATGGAGTTTTCACAAGCTGCAAACACAACTCCTTCCTTAGACATGGCAATAATGTCATTAGCTAAATGTGTTTTATCCTTCACTAAAAAGTCTAGTGCCTTGCCATGAACTACTAATTCAACCTGCAGATTTGCAGGCCAGATTTTTTGTAAGTTGCGAATATTCCCAATGGTAGCAGACCATGCGGTTGTATCTGCCGTATTCATTTGCACCACTACTTTATGAATTTTGCGATTACTGTCTTGGGCAATTGCTTGATGAAAACAAAGGCTTAATAGCAGTACAAAAAATGGAATTAGTTTATTGTTGCGCATGATTTTATGAATTTACCTAAAACTACTAGTTTTTTGTGGACCTTAATATTTATCTACAAACTGATTAAAAGTATCATTGTACCTATCTCCTATATTTGGATAAGTTTGAATCAAGGTTTCTATTTGTTCAAAGTCATCTGCAGATAATTGAACCTCAACAGCACCTGCATTTTCCTCCAAATATTTGGGTCTTTTGGTTCCTGGTATTGGAATGATACTTGGTGATTTTGACAATACCCAGGCAATGGCCAATTGTGCAGGACTGCATTGTTTGGCTTTTGCAATTTTAGCAAACCCTTCTGCTAATTGTTGGTTATTCTGAGCATTGGCAGCTTGATACCTTGGCAACTTTCTTCTAAAGTCATTTTCTGATAACTGATTGGGGTCTATTGTACTAGTCATCAATCCCCTTGATAGTGGACTAAATGCCACTAAACTAATTCGCAAGTTTTCACATAATGGCAGAACTTCTGGTTCAATTTCCCTACTTAGAATGGAATACTCGCTTTGAATAGCAGCTATTGGATGAACAGCTACTGCCCTTTTGATGGAATTGGCAGAAGCTTCAGACAATCCCAAGTATCTAACTTTGCCTTCTTTTACCAAATCTGCCATAGCGCCAACCATCTCTTCAACTGGAATGGTTTGGTCTACTCTATGTGCATAATAAAGATCAATCACATCTGTTTGAAGTCTTTTTAAACTTGCTTCCACCGCTTTTTTCATATAGGCTGGAGATCCATCAAAACAGAGTTTACCAGCAGCATTATTATGGAATCCAAACTTAGTAGCTATAAATACTTTTTGCCTATTGGGCTTTAAGACCTTTGCTATCAATGCTTCATTTCTTCCTGCAGCATACATATCTGCCGTATCCCAAAAATTAATCCCCAAATCAATAGACTTTTCCAATGTAGCAATTGATGCAGCATCATCCGGTAAGCCATAAGCATGATTCATTCCCATACAACCAAGGCCAATGGCTGATAACTGAATCCCTGTATATCCTAAGATCCTATATTCCATATTGGTATTTAAAAGGAAATTAATAAAACTCTTATTAAATTGAAGAAAATTAACATGATGCTGCCCAAAACAAATAAAATACTAATACTTCTAACGTATCTACCTGTATTGTTTTTTCAGTACAATAGTTTTGGACAATCCAAGCAACCCAATATCCTGGTCATTTTTTCAGATGATCACGCCCAACAAACCATCAGCGCTTATGGCAGTAAATTAATGCAAACACCAGCAATTGACCGGATTGCTAAGGAAGGGGCCATTTTCACCAATACATTTGTGACCAATAGTATTTGTGCACCTGCTAGGGCAGTTTTGTTAACGGGAAAATACAGTCATTTAAATGGATTAAAAGACAATGCGCCTGGCAGGTATTTTAATGGAGAACAAGAACAGCTTCAAAAACTATTACAAAAAGCCAATTACCAAACTGCTTGGATTGGAAAATGGCATTTACAATCCTTACCCAAAGGATTTGACTTCTGGAAAATACTACCTGAACAAGGAAACTATTTTCAACCTGATTTTATAAGCATGCCCCATGATACAGTACGTTATAAAGGTTATGCCACAAATATCATCAGCGAATTTTCAATTGATTGGCTAAATCAAAGGGATCAAAGCAAACCCTTTTTCTTGGTTGTGGGTGAAAAAGCCACCCATAGAAATTGGATGCCAGATACAGCTGATCTTGGAGCATTTGACAGCCGAGAATTCCCCTATCCTTCTAATTTCTATGATGATTACAAAAACAGGAAAGCTGCATCCAATCAAGACATGACCATCAGTCAAACCATGGTATTGGGTAATGATTTAAAGTTAGGTGTGGATTATACCAAACCAGGCATGTTTGGAAGAATGAATCCTGCAGAGAAAAAAGTATACGAAACATATTACAAGAAAATCAAAGCCGAATATGAAGCCATTAAAGGCGATAGTTTGGCAGTTGTAAAATGGAAATACCAACGCTACTTAAAAGACTATTTAGCAACCGCAAAATCTTTGGACAGAAATATTGGAAAAATATTAGACTATTTAGACAAATCACATTTAACAGAAAATACCATTGTCATTTATGCATCAGACCAAGGATTTTATATGGGAGAGCACGGATGGTTTGATAAAAGATTTATGTATGAAGAAAGTTTGAGAACGCCCTTTGTCATGAGATATCCAGGTGTCATAAAACCGGGAACAACCATTCCCAATATGGTGGTTAATATAGATTTTGCACCTAGTATATTGGGCATGGCTGGAGTTCCCATTCCTGAAGCAATGCAAGGCATGAACCTTGTTCCCTTACTCAAAAAAGAGCCCTTAATAAAACCATGGCGTTCCTCTATGTATTATCATTACTATGAGTTCCCAGAACCACATAGAGTAGCACCACATTTTGGCATTAGAACCCAGCGTTACAAATTGATTCGTTTTTATGGTGCAGACAATTCTTGGGAATTCTTTGACTTACAAAAAGACCCAACAGAAATGAACAATTTGGTAAACCATAAAACAAGTCAAAAAACAATTGAAAGTTTAAAAAAGGAATTATTAACGCTGGCCAAACAATTCAATGATGAGGAAGCTGTTACTATTTTAGTAAAAGAATTTTCAATAAGCAAATAATAAAAATACCCACCAGAAGGTATCTGCAACAATTAAATTCCAAATAATTTCATGTTTTCACCCTAAACAAATAAACATGAAACAACCCTTCCTATTCAGCCTTGCCATTGGTGCAAGTTTGGCATTTTTTTCTTGCAGCTCTGAGAAAACAGAAACTCCATCAATAACAGCATCTGCTGGTTTTAATTTGGACTCTGTAAAAGCAGAAATAGCAGCCAGTAATGCTACATATGGTGCCAGTTTTGCCAGTGGCGATAGCACGGCATTTGTGGCTCATTATACCAGTGATGGCTGTGTAATGCCAGCAAACGCTCCTAAACTTTGTGGTGCTGGACCTATTAATGCTTTTTTTAACGGAGGACTCAAAATGGGCATCAAAGACATCAAATTGAGTACAGAAGAAGTAATGGGCGGGCCCGATGTTGTTGTAGAAACTGGCAGCTATGAAATTCTTGGAGACAAGGCAGTTAGTTTTGACAAGGGTAAATTCATTGTTGCTTGGAAAAAAGAAAATGGCAAATGGAAAATGCACCGAGATATCTGGAATACCAGCAATCCAGCACCTGCAGCTAAATAATGGTCTTGATGGAATTATTTTTAATAAAAAACCGGCCTAGTGCCGGTTTTTTATTAAAAATAGTAGTTTATACTAAGATTTATATTTCTACCTGCACCATTGATGCCCGAGCCGTGCATTCTATAATCAACATTGAAAAGATTAATTAGAGCCGTATTTATTTGAACTTTCCCAACACCATAACCTGCATAAAGATTTAAAAGATTCCATCCAGGAGTGCCTCCTAAAGGAATACGATTATCATCCTTGTCACCTTGAGCCAATCTATCTTGTTTTGATGCAAACAAGTTTTCAATGGATGCTGTCCAGGTTTTATAGTGGTATTTCAGTTGTACTTGACCATTCATGGGCGGCACCCTTCTCATAGGTTCATTTCTTGATGTATTTTGTCCATATGCTTGACTATATCCGGCTTTTAAGGTCAAAGTTTGGGATAATTGATAGGCCATTTCCATTTCAATACCTCGGATAAATGATTCCTGACTATTTTCTTTGATATAGACATTGTATCCCCCAATTTGTTGCCCAGGCACTTGCACTCTTGTAACCAAGTCTTTTAAGTGCATGTAGAATAATGCAATAGAAGACTGAAAACGCTTTGTCTGAATTCTGTATCCTAATTCTGTGTTATAAGACTTCTCTGGCTTTAGACCATAAGCGGGAACTTCATATCTAAAATCCACCAAACCTAGTGTACCCATATCGTCAATATTAGGAGCCCTATAACCAGTACTAAATGATGCATAAACTGATTGCGTATTGCCCAATTGATAGAGCAAGGAAAGATTGGTCACTAGAGAAGCTGGTTTTACGGTTACAGCACCTAATTGATTGACTCCAGCAGCAGTGTCCTGAATATGTATGGCAAAACTATTGTAACGCAGGCCTGCATTAATTTGAAACCGATGAAGGTTGATTTGGTGTAAAGAATAAACGGAGAAATTAGCGCTAGAAGCCTGATCTGGATAGAGCCCTCTTTGCATTAAAACCGAACCAGTTGATACAGTGATTTGCTGTTTATTGCTAGAAACTAAATCATGGTACCACTCTACACCAGATATGGCGGTCCAATTTTCTTTGATTTTTGAATGAATCTCGGCGGTTAGTCCAATGGTTTTTACTTTGTCTGTTTCTTCAAATTGATTGGCATTGCCATTTTTTAAATATTTTCTAATTTCTTTGGTTTGTTGATAGGATGCCGTAAAACTAGCAGAGGAAATCAATGAAGATTTGCCAGGAATTTCCAGTTTTGCATAGTGAAGTCCCCTTACTTGAGGTGCAAAATTGTAAAAGGAAAAATTTTCCAATTTCACACGATGGTACAAGGGAACCTCTTTTTGAACAACCTGTTGACTTGCAATGGTAATGATAGATTCATTGTTTAATTTCCATTTGGCTTGAAAATCATATGCTTGTTCTTTGTAACCAGATGGGCTTTGAACACCAGTGGTATCCCCTCCTATTAGGTCACCAAAAATTCTATTACTACCACCAAAATGAAATGCAAAGTTCTTTGACCCATAATCCAATTCTGCCCTGCCAGAATATTCCATATCACCTGTAACCATTTTAACCATCCCCAGACCAGACCAGGTATTGTCAGATTGGAATTTGGCAGGTTTTGAAAAGACTTGAATAACACCACCCATTGCATCAGAACCATATTGTACAGAACCAGTACCCCTTACAACTTCCATATTAGCAATAGAGAAAACATCAATGGTATTGAAATATTGATTGGGTCCATAACGATAGGTACTATTATTGATCCTTATCCCGTCTAATAACAACAAGTTTTGATTGCCCGTTAAAGCCCGTACAAATGGAGAGCCCCCACCATGATTGGTTTTTTGTACAAATACCCCAGTAGCGCCTGTTAATGATTCTGGAGCAGTTCTATAAGCTGCAACTTGAATCTCATTTGCGGCAATCCTGTTAACCGAAAATGGCAGGTTAATAATATTGGTTTTCTGCCTAGTTGCCGTAACAATTACTTCTTTTAATAAAACACTATCAACAACAGTATTTTGTTTTTGGGAAAATCCTATAACAGGAATTAAAAGTAAAAAGCAAAGATATTTCATAGTGTACATAGCATTTAAACCACAAGATTAAGCATGCTTAAAATTAAGTACAAACTAATTTGGTAAAATAACTATTTGATTAAATAGCCAGTTCCAGCAATTTTTCAAGCAAGACTAATTGATTACCTGCACGAACCAAGTTTTGATCTGGATATTTAGCCCCATAATAAACATCATTATTTAGGTAATCCGTTAAAAAACGTAAAGCTTGCATATATACCATAAATTGCCCAGCATAGGGTATGGCATCAAGTTCGTCTTTGGACAATTCATTACCCATTTCTGAGCAATAACCATCAATTACAGCATCATAAAAATCTTTCCTGATGCCAATCTTATTAAAGTCAGATTCTTCCTCGCTTACTGGACACAAATAAGTACGCATCATATCTCCCAAGTCCGAAATAAAATACCCAGGCATTAAAGTATCTAAGTCAATGACACAAATGGCTTTGTCCTGGCTATTAAACAAGACATTACTGATCTTGGTATCGTGATGGGTAGGTCTTATTTTAAAATTGGGATTGCTAATTATTTGCGCAAAGCGATGCGTAATAAATCGATACGCAACTAATTTATCAATTAAGCCCTTTGCAATATTTTTACGTTCTTGATTTCCATGTTCTACTGCGTCTAAAAATTGTTGATCACGCAAGACAAGGTCATGAAATTTAGGAAGTGTAGTTTTTAATTGACCACAATCAAATCCTGCAAGATTCTTGGTAAATAATCCAAATTGTCTAGCTGCTTCAAATGCTTGTTCAGGCGTTTCTAAAACAGTTTTGGCAACTGAATCTTTTACAAATGGAAAAATCCGGTAATAAACGCCATTCAATACCAGCATGGATGCTCCCTGCTTTGTTTGCTTAGGCGTTACAAACAAATATTGTGGATGATGCTCCAAAAGGTATTGAGCTATTGCATCAATATTGGATGCAATAGCCCAAGGATCTGTAAATACCAACTGGTTAATGGTTTGTAAAATATAGGCTTCCGCTCCATAGTTTAATTTCCAAGTATGGTTGATTAATCCATTTCCAAATACAGTAGCCAACACTGGGTGTTGATCCATTCCATATTCCTCCCAGATTTTTTCTGGTATTTCCATATCCATTCCTTTAGTCAATGCTAATATGCGTCTGTTAAGGAAAATACAGGTTTTCTGTACATCCATTGTCCACCTGTAAAATCAGGGAATTCAACTGTTTGGCTTCCAAGATCAATTGATTTTTCACTCAAAGGTGTTATAGCACTCCAAGTTGCAGCATCATACACATCCATTGGTGTTGCTTTACTATTTTTAATACTTTCTATCAATGCATGAATCACAAAAAAGTCCATGCCACCATGGCCAGCGCCTTCTGTTTCTTTACTCCAACGCTGCCACAAGGGGTGATCATATTTATCTAACCAAGCCTTGGCGTCTTCCCATTGGTGGGGTTTGGCCGTTTTGCCTTCTATATACAAACTCTTATTTACATCCATCCACAATCCTTCAGTTCCTTGTACCCTAAAACCTAAAGAATAAGGCCTTGGCAAATTGGTATCATGTTGTAATAAAACAGTTTCGCCATTTACGCAATTAATAGAAGTAGTAACCACATCGCCCAAGCGAAAATTCACTTTGGCATTGGGGTGATTTTCTCCCCCTTTTTTTACAATATGGTTGTGGAGTCCCCTTGCTTTAGAAGAGAAGGAACAGAGAGAATTAAAACGATTACCTCGGTTAATATTGATGTAATTGGCAATAGGACCAACACCATGTGTGGGATATAAATCTCCATTTCTATGAACAGAATGTTCTGTTCTCCATTTGGCTTCTGAATATCCCTTCTCTCCAAATTCAACACCGTGTCCATATACGTTTACGCCATCATTAAATTTAACTTCTCTTAGATCATGTTGGTAGCCTCCTTGTAAATGAATCAATTCTCCAAAAAGACCTTGGCGCACCATATTTAAAATGGCCATCACGTCTCTTCTGTAACACACATTTTCCAACATCATTACATTGGCCTTGTATTTCTCCGTTGCGTGTACCACTTCCCAATGATCTTCCAAACTAGTACCAATCATCACTTCTGAACCAACATATTTGATGCCAGATTCCAAAGACCCAATGATCATGTCTTTATGCCATTCCCATGGAGTAGCAATGACTACCCCATCCAACTGCTTTTTATCCAACATACGCTTCCAAGCATAGTTATCTCCTGTATAGATTTCGGGCATTTTTTTTCCTGACTTTTGAATCATTCCCTTGGCTTCATCCAATGTTCTGGCATCTACATCACAAATACTCACCAATTCAACATCTGACCTACGCAACAACAAATCCAAATGGTTTAAACCTCTTTGACCAACTCCTATGATTCCCATTTTCACTTTCTGATCGGCCTTTCTGGCAAACAATTGGTTGGTAGGTACAAAAGCCACAGAAGCTGCTGCTAGTCCTGCGTTTCTAATGAATTCTTTTCTTTGCATGTTATCTGTTTTGAAAATATGAGTGAATCTATGATAATTGTTTAATCCTTAATCATTTTAACCGGGAATTTTGGATGGATAAATTCCCACTCTTGAATATGTGCCTGCTGATGTTCTTTTTCTACAATTTCATTCATGGTTTTAATCATTGTTGGATAATGACTAGCAAGGTCTTTTGTTTCTGCTCTATCCACACTAAGATCAAATAATTGCCATGGTTTTTCTGGATGCATTCTAACATCTGTTTTTATTGCTTTCCATTGCCCCATTCTTATGGCAATTTGTCCTCCATTTTCAGGATATTCAAAATACAACCATGCATGCTTTTTTTGCTGTGCTTCTTTTCTTAACAAGGAGGGCAATAAAGAAATCCCATCAGTTTCACTAATATGTTGACCTGTGATTTCTGCTAAGGTTGCCATCATATCATATTGTGCAGAGATATGGTCAGACACTGTACCAACTGGAATTTTACCGGGCCATCTGGCAATAAATGGTTCACGTATGCCTCCTTCATATAAATCCATTTTTTGACCACGCAATCCCCCATTACTGTTAAAGAAATGCCTATCAACGCCTCCATTAAAAGTTGCCCCATTATCACTTGAAAAAAGTACCAAGGTATTTTTATCCAATCCCAATAGTTTCAATTGTTTTAAAATAATCCCCACTTGTGCATCCAAATAACTAATCATGGCGGCATAAGTAGACAAGGGATAAGGGGTAGATGCATATCCTTGTCCTCCAAAATAGGGCTGTTCAGCAAACTGTCCAACATATTGATTTACCCATTCTATTGGTGCTTGCAATGAAACATGCGGTAAGGTATATGGAAGGTAAATAAAGAAAGGCTGATCCTTATATTGTTGCATAAATGCCAATGCCTTTTCAGTCATTTTTGCAGGTGCATAATCCTTCCCTTGGTAATAGGCAAAATCTGCAGACAATCCTTTTGAAGGGTCTTGTTTCAGATGTACATTAATGGGTTTGTTTTGAAGGCTGTCCCATTTTCCATTTTCCCAAAGATGTGTGGGATAATAATTATGCGCTTGTTTTTGGTCAAGGTATCCATAATAATAATCAAAACCTTGTTTCAACGGGTCACCTGAAGTATTATTCATACCCAAACCCCATTTACCAATCACTGCGGTTTTATACCCAGCTTGTTGCATCAATTTTCCAATGGTAAAACTGTTGGGTGGCAAAGGCATTTGACCACCTTCTAAGCTATCGGCAAAGCCACCTAATTCATAATTTCCGTGGATATAGGTATGACCACCGTGTTTACCAGTTAATAACATACATCTGGCTGGAGCACAAACTGGCGTACTAGTATAATGATTGGTAAATTTTATGCCTTCTTGAGCCATTTTATCAAGATTAGGAGTCTTGATTTTTTGTTGGCCATAAACGCCTAATTCACCATAACCAAGGTCATCGGCATAGATATAAATAATATTGGGTTTGGTACTAGTTTGACCTTGGGATGGCAGAATCCCTATAAAATTCAACATTACTAAGCAATAGCCAATCCTCTGTAATAGTTTCATGATGGGATAAACCTAATGATATTTCCCCAATTGACATCGTGCAAACGATTGTGCAATTTAAACGGTTTCTTTATCTGTCTTTAATGGTTGCCATTGTCTTTTTTCACGTAAGATCAATAACAAACTAGCAAGAATGAGAGAACTTCCTGCAGATAGCAGCCCTACTACAATAAACAACCAATTCTCGGAAAGATTCACAAAAATGAGGCTAAAAAAAGCAATAAATAGACAGGTCAGAATGATGGGCTTATGACTCATACATGCACGGATTAGGGGTATGGAAAAAACGCAGAACAAATTAAGGTTTTTTTTCTCATATTCCAACACGGTGAAAACACCGAATTTGGCAAAATCCAAATTATTTGAACAAGCTAATTGCTTTTTGAACAGCTGGATCAAATTGATTGGATACTTCATAATACCCTTCTGTGCGCCAAATTTGCCTTGCCATCAAGATTTGCATTCTTTCTGACAACTGCTGTGATTCCATTTGATTAAAATTATTCAATGAAATACTATCAGCTACAAGAGCAAAATTCCTCAAAGCATCCAATTCCGGTTTTCCTGGTTGGAATCCCTTTATCAAGTCCTTGGGTTGCTGAAATCCGCTAAACCTTGCCCTATTTTGAACATAATATCTATAGACAAAATTATTCAAGCTATTTCTATAATATAACTTTAGCAGAACAGGACTAACCCTGCTGGTGTCCAAAGGCACAAATACGTCTGGTGTAATGCCACCACCTCCATAGACTAACCTTCCTCCAGGAGTTTTAAATGCTTTTCCTTTAGGCTTACTGGTATCTGCTTTTAAAAGAGATCCATTGTGGAACCTATCTAATAATTCTTCATTATAAGCGTCTTTATCTTTTCCATATGGCTTTTGAATATTCCTTCCCAAAGGACTAAAATACCTTGCTACCGTTAGTCTTACAGCACTTCCGTCAGATAATTGAAACTGCGTTTGAACTAACCCCTTTCCAAAACTTCTTCTTCCAACAATAGTGGCCCTATCCCAGTCCTGTAGCGCACCACATAGTACTTCGCTGGCCGATGCGGATGTTTCATCTATCAATACCACCAACTTCCCTTTTTCAAAAATCCCATCCCTTTGTGCTCTAAAATCGGTTCTACTAACCTTATCTCCTTCTGTATAAACAATCAATTTATCCTCGCTCAAAAATTCATCCGCTATGGCAGTAGCTTCTTTCATTAACCCACCGCCATTGCCCCTTAGATCCAAAATCAATTGCTTCATACCTTGCTTTTGCAACCGGCCCATATTTTCCATGAACTCTTCATAGGTTCTGTCTGCAAAACGATTGATCTTTAAAAAGCCAGTTTGAGCATCTAGCATATAGGCTACGTCTACAGAAGGAACGGGAATAACACCGCGTTCAACGGTGATTTTCAATATTTTACCATCCCTAACCAGGTTGATTTTAACGGAACTACCCTTCTCTCCTTTTAATAGTTTTCTGATCCTTTCTGCCCCGGCATTTTTACCAGTAATGGACAAACTATCATTCACAGTAACCAATTTGTCACCAACCTGTATGCCTGCTTTTTCAGATGGGCCACCTTTGATCACATTCATTACATTAACAGTATCATTAAATAATTGAAATTCAACACCTATTCCTTGAAAATTGCCCATTAATTGTTCATTATTCTCACTCAAATCCTCTTTGGGAATTAGAGAGGAATGGGGATCTAAATGGGATAACAATTGACTTACAGCTAATTGATTCACACTATCCGCCGCAATTTTGTCTACATATTTGCCCTTAATCAAGTCTACCACTTCTTGCAATGATGTCTTACCTGAAAGGCTAAAGAACCTATTACCACCCGTTCTTTCCTTTAACTGGTATCCAATGAGCATACCCAATACCATAGTGATTGAAAACAAAATTGGCAACCAAACCTGTAATTTTTTACTTCCCATAATGGAGCTTCTTTGTAACTTGAATAAGCATCAAATATCCGAATTAATGTGCTAATCAATAGATAAAGGTTTGTTCTTTCGGATGAATGGTATAAGTTGCGCTAAAGTTTTCATAACCTGTTGGTATTATACCAGCCCCAGGTAAAAAACAGAGCTATGTCCGTAAAATTGATTGCAGACAGCGGTGCCACCAAATGTGAGTGGTGTTTGCTAGAAGATGGCAAGAAAAGAACCATCCATACCCAAGGTATCAGTCCTTATTTTCTAAATGAGGAGCAAATATTGGCCTTATTAGAGAAGGCATTGCTACCCAAACTAAAAGGGGCCATTGTAACAGAAGTACATTTTTATGGTACTGGTTTGAGTAATCCACTCAATGTCATTATTTTAAAAAATGTTTTAAAAACTTGCTTTAAAAAAGCCAAAATCAAGGTTGAAACAGACCTAACTGCAGCGGCTAGGGCCCTATGTGGAAAGAATAAAGGAATTGCCTGTATACTTGGAACTGGGTCAAACTCATGTTATTTTGATGGAAAAAAGATGAGCAAAAACAGTCCCGGTATTGGCTATATTTTAGGAGACGAGGGCAGTGGTGCTTATTTGGGTAAGAAAGTTATACAACATTTTTTATACGGCACTTTTGACGAGGAATTACAAGCGCGTTTTGAAAAAAGATTCCTTACCAATGCAATTGAGATTCTAGAAAACGTCTATAAGAAACCCTTGGCCAATAGGTATTTGGCATCTTTTGCCATTTTTTTGGCGGAAAACAGAGGGCATTATATGATTGAAAACATTATTGAAGACGGGTTAAATGATTTCTTTTTTACCCATATTTACAAATACAGAGAAAGCTGGACCCTTCCCATTAATTTCATTGGAAGTGTTGCATTTGGTTTCAAAGACGTTTTACAAGAACTTTGCAACACTTACGAACTTGAATTGGGCAAGGTGATGAAAGCGCCTATGAAAGGTTTAATTGAGTTTCACAGCTAAATAGCATCCATGTCAGAATTTGTTAAGGTTACCGAACAGACTTCTACTTATAGACATTTAGAACAAATGTCTATCAAAGATTTGTTGGTAAACATTAATCAGGAAGATAAAACAGTACCCTTTGCTGTAGAGAAAGCCATTCCACAAATTGAACAACTCTGCTTGGCCATCAGTGATAAAATGTTGGCTGGTGGACGCCTATTTTATATTGGCGCTGGAACCAGTGGCCGATTGGGAATAGTAGACGCCAGTGAATGCCCACCAACATTTGGTGTTCCTTATGGATTGGTAATAGGTTTAATTGCCGGTGGCGATAAGGCCATTACACAGGCAGTTGAATTTGCAGAGGATAGTGCTGAAGGTGGATGGACTGATTTGGTAAAACATTTTGTAAGCGATAAAGATGTAGTGGTTGGACTTGCTGCAAGTGGTACCACTCCTTATGTGATTGGAGCATTAAAAGAATGTAGAAAAAGAGGCATTATTACAGGAAGCATTAGTTGCAATCCCAATTCACCCGTTTCCGCCGCGGCAGATTATCCAGTAGAAGTAGTGGTTGGTCCTGAATTTGTTACTGGATCTACCAGAATGAAAAGTGGCACTGCGCAGAAATTGGTGTTAAATATGATCTCTACTTCCATTATGATTCAATTGGGCCGTGTTGAGGACAACAAAATGGTGAATATGCAATTGAGCAATGTGAAGCTAGTAGACAGAGGCGTAAAAATGTTGATGGAATCTCTGAAATTACAAGATTACGAAACCGCTAAAGACCTGTTGTTGAAACATGGCAGTGTAAAAAAGGCTGTTGAAGCAGTAGTTTCCTAATTATGCATGAGATAGAACCCTTTTTTAACTGGCGCCATATCTATGTGGCGGAAGAAGATCCGCAATCTCCTTTTTTTGGAAGAACTTATAGCGAGTTTGAATTTTCTCAAACCGTGTACAATTATTATATCCATCCGCAATGGGATGATTTTGGCAGTAAAACCCTTTACTTAAAAATCATTTATGTAGACTATGAACTGCATTTTGCAGTCATTGAATTACTAGGTGAATGGAACGACGCCATTGAAAACGATATCATGGAATTGAAAAGAGAAATCCTTGATATTCTTTACAAACAGGGCATCTGTAAATACATTTTGATTACAGAAAATGTACTCAATTTTCACAGTAGTGATAAAGAATACTATCAAGAGTGGTATGAAGAAGTTACAGACGCAGAGGGTTGGATAGTAGCACTAAACATGTCTGAAGCCACCCAACAGGATTTTAGAAAAAAGAAATTGCACTATTTTATTGAATTGATGGAACTGCCAGATTGGAGGATCTACAAACCTTATCATTTGTTCAAAAAAATAGATGAAATACAGCAGAAAAGACTGGATTAAGAAAAGGTCTTATATTTAACCAATAAAATCATCTAAGATGTCATTACCTGTAAACAATAAAAACAGCGGAAAACCAGGCAGCAAGGGCCCTAAAGCCAGTGCAGCAGGGTCCAAATTTATTGCTAAGCCCGGGGCTAAAGCAGTTGGAACTACTAAGAAACCCATTAAAACCGGGGGATCTAGAGGAAGTTAATTGCATTTTCACCTATTGAAAGGCTGTTCCTAACCGAACAGCCTTTTTTTTATTGTTTCAACACTGAAAATTTGTACTTTAACAAAAACATCCCTATATGAATCAAGAAATCATCAATCTCTACGATGAGTATACCCATCTACCCTTGAGTAGAACCGAGTTTTTGAAAAGACTAGCCCTATTAACTGGTGGTATGTCGGCTGCTTTAAGCGTACTACCCATGATTGAAGTAAATGCAGCTAATGCAGCTATAACTAATGACGATGATCTTGAAACTGAAACCATTGCATACGCTGGTGTGAATGGAGAAATGAAAGCTTATGTGGCCAAACCCAAGAATGGAAAAAAATTGGCTGCAGTTGTGGTCATACATGAAAATAGAGGTTTGAATGCCCATATAGAAGACGTGGCAAGAAGGGTTGCCAAAGCTGGATTTTTAGCAATTGCGCCCAATATTTTGGCACCTTTGGGAGAATTACCCAAGAATGATGACGAATTGAGGGCCAAATTTTCTACACTAAAACCCGAAGAGAATTTGCAAAATTTTAGTAGGGCATTTGATTATTTAGCAACCAGAAAAGATTGCAATGGTAAATATGGTTGTGTTGGATTCTGTTGGGGAGGCGCCATGGCCAATAGTCTTGCAGTGACGGTACCAAAATTAAAAGCTGCTGTAGCTTATTACGGTAGACAACCAGATGCTGCACAAGTACCCCAAATTAAAGCATCATTGATGTTACATTATGGTGGACTAGACGAACGCGTGAATGCCGGCATTCCAGCCTACGAAGCTGCCTTAAAAGCCAACAATATTCCTTATGAAATCTTTGTGTATGATGGCGTGAATCATGCATTTCACAATGATACTGCACCTACCAGGTATAATGAAGCCGCAGCAAAATTATCTTGGGAAAGAACCATTGGATTTTTCAAAAAACAATTGGGATAAATTATAAAGGTTTCATCCTAGAAAATGGAAAACCATTACAACCCTTTTTAGGATTGGCCCTGTCTGCAGAAATAGCTTTCAGGGCTTTTTCTTTGGTATCTGCATCATAAATGGTATAACAATAGCCCCATAAGAAAGGCTCCATTTTTTCAAACTGTCTATAATCTATCCTAGTAAATTTTCCTGGTTCAGAAGGATTCAATGGGTCGTTTTTAGCAAGAACCCATTGTTCCTGTTGGTTCCATTCAAGAATATGATATTTAACTGCTTCTTTTTGAAACCAAAGACTATCCGATATAGTGAATTTAATGCCATAGTCATCCTGAAAACTACCAACTACATAAGCTGGCGCTTTTGTTTTTTGTTGTCCTATAACTGGACAAACAAACAACAAAAACACCCCCCCAAATAAAAACCACTTAATCGGTTGCATATTGTCAGTTTGTGTATTAAACTAAACGTTCTCTAAAATCTAATCTGTGTTTACGCAAATGATCTTGGGCAATATCATAGCCTGCGTCTGCGTGTCTAATCACACCCATTCCAGGATCGTTTCTTAAAACCCTTGCTAGTCTTAGATCAGCAGCATTTGTTCCATCGGCAACTATGACCATTCCAGCATGAATGCTATAGCCCATACCAACTCCTCCGCCATGATGCAAACTCACCCATGAAGCACCACCTGCTGTATTAATTAGGGCATTTAAAATGGGCCAGTCTGCCACTGCATCAGAGCCGTCTAACATGGCTTCTGTTTCTCTATTAGGAGATGCTACAGAACCCGTATCCAAATGATCCCTACCAATCACAATGGGTGCTTTTACTTTACCGGTTCTTACCAATTCATTAAATGCCAAACCAGCTTTTTCTCTTTCACCTTGACCCAACCAGCAGATTCTAGCTGGCAATCCTTGAAAAGCTATTCTTTCTTTGGCCATTTTCATCCAACGCAACAACCCTTTATTTTCAGGGAATAAGCTACATATTAGTTCATCTGTTACGGCAATATCTTCAGGATCTCCACTTAAAGCAGCCCATCTAAATGGCCCCTTTCCTTCACAAAACAAGGGTCGAATATAGGCAGGTACAAATCCTGGAAAATCAAATGCATTGCTCAATCCATGCTCCTGCGCCCTAGCTCTTAAATTATTGCCATAATCAAAAGTAATGGCTCCAAGATTTTGTAAAGCTAGCATGAGTTCCACGTGTTTTTTCATACTATCATAACTCATAGCAATATAAGCTTCAGGGTCTGACTTTCTCAAAGCATTGGCAGCTTCATTATCCAAGTTATGAGGAACATATCCAATCAATGGATCATGTGCTGATGTTTGGTCAGTTAACACGTCAACTGAAACCTTTCTTTCAATCAATCTTTCCAATAAGGTAACAGCATTACACAATACCCCAATACTTAGCGGTTCTCCGGCTTTTTTGGCTTCTAATGCTCTATCAATGGCTTGGTCAATATCCAAGTATTTAAGATCCAGGTATCGGGTTTCTAATCTTTTGTCAATACGCCACTCCTCAACTTCTGCCACTAGACAAACACCATCATTCATGGTAACAGATAAGGGTTGAGCACCACCCATGCCCCCTAAACCTGCCGTTACAGTAAGCGTTCCTTTTAAGGTTCCTTGAAAATGTTTGTTGGCAACTGCCGCAAATGTTTCATAAGTACCCTGTACAATTCCTTGAGAACCAATATAAATCCATGAACCAGCGGTCATTTGACCATACATCATCAACCCCTTTTTTTCTAGTTCCGTAAAATGCTCCCAGGTTGCCCATTTGGGAACCAATTGAGAATTAGATATCAAGACCCTTGGCGCGTCTGGATGGGTTTTTAACATCCCCACGGGTTTGCCACTTTGCACCAACAGCGTTTCATCTTCTTCTAAATCTTTTAATGCCTTGATAATCAAATCCAGACTTTCAAAATTTCTGGCTGCTTTTCCCCTACCCCCATAAACAATTAAATCATCTGGTCTTTCCGCAACATCAGGATTCAAATTGTTTAACAACATTCTTAAAGCTGCTTCCTGCACCCAACCTTTACAATTCAATTGAGAACCGGTTGGCGTAGCATATTTTATTGGGTCATATTTACTGTTGGTCGTAGACATTTAATAGGGATTTAAAGTTCAATAAACAAGGTCTTCGTAAGCCGCTTGTAATTCATTGTAAGCGTGATTGTCTTTGGCTAATTTGGCTGCTTCCATTCCTTTCTCATACCACTCAATGGCCAAATTGGTCTGTTCCATTTTTTCTAATAATTTGGCTAAATGATAATATGAACCAATATAATCAGGAGATTCCGTTAATATGGCTTCAAAGAGTTCTTTGGCGGGTAATTCATCACCAACTTTGATATATTCCAATGCCAATGCATGCCTCAAAAAATTATCCTTTGGACTAGTTTCTAAAAAGGTTTTAATTTTTGCAATTCGATCCATTTTTCAAAGTTAATGGATGACTTGGATTATTAATCAGGATTAGAATTCTGTTGGCAAAATCTGAATTTTAAAAAATAATCATAAAAAAGGCAGTGGTTCTTTGCGGGTTCAAATTCGTTTGTATATTTGCGATAGTTGCATAAACAACTATTAGCCTCAAGCTTAAACGATTTGCATATGAAAATTCTTGTTTGTATCAGCAAGACCCCAGACACAACTACCAAGATTGCCTTTAAAGATGGCAACACCCAATTGGACGAAAATGGCGTACAGTGGATTATCAATCCTTATGATGAATGGTATTCCCTTGTAAGAGCAATTGAATTAAAGGAAAAAGACCCTTCTACCATCATTCATTTGGTAACAGTAGGCGGAGCCGATTGTGACCCCATCATTCGTAAAGCATTGGCTTTGGGTGGAGATGAGGCTTTCAGGATCAATGCGGAAAGTACAGACAGCTATTTTATTGCTGCTCAAATTGCCGATTTGGCTAATAAAAATGGATATGACCTGATTTTTACAGGTAAGGAAGCCATTGATTATAATAGTGCTGCAATTGGCGGTATGGTGGCTGAATTAGTTGGCGCCCCCTACCTTTCTTTGGCTACACTATTTGAATTAAACGGCCAAACTGCCACCATTACAAGAGAAATTGAAGGTGGTGAAGAAGTGGCTATAGTAGCACTTCCAGTAGTAATGAGTTGCCAAAAAGGAATGGCAGAACAACGCATTCCCAATATGCGTGGCATTATGGCTGCAAGAACAAAACCATTACAAGTCATAGAACCCGCTGCTGTTGATACTTTAACCAGTATTGTTGGCTTTGAATTACCACCAGCAAAAGCAGGTTGCAAAATGGTTGCAGCAGACAATGTTGCAGAGTTGGTTAGACTATTACACGAAGAAGCAAAAGCTTTCTAAGATTGTATTAAAACCTTATTTGAATTTTTAATTTTTTAATTATTAGCCATGTCCGTTTTAGTTTATATAGACCAATCAGACAACCACGTAAAAAAATCAGCTTACGAGGTACTAACTTATGGAGCCAAATTGGCTGCACAAATGGGTACAACAGCAGCAGGTATTATCTTGGGAAAAGTCAACGATAATTTAGCTGAATTGGGAAAATATGGTGTTACTACCATTCATCAAGTGAGCAATGAAAGATTGAACCAATTAGACACACAGGTAGCTGCAAAAATCATTGCAGATGCTGCACAAGCTACCGGGGCAACTGTTTTGGTATTTTCTCAGAACCATAGCGGCAAGGCCATTGCTGCAAGGGTTGCCGCAAGACTAAAAGCAGGTTTGGTTGCAGGTGCTGCTGGATTACCAGATACCAGCAATGGGTTTGTTGTGAAAAAGACAGTTTTCTCTGGTAAAGCATTTGCCAATATCAGCATCAACTCTCCTATTAAAGTAATTGCTTTAAACCCTAATAGCATTTCGGCTGTAGCAGGTGAAGGTTCTGCTACTGTTGCAGAATTAAATATTGCAGTTGACGCACCAAAAGTAACCATCACTGCTGTCAATAAAATAACTGGAGAAATTCCTTTAACAGAAGCTGATATTGTAGTGAGTGGAGGACGAGGATTAAAAGGTCCAGAAAACTGGGGTGTATTATTAGACCTAGCAAAAGTACTTGGAGCAGGCACTGCTTGTAGTAGGCCTGTGGGCGATGCGCATTGGCGTCCTCACCATGAACACGTAGGTCAAACAGGTGTTCAAGTAGCTCCCAATCTATATATTGCCTTGGGTATTTCTGGCGCTATTCAACACTTAGCTGGCGTGAACAGGAGTAAGATTATGGTAGTGATCAACAAAGATCCAGAAGCGCCATTCTTTAAAGCTGCTGATTATGGCATTGTTGGAGACCTATTTGAAATTGTACCACAAATGACGGCTGAAATCAAAAAAATAAAAGGGATTGCATAATTAATCCAAAACTTTGTTTGGTTATTGTACAAGTGCCTCCCGAAAGGGGGGCATTTTGTTTTCTAAAATTTGGCTACATTAGTTATTATGAATGCAAAACAGATTTCATTCTTGATTATCATTTTAATCATTATTCCCGCTACTAGCTTTGCTCAAAACTTAGAAGGTAAGAATAGTTTTAGAATGATTGAAGACGTTATCATTACCCTTGACCTTCCAAAAGAAATAAGCTCAAAGCAAAAGCCCACTATCCTAATCATCTATGCTTTACCTAATGGCAATAGCACGGCCTGGACCAAGGGTAAGAAAATGCATCCTGGAGATGATTGGCATTTTGACATTCAACATATTGCCGCTCAAACTGCTTTTATTAGAGAATCCCTACCCCATCAACAAATAATAGTAGCATATCTAGAAAATGACCAAAAAAGTTGGCCAGCTTGGAAAACAAAACATCCCAATTACTTAGAAAATATTACAGCTATTGTAGATAGTTTAAGTACCCGTTTTAGCAACCCAGCAATTCATTTAAATGGCCATAGTGGTGGTGGAAGCTTTGTATTTGCCTACATCAAAGCTCTAACAACTATTCCTGAAAATATTCAGCGAATTAGTTTCTTAGATAGTGACTACAATTACGATAGTAGTTATCTACCCAAACTCACAACTTGGTTAAAAAACAAATCACATCAATTAAGGGTCTTTGCTTATAACGATAGCATTGCTTTATTCAATGGAAAGCCTGTGGTGTCTGCCACTGGGGGAACCTGGTATCGCTCAAAAAAAATGATGTTAGACTTATCTCAGCAATTCCATTTTACCAACTACTCCAATGACAGCCTACTGATCTTTAAAAGCAATTCAAAACAGATACAATTCTTTTTGAAAACTAATCCTGAAAGAAAAATTTTGCATACCAAACAAGTGGAGTTAAATGGTTTTATTCATAGTGAATTATCTGGATCTAAAAAAGACTCCAAGAACTATCGCTATTATGGAAATAGAGCTTATGAAGCTTATATACCAGATTAAAGGCCGCTCAATCTTCCACCATCCACTGGCAAATTGATGCCATTGATGTAAGCCCCAGCAGGACTGCAAAGAAAGGCTACAGCAGCTCCAAATTCAGCTGGTTCGCCTAATCTTCCTGCAGGTATCAAAGCCACTGTTTTTTTCAAAATATCTTCCGGTAGCAATCCAACTTTTTCTGCTTGATTGGCAAACAAATATTGTAATCGCTGAGTATTGGTATAACCGGGCAAAACATTATTGACCGTAATACCATCACCACCCAATTCATTGGCCATGGTCTTGGCCCAATTTGCCACTGCAGACCTAACCGTATTAGATATACCCAATCCATCAATGGGTTGTTTCACAGAAGTTGATAGCACATTGATAATTCTTCCAAAACCAGCCGCCTTCATGCCAGGGACCAAGGCTTGGGTTAGTAAATGACTAACAGACAGGTGTGCTTGAAAGGCTTTTTCTAAATCAAGTACAGGCGTTGCCAATAAGGGACCAGCAGCAGGGCCACCCGTATTATTCACCAAGATTTCAATGGGGCCTTTTTGGAGCCTTTCCTTAATTTTTAATAGTAGTAATTCAGGCACATGCGCATCAGCAGCAATCCATTCATGTGTTTGCCCTTGCGAGCAATCTAAGGTTTGTACAAATGTTACTAGAACTGCTTCTCTCCTAGCTAAAACAATCACATTGGCACCCAATAGGGCCAATTCAGTTGCAATAGCAGCCCCCAAACCTTGAGACCCGCCACAAACCAAAGCCGTTCTGCCTTTTAGATTTAGATTCATAAAATGGTTTTAGAGATTGCGATAATCCTCTCTAATAGGGTTGAATACATCCATTAATTTACAATCCGTAATGGCAATGCCAGCATGCGGAACATTGGAAGGAATCACTACAATTTCCCCTTCTCCAAATTCAATTGGCTCTCCATCAATGGTCAATTGAAACCTACCTTCTAATACAATGGACACTTGCTCGTGAACATGGTGGTGGGTGGGCAAGCTTTCCCCTTTTTTTACTTCTAAAAAAGAGAGTGTCATGCTGTCTGTATGAACAAAACGGGCAGGATATCCTTTTACAATTTCTTTGGTAGGAATAGATGCAAGGTTAATTTTAGGCATGTGCTAATTTTTGAGAACTGGAAAGTTAGCAATGGAATTGGAATAAAAAAATCCAAGTCTTGCAAATAGAACTGCCTGATTTTGATAGGCTAACCTATTTTGCAGATTAAAAATCGTTACTTTCGCATACAATTATGAAGAAGATTGAACTGGAAATAGTGGCGCTATCGCACAGTATCACACAGACCCATTCCTATGCCGTGGTGCTGGGAGAATTAAATGGGTTGAGACGATTACCCATTGTGATTGGAGGTTTTGAAGCTCAGGCCATTGCTGTGGCGCTGGAACACATGCAGCCTAGCCGTCCTTTGACACATGATCTAATGAAAAACTTCATGAATGCCTTTGCTGTTGAATTGCAAGAAGTAATTATCAGCGATTTACAAGAAGGCATCTTTTATTCCAAACTGGTTTGTTATACAGACAATGACACCGTAGAAATAGACAGCAGAACCAGTGATGCGTTGGCTCTTGCAGTTCGTTTTGGTTGTCCTATTTACACTTATGAGCATATCTTAGAAAATGCGGGTATTCTAATGGAAGACAATGGCACCAAAAAGGGCAAATCTGAATCAGTGGGTGCAGAAGAGTCTGCTTCTGATAGAGAAGACCTCAGCGGTTTGGGCATTGAAGAATTACAGGTTTTATTAAATGAAGTATTAGAACAAGAAGACTATATCCGCGCCATTGCTATCAGGGATGAGATCAATAAAAGAAAATAGCCTACCCCATCATGGTTTTATTTCCCAATTGCAAAATCAACCTAGGCTTGCACATCACCCGCAAAAGGGAAGACGGGTACCATGATTTGGAAACAGTCTTTTATCCTATTGGCATCAAAGACGTCCTTGAAATAATACACACGCCAAATCCCGAACAAGCATTCAGTTTTAGTAGTTCCGGTCTTGCCATTCAGGGTAACCCAACAGACAATCTTTGCGCCAAAGCCTATCAGTTATTAAAAAAAGACTTTCCCCAAATACCTTCTATTCAAATGCATCTACATAAGCAGATTCCCATGGGGGCTGGCTTAGGTGGTGGCAGTGCCGATGGGGCTTTTGCGTTAAAGCTTTTAAATCAACTTTTTCATTTAGGCATTTCCGAAGAACAATTAATTCTATACGCGTTGGAACTGGGTAGTGATTGTCCTTTTTTTATCATTAACCAAGCCTGCATAGGAAAAGGAAGAGGAGAATTATTGGAGAGATTGACACTTGATCTTAGTCAATACAAATTTTTGATAGTGAACCCTGGGATCCATATTGGCACAGGTTGGGCATTTGCTCAAATTACGCCAAAGCCAGTGGCTCACCCCTTGCACGAATTGATCAATCAACCCATAACTACCTGGAAGGATTCATTAAGTAATGATTTTGAAGCCCCAGTAATGGCCGCTTACCCAGAAATTGCTCAGATTAAAAATGCTCTATACCAAGAAGGAGCACTATATGCTTCCATGTCAGGAAGTGGTAGCACCCTCTATGGTATTTTTGAAAAAGGGTATTCCCCAAAGATTTCTTTTCCGGATCATTACATGACCGCTCTAGTAGATTAGATAATTTCTAACAAACAAGCTATTTCATTAGACAAAACCAACTATTATCTGTTAGTTTTGATAGAGTGTTTCTTAAATTGCGATTTATTTTGTAATTTGCCCCTATCGATTGCCCACCATTATATTTCCTGAATATTAATAATTCGGTTGCGTATGCTTGACACAACAACCCAACAAGGATTATATGATCCTTCGTTTGAACATGACGCCTGTGGTATAGGTTTTGTAGCAAATATCAAGGGCAATAAATCGCATCAGCACATTTCTGATGCTTTGACCGTATTGGAAAATATGGAACACCGTGGTGCCTGCGGTTGTGAAAACAATACCGGTGACGGAGCAGGGATCATGTTGCAAATGCCACATGAATTCTTCTTTGACGAGTGTATTAGCCTTGGCATTCATTTACCTTCCTATGGTAAATACGGTGTTGGATTTTTATTCTTCCCCAAGGAAATTCGTTTAAGAGAAGAGTGCAGAGACATTTTTAATCGCGCAGCAGAAAAACTGGGATTAGAAATACTTGGCTATAGAAAAGTACCTGTAAACAGAACGGATATTGGACCTACTGCCCTTTCTGTAGAGCCTTGTATGGAGCAAGTATTTATTGCTTGTCCTGACCATATCAATGACCCTGAGGTATTTGAACGCAAACTATTTGTATTACGCAACTATTCCACACATACCATTCAGAACACGGTAAAAAAAGATGGCATTGGATTTTATCTTTCCTCTCTTTCTTATAAAACCATTGTCTATAAAGGCCAGTTAACCAGCTTACAGGTACGTGGCTATTTTCCAGACTTGAGTGACAAACGCGTGGTATCGGCCTTTGGCCTGGTACACAGCCGTTTTGCTACCAACACTTTCCCTTCTTGGAAACTAGCCCAACCCTTCCGTTATATTGCCCACAATGGTGAGATCAATACCCTACAAGGAAATTTAAACTGGTTACGAACCAGTGAAAAAGGATTTACTTCTCCATTCTTCAGCAAGGAAGAAATGGATATGTTATTACCTATTGTAACTCCGGGTCAATCAGACAGTGCTAGCTTGGACAATATGATTGAGCTCTTAACCTTAACGGGCAGGTCTCTTCCTCATGTAATGATGATGCTGATTCCAGAAGCATGGGATGGCAATCATGATATGGACCCTATTAAAAAAGCCTTCTACGAATTCCATGCTTGCATGATGGAACCCTGGGATGGCCCGGCTTCTATTTCATTTACTGATGGAAAAATCATTGGCGCTACATTAGACAGAAATGGTCTGAGACCATCGCGCTACTGCGTAACAACTGATGACCGTGTAATCATGGCCTCAGAAACAGGGGTTTTACCTATTGACCAATCTACCATTATTGAAAAAGGACGCTTACAACCAGGTAAGATGTTTGTGGTAGACATGGAACAAGGGCGCATTATCTCTGATGAAGAACTCAAACAAGAAATTTGCTCTCACAAACCTTATAACGAATGGTTGAACAAATACAAGATTCGTCTGGAAGAATTACCAGAACCAAGGGTCATGTTTACCCATTTGGAACACGATCAAGTATTCAAATACCAAAAAGGATTTGGCTATAGCACAGAAGACCTTGACAATATCATTGCACCAATGGCATTGGATGGCAAAGAGCCCATTGGCTCTATGGGAACCGATACCCCTTTAGCAGTATTGAGTGACGAACCACAGCATTTGAGCAGCTATTTTAAACAACTCTTTGCACAGGTAACCAACCCTCCAATTGATCCAATTAGGGAGAGGATGGTGATGTCTTTGGCTACATTTGCAGGTAGTACTGGTAACCTCTTAGTTGAAGACCCATTAGCTTGTCACGTAGTTGCATTGCAACACCCTGTTTTAAACAACCATGATTTAGAAAAAATCAGAAGTATTGATACAGGTATCTTCCAAGCCAAAACACTTCAAACCTATTTTAGAGCAGATGGCAAACCAGGTTCTTTGAAAAAAGCTTTGGATCGTTTGTGCCGTTATGCAGTAGACGCTGTAGAAGATGGTTTTGAAGTAATCATTCTAACAGACCGTGCCATTGACTCCGACCACGCTCCTATCCCTTCACTTTTAGCAACTGCAGCAGTACACCACCACCTAATCCGCAAAGGCTATCGTGGACAGGTTGGGATTATTGTAGAAGCTGGTGATGTTTGGGAAGTGCATCATTTTGCATGTTTGATAGGCTTTGGCGCAACAGCTATCAACCCCTATTTAGCACTGTCTACTATTAGAGACATGAAGATTTCAGGCAAGATCAATACAGACTTGGATCCTGAATACCTAAAGAAAAATTACATCAAAGCAGTAAATGAAGGATTGCTAAAAGTGTTCTCTAAAATGGGCATTTCTACTTTGCAATCATACCAAGGCGCACAGATTTTTGAAATCATTGGACTTAATAGAGAAGTGGTAGACTTATATTTTACTGGTGCTACTTCTAGAATTGAAGGAATGGGTCTTGATGAAATTGCAAAAGAAACCCTGTCCAAACATTTCTTTGCGTTTAGTAAAAAAGAAATTCCTGTAGACCGCTTACCAGTAGGTGGGCTTTACCAATGGAAACGCAAAGGAGAATTTCACCTTTTCAATCCTCAAACCATCCACTTGTTGCAGCATAGCACTAAGATGAATGATTATGATACTTTTAAAAAGTATAGCAAATTGGTGAATGACCAGTCTGTTAGGGCCTGCACCATTCGTAGTCAATTCCAATTTAAACCTACTAGACCTTCTATCTCTATTGATGAAGTAGAATCAGCAGAAAATATCTACAAACGTTTTGCATCAGGCGCCATGTCATTTGGTTCCATTTCTTGGGAAGCGCATACCACATTAGCTATCGCGATGAATAGGCTTGGCGGTAAAAGCAATACAGGAGAAGGCGGAGAAGACGAAATTCGTTTTGAGAAAATGGCCAATGGAGACAGCATGCGCTCTGCCATTAAGCAGGTTGCATCGGCTAGGTTTGGTGTTACTAGTTATTATTTAACAGAGGCTGACGAATTGCAAATTAAAATGGCACAGGGAGCCAAGCCTGGAGAAGGTGGACAATTACCTGGCCATAAAGTAGACGATTGGATTGGTAAAACCAGACATAGCACACCCGGAGTTGGTTTAATCTCACCTCCTCCTCACCATGATATTTATTCTATTGAAGATTTGGCTCAATTGATTTTTGACTTGAAGAATGCCAATCGCGCAGCAAGAATAAACGTAAAACTGGTTTCAAAAGCTGGAGTAGGTACCATTGCTGCTGGTGTGGCTAAGGCCAAGGCCGATGTAGTCTTGATCTCTGGCTTTGATGGAGGTACTGGAGCATCACCTATTAGCTCTATCAAACACGCGGGCCTGCCTTGGGAATTAGGTTTAGCAGAAGCGCATCAAACACTGGTTAAGAATAAGTTACGTGGCCGCGTGGTAGTACAAGCCGATGGTCAAATGAAGACCGGAAGAGATATTGCTATTGCCGCTTTATTAGGAGCAGAAGAATGGGGTGTTGCAACAGCAGCTTTGATTGTTGAGGGTTGTATTATGATGCGCAAATGCCATTTGAATACCTGCCCAGTAGGTGTAGCCACCCAAGATCCTGAACTACGCAAACGCTTTAAAGGAGACCCCGATCATATTGTCAATTTCTTCAAATTTATAACCGAAGAATTGCGCGAGATTATGGCCGAATTGGGTTATCGCACAGTGAACGAAATGATTGGCCAGGTTGAGAATCTTGAAATGAGAGAAGGTATCACCCATTGGAAATACAGTAAACTTGACCTCTCTCCTATCTTATACAAAGAGCCTGCTTCTGAAGATACCAGCTTATACAATCAAGAGAAACAAGACCATGGTATTAGTGAAGTATTGGATTGGCAATTACTAAAAATTGCGCAAGCTGCTATAGACAACAAACAAAGAGTGGAAGGCAGTTTTGAGATCAAGAATACAGATAGAACTGTTGGTACGATTGTTTCTAATGAGATTACTAAAAAGTACAAAGCAGCAGGTCTTCCAGATGATACCATTCATTTTAATTTCAGGGGAACCGCTGGTCAAAGCTTTGGCGCCTTTAATGCCAAGGGAATTACCCATGAATTAGAAGGTGATGCCAATGACTATTTTGGAAAAGGATTGAGTGGCGCTAAACTAATTGTATACCCTGACCGCACTGGCAGTTTTATACCTGAAGAAAATATCATCATTGGAAACGTGGCATTCTATGGCGCTACTACAGGCGAAGCATATATCCGCGGTAAAGCAGGTGAACGATTCTGCGTAAGAAACTCAGGCGCACAAGTGGTAGTTGAAGGCGTTGGTGATCATGGTTGTGAATACATGACAGGTGGTGTTGCAGTGATTCTTGGCAGCACAGGTAGAAACTTTGCCGCAGGCATGAGTGGTGGCGTAGCTTATATCTATGATCTTGACAACAGTTTTGCTAGCAAGTGCAATATGGAAATGGTAGACCTTGACCCACTGGATCAAGAAGACGCCAGCATATTGAATGACCTGATTACCAAACACTATGCACATACCGCTAGCAAAGTGGCCAAATTTGTCTTGGACGATTTTGACAACCAACTGAAACAATTCATTAAAGTATTCCCTAAGGATTATAAAAAAGTTGTTTTAGATAAAAAGAAAAACGGCGTAGCCACAGGTAAATAAACAAAGCGAAAACCTATTATTATGGGCAAACCAACCGGATTTATAGAATTCACCAGAGAACTTCCAGGCAAAAGAGCCGTTTCAGAAAGACTGAAGGATTACAATGAATTTGTTCAAAGACTTCCTGAAGAAAAACTAAACCAACAATCTGGTCGCTGCATGAATTGCGGTGTCCCCTTCTGTCATAGCGGATGCCCCTTGGGTAATGTGATTCCAGAATTTAATGATGCTGTTTACAAAAAAAGTTGGGCTGAAGCTTATGATATTTTAAGCTCCACCAATAATTTCCCTGAATTCACGGGAAGAATCTGTCCCGCACCTTGCGAAAGCGCTTGCGTTCTTGGTATTAATCAACCTCCTGTAACTATTGAGGAAATTGAAAAGCATATTATTGAAATTGCATTTGACAAAGGTTTTGTAAAAGCTAGAAAGCCCAATCTTAGATCCGGCAAAAAAGTGGCCGTAATTGGATCTGGCCCTTCAGGATTGGCAGCAGCCGCTCAATTAAATTATGCCGGACATCAAGTTACTGTTTACGAAAGAGACGACGCCCCTGGTGGTCTATTACGTTATGGTATACCAGATTTCAAATTGGAAAAATGGGTCATTGACCGCAGGGTAAAACTCATGGAAGAAGAAGGCGTTACATTTAAATGCAATGCCAATGTGGGTGTTAATATCAGCATCAATGATTTATTAAGAGAGAACAATGCCATTGTTTTAGCAGGCGGTAGTACCGTACCACGTAACCTCAATATTCCAGGCAGAGAACTCAATGGCGTCCATTTTGCTATGGACTTTTTAAAACAACAGAATAAAAGGGTTGCCAACCGTCCAGTAGAAGTTGCTGAATTATTAGCTTCTAATAAAGACGTAGTGGTAATTGGCGGTGGAGATACCGGAAGCGACTGCGTTGGCACTTCTAATAGACAGGGTGCTAATTCTGTAACCCAATTTGAATTACTTCCCAAGCCCCCAGAGAGCAGAACTACTTATATGCCTTGGCCAACCTACCCCATGACATTAAAAACATCCTCATCTCATGATGAAGGTGCTAATAGACAATGGGCTATTGCTACCAAAGCTTTTATTGGTGATGAACAAGGTAATTTAAAAGCACTTAGGATTGTTGACCTAGAATGGACAAGCAGCGCTGATGGTAGACCTGCTAAGTTCACCGAAAGAGCCGATAGCGAAAGAGAGATCCCTTGCCAATTAGCCCTCTTGGCCATGGGTTTTTTACATCCTCAACACGATGGTTTAATTCATCAGTTAGGCGTTGAACTGGATGAAAGAGGAAATGTAAAAGCCGACGAAAAAGGCTTTCAAACCAATATACAGAAAATATTTACCGCAGGTGATATGCGCAGAGGACAGTCTTTAGTTGTCTGGGCCATTAGCGAAGGAAGAGAAGCAGCCAGAAAAGTAGACGAATACCTAATGGGACAATCACAATTAGAAACAAAAGACCATAGTTACGTGGTAAACAGATAGTATTATTTTATTTTACAATAGCTTAAGCCCGTTTGATGAAAAATCAAACGGGCTTCTTTTTATTCAGATATTTTCTAAGAAAATGCCGGAATTTCAATCATTTATATAAATAATTGGACTATTTATTCACATTATATTTTATTATATATACTTAAAGTGTTCTGTTTTGGCAAATATTTTCCTATTTTAGCATTGTAAAGATTGTATTAATAATTATTTCTATACCAAAACAAACCTCAATGAAAAAACTGTCATTACAAAACACCATCCCGTTTTTATTGCTGCTAGTTGTTGCAATTGCTGCAATTTTTATTCCTTCACTACCAGCTTTTGATGATGCCGGCAAATACAGTGCCGCCGACATTACTTGGATGTTAGTATCCACTGCTTTAGTGTTCTTAATGACTCCTGCTCTTGCCTTCTTTTACGGAGGTATGGTACACCGCAAAAACATCCTTTCTACTATGATGAAAAGTATGGTTGCCACAGGTGTGGTATCTGTAGTTTGGGTAGTAGTAGGTTATAGCCTTTGCTTTGGTGATACCATTGGAGGTTTTATTGGTAATCCTACCACTCACTTTATGTTCAAAGGAGTTGTTTCTGGAGCACCTTGGAGTCTTGCACCTACCATTCCATTGTCTCTTTTTGCTTTATTCCAATTAATGTTTGCCATTATCACCCCAGGTTTGGTGGTTGGAGCAGTTGCAGAGCGTATTCGCTTTGCTTCTTACACATTGTTTATCATTTTATTTAGTCTTTTAGTATATGCTCCAATTGCACATTGGACTTGGCATCCAGAAGGATTCTTGTTCAAAATGGGTGCTTTGGATTTTGCCGGCGGTACAGTAGTACATATTTCCGCAGGTTGTGCTGCATTGGCTGGTGCATTGGTTTTAAAGCGCCGTCAATCTCATATTGAACAACAAGAAGTTCCTCCTGCAAATATTCCTTATGTTTTGATTGGTACTGGTTTGCTCTGGTTTGGTTGGTTCGGATTTAATGCAGGATCTGCCGTAGGAGCTGGTGGACTTGCTGTATCTGCATTTGCTACAACTAATACCGCGGCTGCAGCTGCTGGTTTGTCTTGGATGTTTTTTGACGTTCTTCGTGGTAAAAAACCTTCTGTACTTGGATTCTGTATTGGTGCAGTTGTAGGTTTGGTTGCTATTACACCAGCTGCTGGTTTTGTAGCTATTCCACAAAGTATCTTTATTGGTTTTACAGCTGCCATTATCTCTAATTTGGCTGCTCACTACAAAAGCAAATCTTCTTTGGATGATACCCTTGACGTATTTCCTTGCCATGGTGTTGGTGGTATGGTAGGTATGTTGATGACTGGTATTTTTGCAACAAAAACCGTAAACGGCGCTGGAGCTGATGGTTTATTGTATGGCAATGCCTCTTTCTTCTTTATTCAAGTTAAAGCCTTGTTGATTGTAGTTGCTTACAGCTTTATTGTATCATTCTTGATCTTTAAGTTCATCAACCTAGTATTACCAATGCGTGTATCTACCGAAGATGAAGCACTTGGTTTGGATGCTACACAACACAATGAAAAATACGGTAGAAGGCCTGAATTGGCATAGTCTATTCGTACTTAGATTTAATTTCTTTGGTTGTCTATTCTAGACACCTAGTTACATAAAAAAACGGTCAATAAACTTCTGACCAAGTTTATTGACCGTTCTCTCACAGATTGCAATCTTAAAAAATAAGGTACAGCCATTTAATAAACTTCTGACCAAGTTTAAAGGCTGTACCTATTCTTAATCATAAAACCAATAGCAATGTTAAAGAAAATTCTTGCAGTTTCCCTTTGTTTTTCCGGCTTTTTCAATGCGAATGCACAATCAGACAGTACCAAATCTAGTCCTGTAATTACTGGATCATTAGATGCATATTATAGGTACAATTTTGCAGATGCTACCGGCAAATTGAATAACTATACCAGTTTTACCAATTCCCAGAATAGTTTTGAATTAGGTATGGCTTCTTTAAAAGTGGATCACAGTATTGGAAAGGTTTCTGCTACTGTAGACCTAGGTTTTGGAAGAAGGGCACAGGAATTTTCCTACAATGATGCCAATACAGTTTTCTCAATTAAGCAAGCTTATTTGAGTTGGGCTGTTTCTGACAAATTCAAATTAACCGCAGGTAAATGGGCTACCCATGTTGGATATGAATTAGTTGATGCTACTGGCAACAGAAACTATAGCATGTCTTATGGATTCTCATATGGTCCATTCTTTCATACTGGTGTAAAAGCTGATATCTCATTGGGTGGTAAATCTGCCTTGATGGTAGGTATCGCTAGCCCTACTGACTTTACTACTACTACTTCACCTAATAAAGTCTTTATTGCACAATTTAGCACTGGCACCAAGAATGATAAATTGAAAGCTTACTTGAATTATCAGGGTGGCAAAACCGGTAGCAATAGCGGATTTGGTCAATTTGACTTGGTATTATTAGGTACCATAAGTAGCAAATTTGGTATCAACTACGATGGTACAATTGCGAATGTTAAAACTGCTGGAACTACTAGTAGTTGGTCAAGTAATGCATTATACTTGAATTTTGACCCAAGTAGTAAATTAGGCTTCACTTTACGTGGAGAATATTTTGATGACAAAAAATCTGCTTCTGCAGGTGCATTTGGATCAAGCGTTTTTGCTACTACTCTTTCTGCAAACCTGAAAGTTGGACCATTAACCTTTATTCCTGAAATTAGAATGGATAATGGAAGCAAAGAAATCTTCTTTAAAAGCGGTGGCACAGCAACAAAAAGCACTAGCGGTTTCTTAATTGCTGCTGTTTATAAATTCTAAGATCCTGTTTGAAAAAATACTAAGACTAACATGAGAAAAACCAGAAAGCGCCCAAATGGGCGCTTTTTTTATGCATTATGTCCAAAATTCTACTTAAGTTAGACCATGAAGCTGATGATAGTTTTTTTGCGTTTCATCTATTGTTGTTGGGCATTTGCATGGTTCTTAGTTTTGATGTTCCTTGCTTTTCCATTAGTTATGTTTTCCCTTTCATTTGGCAAGGTAAAAGGCGGGAATGTGATATATCAAATTTGTAGAACATGGGGAGTAATCTGGTATTTTTTAATCGGCATTCAATACAAGCCTGTTTGGGAAGCAGCTGACAATCATCAAAAACAGTACATCTTTGTAGCCAACCATATTTCTTATATGGATATTCCACAAGTTTTAATGATTGCCAAACCTGGTCATCCTTTGCGTATTCTTGGAAAATATGAAATGGTTAAAGTGCCCATTTTTGGTTGGATTTATAGAGCAGCTGTAATACTGGTAGATCGAAGAAATGCAGAGACCAGGGCAAAAAGTGTCAGGGCCTTAAAAGCGGCAATCAAAAATGGCATTTCCATTTTTATTTTTCCTGAAGGAACTTTTAATGAGTCAACAGCACCACTAAAATTCTTTTTTGATGGCGCTTTCCGAATTGCCATTGAAACAGGCACCCCCATCAAACCTGTTTTATTGGTTGATACATTAGAAAGATTACATTTTAGGTCAATATTTGCTTTAACGCCCGGTAAAAACAGGATTGTTTATTTAGATGAAGTACCTGTTGAAGGTCTTGAGATGAAGGATATTGCCCAATTAAAACAAAAAGTTTTTGACTTGATGGAACAAGGATTAAGACGATACCGTAACTATCCCTAATTTCACTTGAAGCAATTTATCTTAGTCCTATCAATACATGTCAGACCAACTAGACTTTTCCTTATTTCCTGAGCCACAAACGGCCCCCACCATTTTTGCTGAAGTGGTGATTCCCCTTGCATTACCTAAAAACTATACCTGGTCAATTCCTCTTGAAATGAACCAATTAGTAAAGCCCGGAATGCGCGTTGAAGTTGTTTTGGGAAAACATAAAAAATATGCTGGCATAATCAAATCCCTTTCTGATGTTGGGCCTACTGCATTCAAACCAAAACCAATTTTGAATGTGTTGGATGATGAACCATTGGTATTTGAACAACAATTACGCTTATGGCAATGGATAGCCTCTTATTATATGTGCAGTGAGGGTGAAGTAATGCAAGCAGCCATTCCTGCAAACCTGAAGTTATCTAGTGAATCAATTCTTATTTGGAATGAACAACAAGATTATGATGTAACACAATTATCCGACGAAGAATTTCTAGTTACTGAAGCCTTAGAAATGAAAAAAGAGCTAAGACTTCAAGAAGTACAACAAATTCTTGATGGATCAAAAGTTTATCCAGTTATCAAACGATTAATTGAAAAACAGATTTGTCATATTTGGGAGGAATTAAAAGAAAAATACCAAACAAAAAAACAAACTTTTGTAATCCTTCACCCTAATTATGTTTCAGAAGAAAAACTTTCTGAATTATTAAACAATTGGGGTAAAGCTCCAAAACAAATGGAGCTATTACTCTCCTATTTGCATTTGATGAAAACAGAAGGTGAGGTTACACAACCTGCTTTATTAAAAAAGTCAAACGCATCTGCGGCACAACTAAAAGGGTTAGTTGAAAAAGGAATTCTACAATTAGATAAAAGAGCGGTAGATAGAATACCTCAATTAGATGCCGAACACCAACTAAATTTTACACTTTCATCTGCTCAAGCAAAAGCATTAGAGGATATTGAAAAATCTTTTCATGAAAAACCTGTATGTCTCTTACATGGCATCACCGCAAGTGGAAAGACCCAGATTTATATTCATCTGATTGAACAATACATGCAAAAGGGACAGCAAGTTCTTTACCTATTACCTGAGATTGCTTTAACGTCTCAGATTATTCGAAGACTACAAGCACATTTTGGGGGCAGTATTGGAATTTATCATTCTAAATTCAATGCAAATGAAAGGGTTGAAATCTGGAACAAGGTAAAAAATGGCACGCTTAAAGCTGTATTAGGTGCCCGTTCTGCCCTATTTCTGCCCTTTAAAGACCTTGGTTTAATTATTGCAGATGAAGAGCACGATCCTTCTTATAAACAGCAGGAACCGGCTCCAAGGTATCATGCAAGGGATGCCGCAGTTTACTATGCTTCTTTATTTAATGCCAAAGTACTTTTAGGAAGTGCTACGCCAAGTTTGGAATCTTATTATAATGCAGTACAAGGGAAATATGGATTAGTAAATCTATTAGAACGATTTGGTGAGGCATCCTTACCATCTATGGAGTTAGTAGATATTAGAAAACTACATCACGATGAAAATGGAAAAACTGTTTTTACTCCTGGGCTTTTAGCTGCCATTCAGAAAACACTACAGGACAAAAAACAAATCATTTTATTTCAAAACAGAAGAGGTTATTCCCCCTATTTATTGTGTGAGACCTGTGGTTGGATTCCACATTGTTCCCAGTGCGATGTTACACTCACCTATCACAAAGCCAAACACAAACTTACTTGTCATTATTGTGGTAGCACCTACCCTGTTGTGCAAACCTGTGCAGCCTGTGGTAGCCATCATTTTATTCAAAAGAATTTTGGAACAGAAAAAATTGAAGAACAAGTCATCTCCTTGTTTCCAGATGCCAGAATTGCCAGAATGGATTATGATACAGTAAAGGGAAAGAATGACCATGATGCCATGGTAAAACTCTTTGAACAAAAAAGATTAGACATATTGGTAGGCACCCAGATGGTTGTAAAAGGTTTGGATTTTGAACACGTAAATCTAGTAGGCATTATTGATGCTGATGGCATTTTAAATTTTACAGACTTCAGGGTAAACGAACGAGCTTTTCAATTAATGGAACAAGTTAGTGGAAGGGCAGGAAGAAAAAATAGTTTGGGTCAAGTGATTATTCAGGTCAGCAATCCTCATCATCCAGTCTTGCAATTTGTTTCACAACATGATTTCAAAAAACTATATGATTTTGAAATCAAGAATCGAGAGATTTTCCAATATCCTCCTTTTACCAGATTGATTCAGGTAAAATTCAAACACAAGGACAAACAAATTGCAGAGGAAGCAGCAAATATTGTAGCCGCAACCTTAAAAAAACAATTTGGGGATGCAATTAACGGACCGGCCCAACCTGTTGTAGACAGAATTAGAAATCAATTTATTTGGGAAATCTTGATTAAAATGCCCAAGGATCCTACTACTGTTAGAAAATGTAAAATTATATTGGAACAACAGTCATTGATTTTGCTCAACCACAAGAGATATCGTTCCGTTTCAATGATTCCAGATGTAGATCCAATTTAAAATGTTGATTGTATGCAACTACATGAAAATTTCTCCTTAAAAGCTTGGAATAGTTTTGGCATTGATGTTTCTGCCCGCTATTTTGCTAGGTTTTCAAATTGGGAAGAATTAGAACAATTAAAGGAAATTATACCAAATAAAACCATAGAAAACCCCTTAATTCTAGGAGGTGGCAGTAATATTTTATTTACTAAAAACTTTGATGGCTCCATATTAAAAAATGTGATCCGTGGCATTCGTTTGGTAGCTGAAACCAAAGAACATTTCATTGTAGAAGCAGGTGCTGGAGAAATCTGGCATGAATTTGTAATGCATTGCATTGATCATAATTATGCTGGGCTTGAAAATCTGAGTTTAATACCAGGAACAGTTGGCGCATCCCCAATTCAAAATATTGGTGCTTATGGCGTTGAAATCAAAGATTGTTTTCACTCCTTAGACGCCTACCATTTGAAAGATAAAACCGTGGTTCAATTTGAAGCCAAAGACTGTTTATTTGGTTACAGGGATAGCATTTTTAAAAAGGAATTTAAGAACCAATTTGCCATTTTAAAAGTACGGTTCCAATTGTCCAAACAACCCAATCTTAAAACGAGTTATGGTATTATTGAACAGGAATTGGCAAAAAAAAATATTAGTTCTCCAAGCATCAGAGACATTTCTAATGCAGTAATCAGTATTAGAACCTCCAAACTTCCAGACCCGAAAATCATTGGAAATGCAGGTAGTTTTTTTAAAAACCCCTTGATTGCTAAAACATCATTTGAGCTACTTAAACAAACTTATCCAACTATTCCTGGCTATTCAACTGATTCACCTGAGTTTGTGAAAATTGCAGCAGGTTGGTTAATAGATCAATGTGGTTGGAAAGGATATAGAAAAGCAGATGCTGGGTGCCATGCTTTACAAGCTTTGGTATTGGTGAATTATGGGAATGCTACAGGATCAGAAATATTGAGTCTCTCCCATGAAATCATTGCTTCTATCCAAAACAAATTTGGGATAGAACTTGAAAGAGAAGTGAATATTCTCTAACCAAAGATTAAATATCAACCCAAACTTTTCAATAGTATTCTATTTACCATAGTGTGAGGATAAATTCAACAGATGAATCTGTTCATACTTAAAACTGTTATTGCATTACTTTTCAATGAATGGTAGCAAAAAAAAGACCCCGATTACTCGGGGTCTTTTTAAGTATTTGTACAAAGCTTATTGTTGTACTTTGAATTCAACCCTTCTATTGGCTTTTCTGCCTTCTAGGGTTTTGTTATCCGCAACTGGTTTTTTACTACCATATCCTACAACAGTCAAACGGTCTTTTTCAATTCCTTTTGATACTATGTAGTTCTTCACAGAAGTAGCACGTTTTACTGACAATGGATCATTGATTTTGTCTGTTCCAGTGCTAGAAGCATGACCTTCAATAGACAGTTTCAAAGAAGGATTCTCTTTCAGGATCACAACGCCTTTGTCTAATTCCTTTTTAGAAGGAGTTGTCAAGTTGGCGCTATTAATAGCAAATTGAATATCCTTAGCGTCAAAGTTCAATGCAGGGCAGCCGTTGTTTTCACGAATACCTTTTACATTAGGACATTTATCTTCTTCGTCATTAATTCCGTCTCCATCTGTATCAGGGATAGGACAACCTTGGTAACGAGCTAGACCTGGAACAGTTGGACATTTGTCTTCTTCATCATTAATACCATCTTTATCAGTATCAGGAATTGGACAACCATCATATTTAGCAAGACCTTTAACAGTAGGACATTTGTCATTGTCATCATTGATACCGTCACCATCTGTATCTGGTACAGGGCAACCTTGGTATTTAGCAACACCTGGTACAGTTGGACATTTATCAATATTATCAAAAATGCCATCTCCATCAGTATCCACTGGAGCTGGAGGAGGTGGTGGAGGAGCAACAACTACAGGTTCTGGTTTGCGATCTTTTAAAGGCGCAGAGAATCCAATGCTATAGTTAAAATGATTTGTAGATAAGGCAGAAACTTCAGTACGATAGTTAAACTGGGTATTCAAGAAAGATCCTTCACCCAACTTAAATTGAAGACCTCCTCCAACTGGAACATAAGCTGCAAAATAAGTACCACCATACATGGAAGCACCAACTCCAACATTCAAATAAGGAACCAAGAAGTATTTGTCTGTCAACAATTTAATATTAACACCGGCATCCGCTTCCAATAGGAATTTATTAGAACCAGTTCCAGAAATACCAGAACCACTTCTAAAAGGATAGTTAACAAAAGTACCACCAAGGGTAGATGAGAAATCAATATGATCTGTCAAGCCTTGCATGTATTGCAAACTTAGACCAGCCTGCATATCTTTCATTTTTGCCCATTTCTGATTGTTCAGTGCTGTTGAAAGTGAGCCACTGGCAATTGTTGCAGGTGTTTTAAAATCTTGAAAAAAGAAGTTAACACCTAAGGTTGGCAATTTCTTGTATTTGTTTGTCTGTGCAAAACTCATTGCAGAGATACACAGCACAACAGTTACTAATAAAAATTTCTTCATAAACAGTTTTAATTATCTAGCAAAAATACAGGCTTGAATTGACTTTATAAAATATTATAAAACTGTTAATTCTGCACCATTAATCAACAGTTTGGGCCGAAACAATTTCTAATTGAACCTTGGTCAGGCCTTTTTTCATAAAATCTAATTCGGCTGCAGCAGCCCTACTCAAATCAATTACCCTGCCTTTTTTGGCCATTCTTGGATGCATTCGGTCATTAATTCTCACTATAACCGTATTCCCATTGCTTAAATTAGTGACCCTAACCCATGTATTTAATTTTAGATTGTTACTAGCTCCGGTGAATTTGCTATTCTTAAAGACCTCACCTGTGGCAGTTTTAGTTCCATCCAAGTTTTTACTGTAAAAACTTGCAATTCCTTTGATTTTCTTGGAAGACTCAATCGTTTTTGAGGGGATATTGATACTATCTGCCAATTTAGGTTTCCCTAAATGAATGGTATCTATCTGGATTAGGAAGGTATCCATTGCTTGACTTAACCGGGATGTATCAGTTTGAGCAGCAGATTTGATACCCGAACAACAGAATAATATGGCTAATAAGTAAAACTTCATTATTTCATTTTTCTGCTCTCTTAAGTAAGTAATATACCAAAAAACCTATAACTACCTAATTGAGAACAGCCACAGTTTGCCAAACACCATGCCAAAAAACATCTTTTTGGGAAAATAATGAGATAATTTAATTTAAATTATTGATTTACAATTAATTAAATAATAATTATAATAATAATTAAATACCGGTTAGACTTATCTTACCAACTGTTTAGTTTATTCAACTAGAAAACTAACTTTGCTTGGTGAAGAATCCAATTAAATCCATCATATTGATTTGCCTACTGATATTTGAGGCACTTCCATCTAGTGGGCAGTTTTGTACTACGCTTGGGCAAAACCCAACAACTGCATTTCCAGTTTGCGGCAAAACCGTTTTTCAACAGAATTCTGTGGCAATTTGCGGCACAAGAACCCTTCCTACTTTGTGCAATGACAATACACCCTATACCGATAAGAATCCATACTGGTACAAATTCACTTGCTATACCGCAGGCAAACTTGGCTTTTTAATCACTCCAACTGACCTAACTGATGATTATGATTGGCAATTGTTTGACGTAACTGGGGTTGATGAAATGGATGTTTATACCAATAAAAATTTAATTATCTCTGCCAATTGGTCTGGTTCAAGTGGTACAACTGGAGCCTCAAGTGGTGGAAAAAACCCTTTTGAATGTTCATCAGACCCTGCTTGGAATATTCCCACTTTCAGTACTATGCCGGATTTAATTGCTGGTCATAACTACTTATTAATGGTAAGCCATTATACCAATACCCAAAGTGGATATACCCTTTCATTTCAGGGTGGTTCAGCTAGTATTATCAATCCTCTGGCACCAACTATTCAGAATGCTTATGCCGTTTGTGATGGAACGGAAATGGTGATAACCCTAAACAAAAAAATGAAATGCAGTAGTTTAGCTGCAGATGGATCAGATTTTTCTGTAGCCGGCCCTTTTGCTAATGCTTTTAATGCAGCGATTGGCAAAGGCTGTGCGGTCTCTTTTGATTTTGACACAGTAATGTTGAAATTGAATAATGTTTTGTCTCCTGGACTTTATAGTGTTATTGCCAAAAATGGGATTGATGGCAATACATTAATTGACAATTGTGATAACCAACTTGCACTCGGTCTAAAAAAAGACCTACTTTTTACTGCTTCTGTTCCAACCCCCATGGACAGTATTAGCCCGGTAATTTGTATTCAAGACAGCTTACATCTGATATTTAGTAAACCCATGAGTTGTGCAAGTATTGCACCAGATGGATCAGATTTTAGTATCACGGGGCCATCCAATGTTCAAATTAAATCTGCTACGGGCCTTTGCAACAATGGGATCAGTTCAACCATCCATTTGGTGCTACAAAAACCCATCAAGACCAATGGTATATATACATTAAAACTGGGCATTGGAACAGATGGGAATAGCCTGATAGACGAATGTGGTCAAATTACTGCTGCCGGATCTAGTTTAAATTTTAGCATTCAAAACGTAGTCACCGCAGATTTTAATGCTACCATAAAAGCTGGTTGCAAAAAAGATACCATTCTATTGAGTCATAATGGTAATAATGCCGCTAATTCATGGAAATGGCAATTAGACAATGGATTGTCAAGTAACTTACAAAACCCATTGTTCACCACCAATCTTTTTGGTAAAACAAATATCTTATTAGAAACTAGCAATGGCATTTGCAAAGACAGCACCAGCATGGAACTTGATCTTCCAGATTGGACACTAAAAGCGGGCATTAATATACCTGATACGGTTTGTTCAAAAGATACTGTTCAGATCCTGGATGCAAGTACTGCAAATGCTATTACTTGGAAATGGGATTTGGGAAATGGCCAATCCAGTACTTTACAAAACCCTCCATCTACTAGTTATCTTCCAAGTGGCAGGCAAACTCAATTTTTTGTACGCTTACAGATTAGCAATGGTTTTAATTGTACAGACACTATTTCAAAAAGAATATTTGTTTTACCAAATTGCTATATTGATATTCCAAGTGGATTCACTCCTAATGGAGATGGGCTCAATGATTTTCTATACCCATTAAATGCCTTTAAAGCTGTTGACTTAATTTTTAGAATCTACAATAGATTTGGACAAGTTATTTTTGAAACCAGGGATTGGAAAAAGAAATGGGATGGTAGGATTAACGGGATGCTTCAACCAAGCGGCACCTATGTTTATTTACTGGAATACACCCATAAAGACACTGGCAAAAGACAGGTGCTCAAAGGGACCACTGTATTAATTAGATAGCTTGTTTTAACTGATCAGTTACAAAAATGCTAGATCCTTGCTTTTTCCTAGTAACTGCATCCTGATTAACACTAAAATCCACTTTGCTTTTATAAGTCTTTACAAAGAAAGTACTCAACCAAAACTGTTTGTTGAATAAGAATTTGGGATTGTTCACTAAAAAATCAGGCATTAAGTGGTGCCATTTGTACCCTTGTGATTTAAAATAGTTTTTACACTCTGTTTTAAATCCTAACTCTTCAGCAGCTGCAATAACAGCGTCTCTTTGACACCTAGAATGTGAAAAAGGTTTTATAATTCGATTTTGATAACCATACAAAAAGAGATGATCCTTTACTTGTTTATAATTTTGATACCTAGAACGAGCATCGCATTGAGGAAAAATGGGTGGGAACACCAAACAAAACAACACAAACCATCTTAAAATGGGGCTTCCAGATTGTGCCCAAGAAAGTAAATGAAATTGTTTAAAGCATGCAACTATTAATACTATCTCAGCAATAGTCATTAAGTGTAACAAATAGCCTAATCTATAATAAGTTACAATAAATGGTCTATGATTTATTCTCCCTGGTATCATGGGAATAAATATATAAAAATCCTTTGAATATGAAACTCAGTAAGTTGCAACTATTTTACACCAGCTAATAAATCGGCACTTGTAAACCCTAAGGGCAGTAAATCATGCGCTTTGGGTACTTCATATACTGCACCTGTTTCACCTGCCAAAAGCAAACGAATTCCTTGATGTGTTTTCATTTCAAACTCCAACAAGCTTTGTCTACAAATGCCACAGGGACTAATTGGATTGTCACTTTTACCCAATTCATTTTTATAACTAATTGCCATTTCCAAAATGGGGGTATTGGGATAAAGTGAGGAAGCCACAGATAAAAGCACTCTCTCTGCACAAATCCCTACGGGAAAACTAGCATTCTCTTGGTTACTTCCTTTTAAAATAATGCCATTTTCTAGTCTTGCCGCTGCACCCACCCTAAATTTTGAATACGGTGCATAAGCTAATCCTGTAGCGGATTTGGCGGCATTCATCAATTCCTGATCAGCAGCATTCAATTCTTGGATGGATTCATATGCTGTGTAGGAAAATTGCTGTTCCATCTTTTTCATAAACCTATATTTAGACAAAAAGTCCCCATAGCAATAACTATGAGGACCCCCTAACGGCTATTAAAGATAGTCTATTTGATACTATTGAACAAGCGTTTCCATCTGGGTCCATTTTCATAACTAAACCAGATTAAAGATGCTTTTCCAACTATATGTGTTTCAGGAACAAAGCCCCAATACCTACTATCCTGACTGCGATGTCTATTGTCACCCATCATCCAATAATAATTATAAATAGGTGTATACTGGTTAGTTTCCTTGCCATTAATGACAAATTTTCCATTAGTCTCTTCTAATTTATTGTGTTCGTAATCAGCAATTAACCTACGATACAAGGCAATATTTTGTGTTGTCAGAGTAATGGCTTCTCCTTTCTTGGGTATCTTAATGGGGCCAAAATTATCCAAAGTATAAGGAAAGTTTACATCGTCATAAGGGAAATAGCCCCCAACATAACCGTTTGAATACAATCCAATTGACTTGATATTAGGTTGTTGTTTCAGTTTGGCCATTTCTACAGGTGTCATATTAAAAACAAAGGTATTGGGCTTGTTTTCATAAGGGATAATTTGTCCCTTGGTATCTTCCACATTTACCCCAAGTTCTTCTTTTAAAAATTCTTCTGAAAATGGCGTTCCGTTTGTCTCAACTACATATTCTGTTTGAGATGCACCCGGCAAATAAGCGGGTTGACCATTGATGAATAATTGGGCATCTTTTAATTGTAAAACATCACCTGCTTCTGCAACACAACGTTTGATATAATTATCTGTTTTATCCATTGGATGCACCAAAATGGGAAATTGTGCATTTAATGCTTCTCTGTCACCCTTAAACTGTGTACGAAGTACATCGTAATATGGTTGTTTACTTCCATACTCTGGCAAGTTGATAATGGTGTCACCAGCAGGAAAATTAAACACCACCACATCATTCCTTTTTACAGGAGTAAATGCTGGCAAACGTTTATAAGGTATCTGAATCCACTTTAAATAAGATGGCGTTGTAATAGAACCCGGCATGGTATTATGTACAAAAGGAAAAGACAAAGGAGTTTGAGGTATCCTTGGACCGTAACTCATTTTATTGACAAATAAAAAGTCATTGACAAGAAGGGTTTTCTCCATACTTTCTGAAGGAATCACATAGGCTTCAAAAACAAATGTTCTAATTAATGTGGCAGCAACTATGGCAAAAACACCTGCGTCAATCCATTCTCTTGATGCAGGTTTATGATAAAGCGCCATTACTGAAGGTCCATGAAATACGGTGTCTTTTGTAAAACCTAAATATGGAAAATAGATAAAGGGTACAAAAATGGTTGCCGCATGGTCCAATACTGTTACTTTTTTGAACTGCATCACAAATATGATGGTAATCCAAATGGTAACAAACTGACCTGCAACAGGTATTAATTGAAACCAAAACCAATACTTTTTTATGGCCGTTTTTTCAACAATCAACCAAGTATTGTAAAACGGCACCAATGCCTTCCAGGGTTCCATCCCTGCTTTTTTAAACATACCATACATTCCAGCATGCCAACCAATAACACCTATTACAAATAAAATTAATCCCATGTTTTATAATTATACTAACAAAAATATCCTTTTCAAACCGAGATTGGCTGTAATGAGGATAAAGTTTTCTTAAATAAGCCTCTATCCTGGCAATACATAATTTTTAACATCCTCTGTTTGAATGGTCTTACCAGATAGAATGATTAATCTTTCTACCACATTTCTTAGTTCCCTGATATTACCTGACCAATGGTGAGCCTGTAAAGCTTCTATGGCTTTTTTATCAATGGCCTTTGGCGATTGTCCATAGTCAACAGCTATGTCTAATAGAAATTTTTCTACCAATTCTGGAATATCATCCAAGCGTTGATTCAAAGTAGGAACATGAATTAAAATAACTCCAAGACGGTGATACAAATCAAGTCTGAATTGTTTTTCCTCTACTTCCTTTAATAAGTCTTTATTGGTTGCTGCCACTACCCTTACGTCAACATTAATCTCCTTATCTCCTCCTACCCTAGTAATTTTACCTTCTTGTAAGGCTCGTAAAACTTTGGCTTGGGCAGATAGACTCATGTCTCCAATTTCATCTAAAAACAAAGTGCCCCCATTTGCTTGTTCAAACTTTCCTACCCGCTGTTTAATTGCAGAAGTAAAAGAACCTTTTTCATGTCCAAACAATTCGCTTTCTATTAATTCCGATGGAATGGCGGCACAATTCACCTCTACCATTGGACCTGCATTTCTAAGGCTTTTTTCATGCAACCATCTTGCTACCAATTCTTTTCCAGTTCCATTTTCACCAGTAATCAATACCCTTGCATCCGTTGGCGCTACTTTTTCAATGGTTTCCTTAATCTTTCTAATCGCTTCACTATTTCCTATAATTTCTTGTACTTTGGAAACCTTTCTTTTCAATACTTTGGTTTCCTTAACCAAATTAGTTTTATCAAGTGCATTTCTAATAGTAATCAATAACCTATTTAGATCTGGAGGCTTGGAGATATAATCATAAGCCCCTTTTTTTACAGCGTCTACTGCAGTCTCTATATTGCCATGCCCACTAATCATGATGACAGGTGTTTCTACGTTGGCAGCAACCACTGCATCTAGGAATTCTAACCCGTCTAATTTGGGCATTTTAATATCACATAGAATCAGGTCATAAGCATTTTGTTTAAACTTTTGCAAACCTTCCTCACCATCTGCGGCTTCATCCACTTTAAAACCCTCATTACCCAAAATGTCTTTCAACACATTGCGGATTGATCTTTCATCGTCTATGATTAATATATGGGCCATTAGGTTATTTTTTACTAAGATAAAGATTGATCCGTTAGCGGAATTGTAAATTGAAGCCAAGAAAATAGTTACGCTTAGCTGCAGGATTATAAAATCGCCTTCCTACGGCATTGATATCATTCCCCAAACTGTAAGTTTGATTGAGCAAATTATCTACTCCTCCAAATAAATGTAGCTGACAGTTACCTATTATTTTCTTGAAACCTGTTTTGATTTGAACCAATTGATAGGCTTCAGCAATGGCATCATTGGCATCAGTTAAAGGAATGGGATCTACAGCATTGACACTTGCATTTATATAAAAACGATGTAACCATTCCCAATCAATCCCAGTTACCCAAGTATTTCTAGGAACCCCTGTTATTGGATTTCCATTATAGTTGTTGGCGCCTTGTTGATAATCATCAAAACGATAGGGTTGAAATGCAATGGAAGTATAAGCATGCATGGTCCAATTTCTGGAATGAACTTGATCATTCACCGCATATTTGAATAAAGCTTCAATGCCCTGCTGTGTGGTAGATCCCGCATTTACAAAATATTCAGAACCCGCTGCATTGTTTCTTCTTACAATGGCTTGATTTAATTGAAAATGATAATAAGCAAGATCAAATTGCAACCTGTTGTTCCAAAAAAAACCTTTGATCCCTATTTCTTTATTCCATCCATTTTCAGCTTGAAGATCACCATAAAATTTACCATCCGATGGTCTAACTTCTGCCAAAGAAGGAGGTGAAAAACCAAATGAAGCAATGGCATAAGCAGTAACATTATTTGAGAGTTGATAGGACAATGCCATCCTTGGTGCCAATATGGGATTGGTTGATTTGGCTGTTTTAACCAATGGATTGTCTGTTAGCCTTATATAATCAACCGATTGCTGATTGAGACTTAGACCCATTTGTAGCAACCATTTTTTATGAATGCGCCAATGCAATTGTGAATAGATGGTCCATTGTTTTGCATGAATATCATCTTTGTATTGCACCGTATCTGCTAAGCCCTTTCTATTGCCAAAATTGGCAATATTGGAATGATTGAATAACCACTCTGCACCATTGGTCCATTCAAGGTTTCTATTTGGTGAATTCCATTGCCATTGAATTCCAGAAGCAGTATTGGTTTCATTTCTGAATTCGTAGTTGGTGATAAATGGATTCTCAAATTGGGTATTATTAATACTGGCAAAAGCCGTCAAGACGGATCTTTTGGTAAGCATCCATTTATCTGAAAGTCCTGCAAAAACCGTTTTGTTAGAAATACTGGCATGTTGGGTAATGGCTGATGGTAATGTAGCGGTTGCTTGTCTAGACAATCTAGGATTAGTTTGCATTTGCAATAAGGTAATCCCACCTGGTGTTTGATAAAAAAGATCCGTATAAAAAGATAAAAATTCCAACTGATGTTTACCTAATTGCAAAGCAGCATTGTATTTAAGATGTTTTTTATCCATAGCAGATTGCTCTCTATATCCATCATATTTTAAATAGGATTGTTGCAAATTGCTGGAAAAGTTTTTGTTTTGGTGTTGCCATCCTGCTATTTGATGAAACATGGCATCCGCACCAAACGTTACTCCCATATTTACTTGATCCCGTTTAACGGTACTAAATTCATGTTTAGAAGACAATAAAACTACCCCACCCGTGCCTGCTCCATAGATACTAGCCGAAGGTCCTTTTAGAATAGTAACTGCATCAAGATCTGCTAATTCTACTAGGTTTAAATAGGCATTACCTGTTGCGTCGGACAGGGGAATTTGATTCCAATATAATTTTAGATTTCTAACACCAAAAGGTGACCTTAGTAAACTACCTCTTACTGAAAGTCGATAACTTCCAGGTGAACGCTCTTCCATTCTGATTCCAGGAAGTTGGTTAATCACTGGCACTAATGAAATGGGGGAATAGCTTGTTAATTCTTTTTGTGATAAACTAGCAACGGCTACCGGTGCAGCTTTCCACTGCACCTTGGACTTAAACGCCTCCACTTGCACCAATTGAAGGGTGTCTGAGCCAAAACTTGTTTCCTGTGCCAACAAGTTTGTTTGTTGCCAACCAATCAGTAAAAGGCAGATGCAAAAAAATCTAGTCAATGGATTAAATTAAAATTCCCGGACTGTCAAAAGACGGGTCCGGGAATCATTTATATTATCAAGTAAATTACTTTTTTGTTTGAACCAGCTCTTTCACCAATTTCACAGTTCTTGTGATATCTGGAATAGCTAATGCAGCCAAATTAGGTGCGTAGTGCATTGGCGCATCGGCACTGGTAATTCTTCTAATGGGCGCATCTAAGTAATCAAATGCTTCTTTTTGAATTCTGTAAGTGATTTCAGAAGAAACAGAAGCAAAAGGCCATTGTTCTTCAACAATTACCAAACGATTGGTTTTCTTAACGCTTTCTACAATAGTTTCCCAATCCAAAGGACGAATAGTTCTCAAGTCTATAACTTCAGCACTAATGCCTTCTTTTTCTAATTCTGCTGCAGCACCAAGTGCCACTTTCATCATTTTATTATAAGAAACAATGGTTATGTCCCTGCCTTGTTTTTTAACATCGGCCTTGCCTAAAGGAATATAATATTCTTCTTCTGGCACTTCACACTTGTCTCCATACATTACTTCACTTTCCATGAACATCACTGGATCTTCCTCATAACGAATGGCTTGTTTCATCAAACCTTTTGCATCATATCCATTAGAAGGAGACACTACTTTTAGACCAGGAATATTGGCATAATAACTTTCAAAAGCGGTACTGTGTTGGGCACCTAGCTGACCAGCAGAACCGTTTGGTCCTCTAAATACAATTGGGCAACCAATTTGTCCTCCGCTCATTGCCAACATCTTAGATGCCGTATTGAGAATCTGATCCATAGGCAATACCGCAAAGTTCCATGTCATAAATTCAACAATGGGACGTAAGCCATTTTGGGCCGCTCCTACTGCAACTGCTGCAAAACCCAACTCAGCAATGGGGGTATCAATAATCCTTTTGGCACCAAATTCAGCCAACATACCTTGGCTTACTTTATAAGCTCCATTGTACTCGGCTACTTCTTCACCCAATAGGAAAACCCTTTCATCCCTTCTCATTTCCTCACTCATGGCTTCTCTTAAAGCCTCTCTGAAAGCAATTGAACGCATATGCTATTTGAATTAAATGAGGTGCAAAAATATAAGATTATCGCCTATAAAACCAAAAGACTTAGGGCTTTTACCAACAAAAAATCCTCCCCAATACCATTGAGGAGGATTTTGAGCAATCAATTAAGATTGATTAATATACGTTCCAGCCAAAGCTAACATAGTACAATCCACCAATTTGTGGGTTACCAAAACCAGTACGATAATACCTGTTCAACAAGTTAGTTGCCCCAAGTTTAATCAATGATTTTGTTTTGGGAAGTTTGAAACTTACCATACCATCTAAAGTAGCATATGATGGTACTTCACCACTTGCAAAGGTTCCATCATAATGGAAACCATCTAACCATCTATATACAAAACTAAAGCCCATCAAGTTCTTAGGTCCAAAACCAGAATTATTGAAGGCAATATTGGTTCTCAAACCTGGAGTGTTGAAATAAGATACAAATCCAGTAGGTGTTTCACCAATTTTATCTGAATAAACGTTGGCACTTACAGAGAAGTTCTTAGGCATCAAATACTCAATAGACGCACCCCAACCGCTGGTAGATACATCTTGTGATTGGTTTACAGAAACACTGTACACATTTCTTGTTTGGCTTGCATTACCGGGAGTATAATTGGGGTTATATCCAATTAAACCAGCTGCAGAACCATTATTAGATTGAATTACAGTTACACCGCCCAAAAAGTCTTTGTATTTAGCCCAATATGCATAAATATCAATCAACAATTTTTTAGCAATCAAACCTTTGTAACCAACTTCAAAAGAAGTACTTGATTCAGGTTTGAATTCACCAAACTGTTGTTCCACTAATAAAGCTGGATTAGGCGCACCCGTTGTAGCTAAAGCTGTTCCAAAGGCAGTTACACTTGCCAATGTATAGGCTTTGTTCCCTGCAAAATTGAAGAAGTCTCTCAATTGAGGTAAACCTCCCATCAAGCGACCAGTTGCAGTGCTCAAGTTGATCCACTGATTCTGAGTAGTTGGAAAACGGTAAGCTGATTGGAAAGAGAAACGCAAGTTGTGGTCTTTTACCAATTTAACCACTGCAGAAGCCCTTGGTGTGAAACGGCCTTTAAAGTTGGTATTCTTATCATACCTACCAGAAAGAGTCAATTTCAAGATATCGCCAAACAATTTCTGAGACAATTGAGCATAAGCTCCAGTTTCATTAATCTTGATTGTTCCAGCAGTATCAGCAAAAATGGTTCCTTGAGAATTCAATACATATTGTCTCCAAGATCCACCAATCAACAAATCAGTTCCAGATTTAGCAAGACCAAGCGCTTCAGTCAAATTATATTGACCTTCTGCAGTATATACTTTGGTTCTATCTAAGAACAAACCACCACCTTTAGAAATTGGAGTCTGTGCTACTTTTTGGAATAATGGGTTGTACAATACAGAACCTGTAGGTCTGCCTTGGTCTGCAAATGACCTAGCAGCATTATGTGCAGTAGCCAAAGGTGCTCCTGCATCAGCAGCTGTTACATAAGCTGCCATATATTGAGGATACCATGTTGGGCTACTTTTCCACGCTTCGTTAAATAAACGGGTAGTGGTAGTAGTTACATAAGAATTACCAGAATTTTCAGAGGTGGTATAACCACGCAAATACCAGTTCTTAGACTTTAGTTCCAATTTATATTGACCCATTTTAAAGTCCTTAATAGAATAACGGTCAGCACCAGTATAAACGGTTGTACCAGTACCCCAGTTTGCGGTAAAAGAAGCTTCTACTTTGTCAGATAATTTATAATACAAACCACCAGACAATTTAAAATTCATAGTAGTTGGATCAATCACATCTTTCTCATCATAACCGGTACGGCTTACAAACTGATTTCTAAAAAGGTTCCGGCTTGGAGATTGTCCATAAATAAAGGGTGAGCCACCTCCTGCTACAATGGCACCTGCACCAATTGTGTTTAAGAAGTTATTCAAATCTGCCATTTTTGCAAGTGGGTTTGCAGCTAGGAAACCGTTTGAAGCAGTAACTACTGCAGAAGGGAAACCAGCTAAAACAGTATTAGCAATACTGCTCATATTCTGATTGGTTTCATCACCATAAACATTCACACCATCATAGTTGGGATCAGATTCTCTCCAACCTGGAATCACATTACCATTTGGATTAGCAGCACTTGACAAACGAGAATAGTTCTCTGTTTGGTTTGCCAACCAGTCTTGGGCTTGTGTAAATTGAGCCCCTAATTTGTATGCAAATTTTTCAGAAACTTTGTCTGCAAATCTTACTGACCAATCATAAAAAGGAGAAATATCACGTTGTTTATTGTCTACGTGATTCATCCCTTGTTTGATTTGGAAACTCATACCTTGGTATTTGAATGGGTTTTTGCTGTTAATTAAAACAGTACCATTCATACCACCAGGACCGTATAGCGCAGAAGATGCACCAGGCAATAATTCAATATTGTCTACATCCAATTCAGTCAAACCAATGATATTACCCACAGAGAAGTTCAAACCTGGAGCTTGGTTATCCATACCATCAACAATCTGGTTTAAACGGGTATTACCACTGCTATTAAATCCACGAGTACCAATACTTTTGAAAGTAAGACTGGCTGTTACCACGTCTACCCCTTTCAAATTAGTAATCATGTCATAATAGTTGGTAGCTGGAGTTTGACGAATGGCACTTTGACCAATTCTTTCAATAGAAACAGGTGATTCCAAAATTCTTTCTGGAACCCTTGATGCTGCAACAACAACTTCGTCTCCTAAGGTAAATGCTGCTTCTAATTCAACATCAACCACTTGTTCTGCAGATTTAACCACTACTTCTTTATTGGTATAACCAACAGAAGAAATAATCACTGTTATTGGCAGTTTTTGAACTGTTGTTAATTTAAAATTACCCTTATCATCGGTAAATGTACCTGTTGTACCACCTTTTACAGTGACAGAAACGGCAGAAACCGCTTCCTTAGATTTAGCGTTTTTGACACTACCTTTTACAGTAGTATTTTGGGCAAAGGAACTAATCGATAAGCCCAAAGCCAAAATTACTAACACGCAATTCGTGAAGAATCTTCTCATAATAGCAAGTTTTATTAGATGGTTTTGATAAAAGTAGCAATTGTTAGTTTTCTGCAAAAATTTAATTTGTCCACAAAAGGCAGGTCCTTGTTGAGAAAAACAAAGGCAGTTCCAACAATTTTAAAAATTGAAGTCTATTTTTGTTTATGCATAATTTTCAATTCCCAGGTCAAAAATCCATCTATCATGGAAAGGTGAGAGATGTATATAGTATACATGATGATTTATTAGTAATGATTGCTAGTAATCGAATTTCTGCATTTGATGTGATACTTCCTAAGCCAATTCCGTATAAAGGACAGGTTTTAAACCAAATTGCAGCCATAATGTTGGATGCAACCAAAGACATATGTCCAAATTGGCTTATATCTACCCCCGCTCCAAATGTTTCTTTAGGGAAAAAATGTATCCCATTTAAAATTGAAATGGTGGTGAGAGGCAACTTAGTAGGGCATGCTTGGAGAACCTATCAAGCTGGTAAAAGAGAACTTTGTGGAGCCATTTTGCCAGATGGATTAAAGGAAAATGATTTTTTCCCTACCCCCATTATTACCCCATCTACCAAAGCAGAAGCTGGACATGACGAAGATATTTCACCCAAAGAGATTTTAGCAACTGGACTTGCATCTGAAGCTGATTGGGCCATTTTAGAAAAATACGCTCTTGCATTGTTTAATAGAGGCAAAGAAATAGCTGCAAGTAAAGGGTTGATATTAGCCGATACCAAATATGAATTTGGAAAAATTGGTAACACTATCTATTTAATGGATGAAGTACATACCCCGGATTCTTCAAGGTATTTTTATGCCGATGGATTTGAAGCAAGACAAGCCTCAGGAGAAAAACAAAAACAGCTTAGTAAAGAGTTTGTAAGGGAATGGTTGATAGCTAATAATTTCATGGGAAAAGAAGGACAAACCGTTCCAGAAATGACCGATGAGTGGATTGACACCATTAGCAAACGTTATATTGAATTATATGAAAAAGTTAGTGGTAAAACTTTTGTGCCTGAAACTGTTGAAGATGATATTGTAGTACAAAAAGTAACGGAAGCTTTAGCTTCAATTAATTAAAAAAAAGGGGATGAATTTCACCCCCTTTTTTGTGCATCTAATTAAAATGATGCTTTTAAACTAAAAATGAAGTTTCTTCCAGGTGCTGAAATTCCACTAGCAAAATATCGATAATTGCGATCTAGCAAATTTTCAACTTGTAATTGCGCAGATAAGTTGTTTCCAAGATTTACTTGACCCCTCAAATTCAAAGTAAACCAAGAGGGCATTCCATCAACTGTTGCATATTGTTGGTTATCTTCTCCATTAGGATTGTAGTCTGCTATTTTCTTCCATCCATTGAACAAGCTATACAATTCACCTAACCAAACTTTACCTTCGTGTTTAAATCCAATTCTGCCAAATGTAGGTGGAATATGATCCAAAGGCATAGATACACCAGCATTGGTGTAAGTGCCTTTTGTATAAGTATAGACCGCGTCAAAACTATTTTGTTTGTCTATCTTATAAGTAGCATTTAAACTGAAACCTACCACATAAGCTTTTGCCTTATTTTGAGGGGCAAATACGGCACTTTTTACACCTTGATAATTGATACTATCTTGGTTATTGAATTGAAATTTGTCAACTACAATAGCATTTCTAAACCAGGTATAAAATACAGATCCGCCAAAATTGAAGTGCTCACTGTACTTGTTGAAATTTACTTCTGCATTATAGGTATACTCAGGTTTCAAATCTTTATTAGGTACCACCACATAACCGGTTTTTGTATCAAAGACCTTGGTTAAATCATCCACATTGGGTGATCTAAATCCACTGCTTAATAAAAAAGCTAGTCTAAAATCCTTAGGGCTTGCATAAACCAACCCTAGATTGCCTGTTATAGCAGTATGAGTTTGTTCTGCCTTTACAAATGGAAAATGCATTAAAGTAGTATCGGCAAATCTAGCATCCAAACTAACCAGATTAAAACGAAGACCATCATTCAAGGTCCAAGCATCATTGATTTTATACGTATGCTGAGCATAAATGGCATTAGAGCTCATTTTTGTAGGTCCATCACTGTATCTGGTGGTAATCCTACTCAGTGCCCCAGTTGCTACATTCATTCGCTCAGCTGTAGATCTAACATAATTGGTATAAGACTCTAGCCCAATATGCAATTCATTTTTACCAGATTTGTGTTTGGCATCCATATTAAATCCCCAAACATTAACACGTTCCCATCTTGAGTCTCGGTTATTGTTTTTGAATCTCCTAGTAATCCTACTTTCTTCTATATCTTGGTAACTAGCAATGATTTTTAAATCTTGAAAAAATCCAACCAATTTATTGGCAGAAAATTGATAAGACACTAAATTTTTAACTTGAGGACCGTAATACCATTCCGCATATACAGGTGCTCCACTGGCTGTTTCAGTTAACCTATCATAACGCTGTACATTACTGCTATTACCAATTTGAATATTTAATAAGTGCTGCATATTTTCAGATGGCTGAAATAGGATTTTTTGAGCAATATCAACTTGTTTATAATCGCTAGCAACTTGTTTATTGGGATCGGGATTCACAAAAGCACTATCTGTATTGCCAACTCTTTGCACATAAAATGGTTTTAAGCCAAAATTGGGATAAGCAGATTGTCTTTGTTTACCTTGTATTACGTCTCCAAATACGCCATAAGTGATTGAGGTGAAAGAAGCCCATTTTTTAGATGCAATGTTAAAATCTATATGCCCCCTAGCTTCTTGTGTAGCGGTTGCATATCTAGCCAAAGCATTGCCTGTAACAAATGTTTTATCGCTCTTAGAAAGTACAGGATTTTTAGTATACATACTTACAACCCCACCCAAAGCATCACTTCCATATAAAGTAGAGGATGGTCCATAAATCACTTCCATTCTATCTAGTATAGTATTATCAACCGTAATAATGTTTTGTAGGTGACCAGCTCTATAGATGGCATTGTTCATTCGAACACCATCTACCATTAACAATACCCTACTTGCTTCAAAACCACGAATTACTGGGCTACTTCCACCCTGCTGGCTTTTTTGCACAAACACAGCGCCGCTATTCAATAATACATCTCCCGCGTTGGGCTGATTATTAAGGGCATTTTTATCCTTGATTACTTTTATGGATTGAGTAACATATTTGAGTTTCTCTGGAAACTTATTTGCATATACAACCACTTCACCCAAACTTACGGGTTCGTTTTGTAGAGTATCAATTGTCTTATTTACTTGTGCGTTTACACAAATAGTTAATATAACGGCAATAGCCGTTAAGTAGCATTTGTTTTTCATTAAGAAAGATTAGATGAGAAATTATAATTGAACTTAGCTTTCAATCATCTCATCTGGAGGAGGAACCGTAATCTCAAGTGTATTAAAAAGTACAGATTCATTGAAACCTTTAAACTTGAATCTTAACTGACTAGGTATTAAATAATGTACTTGATGCTTGACAGATTCAAAACTGAGTGAAACTAATTTTTGAAATGCAGCAGTAGAACTAGCTTTGGGATTATTTTGTTTTTGATGAATTTCATCTAAGTGTTTCTCAAGTTTATTTTCCCCACTATCATTATAACAATAGACAACCATTTTCTGGTTATGCTCTTCCATTTTCACAACATCATACATGTTGTTGTTATACTTAAATTCTTTACCTGCTTCTTCCCATTCAAAATTAGAAGCCTGTATTTTACCATCTTTAAATTCAAATTGAAAAACGGACAAGAAATCACCTGTAGGATTAGTTTTAAGAAATTGATGCGCTTCAATTTTTAATTCTAGCCTATAGCATGCACTTATTATTTGGTAGCCCCCCAAATAAATTATCATGCAAAATAATAATATGAATGATCCCGCTTTTCTCACAGTAGAACTTGCAATATAACCAACCTAATAAATTCTATTCAAAAAATTACCTGAATGGCATTTTTGTAGTAAATGTTATAATCTAGGCCTAAGCCTTTGTCTGCTTTTATTGAAAATATGTTGACCGTTGTCTTGACCTTGACGTATGGCTTTTTGCCTTTCAACGGGCAAATGCAGGGTCTCTTGGCAAGGTTCACTGCAACATCCCTGATATTTTTCAGCACAACTTGAACATTGAATAAATAATAAATGGCAACCGTTATTAGCACAATTGGTATGGGTATCACAAACTGCACCACACTGGTGACAATGTGCAATGATGTCATTAGTAATTCTTTCTCCCAAACGGTTATCAAATACAAAGTTCTTGCCAATGAATTTGGGTGCTAGTCCCATTTCTTTGGCTTGCTTAGCATAATTAATGATTCCGCCTTCTAGATGAAACACGTTATTAAATCCCTGGTGTTTTAAATAAGCACTTGCTTTCTCGCATCTAATTCCCCCAGTACAATACATGACAATATTTTTATCCTCATTACCCTTAATCATATCAATAGTCATGGGTAATTGTTCTCTAAAAGTATCTGATGGAACTTCTAATGCGTTTTCAAAATGCCCCACTTCAAACTCATAGTGGTTACGCATATCAATCAAAATAGTATTGGGTTGTTCAATTAGGGCATTCATTTCTGCCGCATTCACATATTTACCCTTGTTTTCCATACTAAAGCTTGGATCCTCAATTCCATCTGCTACAATCTTTTCTCGTACTTTAATTTTTAGCACCCAGAAACTCTTTCCATCATCATCAACTGCAATATTGAGTCTCAAACCATTGAGGTATTCTAAACTATATAAAAAGGATTTAAAAGGTTCAAAATTGGAGCTAGGGACACTGATTTGGGCATTGATACCTTCTTTGGCAACATAAATTCTACCAAAAACTTGAAGGATATTCAATGCTTTATACAGCATGTTACGGTACTCCAAAGGATTGGTAATAGGAAAATACTGGTAAAAACTAATGGTGGTCCTTGATTCGGTTTCCTCCATGAGGCGCTGTTTTAGCTCCTCGTTGTTCACGCGGTTGTGTAATACTGGCATAATTTAATTTTAGACATCTTCTAAAGATGTTCCATACGAATATGTGAGCCGCTTGCAGGGCAGCCAAAATTGGAGCCAAAGATACTAAAACCCGTTAAAAAAGCATCTAGCCTAAGAATTACCTTGAAAGTAAGGGTAAGGACAATCTAAATCCAGTTGGTTTAGCACCAGATTTTTCAAACCCTTGAACAAAGTCAATTCTAATAACTTTGAAAATATTTTCAATGCCAAAATAGGTTTCTAGATATTGTTGGTCTGGTGCAATATGTAATGCACTTGCACCCGTAACAAAAAACCAATTTAATTTTTTGAAACCTGGAATCTTATTGGTTAATAACCCATTAAAATGGTACTCAATATGGCCACTAGCATTAAAATTTGCATGATTGCTATATTGGTAATAAGGAGCTAATTGAAAACTATTTAAGAAATTACTAGCAAGGAATAACTGATTCCCCTGAAAATGTAAATAATCAGGAATAAAGGTTTTCTGGTCATTGAGGAATCCGGCTACGGCAAAGTTATAATTCAATCTTCCAGCTAATTTCAGATTCAAATTATCATTGATACTAAATCGCCATTTGGTATAATGTACATCGCTTCCCAATAAACCTTCAATACCCGTTGTGATACTAGCATTAAATATGGGATACCTTGAACCTATATTGATTTTCTGATCTGGGAATTCAATATACCTAGCACCAGGCCTCCAACGAGCTGATAAAGTTAATAGACTTGCCTTATTAGCAATCATATTGGCATTGGTGATTTCTGTTGGATAATTGGGCGTAAAATCTCTATCGGGATAATCTTTCCATCTTGGTAGGTCCGGAAGATTTTCTAATGGTCTTCTATTTTGAAATTGGAATTCTGCGCCAAAATTCAACCCGCTACCAGCATCAGCTTCAAACCTCATTTTGAAAAAGCCAGCTTCATAAATCTTCATATAATTAAACTCATTCCTCAATGTTACAAAGCTGTTCAAAATGGGTAATATAGGTGCCGCATTATTAAATTGAAATACATCTGACCCACCAGAAATAGTTAGGTTTTTCCGATACTTTTTTCCATAGGTATAATTAAAGGCCAAGGATCCATTCCAATGCTGGTTGGCCATGCCGTATCTAATAACAGGACTAATAGATATGGCCTCGCGTCCTTTGAAACCTTTGTTATAATCCATGGATAATTGCAACACGCCCCCTTCCACCGTATTGTAATACAGACTTCTAATCAACGGATTGATACTAAAGGATGATTTATTCTTAGTGTGTCCAAAATTGAGACCAGTTAAAAGAAGTCCTGATATACCAAATTTGTTTCTTCTTCTATCAAGTGAATCCATATAGTGCGGATTCTTTCTAACTTCTTCTAAACTATCAAGTTTTTTATAGGTTTTCTGCTCTTCTAAAACCAATGGAATAGGCCTAATACTATCCCAATAAGCCATGTTTTTTTTATTGGCACTGTCTTCAAATTTGAGAATGGTATTGTCAAAAAATTTACGTTTGAATGTTGGATTTAAATCAAACTTATCATAGACCTGCAAGAAATTGCCCCAAAAATCAAAACCCAATATTTTCCCTGAAGGATACAATACTTGAGATTTGATTACCCAAGTCTTATTAGATATAGGAACATACAATTGCTCAAGTACAAGTGTATCCAAGAGTTGCATTCCTTGTTCTTTTAACAATTTTACCTGAACTGCTTGAATTCTCCATTCGTCTTCCACAATATTGATATAACCAGAAAATAGTGGTTCAAATTTTCTTTTTGGGGTCACTTTAATCCTACTAATCTCTTTTCCATTTTCAAAAAATGTTCCTTCAAAATGGTATTTGTAAAAAGACAATGCATTATTGGCAATGGGAGAAACAAAACCTCTGGGATTGAGCCCCCTACCCAAAGACACAATATTTTCATACAAAGAAATAATCTGTGGATTGGCAAAACCAAACCCATCGCTTTGACCACCCACTTTTGAAGATAAAACTTCCGTTTTCCTAGATAAGGGTTCTTGAACAGAATATCGGACTACTGACTCCGACAAGAAAATCATTTTCTTTTTACTAGTATCTCCGTCTTCAAAATCAACCGTTTTACCCATGAATTTTTTTGGATAATTCCTCAATTGTAATTGTCCCTTTAAATAGACTTCACATTGAAAACGTTTAACTTCTTTTAAATGCTCTTCTCTGCTAGCAATAGCTTTTCTAATAATAGCATAAGCAGGGTCTTCTGCCCCAGAACTAACTATCACTTCTTTTAAATCGTAGCGTTGCAATTCTAATTCAAAATCCAGTTCTAGATTGCTATTTCCAACAGTGATTTGCTTTTCAATTGATTTGTGACCAATATGTTGTGCAACCAAGATCAGTTTACCTGGATCAACTTGAAAAGAATAATACCCTTTTGCATTGGCGGTTGTTCCTTTGGAACTGCCTTTAATCATTACTGAAGCAAAGGGCAATGGCTGCCCACCAGCTTCACGGACAATTCCAGAAACAGTAGCGGCCTGAACAATTGGATAGCAAGATAAAATGATGATGGATAAAAGCAGTTGCCTAAAAACTTGGTTTTGCATAAGCGGGAATTATCACGAATTTAACTACCTACAGCATCATAGGTATTTCCTCTTATGTAAAAAACTGTGCTTTAACGATTGTTTATAATATTATTCTGTCTTAGACTTCCTAAAAGTGCTCCCAGATGTAGCTGCTAGCCCACTAACTAGACCTCCCAAAAAAGCTGTAATGAGAATTAACAGCGTATAAGATCCTCCTAATGGAAAGAGTTTGGCAACTTTGGTACTAAGAATATGTTCATTGGCATTGTCTTTTAAAATAGCTAATAATCCCCACAAAAGAAATAGCCCAATAAAGCCAGACAAAAATGCTTTTCCAGGTTTTTGATGTACCGTCATTGCAACAACAAATGAAGTAAACACAAATGACCACCATGGCAAATTGGTAAATAGTCCAATAACATAGGCCAGAAATCCAGTTAAAAATAATGCGGTTACAAATTTCATAATATTGTTTTATGCATTAATAAATGCGATATGCCATTTAATTTTTTCTTGTTTGGTTACATCCTCTTTAGAAATAAAGAGTAAGCGATAATATTTACCCGCGGCCCAACTATTGATAAAATTGTCGTAGAATTTGCTGCCTGGATTCCCATTCTGACCTCCTGGATAAACACCATAGGCTTCAATCACATCTGTCATTTGAACAATCATTCTCCAACTAGGTCCATGTACAGTACCTGTGGCATTGATACAATTTTCACCCCCACCAATGGGTAAGTGCAAACTACTCAGTGCAGATATTTTCAATAAATGCTCTACTTTGGTGTCTTTATATGCTCCCCAATCCAATTTCTTCCCTTCCATAACCATTTTATCCATAGCAGCAGATGCTCTAACAACAGCTTCCATCACAGCATCCTGAATGGTTTCCGTTTTAGTGGTGGTAAGAATATTATCTGCATAAGCGTAAACACTGTCTTTGAGCAAATGCTCTAACAAAGTAGAAGACTCCGGCCAAGGCATTGGTTTTGCTGCTTTTTGAAAATCATCCTTCCAAACCACATTTTCCAAACTATCCCAGACGTTGTTAAATACTGTAATTCCTTGTTCTGTGATATCATTTCTTAGATTCCAATTCTTAAGGATCTCAACGTATTTTTTCTGAGGCTTGGTTAGTTTGCTTTCATTGATATATTTTAACAGCACGGGTCTTGCCATTTCTGCAAATACATTCACGTTTTCCATTTGTAGCATTTGCATATCCGTGGTAGTAATATCATTTAAGACCGCCAGTTTGCGGTTGATGATAATGCCTCTATAAATTGGAAATGCTGAAGCTCCTCCCAAATAATATGGATAACTGGTATCAGTTGACATTTGGTTAGCACTACTCACAAATTGCCTAGCAGGATTCCTTACCATAGGATTCTCATTTTCAGGAATGATTCCCTGCCAATTGAAACTACTATCAGAGCCTGGCATGATAAAATCACCCTGCCTATTCCATCTAGCTACAAATGCCCCTTGCTGTTTAATAGCAATATCACCTGATTTGGAAGCAAAAGCAAAATTTTGGCCAGGACACCACCAATTGCTGATGGCCGATTGGTAATCATCAAAATTTTTAGCCCTGTTTAACTTATAAAATGTTTGTAAACCATTGCCCGCAATATTAGCCGTCCAAGCAACAGCAAGACTCCTCCCCTTGGTACTTTCATTACTATAACTATGGTCATACATCACAGGACCATAGACCGTCATGGCTATCTTCTCTTCTATTTCAGGTTTACCTTTTATTTTAATGACTTCTACACGTTGTTCTGCTTTTTTCCAAACCCCATTATACCAGTATTCCTTCATGGTGCTGTCTCTAAAATGCATATCGTAATAGTCAAATACATCTCTACCTGCATTGGTTACACCCCATGCAATACTATCATTAAACCCAATAATTACTGCAGGTGAACCCGGGAAACTAGCACCATAGGTATTGTGGGTAGGGGTATTAATTTGAACCTCATACCAGAGTGATGGAAGGTTTAAACCCAAATGTGGGTCATTACAAAGAATGGGTCTACCAGACCTGGTCTTCTTACCAGAAACCGCCCAGTTATTACTTCCATTATTTTTGTTTGGAGGGGCTGGACTACTCACATTCACTGTAGCTTTAACTTGGTGCAAATAAAGTGAATCAGACTTGGCAGGTTTAACAGGTTTGATGCTGGGTTTGCCATAGATGGTAGAAGGAGGCAAAATTGGATCCAAAGAATCTTGGAGATTGGGAAATAGTTGGTTGAATGATTCAAAACCCAAATAATCACGGGCATTGGTCATTTTTAAATCTGAAGAAACGCCCCTTCCTGAAAGGTCATAAGACATAAACATCAGGAACAAATAGGTTTTTAAAGGGGTCCAGTTTTCTGGGCGATAGTCTAATAATTTATATTCAAATGGGAGGTCTTCTGGTTTTAGCAATTTGATATAAGCATTGACCCCCTCAGTATAGGCATCAACCGTAGCCTGCATTTCACGGTTATTGTCCATCTTGGCCATGGTTTGTTCTGCACCATAAACCATACCCATTCTTCGGAAATAACGATCTATATCTAGTTTACTATCACCCAATATTTCACAGAGTCTTCCAGATGCCACATAGGTTTGAAACTCCATTTGCCATAGACGGAATTTAGCGTGTAAAAACCCTTGCACATAATAGGCATCTAAGTCATTTTGTGCATAGATATGGGGAACCAAACGTTCGTCCATATAAACGTCTACTTTATTTTTTAATCCCCGAGTATTGATTTGGGCATTGAAAGAACTATTGGTGGGTTCGGCGTTTTGCCAGAAACCTTGCTGAGGAGAAAGAAAGTATCCTAATCTGGGTGTTTTAGAGGCACCAAGTGGGATTTGCATATTCAAGACTGTTACCAAACCAATGGTAATAGCAGTGGAAGCAATGAATGGAAGAAGTCTCATGGCCATGTTTTGTTGGATAAAAATACCTAATTTTCAATTGACCAAGCCTAGAACATGGAAAGCCCAAAACAAAAAGACCCTTTACACGGCAAAACACTGGAAGCAATTGTAACTTTTCTTGCCAATCATTATGGATGGGAAGAATTAGGAAGGAGAATCCGAATCAATTGTTTTTTGGATAACCCAAGTATCCAATCCAGTTTGAAATTTCTGAGAAAAACACCCTGGGCAAGGGCCAAAGTAGAACAATTGTACATAGACAGCTTTCAGAACTTAACAACTATTTAGCCAACACAATCTTATATTTTGTACCCTTGATTTTAAAGGGTTCTACTAATTTTAAAAAGGCAGAAACCTTGGTTTTCTTTACGGCCACAAAGCTGTTAAAGTCTTTAACCACAATCAATCCCAAATCCTCTTTTGCCAATTTCCCCTGTTGCAAAAAGAACCCAACAATGTCAACCTTATTAAGTTTGTCTTTTTTCCCGCCATTGATATAAATAGTAGCAAACACTGCTGGTTTGGGTGGCTTAAGTTTAGCCGGTAATTCTAAAGGAACAAATGATTCCCGCAGGTAATAGGGCATTGGTTCTTCTTGGTGCATCAGCAAATAAGCTGTGCCAGTGGCGTGCATCCTAGCCGTTCTGCCATTTCTATGGGTAAATTCAGCTTGTGTAGATGGAAGATGATAATGAATTACGTGCTTGATTTCTGGAATATCAAGCCCCCTTGCTGCAAGATCGGTGGCCACTAAAAATTGTACAGAACCGTTTCTAAATTGAATCAAAGTTTGCTCACGTTGCATTTGCTCCATTCCACCATGAAAAGCTGCATTAGCAATCCCTTTTTCCGTTAACAATTGAGAAGTCCTTTCCACTGCATCACGATGGTTACAGAAAATGATGGTAGATTCATTACCTATATAACAAAGCAGTTGAAACAATCTTTCAACCTTGTCTTTGGTAGCTGAAACCACCAGTTGCAAATTTAATTGCCCCTCTTCTTCTTCCCTATTCATAAAGTCTACCACATACAAGTCTCTAACGCCTGTAAATTCAGGGATGGCAATGGAGGCGGTGGCCGATACCAAAACTCTTTTGGACAAATGTGGGATTTCACCAATCACAAAACCCATTTCGTCTTCAAAACCAAGGGCCAATGATTTGTCAAATTCGTCTAGGACTAAATATTTGATATTATCAAGAGAAAGTGTTTCTCTTTTAAAATGATCGGCTATTCTACCAGGAGTTCCAATGAGTAAAGCAGGAGGTTCCACTAAATTCTGAATCTCCGTTTGCATATCATGACCACCATAACAACAACTTACTTTAAAACCTGTTTGCATTTTTTTCCAAACCTGTTCTATTTGTATGGCTAGCTCTCTAGATGGTGTCAAAATCAAGCACTGAACCAAGTTGACTTCTTTGTCTAAAAGGGCTTCAACAGCTAACAAAAATGCCAAGGTTTTTCCAGAACCCGTTGGGGCTAATAAAAGTGTGTCTACCTTATCCAAGATGGCTTGTGAGCCCTTTTCCTGCATGGGGTTGAGGGCCTTAATAGAAAGACTTTCCAAGATATTGGCTACACGGTTCTGATTCAATTGCATGCGCAAAGATACAGAATTGGGTTGGCGGACAATACTGCCATTTCAATTTCGCCATTAGATAGTTCTGAAGGATATTTGCAGCAATTATCTAATTCATGGAATTATCACAACATACCAAAAACATACTGGGACTTCAACTACCTACAGACCCAAGATGGGTAGACTTGGCCAGTATCTCTATTGAAGCCATACTAACTGACCATGCTTACTGTGAAATGAAAGCAGCCCTAACCTGTATGTCTTATATTCAACGATACCCTCAAAATAGTTTGATGGTAGAATCACTAGCACCCATTGTTACTGAAGAATGGGGACACTTTAGAATGGTCTTGGCTGAATTAAAAAAACGCGATTTGCCACTAGGCAAACAAAGAAGGGATGAATACGCCAATAGATTGATGGATTTTCAAAAAAAAGGAGGACACCCTGATGATCGTTTTTTGGATCAAATGCTAACCATGGCATTAATAGAAGCTAGAAGTTGTGAGCGATTTAAGCGATTGAGTGAAGGTCTAGAAGACGAATATCTAAGAGGATTCTATAGAAAATTCATGGAAAGTGAAGCCGGACATTATACCTTATTTATCAATTTAGCAGACCATTATATGGACAAAACATTGGTTAGAAATAGATGGAAGGAATGGCTGGAATTTGAAATAGGCGTAATGAAAGATTTAGAAATTAGTGGTGAACGCATTCACTAACTCTTCAAAATTTATTTTTTATTGATCAGCCCGTATACCTGTTTTAAAATAAGACAATTCATTGCAAAAGTCTAAATAGGTGTATTGGTTTGATAATACACGCGTTTTCTCCAAGTAGTTGTTTAAAAACTGTTGGTGCTGTTGAGACTGCTGGTTAAATGGTTTGTGTTGAAAGGCCAAATTGATTTCTGCAATTTCTTTCATGAGCTCCTGGGTAGGTTCACTCATACATGCGCCAATTAATTTTTCCCAAACATATTGTGTAGCGTGATAATTGGGGTGAACTAAGTCCTCTGCATAAAAACGGTAATCACGTAAATCATCTATCACCAATTCATAAGCAGGAAAATAATAAAGCTTACTAAACTTGTCAACTAATTGGTGAACGGCTTGTATTAATACTGCCTTACTCCGATTGTTTTCAATCACACCTTCTCTCAGATGCCTTACTGGACTAATGGTAAAAACAATGTTTAATTTTGGATTGAACCTAAATAATCTATGCAAGAGATTGTCCAATACCACTAAGGTTTGTTCTACTGTTAATAAACGCTTAGAAAACCAATCAGCTGGCGCTTTATGGTTGTTAGCAGCTACCGAACCAGCTTTATTGCCTAGTGCCATATCCGATAACTCGTATACCCAAGCTGACCCCAAAGTAAGCACTAAAAAATCAGCCTCTTTTAAATAAGCATGCGCCTCTGATGTGGATTGATTAATGCCGTTCAAACATTCCTGAGCTTGAAAGTTTGAAAACCTACTATGGTGATCCCAACTATGCCATGCATCATTGTATGAAAAAATGTCCGATTCGGTGACCAATTTATTTTCAATACAATGGGTAATGGTTTGGGAAACGCTTACTGGGTTAAACAAAATTCCAGCTGGGTTTTCCAAGACAGAAAACTTCATCTTTCTTAACTTATCACCAATGTTCTCCGTAAAGCAAGAACCTACTAACATCAATTTATGTTGGTGTGCAATGGGATTACTTAGTTTTTGTACAGCAAACTCGTAATGAAACTTCATGCTTTAATGATTGCTTTTGGATTCAAAGATTTGGTCTGCTATCATCATGGCTTCAGACAAAGCCAGTTCATTAATAGGTAGATTTATACCCTTTGCAGATAAATATGGAATAAGTTGTAGGGTATCCATATTACCTACCAATTGGTCTTGTGCCATGGGACAACCTCCAATACCTCTGATAGCACCATCAATTCTTTGGCAACCACCATCTAGTGCAGCTTGGATTTTTTCTTGAAAACTGTTAGCACTACTATGTAAATGAACGCCAATGGTGGTAGTAGAAAATCTTGGAACCAATGCAGCTAATGCATTATAAATAGCTTGGGCACTGGCCATGCCTACTGTATCAGCTAATGAGATAATTTGAATACCCATTGCTGCCATGGTTTCGGTCCATTCTATTAATAGATTACTACTATAAGGATCGCCATATGGATTTCCAAAACCCATGCTCAAATAAAGTACCAATTGTTTCTTATTTGCCTGGCAGAGCAATTGAATTTGTTGCACAGTTTCCAAGCTCTGCTCCATACTACTATTGGTGTTGCGCAACTGAAAAGTTGGAGAAAGTGAAAAAGGGAATCCAATATATTGAATGGCACTATAGTCCATTGCTGTTTGGGCTCCTCTCAAATTGGCTACAATAGCTAACAATTGATTTTTTGCCACTAAGCTCTGATCTAACCCTTCTAAGACCATTGCGGTATCAGCCATTTGAGGAATAGCTTTTGGCGATACAAAACTGCCAAAATCCAAACTATGAAAACCCACTTTCATCAAGCTATTCAAGTAACGAATCTTGTCTGCCGTAGCAATAGCATGCGGCCACCCCTGCATGGCGTCACGGGGGCATTCTATTAATTGAATGGTATGTTGATGAACAATAGACAAGAAAGTTAGCTAATGAGTTAGATTCTTTGTTTAAGTGCTTCGTATAAAATAATTCCGGTAGCCACTGAAACATTGTAAGAATCAAAACTACCCGCCATTGGAATTTTAAAGAACTGGTCTGCAGCTTTTGCTAAATAAGGTTGGACTCCTTTGCCTTCATCACCCATGATAATACAGCATGGTTCTTTCATAGATAAATCAGCCACTAGTTTCTCTGCTTTCATACCACTGGTATACACTTGAATCCCATTCAAATGCAAGGTATCAACTGCTTTCAACAAACTGTTCACCCTACAAATATGTATGGATTCCAATGCACCAGCACTACTCTTCATGGCTTCTTCATTCAACGCGCCCACTCCTTTATCTGGAATAATAATGGCTTGTGCACCCGTACAAACTGCGGTACGTGCAATGCCTCCAATATTGCGCACATCTGTAATCCCATCTAACATGAGGAACAAGGGACTTAATCCATCTGCCACCACTTGATCAATCACGTCTTGTAAATCCATATAAGCTACCCTAGCTACAAAAGCCATTACCCCTTGGTGATTGGCTCTAGAAAGGCTGCTTAATTTTTCAATGGGAACTACTTGAATGGGAATATTTTTTTCCTTAGCTAATTGCCTAATAACGGCAATATTTTCCCCTTCCACATTTTTTTGAAAAAGGATTTTGTCAATGGCTTTACCAGACTTGATGGCTTCTATCAATGGCTGTCTTCCAATGATTAATCGATCTTGATTTACGGGCATTTGCTTTATTTTAGTTTCCCTTCTAGGAACAATAATTTTGTTTTTTGTATAGCTGCAACGCTCATACTGTCTTTGATTTTTCCATCCATGACCATTTGATAGGCTTCTTCAAATGGCAGTTTTTTAATTTGCAATTGTTCTGTTTCTTCTGGTTCAGCCTGATATTGAGTTAAATCAGTTGCAAGATACAGAATGGCAAGCTCGTCACTCACAGAATTTGACAAATGCATTTCTAATAACCGATCCCATTTTTTGGCCACCAATCCCGTTTCTTCTAATAATTCGCGTTTAGCACTATCTAAGGGATCCGTTCCAACGGGGCCTCCGCCTTCTGGGATTTCCCAACTATATTCCTCTATTGTGTAACGGTACTGACCCACTAAATAGGTGTTGTTATGCTCATCTAACACCATGACCCCAACTGCTCTATTTTTAAAATGTACCTTCCCATAAATGCCTGTTCCTCCTCCAGGATTAATCACATCATATTCCGTTAATTGAATCCAAGGATTTTCATAAATAGATTTTGACGCAAGGGTTTTCCAAGGATTCTCTTCTAGATTCATGGCACCTGTTTTTTGAACAAATTGGGTATGGAGATCAATAAATACAATAACACTATTCCAACCAAGCTAAACTTAATTAGAGCAGCATACCTAGTAAGTTCAAGTGATAATGGACTATAATGTTGATCAATAGTTTGGAGCATGAGTAAATTCTCAGCAATGTCTAAGACTCCAGCCACAAGGGCCAATCTAGCCATTAGCCAACCTAAAAATTGCATCTTGGAATTGACCCATTTTGAAGCTATTCCTTCTGCTGCCAGTGCTAAAAAAAACACATAAGCAACTATAAAGAGAAAGTCAATTTGAATATTTAATCTTACATCTTTAATAGTCCAAACATTTAAGAGTGCTTGTACTCTTTCAGGATGATTGGCCAATTCCAAATCAACTATCGCCCTTGGGCTATCAGATGTTTTTAATACTGCCCCCTGCCAGCGAAGCGCTGCCATCATTAAAATACAGAACAAAGCTGCTATATAGATGGGTTGTTTAAACATTACACTACAAAGTTACAGATAAGCCAATCCAGACGAAAATAAAAAACCCCCGCTTGGGAGCGGGGGTTTCCAATAGTTATAGTTGATTACAGACCAAATGCCTGTTTCACCTTTTTCACATAATCCAATTTCTCCCAAGTAAAGAGTTCCACTTTCACGGTTTTCTCTTTGCCAGAAGGGTCTTTGAAGGTCTTGTACACCACTTCATTCTTACGACCCATATGACCATATGCAGCAGTTTCGCTGTAGATGGGGGTACGCAGTTTCAAGCGCTGCTCAATAAAGTAAGGACGCATGTCAAAAATGCCTTGTACAATCTTTCCAATTTGACCATCGGTCATCTTTACTTTGGCAGTACCATAAGTGTTTACATTAATGCTGGTTGGTTTGGCTACGCCGATGGCATAAGAAACCTGTACCAACACTTCATCAGCCAATCCAGCAGCAACCAGGTTCTTGGCAATATGCCTTGTAGCATAAGCTGCAGAACGGTCTACTTTGCTAGGATCTTTACCGCTGAAGGCTCCACCACCATGGGCACCTTTACCACCATAAGTATCAACAATGATCTTACGACCAGTTAAACCAGTGTCTCCGTGTGGTCCACCAATCACAAACTTACCCGTTGGGTTAATATGGTATTTGATGTCTGCGTTAAACAGCTTGGCGTATTTCTTGTATTTTTTCTTAACCCTTGGAATCAGGATATTGATGATATCATCTTTGATCTTGGCCAACATTTTGGCTTCGCTGTCAAAGTCATCGTGTTGGGTAGATACCACAATGGCGTCAATCCTTACAGGTTTGTTGTTATCATCATACTCCAAAGTCACCTGGCTCTTTGCATCTGGACGCAAGTATTGGATGGCTTTGTTTTCTCTGCGTAATGCAGCAAGTTCAATCAAGATCTTATGGGCAATATCCAAGGCCAAAGGCATATAGTCTTCGGTTTCATTGCTAGCATAACCAAACATCATCCCCTGGTCACCTGCACCTTGCTCTTCTTTTTTCTTCTTATCAACCCCTTGGTTAATATCGGCACTCTGCTCGTGAATGGCAGACAAAATACCACAGCTATTGGCTTCAAACATGTATTCACTCTTGGTATAGCCAATCTTGCGAATCACACCCCTTGCAATCTCTTGCACATCCAAATAAGCTTTGGACTTTACTTCACCAGCCAAAATTACTTGACCAGTAGTAACCAAAGTTTCACAAGCAACTTTTGATTCTTTGTCAAAAGCCAAAAAGTTATCAATCAACGCATCAGAAATCTGATCCGCTACTTTGTCCGGATGGCCTTCAGACACACTCTCGGAAGTAAACAAATAAGGCATAATGGGTATTTTTGAAAGTTATGGTTGCAAATATAAAGCAACCAATCATTTAAATCTTGGAATAAACAATTCTCAAACGCATCCTGAATCTGGTATGCGATCCTCCTCCTAGTCTAACCCTACCATTTGATATTTCATTGGAATAGGTTGGTGAAAGAAAGTATTGTTGTTGAATGGCCTGATTAGGATAAGGCGAAGTATAATACATGGAATCATTCACAGGGGCAGTTAAGATCATACTAAAAGCAGTATCCCTTCTTGTTGCCACACCTTGAACATACCTACTGATATTGAAATTGTATGCCGCCACCCTATCATAACCCAACATGGTTTTGTAGGTCAAATAACCTCCAAATTCTCCCACATTTGGTCCAGAAAGAGACACTACATAATCATTTGGAATATTTTTCTTGCGCCTATTTACGCTATCATAAATACCCAAGAACAGGTATCTAGGCGGATTCATTTGTACATCGGTTGTTACCAAATTGGCATCATCCGGTACTTGTTCGGCAATCAATTCCGCTCTATGTATAATTCTATTAGAAAGTGCTTGTAAACCTGGCACCCTGATTCTAACTCCAGTTCCTGGCATGGCCTGTACATAAACCAAAGAATCTGATTTAGGCGCTACGGTTAAATGTTTGGCAACTTCAGAGCCTGTTCTATTGCGGGTTACATAGTTAACATCGCCGGAGGCTAGTGTATTAAATTTCAAATAAGTTACTACCGTATCCCTTGCTGTAGATCCAGTACTAGCTGAACTATAGTAAAGGGCTAATTTGGTATTAGAGTCACCCAAGTTCACGTGCAACATGGCATTTGCAGGTGTTGAAGGATCTGGAATTACGGCAAAACCATTAAAATATGCTCTAAACAAAGAATCTGACTTATAGGCATTGGTAGTGTCATAGCCCGTAATCATTCTTCTAGCAAAGCTCTTATTTAAAGGAATTCGAATTTGATTTACCGCATCTTCATACCTATTTTTCACAGAATCACCCAACCTACGAATATCTACAGTTTTAGTAGGTGCTATTGGAATACTGTAATAGTTGATTGGATTTACTTGTGGGTAGTTTACTGGATAAACTTTGAACTGATCTATCAATCCATTCAGCTCGTAAACATTCAATTTCAAAGGTTGCAATGAATCTCCATAAAAACCTCTATAACTCAAAATGAGTACCGCAGAATCTACAATGATACTGTCTCTAACACCCTGCATTGATAATGGATAAACATTGGAAGCCACTTCAAAATACAATGATGCATTTGACTTTCCAAATAAGGGATCATTATTGATCACACCTAAAACATGGTTATCAGACTTGTACAATCTGATGGTATCTTGGTCATCATAACTATCTGTATTTACATTAAACACAGTATCAAAGGTATTTACACCATCTACTGCAGGAATCAATCCCCCACCTAGTTCTGTACTAGAAATACGGGTGCATCCAACAATAAACAGAATACCTATAATAACAAAAGAAAACAGCCGACGCCGTGTAAAAAATGCATCCATCAGTTATAAATTACTTGCCCGCAAGGTCGTTGTACAATTCTAAATACTCTGTTAAATCAGAATCCCATCCTTTAAAGGGAACCGTTTTCTTGCCTTTAACTTTTGAAAAATCGTCTACCAATTTCTTTTCAATTACGTCAGAACCAAAAGTAATGGCATCTGCATAAGTGGCACCACCTCTAAACATAGCAGTATTATTATGATCTTTGAAACTATCCAAATCCTTTTCCTTGATATTGGCATTGATCATGGCTTTTTGGATAAAATCAGCTCCTAACTCTTCTGTAAATGTATTTTGACCAATGGTAAAAACCACTTTGCTATTTCCAAAAACGGGCTCTTTTTTATAAGCTGTTTTAATATAAGCAGGAATTAATCCAGTCATCCAACCACTACAATGAATAATGTCTGGAGGCCATCCAAATTTCTTCACTGTTTCTAGAGCACCTTTGCAGAAGAAAATGGTTCTCAAGGCATTATCGTCAAACCAAGTTTCTGATTCGTCGTGAAAAATCTGCTTTCTTTTGAAGAAGTCTTCATTTTCTAAAAAATACACTTGCAAACGAGCATTGGGCAAAGAAGCCACTTTAATTTGCAAAGGATAGTCATCATTATCAACTGAAACATTGATTCCAGATAATCTAACCACTTCATGCAACCGATGCCTGCGCTCATTAATTACCCCAAATCTGGGCATGATACACCTCACTTCCAACCCCGTGTCATTACTCTTAATGGCTAACTTATTAATCACTTCGGCAAACTCCGTTAGCTCTAAATAAGGCGACATTTCAGTGGCAATGAATAAAATTCTTTTCTTTGTTGACATTATCACGCCATTTAATCAATACTTGAAAATAATTTGCAAAGGTACATAAAATAAAAGAACCGATAACGTATTAGTCTCTAGTCCCACCTAAACCAAGCCATGATTCTCCTTAAAACCGCTATTGAACTTCAAAATTGGATTACCAAACAAAAACTAAAAGGGGCTAAAATTGGGTTTATCCCAACTATGGGAGCCCTGCACAATGGGCATATTTCATTGATAACCAATAGCAAAAGCCAAAATCTCCTGACCGTTTGCAGTATTTTTGTGAACCCCACCCAATTCAATGACAGTTCAGATTTTGAAAAATATCCACAAACCATTGAATCTGATATACTAGCCTTGGAAAAAGTGGGTACAGACCTAGTTTTCCTACCAGACCTAGCCCAGATCTATCCTTCTGGCACAGGCCAACAACCCATTTACAACCTTGGAAACCTGGAAAACCTGCTAGAAGGGAAATATCGCCCTGGGCATTTTCAAGGAGTTTGCCAAGTGGTTGACAAGCTTTTAGACTTGGTACAACCTGATAAGCTGTTTTTGGGTCAAAAGGATTTTCAACAATGCATGGTCATTTCTAAATTATTGGCCCTTAAGCAATCCCAAACCGAACTGGTGATTTGTCCTACTTTAAGGGAACCCTCTGGTCTGGCTATGAGTAGTAGGAATATGCGTTTATCAGAAATTGGTAGACAAAAAGCAGCTATGATCTTTCAAGTACTGAACCAAATTCAAACCAAATTGAATACCCAGCAACCTATTGATCAACTTATTGAAGCTGGAAAAAAAGTGCTTTTGGAGGCTGGATTTGAACGCATTGACTATTTAGAGTTGGTAGAAGCCCAAAGTTTGGAACCGATTGCCCATTGGGAACCACAAAAGCAAGCAGTTCTATTGATTGCAGTTTATTTAGAAGGTATAAGATTGATTGATAATTTACCACTGATAAATGATAACATTTTTCTGCAATTTTCTTGAAGACAAATTTCTAGTTTCGCGGCCATGCAAATAGATGTATTAAAATCCAAAATCCATAGAGCTACTATTACAGAAGCCAATCTTCACTATGTGGGCAGTTTAACGCTAGATGAAGACTTAATGGATGCCGCCAATTTTATAGAAAACGAGAAAATTCAAGTAGTAAATGTAAACAATGGAGAAAGGTTGGAAACCTATCTAATTAAAGGTAAGCGTGGCAGTGGTATTGTTTGTTTAAACGGGCCCGCAGCCAGAAAAGGTGCGGTTGGAGATTTGGTGGTGATTCTATCTTATGCTACCATGGACTTTGAAAAAGCAAAAACATTTCAACCTTGGATTGTTTTTCCTAAGCAAGGAAATAAACTCTAATTGGACAAGCTTGCTTAACTTGCCAAAGAATCAATCCTTCATGAAAAAAAGACTGATAGCTATTTTAAAATATCTTTTCTTCCTAGGCATTGGGGTGTTTCTAGTTTGGTGGAGCTTGCATCAGATTCCAGCAGACAAATGGGGAGAATTTAAAAAAGCCTTACAAACCGCCAAATTTGGATTAATAGCGCCCGTATTCTTAATACTTTCTCTAAGTCATGTTTTGCGTGCTTTGAGGTGGAGAATCTTAATGGAACCAATGGGTTACCAACCCGCATTTGCAAATACATTCTTTGCCGTGATGATTGGATATTTAACCAATTTAGCGGTACCAAGATTGGGTGAGGTATTAAAATGTACCATACTAGCCAAATATGAAAAAGTACCTGCGGAAAAACTAGTGGGTACCATTGTAGCTGAAAGGGCATTTGATGTAATTTCCCTAGGGATTGTTTTTTTGTTGGCCTTTACACTTCAATTTGAAATTGTTGGTGAATATGGCAAACAATTGTTTCAAGAAATGTTTCAAACCAAGAGTGGCAGTTTTTCATCTACCAAATTGATGATTGCCGGGTTTATCATCTTGGCCATATTTTTAGCCATCAAATTCTGGTTTAAACAATTTGCACATTTAAAACTGGTGATTCTTTTCAAGAAAATCTTAAGGGGCATTTGGGAAGGTTTAAGCAGCGTTAATAAACTCAAAAACAAGGGACTGTTTCTTTTTTACAGTGCTGCTATTTGGTTCTTATACATACTTGGAACATGGGTAGGACTTTCTGCTACCATGGGTACAGAACACCTAGGTTTACCAGATGCACTTTCCGCACTGGCTTTTGCTAGTATTGGTATGATTGTTACTCCTGGTGGAATTGGTGCTTATGCTTTTTTTATGGCAAAAGTATTGGAGAAATCAGGTGTTCCATTTGAACTTGGATTTGCCAATGGAACCTTACAATGGTTTGCGCAATTTCTCATTGTCTTAATTGTAGGCACCATTTGCGTGTTGGCTTTACCCGTATACAACAAAAGAAAATTACATGAAAGCAGTCAATAGTATCCCCAAGAAAATTGTTCCTTTAACACAATTAATAGCAATGATAGCTAGTTGGCGAGCTACTGGCAAAACAGTAGCTTTTACCAATGGTTGTTTTGATATTCTTCACGAAGGTCATATTGCTTCATTATCCCAAGCTGCACAAGAAGCCGATTATTTAATTGTTGGAGTTAATAGCGATGCTAGTGTAAAAAGGTTAAAAGGGCCTGAGAGACCCATTAATCATGAACAAAGTAGGGCCTTGCTATTGGCAAGTTTAGCCATTGTAGACGCAGTTATTATTTTTGAAGAAGATACCCCTTTAAACCTAATTACCCATCTTTTACCAGACTATTTAGTTAAAGGAGGAGACTATACTATAGAGCAGATTGTTGGTGCCAAAGAAGTCATTGCAAATGGCGGCAAAGTAATCATCAATCCAATTGTAGAAGGTTTTTCAACTACGGGCCTAATTCAGCAAATCAAAGCTTCACATTCTTGATTTTCAAACTTAACATAAGCCAATTAGCCGTTTCTTTAAATTTGTGATAGAACCTTTTTAGCATGGCAAAGAAACAGTTTATACAAAGAGATATTAGTTGGCTTAGCTTTAATGCTAGGGTATTACAAGAAGCCAATGACCCTGAAGTACCTCTAAAACTCAGAATTAAGTTTTTAGGCATATTCTCCAATAATATGGATGAATTTTTCCGTGTTCGGGTAGCCACCTTAAAAAGAATGTTGGAATACGCTGAAAAAAATAAAAAGGTCAACTTCCATTTAGAAGAAGCTCCTCAGGAAATATTAGACCAAATTCAAACCACTGTATTAAAACAACAAGGTGAGTTCAACCGCATCTGGGAAGGCATTTTAAAAGAACTAAAAAAAGAAAAGATTTCTTTGGTCAATGAAAAACAATTGAACAAGGATCAACAAGTATTTGTAAAGCGTTTTTTTGACGAGGAAGTTCGCGCCAGCATTATCCCTTTGATGATTGAAAGTCTGCCTCAACTCCCCTACTTAAGAGATAAAAGTATTTACTTGGGCGTGGTCATGTCTAAGAACAATTCTGCCTATAAACAGAAATATGCTTTAATTGAAGTGCCTGCCAAAGCGGTAGGTAGGTTTGTAATTTTACCTTCTAAAGCAGGGGAAACACAAATTATTTTGTTAGAAGACGTGGTGAGGTATAACCTTCCCTATATCTTTTCCTATTTTGAATTTGACCAATTTGAATCACACGTATTTAAAGTTACAAAGGATGCAGAAATTGACATTGACAATGATGTTAGCACCAGCTTTGTAGAGAAGATAGAAAAAGGATTAAAGAATAGAAGAAAGGGAAAGCCTGTGAGATTTGTCTATGATAGAGAAATGAATGCAGGCTTATTAGAATACCTGATTAGAAGGCTTAGTTTGAATAGAAAAAGCAATATTATTCCCGGTGGCAGAATTCATAATTTTAGACATTTTATGGATTTTCCAGATGTTTTCAAAACTACCAAAAAGAGAAATCCTGCTTTTACCCACCCGCTTTTAAAATCTAGTATGCGGGTTACGGATGTTATTTTAAAAAAAGACCTATTACTCAATTTCCCTTACCATTCCTTTAACGCTGTTATAGACCTTTTACGGGAAGCAGCCATGGATCCAGACGTTAACTCAATTAAGATTACTGCTTATAGACTTGCCGCAAATTCAAAAATCATCAATGCATTGATTAATGCCGCTAGAAATGGAAAAGAGGTAGTAGTGATGTTAGAACTTAAAGCAAGGTTTGACGAAGAAGCCAATCTAGAATGGAAAAAGGTATTGGAAGAAGAAGGTGTAAAAGTTTTATTAGGTGTTCCCAAAATGAAAATACACGCCAAGCTATGTATTATTAAAAAAAGAAAAGCCAATAAAACAATCCAATACGGCTTTGTTAGTACAGGCAACTTGAATGAGTCCACTTCAAAAGTATACAGTGACCATTGTATCATGACCAGCAACAGAAATGTAATGGCAGATATCAATAGGATTTTCAAATATTTGGAGAACTGGCGCAATGGCTCAATACCGCTATCTGCCTGTAAAACCTTAATGGTTTGTCCCAATAATATGAGAAAAGAAATTTTGCTATTGATTAATAAAGAAATCAAATTGGCAAAAGCTGGAAAAACCGCCAAAATTATTTTGAAGGTAAATTCACTCAGTGACAATACACTGATAGAAAAATTGTATGAGGCGGCCATGGCTGGAGTTGAAATTAAGATGATTGTAAGGGGTATTTTTTGTGCCATGCTTGAAAATAAAAAATTCAAGAAACCCCCTACTGCTATTAGTATTGTTGATGAGTATTTAGAACACGCAAGGGTTATGATTTTCCATAATGATGGAAAAGAAAGGGTATTCCTTTCTAGTGCCGATTGGATGGTGAGAAACTTAGACCATCGCGTAGAAGCAGCTATTGAAGTAACTGACCCTAGCTTGAAAACGGAATTAATGGATATTATCCACATTCAATTAAGGGATAATGTAAAAGCCCGTATACTCAATCAAGATTTAAGCAACAACTATGTACCTTACGTTGTCAAGAAACCGGTTCGTTCCCAAATAGAAACTTACCAATACCTGAATAAAAAAACCTAGTAATTTGAGATTAGCAGCCATTGATATAGGAAGTAATGCGGCAAGGTTGCTGATTGCAGAACCGGCTTTTGATAGTTATGGCAAAACCGTGTTCAATAAATTGAATTTAGTTAGGGTTCCTTTACGTCTAGGATTTGAAGTCTTTGAAAAAGGTGAAATTTCAAAGGAAAAGAAAGGAATGATTCTTCAAACCATGAAGGCTTACAGTCATTTAATGAATGCTTATGGGGTGAATCATTCTATTGCCTGTGCCACTAGTGCTATGCGTGATGCAAGCAATAGTGAAGAAGTGATTAGAAAAGTTAGAATGGAAACCGGCATCAGTATTGAAATTATAAGTGGGGATCTTGAAGCTTCCTTAATTTATGAGAATCATATAGCAGAACAAATGGATACAGACCATAGTTATATGTATATGGATGTTGGAGGTGGTAGTACGGAATTAACTTTTTTTGCTGAAGGACGTTTGGTGTTTAAAAAATCTTTTAACATAGGAACCATTCGTTTGTTAAAAGAGATGGTAGAAGACCGGCTATGGACGGAGATGAAAGATTTTATCAAACAAAAGACCAAGGGATATAAAAAAATAGTTGCCATTGGAACTGGAGGAAATATTAATAAGGTTTTTTCTTTAAGTAAGAAAAAAGATGGCAAACCTTTGAGTCTAGACCTTTTGAAAGACTATTTAAAAGAATTTTCCAGTTTTAATTTGCAGGAAAGGATTCAAACCTACAAATTGCGTGAAGACCGCGCAGACGTAATTGTACCAGCGCTTCAAATTTACATCAATGCTATGCGATGGGCAGATGCAGACGAAATTTATGTGCCAAAAATTGGATTGGCAGATGGCTTAATTCAACATTTGTATAGTGAATTACAAAAAGGTCAATAAGAGCAAAATATCCCCTCAGAAATCCAAACAAACATGTCAAAAGACCTCAAAAAAATTACTACTCATACCCTTTTAAACCTGAAAAAAAAAGGAGAAAAAATATCTATGATTACGGCATATGACTTTTCATTTGCCAAAATCTTTGACAAGGCAGGTATTGACGTAATATTAGTTGGGGATAGCGCTAGTAATGTTATGGGCGGAAATGAAACCACCGTTACTATAACGCTTGACCAGATGATTTATCATGCACAATGTGTGAGAAAAGCGGTGGAAAGAAGTTTAATGGTAGTGGATCTACCTTTTGGATCATATCAATCCAATTCAGACATCGCGCTAGCATCTGCTATTCGAATCATGAAAGAATCTGGAGCCCATGCTGTTAAAATGGAGGGTGGAGCAGAAATTGCTGAAAGTATTAAAAGAATAGTAGCCGCAGGAATTCCTGTTATGGGACATTTAGGTCTAACGCCTCAATCCATTTACAAATTTGGTACTTACGCTGTTAGAGCAAAAGATGAAGCCGAAGCGGATCAATTACAAGCGGATGCTGTTTTACTGGAGCAAGCAGGTTGCTTTGCAGTTGTCTTAGAAAAAATCCCTGCTAAACTTGCCCAAACCGTCTCAAAAAGTCTTGAAATACCTACTATTGGCATTGGTGCCGGCCAGGATTGTGATGGTCAAGTACTTGTGATGCATGACCTTTTGGGAATTAATCAGGAATTCAAACCCCGCTTTATCAGGCAATATTTGAACCTAGAAGCCAGTATTCATCAAGCGGTTACACAATATATAGAAGACGTAAAAGGTCTGAATTTCCCCAATGAAACAGAATCCTATTAATCTGCTTCACCGATAAGAGTCCCTCATTCACCCATATTGTAGCCCCCACTCTGCCGTAGGGGTTAAATTTGGCTAGTGTTTCGGGCAGATTTTTTACATTTATTCAAAATAATAGGATTTTGATTAGTTCAAATAAAAAGATTGTTACCATCATTGCTCATATAGCTGCTTGGGCTTGTTTTTTTGCCCTCCCCTATCTGGTATTCTTTCCTAGGATGTTGGATGCCAATTTTTCTATGAGTGATCATATGATTGCGAGCATTATTTGCAACAACCTTTTTTTGGTCTTTTTCTACTATTTGAACACTTTGGTATTAATTCCCAAATTATTGATGAAGGAAAAATGGCTAATCTACACATTAACCATGTTCTGTTTTTTGGCAATGTACTTATATGTTCCTAAATACATAGCAACCTGGATAGCGCCTCCTGAAATCAGAAATTTCCCAACCAATACAGCAGGTAGAGGCAGACCCAGAACAGGAAGTAGTAGAAGATCTTTTGTAGACTTTTTCAATATTGCCATCTTCTTATTAGTCTTTACGGTTGGAACCTGTATATCAGTGATTCAAAGATGGTTACAAACAGAAGAAACTAGAAAAGAAACAGAAAGTCAAAAGCTACAAACAGAATTGTCCTTTTTGAAATCGCAAATCAATCCCCATTTTTTCTTTAATACTTTAAACAACATTTATTCTTTGGCAGTAGTAAGAAGTGATAAAACAGCACCTGCTGTGATGAAGTTATCATCTATCATGCGCTATATTTTAACCGAGACTACCCAAGAACATGTGGCACTTCACAATGAAGTAGATTTTATTAAAAATTATATTGAATTACAACAAGTAAGGCTGACTGAAAAAACAACGGTTGCTTTTTCGACAGATGGTTTGATTGACGAAAAACTGGTTGCTCCGTTGGTTTTTATTCCATTTGTAGAAAATGCTTTTAAGTATGGCATTAGTACCAAATCTGTTTCACATATTGAGATTAAAATTGCGGCAACACCCAAAAGCATCACTTTCTTTTCTAGCAATTTTATTGTTCCTTCTGAAAATAATATGTTGGAAAATACCGGTATCGGCATCAATAATGTGAAACGTAGACTAGAATTAATGTATCCTGGTAAATACACACTCACAAATGAAATTAAAGATAATTTCTATCTTGTACACCTTGAGATTATTACATCATGATAAACTGCATAGCCATAGATGACGAGCCACTGGCACTTCAATTGATCAGTGAATATTGTGCTAAAATATCTTTTCTACAATTGGATAAAGTATTTTCAAATACGGATGAAGCAAAAAAGTGGTTACAAGAAAATAAAGTAGACCTGCTCTTTTTAGACATTCAAATGCCTGATATTAATGGTTTACAATTTTATAAATCGCTAGCTGAAAAACCAGCAGTTGTTTTCACCACTGCCTATAAAGACTTTGCTGTAGAAGGTTTTAATGTTGACGCAGTAGATTATTTGCTCAAACCTTTTGAATATGATCGTTTTTTAAAAGCAGCTTATAAAGCCAAAGAATATTTAGATTTCTTGGGCTCACAAGAATTGCAATTGAATTCCATCTTCGTAAAAGTGAATTACGAAATCATGAAAATCAATCTAAAAGACCTTGAACTTGTTGAGGCCCTTGATGATTATATTAAATTATACATTAAACCTAGTCCTGTTTTAACCTTGATGACACTAAAGAGTATTCAAGAAAAACTCCCACCCAGGGATTTTATTCGGGTTCATAGGTCCTTTATTGTTCCTCTTGCCAAAATTGAAAAGTTTAGTAAAACCAAATTAGTGGTTGCAGGTAAGGAAATACCTATTGGAAGTAGTTACAGTAATGTTTATGATCTTTTATTACAGCATTCCAAAAACAAATAAGAAAGATACAAAGCCTGCAAATAACCCTTTAGTCCTAACTTTGTAAAAAATCTGTTATGGACTTCTTACACTTGCTTGGTATTGAAAATCAAAACAAAGGTGTTTCTACTGGAACCAATTGGATTGAAACCAGTGGCAGTATTATTGAATCCTATTCACCTGTTGATGGTAAATTGATTGCAAGTGTTGAAACTGCAGACAACACCGCCTATGCTCAAACAATAGAAATTTCTAAAAAAGCCTTCATAGAATGGCGTAATTGGCCCGCTCCCAAAAGAGGCGAAGTTGTAAGACAAATTGGACAAGCCTTAAGGGAAAATAAGGATGCACTAGGTAAATTGGTGAGTTTTGAAATGGGTAAAAGCTTGCAAGAAGGATATGGTGAAGTACAGGAAATGATTGATATCTGTGATTTTGCTGTTGGATTATCTAGGCAATTATATGGTTTAACCATGCATAGTGAACGACCTTCACATAGAATGTATGAACAATGGCATCCCTTGGGCGTGGTTGGTATTATATCTGCTTTTAATTTCCCTGTAGCTGTTTGGAGTTGGAATGCAGCTCTAGCTTGGATTTGTGGGAATACTACAGTTTGGAAACCAAGTGAAAAAACGCCTTTATGTGGCATAGCTATTCAACATATTGTAGCTACTGTTTTCAAAAAGAACGATGTGCCTGAAGGTGTTAACTGTTTGGTACAAGGAGGTCGTGAAATTGGTGAATGGATGAGCAATGACCCATCTATCCCATTGGTTTCCGCAACTGGATCTACCAAAATGGGCAAGGCGGTTAGTGCCGCCATAGGTGCTAGACTTGGAAAAAGTATACTTGAATTAGGTGGTAACAATGCTATTATTATCTCAGAACACGCAGACCTAGACATGTCACTAATTGGGGCTGTATTTGGAGCGGTAGGAACAGCAGGACAACGATGCACTAGTACAAGAAGACTCATTATACACGAAAAAGTATACGATAGCTTCAAAGAAAAACTAGTAAAAGCTTATGGACAACTGAGAATTGGCAATCCTTTAGACGCCAACAACCATGTTGGGCCCTTGATTGACCAAGCTGCAGTAAACATGTATTTAGACGCTATTGAAAAAGGCAAGAAAGAGGGCTGCCAATTTATAGTTGAAGGAGCAGTACTTGAAGGACCAGGATATGAAAGTGGTTGTTATGTAAAACCATGTATTGCAGAAGCTGAAAACCAATACCAAATAGTACAACACGAAACATTTGCTCCCATTTTATATTTAATCAAATATCAAACCTTAGAACAGGCAATTGCCCTTCAAAATGGTGTACCACAAGGATTATCATCAGCTATTATGACGCTCAATATGCGTGAAGCTGAAAGGTTTCTTTCACATGCTGGAAGCGATTGTGGCATAGCCAATGTTAATATTGGAACTAGTGGTGCAGAAATTGGTGGTGCTTTTGGTGGTGAAAAAGAAACAGGGGGCGGTAGAGAAAGTGGTAGTGACGCATGGAAAGCATATATGCGCAGACAAACCAATACTATTAATTGGAGTGATCAATTACCATTGGCTCAAGGCATTAAATTTGATTTGTAAGTGATGAATTGTTGAAATAAATACTAAAGCGGGTTCCTTTTCCTAATTCGCTTTCTACTTCTACCCTTCCGCCCATTGCGTCAATTTGATTCTTGGTAATGAATAGACCAATACCCCTTGCATCAGGGTTGTTGCTAAATGTTTTGTACATGCCAAAAAGCTTGTCTTTATTACGATCCAGATCTATACCAATTCCATTATCAGCAAATACTAAGACTAATTGATCCTGTTGTTGTTGAGCTTCAATTTCTAACATTGGTGTCCTATCAGGATGGCTATATTTGATGGCGTTTGATATGAAGTTCAGCAATATACTTTCTAGATATGCTGGATTACATTTGACAACACAATTGGCAGACACTTTATTAATAATTTCTGCCTTTTTAATGGTTATTAATTCACTCTGAACCTTAAGGGCCTGATTCAAATATTCTAACAAATTCAATGGCTCAATAACCAAATTAATATTGTTCCTAATTGACACAACTTCATTCAAGTTATAGAGCGTATCATTTAAAGACCTTGATACTTTCTTTAGGTGCATCATCAATTCTGAACGTTCCTTTTCTGAAGATTCTTTTTCAAGAAAATTAAGTATAGATAGAATATTACTGGTATGAGACCTAAGATTATGAGAAACAATATAGGAGAAATTCAACAAGCGCTTATTTTGTTCATTGACCAAACTAAATGATTTGTTCAATTCAATTTCTGCATTTTTACTCAAGGTAATATCCCTTTGAATAGCAATATATTGATAGGGATTATTATCCTTGTCAATAAAGGGAACAATAGTACAATCTACCCAAAAATATTGACCGCTTTTATTTCTATTTCTGATTTCTCCTTTCCAAATCTCCCCCCTTTGAATAGTTTGCCAAAGATTGGCAAAAAATTCTCTGCTATGATAACCCGAATTGAGAAAATGCATGTTCTTGTGTAAAATCTCTTCATTTGAAAATTGGGTCATCCTTAAGCAATTTTCATTTGCATAACTGATCATCCCTTTTTCATCAGTCAGAAATACAATGGAAGATTCATCTAGCGCAAGTTTATAATCTGTAATTTCTTTGACAATCCTATTGAGGTGTAATTCGTTTTGCTTTCTTTCATTAATGTCTTCAACTGCCATAATAATTCCAGCAGCTTTTTCATTTTTGTCAAATACAGGATACATATTCATCCTATACCACTTATCAGAACCATCGGCCTGCACATAATTAATTTCATAACTGATGGTTTGCCCTTTCAAAACCGCATTCATGGCCTGTAAGAGTGATTGTTGGCGAGGTTCTGCAAAATATAAAATGGAGTAAGTATGTAAATGCAGGGTCTTAAACAAATCTGCTTCTGCAAATTTTTGCATGGCCTGATTAAAAGACATAATATAAAAATCTGCATCCAGAAGTGCATAACCAGTATCTGTATTTTCAAAAACGGTTCTTAAATTATCTTCTGATTTTTGTAAGGCAATATCTAGTTTTTTCTTCTCGGTAACGTCTTGCATAACAGAGAGAATCCGTTGGTTCTGACCATCCTGATCTTTTTCTAAAATGGCAGAAACAAGCACATCCATGGTTTCACCATTCCGCTTAATAGCTTGATACGGAATATCAAAATCGTATCCTTTTTTAAAGAACTCCTCCATTCTTTCTAATTCCCTTCTCACAATGGAACTCTTTGTAAAAAAATGACTCATGTGTTTGCCAATCACCTGTTCCCTTTGGTAGCCCATTTTAGCCAACCAATAATCACTTACACTAAGAAACTCCCCTTCTTTATTCAATGAATGTAACATCACTGGCGTTCTATTATACAAAGACCTAAATCTTTCTTCATTAATAGCCAATAAGGTTTCTGACTCTTTCCGCTCAGAGATATCAATAAATCCAGAAAGCAACATGGTTTCTCCATGAAATGAAATGAGTTCAGTAGAGACCAAACAATCTGCTTTGTTTCCGCCTTTTTTATTGATTTGAACTTCTAGATTCTTTACTGTTCCTTCTTTGCTTAATATTTCTAACAACTGATCCCGCTGATGTAAGTTGGAATAAAATTCAGTGGTGTATCTACCTATCAAATCAGTTTCTTCAGTTTCTGCTAATTTTTGAAGTTCTTTATTAACCATGACAATTTTCCCATCAGTAGGCCTTGCTACCAGCATGGCAACAGGAGCATTGCTAAAAATGGTCAACAAATCTGACTGTGCCAATTTCAGGTTTACTTCTGAAATCAGCGCAAGGGACAATTGTTTGGCCAAGAGCTCCAATAACTGTATATCCTTAGCAGTAAAAGTTATAGGATTAATATCCATTAACTCTAGCCTTCCTATGGATTCTCCCGCTTCATTTCTTAATGTGCAACCAGCATAAAACTGAATCTTTGATAAACCTAAATGGGCAAATAATGTCTTTAATCTTTCAGGATCCTGTATAATAAGGGCATTTCCATTTTGATGGTCTACCTCTTGCAAATGAATGGCACTCAAATTGACCTTACTTTCATCAATTCCCTTTTTATGTGCCAAATAAGTACCTTCTTTCCGATAAATGAAAATTAGAAAAATGGGTGCAGCAAACATAGCTTCCGCCATGGTTACCAATCCTTCAACTGCAGGGTTATTTCCATGAATCTGCATCAAATGGGAAAACTCTTTTTTCAACTGCTGCATGATTCCTTGCGATGGCATGTATTGGGGTATTGCAATTCCTGATGATCCGTTTGAACTATACAATTTACACAAAATCCCATAGTTCGGAAAATAAAAAACTTTAAAATGTTGCTATTTCCCAAACCTTTTTTTCAGCAAAGCCAATGCGTCAGAAACATCCATATTTGATAAATCTTGCTCTTTTGTTTGTATTTGTTTCATAGGTTGTTGACTCCTTTGTGGTCTAGCTGTTTTAGCGGGCGCCTCTTGGGTTTGTTTAATTGACAAGGCTATTCTTTTGCGTACCAAATCCACTTCCAAAACCTTTACCAGCACTTTGTCATTGAGTTTGAGTGCTTCATTAGGATCGGTAATATATTGATGTGAGATTTCACTAACATGTACTAACCCATCTTGCTTTACGCCAATATCTACAAATGCACCAAAACGCGTAATATTTGTGACCATACCAGGCACTACCATTCCCAATTTCACGTCTTCCATCTTATAAATAGCTGCATATTCAAACTGCTCCAATTCAGAACGTGGATCCAATCCTGGTTTGCCCAATTCCTTTAGAATATCACGTATGGTTAGTTCCCCTAATTGTTCTGAAACATATTTTTTGGGATTCAATTGCTTTAGCACCGCTTCATTGGCAACTAAATCAGATAAACCCAAGCCTAGGTCACTAGCCATTGTTGTTACAACAGGATAGGCTTCTGGATGCACTGCACTTTTATCTAATGGATGATCCCCATTGGGAATTCTAAGAAAACCAGCACATTGTTCAAATGCTTTCCCTCCTAATCTGGGTACTTTCAATAATTGTTCTCTATTGGTAAATTTGCCAATTTCAGAACGGTATTTGACAATATTTTCTGCCAAACCTAGTCCAATACCACTGACATAAGCCAACAAATGTTTACTAGCCGTATTTAAATTGACCCCAACATTATTTACGCAACTAACTACCGTCTGGTCAAGTCTTTCTTTTAACCTGAACTGGTTAACATCATGCTGGTATTGCCCCACCCCAATGCTCTTGGGATCAATTTTCACCAGTTCAGCCAAAGGATCCATGAGTCTTCTTCCTATACTAACGGCTCCCCTTACAGTGATATCCTGCTCTGGAAATTCTTCTCTTGCTGTTTCTGAGGCAGAATAAACAGAAGCTCCATCTTCATTTACCATAAATACTGGCAGGCCTAAAGACATTTTTTTAATAAACTGATCCGTTTCTCTACCTGCTGTACCATCGCCAATGGCTATCACTTCTATTTGATAAACTTTTACCAATTCCCTAATGCGATACTCAGCATCAGAAAGCCTATTGTTCTCATGAATAAAAATCAAATCCGTTTTTTTCAACTCACCTTTTTCATCCAAGCAAACTATTTTACAACCAGTTCTATAACCTGGATCAATGGCCAAAATGCGCTTGCTTCCAAGCGGGGCACTTAATAACAATTGTCTTAAATTTTCTGCAAAAACAGTAATTGCCTCTTCGTCTGCCTTTTGTTTTAAAGCAGATCTAAATTCAGACTCCAAACTTGGTTGAAGCAATCTCCTATAAGCATCCCTAATGGCTTTCTTAACATGGGTGGAAGATTCAGTAAAACCTTTGATATATTGTTTTTCTAATAACTCCAATGCATCCTCTTCCATTGGCAAAATGGCCATTCTTAGAAATCCTTCTAGAAAACCTCGCAATACTGCCAAAATTCTATGGGATGGAATTTTATGGATGGGTTCTGTAAAATCAAAATAGTCCTTGTATTTAACGCCTTCTGTTTCTTTACCCTCTAACACTTTGCTTTGCAATAATGCGGCGTCTTCAAACAATTTTCTCAATCTGGCCCTATTCTCAGCGTCTTCATTCACCCATTCTGCAATGATATCTCTAGCCCCTTGTAACGCAATTTCAACTGTGGTTACTTGTTCATTTATAAATGCAGGTAATTCGGGTTCCAGTGGATTGGGGCTTTGTTCCAATAATAGTTTTGCCAAAGGCTCTAATCCATTTTCCCTAGCCGTTTGGGCCTTTGTTTTCCTTTTGGGTTTAAATGGCAAATAAATATCTTCCAAAACAGACATGGTACTTGCTACTTGCAATTTTTGCAAAAGCGCATCAGTCATTTTACCTTGTTCCTCAATAGTCTTGATGATAAAAGCCCTTCTTTCTGTGATTTCTTTGAAAAACTTTTGTTCGTCTTGTATTTGCTGAATCTGCACTTCATCTAAACCACCTGTTTTGTCTTTTCTATACCGTGCAATAAAGGGAATAGTGGCCGATTCTTCTAACAATTCTATCACCGCTTCAACTTGGGTTTGGCGGATATTCAATTTACTGGCAATAAGGGAACCGAATTCACTCATAATTCAAAAAATATTTGATGGCTTAACAAAGGGATGCGAATGTAGGTGCTGGTTTGGAAAAGAAAAAATTGAAATTTCAGAAGTTAATCACAGTCAATCTTTAGGCTATACGAATGACTTTATTGGGATTTCTCTCCACAAAATTTCTAATCATAGATCTGATTATTTCATTTTCCGGATAGGGAGTCAATAAGGATTTGGCCGTTTCTAATGCGGTTACGGTTTCTTTAGCTTCAATAGATCCCATACCAAAGAAACGCCCTTCCTCTACTAGAATACAACTGTTTTTGTCTCTAATCAAAAAGGTTTCATTTTGGGATTGCACCCAATGCATTGCTGCGGCCACGTTTAAATTATACGTTTCAGGATCAGGATATTGTTCCATTTGGGTCTTATCCAAAAAACAGAGTACGGGGTCTAAGGAAAAATCTCTAACCAATTTCCATAGCATTCTATGTGCATCTGCTAGCATAGGAAACACAGCAACAGGTTGGCTGTGTTTTTGTTTCTTATCAATGGCAAGTCTTAGGTATCCCCGGTTGTCTTCAAAATGATAAATTCCCCATAACTGCTCGTATCTTTTTTGACTTTTATTATATGCAGGCCAAAGTCTTTTTATTTCAACGCTCTCTAACAAACAAGCACTAAACTCAGTAGGACAAGTAGTAAAATCAATACTATGAATATTTCTCAAAAACTCTTGTCTTTTCTTGGTGGTATCCAATCCTGTAAAATGGCTAACCACCCTTTTACTTAAATATTTGGCTTTCCCAACATAGATTACTTTTCCTTTTGCGTCTTTAAAATAATATACACCAGGCTGAGCGGGTAAGTCCTTGATTTGTTGTTCTGGAAGGTTGGGTGGTAGAATTTGAAACCTGTTCTCTTTTTTAAGCATGTCTTTGATAACCGGCATTCCATCTTTTGCAAGTATCAATTGTAACACTTTTGCCGTAGCCAAAGCATCGCCCCCGGCTCTATGCCTATTTTCAATATGTATCCCTAATTCTCTTGTTAGATGCCCAAGGCCATATTTCCTAAACCCGGGAAATACTTTTCTACTAGTTCTAATAGTACAGATCTTGGGAGTTTGTAATTGAAACCCTGCTTCTTGCAAATGGTATTTGACAAATGAAAAATCAAAATTGACATTATGGGCAACAAATACGCGGTCATGCAGTAATTGATAAATTTTTTCTGCCACCACATGAAAGGAAGGTGCCCTAGACACCATTGCATCACTAATCCCAGTCATATTTACAATGAAAGGTGGAATGGGTTGGTGCGGATTCACCAACGTGGCATATTGCCCTTCAATTTCAGATCCATCCATTAAAACAATAGCAATTTCTGTAATGCCATGCTGTTGGGGAAATCCTCCTGTTGTTTCTATATCTACTACTGCAAATCTCATTAAGGTTTCAAAATTTTAGCACAATTCCTGTACCTGATTATTTAGGCGCCACTAAATTGTCTAAGGGCAGATCCTCTCCGTCATCTAACAATTGTTGTTTATCTATTTCCAGTAAGCTTTTAACTGATTTAATATGTAAATCTCGTTGTGGAAATGGAATAGTAATATTGTTTTTGCGGAAGCTATCAAACAACTCCAACAAAATGGTACTTTTTAAACCTGTCCAAGTATCAAAATCAGCAGTCCAAAATAGCACCCTAAAGTTCACTGAATTATCTGCAAATTCATGTACCAATACAGCCGGCTTTGGAAAATGCATCACTTCTTTATGATGTTGAATAACTTCTGATATTAATTCTTGCACTTTACGCAACTCAGAATCATAAGCAACACCTACAATTAATTCAATTCTTCTATAACTATTGGTCAGCGTCCAGTTGATGAGTTGTTTTGAAATAAATTCCCCATTAGGCACCACTATATCAGCCCCATCATAGGTGGTGATTTTACTACTCCTGATACCTATTTCTTTAACGGTTCCAGTTTGCTTATCAATTTCAATCACGTCTCCAATTTGCATGGGTTTTTCAAAAGCAAGAATAATTCCTGAAACAAGGTTATTGACAATATTTTGTAATCCAAAACCAATACCAACTCCCAACGCTCCAATGACAATAGTGATCCTATCAAAAGGAATACCGGCAGCTGCAACTGCAACAAAGAACCCCAAAGAGAATACGCCCAATCGCATTAATAATACCCATGATCCATTCTTATTTTTCTTGTTGGCCGCAAACTGACCACTTGTTCCAAAAAAGAAGGTTAGCAACTTTGAAATATTACTGGAAATCCAAAGTATAAAAAAGAATAAAAAGATGGTTCCAGCAGTAAAATTCAAGTTTCCTAATTTAATGGAATAAGCCAACCATTCCCCAATTTTTTCACTCAGAAAATCATATAAGTTTAATGAGAAAAAGAAAATCATGATCCAAATGATCAATAATATAATCCTAAGTGTTGACTGGAAGTTTTTCTTGATTTCTTCAAAATTAAACATGACAGAAATCTTGGAATCTTTAAATGCTTCTAAGTGCAAATAAATCACTTCAAAAACCAGACTTTCTAAAACATCAATGGCAAGGGCAAAACTGATACTGATAATAGCACTAGAAGAGAATAATTTGGCCAAAGTAACCCTTCCTGCAAAATTGGAAACAATTGCCAATAAATGCAGGAATACATAAAGGTTCAATAACCAGAAATAATATTTTTCGTACCTGCCAGCATTCCCTTTTAACCTACGCTGCATCTTAACCGCAAGTGCCACTGAACCCAAATTCAAGAAAAACAAAAACCATCTTTGAACCAAGGATGGCTCAATTAATACTACGTCTAAGCTTATACCTAGAAAAAGCAATAAAAAATACATCCAAGAAATTTTGAATTCCTTAGACCATGTAAACCAAGCTAATTTTGTAAAAATCAGCATTAACAAGAATGATAACATCTGTACCAATGACATTGGTGGTGTATCATACACAAAGGGAGATAATAAAAAAACAAAAAAACAAACCGTATACAAAACACCTTGACTCAAATAAGGGATAGGAGTAAAAATGTCTGGCTTACCCATTTTGTGTAACCTACTCATGCACAACCATAACCAAGCAAAAACCAACACTATCCAAACTAAATGCCAAACCATTGCATCCGATGTTACACGCAAGTAAAAAGGAATTAAATAACTAATTCTTTTAAAGCTATCCTGATATACTTGTAAAAAACTTCTTTTATACTCAACATTATGGGCATTGATTAAATAAGATTCTTCTAACTTAAATGCGTTTTTACTATAGTTCTTAATTTGAAACTGTACTTCATCCAACAAATCATTGATTTGAAAAGAAAGTGCCACTACCCTAGACTCTAAAAAACCAATTTTATTCAGGGCAAACTTTGAACTGGTATCAGCTTGTTCCCATTTCTTACTTACATTTTGAATTTGCAACACATAAATTGACAAGAGTCCGGAATCTTGTGACAATTTATTGAAGATAGATTCCTGCGAAATTTTTGCAATATCATTTGAGATTCCATCTAATTGATGGCTGTATCTTAATAATTGTTCCTGCCAATCACGCATTTGCTTTTTGAGTTGTACTAATACTACCCTATTGGTATACAAACTCCTTAAATTATAATATTTACTATTACTTAAATTCTTTTGGATATAAGTAACCAACTGCTCATTTTCTGGCAAACTCTCTGCAATAGCAGTAGTATCAAACCCCCTTTTCAGAATATTATTAGCCTTATTCAACACCTCAGCATAAGATTCTAGGTTGGTCAAAATAGACCCAATGCTAGTATCCTGCTTGGGTTGTATTTGTTGAGAACTGGTATCAGTTTTTAAAAGAGAGTCAATAGCAGATTGTGAAATCCCTACCAAAGGCATCATCAAAAGGAACAAAATGCCACACTTAACTGAAATATGCTTCAAGTTCATATGAAAATATTGGCTTAAAACTAAGAAAAATAGCCCCAGAAACTGTAATAATGATGGAGAATTGAATACAAATGATCAAATAAACGTCAAATTGTAACATTTAGGTGAATAATGCGTTTTGCTATTATTAACAACATTTAACCTAGCATCTGCTTTTGACGTTTTACTTTTACAACCAAATCACACTGATATGAAAGCCCTATATTCCCTAATGGTGGTAATTTTGTTAGTTGGGTGCCAAGGTACCCGTCAAAAAGCCATTCAAACCCTTTGCAAGGAAGTGGGTAAGAATACAAGCAATTGTACCAAAACTGTGGGTTTGATCAGTGCCAGTGTGGTGGAAAATCAGTTAATCAATAGTTCCAACCAACATCAAGAAACCAATACTTCTCCAAGTTTATTAGAGGCTCACGATTCATTTAGCTGGTAAGCTAGTGCTAGATTTTACCCTTTTTCAACCCAAGTTCAAAGACTTTCCTTTACCCCAAGAGGCTTTTACCTTAGTTTTGTAGCTAGTTAATAAGTATTAGAAAGCATGGAACTGAGCAAGAATTATATGCCTACAGAGGTGGAAACCAATTGGTATGCCCACTGGCTGGCAAAGGGTTATTTTAGTAGCAAACCTGATCATAGGGAATCTTATACCGTGGTCATCCCCCCTCCCAATGTTACAGGAGTGTTGCACATGGGGCATTGTTTGAACAATAGTATTCAGGATATTTTGGTAAGAAGGGCTAGGATGATGGGCAAAAATGCCTGTTGGGTTCCGGGTACCGACCATGCTTCTATTGCCACTGAAGCAAAGGTTGTAGCAATGCTACGTGAAAGAGGGATTGCCAAGTCTTCCTTAACCAGGGATGCTTTCTTGGAATACGCTTGGGAGTGGAAGGAAAAATATGGTGGCATTATCTTACAGCAATTGCGCAAATTGGGTTGTAGCCTAGACTGGGACAGAACATCCTTTACCATGGACCCAGATTATTACCAATCTGTGATTGGGGTATTTATTGAACTATATAACAAGGGTTGTATCTATCGCGGCAAGCGAATGATCAACTGGGATGTTCGAGCAAAAACAGCTTTGAGTGATGAGGAAGTGATTTATAAAGAAGTTCAAAGCAAATTATACCATTTGAGGTATGAGATTGAGTCTTCAGAAGGTTCTGAAAAATCCTATATCACCATTGCCACTGTACGTCCTGAAACCATTTTAGGCGACTCGGCAATTTGCGTTCACCCTGATGATGAACGCTACAAACACTTACACGGTAAGTTTGCATTTGTTCCTTTGATCAATAGAAAAATCCCCATTATTCCTGATGAATATGTTGCTATTGATTTTGGTACTGGAGCTTTAAAAGTAACACCTGCTCATGATATGAATGACTACCAACTGGGTCAGAAATACCAGTTAGAAATCATTGATACCATGAATGATGATGGCACCATGAACCAAGACGCCCAATTATTTGTGGGTCTAGATAGATTAGAAGTTAGAAAACTGATTGTCCCTGAATTGGATGCTGCAGGCAACTTGGTAAAAATAGAAGAATACACCAACCAAGTTGGGTTTAGTGAGCGTACTGATGCCATGGTAGAACCTAGGTTAAGTTTACAATGGTGGGTAAGTATGAAAGATTTGGCCGCTCCAGCATTATCTGCGGTAATGGAAGATGAAATTCATTTTCATCCAGCCAAGTTCAAAAATCTATACCGCCATTGGATGGAGAACATCAAGGACTGGTGTATCAGCCGTCAATTGTGGTGGGGCCATAGAATTCCCGCTTATTATGCCCCTGATGGGCGATTTGCAGTGGCAAAAAATGCCGAAGATGCTTTAGCGCAATTGAATACTGCTGAAAATCCTTTGACCATTGACCAGATCAAACAAGACGATGATTGTTTGGATACCTGGTTCTCAAGTTGGCTCTGGCCTTTTGAAGTATTCAAAGGATTATCACAGCCGGGAAATAAAGAACTTGACTATTATTATCCAACCAACACCTTGGTTACTGCACCAGAAATTATTTTTTTCTGGGTTGCTAGAATGATCATGGCGGGTTATGAATTCCAAGGTAAGAAACCCTTTACAGACGTATATTTTACTGGAATTGTAAGGGATAAGCAAGGAAGAAAAATGAGTAAGAGTTTGGGAAATTCACCAGACCTACTTGGCTTGATTGACAAATACGGAGCAGACGCTGTGCGATTTGGGATCATGATCTCCTCTCCTGCTGGAAATGATTTGTTATTTGACGAGTCTGCCTTAGAACAGGGTAGAAATTTCAACAACAAACTCTGGAATGCATTGAAGTTGATTAAAATGTGGGAAGCCCGCATTGGCGCAGATTCAGACAACCATGACCAACAAGTTTTTGCCATCAATTGGTTTGAAAACAGACTCAATACTGTTAGAACAGAAGTAGAAGGATTGATGGAACAATTCCGTTTAAGTGAGGCTTTGAAAATCATTTACTCACTTATCTGGGATGATTTTTGCAGTTGGTATTTGGAATGGATCAAACCAGGCTTTGAACAACCTATTGACCCAGCATTGTATCAAAAAACGGTTGGATATTTTGAAGAATTGATGCAATTACTGCATCCATTTATGCCATTTATTACAGAAGAAATTTACCATTTACTAGGCGAACAAACAGATGACCTTTGTGTAAAACAAAATAAGCCTTTGGTATCTGAAAATGCTTCTATTACAGCAGCTGGTGAATTATTAAAGCAAGTAATTTCCGCTTTGCGCGATGCTAGAAACAAAAACCAATTAAAACCCAAGGAAACCATTGACCTTCATATTCAAACGTCAAATCTTTCAAGCTATCAAGCTATAGAAGCAATTCTTGCCAAACAGGTCAATGCCAAAAGCATTCAATATACCCAAGAATCTGTGGCTAATAGTATTGTAGTGGCTGTTGAAAAGGATAAATTCTTTATTGAAACAGAAAAGCAATTAGACGCAGGCACTTTAAAGGCAGAATTACTAAAAGACCTAGAACACCAACGCAATTTTCTAGAAGCGGTTAGCAAAAAACTGTCTAATGAACGGTTTGTACAAAACGCAAAACCTGAAGTAGTAGCGCTGGAGCAAAAGAAACAATCTGATGCTTTGGCAAGGATTAAAACTATTGAAGAAAGCTTATCCAATTTGAACTGATGCCAATAAGAACCTTTGCCTTATTTGTTTTCATATTTTCCATGTTTCTTCCAACAGAACAAACATGCGCTCAGAATTGGGATATTAATTTATTGAAAAGCATCAACCCTTCCAAACCTGATAACCAGTTTTGGAAGTCTGTTTCAAGTACCGCAGAGCCTTTGGCTGTTGCGGCACCTATTAGCATGTTTGCGGTTTCATTCATTAATAAAGACAAACAGTTAAGGGCCAATGCTTGTAAAATGGTAGGAAGCTTGGTTATTACCGCTGTGCTTACTGAAGGAATTAAAAGAACGGTGAATAGAGATAGACCATTTGTTACCTATCCCTTTGACGTGTTTCCAAATAACATGGATGAGACAGGCAAATCCATGCCATCCGGACATACCGCATTTGCTTTTACAACGGCCACATCGCTGTTTACAGCTTACCCCAAATGGTATGTTGGTTTGCCATTGTATGCTTGGGCAACTTCAGTAGGTTATAGCAGACTTTACTTAGGGCAACACTACCCATCTGATGTATTGATGGGTGCAGTTGTTGGAACAGGATCGGCCTTGGCCAGCAACTGGTTGTACAAAAAATTGACCCATAAAAAAGAACAGAAACAAGCTCCAGTAATTAATTAGCATTAATACACCAACACATGTGTTTGTTTGATGATCCCCATCACAAAAACGCTTTGTACATGGCCAATGTTTTCTGCTTGGCTTAGCTTGTTTACATGAAAATTATAATACGCATCCATACTTTCTTCTACCACTTTTAGCATAAAATCAAATTCTCCAGAAATATTGTAGCACTCAATAACTTCATTCATTTCTTGGATGCTCTTGATGAATTTGGCTCCTGCATTTTTATTATGCTGTTTTAATGAAACATAACAAATGACCATTAAGCCCTTTTTTACTTTTGCATGATCTACCAAAGTGGCGTATTGCTTTATAATACCGCTTTCTTCCATCCGCTTAATACGTTCATGAACGGGGGTAGTACTTAAATGAACTTTATCTGAAATTTCCTTTACCGTGGCCCTAGCATTCTGTTGCAAGATTCTTAGAATGGCTAGGTCTTTTTCATCTAATGAAAACCCATTACTAGTGGATTCGGCTATATGGGGAGACTTGGGCATGACAAAAATGGCTTTTATTCCATATAAAGCTAATAAAACATACTGTTTATTCCAAAATAGATAAATAATATGCGCTTTTATCCTATAAAACTACATTTGCACCACATAAAATATATAACATGTCTATTTCAAACATCGATTTCAGTCTGCCCTATAAAGTGGCCGACATGAGTTTAGCTGATTGGGGCCGTAAAGAAATTCGTCTTGCAGAAGCGGAAATGCCCGGTCTAATGTCTATTCGTGCCGAATACGGCCCTAGCCAACCTTTAAAAGGTGCGCGCGTTGCTGGTTGTTTACACATGACTATCCAAACAGCTGTGTTGATTGAAACACTGGTTGCCCTTGGAGCAGAAGTAAAATGGAGTTCTTGCAATATCTTCTCTACCCAAGATCAGGCTGCTGCTGCTATTGCTGCTGCTGGTATTGGTGTTTTTGCCTGGAAAGGTCAAACACAGGAAGAAGCTGATTGGTGTATTGAGCAAACTTTGTTCTTTGGTGCGGCTGACCGTCCTTTGAACATGATCTTGGATGATGGTGGAGACTTGACCAATATGGTATTTGATGTGTATCCTGAATTGGTTGCCAATATCAAAGGTCTTTCTGAAGAAACCACTACAGGTGTACACCGTTTATACGAGCGTATGGCTAAAGGCACATTGCCAATTCCTGCTATCAACGTAAATGACTCTGTAACCAAATCTAAATTTGACAACAAATACGGTTGCCAAGAATCATTGGTAGATGCTATTCGCAGAGCTACTGACGTGATGATGGCTGGTAAGATTGCAGTTGTTGGTGGATACGGTGACGTAGGTAAAGGTTCTGCCCTTTCTTTAAAAGGTGCTGGTTGCCGCGTAATTGTTACTGAGATTGATCCTATCTGTGCTTTACAAGCTGCTATGGAAGGTTTTGAAGTAAAACCAATGGCAGAAGCTGTAAAAGAAGCTGATATTATTGTAACTGCTTCAGGTTGCAGAGACTTGATCACTGAAAAGCATTTCCGCTCTATGAAAGACAAAGCCATTGTTTGTAACATTGGCCACTTTGATATTGAGATTGACGTTGCTTGGTTAAACCAAAATTATGGTCATACTAAAGACACCATTAAGCCTCAGGTTGATTTATACAATGTAGAAGGAAAGGATATTATTTTATTGGCTGAAGGCCGATTGGTAAACCTTGGTTGTGCAACTGGTCACCCATCTTTTGTAATGAGTAATAGCTTCTCTAACCAAACTTTGGCTCAAATTGAATTGTGGACCAATTTCAAGAACTATGAGAACAAAGTGTATGTGTTACCTAAACACTTAGATGAGAAAGTGGCACGTTTACACCTTGCTAAAGTAGGTGCTGTATTGGACGAATTAACAGATGCTCAAGCCGAATACTTAGGTATTGCTAAATCTGGTCCTTTCAAATCTGAAATGTATCGCTACTAAGCAATAGTCTATTACAAATAGTAAAGCCCCCGACAATTAGTTATCGGGGGCTTTTTTTTTATTTAGCCTGTTTTAACTGAGCAATTTCTGATTTGAGTTGATTCACCTGCTCCTGCAATTCTTTTACTGAAGCTACTAAAATGGGAATCAATCCTGTTTCATCAACCATTTTTCGAGAATAGGATTTATACAAATTCTTACCACCTATATATTGGCCATTCTTTGCATAGACCAAGGAAGGCAACACCATTTGTACCTGATCTGCATTAAAACCATATTGCACGGCTTTTGGATTTTCTAAATAGGGAAAATCTTGGTTATTGTATTTAAAACTTACTGGAGTTAACTTTTGCAACAAATCACTTCCATCTTTAATTTCTGTAACCTGTTTTTTTAATGCAGATTCTGGAATTTCTTGGGCAAATGATGTTTGCGACATTAACAATAAACACAACAAAAGCAAACGAACATTGGAAACTTGTAGCATTTTTTTCATGGCTTAATATTAAAAATGAGAAAATCTTTTCTATAAAACATGGAACAAAAAGGCTTGGTTTATCCAAAAATGTTAAACAGTTGAGAAAACGGGGCTAGAAATTGGTTTATGCACACATATGAATAAATAAGCGAAAGATTTGAGGATAGCATCGGCTATTTTTGAGGAAATTAGAAGGAATGAAGAAACAATTTTTTGTAGGCAGCATGGCTTTATTGGTTTTGTTGACCGCTTGTAACAGTGGAAAGGACCAAAAACCTACTACTGATTCAACCAAACCCGCAGAAGCCAAACTAGGACCAGGGTCTGCCATTAAATATGATAGTTCAAAAAGGTATGTTTTCCTTACTTGGGATGACTCTCCGCAACCTCCAGGCACAGTGAATAGTAAGGCCATATTTCGTGAACAAGGCATTAAAGCTACTTTTTTTGCGGTTGGCTTTAACCAAGTGGGACCTTGGAAAAAAAGGATTATTGATTCCTTAAGAAATGACTATCCCCAGTTTCTATTGGCCAACCATAGCTTTAGCCATGGCTTTAATGACAAGTATAGCAAGTTTTATGCCCCTGCCAATACGGATAGTGCCTTAAATGACTTTATTAAGAATGAACAGTTGCTTAAAATCCCTGTTAAAATTATCCGTCTCCCAGGTAACAATACTTGGGCCTCTAATGGTGATATTCAAGGCCAAAAAGCAACTACTCCCGTTGTTGTAAAACTAGATTCACTTGGTTATAAAATTGTTGGATGGGACATGGAATGGTCACAACAAGCCAAAGCCAAGGCGCCTAAGGAATCAGTAGATGAAATGATCAAGAAATTGAATCAGAAATTTGATGATGGTAGTACCAATCAACCCAATATGATTGTTATTCTCTCTCATGACCGTTTATTTGAGAAAAAACAATACGCCGATTCTTTGACTAGATTCATCAATATACTCAAACAAGACAAACGTTATGTGTTTGAAACTATTGACCACTATCCAACCGTTCAGGCAAAAAAATAATTCTAAATGCTAACCACTTTAAGGGTAAAACGAATAACTGTTCGTTTTACCCTTGTTTTTTGTATACCCAGCAAGGGTTTTAATGAATCATAAACCCTTACCTTCGCCACGCATTGGCCCACACCCAATGTAAAGAACTCAAAATCACAAGCTGAACAAACATGACCTTGAATCCTACACGAATTGAAGTGATGCATTTTCTAGCACAGAAAATTGATAGTATCATTGAAGAATTCCTAAAACCCATAGACACAAATTGGCAACCTTCTGATTTTCTTCCTGAAAGTAATAACCCAGAATTTACAAAAGAGATCAAAGAAATTCAAGAACAGTGCAAAGCCCTTCCTTATGATTATATGGCCATCTTGGTTGGTGATTTGATCACAGAAGAAGCACTTCCAACTTATGAAAGCTGGTTGATGGAAATTGATGGCATTAGCAAAGGTGAACCGCAAGGTTGGAGTAAATGGGTTAGGATGTGGACAGCCGAAGAAAACAGACATGGTGATTTATTAAACAAATATATCTATCTATCTGGCCGAGTAAATATGCGCCAAATGGAAATTAGTACCCAACACTTAATTGCAGACGGAATGGAAATTGGCACTGCCAGAGACCCCTATCGCAATTTTGTTTACACTTCTTTCCAAGAAATGGCAACCAATATTTCTCATCGCAGAACTGCAACCATGGCAAAGAAACATGGCAACGAACAATTGTCAAAAATCTGCGGTGTAATTGCTGCAGACGAAGCAAGACATGCAAAAGCCTATCGTTCATTTGTGACAAAAATCTTTGAAGTTGATCCAAGTGAAATGATGATTGCTTTAGAAGATATGATGCGTAAAAAAATTGTGATGCCAGCCCATTTTCTCCGCCAACAGGGAGAAAAAATTGGACAAAGCTGGTCACATTTTAGTGATGCTGCTCAAAGACTAGGAGTTTATACAAGTATGGATTATACCAATATTTTAGAATCATTGGTAGAGGAATGGAATATTGGAAATATAACTGGTTTGAATGGTGCCGCTGAAAAAGGAAGAGATTATCTAATGGGTTTGCCAGACCGATTCCGTAAAGTGGCTGAACGCAGTGGTATCAAAGCTCCTATTGACTATCAATTCAACTGGATATTATAAACAAGAAGACGGTTTTTGACCAGCAACTTTCTGACACTTGGATTGGTACAGACTATCTAACCACTGACCAAGCTGCTCAAATAAATGATTATTTCAGAAAACATCCTTTGTTTTTCTGGAATGACATACACAATTGTGAAGACAGAGCTGAAGCCATTTCTATTTTGTTAACCCATTGGCAGATTCCACATTTTAAAGCTTGGGTATTTAGTGGTTACTTTCTCAATAGGAATATGGGGAGTTTAAAAAACAAATGGAATTACCATGTAGCTATTATGCTGCCTACGCTAGTAGGAACAGTTCCATCTGCCATGGTCCTTGACCCTACCCATTCAGATACTTTAGAAACAATTGAACACTGGGCAAATGCTGTTACACTAGATGCCCAAAGTCACCATTTAGTAAAACAGGGACATGTCTATATTTTTCCTGTTGGGCCAATTAGAAATGAAAACTGGCACCATCGCAATCGCCAAAATTACAAATGGACCATGCAGGGTTTAGCGGGCATTAATGGCGTGAGTACAAAGGGAAAAGCCGCTGTAACTTTTAATAAATTTAAGATTGCTAGAACCATAAAGGCTTTTCAACTTCTACAAAGGAGTAAACCATTCTCATTTTAAACTTATTGATGAGGCTTGTTCCAAACTTGATAAGGATACATGAGCCATTGATTAATTAACTGCAAAGAAATCATACACCTAAACAATAAGGAAGGATAGACGGAAGTCTTTTTCTGTTTTACTCCTTTTAATATTGACTGAGCTACTTTTTGGGGTGATTGGGTAGGCCATGGAATCTTGGAAAGATCTTGACCATTAAAAAAATCAGTTTTAGTTGCAATAGGATATACCAACATCAAATGACAGGCGGGATGATGTTCAAACCTAAAACAATCTGCAAATCGGTCTAGGGCTGCTTTAGTAGCCGCATACATGGCATAATTGGGCATGCCCGTTTTGGCCATGGCCGATGCCGTAATCACATAACTAAAGGGATGACCATTGGCTACTTGAAGTAGCTGATAAAGCCCTTCTAGTGGTGCCACAAGGTTTACCATCATCTGTGACTGTCTGGCTTTAAAATCTTGGGAACTAAAACTTCCATATAATGCAATACCTGCATTTGCAAAAAACAAGTCAATGCGGCCTAACTTTTCCAATGCCATTGGCACTAAAGCTTGTATTTGATCTGCATTGGTTAAATCCAATGTTAGGATTTGAACTTGCGTCTTGGAAGATGCCATTTCTTGCATCAACAGCTTTAACCCCTGCTCATCCTTATCAATGGCCAATACATGACAATGGTACTGCGCTAATTCTTTCACAAGTGCTTTACCAATCCCTGATGCTGCACCAGTAATGACAATATGTTGTTGTTGAAATAACACTATAAAAAAATAGGTTTTGGAAAAGCTAATGAAAAATCTGGTATATGCAAACAAGCCAGTCTTGTTTGTGTACCAATACTTGGAAAAAGTCCCTTCCCTGTAATTAAATCCTGGGGCGCTGATAAAATAGCTCTTCCACTTCCTTTTGGATGGGTAATATATTCTTTTGCGTTAAGAGGCTGAATAAATTGAAATGGCAAAAAAGCTGTACTTAATGGAAAACCAAATGACCTGTCTTTGAATTGGCAATTAAACAGCAGTTCTCCATTGCTAATCACTTTTGCAGAATTGATTCCCATTTCTAATTGCTCAAACTCAAATTGAGCCAATTCTTTTGGGATGCCCCAATTTTCTCTGCCATTCATGACAGAGTCTAATGAGCTCACATAGATCTTAGAAATATGCCAGTAGTATTTTCCCTTATAATGAAACATACCTGGTATAAATAATAACTCTCCATATGGCCCTATAGGCGATGATTGGTAATTGACCAACATAACCATCCCTATATTCATCCAAAGAAAAGGTTTAAGCCCCTGCGCAATGCAACCTTCTTTCATTAAGAAATCATTGCTAAAGCGATATAGCATTAAATACCCCTCCCCTTTTAATTGCCAGGGTGCAGGGCTGCTCTGATATGGAGTACTAGCATCAAATTGCATCATTTGCAATGTAATACTTTGTGTTGGTTTTGCATTTAGAGGCCTTACTGTTTTAAAATCTAGCAAGTACTTATCTTTACCATCATGAATGAGCAGCTTACCATTGCTAGTGCTACCATAGCAGATATTCCAGATTTAGTTTTACTGGTCAATAGTGCCTATAGAGGGGATAGTTCAAAAAAAGGATGGACCACTGAAGCGGATCTATTAGATGGTGTTCGAGTAATACCAGAAACCCTATTGGAACAAATGAATACCCCTGGCCAACATTTTTTAAAAGCCATCAACCATACTGGGGCCATCATTGGTTGTGTTTCACTTTTAGAAAAATCAAACAAAATCTATTTGGGAATGCTCACTGTTGAACCCAATATTCAAGACGGGGGTATTGGTAAATTGTTAATGCAAGCTTCAGAAAAATTTACTCAATCACTTGGTATCACAGTCATTGAAATGACCGTGATCAGTGTCCGTGCTGAATTAATTGCCTATTATGAACGCCGGGGCTATCGCCAAACAGGCGAAAAAAGGCCTTTCCCAAATGACCCAAAATTTGGCATTCAAAAACAGGCTTTGGAATTTATTGTAATGGAAAAAACACTCTAGCTTAATACCCCCATTTACGCATAATCTCAAAATCTGCTTTCATGGATTGAAGTGGTGTTAATTGCTGATAAGATTCTTGTTCTACCACAAAGTGAATGGTGCCTCCTGTTTTGCGGCCTTGATCAATGATTTCTTTTACGCCAACAACACCCTTACCCAAAACGGTGCTTTCGTAACCATCTTCCATTTCGCCTTTTGTGGCAGTTTTTATTTCATCTTTTACGTGCATTAATTCAAAACGACCTGGGTATTGCTTTACTATTTCCAATGCCCTGCCTCCAGCACCATACATATTTCCAATATCTAATTGCTGAGCCACCAAGGATGGGTCAGTATGCTTTACCATAATATCAAAGACTTTTTGGTTATTCAATTTGGTACTGAATTCAAAATTGTGGTTGTGGTATCCAAACTTCATTCCAGATTGCTTGCACAATTCTCCAGACTTATTAAACACTTCCATATAAGCCAAGAGCCCATCATAGGTTTTTCTAAGCTCTTCATCCAACCATGGGCTGATCACATACTGTTGACCAACAATGGCTGCGTCTTCTACCGTATATTTCCAAGAAGCTGTAAAATCCTTTTTAGCTTGATCCCAATGTGCCCTTTCCATTACTGTATGACCACTAGGCATTTTTAACCCCAAATCATCCAATACTTTTTTAAACTCTTTTGCAGAATAACCATAGAATTTTCTATCTACATAATTGGCGTGCTCTACATTACGATAACCCATTGCAGACAATTGTTTCAAAGTTCCCAATGGATCCTTTTTCATGTCATCTCTAACAGAATAGAGTTGCACACCTAAAACAGAACTAGTTGCATAGTTGGCCAATAACTGATGAGGCATTGTAGCTGCGCCAGCTAATAAGAAACCAGTCTGGGTTAGAAATTTTCTTCTTGAGGCAAGCATATCAAAGTTTTTACATTGTTTCCAAAATTCACTCCTTAAACTTGTACAATTTAAGGAATCTTTTTAAAGCTTGCTACATTGGTTCAGTTAGCATATAGGAGCTTATAGGCTTTTTATCCTAGCCAATTACTAAGGCTTTATCTTTGCCTAGATGAGCTATAGGAATACCATATATTCCCTAACAATTGTAATAATGACCATTTTCCTATATCCCTTCCAGGTTTATGGTCAGGAAAAAGCTGTATCCGATACTTTTTTTCTAGCCAAGAAAAAAGGGATTCTTGGAAAAATTGGAAAGAGTATTTCCATTAGTGGAGACATTCCTATATCGGCAGATTCTGGCGTTTTAAAAAACGAAGAAAGTTATGCCATATTCAAGGGTAAAATCATCCATCGCATTTTTATTCAAAAACCCGGATTCAATGGTACCGTAAATGATACTTCTAAACTCATAAAAAATATTTTCAATGATATAGGTAATCGCTTACACCCCAATACTTCAGACAAAATCATCAAAAGAAATTTATTCTTTAAAGAAAAGGACACGCTATATCCTGCGCTGGTGGCAGACAATGAACGCTTTTTACGTGATATCAGCTACCTGCAAGATGCCAGAATATTGGTTAGGCAAAATGATTTATTCAAGGATCAAGTAGACGTAATTGTGGTTTGCAAAGACGTTTTCCCAGTTGGCGGCAGTGCCGATTTAGGGTCTACAAAATTGCTGAATTTTGAAATCAATGATGACAATATTGCGGGTACAGGTGATAGACTTGCTATTTCCAATATGATTGACCTAGACAGGAATCCCCATTATGGATTTGGTGCTTTATTTTTAAAGCGCAACCTAATGGGAAGCTTTATAGATTTGAGTTGGGGATTTAGCAATATGATACCCACATTTAATAGTGGTCGTAGAGAAGAAAATGTACTTTACTTTAAAGCCGAACTTCCCTTAGTCAGTCCCTATAGAAAATGGACTGGATCCTTTGAAACGGCTTTAAGGTATACATCAAATAGATATGTAAGCGATTCTGTTTACCAATCAGATTTCAAATATCGCATGCGTGTTTTTGACGGTTGGATTGGTTATAATATTGGGGCAAAAAAAGAATTGTCTAATGCTGAAATCAAGAAACGTTTAAAACATCTTTTATCGCTCCGAGCCATTCATAGGAATTATGAAGCAATCCCCAAATATTATCAGACAAATTACAACAGCGACTATAGCAATCTTTCTACCATTTTGGGGGCTTTGACCGTTTTTGAGCAAGACTACTACCATACCAATTACATTTATGGATTTGGTAGAAACGAGGACGTTCCCGAAGGTTTTTCCATGTCTTTGATTGGTGGATGGACTAACCGAAATGGCATTTCCCGTCCCTATCTTGGTTATGATTATCAACGAAACTATTTTACAAGGAAAAAGAACTATATCAATTATATCCTTCGGTTTGGTGGCTATTATGGTGACAATAGGTTGGAAGACCTGAGTTTCTTAACTGCTGTTGAAACTTTTACACGTTTGCGAAAATTGGGAGCAAGTAAATGGTTAATCAGGCATTTTTTAAGTGGTAGTTTAACCCAATTAATCAATACCAGGCTGAATGACCCATTAAGGCTTTCAAGTATTTATGGCATTCCTGATTTTAACAATATTAATACCAAAACTAGTACTAGGGCTACGCTTAATTGCGAATCTGTTTTTTACAATACTTGGAAATTTTTTGGATTTAATTTTGCACCATTTGCCTTTACCAACCTATCTTTCTTAAAGGAACAAGGACAACCCCTTACCAAGGCTGACCTTTATTCTGCCATTGGCACTGGCATTAGAACTAGGAATGAAAACCTGGTATTTGGAACCATGGAATTAAGAGCCGCCTATTATCCAAGAACTATTAATAATATGCCAGTTTGGAATATCACATTTAATACTTCTTTACAATACAAATACACCAGCAGTCTTGTTAAAAGACCCGATTTTGCAACTGTGAATTAAGAACAGGCTTGCAAAAATGGTAATGCTGATTTTTTTTCATTAGTTTTCCGTTCTAACAAAACATCATATGAAAAAACTGATTCTACTATCCTCTTTTGCCCTTTTTATAGGACAAGCAATTATGGCACAGGATGCAAAACCTAAACCAAGTCCTGCTGCAAAAGCAACAGAGACAATTGTTTCTGGTGCAACCATTACCATTGATTATGGTCAACCATCTGTAAAAGGCAGAACCATTGGAACCAATCTAGAACCCATGCCTGGTAAGGTTTGGAGAACTGGAGCCAATGATGCCACCGTTTTTGAAACTAGTAAGGATATCATGGTACAAGGGCAAAAATTGACTGCTGGAAAATATGGTTTGTTTTCATTAGTCAATAATGGCGAATGGACCATTATTTTCAACAAGACTTTTAAACAATGGGGTGCTTTTCAATACAAGGAAGCTGATGACGCATTGCGTGTAAAAGCCAAGGCTGACAAAGCCCCTGAATTTCATGAAAAAATGAGCTTTGAAATAGCAAAATCTGGTGAAATCACTTTGTTTTGGGGTGATCACCGAGTAGTTTTTCAAGCTAAATAATTACCTATTTTCTTAGAGAGCCCCGATAATTCGGGGCTCTCTTTTTTTTGGGAATCCAACAATTAATAGCAAGCTTTGTTATAAGATTGCCAACTAGACCGGCTCAATCCTATGGTACAAGCATATAATTTTTTAGCCAGTTGGCAATTGTTTCCTGAAAAATGTGATTTTCAACATGGCCTCTCCCCCAAAAGCGGTAATTATAAAATTGAGTCTATTAGAAATGGTCATGCATTAGGGATCAGCATTAATTGGGTTAGTCTAGAGAACCAAGCTTTTTATAGTCAGTATGAAATGATTCCTGACAATGTTCAAAGACCCATTGACAATCCAGATTTGGCTGATACTATTCAAGCATCTATCTTAAATGCATCTACCATACAATGTACCTTTTTCAAAGCGGATCAAGCCATATTGGTGGTAACCCATGAGATCTTGCAGAATGGTTATTTAAAAGTATCCCATCAAGGAGAGAATGAACAGGGGCAATCCTTTACCAATATTGAGATCTACCACAAACAAATGAGTGTGTTACCCTATGCCTCATCCGTGGGCAGTGTTGCCATTAGACCAACCAAAGAAGGTGTGATCAAACACAAAGCACTTTCTGCCATGGAAGAGCAAACCAATATGCAATTGGATCAGATTAGACAACAAATTGAGTTATTGGCCAAACAAGCCCAAGAAATCAGAAAAAGAAAGGAATTGAGTATGATGATCTATGAAGCCAAACTCAATTTCAAACCCCAGATAGGACAGATCTATCACCTATATGAAAAAAGAGATGGCACGCATTTGCTTTCATTGGTAGCCCCACAAGAATGGGGTGGCTCTGGTCCGTTCAAACAATTTGTTTCAACAGTAAGACTATTGGCAGACCATACTTGGGTAGAATTGAATGAACCTATTTAATTCCATAAAGACTTCCCCCTTTCTCAAACAAACGGTCAATTCTTTTCTCCACTTCAGGATCAGTTTTTAATTCCGGGACGTGGTGAGGTTTAATTCTTGCATCAATAACCAAGGGGCCTTTACAACCCCAATGCTTATTGGTATAGAATTCAGCAATGCCATGTATATCATGTGAAGGATTGCACCTAGTAAATGCCACCCAAAGAAAATTATTCAAAGTTGCTGCTGTAAAGCTGGCGTCATTGGCTAAGATCATGATGGGAAAGCTTTTTAAAGCTTCTAGATGAGGCAATAATTGTTCATTCAAGGATGCTATTTCAACTAAGGTTTGCTCATAATTAGAGAATGCCTGGGTCTGCAATACGGCAACTCCTGGAATGGCCACTTGTGGATTTTCAAATCCTTTCAAGTTCTGTAAAACAACAGGAATTTCGTTTCCTAAAGTTCTAATGGGATCCCCATAAGCTGCAATTACCACTTTACTTCCGGAATTCAATCCAGTACCAGAATAATCTAAGGTATCAATAGTGGTTTGAGTATGAAAGTGCAAGTCTCTTTCTAAATGAATTCTTTCCAAAACATATTGCAGATATTCAGGAATATTCCTGATTTTCAGTTGATTGGTATCATCAGCTGTGATAAACAGGAATTTGGCCAAACTTAATTGCCCTGTACCCAATACATGGTTGGCAATGGTTAGTATTTCGGCTGGCTGTTTTGTTGGCGTATAGGGCGTATACCTTTCTGACCCAATGGCCAATAATAAGGGGTGTACACCTGCAGCATCTACTGCGTGAACTTCTTTTAACCCAGGAACTTCCATGGGAATGGCTGCACCCGTTAATTCATGTATTAGGTCTCCAAAACTAGTGTCTTCTTGTGGAGGTCTACCCACTACTGTAAAGGCCCAAATAGCGTCTTTACGAGCATACACTTTGTGCACACGCATCAATGGGAAAGGATGGGTTAAACTATAATAACCCAAATGGTCACCAAAAGGGCCTTCTGGTTTATTTTCTCCTGGATATACTTCTCCGGTAATCACAAAATCAGCATCTGTACTAATAGCAAAACCATCCTGATAAGTATATCTAAATCTTCTGCCACCCAAAACTCCTGCAAAAGTCATTTCACTAATCCCTTCTGGCAAAGGCATCACAGCCGATACAGCGTGAGAGGGTGGTCCGCCAACAAAACAACTTACTTTCAAGGGTTGGCCTAATTTATTGGCCTTGGTTTGGTGAACTCCAATACCTCTATGCAATTGATAATGCAATCCAATTTCTTGATTAGTCACATAATCATTCCCTGTTAATTGCACCCGATACATACCCAAATTGGCATGCATAATACCTGGTTGATCAACATCTTCTGTGTATACTTGGGGTAAGGTTACAAATGCGCCACCATCCATGGGCCAATGTTGAATGAGTGGTAACTGATCTATGCTAATTTCTTGATAGAGTACTGGTTTATTACTAGGATTCTTGAGTGGCAAGGCTTTCAAGGCGGCCATGCCTACTTTAAAATTATCCAAAGGATGTTTAATGGCTTTAATGGGGTCTCCTTTTAACTCAATTAAGTCTTGCACCAATTGAAAAGTCTTTCTAAAGATAAACTTGCTCCGTTCCATGGTTCCATAGATATTGGATGCAGCACGGAATTTAGAGCCTTTCACGTTTTCAAATAGCAGGGCTGGACCCTGAGCCGCGTATACCCGCAAATGAATGGCCGCCATTTCTAGATAAGGATCTACTTCTTCTTTAATCCTAACCAAATGGCCATTTTTTTCTAAATCTATTAAACATTCTTCCAAGGAGGCATAACTCATATAGAGATAACATTAAGTGCCAGAAAAAGTTACAATTCAACCGCAAATTACTGATAAATCAACCAATGAATAGGGATGCCGAATCCACTTATCTTTGTGCCATGACCAAATTGAGTGTAAACATCAACAAGTTTGCTACCATCCGCAATAGCAGGGGTGGCAACAATCCCAATGTGGTGCAAGCAGCATTGGATGCTGAGCGTTTTGGTGCAGATGGGGTAACAGTTCACCCAAGACCTGACGAACGCCATATCCGCTATGCGGATGTGAGGGATTTGAGCAAGGTCTTGACCAAGGAATTCAATATTGAGGGCAATCCAAAAGAAGCTTCTTTTATAGACTTGGTTTTAGAAACCAAGCCAGCGCAAGTAACCTTAGTACCAGATGCACTTGGTCAAATTACCAGTAATCATGGTTGGGATACCATTGTTCATCAGGAATTTCTAATAAAGACAATTCAACTATTTCAACATGCTGGTATTAGGGTCTCCATCTTTGTAGACCCCATCATTGAAATGATAGCTGCGGCTGCAACAACAGGTACGGATAGAATTGAATTATATACAGAAGCTTATGCTACTGAATATGCAAATGGACATGCAACTATTGCCATTGCACCCTATATAGCCGCGGCTGCAAAAGCTAAAGAATTAGGAATGGGCATTAACGCAGGGCATGATTTAGACTTACACAACCTGCAATTTTTCAAATCCCAAATCCCCTATTTAGACGAAGTGAGTATTGGACATGCCCTTGTCTGTGATGCCTTGTATTTGGGTTATGAAAACACTGTTCAGTTATACCAACGCCAATTAAAATAGCCCCAAAACATTCTTCTGCTGTGAAAAGATTTTTAAAGTCATTGGGCAGGGTTACTGGTCTGACCCATTGGGCCAAACCCATGGCTTTTAAATGGCAAAAATGGCAGCACAAAAAAGTCAATCGGGCTTTTAGAAAAAAATTTCCCAACCAAGTTTTACCACCAGATAAATGGTTATTTGAAACATTTCAAACCAACTATGTCAAATACACAGTTGAAGGCAATCTTTGTGCCAAGGAAATCATAGATTGGTCTAAGCCATATCTTCCTGAAGATGCTTTATGGAAAATTTTAGATTGGGGTTGCGGCACGGCTAGGGTAACCCAACATATTCATCAACACGCTCCTTATAGTTTGGTCTATGGAGCAGATATTAATTCAGAGATGATTCAATGGAATACACTGCACATTAAAAATGCATTTTTTCATTCATTATCTGAGCACACTAGATTACCTTATCCAGATGATTTTTTCCACTTGATATATGGTATTTCTGTGTTCACCCACTTACCCATTAAGCAACAAATAACTTGGCTACATACACTTCAAAAAGCGCTTCAAACAGGAGGCATTTTAATACTTAGTACCCATGGATCTTTTTTTGAAAATAAACTTTCAAAAAAACAACACGCCCTTTTGCAGAACCAAGGATTTCTGGAATTAGTGGAAGGGAATCAAGAACTTTCTGCTGGAGACAGAAACTATAGTGTTTATCAAAATGCAAGTATTTTAAAACAGCAATTTGAAAAAGACTTTCAAATAATACAATGCTATGAAGGCAAGGAATTTCCAAAAATCATGGGCGGACAAGACTTATGGATCTTGCAAAAAAAATAGCTCCAATTGGAGCTATTTTTTTATCATAGAAAAGTTGATTTATTTTTTCTGATCAATCTCAGCTTGACGTTTAGCCCTAAAATCGGCGTCTTTGTACAATTTTTGAAGATCATCTAATCTGCCAATGTACAAGCTTCTTCCATGGGTACCCAACACAATTTCGTTTTCACGTGCCTGGGTTACAATATCATGAATAGGAACACTTACAGGTAAGCCTTTGTTCCATTGCATAAAACTATCCCCTCTATCAATACTCACAAACAAACCACCATCAGTACCAACATACAAAATACCTTCATTAGCATGGTCTTCTTTGATCACATTCACTGGTTCATTGGGCAAGTCTTTTCCTATTTGTTTCCAAGTGGTACCGTAGTCTTCACTTACATATACATAAGGTAGAAAATGGTCATTTCTATATCCATTTAAAGTAGCATAAACCCTACTTTCAGAATAGGCACTGGCTACTACCCTGCTTACGTATAATCCCTTTGGAAGTTTCTTGGTAATTAAACTCCAGGTATAACCACCGTCTTTGCTCACTTGAATATTACCATCATCAGTACCAACATAGATCAGTCCAAATTTCAACGGGCTTTCACTAATGGTGCTTAGTGTTCCATAAGGCACATCGCCTTGGGCAGGATTGGTAGTTAAATCAGCACTCATGGTCACCATACTGTCTCCCCTGTTCATAGATCTATGGAACTTGTTGGAACCATAATAAAATACGTCTTGGTTATGCTTACTCAACAAGATGGGTGCCTGCCAGTTAAACCTAAAATTTGTTTCGCCCAAATCATTACTAGGCTTAACACTTTTTCTATCACCACCACCGGTATTACTACGCATATAGTTACCATACTGTGATCCGGTATATACTGTTTTATTATCCCTAGTGTCTACCTGTACTTGCATACCATCGCCACCATTGAGACGTTTGTAAGGGTTCTCTCCGGAATCGTACCAATCATAGTCTTCTCTTGTGGTGCTTGGTGCAAACCATGTTCCATTATCTTGCAATCCACCATATACATTATAGGGTTTTGCATTGTCTACCGCAATATTGTAAAATTGACCAACAGCAGGTGTATTGGCTTTGAACCAATGCGCGCCATCGTCATAACTAATATTGGCACCACCATCGTTACCATTAATGATATGATTATCTCTGGCAGGATCAATCCAAACAACGTGGTGATCAGAATGCACGTGTTCCTTGGCAATATTGGTAAATGATTTACCTCCGTCTTTGCTCATCATCACATTCAAACCAGTAATGAATACTTTGTCTGGATTAGAAGGGCTAACAAAGATTTTACCAAAATAATAGCCATAAGTGCTATAGAAAAAAGAACCAACACTTTTATCATTGGTCTTCTTCCAAGTCTCTCCGTTATTATCACTCCTATAAACTTCGCATCCAAGAATGGGTGTTTCAAACAAGGCAGCATTGGCGTCATACAAAAAGTCCCAAATGCAAGTTGGTTTTAGTTTATCTGCTTTTACCAAATCTTTCAAAATAGCTGGGGTATATTTTGCTGGAATCCCATTTCTCCTACTTGAGGTAAATACGGCTAATTTTTTATTATCTAAAGCAAGAAATTGCTCTTTGGTTAAGTCTTTAAAATCGCGCAGCACATAACGGCTAGTATCCACAACACGTTTAACAGTATCAGATACATGAGACTGATTGTCCAAAACGGCATAAACAATATTGGGTTGCTTGGGCGATACGGCAAGACCAATTCTTCCTACACCATCGCCATTAGGAAAACCACTTCCTACTTTAGAAACCAATACCCAATTGCTTCCTCCATCGGTACTCTTATAAATCCCACTGGTTTTACCACTTTCTTCAAAATTAGAAGCGGTTCTGGTTCTGTACCACATGGCTGCATATAATTCATTAGGATTGGCGGGATTCATTTCTACATCTACGGCTCCTGTCTTGTCATCAACAGCCAATACTTGCTGCCAAGTTTTTCCAGCATCTGTAGTTTTGTAAACACCTCTTTCCTTGTTAAAAGAATAAAGATGCCCCAGTGCTGCTACCCAAACAATATTGGGATCGGTTGGATGCAATTGGATTTTTCCAATATGATGACTTTCAGGCAAACCCATCCAATCCCAATGTTTACCATTGTCATTAGACTTATAAATACCCATACCCGCATAAGAAGAACGGCTACTATTCACTTCTCCAGTTCCTACCCAAATGGTCCTGGTTTTCCAGTTAACTGCAACATCACCAATTGTTAAGATATCGGCGCTATCAAAAATGGGTTGGAAACTTTGACCATTATTGGTTGTATGCCACAAACCACCCGATGCATAAGCAATATAGAATTCTGTAGGGTCAGTAGGATTAGCATCAATATCTACTACCCTTCCACTCATGACACTAGGGCCAATATTGCGGAAACCGGTCTGGTTAACCAGTGATTTCTTTTGAAGTGCCTGGCGTTGTTCCACCACTTTTAACCTGTCTGTTGCCGAAGTGGGTTTCACTTGGGCTTGTCCGCAAATAGCAAACAATAAGCCAACTATAACAGTTGTTTTTCTCATGAGATGCAGAATTTTGGTAAATTGAAGGGCTAATTTAACAATAATGCGCTACTGTCTAGTACCATTTCTCCTTTTAATTTATAATATTGGCTTTGGCCAGTGTAAAACATTTAAAATTGCCGCCAATGGCGATACTTTAAATTGTACAGATTTCAATGGATTCAAACAAGGCAAATGGACGGTACATGTAGAACCATTAAGAGGGAATCCAGGTTTTGAGGAAGAAGGCGTTTTTAAAAATGATAAAAAGGAAGGGGTTTGGAGAAATTTTAATTTAATGGGCGATATCATGGCTGTAGAAACCTACCGTTGGGGTTTGAAAAACGGAAAATGCCAATATTTTACTATTAACGGGATTGAAAGAGAAGAAAATTGGCGTGCCAGTAATCCCAACAAAGCCTATGATACTATTGACGTTGCCGACCCTCTGATTCCCAATAAATATGAACGTGTGATTGTAAAAGTAGATGGAACCTCCCTAAAACACGGGGTTTGGAAATACTATAACCCCATGTATGGAACTGTAACCCATACGGAAAAATGGGTATTAGATAACTTACAGGGTGATCAACCCGAGTCATTGGCTAAATCTGTGGACCCTACAGTACCGGATTCTCTTGGTGGGGACCCAAAAAAGACCCTCTCTAAACCAAAACCAAAGGAGGTAGAGGATTTTGAAAAGAAAAATAAGGGGAAAAAGAGTAAAGTCAGGGATGGTAAAACCGGAACCTAACTTTTTTAGGTAAAAGCAACCTTTTGTATTTGTTCCGCGTATTAAAGGCTAAGAAGTATATTTATTGGAACGAAATCTGAACCATACTATTTACTTTAGAAATTTGCCCCAGGAACCTATTAACATCATCAGCCTGATAAAGGGTTGTAGCCAAAACAACCGAATCAGCCAACGGGACTTATACCATTGGCTGCATGGCTATGCTATGAAAATCAGTTACCGATACATACAGCAACAAGAGGAAGCCGAGGAATTGGTGAGTGAAGCTTTTGTGAAACTGTTCAAAAACATAGCCCAATTTGATAGTAGCAGGCAAAATGACCAAGAAGCTTTACTTAAAGCTTGGTTTAAACGAATATTGGTCAATACTTGTATAGACCATTTGCGTAAAACACAACTGAAAATGGTGAGTTATGACGTAACGCCGGAAACAGAACCGATGATTGAAAAGCAAGAAAGCGGTTTGGACAAAATTGCTTACCAAGAAATCATTTTGGCTATTAGAAGGCTTTCTCCTGTTTATAGAACCGTTTTCAACTTGTTTGTCATAGAAGGATTTAGTCATGAAGAAATTGCGGATACTTTAAAAATAAGTGTAGGCGCCTCAAAATCAAACCTGTCAAAAGCCAGGAATAATTTGAGAAAAATCATTTTAGAGAAAAAAGCGTATAAGCAGTATGCATAGTTTTGAGGAAGATAATGAATTGGATCATGTAGCCAAAAGGGCTGCCGAGGCATTTGATGCCCCCGGCATGGCAAATTGGGACAAGATGCAATTATTACTGGATAAGGAAATGCCCCTAGAGAAACCTAAAAAAAGGTTTTTATGGGTGTTAATACCTGCTTTGCTCTTATTGGGCATTGGGGGGGCATGGTGGTATAACCATGTTGATCAACAACTTGAGGTTAAAGAAACTACTACAAAGCCAGAACCAAGTCAAACAACATTACCCATTGATCAACAAGCTACTTTTGAACAAAAAAAATCAACCCCAGCTGAAGCACTAACTAGTGCTAATAGTAGCCAAAATCAAACAAAGGATTTAGTAGCAACAAAATCTGTTCAAACAAGTCCTAGTTTATTGAGTCAAATGGGGATACCAATTGGGCCCGTTGACCAAGTATTGGCTAAAGAAAATAGTCAAACAAACATTTCTCCAAATAATAACGAACTGCTTCAAGCCGCAAGTAGTACAAATACGGTTCAAGAAAATAATACTTCATCTGATTTAAATACAAAAGTATCTAGCACCCTACATCAAACAACAACTACCAATACAAATTTGACAGAAGAAAAGTCTAGTAGCATTGTCATTAAAAACAAAAACAATACTGAAAAAGGATTCTTTATTGGATTAACAGCAGGGATTGACGCTAGTACGGTACATTTTAATTACAAGGAAGACCTGGGTTACAATATTGGAGGCTTGATTGGATATAGATTCAACCAACATTTCTCTATTAAAACAGGTGGAATATATACCCAGAAAAATTACAAAATGAATGGTGTAGATTTTCATGCGCCTAAGGGAACATGGGTCAGCTATTTCAAAATGGAAACGGTAACAGGATCATGTGATATGTGGGATGTTCCTCTAATAGGCACCTACCATTTTAAGTATAATGGAAAAGGTAATTATTTTGCTTCACTAGGTACTTCTTCATATTTTATGAAGAAGGAGAACTACACCTATTTATATTATGTAAATAATCAAACTTATAATAGATCTGCCAATTATCCTTCAAATGACCAGCATCTATTTGCCTTGCTTCATATTTCAGGTGGCATTGAAAAACCAATGGGAAAACACCTCACAGGCATTATTGAACCCTATGCTAAAATTCCAATGGGAGGAGTAGGTTTTGGAAGTATAGAACTGAGTAGTTTTGGTGTAAATTTTTCTTTGACTTATAAGCAACCAAAAAGAAAATAGGTTCGTAACATACGATTACAAAACAAGATCGTATGACTTATCAGAAAAAACATTCCTTACAATTTCTAGCTGTAAGTTTAGCTATGATGGCATTAATAGCTTGCAGTAAAAGTAGTGACACTGGTTCTGGAACGCCAAGTTCTTCCGACTGTGCTGCATTGGTTACCGGACAAGCAGGTCCTTTGTATACAGCAGTAAAATCAATGATGGCCTCAAATTGTTCTTCCTGTCATACGGGCAATAATGGTACTGGTGGTAAAGACTTAACCACTGATTGCAATATCATCAGTAATAAAGATAGAATCAAAGCCAGAGGCGTTGATGGCTCTCCTAGCTTTATGCCTCAGGGTAGTCAATTGAGTGCAGCCGACAAGAAAAAAATATCTGACTGGGTTAATGCAGGCGGCAGGTTCAGCGATTAGGGGCAATTGCTTGAATCGGCCTGTATTCTCATAAAGCGACCCTCTGGGTTGCTTTTTTATTTTACTCCCTTTGCAAAGAATTGGTGAAAGAATACAAAATGATAATCAATGGATTTGTTCCAATAAATAAAGTTGTGTTCTCCTGGTCTTTCAATATAATCGTGTGGAATTTTTAGTTTGTTCAGCTTGTCATGTACGGCCCTATTCATAGCCAATACCCTATCTTCTGTTCCACAATCAATTAGAATAGCTAATGAATCTTTGGGATAATGTTCAATGGTATTTAAGACACTCCAGTCATTCCAATATTGTTTATTAATAGTAGGATCACCCAACCTTTTTTCTACGCCATATCCTTGTGTAATCACAGAAACATGAAGTGCCCCACTAGTACTTCCACAAGCCCCAAAAATATTGGCGTGTCTAAATGATAAAAACATAGCACCATGTCCACCCATACTCAATCCCGAAATAGCCCTGGCTGTTCTATTGGCAATAGTAGGATAATGTGCATCTATATATTGGGTTAACTCTTCAGCTACAAATGTCTCGTACTGATAAGAACTATCAATTGGACTATCAAAATACCAGCTTGTATATCCTCCGTCTGGACAAACAATCATCATACCATATTGGTCAGCCAAATCCTTGATATGTGGCACTTTTAATAACCAATTATTATATGCCCCAAATGCTCCATGTAACAAATACAAAACAGGAAATTGTTTTGTACTCACTTTATTAGAACTGGGTTTTATAACAATGGTTTTAATAGACCTTTTCATCTTAGGACTATAAACTTCAATGCTATCCACACTTGCAGCATAGCCATAAGAAGAAACCAAAATAAATAGACAAAACAAAAAACTAGTTGAGCGGCATTTCATATAAGTGGGATTGGAAGTTAGATTGTATAAGCTAGATTGAACTAAAGGGCATTGGCATCAAAATATTTTTTGAACAACAACAATTGAAAGTCAATGCTATTACTCCAATAAGCTGTATTATGGGCTCCTGGCCTTTCAATATAGTCATGGTCTATTTTTAGTTTCAACAGTTTCTCATGCAAGGCTTTGTTTACTGGATAAAAGAAATCGTCTACGCCACAATCAAATATCAATTTTAAAGAATTGTTCTTTAATCCGTCTACCAATTCCATTACCGTATTGGCATCCCAAACAGACTTATTGTTTGCATATTCGCCTAAGGCTTTTTTAATTTCCCAGTTGTTGGGAAAGGGTCTAAAATCAACCCCACCACAAATACTTCCCGCTGCGCCAAATATGTTTTGGTTGCGAATAGCCAAGTAAAGCCCTCCGTGACCTCCCATACTTAAGCCTGTAATTGCCCTATGTTTTCTATCTGGAATAGTCAAATAATGTTCATCTACATATGGGATCAGGTCTTTAATTACAAAAGATTCATAACGAATGCTGGAATCAATTGGACTATCAAAATACCAGCTATTGGCGCCATCAGGGCAGACTAGAATCATATTCAAGTCTTCTGCCTTCTGTTGTAATTGAGGCGCGGCTTGGGGCCACTGGCGTTGATTACCACCATATCCATGTAGCAAGTACACCGCCGGAATTAATACTTTGCTTTTGTTCCTTGGTTGAATGACTACAAACTTGACTTGTTTGTGCAAACTATTGCTGTAAAACTGAACCGTGTCAACAGATGCATTGGCAGCAAGGCTTACCATGCAAAAAAGGAACAGAGCTATTTTAATTAGACGCATCATATAAAAATTAAAGTCACCTGAAATTAATCAAGTGACTTTAATCAAAAAAATAGATTTATCAAAAACAACTAGTTCTTTTTCTCCATGGCTTTTTGCATAGGATTAACACCTGTGCTTTGACCACGTCCACCACCCTGTCTTGCCTTAAAGATGGCAAACTTACTTGGTGTAACAGTTTCCATACCCCAAGTATTGTTATTCTCATTAATATCGGCTGTTTCACGCATTGGATCCAATTTGATTCCTACCGCTTTTTTGTTTGTCAGGAACAATTTGGTCACTTTATTTTCATTTAAACGCCAAACCTGTGAAGGAATTCTTTCTGTTTGTTTGGTTCCATCTTCAAAACTGAACTCCACAATGATTGGCATCACTAAACCGCCCTTATTGCTAAAGGTAATTTCATACAAATTCACATTGGCGTATTTAGCTTTAGCAGCATTGTCCATTGATTCTGGTGTAACATTTGGAGGAGTTACTTTGTATTTAGTAGTATCGTATGGTTCAATACCCCTTGCATAACGCCAGTAAAAATCCCTTAAACTAGTATCCGCATCGGTCAAGAAGATAATGTTCTTGTCATTACGATTTCTAATTTTAGAAATATCATCAAATGTATTCAACATAGGCTTGGCCAAAGACATCATGCCATTTGGACTAGCATTCATAGGTGCCCCTCCGCCTCTTCCACCTTGGAATCCTGCTTGTGCAGCCATATTAGGATCATAGACACCATGCTTAACGGTATCAATGGCAATATCGCAAGGATCTATTCCGTAGAACCATCCCCTCCAGAACCAATCCAAATCTTCTGCACTAGCGTCTTCCATAGTACGGAATAAGTCTGCGGGTTGAGGATGTTTGAAAGCCCAACGGCGAGCATATTCTTTGAAACTATAGTCAAACAGTTCCCTTCCCATAATGGTTTCTCTTAAAATATTCAAACCAGTAGCAGGCTTGGTATAAGCGTTTGGTCCAAAGAGGACAATATTTTCACTATTGGTCATAATAGGTTCCAACTGATCCTTGGGTAAACGCATATAGTCTGCAATGGTATATGCAGCACCTTTACCACGAGATGGATATTTGTTGTCATACAATTCCTCAGTTAGGTATTCTACAAAAGAATTCAACCCTTCATCCATCCAGCTCCACTGACGCTCATCACTGTTGACAATCATGGGGAAGAAATTGTGACCTACTTCGTGAATAATCACACCCAACATTCCTTGTTTGGTAGTTTCACTATAGCTACCATCTTTTTCTGTTCTACCATTGTTAAAACAGATCATAGGATATTCCATACCATTAGAAGCTTCAATACTTTGGGCAACTGGGTAAGGATAAGGAATAGAGAATTTAGAATAAGATTTAATAGTATGAGCTACTACTTTGGTAGAAAACTTACGATACAAGCCGTAAGCTTCTTTTGGATAACCGCTCATGCACATTATTTTCTTTCCTTCTACATAGGCTGGCATGGCGTCCCAGATGATTTTTCTAGAAGAAGTCCATGCAAAATCACGAACGTTATCGGCTTTGTATACCCAAGTTTTCTTAGCAGTACTTTTTTGTTTTTCTGCTTTCTTGGCTTCGTCCAGAGTTACAATTTCTACTGGCTCTTTGGCATTCTGAGCCTTAGACCAACGAGTCATTTGTGCTGGAGATAATACTTGTGAATAGTTCTGGCACTCTCCTGTAGAAAGAATGGTATGGTCTGCAGGAACAGTCATGCTCACATTGAAATTGCCAAAAGTTAAGGCAAATTCCCCCCTTCCAGTAAATTGGTGGTGTTGCCATCCTTGAAAATCACTGTAAACAGTTAGTCTAGGATACCATTGTGCCATGGTAAAGAAATGGTTTCCATCTTCTGGGAAGAATTCATAGCCACCTCTACCTCCAACGGTTAAACGATCAGAAATCTTGTAATGCCAACTAAGGTTGAACACAAATTTCTGACCAGGTTTTAATGCTGTTGGTAATTCAACGCGCATCATGGTTTTGTTGATGGTATATTTTAAGTTCTTACCTGTAACATCGGTTAACTTGGTAATCACATCGCCCAAGCCATTATCTTTTCCAGCTTCCATCATAGCATCTGCTTGAGTGGTAGACAATTGCCTACCCATTTGCGATGAATTTTGATAACCCGCATTGTTGATGCTGCTATGCTCGTTCTCGTCCAATTGCAACCAGAGATAAGTTAGCACATCAGGAGAGTTATTATAATAAGTAACGGTTTCACTTCCTTTTAAGGTTAAATTGGGTTCATCCAATTCACATTTGATATTGTAGTCTACCCTTTGCTGCCAATATTTTGGGCCGGGGGCACCGCTAGCTGTGCGATACTCATTGGGTGTTGGAAGAATGGTACCCAATTGTTCAAACTTGTTCCCATGATTGGAACCTGGATTGTTCATGATGTTTTGCGCCTGCGTTAAAGAAGCAAAAGCCACCATTAAAACAATGAAACCTAATTTTCTCATAATTGTATGGTTTATTGTGGTAATACGTTGTGTAATCTATCCAAAGCCATGTTTAATGCAAGTGCAAACACGGCAGCACTTACAAATAAAAGCCATTCCCTCCTATTTACCTTGATTAAACCCACAAAAACAAAGGAAATAATCAGGATAATCAAAACAATCAAAATTTGTCCAAGCTCCAAACCCAGATTAAAAGCCAGCAATTGGCTAAAAATCCCTTGATCCTTACCCAATAAACTTTTCAAATAGCTACTAAAACCTAAGCCATGAATCAGGCCAAAGAACAGTGCCATAAAATAAATGGGTGGGAACTTTGTCTTAAACACAAATTTCTTCACAAACAAATTACTAATAGCCGTTATTAGGATAGTGATGGGGATTAAAAACTCAATCCAATTGACCGAATAAGTAACAATATTTAGGACACTCAAAGCCAATGTAATGCTATGCCCAATGGTGAACGCCGTAACCAGTACCAAGACCTTTTTCCAATCTGCAAATTGATACCTGATGGTCAAAGCTATAATAAAGAGTATATGATCACTGGTGGTTAAACCCGCCAATTGAGACCAGAAAGATAATTGCCCGTTCCAATTGGCAATATGTTGAAAACCAGTCTCTAAATACAGTTTAAAATCATTCATAAGCGAGGTTTCAAATTAATCATGACATTTGTAGTGTAAAAAAAAGAATGTTGAATGGTAAATAGTATGTTTCAATGGATTTCTTTGGCATTCGTAGCCCTATTGCACCCCTTTTATGTATCCGTTATAGAAATAAATCATAATACAAAAGAAGCCACAGCCGAAATCAGCGTTCGCATATTTACGCAGGACCTAGAAACCACTCTACAAAAGTATAGTAATACAAAAGTAGATATTGCCCATCCCGCAGACAATGCTTTGCTTGACAAACAAATCAACAATTATATTCAGCAGAAACTGCAACTCAAAATCAATGGACAAGCTGCCAATATCCATTATTTGGGCCACGAAATTCAAATGGAAAGTGTTTGGGTTTATGCAGAAGTGCCCAAGGTTAGCCAATTAAAAAGGCTGGACGTGCAATGCCAATTGCTATTTGATTTTCAAACCTTGCAAAGCAATATTTTTCATGTAAAGGCAAAGGGGCAAGAAAAAAGCTATAAACTAGATTATCCGAAAACTAGCACCAGTTTCGAGTTTTAATCTACTCCTGGATCAAGTCTGGTATTTACCAATACTTTGTCAATTCGGTGGTGATCCATGTCTATTACTTCAAATTCAAAGACTTTCCAGCTCAATGTTTCTCCCGTAGTAGGAATTCTTTGCAATTCATGAATAATAAATCCCGCAAGGGTATCAAAATCTTGATCCCCTTCCATCATCCATTCCGTTTTGTCAAAATGACTCAAGAAATCATAAAATGGAATTTGCGCGTCTACCAAGAAAGAACCATCGGCCCTTTCCAAAATGTCAAATGACTCGTCTTCTTGTTGGGGAATATCACCTACAATGGCTTCCAAAATATCATTAAGCGTAATCATGCCCAATATGGAACCATATTCATCAACTATAAAACAATGGTGAATCTTGGTTTTCTTGAATTGCTCCAAAACTTGATAAGCCGTATTATTCTCTGGAACATACATGGCGGGTTTCATAATCTTTTGAACACCCGTATTTTCAGCAACAACAATAAAGTCTTTAATTGCCACCACCCCAATGATTCTATCAATTTCACCATCACAAACTGGATAAACAGAATGCACCACTTCTTGCATCATTGACTTGATTTCAGCCACTGACTTGTTCTGGTCAATCCAAACAATATCACTTCTATGAGTCATCAATGAAGTAATATTTCTATCACCCAAATGAAAAACGCGTTCAATAATTTCTTGTTCTGCTTCTTCTATAGCACCGTGCTCGGTTCCCTCACTAATGATGGCTTTAATTTCTTCTTCTGTAACCTGATTTTCACTGGTTTTTACATTCATTAATCTCACCAACAAATTAGATGCGCCCATGAGCAACCAAACAAATGGATAAGTAATCCAAGAGATAATGCTCATTGGCCCTGCCGCTTTTTTGGCTATCCCCTCAGGGTTACTCAAGCCAAGGCGCTTGGGCACCAATTCTCCCAAAACCAAGGAAAGAAAAGTGATCACAATCAATATAATGACTGTAGCAATGGTACCACTATAGGGTTTAATGAAATCTATTTGAGATAAAGTGGCTTGTAATGGTGTTTTAAAACTGTCTCCAGAATAAATACCTGTTAGGATGCCAATAAGGGTAATGCCAATTTGCACCGTGGATAAAAAACTATCAGGATGATTGGCCAGCTCTAAAGCCTTGGCGGCGTCTTTGTCCCCTTTTTGGGCCTGTGCTTCTAGCCTTGCTTTTCTAGCAGAAACAAGGGCAATTTCGGCCATAGAAAACAGACCATTGACCAAAATCAGCGCTAAAATGATAAATACTTCTGTCATGAGATGGATCAAATCTAATCAATTGCCAGCAAATCAGGGTTTCCCATCTAAATCAAGGATTACATAATGCGGAACTTCTTGCTCCCTAGTAGCTGGATTTAAAAATTGGGCGCTTAGAATACTCACTGAAAAATTGGGGCCCTTGTGCAATAATTTAGCCCCTGGATAAACTTGCTGAAACAAGGATAGACTATCACTTGAGGTTACAAGTATATCTGAAGAAAGAATCTCTCTGCGTTGGAATTTGTGTTGAAATATATGTTTTCCATAAAAATGCATGGCCCTGCTATCGCCAGTGCCATAGAGCACTATTTTATTTTTATCCAAGCCCGATTGGTTAATATAATCCGCGGCCGTATTCCCCATTTGAAATTGTAATAACCTGGGATAAAATTGGGTATTCAAAAATAGGTTTACTGCAATAACGGTATAGACTGCCCCTATTAGAATAGAAGGCATTCCCATAAAAGGTTGATTTCTTAAAACCAACCACATAAATAGCAAAAGCCCCATGATGGCAAGAATGGGAACAAATATGGGGACTTCTGGAAAAGGAAAACGCATGAGTACCACAACCGCCATCCACAAAACAAAAAACACAAAAGCATGTACCCATTGGAAACCCTTTTTAAGGAGGGGCCATTGTTTGGTAAAAAATAAATGATTCAAAAATACTGCTGTAACAATGGCGGCCAATGGGAATACCACAAAAATATAGTGTGGCAGTTGTGCTTGACTTCTGGCTAAAATGCAATAGGTAAAAACAAATCCACCCGTAGTTATCCACTCCTGCTTTTTGTTTAACCAAAAACGAGAAGGTATTATTTGCCAAATAGAGAAAACCAGACCAGCTAAAAAGAATAGGATCCAGGGTAAAAAACTCCAAAGCATGTTTTCCAATAAAAAGCTGAAATAGCTCATCTCATGATACATGTTTTCTCCAGTATACCTACCAAAACTCTGTGTCCAATAATAGAACCTTAATCCAGACTGAATAGGTCTTCCATTAATTAATTTTCCTGGATGCAAGTCAAATTGTTGGTAGAGTCCAATGCTCATGGGAATCAATAAAACGGCTATGATTACTAGCCCAACCAAATATTCCCATCGGAACAATTGTTTCCATTCTCTTTTGAGTATGAAATGAGGTAAAAAAGCCAGCACAGGTACAATTAAAGCAATTGGCCCCTTGGTCATCATACCACCCGCAATTGCCATAAAAGCCAATATAAAATTCAGCCATTTATCTTCTTGGTACCAAGCACTTAATTGCCAGATACTAAATATAACCCAACCCATGAGCATGGTGTCTGTTCTCACGTCATGGTTGATTAAAAAGAACGCTTGAGAAGTTGCTAAAACCATTGCGCTTAATCGTGCGATATTTTTTCCATCCCATTGATTTGCCAAAGCATGCGTAGAATAAACAGCTAGTATGGCAAACAAAAAAGACGGTAAGCGATAAGCCCAGTCATAAATACCAAAGACCTTCATACTAAGTGCACTCAACCAAAATAACATGGGGGGTTTGTCTAAATAATCCGCTCCCATATCATAAAACCAAATCCATGATTTCCCCTCCAATAATTCTCTACTAATAGAAGCATATTGAGAGGCATCAATGTCCATTAGGGGTATGGAAAACATCCCCACTAAACAAGTGAGAAATGACAATCCCAATACGGAAAAATAAAACCGTTGATTAATCATTTGGGGAGGTTTTTGTACTTTCTATATTCCAAGTTGGAAACCTTTGTTGGTAAACAGAGGCTGTAGCATAACCAATTAATGAACCCAGTATGCCTCCACCTATGACATCAATAGGATAATGCACACCAACATAAACTTGGGCATAAGCCACAGAAGCTGCCCAAACAATAAAAGCCCATTTCCATTTACCAAAGACTTGTCCAAGCGTCATAAAAATAAATACTGCAAATGCAAAATGATTGGTTGCATGAGAGGAGGTAAAACTATATCCAGAACCACAATTGGGCAATAACAACCTAACCATCCCTACTAATTCAGGGTCATTACAAGGTCTTAATCTAGCAAAAAATGGTTTCATCAAGCTACTGCTCAGTTGGTCAGAAATGGCAAATGTGATAATGGCAGTAAGTATCCAAGAAAATGCTTTGGAGTGAAAATTAAGCACAACAAACAATATGAGGAAAAGGTATAATGGTAGCCAGGTATTGGCTTCTCTCCAAATGGGCAATAAACTATCTAACCAAGGGTGATTCCATTTACTATTGATTAATAAAAATAGCTGTTGATCCCAGGATGCCAACCATTCCCATGATTTTTGGAAAAAGCCCATTAAGAAGATATTGTCCATTGTCATTTTGTAAAGATAATGGAAGCTGCCGTTCCCCATTCCAGAATGGGATTGAGAATTAACAAACTGGACTTGCAAAAATTTAATTTAATTAATATATTTAATTCATGAAACAGATTAGCCTTTTTTTATGCCTATTGGTTAGCCAATCAATTTTGGCTCAGAAAAGTAGTTTGGTCATTGTTCCATCTGCTAAAGACAGCATTATAATGCCGAATGCATTAAAAGGGCAAAATTTTGGTCTAAAGTATCAGTCCAATAATGGCCAGGGCTTTGACATATATGAATCTGGAATTGACAGAATGCCTGTTTTAATGCCTGACAAAAACAATTCGGCTTCTTTGGGATTGAACAAAACAGAAAATCAACCTAGCTTTCAACCTTTTAAAAAATATCAGCCAGCTCAAGTATTGCCAAATAACAATCAGGGACTTCAATTTCAAAATGATAGTTTGATCATCACTCCCAAAAAATTCAAAAAACAATAGTTTAAAGGATGGCCATTTTCCTGGCAACTAAGATTAATCTTGGAGAATCCTGCAATTGGTATTTGCCTAGTTGATAATCTCCAAACACTTCTAATACTTGCAATCCTTGATAGGATAGCATTTCTGTAAAATCGCCCAGCGTAAATTTGGCTACTTTCTCTGTGTACAAATGTTTGGGAGATTGATTGCTGGCATCCGTAATTTGAATCTGTTTGTAAAAATGGGATTCGTCATTCCATTTACTAATATGAAATTTCACGTCCTCCACATCTACACTATGGGTGCTTTGCTGATTTTTTTCAGCGTATCTAACATTTAGGTAGTCAATCACAAAAATGCCACCCGGTTTAAGACTTTGGGCAATGGTTCTGATAGCATTATCATGCTCGCGTTTGGTTCTAAAATATCCAAAGCTGGTAAAAAAGTTGAATGCATAATCAAAATAGTTAATCCAAAAAGGCAAACGCATATCGTGTTGGTAAAAATGCAATTGCTCAGTTTCATCCAATTTAGCTTCTTGAATTGACTCTTCAGATAGATCAATACCTGTTGCTTCATAACCCATATCGGCTAGCGCCTTGCTATGTCTTCCCTTGCCACAGGCCACGTCTAACATTCTTGCATGTTCAGCAGGTTTCAGGTGGGCAATCAGTAATTGTATGAAATTCAATGCTTCCTGATCATCTCGATGTTGGTACAACAAATGATAATAATGGGAATTGAACCAATCTTTGAACCAGGTCTTGGGCATATACGGGTTTATGACGCAAAAATAGGCAGGAGAATCAAACAAAAAATTTGAATTATGTTTGCAGCTCTAAAAACAGGTAATGAATGGCATTGATTAAGAGTATTTCAGGAATTAGGGGCACAATTGGTGGCGTACCCGGAGACAATTTGAGTCCTTTAGACGTGGTTAGATTTACAGCTGCCTATGGTAGTTGGTTAAAAGAATCCCTGAATGATGGTACCAGTGTTCGTAAAAAAGTGGTCATTGGTAGAGACGGAAGGATTAGCGGAGAGTTGGTACAAAGAATTGTAATCAGTACTTTGAATGCACTTGGAATTGACGTTGTAGACCTTGGTTTAAGTACTACGCCCACTGTAGAAATGGCTGTAGTTTTTGAAAAAGCGGATGGCGGAATTATTCTTACTGCTAGTCATAACCCCAAAGAATGGAATGCATTAAAACTCTTAAATAATAAAGGAGAATTTATCAGTGGAGATGAAGGTGCCAAAATTCTTGAAATAGCAGCAGCTGATTTGTTTCATTTTGCAGATGTAGACAATCTTGGTAGCTATACCACCAACAAAACCGCTTTAGAAAAGCATATTCAAATGGTGGTTGACTATCCATTGGTAGATATTGCTGCAATTAAAAAAGCTGGATTTAAAATTGTTTTAGACGCCATTAATAGTACTGGCGCTACCGCCGTTCCCCAATTATTAAAAGCCTTAGGCGTTGATGATATTGTTGTTTTGAATGGAGAAGTTAATGGACAGTTTGCACACAACCCTGAGCCATTACCTGAACACTTGAACCAATTATGCAATGAAGTAAATAAGCAAAAAGCCCATATGGGTATTGCGGTAGATCCTGATGTAGATAGGCTTTGTTTTGTATGTGAAGACGGCACTTTATTTGGTGAAGAATATACCTTGGTAGCTGTTGCAGATTATGTATTAAAACATAGAAAAGGAAATACCGTAAGTAATTTATCAAGTACAAGGGCACTAAGAGATGTAACTGAGAAACATGGTGGACAATATTTTCCAAGTGCAGTGGGTGAAGTGAATGTGGTTAATATGATGAAGGAATCTAAAGCGGTGATTGGAGGAGAAGGTAACGGAGGTATTATTGTTCCCGATTTACATTATGGTAGGGACGCTTTAATTGGTATTGCCTTATTTCTAACACACTTGGCGCACGAGAAGAAAACAGTGAAGCAATTGCGAAGTAGCTATCCTGATTACTTTATCAGCAAGAATAAAATTGAATTGAATCAAGGAACAGATTTGAAAAAAATCTTTTCTGTGATACAAAAGAAATATAAAAAGCAACCAATTAATACCATTGATGGATTAAAGATTGAATTTGATACTGATTGGGTACACTTGCGTCCTAGCAATACAGAACCCATTATTCGTATTTATGCTGAAAGCAATTTCCAAACAACCGCTGCAAATATTGCCAAGCGTTTGATGCAGGATATTAATGAAGCACAGTAAAGCTAGAACATGGAAAGAATTTACCTGGATAATGCCGCAACTACTGCACTTGACCCAGCAGTGCTAGAGGCAATGATGCCTTATTTAACTACCAATTTTGGTAACCCCTCTTCTATTTATAGTTATGGTAGAGAATGCCGAATGGGTATTGAAAACGCGCGCAAGACAGTAGCCAAAATTTTGAATGCGCATCCAGCTGAAATCTTTTTTACCAGTGGTGGTACTGAAAGCAGCAATACTGCCATTACTGCTTCTGTTAGAGATTTGGGTTGTAAGCATATTATCTCTTCTGTTATAGAACACCATGCCACTACCCATACCATTGAGTATTTGCACAAGAATGGAGAAGCCGCATTGAGTTATGTGAAATTGTTGGAAAATGGCCATGTAGATTTAGAAGACCTAGAATTATTACTGAAAGAAAGTGAAGAGAAATGCTTGGTTACTTTAATGCACGCCAATAATGAAATTGGGAATATCTTGGACATTCATGCGGTAGGCAATCTTTGCAAAGAATATGGTGCTATTTTCCACAGCGATACGGTTCAAACAGTTGGTCACTTTCCTTTTGATCTTAGAAACACACCTGTACATTTTATAACTGGTGCTGGTCATAAATTCCACGGCCCCAAAGGTGTTGGCATGTTGTACATTAATGAGAATGTGAAAATTCATCCATTGATTAATGGGGGTGCCCAAGAAAGAAATATGCGCGCTGGTACTGAAAATGTATACGGTATTATTGGTTTTGCAAAAGCATTGGAACTAGCAACGGAACATTTTGAAAATGACAGCCAATATATTCAAGGTTTAAAAGATTATATGGCAGAGGCTTTGCAAAAAGCCATTCCTGAATGTAGTTTTAATGGAGATAGAACTGGCAAATCATTATATGCAGTTCTCAGTGTTAGTTTTCCTAAAACTGAAAAAAGTGAAATGATATTGTTTAATATGGACATTAACCATATTTGTGCTAGTGGTGGCAGTGCCTGTACTTCAGGTGCCGACCAAGGTTCTCATGTAATTAGGGCCATCAATTCTAATCCCAACCAAGTAACCGTTAGATTTTCTTTTTGCAAACACAATACCAGAGCTGAAATTGATCTTGTTGTTAGCAAGCTCCAAGAAATGATATAATATCTGAATAAAAAACTACCATGAAAAAAATCAAATTGATTCTTGCCTTTTGTAGCATCATTGCCCTGTTTGAGGGATGCAAATCTTCCTCCATGTCAGTGATTGGCTTTTGGGTTAACAAAAACCAAGAAGTTTTGGGTAAGAAACGCAGTTTGTTTATTATGGTCTTGGCCCAAGACTTAAACGCTCGCAATGTGCTTGAAACTGATTTAAAAGCAGCTGCAGAAAAAAGGGGACTGAAAGCGGTAACTAGTATTGAAGCCTTAGGCCCAATGAATGTGGGAAAGAATTTTCCTGCAGACGCCATTTTGGCCAAGATTAAGGAATTAAAATTGGAAACCATTTTTACGGTTGCCGTAAAAGATATTCGCACTGAAAGTCACTATGTTCAAGCGTCACAGTCTTTCTACAATCCAGTAAGCAGCTATGGCTATTATGGCAATTTTGGTTCTTATTATGGCAATTACTGGGGTTCAGGATTGGGTATGATGGGACCAGGCGTTGTGATGAGTACGGGTATGTCTAGTTATAATCCTGGCTATACGGTTGAAAAGAAAACTATCTACCTAGAAAGCAACTTGTATGACACTCAAAGTCAGGAATTACTGATGTCTATTCAAACCAAGGCCGTTGACCCAGAATCCATTGCCAAAGCCAGTAAAAAATTCACCACTGAAATGGTGAAGGAGCTAGATACTGAGATTAAACTTAGAAAATAAAAAAATATCCTTTTTGACTTTCCAAAAAAAAGCAGCTAATCAATTAGCTGCTTTTTTTTTACTATCATACCTATTAATTATCCTTGGTATTCATCATCTTCTTCCTCGTTTAGGTCAAATTGTCCAAGATTCATCATGCTACCCATCAAATCTTTGAACTCAATCTTTCCGTCAATATTTCTTTTGCTGATCATAGAATAAGCAGCTAATCCATGTAATACAAATTCCATTAATAGTGCATTCTCTGTTTCACTAGCATGAGGATAGTGTTTTTTAACTATCCCATACAAGCCATCTACTTGGTATAAAGCAGCAATTTTAGCATCGTCCTTCATATCTAATAAAAGGTCTACATGCTTACCTCCATCAAACCAACGGATAATGGATTTATAAGGATTCTCCGGCTCTTTTTCTTCTGCAGATTTTTTACCCGTTCCGCGTTTCTTTTTAATCTGATCTGGGTTGGGAAAATATTGCACAAACTGAGACCTAATGGATTTATCTAAAAGTTGCACAGCAACTTGATAAGGCCCTTCCTGTTCGCCTTCATAGACCAACTCTATTTTACCTGTAATGGCTGGAATAATCCCCTGCAAATCTGAGATCCAAACTTGTGTGTGTTTTTCACCGTGTATGATGGCCCTTCTTTCTGCTGCGCTGATGGCGTTTTCATAAGCTGCAATGGTTAGCCTTGCACTAACCCCACTTTTCTTGTCAACGTATTCATTGTTTCTAGCTTCAAAGGCAATTTGCTCTACCAGTCTTTTTAATAAATCACTAATGGAAACCTTTTCCATCTGCACGGGCAATAAGTTAGCCTCTTGTTCTGTAATAGCCAAAGATGTTTCCATGGTCTTTGGATAATGTGTAAGAATCTGACTTTCAATCCTATCTTTTAGAGGTGTAACAATGCTACCGCGATTGGTATAGTCTTCCGGATTGGCTGTGAATACAAACAATATATCAAGTGGCATCCTTAATTTGAAACCACGAATTTGAATATCACCCTCCTGCAAAATATTGAATAGCGCTACTTGAATCCTGGCTTGCAAATCAGGCAATTCATTGATCACAAAAATGCCTCGATTGCTTCTAGGAATAATACCATAATGAATAACTTCTTCATCCGAAAAACTCAGTTTTAAGTTGGCCGCTTTAATGGGATCTATGTCTCCAATTAAATCAGCCACACTTACATCGGGCGTAGCCAATTTTTCGCCATAGCGTTCATTTCTATTGACCCAATGAATGGGTGTATCATCTCCTAACTTGGCAATCAGGTCACGAGAATACTTGCTCAGAGGATTAAATGGGTCATCATTGACCTCTGACCCAGCAATGGTAGGTACCCACTCATCTAATAATTCCACCATTTGCCTGGCCATTCTGGTCTTGGCTTGTCCCCTAAGACCTAAATACAAAATATTATGCCTACTGAGCAAGGCCCTTTCCGTATCTGGGATCACCGTGTCTTCATAACCCATAATGCCTTCAAAAGGATTTTCTTTTGATTGCATTTTCAAAATCAAGTTTTCCCTGATTTCTTCTTTTACGGTTTTAGAACGGTAACCACTCTTAATCAATTCTCCTAAAGTCTGTATCTGTTGCTTGCTCATGTGTTGCTGTTAATAAACGGTTTTGTTTTTGCCACTTTCAAAATCTTTGAACAGAAATGCACCTAATTTATCCAAGGATGCAAAAAATGCTTTGCCATGATTGGTCTCTGTAAACTCCTGAACAAAGCTCTGAAGATAAGGGTCAGAAGCAATCATGAATGTGGTGATGGGAATTTTTAATTTTTTACACTGGGCCGCCAGATTAATACACCTGTTGACCACTTTGCGATCCAAACCAAAACTATTCTTATAATATTTTTTACCAATTTTCAAACAGGTGGGTTTACCATCTGTGATCATGAAAATCTGTTTGTTGGGATTCTTTTGTTTTCGCAACAAGTCCATGGCCAATTCCAAACCGGCAACGGTATTGGTATGATAGGGCCCAACTTGTAAATAAGGCAGGTCTTTGATTTCTATACTCCATGCATCATTTCCAAAAACCACAATATCCAACGTGTCTTTGGGATAGCGGGTAGTAATGAGTTCACTGAGTGCCATGGCCACTTTTTTGGCAGGCGTAATCCTGTCTTCTCCATATAAAATCATGGAATGAGAGATATCAATCATCAACACGGTAGAAGTCTGGCTTTTAAAATCAGACTCTCTAATTTGTAAATCATCTTCCCTCATGGAAAAACTTTCTACACCATGATTGATCTGAGCATTTCTAATGCTTTCTGTAAAATCAATTTGTTCTAGAGAGTCACCAAATTGAAATGGTCTTGTATCTGGATTTAATTCATCACCCCTTCCCTGTTTATTAGTTTGGTGACTTCCCTGTTTTGCTTTCTTGAGCTTCCCAAAAATCTCTTCTAGGCTTTTTTTGCGAATGGTTTGTTCTGACTTTCCCGTAATCTTAAAACTCCCGTCTTGGGGATTTTCCTTGAGATAACCATTCTCTTTGAGGTCCTCAATAAAATCGCCCATGCCATAATCCTTGTCTGTTAAATGGTACTGTCTGTCTAGTTCATTTAACCAAGACAGGGCCTCTGTTGCATCTCCATTGGTATGTGTAAGCAATTGCGTAAAAATGTCTAGCAATTGTTCAAACTTGGAGCTTGCACCCTGATTAGGCTGAAATTGAATAAAACGGTGTCCGATCATAATGGGAATCTACAAAAGAATTGGAAACTACTAAAGACTATAACAAGGAATTGATGAATAAGTTCTAAAAAAGATGCCCGGACTTTTGTCCAGGCATCACTACATATATTTATTGACTGATTACTTATTCACAGAATCAGCAGACATCATCTTTCCAGGTATTTGAATCCTTGGATTGTAAATGGTCTGAATCTGCTCTAAGCCTTGTAAATAGCTTTCTGCCATTCTTTTTTCATCGGCCATCTGATCAACTTTATCTCCAGTAAGACCATTGTAAAACTTAACCTGTTGTTGTAGGTCTTTTTTCACTGAGGCGGCTACCTTATTGGCTAAGGTAGTATCACCAGCCATTAAACATGCTTCTAAGAATAATAAAGAGTTCTTATTATGCATATTTCCACGGCTAACCATACCATATGAGAAGTTTTCATCCAACATCATTTTATCTACTAATTGCAAGGCTTTTTTAGCTTCTTCTTTTCTGTTTTTAGCAGAAAGGTCAATGGCTAGTTCAGCATATGCATTTCTAATGGTATTTAAGTGTCTGCGGTTTTCTTCATCAAAATACACTCCTTTTACATTGGCATTACCAAAGGCAAAATTGTTCATTGCTTTAGACAGCATCCAATCTGTATTTACCCTGCTATTTTGAACAGGTACCAATCTAAAACTCAAACCATCTCTTCTTAAGAATTGGTCAAATCCAAGATCCACACCTGGGTTGGTGAAATAGATGGGGCGTTTCCATTTGTTAGCAGCAATAATATTCAATACAGCTAGGTCATTTTTCATCAAAGAACCCTTAGGAATATCAAACCTCATTTCTCCAACAATGCTATCTGTAGCATTGGCCACTTTGTTTTTCAAAACAAAATCCTTATCAACTGGAACAGCAAATTTTCTAACTGGGAAACTGTTCAAAGGCTCAGATCCGCGGCTATTGTCTAATTTGTCTGCGTCATCACTACCCACATAATTCTTCATCACATCATATAGGTCATAATAACGGTCTTCTGGAATATTGGGTCTTGGTGAGTAAACAATATAATCACGCTTGCCTGCTTCAATTTGCTCAGCAGACCAAATTACGTCTATGCTATCACTCTGGTTTACTTTGTAACGCAATTGGTTAATGTACCAATCAATACCTAATAAGCTATAGTTAATCACACGAATATCTGGCCTAATGCCCTCTACTTCTTGTGCATACCAAAGCGGATATGTATCATTATCGCCAAAGGAGAACAAGATGGCATTTGGTGCACAGCTTTCTAAATAGTCTTTAGCCAAGTCTCTAGAAAGTACTTTTTGACTACGGTCATGGTCATCCCACTCTTGTTGAGCCATTAAAGTTGGTACGGCAAAGAAACAAAGCACGGTAGCCGCAATAGCTGCCACTTGCTGAGAGAGCTTAGAAGAGAACCAGTCACGCACTTTTAATACCCCAAGTCCAATCCAAACAGCAAATGCATAGAAAGACCCTACATAAGCATAGTCACGTTCACGTGGTTGGTATCCTGCTTGGTTCAAATAAATGACAATAGCAAATCCTGTAAAGAAGAACATTAGAAAGTTCACTACGCCATCATCACTGCGCTGCTTGAACTGATAAAACAGTCCAATTAAACCAAGGATAAAGGGCAACAAGAATAATTTGTTATTGGCTTTATTGTTCTTCATACTATCTGGCATCAAAGACTGATCGCCATACAACATATTATCAATAAAAGAAATTCCGGTAATCCAGTTACCATCACGGATATTGCCCAAGAACATTCCCTGAACGTCATTTTGCTTACCAGAGAAATTCCACATAAAGTAGCGGAAATACATCCAATAGAACTGATAACCCACCAAGAATTTTACGTTATCTGCCTGTGTAGGAGAACGATCATATCCTCCATCTTTTAAGCGATTAATATTTAAGAAATAGGCATAGTAATCAGCATGATTCTGGTCATTACTTGCATCCCAAACCCTTGGGAAAACCATTTTGTCTTCTGCTTGATACAAGTATTTTCTATCTGGTCCAATTTCAATGTATTTGTCACGGGCTTTCTCATATTTCATAGCCCCATTTTTTACATCTACTGGTTGCGCATTAAACTTTTGACCATAGACCAAGGGGAAATCACCATATTGTTCCCTACCCAAATAACCCACCAAACTCATTGGATTGTCTACATTGTACATGTCTACAGAAGGATTGGCATTACTTCTAATCATGGTAGTTACATAAGTACTATAACCAATGAGCATAAATGCCAAAGACCAAAGACTGATGCGTAAATAGGCCCAGTTCTTTTTGGCAGCATAGTTTAATCCATAACCTATTAATACAGCCAATAAAACAAAGAAAGTGATAAACCCACTAAAGAATGGAAGACCCATTAAGTTGACAAACCAACGGTCAAAACTTCCTGCTAGTTTAACAGTGTATTGAATTACACCCACCTGAATAATTCCAGTAATGGCACAACCAATCACAAAGAAGATATAGATACCACCATAATGTGCTTTCTGGTCTTTATTCCATTTTTCAACCAAGAACAAAAGACCAATAGCCGCTAAGGTTCCAAAAATCATTAATCCACCCATAGTGGCATCCATGGTCAATCCACGATCTTCATTTACTTCACCGTTGGCAAGCACCAAAGCACTTACAAAAGCCAATGCCCCACCAATGGCAATAATGCGTAAAAACCATTTGCGCAGATTAGCGTAATTGAAACTGTCTTTCTTTTTAAAATAATACACCATTACTATGGCAGGTATTGTCAAGAGGTTCAATAAGTGAACCCCAATAGACAAGCCCATCATAAAGAAGATAAACACAATCCATTTGTCTGCACCTTCTTCTTCAGCATGGTTCTCCCATTTAAGGATGGCCCAAAATACAATTGCAGTAAAGAAACTAGACAAAGCATATACTTCACCCTCTACTGCACTATACCAAAATGAATCAGAGAAAGTATATGCCAAAGCACCTACTACACCTGCTCCCATAATGGACCAAATCTGATAACTACTTAAAGTATCGGTAGTCTTAACCATCACAATCTTGCGTGCAAAATGGGTAATGGTCCAGAACAAAAATAAAATGGTAAATCCACTAGCCAGTGCACTCATCACGTTCACTGCTTTTGCAGCAGTGAGTGGATTGTCACCAAACAAAACAATGAATACCCTACCTAGGATCACAAACAATGGCGCTCCCGGAGGATGCGGAATCTGTAGTTTAAAACAGCTACTCACAAACTCACCACAATCCCAGAAGCTTCCACCCGCTTCAGCGGTCATGATGTACACGGTACAGGCTACAAAAGCCACTACCCAACCAACAATGTTATTGATCCGATTAAATTGCATACGGTTTTGGTTTTTTAAGACTGGCAAACATACCTTAATAATCCTAAAATGGAAAAACTGACACCCTCTTTTATGATATTTAAGAAAATCTTAGACCTTGATTTGAAACAAGATGCCATCATTGGCAACTACAGGCCCATTCCTTACCCAAATCAATACAGGTAACAACCGTTACTTCATCAGCACAAGGTGCAAAAATGACCCTGACCCTTTGCCCGTCATCCGTTATCCCTTCTACCGCATATTTTTTCTGGCAATCAGCCACTTGAAGGGAGCTTTTCTTGTAGTTGATGGTTCCATTGAGCAAGATTGCTTCAATTTCTTTTTCGGAAATTTGTCTACAATCCATTCTACACCTAGCGTGTTTAGAATAATTCATTTTGGCTGGATGTCTATTTAACCCTCTTGGTTCAGATGCCACAGTTGGCTTGGGGTTACTGGTCTTTTTGGTAGTAGGTTTAACAGTAGGATCCTTGGTTGGCTGGCGCGATTCTTGACATTTTTTCAGTCCAAAAGAAAGCAAGGCAAGGAAAATCAATCCAAGATAAGGGGCTGCTTTTTTAAAATTCATGTTTAAACTGCTTTGAAAGGGCCAATTTACAGCATTTTGACTTTGGCTTGTTATCTTTGCGCCTCTATGGAAAAGAAGCGTTCGGTGGCCTTTCACACCCTTGGGTGCAAATTAAATTTCTCCGAGACCTCTACACTTTCTAGATTAATGGAAAATGGAGGTTTTGAGAAAAAGGACTTTTTTGAAGACCTGGCCGATGTGTATGTGATCAATACCTGCTCTGTTACAGACAATGCAGACAAAGAATGCCGCCAATTGGTGCGCAGGATTCAGCGCAAATCTCCGGAAAGCTTTGTTGTGATTACGGGTTGTTATGCTCAGTTAAAGCCAAATGAAATTGCCAGTATTCCCGGTGTTGATTTGGTTCTTGGAGCTGGAGAAAAGTTTAATATTATTGAACATATTAGTCAATTGACCAAGGGAGATTCTGGCAAAGTCTGTTCCTGTGATATTGAAGAAGTGACTGGATTTAATGCTTCTTTTTCCATGAATGACCGCACCCGCTCCTTTTTGAAAGTACAGGATGGATGCGATTATAATTGTTCATTTTGCACCATACCCATGGCAAGAGGCAAGAGCCGAAGCGACAATGTAGCCAATGTAGTTAGCAATGCCCAGCAACTAGCAGCGGATGGGGTAAAAGAAATTGTACTCACAGGGGTAAACCTAGGAGATTTTGGGAAGGGGCCTAACGGCGATTTGAAATACGAAGAAAACTTTGAAACCCTGATTCGTGCCTTGGATAAAGTGGAAGGAATTGAGCGATATAGAATCTCATCTATTGAACCCAACCTACTCACCAACAGTATCATTGATTGGGTAGCTGAAAGTAAAAAATTCATGCCCCATTTTCATATTCCATTGCAAAGTGGCAGCAATGAAATTTTGAAACTAATGCGCAGAAGGTATAAAAGAGAATTGTACCAAGAACGTGTAGCAAGAATCAAGGAGCTCATGCCCCATTGTGCCATAGGTGTTGACGTAATTGTAGGATTCCCTGGAGAAACCAATGCCCATTTTCAGGAAACTTTTGAATTCTTACACGAGTTAGACGTTTCATATTTACATGTATTCACCTATTCAGAAAGGGATCAAACCAAGGCCTTGGAAATTGAACCAGTGATTCCCATACATGTGAGAAACGAACGCAACAAGGTCTTACGTAATTTATCTTATCAAAAGCTCCAATATTTTACTGAGCAGCATTATAAAAGTAATAGAAAGGTCTTGTTTGAGAAGTTTGAGAAAAACGGAATGATGGAAGGCTATACAGATAATTACTTAAGAATTATAACTCCTTACAGAGCAGAATGGGCCAACCAAGTAGTAGACTGGACCATTCAATAATTAATACATAGGTTCCAAATATTCTGCAGGAAATTCTACCACCATTACCTGGCCCAAGCTTTCTAGTTTGACAAAGATTTTCTTTTTGGCATTCTTTAAAACTGTGCCTTCTTTGCCCATGAACACACCGTGTTTTACACAAACCTTGGTGGATTCTTCAAATCCTTCTTTTGCAATCAGTGAAATAATGGCTTCTTTTTCAGAAAGATAATGCTTGATCATATTGATCTCTTCATCACGGATTACCGCAGGCTTTCCTACATAATGGACAAAATTGAGAATACCATCTACACTCAAAACCTTCACTTTGTCAATCAAATTAATGCGAACAAAGATGTAAGATTTAAATAAAGGTTCTTCTACTACTTTCTTTCTATCGCTCCACTGTCTTTCAATCCTATTCAAAGGACACCAAGACTCAATGCCCCTTTTTATGAGTACTGAATCTATTTTCTTTTCCCATCTGGGTTTGGTGTACAAGGCATACCAATGCTTATCATTCTCCATCTGCCAACAATCGTTTGTACTAGTTCAATTATTTTAAAACCGTAGCAGTTTGTGGATGAATCAGACTGCTGATCATCTTCACTGTCTCGTCAACATACATATCCGTTTTAATGGATTTTAACCAAGCTTGATATCTTTCACCTTTTACTTTATCTGGATTCTTGTAAAACTTATCATAGTCTACTTTAATCACGTCAACAGCCATCTCTTCTTTAATCTTCAACAAGGAATTATTTTGATTAACCGTTGCTTTAATCTGCTTTTGCATGTCTTTGTATTTTTGCATATTCAGGTTAACCGGCATTTCCGAATTCTTGCTCAACCAAGAAAGGTTATCACGCAATAGATTCAAAGACTTGTTCTGAGCAATCTTCTCATTTTCGGTTTTAACTACAGAACTTAAATCGGCATTGTTCCAAGTATTGTATGGCACTTTGGTAATTTCATCCCAAGGCAAAGAAGCGGTATTGTCTTTTTCACGAATCTTGTAAAACTCGTATGCATCAGGTAACACCACATCTGGTGTAACCCCTTTTAATTGTACTGATCCACCATTGATCCGATAGTATTTCTGGAAAGTCAATTTTACAGCACCATATTCTGTTCTGCCACTGCTAAAATCAATGGGTTTACCAAAGGGAACTGTTTTTTGAACTGTACCCTTTCCATATGTAGAGCTACTACCAATAATAATTCCGCGTTTGTAATCTTGAATGGCTGCAGCAAAAATTTCACTAGCAGATGCGCTTAGTTCATTGACCATTACAGCTAAAGGACCATCGTAAATGGCACCAGCATTTTTGTCATTCAAAGCACTTGACTTTCCTTCTTTGTCTCTTACTTGTACCACAGGACCTTGGTTGATAAATAGACCCACCATTTGTACCACTTCATACAAGGAACCACCACCATTATTTCGAATGTCTAAGACAATTCCTTTTACATTCTCCGCCTTCAATTTTTCCACTTCTTTGGCAACGTCTTCTGAACAACGGTTACCATCTTCTCTTTCAAAATCGGCATAAAATTCAGGTAAATAAATGTATCCAATTTTGTCAGCGCCATTTTGAATTACAGCTCCCCTAACCAAGGCCTCGTCTAATGATACTTCTTCACGAATAATGGAAACTATTTTAATACTACCATCTAATTTTTTCAAAGTCAATCGCACTTCAGTGCCCTTATTTCCCCTGATTAATTTTACAGCGTCTTCTGTAGCAAAACCTGTTACGTCTACGGGTTCTTCTTTACCCTGGGCTACTTTTACTATGACATCATTGGCAGCCACTTCACCAGTTTTCCAAGCAGCACCACCTGTTTGCACACTGGCAATTTTAATACCGGCATCGTCTTCACGCAATTGTGCACCAATACCGTAGAACCTCCTGCTCATTTCTTCATCAAACGCCCTTTTTTCAATGGGAGGAAAATAATCTGTGTGTGGATCCATCAAATTAGTGATGGTATTTAAGAAGGCATTAAAACGTTGGTCTTCATTAAATGTACCCTTGATGCGATCATATTTTTTGTCCATGATTTTCATCACTTTCATCCTAGCTTCTCTTTCAAGCGCCGTATCGGCTTTAGCCACAAAATCCTTAGTGTCTTTGTTCTTTTCACGAACTTCTTGTAAGTCTACATAACGCTCCAAGGTTAAAAACTTCAGCAATTTGCGGAATCGGTCTTTGCGTTCTTTCTCGTCTTTGGCAAAATCCATTTTATCTCCGTCTAAAACAGCAGTCTCTTCTGTTGTAAAATCAAAAGGCTGAGACAAAATCTCTTTGTACATGCCAATTAACTCTGGAATACGTTTGTCAAATACGGTGCTCACGGTTGGTGCAAAAAGAATAGCCGAACCATGGATCTCGTCGTCAATGGTTGTTTCAAACTTTTTAAACTCTTTGATATCTGACTGTAAGAAAAGAATTTTTTCTCCGTCTAGATCGTTGAGGTATTTCTTATATACTTCCTTAGAAAAAGCATCATTAATTGGTTTAGGACTATAATGTTCTTGCTCTAATAATGACCCAATGGCCGCTACTAGTCTTTGTCTTAGGGTAATATTAATGTCAGACTTACCATATTCAATGCCTTTGAAGGCAAAGAACAGGGCAGCAAATAATACTATTGCGGATAACACAATGCCTTTACTACTCTTCATAAATTGCTTAAATTTTTGCATGACTAGTTTCAAAAATAACTGAAAAACCCTTTTAGCCTTTACCTTTTATAGTAATTAACAAAGGTTTTTCCGGAAAGGTTTTAAAAAAAATCAAAAATGGCTTTCAACAAATGCCTAATTACCCTATTTTTGCAATCCTTTGGAAACGGAAGTTCCCAAAAAACCCGGAGGGCGTAGCTCAGTAGGTTAGAGCGACAGTTTGTGGCACTGTAGGTCGTGGGTTCGAGACCCATCGTTCTCCCAAAACCCTATAAGGTTGTACTTATAGGGTTTTATATTATAAGACATGTCTATAGCAATTTTATCTATCCCTATCATTTCGGCTTTTATTGGTTGGTTCACCAACTGGATTGCCATTAAGATGTTATTTCATCCCAAGGAGCCCAAATATATTCTGGGTATCAAGTTTCATGGAATCTTCCCTAAACGTCAAAAGCAATTTGCCGAAAAATTGGGCAAACTGGTTGCTGAAGAGTTACTCAGCTTTGAGGATATTGAGAAAAAGCTCTCCAATCCAAAGAATATTGAACTGATGATGCCCTTTGTAGAAGGTCATATTGATCAATTCTTAAGGGTACGACTTGCCCAAGAAATGCCCATGATCAGCATGTTTATTGGTGATAAGACCATTAATCAGTTGAAAGCTGTGTTTTTAAAAGAATTAGAAACCCTATTTCCTGAATTGATGGCTAATTACATGGGGAAATTACAAGCTGAATTAGACCTTGAGAAAATTGTAGTTGACAAGGTTAGTGGATTTTCTTCTGATAAATTAGAAGCCATTCTTCAGGGAATCATGAGTAAAGAGTTCCGATTTGTTGAAATTATTGGAGCTGTATTAGGATTTTTCATAGGCCTTTTACAGGTTTTCATCAGCCTTTTTGCCTAATCACCGATAAATAATGGGCTTCAACCTATAGTTTTAAAACTTTATCCATTCAAAATTGTCATATTACCGCTCGTGTAATGAAAGGCATATAGCCATCCTTCTGAGCGACCTTTACACTGTTCAAATCACATTAAATCCAAACATGAGAAAATTATTCACCCTAATCGTAGCACTAATTTCCTTTCAATTCATACAAGCCCAGTTTCCAATGGGTGGTGGCGCTGGCCGTGGTGCTGGTGGTGCGCAAAGTATGAATGTAGGCCATTTTTACGGTAAGATAGTAGACAGCAAGACCAATAAAGCAGTAGAAGGCGTTACCGTTCAATTGACTGGTAATAAGTTTGATACTGTTACCAAAAAAATGAAAGAAGCCATTTTGGCTACCCAAATTACTCGTGCAAACGGGGAATTTAGTATTGAAAACTTATCTGTAATGGGTAGCTTCAAACTTAAATTATCTTCACTAGGATATAAAAGCATTGAAAAAACCATCAGTTTTGGTTTGAAAATGCCAACAGGTGCTCCTACTGCAGCTTCCATGCAACAAATGCTAGGTCAGGCAGACAAAGACTTGGGTAATCTTAAAATTGAGGCAGATGCTACCAACCTAGGCAATGTAACCGTTACCTCTACTGCAAAACCCCAATTTGAAATGGGTATTGACCGCAAGGTTTTTAACGTAGACAAAAACTTGATGGCTGCTGGTCAAACAGCAACAGAAATCATGAAAAATATCCCTTCTCTGAATGTGGATATTGATGGTAATGTAACATTACGTAATGCTAGCCCTACCATTTTCATTGACAACAGACCTACTACCCTAACCTTGGATCAAATTCCTGCAGACATTATTGACAAAGTGGAATTGATTACCAATCCATCTGCTAAATACGATGCTTCTGGTGGTAATGCTGGAATCTTGAACATTGTGTTGAAGAAAAATAAAAAGAATGGTTACAATGGTGGAATCAGAGCGGGAATTGATTCTCGTGCCAAAATCAATTTGGGTGGCGATATCAACCTGCGTCAAACCAAGACCAATATTTCTTTGAGTGGAAACTACAACCAACGTAAATCCATTTCTGAAGGTTTAGCGGATAGAAATAATCTGTTAACTACACCAAGTTATATTCACCAAACCACAGATGGTGTTAACGAGAATCGCTTTAGCTTTTTCCGTGGTAGTGTAGACTATTTGGCTAGTAATAGAAGCACATTCACAATAGGTGCCAACTATGTAACAGGTAAATTTGACAATGACCAAGATCAAAGAGTAGATAGTACCATCAAAGGAACTTTTACTTCTTATAATATGATTAAATCACTGAGTACCTCTCAATTTGAAAACTGGGGTACCCAATTGAGTTATAAATACAATTTTCCAAAGAATGGTGAAAACATCTCTGCAGATTTCAATTTAAATAGCAGCAATAATGAAAATAACACCAGCATTAATACACAAACATATAATGTAGACAATAGTATTAAGGGGCTTCCATTAAAGCAAAAAACCATTGGCGGTGGCGATAGTAAAAACTATACCATGCAAGTGGATTATGAGAATGAAATTACCTTAGATTCTAAATTAGAGTTTGGTGCTAGGGCTGCAATCCGTGATTTCAAAAATAGTAGTGACCAATATAGATTTTTAGTGAATGATTATTACTTGGTGCCTTCTATTAGTAACAAATACAAGTTTAATGACCAAGTTTATGCAGCATATGGCAACTATGCTTTTAAAGTAAAAAAATGGAGTTACCAATTGGGCTTCCGTATAGAAAGTTCTAGCTATACTGGCACCCTACTAAAACAATCAGGTGCTGATTCCTCTAGTTTCTCTGTTAAATACCCATTGAGTTTGTTCCCTAGCGCATTTGTTACCTATAAAGTAGATGACAAACAAGACTTACAATTGAACTATTCAAGAAGGGTAAACAGACCAAACTTCTTCCAATTGATGCCTTTCCCAGATTTTTCTGACCCACAGAATATCAATATTGGTAACGCTAATTTGAAACCAGAATTCACCAATAGTTTTGAGGTTTCTTATAACAATGCCTATACCAAGGGTGCAAACTTCTTAGCTACTGCTTATTTCAAATACAGTACCAATTTGATTACACGTTATGTATACCGTGACAAGAATGGTCTTACTTTAAATGATAGTGCCTATTTCAATACTTATATCAATGCTGATAATAGTGTGACTTATGGTTTGGAATTGTCTAATAAAATGCCCGTGAATAAATGGTGGGACCTGACTTTGAGCTTTAACTTATTTAGCTCTAAGATCAACGCTACCATTCCTGACCAAAGTGTAGACAATGAACTAGTTAGTTGGTTTGCAAAAATGAACAGTACTTTCAAATTGGCAAAAGGTCTTTCCTTACAATTTAGTGGAGATTATCAAGCCAAAACTATCTTGCCTCCAGGTGGTGGTGGAAGTGGCGGTGGCCGCGGTGGTATGGGTGGTGGTATGATGTTTGGCGGTGGACCACAATCTACTTCTCAGGGTTATAACTATCCTAGATATGCATTTGACTTAGCCATCCGTAAAGAATGGACTTGGAAAAATGGTAAATCAGGTTCTTTGAGTCTGAGCATGAACGATATTTTCCGCACCCAATTATACAAGACTTATTCTGAGAGCATTTACTTTAATCAAGTTAGCTCTAGAAGAAGGGATCCACAAATCCTGCGTCTGAATTTCAGCTACCGTTTTGGTAAGTTTGATGCTACACTCTTCAAACGTAAAAACACCAAGGCTGATCAAGGTGGTGGAATGGATATGATGCAACAGTAAGAAAATAAGTGAAGAGTGAAGAGTGAAGAGTGAAGAGTGAAGAGTGAAGAGTGAAGAGTGAAGAGTGAAGTATTTTTAAAACACTATTTAATACAAAAACCCTTGGCAATGCCAAGGGTTTTTCTTTATGAAGATGTTTGTCTTTTAATAGAACCTAGGCGCAGCCTAGGTTAACTCGTTTACTGAGATCAAAGTCCATTCTTCACTCTTATCTCTTCACTCTTCACTAAATCATCTCTTAAGGGGGAACAAGTCCACAAATCATTTTTACTCTTAACTATTCTTCCCCGTTAGCATGGGCACAAAAGAGAAAGCTTCAAATGATTCTTCTTGAATAGACCCATCAGCCATTTTGGTTAATCGCAACATGCGCTGCTCAGTTCCTTCATCCAATGGAATGACCATAAAACCACCTGGTTTTAACTGAGCCAATAATTTGGGTGGAATAAACGGGGCTGCCGCTGTAATCAAGATCTTGTCAAAAGGGGCATAAGTGGGCAAGCCTTCAAATCCGTCTCCATAAAAGAATTTGGCGCTGAAATATTTGGCCCGAACATAGAATTTACTTTTCTCATCAAAGAGTTGTTTTTGTCTCTCTATGCTAAATACCCTAGCCCCCATCTCAGCCAACACTGCAGACTGGTACATGCTTCCTGTTCCTATTTCCAATACTTTTTCCATCTTCTTTACTTGAAGCAATTGGGATTGGTAGGCCACTGTATAAGGATGTGAAATGGTTTGATCTGCCCCAATATCAAATGCCCGATTTTCGTAAGCAATTTTGTCAAACGCAGAATCCAGAAAAAAATGCCTGGGTATGGCATTCATAGCATCCAAGACATTATTATCCGTAATGCCCTTAGAGCGTAATACGTCTATTAACTGTTTTCTCAAGCCCTTGTGTTGGTAGGAATCAACATACTCTCTTTTCATAAGCAAAACGAATATAACACATCCCCATGGTAGCGGCATTTGATTTGGGGATATGTGAAAAGAAAACTCCCGTGAAAAATTTCTTCACAGGAGTTCCATTTTATTTAAATAAACACTAACTCAATTGCATATCGGCAATAATTCTGGCTATTTTGGCTTCTAATTGGGCAAATGTGCTATCAAAAGCCGCTTTGTTAGCAAGGCTGGTTTTTACACTGAAATAGAACTTGATCTTGGGTTCTGTTCCTGAAGGCCTTGCAGAAATCTTGCTTCCATCTTCTGTAATAAATTGCAACACATTACTTTTAGGCAAGTGAATAGGCCAGGATTCTCCAGTGGCTGGATTAGATCCTTTTTGTAGTTCATAATCCAATAACTGAACCACTTTAGCACCATCAATAGTTGCAGGTGGATTATTTCTATAACCATCCATCATATCGGCAATTTCTTTTTGTCCATTCATGCCCTTCTTAGTAATACTAATCAGGGTTTCATAATAGAATCCATATTGCTGATAGAGTTCAATCATTTTATCAAACAAGGTTAGCCCTTGGTCCTTGGCATAGGCAGCCATTTCACACATGAGAGCTACAGCGCTAATAGCGTCTTTATCACGCACTTGGTCTCCTATCATCAAACCAAAGCTTTCCTCACCACCAATAATATAGTTTTCTTGGCCAGCTTTAGCTTTGATTAACTCAGCTATCCATTTAAATCCAGTGAGTACATTATAACAAGCAACACCATAACCTGCAGCTAGGTCATTGATCATTTGGGTAGTAACAATGGTGGTAATGACCATGTCATTGGGTTGTGCAATGCCTTTGGCTTTGCGGGCTTCCATCATGTAGTTGCAAGCCAAAACAGCTGTTTGGTTACCATTCATGAGAACCCATTCACCGTGGTGGTTTTTAACACCAATGGCTACCCTATCTGCATCTGGATCTGTTCCCAATAAAATATCGGCATCCAATTCCTTGGCCAATTTTAAACCAATTCCCATGGTAGCTGACTCTTCTGGATTGGGATAGGCTACTGTTGGAAAATTACCATCAGGAGTAGCTTGCTCTTCCACAATGGTTACATTGTTAAATCCAAAAGCTTTCAGCACTTCTGGTACCAATGTAATTCCAGTACCATGAATGGGGGTATAGACAATTTTCAAGTCTTTTTGTCTGGCAATCACGTCTGGATAAACACTCAAGCCCTTTACCATATTGATATAGTCATTGTCCATATCCTTGCCTAAAATGCTGATATTGGCATCGCCACCGCTCCATTTAACCTCATCAATGCCTGAAACGGCTTCTACTTCTTTAATTACATTCTTGTCATGTGGAGGGACTAATTGACCACCATCATTCCAATATGCTTTGTACCCATTGTATTCTTTGGGGTTGTGAGACGCAGTACAAACCACACCACCATTACAACCTAAGTGGCGTATGGCAAAACTCAATTCTGGGGTTGGACGCAATGCTTCAAATAAGAAAACCTTGATGCCATTGGCAGCAAATACATGAGCGGTTGTTTCAGCAAAAAAGCGGCTATTGTTTCTACTATCATGCGCAATGGCTACTTTAATTTCAGCATCTCCATAGGTTTTCTTTAAGTAATTGGCAAAACCCTGGGTTGCCATACCAATGGTATACTTATTGATTCTATTGGTACCTACACCCATGATACCTCTAAGACCACCTGTACCAAATTCTAGGTTGCGGTAAAAAGCATCTGCTAGTTCATCTACATTGTTTGCTTGTAATGCACTGATGGCATCTTTGGTGGCTTGGTCATAATTGCCATTGGTCCAGACATTAACCCTTGCTTGAATTGCTGCGTCCATGATTGATGTTTTAATTGATAGGTAAAACGAATTTACACAATAGATTATTTTACAATTTATTATTCATTGGGAACATTCAACATTTATTGGGCTGTTTCTTTTACTATTATCCAATATAAGCCCCCATTACTTCTCCATTAGATACTTCCACTTGAATATGGTCTTCTGGTGTTGTAGCTATTGATAAGCCTACATAATCAGGTTTTACAGGATAGAGTTTGTGCATTCTTTCTACCAATACCAAGGTTTGGATGGTTCTTGGATAGTATTCCATTAAAGGCTTTAACCCGTAAAGTAGGGTTTTGCCACTATTAGCCACATCGTCTATTAATACTACATTAAGGTCATTAAAGTTTAGATTCTCACTCAATAGTACTTCTTTGGGTAAGTCTTTGTCTAGGCTCACTGTAATATTGATCACCTGATTTTTGACATAGGGCTTTAAAAATGCGGCAATTTTCTCGGCAATTACCGTTCCACTATTCCTAACCCCTATTAAAATAATATCCGCCTCACTTCCGCTTAGGTTTTCTGCCAATTCCAATGCCATCCTATGCAATTTCTGGTTGGCCGATTCCTGATTGAGGATATATTTTCTCTCTGACATATACTGATTTGAATTCCAAAAATAAGCACAATAAAACCATTCCCCAATCCAATTTACAACAGTCCAAAACCGCTATCTTAGCAGTATAACTTTTGCATCATGGCCCTTCTACCACAAATCCTATTTCTGGTCTTGACCCTTGTTTCTGTATGGCTATTTAGCAAAAAAGCCATAGAAATCAAACGCAATATTTTTTTGGGCAAACCAGAAGACCTCAACAACCATCCTCAAGAACGTTGGAGAAACTTATTCCTTCTAGCATTGGGGCAAAAGAAAATGTTTAAAAATCCTTTGGTGGCAGTGATGCACTTAGTAGTCTATGCAGGATTTATTATTATCAATATTGAAGTATTAGAAATTGTCTTAGATGGTCTTTTGGGCACACACCGTTTGTTTCTTCCCTTTTTGGGAGTTGCTTATGGTTGGTTAATCAACGCGTTTGAAGTCTTGGCATTTTTAGTATTAGTAGTTTGTGTTATTTTCCTAGTAAGAAGAAATCTGATTAAGCTCAAACGCTTTGTGAGCAAGGATTTAAATGGTTGGCCAAGGTCTGACGCCAATTATATTTTGATCACAGAAATAATTTTGATGGCCCTTTTTCTTAAAATGAATGCCATTGATCAAGTATTGCAAACTCGTGGGTTAGAACACTATCGCCCTACAGGAGCTTTTATTATTTCAAGTCAATATGCTCCAATTCTTCAAGGGTTTAGCACAGAGGCATTGGTCATTTTTGAAAGAATTTGCTGGTGGCTTCATATTGCTGGCATTTTTGCCTTTTTAAATTACCTACCCTATTCCAAACACTTGCACATTATGTTGGCGTTTCCTAATGCCTATTTTGCAAGGCTTGAACCTCAGGGTAAGATGCATAATATGGTATCGGTTCAAAATGAAGTGTTATATGCCATGCAACCAGAATTGGCACCCACAGATGCGGCTCCTCCAGCCCGATTTGGCGCCAAAGACATTTTTGACCTAAGCTGGAAAAACTTGTTGGATGCCTATAGTTGTACAGAGTGTGGTAGGTGTACATCGGCTTGCCCGGCCAATATCACTGGCAAATTATTGAGTCCTAGAAAAATCATGATGGCTACCCGTGACAGATTAGAAGCGGTGGGTAAAAATATCAATACCAATCAGTCATTTATAGATGATGTTAAATCCTTGTTGCATGACTATATTTCTGTAGAAGAACTAAGGGCCTGTACCACTTGCAATGCCTGTGTAGAAGCCTGCCCTGTAAGCATTTCTCCGCTGGAAATCATTGTAGAATTGAGAAGATCTTTGATCATGGAAGAAAGCAATGCGCCTCAGGAATGGAATGGCACATTTAGTAATATTGAGAACAATTTTGCTCCATGGAAATTCTCACCTGATGACCGCGACCAGTGGACTGCTGAAGCCTAATTTATACAAATGGATGGTAGATCATTCTATACAATTGCAATAAGGCAGTAAAAAGGAATACTACGCCCATGGCAATATTTAAGCTGCGATTAGAAGCTTTAATTTTTTGTACCAACCATTTACCACCGTGTATATAAACAGCAAGCCCAGCAATAGTTCCAGTTCCTGCTCCAATAGTAAACAAGTTGAAATCTATAGAAGTAACGGCTAATCTATTTGTTTGAATCATTAAAGACGTCCAAAGTACCCAGAAAGGAATCTGAACCGGATTCAAAGCACTCATGCTTAAGCCAAGAACAAAGCGGTTGATTTGATTATTTAGCACCAAGGCCTTTGATTCAGATTGCTGTTTTTTAGCGCTGATGATGGCCATGATACCTAGTATTAAAAACAAGAGAACGGTTAGCCATCCTAATCCAAGATAAACAAGCCTGTGCTGCACTACCCAATCCATTCCAGTAAGGGCAAAACGCAGATAAACCATTTCTACCAAGGCTACCCCAATGGCAAATTGCCAAGCTTTGGAAATACCTTCTTGTAATCCAACTTGGGTGGCAGTAAAGCTCATATTACCCAAGGGCAATTGACCTAGAAAACTAACAAGAAATCCGTAAAAAATGGTTAGACCCATCATCAAATATAAGTCCTATAAGCGCAATGCGTTAGCCAAAATTTGACCTTGCTTCATTTTAAAAATTGCACATTGAGCGCAACAAGAAATTGCAGTACATTCGTATAAACTCTTGTTATGAAGGTGCGTACCATGGCAGAAATGATGCAAAGTGGAGAAACCCCAGAGATCCTGTTTTGGGTTGGGTGTGCGGGTAGTTTTGACCAAAGAGCTCAAAAAATCACCAAGGCATTTGCTAGTATTTTGGATAAGGTAGGAATCAATTTTGCCATTCTGGGAAAAGAAGAAGCCTGCACCGGAGACCCTGCGCGCAGGGCTGGAAATGAATTCTTGTTTCAGATGATGGCCTATCAAAATATTCAAATCCTCAATGGATATGGGATTAAGAAAATTGTGACCACCTGCCCACACTGTTTTAATACTTTAAAAAACGAGTACCCAGAATTGGGCGGTACTTATGAAGTATTGCACCACGCCAGTTTCTTGCAACAATTGATTGATGAGGGCAAAATCAAAATCAAGGAAGGTGGAGACTTTAAAGGTAAAAAGATTTCTTACCACGATAGCTGCTATTTAGGAAGGGCCAATAATATCTATGAGGCCCCAAGAAAAGTATTAGAAGCCCTTGACGTGGCCTTAGTAGAAATGAAACGCTGCAAAAGCAATGGGCTTTGCTGTGGAGCTGGTGGGGCTCAAATGTTCAAAGAAGATGAACCCGGAGATAAACGCATTAATATTGAAAGAACAGACGAAGCTTTAGCTACAGGAGCATCTGTGATTGCAGCAGCTTGTCCGTTTTGCAATACTATGATGACCGATGGTGTTAAAAACAGGGAACAGGAAAACCAAGTTGCCGTTTTAGATATTGCTGAACTCATTGCAGCATCTATGGAATAATGATTAATTTTGCAGCATGAATTTTGATTTTGCAACATATTTACCAGCCGATTTTCATCCAAGTTCTAGGGTTTGGATCTACCAGTGCAGTAGGTTATTAACCATGACTGAAGCACTTGCTTTAGAACCACAATTAGAAGCGTTTGTGGCTTCTTGGCAAACCCATGGTACACCTGTTAAGGGATTTGCTAACCTGTTGTTTGGACAATTCATAGTGATTATGGCAGATGAAACCGCCGCCGGGGTTAGTGGTTGCAGCACGGATAGTTCTGTAAGACTGATTAAACAAGTAGAAGAGCAATTTAAAATAGACCTATTCAATAGACAGAACCTAGCTTTTGTGGTGAAAGACAAAATTCAATTGTTGCCACTAGCACAATTACAGTACGGTTTTGACAATGGCTTTCTTAGTCAAGATACTTTGTACTTCAACAATTTGGTGGCCAATAAAGGCGAGATGTTAGAGAAATGGATCATTCCTATTAAAGACAGCTGGTTAAGCGCAAGAATTAAACAATCGGTTTCTTAACCGGAGGAACAGGTGCTTTCTTGGATTTTACTTTATTGATAATGTCCTGTTTTTGTTTATCCGTAATGGCTTTTTTCTGCACCAACTTATTAAGCTGATAAGAAAGGGTTAATCTAAAATTCCTTGTATTACTGCTACTGAAACTTTCAATATTAAAATTGGTACCATAAACCGATGAAAAATATTGTTGTGCCCTAAAGGGATCAGCAATATTGATTCCCACTACCAATCTACGTTCAAAGAATCGATACATAAAACCAAGGTTCATGGTCAGGTTGCTCCTACTCCTTCCTTGTGGATCCGCAAAGCTGCTAAACCTAGCAGTTCCCTCCATGGTCAATAAACTATTGGGATTATATGTGTACTGAACCGTGGTATAAAAACTGCCTCCATCTTGGTATTTGTACAATTGTTTTTCTGCTTCTGCATATACATTATAGGAATAGCCAAGACTTCCATTCATTCTAAACCACTTATTAAAAGTATATCCTCCCCAGGCACTAGCTTCATACTCTTTTCTATCTGCAATATTCACATAGGTAATAAAGGTTTTTCCGCCACCAGCCAGGGTTCTAAAACTATTGATTACCTGCTTAACAATATTATATCCAACAGAAGTATTGATATAATATTTACCCTTCATGAGTGAAAAATTCCAGTCAAAATTGTCGGCCAAAGTAGGCGCTAAAAAGGGATTCCCAAATCTGAGATTGTATGGATCACTGTAATCAATATTGGGATTCAATTCTCCCAAACCAGGTCTTCTTATGCTGGCGCGATAGACCAAGGCGGTGTTCATGGTTCTACTAAATTCCTTGCGTAAAGTAATATTGGGTAATAGGTTCCAATAACTATTAGAAACATTGGCAGAATTACCTTTTACAAAATCAAAATTGGTTTTGGTCTCTTCTGCTTGTGCACCAAAAATCAAGTGTAACTGTTGACCAAAGACAAAACTAAATCCAGCCCTAATGGTAAAGATGCCTTGGTTAAAAAAGAAGTCATTACTCAACAAATTATTGGGCACAAAGGTGGAATCTGTTTTTGAAAGAAAACTGGTATTGAGTGTATTATGAAAACGACTAAACTGATAACTGGTTCCTGTATTGAAATTCCCTTTTAAAAATTTTAAGGGCTTGTTATAATCTAACCTTAATGAATAGCCTCTATTAAAAGTATTGAAGTATTGATTCTGGGTAGAATCCATTCCAGTAGGAACATAAGACCCGCTCAAGAATTGCTGGTAATAGTCTTTGTCATTGTCATTTTTCCCATCGCTCCAAGAACCAATAAACCGAATATATTCAGCCAAACTTTTCTTGCTTTTCAAGGTATAGGATCCTGAAATATAATGGCTATAACCATCACCCTGACTAGCATTGGTTCTGGTTGAAATCTTATAGGTCTCATCAAAACGATTGATATTGGTATACTGAGTATGGCTCAGATTGTCAAAATAACTCAGGTTACCCTGATAAGTCAGGTTGAACAGGTTTTGAGGATTAATTTGATAATCCCCTTGCAACCTCAGACCTGGTCTAAGATTTTTATTGTCATAATTGGTTTCAGTGTTGAATTTATTAGAACTATCGGCATAGAAATTCTGACGCTTGGAATAACTGTTTCCAACAAAACTGCTTGCCCCCAAACTAATGGTAGAAGCAAAAGAAAATGTTTTATTTCTATAGCTTAAATTGGTAGAGAAACTACCTTCTCCCCTAGTACCTGCACTTAAGATAGACCTACCAACCCAACCAATTTTCCCCTTCTTAGTAATGATATTAATCACTCCACCAGTTTCCGTTGCGTACTGAGGTGGAGGATTGGTCATGACTTCAATTTTCTCAATGCTATTACCCGGTAAACTTTCTAATAAATCTTGTAACTGTTGGGCAGTTAGATCAGTGGGTTTGTCATCAATTAAGATCTTGGGTTCTTTGCCTTTCAATAAAATTTTCCCGTTAGGATCATTGCTGATCAAGGGCATATTTTTCAGTAGTTCTGCCGTGGTGGCACCGTTACTCAAAGCGGATTCTCCTACATTATAAGTGAGTTTACCATCCTTGTTTTCTATCAATGGCTTTTCAGAATAAATGATGACTTCTCCCAAGCTATTGGCTTCTTCGCTAAGTTTAACATCGCCTAAATTAAAATCATAGCGCTCTTCTCTCAGATAAATACTATCCATGTTCAAAGTGGCAAAACCCATGGCAGAAACAGTCAATCTAAAATAACCCAGCGGCAATTGTTGAAATTCAAAACTGCCATTCTTATCTGTTAAAGAGGACGCTGTTTTAACGGTATCTCCAATAATTTGAACAGAAACTGCTGCAAATGGAACTGCTTTACCTGTTTTTGATTCTAAGACATTCCCCATGATGATTCCTAACAATTTTTTCTGCCTTTGCTGCTGCGTTTGAGACAACGCTCCCATTGCAAAAAAAATGAATAAGAAAAATAAAAGGGTTCTAGCCATGAAAAAAGGATATTTGCGCTCTGCAAGCTATTTCAAAACCCATGGTTCCACAAAATTCTGGTACCATCGGTTGAATACCCAAAATTAACCCTTATGTACCTAGTTTATGGCATAACCAATTGTAATACTGTAAAAAAAACATTGGACTATCTAAAAACCAATGGTATCCCCTTTGAATATCACGACTATAAGAAAAAAGGACTAAGCCAGGAAAAGCTACAAGAATGGACCAAACAAAAAGGTTGGGAACCCCTCCTAAATAAAAAAGGTACCACTTGGCGCTCCATGGATATATTACAACAAAAGAAAATCAAAGACATTCCTACGGCAATCGCCTATTTAATGGCTAATACTAGTGCCATTAAAAGACCCATCATTGAACTAGATGGCAAAATCATTGCCATTGGTTTTGACGAGTCTAGCTACGCCCTATTGTTTCATTAATCTACTTCAGGAATTTATGTAAGGCATTTTCCAATTCTTGGCCTCTCAAATTCTTGCCAACAATGGTACCCGTTGGATCAATTAAAAAATTGGTTGGTATTACGCTAACGCGATACATCATAGCAGGAGATCCTGGTCCATCCTGCGCGTCAATTAAATTGGTCCATACCAATTTATCGGCCTTCATAGCCTGTATCCAATTGGCTTTTTCCTTGTCCAAAGACACGCCTAAAATGGCAAAATTTTTGTCTTTGAATTGAGCATAAGCCCTCACCAAATTGGGATTCTCTTGTCTACAGGGACCACACCAACTGGCCCAAAAATCTACCAATACGTATTTACCCTTAAAGGAAGAAAGTGAAACCGATTTGCCATTCACATCTTTTTGGGTAAAGTCCATGGCTTTGCTACCAATGGCGCCTATTTTGGACTCCATGATACTACTCTCTATGGCTTTGGCATAAGGACCCGTTTTGGCTAATCCGTTCAAAGGAGCATAATAAGATTCTAATTCAACAGCACCTCCGTCATACAAAGGACTCAGTACGTATAAAACAAAAGGACTAACAGCAGAACTAGGTTTTGACTTAGCAAAATCAGCCGCATTTTTAACTACCACAGATTTGGCTACCGCAAATTCTTGCAATTGACTATTTCTTTTTGCTGGATCTTTTTCTTGGTTAATGGTAGCTGCTAGACTATTTAATTTGTCTTTATAAGGAGTGAATTGCTGTTTAAAATATTCATAATCAGCTTGAACAGCTGAACCACTAAATACCCAACCCGCTACATTATTTAGATCCCCATTTACAGAAAGACTGTCATTAAAAATAAATAGATCAGTAGCTTCTTTATAACCTTCAAATCCCAATTGATACACATCTGGCTCGGAGAGTAAGGCTTTTAATTTAAACGAACCATTTCTAGAAATGACTGAAACAGTGGACTGAGCATTACTACCAGAAATCAAGGTTACTTTGGTGCTATCTTTTAAACCCTGAATAGTTCCCGTAAGTACAAACTGTTTTTGATTAATTTGACAAAGCCCAAGGATTGGTGCTAAAACCAAAACTAGGAATAAGGTTTTCTGCATATTATTTTGAATGACGTTGTTTTAAAATGTCTACTACATTGTCTAATTTATAACCTTTTGCATTTAGCAAAATCAGGTAATGAAACATGAGGTCAGCGGCTTCATTCAAAAATAGTTCTTCATTATTATCCTTGGCTTCAATGACCAATTCAACTGCTTCCTCACCCACTTTCTGGGCCATTTTGTTCATGCCTTTTGCAAACAATCTGGCAACATAAGATTCTTCAACAGAAGCTTTTTTGCGCAGGGCAATGATGTCTTCCAAGTAATTCAGAAAATTACTGTTGTGGTTTTTTTCCATCCAACAAGTATCTGCACCGGTATGGCAAACAGGCCCCTTAGGATGTGCTTTAATCAATAAGGTATCGTTATCACAATCAACAGCAATAGACTTGAGCTCTAAAAAATTCCCAGACTCTTCGCCCTTGGTCCAGAGCCTTTGTTTGCTCCTACTATAAAAAGTAACCCTACCCAATTCCTCCGTTTTATGCAGCGCGGCTTCATTCATAAACCCCATCATCAATACCTTGTCCGTGTCATAGTCCTGCACAATGGCTGGGACCAATCCGTCTGCATATTTTGAATAATCTATTTTCATAACCTTAATTATATTCTAATTTCAATTCTTTTTTCTTTCAAAAACTGTTTCAATTCAGGAATACCAATTTCCTTAAAATGAAAAATACTGGCTGCCAATGCAGCGTCTGCTTGAGCAATCCCAAATACGTCTTCAAAATGCTCCATTTTGCCACCGCCTCCAGATGCAATAATAGGAACCGGCAAATCCTTGACCAATTGCCCTGTAATCTCTAAGGCAAATCCTTGTTTGGTGCCATCGTGATTCATAGAGGTCAACAGAATTTCACCCGCCCCCAAATCTACGGCTTGTTTTGCCCAATCTCTGCATTTGGTGTTGGTTTTAACACGCCCCCCATTGAGGTAGACATACCAATCTCCATCTGCTTCCAATTTGGTATCAATGGCTAACACCACACACTGGCTACCAAATTCTTTGGCCAATTCCTTGATCAAATCAGGCCTTTTATAGGCAGAGGTATTTACGGAAATTTTGTCCGCTCCGTTTTGCAAGAGTATGTTAACGTCTTCTACACTACTAATACCACCGCCTACCGTAAATGGAATATTGATATGATGGGAAATCCGATTCACCAATTCACTCAAAGTTTTGCGTTTTTCATTGGTGGCAGTAATGTCTAAAAACACCAACTCATCTGCACCCTGGCTGGCATAAAATGCCCCTAATTCCACTGGGTCACCAGCGTCACGAATATTCTCAAAATTCACCCCTTTAACGGTTCTGCCATCACGAATATCCAAACAGGGTATGATTCTTTTTGCAAGCATGTTTTCTTAATTGACTTAGAAAAAGGTTTTCAATTCTTCTAGGGTAATCCTACCCTCATAAATGGCTTTTCCAACAATGGCACCAGAACATCCAATGGCTTGAAGGGCATGTAAGTCTTCCATGGAACTAACGCCACCACTGGCAATAAAATAAGCTTGCGGATAAGCAGTTAGAATTTCCTGATACAAAGCAAGAGAAGGGCCTTCCAGTTTTCCATCTTTGCTTACATCAGTACAGAAAACTTGCTGCACACCTTTACTTAGGTAATCACCAAGAAAATTGATGATATTTATTTCAGTAGTTTCTAACCAACCAGCTACGGCAATTTTTTTGTCTTTCACATCGGCCCCAAGCAAAAACTTATCGGCACCATAGGCTTCCAGCCATGAAACAAATAAGTCTGGTGATTTTACCGCCAAACTGCCAATGGTTGCATAAGCAGCGCCAGATTCAAATACAATGGCCAAATCTTTTTCCTGTTTGATGCCTCCACCAAAATCAATGACCAAACTAGTATTGGCTGCAATGGTTTGCAAGACTTTCCAGTTTTGTACGGTTCCAGCCTTGGCTCCGTCTAAGTCTACCAAGTGCAACCTTTTTACCCCTGCTGCTTCAAATTCCTTGGCTACTTCTAAGGGGTTTTCATTGTAGATAGTTTTCTGTGCATAGTCGCCTTGGGTAAGCCGCACACATTTTCCGTCTATGATATCAATTGCTGGTATAATCTCCATGATAATAAGCTATAAGTCTATAAAATTCTTAAGAATGGTTTCTCCCACTGTAGCGGATTTTTCAGGGTGAAATTGTACCCCGTAAAAATTATTTTTGTGTAAAGCAGAACTATATGGAAGCACATAATCCGTGGTTGCAATACTATGCTCACCAAGTGATGCATAATAACCATGCACAAAATAACAATAGCTATTTTCAGGAATATTTTTAAATAAGGGGGTTTTCAGTGAATGAATATTATTCCATCCCATCTGCGGCACTTTCAAATGCGTTTGATTTTCTAGATCGGGTTGAAATCGTTTTACTTTTTCTTCAAAAATGCCCAAACATTCTGTATTGTTTTCTTCACTATGGGTGCACATCAATTGCATCCCCAAACAAATTCCTAATACGGGTTGCTCCAATGTTTTGATGAGTTGATCCAAACCCCTTTCACGCAAATACTGCATGGCTGTACTGGCTTCTCCCACACCAGGAAAAATTACTTTATCAGCAGCCCTGATTAACTGTTGGTCATCTGTAACCAAGGCCTCCATGCCAATTCTCTCCAATGCATATAGCACAGATTGAATATTGCCAGCATTGTATTTAACAATTACCAATTTCATTTATTAGCATTATTGAACCGTTCCCAAAAATTGTTTCACAGTTGCTTTTAAATCATTTGCCCCATCCAAAGCTTGAATAAATGCAGTTCCTATAATGGCTCCGTTGGCGTGTTTACAAGCAGACTGAAAAGTAGACCTGTCTTTGATGCCAAATCCAACTAATACAGGATTTTTCAAATTCATTGCGTGCAGTCTTTGTAAATAGGTTTCAACCGCATTAAAGTCCTTGTCTTGTCCAGTGGTGGCCGATGAACTTACAGCATATAAAAATCCGGTACTCAAAGTATCCAATTTTCTAACCCTTTCTTCTGAGGTTTCTGGAGTAACCAAAAACACAAAGTCTAATCCATTCTTTTGAATGATGGCACCATATTCGGTTTCAAATTCGTACTCGGGTAAATCGGGCAGAATTAATCCGTCTACGCCAACAGCTGCTGCGTCTTTACAGAATTTTTCAAATCCATATTGCAACACTGGATTCATATAACCCATTAAGATTAAGGGAACATTTGAAACCTGTCTAAGCGCTTTTAGTTGATCAAATAAAACAGCAATGGTCATTCCATTGGCAAGGGCAATATTGCCGCTTTGCTGAATTACTGGACCATCTGCTAAAGGATCACTATAGGGCATTCCCAATTCTATGATGTCTACTCCGTTTTCTGTTAATGCTTCAATCATGTCAATGGTACTATTCAATTGGGGGAATCCCGCAGTACAATAAACATTCAAAATATTTTTTTGCTTTGAAGCAAAAAGCGTTGCTAACCTGCTCATGTTATTTATTTGAAATACAATTATGATGCGTGTGCATCCAATTCCTGAATATAAGTGGCTAAATCCTTGTCTCCTCTTCCACTCAAACAGAGCACAACCCTATCTGTAGGCTTCAGGTTCATCCTACCTAAAACGGCAAAAGCATGTGCTGTTTCTAATGCAGGAATAATTCCTTCTGTTTTGCTTACATGAAATGCTGCTTCTAATGCTTCTTGGTCAGTAGCACTTAAAAAAGTGCCTCTTCCAGAATCAAATAAATTGGCGTGTAATGGACCAACTCCAGGATAGTCTAATCCTGCCGAAATACTATGGGGCTCTACTACTTGACCGTCTTCCGTTTGCATTAATAAACTTTTGCTTCCGTGTAAAATCCCGGGTTTACCAAGTTGGGTAGTAGCAGCACTCATACCGCTATGCACCCCATGGCCAGCCGCTTCAACTGCCACTAATTGTACAGACAATTCATCAAGGAAATGATAGAAAGCACCAGCGGCATTGGATCCTCCTCCTACACAAGCCACTACATGTGTGGGCAATTCCTGACCAGTCTTTTCTTTTAACTGCCAGCGGATTTCTTCACTGATCACACTTTGAAACCTTGCTACCATATCTGGATAAGGATGTGGACCAACCACACTTCCAATAATATAATGTGTATCTACAGGATTATTAATCCAGTCACGAATGGCTTCATTGGTAGCATCTTTGAGGGTTCTGCTACCACTAATAGCAGGAATGACTTTGGCACCTAGCATACGCATACGGGCCACATTGGGCGCTTGGCGTTCAATATCTTTCTCACCCATGTATACAATACATTCCATGCCTTTTAAAGCACATACCGTTGCCGTGGCAACACCATGTTGACCAGCCCCTGTTTCTGCAATAATCCTAGTCTTGCCCAATCTTCTGGCCAATAAAATTTGGCCAATGGTATTATTGATTTTGTGGGCACCCGTATGACATAGGTCTTCTCTTTTTAGATAAATAGCCGTATTAAACTCCGCACTCAATCTTTCTGCCAAGAACAGCGGTGTAGGTCTTCCAACATAATCGCGCAGCAAGTGCTGAAACTCTTTTTGAAAAGACGCTTCATGCATGATGTTTAAGTACTGCGCCTTAAGTTCCGCTACATTCCTATGTAACATTTCGGGAATATACGCCCCACCAAAACGGCCGTAATAGCCTTGCTCATTGGGTGCCTGAAAACTTTCATTTTTGGTAACCATCACTATCCTCCTTTTAATGCCTTTACAAATGTTTGAATCTTGTTCATGTCTTTTAATCCAGGTGCTAGTTCAAATTTGCTATTGATATCAATGGCAAATAAGTCTTTGGCAACGCTTTCTTGTTCAAATGCTTTTAACAGTTCAACGTCTTCAGGTTGAATACCCCCACTTAAGAAAAAGGGTTTTCTTACATTGCCACCTTTTAAAATGTCCCAGTTAAACTTCTTGCCTGTTCCACCATATCCTGCTCCTTCCGTATCAAAGAGAAACATATCTGCTGCGTCTTGATAATCTTTTGCACGCCATAAAATGTCTTCTCCCTCTCTTAATCTAAATGCTTTGACTACCGTTACATAGTTGGCAATCTGCTCACAATACCTAGGATTTTCATCCCCGTGTAGTTGTACCAAATACAAACCACAAGCGTCTACCAACTGTAACACTTCTTCTACAGGGGTGTTCACAAAAACGCCTACTTTATTAATATGCTTTCCCTTGAGTTTTTTCAGCTGTTCTTTACTCATATGGGATAACACATAGCGGGGCGATTTGGGATAGAAAATGAATCCTGCAAATTCAACCCCTAATTCGTCTAATTGGAGCACTTGCTCCGCCTTGGTCATTCCACATACTTTAATACGCATGTTAGCTTGCTTTTAGTTGATTGACAAAATCAGCAAAAGCAATCGAAGGGTTGGCTTCTTTCATGAAATTCTCTCCAATCAGGAAGCCCTTGAAACCGGCTGCCCTCAAAGTTACAATAGTATCTACATTGCTGATACCACTTTCTGCAATGGCGGGTTTATCTGCAGGAATCCTTCCAATCAGGTCTAAAGAAGTCTGAATACTTACTTCAAAGGTTTTCAAATTGCGGTTATTCACACCTACCAAGTCTACTTCATCACAGATATGACCTAACTCTGTTTCATCGTGTATTTCTAATAATACTTCCAACCCAAGTTCGTGTGCCAAACCAGCCAATTGCTTTACTTGATCTACTTCTAAACATGCCGCAATTAATAAGATCAGGTCTGCACCCATGGCTTTGGCTTCATATACCTGATAGGGATCCACCATAAAATCCTTTCTTAACAAAGGAATCTCATGCACCCTTGCCGCCATCAAGTCTTCTGACCTACCACCAAAAAAATCAGTATCCGTTAATACAGATACCGCGCTTGCTGCTTGGGCATAAGCACCTGTAACGGTTACCACATCGGCTATGCCATTAATCACCCCTTTGGAGGGAGATTGTCTTTTAAATTCCGCAATGATGCCTGTTCTAGCAGGGTCTGCCAAAAATGCTTTGGTGGAATAAGTAGTCCTTTTAAAATGTGGCATTGCTTGCAATTGCTCCACAGAAACCAAGGCTTTTCTTTGAACCAATTCCTCCTTTTTACGGGCAACTATTTTTTCTAGAATATTCATGACTGTAGTGCTATCAATTTTTCTAATGAAGCCAATGCTTTACCTGATTCCAAACTCTCCACGGCTGCGTGATAGGCCGCATCATAGTTGGCATATTTGCCCGTACAATTTAATGCCATAGCGGCATTGGCTAGTACAACGGCATTCTGAGCCCAAGTACCATTTCCTTGTATTATTTTTCGGAAAATGGCAGCAGATTCTTCTACGGTATTCCCTCCATATATATCTGATTGCTCAACCATGCGTTTGCCCAATTCTTCTGGTGTATACACGCGTTCTCCCAAATTGGTAATTACTTTGGTATCACTGGTTAGTGAGATTTCATCATATCCATCCAAACTATGAATAATGGTAAAAGCCCTACCGGTTTGCTGTAAGAGATAATTATAAATCCTAGCCATTTCTAAATTATACACTCCCACCAATTGAAATGCTGGTGATGCAGGATTAACCATAGGACCTAGCATATTGAAAAAATTGCGCAAGCCCAAGTTCTTTCTAATGGGTGCTACCACTTTCAATGCAGGATGAAACAATGGGGCGTGTAAGAAACAGATATTGGCTTGTTCTAATTCTTTTAATAATACCTCATGACTATTCTTATGCTTATAACCCAGCTGCTCCATTACATTGGATGAACCACTGATTGAGCTAGCGCCATAGTTACCATGCTTGGCCACTTTTTGACCAGCACCAGCTACAATAAAACAAGCCAGCGTAGAAATATTAAAACTGTTTTTTCCGTCACCACCTGTACCCACAATGTCCATGACTTCATGCCCCTTGGTATCAAACTGAATTCTCAGTTCCATGAGGGCATCACAAAATCCTTCTAGCTCTTCAATAGTAATGCTTCTCATCAAAAAAACGGTAATAAAAGCAGCAATTTCTGTTTCATTAAATTGACCGTTGGAAATTTGAACCAATACCTCTTTAGCCTTTTCTCTGCTCAAAGTTTTGTGTTCAAATAAATATTGTAATAGCTTCTTCATACTATTTTTTTAACCAGTTTTTCAAAATAATAGCCCCGTCTGGGGTAAGAATACTCTCAGGATGAAACTGCACTCCTTGAACATCAAAGGACTTGTGTTCCAATGCCATGATATATCCATGTTCTTCTTTGGCAGTGATCCTTAAATCAATTGGAAAATTTTGTTGGTCTACCACCCAACTATGATACCTACCCACCACAAACTCATCTGCCAAACCATCAAATAACCGGGAATGCTTACCCTCATTGGCTATTTGCTGAACAGGTGTTGCAATCCCATGGTATACAGTACTCAAATTAGTAAGTGTTCCTCCAAATGCTTCTCCAATAGCCTGATGCCCCAAACAAACCCCAAGTATAGATTTGGTAGCAGCGTATTCCTTGATTAATGGCAATAACAAACCCGCTTCAGAAGGAACGCCTGGACCTGGAGACAATAAAATCTTGTCATAGTCCTTTACTTTTTCAAGAGGCAGTTCATCATTACGGTACACGTCTACTGGATTGCCCGTAATCTGCTCCACCAAATGGACCAAATTGTAGGTGAATGAATCGTAATTATCAAATACTAAAATCTTCATAATGCTTTGCTTCAAATGCTAAATGGCTTCTGCAATCACGATTGCTTTTTTTAGCGCGTTCAATTTGTTGTTTACCTCTTGCAATTCGTTTTCCGGAACACTTGCGGCAACTACTCCCGCACCTGCTTGATACACCAATGTATTATTCCTACTTAAAAAAGTGCGAATCATGATAGCGTGATTACAGGTTCCATTAAATCCAATAAACCCAATGCCACCACCATAATATCCCCTTGCGGTTGGTTCAAAACTATCTATCAATTCCATGGCTTTGAATTTGGGTGCACCACTCAAAGTGCCGGCAGGAAAGGTTTTGGCCAATAATTCAAATGGATTTTGTCCCTGTTTCACATTCCCTGTTACCTCGCTCACCAAATGAATCACGTGGCTATAGTATTGTACCTGTCTATAATGACTAACCACCACATCTGTACAACAACGACTCAAGTCATTTCTTGCAAGGTCTACTAACATCACATGTTCCGCATTCTCCTTAGCATCCTGTAATAATTTTTCAGCCATGGCTTTATCAGTTGCGTCATCGCCACTTCTTTTAAAAGTGCCAGCAATGGGGTGAACAACGGCTTTACCATTTTGAATAATCAATTGTGCTTCTGGAGAAGAACCCATTAATTTATAATCGCCATAGTCAAAAAAGAACAAATAAGGAGAAGGGTTAACGCTGCGCAAAGCGCGATATACATTGAATTCATCCCCCGTAAAACCTTGGTTAAATCGGCGGCTTAATACAATCTGAAACACGTCTCCCCTATAACAAGACTGAATTCCTTTCTGCACCATTTGCCTATAGTCTTCATCCGTCATATTAGAAGACTCTGGACCACTAATTCTGAAGGGATAAACAGGTACGTCTTTGCTTTTGATCAAAGATTCTACCATTTGTAAATCAGAATCTAATCCAGCCACTTTGTTCTCACACAAAAAGAGCTCGTCTTTAAAATGATTAAACACAATCACATACTGATACAAACGATAGCGCATCAAAGGAATATCCGATGCCGTTTTTTTGGAATCATTAAACTGAATGCTGTCAAAAAATTGTACCGCGTCAAAACTGGCATAGCCATACAAACCTTGCGCAAATCCAGCTTCTTTTTCTTCAGAGGGAATGATCTCAAAATGCTGCATAAAATCCCATAATGCATTGGGTGCATCAGAAGCTTGTTTCAAAACCGCTTTTTCCGGTTTCTGACCGGGCAATTTAAATTCCATGCTACTGGTAGAAGTCAATTCCATGCCTGCAATGGCATTGATACCTATAAACGAATAACTATTCTCTGCCACATGGTGGTCGGTGCTTTCTAACAACACCGTATCTCTAAAACGATCACGCAAACGCAAATAAATGCCCACCGGTGTAAAAACATCGGCTAGCATTCTTTTGCTCACTGTTTCCAATTTGATTTTCTTGACTGACATCTGATCTATTTTCTTTTGAATGGTCTGTTTTGATTGGGATAAAAAAAAGCCCCGGCAAATTGTCGGGGCTCTGAATTTATTTCAAATAGTATTGGCATGCCATTACAATCCCCGTAAAGAGTTTGTATGCCACCACCAATATTTGTTTGTTATTTGTTTCATTGCTATGCAAAGATGGTAGAGAATTGCATGTGAACCAAAATTTTCTCTAAAAAAAACAAAACCGCCTTGAACCAATGGTCCAAAGCGGTAAACACTATGAGAAAACGTCTTATTTGCTATCAGCTGTATATCCGTAAACAACCGGATTCTTACCACCCATGGCTCGAACATAGGCAGATAATTGACCACGATGGTGAATTACGTCAAAAAAGAAAAACCACATCATGCTGCTTCTTGGAAGGGTAACAAAGGTTTTACCTTCTATCAACAATTCAACCGTTTCATTTTCCCATGCTTCTAAACTGGTCTTGTTCAGCAAAGCAGTAACCTCATTCCAGAAAATATCCATTTGATACGCTGCCATGGCACTGTCCATAAAATCAAAGTCCAGTGTCTCATCACAGGTATTGAATTGGAGAATGGTTTTAAAATCTACCAAATGAGACAGTAAATGGGATACAATTTCTCTGGCAGTTCTGTTTACAGGATGAGGTTGATATACCAATCTGTCTGATGGCAATGCTTGAATCATAGCAACAGTTGCCAATTTCTCATTGTTCCAGCAGGCTTTGAAAAAATCTAGATTATTCATGTGGTTGATTTATACCAGAACATATCCAATTGATATGCCATAAATACAAAGCATTGATTATCAAAGTTCTTTCAACAAATCAATTTGGAAGAAATTTCCCAAAATTGGAATTTTGAATATAAAATGGGAAAAATCAAGCAAAGTTTCAACAAGATTTGTTGGTAGTAAGGGATTAGCTCAAATTTGAAAAAAAATGCCATGAAGCTTTTGAAGTCTTTCTTATTGATTGCTATTGCCTTCAGTTTTAGCACCGGATCTAAGGCCAGTACTGGACCCGATGATGTTTTGGGAATCTGGTTAAACGCCACAGGAAAGGGACATATTCAGATCTTCAAACAAGGCAATGCCTATTATGGTAAATTGGTTTGGCTCAAAGAACCCAATGACGAAGCAGGTAAACCCAAAACAGATAAGAATAATCCTGATGACAATTTAAAATCCAAACCCATTCTTGGTTTACAAATTTTAAAGGGGTTTCAATTTGACAAAGATGAATGGAACGGCGGAAAAATTTATGACCCTCAGAATGGTAAAGAATACAAGTGCTATATGAAAATGAAAGATGCCAATACGCTCTTGGTCAGAGGCTATATTGGCATCGCAATGGTGGGTAGAACAGAAACCTGGACCCGTATTAAATAAGCTTATAAAACACCTTTGGTAGATGGCAAGTGATTGGAGAAAGGATCTCTTTTCACGGCCATGCGAATGGCTTTGGCAAATGCCTTAAAAATGACTTCTATTTTATGGTGTTCATTGTCTCCTTTGCAGCTAATATTTAGATTGCACTTGGCGCCATCACTAAAGCTCTTGAAAAAATGGAAGAACATTTCAGTGGGCATTTCTCCAATTTTCTCACGCTTAAATTCAGCGTCCCAAACCAACCAATTTCTACCCCCAAAATCAATCAATACTTGGGCCGATGCCTCATCCATAGGCAATGCAAATCCATAGCGTTCCATCCCTCTTTTATCGGCCAATGCCAAAGCAAAAGCTTCCCCTAAAGCAATCCCAGTATCTTCAATAGTATGATGCTCATCTATATGTAAATCTCCCTTGGTATGGACTTTCAAATCCAATTTACCATGACGCGCAATCTGGTCTAGCATATGGTCAAAAAAGCCCAAGCCTGTTTGAATATTGGCCTTGCCAGAACCATCTAGATTTAACTCCACATGGATCTTGGTTTCATTGGTATTGCGCTCGTGTACTACTTGCCTTAGTCCCAATTTCAAAAAGCGATAAATCTCTTCCCATTGTAAGGTCTCAAGTGCTACTGTTGCTTTAAGTGCTTCAACACTATCAGCCACTTCTGCCCCACCCAAATTGGGATCGGCGTTGAGCCAAATGGCTTTGGCACCAAGGTTTTTGGCCAATTGCACGTCTGTAATTCTGTCTCCAATGACATAACTGTTAGCCAGATCATATTTGCTAGCATCTAAATAGGCCGTTAACATACCCGTTGCTGGTTTGCGCGTAGGTAAATTTTCATGCGGAAAACTCCGGTCAAAATGGGCTGCTGCAAAATGGATGCCTTCGTTGGCCAATGTTTCCATGATAAAATCCTGCACAGGCCAAAAGGTTTTTTCTGGAAAAGAAGCCGTACCCAAACCGTCTTGGTTACTGACCATCACCAATTCATAGTCCAGTTCCTTAGCAATTAAACCTAAGTATTGGAATATCGATGGATAGAAACTCAGTTTTGAAAAATCGTCAATTTGGTACGTGGGTGGAGCTTCATTGATAATGGTTCCATCCCGGTCAATAAATAAAATCCTGCGCATATTATTTCAATTTTGCTCTGACAGCTTTTACTTCAGCAGCGGTGACAGCGGTTGCTTTATTGCTCCAACTGTTTCTAATATAAGTGAGTACATCGGCAACTTGCTGGTCTTTCAGATCTGCGTGTGCTGACATATTATTTGAATAATATTCTCCGTCTATTTCTACCCTATCTGAATAACCCTTTAACACAATGCGAATCAGTTTTGCTTTATCGGCTGCAATCACCGCGGATGCTCCATCTAAGGGCGCATTTAAATGTGGTACGCCACCTCCATCAACTTGGTGACAAGCCAAACACCTGCTCAGGTAGATGGTTTTGCCATTTTCCATCACTGATTTGCTAATGGGCTTGGGGCTTTGCGCAGATAGTTTGGTTACCAGACATACCAATACCATCATCAAAAATATCCTTATCCTTTTCATCACTATTTACCGTTGTACATGATTCTATAAATAGTTCCCTTGCTATCATCCGTTACATACAAAGAGCCATCAGGACCTTGCGCCAAACCACATGGGCGATGTTGTGCACCCCTGGTTCCAGTAACAACTTCAACACCTGCAAATCCATTGGCAAAGATTTCCCATTGACCGGTTGGTTTGCCATTTTCAAAAGGCACAAATGCTACAAAATAACCTTCTTGTGGCAATGGTGCCCTATTCCAAGAACCATGGAATGCTACAAAAGCACCATTCTTGTACTTGGCAGGAAATTGATTACCTGTATAGAACAAAAGGGCATTGGGTGCCATATGTGCTGGGAAAGCAATAGCGGGGTCTTGAAAAGCGGGATCTGTAGAAACTTTTTTACCATCTCCACCATATTCTGGAGCTACTATTTTCTGTTTTAATTCAGGATCAAAATAGATATAGGGCCATCCAGCATTGCTGCCTTCTTTTAAGGCATACATGGTTTCTGCAGGTTTTTCAGCACTGGCTTTCTCGTCATATAAATCAGGAAATAAATCGTGTAATTGATCCCTTCCGTGTTGCATCACAAATAATTGGTTGTTCTGTTTATTCCAATCCAGACCTACCACATTGCGTAGACCAGTGGCAAATCTTTTCCCATCACCATAGGTTTGGTTTGACTTTTCTGTGTCAAATTTCCAGATGCCGCCAGCGGAATCCAAAATGGGACAAGGCATCATTCCTTTTGCCCCCTTGCCCCTGTCTTTTTCCTGGCAAGAATTAGAGAATGCACCAATATTCACATAGATATTTCCCTTTCCATCTAGGGCAATGGATTTTGACTCGTGTTGTCTTCTATTAATTAATCCTGTAATAATTTTTTGGGGAGACATAGGATTCACCAAAGAACCTTCTGGCGTTAAAGCATATCTAAAAACTTCTTCGTCAGATGAAGCATACAACCATTTGCCACTAATGGCAATACCAGTTCCGCCAAATTCGCCAAAGCTGCCTTTTTCTTCTGCCCTTCCGTCACCGTCATTATCGCGCAGCATCACAATACCTTTTCCATTCACCAAGCGAGCAAGCTTTACATAAATAGTTCCCTTGTCTGTGATGGCAATATGTCTTGCCCTACCAATACTATCGGCCACTTTTAATGCACCAAATCCAGCTGGCAATTTTAAACCAGCATTGTCCGCGTCTGGCAGAATGGCTTTACTGGCCAACTTGGTAGAATCGCCCGAATGGGCAAATAATTGGGAAACAGAAAGGCCAAGGGCCAATAGGCATAAAGAAATGCTTTTTCTCATGTGGGTTGTTTTGTGGTATGATTTATTGCTTGCGCGATGAAATTACAAATCAAAACAGAATTATTCGGGGATTGTTTGGGCTGCATACCAATCCTGCATGGCGTCTACCAAATCTGTATTTTCCTTTTCGGTTCCAATGGTAATGCGCAAACAGTCTTCACAAAGTTGCACCGAGCTGCGATCTCTAACCACAATTCCCTTTGTTAATAAGAACTCATAGATTTTCCTGGCTTCTGCTATTTTAACTAGGATAAAATTGGCATCGGAGGGATATACTTTCTCTACCGTTGGCATGGATTCAAAAACTTCAACCAAGGCCTCACGCATGTCTACCAAGATGGTGATCATGTCTTTTACCTGCCCCAATTCTTCCATGGCTTTCAAAGCCAGTTCCTGGGTCACTTGGTTAATATTATAAGGCGGCTTCACTTTATCCATCACTTCCAATATCTCCTTTGAAGCAAAAGCCATACCCAGTCTAAGACCAGCCAAACCCCAGGCCTTGCTAAAAGTTTGCAACACTACTAGATTGGGATAATCCACCAAGTCTTGGATAAAAGACTGCTGTTTGGCAAAATTGATATAGGCTTCATCAATGACCACAATGCCATCAAAATGATTCAAGACCATTTCAATATCGGCCCTATTCAAGCTATTTCCGGTTGGATTATTGGGTGAGCAGAGCCAAATGAGTTTGGTATTAGCGTCTATCAGGGTTTCTATATGCGCTAGGTTTAGCTGAAAATCAGGCAGCAGGGGTGCCCTTTTCAGGGCGATATTATTGATATTGGCACTTACTTCATACATACCATAAGTGGGTGGACAAATAATGGCATTATCCTTACCCGGCTCACAGAAACACCTATACAAAAGGTCAATACATTCATCACTACCATTACCCAGAAAAATATGTTCGGGTGCAATACCCTTGATCTGACTCAAGGCTTTTTTAACCGCTTGTTGGTGTGGATCAGGGTAACGGTTATACCATTTTTTCAAAGGGGAACCCAAGCTGTTTTCATTGGCATCCAGAAAAACACTGGCTTCACCACTAAATTCATCCCTAGCCGATGAATAAGCTTTAAGGGTTTTAATATTCTCTCTGATCAGTTTGTCTAATTGGAACATGATGAATAAGTCAAAATTAAAAAGTCAAAAATCAAAATGTATATGAACTCAAAAGTCAAAATATAAGAAGCCGAATGCTATTCATTATCCCTTTAAATAATCTAAACGCACATTCACGGCATTCGCATGGGCGTCTAGTCCCTCGGCCATGGCCATTAAGGTTACGGTAGACGCAATATCCTTTAATCCCGCTGGGCTCAGTTGTTGAAAAGTGATTTTCTTGACAAAGCTGTCTACGCTGACCCCACTATAAGCCCTTGCATAACCATTTGTGGGTAGGGTATGATTGGTGCCACTGGCATAATCCCCCACGGACTCGGGTGAATAATGACCCAAGAAGATGGAACCAGCATTAACCACCTGCTCTGCCAATAATTCTGGCTGGGCCGATGCAATGATCAAATGCTCGGCTGCATAGGCATTTACAAGGGCTAAACCTTGATTCATACTTTCAATTAATATGCAAGTACTATTATCTAATGATTTGATTGCCAACTCTTTTCTTGATAATTTATTTAATTGCAATTCCAATTCCTGTTCAACCGCATTTGCCAAGTCAAGCGAAGTGGTCACCAGCAATACCTGACTATCTGCCCCGTGCTCTGCCTGACTTAAGAGGTCTGCCGCAACAAAAGCCGGGTTGGCCGTTGCATCTGCCAATACACAAACCTCACTAGGGCCTGCTGGCATATCAATGGCAATCCCTTCTTGTTGTACCAATCGCTTGGCACAGGTCACGTATTGGTTACCAGGACCAAAGATCTTACTCACTTTTGGAATGCTTTGTGTTCCATAAGCCATGGCTCCAATAGCTTGCACACCTCCAATTTTGTAGATTTTCTGGATTCCTACCAATTGTGCGGCAAAAAGAATGGCCGGATGCAACCCACCAGTTTTGTTTGGAGGAGAACAAAGTATAACTTCTTTACAACCAGCAATTTGAGCGGGTATACCTAACATTAAAATAGTGGAAAATAATGGCGCTGAACCACCAGGAATATAGAGACCTACCCGTTCAATCCCCACTGATTTACGCCAGCATTTGACACCAGGCATGGTTTCCACCACCACGGGCTCTGATACTTGAGATTGGTGAAACAAGCGAATATTAGTAGCAGCTTGTTCAATGGCCTGCTTCAATTCGGTGGGCAATACCTTTATTGCTGCGGCAATCTCAGCTTCGGATACCAGCTGATCTTCATTTGAAAGGGCAATCCCGTCAAACGATTGTGTATACCTCAGGATCGCCGCATCACCTTCTTGTTGCACTGCATTTAACACTGAGAGCACTTTTGCTTCTAAAGCTTTGTCATCCAGTGCAGGTCTTTGTAAAAGTCCTGCCCAGTCTTGGGTAGGCGGATTTTTGACTATTTTCATCTTATACAATCATTTTTTCAATTGGCACCACCAAGATTCCTTGGGCACCAGCTTCTTTTAATTGTTCAATTATATCCCAGAACTCATTCTCTTTCAGAACACTATGAACACTACTCCATCCCGGTTCAGCCAAAGGCAATACGGTTGGGCTCTTCATACCTGGCAACAAAGAAATGATCTTATCCAAGTTGGTATTTGGGGCATTTAATAGAATATACTTGTTGTTTTTGGCTTTTTTCACTGACTGAATTCTAAACAACAATCGAGCAAGGGTTTGTGACTTTTCCTCTGTTAATTGAAGATTCTGGATCAATACCGCCTGAGATTCCAAAATGGTTTCCACTTCTTTCAATCCGTTCATGAAAAGGGTTGAACCACTACTTACAAGGTCACAAATAGCATCGGCCAAGCCAATACCTGGTGCAATTTCTACCGAACCACTGATCTCATGGATTTCTCCATTTACCTGATTTTTATTCAAATACTGTTTTACCAGAACCGGATAACTAGTAGCAATTCGCTTATTGTCTAAAAATTGTGGGCCAGTATAAGCTTCTCCCTTACGGATAGCAATACAAAGTCGGCATTTGCCAAAGCCCAGCTTCTCACCCACTTTTACTTGCTTGTTTTTCTCGTAGACCACATTTTCACCTACAAAACCAATATCGGCAACGCCGTCTTCTACGTATTGAGGAATATCATCATCCCTTAAAAAAAAGACTTCAATGGGAAAATTGCTGGCTTCTGCCTTCAATTTATTGACCCCATTACTAATATCAATCCCACATTCCTTTAACAGTTTCATGGAATCATCATGGAGTCTGCCACTTTTCTGAATGGCTAACCTTAATTTCTGTGTCTCATTGTTACTTGCTGTCATAAACTCATTTTTAATATCCCCCTAAGGGGTGAAAATAAAAAAGCCTACCCTAGGGTAAGCTTTTCAATGTTTTATATGAACACAAAACACCAACAGCCTACCGCTTGGGTAAGGAATGATGATGGTGGATATGTGTAACTGGCTTCATTGTCCCACAAAATTAATGGGATATCCCATTAACGGCAAATTTATTTCAAATGCCATACAGGTTGTCAGCTTCAAAGCCCCATTTGTCAATAGAACAAACATTGAATTTGTTTTATAGTTAACTTCCAAACGTAAAAATCAAATAGCATGGTTCGATTACTACTAATAGGTCTTGGCCTGTTTTCCATAAGCCTGACAAGCACTGCCCAACAAACCAAAAAATTGGTTTGGAGTGATGAATTCAACTATAAGGGTCTGCCTGATCCTAAAAAATGGAATTATGACACTGGTGGCCATGGTTGGGGTAATAATGAATTACAATACTATACCTACCAGCAGCAAAAGAATGCTAGAGTTGAAAATGGTCATTTGATTATTGAAGCTCATAAAGAAAATCTAGGTAAGAATACTTATAGCTCTGCACGATTGGTGACCAAGGGCAAGGGTGATTGGACCTATGGAAAGTTGGAGATTAGGGCCAAAATTCCGGATGGATTGGGCACTTGGCCTGCCATTTGGATGTTAGCATCTACCAATCCGCTCAAATGGCCGGACGATGGCGAAATAGACATTATGGAACACGTGGGTTATGATCAAGGCGTTTTGCATGGTACCATCCATACCAAGAAATACAATCATAGCATTGGAACTCAAAAAGCAAATATCATTACGGTTAAAGACATTAGTCAAGCATTTCATACGTATCAATTAGAGTGGGATGCTGAGACCATTAAAATTGGCATGGATAACAATTATTATTTCACTTATAAGAATGAACATTCAGATAAAACTGCTTGGCCATTTGATCAACCTTTTCATCTATTACTCAATCTAGCCGTAGGTGGAAACTGGGGAGGTGCCAAGGGCGTTGACGAAAAAGTTTTTCCAAAACGCATGGAAATTGATTTTGTAAGGGTCTATCAATAACAAATAAAACTTCAACTATGAGCAATACCAAACAATTACTAACAGCCCTATGCTTCCTCTTGCTTGGAACAGGGCTATGGGCGCAGGACGCCATCAGTTATCAAGTTCCGCCAAAAGACATAGCGGATCTATTATTGGCCAAACCAACTCCGGGAGTAAGCATCAATGGCAACGCAAGCTGGATGTTACTTAGTGAGCGTAATTCTTACCCTACAGTAGAGGAATTGGGGCAACCAGAATTAAGGATTGCGGGGCTTAGATTGAACCCCAATAATTTCTCCCCAAGCAGGGGTTCTTATATCAACAATTTTATGTTGAAAAATATCAAGACCAATCAGGAATTTAAAGTAAGTGGATTACCTGCTAATTTGTTAGGAGGATTTCCATCTTGGAACCCTTCTGAAACCAAAATAGCTTTTACCAATACCACATCTACTGGTGTTGACTTGTATGTGATTGATGTAGCTACTCAAAAAGCAAGCAAAATCAATAAAAAATCGGTGAATACCGTTTTGGGTAATGCATTTACTTGGCTAGATGACAATACCATTTTGTACAAAGCCACAACCCAGACTGCAGCTGCTGCTCCTAAAAAATCCATCACCCCTAAGGGACCAACTATTCAACAGAATCTTGGCAAAGCTGCACCCAGTGCCACTTTCCAAGACTTGATCAAGAGCCCTTATGACGAGCAATTGTTTGAATTCTATGCTACAGCACAATTGATTCAAAATAAAAATGGCGTTGAAACTATTATAGGCAAACCAGGCATACTAGCTTCTTTTACTTTGTCTCCTGATAAAAAATACCTGTTACAAAGAACCATTCGCAAACCATTTTCTTATTTGGTTACCGCACAAGGATTTCCTTCTACTCTTAGCATTACTGATCTAAAGGGAACTACTGTAAAAGTATTGGCTGAATTACCTTCTAGTGAAGGAACACCTTCTGGTTATGACAATACCCAAAATGTACCTAGAGCTTTTGACTGGAGAGATGATGAAGCGGCTACCATTACTTGGGCCATGCCTTTAGATTCTGGTTTGATTAAAAACAAAGTGGAATACCACGATGCAGTATATGCTTTGAGCGCTCCATTTACAGGCACTGCTAAAGAGTTGTTTAAAACAAAATTCCGCTATGGTGGAACTAGCTGGGGCGATGCCACCCTTGCCTTGGTACAAGAGAATTCTAGAACCCGCCAAATGCGCAGGGTTAGCCGATATAATAGTACTACCAATAGTTTGGAACTCTTGTTTGAACGCAATCAAACAGATGCTTACAATGACCCAGGTACCCCAGTGACTACCAAGAACACTTTTGGTAGACAAGTGATTCAAACGGTGAACAATGGTACTAAACTCTTGATGAACAATACTACCGGTTCTTCACCAAAAGGTGACCTACCCTTCTTGGCCAAATTTGACCTAAGCAGCAAACAGAATGAAATTATCTGGCGTTGCGCTGAGGGCAGTTATGAATTTGTGGCTGAAGTATTAGATGCCAATAAATTGGTCTTGATTACCAGAAAGGAATCTCAAAAAGATGTTCCTAATTATTATTTGAAAAACCTGATGTTACGTATTGCAGACCAGCCATTAACCAGTTTTGGTAATCCCTATCCACAATTGGATGGCGTAACCAAACAAAAAGTGTCTTACAAAAGAGCTGATGGTGTTGACCTAACGGGTGATCTCTATTTACCAAAGGGATACAACAAAGAAAAAGATGGATTACTTCCTGTGCTCATGTGGGCATATCCTAGAGAGTTCAACAGCGCAGCTGATGCAGCTCAAGTAAGAGGTTCTCAATCTAGGTTCACCACCATTAGCTGGGCCTCTCCTATTTTTTATGTAACCCAAGGATTTGCCGTATTAGACAATGCAGAGTTTCCTATTGTAGCAGCTAGTGCAGATAAAAAACCCAATGACAATTTTGTGGCTCAATTACAAATGAATGCTGAAGCCGCTATTAATAAATTAGCAGACCTAGGCGTTGGCGATAGAAAACGCGTGGCTGTTGGCGGACATAGTTATGGCTCCTTTATGACGGCTAATTTGCTAGCACATACTAGCTTGTTCAAAGCTGGTATTGCACGCAGTGGTGCTTATAACAGAACCCTTACGCCGTTTGGATTCCAAAATGAAGACCGTACTTATTGGCAAGCTCCGCAACTCTATTTTGAAATGAGTCCATTTAGTTATGCCAACAATATCAAGACACCAATCTTGTTAATTCATGGAGATAGTGATGACAATCCGGGTACCTTCCCTATTAACAGTGAGCGTTTGTACAACGCCGTAAAGGGACATGGTGGTACCGTTCGTTTTGTATTCTTGCCTTATGAAGCCCATAGCTACAGGGGAAAGGAAAACTTGCTTCACATGCTTTGGGAGCAAAACCAATGGTTGGATAAATACGTGAAGAATGCTAAATAATTAGCTACTTATATTCAATCTTCTCTTTTGAATAGAAAAATCCCGGTTGCCAATGGTAACCGGGATTTTTATTTGAATGCATTATTGATTTGGCATTTCTTTTACTTGCAATTCCTTCCAAGGTGTTGTTCCATCCTCCTCCCTTTTAAATTGGAATTGTTTAGAACTGCCTATGACTATCTCAGCTGTAGTATAAATTTTGTTCCCCTCTAACAAATGCCCACCAATGGTTTTTCCCGTACTATCTGAAACTGAGATATGAATATGTGACCCATTCACAGATAATGTTCCAACCAAACTAACTATTTCAAAATGACCGCTGTCTTTGCTCCCATTGGGCTGATTGGCAAATCGAATATTGTAATCCGTTAAACTACCTACTGCTGTTTGAATCCAAGCTGCTTCAAGCTGATTGGCTTGTACAAAACTGTCTAAGGATAATTTAAGATCCTGACCTGGTTTTAGTCTAAAAGCATAGGTTTTATCTGATGTTTTCATGGGTTTGGATTGACAGGCCAATATGCTTATGACCATAAAAGCCAATAGCGTAATACCAACATTTTTGTAGATGTTCATAGCAATAAAGTTAGGGCAATCCATGCTTTTTACTTGTTCTGCTTTATCTTTCCAATCTAAACGAATGCATATGAAATGGTCATTGTTCATCATGGCTTGCTTATTTTCTGTTCTTGTTTCTGCACAAGACTATTTTTTATTTGTGGGTACTTATACTTCCGGAGGTAGTAAAGGAATCTATGTTTACCACTATAATAGTAAAACAGGAAAGGCAGACTGGGTTAGCAATACGGACAGTTCTGCCAATCCTTCTTTTTTGACCATTGCACCCAATGGCAGATTTGTTTATGCTGTTAATGAAGTGAGTAGAAAGCAAGCCGGACTGATTAGCGCTTATGCTTTTGACCCAACAACTGCAAAACTCAAATTCATCAATCAAACATCTAGTGGCAGTGAAAATCCCTGCCATATCTCAATTAGTAAAAATGGCAAGTGGGTATTAGCGGCCAATTATAGCGGTGGAAGTTTAGCAGCTATGCCCGTGAACGCAGATGGCAGTATTGCCGCATTTGCCCAACATATTGTACATACTGGGAAAGGTACTAACCCTGCCAGACAAGACATGCCTCATGTGCATTCAGTATTTCTTTCTCCTGACGAAAAATACTTACTTACCCCGGATTTAGGAACAGACAAAGTAAATATCTACCAGTTTAACCAAACCGCTCAACAACCACTAAGCCCTGCAAAACAGCCTTTTATTGCTATTGAACCTGGTAGTGGTCCTAGGCATTTGGATTTTTCACCAAGCGGCAAATACGTGTATGTAACAGAAGAAATGAGCGGAATGGTTTCTGTGCACCGCTATCAGAATGGAACAGCACAATTTGTCCAAAGAATTGCCACACACCCTGCAGATTATCAGGGTCAACCCGGCAATGCCGATATTCATATTTCGGCCGATGGCAAATTCCTGTATGCCTCAAATAGAGGAAAAGAAAACAATATTGCCATTTTTAGTGTGGATGCAAATACTGGTAAATTAACCGCTTTAGGATATGAGTCTACTAGAGGAGAAGGACCAAGAAATTTTACCATTGACCCATCAGGCAATTTCTTATTGGTAGCCAATCAACTCACCAGTAACGTGGAGATCTTTCACAGAGATGCCAAAACTGGTTTACTCAAACATACAGGCAATAGCTTGCAAATTCCCAATCCAGTTTGTCTGAAATTTTTGAAAAAATAAATTACACGCTTTCCTTTTGGAAAAGGGCGGGGATGGTTTTAAGAATCAATCCAATATCGTATAAGAAAGAATGGTTTTGTGCGTAGTTATTGTCTAGCATCAAGCGTTCTTCTTCAGACATTTCACCCTTTCCCCTTTTCATTACTTGCCATAATCCGGTAATGCCGGCTGGCGCCATAAAACGCAAAGCGTATTTATCCGTAGTTAGTTTCTCTGCTTCATACAGCGGTAATGGTCTGTTACCCACAATACTCATATCGCCAATTAGTACATTGACTAATTGAGGTAATTCGTCAATACTGGTATTACGCAAAACCTTACCCACTTTGGTTACACGTGGATCATCCTTGATTTTGATAAAAGCTGAGTTGGCTGTAGCACGTTTGAATACAGTGTATTCTTTTTCACACCAAGAGTTATTGTCGGCATATACTGGCATTTGACACTTGGAACCCCTAGCCAAACACTCATCACAAAGAACAGGTGCACTGTCTGTTTTAGATTCCACTTCCGTAGCTCCAGCATTGTATTGATTCAAGTGTTTTAGGTCTTTTAAACGCTGGTCTGCATTCACATACATAGACCTAAACTTGAAAAATTTAAATATCCGGTACCCGGTTCCTACTCTCAATGAATAATAAAATACGGGGCCTTTGGATTCCATTCTCACCGCAATAATGACCAATAATAATATGGGAGAAAGAAGGAGTAACACAATGGATGCAAAACAAATATCAAAGACCCTTTTAATCAAAGGGGTTTGATAGGGCTTGTGAATATTGGATTGTTGTTTGGTATTTATTCTATCCCAGTTTTCTATCACAAAATTGACCCTGATGGCAATTTTGCTAGCGTCATAGGGTGTTACAAATACATCTGTTACCCCAGCTTTTAAACTAAATCGTAATAGGTTTTCTTTGGTTGGACTAGTTAATAAGAAAAAGGGAACGGAGGAAAATTTTTTACTTCTTAGGGCTTCCAACAAAGAGATTCCAGAAGCACCCATGATTTCAGACTGGGAAATAATGGCTACTATATCTAAATCTTTCCCTAACCATGCATTACTTAAATCCAACCCGTTGGCAAAAAACTGTAGACCCAACCCATTAAAATGGCAGCTTTCTAAGAATTTCTTGGTGGCTTGGTCTGCATTGACCACGGCTATTATTTCTTGTGACATGCTCAGCTGGTTTAGTATTTGCCCATTCTTCTAAGAATATTCTTAATTCTAGCATCTAATTCCCTTGGATTAAAAGGCTTAACCAAATAATCATCCGCACCTGCTTCCAGACAACGAATTCTAGTGTCAGTATCTTCCTTACCAGAAAGGATGATCAATGGAATTGAGCTAAAGAAACCACTACTTCTAACCTGGGTTAATAATTCCATGCCACTTAAGCCCGGAATGTTTAAATCAGATAAAATCAAATCTGGAACGTTTCCACTTTGCAAATAATTAAAAGCGTCCATTCCATCAGTAAACAAGGTTACAGAAAAATGTTCACTTAAGGTTTGGTTCAATATTGCTTGTATAAAAGCATCATCTTCCACAACTAGTATATTGGGAAGGGGCATTTTGGACTGGGACATTGTCTTAATTTGAAAGAGATAAAGTGATATTCAATTCCTTTATAAATGTACAAAAAAATGGGTATGATGAATCCGTTTTATTTTTTTGCTGATAGTACTTCTATGTCAAAAACCAAGATTTGATTAGGGCCAATTAGCTTACTCCTAGTTCTTATACCATATGCCAAAACAGATGGAATATAGAGCCTGATTTTGCCCCCTACTTTACAAGCTTGGAGTCCTAATTGCCATCCTTTAATCAACCTTTTTAACGGAAATGTTACGGGATTCTCTTTTGTTTGGTCAAATACCAATCCATCTTTAAAAAACCAGCCTTTGTAAAAAACGCTTAGGGTATCTGTTGATTGAACCAATACCCCAGTTCCTTCTTTTAAGATCTTATAATAGATTCCATCAATGCTACCAGTTGTATCAATGGCCTTTGCTTGAATGGCTTTGTTTAATTGTTCATAATCCTTTGCCATTTGAACCGCACTATCTGCATTCTTGCTCCAATCAATATTGGGTCTTGTTTTCAAAGAAGGACGCGAAAATGATTGACCATAAACGGCAGTTGGGGCTTCAAATCCACCATTCCATAAGTAAAATTGACCGTCTTGTACAGCAGCGCCATAGTCAATTCTATCTCCTGCTTTACCAGTAGCGTCATAAGAAAAACTGGCATTGGTTAACTCCTGCCAACTGCCATTCTCTCTTTGAATCCATTGGTTACCAAAATGAGCCCTTCTTTGTAATTGACCATTTACGCCCACAAAATTTTCATTAAAAGAATAGAGGTTTCTTAACCATTTTCCGTCTTTTGGTGCTTTAAATGCAGCAATTAATTTCCATTGTTGTACCTCTGGTAAAAAACAATATCCAGAATAAATAGTTGTATTTGAAGCACTATCGGGCAAGGCTGTTACCAAAAATTTGTAGGTCTGACCAGCTTTCCAAGGATATACCCAATGGCTATGACCACCGGTTCCTTCATTACCAAAATCATTGGCAACTACCCCATCGCCTTTGGCTAATAATTGCACTCGGTTACTATCTGCCACTCTTCCCCTGTCTACGGCTTCATTACCTGCATCCCAAATGGAAAAAATAATCCTACGTTCCTTTTCGCTGTTGACTTGAATACCAAAATAGCCCCTTGCAAATCCATTTGCCATATAATAACTATGCACTTGATCTGCACCAGCTGGAACAGTTAGTTCATTGTAAAAAGCTATAACCCTAGTGGTATCAGAAATGGGATATCTCAAATGAACAGATGCCGCATTTCTGCGTTCCTTTTGATTAAAATGCATGCCCACTGTTGCAGGACCTTTACAAACAAGACTAGCAATCTCAGCAATGGATTTACCTGATTTACGCAGGCCTTTAATGTTGATTACATGAAAGCCTGTATCCATAACGGTTACTTTACCAAGCTTAACCAAAACAAATTTGTCTGATTTAGGAACATTTACAATGAAAGCCTGTTTGTCAAATAAAACTTGCAATTGAGACACAGCTTCTGGATTCCTTACTTGCATGGAAAGCTCAAGAGAGCCCGTTTTTCTTAGATAGAAATGGTATTCCAATTGTTGCTGCAGATTGGTCCAATTACTCACACCTTTTTGAGGATCAAACAGTTTACTACTCCAAGACTCTGCCGGTACAGCATACCCAGTAAATGCTGGAATGGTTTGAACATCCTGAGCATTAATAGTATGAGCTAAGCAAATAAGAAACAATTGGGCTAGAAAAAAATGGCGCATGGTTAGTTGTTGAATGGGTCTATCAGATGATGGTATCAAACATAATGAAAACCTTTAAAATCTGGTTAGTTTCCTATTTGTGGATTAAAAGTTAATTAAACGTTTGTTTAAATTCTATAATTTTCTCATATTTGCTGCTTTCAAGTACCATGAGCAACGACAAAAGAGAACATATTATGGAAGTGGCGGTGGAATTATTCTCCACCAATGGCTTTGAAGGAACTTCTATACGCCAATTGGCCCAACGGGCCGATGTAAATATTGCCATGATCAACTATTATTTTGGCAGCAAAGAGAAATTGTTTGAAACCATGCTGGAGCATAAAGCCAGCTATATGCGAAACAGAATTGAAGCTGTAGAGGCTGATCAATCTCTTACAGAAATAGAGAAACTGGACCAAATTATAGAAGACTATGTTGCCAGATTCTTGTCACAACCTGAATTCCACCGTGTTTTGCAACAGGAACTGTTGGTTTCTCAAAGAGAAGCACTTCACCAAAATGTGATTAGTCTTTTTGCAAAGAATACCCAAAATGTAGTAGCCATTATTGAAAAAGGGATTCGCAAAAAACAATTTAGAAAAGTAGACCCGCCCTTGGTTTTTTCCTCCATCATTGGAACCATCAACCAAGTTATGCAATCTAGAACCTTGTGCAATATGCTCATGAACAAAGCTTCTGACAACAATCCTTATCAAGACCCCCAATTCAAGAAAAGACTGATACAGCATTTGAAACAAATGATTCACGCGCAATTACTTATAGAAAAAGACATTTAAAACAATACCCATGGAACAAACAAACACAAAAAAGCAAAAAAGCCCCGTAAAATTCATCATTGTTGGCTTGATTTTACTGGTGGCTGGCTATTTTGGATATCAGAAAATACATTTTGTATTAACACATGAAACTACGGACAACGCTCAGATTGAAACACAGATTACACCTGTATTACCACGTGTTGCTGGTTATGTAAAATCCATAGCGGTAAAGGACTATGACAGTGTTAAAGCTGGAGACTTATTGGTTGAATTGGATGATGCAGAATTGCAACAACAATTACAGGAAATGCAGGCAGATTTTGCCCAGGCTGAAACTGATATTGTGAATGCAAAAGCTGCTTTAAATAATGCTATTGTCTCATTAAAAGTAAATAAAGGCAATATTGACCTCAGTGAATTGAGAAAGAAAAAAGCCCAGGATGACCTACAAAGGGATCAGAACTTATACAACAGTGAAGCCATTACCCGTAAACAGTTAGACGATAGCAAGTTTGCTGTAGAAAATGCTGGAAAAATATTAGACAATAGCAATAATGACCTATCAGCCGCACAAAGTAGAATTGCAGTTTTGGAATCCAATGTAAAAAAAGCAGAAGCCATTATGGCCGTAAAACAATCTAGGATTAACCAACAACAATTGAAAATCTCCTATACCAAAATCTATGCACCACAGGGTGGTAAAATTGGCAAGAAAACTATTAGTACGGGTCAATTTGTTCAAGCAGGTACTCCCATGTTTTCTATTGTGAATGACAGTACTTATTGGGTAGTGGGCAATTTTAAAGAGAACCAATTGTACGCATTGACTCCAGGTAAAAAAGTTGCTTTAAAAATGGATGCTTATCCTGATCTTGACCTAACTGGAACAGTGGCTTCTTTGAGCGAAGCAACAGGTGCAAAATTTGCACTACTTCCTCCAGATAATAGCAGCGGCAATTTTGTTAAAGTAACACAACGCGTTCCCGTTAAAATTTGGATTGATGACTTGAACAAACACCGTGAACTTTTGCGTGCGGGATTGAGTGTATCCATTGTAGCCCCTACTAAATAATTTTTCTATGGCAGCTCCAAAAGGATTTGCACAAGCCATTATTGTAATCACAACTATTGCCGCAGCGGTAATGGAATTGGTAGATACCTCTATTGTCAACGTGGCTTTAACTGACATGAGCGGTAGCTTGGGCGTGAACATTGAAGACGTAAGCTGGGTCATTACATCCTATGCCATTGCCAATGTTATTATTATTCCTCTCACGGGTTTCTTGGCTGACTATTTTGGTAGAAAGAATTACTATATAGTCTCAATGATTCTCTTTACGCTGGCTTCTTATATGTGTGGCCAATCAAATGGTTTATTAGAATTGGTCATCTGGCGTTTTATTCAAGGGATTGGAGGTGGTGCATTATTATCCACTTCTCAGTCTATTTTGTTTGACGCATTTGAACCCAAAGACAGAGGTAAAGCAGCAGGACTATTTGGAATGGGTATTGTATTGGGCCCTACCCTAGGACCCACACTAGGTGGCTATTTGATGGAACATTTTAGCTGGCCACTGATTTTCTTGGTGAATATTCCTATTGGTATTATTGCTACTACCCTTTCTTTTATTTTCATTGAACAAAAAGAGGGAGAAGGAAAAAATAAAGACAAAATTAATATTGACTATGTGGGAATTGGTCTGCTGATGGCCGGAATTAGTTGTTTGCAATTTGTATTAGAAAGGGGTGAAAGTGAAGACTGGTTTAATAGTGAAGCCATTAGAATTTGTTCCTTGGTTTCGGCATTAAGTCTTGGTTTATTTGTTTGGCAAGAACTAAAAGTAAAACAGCCCGCTGTTAATATTCGATTACTTGGGAATAGGAATTTAGGGGTCACTACCATTTTCACTTTTGTAGCTGGTTTTGGATTATTTACTTCTGTATTTGTATACCCGGTTTTGGCGCAACGTGTTTTGGGTTTTACACCCTATGAAACAGGTCTAGCATTATTAGCTCCTACCCTTTTTGGTGTGATTGCCATGCCCATCATGGGAATTATGTTGAGCAAGGGAGTTCCACCATTGCCATTTATTGCTATTGGTTTTATCATGTTCACCGTCTATGCTTTTTTAAACTCAAGGGTTAGTTTAGACATTGGAAAAGGAGACCTGTTCTGGTTGTTTGTAATTAGAGCACTGGGAATTGCTATGAGTCAATTACCCTTGATTAACCAAGCCGTGGCGGGCTTGCATCCCAAGGACTACGCCACGGGAATAGGGCTTAATAATATGATCCGACAATTGGGTGGCGCATTTGGTATTGCAGTTGCCAATAATTATGTGGCTAGACAATATGCCCAACACAGATCTGACCTTGTAAGCAATATGCAAAATGGAGCAGAACAAGCAGGTGCAATGGCTAATAATATTATGAGCCGTTCCGGCGATATTGCTGCCATAGCCAATACCAAAGCATTGACCATTATGAATGCTTCAGTAGAAAGACAGTCTTATTTTTTAGCTTATTTAGACACGTTTAGACTTATTGGGATTTTCTTCTTAATAGTTCTTCCCTTGATCTTTTTCTTACGAGTAAAAAAGAAGACACCAGAAGAATTGGCCGCCGCCATGAAAGCCGCATCAGAAGCACATTGATTTCAAAATCATCAACTTATTAAAACAAGATTCATGCATAAAATTCTAACCTCCTTATTCCTGCTTTTAGCATTCCAACTGGAAACTAAAGCACAGGTTCAGGTAAACGCCGAACTCAAACAACTCATTAACCAATCCTTTGGTTATTTTCCAAAACTAAAAGAAGCGGAGAACTTAATAGTTACTGCAGAAGACAAGATGGAACTAAGCCGTTTGGGTGCCAATCCCTTTGTTGGAGCTAGTGCTGGTTATAGTTATTTAGCCCCTGTTTCCAAAGCAACCCTTCCCATAAATGGGGGAAGTCAGGAAGTAAAATTCTTTCCTAACCATAACTACAATGCTACGGTAAATGCCAATTATATGTTGGTTGATTTTGGCAGGTTAAAAGCCAATATTGAAAAAGCAAAAACCGATTTACAGTTGGCCAAAGACAATATGGAATTGGTGAAGTCTCAATTGGCCAACCAAATAGCCACCATCTATTATAACCTGGTCTATTTACACAAAGCCATTAGCATTCAGGATTCTGTGTTGCAATTTTTAGAAGAGAACAAAAAAGTAGTACAGTCTAAAATCAAGGACGGTGAAGCCCTCAAGATAGACTTACTCAATATTCAAGCAAGCATTGATAATGAAATCAACAGAAAGGCCGATTTGCTGAATGGTTTACAAAAACAAATCAACCTATTAAACTATACCACAGGAGCAAATGCTACCAATGGAAATCAATTTGACTTTACAGTGCAAGTAGCCAATGCAGCTGCCGCACTAGACGCATCTGTTGGAAATAATCTAGATTTTAAATTGGCAAAAGACAGAATTAACCAAGCAGCCGGTGATATTGCTATCAGTAAACTTCAAGACAAACCCTCTATTAACCTAAACGGTGGTGTTGGTTTTAAAAATGGCTATCTACCAGACATCTACAATTTTCAACTCAATGGTGTTGCTGGTGTTAGTCTAAACGTTCCCATCTATACCGGTGGAAGAACCAAACAACAGATCAAGTTGCAAGAAAGAATGGTGCAGCAACAGGAACTGGCCTTGCAATCTTTGAATGCTGGTTATAAAAAAGACATCGCGCAAGCCTTAACTGATATTCAAACCAATCTAGAAAGAATTGCCAATACCCAGTCTCAAATTGACCAAACCAAATATGCGCAACAACTAGCCGCCATTCGTTTTAAAAATGGCGTGGGTACCAATTTGGAACTAACCAATGCCAGTACCAATGTACAAAGAGCAGAGTTGAGCCGTTTGCAATATCAATACCAATTATGTTTGTCAAGACTGGAATTGGCCAAATTAATGGGATACGATTATTGGAAATAAACCATTATTCCGCTTCAAACCAAATGGGTGATTGGTCTTCTGGGTCTGCATTGTAATTGATGAAGAGTTCCTCTCCGGCTGCTATATCATGAATGGCCGTGATGGTCATTAATTCATTGTCAAAATCCATCTGATAGCTGCAATTGGGCTGATAGGAATGGTTATAAATAGAAATATAACCCATACCCAGTGCTCCAAGTTCATGTCCTTCTCCCCATTCAAAAATATAATTATAGAGCATGGTCTCTTCTACTTTCTTTCTATCTGCCATAGAAAATACCAGTACGGGAGAGATTTCTAGAATGGTTTGGGCTTCAATGGCTTCGGTGGCAAATACGCCCCTACCCCTTTCTTTGGAGGGTGCTATGGCCAGTATAGGTAAAATCATAAGCGGAAATTAAGCCGAACTGCGTAATTGAGCCGGCATTATTTTTTCTCTCCTAAACTCTATTGGCTAAATTGCAGCCATGTCTTTAGAAATGGAACAACCAGGTATAAGGGAAGTCTTTGAGCAATTAATTGCTACAGAAGATAAACTGGCCATTCAGGAATTCCTGAATGATCAGAATATCAGTGATGTGGCAGGCCTGATCAATGATTATCCTGAATACGAATCCCAAATTGTGGCCAATATGGCCATTAACAGGGCGGCATCGGTGTTTAAGATCTTAGACATAGCCCAACAAAAAGATATTGTAAAGGAGCTTCCTGCGGCCAAGACTGCTGAGCTATTAAATGAACTCCCCGCGGATGACCGTACAGACTTTTTAGAAGAACTACCAAAAGCGGTGATTCGGGACCTGATTAAATTATTAGACCCTGAAGAGAGAAAGATTACCCTTTCTTTATTGGGTTATCCGGAAGACAGTGTGGGTAGGTTAATGACCCCAGACTATGTTTACGTGTATGCTCATAACACAGTTGCAGACGTGTTTAGAACCATTAGAAAATATGGTAAAAGCTCGGAGACCATTGATGTAATTTATATTATCAACGAACAAGGCGAATTATTAGACGATATTAGAATCAGGGATGTCATCTTAGCAACCCCAGACAAATTAATCTCTGATATTCTTGATGGCCGAGTAGTTTCTTTATTGGTCAATGATGACCAAGAACACGCCAACCAAATTTTTAAAATGAATAACCGCGTGGCTTTGCCCGTGGTGGACGATAACAATATTCTATTGGGGATTGTGACCATTGATGATATGTTATGGGTGGCCAATGAAGAGTTCAGTGAGGATATGCAAAAAATTGGGGGTACGGAAGCGTTGAATGAGCCCTATTTGGATATACCACTATTAAAACTCTTTAGAAAAAGAATTGGCTGGTTGGTAGTCTTGTTTTTGGGAGAAATGTTAACCGCTACGGCCATGGGCTATTTTGAAGACGAGATTGCCAAAGCCGTGGTTCTAGCCCTATTTGTGCCCTTGATTATTTCTTCTGGTGGTAATAGTGGCTCTCAGGCATCCACCTTGATTATCCAAGCAATGGCCGTTGGCGATGTCTATTTGTCTGATTGGTGGCGGGTTTTAAGAAGGGAATTAATGAGTGGACTGCTCTTGGGATCTGTTCTTGGTATCATTGGTTTTATTAGAGTAGCCGTTTGGCATAGTGTAGCCCCACATATATATGGTGACCATTGGTTTCAAATTGGTGCCACAGTAGGCATTAGTTTAATGGGTGTGGTACTCTGGGGTACCCTTACAGGATCCATGCTGCCAATTGCCTTAAAAAAACTGGGAGCTGACCCTGCGGTATCATCTGCACCATTTGTGGCTACCTTGGTAGACGTAACAGGTTTGATTATTTATTTCAGTGTGGCTTTGCTATTTCTGAAAGGACTTTTGTTGTAACTTGAAGTTGAGCGTTTATAGATCCAATACCTATTCATGAAAAAATTCGGAAAAATTCTGCTGGCTATTTTTGCCCTTTTTCTATGCATGTTATTTGTCATTGGCTTGGTTTTCTATAGAAAAGATATTCCTGTAGAAAATTTGAAATTACTCTATGCCAATCACGCTTCTCAATTTCTACCCTTAATGGGAATGAATGTACACTATAGAGATGAAGGAAATAAGCAAGATAGTATTCCCATTGTTTTGATACATGGTACTTCTTCCTCTCTTTTAACTTGGGATAGTGTGGTAGACCATATAAAAGACAAGCATCGCATTATTAGGATGGATCTTCCGGCTTTTGGATTAACTGGCCCCAATCCAACAAAGGATTATAGTTTTGATTTTTATACAAAGTTTGTAGACAGTTTTCTCCAAAAACTTCAAGTAAAAAAATGCATTGTAATTGGCAATTCATTGGGTGGCGGAATTGCATGGCACTATGCACTAGCTTATCCTCAAAAGGTTGCCAACTTAGTTTTGGTAGATGCTAGCGGATTTTCTAGTCTAACCCAATCAAAAGGGGCCATTGGATTTAAAATTGCCCAAACACCAGTGTTGAACCAGGTTGTCAAATTTGTTACGCCTAGATTTTTGGTAAAAAAGAGTTTGGAAGATGTGTATGTAGACGATTCTAGAATCAGTGATTCACTGGTAGATATTTATTTTAAAATGACCCTTAGAGAAGGCAATAGGGCTGCTTTAATTGATAGAATGCACGCAGGTTTCCAAAATGAATCAGACAAAATTGAGGGCATCAAAACCCCTACACTAATCATTTGGGGTGAAGGGGATCAACTCATTCCAGTTGACCATGCTTACCGGTTTCAAAAAGCCATTCCAAATAGTCAATTAGTCATCTTTAAATCAGTGGGACATGTTCCCATGGAAGAATCTCCCAAACAATTCTCAGCTGTTTTGAACCAATATTTGAATCAACAATAAACGTCTTGATTAATTAGAAATTGATGAAGCTATTTGCCTAAGTAGGCTTTTACTTTTTCATGTACCCCATGGCTTAATGGAACAACGGGCAAACGTAAATGATTGCCAATTAATCCCTGTTCAAACATAAAGGCTTTTACTCCAGCAGGATTGTTTTCTGTGAACATGATATCATATGCATCCATCAATTGGTCATTGATGGTTTTGGCCGATGCAAAATCACCAATCAAGCAATTCCTCACCATATCTGAAAATGCATGAGGAAAAGCATTTGCAGCTACACTGATCACACCATCCATACCGCAAGCCAATTGAGGTAAGGCCAATGCATCGTCTCCACTCACTACCAGAAAATCTGCTGGTTTGTCTCTGAGAATGGTCATACACTGAGCCATATCGCCACCGGCTTCTTTAATGCCACCAATATTGGCAACTTCATGAGCCAGCTTTAATGTGGTTGCAGCAGACATATTACGGCCCGTTCTTCCTGGCACATTGTACAAGATTACTGGTTTGGGAGAAGCTTCTGCAATAGCTTTATAATGATAATACAAGCCTTCTTGAGAGGGCTTGTTATAATAGGGCGATGCACTAAGAACGGCAGCCGCCTTTTCTAAAGGAAACTTTTGCAAGTCTTGTATGAGTTCATGGGTATTATTCCCCCCAATTCCTACCACTACTGGAACACGGTCTGCTACCCTATCAAAAGTAAATTGAACAATATCCAATTTTTCTTGCTTGTCTAAAACTGGTGTTTCTCCGGTTGTTCCTAGTGTTACTAAGTATTCTACTTTTTCTTCAATCAAATGGTCAATCACTTTTCCCAATGCATCAAAATCAATCTCAAAATTTGATTTGAAGGGAGTGATCACTGCTACTCCGGTACCACGTAAAATATTCTTTAAAGACATGCGATAGGTTTATTTGTAGTTGCTTTATTGTTCAATGCTTTGTGTTTCGGTTGCTGGTATGTCTTCCCAGAAACCCATTTGACCATATTTGTCAATTCTATCATTCACCCTTTGTAAAGGGTCTTTGTGTTTTACCTCTTCTAATGCCCTAATGATATAGGTTTTCAGAATTTCGGCAGCTGCTGCATAATCCCAATGGGCTCCCCCATCTGGCTCATGTACAATTTCATCTACCAATCCAAAACCCTTCATATCGGTTGGTGTAAGCTTTAACTGCTCAGCAGCAGTTTCTTTTTTATCCCAGCTACGCCATAAAATAGAGCTACAGCTTTCAGGAGAGATCACCGTATACCAGGTATTCTCCATCATCAGGGTCTTGTCTCCCACGCCAATTCCCAATGCTCCACCACTGGCACCTTCACCTATAATTACAATAACAATGGGCACTTTTAATCGGATCATTTCATAGATATTCCTAGCAATAGCTTCTCCTTGGCCTCGTTCTTCTGCTTCTAAGCCCGGAAATGCGCCTGGTGTATCAATCAAACAAATAACTGGCTTATTGAATTTTTCGGCTAAACGCATCAAACGCAAAGCCTTTCTATATCCTTCTGGGTTGGCCATGCCAAAATTGCGTAACTGACGCATTTTGGTATTGCTTCCTTTCTGTTGGCCAATAATCATCACCGTTTGGCCATTTAAGTCTGCAAAGCCTCCAATCATGGCTTTATCATCCTTTACATTTCTGTCTCCATGCAATTCCACAAAATTGGTGGTCATGTTCTGGATATATTTCATGGTATAGGGCCTGTCTGGATGCCTACTCAATTGAACGCGCTGCCATGCAGTTAAAGAAGCCGTAATCTCCTTGCGCTTTTCAATAATAGACGCTTCTAGCTGCTCAATAGTAGCACTATAATCTATCTTGGTATTCTTCTCAGCCAATTTCTTGGTGTCTTCAATTTGCTCGTATAATTCCTTGATAGGTTTTTCAAAATCAAGAAATTGTCTATTTGGGTATTGAGGCATAATGTTGCTTTCAGGTGGTAAAAATAAGGTTTGAATTTTTTTTTGAAAAGATTTGTTTGTAAAACCTGTTTCCCCTTATCTTTGCCATCCGAAAAATAACCCCCTAAGGGACATTTTAAGGAAACGGATCGGTAGTTCAGTTGGTTAGAATGCCGCCCTGTCACGGCGGAGGTCGCGGGTTCGAGTCCCGTCCGGTCCGCAAAAGCCACTCATTTGAGTGGCTTTTTGCATTATTTTAGGTGTAAATCGTGGCTTAAATCCCCTACCGAGTACAATTCCATATCATATATTATCAATCTAAAAGGTATCCTTTTAGGTTACCAAACTAAGTATTTTCTTTATGGTAACCGAATAGCTAGGAAACCTTTTGCCGTAAAGACTTTCATCAAATTCGCCATTACAGATTCAGCTAGGCAAAACCCAATTTTCGGTTACCCAAAAATCCACTAGCATGAAAGTAAATCAAGATCTCTCCATTTTATTATGGTTACGGAAACAACGAAAGGATGGTTCAGGCAAGGTCCCAGTTTGTATACGTCTTACTATTAATGGAGTAAGAGCCCAATTTTCATTGGGCATTAAAGTTTTGCCATCTCAGTTTAATACAGACAGTGGATCAATAAAAGGAAAATCGGAAGAATCCAAAATGATCAATAACCAACTAGATGTTGTAAAAGGGCAATTGCATTTGCACTATAATAAAATGACAGCTTTACATAATATTGTTACGCCGGAAATGATTAAAAACTCTTATTTGGGGAAAGTACAAGAACAAAAAACATTAGTCCAGGCATTTAAATACCATAATGAGCAATTTGAACAAAAAGTAAAAGCCGGAAACAGGGCACCTGCATCTTTGGAAAAATTCAAAACAACATTAGATAAAATAGTAGCATTCCTAAAAGTCGAATTCAATCTTTCTGATATTCCGCTACCCAATATCAAGCATTCTTTCGCTGAAGATTTTGAGCACTTCCTCACCATTACCGAAAAGCTGCAGAATAACAGTGCTATGAAACATATCAGGAATACCAAGAAGATCCTTTGGATGTGTGTTCAGAAAGATTGGCTCAATAAAAATCCAATCCAGGAATTTAGATGCTCATATCATTCTCCAGATCGGGAAAGGCTGATGAAGGATGAATTGGATCGATTAATTACAAAGGATATGCCTCTCAAGCGTTTAGAGGAGGTTCGAGATACTTATGTGGCCATGTGCTTTACAGGATATGCCTATAAGGATGCTTCTATTCTCTCAAAAGATCATATTCATATCATGATCGATGGCCAGCGCTGGTTTATGAAGAACCGGGTAAAAACGGAGTGCAAAGAGAATGTTCCCATTTTCCCTATAGTGGAAGAAATTATAGAAAGATATAAAGATCATCCCTACTGTGTCAGATATAATAAAGTGTTCCCAATTAATAGCAACCAAAAATTCAATGCTTATTTAAAAGAGGTAGCAGCGATTTGCCAAATTGATAAAAATCTAACAACTCATACAGCCAGGCACACATTTGCAACAACAGTTACACTCAGCAATGGAGTTCCTATTGAAACAGTAAGTGCTTTATTAGGCCATAATTCAATTCGAACTACTCAGATTTATGCCAAAATAGTAGCCCAGAAAGTTAGTGATGATATGAGTTTACTAAAGCAAAAGCTACTAGGAGCAACATTTAAAGCAAGCTCTGAAAAAACTGGATCATAATTATATCCCAGAAATTTTAAAATAATTTCAATTTATTTAAAAAGTAATCAAGTAAAGCAGCATTCATGTAAAAACAGAGGTAGATTCTTTTACATCATCTATATAGTGAATAGCTTTTTGATTTTTCCACAAATGATTACCCCTTGTTTAAATTATACAATTAAATAATTGAATTATGATATATATTAGATTATAATGGCAATTAAAAAATCATCAGGTGTAACATTTACTGAGAAGTTACTAGGAGAGCTTTGCGAAAACACTTTTCTCAAAGTGTGGGCTTATCCCAATTTATATAAATCTGATGGTAAAGAACTTTGTGACGTCTTGGCTATTTTCGAAAATCATGTTTTCCTGTTTTTTGATCGAGAAAGTAAAAAATTTGAAAATACAGATATAGATATCTTACTTCAATGGTCACGCTGGGAAAAAGAAGTAATCCAAAAACAAATCATAACTGCTGAGGGGGCTAAAAGATATATTTCATCTTTTCCAGATAAAATATATCTAGATCAAAAAAGAGAGGTCAGATTTCCAATTCCAATACCTAGTAATGTAATTGTTCACAAAATCATTGTTGCTCATGGAGCTGAACAAGCTTGTAAAAACTTTTCGAGTAACAATATTTATGGTAGCCTCGCAATTGGGTATACAGGTTCAAAAGCTACACAGAATTCATTTCCGTTTATGGTTCATTTAGAAAAAAACGACCCTGTACATATTTTCGATAGCCATAATTTAAAAATCATACTAGGAGAACTTGATACCGTTTTTGACTTTACTGAATTTATTAAAGCAAAAGAAGAAGCCATCAAAAAGTATGATTGCATTTATTATTGTGGTGAAGAAGATTTATTGGCGCATTATTTTTTAAATTATGATGACTTAACTAATAGATATTGTATTGGAACAAAAGATAAATCAGCGAATGCAATATTTATTGGTGAAGGAGAATGGCAGAATTTCAGTAAATCCAAGGCCTATAAATTGAGGAAAGAGGCAAATGAAAAATCCTATTTTTGGGATAGGTTGTTACAGGTTACTTGCAAAAATGCATTAGAAGACACATTAAGGGGGAACGGGAATATATTCAATGCTCAAAGTGCAATCCATGAAATGGCCAAAGAGCCTAGATTTTCGAGGCGCACTTTATCAGGGGTCATGATAGACGCAATAAAAAAATTCCCAGAGGACATTCCAGGACTTGTTCGCAATTTATCATATATGCCATCATTTTATGAAGGTGTTGCCTATGTCTTTTTACAAATTAAACATCCAAATATAGTTGACTATGAAAATGAATATCGTCCAAGAAAACAAAGGCTTTTAGAAATAGCTTGTGGAGTTGCAAAAAACAGATTTCCACAGTTGAATAAAATTATAGGAATAGGAATTGACGCTCCTAAATTTAGCCATAAAAATTCAGAAGATTTTATATTACTAAATTGTGAGAATTGGACAGAAGAGGAAGCAACATTATTTGAAGATGAAAATAAAGGTTTTAATTTTTTTGATCAAAATAAAATGGTAAAACAATTTATATCCAATAGTGATTTTCCTACTCAAAAAAATTCAATTGGAAACAAATCTGTAGCCAGAAATGCAAATTGCCCTTGTGGGTCAGGTAAAAAGTATAAACGTTGTTGTGGATTATAAAAAAACATCTCATCCACATTTAAATAAATTTCTTAATTATACAATTTCATCAATTTTTTTTAATGGCAAAATACCATTAGGGCTAAATGTAAAATTCTGAGAATTATTAATAAAATGTAAAATTGCTATTTTTTCTTCTTCTGTAATTCTATCCCTATAAGACCAATTATTTGAAGGTAACATTGTAACAGTATGAAACATTGTTTGTCCTTCTTCATTTACATGACCCAAACCTACTGAATGACAAAGTTCATGTAGTAATACATATCGGAATTTAGATTTTCCTTCTGGTATTTTGCCTTTGCCAAAATACCATTGCTCTTTGTCTGAGAAGTGAATTATCATTGTTTGAGTATACCTGAAATTGTAAAGATCCATAGGGAAATCCCAATATTTATTGAAAAAATGTCCTGGACAATTTAAGGTCGGATCCAATGTAATTAAATTGATATTATTATTTAAATCAATTTCAGCATCTGTAGGATTTTCCTCCAGTATGAAATTAACACCTGTATCTTCTCTAAATTCCTGAATTACTTCTTCAATTGCAATCCTTGCTTCAGGAATATTCCATAATGAAGTATGAATACTCCAAGTATAACCACCTTTACCATTTTGATTAATCAAATGACAATATTGAAGTGGGTTTAGGTTTGTATATCCTAAATTTGCTTTTACATATATCTTTTTTTCTGAAAAGAATTCAAGTCCATTTACACATATTTTAACCTCTCCAGAATATGCACATGGCATTTCTATTTTTATTGAATTATTAGACCAAAAAATATATTTTATCTTTTTACTCTCAATTTCATCCATATATTCTCCAGATTCTTGCTTAAAAGAAATATAACTATCACCTTGGATGTTGTTGAACCCAATACCTTCAATAGTAAGCACTTTTCCTACGCCACCAACAATTTCATTCGGACTAATATTATTTATTTCTATTTCTGAATTACTTGAAGTCATTTTCTAAATTTAATATTGGATTAATTAAACTATTTTAAACTATTTATTCCAAATATATCATAGATATCAAGAGCAAAATCAAAAGCAATTAATATAAAAAGCTATATTTTTAATTGTAGTATTTAATTTGAAATCAATCCCTCACCCTCTTCACCATCCTCATCAAAATCTCAACCACAATATCTTTCGACACCTTATCGTGCTTATAAAATTTCCCCAATAAGCTCTCCCAACTAATATCTTCTCCTTTACCAGCCTTTTTAGTCATGAAATTTTTGGCAATTGCAGTTGCAATTTTTTTGTGGGCCGGATGGTTTGGCATACAGTTTTCAATAAAGAGACTCGCTAAAAGTCCCAACTGACCAACACTTAAATTCAATTCAAGTTTATCCAACTCAATTGATCTGGAAATAGCAGCAGGCGGCATTGAAATAACCGGCTGGTTTGTCTTTTCATGAAAAGCAATTTCTTCAATTAGCCAATCGGTCAACCATTGGTTAATATTCATACAATCCAACCGATAAATAAAATTAGTTCTAGTTTGTAGCTGCTTTAATTCCTTTAAACAAAACTGCATATAAGATATCTTTTCCTGCGCACCACCCTTCTCCTGCAATTCGAACGCAATTTTATTGGTACAATATTTATAAAATGCAGGATCATTAAAATTGAGATAGACCAATTCTTTTTGCAAATTATCTGGTATCCTTAGCACCAAATTGATCAACTCTCTAAAATAAAATGCTTGCCTATAAGTCAATGGATCCAGCCTTTCAGCTAAACGATTCTTTAAAATGGTTCCAACCAAAATACAAAGTGGTTGATTTTCCTCATTGTAGGATAATTCATTGAATCTAATCAGAGTTTCAGTTAATTCAGAATCTATAAGACGTAAGTGACACTCAGTAATAGCAGCATCTTTATCAAAATATTGATTAAAAAACTTTTCAATAAATCCTAGCAAAAACTCTAAACTACTTTCTACTTCGTCGCAAAGGTTTGAATAAGGTTTTGCCAGGAAACCGCCAACCTTTGGCATAGCAACTTCTTTATAAGCTATCACCTTATTTGCTAGGTATACTAAACGAATTTGGTGGGTTCGAACATATTTCTGCGCAATTCTATCATCCTCAATATCACCAACCTCTATCATCATTGCATGACGGATCCGCTCCTTCTCTTCTTTTATAAATAACAAGTTGGCCAATAAATCAGCTTCATCATTACTCCACCCAAACAGCTTTTCGATGCTTAAATTGGCCTCTATAAATTGGTCCAATTTATCTAACTCGTATTTCAAGAGTACAGTTTTTCGGAATTAGGATACGACAAAAGGGGATTGTCTTTGGAAAAAGAACCGGGGGGATATCTTTTTCAATTCTCAATTAAGAGGGTTACAACGTTTAAGCTTCTACATTCAAACTAACCAATTTGTGGGAAAATGATCTGCTTGAAGCCACTTTACACGGGTAAGTGAACCATTCTATTACAAATACTAAGTTAATTTAATACACTTTTTGAAAATTTACAATAAACACTAAAATAATTTTAGCAAAAAGCTAATTAACTGCAGCCTTTATCAATAATTGTAGAACTCCTACTTAAAAATAAATTTGACCAATTCGAATCTAATACTATATTTGTAGAGTCACTACAAAGTAATAAATTTGAAAAAAGTACTAAAAAATATCGGATCCATACAAACTGGCTTATTTACAAAGCCCGTTTCTGATGGCGATACAATTTACCTACAATCAAAGCATTTTGATGAATTTGGCAATCTGAACACAGTTTTACATCCAGATTTAAAGTCCGACAAACTCATTGAAAAGCATCTCCTAAAACATGGCGATGTGCTTTTTGCAGCTAAAGGCACCAAAAATTTTGCATTCTGCTTTCAATTAAACGATTTGCCTGCTGTTGCCTCTACATCGTTTTTTGTAATCAGAATCTATGAAAAATTCAACCATAAGGTTTTACCAGATTTCTTAGCCTGGTCCTTAAACCAACCCAAAACGCTTAACCTCCTGAAAGATCAAGCCATGGGCACTTCTATCGTTTCAATATCTAAAACGGTATTGGAAGATCTGGAAATTGCCATTCCCCCGATTCAAATTCAAAAGAACATTTTACATATATCTAAACTAAGAGACCAAGAAAAAGTGCTTACCCAACAGATTGAACAGCTTCGTGAAAAACAAATTCAGCAACAAATAATAAATGCAATAAATTTATAATAATGACCAAGATTACGCAAAAAGACATTAACGATGCAGTTTGGAAAGCCTGCGACACTTTCAGAGGTAGTATCGACCCTAGCATTTATAAAGACTATGTATTAACCATGCTTTTCATCAAGTATTTGAGCGATGTTCATGATGATAAATTTGAAACCTACCTTGAAAAATATAATGGCTATCAGGATCGGGCCAAGCGTGCCATGCAGCATGAACGTTTCATTGTTCCGGATCATAGCCACTTCAAATATTTGTTCGATCACCGTAATGAAGTAAACATCGGCGAATTAATTGATGTTGCCTTAGAGGATCTTGAAGAAGCTAACAGATCAAAATTATATAGTGAAGATGGTGCCGGAATTTTCCAAAATATAAACTTTAATAGTAGCGTACTTGGCGATACAAAAGACAAAAACACAAGACTTAAAAACCTTTTATTAGATTTCAATAAAGACTCTCTCAATCTTCGCCCCTCACATTTAGAAGGTAATGATATCATTGGGGGTGCTTACATGTTTTTAATTGAAAATTTTGCGAGCGACGCTGGTAAAAAAGCTGGAGAATTTTTCACCCCTAAAGAAGTATCAACTCTAATAGCCAAATTAACAAAATCTGCTCCAGGCTCCCGTATTTGCGATCCTACTTGTGGTTCTGCTTCTTTGCTAATTAAAGCTGGAGAAGAGGTTGGCTCAGATAATTTCTCATTATACGGACAAGAAGCCAATGGAAGCACCTGGGCCTTAGCTGTAATGAATATGTTTTTACATGGTTTTGATAATGCAACTATTCGTTGGGGTGATACTATTCGCAATCCAAAGTTAAAAGAGAGTGATTCTGCTTTAATGAAGTTCGACACAGTGGTGGCGAATCCTCCATTTTCACTAGACAAATGGGGAAAGGTTGACGATAAAGAAGAAAATAAAGCTGCAGATAGTTTTGATCCCGAAACAGACAAGTATCATCGTTTCTGGCGTGGTGTTCCACCAAAGAGCAAGGGCGACTGGGCTTTTATTTCACACATGATTGAAACCACTTATGAAGGAAAAGGAAAAGTAGGTGTAGTTGTCCCCCATGGTGTACTATTCCGCGGAAGCAGTGAAGGGAAAATCAGGCAGAAAACTATTGAAGAGAATATCCTGGAAGCTGTAATTGGCCTTCCTGCTAACTTATTCTTTGGTACAGGCATTCCAGCAGCTATATTAATTTTCAATAAAGGTAAGATTGCAAATACTAATGTATTATTTATAGATGCGAGTAAAAAATTCGAACCTGCAAAAAATCAAAATAAGCTGCGTGAGTCAGATATTAATGATATTGTAACAACCTATAGAAAGTTCAATGAAGGGAAATTGAAAGCAGGTATTGTTGAAGACAAGTTCAGCTATGTAGCAACTTTTGAAGAAATTCAGGAAAACGAATTTAACCTGAATATTCCTCGCTATGTTGACACTTTCGAAGAAGAAGCTGAAGTAGATATTAAAGCGGTTCAAGTTGAGATAGAAAAATTAGAAATTGAATTAAAGCAAGTTCAATCTGAGATTAATAAATATTTGATTGAATTAAATATCCAATAATATGAGTTATTTAGAAAAGAAAAATCAGATTGATGAACTTCAGAAAAGAATTGATTCTTATGGTGAATTATCTCCTGAAATCAAAAAGAAGATTAATTATAAGTTCAGATTAGACTGGAATTATTTTTCAAATAGTATGGAAGGCAATACTCTAACCATTGATGAAACACGAAGTGTTATGGTTGGAAATATCACAGTTGGAGGTAAACCAATCAAAGATATTTTAGAAATAAAAGGCCATGATCAAGTTATTACTAAAATAATCGCTTTAGGAAAAGCAGAGAACCGATTATCTGAAGAAAGAATTCTGGAAATACATAAAGCAATAATGTATGAAGATGATGAAAACATAAAAAGCAAAATTGGTATTTGGAAAAAAGAAATAAACTATATTATAAATTATAGAAATGAACGTTTTGACTTCTTAGATCCATCTGATGTTAAAGAAGCAATGCATACCCTTTTAAACCAAACAAATGCTGCAATAGATTCAATTAATTTTAAGAAAGATAATATATTACATCCTGTTGACATTGCATTAAAGTTTCATTTAGATTATATCTCAATACATCCATTTTATGACGGTAATGGTAGAACTGCACGGATACTAACAAATTTGATTCTAATATCGTTTGGTTATCCTCCTATTTGGATAAAAACAAACGAGCGAGAAATTTATTATCAATACCTAGGAGATATCCAATGCTATGGTGGAGATACTGAATTATTTTATGAATTTATGGCAGATAAAATCTTACGCTCTCAAAAAATAATTTTAGATGCAATTTCCGGAAAAGAGATTCAAGAGCCTGATGATTTAGATAAGAAAATCTCTATGTTAGAAAGAGAATTAGAAAGTGTTGACTCAAACGAAGAAGTTAAGATCAGATTGAATGTAGATTATTTCTCAGAAATTCTAAATACTTGGTTATCAGATCTATTAATAAAAGCCATTCCAAAAATTCAAAAGTTCAATCATTTTTTTAACGGAACTCAGCACCATATTAGTATTACAAACATGAGTAGTTATTCTCAATTTGTAAATGAACCTTATGAAAAAATCATAAATGCTTTAAAAACAGAATTTGAAAGGAATATAGACCGATTTCAACCACACGACTTAAGAGTGACTTTTAATACCTTTTATGGAAATTTTGTGAAAGGAGGTTTAAAAACATTTGGGTGCAACTATGGATTCGAAATTAAATTTGATAACATAAAATACGAGGTCTTTGTTGATGAATTTGCTGAAGCAAATGAGCGTAACCAAACAAAGCTTTTTGAGAGATTACTACATAAACCTTTAACAGAAAATGATATTACAGAAATTGTAAACAGGCTTACAAACGCCATTTTTGAACATATCGATATAAACTCTAAGAAAAACGGATTGAGATAATGAATGAGAAAATGTCTAGTAAGGAAAATTCCAAAGCAATAGATAACATTTCAATTCCCAATGATTGGGAGTTAATAAATATTGGGGACCTATTCGATCTGAAAAATGGGATAAACGCACCTAAAGAAAGCTATGGAAAAGGTGTTAAGTTTATTAATGTAATGGAAGTTATTTATCGTAACTATATAACGTCAGAAATAATAACTGGAAATATCACACTTTCTGACAAACAGATTTCTGACTATACAGTAAAAAGAGGAGATGTTTTATTTAATAGAACCTCCGAAACAAAAGAAGAAATTGGATTAGCAGCAGTTTATTTAGATGATCCTATAGTAGTTTTTGGAGGATTTGTTATTAAAGCATCTCCAAAGAATAAAAGGATTATTGATGATTACAAAAAATATATTTTTCATTCTAATTTTGTCAGAGAACAGATAATTAAAGGTGGACAAGGTGCAATTCGTTCAAATATTGGACAATGCGACTTAGAAAAAGTAAAACTCCCTATCCCTCCCCTATTTGAACAAAAAACTATTGCACGCATCCTTGGTCTAATGGACAGCTTAATCATTTCCAATAACAAAATAGTCACCCAATATGAGCTCAGAAAAAAATGGCTCATGCAACAATTGCTTAATGGAAGTAAAAGACTGAAAGGATTTTCTGAAGAGTGGAAGGAAAACAAACTTTCTGATTTGTTTGACAGAGTTCTTAGAAAAAACACAGCAGGAAATACAACAGTAGTTACAATTTCAGCTCAACGTGGTTTTGTTCGTCAAACTGACTTTTTTAATAAGAATATCGCAAGTGAAATTACTGATGACTATTTTTTAGTTGAAAAAGGAGAGTTTTGTTATAATAAAAGTTACTCAAACGGTTACCCTTGGGGAGCAACCAAGAGGCTTAATGATTTTGACAAAGCAGTTGTTACTACACTTTATATTTGCTTTGGTGTAAAAGATGAAAATGCAACTAATCCTGAATTCTTTGAACAATATTTTGGCGCAAACCTTCTTGATAAAGGCCTAACAAAAATTGCACATGAAGGCGGCAGAGCACATGGACTTTTGAATGTAACTCCATCCGATTTTTTTTCTTTAAAAGTTTCAGTCCCATTATACAAAGAACAAACCGCAATTGCCCAAGTTCTTCAAGCGGCAGATAAAGAAATAAAACTTCTCAAAGTCAAATCAGAGAAGTTGAGAGAACAGAAAAAGTGGATAATGCAGCAATTATTAACTGGCAAAAAGAGATTATCAGTATGAGTGAATTTAGCTACAATCACAGTAGAATTGACGAACAATATCAAATTCATATAACTGAGGATTTGACAAGATCTATAAGAGAACAGGCAAGAATTGTAATGTTGCCTTTTTTTAGAAGCATAGCAATCACAACTGCAACTTCAACAAAGGGAGTTCAATACCCTATACCAACCCAATTGGCAGAACAAATTATTGAAAGTGTTTTTGAAGATGGTCAGTTAGATGATGATTCGCAAGAAGAAGCCATCACTATTGCAATTACGTTTATTAGCAAGTTAAAAAGTTGGGAAAAGGCATGCCTCAGCTTCTATTTTTGTTCTGATGATGATTTTTTGGATCAAGTTGATGAGGAAAATGAAGACAGTAATCTAGAGGATAGTGAAAATGATGAGCCTAAAAATTTACTCCCCGAAAATGGAAATAAAATTCAACTTACTGTAAATGAGATGTCTCAAAAAGAAGAAATCATGGCTGACTCTTTGGTTAAAGAGTTGATTCATTTGCAAGATATTTTATCAAGAGATGCAATTAGAAATTGGGATGCCGCTTCAATTACTAATGCAAATGAAAACTTTGAAGAGTATGCAGGAAAAGGGCAAGTTTTGATTCCTTTGTCTCTGAATGAATACCAATATTGGAATTCGATAATTGACACTCCGGGAACAGAAGAAGATAATGATAATGGCTAAGTGGTTTATATAAAACAATGATAGTAAGTTTTACAAAAAACAAATTAATAGATGAATACATCCCAAACCTTTGAAAAATTTCTTTCTTGCATCAAAATTAAAGATGAAAAGGCGGATGATATTTCATATCGTTATGGTCGTATTACAATGGCCTTGAATCAAAAATTCCGAGACACTGATTCCAAAACTGCAAATAGCTTACAAGTTGGCTCCTATGGCAGATATACAGGAATCAATGGAATTTCTGATTTGGACATGCTATATATTATGCCAGCATCTAAATGGGAAGTATATAACAAATCAGGAGGCCAATCTAAATTGCTAGAAGATACTAAATCTGCAATTTCTAACACTTATCACTCATCAGACATTAAGGTTGATAGGTGCGTTGTAACAGTCAATTTTTCGGATTCACATATTGACGTGCAACCAGTTTTTGAAATTGAAGAACAGGACTATCATTACCCTGACACTTATAATGATGGATCTTGGAAAATAACAAAGCCAAGAAAAGAGATGAAAGCTATGCTTGAATTTGAAGATAATAAGAATAGAAACTTAAGAAGGCTATGTAAAATGGCAAGGTCATGGAAAAACAAACATGGTGTTTATATGGGAGGCCTTTTAATAGATACACTTGCATACAATTTCCTTAAATCAACTACTTTATATGACGAAAAGAGTTTTGCTTCTTATGATGAAATGTGCAGAGATTTTTTTAAATTTCTTAGTGAGCAGTCAAAAGATCAAACAGAATATGGCGCTCTCGGAAGCAAACAACGTGTAAAAGTAAGAAAGCCATTTATTCGAAAGGCAAAGAAAGCTTTTGATTTAGCAATAGAAGCAATTGCAGCTGAATCTTATAAAACAAAACACAATAAGTGGCGTGACATTTTCGGAAACAACTTTCCAAAATATGAAAGTGAAGAAAAAGAAGCACACGCAATTAACGAGAATTATACAAATACAGAAGAATTTATTGAAAACTATTATCCTGTCGATATTAAATATGATTTAAAAATTGATTGCGAGGTAAAACAAAATGGTTTCAGGGAGGGATCATTACGTGAATATTTATTTAAGAAGATTAAATTGATGCCTAACAAATCTTTGAGATTTTATATTGAAAGAAATGATGTTCCCATTCCATATACAGTAAAATGGAAAGTAACTAATCGAGGTGAACAAGCATTAAAAAGAGACTGCATAAGAGGTCAAATTATTAATGATTTCGGAGATTTGGAACGAAGGGAAAATACAAATTTCAAAGGCAGCCATTACGTTGAATGCTATATCATAAAAAACGATGTTGTAGTAGCTAGTGATACAATAGATGTCCCTATTTCAGAATAGTATAAAAAAAATAAAAACATGATTGAACATAAAAATTTATTAGAATCTCAAATAAGAGAAATTTATGGAAGAGTAATCTATACTCATAAAACTCATGAGAAATGCGCAGACCTGCTCAAAAGCAGGAGTGATTGCTTTAAGAGTTTTGAAATTATTTTATCTGTCTTAACTACTACAACGATACTAGCTATTTTGTTGGGAGATGGCGTTATTTTCAAATTTGTTGCAGCCTTATTTTCTAGCCTTCAATTGGGATTGACATTATATATAAAAGATTTCAATCTTTTAGCAATTGCTGAAAAACACAAACAAGCCGCTCTCAATATTCTAGAAATAAGAGAAAAACTTCTGTCATTGCTTGTGGATATTAGAATTGGCAACAAAGAAATCGAGGACCTTCAAAAAATAAGAGATGAATTAAACGAACAGCTTATCAACTCCTACAGAGGTGCTCCTAAAACAATTAATAAGGCTTATGAATTAGCGTCTGTTGCACTTAAACAAAATGAAGAATTTACTTTTTCTAATATAGAGATAGATAAATTTCTACCTGAAAGTCTAAGGAAAAATAAAATTTAAGAGGTCATTTAAATAATAGTAATAACCCATTAAGTCTTTTATAATGCCATACAAAATCCCTCTCCTCCCACTCAGTTTCGATTTAGAAACTAAAGCTGTGATGAAAAAGACAGCTGCTGCTCGTAGTGCTTTGGCAGAAATGAAGGGTGCGGCGGCTAGTATTCCCAATGACGGTATTTTAATCAACACTCTTTCTTTACAGGAAGCAAAAGATAGTTCTGCTATTGAGAATATCATTACCACTCACGACGAATTGTATCAATCAGACTATCTAACCAAAGATTTTAAAAATCTTGCTTCTAAAGAAGTACATAATTATGCTCAAGCATTACGTGCTGGCTTCTTTATTGTAAAACAAAAGGGCTTCATTTCTAATAACCATATCCTCGAAATTCAAGCAACAATCGAAGAAAATAGTGCCGGCTTTCGTAAACTTCCTGGCACCGCTTTAAAAAACGAACAAACTGGTGAGTTGGTCTATACCCCACCCCAACATCCTGATGAAATCATTGAGCTGATGAATAACCTCGAGGTCTTCATGAATGATAATAGCTTATCTGATCTTGACCCCTTGGTTAAAATGGCCATTATCCATCACCAGTTCGAAAGTATTCACCCTTTCTATGATGGCAATGGTCGTACAGGAAGAATCATAAATATCCTATACCTAGTAAACGAAGGTTTGCTTTCCATTCCTATCCTCTATTTAAGTCGTTTCATTAATCAAAATAAAGCAACCTATTACCAGTTACTACAAAAGGTAAGAAGTGAAAATGCATGGGAAGAATGGATACTCTTTATATTGGATGGCATAGAACAAACATCCCTGCAGACAATTAGTTTAATTCAAGGTATTAAAGACCTGATGCTCAATCATAAGCACAAGATGCGCAGCGAAACCAAGTTTTACAGCCAGGATCTCTTGAATAATATCTTCCGTCACCCCTATTCTAAGATCGATTTTGTAATGAAGGATTTAGCAGTTAGCCGTCCCACAGCCACAAAATATCTGGAAGAACTAGTGGCAATTGGCATTTTAAAAAGTGAGAAGATCTGGAAAGAAAACTATTATATCAATGTTGCCTTATTCGATCTTTTGGCCAATGTAAACACCAAAAAGTAGTCCTCATGTACACAAAATCAGCAAAATTTAGCAATGAGCCCCTTATCATGTAAAGAAAATAGCCATTTCGTTTACATGAGACAGCCATCATTTAAACATATTATTTTTCTAGTAGCACACCTACAAACACGAACAAGATGAATACCCCAAGCTTCAAAGAAGATCATATAAGCCAAATTCCAGCATTACAAATGCTGCAAAATTTGGGGTATACCTACCTCACTCCTGATGAGGCTGATCGATTAAGGGGTGGCAAAACTAGCAATACCATTCTTGAGGATGTTTTGCGCAAGAAATTAAAGGAAATCAATTCCGATAAAAAAATCAGCTCCACCAGATCTACTTATATCAGCGATGCCAATATTGAAAACGGGATTCGTGCTCTCAAAGAACTACCCATGAACGAAGGTTATATTGCAGCATGCGAAACAGCATATAATTTAATTACCCTGGGAAAAGCTTTTGAACAAAATATTGATGGTGATAAAAAAAGTATCACACTCCAATACATCGATTGGAAAACAATAGAAAATAACGACTTCCATGTTACTGAAGAATTCAGCACCATGAGAAGTACTAGTAAAGATCATTATCGTCCAGATTTGGTCCTATTCATTAACGGAATTCCAATCTGCATCATAGAATGTAAGCGTCCTGATATGAAAGAGCCTTTAAAACAGGCTATCAGTCAGCATCTCAGAAACCAACAAGAAGATGGTATTCGATCGCTTTACGCATATTCTCAAATCACCTTAAGTTTAGCTACACAACAAGCCTCTTACGCCACAAATGCTACACCCGAAAAATTTTGGGCCCACTGGGAAGAAAAATTCCTTACTCAAACTGAAGAAGCAAACTATAAAGCAGAATTAGAAGAAATTAAAAACACACCACTCTCTCCTAGTCAAAAAGAAAAACTGTTTTCAGACAGATTTAAATACGTTAGAAATTATTTCGATGCTTTAGAAACTGAAAAAATACAACCAACTGAGCAGGATGTTTATTTATATGGACTATGCCGCCCAAAGCGCTTATTAGATATCATCTACAATTTCATCATGTTCGATAATGGCGAAAAGAAAATTGCCAGGTACCAGCAATTCTTTGCCATTAAGAAAACAATGCAACGTATCGTGCAAATCGAAGGGGGCAAAAGAAGAGGTGGCGTAATCTGGCATACACAGGGAAGCGGAAAATCACTTACCATGGTAATGTTGGCGCAAGCCATTGCCATGGAACCATCCATACGCAATCCTAAAATTGTACTAGTTACAGATAGAACAGATCTTGACAACCAGATAACAGACACGTTTAGAAAATGTGGCAAATTCGTTGAAAATGCAAGTACAGGGCAACGATTAGTTGAACTTCTAGAAAGTAAAAGCGATTCGATTGTAACCACAATTATCAACAAATTCGTAGCCGCAATAAAAAAAATCACTAAGCCATTAGAAAGTCACGACATATTTGTACTAGTAGATGAAGGCCATAGAACGCAGCATGGCACATTTAATGTGGAAATGCAAAAGACACTTCCCAATGCATGCTTCATTGCAATGACGGGCACACCCCTATTTAAAAAAGACAAAAGCACTGCAAAACAATTTGGTGGAATTATTGATACCTATACAGTTGATCAGGCAGTAAAAGACAAAGCTGTAGTTCCTCTATTATACGAAGGACGACTAGCCAGGCAAGTAGTAAACGAAAGCCCACTCGATACTTTTTTCAGCATGGTATCAGAACCATTAACAGAATACCAGAAAGCAGATTTTAAAAAGAAATTCAGTAGAGCAGATCAATTAAATAGTGCTGAACAAAAAATCTATGCCATTGCCTGGAACATTAGTTTACACTTTCGCGATAACTGGCAAGGCAAAACACCTTTTAAAGGTCAGCTAGTTTGCGATAAAAAAGTAAACGCAATCAGATACAAAGAGTTTCTTGACGAAATTGGTATTGTAACCAGCGAAGTACTTATATCATCTATCGATGAAAGAGAGGGTGAAGAAAGTGCCTATGAAAAATCATCAGAAAAGGAAAATCGTTTTTGGAAAAAAATGATGGATGAACATGGCACAGCTAAAAAATATGAAAAGAATTTAATCAACCGTTTTAAAAATCAAAGAGATCCAGAAATCATAATAGTAGTTGACAAATTGCTTACCGGCTTTGATGAATCAAAAAACACTGTTTTATACCTAACAAGGAATTTACAAGGGCACAAACTATTACAAGCAATCGCCAGGGTCAATCGTATTAACGAGGATAAAGAATTTGGCTATATCATAGATTATTATGGGGTTATTGAGAATCTTGATGATGCACTAGAAATGTACTCAACCTTCAAAGACTTTGATGCAGATGATTTAGAAGGCACCTTGGTTAATGTCATTGATGAAATTAAAAAGCTACCTCAAAAGCATTCCGAATTATGGGATATTTTTAAATCAGTAGCCAACAAAAGAGATGCTGAAGCATACCAATTACTTTTAAAAGATGAATCAATTAGAGTAGTTTTTTATAACAAGCTAGCGTCATTCGCCAAAGGTTTGAAACTAGCATTCTCCTCAATACAATTCTATAAAGAAGTAGAAGAAAAAATAATAAATCGGTATAAAGAAGATCTAACCATGTTCTTAAAACTACGTTTAGCTGTCATTGAACGATACAGCGATACCATCGACTACAAACAATACGAAGGCCAAATTCAAAAGCTAATTGATAAACATATCACTACAGAAACAGTAGAAACTATCACAGAACTGGTAAACATTTTCGATAAAGAAAAATTCCAGCAAGAGGTAGAAAGCACAACAGGCAAAGCCGCAAAAGCCGATAAAATTGCCAGTAGAACATCTAAACACATTTCAGAGAAAATGGAGGAAGATCCTGCTTTTTATAAAAAATTCTCTCAAATGCTGAAGGAAACTATTTCAGAATATGAATCTAAACGAATCAATGAGGCGCAATATTTACATAAAGTACAAGAGATCATGGAGAATGTATTAGCACACACTGATTCAGATATTCCAGAAATCTTAAAAGATAATAATGTAGCTAAAGCTTTCTTTGGACTAACAGTTGAAACCTTAATTGAAAAATTAAGTGATTCAATTGTTAGAACATCTATTGCCACAGAAACAGCCATGTATATTGTTGAATTAATTCAAAAAGCAGTATTAGACAATGGCATTCCTATTATAGATTGGAAAAACAAATCAAACATCACCGGCAAATTGGTCATAGATATTGGCGATTATCTAATCGATGAGGTCCGCGATAAATATAAAATTGAATTATCGTTTGGCGAGATGGATGAATTGGCAAATAAATGTATTGATGTGGCTAGTAAACAATACAAATAATGGCGAACCATATACAATTTGGATCTAAAAAGATTGATTTTCAATTAGAATTCTCAGGCAGAAAATCACTTGGAATTACTGTCACACCCAACATGGATGTATTAGTTAAAGCACCCATGGGTACTACCCTAGCACAGGTCAAAGAAAAAGTTCAAAAGAAAGCGGCATGGATCATCAAACAACAAAGTTTCTTCCTAGCATTTCATCCTAAAACACCAAAGCGTAGATATATTTCAGGTGAAACCCATTTATACCTTGGAAGACAGTATCGATTAAAAATTGAAATTTCAAAAGAAGATTCAATAAAACTGAAAGGGAAATATATTGAGGTAAAAGCAAAAGATAAAACGCGAGTAGAGCCGTTAATAAAAAGCTGGTATCTGCAAAATGCAAAATCAAAATTTGAAATTTTAGCTACACCACTAATTGAAAAATTTAAGAAGCATAAAATATCTCCTAGCTCGATTGTATTAAGAGAAATGCCAACACGTTGGGGCAGCTGTACAGCAAAAGGAAAAATCATTTTAAACCCCGAATTAATTAAAGCACCAAAAGCTTGTATAGAATATGTGATTATTCACGAGCTCTGCCATTTAATACATTACGATCATACCCAAAAGTTCATTGATTTGCAAACAAAAGAAATGCCTGATTGGGAAAAATGGAAAAATAAATTGGAAAAAATTCTTGCGTAAAAACTATACACGATCTAGTAATCCATACCTCTCCAGAACCTGCATATAATCTTCTAACCAGCGGAATGTAAATCCTTCCAAATTTTGCATTTCAATTATTTTTACCTGCAGCATTTCGCCTAGATTTTCAAATCCCATCGCTAAAGCGGTATTCTTAAAAAGATCACTAGCCGTTAATTCTGCCAAACCCAATTGTAATATGTATTCCGGATCTTGCATTAAAAGTTATGGTGTTTCATCATAGTTAAATTAATAAAAAGACGCTTATTAGCAGTATTTTATTAAGGGTTGTTAATAAAAGGGCTCTTAATGACCTTCACCTTATGAGCAAGGCTGTAAAAAAGAAAGCCCCGGTTAAAAAGGAATCAACTTCTGATCTCCAAATTCTTGGCGAGCGTATCAAAGCGCTCCGCATTGCCAAAGGATACAGCAGTTATGAAACCTTTGCCTACGAACACAATTTCAATAGATCCCAATTTGGTCGCTACGAAAATGGCGAAGATCTTCGCTACTCAAGTCTTCTTAGGGTAATCCGTGCTTTAGGCATTACTCCTACGGAATTCTTCAATGAAGATTTCGAATAAATCCCCACAAATCCAATAGTAAAAACCAGTCTTAACACAAGAGTAACGTTAAATTATTTTCGTTGCCTGAAACTATTTTAAAAGTGCAAACTCAATGGTAGCAATGGTCAGACTGGGGTCCTAGGACCCTTAGGACTGTTTTCATATTCCAAAACAAGTTTCATTTGTGCCATACAAATCTTTAACTATGGCAATAGAAATTCTCACCAAACAAGATCTGGCCATTTTCAAAAACGAACTACTGGCCGAAATCAAACAAATCGTCACTCCTGGCAAACTCGAGAAACAGAAATGGCTTAAATCCTATGAGGTTTGCGAGGCCCTTGGTATCTGTTACGGCACCCTACAAAATCTCCGAATCAACGGCAGCATTTCTTACACCAAACTCGGTGGACTGCTCTATTACGACTACGAAGAGATTCAGCAAAACATGGCCAAACTGAAAAAGCAGGTTAAAAAACAGCTGGACTAAAATCTTTTTACTCCCACCATTTCAAAGTAGGCATTAAATCTACGGGTATGAACTATGTACGCCATCTAAACAAATTCTTCATGCTGGTTTATCAAGATCAGCGGCTTACAACCTCCCATCTAGGTCTCTACTTTGCCATTTTTCACTATTGGAACCTCAATCATTTCCAAAATCCGTTCTCATTCCCTAGGAAGAATATCATGCAATTGGCCAAAATAGGCTCAAAAAACACTTACCACAAGTGTCTGAAGGATTTGCACCAAAGCGGATATATCAAGCAAATTAATGGCAGCGGAATGTACCAGAAACCACAAATTTCAATTGTTAGATTAGATAATTATTCCGAAGAAAAAAACACCCAACAACTCAGCATTTTTTTTGAAGAATACTGTCCCAATAATGGGACAGACAAACTGCCCGATTCTGAAAAGGACTGTCCCAAAAATGGGACACACACTGTCCCAATTTTGACCACGTACTGTCCCAATATTGATACCGTACCGGTACCGATTTTGGGACACTATATAAAACAAACAAATAAAACATATAAACGAGAGGAAAAACGCGCGCAAAATTTTATTGAAAAAAATTTAATTATTGAAGAAAAAAAAACGCCCATTCCGGAGGAAGAAAACATGCCCCGCACTGTCCCAAAAATGGGACAGACAACGAACAACTCTCCCCCCATCCAAAGCATCTACAAAAAAGCCACGCTTTCCGAGGTAGAAGAATTATTCCAACAAAACGGATATCCTGTAGACGAAGCCAAGAAATTCTTCTACCACTACGAAAGCAATGGTTGGCTAATAGCCGGAAAAACGCCGATGAAAGATTGGATTTCCTCAGCACATAAATGGATTTTAAACAAATCAGAATTTAAAACCACTAAGAAATCTCCACATGACCTCAATACCAACTCAGATAAAAACTATGCAGAGCCATTATGATTACTGCGCCATTTGGGAATTTCTCCAGATCAAAGGCATCAGCATCTATGGCGATAAATTCAAATTACAGGAAGATGATTCTCTCGTGATTCTAAAGCTTCTATCCTATTTTCTAAACGATGAACCAATAGCCGCACAGTTAGGGATCGATTTAAGCAAAGGCATCATGCTCACCGGACCCGTAGGATGTGGCAAAACTAGCCTCTTAAACCTCATGAGATATTTCTTGCCACCCGAGTACAGATATTCGATAAAACCATGCCGAGAAATCGCGCACGCCTATACGGAGGCCGGATATGAAGTCATCCAACGATATACCCGACTTTCCTACAATCCATACACTCAGGATCCACTAACTTTTTGTTTCGATGATTTAGGCCTTGAAGAAACTCTGGTCAAGTATTACGGCAACAATTGCAATGCGATGTCAGAGATCCTCTTATCCCGATATGATCAGTACATCCACCACGAAATGAAAACACATATCACAACCAACCTATCAGCGCAGGAAATCCAGGATAGTTATGGAGCGAGGGTCCGAAGTAGATGTCGTGAGATGTTTAATCTAATTGCGTTTTCAAATAATTCAACCGATAAGAGATAATTATAAAAAATATTAATAAAAGGAGATATTTTTATTCCATGGGACAAATAATTCAATATTTAATTGGGGTTTCAGGTTTTACACTTTTTTTCATTTGGGTTTCAAAGCTAATTATAACTAAATCTTTTGACCTTGGATTAGAAAATTATAAATCTAGCCTTCTAAAAGATTTAGAAATTCACAAAAGTGAGTTATCAAAAGTTTCATTAGAACATCAAGTAAAATTTACAAAACTACATGATGACAGAGCAGAAAAAATTAAAATATTATATGGGAAAGTTATTGAGCTTGAAAGTGCGTTAATATTTGCAACAACTGTTGCACAAGGTCCAGAATATAGTACAGACAACCAGAGAGATGAAGAATGTTTTGAAAAAATCAGAAGCTTAATCAGGCAACTAGATTTAGATAGAATTTATTTTACTGAAGAAACAATATCAAAGTTTGATACTATCATTAAAGAATCATGGGAAATAAGCTTTCAAATGCGTAAAGTAAGAAGATTTAGTAAAGCAATTACTGATTTTAGTAAAATAGGTCAAGAAATTCCATTAATTTATTATAGTGAAACCGATTTATGGTCAGATGCCAATGAAAGGGCAGAAAAAGGTTTTAAAATATTAAAAGAAGATCTCGCAAATGAATTTAGAAAGCTTTTAGGGATTTAAGAAAGCCCCGCCTACGGTAGCCTTCTTCATTACGCAAACCTGTACCAGGATTTACTTCATTCCGTCGGCAACCTTCGGCTCCCGCACAGCAGCAGCAACTCATTCTCTGCATTGCGTTTCACTCCATTTCGTTCAATTGTTGCACCTGCTCTTGCCCACGCTGCACATCCCAAAAGAGATCAATCAACTCTCCTACTAAGAAATAATAGGTGTGGCTTCGCCACGCTCTGTAGTTGGTTACCCATTTCATTCCGTAACCAAGCCGGAAAAAAGGTCTCACTCCGTCGTCGTCCGCAACCAATATGCCAAACCATGGCAGCAGCTACCATAATATAAATTGAAAGAAGTATGGTAGTAGCTGCCATGCCCCTTGGGTGCTACGTTGCACTGCGCAGTTTGTCATAGCGCTTGCAGTTCCTCCTCCTGCGTTCGGGCAGCTCCTGTGTCCTTTTGCCAGCTTTATTCATGCTTCATTGCAGCAGGCAAAAGTCCACCCGCTGCCAACTTAAGTTGTGCTCGCCGGCCGCCCCACTTAGGCTGCGTTCATCAAAGCGACTGCTATTGCTCATTCATACTTCATTTCGCAAAGCATCGCTAAAATTCACTTGTGTAGTCCAGCGCCTCCGTAAAGGCTATCGCAAATTTACTGCGGCGCCTACCTACATAGCTAGCATCGCACTACCGTGCTTTACTGCTACCACCTTTGTGGGGGCTCGCGGCGCCGCTTCCGGGCATTCGTTCCTCATGCCCTCCGGCGGCTTGAGCGGCGAGCAAGAAATTCTTATATCAAAGAATGACTTTATCATTGATAATTGATGTATACATTCATATCTTAAAATCTTTCAAAAAAAAAGCATACTCATGATCGAGCAGGATTCAAGATGGTTATCATTCGAAGGGATACCTAACAATTTCAATGATTTCTCTAAAAAAACAGTTCCAGAAATTTATTTGAAACCTGAAGTACATGAAGATATTAAAATGAGTTTCAGAGTAATTAAAAGACTAATGGAATTCAGTTTTTACGAATATGAATTCTTTGATGTAGCTGCCGATAATGCTATACTTGTTTTAGAAATGGCATTCAAAATAAGATACCAGGAACTTACAGGGAAAATATGGGAAAAGAAGCCGCTTCACCAACTCATTGATTGGCATACAAAAAATGAAACACTTGAGATATATGACAATAGCTTTCTTGAAACAGTAAGAACAATAAGAAATTTTGTAGCACATCCAAATCATTATGGTTTTGGAGGTCTCTCAATGTTACAATGGGTTCTTCATCCAATGGATTTAATCAATGATATGTATGAAGACATTGAATTACGAAGAATAAGAATTAATAAAACTAGAGAGTTAAATAATAAATTAAAAACTATTTCAAAAGTAGGATGTACAATTTCATTACCCAATGGTGAAAAATTCATTGTACACGATATTGATTTACTATTTTATAATAACAAATCTCAAGCAAATGAAATAAGTGTTTTGTGGCAACCAATTTTTGAAATTCCAGAGCATTGGCTAAATGACGATGGTTTGATTTATGGTTCAGATTTTAAACCTTTAACCTTTTCAACACTAGAAAAAATTGAAAATAAATTAATTGGTAAAACAATTGATGGAAATATTATAAAAATAGAGCCAATCAATAACAATCAAAATTTAAAACGATTCAAAGAATTTAATAATCGGTTTGCCATCTACAATAAACATGATTTGTATAAATTCAGCAAATCAACAAGCCTTGGGGCTTATTACAATCAGAAACGAAGAGCATTTCATAAACAATAATAAAAATATTTTTATACAGCCAGCGCCACGGCAAGTTATGCCCTTTAGGTCGGCAAGGTCTGCGGCTTTCATACTTCAAGCCTTGCCTGCGGTTGAATAAAAAAAATCTCCACCTTCCCTCCTTCTAAAATTTGTAAATCAGTTTTAATAAACACAGGTAGTATTTTTTTTGCCCAAACCTTGCCTTCCCGGCTCGGCTGCATTTTGGTTGCCTATCGCTGGCCTAATTGCTTGCTTGCTGTTAGTAAAACCTGCGATACTCATTTTATGCAACCTCTTCACATTTCTTGCTATCATCCCGATTCCACAGTTACACACCCTTTTGTGTTTTACATTCTTGCAAAAGGTGAAAATCCTGGAAAGCCAGGATTCAATCCTTGGACCAAATCCTTTCAATGCATCGCTCCCAACAAAGAAATGTTTGATTTTTATTTCTGGCTTTGCTTTGGATTATTTGAAGCTGGAAAATTTATTTCCTATCACCGCGGATCTGTGATTCAATTTGTAAACCTTCGAGATCTCCGTGAAGTATTAAAACAATTCGCCCCTCATGTGTATCATCATTACCAGCAATACCGGCAAATTGTTGATGACCTTAGTAAACTGGAGAAGCGTAATGTAACCATGGCAGAACAGATTGTGAGCACCAAACATCTGCAGCAGCAATTGATCAACGATGTTGTAGTAAAGAAACCCAACTGCAGCTAATAGAGCTTTTTGAAGTGCCTATCCATTTGCATGTTTAAAAAATTGAATTCCGCAAAAATAGTGGCCTAACTCAGCTGATGTATAAAGCCAGGTAATTGCAAAGCCCGGCAGCCAAAAGACTACGGCATAAAGACAATTGCAAAATCACAGATCCTTACCACAACCCCGCATTTATTCCGTTTCCTTTTGGCTTGGTTCGGCGGCCACTATACAGGGCTTCAAAATTTTTAATCATGCAAAAAATGTCTCGCATCATCAAAAAAAAAGTCATCAGCTTACGTCATTGGTCCTTGTACACACCAATCGTTCGTCGTCATGTGTACTATAGCTACCATTGGTTTCATCGCAATGCTTGTTATGCTGTCAAAGTTCTTACAAGCCCTTCCCAAAAAGGTTGCTATCAGCATATACAATTGGGCTCTGGCAAGTCCACCATTCAGCAACTCCCTTTTTAGGGGGTTGCTTATAAAAAAAGGGACCTCAGGTCCCCTTTTCATGCTTGCTCAAATGCTTTCGCAGTTTCAGGATCAATAACTTCATTAACAAACTCACACTAAAACTTACGATCGCTCCTATTGCAGCTAGAACTATAGTTTTTACCACATCTCCATTCTGAATATTCGCAGCCACAGTTAAGAATGTACCGCCAATAGTTCCAGCTTTGGTACCGGTATTTTCCATCTTAACCTCCTTCCTTTTTAGGTATTTCTACGCTATCCTTCGCCGTCGTGAACTGACTAACCGCGCCAATTACACTACCAGCTACAACAATATATCCCGCCACCGTCACTACAGCAGCCGGCAGTGTAATCGGCGCGGTGATGATTGCTGTTCCAATGGCCGCCAATGCCAGTCCAATATTGCGAAGCCGTTTAAAGAAACTAGGTGTGGGCGCTGTTGCCCTCTGTACTATGTTCATCTTGATCAGATTTTATGTTCAGAAATACTTTTTCATTTCGCTCCAGGATCGGATAGATCCATTCTTTCAGTTTATTAAACACTATTCTTGAATCACTTCCTTTCCCCTGTCCGGTTAAAGTGGTCACTGGTGCTATGCAGCCTTTCAATTCTTTCAAAGCATCATTTGCCGGATGTATCAATATCAAATCCCGATTCGGCACATCGCAAACTAACAAATGCCATTTCTTTGAATCGCTCCAACGCTTCACCAATTCATATCGTCCCTCCGGAATGCAGGAAATTCCATGTTGGTTATCCAACCAGGGCAGCTCTATCGTATGGCAGAGTCCTAACCCATTGCTTAGCAGATTTCCATTGGTTCCTTCAGGATAATATGTTCTAATTAATTCCAGTTCCACTTTTTGAATTTTACTTTTTAAGTAAAAAGGCCTCCATTTCTGGAGGCCCTACTTACTAAACACCACCATCCACATTCACAATAGCGAGGCTATTAAATGCTCCGTTTTTAAGGGAGTATTTAATGCCATTCACTTCTTGGAAAAACTCCACACCCAAAACAATGAACAATGGATGCGTGCTATTTACAGGCACATTACAACTCAAACTTAATGCAGCAGTTGCCACATTGTCGAGAGTCAATTCTGCACTGCTTGCAGTATCCACCGTATACTTTTCATTTTCAAAATCAATATCTGCTGCTGCAGCATTGATTTTGTAATGGGTTGCACCAGTTGGCGCATTGATCATGTTTGCTGGGATATAAGGCGGAATATCCACCTTCAAAACTCCAGTCACGCGATCAATAGACGAATCAAATGGAGCATACATGCTCGCACTCAATTTTCCAGCGATGTTAAACTCGAAGCCCAACAAGATCATCGCTTCCCCATCAATCACATTCCGCTGACCTCTTGTGTTCACCTGATCCTCTTTGATCACTTTAACCATCTCAGTAACCAAGCGACTAGTTACTCTGCTATCACTTGCATTGATTAATAATGCACGAAACGCAGTCCTCAAAACTTTACCCGCAGCCCCGGCTTTGCCAAATTCAGCGCCATTTTCGCGGGTCCTCTGAAAATTCGGATCTGTAGCGATTCTAGTCGCATCCAAATTTCCTTTCTCCCGAGCCAAATAGCCATCCTGGCGACTCTTGTAAAAGGTTATGCCACCCATGGTACCTTCCACTTTCAAAATCCCACTTTGCTTTGCCATGTTTAAAACATTTAAATTTTAATAATCCCTGTTTAACGGCACAGGTTATAAAGCCGTTTATCTTTCAAATTCATACTGCGCCAAATCCAGGGAGGAATAGCTGCCGCACAATTCCACAGTCCAATATTGTTAATCGTCGCATTTGCTTCAATGGATCTTAGTTCTGGTTTAAATGCTTGCATCGATGGCGTATACCATGCCCATCCCCTTGCCAACAAAAGACTATCAAGAGAAATATGATTTACTGAAATAGAAGTAAGCGCTCGATTATAAACATCAAAACCCACAATTATAACCTGGCAATCCTTACCAAGTATAAAACTGGATGCAGAATCTCGAACCTTCAATCCAAATGGCTGGTCCTTTTCTGGAGCATCTACATTCACCAATCTGCAGTGATAAGAAACACCATTTAGTGAAACCACATAAGTATCCCCATCAATCACCCGCAGGATCTTTCCATCAGGAAAAGATTGACAAATGGCATCAAATAGTATCAATGTAAATGCGAAAAGTAAAAGCGATTTCATAATTGTGTAAATTGATTCTAACACAAGACTAGAATCAAACAACACAAAAACAAAAGATCAAGACCGTATAGGCCAATTTGACCAAAAATGCAACAAATGCCACCAACAAGAATGGTGATTTATGCAAAAGATGTACAACGAATCACTGGCTGTTCGGGCCGCACCGCCCGCCGGCTCCTCCAACGAATCCGCGAAAAGGTCGGCAAATCAAAGGCAGAGTTTATTACAATCGAAGAGTTTTGTGATTATACACAGTTTAAGGAACTACAAATACTCAGGTTTATTCAATAGCTACTGTATATCAAAGGCTACTCAAAGGCATGAATATTAACAAAACTTCCAAACTAAATATTGAATTAGGAAACTTGAAACTGTAACATCATACCATTATCCTCATGTTCCAAATTGTGGCAATGAAATACATATGTACCAGTTAAACTAGAGAATGGAACTATTACCCTAACTTTTTCACCAGGCATTACTAGAACAGTATCTTTCCAACCATATTCCGAAGCAATCAATTGATTACGACCACCAGTTCTGTCTAATACTTGAAAATGTAATGCGTGTATATGCATGGGATGAGGTTCCATTCCTTGAGAATTATCGAAAGTCCAGATTTCGGTCGTGTTAGCTGTCACATACTCGTCTATTCTATTTTTATCGTAAACTTTCCCATTTATTTTATGACCACCCCCACTAGATCCCATCATTCCTGATTGCATTTGCATGGAGGTTATTGTAAAATTCCTTGTTTTGATTGCAGATGATTCTGCAATAGTTGTTATGTCTGATAATTTAGTTGGAACTGAAAAAGTATCAGCTACAGATTTAGTGACTACAAATTTTAATATATTAAATGACTGGCTCCCTTGCATCATGCCTCCTGAGCTAAACATATTGCTTTGAAGAAATATTTCGGATCCAATTGTTAATCCTGCAAAACTCACTAACACATCTAGTCGCTCACCTGGTGCTAATAAAATACTTTTAACATTAATGGGGGCTTTCAAAAGCCCTCCATCATTACCTATGATGATTAAATCTGCATTATTGCTTAACGCAAGATTATATATTCGGCTATTTGAACCGTTTAAAATCCTTAATCTATAATATCTAGTACTAACTTCTTTAAATGGAGAAATAACGCCATTTACAAGAATCTTATCCCCCATATAGCCATTCATGTTATCCATCAATGAAGGGCTATACACAATTCCAGTAGATGAAAATCTTTTGTCTTGAATCACTATTGGTATTTCATTCTCACCAGAAGGTAGATTTAAAGCAGTTTCTTCTGAATCATTGATTAAAAAAACACCTGCTATTCCCTTAAATACTTGGCTTGCTGTATATCCATCTGGATGTGGATGATACCAACTTAAACTCGCCCGTTGTGAAACTGTGTATTGATAATTAAAACTACCGGATGGGTCAATTACATTTGATGGATGCCCATCCATATTTACTGGAATTTCTAATCCATGCCAATGAATATTTGTAGGTTCTGAAAGATTATTTTGAACTTTAATATTTACACTATCACCTTTATTAATTCGAATGGTAGGTCCTAAAATGCCATTTGGTTGGTAGCCCAACACTTGTAATGAATTACCCCCAATAGTAGCAGTTGTACTCTGTGGAACTAACGTTGCATTAGAACCAACTGTTACTGGAATATTTAAGGGAGTTAAGAAACTCGTTTCATTTACAATGGCAAGTTGCACAGTTCCTCCAACAGTATTATTCAATATTGTGGTCTTTGTACATGATGTTAGAAATTCTGCAATTGAACTAGCAAACATGATTGACCCAAAGCTGGCACCTGATACCTTAACAAATGATCTACGATTCATTAGATTCTAATTTTGTTTGAAATTGTATTTTATAAATCGCAAACAATGTGCCATATGTCACTTAACTCAATATATTTACTACTTTTAACAGAGTTTAACAGGAAGTCAAATCAATCAATTAAAAATCACATATGAAAAAATTATTTTTACTGACTCTTATTTCTTTTTGCTTTTTGGTTTCTTTTTCTCAAGAAACATCTCAAAAAAAATTAGCATTTGATAAAACAAAGAAAGTTTACGAATTAGAAACTGCTTGTGGAACTTGTATGTTTAAAATGAAAGGCAGTACTTGTAAATTAGCTGTTAAGATAAACAACAAAGATTATTACGTCGAAGGAACTAGTATTGATGACCATGGAGATGCTCACAGTAAAGATGGCTTTTGCAATTCTATCAGAAAAGCAAAAGTACAGGGTGAAATTGTTGGAGATAAATTTCTGGTATCCTATTTCGAGTTGATCAAATAAGGAAAATCTTTACATTTTACTCATATCATGCTGACCCATTGGGTTAACCCCATTATTGATAAATTATTAATTTAGTAAACAACTGCATACCCACAAAGTTTTATTTAATAGTTACTTGACTTATTTATTTTTTTTCAATTGCATTCCGCACTTAGGGCATTTTCCATCTTTGTCGCTTTTACCTGGGAAAATGCAAGGGTATTTAGTAAGATGAACATTGAAAGCAGGAAAGACTTTTTCATAATGTTTAATTTTTTGATTAATTTATTTTTAACCGTTAATATGTTGTACATCTTCCAATGCCCTGTAACCGCTTCTATAATGGAAGTTGTGCTGTATTTATTTTTTTCAATTTTTCATCTGTCCATGCAAAGACGAGGCTTTTTCCTGATCTGGCCATTTGCGGAAACCCACTGGATCTTGATTGTGAGGAGGAAGCTATTGTTATAGACGGTTCCTTTGTTCCATCAGCATAAATTTTAGCCGCTTTTATGGCTGCTCCCTCCATCCAGCTCACCATGGCTGTTTTGTCATCCAGCATTACAATATCCACGCGCCCTATTCCCTCACCCTCATCAACACGTACCGGGGAACCAAAGCTTGCACCTCCATCGTGAGAGAAAATAACACTTACTTGTCCTATCTTATCCGGGGATGAGAACCATGCCAGTGCCAGGTTATTACCTCGCACATCAACCCTTGGCCCGTTTACTGGGCACCCGGCAATCTTCCAGTTATCGGAAAAGACAGCCTTCGGCTCAGTCCATTGGCCATTTACAAAACGGACAATGGAGATATCCCTTACCTCTTCAGCAGAACGGTCGCGGTAAATGACAACGGGGCCGTTTGTAGTAATCGCGGCGGTGGTCTGACAACAATCACAAACACGGTTATCCAATTCCCATTCACTCGACTTAGCACCCTTTTTGCTAATCAGGGCACCTCTTAATGTCATCTGGCCGTGATGTCCTTCACTATGGCCACCTTCTCCTTCCTGGGCCGCTTCTCTGCCATCCAGCCAGGCAACAAAATAATTTTCCTTGTACGGAACCAATGAAACAAATCCATGCTCTGCTTTCTTTCCATCCTCATTAAGAATCCTGGATTCACCCCAAGTCTTTCCACTATCAGCAGAAGTGGTTAGTTTTACATCGTAAGTATATTTTCCTTTTTCACTTTTTTCTAAAAAGTGAGCAATCATGCTACCGGAACCATCGGCCGCAAGCGTGGGATAATCAGCCCAGTTAACAAACCAATTCTCACCCGAACTGATAACAGTTGGGTTTGACCATTTTCCTTCGTTTAATTTCGAAAAACTAAGTGTACTTTTCTCCTTGGTTTTTTCAACCCATGAGAGATAAGTAACACCAACCGAATCAGTAAACAAAGAAGGTTCCCCACTCACAGAATCGACAGCGAATGTCAGGATTTTTAGAGTGCTTTGATCTTTCGACGGATTTTTGCAGGCAATAACCAGGATGGCGATTGTCAGAAAGGTTAGTAGTTTAGTCATGTTGGTTATTTATATTTTTGATCAGGTTAATATTAGCGGTTTCATCCCAGTTACGAGAACCCATTTCAGAGAAGACAATCCTTCCTTTGGGATTAATAATAAAAGTAGTTGGCAGAGCCTGAATATTAAGTGCTTCACCGTTTTCCAGATGAACGTAGTTGAATGTATAATTGTGGTTGCGGCTGAACTCTTTTATTTCTTCTATACCCTCGCTTGATGCCAGTAAGAAAACAATTTCATTACTATTCATCAAAGCCTGGGCTTTCTCTATCGAAGCCATTTCTTCAACACATGGCTTGCACCATGTGGCCCAGAAATTAATAAAAATTGTTTTTCCTTTATGATTTTCAAGATTTACCGGCTGCATTTTTAAATCCAATAACTTAATTTCTGTCATTTCCGGAAGTCTTATCAAAGGAGTAGCAGGCTCGGTTTTAATTGACTGGTTACAAGCGAAGCCCACAATCATTAAGATAATATAGAATTTTTGCATAAAACTATTTTACAGGTAGTGAGACAGATTTTGCAATTTTTTCCATGATGTGATGTGTTTCACCAAACTTGCAAAGCGCATCACAATGTTCCCGCAAATCAGAAAACATTATATATTTAATGACCACGTTATTTTGCCTGATAGCCGGACGAAGCAATTGCAGTACCACATCTTTCTCTCTTTTATCAGGGACAATCAAATAAAATACTTCATCGCCATCAGCAATGGTAAAGGACAGATCTGCAAGCCGAAGGATACCAGAATAAATGCTGGTACTCTTTTCCACTTCAAAAGCAGCTATTACATTATTGGTTCCTTTCTGAAACCAGAGTACATCAATTAGTTTTACTGTATTTAATGTGTCTTTCTCCAAATTTATTTCAGGGAATTGTGGCAAGCTTATAAATGAAAAACTATTGCCGCCATGTGACTTTGACCGATCATTAGAGGCAGCGATCACGTCGTATCCTAATGCATTTCCTATTTTTAATAAATGGAACTGCATTTCTGTATGTAAGTTATCTTCTGCCTTTTCCTGTTCAACCGTCTCTCGCCGTTTTTCAATTAATTTTTCTATCTTCTTTCTTTCAATTTGTGATAAATATTCATCTGTTCCTAAAACAAGTTTCTGCGTACCTATTTCAAAAAGCAGACCGGCAATCGCACCTAAGTCCGATGATAAATCCCCACGATGCTGGTTGTTTGAATCTATCAGCACTTCTCTTAGTTTCAGATATTCACTCCAGCTACCCAATTTCTTTTTATCCTTAAACAGGAAATTAAACCCATTAATGATTGCAGTATTAAAAGGAGGAATGATGGTTGGGTGCAGAAAGTATAAAATACTGGCGACAGCGGGGCCCAGTCCTTTAATTTTTTTATTATCGAGCACAATTATCTGGCGGATAATTTGCTCCTCTGTTTTTGCATTCAGGCAATTTTCAAGAAACTGTCCGAAAGCCTGTTTATTAGTCTCGTTTTCATAGATATCTGGAATACGTAATTTAGGTTTCCAATAAAATGGGTGAGAGGCGCCTTCAAAAACCTGCTTTTGTTCTGTAATACAGGAAAGAACAAATTCGAGTGAAGATCCTTTGAAATCATTGGGGAACCGCTGACACTTTATATCATCTACAACCTGCATTACGCCCCTTCGGATAGAGCGAAATGCTTTTAACCTTTCCTCATTATTGATAAACCAGGTGTTATAAACAGATTCCTTATCTGTTTTGTATTGCTGTATTATTTGTGTTAAGTTCCCTTGCATGGAAGACCGGTTAATATGACGGAAATAAAATAAACAATTTTATGATCCTCTGGAGACTGACAATATAAATCACTTAAGTAATGCGTAACGGATGCCCAAATCTAATCACCCGATACGCCACTTTTATTTTTTTCGATATTTACAACATGCTTCCAGCTTGTTATAAGCTTCATCAGTAGCCATTTCCTTTTCAGTATCGTATCCAGCTTCGGCAAGTTTCTTTTGGATATCTATATTTCTTATTTCATGAGAACTATAGGTAACTATCAAAAGTTTTGTTTTTACATTCCATTCAACTTTTGTGACGCCACTAACTTTTACTGTTTTTTCGATTTGCAGTTTACAGGTTTGGCAACTGCCACCATTCACTTTAATCGTGTCGGTTTTTTCGTGAGCGTACGTTGATGATCCGATAAACGCAAAGGTTAAAAGCAGTAAAATTTTTAAATGTTTCATTTCCGTGGTTTTTTGTTTATAAAATAAATATTGATTAATAGGTTAAGGTTAGTCCAACCCCCAATCCCATATCACTGTCGTAATGTGAGGAAAGAGAAATGTATTTAGTCGCTATGTACCGGAATCCTGCCATATATTCTTTATCGGTATTGATCATCATATTAAAACGTAAACGACTGGAAACTGGTATATCTTCTCTGCCGAGTTGGAATCGGAATTTTCCATCACCATCGATTCTTGCATCGGCAACAAAGAGCATGGGAAGGGTATAAGCAATACCGGCCACTACTGTTTTTCGATCATTCTTATTACTTTTCTGACCAAACCAATTATTCTCTTCACTTCCAAATATATTCTTAGGCCCACCTTCCATTTTATAATGGTAATCAAACCCTATATAGGGGAACCACCATTGCATCCGACCTAAATAGCGGCCTACCATAGTTTCACTTTCATATCCATGCATATCGTGATATCCCAAATGCCATAGTGTATTGATTTTCCATCTTGTATTTGCGATCATCGCTTCTCCATCACTACCATTGCTTTCTATACCCAATCTACCCATTAGATGGAATTTCCTGTCATCGGCAAATAATTTGCGTTGGGCAAGCTTGGGATTTGGGATCTCCGGGTTATCGGGTTGGTTCTCGTAAGTAAACACCCTGCCCATACCACTCATCATGTGGTATAAAATATGGCAATGAAAGAACCAGTCACCATAAACATTGGCATTGAACTCTAATGTATCCTTCTCCATTGGCATAATGTCAATGATGTTTTTCATTGGTGCATATTCTCCCTGGCCGTTCAATAATCTAAAGTCATGTCCGTGCAGGTGCATCGGGTGACGCATCATGCTATTATTGTAAAGAATGATCCTTATGTTTTCCCCTTTTTTGATGAGTATTTTATCTGATTCTGAAACTACTTTATTATCAAGGCTCCAAACATAACGGTTCATGTTACCTGTTAAATTGAATTTGAGTTCTTTCACAGGGGCATCTTTGGGCAGTGATGTTTTTACGGGAGATTTCAGCATGGTGTAATTAAGGGTAACTATATCGGCTGTTTCTGCTTCCATATTCATACCCTGCATACTTTTGTTATTAGGTAGTTGCATGGAAAGCGTATCTGAAGCTGCTTTCTTTTTTATTTCCTTTTTTGATTTTTCCTCTCCTGTGATTTCAGGATACATCACTGTATTCATGTCCATGATCTGGTTTTGCATTACCATTCCTTCCATTTCAATCAGGTTTCCCTTCATGTCCATCATGTCGTTCATCATCTTCATGCCTGCAAAATATTTTGGCCGTTTCATTTTTGTAGCCGCTACTTTTTCACCACTACCCAGCCATAAGGAGGCATATTTAGTGCGGTCTTCCGGCGTTACTAAAAATTCATAACTTTTGTTTTCAGGAATTGTGACCACTACATCGTAGGTTTCTGAAACAGCTATGATTAGTCTGTCTACTTCCACCGGTTCAACATCGTTACCATCAGTAGCAACTACTGTTATTTTTCCACCTGCATAGGATAACCAAAAATAATCGGATGCCCCACCATTGGCTATACGCAACCTTACTTTATCACCCGCCTTAAATTGTGGCTGCTCATTCTGGTTTTTCCCGTTCAATAAAAAATTATCATAATACACATCAGTTAAATCCATCGCGTTCATTCGCTTCCATTCATTAGTCAATTTTGTTTTGAACTGACCTTGTTTTATGGCTTCGGCATAACTTTGTGTACTGCCTTTTTGAACAGCAAACCAATCTGTTGCTGCATGGAGGCTGCGGTGTACTTCTTTTGGGTTCATGTCTATCCATTCACTCAATATCAGTGGGATAGTAGGGATATTCCATTCTTCCCGCTTATTCATAATAAACATCCCATACATTCCAATCTGTTCCTGCAAGTCCGTATGGCTGTGATACCAATGCGTTCCATTCTGGATGATAGGGAATTTATATAAATGGGTTGTATGTGGTTTAATGGGCATTTGGGTAAGATTGGGTACACCATCGTATTGATTGGGCAGGAAAAGCCCATGCCAGTGGAGTGATGTTTCTTCATTTAATTCATTGTGTACATAAATTTCCGCTGTATCACCTTCTGTGAAGGTCAATGTCGGCATGGGGATCTGTCCATTTACAGCAATGGCCCGTTTTAGTTTTCCTGAAAAATTCACCAGGGTATCTGCTATGTACAAATCATAGCGTACCGTGCGGGGTGGCGTATTGTTGCGAATAGTCTTTTTAGGTTCCATCCCGGATCTCGGGATTTCCATATTGGCCATATTCATTCCATCGATGTGCTCATTTTTTTTAGCAGTGTCTTTCCTTTGCATTGGCATCCCATCCATTTTCAGCACAGGTTTATCATCCATGACCATTTTTTGGGGCTTTGCGGAATCTTTCTTCACTTCCATTCCACCTGTTTTTTTACTTACCGGATTCTCAACAAGTTTTGGTTTTTCCTTTACCAGTTTCATCCCACATTTCGGACAGTTGCCGGGTTTGGCAGCATGAATTTCCGGATGCATAGGACAGGTATAGGTTACAGCGGGTTGTTCTTTATTTCCCTTTTTATCCATTTTCATTCCTTTCATATCCTGTGCAGGAATGGATGAATAAATAGCTAATACAAATATGATCAGGTTTATTTTTTTCATTTCAATATTTATTTTTTTACAGATAACATGCTTGCATTAATTGCCACCACGATTGTACTCACTGTCATTAGAACGGCACCTGCGGCCGGACTTAATAAGATGCCTTGCTTATATAAAACTCCCGCGGCAAGAGGCAGGGCAACCACATTGTACCCGGTTGCCCAGATCAAGTTTTGAATCATTTTCCGGTATGTGGCTTTGCCAAATAAAATAAGACTTACTATATCTTTTGGGTTACTGTTTACATGGACAATCCCAGCGGTTTCGGCGGCTATATCGCTGCCACTGCCAACAGCGATACCAACATCTGCAATAGCCAAAGCCGGGGCATCATTTACACCGTCTCCGGTCATAGCCACAAATTCACCTTTACTTTGTAATTCTTTGATCTTTTCCAATTTTTGATGGGGTAATACTTCGGCAATAAAGCTATCCATTCCTAAAGTTTCACTTACGCTTTTAGCTACTTTACTATTATCACCCGTAAGCAATATGGATTTGATGTTGTTTTCTTTTAGTATTTTAATTGCTTCAGCAGATTCCGGACGTATCTCATCAGATAAAGCAATATATCCTGCCAATTGATTGTTGATAATAACAAACACAACAGTTTCGGTATCATTAGCTGTGAAGCAATCAGGGATAGCTATATTATTTTCCTTTAAATAACCCGGACTCACCACCATTATCTTCTTGCCGTCTATGGTAGCTTCAACTCCTTTGCCGGTAATGGCTTTGAAATTTTCAGTTGCAGGAATTGTTATTGATAAATCCTTTGCTTTTTGGAGAATACCCGTAGCAATAGGATGTTCTGATTTTTGTTCCAAAGCCGATGCTAAACGGATAATTTCATTTTCATTAAGTTCTTTTTGCAGAGATACAATTTTAGACACATCAAATTTACCCACAGTAAGCGTACCCGTTTTATCAAACACAATCGTTGTGATCTTTCTTGCATTTTCAAAAGCTGTCCTGTTCTTAATCAATAATCCATTTTTGGCTGATAAGGCCGTTGATCTTGCCACTACAAGGGGCACTGCCAATCCCAAAGCATGAGGGCAGCAAATCACAATTACCGTAACCATTCTTTCCATGGCGAAAGACAGGGTTTGTCCTGTTATATACCAGTACAAGAATGTAGAGATACCTGAAAGAATGGCAATGATAGTTAACCATTTGGCAGCAGTATCAGCCAGCAGTTGTGTTTTGGATTTTGATTTTTGCGCATCATCCACCAGCTTTACCACCTGCGACAAATACGAATCTTTTGCAGCATGAGATACGGTAACTTTAATGGAACCATTCCCATTGATTGATCCGGCAATCACTTTATTTCCTTTTATTTTTTGTACCGGTTTTGATTCCCCGGTTAACATAGATTCATTCAAATAACTTTCACCTTCCAGTATAATTCCATCCGCGGCAACCTTTTCACCAGGTTTTACGAGAATGATATCATTTTCTTTTAGTGTATCCGTCTTTACATCATGCACCATATCCGGCATTACCATGTGCGCTTCGGATGGCATCAGTTGTACTAATAGTTCTAATTCCTTTGAGGCTCCTGCTACCGATTTCATTTCTATCCAATGCCCTAAAAGCATGATGAGGATAAGTGTTGCCAGTTCCCAAAAGAAGTCCATACCCTGTAAACCAAACACAATGGCCACACTATATATGTAAGCCACTGTAATAGCAAAACCGATCAAAAACATCATACCTGGGTTCATTGCTTTTACTTCATCCACCAAGCCTTTTAAGAACGGCCAACCGCCATATAAAAACACTACCGATGATAATGCAAATAATATATAGGAAGAACCTGTAAACTGCCAGTCCACACCCATAAATTGCTGTATCATTGATGATAGCAGCATGATGGGAATGGTTAGAACGAGAACAACATAAAACCGCTTCTTAAAATCAGCAATCATCATTGCATGGTGGTTATGCCCCTCATGTCCCATTGAAGGGTTACTGCCATGTTGGTGGCCTGAAACAATGGTATCTTCATTTTCCTTTTGTAACACCAAAGTCATTCCGCAAATAGGGCATGTGCCTGGTTTATCTTGTATCACCTGCGGATGCATCGAGCAGGTATACTTTTCTGTATGCTGGTGTTCCATAGGTTTAATGTTATTTGCAGCAATCTTTTTTATGGATAAAAATTGCTTTGAAGATTTTAATTAATATTTCTTTTAAATTACTCATTCCTTATTTTTTGTTTCCTGTAGCAATGGTTTCTATTGATTTCAATGCCCAATCGTTGATCAATGCTTTAGCTTCTTTTGAAAATTTTGAATTTTTGTGTAACCATGTATAAGAAGCCAGGGGCATTGTATTGTCATTTACCTGACTGGCTATTGATTTTAATTTGCTTCTTTGTCTTCGTGAAGAATAAGAACCAAAATCACTAAAGTTCAATTCCATCTTAGCTTTGAGAATATGCTTGTTTAATATCCATCCCAGAGGCTGCAGGTTTGCATACCAGGGATAATTTGTGTTATTACTGTGACAATCATAGCAAGACGTTTTTAATAAGGTATCAACCAATGGAGGAATGTTAAGTGTATTTGAAATATCCGTTGGCATAACCTGTCCGCTTTTGTTGCGGGCAGGTTGTATAAATTGTATAGCCGCAAAAGCGACCGGCAGCAGTATCACTATTTTTTTACCCAGTCTCATGCTTATTTGATTTCTTCTTTTATCTCACCGCAAGTGGGCATTTTTTTGCCGAGGTACGGATTTTTAATTTCCTTCGTTTCGCTTAGCCAGATTGCACCTTTACCATTATTGTACATCGGGCAATAATCTTTATACAGGGTTTGTTCGGCGGGAAATGCTTTTACAAGATCGTATATGTCCTTACTCAACATTTCAAAGTGTTCCCGCTGGTGGGCTATCTTATCCGCATTCATGCCGATATGTTCCGCATGTTCTTTTATATCGTCCTGCACATCTGCATACACTTTCTTCTGGTCAGGCTTTAAAGCAGCCGTATCAAAGTTTTGTAATGCCCCAGTAATGGCTTTACCAGCATTGGCAGCATCATTGCCATTATCATTAGATAAGGCATTTTTTAACTGTAAGTATCCGGCAACGATTCCTTTAATGGAGGCAATGGCCGTTGACGCAGACTTGCCGGTTTGTTGTTGTAAGACAGAACTATCTGATCGGACTGTATTTGTTTTTTCGTTTACATTGTTACAGGCTACTAATACAATAGCCAATATGGCATTACCTATGAAAGTATTTTTCATTTTGCGATTTTTAATGTTTGGAACAGATGATTACAATGTTGCCTTAACACTGCCACAGGTTAGCATAGCACTGCCATAATAAGGGTTTTTAATTGCCTGTTGGCTGCTTAACCAGGATGCTTTTTTCATTGGACAGTATTGCTGGTAAACAGGCTCTGCTGATAGCTTTACCGTTTTTGCCAGGGTAATCATATTGTCAGAAAAGGGAGCAAAATGTTCTCTCTGGTGCTTAATGTCTTTACTTTCAGAAATATGAGTGGCATCTTTGAGTAAAGCTTCACTGCTGGCCTCGTTGAAAGCTTTAATATCGATACTATTTATCGCTTTTACGAAATCTTCCGCTTTTGCAGAAGCGGTGTTTGCATTCCCGCTAACCAATGCGTCTTTGATATCGTAGTAAAGGGTGAGTAATTGTGAAGGATCTGTTTTTAAATTAGTTTGCCCAAAAGAATTGTTTATGCTTGCAACTACCAACAAGGCGGCAAGAAATATTACTTTTTTCATAGTTAAATGTTTTGATATATAGAAAATAATTACAGGCATGGCATAGCCATAATAAATCAAACTTTACATCAAAATCATATCTGAAAACTGCGGATAGCTATGCGAATATCGCGAGGTGGGGGATGAAACTGGGAGGTAATATATTTTTGTGAATTTCCTTTTACAATATTATAGACCGGTAATTGGTAAATAGTGCCAGGAAGAAAAATCACCGGTGGGTTAATTATTGTTTGGCTATGGTCCAGATTTTTGTCTGCTATTTGGATTTTGACAACTTTTTCCTTACAACAGTCGTCCTTTTTGTCAGTGGCTTCTTTATGTGAATGCTGCTGTTTTTTTCCGGATACATGTTTATGTTCATGCTTCTTACCGTCCTTATGTGTATGAATAGAAGTCTTTGCAGCCTCTTCACTGTGATGGGTCGTATTGAAACCCATATTGATACCCAACGAACAAGCAAAACCTACCAAAGTATTCAGAGAGAATACTACCAGCAGAAAAGCCGCTTTGAATTGTATGGATCTATTTATAATCATGCCTATTTTGTAAAAATAAAGCTATTCCGGGATTTTAAAATTACATATTTCAGTTAAATATTGCTCTTTTATGGGTTTATTGGCTGATATAAGGTCAATAATGAGCCAAAATTTGTCGGCTAATTGATTTGGATGATTTTAAACCCAACCTTGAAAATCTTAAAATGATGCCTAATTAAAATAAAAGAATGTTAGATTATAACAAAAGGTCCCATTTCGATACTTACGATCTCCTAATACCACCGTTCCTCAGTCCATTCAACTTTTTCTACTCATAAACCAATTTTTTTGACAAGACAAAAATTGTACCGGCTCCATTCTCCTGATGGTGCTTTTGTTGCGTCGCACTCTTCATCTTTCTCTCCTTTTGCGCTCAAAAAAAATTAGCATTTGATAAAACAAAGAAAGTTTACGAATTAGAAACTGCTTGCGGCACTTGTATGTTTAAAATGAAAGGCAGCACTTGTAAATTAGCAGTTAAGATAAACAACAAAGATTATTATGTAGAAGGTACTAGTATAGACGGCCATGGAGATGCTCATGCGAAAGACGGTTTTTGCAACTCAATTAGAAAAGCAAAAGTGCAAGGTGAAATTGTAGGTGATAAATTTCTAGTATCGTATTTTTGAATTGATCAAATAATACTTTCACAACCTACTTATTGCATTTTTTATTCAAAGTGTTTCAGCTTTTTTAGATATTTTCATTTTTAGTAAAGAATAGACAGTTCCAATATCTCTTAAAAACAAATGTACAAGAAACAACTCATTCTAAGTTGCGTCTTGTACATTTTTTAATATTCCTTTGCAAATAACCTGATTGAATATAGAATACCAACTAGTTTGTTTGAGTGGACCAGTTAAATAATTTTTAGAACTATTCTTCTAACTTATTTAGTTTTTTTCTGTACCAAATTCATACCACATTTAGGGCATTTTCCATCTTTATCGCTTTTAACATCTGGATGCATTGGACAAGCATAAGGAAGTTTGCTTTTTTCTTTTGCAGATAAATTTAAAGTTATTCCGCAAATAGGACAAACACCAGGCTGATCTTTCACAACACTTGCATGTGTTGGACAAGTATAGTTTTTGGTAATTGACATTTTCATCTCCTCCTTTTTCGAAAGATTCAGTTTCATACCACAAATAGGACAATTGCCAGGTTGTTTCATTGCTATACTATCATGCATGCTACAGGTATAATAAACAGTATGTTTTGAAGTATCAACTCTACCACCCTTTGTTTGTGCAAATAATGTTACAGATAAGATAGTAAAAGCTGCTATCATCAGCATTTTAAAAAGTTTCATTTGATTTGTTTTTAGATTTAATTGATATTTTTATTACTTGTTATGTGATCCCATCACAACTATTCCCATTATAATCATCATTCCAATCATAACGAGCATCATCGGAAATTTTTTCTTATGATTAGAATCATTCATCCCACCCATCATCATTGGATACATCATGCCTTTACTCTTTGAGTCTTGAAGTTTTGACTTTTCAACTAACTGCATATTACATTTTGGACATGTTCCCGGTTTATCTGAAATAACTTCTGGATGCATAGAGCAGGTATACTCAACAGGCATTTGAAGAGTTATACTATCCGTTTTACTAACAGAATTAGAGGTTTGTGAATATCCAAATATTGTAATAATTAATAAAATGGATAAAATGAATGATTGTTTCATAGGTCTTAGTTTAAGCTCACGAAATGGCTACTACAATGATTGTTTATACAAATGTTTGATCTTGTACATTTTATGATAAGCATCAAATGCACTTAAATCATTTTCTGCTTTAAACGCAACATCTAACATGTCATGAAATTTGTGATTACCAGGAAAAAAGTTTTTTAAGTTCTCAAGTGTAAGTGGAAGAATAACACTACCTGCTTCTTTGCTAATAAAAAAAGCTGGTTTTTGAACCATTGTCTTACCATTACTTACATAAACATGATAGCTATATAAGTAGAAGAATTCGCCATCCAAAATTTGGTATTCATTATTATTAAAAAACCTGAAATCTGTGTTATTACAATCTCTGAAACCATATACATCTTTCTTTTCGTAGCTATATTTTTTGCCGTCGTGAATGATATCAACTTTGGATTGCCCAAATAGCTTATCAACTTTAATTTTATGGGTTTCATTTTTGCAATCAATCTCGAAACTTAACTTTTTTGCAGTAAACTCATTCAAGGTTTTATATAAACCACTATGACCATCAAGCGTATTCTGTGAAATTGATTTTGTATTGAAAATGGCTATGGTAAGTATTATAGCCATTAATTTTATGGAAGTTTTCATTGTATAAAATTTAAAATAAATAATTAAAATTGTATTTGTCTATTTCTTTAATAGACCCAAGAAAAATATAAAGAAGAAATATGTATTCCTTATATTCCAATTGAAAGCTAGAAGAATTAGGTATTAAATACGAAAAACGCAGTTACGAATGTAAATTGGAGTTTTTACCCCTAATGGAGGAGCATTTGAAAGTGATGATTCTTCAATGGGATTACTTTCAAAAGTGGTAGGTATTATAAAATTATCATGAATAATATCAACTAAAGTAATATCTGCTAAATGTCCATCTGCAATAGTGATTTTTTGATCTTGTTCAATTTTTACAATCTTATGTTCATCTTTACAACACTTGTTTTTGGAAGCTTTTTTTTGCATTCCACATTTACTACAAAGATCAGTTTTATCATTATGCCATAAACTGCTACCAATCAATTTTCCCATGCAAAAATGCATGTGAACAGTTGCACCTGTCGATAAACCGAGGTACAAAACTGCTAATATTGAAATGATAAACTTTTTCATGATTCAGAATTAAAGGTAGAACATCATTTGACTAAATATGATGCTATTTGTCATAAAACTTTTGAAAAAAAATAAAATTCACAAACTATTGATATTGAATAAATTACAACTACTTAACGATACTATCCTTACCCATTTGATTCATACTATGTGATGGTTCACCTTGTTTTTTAACAAGATCCATACCACAAATTGGGCACTTACCTGGCTTGTACTTGATTATTTGAGGATGCATAGTACATGTATAATAATCATGCATATTTGTTTTCATTGATAATGTGTCAGTTGAATGCGACATTATCATAGTGCTGTCTTTAACATCCTGCTTTGTAGTTCCTGTTGAACAGGCTACAATAAACAAAAGCATAAAAGATAAAGTACATAGAAAAATCATTTTTTTCATATTGTTATTTTTTAGAATGGGAAAATTACTGTTACTATTTTAAATAATTAAAACTTAGCTTATTTGCTCTATTTTAAAACCACCTTTTTTAACCTCTTTAATGATGTCTTCAGCTGAAAGTGAATGTGTTTCTACTGTTAATATTTTGGAAGGATTTGATATATCCACATCCCATTTGTCAATCCCCTTTTCTGCATTGAGAATAGGCGTTATGGTAGCAATACAACCACCACAATTAATATTCGTTTTAAATTTTAATGTTTCCATTTTGTTTGATTTATGATTACTTAATTGATTTTAATTTTAATCTTAAACTATTGCTTACCACACTGACACTACTTAATGCCATAGCAGCCCCCGCAATCATTGGGTTTAACAAGAATCCATTAATCGGATATAAAATACCTGCAGCAATCGGAATGCCAATGATATTATAAACAAATGCCCAAAACAGATTTTGTTTAATAGTAGCAACGGTAAAGCGTGATAGTTTAATAGCTTGTGGTATTCGTAACAGATCAGATGAGATAATGGTAATTTTAGCAACATCAATTGCAATATCTGAGCCTTTCCCCATGGCAATACTTACATCGGCTTGTGCCAATGCATTACTGTCATTAATTCCATCCCCAACCATTGCTACAATCTTACCCTTTTGTTGTAATTCTTTTACAAATAGTGCTTTATCAGCCGGCAACACTTCTGCTTTATAATTAGAAATGCCAACCTGTTCTGCAATAACTTTAGCTGTAATGGAGTTATCACCTGTCAGCATATATACTTCAATTCCAGAATCCCTTAATTGTTTAACGGCCTCAACTGAGCTATCCTTGATCTTATCAGCAATTGCAATTACAGCTAACGCTTCTTTGTCGCTTGAAAAATAGATAACTGTTTTAGCTTCAAGCAGCCATTTGTCCGCTAATAACTTTAATGAAGGTGCTACTGTAATATTATTGGCCTGAAGCAGTTTGAAATTACCAATAAAATAAGGATGCTGATTTGCAATTGCTTTTGTACCCATGCCTGTGATACTTTCAAATTGCTCAACAGAGATAACAGTAGCTTGATTAAAATGTTTTACTACTGCTTCAGCCAATGGATGTTCTGATTGTTTTTCAATCGAAACCAATACTGATAAATCCGATGCATCATTATTCAGCCAGCTAATATCTGTTATAACAGGTTTCCCTTCAGTGATGGTTCCTGTTTTATCCAAAACAATGGCATTGATCTTTTTTGCTGCTTCCAAACTTTCTGCATCTTTAATAAGGATCCCATTTTCTGCAGCTTTGCCTACCCCAACCATTATAGCTGTTGGGGTAGCCAAACCTAAAGCACATGGACAAGCAATCACTAAAACTGTAACCATTGCCAATAAACCTTGCGTAAATCCATTCTCTCCACCAACCATTAACCAAACGATCAAACTTAATATAGCTATCCCCATTACAATAGGAACAAAAATGCCTGCTATTTTATCTGCTAGTTTTTGTACAGGTGCTTTACTGCCTTGTGCTTCCTGCACCATTTTAATGATCTGAGCCAAAACTGTATCGCCGCCTACTTTTTCAGCAATAAAACGAAAACTTCCTTTTTGATTAATCGTTCCAGCAAATACTTTAGCATCCTTTATCTTTTCAACAGCTAAAGGTTCACCGCTGATCATACTTTCATCCACAAAAGAATTGCCTTCCGACACCATTCCATCAACAGCTACTTTTTCGCCAGGTCTTACTAATATCGTATCTCCAACTTTTACGCTTGATATAGGCATTTCCATTTGCATGCCATCGTGAATCATCATTACCGTTTTAGGTTGCAACCCTATTAATTTTTTAATGGCACTTGAGGTATTGCCTTTTGCTTTTTCTTCCAGTAATTTTCCTAATAAAATAAAAGCTATGACAACGGCAGCAGCCTCAAAATAAACGTGTGCATGCAATCCTTTCTGATGCCAATAAGTAGGAAATAGAGTATTAAAAATACTAAACAGATAAGCTACTCCGGTACTCAATGCCACGAGTGTATCCATATTGGCAGAACCATGTTTGGCTTGTTTTAGTGCAGTAATGAAAAATTGCTGTCCAAAATATAGCACTACTGGTGTTGCCAATGCCCACATAATATAATTGGCATAAGGGATATCCATAAAGAACATAGCTATTACTACTAAGGGAATGGATAGTAATACTGCTGCAATTGTTCGATTCTTAAGTCTCTGATAATTTTTCTGATGAAGATCTTCCAATGCATCTTTAGCTTCTTCCGTTTCATCGATCATTAGATCATAACCGATTGACTGCATTGCTGTTTTTAATTTCTGAGGATCGGTAATGGTAGGGATGAATTCAATCAATGCGGCTCCGTTGCCATAATTAACCGCAGCGTTAATAACTCCAATTTGTGATTGAAAAATTGTTTGAGCGCTGCTTGCACAAGAGGCACAGGTCATATTTAAAACTGGATAAGATTTTTTTACTGTAGCTACATCATAACCCGAATCTCGAATAGATTTAACCATAACTGGAAGCTCTGATAACGCATCATCAATTGTAATAACTGCTCTTTTATTATTCAATTCAACTTTATGAGTTAGGATGCCTTTGGTATTTGCAAGAACTTTGTCAACGATCAGGGCACAATGGTCACTCTCCATTCCTTCAATCGGGATAATCAATTCGTTTGTTGCTCCTGTTGCCATAAAACCAATATTTGATATAACAAAGCTACCTATCGTCCTAGGTAAAATGTTATACAATTATGGGTATGATTTTCATATAATTGGAAAACTACAGATCAGAGATTGATTTACGCAGGTGAATACCCTGAGCCTTAAACTGAGATGGAGTAAAACCAGTAACTTTTTTAAATTGTGTAGATAAATGTGCTACACTGCTATAACCGAGTTTAAAAGATATTTCATTTAAATTCATTTCATTGTAGGCAAGCAGCTCTTTCGCTTTTTCTATTTTTTGAATAATTACATAATGCTCAATGGTAACTCCTTCTGTTTCAGAAAACAGCTTACTTAACTGTGAATATTCTTTATGTAAGGCCTTTGAAATTATCTCAGCAAAAGGGAATTTTTTATCTGTTGAATAATGTACATGCTCAATAACAACAGATTTGATCTTTTCAATTTGTTGTTTTCTTGTGTCATCCAACAATTCAAATCCTAATTGTTTTAACTGAATACTGATTTCTTCCTGTTGTTTTTTATCAAGTGAGTTCTCTATTAACACTTCGCCTAAATGTATATAAATAGGTAAGAGATTGTTAATTATTAGTAATTGCTCAACTGCAGCAATGCAGCGGGGGCAAACCATATTTTTAATAAACAGTTTCATTGGAATTCTTAATGTATTTAACATTCATTTTGAAGAACTATAATTTTTATAGCAATTCTGCTTTTACAATATAGTACGATTTTCCAGTCAAAGGCATTAAAAAGGGGTAAATTGTATTCAAAATTTAAATTCACCTAACATAGTTCTGAACCTATCTTACACTTTTTACATATAATTATAATAACAATTATTCCTGCAAGAATTGCAACCATGTAGCAAGATTAAATTTTTCAATAATTGTTTCTATATTTGCAACTAATGAAATTATTCACCTTTTTATTGGCTGTCATGGTACTAGCACTTAGCTGTATCCCTTGCAACGACAATGAATTAGCTATAGATAACTATAAAGCGAAGGCAGAAATTTCAAAATCTAATCAACAAAAAGAACATAACAATTCTGACAGCTGTTCTCCTTTTTGTATTTGCAACTGTTGTACTGGCTTTACAAATATATCTGCTAATTATCGGGTAACAATTCCTGTTATGTTGATGATTAAAAAAGTTGCCGCTCACTTACCTGCTGCAACTTCAAATATTGCTTTACCTGTTTGGCAACCTCCTCAGTTAGGTTAATCTCTTCATTTCATTATTTTATTGCAAGGCAATGCCTTGTCAGTCATTATTTATTTACCTGACTTAATTATTAGTATGATTAATACAATCATAAACTTTTCTGTACATAACAAATTGATTACTGGATTTCTGCTGGGCATTTTCATGATTTGGGGTATTTATTCTTTTACTCAACTAAGCATAGACGCACTTCCCGACGTTACAAATAACCAAGTGCAGGTCATAACCAACAGTCCAAACCTTGCTACTCAAGAAGTGGAGCAATTTATTACAACCCCTTTGGAATTAGAATTTAAATCCTTGCAGGGTTTGGTAGAGTTACGCAGTACAAGCCGAAGTGGCCTATCAGTTATCACCATTGTTTTCAAGGATAACATACCATTGAATATAACTAGACAATTGGTAGCTGAAAAAATAAAAGTGGCCCAAGAAAATATTCCAAAAGAATATGGCAGTCCCGATTTAATACCACCCACTACTGGATTAGGGGAAATCTATCAGTATGTCATCGCTCCTAAAAAAGGGTATGAAGAAAAGTTTACTGCTATGGATTTAAGAACAATACAAGATTGGATTATTAAGCGTCAGCTTTTGGGCACTCCAGGTGTTGTAGATGTTAGCAGCTTTGGTGGAAAACTAAAACAATATGAAGTAAGCGTTAAACCAGAAAGATTGGCAGCTATGAACCTCACGCTGATTGATGTTTATAATGCTTTGCAAAAAAATAATTCCAATACAGGCGGTAGTTATATAGATAAAGGGCCTAACATTTATTTTATTCGGGGAGAAGGCTTGATCGAAAACCTAAACGATATTAACAATATAGTTGTCGCCAATACAAAAGGAATTCCTGTTTTAGTAAAAGATATTGGCACAGTTGATTTTGGTTTTGCTCCACGTTTTGGTGCACTCACTAGAAACGGTAAAGGTGAAACTGTGGGTGGCGTAGTGTTAATGCAGAAAGGTGAAAACGCAGTATCTGTTATCGAGAAGACAAAAGAAAGAATGGCAAACATTGAAAAGTATTTGCCTGAAGGTTTAAGTATTGACGTATTTGTAGATAGAACGAAATTAATTGAACGGGCAAAACATACTGTTAGTGTCAATTTAATGGAAGGGGCATTGATAGTGATATTTGTTCTAGTAATTTTCATGGGAAACTTTAGGGCAGGTTTAATTGTTGCTAGTGTTATTCCATTATCCATGCTTTTTGCAGTTGCTATGATGAAATTATTTGGCGTAAGTGCAAACCTGATGAGCATGGGAGCACTAGATTTTGGATTAATTGTAGACGGAGCAGTTATCATCGTAGAAAGTTTAACACATAAATTTTTCCAGGATTTTAGAGGACAAAAACTATCACAAACAAAAATGGATGAAGAAGTTTCAGATGGCAGTGTCAAAATCATGACAAGTGCTGTTTTTGGACAAATCATTATACTGATAGTGTACATTCCCATATTCGCATTAAGTGGTATTGAAGGGAAAATGTTTAAACCAATGGCACAAACAGTAAGTTTTGCAATCATTGGGGCGATGATTTTATCTATCACATATGTGCCGTTAGTGAGTAGCCTTTTTCTCAATAAAAAAATAGCTTTAAAAGAGAATTTAACAGATAAGGCTATGAAATGGTTAGTGAGTCGATACCAACCATTTTTACATAAAATAATTAATCATAAGATACCTGTTTTACTAGCTACTATTTTATTGTTTATTGGGTCTTTGTTTGTTTTTAATTCCTTAGGTGGTGAATTTATTCCAGAATTAGATGAAGGTGATTTTGCAGTAAATTTTGCAATAAGACAAGGCAGCAGCTTACCACAGTCAATTGAAACAAGTACACACCTTGAAAAAATTGCACTGCAGTTTCCTGAAGTTAAAGAAGTAGTTAGCAAAATTGGTAGCAGCGAAATACCTACCGATCCTATGCCAATTGAAAGCGGGGATGTAATGATAGTTTTAAAAGATAAAAAAGAATGGACAAGTGCAAAATGTAAAGAAGAATTAGCTGAACTAATGAATAAACGAATGAGTATAATTCCAGGTGTGAATTTAACCTTTGAACAACCGATTCAAATGCGTTTTAATGAATTGATCGCTGGAGTTAAATCAGATATAGCTATTAAGATTTTTGGAAGCGATTTAAATATATTATTCGCAAAAGGAAATGAAATAAGTAGGCTAATTAAAAATATTTCGGGGCTTACAGATGTAAAGGTCGAACAAATTGTAGGTATGCCGCAATTAGTGGTAAAATACAACCGTAGCAAAATTGCACAATACGGCTTAAACATTAGCGATGTAAATGCAATACTTAACACAGCATATGCAGGCGGCTATGCTGGGGTAGTATACGAAGGAGAGAAAAAATTTGATCTTGTGGTACGTATTAAGAAAGATCCAAACACTGATGCTGATATCCTTAAAGCATTATTGATCCCATTACCAAATGGAAAGCAGATACCATTAAGCGAAATTGCGGATGTAACATTTAAAGCAAGTCCTGCCCAAATAAGTAGAGAAGATGCAGAACGTAGAATAGTAGTGGAAGCTAACACAAGAGGCAGAGATGTAGAAAGTGTGGTTAAAGAAATTCAGCAAATCATCGATACAAAATTAAAATTGCCCGAAGGTTATTATATTACTTTCGGTGGGCAGTTTCAAAATTTACAGGAAGCAAAGGATCGCTTAAAATTAGCAGTTCCTGTTTCCCTTTTACTCATTTTCTTTTTATTATTTCTAACCTTCCGGTCTGCTAAAGAAGCTATTATAATTTTCTCCGCAATCCCATTGGCAACTATTGGAGGAATTTTAGCACTTTGGATAAGGGGAATGAATTTTAGTATTTCCGCTGGCGTTGGCTTTATTGCATTGTTTGGAGTGGCAGTTCTAAACGGCATTGTATTGATTAGTTATTACAATCGTTTAAAAGCAGAAGGGGAAGAAGATATTATTCAACAAATTTTAAAAGGAAGTGCTGCCAGATTACGGCCAGTTTTAGCTACAGCAGCCGTTGCATCGTTAGGATTTTTGCCAATGGCTTTCAGTATGAGTGCAGGTGCAGAAGTTCAAAAACCGTTGGCAACTGTTGTTATCGGTGGGTTATTTTCATCCACTCTGTTAACACTGTTTGTTTTGCCAGTTTTGTATAGTTTATTCTATTTAAAAAGAAATAAAAAAATGAAAGTAAATAAACCCCTCATTACTTTGCTTTTCACAATTTTTTCAGTGGTTAGCTTTAATGCCCATTCACAGCCAAAGCAGACTAATGGGGAAATATTAACTTTGCAAAGCGCATTAGATATTGCAATTCAGAATTATCCTGCAATACAACAGGCATCTTTACAAACCCAACAACAATTAGCACTCAGGGGTACAGCTTCTGTATTTGAACCTTTTAATATAAATACAGGTTTGGGCCAAATTAACAGTAAGGTATTTGACTACAATGTAGGTGTAGCTCAGGCTTTCAAATTACCAGGCTCATACAAAGCCGAAAAAGATTTATTAAAGCAAAATGTATCCATAGCACAATCATATGAGGCTGTTACTAAAAATGAATTAACCAAGTCCGTTTCCATCGCATATTATAATTGGCTTTACAGTTGGCAGGAATACAATTTGTTGATCCAAACAGATAGCATTTTTGCAGAATATGAAAAGTTTGCAAACAAAAAATACCAAGTAGGTGAAAGTAATAAATTAGAAAAGATAAATGCGACGCTTCAACGTAAGGATTTGATGTTGCAATTAGAAAGTGCCCAAACACAGGTTAGCAATTATTTTACTGAACTGCAAAAATTGTTGTTTACAAATCAACAATACCAGGCTCCATCACTGTTTACCCCATTGCCTCCAATAAATTTAAACGATAGCAATTTAGTAGGTAAACATCCTGTATTGCAGTTATTACAGCAACAAGTCTTAGCAAAAGAATTAGCTGTTAAAGCCGAAAAAGCCAAAGGACTACCTACATTTAATTTGGGTTTAAATACACAAAGTTTAGAGCTACAACGACAATTTTATTATGGAAGTGTAGGTATTAATATTCCAATATTTCATAACGGTGTAAAGGCACGTTCACAGGCAGCAAAATTTGAAACAGAAATCACAAAAAAAGAATTGGAAAAATCGCAGTTGGAAATAGCTACTGTTTTTTTACAACAGTACCAATTACAAAAACAGAGTTTGCAGCAACTTAAATATTACCAAACCGAAGGATTGCCAATGGCTGTAAGTATTATTAATGCGGCGCAAAGAAGTTATATAGCAGGTGATATTGGATACATTGAATACATTCAGAATATAAAAGATGCTATTAAAATAAAAACTGATTATTTATCTGTAGTTAACAACTATAACCAAACAATTATCCAATTAAATTATTTATTAAATCGTTAAATTAAATTCAATAATGAAAAATATATTTCTAATCACAGTCGCTTTGTTCATAGCAATAACTTCTTGCAAAAACAACACGAAAGAAAAAAAAGTAGAATCGGCCACTAAAGATAGTACTGCAAAAAAAGAAGGGCCCACAATTACTGAATTAGAACTTACAGAAAATCAAGTAAAAGCCATTGGTTTGCAAACTGGCAGTATTCAGCAGCGCAATTTAAAATCTACTTTAAAGGTAAATGGGAAATTAACATTGCCGCCACAGAACCAAGCTCAGGTCAGTATCTTAATGGGAGGCATTGTTAAAACAATTGATGTTACAGAAGGCACTTTTGCAAAGCAGGGTCAAACTTTAGCAACCATTGTAAATAATGAAATAATTCAATTACAACAGGATTATTTAGAGAATAAATCGCAGTTGATTTATCTCCAGGCAGAATTTAAACGCCAATCAGACTTACAAGAGGACCATATTAATGCAACAAAAACATTACAACAGGTCCAAAACGAATTAAGTATGACGCAAGCCAGACAAAAAGGATTACAATCAAAACTACAATTGCAAGGTATCAATGCACTCAATATTAGCACATCAAATTTCACAAACTTCATTGCAGTTAAAGCACCGATCAGCGGATTTGTTCATCACATCAATTTAACAATGGGAAAATTTGCTGATGCCAATACCGTATTGTTTGATATTGTAGACAACCGTTTTCTTCATTTGGATCTTACAATTTTTGAAAAAGATATTTCAAAAGTAAAAGTGGGTAACAAAATAATATTCACAGATGCAAACGATGTATCACGTGTTCATCCAGCCACCATATTTGCATTAAACAAATCATTTGAAGACAATCAGCAGGCTATTATAGCCCATGCAAAAATTGAAGAACATACTGAAACATTACTACCTGGGATGTATGTAGAAACAAGGATTCAGATTGACAATTATAAAACCAGCGCTTTGCCAAACGATGCAGTAGTTAGCAATGGAGATGAACATTATATCTACGTAGAAACAGGAAAGAACCACTATAAACAAATTGCAGTCACCATTGGTGTTAGCGATCTAGGTTTTACAGAAATAAAACCCTTAGAAGAAATCCCTGCAAATGCAAAAGTAGTAACTAAAGGTGCCTACTATTTATTGTCACAACTCACCAAGGGAAGTATTGAAGAGTAATATCTTTAGATAAAAAATAATCTCATCCATTTATTTTTCTTAAACCTTTTCTAATATGACACAGGATTCACAAAATATAGATAAAAATGATCTTTCAAAACAAGAGCATTCAGCTGAAGGAGAAAATATAAATCAAGATCTCAAAGAAAGCGTTAAACATAACGAAGAAGGACATAATCATAGCGGTCCAGAAAATTATGATTGGAAATCACATTTACCACTACTTATCTCATTAGGAATGTTAGCAGTAATGTTAACATTTGAATATGGTTTAAAATTCAGAATACTATTTCCTGTTGATCTCATAATTTATATGTTGGCTTATTTATTGGCTGGATATAATGTATTGAAGCTTGCTTTTATCAAAGCAAAAAGATTTGATATTTTCAACGAATTCTTTTTAATGAGTGTAGCAACAATTGGCGCTTTTGCTATTGGATCCTATAGTGAAGGTGTAGCTGTAATGGTTTTTTATTCAATTGGTGAATGGTTCCAAGATGCAGCAGTAAATAAAGCGAAACGAAGTATAAAGGCACTATTGGATATTAGACCCGATGTGGTTACAGTATTGAGAAATGGTGTAATGCAGGTAATTCATCCAAACGAAATAAAGATAGACGAAATTATACAAGTGAAAGCTGGAGAAAAAGTCGCATTAGATGGGGAATTAAATTCAGATACAGCCACATTCAATACCGCAGCTCTTACTGGAGAAAGCAAACCAGATACGAAGCGAAAGAATGAACAGGTTTTCGCTGGCATGATCAATCTTGATAAAGTAACTGAGATAAAAGTAAAATCGCTTTTTAAAGACAGTAAGTTGAGCAAGATTTTAGAAATGGTTCAGGATGCAACAACTAGAAAATCACAAACTCAATTGTTCATTAGTCGATTTGCAAAAGTTTATACGCCAATTGTGTTTGCACTTGCAATAACAGTTTGCTTTTTGCCTTTCTTTTTTATACATCCATATATATTCAATGTTTGGTTTTACAGGTCATTGGTGTTTTTAGTGATTAGTTGCCCCTGTGCTTTGGTAGTCTCCATTCCATTAGGGTACTTTGGAGGGATTGGGTTAGCATCCAAAAATGGGATTTTGTTTAAAGGCTCTAATTTTTTAGATGTCATTACAAAAGTGAATGTAATAGTGATGGACAAAACTGGCACACTTACCAAAGCGGTATTTAAAGTGCAAGAGGTAGTAATTCAAGATTTTGATAAAGACGAATTAGTTAAAGTTGCAGCAGCTCTTGAAAGTAATTCAACTCATCCAATTGCAAAAGCTGTAGTTACATATGCAAAAGATAAGGCAAATCAAATAAAAGCGGATGCTGTTGAGGAGTTATCAGGGCTTGGTTTAAAAGGAACTGTTGAAGGAAAAAGTGTTCTAGCCGGGAATGTTAAACTTTTAGAGAAATTTAAAATTGAATATCCTATAGAACTACATCAGCTTGTTGATACTGTTGTTGTCATTTCAATAAATGAAAAATATGCTGGATACATTACAATTGCTGACGAAATAAAAGATGATGCAAAACTGGCAATAGACGAAATGCATAAATTGAAAATACAAACTGTTATGTTATCGGGAGATAAGAAAGCAGTTGTTGATAAAGTAGCAAAGTTTTTAGGTATAGATAATGCATATGGCGACCTATTACCTGAAGGGAAAGTGGAAAAAGTACAAGCCTTAAAAAATGAGGGCAAGCATATCGCTTTTGTTGGTGATGGTGTAAATGATGCACCAGTTGTGGCACTGGCAGATGTAGGTATAGCTATGGGAGGACTGGGAAGTGATGCAACTATAGAAACTGCGGATGTGGTTATTCAAAACGACCAGCCCATAAAAATTGTAACCGCCATTAAAATAGGTAAAATAACCAGAAGTATTGTTTGGGAAAATATCATAATAGCAATGGCGGTAAAAATAATAGTTTTAGTTCTTGGAGCAGGTGGAATAGCTACTTTATGGGAAGCAGTTATTGCAGACGTAGGCGTAGCATTGATCGCAATTATGAATGCCGTTAGAATACAACGTATGAAGGTTTGATATCAAAATAAAAAGGGATTATATAAAAAAAAATTTCTCATACCTAATAAGTTCTCGGAGTCATGTATTAGTGTAGTAAGTGTAATGTAATCTTGAGTTACTTATAAATTGTCCAATAATATTTGACACTATTTAATTTACTTTACTTTGTCTATCTGATAACTTCAGAATAGCCAAATATAAGTGAAACCCAAACTGTTCAGTACAATACTTAAAATAATTATCATTTTGAAGCATTATTCAAAAAAAGATAAATTAGAAAAATATGGAAACTAAAATGATACTTCAATCTGCTATTACCTGTCCGCATTGTGGACACCTAAAAGAAGAAATAATGCCAACAGATGCTTGTCAATATTTTTATGAATGTGAAAGTTGTAAAACTATTTTGAAACCAAAGCAAGGCGACTGTTGCGTTTATTGTAGTTATGGTTCAGTTCCATGTCCACCAATTCAGGGAAGTAAAAAATGCTGTTAATAAAGTTGAAATATCTGAATACCTTTAAAGCAGAATCTTAATCATAAATTATGGAAAATGTTAACTACTAAAGATCATTGGGAAAAAATTTTTGAAACCAAATCTGAAAATGAAGTAAGTTGGTTTCAACCCTACCCCAAAACATCAGTAGAATTTTTAGAATTGTTCCACCTTCCATTAGATGCTAATATTATTGATATTGGTGGTGGTGATAGTCACTTAGTTGATGTGTTTTTAGAGAAAGGATACAAGAATATATATGTGTTAGACATATCCGAAAAAGCCTTAGAAAGAGCTAAAAAGAGGTTAGGTGCTAACGGAGAACTAGTACATTGGATTATATCTGATATTATTGATTTTCATCCTCCAGTAAAATTTGATTTTTGGCACGATAGAGCTGCATTTCATTTTTTAACTACTGAAGAAAAGATTGATACTTATGTGCAAATTGCTGAGAGCAGTATAAATCCTAATGGGTATTTGATATTGGGTACATTTTCGGAAAATGGACCAGAAAAATGCAGTGGGCTAGAAATCAAACAATATTCAGAAACATCCATGTCAGTTCGTTTTGAAAATCAATTTGACAGAATTAAATGTATAACCGAGGAGCATGTAACACCATTTAACACAATACAGAATTTTGTATTTTGTAGTTTTAAGAAGAAAATAATCTAATTTAATTTTGCATTATTTGATTAACTTTATCATGTCTACCTGTTTTACAAATTCAGCGAAATAGGCAAGTTCTTTACTATTATATGAAAAGGTATCCAAATCGGTAACCATCGATTTATTTACCACGAAAAAACGCACAAAATAAGGCTTTTAGCGGCTAGGTTCGAGTCCCGTCCGGTCCGCAAAAGCCACTCATTTGAGTGGCTTTTTGCATTTAATGATTAGAAATATAGCCCCTAACTAATTATTTACCTTTTTGAAATTGCTATAAACGGTAGTTTCGTACCCTTTGGCTGTTAATTTTGCATTTCCAAAAGAAAGCGGCAATTCAACTTGCATATGTGTTTCATCTTTAGTGGCAACATAAATACCTGCTTCTAGCATATACATATATTGTTGCTTTACTTCTAGTTTTACTACTTTCATAATACTCATATTAAAAGGTTGTGTACTATGAAATGAAGCTCCTGTTAAGCGTTTGGATTGCTTATCAAAATAAAATTCCCCTATGCAATTTTTCAAATAGGAATTTTGACTTGTGAGCCCTTTTGGATCAATTTTAAAACCGATGACTATTTGTTGATTATCCTCAGAAATAAGGCTCAAACTACCAATATCTGCTTTTGGAGGATTGGTAGATGCAACAGCATTGTGCTTTTTATTAAATGCTTGCAATTCCTTTTCAGTTGGCAAATGCCCATCATAAGATTTTAGCTGGTATTTAGGATTCGCATTGGGGTTAAACTCATAAATAGCTTTGTCTATTTTTGAATTAACAGTATCAAAAGCAGCAGAATGGGTAATATTTTCTGCCTGGAAAGCATATATATTCCTATTGTCTGTTTTTTCTATAAAATCAGTAGGAATCCCAATTTCTTTTAGTCTATTTAAAACTTGTTCTTTTTGTGAATATCCAATAAAATTAAAGGCCACTAATAATAGCGTAACAAGAATAGTTCTCATACAAAAGGTTTTAGTTTAATAATGAAAATTTGAGAAAGAGAGAGATAGATAATGCTACATCAATTGTTATTCAAAATTAAAACTGCAAACCCCTTTTGCTGGATAATTTCGGTTTTAAAAAATTACAAACCTGTGAATATTTGTACCAATTTGTGAGTTTTTATTCAAAATTGTAATATTCGGATAAAGCGACAACTAATTAATGTTGCAACTATGGCATTTCTGATTCTACTTTGAATCATTTCATTTGTTCAAAACAACTGTTATTTGACAAAAATGGCGTTGGTAGATCCATAAAATGGAAATTGGAAAAGGTGCTCATTATGCCAAAGTGTTACTACGGAATTAACTGAACTCTTAGCCGAAAAAGATTGCCCCCCAATAAAAGATTCTCCATCAATTTGAACTACAGATGTATAACTTGAGGTATTCTCGGCATTGAGTGATAGAATTTGGTTGTTTTTCCAAAACATGGTTTCTCCAACCGCGAGCAAGTCCTTTCCATCAAAACAAAGTGCATTAACTCTTGAATAGTTTCTTTTTATGTTGTCTAGGTTTGTATATACACCGTTTTTCCAATAACAGGCATAGTGCTTGGGAAGGTAAGGCACATTGTTTTCGGGATCATCAAATCCCCCAACATACACATCATTACCTTTTACAAAAACAGAATAGGCTTCAGAATATCCCTTACCCAATTGGTTGGGCACACTATTCTTCCATAAAATAGCAATAGGGCCATAGCCTCCTAACAGAGCTGAAAATTTTGATACTGATCCTACAACGTAAATATCTGAACCTTGAACAAAAACAGCATTAGCTATAGAGGAGTAACTTGTAGAAGTATCCAAAGTAGTTCTAACTCCATTTTTCCAAATACTTGCATTCCCCTTATATTCACCAGCTATAAATACATCTTTATTAGAAATAAAAAGATTGTTAGCCAGTCCAACCCTTTGGGCAGTTGGATTTTCAGGAAAATTATAGGGTACCCCATTTTTCCAAAAAACCGGTATAACACTCAAAGAATTTCTGTACCCAATCAAATAGTTATAACCAGTAACATATACATCCGTTCCATCTACAACTATACCTGTTGCTTCCAAATTCATATTCCCATTATTGACAAGTGGAACAATGACACCATTGACCCAATATGCAGCATTATGCAATTTAGTAATGGTATCAATTGTATAACCAGCCATATACACCGTATGCTTATCAAAACCAGTGTCTGTAGAGACAACTAAAGTGTTTGATGACCTACTGCAAGACATTAAATGAATAGATGCAATTACAATAAACATTAAACTAAGGGAATAAAAAAGCCTCATATTTTCAATATTGTATTGAGCAATAATCAATTGGCTTTGGGGGTAAGCTCTGATAATTATAGTGCAAATATTTTATATTTCAAAGGAAATTACTTAGTTCTTTTTCAAAAATTGACAAAAGTAAATCCTACTGATTTACCCAATCAATAGCACCTTTCCCATAGTTCTTGAGGCTTTGAATCACTTTATTATTGGGAACATTAATTCGCTTGACCAATTCTGATGGGAATATTAATACTTCACCTGCATCATGTCTTGGTGCATCGGCAATAAACACCGTGCTGAGACCTTCCTTTTCTTCCACTAGAAAGCCTATTTTCCAAGCATCACCATCTTTTACAACAACTGGCTTTAAAGCAGTTGCTTCGGATTCACCAACGGTATCAGCTGCAATGGATTTTAATAATAAGTATCCAGGTATGTATACAAACAATGTGTCTTCTAATCGCCCCATTTGCTTTTTCACTCTTTTAGACCTGATTAATAACCCTGCAAAAAAACATAGGAACACCAAAAGGATGACTGCAAGGATCATACTACCATCTAAACCCATTAATCTATCTGGCAGCAGATTAGCCAATGGACCTGAAATTTTAACCATGATCTGATGTGCTTTGCCCAACATCATGATCACTAGCACTACGGGTAACAAAAACAGTATCCCACCGCTAATTGTTGCACGTAAAAATGATGTGATAGATTTCATATGATTCTATTTAAAAGAATATAGCCTAATTTGAAATAGCAGGAACCGTAAAATAAAACTGACTGCCCAACCCTTTGGTGCTATTGACCCATATAGTACCTGCATGTTTTTCTACAAATTCCTTACAAAGAATCAAACCCAAACCTGTTCCCTTTTCATTTGCTGTACCTGGTTCAGATTGATGACCGCCAATATTAAATAGTTGATCTAATTTTTCTGGAGACATTCCTACCCCATTATCTGCTACTTCAATTTCCCAAAAATCCTGTTTTAATATAGCCTTTATTTGTATGGTGCCATTAATATTGGTAAACTTAATAGCATTTGATAATAAGTTTCTAATAATGGTACTGAACATAGATTTATCAACCATTGCCAGCATTTGATTAGGCATGTTCATTTCAATCTTGATTGATTTCTGATTTGCTGAATTTTGTACAAGTCCTTGAACATTTTCAAACAATGGCAGTAAGTCTATTTCTTCTGGCAAAAACTCCATTCTTCCTGTTTGTGCCCTTGACCAATCAAGTAAGTCTTTCAACAGGGCCCTAGTTCTATCTGCTACCAATTGGATTTGACTTAAACTGAATGCAACCTCTTGATATTCTTCTTTTTTTAATTGCCTATCCATCAAGCCACAGAAACTTACAAAAGTGTTGAATGGCCCCATTAAATCATGCCCTAAAATGGAGAAAAACTTATCTTTTGTGTGATTTAGTTCTCGGAGTCTAGACTCGCTTAGCTTTAATAATTCTTCTGCCTTTTTTCTCTCATTAATATTTCTGGAAACCCCCAAAACTTCCAACTCTCCATTCCCATTTAGAAGAATCTGTGAATTGGTTTCAATCCAAATTAAAGAGCCGTCTTTGACATATTGCTGTAACTCATCATGATAATATTTCTTTTCGCTTGGATTTTCTAGGTATTCCTTAATGGCCAAAGGAATTCTTTGTTTGACCATTTCTGCGGACTGAGCTTCTAATGACTCATTTATTGTTTCTAACATTGCTTCTTCCCTAGTTAACCCGCGTAATTGATATACTGATGGGCTGATATAGGTAAAACAATTCTTTTCTAAGTTATAAACCCAAATTACGTCAAGTACATTTTCAGCCATCATTTTATACTTCTCCTCCCTTTCTTCTAAAGCATCCATTCCTTCAGCAACTAACTGCTCAAGTTTCCTTTCATTTTGTTGTAATTCTTGAAAGGTTATGGTTCCCAAATAAGACCCAAAAAGCATAGATAATAAAAAAAGATTTTCTTCAAAAAATGTTTGAGAATCAAGGTGTTGACCAAAATAGCCCAATCCATTACTAGTTGCCAGTGTCAATCCTATACAAATGAAAAATGCAACAAAAATGGAATAAATGAGATTTGCTTTTCGTGTTAAAAGCAATAACAAGGGGATCAAAACAAATATTAAAGATGTTAACCAAAAAATGGACAGGAATAAAACCAAAAAGATAAACCCAATCATTTGAAATGGAATTTCAGTCCATCTATTAAATTGATGTTTACTATTAAGCCAAGCCCAATAAAATGGTGTAACAAGAAATAAACCAATAGTATCAGCGGCGGTCACATAAAAAGAATACTTGACAATATTGACCATATCTTCATGAACTCCTGAAACCAGGTTTCCAAACCAAACCAAAAAACCGCTAGTAATCAAAGATGGAATTAAACAAACTAATAGAAAATAAAGTCCTACATGCTTATTGCTGGTAAATAAAGGCGCTTCCCATTTTTTTTGAAGAAATTTCACAAAGGCCCATGCAATAAAGGCCTGTATACAAACTATGATGGACGCCATTAATCCAAAAATGGCAATTTGATATATTTCAGTTGTTGAATTAGCTTTTAGAAAAAAGGGAATGTTTACAGAAAAACTAGATAAAATTATCCATGGAATTGCCTGATACCGTAACTCTAAAAAAAGGATTAAACTTATACCTGAGGGTAACCAAATTAAGGCAAGATTCCCAGGATGCAAGCTCATTTGATTTATTCCAAACCAAGCACTTAAAATCCACAAAATGGATAGAAGCAATCCTTTTTTCCAATGCAACACTAAGCCGCCATTTAAAAATGGTGCTTGGGGGGAAGTATTTTTCATTTGGGTATTGATCAATCAAAACATAGTAGGTTATTGTTTTGAAGACCATTCTAATGCAATTTAGGAAAACTACTAAACATAACCCGAAATCGTCTCAAGTGATTAATATTCAATTATTTACAAAATGTTTATTGATATAAATTGACCTTTTTTGAATACAATTAAACTTTATTAAATACCCACAAAGGAGTATTTATGGCTTAGTTCAAATAGCCCCAAAAGAAATGGCTATTTTTAATCGATGTGTAAACGGTTCTTGATCATCATATTAACCCTTGGGTATGCTTTATTTTGTCATGCACAATTGCAAGTAAAATACAATGGCACCAATATCAAAGATTTGGTCTCTGGTTTAAGCTATACGATGGTTTCCTCTGTTAATATGAGTGAATCTCAAATCAATACTTTGAACGATGCTGAATGGCATTTAGTAAAGGGTTCCAATCTGAAACTGAATAGACTTTCCCAAACATTGGTTTTAAAAATCCCCATTAACCAAATTTTGCAGCAGGGCGATTTTGATTATTTAAGTATTAATAATCCACATGTAAATTTTTTGAAGTGTTGGATTGTGTTAAAAGGTCAAACGCTTAATTCATTTACATTAACGGGTGACAATCTTCCTTTTAATTCAAGAACTATCCCTGTAACAAATTTTGTCTTCCCCATAAAAGGGGTTGATTTTTCTGGAGCTGACTTATTCATACTTGCAGACAAGCGATATACTAATTTAAGCATGCCCATAGATTTCCAAACTAAAGAAGCTTACGCCAATGCTTTGCAAATACAGAACCTAGTTTGGGGTACGGTGATAGGAATATTTTTCTTTATTTTCTTACTCAATCTATTTTTGGCTTCACTACTTAAGCTAAAACTATTTTTATGGTACGCCATTTTACAAGCCAGTATGATCATTTATTTATTGGGTGATAGCGGTTTAGCTTATAAACTCTTTTATCCAAATACTCCTACGTTCAATGACCTTGTTAGACCATTCTCACTTGCATTTGGGATTGTTCCCCTGATTTTGTTTTTCAATCTTTTAATGGACCTTAAAAACAAACTGCCCAAATTATTAGACTTTAATAAGCTGGTTTTAGTTTGCTATATCCCACTTTATGTGATTGCCATCATATCCGCATCCAGTGGGGATTATGCCATTCAAGGTTTATGGTTACAAATTAATAAAGTACTTGGCCCATTGCTTCTTTTGACCTTATTAACTGAAGCTGCTTATTGTTATTATTGTAATATCAGGTATAGCATCTTTGCGCTAATATCCTATCTAGGAACAACCGCTTTTTTTATTACCTATAGCTTGCACCAAAATGAAATAATCTCAGATAACTTTTTTAATTCAAAGTCTAATTATTGGGGATTAATTTGGGAATTGACCATCATGTCTATTGCTCTTAGTTTTAGATATAAATATTATCAAAATCAAACTGAAAATCTTGCCAAGAAAAATAGTCTACAACAAGAGCAATTGTTTTCTGGTACCGTGGCTTTTCAGGAAAAAGAAATGCAACGTTTTTCTTCTCTATTACATGATTCCATTGGAGCCAACTTAGGTTTATTGAGACTAGAAGCTGACCATATGCCACTTACTGAAAATGGCAGGGAACAATTGGCCAATCATATTACGCAACTAGGCAATGAAGTGAGGATCATGAGCCACCGCCTATCTCCTATACTTTTAGAAGAAAAGGGATTGGTCAGCGCAATTGAAGAAACAGTAGAAAGAATTAAACGATCTGGCACCATAGACATTCAATTTGAGTGGATTGGGGATAGGGAAAAAATTAATACCCAATATGGTATTTTGATTTATAGAATCACCCAAGAACTACTTCAAAATCTAATCAAACATAGTCAAGCAAGCAGTGCATTTCTTCAAATTATGGTTGAAGAAAAATTGATTTCCATTTACTTAGAAGACGATGGAATAGGTTTTAATCTAAAAGAACCATTGGCAGGTGTAGGCCTAAAAAGCATTGAAAAACTAACTGAATTGCTAAACGGAAGATTTAAAATAAACAGTACCCCTGGTGAAGGTTTTAGTATTTCTATAGAATTCAATTGGAACTCTTATGAAAAAATATAATATAGGACTGGTAGATGATCATCTACTATTTGCGGAAGGAATTGGGAATATGCTTACAGGAAAACCTGAATTAACTATTTCATTTATTACAAGTTCTGTAACCGAAATGTTTGAGCTATTAAAGCATGAAAGCGTTGACATTCTATTACTTGATATTAATATGCCTCCCTTTAATGGAAGGGATTTAATACCAAGGTTGAAAATGCTGTATCCCAATATGAAAATCATGATTTTAACCATGTATCAACCTATGGATATTGGTCTTGATATTAAAGCATTCAAAGGGGACGCTTATGTATTAAAAATTTCTGGAAAGCAAATTTTGGAAGAAGCGTTTAGCCATTTAATGAATCAGCAAAACTATATTGATCCTAATATAGTTATACCAGAAGCAAACACAGATACTAGCAAACAAAAAGTAAAACTGACCAAAAGAGAAATTGAAATTGTTAGACTAATTGTATCTGGAAAAACCACCAAAGACATTGCGCAAGAATTATTCTTAAGTGAATTGACTATAAAAACCCATCGAAAAAACATTAGTGAAAAAATGGACTCCAAGGGTCTTGCAGACCTAATTGCTAAGACCAAGGATATCATACAATAAAGTGGTTTATTTTTTGGGAGCTCGTTTTTTGGGTTTCCCGTACTTGGCTTGCATTTTATCTTTATATCGTACTTTTTGATTTGTTCTTAAATTCTTGGCAGACTTCTCATGAAAAGCGGGACCCGCATTTTCATCTTTTTTAGGAAGTTTGGGAATAAATACTCGCACATTAGACTTGGGCATTTCATCTTCCGTAAGTTCTGTAGAAATCTCTAAGTTATCCGGCAGTTCTTGCATAGGAATATCATACTGCATCAATGCTTGAATAGCATTTTGTGAGGGCAAATCTTTTTCCGTAATAAAACTGATGGCTACCCCTTTTTTGTCTGCCCTACCCGTTCTTCCAATTCTATGAATATAGTGTTCGGGAACTTCAGGCATATCAAAATTGACTACATGGGTTACTTCTGCAATATCAATACCCCTAGCAACAATATCCGTAGCTATGATAAAGCGATAAGCGCCTTCTTTAAACTGTTTCACCGTATTAAAACGGTGATTCTGTTCTTTGTTAGAATGGATAACGCCTGCGGTACCCGGAAAATGGGGTTCTAATCTTTCAAATAACTGGTCAGCTAGTTTCTTGGTAGCTGTAAAAATGAGCACTTTGCTCATGGTCTCATCTTGGGCTAACAGCAGTTCTAATAAGTTTACTTTAGTATTAAAATTGGGTACCAAAAAAGCTGCTTGTTGAATATTCTCTAAAGGAGTTCCTGTAGGCGCTGCTTCAACTTTTACAGGCTCATTAAAGTAGGTTTCCATTAAAGCTTCTACGTCTTCTGTAATGGTTGCAGAAAAAAGCAGGTTCTGTCTTTTGGTTGGCAAAAGATCAATGATATTTTTTAATTGGGTTCTAAAACCAAGGTTGAGCATTTCATCCATTTCATCCACCACCAGTTTCTTGATGGTACGTAGTTTAAACGCACCTGCCATTGCCAAATCAAATAACCTACCTGGCGTTGCAACAATTACATCGGCCCCGCCTTCCAGCGCCAATACCTGTGTTTTAATATTCACTCCACCATAGACCCCTACAACAGTTACACCCATAAATGCTGTTAACATTTTTACGTTTTCTACCACTTGTGTAACCAATTCCCTAGTAGGCACCAAAATGAGAATTTGCGGGTCCTTGTCTTTATTGAATTTCCACAACCTAAGTAAAGGCAAGAGATAGGCAAAGGTTTTACCCGTTCCAGTTTGAGCAATGCCGCACACGTCTTTTCCAGACATAGCAATGGCAAAAACCCGTTCTTGTATAGTGGTTGGTTGTGTATAGCCAAGGTTGTCCAAGGCTCTCAATAAAGGGGAATTCAGGTTCAGTTGGTCAAATCGCATATTGCATCAATAAGGCCCAAAACTAGGTTATTATTCCCGGATGGGTTATCGCCATGGGCAAGGAATGGTTGATCTTGACTTATTGCCAGACCTTAAGATCAAAGAAAACTCAAAGGTTTGTAGTGGCCCAAGGCTAGATTTTGAATTAGAAATATTAACATCATAACTCAATCCACCAAGAACATTACCAACGCCCAAGCCTATATAAGGGATAACCGCCTCGTTCTGCCGATACCATAGCCCTGTGTTCAAAATTGTTGGACTTGTTTCATCTCCAGTATCGCCCAAAATATTGCCAAAATTCACCCCAACCGAGTAGGAATTTATATTGTTTTCAAATACAAACATGGAATTGGCATTAAACACCAAACGATCATTCAAATAGGTCTGAAAATCTGCGTGCACATTATACCTAGGGGGATCAAATTGATTGGCATCTTGTAAGGCAGATTTTGCCGTTCTAAAAAATCGATACCCTGCAATACCAATATCAAAATTGGTTGTTTCAGTTCTTAAAGTATACGTAATGCCTGCAAAAGCCGAATAATAAGGCTTGATACTAGACATATATGCTTCATTGGTGGGAAGCGTTCTATTAAAACCAGAAGAAGATAATTGAGAAGCAAAACTGAGTTGTGAAAAATCAATAATGGTATTGGAATAAGTTCCTCCAATTCCTGCAGAAAGTCCTTGCACATCATCCGCATCCAAACTAATATGTGAACTCAAGGCAAAATTGAAAGAAGTACTTTTGAAAGCGCCTGCTAAACCATTGTCTTGCAAGAACAACAATCCACCACCTATATAATTGTGTTCATCATATTTATTTTTATAAATTTTGCCATCAAAGGAAAGTGATGTTGTATTTAGTGGATCTGTACCCGCACTAATCCACTGGTTTCTTCTAATACCCACCAATCGCCAATTGGCGTCACCATTGCCTGCTAGGGCTGGATTCACCGTTAATGGAGATGCAAAAAATTGAGAAAAGATGGGATCCTGTGCATGCAATACCGCACCTGAATGCAGGGCTAGTAAAAGAAACAACAGTCTAATATTTTTATTCAAGCGCATATACTTAATTGAATCATCTTAACAATAAGGTTTGACCTGATTTTTTAACCAAAGAACCATCATTGGCAATACCTTCAGCCACCCAGATATAAATTCCCATAGGCTGTGCAATACCATTGACCATACCATTCCAACCTTCGTCATAGTTCTTGGTTTCAAACATGAGTTGATTAAAACGATTATAGATTTTGAAATAATGGAACTCTTTAATTCCCGCCAGATAACTGTACAATTTATCATTGACACCATCGCCATTAGGCGTAAAGGATTTGGGTACCAATAATTCAACCATCTTATCGTCAAAGACCCTGACCAGAAGACTATCATGTGTAACACAACCACCGGGAGATATTAAATTAATAGCATAGTTCTGTGTATTGGTATAATTAAACAAAGCACTGGCACTATCTGGCAAATTAATACCCCAAGATGGTGTCCATCTGTATTTGTATCCAGGTATGCTTCTTCCTGCAACTGGCGTTGGAACTGATTTGTAGGCCGATACAGAAGGATGAATCACTGGCGCAATAGGAATCTGAACATCTATGGTAGTATCATAGGTAGTTGTATAAGCAGGGCAATTCACTTGATCTGCTTGTAAGCGAATATGGTGCACCCCTCCTACCAAATAGGTATTACTACTATTATATCCTGTTGCAGTGTTTCCATCCCCAAATCGCCATAGCCAATTTATTTGACCAGTAGTGCTGGTATCAGTTAAGTTTCTGAAGTTCACTGATGTATTGATACACCAAGTATCATAGGTCATTTTCAATACAGGTTGACTCATTTTAATCAAAGTATATGCTTGCGCGATGGTATCTACACAACCATACTGATTAATGATACTGGCATTATACCTTCCACCCAATCCTGTGGTTAGAGAATCAAAGATAGCACCAGGAATATTGGTTCCATTCAAAGTCCATTGATACCTCAATGAGTCAGGCGATGTAATAAAGAGCGTATCCAAAATATTATTACACAAGTATTGGCCATGTAAAGAATGAATCACCCCTACTGGAAGATTATTAATAGTCTGTACAAAATCAACCGTGTCTTTGGTGTTCAAACAACCCGCAAAAGCCATGTCCATAAAACGGAAACTTCTGGTATTTAAAGCTGTAATAGGCAATAAAAGTGTGTATGGATTAGTAGTGATATTGCTGACTGTTTTAATGGCACTATTATCATCTGTGTAATTAAAGCTCCATGGTGCTTTTCCATTAAAACTTAAAGCAATGGTATCTGTTGGATAGCGACAAATAATTGGGCTACTGGTAACAGTTAATTTAGGTACAGGTAAAACTGTAATAGTAGCATTAAATACATTACTAAAGCAACCCATATTCTTGGCAGTTACTTGATAAACAGCCACTCCGTTAGTCAAAATCAAATTATCTAATTTCTGACTAACCGTAGTTTGAGCAATGGTGGTTCCAAACATTCCTGACAAAGAACCTGCTGGTGTAACTGTTGGCAGGGTCCAGGTATAGGTTGTACCTGTAGGCAATCCTAATGGCGTTGCATTAAAAGTAGCACCACTACAAATTTCAGCTACTTGATCAGGAACGGCTGGTAATGGCGCACCAACATACACGGTTAGATTAAATGGAGCACCTACACAGGTTCCTGCAACAGGGGTAATTAAATAATCAACTTTGGCTGGAAGATTAGTAGTGTTAGTTAGTGTTTGAATAATGTTATTGCTTGGAATTGTTTGACTGGTTGTTCCCAATACAGATCCAAATGGATTAATAGAAGGCAAAGCCCAAGTATATTTAGTACCTACTGGCACTGGCGCAGGAATCACTGTCAATACCGTTCCAGAACAGATGGTATCTGTGATTGTAGCAATGGCTGGGGTTGGATTAATGTTTACCGTAAGTGTAAAATCATTACCCGCACAACCATTTGCCGTTGGAGTTACAATATAAGTGGCAGTGTTAATTAAATTATTGCTGCTAATTAATGTTTGACTAACCAAGGTTTGAGGCACAGACTGAGCAGACCCACCAGTTAAACTTCCAACAGGATTCATCACAGGATTGGTCCAAACATAAGTGGTACCTGTAGGTACTCCTGTTGCCGTAAAACTAAAGGCAGTTCCACTACATGCAGTTACTGTTTGGTTGGCAATAGTAGGTATAGCAGATACAGTTACATCTACCCTAAACGCTACGCCAACACAAGCTCCGGATGTAGGGGTCACTGTGTATCTAGCAGATGCAGGCAACAGTGTTTGATTTACTAATAATTCACTAATACTTGTCTGTGGTATTCCTTGAGCAGTACCGCCAGTAATAGAACCAAGCGGTGTATATGTTGGAAGACTCCAAGTATAAGTAGTACCTACTGGCACATTGCTAGGACTCACATTAAAAGCTGTATTGCTACAAGTGGTTGTGATCTGATTGGGAACAACCGGTGTTGGATTTACTGGAACAGTAATAGTTTGTTGGTTGCTACAACCATTAGCAGTTAAGGTATAAACATAATCTACTCCAACAGTATTGATACTACTATTGATCAATTTCTCTGCAGGGTCATTGGTGCCAGATGCTGCAATATTATTGATAAATGCTTGAGCCGCTCTAGTCCATGTAAACGTGGTACCAGTCATATTTGATACAGGTGTGTAATTAAATACAGCACCACTACAAATGGCCGGTGGATTAATTAAACTTGTCAGGATTGGTGTTGGTTTTACCGTTACTGAAATGGTTTGGGTATTGGTACATCCAGCAGGTGTTACAAGGGTATACACATAAGATACCACAATGGGCAAATTGGTATTATTGATCAAGATTTCATTAGGACTATTGGTGCCAATATCTGCGGGATTTACAATTCCTGCAACCGCCGCTCTTGACCATTGGAAAGTAGTACCAGCAGTATTGCTTGTTGGCGTATAACTAAACAAGGTATTGGAACAAATGGCTGGAACAATCAAACTACTACTCAATTGGGTAGCTGGATTTACTGTAACAGTAACCGTGAATGGCGTACCTGCACAACCGCCAGCATTAGGTGTAACCGTATAAACAGCTTGCGCCGATGTATTTGTTGTATTGCTCAGCGTACCAGTGAAACTAGTAACCCCTGTTGCTTGATTAGCACCACCACTTAATGCCCCAAAAGGAGATACAACTGGTATTCCCCAGGTATAAGTTGTTCCAACAGGTACTGGACTTGGAATTAGGGAGAATGCATTTCCTGAACAAGATGCAATGGTTTGGTTACTGATGGCAGGAACTGGATTAACTGGAACAGTTAATTGGAAACTAACCCCAGCACAACTATTAGCAGTTGGGGTTACTGTGTAAACTGCCGTATTCAAAATATCATTTGAACTTGTCAGTGTTTGTGTAATAATATTTTGAGCTGTTTGTGCAGACCCGCCTGTTAAACCAAATGCAGGACTAATCACAGGATTATTCCAAGCATAGGTTGTTCCTACTGGAACGCCAGTTGGCACATAGGTAAAGGCCGTTCCACTACAAATAGATGCCAATACTTTATCTGCTACAACAGGAATTGGATTCACAGTCACTTTTAAAGTAAAGCTTGCTCCGGCACAACCACCAACACTAGGAATGATGGTATAGGTAGCCACAGCAGGATTGACAGATGCATTTGTAAGCGTTCCAGAAATAGCTGTTTGAGCAGTTCCCGTTGTTCCAGCTAAAATACCTAATGGTGCACTTGTTGGAACTCCCCAAGTATAAGTAGTACCCAATGGCACACCTGTTGGGGTAAATGAGAAGCTTGTACCGGCGCAATTGGTCAAGGTTTGATTGGCAATAACAGGTATTGGATTCACCACTACAGAAACTGTTTCCGTATTAGTGCAACCTGTTGTTGGATTAGTAAGGGTATAAACATAACCAACCGTAATGGCAGTTTGAGTGGTATTGATCAATACTTCATTCGGGTTATTTGTTCCAGAGGAAGCCAGATTACTTATTCCAATCACAGCAGCCCTAGTCCAGGTAAAATTAACACCTGTTGTGTTTGATGCTGGTGTGTAAGAAAAACTTGCGCCACTACAGATAGCTGTAGGAGTAAGTGTTGTACTCAAACTTGGAGATGGATTTACTACCACTGTAACATTGGTGCTACTGGTACAACCACTGGCCGTACTCAAAGTATATACATACACAACTGATATTGCTGTGCTACCTGTATTAATTAATGTCTCAGCTGGATTACCACTACCTGATGCTGCTGCATTACTAATACCTGCAACTACTGCCCTTGTCCAATTAAAGGTAGTTCCAGGAGTAATACTAGTAGGTGTATAATTAAATACGGTATTGCTACAGATAGCTGCTGGTGTGGTGCTGCTATTTAATACCGTAGCTGGGTTCACTGTAACTGTTATTGTGAATGGCGTTCCTGCACATCCACCCACTGTTGGTGTAACTGTATAAACCGCTTGTGCAACACTGGTAGTTGTATTGCTTAATGTAGCTCCAATGCTTGCTATACCCGTTGTCTGTGCTACTGCCCCACTAATGGCTCCCGCTGGTGTAATCACTGGCGCTGACCAAGTATAAGTAGTTCCTGTAGGAACTGGTGTTGGTGTTATAGTAAAAGTACTGCCAGAGCAAATAGTAGCTGTTTGCGCACTAACAATTGGTGTTGGATTAACAGGAACTGTCAATAAGAAATTAGTACCAACACAACTATTGGAACTTGGTGTTACTGTATACACTGCTGTATTGGCAATATTATTGGTACTACTCAAGATCTGAGAAATACTTGATTGACCCGTTAAGGCACTGCCACCTGTTAATCCAGAGGCTGGGGTTAATACTGGGGTTAACCATGAATACGTAGTTCCTACTGGAACACCTGTTGGAATATAACTAAAGGCGGTTCCGCTACATACGGCTGCCAATGTTTGATTGGAAACTACAGGCACTGGATTTACCGTAACAGTTAATGTAAAGCTTGCTCCTGGACAAGTACCACCAATACTAGGCGTAATGGTATAAGTTGCTGTGGCTGGATTTAAAGTAGCATTGGCTAAGGTCTGTGTAATAGACGATTGATTGGTTCCTGTTGTTCCTGTTAATACTCCCAATGGTGAACTAACGGGTACACCCCATGTATAGGTAGTTCCCGTTGGAACACCCGTTGGGGTGAATGTGAAACTGGTGCCTGCACAATTGGTCAGGGTTTGATTGGCAATAACAGGAATTGGGTTCACAACAAGAGTTACAGTTTGACTACTGCTACAACCCGTTATTGGATTGGTAATGGTATATACATATGCCACAGTCATCGCTGATTGTGTTGTATTGATCAAGGTCTCTGATACGTTACCTGTTCCAGCTGCTGCTGCATTACTAATTCCAACTACTGCAGCCCTACTCCAACTATAGGTAGCTCCTACTGTTGCTGATGTTGCTGTGTATGAAAATATACTACCACTACATACCGCCGTTGGTGTTAATGTACTACTCAATATTGGTGATGGATTTACTACCACTGTAACATTGGTGCTACTGGTACAACCACTGGCCGTACTCAACGTATATACATACACAACTGATATTGCTGTGCTACCCGTATTAATTAAAGTCTCTGCTGGATTACCAGTGCCAGACGCAGCTGCATTACTAATACCTGCAACAACAGCCCTTGTCCAATTAAAGGTAGTTCCAGGAGTTGTGCTGGTGGGTGTATAATTAAACACCGTATTGCTACAAATAGCAGTTGGTGTGGTAGTACTATTTAATACCGTTGATGGGTTCACTGTTACAGTAACAGTAAATGGTGTACCTGCACATCCTCCTACTGTTGGAGTAACTGTATAAACTGCCTGAGCAACCGTGGTTGTGGTATTACTCAAACTAGCACTGATAGTAGTCACGCCTGTTGTTTGTGCAACAGCACCACTAATTGCTCCTGCTGGCGTAATCACTGGCACTGACCATGTATAAGTAGTTCCTGTAGGAACTGGTGTTGGTGTTATAGTAAATGTACTGCCAGAGCAAATAGTAGCTGTTTGCGCACTAACAATTGGTGTTGGATTAACTGGTACAGTCAATAAGAAATTAGCACCTATACAACTATTAGAACTTGGTGTTACTGTATACACTGCTGTGTTGGCAATATTATTGGTACTACTCAAGATCTGAGAAATACTTGATTGACCCGTTAAGGCACTGCCACCTGTTAATCCAGAAGCTGGGGTTAATACTGGGGTTAACCATGAATACGTAGTTCCTACTGGAACACCTGTTGGAATATAACTAAAGGCGGTTCCGCTACATACGGCTGCCAATGTTTGATTGGAAACTACAGGCACTGGATTTACCGTAACAGTTAATGTAAAGCTTGCTCCTGGACAAGTACCACCAATACTAGGCGTAATGGTATAAGTTGCTGTGGCTGGATTTAAAGTAGCATTGGCTAAAGTCTGTGTAATTGCCGATTGATTGGTTCCAGTAGTTCCCGCTAAGACACCCAATGGTGAACTAACTGGTACACCCCATGTAAACGTGGTTCCTGTTGGAACACCTGTTGGGGTAAATGTGAAGCTGGTGCCTGCACAATTAGCCAATGTTTGATTAGCTATGACTGGTATGGGATTTACCACAACAGCAACTGTTTGGCTACTGCTACAACCAGTTAATGGATTGATGATTGTATAAACATAACCAACTGTAATTGCTGATTGTGTAGTGTTGATTAAAGTCTCTGATGGATTACTTGTTCCTGTTGCAGCTGCATTGCTAATGCCAACTACCGCCGCTCTAGACCAACTAAAAGTTGCTCCTGCTACCAAAGATGTTGGCGTATAACTAAATGTTGCGCCACTACAAATTGCAGTTGGTGTTAAGGTACTACTTAGCGTTGGAGATGGATTTACTACCACTGTAACATTAGTGCTACTAGTACAACCACTGGCCGTACTCAAAGTATATATATAAGTAACCGTAACTGCTGTGCTACCTGTATTGATCAAAGTCTCCGCTGGATTACCCGTACCAGAGGCAGCAGCATTACTAATACCTGCAACCACAGCCCTTGTCCAATTAAAGGTAGTTCCTGGCGTGGTGCTAGTTGGCGTATAATTAAATACCGCATTGCTACAAATGGCTGTTGGTGTGGTAGTGCTATTTAATACCGTTGAGGGGTTTACTGTTACAGTAACCGTAAAAGGTGTACCCGCACAACCACCTGCTGATGGCGTTATTGTGTACACTGCTTGAGCAGTGCTGGTGGTAGTATTAGTTAAAATAGCGCTTATAGTATTTATACCAATTGTTTGTCCCGCAACGCCACTAATAGCTCCTGCCGGGCTAACCACTGGCGCCGGCCATGTATAGGTGGTTCCTGAAGGTACAGGTGATGCTGAAAGCGAAAAAGTATTACCGGAACAAACTGTTACACTTTGAGATGCTAAAGACGGGGTTGGATTAACAGGAACCGTTAATAGGAACGGCGCTCCTGGACAAACACCAGTAGTTGGTGTTACGGTATATACAGCTGTATTTAAGATATTGTTGGTGCTTACTAAATTTTGAGTAATCACAGTTTGTCCTGTCTGAGCAGAACCACCACTTAATCCTGAAACAGGCGTTATTGTTGGATTATTCCAAGCATAGGTGGTACCTGATGGAACTCCTGTAGGCGCATAAACAAAGGCTGTACCACTACAAACTGCTGCTAATGAGGTGTTAATTAAAGAAGCAATTGGATTGACAGTTACTGTAACAGTAAAACTAGCCCCCGCACAACCTCCAACGCTTGGCGTAACCGTATATGTGGCAGTTGCTGGATTTAAAGAAGCATTGGTTAAAGTACCAAATATGCTTGACTGTGGGGTTCCAGATGGAGCACCAATTATTACCCCAATAGGTACACTGCTGGGAGCTGACCATGTATAGGTTGTTCCAACAGGTACACTTGTAGGAGTTATGCTAAAAGCACCTCCACTACAAATAGTACTGGTTTGATTAATGACAGCAGGTGCTGGATTAACAACAACAGCAACCGTTTGGGTATTAGAACAACCTGTTGAAGTTTTAGTAATGGTATAAACATAACCAACTGTTACAGGAGAGGTAGTTGTGTTTACTAAGGTTTCACTAATGTTTCCTGTACTTGTTGCACTAGCATTACTGATACCTGGTACGGTTACCCTGCTCCATGCAAAAGTTGATCCGGAAAAAGCTGAAGCAGCTGCAGTATAAGAAAATACTGCCCCACTACATGTTGCTGGTGGATTTAACAAGCTACTCAATACTGGTATTGGATTCACATCCACTGTTACCGTTTGATTACTGATACAACCACTAACATTGGTCAATGTATAAACATAAGTGACAGTTACCGGGGAGCTAGTAGTATTAATTAATATTTCACTGGGATTACCAGTACCAGACGCTGCAAGATTACTAATACCAGGTACAACAGGTCTTACCCAAGTAAAACTGGTAATAGTACTTGTACTGGTTGGCGTATATGTAAACAATGTATTGCTACAAATAGCAGGTGCAATAGAAGAACTACTTAAAGTAACAGAGCTATTAAAAGTTGTCACAACCACATTAAATGCAGCTCCTGCGCAACCTCCAACACTAGGAGTAACAGAATAAGTAACCGTAGATGATGTACCAGAAGAAATGGCTAAAGTTCCAGAAATGCTAGTGGCAGGTGTTGGTTGAGAATTCACCCCAGTAACAGATCCTGCAGGAGAAACAACTGGCGTTCCCCAAGTATAAGTTGTTCCTGCTACAGTAGATGGACTAAATGAGAAACTATTTCCTGAACAAATACTCACAGCCTGAGCAGAAATACTCAAAATAGGATTAACTGGTACAGTAACAGTAAAATTGCTACCCGCACAACCATTGGCAGTAGGTGTAACCGTATATACCGCAGTATTGAGTAAGTTATTAGAACTAGTCAATGTTTGTGAAATAGAAGCTTGTGCCGATTGGGCAGATCCACCAGTTAAACCACCCGATGGTGTAATGGTTGGAGCCGTAGCCCAAGTGTAAGTAGTTCCCACTGGCACCCCAGTAGGTGCAACTGTAAAAGTAGATCCACTACAAACAGCAGTAGCCGTTTGATTACTAATAATGGGTGCTGGATTAACAGTAACAAGCAAACTAAAATTACTACCCACACAGGAACCTAATTTGGGGGTAATGGAATAGGTGGCTGTAGCCGATGTTGTGGTGGTGTTTAATAATGTTTGAGTAATACTACTTTGGTTGGTTCCACTTGTTCCACTGATTACACCAGTTGGTGCACTTGTTGGTGCAGACCAAGTATAGGTAGTTCCAACAGGAGCCCCCGCTGGACTAAGTGTAAATGGAATAGCACTACAGGTTGTTTGTACTTGGCCAGCAATACTTGGAATGGGATTCACCACAACATTGACTGTTTGGGTATTGGTACAAAGTGTTACAGGGTTTGTTAATGTATAGACATAAGAAACGGTGATGGCAGCAGTGGTTGTATTCACCAAAGTTTCATTAATGGAAGCTGAGCCTGAGCCAGCTGAGTTACTTATACCTGCAACTACTGCTCTAGACCAAGTATAGGTTAATCCTGAAATGGCAGATGTAGGAGTATAAGTAAATGCAGCCCCTGTACATGATGCTGCAGGTGTTAGTGAACTACTTAAAATGGGGGTTGGATTAACCGTAACATTAAAACTTTGAGCATTGGTACAACCCGCATTGTTTAATGCAAAAGCATAAGAAACAGTAGCGGCCGATACATTACTTGAATTTATGAGTGTTTCACTAATACTAGTTGTTCCACTACCAGCATTTGGAGTAATATTTGCTACTGAAGCCCTTGTCCAAGTAATGGTTGCAGAAGGGATTGAAGATAAGGCAGTGTAGGTATATGTTATTCCACTGCAAATACTACTATTTGATGTACTGCTAGTTAATACTGGTTTAGCATTCACCCCTACCGTAACATCTTGATTGGTAACACAGCCTGTAACAGTATTTGTCAATACATAATTATATATAACAGGCAAATTACCTGCAGTTGTATTGGTCAATATTTCATTGACATTGCCAGTGCCTGTACCTGCTACATTGCTAATCCCAGCAACAAAATTTCTTGTCCAAGTATAATTAACTGATGGATCCTGATCTGAAGTAGCCGTATAAGTAAAACTAGAACCACTACAAATACCTGTAGGTGTGATGGAACTCGTCATGGCAGGCTTGGGGTTAACAATCGCTGTTACAACATGACTACTATTAATACAACCATCTGGGCTTGTCAAAACTAAATTATAATTAGCTGTAAGGGCAGCACTTGTTGTATTGACTAAAGTCTCATTAATATTGCCTGTTCCGTTTCCAGTAAGTGGCGTAATTCCAACAACGGTAGCCCTAGTCCATGCAACTGTTGTTCCGGCAGGTAATGTAGTTGGTATATAATTAAAAATACCGCCAGTACAAACAGCTCCAGTTGTAGCTCCTGTTAAATCTGGGGTTGGATTAACCGTAACTGTATATTGAACGGGAATAAAATCAAAATCATTGGTAATGTCATAGGTTACAAAAGCTACATTGGTAGTATTATTGGTCAGTACTTGACTGATGGAGGTTGACAAAACGGCATTGTTACTCCAACCCGTTACTGTACCAGCGGGATTCACATTCGATACGGTCCAGGTAAATTTTGTCCCTGCGGGCTTTCCAGCTGTAACATTGGTGTAATTGAATGTAAGGCCACTACATATGGTTGTCTGTGCCTGAACCTGAGTTCCAAGTAAAACAAAAAATAAACCCAGAAAAAACCCTTGTTTAACGTTAAATGTCTTAATCCTAGTTGCCCAATCAAATATTGTTTGCATTATAGTTCTAATTGCTTTGAATCAAATGATAATTCACAAAAAAAGTCTTTCCTAAAACAGTTAAATGAATAACTATTTGCAAAAGATATTGGAATACTCAATTATGTTGCCTGTACTAGCCAGAAATAGCAAGGTTCGGTGTTTTCACCGTCCTGCGCTATGCAGTCATCATTGAAAAGGAATATTTAGGGGTAAAACGTCTACTAAAATAAGAATATCGAGGCAGTTACATAAAATTATTTCATTAATTGTACATTAACTCCTGAATAAGGTACTGGGATTAGAAAAGAGATTTAGCGCAATAAAACCCAGTTGCAACACTGTTTTATGCCATTTTTACTATCATTTCATACTGTGAGGCAGCATTGATGCTAAAAAGCCTTAGATGATGGGCATCATCTACATTCATGATTTTATGTTGCAACCCTGCTGGAATCATGACCAAATCTCCAGCACCAACTTCATATAAAATACTTCCAACCTGCAACCTTCCAATACCTGACCCAATCATAAAAATCAAATCAGTATCTTGACTGGTAGACATGATGGAAGATTCTCCAATTTTCAGAACAATTAAGTTTAATTGTAGGTTCAAACCTGTACTTAGTACTGTTTGAAAATCTTTGTGCTCAATGAGCTCTTGGATATTGGTTTTATAACTTTTCATCAAGTACCATTAATCCATTTGCATCAATTGCTCAAAAAGCAATATCTGCTCTGGACTAAGGTTTTGGGGAATATTAACCTGAAAGCTTACATAGAGGTCACCCATTTCTTTTTCTCTTTTGTAAGCAGGGATTCCCTTGCCTTTTAATCTAATTCTTTCGCCATTTTGGGTGCCTGCCCTAATTTTCATTTTTACTTTCCCGTTTAAAGTATCTATGGTAGTATCTCCACCTAATACGGCTTTGTACAACCCAATACTTGCCTGGCAATACAGGTCATTCCCTTTTCGCTCAAATCCAGGAATTCCCTTTATATCAAAGTTGATGATCAAATCCCCATCGGCCCCGCCATTGATTCCTTTGGCTCCAAACCCTTTTAATTTCAATACCTGGTCATTGGCAATACCTGCTGGAATGGTTACACGAATTTGTTTGCCATTCACTGTAATGGTTTCTTTTCTGGATTCCATAATATCCTTGAGACCCAATTGCATGGTTGCGTGTAGGTCTTGACCCTCACGAGGCATATTTCCCCTACTTTGGTTAGACCCAAACATAGATTCAAAAAAACTGGAGAAATCAGCCCCGCCATCATTGTCAAATGAGGAACTAGTTGACCTTTGTTGCTGTTCTTTGCGTTGTTGTTCAAATGCTTCCCCATGTTCCCAATCCTTACCAAATCGATCATATTTTTTCCTTTTAACAGGATCACTTAAGACTTCATTGGCTTCATTAATAGATTGGAATTTAGACTGTGCATTCTTGTCCGTTGGATTCAGATCTGGATGCATTTTTCTAGCCAGCTTTCGATAGGCTTTTTTTATATCGGCTTCGGAAGCGTTTTTATCAAGGCCAAGTACCGTATAGTAATCTATAAAGGGCATGATGCTAAATTGCATCATTCCATCACTAGAATCATGATAGCATTAAATGGGAAACTTATAAAATTGACAGGTTAGATCAAATAAAGGGCTATCCAGTGATTGTGAGCGTAGTTCCTGTAACTGATACGCTATACTGTTTTAGAGCTCTTGGTGCAGGACCCGTAGTAACAGCGCCTGATGTATTAAAAACGGAACCATGGGCATTACAAACAAACCTAGTTCCTTGTGCATCATAATTAATGGCAACACCTTCATGGGTACAAGCTTGTTGTACAGCAGTAAAAGAGCCAGCTGAATTTCCCGCTGCCAACCTTACCACCATTACTCCAGATTGGGCTAAGGAACTACCAACAGTAGTTAGACTTCCATTTAAATCAATACTAAAATTAACACCAGTTGGTGCTGTTGTGCTGGAATCCCCTGATTTGCTACATGCTCCCATACAAACTGCGCAAGCTGCTAATACAGGTGCAGAAAGGGTTCCCAAAAAGTCTCTTCTTTCCATTTGTTTCTAAGTTTTGATAATCAATGCTTTACTTACTCCATTTCAAGATACTAAACCTTTAGTCACTTGTTGCCTCAAAGCTTTAATTTAACAATAACTTACTCAAAAATCTTAGCATCAGTGAGCCCCTTCCATTTGTCTGTTCTAAATGGTGTTGCAGGAAAGCCTGCTTTATTAAACAAATTGGCATCAATGGGAGCATCGGTCCAACCATATCTAACGGCAATAGGTTGTTTAACGGATTTACTACAGACAATCACTTGATCCCCTTCAATACTGGCTTGTGCAAAATGAAATTGTTTGTCCTCACCAGCAATTTCAAAACCTTTTAAATATCCATAGGCATCTTTTGCAACTAGACCTCCATTAATATGTTTGAAACTAAGTATGGCTTTGTCTGCTTTGAATTGTACCTGCTGAAAAACTGGTCCCGAATATGGCATTTCTATTCCATAATTTTTTGCTAGCGCGATAGCTGCTAACCTTGTTCCAACATCAGCTTTATTCTTTGGATGAATGTTATCTGGATTTCCAATATCTGTTGTAACCGCCATCCCTGTATTGGGTAATTGTAAAGCCATTAATTGCGCTTCTCTTAATTCAGCCCATTCACTTCCTTGATTACTATTGGGGAATTTTCCAAAACTGGATAATTGAACAAAATAAAAAGGGAAATCATATTTCCAATCTTTTCTCCAAGAATTGATTAATAAAGGAAAGCTAGATCTATATTGAAACGCCCTTCCTGCATTTGATTCTCCTTGGTACCATAAAACACCTTTTATAGCAAACGGAATCAAAGGATGAATCATACCATTGTAAATAACTGAACCTGCATTATTTTGTGAGTGCACATAATGCCAGGGCATACTAAAATCAGGCATCATCCGCCATCCTTCTCCTGCTAGTGAAATTGGTTCATAATCAAATTTCAAATACAGTTTGGAGCCCTCACCATAAAAACCATTCCCAAACCAAGCAGGATCTTTTTGCGCTGCTTGATGTAAGAGAAGAATGTTCTTGCCAGTTTTCCAAGTACCAGCAGGAATTTGAATCAACCTATCAGCCCTACCCTCTCCTTTTTTAAACAATTGTCCATTCAAATACAATTCAAATGCTCCATCATTTTCACCCAAGGAAAGTGTTGAAGCCTTGCTTTGTTCTACTGTATTTACATCAATCACTCTTTGCATAAATCCAGCGCCTCTATATGCCCAAATGCCTTGCCAATCCCATTGACTAGGTGGAGCGTATTTTAACCAACTTTGAAACTGGGTACTATCTGTTGTTAAAATATCAACTAAAGCAGTACTGGGTAATTTGCCCGATTTTTGAGATAGTGATTTTTTTAATTGCTGCAACAACATGGTATCTGCTTGATCCCAAGTATTGGGATAACTACTGGCGTAATTGCTCAATTGACTAGAACTCTTCATAGCATCTTGACTAATCCAACCTTCAATTTGTGAACCGCCCCAACTAGCATTAACCAAACCAATAGTAACGTGTAATTTTTGCCATAGCTCTTTGGCAAAAAAATACCCAACTGCTGTAAAATCACCTAGCTGATCTGGATGAGCTAAATCCCATTTACCATTTGACAAATCTGAATTTGGTTTTAATGCAACTTCTCTTGGCACATAGAATTGTCTAATATCAGGAACTGGTTGGCCAGCTCTTTCTTCTCTAAACTTAAACGCATCTTTTAAAGTCCAATCCATATTAGACTGACCAGAACATACCCAAACTTCTCCTATCATGATATCTGAAAAATCAAGTTGTTGCTGTTCAGTTGCAATTGTCATTTGATAAGGGCCACCGGCTTGCATCATGGGGAAAATGACTTTCCAATTCCCCTTTGCGTCAACCTGGGCTTTTTGGATAGATTGGTTCAAACGAATGGTTACCGTTTTCCCAATAGGAGCAGAACCCCATACCGGAATCTCTTGGCCCCTTTGCAGCACCATATGGTGGTTGAAAATCTTTGCTACTGATAATTGTGAAAACCCAGATTGAGTTATTAGAAAAAATAAGAGAAATAAAATAGGACGAAACATGTCATTTGTTTTGTCCAATTTAGTGTATTTGATTAATAGAATTATTGATTCGTTCTAAAGCTTCGGCCATTATTTCATGAGAAGTAGCAAAACTAATTCTGATATAACCTTCTGCTCCTTTTCCAAACCATTTGACCAATCCTGGCACTACAGCCACTTTACCAACTTCATAGAGTTGCTTGTACAAAGTAGCACTATCCAATCCCGTTTCTTTGATATTGACAAATGCCAAATAACAACCTTGGGGAAAATGGCATGAAAACCCATTAATGGCATTTAAGCCATTAATTGTAAGATCTCTAATAGAATGTAAGTGTTCTTTAAAAGCTGTAAGCCAATATTCAGATTGATTCAATGCAGCAGTTGCTGCAACTTGAGATAACACATTGCTCCCGTGAATAGTAGATTCATGAAAACTGGCTTCTACAATGCTTTTATAGTGGTTGGGATCAAATGCTGCAATTGCACCAATTCTTAAACCGGCTAATCCATGTGATTTGCTAAAGCCGGTTACAAGAATGGTTCTTTCTCTTATTTTTTCATCTAATGAAGCAATGCTAACAAATTCAAATGGCTTAAAAGTGATTTCACTCCAAATTTCGTCCGATAAAATGGTTAAATCATGTTCAATAGCAAATTCACCAATTGCTTGTAATTCAGACCTTTTAAATACTTTCCCAATTGGATTTAATGGATTACACAAACAAATCATTTTGGTTCTTGGGCTAACCAATGATTGAAGTTTTGTAATATCAAAATAGTCAGAGGGATCCGTGGAAATAGGGCAAGATTTTGCTATTGCTCCATTTTTTTCTATTGCATATTTAAATAGAAAATCAACGGGATCAAACACAATGGCTTCATCACCCTTTTCTAATTGTGCTCTACAAACTACATCAATTCCAAATGCTGCCGAATCTACTGGAAGTATAAAAGCCGCTGATGCTGGAATATTTCTTTTATTGTTAAAATAACAAGCCATTGCTTCCTTAAAAAAAGGCTGGCCTTCTGTTGGTCCATAAGAAAAATACCTATCCTTGGCATATTTAATAATTGATTCCGTTATTTCAGGAGCACATGGATAGTCTGGATCCGCAGCAGTTAAAGGAATAACCCCTTCAGGAACTGTTGCCCACCTAAGATTGTAGGCGTTTTTTTGTAAGATTTCTAGATTAATTGTACCAATTGAAAACACCCATTCTCATTTTAAATGAATGGTGAAATTGGACTATCTAATAATCAATTAATGATATTATATCGTCATTAAATAGCAATCATTCGTCAGTTGCTTTTCTTAAAATTGGTAAGAAATACGCCAGCAATAATCATTGCAGCAGCCAACATTTTTGAAAAATTGATTTGTTCTTCAAAAATCAATACAGAGGCAATGGTGGTAAAAAAAGGTTGTGTGTAAATGAATGAACCTGTTACACTAGCTCCTAGTTTCTTGATTCCATAATTCATCAATTGATAGGCAAAAAATGTAGCCCCAATTACAACATAAGATAAACAAAACCAACTTGTTATACTAAATAAATGCCATTGAATACTAGCAACATCGTTCCAACCAAAAGGCACACTGATACAAGCCCCAAAAAGAAATATCCATTGTAAAATATGCATGGCTGAAAATTTAGCCATCAGGGGTTTTACCAAGATAATATAACTAGAATAACTAACAGCTCCCAGAATGATAAAGAGATCACCCAAACTTTGTTCGCCACTTGAATGGGCTGATAAGTCTCTAGAAAATACCAATACAGCGCCACCAGAAATGCCCAAACAAAGTCCCATTATTTTAAAAACATTCCACTTTTCTTTCAAAAACCAAGCGGCTAAAAGACTAATAGTGATGGGAGTGGTCAAAACTAAAAGAGATGCATGTATGGGGCTAGTCAGTGACATGCCTTTAATAGAAAAGGTTTGATTAAAGGTAATACCTGCAATTCCGCAAAGCAGTAATCGCCAATAGTCCTTTTTATTAAATCCTGTTTTAGTGGGATGCAATAAAAACATCAGCCAAAAAAGCAGACAAACTGCCCCAACTCTAATAGCCGTTAATGCAATAGCAGGCACCAACACTGGGCTAATCTGTTTTACCGCAATCACACTTGTCCCAAAGAAAAAATTACCTAACAAAACGGCTATTCTAGCCTTAGTTTGTTCACCCATTGCCTTAAATTGAAAAGAGGGGAAATCCAATGGAATTCCCCTCCTTAAATAATACTTACAATTGATTAATATTTAAATGGCTTACCATTGGCCAATACCTCTTGTGTTTTTTCATCAAATGTTACTTTTTGTCCTGTTCTACAGGCGGCATTTGCCATAATAGTAGCAACGCTATGATTATAACCTGCTTCCACTGGTGCATTGGGTTGTTTTCTACTCCTAATGCATTCCATCCAGTTTTTAATGTGTGCTGTTGTCAATACGTCTCCACCGGTATTGGCACCAGCTTCCACTTTAATCATTTCTGACAAACTCAATTCAGGCAAAAGATTGGGCTGCATTTTCATAGCTGCTGCCATACCTGCTCTTAATCCACCTTTGGGAGAAACCTTATTGGTAATCAAGTTCAACTCACCACCATTGGAATAGTATAATTCACTTGGATTCTCGTCTCCATTGTGCATTCTAGACATAAACACTACCTGAAATCCTGTAGAAGGATCATTGACAGGACCATAGTCAAATACAGCAGTAATGGTATCCCAGTTTTTTCTACCATCTTTCCATTGATAGATTCCCCCATTGGATACTACGGATCTAGGATGGGCCAATCCGCTAAACCAATTCACGGTATCAATTTGATGACTCATCCATTGGCCTGGCAATCCGGAAGAATAAGGCCAGAACAAACGGTATTCCAAATATTTTCTGGGATCAAAATTTTCATAAGGTCTGTTCATTAAATACCTTTTCCAATCCAAATCTGATTCTTTACACTGAGCTACCAAATCAGGTCTTCTCCATCTACCAGGCTGGTTCACATTCCAAGTTAATTCTACCATGGTAATGGGACCAAATTTGCCCGATTGAATATAGTCTGCTGCGGCAGTGTAATTGGGTCCACTTCTGCGCTGAGACCCTATTTGCACAATACTTTTTGAAGCTTTAACCGCTTTTAAAGCTGCGCGATTGTCTTCCATAGTTTCTGCAAAAGGTTTTTCACAGTAAACATCGCAACCAGCTTTCACTGCTTCAATGGTATGTAATGCGTGCTGAAAATCTGCGGTACTAATAAATACAGCATCCACAGATTTACTTGCATACATTTCCTCATTATTTCTATAGCCAACAACATCATGACCCATTTTATCTTTTAGAAAAGCAGCACCATCCTCCCTACGTTTTTTCCAGATATCTGAAACCCCTACAATGTCAAAATTCATTTCTTTATAGAACTTCATAAATGGAGGTATATGAGAACTCCTATGTCTGTCTGAAAAGCCAACCACACCTACCCTAACGCGATCATTGGCACCAAGAATATTGGCGTAGCTTTTGGCACTTAATCCCATTGTTCCAATATAGGTACCAGCTGCAGCTTTAGCTGTTTGTTTGAGGAAGCTCCTCCTTGAATTAGACATGTTTTAAGTGTTATATTGTTAAATCTGATTGTTATATTCCTCTACAAGTTAAAATATTCTTTGGCATTATAATAACAGATATTTTTAAGAATATCTCCCATCCATTTCTCATCATTAGGAAGTAACCCTTTGTCCATTTCCTCTCCAAAAAGATTACACAAGGTTCTTCTAAAATATTCATGTCTTGGAAAAGAAAGAAAACTTCTACTATCGGTAATCATGCCAATAAATGTACTAATCAAGCCCATATTAGAAAGCGCATTCATTTGCTTTTCCATTCCATCTTTCTGATCTAAAAACCACCATCCTGAACCAAATTGAATCTTCCCTTTTTCAGAACCATCATTGAAATTCCCTAACATGGTTGCAAACACTTCATTATCTGAAGGATTGATGTTGTAGAGAATGGTTTTGCAAAGCTGATTGCTTTTGTCAAGGTTATCTAAAAATCTGGAGAGATTTGCAGCCTGAGGAAAATCACCTATTGAGTCAAATCCACTATTGGCACCAAGCTTTTGATTAAGCCTGCTATTATTATCCCTAATAGGACCAAGATGAAATTGTTGCACCCAACCTTTTTGATGATACATTTTACAGAGTTCCAATAATACAAAGCCCATAAAATTCTCTGGTGCGGAATATGGAATAGATCTTTGTTTTAGGAAACCCTCAAACTCCATTTCCATTGTTAGTGTTAACTGTAAATTGCCTGGCATTTGTTCAAACCCATGATCAGATACTCTGCATCCGTGTTCATGAAAATAATCTACCCTATTTTGTAAGGCTTCTAATAAAGTGGGAATATCTTTTATGGTAATTCCAGAAGCGTTTTCTAATAGCCCCAAATAATGAAAAAAGTCCGTTTGTTTTTCAATAAACAAAATCTTATCTGGTCTAAAAGATGGTGAAACCTTAATAGAAAAATGTCCATCAGCAATTTGTTTGTGAAAGGCCAATTGATCCCAAGGTTCATCAGTAGTGCCAACATATTCTACATTAAAGCTTTTCAACAAAGACCTTGTAGTAAATTCAGGGGTTTGCAACAATTGGTTACAATGCTCATAAATTTTAGGACCAGAAGATTCATTTAAATATTCTTTAACGCCAAAGACATTCTTCAACTCCATATGGGTCCAATGAAACAATGGATTGCGTACGGTTTGAGGTACTACCCTAGCCCAATGCTGAAATTTTACTTCGTCAGATGCAGAACCGGTTATAAATTCTTCATTAACACCAAGTGTTCTCTGGGCGCGCCATTTGTAATGATCACCCTTTAACCAAATTTCAGTTAGGTTGGCAAATTGTTTGTTATTAGCAATTTCATCTGGTGGAAGATGGCAATGGTAGTCAATGATGGGTAAATTTTTCACATAATCGTGATACAAATTCTTGGCATGTTTTCCTTGCAACAGAAAATCATCCGTCAAAAAATAACTACTCATCTTTTGTCTTTTAAAAATTAGACTCCACCAAATACGGTGAACCCTCCGTCAACGCCTATTTGCATGCCAGTAACAAATTTGGAAGCATCGCTTAATAAAAAGACCAATGCGCCAACCAATTCTTCTGGATGACCAAATCTTTTGAATGGGGTATTTTGTATAACCAATTTGCCTCTTGTAGTGTATGAACCATCGGGTTCAGTTAGTAAAGTTCTATTTTGTTCAGTCAAAAAGAAACCAGGCATTATAGCATTCATTCTAATGAGGTCACCATGTCTATTGGCCATTTCAACTGCAAACCATTGATTATAACAGTCAACAGCCGCCTTACCCATACTATATCCTAAAACCTTTGTTATTACTTGTTTGGAGCTAACTGAAGAAATATTTACAATACTTCCGCCACCATTTTTCGCCATCACTGCTCCAAAAATTTGAGTAGGAATGATGGTTCCAAAAAGATTTAATTCCATTACCTTTTTCATTCCTTCTAAATTCATAGAAAAAATGTCAGCTTCCGGCTGCACTACACCTTCAGGCATATTTCCACCTGCTCCGTTTACCAATCCATCAATGGTTCCAAATTTCTCTAGAATTAAATCTCTAGCACGTATCAAATCGGCTTCAACTAAAACATCAGCCACAATGGCCAGGGATTGTCCTCCATTTTCAATGACTTCATTTGCCCTAGCTTCTGCTACAGCAGCGTTTCTACCAAGTATAACTGGAATACCTCCTGCTTGCGCGATGGCTTTTACAAATGAACCTCCTAAAATGCCGGTACCTCCTGTTACAACTATTACTTTATTGGAAAGGGAAAATTGATTCGCTGAACTCATGCTTACTATTTGTACAAAATTGGTTGATTTGATTCAGAGCCAACCTGTTTTGAATATAATAATTTACGAAAACGATGTAAGGAAAATTATTGCTGAATTAATTCAACCCTAGCTATCTTTTTAATAGGCACTAGCATTTCTTTTTTCTTCACTAGAAAAACCAAACTACTATCCCTTTGTTCCTGAGCAATTCCTTTAACAATGGTTTTATCATCCCAACCAATTACATTCAAAGGCATTTTTTGATTGATGAAATAAGTATACGCGCCTTCTTCATGGGAATTCACTTGGGCTTGTCTTTGAGTCATCCCCCCTTTCTTGGTATTGATGATAATCACACCTGAAGAACCCTGCGCACCATAGGCTGTAGCAGAAGCAGCGTCTTTTAAAACAGAAATGCTTTCTACGTCCTGTGCATTAATATTGGTGATATCACTATTGTAAATAACGCCATCCAGCACAAACAAAGGAGGTTTTTGATTAGTCAAACTACCAACACCTCTGATGACAACAGAGCCACCAGTTTTGTCATTACTATTTTTTACTTCTAAACCAGGTACATCTTTGAGCATATCAAAAATGGTTCTATAAGTACCTTGTATAGCTGAATTGGCTTTTGCTTGAGCATAAATACTATTGGTACAAATGACCAAGAACAGTAAAAATAAATACGCAGTTTTCATATTAGATTCCTCACTTGTTTTTGGAAGCCATTTTCTGGGCCTGTGTAGTGGTATAATATTTGGCCAACATATTGGGAATCTCCCAAGCTGGCATATTCTTATTAGCTAAATAACCTAAGTATTTTTCAGTAACCCTAGCAAAATGCGACTCATGACCTTCTTTATAAGATTCTGGAATCATTACCTCCCAGCCCTTGTCATTCTTTTTTAAGGATAATCCTTTGAATTCTTTAGCAAGTGAAACCATGGCCTGTTCAGCAGCCGCAGCAGTACCACCTTCAATATAGAGTGTAGGCTTGAACATTTGCTCTGCGCCTTGTTTGATGATTAAATTAGCTTTGGTACCACGCATGATAGAGTAATGGGTATCGCCTGTTCCTTCTGGGGCTTTATAGTTCCAAATCACAGAAACCTTTGCGTGTACCCCATTGATAGTATAATTGATTTCTCCATTACACATGACATTGATATCTTTTTTTGCATCGGTATATTTTCCAAGATAACTAGGCACTTCAGCCAATTTGGTCACTTCTTTAAATTGAGCGGCACTAATGGGTGTGGCCCAACTTTTGGCAGTTTTTAACTGAATGTCTTTTTTGTAGTCAATCACTTTATTGGGAAAACATTCCCATTGAACTAAATCTACCAAATGTGTTGTCACATCTACAATCCCCTCACCTTCTTGCGCCACGTCAAAAAACCAACCTGGTCTTGTTAATACAGAACCTGAAACGTATTTGTAAAAATGGTGTACACTTTCTTTTGTTACAGCTGGTTGTTCAAGCGTTCCTTTTTGCAATGTTCCAAAAAGACCCTGATCCATAGACAATGCTCTTTGCAAAATGGTAGTTATCTCATATCGTTCCGTCATGATATCGTACAACAGTAATTTTTTTTGCTGCGCCAATTCAAAAGCAGATTTTAATTTCAAAAACCCTTTTTCATTTATAACCATTGGCTTATCTGCAAAGACATTCAATCCAGATTGAATTGACTGAAGAATATAATCCGTCTTTAACTGGTTATTCCCAGCTAATACTACCACATTACCCTTTTTCTCAGACAGCATTTTCTGCAGATAATCATCTCCCTCATAGACCTGTTCTTTCCAAGATGTAGCACCAGTACTAGCAGCATTGTACCCTTTAATTTTGTCTAAATGCAAGTTCAAATCCGTTCCCTTTTTAGCATACACAAAAACAGTAGGATCCACTTGAGGATACATAGATTTTTGAACCAATGCAGCATGAAAATGCCCAGGGTCCAAGGTAATTAACTTAACCGACTGCGCTTGTAATTGCAATCCCAAAATGGACATACCCATCCAACTAACAATTTTACTTTTCATATTTCTTTCCAAATCTTTAAAACAGTTTTTTTCTACCCTTTTAACTCTTAACTATCAACTTCTTTTTCCATTTTTCACTCTTCACTCTTCACTTTCTCCCCCCTCTTCACTCTTCGCTCTTCACTCTTCACTTCCTTGTTCACTCTTCACTTAAATCTAGTCCAGCCCCTTCATCTCATACGGAAATCTATGAGGCCTATTCAACATGCCGTTGGCTTCATCGTCATTGATAAAACGCTCATTCATCGGATCCCAATGAAGTGTGCGTTTTACTTTCATCACCATATGGTGCAACAAACAAGTGGAACAAGAACGATGCCCAACTTCTACTGGAGAAATAGGTTGTAACCTAGAGCGCATACAATCCAACCAATTACCATGCTGTTCATCGCTTCTGTATAAATTGATTTCATTAGGCCCTATAACAGAAGTGATGATTTTGTCATTACTTGCAGAAAGTGCTTTCGCATTGGCGGTATTTACCACTGGCTCATTAGCACTTGCTTTATAATTTCCACGAGTAACAAAAATCCAACCTTCAGTTCCTTCAAACTTAATACCATTGGGTAATTCATTACTGATAATCATTCTTACCCCATTGGCATATAAACCTTCTGTAGTAAACAGTCCATGTACATTCCATAGACCCTTGGTTGGAAAATCGGCTTTGCCTGAAATTTCAATTGGTCCAGTGTATTCTGTATCCATACCCCAGTGCGCACAATCCACATGGTGGGCTCCCCATCCAGTAATCATACCAGCACCAAACTGTTCACATCTTAACCAACCTGGACGGCTGTAATCGTTCTGTGGATGCACTCTTTTCTCTGTATAATATACATAAGGAGTAGACCCTAACCAAGCATCATAATTCAAATTAGAAGGAATGGGCATTTCTGGTTCTTCATCACCACCAGGGTCACCTGGTAAACCAACATATACTTTTTTCAAAGTGCCAATTCTACCATTTCTTACCAACTCCGCGGCATATCTAAATTGTGGAGAGGACCTTTGTTGACTACCAATTTGCAAGATTCTTCCTGATTTATGTACAGCGTTACTTAAAGCCCTGCCTTCGGCGATGGTCAATGAAGCGGGTTTTTGTAGATATACATCCTTACCAGCTTCTACTGCATGAATGCCTAAATAAGCATGAGAATGGTCTGGGGTACTAATCAAAACGCCATCAATATCTTTGTTCAATAACAACTCTCTATGATCGGAATACATAGTTACACCATCATAGGGCTTCCCTTGCTTCTTACTATAATAATCGTTCACATATTTTTTGCCATCGGCCAAGCGCTTAGAATCCAAATCACAAACTGCCATGATTCTGGCATTGTCATATTTGAGGGTTTCAGCCATATCATGGTCTCTGGAAATTCTACCAACGCCAATAGCTCCAATATTGAGTCTATTACTCGGTGCATTTTTTCCAAAAACAGAAGCGGGAACAATAGTTGGGAATCCAGTCATGGCAAGTGTTGTAGCTACACTACCCTTAATTCCGGTTTTCATAAAATCCCTGCGATTGAATGATTTTTTTTCTGACATGTTTATGGTTTTAGTGGGTCGTCTTTTGAGGTTGATTTGGCATTGTTATAGTTGAGTCCTTTATACTTTGAAGCCATATAGCGCATTCCTTGTAATAGATGATTTTGGTATACAGGTTCCGCATAAGATTCTTTGCTATGTCCCAGCGTTGTAATCCAAATATGTCCGCCCTCAAAATCTTGGTACCAAACAGCGGGATAATAATTGGCATAAGAACCAGCATTTTTATCAATGGTTTCTTTTTGGTCTGGCTGTAAACTACTTAATTCATGAGCCATCAACACTTTAATGCCCGGATATAATTCCTTTCCAAAATAACATTCGTCTTCCCTCTCCCATCTAGTTGGCACTCCTTGCATGGATGGGTGCATAGGGTCCATATTTTTAATGGCAAATTTTTGGAATTTGGCATGCCATGAAAAGGTTTCTCCAATCATCATTTTAAACCATTTCCAGTTTCTTTCAGTACCAGTTACGGAATGGACTCCTACAAATCCACCACCTGCTTCTATATATCGCCTAAAGGCAACCCTTTGATCATCTGTATCAAATACATCATTATTGGTACTGGTAAACACTAAAAATTGGAACTTTTTAAGGCTGGCTTCTGTAAAAACAGCAGGATCATCACTGACAACAACAGAAAATCCATTGGTTTTAGCCAAGGATTGAATACTGGCTACCGCCGATGCTATATTATCATGAACAAAGCCTTTACCATTCTTGGTATAGACCAACACCTGCATATTCTTAATAGGGTCAGGTTTTCTAGAAATTTTCGCAAAAACTGGCGAAAAAAACGCCAATAGTAATATAAACGCCAAAAATTGACGTTTAATGGAATTTCTCTTCATGGAAAGCAAGTTTTGGGACAATCTAATTTACGTTTGATGCCCAATCTTCCTTGATTTATTTTCGAAAACGTTATCGTAAATAGTTTCGAGGTTTTAGAAGACTAAGGTTTTTTTAATCGATTTCTGATTTAATTTGAAGTCATTAATAGCACGAATACAGCTAAAATCGATTGCCGTTGTAGTGTTTATTGATATAACCAAACAACAATTGCCAAATGAAAAAAAAACCAAAACTCCTAACAGGAGGGCGAGGATTACTGCGTTGTGCCGTAATTGGAGTACTTTCCCTGTCTGCCCTTGTACCTGAAGTACAGGCAAGATCAACCAACATTGCGGGTTTTACTAAGAACATCCCGCCAATTAGTGTTACCGGTAAGGTGACTGATTCAAAAAACAATCCATTGGAAGGCGTTTCCGTTGTGATTAAAGGAACCACACGTGGAGCCACAACAGATGCACAAGGTGTATTTAAATTGAGCAATGTTCCAGATAATGGTACATTGGTTTTTAGTTTTACTGGTTTTTCTAACAAAGAAGTATCTGTAAAAAACAATTCCACTATTAATGTATCACTATCAGAACAAGTTTCCGGCTTGAACGATGTAGTCGTAGTTGGTTATGGTACTAGAACCAAGAAAGACTTAACAGGTGCTGTTGCACAAGTAAAAGCTACCCAATTAGAAAACGAAAACCCTAGGTCTGTACAAGACATGTTGCGTGGTAACGCGCCTGGTTTGGATGTTGGTTTTGACGCTAGTAACAAAGGCTCAAACGCCAGTTTACAGATTCGTGGTAAAGGTACCCTTACGGCTAGCTCTAGCCCATTGATTGTATTAGATGGCGTTATCTACCCTGGTGGCATGGAAGATATTAATCCAAATGATATCAATACCATTGACATCTTAAAAGACGCAAGTTCTGCAGCCGTATTTGGTGCTAGATCTGCAAACGGTGTTATCCTAATCACTACTAAAAAAGGTAAAATGGGCAAACCCATCATCACCTTAAATAGTAATGTTGGATTAAACAGACTTTCCAACAAACCACATTTATTAGATGCCAACGAATTTTTAACTTGGCGTCAGGATGTAAGATGGGCCATGTCTGCGTTTGATAGTACTTCTAAACCAGGTGTACAATACAAATTCTGGAATCCAACTACATTGCCTTCATCTATTTCAGTTGCACAGTGGTTGGCCTTGGATGGTTCAGCAGGTGATCCTACCGTTGCTTGGTTAAACCGTTTGAGCTTAAAACCAGTGGAGATTGCTAACTATCAAGCTGGGAATATCATTGACTGGGAAAAGAAAATCTACAACCAGAGTGCTATGCAACAGGATCATACCATTAGCATTGCACAAAGAAAAGAAGACCTTAACTACTATTTCTCCGTGGGCTATTTAGAGTCTCAAGGTTTAACAGTAGGTGATAAATACAAAACCTTCCGTACACGTTTCAGCTTGGAATCTAATATTGCCAAGTATTTGACTGTTGGTACAAGCATTCAATTTGCCGAAAGGGATGAAAGTTCTGTATTGGTGAACTTAACTGATATGATTCATACCACACCTTATGGTTCATGGTATGGTGCTGATGGTGTTACTTTAAGGGCCTCTCCTAATGATGACCCAGGTAATAATGCACACCCTTTCTTGGGTAAAGAATACACTGATAGAATGTACAAGTATGACAATTTATTCGGACAATTGTATGCTAAGGGTAAATTGCCTTTTGGATTCTCTTATTCTGTTACCTTCTCTCCTAGGTATGACATGTTGCGTGAATACAATCACCAATCTGCTAATAACCCAACACTTGCAACCAGAAAAGGTATTGTAGATAGAAGAAATCAAAGTGTATATTCTTGGAACTTGGATAATCAGTTAAACTGGTCTGGTAAATTTGGAAAACATAGCATTGAAGCTACATTCCTAGCCAATGCTGAGAAATTCCAATCATGGAATACCAATATCCATGCTGAGAACTTTGCACCAAATGATAACCTGAGTTTCAACAGTATCCAATCAGCTACCCTGCCATTTACTGCATCTTCTGATGATCAGTATGAAACAGGTGACGCCTTGATGGGTAGGGTTAACTATAATTACAATCAGCGCTATTTCTTGACTTTAACAGCTAGAAGAGACGGATATTCTGCCTTTGGTCAACAGAACCCAAGAGCCACTTTCCCATCTGCTGCTGTAAGCTGGGTAATTAGCGATGAGGGCTTTATGAAGAATACTTCTAAATGGTTGGATTACGCTAAGATTCGCCTTTCTTATGGTGAAAACGGGAACCGTTCCATTGGTAGATATGCCGCTTTGTCTAATCTATCTTCTGGAACATATACCTATGTTACCGGTGGTGGTGCAGCTTATAGCGTAGGTTTTGTTCAGGCAAGTAACTTATCTAACCCAGGTTTGAAATGGGAAAGAAACTCTTCTATCAACCTAGGTTTAGACTATAGCATCATTAAAGGAAAAGTAACTGGATCTATTGATTACTATACCAGAACTACCAAAGATTTGTTGGTGAACAGAACCTTACCAACTGTAACTGGATTCACAAGCATCTTAGCTAACTTGGGTGAAGTAGAAAACAAGGGTATGGAATTTAGTTTCAATACCACCAATATCAAGAATAGGAATTTTGAATGGAGGTCTACTATAGCATTCTGGTGGAACAACAACAAAATCATTCACCTATATGGTGCTACTCCTGATTTTGATGCCAGTGGAAAGCAAATTGGAACTTCTGAAAAAGACGATATTGGCAACGGATGGTTTATTGGTAAAAATATTAACTCTGTATTTGATTATACCATTAGTGGTGTTTGGCAACAAGCCAATTCTGCTGATGCAGCCAAATATGGTTATAAGCCAGGTGACTTCCGCTTACAGGATACCAATGGCGATGGTAAGTATACCATTGCTGATAAAGAATTCCAAGGTGCTACTACCCCAGACTTCTCTTGGAACTTGAGAAACGAATTCAAGATTTACAAGAATTTTGATTTCTCATTCACTTTGTATTCTAAAATTGGTCAATTGAGCCAGTTTAATGAAGCCAAAAACGTGGACAATTTCTATGATCGTTCTCAGTTCTATCAACGTCCTTACTGGACACCAACCAACCCAATTAATGACTATGCAGCCATGATGTCAAATGCAGGTGGTGGTGTTACTTGGAACGTTTATAGAAAGTCTACTTTCATCAGATTGAGCAATATTAGTTTGGGTTATACAGTACCAACTGAAATAGCACATAAATGGAAATTGGATGGTCTAAAAGCTTATGTAAATGTGGTGAATGCCGCTGCATTCTCTCAGTGGAATTATTTTGATCCTGAAAACAAAGGACCTACACCATATACTATCAACTTTGGACTTAACCTGACATTATAAGATAACCCAACATTAAATCAGAAGACATGAATTATAATAAATTTAAAATAGCCCTTCTGCTATCAGTTGTTGTTATCAGTACAACTACACTGACTAGCTGTAATAAGGATTGGCTCAAACCCAAACCTTTATCTATATACTCTCCAGAAAACACCTTGGTAGACGTTGCCGGTTTTAATGCTGCATTGGCTGCATGTAATCGTAACTTGAGAACAGAGTGGTATGGAGATGGAGCACCAATTATCACTGAGCAAATATTTTCAGAAGTAACTGTAGATGGAACAGATGATAAAACAGGACCGGCCCAAAACCTAGACCTGCAAATTAAACCAGATGCCAACCTAAACTCTCCTGACTTTAATAGGATTGGATGGTATTGGAATCAGGAATATGTGGGAATTAGAATGGCCAACACCATCATCTCTCGTCTACCAGGTACTGCCACAATTTCTGATGCAGATAAGAATATCTTAATGGGCAAAGCTTATTTCTACAGGGCTTATGATTACTATCGCTTGACCAATCAGTTTGGAGATGTACCCTGCCCTACTAAAGAAGTAACATCTGCTAAAGTTGACTTCACTACTGTTAAAAGAGAAGTGATTTTAACTCAAATGAAAGCAGATTTGGACTTTGCGGTAAAATACGTTCCAATGACATCAGATAAAGGTGATGTCAACCGAGGTGCATGCTTGCACTTGTTAACCAAAATCAATTTGGCTCTTGGTTTATTTGATGACGCCATTGCTTCTGCAACAGCTGTCATCAATGCTGGTCCTTATAAATTAATGACCAATCGTTTTGGAGTGGATGCAGGTATTGCTACTAAGAATGTTACATGGGATCTACACCGTCCAGATAACAAATCTGCTGCAACCAATACAGAAACCCTGTTCTTGGTAACTGATCGTCTGGGAACTGCCAGTGCCTTTATCAGTTCTATGTTGGATGGTGGTACTGGTGGTACCCCAGGCATGAGGATCATGCGCCAGGCTGCCCCAGGAGTTTCTATTGGTACTACTATTTTTACCCCTGCTGGCAGAAACGGTATGACTGCTTCCGGTGGTGTTGAAATTGATATCATGAATATTTATGGTCGCGGTATTGGTCGCGCCAGAAATACTTCTTACGAGTACTGGGAAATTTGGGATGACCCAAATGACCTTAGACACGATTCTACCTCTGGTAATTGGTTGTATCCAGAAAACCTACGCTATAATAACCCAGCTTTAAAAGGAGTTGATACTGCTTACGGATTGCGATTAAGATTGTATGACCCTAAACAAGGTAACAAATTGCTTTGTGAAGATACTTTGCGTAGATGGTATCCTTGGCCTCATTACAAAGTATTCGTTCCAGATACAGAAAACATACCTATGCAAGGAGGTCACTCAGACTGGTATGTGTTCCGTTTAGCAGAAACCTATTTGTTGCGTGCTGAAGCATATCTCTGGAAAGGAGACGCCGCAAGTGCTGCTGCCGATATTAATGCAGTTAGAACTAGGGCAAAATGTGCTCCTTACACCGCAGCTCAAGTAGATTTCAATACTTTACTCAATGAACGCGCTCGTGAATTGTATTGGGAAGAACCTCGTAAGACAGAATTAACTAGAATGGCATATTTATTTGCCAAAACTGGTAAATCTTACAATGGTAAAACTTATACCCTTGCCAATTTCTCTACCTCTAATTTCATGGTAGACAGAATTTTGGATAAGAATATTTTCTTCAAAACCAATTTTGTAACAGTTCACGCTGACCAATTCCGTATTAGCCAATACCATGTATTATGGCCTATTCCACAGGGTGCTATCCTAGCTAATCCAGATGGAAGAATTAATCAGAATATTGGTTATAGTGGCTCTGAAGCTAATACACCAGCAAGTGACAAAATCATAGATTAATTCAATTTTCAGTACTATTGAATCTCGGATGCCACACCAAAAAGTGTGGCATCCTTTTTTTGAAGACCTTTCTGAATTAATATTGTGATACAAAATCAGCAAACATGAATGCTACTTTAAAAAAATTAATCCTTCCCAGTCTATTATTAATGACTGTTTCTCTGGATGCTCAAAAAACAAATCAACCCAATCCGGACTTGGTTAAAACATTTGACAAAGCCTTGGCGGGTGCAGCTAACCAATACAAATATTTGAAAAGCATCACTCCTACTGATGTAATGCCCAAAACATTCTATGCAACCAAAAAGCTAGAAACCAGCAAAACAAGTTGGTGGACCAGTGGATTTTATCCTGGTTCTTTATTTTATTTATACCAAGCTACCAAAGACACCGCCTTATATAACGAAGCAACAACTCGTTTACAAATACTAGAAAAGGAACAATTCAATAAAGGAACCCATGACCTAGGTTTCATGATGTTTTGCAGTTTTGGCAATGCTAATGCCATTCAGCATGATAAAAAATATGATGAGATTTTGATGAACAGTGCCAAGTCTTTGTCAAATAGATTCAATCCCACTGTTGGTTGTATCAAATCATGGGATCATGGCACATGGAAATTTCCTGTGATTATTGATAACATGATGAACTTGGAATTACTCTTTTGGGCCACCAAATATTCAGGAGACAGTAGCTACTACAAAATAGCCGTAACACACGCAAATACTACCATGAAGAACCATTATCGCAATGATTTTAGTTCTTTCCACGTGATTGATTATAATCCCGACAATGGTTCTGTTCATGAAAAGAAAACAGCACAGGGCTACGCCGATGCTTCTGCTTGGGCAAGAGGTCAAGCATGGGGACTCTATGGATACACGGTTATGTATCGGGCCACCAAAGACAAAAAATACTTGGCTCAAGCCAATAAAATAGCGCATTTTATTATTGACCACCCAAGACTACCAGCTGATAAAATCCCTTATTGGGATTATGATACACCAGATATTCCTGCAACATACAGAGATGCATCTGCTGGATCTATTGCAGCATCTGCTTTACTAGAATTAAGCAAATATGCGGATGCAAAAAATAGTGTTATCTATTTCAAAACTGCAGAGAAAATTTTGAGTGCTTTATCTACTCCTACTTACACGGCAAAGCCTGGTGAAAATGGTGGGTTCATTTTAAAACACAGTGTTGGACATTGGCCCGCAAATTCTGAAGTTGATGTACCACTTACCTATGCAGATTATTATTATATAGAAGGCATGATGCGCTACAAAGCAATGCTTAATAAATAACCGTTAACTGATTCATGAAAATTGTCTTACAATTTTGTTGCTTAGTATTGTTATTTCTTGCAAATGATGTAACCTGTCAAACCAATGAGCCAGCAATGCCAAAAAACATGGATCTATACCTGCTGATTGGTCAATCCAATATGGCAGGCAGGGGCAATATTGAACCAGCATATGCCATTCAAGGAAATGAACGCCTGTGGATGTTGACCAAACAAGGTGAATGGTTACCCGCCAAACATCCCTTGCATTTTGACAAACCCAATATGGTGGGCGTTGGACCAAGTCTGGCTTTTGGATTAGACATGTTGCAAAATGGGGACCATCCAATTGGCTTAATCCCCTGTGCGGTGGGTGGCAGTGCTATTAGCAGTTGGCTAGCTAGTGGCTTTGACGCTGCTACCAATACCCATCCTTTTGACGATGCTGTTATACAACTCAAAAAAGCCTTAACCTCAGGCCAATTAAAAGGGATTATCTGGCACCAAGGTGAAGCAGATAGTTCTCCAGAAAAAAGGAAAGACTATTTAGCTAAACTAGCTATCATGATCAATGCATGGAGAGGATTGGTGAACAACCCCAATCTCCCCTTTGTTGCTGGAGAAATAGGCGCTTTTAATGACGTACATCAGGCATTTAATATTGAATTAAATAAGTTGCCTAGTTTAGTAACTAGAACTGCTGTAGCATCCTCAAAAGGATTAATTGACAAAGGAGACCATTTGCATTTTGATGCAGCATCTGCTACCGAATTGGGTAAAAGATTTGCCATTAAAATGAAACAATTGCAGGAACAATAAATAACTATTAGATGAAATCTTTGATAGCAATGGAACAAACCTGGAGATGGTTTGGCCCCAATGACCCGGTTAGCCTACAAGACGTAAAACAAACAGGTGCAACTGGCATAGTATCGGCCTTACACCATGTACCTCATGGTGAAGTTTGGGAATTGGACCAAATATTGGAAAGAAAAGCCATCATTGAAAAAATGGGGCTAACCTGGTCTGTTGTTGAAAGTATTACGGTTCATGAATCTATCAAAACCAGAACTGGTGCATACAAAGACTATATTGAAAAATATAAGACATCCATTAGAAATGTAGCAAAAGCTGGTATACCCATCATCACTTACAATTTCATGCCGGTGAATGATTGGACAAGAACCTCATTAAATCATCCCATGGAAGATGGGTCACTTGCCTTGTATTTTGATTGGATAGACCTAGCAGTTTTTGATATCTATATTTTAAAAAGACCAGGATCTGTAACTACTTATCCGGAAAATATATTGATTGCTGCGGAGCAGCGATTTAAAAACTATACCCAAGAACAATTGGATGCCATTGCTGGTGTGGTCATGTTTGGAATTCCAGGTGAGGCAAAAACCACTACCGGAATGATGCTTGAAAAGCTAGCCACTTATACCCATATTGACCATGCAGCATTGCAAGACAATCTTTGCCATTTTCTTTCAGAAATTAGCCCTGTAGCAGAAGAGTGTGGGGTTAAATTGGCCATACATCCTGATGATCCCCCCTTTCCTATTTTAGGCTTGCCCAGAATTATGAGCAAATTGGAAGACATGGAGCATATTATTCAAAAAGTGCCCAATCCTGCCAATGGCATTTGTTTTTGTACAGGTTCCTTAGGTGCATCTGAAAAAAATGACTTGCCCTATATGGTCAAAGCCTTGGGAAATCGTATTCATTTTGTGCACTTACGAAATACTAAGAGAGATGAAGCTGGTAACTTTTTTGAAGCTGATCACTTGGGTGGCGATACTGATATGTATGCCGTGATGAAAGAAATTTTAAAAATTCAACAGGAATACCAAGTTTCGCTTCCATTTAGACCGGATCATGGACATCAAATGTTGGATGATTTGAACAAAGTAACCAACCCTGGTTATTCTGCCATTGGGCGATTGCGCGGATTGGCAGAATTGCGAGGATTAGAAATGGGCATTTTGCGTTCTTTAGAAAATCAGCAATAGCAAAGGTTTCAATCTATTTTCGTCAAATTTTACCGATAAATTCCGAAATTTTTATCGTTCTTTTTTCGTAGATTGTACCCTACAACTAATTGCCCTGTCATGTCTAAAGTAAACCTAAAAGACCTAGCCAAAGAACTGAAGGTCTCAGTTTCTACTGTATCAAAAGCACTTAAAAGCAGTCATGAGATCAGTGCTGAAACCAAAAAAAGGGTTCTGGAATTGGCTCAAAAAATGGGGTATAATCCCAACCCCTATGCGGGTTTCCTAAGGCACCACAAAAGCAAAACCATTGCCATAATTGCACCCGAGTTAACCAATAATTTCTTTATTCAAGCCATTAGTGGTGCAGAATCTGTAGCTCAGGAAAAGGACTATCACTTACTGATTTATATTACCAATGATGATTATCAAAAAGAAGAAAGTATTGTAAAGCATTTACAAAATGGTCGTGTAGATGGTGTGATTATTTCCTTAGCAAGTACTACTAAAGGTTATCAGCACCTGAACGATCTAATTCACACGGGTATTCCTATTGTTTTTTTTGATAGAATTTGTCACGAAATAGAAACAGCCAAAATAACCACGGACGACTTTGCTAGTGGATTCAATGCCACCAATCATTTAATTGAAAACGGTTGTAGAGACATAGCCTACCTCTCTATTTCAGAGAATCTTTCAATTGATAACAAACGCAAACAGGGTTATTTAGAAGCATTGATGAAACATGATATTCCTTTTGATCCTAGTAGAATAGTTCAATGCAATACGGACGAAAAAGCTAATTTCAAAAAAATCAAACAGCTTTTACAACAAGAAAAAAGACCTGACGGCGTATTTGCATCAATTGAAAAATTGGCTTTAAATACTTATTATGCTTGTAAAGAATTAGACCTAAACATTCCAAAAGATGTAAAAGTCATTTGTTTTGCCAACCTCAGAACAGCGCCATTATTAAACCCTTCTCTCACTACCATTACCCAACCTGCATTTGAAATGGGAAAACAGGCAGCAACCATACTCTTTAAAAATTTAGACAAAAAAAGAACCCTGATAACAAATGAAAATATTGTTCTAAAATCTGAATTGATTAAAAGAGAATCTACTCATGTGAATTAGAATACATATATAGCCTTCCACTTTTTTATAGCTATATATTGTAGATTTCTAGCTGTCTCAAACTAGATAAGATAAATACTTATTTTTTCTAATATTAACTTTTACCAACTGTCCTGTACTGTAATGGCCAATCCGTGCTACAACATTTATTTTTCGCGGTTTAAACATTAAAAATTATTTCTATAAAACTGACATTAGTCATTTTTATAAACATTAAAAAGGGTGAAACTTTGATACAGAAAAACAACATTTTAGAACCATAAATTTTTTTGTATGAACAATGACCAAAAACCCCAAAGCAATGAACCAAGCAATGTGTTACCGGAATTAAAAGCTTGGGTAAATAATATTGCCGGTCAGTGCAACGCCAAGAGTATCCATTGGTGCGATGGATCCAAACAGGAATACGATGGCTTGTGTGAACTACTTGTAAGAAAGGGTACATTTCAAAAACTGAATCCAGAAAAAAGACCCAATTCTTATGCCTGTTTTTCTGACCCAAGTGACGTTGCCAGGGTGGAAGACAAAACCTTTATTTGCAGCCGCTTAAAAGATGATGCTGGGCCAACCAATAACTGGATGGATCCAAAAGCCATGAAGCAAATCCTGAATTCACTAATGGAAGAATCCATGCTAGGAAGAACGCTTTATGTGATTCCCTTTTGCATGGGTCCAGTTGGATCTCCTTTTTCAAGATATGGTGTTCAATTAACCGATTCTGAATATGTAGTAGTCAATATGTATATCATGACTAGGATGGGTGAAAAAATTTATCCCTTTATTAAAAGAGGTGAATATGTAAAATGCATTCATACCGTTGGAGCTCCTTTAAATTCAGACCAGGGTGATGCCAAATGGCCCAACAACCCTACTACCAAATATATTTCTCACTTTCCTGAAGAGCGATTGATTATTTCATACGGAAGTGGTTATGGTGGTAATGCATTAATGGGTAAGAAATGTTTTGCGCTTAGAATTGCCTCAGTAATGGGTAAAGAAGAAGGATGGCTAGCAGAACACATGCTCATTCTTGGGGTTGAATCACCCAACAAACAAAAAACCTATATCGCGGCAGCATTTCCAAGTGCCTGTGGTAAAACCAATTTCTCTATGATGATTCCTTCTAAGGGCGTAGACGATTGGAAAGTAACTACTGTGGGAGACGATATAGCTTGGATTCACAAGGGGGAAAATGGTCATCTATATGCCATTAATCCAGAAGCGGGCTATTTTGGTGTGGCCCCTGGTACCAACTACAATACCAATCCCAATGCCATGGAAAGTATTAAAGCCAATACCATCTTCACCAATGTTGCTATTACAGCTGACAAAGACGTTTGGTGGGAAGGTATGACCAAGGAAGTACCTGATGGTTTAACAGATTGGCATGGCCAACCATATGATAAAGCAAGTGGTAAACCGGCAGCACATCCTAATAGCCGATTTACTGCACCAGCTTATCAGAACCCAGCCATTGATCCAGAGTGGGATAACAAGCAAGGTGTTCCTGTAGAAGCGTTTGTTTTTGGTGGAAGAAGAAGTACTGCTGTTCCACTAGTATGTCAATCATTTAACTGGAATTTTGGTGTATATACTGCAGCTACCATGGGTAGTGAAACTACTGCCGCTGCTTTTGGTGAAATTGGAAAAGTGAGAAGGGATCCATTTGCTATGCTTCCATTTATGGGCTATCATATGGGCGACTATGTAAATCACTGGTTACAATTTGGTAGAGACCTTCCTAATGCTCCAAGAATCTTTAGTGTCAATTGGTTTAGAAAAGACGAAAATGGCAAATTCCTATGGCCAGGATTTGGAGAGAATATGCGTGTTTTAAAATGGATTGTTCAAAGAGTACATGGTAATGCAGGTGCAGTTGAATCTCCTATTGGTTGGATGCCAAGGTATGAAGACATGGACTGGACTGGTATTGAAGGATTTTCAAAAGAAGATTTTGCAAAAATTATGACAGTTGATCGTGAACCTTGGAAACAAGAATTAATGGGTCATGAAGAACTTTTTGCAAAATTGTATGATAAACTTCCCAAAGAGTTCTATTTCATGCGTGAGTTGTTATTGAGTGCCTTATGGAGATCTCCAGAACATTGGCAACTGGAACCGGAACATATTTGATTCCAGAAAGGAACGGTGCATGACGCCGTTCCTTTTTTTATCTCTTAAATTTGTGTGATATGAATTGGTTTATAGCATTATTTACTGAACAATCTGTAGCTCAAGCCGCTATTATTTATGCCTTGGTGATTGCATTGGGGATTTTAATGGGCAAATTCAAAATCTTGGGTATTTCTTTTGGAATTACTTGGGTGCTTTTTATTGGATTAATTGCTTCTTATTTGGGAATTAGTGTGAATAAGGAAACGGAACATTTTTTAAAAGAATTTGGTTTAATCATATTTGTTTACGCCATTGGGCTTCAAGTTGGACCCGGCTTTTTTGCTTCACTCAAAAAAACAGCCTTGGCCAATAATGCCATTGCTGCAACAGTGGTTTTGTTAGGTGTATTGATTACCGTTTTATTTTTCTACCTATCTAATAACCATATTGCCATCATGGCTGGGGTAATGAGTGGCGCTGTTACCAATACACCGGGACTTGCAGCGGCACAGGCTGCCGTAAAAGACCTACACATTTCTGGTGTAGATAATGGCACTATCACTTTAGCTTATGCGGTTGCTTATCCTTTTGCAGTAGTAGGAATCATCCTTTCCTTGGTCATTTTGAAAAAAATTCTTGGGGTAAATATTGAGAAAGAAAAAGAATTGCATCGCAAATTGAATTTTATCCAATCCAATAGACCTATCAATGTTCATATAAAACTAGAGAACAAACAATTAGTAGGACAACCATTGAGGAATATTTTCAAAATGCTCAATGAGCCAGTTATTATTTCTAGAATGTTACACCATGGTCAAGTGATCACCCCTACTCCTGACCTGGTATTGGCAGAAGATGATGTAATGCAATTTGTAGCTACCAAGAAATTAATGGAGAAAGTAAAACTTTTGGTTGGGTCAGAAATTGACATGAATCTTAGAACTATCCCTTCTAGTAATTTGATTTCAAGATTTATAGTGGTCACTAGAAAAGAAGTGACTCATAAGCGCTTGGGAAATATCATGGAATTGCAGCATGAAGCACTGACCATTTCTAGGATCAAACGAGCTGGCATTGAAATGGTTGCCCATGGAAATGTGTTATTACAACTAGGTGACACCATTACAGTGGTTGGTACAGAAGATAGCGTGAATGAATTTACCAACCTTGTTGGAAATTCTTTGAAAAGACTGGAAGCTCCAGATTTGGGGCCCATCTTTATAGGCATTGTATTTGGAATCATTTTAGGAAGTATCCCATTTCATATTCCCAATATTCCAGTTTCAGTTAAAATAGGAATGGCAGGTGGACCATTGATTGTGGCTTTGTTTCTGAGTAGGTTTGGGAATTCTTTGTACTTAAATAATTATACCACCAATAGTGCCAACCTCATGATCAGAGAATTAGGGATTGCCCTATTCTTAGCTAGTGTAGGTTTGAGCAGTGGACATAATCTAGCCGGAGCTTTTGCAGATGGCAGTGGGTATCGTTGGATTGGAATGGGAATAGCCATTACCATGATTCCACTTTTATTGGTTGGTCTATTTGCAAAAAAATTCTTGAAGAAAACCTATTTTGAAATTTGTGGTCTATTGGCTGGCGCTTGTACAGACCCACCAGCTTTGGCATTTGCACTTAAGATGGCTGGTAATGATATTCCATCAGCTACCTATGCAACGGTCTATCCTTTGACCATGATTATGAGAATTCTAGCGGCGCAATTATTGATTCTGTTTTTTGCCTAAGGATCTAAAAAATAATTCCATGAAACCCTTTTATAAGGGATTACTGCATCTGTCAGTATCCCTCCTACTTCTTCATGTATTATCCTTTCCTTGTTTGGGGCAATCCAAAACGGTAAATGATATTTCTCAGAGTTGGACTAGTTTGAATAGTACCATCAGATTCAGCAATCATTGGGGAATGGTAGCAGATGTACACGTAAGAAGAACCAATTTTCTGGCAGACCCCAACTTTTATTTTGTAAGAACTGGTGTAAACTATTGGATTACCAACCAACTTAGTTTAACTGCTGGTATTGGTAGAATGTGGGTTGCACCAACAACGGCTAACTGGGAACATTTTGCAGTAGAAAACAGGATTTATCAGCAAGCTTTATTGACCAATAAATTGGGGAAGATTGGCATGCTTCAAAGAATTAGAAATGAACAAAGATGGATTGAGAAAATTGCTAATGACCAATTTACGGGTGAATATAAATTTAGCAATAGAATTAGGTATTTGTTGGCTATTAATATCCCAATTTTCAAAAGCCCACAATTCCCATCACTTAGTATTTCAAATGAATTGATGGTACAATTTGGCAAAGAAATTGTCTATAATAGTTTTGATCAAAACAGGTTATTTCTGGGACTAAGACAACCCATTTCTAAAACCCTCAATTTTGACTTTGGATATATGCTTAGCTACCAACAAAAGGCAAGTGGATACCAGTATGATAGAATCCATACGCTTCGTTGCTTCTTTTATTATGCCCCAGACTTAAGAAAAAAGAAAATTTAAACGGCTTTCTCCTGCAAACTTCTTCTGATTCCTAATTCTACCCCACGTATTTCTGCCAATCCTCTTAATCTGCCAATGGCAGAATATCCAGGGTTGGTTTTCTTTTTTAAATCATCCAACATTTGATGACCATGGTCTGGTCTTACTGGAATGGAACAGTTTCTAGATTTCATAGCTAGTACCAATTCTTTGATTACTGCATACATGTCTACATCGCCTTCCAAATGGTTGTCTTCATAAAAATCTCCCCATTCATTTCTGCGCGTGCTACGTAAATGAATAAAGTTAATCCTATCTGCAAATTGCTTTACCATGGCTGGCAAATCATTATCTGGTCTTACCCCAAAAGAACCCGTACAAAAACAAAGCCCATTGTTTGCAGAAGGCACTGCGTCTATTAAAGTCTGAAAATCTGAAGCTGTACTCAAAACCCTTGGCAATCCAAGTATGGGATAAGGTGGATCATCCGGATGAATGACCATTTTCACTCCAGCCTCATCAGCAGTTGGCATAATCGCTCTTAGAAAATAGATAAGATTATTTCTCAATTGACTTGCGTCTATTCCTTGGTAAGTATCCAATGTTTGTTGAAATTGTTCCAGTGTAAAGCTTTCTTCACTACCAGGTAGACCAGCAATAATATTTCTTTGCAACAATAAGCGCTCATCAGCACTCATTTGTTCAAACCTTTCAGTAGCTCTTTGCTTTTCTGTTGCTGTGTAGTCCGCATCGGCGCCAGCCCTTTTTAATAAGCAAAGATCAAAAGCCATAAAAGCAGCTTTCTCAAACCTGAGTGCTTTAGAACCGTCTGCAACGGTAAAAGCCAAATCGGTTCTAGTCCAGTCCAAAACTGGCATAAAATTATAAGTAACAATCTGAATGCCGCATGCGCCTAAGTTTTTGATAGATGATGCGTAATTTTTGATGTATAAATCAAAGTCACCCGTTTGTGTTTTAATGGCTTCATGCACCGGAACACTTTCTACTACTGACCAAGTTAATCCAGCAGCTTCAATTATTTCTTTACGCTCTAGAATGGCTTCTTTTGTCCAAATAGCACCATTGGGCAAATGGTGCAGAGCAGTTACTACACCAGAACAGCCGGCTTGTTTAATATCTTCTAAGCTAACAGGGTCATTGGGTCCAAACCAACGCATGGTTTGAATCATAGATGGATAAACAGCAAGAGTATTCATGAATTGATATTCAGGTTTAGAAAGTTGCAAACCTAAATAGAAGTCTTGACTCTGAGCAAGTAAACACAGTTTTATACTAGTAAATCAACTATATCGATTTCGAATAGTATTAATGTGCCCATTTTTTGTTCCCAAAACTAAAGCCTGCAGTGATGGATGGACCATTGTATCCCCAACCAATATGGGCTTTATTGCTATTAATATTGGCGTCAACCTTAAAATTAAAGCCAGTATATCCCAAAGAAAGGTCTAAATGTTTGGTGGCTTTGTACATTAAAACAGCGTTATAGCCCACAATTTCTCCGCTAATATCACCAGTGGTGATGGTCAAATAATTGAATTCACCGCTAAGCGCCAATCGATTACTCAATGATAGCCCACCCCATACTCCCAAATCTGGCAATGGAGCTGTGAAGTTGAAGTTTTGGTTAGAAGTTAAGGAGCCCGCACCTGTAGTGATTCCTATTCCAAAATTTGTTTGAAGGGTATGCGTACCAATTAAAAATCCTAGCTCAGCTTTGGGTTTTGCCAAAACCGCATATCCCCATGAAGCTCTATAGATGGTAGTATTGAAAAAACTACTCACTTTGGCTGATACATTATAAGTATTGTCTCCAAATTGAATGGTTCTTTCTAATGTTTTGGTAGAAGACCTATTAAACTGTAAATAGCTAAAATCAAATCTTGATCTTCTAGAAATGCGCCATTGAAAATTGGCCATAAAAGTTCCAAGCTGTTTATTAAATCCAAGGTCTTTCTCAAAATCTATATCGGTTCCAACACCACCAATGGTTGCTCCAACTTTAATATCAGTATTATTCACTGCACTCATATACCCAGCACTAAGTCTATACCTTTCTACGAACCAGGGAGCTAGTTTCTGTTTTTTCCATTTAATACTATCAGTTGCGGGTGCAGTTTGTCCTTTTGCCAAATTGCAGGCAAAAATTACCACAAAAAGAATACATATTTTTCTCATAACCAGTTTTTGAAAATAGGAAGATTTCTACCTGAAATCAACTTAATTGTACAGCTAAATTAGTAATTGAAGCTTAAAAATAAGGGAAATTGACTTATTGAATTGACTTATATGATGTATTTTTAAATATAAAACAGTCCTTATTTGTAGAAAATTGAAAACTCAACTAGTTTTATTTTTCATTCAATTGTCACAAAAAAAATAATGTGGCATGGCACCTTCAAAAACAACCTACATGTTTAATTACCACTATCAAAGCCTCAAACTGACAACCAAAATTGCTGTCTTTCTGCTATTTTTTTCCATGACTTGCAGCAATATCCAAGCCCAAATTGGAAAGCCACAAACGAAACCAGGTAATAAAGCAGTAAATCAAAAATCAAAACCTGCAATCAATAACTCCAAAGGATCACTTCCTGCTTCTAATTCTAGAGTATCAAACAATGGAAACAAAATAAACTCAGGGAACATTAAATCAGAAGGAAATAAAGTTTCTAATGTTGGAAATAAGACCAATAATATTGGATCTGGAAATAAAAAAACCAATATTGGTTCTGGAAACAATAGCAACAATACCAATATTAAAACCGGTAATAAAGTAAATATTGACAACAGCAAAAATAATAATATCAATATCAATGTGAACAATAGTACTCATATCAACAATGGATATCCCAGAAAGAGTTATCGCCCGTATACCCGTCCACCCTATCGCTATGGTGGCATGAATTTTTATTGCCATTTTGGCTATTCCTACCACCCTTATCGTCCATTTTATTGGGGACCAGTTTGGCATCCATGGGGTTTCTTTATTACGGCAATGGCTGCAACCGCAATCATCATTTCTATTGAAAACCAACAATATCATTATGACCAGGGGGTCTATTATGTAGCATCCAATGGAGGCTATACTGTAGTTCAAGCACCTGTAGGTGCTACCATTACTACCCTACCACCCAACACCCAAACAGTGGTAGTTAATGAAACAGTTAACAATTATTATTATGGTGGAACTTATTATGAAAAATCTGATAAAGGATATACCGTTGTACCTCCAACTGCTGGAACCATTGTTGAACAACTACCAGAGGGAGCCAAAGAAGAGAAAATTGGTGACCAGATTTTTATGAAATTAGGCGAGGTCTATTACCAACCCATTAAAAAAGATGGAAAAGACATGTATGAAGTAGTTAATGTTGAAAAAGATGACTCAAAATAAAACTTGAATTAATTTTGGGTGATTATTAAATTGAATTCCTTTTAAATATCCATTAATAAATTAAAACAACATGAAAACCTTGATTCAGAAGTACACATTGGCCATTGCAATATTACTATTTGCAGCTTCTTGCGGTCCAACTTTAAAAGTTTCTACTGACTTTGATAAAAACGCAGTATTTAGTAATTACAAAACTTTTAGTGTTTATAACTTAAAAACAACCGGTAGTGTAAGCCAGTTAAATGCCGATAGAATTGTAAATGCCATCAAAGCTGAATTAACTAGCAAGGGATTTCAAGAAGCAGGAAGTAATGCTGATTTAATTATCAATGCAGTAACTGTTCTTAAAGACAAACAGTCTGTTTCTTCATCTACCAATTATTATGGTTATGGCGGATTGTATAGACCCTATAGTTATTGGGGAGGTGGAATGGGAGTAGGTTCTACTACTGTTAGTACCTATAATTATAAGGATGGCTCATTAATTATTGATATAGTAGATAATAAAACCCAGAAAATGGTTTGGCAAGGAACTGGAAATGCTGAAATTGACAAAGCTCCCAAAGACCCTGATGCTGCCATTAAAGCTGCTGTAACAAAAATCTTGGCTAACTTTCCTCCAGACAGCAAAAAATAATAATTCAATTGATCATTGAATATTAAAAAGGTTGGAACTTTTGTTCCAACCTTTTTAATTTAACAACGGATTAGATTTAATAAAGATTCATATACTGCTTTCACTTAATATTGCAATCCACCACTACCCCTACATGATGAAATTATTGATATTATTTGTTGTTGGATTTTTCACCAATATAAATACTGCTTTCTCCCAAGAAATATTAATTGACACCATTCCATTTTCAATGGAAAACAAAATACTAGTATTTAAAGCAAGCATCAATGACATTTCAATTGACTTTGCATTTGACACAGGCGCTGCCATTGGATTGTCTAATTCAAATGTTTTATCAAAATCTGATTTTGTTGTTAAAAAGGGATCGCAAACCATTACTGATGCCAATTTGAAAAAAGTAAAAATTAATAACACTGTCATAAAAAAGATGAACATTGGAAAACACGAAATCACAAATGTGAAAGGTGTTTTTTATGACATGGAATTTTTAAACTGCCAAGCAATGTATTTACTAGGCATGGATGTTATTGGCCAGTTTAATTGGAAAATAGATTTCTCAAGAAAGTTAATTTATGTTTCAAATATGCCTTTTCTCATTAGTGAAAATGCCCAAGAAATTCCAGTTTCAAATAGTCGTCATCGCCCAAAAACAAGTCTTACCATTAATGGTATCAATTACAGTAATTGTCTAATTGATTTGGGCTATACAGGGGTTTTGGAAATTCCAGAGAACGGACAAATGAATCAGCTTTACCAGCAATTGAAAGGCACAGGAAAAACAAGTATAGGGTTAACTTCCAATATGTCTGTAACCGGATTAGGAAAAGCAGATACCGTAAAAACCATACTACTAGAAACAGTTAAAATAGGATCTTTCAATTTCTCAAACATTAGTTGTGCCGTATTTGAAAAAACAGGTTTTAAAATTGGGATTGGTTTTTTCTCAAGTCAAGCCATGGATTTAGTGTTGAACAATACCAATGAAAAATTCTATTTGGTTCAGAATCCACAACCCGAACCTAGTCTTCAACCACTTGACGCAAGGGTCTCTTACCAAAATGGCAAATTAATTATCACTGCTTTAAATCTTAACAATAATAGTTCAGCTAAAAATCTTTCTATAGGAGAAATAGTAAAAACTATAGATGGTAAAAAAGCTGCTGATTTTAAAGACAATTGTGAGTTTCTTCTAGAATATTATCACACAAAAAATGCCAGCATTCTTGTTGAAAAAGAAGACGGCAGCTTGGTTACCATTAAAAGGTCTAAGCTTATTTAAGAAAATCCATTAAATATTTGAAAGCTGTTTTTCTAATAACGCTATAACCAAACTAGATTCTAATTTCAAGTTTTGAAACAATTCATTTACTTGGCTTTCATCAAAACTATCCATTACATTAAACTTACTGGCAATGCCACTCATAGTTGAAAGACTTGCTGTGAGTGAAGTCCCTTTTAATTTATGAATGGCTAATTTAATCATAGAAATGTCTTTTTCAATAATTGCTAATTCAATTGCCGTCATTGATTTATTAATTTCTAGAACGGTTAAATTAAGAAACTGCTTAATGAGGGCGTCATCTGCTCCCATATACTTACGAATCTGTTCTAAATCTAAATGTAAAGACTCCTCTTTTGCTTTTTGATCTGCTACCATAATAGTAGCGTTTTCTAGATCTTTGTTCAACCATTTTTTAAAAATGGCAACCAATGTTTCTTCAACAAATGGCTTAGAAACAAAATCATTCATGCCGGCAGCTTCACATTTTTCCTTCTCCCCTTTTACTATTCCCGCCGTTAATGCAATGATTGGAATGGATGAGCTTTCAGGCAATTGCCTAATTTGCTGTGTAGCTTCATATCCATTGAGTATGGGCATTTGAATATCCATGAGCACTAAATCTGGCAATGCTTTTTTGCAAATCTCTACCGCTTCATTACCGTTCATTGCTTCAATAATAGTGGCATTTGGCGCAATTCTTTCAACAACTGTTCTTGCTAATAACATATTTATTTCCCCGTCCTCTGCAATTAAAATGGTTATGGCATCTTGAAAGGTGGTTGTTTTTACTTCTACTTCTTCAACTACCTTTACTTTTTGCGTAATCATGGATAATGCTTGGTATAATTCCTGCATTTTTACGGGTTTCACTAACCTGATATTAACGCCAAGATTTTTACTTAAATCTATCACTGAAGCTTGATCAGCAGAACTAGACAATAACAATACTGGAATATTACTATTTTGAAGTGCTTGATCTAATTTAATTTTTTGAATGGTTTCTAACCCATCTAACTCAGGCATATGATAGTCCATTAATATGGCATCAAATTTTGCACCTGTATAAAGTGTTTGTATGGCTTCCGTTCCACTACTTGCTTCTTTTACCAGAATCCCCCTTAAATGAAGCATTTCTTTTAGTATGGTCCTATTATTTTTGTTGTCATCAACTACCAATACTTTTTTAATCAACCCCATTTCTTCTATTGGAATCTTACCAGCTATTTCCGTTTTCAATTTGATACTAAAATGAAATTTTGACCCCCTTCCCAATTGACTTTCCACTTTTAATTGGCTATCCATCAAACCCAGAATTTTGTTACTGATGGTCAGCCCCAATCCTGTACCACCGTATTTCTTGGTAACTGAATTATCCGCCTGAGAGAATGCTTCAAAAATCTTCTCAAGTTTTTCAGGTTTGATACCAATACCTGTATCCCTTACCTCAAATTCAAACAATGCTATTCCTGCATCATCAGGTTCTGCACAAGTAACTTTTAACTCAATTTCACCTGTTTCGGTAAATTTTGCTGCATTGCTCAATAAGTTAAACAAGACTTGTTTTAACCTAACTGAATCTGTAAATATCCATTGGGGTAAAGAAGGTGCTAGATTCAATAGCATTTCTAGGTCCTTGTTCTTAATCTGAAAACTAATGATATCCACTGCTTGGCTAGCTAGTTCAAATAAGTCACATTTTTCATATTCTAGTTCTAATTTCCCGGCTTCTATTTTTGAAAAATCTAAAATATCATTGATGATTCCCAATAACGCATTGGCTGATTGATGAACAATTCCTAAATATTGTTTTTGGGTTTCATCTAAATGCGTTCGCAGAATTAAATCGGTGAAACCAATAACACCATTTAATGGTGTTCTAATTTCATGACTCATATTTGCTAAGAACTCTGACTTGGCAATATTGGCTTCCTCCGCTTCTTTTTTAGACAACTTCAATGCCTCTCTTTGCTGGCAGTTTTCAGTAATATCTTCAATAACTGAATAAACCTGGTACTCCCCTTCTAAATTTTGAAACTTAATACCGTTGAGTAGCACATTTACAAAATGTCCATCCTTGTGAATATATATTTTCTCGTAAGGACCATATCTTCCCACCTTTTCTAAAGAATCTCTATGAATTGCTTCTTGTTCATCAAATGAAGCCGGGGTTACGTCCCAATGACTTAGTTTCCTATATTCAGCTTCCGTATAACCTATCATTTGGTAAAGGGCAGCATTGCCATCAATGAATTTACCGTCTGAATGCCTATTTATAGCAATACCTACAGGTGAATTATCAAAGAATGCCCGGAATTTATTTTCACTGATTTTTAATTCTGCTTCTTGTTGTTTTTCATGAGTTATATCTCTTGCAATGGCAAAAAGATCCCCACTAACTAGGTCAGGAGTTGCAACCCATTGAAGCACTTTATAATCGCCATTAACCGTTTTAAACCTATGGACAAAATTGATGGTACTGACGCCACTTGCTAACTTTGCTATTTCCTTTTGGGTAGAAAATAAATCTTCTGGGTGAATGAGTTCAAAAAAAGATTTTGAAAGCAATTGCTGTTCTTCCCATCCAAAGATTCTGGTAAAAGAAGGGTTTACTTTTTTGAACATTCCGTCTAAGCCTGCAATACAGATTAAGTCTTTAGCAACGTGAAATAGCTTTTCAAAATTGGCCATTTCTGCTTTCTGCCTGCGTTCTACAATTAACTTCACTACATTTTCACCCAATAATTGTAAGCCTCTTTTTTGCTTGTTGTTCAAAGCTTTGGGGGTAGCATCAATGACACATAAAGTACCTAGTGCAAATCCATCTGGGTCTACTAAGGGGTAGCCTGCATAAAACCGAATATTGGGATTCCCCGTAACAAGTGCATTATTTTTAAACCTATCATCCTTAGTGGCATCTTCAATTTCAAATATCTGTTGATCCATGATGGCATGGGCACAAAATGCCAACTCTCTAGGTGTTTCTGTTGCGTCAATTCCTTGTTTTGATTTGAACCATTGCCTATTGTCATCAATTAATGAAACCAAAGAAATAGGCGTGTCACAGATTAAAGAGGCTAATTCAGTAAACTTATCAAATTCTTCCTCAGATATGGTATCCAATAACTGGTAATTGCGTAACGCATTCAGTCTTGCCTTTTCATTATCAGGGATTGGATAAGCCATACATAAATTTAATCATTTATCAGTTTCCATCACTCTATAATTTTAACAACTCTGGTAAGTTTTCCATTTGAATTCATTCCTTCTAAAACTACTTGCAATTTCTTGCTACTATCATTGTTAAAAAATTCCACTTTCACCCTTGGGCTACGTTTATTGGTTAATAGGTAAGGATTCCAAAAAAGGGTAGTTCTACTATCCACTTCAAAATTGCCAGTTGGCTTATCATAATTGGGATTGAAAAATTCTTTAAATACGGAATAGCCACCTAAAACTGTATTCTCCATTCCTTTATTGTTGGCTTGGTTAGCTCTACCAGTTTTCCCTTTCTTAGTATAAATGGCTATCGCCCCTCCGCCACCGCCTCCAGGGCTACCAAAAAATGGCGGTCTAAATACTTTGATAAATGCTATATCTGGCACATTAAGGCTTTGAACCATATCTATAGACATTTTCATTTCGTTTAAAAACAAATCTGGTGTAGCCCCTCTCCAACTCACTTGGGCATTGGCGCCAGAACCCGTAATCATTAATCCAGCCACTTTTCCTTGAAGATAAGTAAGTACATCAATAGCTCCCATGGAACTAACATCCGTGGTCAAATCAAAGGAATACCCATCGCCACCTGAAAACAAACCGGATGCATATTTTTCTTCTAATTGCTGAATAGGCGATTTGGTTTTGGCTTTAACAATTACTTCCTGCAATGTGGCAGATTCCATTTGCCTGCGTAATTTTTCTTGCTCTGATAAATAATAATTCAATTGTACCCTAGCCATACTATCACTCCAACCAGCTTGGGTACCACTAAGTGAAAAAGCTATTTTCTTAAACTCTTGATATAAAAGGCCATTTTGAATTTTCACCTGGGTTTGCTCTGTAAGCTTGGGATTATTATTAAAACTATAGAATACTCTCACCGTATCATAAAACATGACGCCTGTTTGTTCAAAACTCCCATCCTTGGCTACTGGTAGAAATAACAATTTTGAACTACTGTCTTTTCCAGATATCACTAAATTCAATTGAAGCTCTTTGGTATTTGCTAGCGCTTGGTTTCCATAAACCTTACCTGCTAATTTTAAGAATTCTGTTTCTCTTGGATAAGTCCATTTAGGAAAATCGCCTTTAATCAATTTTTCCCAATCAAAACGCCTCCACCCATTGGTCATCATGACTAAATCAAGATGAGCCGCAACACTATCTGCATCAGAAGAAAAATAATATGCCGGGTTATGTACTTTGCCCTTAATATCAGAACTCAATAACAAATCAGAATAAATAGATTGCTGTTCTGGTAACACTATAGAAGCATCTGTTACTGACATAGACATATTGGTAGATGCCGTATCAGAAACCATGATTTCAATCACGTTCTTTCCGCGCTTTTTAAGGTCAATGATGGGAATACTCATTTTGGCATTGAACTCATGTAGTCTATTATTAACAAAGACAATTCTTTCTGCTACGGGTTTCCAATCTTCCGTAAACAAAGAAAACTGAACTATGCCAGTAGGCAGTTCATCTATAGGCAGGGCTGCTTTTTGAATCAACTTTTCCTCTCCTTTAAAATCAACCGTATAAATCAATTGTTGGTGTTGGTGTACCAATAATTTAAATTTTTTGAAATCTGCTGGCGCATCCTGTGTTCTTTCTATTTGAGCATAGGCTTTTTCATAATCAGTTGTTATTTTCATTACCACACCCTGAGTTTTAGGGGCTGGAAGAATAGTACTTCCTTTTTGCCCTAATTCGTCGGTCCAATTCAGTTGATATTTTTCACCCGCAACTGGCTTGAAATTGAAAACACCCATTCCATCATGCAATGCTTTCAAAGTATCCAATACCTTATTTTTATCATTGACCAAAAACCCTTTAATCAATACAGGTGTTCCAAACTGATTGGTTGCTTTAAAAGCTACACGATTATTTACTCCTTGAACCAAGTTCCCTGATTCTGGGAATAAGTCTATTCTTGTTTTTTGAACTATTTTTTGAGTTGGGCCAGATGGCTTACCTGAGTTAATTGGAATATTTTTTTCAAATACAAAAGCTGAATCATCATTTAACATCCACCTGGTAAAGGCTTTTACATGAATAAAATCTCCCCTATAATTAGCCGGTATATCAAAACTGCCCTTAGCCGTTGATTGAAAAAGGGGGGCTGCAGTTTGTTTTAGTAAATTGCCACTAGTGTCAAACCAAGCTACATACATATTTTTACTTACTTCGCTTGGTAGCGATGCCATTTGCAAATAGACTTTGTAGAAAATAGTTTCTTCCTTATTATAAATGGTTCTATCAAAATGTATATGCACTTTTTCTTTGGGATATTGGTCATCATATACCTCCATTAATGAATCCACCTGTTGGGCGTTGACAGTTAGATGGAAAATTATCCCTGAAAGGGTTGCGAAAACAATTAGAAGAATCTTTTTCATGCTTTGCTAAATTAAAGAATTCCCATGCATTATCCTGTTAAACAAATACAAATCAGAACAAATTAAGGCTCCTTAAAAATTAAAAAATGTCAATTAAAATACTGTTGGTTTAAAATAAAAACGCCCCAAAAAGGGGCGTTTCAATTAGTTCATCCAGAAATTATTCTGCTGCGGCAGCCAATGGATTCCTTCGGGTAGGAATAACGGTCTGTTCGTCATCACTCAAATACACCCAGAAATCATATAGTGCAAATATATCACCTGGAATTTTGGGAGTGTTTGGTTCCGCATTGCGTTCATAGGATCCCAACAAATCCCCGGCAACGCGCAATTCTTTCAATTTTTGTTCGTGTGTCAGTTCTTTGAAACTTTCGATAGTCATAAACAGGTTTGCTTTATTCGGGTGCAATCTAATAAGAAAAAAACAATTTATTGTCAGATTCCTCCATTTCTAACCGCATGATCCACCGCCCTAGCTGTTAAAGCCATATAAGTAAGGGATGGATTCTGGGTAGATGTAGATGTCATACAGGCGCCATCGGTCACGTACACATTTTTACATGCATGGAGTTGATTAAACTCATTAAGTAGGGATGTTTTGGAATCTTTTCCCATTCTAACCCCTCCCATTTCATGAATATCTAACCCAGGTGCTTGTTTAGAATCAGAGGTTTTAATGTCTGTAAATCCTGCTTTTTGGAACATTTCTGTCATTTGCTCCAAATAGTCTTTGACCATTTTTTCATCATTATCATCATATCCCACATTAATATTCAATTGAGGAATCCCCCATTCATCTTTTAAATTGGCGTGTAAATTCACTTGATTATTGGCTTTAGGTATGGTTTCTCCCATCATATGAGATCCCACACGCCATGGCCCCAATGTTTTTTCAGCTAAGTGTTTTTTCAATTCCAATCCAAGACCATTGGTATTTCTATTAAGACTTCTATAGGAAGAAAACCCAGCAGCATATCCCCTTAAAAAATCTGTCTCTTGTTTTTCAACGTTTCTAAACCTTGGCAAATAGGCACTTGTGTGTGACCGTCCATCTGTAGTGCTCTCTAAATGCCCTTCATGGATAGCATTGATCCTAGCCCTATAATTATGAAATGCCATGAATTTACCAAGCAAACCATTGTCATTTCCCAATCCTTGAGGAAACCTAGAGGATGTAGAGTTGAGTAAAATTAAATTGGTATTTAAAGCGCCAGCATTTACAAAAATCACTTTTGCATAGTATTCCACCATTTCTTTGGTATGGCTATCAATGACTCTAACACCTGAAGCTTTACCTTTCTGATTATCATAGATAATAGAATGAACCACCGAGAATGGTCTTAGGGTCATTTTCCCTGTTTTAGCTGCCCAAGGAATGGTAGCAGAATTACTATTGAAATATCCACCAAAAGGACAACCTCTTTGGCAAAGATTTCTTTTTTGACATTGCCCCCTTCCCTGTGCCAGATGAAGTTCCGTGGGTTCTGTCAAGTGAGCACACCTACCATATATTAAATGCCTATTTTGATAATTTTTTTGAAGCACTTCTTTAAAATAGTGATCAACACAGGTTAACTCTAACGCGGGGAGAAACTCACCATCAGGTAGTATATTTAAGCCATCCTTATTTCCAGAAATACCTACAAATTTTTCAACATGACTGTACCAAGGCGCTAAATCTTTGTATCTGATAGGCCAATCCACGGCAAAGCCATCCCTAGCAGGTCCTTCAAAATCAAAATCGCTCCAGCGCTGGGTTTGTCTAGCCCACATGATTGACTTGCCCCCAACTTGGTATCCCCGAATCCAATCAAATGGCTGTTCCTGTTGATAGGGATGTTCTTGGTCTTTGACAAAAAAATGGGCTGCATCTTCTTTAAATGCATAACAACGGCTGATTACGGGGTTGGCTTCAGTAATTTCAAGTGGCATTTGCCCCCTGTGCTCAAATTCCCAAGGCAGTTTATTGGTGGTTGGATAATCTTTTAAATGCTGCACATCTCTTCCACGCTCTAAAACCAAGGTATTCCATCCCTTTTCTGTAAACTCTTTTGCGGCCCAACCACCACTCATACCAGAACCTATAACAATGGCGTCAAAGCTTCTTTTTTCACTGCTAGATATTGAATTGTCTGCCATTTAAGCTTGTTTATTTGGTTGATTGGAAACGGATACACATCCATGAAATCTGGATGGAATTTGTTCATACACCTGAACCTTGGTCAGGAAAAACTCTGACCCTGTAAATGCTTGAATCAAGCGCTGTTTGGCTTTAGTATAAAAAATCACTAATGGATCTTGGCTATCCTTATTCAATTCTAATTGTTCCATAAAGGCCACCCTTTCTGAGGTCGCTGCATTGTTAAAGAAATGCTTCTGTTGTTTTTGAAACGCTGACGAAAAAGTATTCAATCCCTTCAAAAACAATTCTTGTTCTTCCTTGGGCGTACAATCATCTAGCATTTTCCAAACAAAAAGGTCTGCGTGCACCTCTAATGCACCTGCAGAATCAGTTTTGGGAATCAGTGTATCAGCAAAAGCTGCAAAAATCATCTCCTGATCAGCACTAACTGAAATATGTTTCAATTTTAACCCCTTATTCTGAGGCAATAACAAACAGGATGGAATCAAGGCTGATCCTGCAGAAACAAATAACATTTGCTTCAATACTTGTCTTCTTGAAATAGGCATATATGGCGTATGTCTTTAAAAATACGCAGCAAAATGACAGAATGCTTAATCCGTTGATATAAAATTAGAATTGGGTAAAAAAAGTCAAACTAAAATGGGCTCAACACAACGGTCAATAGCTGTAAGTAAGACTTCTACCAATGATGCAGTAGCTTCAGATTTATCTTTTAAAATAGTTCTGCTACTAAAAATATGGTTAGGAAAATACTGAACAAAATAACTGGAGTAGGATTCAAATTCCCAGTAAACCACGGTACCCCTTAATTGTCCAGTGATTTTCTTACCCTTGTATTCGGTTTGAACAGGAATGGAAAAGAATTGCATCTCTCTGAATTTTAAACAAATGTAGATGGAGATTGCAGCCATTTTTGTAGTAGAATTACCAAAAGCTTACCGTAAAATCACCGATTTTTCATCGTGATTTTCACCGAACTAGCTGAAATAGACAAATAATTGCATTTTTTAATCAGTAGGAATGAATTACTTGGATTGTATAACTTTATTGTTCAATAACTATCATGAAAAAATATACCGCTTCTAGATTATCAGAAGGCAATAGGATTTTCCCTTGTGAAATTCTGATGGATGACTTAGCAGTTACCTTAAAGCTTCCAGGTTTTTTGAATGGAAAAGAAACCACCATACCTATGAATAGGATTAGTTCTGTAGATATTGAAACCCCATTGGTGGGCTATTCTACCATAATCATAGAAACCACTGGTGAGGGGGCCATTATAGCACATGGCTTTACAAAGGCCGAGGTATCTGAAATGAAAACCACCCTGCTTTCAAAAATTCTTAAAAGTTAAGACAACTAGTCTTTCAAAAAATCAAAGTGCTGTCCTTTAAATCTTTTGTCCGATAATAGTTTGGAAAGATTTTTAAATGACTCAAAAGGGGCTTTACCTATAAACAGATTTACCATCCATGGCGGGATTCCCCCTCCTGGATCAATTTTAATTTGGTAATCTATACTAATCTTATTGTCAGGAAGTGGTTGAACCAGCCAAATTGCTTGAGACAATGGCACTCTTTGTTTCCCTTCTTTAATAGGTAAAATGTTATCAATGGTATTTGCCCGAATGGTCAACAATTTTGTAATTGGATGTTGACTCATACTAAGATCAATCACCATATCCCTATTATTCATTGGCCAAGGCAAAGCAGCTTCTGCATAATAATAAATTCTAGCACTAGAAATCTGTTTAACCAAATTGGCTTCTTTGGTTGCCAATACCCATTCTGGTTGCAAACTTGGTTGCATCAACACAGCAACCAATTGTGAAAGACTTGCATGAAATTCGCATACAACACGGATTGATTTAAATTTTGAATCTTCTAATTTAGCAGTGTATACAGCAATTCCTTCTTTATCTTTTTTTAAATTCCATTCAGTTTGGGCCTCAAGACTATAGCAAAGAAAACAAGTAAAAAGGATGCTTATATATGGCTTTGAGTGAAATTTGAGAAAATTTGTCATTTGTACCAAGATAATACTAATGAATGAAGTTGTAAACAGGGATTAGTTGATTTAACGTATTAGATGACAACAAAATGCCCAATTTAAGAAAATGATGTTTAACTTAAGACTCTTGGGCTCCACTAACCCATTCATTCTATGTTACTCAAAAAGTCTACCCTACAATTACTCAGATTTCCCTTTTCCTTTTTTTTAATGCCGGTATTTTGGTTTGCACTAAGTTTTACGCAACAAATTAACTGGCTTCATGCAATAGCAGCTTTTCTGTTACTACATGTTTTATTATATCCTGCTTCTAATGGTTACAATAGTTATATGGATAGAGACACCGAGAGTATTGGAGGTATTGAAAAGCCAATGGAACCAAGTTATGAATTATACTTGACTAGTCTTTCAATGGATCTTTTGGCTTTAATATTTGCTTTTATAGTGAGTATCAAATTGGGCTTCGGTTTCTTATGCTATATTTTATTTTCCCGTTTGTATTCCTGGCGGAAAATCAGGTTAAAACAATACCCCATTATTGGTTACCTAACGGTGATATTAAACCAAGGTGCGTTAGTATTCTATATGGTTTTTGATGTATGTAGTAAAGCCCCTTCTCCCACTGTACCATTAGATTTATTAATAGCCGCAAGTCTATTAATTGGTGGATTTTATCCAATTACTCAAATCTATCAACATAAACAAGACCAAGAAGATGGCGTAAAAACCATTTCTATTTTACTAGGTAAAAATGGAACATTTCTCTTTTGTATGACTTTATATGTTTTGGCATTTGGAATATTGTTTTGGCATTTTAATCAACAAAGTGCTTTAAAGTATTTTTATTTATTACAACTCTTTTTTTTGCCAGTTGTTACTTATTTCCTGTATTGGTTTTACAAAGTTTGGAAGAATCCAGCAGAAGCTGGTTTTAAACAAACCATGTTTATGAATTGGCTAGCTAGTAGCTGTACCAATGCAGCATTCATCACCTTATTAATCTTTAATTATTTTGGCTGAAATTATTTCTATAGGAATTGCTGCTCCCAAGCACTGTCATAGTCAGCAAGACATTCTTGCAGTCATGCAAGAAATTTATCAATTAGATGCTATAAAAAAAAGAAAATTATCCTTTTTATATAGCCAGAGTGGTATTGCACAAAGACATTCAGTGATTCCTGATTTTGGCCTACCTAAAGAGCAATGGACCTTTGTACCAACAGACCATGCCAATGACTTTCCGGATATTGACAAAAGAATGGCTATTTATCAATCTTATGCTACACCACTATGTTTAGAAGCTATTGAAAACTGTCTAAATGGCCATTGTAATCATGAAGCCATTACGCATTTAATAACGGTTAGTTGCACAGGCATGAGTGCCCCCGGTTTGGACTTAGAAATTATGGAAGCATTAAATCTAAGCCCTAACCTTTTTAGAACTTCTATCAATTTCATGGGTTGTTATGCTGCTATTCATGGCTTAAAACTGGCAAAACTAATTTGCGATACCACACCTGAAGCTCAGGTATTATTGGTCTGTCTTGAACTCTGTACCATTCACTTACAAAAAGAATACAGTTTAGACAATGCATCAAGTAGTTTATTATTTGCTGATGGATGCGCAGCTGTGTTAATCAATAACCAAACCCAAACAAATAGTTTGACCATCAAGGGATTTCATTCCCATGTTGCTAGTCAAGGAAAATCAGATATGGCTTGGAATATTAGCAAAAAAGGATTTTTAATGCGGTTAAGTAGTTATATCCCACAATTGATTGAGTCAGACATAAAAGCATTATTACACGCAGCGCTAAAGAAATCCGGATTTGATAATCAAGCAGTAACAAATTGGTGTATACATCCAGGTGGAAAGAAAATTGTAGACCTCATTCAAAAGGAATTGGCATTGACTCCATCAGATACAGAAGATGCAAGAAAAATCTTACATCAATATGGTAATATGTCAGCCCCAACCATCTTATTTGTTTTAAAGTCAATCATGGAAAAAGGGGTTAAAGAAAATGCTGTAGTATTTGGTGTAGCATTTGGTCCAGGATTAACTATGGAAACATTTCTATTAGAAAACAAAACAACCCGCTTGGAACATGCCTAATTTATCCAAAAGAAGTTTAGAAAAAGAGTTGCTTGATGGCGAGGGCATAGCTTTTGATGAAATTGCCTTAAATATGCAGGAGCTCAATACCATCAATACCCTTCTTGGTGGTCATGCCATAAGTTTAACCGGATTTAAGTCACTAGTAAAAAACAGAAAGCAAATTAGTGTTTGTGAAATAGGTTGCGGTGGAGGAGATAATTTATTAGTTATTTTAAAATATTGTCAAAAAAAAGGGATTGCGGTTTCTCTAATAGGTGTTGATCTAAATCAGGCATGTATTCAATTTGCCCAAACAAATAGTAAACTCAAAGATCATACTCAATTCATTTGTAGTGACTATAGCTTAGTTCAATTTGAAGAAAAACCAGACATCATTTTCTCAAGTTTATTTTGCCACCACTTTAACCATTCAGAATTGGTTTATCAATTACAATGGATGCAAAAAAATAGTCAAATTGGTTTTTTTATCAATGACCTACAAAGAAACTGGTTGGCCTATTATTCCATTAAATGGTTAACTCAATTTTTTTCCAAATCAAGATTGGTTAAAAATGATGCTGCCATTAGTGTTGCAAGGGGGTTTCATAAATTGGAATGGGAGTCATTGTTTAAATTAGCCAACTTGAAAACCGTGCGTATAAATTGGAAATGGGCTTTCCGGTATTTAATTATTTATAACCATGCAAATGACTAATCAAGCATCTCAATATGATTTAGCCATTATAGGAGGCGGTCTTGCTGGACTTTGTTTGGCAATTCAAACTGCCAATGCAGGATATCAAACCTTATTAATTGAAAAAGAAAGTTATCCTTTTCACAAGGTTTGCGGTGAATATATTAGTAAAGAATCTGAACCATTCTTAAATTCCTTAGGACTCCCACTTTCAGATTGGGAACTTCCCTCTATTAACCAATTAGACATTTCTGCTCCAAATGGTAAATTGCATTCATTTGGTTTACCATTAGGAGGTTTTGGTGTAAGTAGGTATTTTTTAGATTACCAATTATACCAACTAGCACTCCAAAAAGGAGTGACAATTTACACGGATACAAAAGTCCAAAACCTACATTTCCATGATAACCATTTTGAAATAGAAACAAATAAAAAACAATTTACTGCAACAATTGCAGCCGGCAGCTTTGGCAAAAAAAGTAATCTTGACATTCGTTTAAATAGACCATTTGTCAGGAATAAACCAAGTAATTGGAATAATTTCATTGGGGTAAAATACCATATTCAATACCCTCATCCTGAGAACCTGATAGCATTACATAATTTCAAAAATGGGTATTGTGGCATTTCTCAAATTGAAGCTGGAAAATCTTGTCTTTGTTATATGACTACTGCTGCCAATTTGCAACAAAACGGAAATAGCATTGAACAACTTGAAGCTTCTATACTTTGGAAAAACCCAAAGCTAAAAACAATATTTAATGAGGCGGAGTTCCTTTATGATAGACCTCTGACTATTTCACAAATAAGTTTTCAACAGAAAAAAAGAGTAGAAAATCACCTACTATTCATTGGAGATGCCGCTGGTATGATACCCCCTCTTTGTGGTAATGGTATGAGTATGGCCATGCATGGAAGCAAATTAGCATTTGAAAATATTCATCAATATTTTCAAATTCACCAAAATAGAAATCTACTAGAAACAAACTATGAACAACAATGGAGCCAGCATTTTTCTTTGCGTATTCAGACAGGCAAACTAGTACAACGCTTTTTTGGAAATGAAAGCTTAACTGGCTTTTTCCTAAATACCATGGATCTACTACCAGGTTTAAGTAAAAGAGTCATTGAAGCTACACATGGAAGAACCTTTTAATTCAAACGTTGCAACATCTCTATACACATTCTTGTATTGTGGTAAGGGCATTTCCAAAATCCCGCTTTATCCTCTTGAATCATTATTGAATAATCTGGATTTACTCCCCAATACCATTCTCCTTTATCAAGATCAAGTAAATGTGTTTTAATAAAGCTCCAACTATCAAAAACAGTTTCAATATTTTCTGGATGACCATTCAATTGCCAGGCATTCATCCATCCAACCATGGCTTCTGCTTGTTGCCACCAATGTCTTTCCTTATTCCATATTGTTTGATCTGTGTTTGATTCATTCATCAAACTTCCATCAGGGTCTAATCCTTTTTTAGCTGCATTGGCAATTGACAAAACTATTTGCTTTGTTGCTAATAGATTTTTTTCATCTTCTACCAATTTAGCCGCTTCCCAAATTAGCCAACTGGCTTCTATATCATGACCATAAGAAATGCTATCTGATTCTAATATCCAATCTTCAGAAAAAAATAGATACAAATGCCCTTTGGGCGATATAAATGATTGTTTAAAAATCTTCAACAATTCAACAATACTAATTTTCAATTTTTTATTGGGCCAGATCTTAAACAAATTGGAATAGGCTTCTAATACATGTAAATGCGTATTCATTGTTTTAGGAGAATCCTGATCTTTTTTACTCAATTGGGGGGATTCCAAAACCGCCCATCCTTGTGTAAAAGCTTCAAAATATCCTCCATTTACTTTATCAAGTGATTTTGCCTCTAACAATTCATATAATTCTTTAGCCAATACCAAGGCTTCTTTAGATTCAAAAGCTATATGGTATTCCGACAAAGCATATATACAAAATGCTATGCCATAAACTTGCTTTTTAGTATCCAAGGGTTTCCCAGTTGCATCAACAGACCAAAACATTCCACCAAATGTTTTATCGTAGAAATAGGTACAGAGGTATTTAAAAGCCCTTTGTGCCATTTGCAAATATTGCGCTTGTTTGGTTTGTTGATATCCAGCTGAAAAGGCATACAAAATTCTAGCATTTAACACCAAACCCTTAGGTGCAGAATCATCCACAATACCATGGTGGTTAATCCTTCCATAAAAGCCGCCTTGCGCTAAGTCAACTGTTTGTTCTTTCCAATAATCCAGAATTCTAACTAATTCAATAGATAAAGCTGATTGTAATTCAGAAAACCTATTTTCCATGATAACCTATTGAAGCATTTTTATTGATAATGTTAAGTATGGTTGCTACAGTAGTACTAGACCTTAATCCATCAGCTGGATTATTCATTACATAGTCCAAGAGTTGGTCAACTGATGTAACTGCTACATGTAATCTGGTATCAGAGGAGGCATAGTAAATAAATACGGTACCATCGTTGTCTAAAATCCAACCATTACTAAAAGCAACATTAGAAACATCCCCTACCCGCTCTTCTCCTTCTGGTGCAATAAAATATCCTGCTGGCTTATAAATTACTTTAGTCAAATCTTCCAAGTCTGTCATAAATAAGTATAAGACGTATCGCAAACCTGCAGCAGTATTTCTAACACCATGTGCTAGATGCAGCCATCCTTTAGTTGTTTTAATTGGAGCGGGGCCTGCTCCATTTTTGGATTCATAAACTGTATGGTATTGTTTTTTATCCAAAATAACTTCTTCATCTACTACTGCAGGACAAATTGATTCACTTAATCCAAATCCTATACCGCCTCCTGTGCCAGCTTCAATAAAACTATCTTGAGGCCTTGTATAGAAAGCATATTTGCCTTGAACAAATTCAGGATGCAATACTACATTTCTTTGCTGCGCAGATTTAGTAACCAAATCTGGCAACCTTTCCCATTGAATTAAGTCTTTGGTTCTTGCAATACCACATTGGGCAATTGCAGCACTTTGATCACCTGGCAATGCTTCAGGGTCTCTTCTTTCTGTACAAAACAAACCGTAAATCCATCCATCTTCATGTTCAACCAAACGCATGTCATAGACATTTGTATCAGGGTCACTGGTTTCTGGCAAAACAATGGGCTTATCCCAAAATCTAAATCCATCAATACCATTCTCGCTCTCTGCTACTGCAAAAAACGATTTTCTATCAATTCCTTCTACCCTTGGAACTACAATGTATTTTCCTTTCCATTTTATGGCACCAGCATTTAAAACTGCATTGATCCCAAATCTTTCAATTAAGAAGGGATTGGTTTTTTCATCAAAATCATATTTCCAATGGAGCGGAATATGTTCAGCAGTTAAAACGGGGTTTTTATAGCGTTGGTAACAGCCATTCCCCAATCCAGCAGTTTGGTTAACCTTAGCAAGTAAAGCCTCTTGTTGAAGAATCAAAGCTTCTTTTCTTTGGTTGAAAATTGGACTCATGAGACAGTTTATAATTTGTATGAATAGGATTAATCTTCTAGTTTATTCCACCAAGTTCTTTTCAATATCAATGTAATCAACCCCAATACTAATAGACATATCCAAAGAGGTTGTTGCATACCCAATACAAAATACATGGGAACAATGGTCAAGCATAATTGTGCAATTACACCAAGCAACACATTGAACATATCTAATTTGAACCTATTGTTTGGTTTGAAATCAGGATTCTTTGCCAAAACAGCATCCTGAATTGGTTTCCAAAAGCCCCACGGTCTAACGGTCTTATAAAATGATTCTAATGTATCTTGATCTGTTGGAGGAGCAGAAAAAGTACCAATAATAGAACCTGCAATAGAAATTAAAAATAACCAAGGCCAATTGTACAAAGGCAACCCATCAAAAATATATGGGAATACCAAAGCAGCTGCAATACCACTCATCATTCCCCAGAAAAACCCACTAGCATTAAAGCGCCACCAATACCATTTAAGTACATTGGCCGCAATATACCCGCCATACAAAGCACCAACTATCCATTGCAATACGGTGTTTACATTCTTTGCATAAAATCCTAATATAATACCAATGGTCACAACTACAAGGCCAACCAAATAATTCAATGAAATCAGTTGTTTACTACTTGCTTTGGGATTGATGTATTTCAAATAGATATCATTCATGATATATGCTTGAGCTGCATTCAATGTACCTGAAAATGTTCCCATAAATGCTCCTAACAGTCCTGTTAAAACCAGTCCCAGAACTCCTACTGGCAGAAAGTTATTGATGGCCCCTGGCAAGATTTTTTCAAAGTCAGTTCCATTTGGAGAACTTAAATCTAATTGTTGAAAATGTAACAATGCTAATACCGTTAACCCAATAATCATGGTATATCTGATGGGCAATAAAATAATGGAGACAAAACCACTCATTTTAGAAGCTTCTTTGGGAGATCTGGTAGACAAGATTTTTTGCATATCATAGTTGGGAGCTGGTCCAGCCAAACTAGCAAACACCCCTTTGAATAACATCATCATAAAGAATACGCCAAACAAGCCAAACCCATCCTGCTCTATTTTTTTATTAGCATCGGGAATCAAATTGGACCAATCCAAGTCCAATTTCCAATTGAAAAAAGGATTTAACCATCCTTCAGGTACTTTCAATTCACCTCTTTGTAAGTGTTGCATAGCAATAACGCCTATGCAAATACAAGCAACAGACATGATCAAGTATTTGATAAAATCACCCAATACAATACTGTGCATACCGCCAAGAATAGAATAAAACATGGCAAAGAGCGTAAAAACTATACCGTAAAAATGAGGAACAAAATCAGCTGGTATGCTAAATGGCAAATAGCCACTTACCGTTGACCAGGGTACAAAGATTTCAATGAATTTTCCTAGCCCCACAAAACCATAAGCCAAAAATCCAAAGCAACCAAGTAATGCAAAAGCAACGGTTACATTATGTGCTGCCTTTACTGATTTTCCTGAAACACCAAATCTAGTACCCAACCATTCTGCTCCTGTTGTAGCATTAGACCTTCTTAACCACTTACTTTGGAACATCATTAAAAACACTTGGTTGAACACGGGCCAAAGCCAAGGAATCCAAATACTCTTCATTCCATAGACAAAACAAAGTGCCACCATCCACATGGTGCCACTAATATCAAACATATCTGAGGCATCACTCATGCCCAACATATACCATGGCAAGGATTTACCCCCCATTAAATAATGTTGTTGGTTAAGCCTTGCTTTTTTTCTAAGAAACCAACCAATGAGTACCATGGTTACTAAATAAGCAACTATGATGGCAATATCAAGGAATGCTAACTTCATAAGGTTGTTGAATATTAGTTGTTGAAATTATTTATCGTAGAGTTTTAAAGCTGCTGCCCCTTTTTGAAATAAGAATTTTCCAGAGAAATACATTTTTAAGAAATCTGGTTCTGAACTGTGAGCAGGAACAGGTAAAAAATGCGTGTCTGAAGGTGCAAATTCTCTTGGCGCTTTTCCTGTAACCAATCCCCCATCTCGCCAAACTAATACATACGATAAACGATGCTGACCAATGGATTTTAACAGGCATTCTGTCCACCATTTTGAATAGGGGATTTTTTCATAGCCAGTTTCAGCCCAAGCTGGAATTTTGTTGTTTTCTGCTGCCATTGATTCTAAAAGCCCCAGTTGCAAATCAATGTTTTTGACAAAACTATTATCCTTTGATGCATCCCCATATTGATAATCATCAAAGCTCAATATATCAATCAAATCATTTCCTGGATATCTTTCCATAAATGCTTCTTTAGACTTAAACCCAGATGTATTATATGCATAGAGCAAATGGTGCAATTGCTTGGTATCTCGCAAATAAGTAATGGTCATTCGCATCAATTGTTTGTACTCTTCGGCTGTGCATCTATCTTGCCCCCACCAAAACCAATTGCCCGTTAACTCATGAAAAGGTCTAAATATAACAGGAACCAATTCTCCAGATGGTGTTTTTAAACTATTTAAAAAGACTGCCACTTTATCAACCCATGAGAGATATAAATTGTGCTTGGATCCACCTGGTAAAATCTCTTTGACTACCCCTTTTGCATCATCCCAAGCAGTTTTGCCATTAACGGGATTTCTTAAATGCCAACTAATGGTAATGACACCTCCTTTTTGGTATCCTTCAAGAATATATTCCCGCATTCTTGTAAAAGGAACACTGTCCAGATTATATGTCGCATCTAATTCAAGATGGCCTAATTCCCATCCATATACAGCAGGGTATTCGCCAACAAGATCATTCAAATTGCTTCTATTCTTGTCTCCAAACCAGTGGACACCATAGGCCAGATCATCCTGATGACCAAAAAGAACACCTTTATCAAGATGCTTTTTCAGATTTCTATACAGGTTCACAGTAGCCGGACTAGCCCTTTTATCAGCTGGCAAATCAGGTTGTGCCATTAAAATGGAATGACAAGGATAAATCAATAAGCATAGTGAAAAAACAAGCTGTTTCATGCATTGCAATTGATAACGATTCAGTTGACAAAGAAGTGCAGCAATGCTTTCTCTGGCAAACAATCGTTGGTAATCAAATATCCAAAGAAGCGGAATGTAGTTTTAATACTTTTTTATCTGTTTAAAATGGTATTTTAATCTAACTGCCTTATTTACGCTTGGCTTTTTCCCATAACACGGATTGATTGGAAAACAAGTAACGCTTAATTCCAGCCAAAACGGCAAAATTCATCATGCAAAAATAATACGGTATAAAAAAGACCTTGATTTTAATGGACCTAGACTGCATGGCCCAACCCAACAAAGCAAAACCATAAAAAAAGGTTTGTAATGTTAATAAAACTTGATACTTCCAATCCCCTTCTGCATATAATACTATTACCCAATTCAGGATAAAAGAAAGCAACATTAAAAATGGAGTAATGGTCCATCGCAAAATCCGATGACTCAAGTATTGAAAACTTAAAATTGGAAGTTTAAATGGATTTAATAAACTGGTTAATCTCAAAAAAGACTGAATTCCACCAGCTGCAATTCTGATTTTCCTTTTGAGCTCTTCTTTTGTATTAGCAGAAGCTGATTCAGTTGCATAAGCATCTGGTTCATAAATAATCCGATACCCTTTTTCAGCAATGAGCATAGAAATCATAAAATCATCTAAAATAGTATCTGGCTCAACAGGAACATATAAATCTGTTTTAACACTAAACAATTCTCCAGCTGCTCCTACCACAGAATACAATTCAGAGTCCCATGCTTTTAATTTTGATTCATATTTCCAGTAAAACCCTTCTCCCGCAGTTGCATCTCCACTATTATCTATTTGTACTCTTTTTTCACCAGCAATGGCCCCTACTTCAGGAAACTGATAATGCCTACAAATATTTATCAAAGCCAAACTATTCAACATGGTATTGGCATCCGTAAAAACCGCTACTTGGGTATCTACTTCTTTCATTGCCCTATGAACTGCCACAATTTTACCACTTCTGCCTTCCTTGTGCATTAACTGAATAGCAGGATATTTTGCAATAATAGCAGGCGTTTCATCCGTAGAACCGTCTGTTACAAAAATATACTTCACTTTTCCTGCTGGGTATTCCAGTGACAAAGTGTTTTTAATTTTGTCCTCAATACAATATGCTTCATTATAGGCCGCTACAATCACTGTTACGGTTGGAAAATCGTAATCTGAATCCATTACAGGCTTCTTTTTAAAAAGCCTCAAAAGTTTTACCAATACAAACAAGACAATCCCATACCCTGCATAAGTATAAAATACAATGAACAGGCTTATCCAAAAAATTGTTTGCATCATAGTATCCATTTTAAATAATCAATCTGCATGTCATGAAAGGCGATAACCCAAATTAGGACTTTCAATTCCATTTGTAAGATTCCACCAAATGGCTTTAAACAAAAGGGGGATAAACTGATATTGCCCATCTTTTACATAAGCAATAATATTCCTGGGAGTAACTAAAAACAGGAAGTGAAAATAAAAAACTAGCTTCTGAAAAAAATTGGCATTTCTCCTAATAAAGAGTATGCGATTGCGGTTCATGAAAAATTCTTTTAAAGCACTTTTTTGACCAACTGAAACAGATTCTTTATGATAAATCAATGCTCCCATTTCTAATCTAATTTCAAAACCTGCTTTTTTAATTCTGGCCCCCCAATCCAATTCTTCATAATAAAGAAAATAGTTTTCCGCCATTAAGCCAGCTTTTTCAATTGCGGCTCTGGTAATCATCATGGCTGCCCCATGTCCAAAACCTGTGAAACCGCTTAGATGATCAAACTGTCCTTTATCTTTTTCAAATTGCCCAATACAAGCATTTCTAGCTGTAAAATAATTCATGTCTGTATAACCAGCATACTGCAAAGTGTCAGGCTCTTGAAAATACCTGATTTTGGGAGAAATCATTCCTGTTTTTGGATGCTCTGCAATGGTATCAACCAAAGTTTGTACCAATCCATCAGTGAACTCAGTATCGTTATTTACAAAAAAAAGCAGATCCCCTTTTGCGTGAGATACCCCTAAATTATTTCCTCCTGCAAAACCCAAATTGGTCTGGGAGCGAATAAATTGTACATGGGGATATTTAAGAGTCCAAGCTGGAACAGGATTTTCCTTACTTCCATTATCTACAACTATAATTTCAAAATTTGGATATTGATTGGTTCTATAAAAAGCATCCAAAAATTCATCCGTTACATGACTATGATTAAAATTAACCGTAATAATGGAAACAAGTTTCATAACTTTTATTTGAGCGTTCATACAGGCTTCCAACCCAATAATTCTTGGTCAATCCAATCAAGTACATTGGCATCCGTTTCCTGATTAAATTTTCTTGCAAACAGTTTTCCGGAATTAGCCATTGAATTGCTATCATCCATAGTTAGGGTCTTGGGGCTAGCTCCTCCCCCAGACCAGTCTATATACCTCATATTATCATTTACCATTTGGGATTTAAAAGGAGAAGCAAATAATATGGTTTGAAATACAATTTCATCTGGTGCCCATGTTAAATTGAAAAATCTAACAAACTCGGGATGCTCATCCATGTATTGAAGAATGTATCTCAAATGTTCCATGGTAATACTAAACCACTGTGAACGGCCAACTGCAATCAAATTGCCTGGCATCTTTCTTTTTGGCAGTAGTTTACGGAAAAACTTTTCTAACCTGAATTTACCTGCAAATGAGAAATTTGTAAAATGGTAGTATTCTACCCTTGGAATAGCTTCCTGCCATTCTGTAGCAACATCCAAAGTATGCATGAACGCCTTACTCTTATTGGCAGCAAAAAAGTCATTGATTTCTTGGTTGGTTTTAAGCGGATAATCTTGGCCACTAACTAAATGAACTATATCATAAGCTATACCTGTTGAATCAATTTGCTTTAAGCCATTGACTGTAGCTTGTACAATACTGTAAGCTCCCCAAGCAACTTTAACCCGTTCCTTTACAAAAAATAAATAGGGTCGTTGTTTGAGAAATTCAAAATGTGTAATATCTGCCTTTTTATCAATATGAATATAAATATCAACCCCAGGAAAAGCCAAACGGTCAACCAACCTTTCCAATTGTTTTGGATTAGCATGGGCTAATATTAAATAGGCTGTATTCACTGATATTACCTCTTTTCCTTGTTTAAAATTGCATGATCAATTAACGCTACACTGTTTTCCCAAGTATGCCCAGCCGCAAATGCCCTTCTTTGATTAGCCAATTCTGGGCTATTAGTTGCCAATGCTTTAGATATACAATCAATATAGGAATATTGGTCTTCAGCAAGGTAACAATGTTCCTTGAATATACGCATAGCTTCAGTTTTAGTTGCTACAACTGGTTTACCAACTGCTAAATATTCATCAATTTTCCTAGGATAATTTCCAATTGTTACTTGGTTTACAATCTGAGGATTAATGCAAACATCAAAAGCATGAATATATTGTGGAAGTTCTGAAGGGTCTTTTGAACCTATAAAAAAGACATTTTCACACTGGTGTAGTGGGCTAGACTTAAATACATCATCTTCTGGACCTACTAAAACCAAATTCCATTCTGGTTTGGATTTAGAAATGTGCATTAACACATCAATATCCAACCGAATGCTTTGCAAAGCACCTACATATCCAATAATGGGAGAAGGAATGACTAGCATATCTGCGGGCTTAGGCAACCCTTCTGTTTGCATAAACAAATCCAGTTCACAACCTTGACCAACATAATAAGATTGGGGATTATACTGTTTACAATAGTCAGCCAAGTATGTTGAATTAGCAACACAGATATCTGACTTTGCAATTAATTCAGGCTCTAATTTTTCTCCATGTTTTTTCCAATAATCTACGGCTAGCATAAAATCCCTAGAATAATATACACTAGTGGCTGGCTGCAACATTTCTTTTAAATGGAAAGACCGGAACATATCATTGTCATTAAACAAGACAATATTCTTAAAACCTAGTTCTTCTATTCCTTTTTGAATGGTTTGAGCAAATAAATTGTTATTCCGTTTATTCAACCATTCAAAGAGACCCTGAAAAGGGATCCAATTGATAGATTCAATCATCTTATTAGGATAAAGATTCCATAAATTATCTTGAATCTGAATCAATCCATTTTTTGATCCATTAATCACCTCTAATCTAGTTTGGATTTTAGGATCTGTTTTAGATTGATATAATGTTTTCCTATCTAGTGGTGCATTTACATAAAGAACACGATTATACTTACTCCATTCTAAAGCAATATTTTTACAATTGCTTCCAATAGAAACGTCCCATGGTTGTTGACCAACAACCACAATATCTCTTCCCTTTATTCTATCATTGTTTTGCATCCGCTAATAGATTTTGCTCATCATCCAGCCTTTTAGTAATCACAACCAACGCTACCGTAAGGAAAAATAAGACATTAGAAGGATATTGCACAAAAGCCTCCTGGGGAAAATTTCCAATATTCCATGCAAATATAACCAACAACAATGCCAGCGTTAACGCTTTTAATTTGGGATCTCTTATGCTATAATAATTATTTATCCCAGTTTTAAGAATGACAAATATCATAATACAAAATATGGCCAATCCAATTGGGCCTAATTCTACTGTCACCCTAACATAACCACTATCTGGTGGAAAATGAGCCAAATAAGAACCGGGAGCATATTTCTGACCAAAATACTCTGTGGCCCCTAACCCACCACCAATAGGATGGGAATAAATAAAAGGTTTAATCCTAGCTTGATTTCGTTTACGCACCAAATACGAAGCATCTTCATTTGGCCTGAAGGCCGATTGAAATCGCAAGATGTTTTGGTTAGAAGAGGGCATAAAAATTAAGAAAACTACAAAAAGCAAGCCCAACCCAGTGAATACCATTACCTGTTTATTAAACTTTAAAATGGCATATAACATTAATGCAATAGGGACTAACGGGAATGCCCCTCTTGTACCAGAAAACAACATGGCATTTAAAAAAAACAATGCCATAAAGCCAAGGATTAACTTTTTATAGAACTTAATCGGTCCAGAAATTAAACCCATGCATAACAAACTAGCCATGGCCATATTGTATGCAAAAGTTACTGGATCAGACATCATGGAAAATTTTCTCCAGTGTCCTGCAAGGAATAATAATTGAGCAATATTGGGATCAGAATCAAGATAACGTTGCTCAAATTCAAAAAAGCCAATATACTCTTGCTTAAATGCATAACAAGCATTAATTACAGAAACAAGTAACCACCATTTAACAATGGTGTAAAGAAATTTTCTTGTTCTTACGTGCAATAGAAATACAAAAAAATAAAGTGCCACCAATGCTACGGTTCTGAGTGCACCTAACCAAGAAAGTCTAGAAGCAGCAGCAGGATTGACTACTTCAAATATATTATACCCCACCCAAACCAGAATGACTGTACTAATTGGGTTTTTCAAAAGTTCCCATTCTTTTTTCTTTTTCATGTGAATGAAAATGCCCAAAATGAATAGTCCCATAAATCCATCCATAATGGTTCCTAAAGGGGCATTAATCCCATAACGGATTAAGAGCATCATAGTATAGGCGTAGTTTAAATAGACCATGATTCCAAACTGGGGAACCACTATCAAAAAATAAACTACTGGAACACCTATCATCAATGCAATTGCCATGATTCCAGGAGTCATCCCTCCATTTGCTACCATTATGGCAATAGCTGTTGCAGCAATTGATAAGAAAAAAAATCCTTGCCAACCATTGAATTTTTCAATCAATAACTTCCGTTTCAATTGATACAGAAATAATTTGAATCCACTGGCAGGAACATTGGAATTAATATGTAATTTAAAGTCTTCCAAAATTAAGGTGCAAGCATCTTATAAAAAATAGCCAGTTCAACAATAAGGGACAAAGCAATAGCTGCTTTTCTGGTTAAATCAACCAAACGTGCATCGCGCTGCGCTTTTAAATCAGCATCATAGGTTTCTGTAGGGTCTATTCTCATAAGGCCTATTTAATTTCATTGATATCCTTGTCATGATAATGTTGAGTGGCTACCGATAACTCATTAGCCTTTCTCACTTTCATCAAAGACAAAACTTGATAAAAAATAAACTTAGGAATCCCCCAAAGGGATTTATAAATACGTTTGTCTGTTTTGGACATTAGTAAAGAAAAAAGAAATCCAGCTACAAAAAGACAGAATCCAATTAGCCAAATTAAGCTTTGCATTGGTGCCACTAATAAATCAACTAGGGCAAACATAAAAGATATAATCAAAAAAATAAACAATGGAGGCCTCAAAAGAATCAATCCAAACAATAAGCGATTCCAGTCAAATTTTATCAATCCATTGCCAATCATCCCAAATCCAAATTTAAAATAACGGAACCAAGTATTAATCCAACGGGCCCTTTGCTTAACCAGTTGATCTGATTTAGAAGTTTTTTCATCATAAACAATGGCATGCTCTGAAAATGCTATGCGTTCTCCCCTATTTACAATTTCCTTTTGCAAAATCTTATCAAACCCTGCACCAGTAATGTCTTGGTGTTCTAAGCAATTTCTATACAATTCAGTTGTAAATGCCATACCAGATCCTGCTAAAGTTGCTGAAGAACCTGCCTCAAAAAGAATCTTCCCATCATAAAAATGGTAATAAATATCTCTAGCAGCGTCAAGGCATGCATACATGGTATCCATGTTTTTGGCATCTCTAACTCCTTGAACGGCTTTAAATCCTGCTTCAAAAAAAGGATTCAATTGGTCAAGATAATCTGGCTCAACCAAATTATCACTATCTATTATAGTTAACCTATCATGAGGTCTTTTAAAACGATGGATGGCATAAAAATGAGATCTAGTATTACTAGATAGCGTTTCTTCAGGTCTTAAAACAATCACTCTTTCATCTTCAAAATGTAGTTGACTTACATCACATTTATCAGCTACAATATATACCAGAAAGTTTTTGTAGTTCAATTGTAAAATGGATGCCACCACAGGCCCTAAAGTATGAGTTTGCTCGTATGCTGTAACGATGATGGCATAATCCGCGTTAGAATTTGCAGGGTGATGGCCTAAGCCCTTTTTTTTAAACAAAGAAATCAAGTATATCAATAAGGGTAATACCAAATTATACCCAACCAATAGTTGAATGACTATCCAACATCCACTGATTAAATCTAAGCCCATTGCATTTCAATGTTTTTTGAGAAAATGGTTTTTGGAGCCTTAGTGGGTTTAACAGGTTTTTCATTATCGTCCTTATTCAAAATCCAACCAATGAACTTTTGATCTAGGCTCTTTAAGTAAAGAACGTCTTGTTTGTTTTTAAAACTAATAGTATGTCCTGATTCATACACAGTAACTATTTTTTCAGAAAAACGAACCCATTCTTTAGACTTATTGAACCTAGAAAGGCCAGGGGCATCAATGATAATAACATCAAATGCCTCTTTCAAAACATCCATTTTTAATTGGATATTATCTGCAAGACTTATTTCTAATAAACTAGTATCACCACCGCTGTTTCCCATGACCACAATTTCACCCGCGGGTCTAAAATCGGGTAATTGTTGCTCATCATTTAAAAACCTTTCTAACATTAATTGCGGTTCCACCATCCTAGAAACAGAATTGTTTTCAAAATTACCATCAATCAACAACACCCTTTTCCTGACCATCATGAATGCAAAAGCAAGACTCATAGAAATCAAGGTTTTACCTTCACTTGATCCAAGACTATTTAACATTAATACTTTAGCGCCAGACATTTCATTTTCTATTTCAAATCTGGTTGACCTAAGCATCTCCTTAAAATTCCTCAATTTGAAATTGTCGTCAAATTGATTGTTCCATAATTTCTTTAATTCAATTACTGAACCACTTAATAATGGAATTAAGCCTAAAACAGGCAAATTGGTTTGGTTAGCCAATTCCTTGGTTGCTATAATGGACTCGTCTAAATAGAAGAGTATAAATAAAACCAACAAAATCAGCACTTCCGTTGCCATTCCAGCAACTGCTACCAATATTAATTTCTTGGAAGGGCTTGGGGCTCCAGGCACACCGCTTTCAATCTGTCTTAAAGAAATAGACAGACTTGATTCCATACTTGACTTGTTATACCTTGATTGAGCATCTAAATATTCCTTACTAGCAACGTCAATAGCGCTTTCATAGTTTTGAATCACAGCTTCGTGAGGAACCAGAAGGTCAAATTTTTGATTTAATCTTTCCAATTCAATCTTCAGACTATTCAAGCTAAATTTGGCAATATCCAAATCTAATTCCAATCTAGCTTTTTGATTTACTAAATTTTCCTTTGCCGCTAATGGATTGGTAATGTATTTGTCAGTAGAAATTTGAATTTGTTGTGAAACTACTTTACGGGCAGAGTCCAGCTTGTATTTTATTTTTTCATCATAGTTGCTCTTAATATAGTCATCAGAGAGATTAATGATGTATTGTTTGGTTGAAGAAATTTGTTGATTAATGGACACCATGGTGCTTTCCACATACTTCCGTTCTACTGGGCTAAATTTATCGTTGATCCCCTGCAAAGCTCCTGCAAAAGCTATAACGTCTTTTTCTGCCACCTGTCTTCTGGTTTCAAAATCAGCTAATTGACCGTAAAGACTTTTTGCTTGTTCTGCTAGGTTTAAAACGCGATTTTGAATTTTATAATTCTTCAGCAACATTTTCAATCGTTGCATTTCCGCCTCTTTTTGCTTCATGACCGTATCAAGAAAATTGACGGTTTTCAGCTTATTGTTTTTGACAAAATCAGCGTAATAATTGATAAACTCCTGGGCCAAGGTGTTTACAACAAAAGCACTCAAGTTCGCATTCTCAGATTCAAAATAAATGTCAATAAAATCACTATTATTGGGCCTATAACTTCGTAAATTTTTGTCCAATCCATCATAGTCATAACCCATTGAGGAAATTAACTTAATCATGCCAGCCTCGTCATTATTAAATGAAGACAGCGGCTCTCTCATGGCATAATGCTTTCTAATGACCTTGATGGCATTCCTTTTGGCTTCAGGAACCACTTCCTTCATAAGCTTGCTGGGTTCTCTAAAAGGAACCGAATCCTCTAAGTCATGTAAAATCAATTTAAAAGAAACCTGATCATAGACTTTTTTCAACTTGGTCATTTCTAACAAATTGCTAAAATCTAGATTGACCTTGCTTTCTTGAAAGGCATCTGTAGCTAAGACTTGTTGAGATTGATCTACCAAACCAGTAGCCATCCTTGCGTGTGAAGGATAGGTATTGGGCAAGTTTCTGACCAAGAAATAGGTTAGTATGAACACGAAAATGGGCAACCCTATCAGGATCCACTTACGCTTGATTAATAATTTGATAAATCTTGCAAGCTCCATTATTGTATCTCCGATAGTTTTTTTCCAACAATTGTTTCCAAGCTGCTTTTAGCCATTAGAAAATTGGCTTCAGCATCAATGACTGCCTTTCTATTATCTGATTCATAAATTACCCCCTTTGTAAAAGTTTCAAAATTGACTTCCCCTTTTTCAAACTTATACCTGGTTTCTTTTACAATACTTTCAGCTTCCAATGCAATTCTGTTTTGAATCTTTAATTGCATTCCTGATTGAACGTATTTAATATATCTAGATTTCACATCAGCGGCCATAATCATATCAAAATCCATTTGACTGAGTTTGGCAATTTCATATTCCACTTTTGTGGATTTGATAACATAGGGCTTTTGTAGTAATGCAGCAATATTGACAAAAAAACCTACTTGAAAACCAGCTAGAGTTGGTTGGTTTAAAGAGGCGGCTCCGCCATTAGGGCTATAGTTAAGGGTAACAGAGAAAAAATTGAACCAATCTAATTGAGCTTTTTTTACCGCAATATTGGCAATTTCCAATTTCTTTTTGGCGATTTTAACTTGAGGATAATACTTTCTTGCCGTGTCAATTAGTTTTTCTAAATAAGAATAATTCACTTCGGGCATCATGGATTCTTGAGCAGTTGCTTGCTTGGATAAGCAAAATGCAAAAACAACCAATATGGCAATCCATTTGAATGGCCTATGCTGCTCTGTCCTCCTGTTATTCATCCCCATAATCTTCTCTATTTGATAACGATTTTAGCTTTCCTTGGTTTTCGTATACCTGCAATCCTTACTCCCTTTTTTCAAGGATAGATTTTGCGCAACCTAAAGGTACCATTTAAGAACATCGGTTTCCTGTTCGCTGGACTAGTTTTATCAACATCAAATCCCCTAAGAAACAATTAGTTATCAATAAAGTGGATATTATTTTTATTGCAATTGGTAAAAAATTAACTTTAGAGTTGAATAGCCACACATGTCATTAAAAGATACCATCAAGAACAACCCCAAATTAAAAAACTTGGTTCATTGGATGCTAGTTCCTGCAGGTGAAGCAAGACCAAGAATTTGGGTCAAGTTATTGGTCAATCCTTTTTTACATAAAAGAGGTGCTGGCTCAACTATTCGTTGGAGCACTAGAATGGATGTGCTACCTTTTAACCAATTCCAATTAGGTGAAAATAGTACCATTGAAGACTTTAGTACAGTAAACAATGGTGTTGGGGATGTAATCATTGGAAACAATTCTTTAATTGGAATGGGTAATACCATTATAGGACCTATTCAAATTGGAAACAATGTCATCTTTGCCCAAAATATTGTGGCCAGTGCCTTGAATCACGAGTACAGAGATCCAGACCAGCCTATCCAAGCACAACCCATTCTAAAGTCACCTATAGTAGTTGAGGATGACTGTTGGATTGCTGCAAATGCGGTAATCACCGCAGGTGTTAGAATTGGAAAACATAGTGTTATTGCGGCAGGTGCCGTTGTAACTAAAGATATTCCTCCCTATAGCGTAGCAGTGGGTAATCCCGCAAAAGTGTTAAAACAATACAATTTTGAAACAAAGAATTGGGAAAGGGTTTAACGAATACCTTACACATTTTCCTTTTGAAATAGGGCTGGAATAGTTCTGAGAATCAACATAATATCATTAAAGAAACTATGGTTCTTTGCATAAATATTGTCTAACAACAATCGTTCTTCCTCAGACATTTTTCCATGACCACGCTTTTCAACCTGCCATAATCCGGTGATTCCTGCAGGTGCCATAAAACGTAAAGCATATTTGTCGGTGGTCAGTTTTTCAGCTTCATACAAGGGTAAGGGTCTATTTCCTACAATGCTCATATCACCAATTATCACATTCCACAATTGGGGCAATTCATCAATAGAAGTTTTCCTGATAAACTTTCCAATTCTAGTCATTCTTGGATCGTTCTTAATTTTTATAAAAGTTGACTCCCCACTGTTTTTGCGCATAGAAACGTATTCTTTCTCGCACATATGAAGTGTATCTGAATAAATGGGATACTGACACTTGGTTCCAGCATTTTTACAGTCTTCGCAAAGAAATTCATAACTGAATGTTTGATTGCCCGTTTTGGAACTGCGTTTACCCGCATCATATTGATTCAAATGCTTGAGGTCTTTTAAACGTTTGTCCGCGTCAAAATACATGGAACGGAACTTGTAAAACTTAAAAATATGGTACCCCGTTCCTACCCTAAGTGCATAATAAAAGATAGGGCCACTAGACTCCAGTCTTATTAATATCATGATCAACAATAAAAAGGGAGAAAGCAAAGTCAGGGCTAGTCCTGCAAAAAATATGTCAAATATCCTTTTAACCAAGGGCGTTTTATAAGTTAAGTGTTCAGTAGCCGATCTTTCGCCAGATTTATGAAGCACATCCCAGTTGCCCATAACAAAATTGACCCTTGTCTCTAGGTTTTCTAATTTAAAGGGCATTCTAAAAACCTCGGCCACACCTCCTTGCAACGCTATTTTGGCTATTTTTTCATTTAGGTTATTGCAAATAATGAAAAAGGGAATCTTAATATGCTTTTTTTGAACCAATGTATCTAACAAGGAGACTCCAGATGGAGCCATAACCTCACTTTGAGAGATAATGGCATCTAAATTCCAATCACTTTCTTCCCAACGATCTATCAAATCAATTCCATTTTTAAAGGATATTAATTTGCGATCACCCAATTGACAATGATGTAACATACTTGTTACTTCTGCATCACAATTGATCAGAGCTATAATGGGTTGACCAGGAATTAGCGGATCGGGGGAATAAGACATAGGATGTTAGAATAGGTTTCCAGTTCTTCTTAAGATAACCCGAATGCGGGCTTCTAATTCTTTTGGATTAAATGGTTTTACAACAAAGTCATCCGCACCTGCATCAAGACATTTGACAATCATTTCAGAGCTTTCTTCACCCGAAACCACCATAATGGGTATGGAATTAAAAAAATCGCTTGCTTTAATTTGTTTAATCAATTCCAATCCACCCAATTTAGGTGTATTCAAATCTGTCACAATTAAGTCTGGTACATTTCCATCCTGTAAAAATGATAGCGCTTCAATACCATCGCTAAAAACATTGACAGAAAAATAATTGCTGAAATATTTTTTGAGAATAGACTGCATGAATTTGTCATCTTCCACAATGACCATCTTAAGGGGGTTGGTTTCAGATGCTGCCATAAAGATATTAGCTCCGGTTTTTGTTGCCTTTCATAGAAACTTCCCCTTTAAAAGGCAGTCGGGGGGTATTTAATAGATAACGCTACAATATAAACCTGAAAATTGAAAAATTCCTCATTTCATATACACATTAATATTCATTTAATGAAAAAAGCCCTATTTCCAAGGAATTATGAATAAAAATAATAAAGAAATATCATTTAATTAAATCAAATTGGCAGTTAACAAAGCAAAAATATACCCCTATTTTTTTCTAACTTCGTCAGTATGGCTTTATAACCAATCGCCATTTTCAAAATTAGCTGTATGAGACCAATTGCAATTCCATCATATATTTCTTCTAAATATTATTTAACCGAAACGCCTGAAAAAACCTGCAATGATATCAAAGCGGCTTATCAGCATCTACAAAAAGGCCCCATTCAGGTGTCGGTGGTTATTCCCGCTTATAATGAAGAAAATAATATTCTAAGAACCCTGAGTTCCTTGGCTAGCAATCAATCTAAATGGTCAGTAGAAATTATTGTGGTCAATAATAATTCAAAAGATAGAACAAAGGAACTTGTAGAAGCTGCTGGAGTAACTTGTATTCTAGAGACAGTTCAAAGAATTTCTGCAGCAAGAAATGCTGGTTTAAGTGCGGCAAATGGAAAATATATTCTAACTGCAGATGCAGACACAATCTATCCTGAAAATTGGATAGACTTGATGATTGCGCCAATGGAAGCCCAAACTGGCATTGCCATTTGCTATGGTAGATTTGCCCATATTCCAACAGCCAATACACCAAGGATTGTTTATTTTTTCTATGAATATATTGCTGATATCAGCAGGTGGTTTAACAAAACTTTCCGTGAAGAAGCGGTGAATGTTTATGGTTTTAATTCTTGTTTTAGAAAGGCTGATGGTCTAGCCGTAGATGGTTTTAATTTTCCAGCGGGAGCAGGAGAAGACGGTTGGTTTGCCCTAAAGCTAAGAGAACAGGGATTTGGCAAATTGTATCAGGTGACTAATCCAATGGCCTTGGTATGGACTACCGATAGAAGAATGCAAAAAGACGGCGGACTTTTCGTTGGAATTATAAAAAGACTGAAAAAGATGTTAGGATTCTCCCAAGAATTAAGAACCGACCTTTAATTTGATTCCCTAAATTGTAGCTAATACGGTTTAACCCGTATGCTAGTCTATGAAAGCGGTTATCTGTGAACAATTTGGATTGCCAGAAACACTGGTTTTAAAAGAGGTACCATCTCCTACCATTGATGCAAATCAGGTTTTAATCAGCGTAGTTACTGCAGCTGTTAATTTTCCCGATGCTTTAATCATTCAAAACAAATACCAATTTAAACCCACACTACCATTTGCTCCTGGAGGAGAGATAGCTGGACGCGTTATCGCCGTAGGCAAAGATGTTTCACATGTTCAACCAGGAGATCGGGTGGTTGCACTTTGTGGATGGGGAGGTTTTGCCGAACAGGTATCCGTAAACGCTAATCGAGTGTTTAAAATTCCAAACACTATCAATTGGCAAATAGCCGCCTCAACCTTATATAATTATGGAACTTCTTATCATGCTTTAAAAGATAGAGGGCAACTTCAACCAGGCCAAACCATTTTAATTCTTGGGGCGGCTGGAGGCGTAGGTTTGGCAGCTGTTGAACTTGCAAAAAAAATGGGAGCAATAGTCATTGCAGCAGCATCCAACCAAGAGAAACTAAATATCTGCTTGAAAAAAGGCGCTGACTTTACTATTAATTATTCTACTGAAGATCTTAGGGAGTACATTAAAACAATCACTGCAGAGAAAGGAGTTGACCTTGTATACGATCCTGTTGGTGGAGCCATGGCAGAACCCGCTTTAAGATCCTTAGCTTGGAAAGGTAGATACTTAGTTGTTGGATTTGCAACTGGCACAATTCCTTCACTCCCATTTAACTTGGCATTATTAAAAGGTGCTTCTGTAGTTGGAGTATTTTGGGGTGCTTTTACTGAGAAAGAACCTGCACTCAGTATGCAAAATTTAAGAGTATTGGTTCAAATGATTTCGCGGGGCGATATTCAACAAGAAATTTACAAGGTTTATGACTTAAACAATGCTTCCCAAGCAATCAGAGATTTGATGGATAGAAAAGTAATGGGTAAAGCCATTATACAAGTAAAGGAAGAAATAGAAAACCCATCTATTGATGCTCAAGATCAAATTATTGTCAAAGAAACCACTGTTCACAAAATGCAGGCAGTTGAACTACCTGTTAGCTTTCTGAATAAATCTGCCCTATTAAAAGCTATTGGAACTTCACTAGGAACTAGTAATTGGCTTAGTGTAGATCAAACAATGATTACAGATTTTGCCAACGCAACATTAGACAAACAATGGGTACATATAGACCCTCAAAAAGCAGCCAAATTATTACCAGATGGCAAAACCATTGCTCATGGCTATTTGAGCATGTCTTTAGTTTCCCAATTTTTATACCAGATGATACATATTGAAGGTGTGAATTCATTTTTGAATTATGGTATTAACAAAGCAAGATTTATCAATCCAGTTCAATGTGGTGACCAGATTAGATTACACGCAAGTATCTCAACAGCAGAACTACAAGACAATGGCTCAATCAAATTATTTATTAATTGCAACATGGAAATCAAAGGGAAAAACAAACCTGCATATGTTGCAGAAATCATCAGTTTGATTTTTTAAAATAAGACTATGGCAAACTATACCAACATGGAACTGCTCCGTTTTTTACTTTTTGAAGTACATCCGGTGCAAACCCTTTTCCAATATGAAAGATATGCTCATCTAGATGCTGAGCAAGCTTGGATGATTGTAGAATCTGCCAAATTATTGGCAGACCAAGAAATGTTTCCCTACTTTAAAGTCATGGATGAAAATCCTGCCCAATATGACGGCAATGGTGCCGTTCTCACGCACCCTCAAATTAAGCGAATCATTCGCTTAGCTGCAGAACAAAGCTGGATAGGTGGAGCAGCAAAATTTGAACACGGAGGCATGCAATTACCTGAAATGATTTTTAATGCCGGACAGCATATTTTCCAAGCTGCTAATAATAGTGTTCAGGGATATCTTGGCCTTTCAACCGGATCAGCGGACTTGATAACTAGTTTTGGAAGTGCAGAACAAATTGCTACTTATGTTCCAAAAATTTATCAAGGTGAATGGCAAGGCACCATGGCATTAACAGAGCCTCAGGCTGGAAGCTCTCTTTCTGATATTATTACCAGTGCAAAGCCAGTTAATGAGGATTATTACCTTGTAAAGGGCCAAAAAATATTTATTTCTGGAGGCCAACACCAAGGGGCTGATAATTTTGTGCACCTTACCCTTGCCAGAATAGAAGGAGCTCCCGCAGGTGTAAAAGGGATATCCTTATTTATCATTCCAAAATTCAGGCCTGAAGCAGATGGCTCATTGGTTTATAACGATGTGCATTGCGCAGGAGATTTTCAAAAAATGGGACAAAAGGGATACGCAACAACACACCTTAGTTTTGGTGACAATGATAATTGTAGGGGTTATCTGGTGGGAGAGCCTCACCAAGGTCTTAAGTATATGTTTCAAATGATGAATGGTGCAAGAATAAGTGTGGGTCAGTGTGCAGCTTCTGTAGCAATGGCCGCCTACCAAGCATCCCTTCAATATTGTAAAGAGCGACCTCAAGGTAGAATGCCTAGCGAGAAAGATCCTTTAAAAGCTCCTACGCTAATTATTCATCACGCCGATGTACAAAGAATGTTGTTGACGCAGAAAGCTATTACTGAGGGATCATTATCATTGGCAATGGAATGCAATCGTTTATATGATTTAGTTCATGCAACCCAAGGAGAAGAAAAGGCAAATTATCTTTTGCTTTTAGAAATCTTAACACCCATTGTAAAAACCTATGCATCAGAACAAGGCAGCCGATCAGCAGCTTTAGCCATACAAACATTGGGTGGGTATGGATTCACTACAGACTTCCCTGTACAACAGTTATACCGAGACTTGAAAATCATGTCTCTTTACGAGGGAACTACGGGTATTCAATCATTAGACTTATTAGGTAGAAAAGCTACCATGCAAAACGGGAAAGCCCTTTCCTTATTAGTTACTGAAATACAAGCAACAATAGCATTATGCAAAGAAGATTCAGTTTTGAAACCTTATGGAATCCAATTAAATGAAACCATTCAAAGCTTTGAGAAAGTGCTTCAACATTTAATGGGATACCTTCAAAAATCTAACCCTGATCGCTTTTTATCAGATGCTACAGTTTTCATGGAAATGGCAGGGTTGATAGTCATTGGATGGCAATGGTTAAAAATGGCTGTTAAGGCAAAAGCATTAATTCAAACTCAACATCCAAACAAAGCAATCCAAGACTTCTATGAAGGAAAAATACACACTATGGAATTCTATTTCAAATATGAAATGCCCCATGTTGAAGCATGCGCACAAACATTAATGAATGAAAAAACGCTAACTAATTTAACAGCATTAGACTGCTTTTAGGTTATTTTATTTGGGGAACTCAATGCGAAGTTGAATTAATACCTTCTCCATAGTTTCACAAGTAAAAGCAACCAATTTCTTCATTTCTACATCTCGGATAGACTCATTATTTCGTGACCTTGTTTCTAATTCTCTGATGATGGTCTTCAAAGAATGTATTCCCATTCCTTCAATGGATGGTTTCATTCTGTGAGCCAATTTTGACAATGCTTCCCATTCATCCTTGTCAGCATACTCTTTTAATTTGACAATATCATTGGGCAACTGGTCAAGAAAGAGGGCCACCATTTTTCCAATAAAATCAGGATTCCCTTTACCAATTTGTCTAACCATTGTCAGGTCATACAATAAACCATCACCAGTCTGACTTGTTAATAATTCATGATCCTCCTCTACCAAAATTCTTGATGCAGGTTTATTAACTTCCACTTTGGGCAAAGTAGCCAAAGGATTAGCTGGCAAGAACTTACTAAGAACAGAATATAATTTTTCTTCTGTATAAGGCTTAGTAATATAATCGTTCATTCCCGCTTGAAAATAGAGATGGTTATCTCCCTTTAATGCATTTGCGGTTAATGCAATAATGGGAATTTTAGCCAATTTAGGGTCATCAAGTTTTCTAATAATTTCAGTTGCTTCTATGCCATCCATTTCTGGCATTTGAATATCCATTAGAATCAAATCAAAATGTTGCTTCTGGACCATTTCAACCGCAATTTTACCATTGGCAGCCACTGCTACCTCCATACCCCAGGATTCCAAAATTTGCCGTGCAATAAATTGGTTTAGCTCAACATCCTCAGCAATCAAAATTCTCTTCTCCCCTATTAGACTATAATCTTCAGGCGCTTGATCTTCTTGGGCCAACATATCAGTTGCTCCAATTTTATAGGGAAGCTTAAAATGAAAAACAGTTCCTTCTCCATATTTGCTCTCTACACTAATAGAACCGCCTTGCATTTCAATCAAGTTCTTACAAATTGACAATCCCAAACCAGTGCCTCCAAATTTTCTAGTGGTATCTGTAGATGCCTGCACAAATGGTTCAAAAATGGTTTCTAATTTTGAACCATCAATACCTATACCTGTATCTTGCACTGTAAATTCAACCACAATATTTTCCTCATCCCTCATAGATGAAAAAATATTAACTGTTACCTTACCTCTTGCAGTAAATTTAATGGCATTATTTAATAAATTGTTTAGAATTTGAATCAGCCTATAAGGGTCTCCAAGTAAAATTAGCGGCTCTTCTAATTGAGAAAAATAATTCAATTGTATACCTTTTTCCTCCGCCTTATACTGAAAGGATTGAATAGAGGAGTTTAGTTTGTCTGCAAATCTGAATGGTATTTGCTCAAATTCAAATTTACCAGAAGTGATTTTTTCAATATCTAGTACATCATTAACAATTACCAAAAGGTTATTAGCCGATTCTTTGATTAACTTCAAATAGTTCTTTTGAGCCTCTCCCATTTCTGTTTTTGCCAACAGATTAGCAACACCTAATATTCCATTCATAGGTGTCCTAATTTCATGGCTCATATTAGCTAAGAAAATCTCTTTGGCTTTTGATACATTTTCAGTTATTTGTTTAGCCAGCAACAACTCATTCTCTGCATGAATCCTTTCAGTGATATCCTGAGAAAATCCAATCACATAGGGCTCTAGACCCTCTTCTTCCACCAAATAGTTTTGGTATAATAAAAATAATTTTTTTCCATTTTTATGCAGTGCCCTAAATACACCTTTTGATTTCCCTTCTTTCATTACTATGTCTAGGTAATAAGCACGGAAATTATCATTTTCTCTTTCTGGAATAAAAGACATGAGAGGTCTACCAATCAATTCTTCAGCAGTATACCCAAGTGTTTCACAAATGGATGGATTTACACTTAATAAAACGCCATTTTGGTCATGTGTACAAATTAACGCTTGACTATAATTAAATAAGTCTCTATAACGCTTTTCATTAATCCTTACCTGGTCTTCAATTCTTTTTCTATCAGTAATATTAACACCATACCCAATTACCATTTCTACATTTCCCAATGAATTAATCACAGGATACATATTTCTAAAATGAAACTCCTTACTCCCATTTGCGGCAGTTAAGGTTTCTTCCCATGCAACCAATTTCTTAGACTCAATTACTTGATTAAATATTTTTCTCCTACCTTCTACTATGGAGAATGGTTTGTTCTTGTACTGGCAATAATCCTCATCCTTTTTACCAATCATCCATTGCCTTAATTCATTGTCTTTAATTGCAATGGGATTAATAAACAGGTACCTATGCTCATGATCAAAAACAGCAATATCTGACGGAATACTATTCAAGACCTGCTCATAAAACATGCGTTGTTTTTCTAACCTTTCCTGAGCCAATTTCTTTTCCGTAATGTCTATCATTAACCCTGTAAAAACTCTTGACCCATTTCCATCATCGTAAGAGAAAGATGAAGAAGTTGAATACCAAACTATTCCTCTATTTGGCACTATTAACCTCCCTTCAAAATTAAATGGCTCATTGGTTAAATTAGTATGCTTAACCGCTTCTAACAATCTATTTTGATCGTCAGGGTGTACGCTTTTTTTGAAATCTAGAAATTCTTCAGCGCATAATCCCAAAACCTTTTCAATGGTTTTACCAATAAATTTAAACCCACTTTCTCCGTTTTCATTAAATACATATTCATACAATACCCCAGGCATATTATCAGAAAGTGAACGTAATTGTTTTTCGCTTTGCTCCAAAGAAAGCTCAACCAATTTTAGGTCTGTAATGTCTGTATGTGTACCAATGATTGTCTTGGGTATACCAAATGAGGTCTTGGAAATAAGCATACCTCTGTCCATCACCCAAATATATGTTCCATCTTTTTTCTTGATTCTATATTCTGTCTTATGCTGTTTTATAATTCCCTCAGCATATTGATGATCGTATTCTTTGATAATATGATAATCTTCAGGATGTAATATGGACTTCCAAACATCATCCATATTTTCTAATTCCTGTTTTGTATACCCTAATAAATTTACATATAGTTCAGAAAAAAAGGACTTATTGGTTTCAAAATCATGTTCCCATACGCCAGCTCCAGCACCTTCTAACGCAAATCTCCAGCGGTCTTCTGCCATTCTAATTTTCTCTACTGCAGATTTTTTGTCTGTAACATCTTCTTGTAATATAAAATAATGCAGAACCTCAGCATTCTCATCTAAAATGGGTTGCCCATTCACCTTTGCCCAATATGGATTTCCATTCAGTGGGTAATTCAAAATCTCACATTCAAAAAAACTATTCTCTTTTATTTTTGATTCAATAAACTGAAGTGTCTGTGGATTGGTCTCTTTTCCAGTTAATAAAGAACCAATAGAGTTCCCTATACAATCTTCTAATTGATACCCATTCATTTGCTGAAAAGCTCGGTTAACCCATTGTATCTTTCCGGTATTATCTAATAGAATTCCTGCATTTACGGTTTCTTCAGCAACAATCGCAAAATGCCTAAAATTGTTTCTTTCCTTACTAATTTGATGCAATAAAACCTTATTATCCTCCTCAGCCATTTCTTTGGCGTGCAACACATGTAATAAATCTAAAGAAGCATCATGCTTTGCAAAGTCTTTTTGAACAATGGCTTGATCTGCCACTTCTTCCAGATTTGTAAACCAAGGTGACCCAACAAAAATCAATTGTTGAACATCTTCTAAAAATTCAAACTGCCCTCTTAGAACTACATGCCCTTTTGCTGTTTTAATTTCCAGAAAGAACATTTTATCTATGCTAGATTTCAACTCCGAGAATCCAATATTTGAAAATTTAGGCCTACTTATTACAAAATAGTCATCGAACTTTTTCCCTAATTGAAAATGCCCTAGTTTCTCCAAAGAATCCCCCAATGCAACAATTTGCATTTCTTCATTGAGAAGAAAAAAGAATGGAAATAACCTATTCCACTGTTTAATATTTAAATGAATACTTTGCAAACAATCAATTTTTAATTCAATTCCAACTTATTTCAAAAATTTCGTACTCAAATCCCTGTTCCCTACTTTGAAGTAATTGAACCGTTGCATTAACCTTAAAATAGGTAGCAAGTCCTAGCAATAACCCCCTCATAAATTCTTGCAAAGCAGGCCTTTTAGAATAATAATGAACCTTAAAATACTGGTCTTTCAATTTTTCTACCTTGAATTCCGGGGGGGATAATTTTGGATACATTAATTGAACCCTGCTGTGAAAACTTGGAAGTCCAATTAAAAACTCAGCCAAATCCCCTCCTCCAGTTTTCAACATTGAACCATAACGTTTTTGGCAAGTATGTAAAATCCACCACTTCCCAAATTCCAAGAGCACATCGCCAATTGACACACCAACTACATCTGCTGTTGAGGATGCCAGTTGATACGTAATAGCGTCATCATAAGCCTCACTACTTAAAAAAATCTGTTTTTTAATCCCACTTTTTATAAGAATTTCTTCCCAAGTTGGTGCACCAAATTTCTCAATGACCAATTCTTCTATAGATGTATTGATGATTCCGTACATAGTTAGGTTTACTTTTGTTTGAGCTCTCCATTTTGAATCATTCTGTAAATGGTTGACTTACCAACGTCCAATTTCTTAGCAACCATCAACACATCATTATCATATTTTTCCATAAAATGTTTGATGATTTTCAGCTCATATTCTCTCAAAGTATTATCTTCTGCCAAAAGAGAAGAAACACCACCCATTACTTCAACATTCAAGTCTTTTTCTTCTATGCTTGTGCCATCAGACATAACCGCAGCAAGCTCAATCAATGATTTTAACTCACGTACATTTCCTGGAAAAGAGTAAGACATTAGTTTCTGAAACGCGTCAGGGCTAATCTGTTTTACTTCAATCTTATTATCATTGCAAAATTCTTTCAGAAAATGCTTGGCTAATACAAGAATATCATTCCCTCTTTCCCTTAATGGCGGCATTTCAATAGGCAAACCCAATAATCTATAATACAAGTCCTCTCTAAATTTCTTTTCTTTTACATCTTCTAACAAGTTGCGGTGGGTTGCAACAATCACCCTTACATCAATTGGTATTACAGCATTACCTCCAATTCTAGTGATTTCCCTTTCTTGCAAAACACGTAATAGCTTGGCTTGCAACATAGCATCCATCTCTCCAATTTCATCCAAAAAGATTGTTCCTTTATTTGCCTCTTCAAATTTTCCAATTCTTTTTTCTACTGCACCAGTAAATGCTCCTTTTTCGTGACCAAACAATTCTGTTTCTAATAAATCGCGGGGAATAGCGGCTACATTAATGGCCACAAATGCATGTTTTTGTCTATTGGAATGATAATGAATGGCCTTAGCAACCATTTCCTTACCCGTTCCGGTTTCACCTGTAATAGAAATTGTAATATTGGTTAGTGTAGCTTTTTGAATAAGACCAAATACTTTTTTAATGGGTTCACTCTGTCCAATAATAGAATTGGAGAAATCATAACTTTTTTTGAGTTCACTCTTGAGTGTAGCTACTTCTTTTCTTAGGTCTTTAATCTCCCTTAATCTGACCAACAAATTCCAAAGTCTATCGTTGGTATCCTCATCTTTTACAATATAATCAAATGCACCAGTTTTCAATAAATTAACCGCTGTTGCTATATCTTCTTGACCAGAAATGATAATCACTTCTGTTTCAGGGCTTATTTCTTTAATCTTTTTTAGCACCTGATTCCCGTCCATTTCTGATAAAGAATAATCAAGCGTCACCACATCAGGCGATTCATACATGGCTTTTAGAAAATCCTTTTCATTCTCAAATTTAGTAACTTGATAATCAGGATTCAAGGAAAGATGATGCTCCAACATAGCACCATACCAACGATCATCTTCTAGAATAAATATTTTCAACCCGTTTGCAGGTTTCATATAGATGCATTTAAATGTCCAAGCAATCAACCATGGAAGTAAATACGATAGGCTAAATTACAACCTGTTTCATTATTGGAAAATTTTTATTTTTTAGACAATTATTCAATTTTTCCATATTTGGGAATAAATTTCCAATATTAAAACAAACCAATCTTGGAAAAAGTCTAAATAATTGATTATCAATTTAAAACATCAAATTTTGAATTTGGTATAGATTTTGTTTGTAGCTCCCCTTCTCTCAAATAAACTCAGCAAAGTTTCCACATCTTCACAACACTGAACCCTTGCAGCAATTCAAATAACTACCTTTACCCCTAACGCAAACGTATTTTCTATGTTAAAAGTGGGTGTTTTTGGAGTGGGGCATTTGGGTAAATTCCATTTAAATAATTGGAAAGAAATTGAGGGAGTTAAATTGGTAGGTTTTTTTGATCCAAATAATGAAAATGCCAATCAAGTAATTGAACAATATGGCCTCAAGCGATACATGGATGAAGAAAAACTCATGGACGCTTGCGATATTATTGATGTAATTACACCCACGGACCACCATTTTAATATTTGCATGCAGGCTGTAAGAAAAGGCAAACATGTTTTTGTAGAAAAACCTTTGGCGCATACAATCCAAGAAGGCAGAGACATAGTGAATATGGTCAGGGAAGCCAATATTAAAATGCAAGTAGGACACGTGGAAAGGTTTAATCCAGCTTTCCTAGCTTTGAAAGACATGACATTAAACCCTATGTTTATTGAAGTGCATAGGCTTGCTCAATTTAATCCAAGGGGTACCGAGGTCAGTGTAATCCTTGACTTGATGATCCATGATATTGATATTATTTTAAGCCTTGTTAAGAGCGACGTAAAACATATTTCTGCAAGTGGCGTAGCTGTTATGACAGATACCCCTGACATTGCCAATGTGCGTATTGAATTCAATAATGGATGCGTAGCTAATTTGACAAGTAGCAGAATTAGCATGAAAAAAATGCGGAAAATCAGACTCTTCCAACCCAATTCTTATATAGGTATTGACTTTCTAGAAAAAAAAGCAGAAATCATAAAACTAAAACAACCAGAAGACACCAACGTGTTCTCTTTTGACATTGATACACATAATGGCAAGAAGACAATTGCCATAGCCAACCCTGTGATTGAACCACAAAATGCCATTAAATTAGAACTGGAATCATTTGTGAACGCCATTGTAACAAATAGCCCTACCGTTGTTAGTGAACTAGACGGGTTCCTAGCAATGGAAGTAGCTCATCAGATTTTGGAAAAAATCAATAGTACCAGCATTCTGGTATAAGTAGATGCAAGTACAGTTTAAAAACAGCTTGCTTTATGCATGCTCAGATATTGTATTTAGTGCAATTGCATTAATATCATATACTTTATTGATAGTTGACCTACCATCTAATACGGGTTATCATTGGATGGTAAACACCAATCCTACTATTGTTATTTTAATAATCTCCTTGGGTTGGTTGTTTTTTTTCCTTTTAATGGGTAGCTATCAAACTTCCATTTATAGAAAATCAAGACTCAATGAATTAACAGCTACCTTGATTCAAACAGCTATTGGTGTTTGCTTAATGGTGGCTTTAAATATTATTGAAACCGAACCACAAGCCTGGCTTAGCTATATACTAATTCATTTTTGTTCCATTTTTTTGGGTAGAGCCCTATTATTAGCAAAAGCAAAACAGGACATTGTTCAACATAAATTTTATTTCAACACCCTAATAATTGGCAATAACCCAACAGCCATGGGTTGTTACAAGGAATTAATCAAAAATTTCCATTATCTAGGATTAAAACCCATTGGATACCTTCAAACACCTGAAGAATCAAAAAATGGATTGGGAAAGTATATTGATTGCCTTGGCAACACCAATGACCTACTTCATGTAATTGATGCAAATCAAATTGATCAAGTAATTATAGCACTAGATAAAAGGCAATACCAATTAGCTGAATCACTTATTAACCTATTGATTGAAAAACCGGTTGATATTAAATTAGCCCCCAGCATGATTGACATTCTTTCAGGATCGGTTAAAACAAACAATGTATTTGGTGCCACATTAATTGATTTACAAACCAATCTTCTTCCTTTTTGGCAACAGAATATTAAAAGGGTTTTTGACTTGGTTTTTGCATTGATCAACTTAATGCTACTTAGTCCCCTACTATTACTAATTGCCATTGTTACAAAAATGGGCTCTAAAGGCCCCATTTTATATTCTCAAGAAAGGGTTGGGTTAAAGGGGAAGCCATTTACCATCTTTAAGTTTAGAAGTATGGAAACCGATGCAGAAAAAAATGGACCAGCACTTTCTGCCGACTTTGATCCAAGAATTACAAAATGGGGTAAGTTCTTACGGAAGTGGCGACTAGATGAACTGCCACAACTTTGGAATATCTTAAAGGGAGACATGAGTTTTATTGGACCAAGACCTGAAAGAAGAATATATATTGATCAGATTTTACAAAATGCACCATACTATAGGTACCTGCTCAAAGTAAAGCCAGGACTAAGTTCCTGGGGGATGGTGCAATTTGGTTATGCATCTACTGTACCAGAAATGATTGAAAGAATGAAATATGACCTTGTCTATATTGAGAACCTTTCTTTATTACTAGATTTCAAAATTATGATGCATACATTACGCATTATCTTATCTGGAAAAGGCAAATAATTATTTTGCCTTAATTTAGAATACCATGCAAACAACCATTAACTTATGTGTTAGTCAAAGTATTGACCCCGAAAAATGGAATAACTGTATTGCAAAAAATGTTAACGGACTCATCTATTCCCAATTTCAATATCTTAACTTACTAACAAACCATTGGTCCGCCATCATTATTGGTGATTATGAAGCGGTAATACCACTTCCATGGAATTCTAAATGCGGTATCCGTTACTATCAGGCCATCCCTTTTATTCAGCAATTGGGCTTAATAGGCGGAGTTGACAAAAGTCAAATTCCTCATATTATTGATTTGATTAAGAGATATGCTAAATATGGAGATTTATTTTTCAATTTTAGTAATACAGACCTAGCCAATGCTGTACCAACAATGGCAAAAACCAATCTGGTATTGGACCTACATCAAGATTATCATTCAATAGCAAAAAACTATAAAAAAGACCTTGCACACAATTTAGAAAAGGCCAATAAACACCATCCCATTTATCAAGCAAATACCCATTTTTCAAAAACACTAGATGCTTATCAACAACAATATGGGAATAGATTTAATTGGGTAAGTCCATCTGACTTTCAAAAACTAGCACAGGTTTTAGCATTTTATTTGTCAACAGACCAATGCCTAGTTAGGGAATTAATAGATCAGACAACTGAGGAATTATTGGCATCAGCCATTATACTAAATGACAATAAGCGGCTATATCTTTTAGTCAATGTAATTACACCCAAGGGTAGGCAAAAATCTTCCAATCATTTATTGATAGACCAAATTATTCATGAATTTTCAGAATCCGATTTGTTGCTAGATTTGGAAGGATCTGAAATACCCGGGGTTAAGGATTTTTATATGAACTACAACCCTATTGAACAACCTTACTTTCATTTTCATCACAATAGCTTAGTTTGGCCTTTCAATCTGCTTAAAAAATAAAGCTATTTGTGTTGACCATACAACCATTCAATCATAGGTTGATCAACATATGCACCCAACCAAGAAAAATGCCCAACAGTTGGATACATAGTTAGTCCAGGATTAGCTCCTGCCTTAAATAAAGCTGTGGCCATATTCATGGAAAGTTGTGGGTTTACAGCCCCGTCTTGTGCACCATGAAACATCCAAATAGGAATTTTAGAAAAGCTATTGACCATACTAGTATCACCCCCACCACAAACAGGTACTGCTGCTGCAAAAAGCTCAGGCGCCCTTGTAATGGCATCAAAAACGCCAAATCCACCCATTGATAAACCAGTTATATAAATCCTATTAGGATCTACTGGCAGTTTTTGGATAGCATTCTTAATTAGCCCTAGCAAGAGCTCCATAGGTTTACTAGGATTGGGAAGTAATTGAATATCGGTACTATTGGTTGTTCGCTTAAAATTTGACCACTGTTGACCTTCAGGGCACTGAGGAGCAATGACAATGGAAGGGTGTTGAAACATAAACTGATCGGTAGCAAACTGCATTGCTCCCCATTTTAACTGAGCTTCATTATCCTTTCCTCTCTCTCCAGATCCATGTAAGAAAATGACCAAGGGATATTTAGCCTTTGGATTTGCATCTGGAAATAATTGACGATACAACAAAGTATCGCCATTGGCATTTCCAAATTTCCCAGAACTAAATCTATTGGATTGTGCAGATAAATAGCTACAGCTAGCTACAAACATCAAAACACTTAGAAAGAATAAAAAGTTGGATTTTCTCATGGCGTAGGTTATAAAAAAAGGTTTCATGAAAATTACATGAAACCTTTTAAAAAAGCAAATAATCAATTTCTATCGAATCATTTCAAATACTTGTTTTTGAATGAGCAAGAATTCCTTTTCCAACAAGCCAATGGCCCCTTCTTTAGCAGGAGACATGGGTTCAAAAGAAGTTGCAATTTCCATATACAAGTCACTTACTTTTCTTCTATATTTTAATTCATCATAGAAAATGGTCTGGCGTTTCAATTCCAAAATTTCATGACGCATACTGTCCAATCTTGCAGTCTTTTTAACTTGATCGGTAGACGGATTGGCTATTTTTTGCCAGCCCATTAGTGTTTTATCCAAACTATCTACCAATACAGCCAAATTCTCATGCAATTGAAACATTCTAGTACTTTGGTTGTGCAATCTAGCCACATTAGCTGCGGAAAAGCCTTTGGCGTCATTGGGCAAAATATTGATTACTTGATCATATGATTTGCCATCTACTTTCATTACTACTTTATACTTGCCTGTTGGTACTTTGGGACCATACACACTTGAATAAAACACCATAGATTGAGCTACAAATCCACCTTTAGCAACTTTTGGAGGATTGCTGGTTAATGGCCAATATACTTTGTTTAATCCCTTGTTATTGGTACCATTCAGGTCTTTGATCTTTTTGCCAGATGCGTCAAAAATTTCAAATTTGACAATATCATTACTTTTTTGTTTCAAGTAATAATTGAATGATGGCATCAATGTTTTGCCAGCTTCTGTCCAACCTGCTATATTACTTCCAGTAGACGGAAGTTGGGGTGCAAAATCATAGGGAAAATCAGCTGGCTTAAAAAATAAATGTTCTTTCTCTGTATCGTTTTTAGCAAGGTCTCTTAGGGGCTGCAAATCATCTATAATATAAATGCCTCTACCATGTGTTGCTAGGACCAAATCGCCCGTTTTGGGATGAATCTTAATGTCTCTAACCAAATTATACCAAGGCATACCCTGGTATTTGCTACGCATAAATGTTTTCCCTGCATCAAGTGAAATAAACAAACCTGTTTCTGTTCCTACAAACAGTAGGTTTTCATTTTGTAAATCTTCTCTTACTACGTGTGCAAAACCACTGAATTCAGTGGAACTAATTCTTTTCCAAGTATTACCACCGTCCAAACTCATAGCTATATAAGTTTGATGATCTCCATACATATGGTTATCAAAACTTGCATAGATGCGTTTGGGATTGAGTTTAGAAATTTCAATGCTACTTACCCAAGTTCCTTTGGGAATTCCCGCTTTCCAAACTTCAGCAGCTTTGTTGACCCAAGTCTTTCCACCATCATTTGTGAGCTGTAAGTTACCATCATCTGTTCCCACCCAAATCTGCATTTCATTATTGGGATTTTGTGTTACCGTAAAAATGGTACAATGGTTCTCAGCACTGGTATTATCTCCTGTAATACCGCCACTCTCTTCCGTTTTTTGTTTGGCCTTGTCATTGGTAGTCAGGTCTGGTGAAATTTTTGTCCAACTCCTACCCTCATCTTTAGACTGGTAGAGGTATTGATTGGCCATATACAAATTGAAAACAGGTTTTCCATTTGCCGTTTTTTTGGTAGAGGAGCCCGTTACTATGGTTGTATTCCAATTGAATCGGTGTTCTTCATCACCCGCTTGCTTTTGAGGTTTAATAGAACTAGCCAACCCTGTTGTTAAATCAATTCTATTGGCATTTCCGCCTTGAGATTCAGCAAATACTATTTTTGGGTTCAAAGGACTTGGTTGCACCCAGAATCCATCTCCACCGTTTAAATCAAACCAATTAGCACTACTAACACCTCCTGCTGAAGAGTTTGCAGCCATCCAAGAACCATTGTCCTGTAAACCGCCATAAACATGGTAAACAGGGTCATTATCCGTACTTACATGATAAAATTGACCAACGGGCAGGTTGTTGAGAAACTGCCAAGAAACGCCTTTATTTTGGCTAATATAAACACCTCCATCTGTTCCCAAATACATTTGATCTGTATTGGCTGGATTAATCCAAAGCGCGTGATGGTCCGCGTGAGGTGCTACACCACCAATGATGGTATTGGACCAAGAATATCCGCCGTCTTTGGAGTAGGCAAAATCAAAAGCAGGTCTATATACACGTTTAGGATCTTTTGGATCAAACACCAAAGTGCTAAAATAGAAAGGTCTTGCAGTAATATTTTCTGTTGCAGCTAATTTTTCCCAACTATTTCCTTCATCTTTTGACAAGTATAATCCTGGGATTTTTGCTTCTACAATGGCTAAAACTTCCGCAGGTTTTGAAGGATTGATACTCAACACAATCCTACCTAAATTGCCTTCAGGTAAACCTTTTGAAATTTTTGTCCAAGTTTCCCCACCATCAGTAGATTTAAACATGCCACTGCCAGGGCCACCAGATTCAAACGCAAAGGGTTTTCTTCTAAATTGCCAAAAGCTGGCAATGATTATTTTAGGATTGGTAGGATGAATGGCAATATCGGCGCAGCCTGTTTCTTCATTAACATACAAAGCTTTTTTCCAAGTTTTGCCTGCATCAGTAGATTTATACAAGCCACGGTGTGTACTAGTACTCCAAAGTGGTCCGGGAGCCGCCACAAATAAAATTTTACTATCGGTTGGATCAATTAAAATCTTACTAATATGCTCGGTACTATCTAGTCCAATTTTCTGCCAGTTGGTTCCTCCATCTGTTGTTTTAAACAAGCCATCACCAATAGACACACTATTGCGCATATTACTTTCCCCAGTACCAACATAGACTGTTCTAGGATTGGTTTTGTCAATGGCAATAGCACCAATACTTTGATTGTATTTATCAAACACGGGACTAAAAGAAACACCTCCATTTTGGCTTTTCCATACACCACCACCAGCAGTTCCAACATAGAGGTTGAGTTGGTCACTTGTGATAATGCCCTCAATGGCAGAAATCCGTCCACTCATGGTAGATGGCCCCAAGGCTCTGGCCGATAGGGTTTGGAAATAGGAAGAATTTAAATTGGATTGACCAAAGGCTGTTACCACCAACAAAATTGAGGAGTAGCCTACGGCGATTATTTTTTTCATCTGTATGATATTAAAAAGGCATACCCATCCAAAGATGGGTATGCCTAACAAAATAAATGATATTAATTATTGGTAAATAATTTCTCGTCAATGGTTGGATTTACAGATACCTTCTTAGTAGCCAAGATCATTTGTCCTTGATCCACTTTAAATGGCACTTTAATACCGCCATCTACAGTTTGATAATCCAAACTTTTAACTGCCATTTTAATTTCTTGACCTTGTTGCTTTATAATGGTTTCTTGCTTATAAACAAGAAAAGTTTTGGTGTCAAAAAAATAAGTAGACTCATTCTTATTCTTGGTAGTCAACTTAATTTTAAAATATTCATTTCCGTCTTCTTCATCCTTACCCAATGATTCAATGGTAGAACCCTTTTCCTTGTAATCAATAAATGGACTTTGAATATCCAAGTCATCAATTTTGGTTTTCAACTCATCATCTGTCATGGGTTGAAGGGTTGCTTTACCCGCCATTGGATTTTGGCTCCATCCTTTGGTAGGGGTGGTAATTTCAATGAATACATTTCCTTGAAACTCACCTTGCATTCTACTGCCCTTCATATGAATAGCATTCACAGAATAAGGAATTTCAATTCCCTGCACTTGAATGGCGCCTTCAACTTTCATGGACTGCACTTTTTTCCAGTTGTCTTTACCACCAATAGCGGCAATGTATTTGTCTACAATTTCGTCAGCGGTTTGAGCTTTGACACTGATGGTTGAACCAATCAAAGAGGCCACCATTAGAATAGGGATAAATAGCTTTTTCATGAGTTTTTGTTTAAGTCAATTTCAGTATAGGTAATATACCCAACGATATTATTACAGCTAGAGCAAAAAAAAGTTGGCTTTATTAAGAGTGGTATTAATCTGTTAGGATTGGTAGTAGAAATTTGTTGAAGGGTTAGAAGGTTTCACCAATATTGAGGTAATAGGTTTGATATTCCTTACTAAAAGCATAATCAAAGACAATATTGGTTCTTGAAAATTTATTCAATTTTAGCCTGATACCCCCACCAGCAGCTGCATTCCATCTAGCAAAATTGCTGCTCTTAAAATCTGAGAAAGAGGCAATATTGGCAAATAAAACAAATCCTAATAAGCCATTTTTGGTGATATCACGTCTATATTCACTTTCAAAATACCAGTGCTTGTCACTTCTATACCTGCCTTGATAAAAGCCCCTTGAGGTTCTTGCATAGGGATCCCAAGCAGTACTTGGCAAATCTAAATACGGTATGTATTCCCCACCAACCCTCCAATGATAGGCCCAGAAAGCCAATACATTTTGCATACTATTTGAAAAAGAATAATATTTTCTAGCATCAAAAATCCATTGATTCCAGCTACCTGTCTTATTTAAAAAAGATGGGTTTGTTCTGAAACTGGCCGATAGAAACATTCCTCCCAAGGGATTATTAGTAAATTTCCTAGAATCAAACTGAAGGGTCAAATTGTAACCCGTAGAATAACTGGTTGGATTTAAGGTGTCATAAAATGGTTTCAGAGACTCAAAAAAACCTTGATTTGGTTCTGCGTGAATGGAAGAATGGTGGTCAAAATTCACCCCAAATCCTGCAAATAAATTGGGAGCAATTTTTTTAAGAGCCGTTTCATAAAATCTAAAATAGTTGTAGTTGATAAGGGTCCCATTTTCATCAGGAGTATTACTACCCAATCCCCAAGATTTTTGAGGATAAATTAAAAAGCGCAAATCACCCAACAAATTCCAAGAATTTCCATTTAACCAGATATTGGACCTAAGTGGGAATACATACCTACCTTGAAAATTGGTATAAGGCGTAAAATATAATTCTGAGAGGGTTGTTTTTTTTCTATCTCCCATGTAAAAGGAGATATTGGTAGAAGTAACCAATGCAGAGCCTCCCCCTGGCACACCCGTAGTTGAAGGTAAAAGCGAATAATACACCCGTCTATCAGAAATCCCCTTTCTTCGTTGGTTGTATTTAACTGTATCCTTAATAAAAATGGGTTTCAGATAATCTACAATATCCTTTTGATTGATTAAGGTATCCGCGTTGGTGAAAACAGGTTTTTTCTGTGCAAAAACAAAACTGTTTGCACTAAGCATCCAAAAAGCTGTTAAGACAATTTTTGAAAGTAATCTTCTCTGGGAATTCCTGTTCATAATTCCAAATAAAGATAGATATATTGAACTGCCATGGTATCCATCATTACCGGAAAAACTTGCTAAATTTTCATTCTTTCTACCACTTCAGTACCATTTACAGGATCAGTACCCTTTAATTCAACGTACTCAACATTGGGAAGCCAGAAACTTCCGCCCTTAACCCTTACAAAGATCTGTTTAATGATTGCCTGCTTTTTGTTGATATCAGTAAACAAACTGAATTTGTTATCTGCTCCTTTTTTTAAAAAAAACAACTTGGTTTTATAAGAGACAAAATGCAATTCATATTGGTCTTTTGCCAAGGTTTTTGATTTTAAACCATAGGCAAAATTCCGCTGTATATAATTCAATTCTTCTTTCTGGCCTTTGTCTTGGTACCTAATCCAATAAGCATGTACGGGGTTTTCCATATCTAACTCTCCGTTAGATTTGAAATTTAACTCGTACACAATGGTATTGGTATTGGGATCCCTTTGTAGAAAAAACAGCTGATGCGGATTTCCTGTTGGTATAGGATATTTAACTGCAGTCTGTCCAAAAACAGTCAGAAAACAAGCAAAAACAATATATCCAGTCAATAAAATACGCCTGAGGGGTAGCAAGATCATACACTTTCAATTCATCAATAATTGCCGAAATTACGGAATTACCCAATTCAAAGGAAAGTTCTACAACATTACTGATTCAAGAAGTTTGCCCTGAGAGATTTTCTCCTTTTCAATGTCATGTGCCAATTGCAACACGCGATGCATTAAATCTGGTATCACTGCTTTTACTTCCTTTGTCATCTCAATCCCCTGTTGCTGAATAGACTCAATACTTACCACAAACAACCTGATATCTGGCATTTTTTCCATCCATTGTAAGGCACTTACCATGTCTTTTAATCCAATATCATGGGTACTCATGGCTCTAGGAAAATCTTTTGCAAATCTTGGCTTAATCAATCGAATATTGCCAGGCTGGTTCCCGTCTAAAGTGGCATCAATCAAAATTACGTGCTCATGGTTTTCAAAATATTCTAACAAATGAAAACCGCCTGTTCCGCCGTCAACCACTTCTACATAATCTGGCAAATCCATGTCTTGTAATTGCAAGGCCGTGTGTACGCCAACGCCTTCATCACCCATTAGGTAATTGCCAATACCAAGAATCAAGGTTTTTTGTTCTTTAAGACTCATCAGAACTAGTTTTTTTGGGTTTGTGTTTGTTTGCATCGTGTTTGTTGGGTGTATGGAATTCTTCGTCATGAAACACGTCTTCTTCAATAAATTTCCATCCACCACCCATACTGCTCATTTCTCCCCTACCCTCTACATAGTCATGGTAGAATACCAAATAAACATGAATTACTGCAAATAGTATAAAAAACCACATGGTCCAATGATGCACTTGTCTTGTCAAGATATCCCCACCAAAAACAGCTGGTACCCATGAAAACATTTTTGGTAACCACCAAGTAGCCGTAGAAGCATACAAACCAAATCCAGTAAGACATTGAATTAAAAAAGCCCAAAAAGTCAAGAAATAAATAAAACCCGCCATAGCATTGTGTCCAATACTAATATGTTCTTTTCCACGAAGCATTAAGATATCAATCTTAAATACCGTCCACATTTCCTTAATGAATTTCTTAGACGTAGGAATGAACTGTTTCCAATTGGCATATTTGTTTCCTACAAATCCCCAATAAATTCTGAATAAAAAATTGAAAAAGAATATATAAGCTGCTATAAAATGGATCACTCGTACCCATCCCATGACAAACCTATTGGTAGCTTCCTGATTACTTTGTAAAGCCAATGGGCTAGCAATCAAAAAACCAGTGATGATCAGTGCAATAATAGCCAATGCATTTAACCAATGATAATAACGTACTGGCAGCTCCCAAACATAAACCCTACGGAGTCTGTGAACATGCAGATAATTTGTTTTCATCCGATGATTTTTAAATGTTTACTGTTGAAATTCCGCTTGACTTATTCACCTAAGACACTCACCCTACTAATGGTGTTACCTTCTTCATCATACAAGTGAACACTACATGCCATGCAGGGGTCAAAACTGTGTATGGTTCTTAAGATTTCCAATGGTTGTTGCTCATTGGCAACGGGTGTACCTACTAAAGATGATTCATAAGCAGACAATTGTCCCTTACCGTCTCTAGGTGATGCATTCCATGTTGTTGGAACCACCAATTGGTAATTGGCAATCTTTCCTTGATCAATATTGATCCAGTGTGCCAATGCGCCCCTTGGAGCTTCAGCGTGTCCAACACCTACTGCATGTTTTTCCCAAGTTGATGGGTCAAACTTGGTACTATCGGCCATTCTAGTATCACCATTCTTAATATTACTAATGAGTTTGTTAAAGAACTCCAAACCCCATTGTGCTACCAATACAGATTCCAAACCACGTGCTGCTGTTCTACCAAGTGTTGAGAACAATGCAGTAACCGGAATATTCAAATCCTTCAAAGCTTTGTCTACCACTTCTTTGTACTCAGGTTTGCCACTAGCATAACCCACCAATACACGGGCCAATGGACCAACTTCCATAGCATTACCCTTCCATCTTGGTGTTTTTAAATAACTATATTTCTCCTTGGTATTTAGATTAGCAAATGGAGGTTTGGGACCTGTATATTTCACCTTGCTTTCCCCCTTCCAAGGATGCAATCCTTTTGCGTTACCCTCCTTGTATTCATACCAAGAATTGGTAATAAACTCTTGTACTTCATCATCTTTGCGCAAATCAACTTCATGTAGTTTGCTGATGTCTTTGTTTAAGATAGCTCCTGCTGGGAATTTATAAGAAGCAGTGTCTTTATAACCATTGATTGGCAAGTCACCATAGCTCATATAATTTCCAATACCACCACCTATTGCACCCCAATCTTTGTAGAAAGAAGCAATAGCCATCAGATCTGGAATATAGACTTGCTCAATGAATTCTTTACCATCTTTCATGAGTTGTTCTACATAGGCCAGTCTTTCGGCATTAATACCGCTTACATCGTCCAGACCAATAGAGCAAGCCATACCTCCTACCAAATAGTTAGGGTGTGGATTCTTACCACCAAAAATGGCGTGCACTTTTACAATTTCTTTCTGCCATTCCAAAGCTTCTAAATAGTGTGCCAATCCAATCAAGTTCACCTCAGCAGGTAATTTGTAAGCAGGGTGCCCCCAATAACCATTGGCAAAAATGCCCAATTGACCACTGGCCACAAACTTCTTGATCCTGGTTTGAATATCACTAAAGTACCCAGGAGAGCTCTTAGGCCATTTTGATATAGATTGTGCTAGTTCAGAAGTTTTTTTGGGATCTGCTTGCAAAGCATTCACCACGTCTACCCAGTCCATGGCATGCAGATGGTAAAAATGCACTACGTGGTCATGCATATATAATGCACAGAACATAATATTACGAACCAATTCTGCATTAGGTGGTACCGTAATACCCAATGCATCTTCTACACACCTTACAGAAGCTAGGGAGTGTGTTGAAGTACAAACGCCGCAAACACGTCCTACAAATGCCCAAGCATCTCTTGGATCGCGGCCTTGCAATATTTCTTCTAATAGACGCACCATGGTACCGCTACTATAGGCATCTTTAATTTGTCCGTTTTCAATGTCTGCTTCAATACGCAGGTGACCTTCAATACGTGTAATTGGGTCAACAACAATTCTCTTACTCATATGGTTGTTTGTAGAGTTAGTGATTAGGATTTAAGTTCGTGTTCGCTTTGTTTGCCTTCATCTTCTAGGTTTCGAATCAGCTTTTTCTTTTTGATATTAGTCATGACTGCATGACCCGCTAAAGCTGCACCGGTAACGCCCAATGCTACTTTACCAAATGTGTCAGCGTTGGCTTCTATACCAAAACCAGCAAAAGAAGATGCTCTATCATACAAGCGGCCATTATCCCAATAATTTTCCTCACTGCAACCAATACAACCGTGACCAGACTGAATTGGGAAACTGGTTCCATTATTCCATTTCATCACGCCACAAGCGTTATAAGTAGAAGGTCCTTTACAACCCACTTTGTACAAACAATATCCTTTTCTTGCATTTGCATCGTCAAAACTTTCTACATACAAACCAGCATCGTAGAAAGGTCTGCGATAACAAGTATCATGCACACGTTTGCTATAGAAGGCCTTAGGTCTGCCCAATCCATCAAGTTCAGGAATCCGATCAAAAGTGACTAAGTGTACAATCACACCTGCCATTACTTCTCCAATTGGAGGACAACCAGGAACTTTAATCACTGGTTTACCCTTCACTAATTTGTGAATAGGTGTTGCTCCGGTAGGGTTTGGTTTGGCTGCTTGAACACAACCGTTGCTAGCGCAACTACCCCAAGCAATAATGGCTTTAGCACCTTCCGCTGCTTCCTCTAAAATTTGTAAGGAAGTTTTACCGCCAATCATACAATAAACGCCATCGGCGCCCATGGGTACACTACCCTCTACACATAATATATATTCCCCTTTGTATTTCTTCATGGTATTCTGCATGGCTTCTTCTGCTTGGAAACCAGAAGCGGCCATGAGTGTTTCTGTATAATCAAGGGAAATTTTATCTAATAAGATATCCGCAACTATCGGGTGCGAAGACCTGATAAAACTTTCACTACAGCAAGTGCATTCTTGAAAATGCAGCCAGATCACAGGCACTCTAGGTTTGGTCTCCAGCGCTTTGGCCACTTGGCCGATGGCTGAATTTTCCAATCCAATAAATGCTGTCATCATACTTACAAATTGTAGAAAATCGCGACGGCTATAGCCTTTGCGTTCCACTTCCTCGTAATAGGTTGGTTGTTTTGTTGGGACAAGCTCGTTAGACATAAAGGTTGGTTTAATAGTAAATAGGCAAGCACAAATTAGATTTGTCCTTAACTTTTCTTTATGATGGTTATCATAGTTAATTATGATTTAAATCATGTTTTTGGGTAAGGGGATTGAATACTTTTAACCAACTTAAAAGCATCCCATATGAAGAAAATTACAAGTTTACTTGCAGCCTGTTCTCCCGTTTTGGTATTTGCACATCCAGGCCATGGTGGTTCTGATGGATATACCATTATCCATTATTTTAGTGAACCCCAACACGCCATCATTACAATTGGAGTAATGGCTGCCGCGATAGTGCTGATTGTAAGAGAAAGGAATAAAAGAAAGGCCTAATAGCTTCTAATGCACGAACTATCCATTGTAATGGGCATTGTAGACCTTGCCACCAAACAGGCTTTGGCAAATGGCGCCAACATGATTGAGGAAATAGAACTAGAAATTGGTTGTCTTTCTGGAATTGAAATGGACTCATTTGAATTTGCTTGGAAACAGGGCATTAGAAATAGTATGCTAGAACATGCTGTGAGACATTTACACAGACCCGCCGGTAAAGCACTATGTGTGGATTGTGACACGGAGTTTCCTATTCAACAACTATTTGATAGTTGCCCTAATTGCAATGGACATCTTCTTTCCATTATCAGTGGAAAAGAATTAAAAGTAAAATCTTTGGTATTACCTTAAATCAACTTAAATTAAATAACCATGTGTGCAACTTGCGGATGCGGACCCACTGACCATCATCATAGTCACGATCATGGCCTTTCCCAGGGCATTGAACAGAATACGGGAAAAAAAATTGTTACTGTAGAACAGGATATCCTTCAAGAAAACAACCTATTGGCACAACGCAATCGGGGATTTTTTGAAGGCAGGAATATCCTTTCTTTAAATTTGGTCAGTTCTCCCGGATCAGGGAAAACAACCTTACTGGAAAGAACTTTAACAGACCTAAAAGGGCAATTAGAATTTGCTGTGATTGAAGGTGACCAACAAACCGCCAATGACGCAGACAGAATTCATGCAACAGGAACCAAAGTAACTCAAATCAATACTGGAAAGGGTTGTCATTTAGACGCTCATATGGTGTTGCATGCTGTTCAAGGCATGAAACTAAAACCAGATTCGGTACTTTTTATTGAAAATGTAGGCAACCTTGTTTGCCCAGCCATGTTTGACTTAGGAGAAGCTGAGCGAGTGGTTGTCATTAGTGTTACAGAGGGTGATGATAAGCCCTTGAAATATCCAGATATGTTCCATAGTTCAACCATCTGTATCATCAATAAAATTGACCTTCTCCCTTATGTCAATTTTAAGGTGGATAAAGCAAAGGAATATGCCAGGAGAATTAATCCTAACTTAGAGATCATTGAGCTCAGTTGCACCAGTGGTGCGGGTTTAGAAACCTGGTATGACTGGCTGAAAAGCAAAGTGCTGTTGCCCGTTTAAACCATCCAAAATGCCTGTTTACCATATTCATATAAACGGTTTGGTACAGGGTGTGGGATTCCGACCAACGGTTCATCAGTTGGCCATTCAAATGGGAATAGATGGTTGGGTAAGAAACGGTAGTGATGGGGTGCATATTCTTTGCAAAACCAATGAAGAAAATGCACAGGCTTTTTACCAGCATATACTGCAAACACCGCCAGGAAATGCCATTATCAGCAAACACCTATTTGAATTAGCACAAGAAGAATGTGCTCAAGGTTTCCACATTGTACCAAGTACAAGAGAGCAACATGCCAATATGATGCTCACGCCTGATTTGGCCCCCTGTGATCAATGCCGCAAATCCATAGTAAGTAGTGATAACAGAAGATACCATTATGCATTCACCACTTGTTTGCAATGTGGACCAAGGTATAGTATTACTAAGGCCTTACCTTATGACCGTGCTAATACCAGTATGGCAGAAATGACTCAATGCTCGTTATGCTTAGAGGAGTATAACTTAGTAACAGATCATCGCCACCATAGCCAAACCAATAGTTGTAAAAACTGTGCCATTCAAATGCACTTATACAATGAACAACTAGCAGAAATACCTTGCAACCAAGATCAAATTCCTGAACTATTAGCCAAACTAGTTCAAGATGGTAAGATTCTCGCCATCAAAGCCGTAGGTGGTTACCTTTTAATTTGTGATGCAGCCAACAAAGAAGCTATTGCTAGATTAAGAAAAAGAAAACATCGCCCAAGTAAACCCTTTGCACTACTCTATGCAGATATGGAAATGCTGCAAGCCGATCTTTCTATTAGTGCAACTGAACTGAGTGCCCTCAAAGACAAATCTGCGCCAATAGTGCTTTGTAAGATCAAAAATTTTTCAGAAAACAATTTGGATTTAGAAGGGATTGCTCCAGGGCTATCCAGATTAGGTGCTATGTTGCCTGCATCTCCCCTGTTACAACTGCTGGCCAATAGTTTTGGAAAACCAATGGTTGCAACCAGTGGAAATTTGAGTGGATCTCCCATTTTATACCAAGACCAAAAAGCTAAGGAATGGCTAGTTGGCATTGCCGATTATTTGCTTAGCTATGACCGTGAAATTCTAGCGCCTCAAGACGATAGTCTTTTACAATTTAGTAGCCGAGGACAAAAAATTATATTAAGAAGAAGTAGAGGATTAGCACCCAACTTTTTCCCCATTCATTTTGGGCAGGATCAACAAAAAATCCTAGCCATGGGTGCAGAACTCAAATCTAGTTTTGCCATTGCAAATGGAGAACAAATTTTTGTGAGTCAGTTCTTAGGAGACCAACAATCTTTAGAATCACAAATGGCTTTTGAAGATGCATTAAACCAAGTCTCCGAACTCTTACATTTTGAACCATCTAAGATTTTAATAGACCAACACCCAGGCTATCAGGTTTCTGAAAATGGCAAAAAATTAGGTCTTCAAAAGCAATGCCCCGTTATTGGTATTCAACACCATGAAGCACATTTTGCAGCAGTATTAGCAGAAAATAATCTACTTGAAAAATTGGAGCCTGTTCTTGGTTTTATTTGGGATGGAGCAGGGTATGGACAAGATGGTCAAATCTGGGGCGGTGAAGTAATGCTGTATGATCAAGCCAGTATACATCGCGCAGCACATTTGGCTTATTTTCCCCAAATCTTGGGGAACAAAATGAACAAGGAACCTAGGCTAAGCGCATTAAGTATCTTAAAGGATTTTCCTTTGGCTCAAAAACTCATACGCAAACATTTTACAAATACGGAATGGCAATTTTACCAACAGTTGTTGGAAAAGCCAGCAGAGATTCAAACCAGTAGTATGGGTAGACTCATTGATGCAGTTGCTTGTATTCTTGGCATTGTACCAATTGCTGGTTTTGAAGGAGAAGCTGCTATGCAATTGGAATCCATGGCCAATAAATGCCCCTATCCTTCTTATGACGCGTATCATCTACCTATTGCTCATGGCATTATTGACTGGCGTCCCTTGATTCAAGAAATTTTACATGACTGGCAACAAAAAGAACCCAATGAAGTCATTGCTTGGAAATTTTTCTATTCTCTAGCCAAAGCCATTGCAAGAATCAGCGGTCATTTCTTTATTGATAAATTGGCCTTTAGTGGAGGCGTATTCCAGAATGCGCTTTTAACAGACTTGATCATGGAGCAATTACAACAAAAAAGAGCTTTGTATTTTCACCAACAATTAAGCCCCAATGATGAATGCATTTCACTGGGGCAATTAGCTTGGCATAGCCGATTTTATAAACAGGAACATGGCTTAGAAAAACAACCATCCATTAAATATTTAACTGAACAATCCTAAATCAACAAATATGTGTTTAGCCATTCCAGGTAAAATCATTGCTATTACAGAACAACTTGATGAGACTTTTAGAAAAGGGAAAGTCTCTTTTGGTGGTATCATGAAAGAAATTAATTTATTCATGGTTCCTGAAGCCCAAATTGGAGATTATGTTTTGGTACATGTTGGTGTAGCCATTAATGTGGTTGATGAAGAAGAAGCCAAAAAAACCTTTGATTACCTAAAACAAATGGGTGAAGTAGAGGAATTAGAATCACCAGATTCAACAAATTTATAAACCCACTTATGAAATTTCTAACCGAATTCAGAGACCCCGAATTAGTGCATGAATATGTTGCGGAGCTTCACAAGATTACTACCAAGTCTTGGACACTGATGGAAATTTGTGGCGGTCAAACCCATAGCCTAGTTAAAAATGGACTATTGGATCTATTGCCTGAAAAAATTACCATGGTACATGGACCAGGTTGCCCTGTTTGTGTTACCAGTGTAAGTGTGATTGATGAAGCTGTTTGGTTGGCAGAGCAACCCAACGTGATTCTTTGTTCATTTGGAGACATGCTCCGTGTTCCAGGAAGTAAGAAAAGTTTACTAGAAGCAAAAGCCATTGGTGCCGATGTAAGAATTCTTTACTCTCCTTTGGAAGCCGTAGAAATTGCCAGAAAAAATCCAGACAAAGAAGTGGTATTTTTTGCCGTTGGTTTTGAAACAACAGCCCCAGCCAATGCATTGAGTGTGATCCATGCTTCACAACAAGGCATACTCAATTATAGTATTCTTGCATCTCATGTTTTGGTTCCACCTGCCATGGAAGCCATCTTGAGTGATGAAGCCAATACTATTGACGCATTTCTTGCAGCTGGGCATGTATGTACCATCATGGGTATGGACGAATATTATCCAGTAGCAGAAAAATATCAGATTCCCATAGTAGTTACAGGCTTTGAACCAGTTGATTTATTACAGGGTATTTTAATGGCTGTTAGACAACTAGAAAAGGGCCAACACTTGGTAGAAAACCAATACGCCAGAAGCGTTCTAAGAGAAGGCAACAAAACGGCACAAGCCACTATTCAAAAAGTGTTTTCTGTAAATGACCGAGTGTGGAGAGGCATTGGGTCTATTCCACAAAGTGGCTATGAAGTAAATGAAGCGTATAAAGCACATAATGCCAGAATCAAATTCTTTATTGACATTCCATTTGCTGAAGAAAACAAAGAATGCATTAGTGGTGATATTATGAAGGGGTTGAAGAAGCCAAAGCAATGCCCAAATTTTGGAACAAAATGCAAACCTGAACATCCACTTGGCGCGCCAATGGTGAGCAGTGAAGGTGCTTGTGCGGCTTATTATCATTATAATTTTCAGCCCGAGGAATCAGGCTCCCACATTTAAACTAATAGCTTTGTCAGAGAAACTCAATTTTCAATTATCCTGCCCCATGCCAAAATTTGATTTTGATGTGATTACCATGGGGCATGGCAGTGGTGGATTATTAACCCATCGTTTATTGCAGAGTGGGGTATTTGACCTACTCAAAAACAATTTACTAGACCAGCAACATGATGGTGCCATGCTTGAATTAAATGGCCCTGTTGCGTTTAGTACAGATAGCTATGTTATCTCTCCCATTTTTTTCCCGGGTGGGAATATTGGAGAATTAGCAGTCAATGGTACGGTGAATGATTTAGCCATGTGTGGAGCTACTGCTAAATATCTTTCCCTTGGTTTTATTATTGAAGAAGGATTTTCTATGAAGGAATTCTGGGAAGTTTTAGTGGGCATTAAAGAAGCTGCAGAAAAATCAGGAGTATCTATTGTAACGGGTGATACCAAGGTAGTTGAGAAAGGAAAGGGTGACAAAATCTTTATCAATACTTCTGGAATTGGTCAGATACATCCAAAAGCCTCCATACACCATAACCGTATTGAAGCTGGAGACAAAATTATCCTAAGTGGTAATCTTGCACAACACGGCATTGCCATCATGAGTTTGAGACAGGGATTAGAATTTGAAACAGATATTGTCAGCGATACCATTAACCTGAATTTTACCATTCTTTCACTAGTAGAAACATTTGGTCAAGAAATTAAATTTCTGAGGGATCCAACAAGGGGTGGACTAGCTTCTGTGATGAATGAATTGGCTGAATTAAGAAAGCTTGGCTTTGTTTTAGAGCAAGAAAAAATACCACTTGATGAACAGGTAGAAGGTGCTTGTGAAATGCTTGGTCTTGATCCATTATACGTTGCAAACGAAGGCCTGTTTGTTGCTGTAGTTTCAGCCAATATTGCCGATGATTTTCTGCAAAAATTAAGGTCAGACCCTAATGGTATCAATGCTGCTATTGTAGGAGAAGTCACAGCAGCAAATCCAGGAAAAGTACTTTTAAAAAGTAGGATTGGTGGACATAGGGTGGTTGGATATTTAACAGGTGAGCAATTACCTAGAATTTGTTAACCAAGTTGTTTAGTGCTATCATTTGAATGAATAATGCTACTAGTCTAATCAGGAATTGGTTAGCGTTGTAACATCATTTAAAACAAACGATATGCTCACGCCAAAACCCTCTTTCAAGCCCCGTTATGAAAATTTCATCGGCGGGCAATTTGTTCCACCTGTAAAAGGGGAATATTTTGACAATTCCAGCCCAATTGACGGCAAAGTATTTACACAAGCCGCCAGATCTGGTAAAGAAGACATTGAACTAGCATTGGACGCAGCCCATGCTGCATTTGCCACTTGGAGCAAAACCTCTGCAGCTTTTAGGGCTTCTGTTTTGAACAAAATTGCCGATTGCATGGAAGCCAATTTGTCTTTATTGGCAGCCATTGAAACTATTGACAATGGCAAACCCATTCGCGAAACGGTGAATGTAGATCTACCATTATGTATTGATCACTTCCGCTATTTTGCTGGTGTTATCAGGGCAGAAGAAGGTTCTATTTCAGAACACGACGAAACTACCGTGAGTATTTGTTTACACGAACCACTGGGTGTGGTAGGACAAATTATTCCATGGAATTTTCCATTATTAATGGCCGTTTGGAAAATTGCTCCAGCACTAGCAGCAGGATGTTGCGCAGTAGTAAAACCAGCAGAACAAACACCAACTTCTATTCTTTGTTTGATGGAATTAATCAAAGACATTGTTCCTGCAGGTGTCCTCAATATTGTCACTGGATTTGGACCTGAAGCAGGTAAACCATTGGCTCAATCACCCAGAATTGCCAAAGTATCATTTACAGGAGAAACTACAACTGGTAGACTGATTATGCAATATGCATCAGAAAATCTAATACCTGTTACTATGGAATTGGGTGGCAAATCGCCCAATATTTTCTTCCCATCAGTGGCAGATGCCGATGATGAATTCTTTGATAAAGCCATTGAAGGCGCCGTTCTATTTGCCGTAAATCAAGGTGAAGTATGTACCTGTCCTTCCAGGTTATTGGTACATGAAAGTATCTACGAGAAATTCATGAGCCGAGTAATTGAAAGAACCAAAGCCATAAAAATGGGTAACCCATTGGACTCTGATACCATGATGGGTGCTCAAGCTTCCAATGACCAGTATGAAAAAATTCAATCTTATCTAAAATTAGGAAAAGAAGAAGGGGCAGAAGTTTTAACCGGAGGCGATGTTCAAAAACTAGACGGAGACCTTGCTGGTGGATATTACATTCAACCAACACTGTTCAAGGGACATAACAAAATGCGCATTTTCCAAGAAGAAATTTTTGGACCAGTTGTAGCGGTTACCACATTCAAAACAACCGAAGAAGCCATTGCCATTGCCAATGACACATTATATGGTTTGGGTGCAGGAGTTTGGACCAGAGACGCTCATGAATTGTATCAGGTACCAAGAGCCATTCAAGCTGGTAGGGTTTGGGTAAACTGTTATCACCACTACCCTGCTCATGCGCCATTTGGTGGATACAAGAAATCAGGATTTGGAAGAGAAAACCACAAGATGATGTTGGGCTATTACAGACAAACCAAGAACATGCTCATTTCTTATAACAAGAACAAATTGGGCTTTTTCTAAGTATTTTGCAGCAATCAATCCATGCCGGCAGGGGAAACCCGCCGGTATTTTTATCTAAACCCAAACAATGACCAAACGCGTTACTATTACACAAGAAGCTGCCGAATTAGTTAGACAACTACAAGCAAGATTTGGAGAACTCATGTTTCATCAAAGCGGTGGCTGTTGCGATGGTTCACAACCCATGTGTTTTGAAAAAGGAGAATTTAAATTAGGTGCCAGTGATGTTTGTTTGGGAAGTATTGAAGGATGTGAATTTTGGATGAATCAGGACCAATTTGAACTTTGGCGCTACACCCAACTTTGTATAGACATTACAGCGGGAAGAGGTTCCAGCTTCTCTTTGGAAATTCCAACTGGATTTAGATTTATTACAAAATCAAGGATCTATACAGAAGAGGAATTAGCGCAATTAGCCCCTTTAACTTATCTAGACTAAAGAGTATAAATACAAAGCAAGTAAAACAAGGCTATGACTCTTTATTATTGAGTTGTTGGTATTGCTTGGGGGTAATGCCTTCATGGTGTTTAAACGCCCTAATAAAATAATTACAATCATCAAAACCAACTTCAAAAGACACATTTTTCACATAAATCCTTCTGTCTTTTAAAAGTTTTTTGGCCATCTTAATCCTTTCTAGCACAATATATTCCAGCGGACTTATTCCTAATTCTCTTTTAAACAACCTGTATAAAGATGCTATGCTCAGTCCTACTTGGCTTGCTATTTTTGGAAGATAAATTTTTTCAGAAAGATGCGTTCTAATTTGTTCTAATACTGCATTCAATTGAGGGTGTGAAGTATAACCACCATCTTCTCTAACTTGTTTTAGGTTTTGACACTGAGCTATATGAATCAATAATTCCTGCAAGGAAAGATCTGCTAACACATCTTTTGAAAGCGAAGCACTTTGACAAATATTGATCATCTTTTGAATGACCAAAGACATTTCAGCATTATTGTAAAAAAAGAAATTCCGCTCGTCTAAATTCCAATAATCATCTTTCCCTTCTTTGGGGTATCTTTCATTCAAAAAAGCCAAAGTATCCAGAATCTTTTTATTGTCAATAGCAAGAGCAATACATTGAGTAGGATTTTCCATGGCAGCTTCTGGAAAATCAATCCGCATTTCTACATTGGCTGGTACTATTACAGATTCTCCAGGCAAATATTCAAATGCCGGCTCATCAAATAAATGCATCATCTTCTTTCCCCTAAGCATACTTGTCACCACCAGATCATTGAACTCAAGAGAAACCAAATGTGACTGCTGATAGGTTTCAAATAGATTTAATTCAAAGCTATCCAAATTGTAAATGGTCCTGTTTTCCACCAAAGTTTTTAAAGAATCAACTTTGGTTAATTCAGGTAGTATAGAAAGGGCATGACTATTGGGGAAATGCTTGGGCATGGCTTTGTTACAATCGTGTTGATCTTAAAGTTAAGGATTCAACATGAAATATCACCAGCTGCCATTAAAAAGCAATACCCACTTGCAAACCAGTACCAACAGTGGCTATGGCATTATTGCCAAAACGGAAAGGGAAAGGAACTGACAAATAAAAGCTATGGTCTTTTTTCTTTATGACTGTTTTGGTAAAAATGGGTGTAAAACCAAAACGGCCTGTAGTTTCAAAAGCCACCCTTCCAGCAAAAGTTAGACTAGGATTTAATTTAACTAACACACCTGGATGAAACAATACATTGTACATACGCGTATTTCCATTTTCTGACTTTAAAAAAGGAACCACTTCTAAGGAATAACCAATCTTGGCATTCTTCCACAAATTGATACCTGTTGGGGTACCCACTACATAATTATTGGAAAAGTTAAACTGAGTGGATTCGGAACTAATGGTTACTATAGGATGCAATATTCCAAAATAGCCAGTTACTTTAGGATAGGTTGTTTGGGCTTTTAAACTAAAAACAGACAACAAGAACATTACAGCTATTAAGCTTCTCATATTTGTGGATTTGAAAACAAATATAATAATACTCTACTAAAACAGTGCACTAATACATTATTTCTTTTCCTCTTTTATTGCTCCGTATTCCTCATTGATTTTTGCTATAATTAGCTCCATTTTCTTAATACAATTCTCATACCTATTCAGAATTTCTTCCGTATTTGCAAGGGCTCTATTAATATTCCTACATTCATCTATCACTAAAATTTCATTGAAATTGCTGGAAGAATCGGTTAGGCGTTTCCTGTTTTTAATCAAAAACTCGTCCAATCGTTTTTTCCTTTCTATATAGCTATTAGTGGAAGAAAGTAGCACCGGAATATCTTCTTGATACAAATCAAGAATACTATTTTGAAGAAATTTATCTTCTATATTGGTAATTTTACCAGAAGATTTGAACCCTTCAAATCTTCCGTTATTTGGGTTTAATGCAGTAGTATTTAATATAAATTCTCTATAGTTATTGAGCGTGTCATCATTGACCTTTTCATTCATTTTAAGTTTCACTAAATAGGTAAATATTTTGCCTTGCATTACGTAAGAAATTTCATCACTTTTCATTTCTAACATATCGTGCTGTAAGTCTTGTCTAAGACCTATCAAAAACTCTTTCACGTCTTGTTGTTCGTGTTTGTGCTCACTCCAACTGTGAAACCAAATGGATAAAGTAATAGCAAATACAATGATGAAAATTTCAATAAAAAATTCTTTCACCTTATGCCAAAAATCATGATTCTTACTATTCCAAATCTTATAAACCGCCTTAGTATGTTTGATAACTTCTTGTTCTGCCATGGGATCTTGAATTTTGCTTAAATCTAACTACATTATATTAAAAAACATTAACATGAATTAAACTTTACTTATTTACTGAATTTTACCACTTTGTTGTTGATAGCTGGAACGGTTCTTAAATAAGCATAAATGGCTTTTAGGTCTGCTTCTTTCATGTTTTTATACATGGTCCATGGCATAACGGAATTGAATTCTCCTGCAGCTATATGAGGTAGTTGATAACTACTATCGCCATAGGCTTTAAACCTTTTTACAAAAGCAGTTTCGTCCCAGCTACCAATACCTGTTTTGTCTGGAGTGATATTGGAAGACCTTACTATTCCACCTGTCTTCATTGGAAATTCAAACCCACCAGCCAATTCCATTCCCTTTATTTTTTCTCCCTTATCCTGTTTTGTATGACAATCTCCGCATGATGCAGCATTAAAATAATAGGCCCCTCTTTCCACTAAATTATTACTATCAGGAATATGACCATATACCGCTTTGGTAGGAATGGTATGTAAAATGATGTTCATGGGAAAATCTGCTTTTGAATCCGGCACTTGATTTTCAATAGGGCTTAGTGTTCTCAAGTAAGCAATGATAGACAACAAGTCTTCCTTATCCATTTTTCCATAACTAGGATGTGGCATTACAGGAAACAGAGCCCTACCTTTTTTATCAACCCCTGAAGCAATAGCTCTTAACAATTGGCCATCTGTCCAATCACCCACACCTGCTGGGGTAATATTTCTTGCGTGAAAACTTCCAGGAAAACCATAGCGTTGGTCAAAGATTTCTCCTCCTTTGCCTAGCGTACCTTCTACCAAGGGTCCGGAAAACTGATTCCAATCCCTAGTAGAATGGCAATCCATACAAACAGTGACACTATTTGCTAGGTACCTACCCCTTTCTATTCGCTCAGGGCTAGTTTGAATTGTTAAGGTTTCAGGACTACCTACATTGGGTAAGAAAATAACAATATAACTGATGCCTAAAATGGCTGCCAATAGAAGGCATAAAATGCACACAAAAATAAGCTTGAATGCTTTTTTCATTTGTAGTGGGTTTAGGGTAAATAAATTTAATAAACCAACTTCAATTATTTCCCAATCTTGGCATGACTCCAAAAAAAAATGCAATATTTCTATTGCATTTTCTACTATTATTTGAATTAGGTTATTCTACTAAACCTTGAATACTTCTATTTTCATCTACGTCTGCTTCGTAGTCAACCCCTTCTAATCCAAACCCAAATAGGTTTAAAAAGTCAGACTTGTAACCAGGTAAATCACCAATACTTGGCAAAGATTCTGTTGTAGCAGCAGGCCATAATTCAGCCACCTGAGCTTGAACATCTTCCCTCATTTCCCAGTCATCAATTCTAATTCTACCTTTTTCATCGGTTTCTATAACAGGTTTACCAGTATACAATCTGTCTGCAAATAGTCTTTGTATTTGTTCAATACAACCCTCATGCAAACCATCTTTTTTCATGACTTTGTACAACAAAGAAATATACAATGGAATTACTGGAATAGCTGAACTGGCTTGTGTAACTAGTGCTTTGTTCACAGAGACAAAAGCTTTACCATTTAGGTCTTTGAGTTTATCAGCAATTTTAAAAGCAGTAGCTTCTAAATGGTCCTTGGCCCTACCAATGGTTCCCTTTCTATAAACGGCTTCAGTTAAAGCTGGTCCAATATAGGAATAAGCTAAAGTAGTAGCACCTTCTGCTAAAGCGTCTGCTGCTTTTAAAGCATCCATCCACATTTCCCAATCTTCTCCACCCATTACGGCTACTGTATTGGTAATATCCTCTTCATTACAGGGTTCAATGCTAATCTCTGTAACAATTCCAGTATGAAAATCTACTGTTTTATTGCTATAGGTTTGATCAATGGGTTTTAATACGGACCTGTGCATGACACCTGTTACAGGATGTACACGTACTGGTGAAGCCAAGCTATAGATAACAAGATCAATTTGACCCAAGTCTTCTTTAATGGTCTTAATGGTTCTCTCCTTGATTTCATTGGAAAAAGCGTCACCATTAATGCTTTTGGCATAAATCCCCGCTTTTGCGGCTTGATCTTGAAACGCCATACTATTATACCAACCTGGCGTAGCTGTTTTTCCTTCTGCTGGAGGTTTTTCAAAAAAGACCCCAATGGTTGCAGCGCCAGAGCCAAATGCGGCAGTGATTCTTGAAGCCAGTCCAAAACCAGTAGAAGCACCAATCACTAGTACTTTTTTAGGACCATCAATAGCTCCTTTTGACTTGACATAATTGATTTGATTAATAATGTTTTGCTCGCAACCCAAGGGGTGTGCAGTTAAACATATAAATCCACGCATTCTGGGTGCAATGACCATAATATTCTGTTCTATTGTAAATTAAATTCACGGAATGAATGAACCAGTGTTTAACCTTCCGTTTTAAAAACCTTGGCAAAAATAGCAGAATTAACTGCAATACCTTCCAATTCAACAACTATGTGCAAAATGTTTCAAAAGCCAACGTACTAAACTGCCATTAAACCTATTTGGCAGGCGTAATAACAATATTCCTAAACTCAATGGGGCCATGGTCTCCTTGTATCATAATAGGGCCAGGTGCTCCTTCTTTACTATCAATGGCTCCTCCTGTAATTCCTGGAATAGTAGCCAAACTAATCACTGTTTTACCATTTGCCACTACTGTTACCATTCTACCAACCAAGGTAATATCATATGTCTGCCATTCGCCTGCGTCTTTGGCAACCATTTCATTAGCAGGCAAAAATCCATAGATAGCGCTAAACTCATCATTCCAAGGTTCCATCCCCTTACTATCAACTATCTGTACTTCATATCGTCCACGCAAATAAACTCCACTATTACTTCCCTTTGGATATTTGAATTCTACGTGTAATTTAAAATCTTCAAAAGTCTTTTTGGTCATCAAATTGGAACCTGATTTAGCACTTGTCAATACCCCATTGGAGACAGTCCATTGATTGTCTCCCATTGCTACCCATTCATTCATATCTGACTTACCAATTAAACTGATTGGACTCCCCCACTGCACTGCTTTTTCTCTTTTTAAAGAAGGTGCTTTAACACCCGTAAAAGGATATTTTTTCCCATCGGTATAGACCATGGTTCCTTTTAAATGATCACCTTCAAATTCACCATCAAATTCCATATTGGCATTACCTGGTTCCCATTGTGGAGGAATAGAAAAGCTAAAATGATTCTTGGCAAACTTAATTTCTGCAACAGGTCTTGCACTACCAAAAGCATATACAAACCTTCCAATAAAAGTATGGCTACCTGAATGTTGTACTTCTAACCAAGAAGGCAATTGTTTGCCATCTTTTTCAATGGTCAAATCCCATCTGCCTTGCATGGCTGTGCCATCAGCTTGATAATGGGCAAATGCATTAAGACTAAAAAGTGATAACAAAAGAATAGCCAAAAAGCTATTAGAAATTTGTTTTTGATACATTGTTTTCATGGCTTATTATTAATAGTATACAATCGTTTTTTCTCAAGAATTATCTAATTAGAAATTACCGCTTTTTAATTAGGTCCTGATTCCCTTTGCTTTAAAATATTTTCTGCAATCAACAAATCAACTGGTCTGGTAATTTTAATATTGTTGTAATCCCCTTCTATTAGGTGTACCTTTTCACCAGCAGCTTCTAATACGGTGGCTTCGTCTGTAAATGATTCCAAGTAAGCTGTATCAAATGCAGGCAGTAATAAACTGGTTTGAAAGGTTTGTGGTGTCTGTATAATTCTAACCAAATTTCTATCCGCAACTTGGCTAGATGCCCCTTGAATAATTCTAATACTATCTGTTGCTGCTACAGCTGGAATGGCAGAACCCTTTACTAAGGCTTGTTCATAACAAGCTTTGATTAAACTTGAAGTTAACAAGCATCTAACTCCATCGTGTACAAAAACAATACCAGGTTCTTTTATACATTTCAATCCATTTAGAACAGAGTGAAACCTAGTGGCACCACCAGTTACCAACTGAAGATTTATGGAAGCATCAAATAATGCTACTAGTTCTTGACCTTCTTTTAAAAAGTCTTTGGGTAGCACCAATAAAATTTGGATATCAGGATAGGTTTTAAAAAACTGAAGTATGGTGTAATACAAAATGGGTTTACCCCTGAGCAATAAAAACTGTTTGGGTTTGTCTGCGCCCATTCTCAATCCGGACCCACCCGCCACTATCACTGCATATTTTCGCATGTTCAACTATTTGTAAGAAAGAATTGTTTATCCCAAAATTGTCTGGGATTCTTTCAATAACAAGTCCAAATTAATAGCCGCTGTTCCTACTTCTTCACAAACCAATCCGCCTGCAATATTGGCCATCTCTGCTGCCAAATGCATGTTTTTGGTAATGGCAAATACCATTGATGCAACAGCAATCACCGTATCTCCTGCTCCGCTCACATCTGCTATATTTCTAACGTGGGTAGGTATAATTTTGGCTTCATTGTCCACCTGATAAAACACCCCTTTTTCTGAAAGTGTAATCAGTGAAATGCTATGGTGCAAATGCTTTTGTAATGCATGGTGTACCATTTGCATTTGGTTCAAATCTACCTGTTCCAAACTTAGATTCAAACCTTCTTTAACTTCTTTCAAATTTGGTTTGAAAATATCTACTCCCTCAAAAGCAAGAAAATTCTTTTTCTTAGGATCTACCGTTGTCACCACACCATATTCCTTACAAAGCGCAATTACTGCTTTAATACAAGTAGCAGTTAAAACTCCTTTGTTATAATCTTCAAAAATGAGTACATCAGGTTTTTCAGCTTCAAACTGTTCTTTGATTTTGTGTAACAAATGGGACTCTTCTGATGCATTAATATCAGTAGTAATTTCGGCGTCTAATCGCATCATTTGCTGATTCCTACTCATGACCCTAGTCTTATTGGTAGTAATCCTATCAGGGCTTGTCAAAATCAAGGAAGTATTGATGCCATGTGATGCTAATAAAGCACACAAATTTCTGCCATCTGCATCATCTCCAATCACAGAAATAATACTAGTTGTGGCTCCTAAAGACGCTGCATTCAAAGCTACATTTGCTGCACCACCAACCCTATGTTCCAATTTTTGCAAAGCTACAACCGGCACTGGTGCCTCCGGCGATATTCTATCTGTAGTTCCCCACCAATAAGTATCCAACATCACGTCACCAATGATGGCAACTTTCAAATTTTTGAACTCCTCAAATAAACTGATAATATCTGTATGAGACATGTTATGCTGCTCTTTTTTGATTGTTTACTGCCAGATAGTACAAAGGTACTCCTATGGCGGTAATACCCAAACCCCAAAGAGAATACGTTGGAGATGTCCATACTAAGCCAATGCAGAATATAGTAGCCATGATAATATATATCAATGGCAAAATAGGATATCCAAAAGCCTTATAAGGTCTTGGTGTATCTGGCTGTTTTTTCCTAAGAATAAAAATGCCAATAATGGTTAATACATAGAAGATCACCACTACAAAAGAAACCATGGTAAGTAAGTCTCCATATTTACCACTCAAGCAAAGCAGACTAGCTACAAAACACTGGATCCACAATGCATATTCAGGAACTGCATTCTTATTTAGTTCGCCTGTCTTTTTAAAGAATAATCCATCTTTTGCCATGGTATAATATACCCTGGCTCCTGCAAGGATCAAACCATTATTACAACCAAAAGTAGATATCATAATCATGACTGCTATAACAATGGTACCAGCATTTCCAAAAATGGCATTGGCAGCAACAACCGCCACACGATCATTTTCTGCATAAGCAATCTGTTGTAAAGGCAACACGTGCAAATACATCAGATTAGCAGTTACATAAATCAAAGTAACAATCAAGGTTCCCAGAAACAAACTAAGTCCAATATTGCGCTGCGGGTTTTTGATCTCACCTGCAATAAAAGTGACATTGTTCCAAGAATCAGAACTAAAAATAGATCCCACCATTGCAGCCGCGATGGCTCCTATTAATACCGCACCAGAAATGGGATGCCATCCCGTTGGTTGTAAAATGCCAGAAGCGTCTTTAGCACCAAGATCTTGAACAGCGGTTAAACCAGTAGCCCAGTTTTCATTCCAAAAACTTTGTTTAGACAACAGAAAACCAAACACTATTAAACCAAATAAGGAAACCAGTTTGGTTACCGTAAAAGTAGACTGGATTATCTTACCTCCCTTCACCCCTCTAGTATTGGTATAAGTAAGAAAGACAATTAAGGCAATGGCTAATACCTGCGCCGCAGAAACCTTTAAAAAGCCCAAATCAAGCAAGATATTACCTTCACCTACGGATGGAATCAAATAAGCTGTAAATCGGCTAAAAGCCACGCCTACGGCTGCAATAGTGGCGGTTTGGATTACGGAAAAGAAACTCCAACCAAATAGAAATCCCACCAATGGATTATAGGCTTCTTTTAAATATACATATTGTCCGCCGGCCTTGGGATACATGGCACTTAATTCACCATAACTAACAGCAGCAGTAATGGTCATAAATCCGGTAATCAACCAGACTACTACTAACCAACCTGCACTACCCACATTTCGGGTAATATCTGCACTCACAATAAAAATTCCGGAACCAATCATGCCCCCTGCCACAATCATTGTGGCGTCAAAAAGACCAAGGCTAGGTTTGAAGCTGCTGTTTGTACTCATAAAAAAATCCCGCTTTTAATAACGGGATTTGAAGATAATAAATATGATTGAAGTTCTTACTTCTTCTTGGCTTGGGCATTTAATCCCAAAATCAGGTCACTCGTAATATTATACGCAGTGTCTTTTAAGTAAATCAAGTCTGGAGAACCAGTAAAAACATAGGCATAACCCTTGTCTTTATTGTATTCTTTCAAATAGTCTTCAATACGTTTTTTTACTTCTTGCAAACGCTTGAAACTTTCATTTTGCAATTCTTGGTTCAGCATTTGTTCTTTGTTTTGGAATGTTTTTTCCATTTGACCCAATTCCTGTTGCTTAGCTGCTAATTCGGCTTGTGTCATAGACTGGGCATTCTTCTGCAACTCTTGGTACTTAGAAACAAAAGTATTTTTCATTTCGCCCAATTGTCTTCCATTGTCTTGGTCCTTGGCACGCAAAATATTACGCACTTCTTTGAAATAGTCATAATGGTTTTCTATAGAATCCATTTCAAAATAGGCAATTTTAAAACTACCCGGCGCTGCTGCAACGGTACTATTGGAACCCGCAGAAGATTTTTTGTTGGAAAACTGAAGATAAAAAAGCACGGCTACGGCAAGTACTAATGCAATATTTAATCCTGTTGTAAAATTTTTCATGGCTGCTGTTTGAAGTTGTTTGAACCTGTTTAAAAGGACATTCCTTTCTAAACAAAATAAAAGTAGGAAGTTTTTACACTTCCTACTTTTCCTTGGTATGATTTAACAGAAATAAGGCTTATTCTTCTTCATCAAAGCTCATTGCTTCGCGAGTAGTGGCCAATACTTCGTATTCTTCTTTGCTACCTACAATCATGTTCTCGAACTCTTTTTGTCCAGAACCTGCAGGAATCAAGTGACCGGTAATCACGTTTTCTTTTAATCCTAACATGCTGTCCATTTTGCCTTGAATAGCAGCTTGGCTCAACACTTTGGTTGTTTCCTGGAATGACGCAGCTGAGATCCAGCTTTGTACACCAAGAGAAGCTTTTGTGATACCTAACAATACCGGTGTAGCAGTAGCTGGTTTAGCATCACGTACTTCAACCAGTTTCTTGTCACTTCTACGCAAGATGGAATTTTCTTCCCTGAACTCACGTACAGTTACAATTTGACCAGCTTTGAACTTGCTGCTTTCGCCTGCATCTGTAACAACTTTCTTGTCATAGATACGGTCATTCTCTTCAATAAAGTCAAACCTGTCTTCCAGATCTTCTTCTAAGAATTTGGTATCTCCGGCGTCAACAATCTCCACCTTCTTCATCATCTGGCGAACGATTACTTCCACGTGTTTGTCATTGATTTTTACTCCCTGTAAACGGTAAACCTCTTGAATCTCGTTTACAACGTATTCTTGAACAGCAAATGGTCCTTTAATAGCTAGGATATCTGCAGGTGCAATTTGACCATCAGACATTGGCGTACCAGCTTTTACAAAGTCACCATCTTGCACCAAAATCTGGCGTGTCAATGGAACCAAGTATTTCTTAACCATTCCGTCTCTAGACTCAACAATAATTTCACGGTTACCACGCTTCACGTTACCAAATGCAACCACACCATCAATTTCGCAAACAATGGCAGGGTTACCTGGGTTACGTGCTTCAAAGAGTTCAGTTACACGTGGAAGACCTCCCGTGATATCTCTAAGCTTACCTAGGATACGAGGAATCTTCACCAATACCTGACCTGCTTTAACGTCGTCACCTTCTTCAATACCAATATGTGATCCAACTGGTAAGTTATAGTGTTTGGCTTCTTTGCCGCCTTCTACAATAATGGTTGGGATCTTTGTTTTGTCTTTGGTTTCAATAACCACTTTTTCTCTGTGACCTGTTTGTTCATCAGCTTCATCGCGGTAAGTAACACCGTCAATTACATCAGAGAACTTAATAGATCCATTTACTTCAGCAACGATTACGTTGTTGAATGGATCCCAAGTACAGATAGTATCTCCTTTCTTAACAACCTGACCGTCTTTCACGTTCAGTGTTGCACCGTAAGGCACGTTATTAGTGATCATCAAACGATCGTTCTTCACATCCATGATACGAACCTCACCGGTTCTACCAATGACAATGCGCACTTTATTTCCTTCGTTGTTAATAGCGTCTACCGTTCTCAAACCATCAAACTGAATTGTACCATCAAACTTAGCGTTCAAGGTAGATTCAATGTTTGAAGATCCGGCAACCCCACCCACGTGGAAAGTACGCAAGGTCAACTGTGTACCAGGCTCACCAATAGATTGAGCAGCAATGATACCAACGGCATCACCACGTTGAGCAATATATCCAGTAGCCAAGTTTTTACCATAACATTTCACACATACACCACGCTTAGCTTCGCAAGTCAATACAGACCTGATTTCAACGGTTTCAATACCGCTGTCTTCAATTTGCTTGGCAACGTCATGAGAGATTTCTTCACCAGCTAAGATGATCAGTTCTTCTGTTACAGGATGGTAAACATTGTGTAAAGAAGTACGACCTTCAATTCTATCCGCTAATGGTTCAATTACGTCTTCATTGTCTTTCAATGCTGATGTTGCATTACCACGTAAAGTACCGCAATCGTCTTCTGCAATAACAACGTCTTGAGAAACGTCAACCAACCTACGAGTCAAGTAACCCGCATCGGCTGTTTTCAAGGCTGTATCCGCAAGACCCTTACGAGCACCGTGGGTAGAGATAAAGTAATCCAATACGTTCAGACCACCTTTAAAGTTAGACAGGATGGGGTTTTCAATTACCTCAGATCCTGAGCTACCACTCTTTCTTGGTTTGGCCATCAATCCACGAATACCTACCAGCTGTTTAACCTGTGTTTTACTACCACGGGCTCCGGAATCCAACATCATGTAAACTGAGTTGAAACCTTGCTTATCGGTAGCCATTTCACGGATTAGGGTTTCTGTGATACGTGTATCCACACGGCTCCAGATATCAATAACTTGGTTGTAACGCTCGTTATTGGTAATTAAACCCATATTATAGTTTTCCCAAACCTCTTCTACTTCAGTTTTTGCATTGTCCAATAACTCATCACGCAAATCTGGAACAATCAAGTCATTCACACTAAAGCTCAAACCACCACGGAAGGCCATACGGAATCCAAGTGTTTTGATATCGTCCAAGAACTTAGCAGTTTTTGGAACGTCAGTGATTTTGATAATGTCTCCAATAATTTCACGCAGATTCTTCTTAGTCAACAACGCATTGATAAACCCAACTTCCACTGGAACATGCTGGTTAAACAGACAACGGCCAACGGTTGTTTCAATCAATTTGTTTACCAATTTACCTTGCTCACGAACCAAAGTTTTCACACGAATATTTGCGTGTAAGTCTACTACTTTTTCATTGTAGGCAATCACCACTTCATCCATGTTATAGAAAGCCATGCCCTGACCCTTGATCACTTCATTGTCCATGGTTTTCTTACCCTTGGTCATGTAATACAATCCCAAGACCATGTCCTGTGAAGGTAGGGTAATAGGCGTACCATTTTGAGGGTTCAAAATGTTGTGAGAAGACAACATCAACAATTGGGCTTCCAAAATAGCAGCATTGCTCAAAGGCACGTGCACGGCCATCTGGTCACCATCAAAGTCGGCGTTGAAAGAAGAAGTAACCAATGGGTGTAACTGAATGGCTTTACCTTCTACTAATTTTGGTTGGAAGGCCTGGATACTCAAACGGTGCAATGTTGGGGCACGGTTTAGCATGATTGGGTGGCCTTTCAATATATTTTCTAAGATATCCCAAACAACTGCTTCTTTGCGATCTACCAATTTCTTGGCACTCTTCACAGTTTTTACAATACCTCTTTCAATCAATTTTCTAATAACAAATGGCTTGAACAATTCAGCAGCCATGTCTTTTGGTAATCCGCACTCGTGGATTTTCAATTCAGGTCCTACCACAATTACAGAACGTCCAGAATAATCCACACGTTTACCAAGTAAGTTCTGACGGAAACGTCCTTGTTTACCTTTCAATACATCGCTCAAAGATTTCAATGCGCGTCCACCTTCTGCTTTTACAGCATTCGATTTACGGCTATTATCAAACAATGAGTCAATGGCTTCTTGTAACATACGTTTTTCATTACGTAAGATTACTTCAGGTGCTTTAATCTCTAACAAACGCTTTAAACGGTTGTTACGGATAATTACCCTACGGTATAAGTCATTCAAATCAGAAGAGGCAAAACGGCCACCATCCAATGGAACCAACGGACGTAATTCCGGTGGAATAACTGGAATATATTGCATTACCATCCACTCTGGGCGGTTGGTGATACGAGTACCTGCATCACGGAATGATTCAACCACGCTCAAACGCTTTAAGGCATCGGCCTTACGTTGTTGAGAAGTTTCAGTGGCAGCAGCATTACGCAAAGAGAAACTCAAACCATCAAGGTCAATTCTTTCTAAAAGAGCGTGAACTGCTTCAGCACCCATTTTAGCAACGAATTTTTGAGAATCGTCGTCAGGTAAGTATTGGTTGTCTTTGGGCAAATTGTCCAAAATATCTAAGTATTCCTCTTCAGTAAGAAGATCACCCATGTTCAGGTTTTCTTTAATACCGCCTTGGATTACTACATAGCGTTCGTAGTAAACAATGGTTTCCAATTTCTTGGAACTCATTCCCAACAGGTAACCAATCTTGTTAGGTAAGCTTTTGAAGTACCAGATATGAACAACAGGAACAACCAATTTGATATGTCCCATGCGTTCTCTACGCACTTTCTTTTCAGTAACTTCTACACCACAACGGTCACAAACGATACCCTTGTAACGGATACGCTTGTATTTTCCACAGGCGCATTCGTAGTCCTTAACGGGTCCGAAGATCCTTTCACAAAACAAGCCATCACGCTCGGGTTTATAAGTCCGGTAGTTGATGGTTTCAGGCTTTAACACTTCACCAAAACTTCTCTCCAGAATGCTATCAGGCGATGCTAGGCTGATAGTAATCTGTGAAAAAGTAGGTCTAGGTTTGTTATCTCTTTTGATTGCCATATCGGGTTTGAGAATTTGTATTATTTTATGTTGTTTCAACCGAATTTGTTGATTCGATTGTTTGTCTATTTTAAGTTTAATTAGAATGGAAAAGTGGATGACAGTTGTTACCGTCATCCAGCTTCCAAATTCATTTATTCAAACTTAAGGTCAAGACCCAAGCCTCTCAATTCATGTACCAATACATTGAATGATTCAGGAACACCTGGACGTGGGATATTATCTCCCTTCACAATGGCTTCGTACGTTTTAGCACGGCCAATGATATCATCCGATTTGAGGGTTAACAATTCTTGTAAGATATTGGCTGCACCATAAGCTTCCAGTGCCCAAACCTCCATCTCACCAAAACGCTGACCACCAAACTGTGCCTTACCACCCAACGGTTGTTGTGTAATTAAGCTATATGGTCCAATAGAACGAGCGTGCATTTTATCATCAACCATGTGGTGTAGTTTGATCATATAGATTACACCCACAGTAGCTTTCTGATGGAAACGCTCTCCAGTTTCACCATCGTATAGATAAGTATGACCATTTCTAGGAATACCTGCTTCAACACAATATTCTTCAATCTGTGTAGTAGACGCACCATCAAAAATTGGCGTAGCAAATTTGACACCCAATTTTTTACCAGTCCATCCAAGAATGGTTTCATAGATCTGACCCAAGTTCATCCTGGAAGGTACCCCTAGTGGATTCAATACAATATCCACTGGTGTTCCGTCTTCCATGAATGGTAAGTCTTCAGCACGTACAATTTTTGCAACGATACCTTTGTTACCGTGTCTACCCGCCATCTTATCCCCTACTTTCAGCTTACGCTTAACAGCTAGGTATACTTTAGCCAGTTTCAATACACCTGCAGGTAATTCATCACCAATGCTGATATTGAATTTTTCACGTTTGTATCTACCCAATTCTTCGTTGAACTTAATGCTATAGTTGTGCAACAAAGTGTTGATTTGATCATCTGTTTTGGCATCACCAGTCCATCCCAAAGGATTTACGTTTTGGTAATCAATAGTGCTCAAGTTCTTTTGATTGAACTTTGCGCCTTTGCCAATCAGCATTTCACCAAAGTTGTTGCTTACACCTGTGCTAGCCTTGTCTTTCAACAGGGTTTGCAATTTGTCTAACAACAATTCTTTAATGGTTTCAACATTCTGTTGGTGAACTTTTTCTACTTTTTCTAACTGTGCTTTTTCACGAATCTTACCGTTCTTATCTTTCTTAGCACGTTGGAAAAGTTTCTTATCAATCACCACACCTTCAGTTCCGTTTGGAGCTTTCAAAGAAGCATCTTTTGCATCACCGGCTTTGTCTCCAAAGATGGCACGCAATAATTTTTCTTCTGGTGTAGGATCAGATTCACCTTTAGGAGTAATCTTACCAATTAAGATATCGCCTTCCTTAATAGTAGCACCAATGCGGATAATTCCGTTCTCGTCCAAATCCTTAGTAGCATCTTCTGATACGTTAGGAATATCTGGAGTCAATTCTTCTTCACCCAATTTGGTATCACGAACTTCTAATTCATATTCTTCAATGTGAACAGAAGTAAACAAGTCTTCGCGAACTACTTTTTCAGAGATTACAATGGCATCCTCAAAGTTGTAACCTTTCCATGGCATGAACGCCACTTGTAAGTTTCTACCCAAGGCCAATTCACCATTTTGTGTAGCGTATCCTTCTGTTAAGAAATCACCTTTTTTAACTTGCTGACCTTTCTTCACAGCAGGGCGAAGATTGATACAAGTTGCTTGGTTGGTCTTCATGAACTTGGTTAGTGTATACACTTGCAAGTCATCATTAAAGCTTACCAAACGATCAAGGTCATTTCTATCGTAGCGAACATGAATATGGTTAGCGTCTACAAACTCAACAACACCATTTCCTTCAGCGTGGATTTGAATCCTAGCATCACGAGCAGCTTTTCCTTCTAGTCCAGTACCCACAATTGGAGCTTCTAAACGAATCAAAGGAACAGCCTGACGTTGCATGTTTGATCCCATCAAGGCACGGTTGGCATCATCGTGCTCCAAGAAAGGAATCAGAGAAGCACTCAAACCAACAATTTGGTTAGGAGCTACGTCCATAAATTCCACTTCTTCCTTGTCCAAAATGGGGAAGTCTCCAGTTTGACGAGAAACTACTTTATCTTCTGCAAAACCACCCTTGTCATTCAATGGAGAATTACTCTGGGCAATTTTAGCACTATCTTCTTCTTCAGCACTCAAGAAAGTAAGCGTGTTCATGTTTACTTTTCCGTCTTCTACTTTACGGTAAGGGGTTTCAATAAAGCCCATATCGTTGATAGCAGCGTGTACGCAAAGGGTAGAAATCAAACCAATGTTTGGTCCTTCAGGAGTTTCAATAGTACACAACCTACCGTAGTGAGAATAGTGTACGTCACGAACCTCAAATCCAGCGCGCTCTCTACTCAAACCTCCTGGTCCAAGTGCGGAGATCCTACGCTTGTGCGTGATCTCACTCAATGGATTGGTTTGGTCTAAGAACTGAGACAACTGAGATGTACCAAAGAAAGAGTTGATAACAGAAGAAAGGGTACGTGCGTTGATCAAATCAACTGGTGTAAACACCTCGTTATCCCTCACGTTCATACGCTCTCTGATGGTTCTAGCCATACGAGCCAGACCCACACCAAATTGGGCGTATAATTGCTCACCTACTGTTCTAACCCTACGGTTGCTTAAGTGATCAATATCATCAATCTCAGCCTTACCATTGGTCAAACGTACTAGGTACTTAATGATCTCAATGATATCTGGCTTGGTTAATACTTTCTTTTCTAATGGATAGTCAAGACCTAGTTTGCGGTTGATCTTATAACGACCAACTTCTCCTAAATCATAACGTTTGTCAGAGAAGAACAATTTGTCAATGATACCACGAGCAGTTTCATTATCTGGAGCATCAGCACCACGCAATTGGCGATAGATATGCTGAACCGCTTCTAATTCACTGTTAGACGTATCCTTGTTCAATGTATTGTAAATGATGGCATAGTCGCCTCCAACGTCTTCTTTCTGAATAAATACGCTCTTCACTTCCATTTCAATAATGGTAGCAATGGCTTCTTCATCCAGCACGGTGTCGCGCTCCATCACAATTTCATTACGCTCAATGCTCACAACTTCACCAGTGTCTTCATCCACAAAATCTTCTACCCAAGTTCTAAGAACACGAGCAGCTAATTTTTTACCCACCTGGTTAGCAAGTGATTTTTTGTCTGCTTTTACTTCATCGGCCATGCCAAACAATTCCAAAATGTCCTTGTCTGTTTCATAACCAATAGAACGCAACAAAGTAGTTACAGGAAACTTCTTCTTACGATCAATATAAGCGTACATCACGTTGTTGATGTCTGTGGCAAACTCCATCCAAGCTCCTTTGAAAGGAATTACCCTTGCAGAGTAAATTTTGGTTCCGTTCGGGTGAACAGACTGACCAAAGAATACACCTGGTGAACGGTGTAGCTGTGATACAACTACGCGCTCAGCTCCGTTAATTACAAAGGTTCCTCTAGGAGTCATGTATGGGATATTTCCCAAAAACACGTCTTGTACAATGGTTTGGAAGTCAACGTGCTCTTCGTCATTACAACTCAAGCGCAGTTTGGCCTTCAAAGGCACCGCATAAGTTAAACCACGTTCCATACACTCTTCAATAGTGTAGCGTGGGGGATCAATAAAATAATCCAGGAACTCCAGTACGAAAATGTTACGCGTGTCTGTAATAGGAAAATTTTCCTTAAACACACGGAACAAGCCTTCCACGTTACGTTTGTCGGGCGTTGTTTCTAACTGAAAAAACTCTCTGAAAGATTCTAACTGAATGTCGAGTAGGTCTGGGGCATCAGCCAAGTGTTTAGTTTTACCGAAGCCGACCCTGTTGTTCAATGTAGTTGTAGACATATTTGTGTAAAACCGGTTTTAGTACGTAAAATTTTGGGGAGAACTAAGTGCTTCTCTTAACGTACAATCGGCGCATCTACCATTCAAACAAATGATAAAAATGTCCACCCGCTAAAATGCCCAAAATAAAGGATGGCAAAACTAAGCAATTAGTAGAACAATAAAAAAACAAATTTTTTAGCCCTTTTGGGCAAAAAAAAACCAACAGGAGGTCCTGTTGGTTCAATTTTATGGAAGTAGGTTAATTACTTAACTTCTACTTCAGCGCCAGCATCTTTCAGTTTACCAGCAATTTCTTCAGCTTCTGCTTTAGAAACACCTTCTTTAACTGCTTTAGGAGCGCCGTCAACTAGGTCTTTAGCTTCTTTCAAGCCCAAGCCAGTCAATTCTTTAACAATTTTAACTACGGTCAATTTGCTAGCACCGCCGCTAACCAACACAACGTCAAAAGAGGTTTTCTCTTCAACTGCTGCTGCTGCGTCACCGCCACCTGCTGCTACTACAACTGCTGCTGCAGCTGGTTCAATACCGTAATCTGCTTTCAATACGTCTGCTAATTCCTGAACTTCTTTAACTGTCAGGTTAACTAGAGATTCTGCTAATGCTTTAATGTCTGCCATTTTGTGTAAATTTTTTCCGACTTCATGTCCCGTCTTTCGGGATCCGGCGGATGGTTTAAAAAAATTCTGCCTTTATTTTCCCTCAGGCCTGGGATATCTTGATTCCGGTTACCCGGTTTCTTTATGCTTCTGCTGCAGGAGCTTCTGCACTTGGCGCTTCAGGAGCAGCTTCAACAGCTACTGCCTCAACGGCTGCTTCAACAACTGCATCGGCTACAGTTCCTGCTGCTTTTTGCTCGTGGTGGTTCAACAAAGCCGCAATAACGCGTTTTGCTGGAGATTGCAACAATCCAATTACTTCACCAATCAATTCATTCTTAGACTTGATTTGAGTAAGTGCTTTCAGATTATCGTTACCAGTGTAAATATCACCGTTGATAAATGCTGCTTTCAATACTGGTTTTTCAGTATTGCTTCCTTTACGGAAAGAAGAGATAATCAAAGCTGGTTCTTTGGGGTTCTCAGAGAACATCAAAGCGGTAACATTGTGCAATGAATCATATACACCTGCATATTTTTCAGCATCCAATGATTCCAGAGCCTTACGGATCAAAGTATTCTTGGCCACTTTCATTTCAACCTGCTTGTCAAAACATGTTCTGCGCAAGTTAGAAACCTGTGCTACAGTCAATGCTTCTGTATCAGTGATATAAAAGTTATTGTATTGTGTGAACTTCTCTTTCAAGAGTTCAATCACCTCATTTTTTTGGTCTTTGTTCATAACTAATTTTTTTTACAACCCGGGTCATTTCAATCCCGTTTTACCGGGAACGATCACCAGGATTAGTTGATTAATGATTTGGTGTCCAATGTGATACCAGGACTCATGGTGCTAGCCATGCTTACTGCTTTCAGGTAGGTACCTTTAGAAGAAGAAGGCTTCAACTTCAAGATAGCGTTGATCAGCTCAGTGCTGTTCTCTGTAATCTTTTCAGGAGCAAAAGAGATACGACCAATAGATGCGTGAACAATACCAGTCTTATCAACTTTAAAAGCAATCTTACCACCTTTCACCTCATTAACTGCAGCTGCAACATCATTAGTTACAGTACCAGTTTTGGGGTTTGGCATCAAGTTACGTGGTCCTAATACTTTACCTAGTTTACCAATTTTTGGCATAACTGCAGGAGTTGCAATGATCACGTCAACGTCTACCCAACCACTTTCAATTTTTTGGATGAACTCATCTAGACCTACAAAATCAGCACCTGCTTCGTTAGCAGCGGCTTCTTTATCCGGTGTGCACAAAACCAATACGCGCTTGGTTTTACCAGTACCGTGAGGAAGAGATACTGTTCCACGAACCTGCTGATCAGCTTTCTTAGGATCAACTCCCAAGCGAATGTGCAAGTCTACAGAACTATCAAATTTGGTGCAATTAATTTCTTTTACAAGGTTAGCTGCTTCTTTAAGGGAATAAATTTTGTTTTTATCCACCTTAGTTACTGCTACTTTTCTTTTTTTAGTAAGTGACATTTTCTAAATGATTTAAGGTGAATAATTAATTTTCCCAAGGGGCTTTACCTTCAACAGTAACACCCATAGAGCGGGCAGTTCCAGCTACCATGTTCATGGCGCTATGCAAGGTAAAAGCATTCAGATCGCTCATCTTGTCTTTGGCAATGGCTTCAACTTGTTCCCAAGTTACTTTACCAACCTTAACACGATTGCTTTCTTTAGATCCTTTCTGAATCTTAGCTGCTTCCATTACCTGAACTGCTGCTGGAGCTGTTTTGATAACAAAGTCAAAAGACTTGTCTGTGTATACTGTAATCAAAACGGGAACAACTTTGCCCATTTTGTCTTGAGTTCTAGCATTAAACTGCTTACAGAACTCCATGATGTTAACACCCTTTGAACCAAGGGCTGGACCTACTGGAGGTGCTGGGTTGGCGGCTCCGCCTTTCACCTGCAACTTTACGTAGCCTGAGATTTCTTTTGCCATTTTTTAGATTTTATTGGTGATATCGTGCTGCTTTTTAGCAACACTCCCAAAGTCAATCATTCTTCCTAAAAAGAACTTTTGGGGCGGCAAAGGTAAGGAATAATTGGAAAAATCCAAATTTAAAAGGCATTCATTAATTCAATTACCCTATAAATATTGTCTGGCTCATGACAACTAGAGCAAGGAAGGCTCAAAGTAGTGGCATGAATCTCCTCTGAAATAGGAAATGATACACCCTCCAACCATGGAGCCAAGGCTTTTTGGTGATTTGGAGCAATTGGATAATGAATCTCAGTGCCTACCCCATTTTCCAACAAATAGGCTTTTAGGGCATCCCTGCGGGGATGGCGAATGTTGAAAATATGGTAAACGTCTTCATACCCCTCTTCCACTACTGGCAGTATGAAATCCGATTTAAGATGCGCCAGATACAATTTTGCCAAGCTCCTTTTGTGAGTCGTGATAGAAGCAAGAAAGGGCAATTTTACAGATAGGAAAATGGCTTGTAATTCGTCTAAACGACTATTGAATCCTACTTGATCATTCTGGTATTTTTGATGGGACCCATAGTTTCTCATACTTCTAAGGGCCGTAGCATAAGCGTCCTGATTGGTTAAAATAGCACCTGCATCGCCCAAGGCGCCTAAATTCTTACTGGGATAAAAACTAAACCCAGACAAATCTCCCAAAGTTCCAGCCAACCTGCCTTTGTATCTGGCATCATGTGCTTGTGCACAGTCCTCTATTACAGCCAAACCATGCTTTTGAGCAATCTGGTTAATAGCATCCATATCACAGCACTTCCCATACAAATGAACCACCAATATGGCTTTTGTGGCAGGAGTAATAGCCGCTTCTATTAAAACAGGATCAATATTATAAGTATGAATATTAGGCTCTACCAATACTGGCGTATGTCCAGCATGAATAATGGCTAGAATAGAAGCTATATAAGTGTTTGAGGGGACAATGATTTCAGAACCAACAGGTAGATGCAACACTTTAATGGCAAGAATTAAAGCATCTAATCCATTGGCTACGCCGATGGCATTTTTACTGCCATGGTAATTTGCAAACTCAGATTCAAATTGCTTTAAACCCTCTCCCATAATGTACCAACCTTTTCCCAGAAAATCCCGGAATGCCTGTTCAAAATTTGCTTGATAAGGCAAATTTACTTTAAACAGTTGGTCATATGGAATCATGATCTTGAAGGATAGGGGTCAAAGATATAATCCGATTCGTCAAAATAAGTAGAAGCAAATACCAATAAAATAGCATCAGGTGTAAAATCATGCATTTGGTGCCAATCCTTGGTTTCTAATATCAAACACTGTGATGGATCATTGAGTACAAAAGATTCATGTTTTTGACCATCGTCATTAGTGACTACACAACTGCCCTTGATACAAATGGCCGCTTGAATGGTTTCTTTATGACGGTGACCTCCCCTAATAGACTCGTCAACACCATATATGTAAAAAACCCTTTTAATCTTGAAAGGAAGCAATTCTTCCGTATTATCTAACACTGTTAAGTTACCTCTACTGTCTTTAAAATTGACCAGGTTTATCAAATAAGCCATTCAACTATTTTAAGGGGTTTAGTTTGTCTGATTATCAATAGCTGCGTCAATCTTATCTAGCAGTTCTGGATCAGTAGACATTTTGAATTTACGAGCAAAAATTCTATCTGAAGCCATTACATCATCAAAATCCTCCAAGTTTAATGTTTTGGGATTGGGTGTCATGGGAGGATGTATATAATAATGACAATTTTCGTTGACAACCTGATCTGCTAAATGGGAGTTCAATATGACCGTTTGAAACAAGAATTCATCGGCAGCCCATGAAAATTTAAAAAATCGTTTCATGGTTTGATTATATTCAATGGTTTCCTGCACATAGCGTAAAGCCTCCATAGAAATGGCCCAAAACATAGAACTGCCATAAAATTTAATTCCTTCTGGCATTCTTCTTTTTGGAAATAATCTATTCAATAATCTTTCAATGGCGTATTGTCCCCTGAATTTGAAATCTGACATATGGTAGCGATTCACGCGCAACATACCCTCTTCCCATTCACCTTCAAATGCTTTGTACTTTAATAATAATTTCCCTTTTCTGGCTTCATAGAAAGCCAACATTTGTTCCGGTGTTTTAATGGGATAGTCTTGCCCACTCATCAAAGAAATAAAATCATATTTCTTTCCAGAAGACAAAATCTCCTTTCCGGAATTCAAAATGGCTTGAATGGTACTAAATCCTGCCCAATGCACATCAATTCTATCCTTAATCAGAAAAACATTGGGCATTTTGGTTAAAAACTGATGACTTGCAATTGGAAACTTAGCGTCAAGATGTATATAAAAATCAAAATTGGGATGCTGCATCCGTCTGATCATCCGTTCGGTTTGAAGCGGATCTGTGTAAGTAACAATCAGGTGGGCTACGCGCATAAGCTAAATACAGGAATTAGTGGGTTACAGTAAATTGATATACTGTTTTTTAAAGGTATTAAAAAAAAATTAAAAAAGCCACTTCGAAAAACTCGAAATGGCTTTATATAATAATAAATGACGTTTTTATGATAATTTCTCTACCTGCATGTAGTTTAACTCTACTGGTGTAGACCTACCAAAGATTTTAACCGTCACTTTCAATTTCTTCTTCTCGTCATTCACGTCTTCAATTACTCCGTTAAAGTCATTAAATGGACCTTCAATAATTTTGATGGTTTCACCTACAATGAATGGTTCACTCATAGTAACACCCATATCGTTCATCTCATCCACTTTACCCAACATCTTATTTACTTCAGATTTGCGTAAAGAGATAATATTTCCTTTAGAGCCTTTACCGTCAGTTAAGAAGTGCATTACGTTGCTGATATTGCTGATATGCTGTACAATATCATCGCTCAGTTTACCATCCAACACTTCCATCATCACATAACCAGGGAAGTAGTTTTTTTCACGCATCACTTTTTTACCGTTCTGCACTTTATATACTTTCTCCATTGGAAGAAAAATCTGCTTAATGGTTTCGGTCCAGCCATTGCGAACTAAATCCTTATCCAGATATTCTTTCACCTTTCTTTCCTTTCCACTAACCACCCTAAGTACATACCATTTTGTTTCTGGTAATGGACCTGCTGGATTGGATTGTGTATCTACTGTTTCAACTGCTTCCATGATTGGTTACTTGAATAATGAATAAATCAATTTAAGCAATTGGTTGCTGGAAAAATCCATCACCCAAACCATCGCGGTGATGATAACTGTAGCTACCAATACAATCACAGTACTTTGTTGCAATTGAATCCAAGTAGGCCAGGTTACTTTCTCCAACAGTTCGCGGTAACTTTCTTTGAAATAGGTGGTGATTTTATTCATGTTTTCTTGTTTGTTTTGAAGAACCGCTTCAAATTCAGTTGCACGGGCACTAGGATTCGAACCCAGATCAAAGGTTTTGGAGACCTGCATGCTACCGTTGCACCATGCCCGTAGAAAACTAAAAGCTATCCTGAATAAATCAAGACAGCTTTTAGTGGTATCGCAAATATAGTAAATATCTGCTTAAAAGCTAAAAGCCGTAGCTTAAAGCTTATTTTAAAATTTCAGTCACCTGACCAGCACCTACGGTACGGCCACCTTCACGGATCGCAAATTTCAAACCTTTTTCCATTGCGATTGGTTGGATCAACTTAACAGTTAAACCGATGTTATCACCAGGCATAACCATTTCAGTTCCTTCAGGTAATGAACACTCACCAGTTACGTCTGTAGTTCTGAAATAGAACTGAGGACGATACTTGTTAAAGAATGGAGTGTGGCGTCCACCTTCTTCTTTGCTCAATACGTATACTTCACCTTTGAATTCAGTGTGTGGAGTAATTGAACCTGGTTTGCAAAGTACCATACCACGACGGATTTGGCTCTTTTCAATACCACGTAACAACAAACCTGCATTATCTCCAGCTTCACCTTCATCCAACAATTTCTTGAACATTTCAACACCAGTACAAGTTGAAGTCAATGGAGCTTCCATTAAACCTACAATCTCAATTGGTTCACCAACTTTGATACGACCTCTTTCAATACGGCCAGTAGCAACAGTACCACGACCAGTGATAGAGAACACGTCTTCAACGCTCATCAAGAATGGCATATCAACTGGACGAGGAGGCAATGGAATATAGCTATCTACAGCTTCCATCAATTCTTCAATCTTAGCAACCCATTTTTCTTCGCCGGCTAAACCACCAGTTGCAGAACCTTGGATGATTGGAGTGTTATCTCCGTCAAAACCGTATGAAGTTAACAATTCACGAACTTCCATTTCAACTAGTTCTAACAATTCAGGATCGTCAACTAAGTCAACTTTGTTCATGAAAACAACAATACGAGGTACACCTACCTGACGAGCCAACAAGATGTGCTCTTTGGTTTGTGGCATAGGACCGTCTGTTGCAGCAACTACCAAGATAGCACCGTCCATTTGGGCAGCACCGGTAATCATGTTCTTCACATAGTCGGCGTGACCTGGACAGTCAACGTGCGCATAGTGACGGTTAGCAGTTTGATACTCAACGTGAGCAGTATTGATAGTGATACCACGCTCCCTTTCTTCGGGTGCGCCATCGATTTCGTCATAGTTCTTTGCAACGTTACCCATACCCTTTTTAGCGAGGATCATGGTGATAGCTGCAGTTAAAGTAGTTTTACCATGGTCAACGTGACCAATGGTACCTACGTTTACGTGAGGTTTTTCCCTCTTGAAGGTCTCTTTTGCCATTTTTATCGGTTTTTAGTTGTGTTTTTTAAAAATTAGGGCTTTTAGACCCGGTTACATTTATTAAGCGCTTTACCTTTTAAGGCTCAGCATTTTTTGCTGTTTGTTTGGATACCCTTTCACTCATTTGCCGCTCACTGGCATCCACTTACAAACCTGAGCCGTTGGCGAGAATCGAACTCGCGACCTCTTCCCTACCAAGGAAGTGCTCTACCCCTGAGCTACAAAGGCTTGACTATTGCTAGTGTTTGAAAAATCATTCACTAGCAACGGTCTTAAAGAGCGGAAGACGAGGGTCGAACTCGCGACCTATAGCTTGGAAGGCTATCGCTCTACCAATTGAGCTACTTCCGCTTTTACCCTTCAACCAATTTCCTTTCGGTAGTTGATTGTTGTCTGTAAAGAACTAATGGATGCTGAAAACGAATTTTCAGCATCCTTGTGGGCAGAGTAGGGTTCGAACCTACGTACACGTGAGTGAACAGATTTACAGTCTGTCGCCTTTAACCACTCGGCCATCTGCCCCCATTTGAGAAACGCGAAGTTAAGTAGTTGCTATGGAAGAAAAAACTAGTTTCACTTCTAAAACAAAACTTAACAAGATTTCTTGAGCCGAAGATGGGACTCGAACCCGCGACCTGCTGATTACAAATCAGCTGCTCTACCAACTGAGCTACTTCGGCAAAAAATAAAGAACTATCCCTTTTTTTGGGATGGCAAAGGTAATGGAAAACTTTATTCAGCAAAATTTTGAAGCAAAAATTTTAAAACAGTTTTCAACAGGTCTAAAAAGATGGGGGTAAATGGCAAAAAAAAGCCCCGAAATCTCTTTCAGGGCTGTTCAATTTTTTAAGCGGCAAGTTTATCTTTTTTCCTTTTTATCTGTGAAATCAAGGAATCCATGGCATTATCAAAAGATTCTTCAAATGATTTAGAAGAAGCTTTTACAAAGAAATCGTGCTTGGGCACATGAACTTTGATCTCAACTACTTTGTCTTTGATAGAATGTACTACGTTGTCCAATTTCAAAAACAGGTCCACTTTTAGGATCTGATCGTGAAACGTGTTCAGCTTTTCAATTTTCTTGGTTACATACTCCACCAATTTGTCATCTGCATCAAAGTGCACGGTCTGAATGTTAACGTTCATAACAACTCACGTTTAAACGGTTAAGAAATAAAATATTTGAAAGAACTTATTTCCGGAAGGGGTTCCGGTGTTTCAACTGATAACAAGTTAACACATAATGCACAAAAAAAATAGGATCAAAGCTGTTTTTTTTAAGTTTTAACAGGCTATTTATTTTGGCCACTTGCTTAAGCCTTGGGATGGGCTTTGTTAAACGTATCCTTCAATTTTTCAATGCTATTATGGGTATAGACCTGGGTAGCTGCTAGACTGCTATGCCCCAATAATTCCTTTACGGCATTTAAGTCTGCCCCATGGTTCATTAAATGGGTGGCAAAACTATGTCTTAGAATATGGGGACTTTTTTTCTGCACGGTAGTAACCATGGCCAAATATTTTTTTACAAAAGCATAGACGGTTCTTGGTTGCAGGGGCCTCCCCTTTTCTGTGGTAAACACATAGACTGGACCCGCCAACTGTTTGGGCTTATCTTGAATGTAAGCAGCCAATGCTTCTAGCAAATCTCCTTCTACGGGAATGATCCGCTCTTTATTTCCCTTACCCAACACCTTTATTTGTTTAGAGCTAGGATCTAATTGGCTTTGCTTTAATTGGATTAATTCACTCAAGCGCATCCCGGTTTGGTAGAAGAGTTGCATCACCAGACGCTGAGTTCTCCCATTCCAATCATCTGGAAATTCCACAGCGGCAAATAGGGTATCCATATCCTGTTCCGCCACAAACACTGGTAACCTTTTTTTTGCCTTCGGCGATACTACCGTAGACATGGGACTCTGTTTTAGTAACCCCAATCGCATTTGGTATTTGAAATAAGACTTGAGGGCCGATATTTTTCGGTTGATGGATTTAGACGCTAGTTCATCATATTCTTTGATGCTAGCCAACCAGGTCTTGACCATGCCTGCCGTAATCAGTTCTAAAGCTGGTTGGTCAAATTGTTCGGTGATGTATTTGTAGAAATGCTCCAAGTCTCCTTGATAAGCAATGATGGTATGCCGCGAATAGCGTTTCTCAAACTGGAGATAGTCCAGAAAGGCATTTAACTGGGAATAGTCACTTACGGGCATAAAAAAGTAGTCTAAAGATATAACCTTAGACTACTCTATAATATTGTGGTGATGGAAAATTATCCTTCTATCTTACCGCTAGCAATCTGCTGCTTGTAGATGGCTTTCAGAATCTGGCCACGACGAACTACAGATGGTTTGGTGAAAGCTTGACGCTCTCTAAGTTGCAATAAGGCTTTAGATTTTTCGAATTTCTTCTTGTACTTCTTCAGCGCTTTGTCAATGTTTTCGCAGTCTTTTGAGTCAATGATTAACATAAATATATACCTCCTCAGGCGTTTTTAGGAGCGCAAAGATAGCATTTGTGTTTAAAATTCCAAATCAAATAGCATCAAATAAAAAAAATATCGGCCTTATTGGTAAATTGCAGCATGTTTACAGGCATTATAGAACAAATAGGAACCATTCAGTCTATAGAGAAAAACGGGACCAATACCAGCTTTTGGGTAGCTTCTCCCCTTTCTCATGAATTAAAAATAGACCAGAGTCTGAGTCATAACGGGGTTTGCTTAACCGTGGAAGCCATAGTAAACGGCAGCCATAAGGTTACGGCCATTGAAGAAACACTAAAAAAAACCAGTTTGGGTACTTGGCAAGAGGGTCAGATCCTGAACCTAGAACGCTGTATGGTAATGAATGGAAGATTGGACGGCCATATTGTTCAGGGGCATGTAGACTGTACAGCCACCTGTACCTCTTTTAAAACCTTAAACGGCAGTTGGGAATACCAGTTTGAATTCCCCAATGGCTTTGGACACTTGGTCATTGAAAAGGGAAGTATAGCCGTGAATGGTACCAGCCTAACCTGTTTTGCTGTAGCAAACAATCGCTTTAGCGTAGCCATTATTCCATATACCTATGAACATACCAGCATTCAAGCTGTAAAGGAAGGCAGCATTGTAAACATAGAATTTGACATCCTTGGCAAATACGTTCAGCGTTGGATGCAACTCAAAGACTAGATAGATTTTCCTTTTAAAGCACCACTCACCGCCTGGTCCATAGCGCGTTCAGCGAATGGACGTGAAATTTCATTTAACTCTTCTATCTTACTCTGAATCAGGTTTTTGTCTTCCATTGTCAAAGCTAATTGAAGGGCCTGCATGGCAGCTGCTGTATCAATCAATTCTGCCTGAGTTAATTGAGCCTGATTCTTACCAATAAACTTCTCAGTCACTGCCAAGATCTGTTCGCCCTCTGTTCTGGCTTCTACCAAGGCCCTGGTTACCATGTCTTGCTTGGCATTGGTTAAGCTATCAAGCAGCATTTGTTCTACTTCTGCATCAGTTAAACCAAACTGGGGTTTCACCTCAATACTCTGCTCCACTCCACTACGTAACTCTTTGGCTTTCACTATTAAAATGCCATCTGCATCAATTAAAAATTGAACTTCCACTTTGGGTAATCCGGCCGGCATTCCCGGAATTCCGGTCAGGTTAAACTCGGCCAACTTACGGTTATCCTTTACTAGATCACGCTCGCCCTGATACACCGAGATACGCATACTTCCCTGCCCATCCACATGGGTGGTGTACTGCCTTCCCACCGATGTGGGGATCTTGGCATTTCTAGGCACCAATACATCCATCAACCCTCCCATGGTTTCAATTCCTAAACTGAGAGGCGTAATATCTAAGAGTAAGAAGTCTTTGTTATTGCCAGCCAAGATATCGGCCTGAATAGCGGCGCCAAGGGCCACTACTTCATCAGGGTTCACCGAATCATTCACTGGCTTGCCAAAAAAGGCACTTACGGCCGCTTTTACGGCCGGAACGCGGGTACTACCTCCCACCATGACAACGGTGTCAATTTTATCAGCAGTGAGCTTGGCATCAGCCAAAGCGCGGGTGCAACAATTAATGGTTTTGGCTATCAATGGGGCAATCAAGCCTTCAAATTCTGCTTTGGTAATGCTCAAAACCTCTCCGTTCCAATCTGTGGAGAACCTATCATGGCTACTCAAATGCTTTTTGGCTTCTTCTGCCTTAAGTCTTAAACCCTGCGCCAAAGTCTGGTGTTGCTTCAGGTCTTCCATGGTAATACCACCAGCCTGCATCCAAAACTGCATAATGGCTCTATCCAAATCATCCCCACCCAAATAAGTATCCCCATTGGTGCTGAGCACTTCAAATATGCCGTTACTGATCTGCAATATAGATACGTCAAAAGTTCCACCACCCAAATCATACACCGCAATAGTAGCTTCCTGATCTGCTTTTAAACCCAATCCATAAGCCAAACTAGCAGCAGTTGGCTCATTCACTATACGCATTACGTCTAATCCAGCCAATTTACCCGCGTCACGGGTAGCTTGACGCTGAGCGTCATTAAAATAAGCCGGAACGGTAATCACCGCCTTGGTAACCGGGGTTTTCAAAATATGCTCGGCCCTTTGCTTGAGCTCTTTAAGTATAAAGGAGGATAGTTCAATGGGTGAAAAGAACTGATCACCTACCTGCACTTTTACCAGACTCTCCGTATTATCATCAATCACTTTGTAGGCAAAATAGCCCGCATTCTCTTGAATATCTTTGTAACTCTTCCCCATTAATCGCTTGGCACTGAAGATGGTATGCTGTGGATCTACTTCTAAAAATTGTCTTGCTGTCTCACCCACGGTAGGGTTGCCAAACTCGTCAAAATGCACAATACTCGGCACCAAACTACTGGTATTGAATTCCCTCAGGGCCACCGGTTGTTTGGTCTCTGGGTGAATAATGGCCACCAAACTATTGGTGGTGCCAAGGTCTATACCTACAATCATTTCTGCCTGCTGCAGTGATCCTGTTGCTATATTGATGCCAATTTTTGCCATAAGAATGTTTAAAAGCTAGAAGAACGCAAATGTAGAACAAGCACGCTTTGGGTTTGTTGCGATTTCAGGAATCTAATCCTCAACTTTCTACCACCCTGGTGCCGCTGATGTAATCATGAAGTGGCACTCCCAAAAAAGCATTGAATAAAAAATCCACAATTACCAGCCTACTCAGACTCCTAATTAAGATGGCTCCAAAACTAGGTTTTGCTCCTTTTAAATTCACTACTTTACTGACTGTTAAATACTTACCTGGTGTTTTATAAAGTATAAATTCAAATAGAAAATAGTAAATAAACATCGCGCCAGCAAAAAACCACCAAAAATTAATGGGTTTAAAATGCCAGTTGATCACGTAGAATTTCCAAAATTGGAAGCCTCCCATGGCTAATAGAAAGACCAGAAATCCGTCTACAATAAAATTCAGCACCCGGGTACCATCCCCCACTTTTTGCAAGTTTTCATTCATCTGACAAAAATATCGGCTTTAGCCCATTAAATTTCAATAGTCAACCAAGAGAACTAATTACTTTTGCGCAAATTGTCAGAAGATGCATTTGATTGAAGATTTACAATGGAGGGGAATGATTCAAGATATCATGCCCGGAACAAAGGAATTACTGGAAAAGGAAATGGTTTCTGGTTATATTGGTTTTGACCCTACATCAGACAGTCTACATATTGGTAGCCTGGTTCCAATTTTACTTCTTGTACATCTTCAAAAAGCGGGGCATAAACCCTATGCCCTAGTAGGCGGCGCTACCGGAATGGTGGGTGACCCCAGTGGCAAAAGCGAGGAAAGAAACCTTTTGAGCGAAGAAATCCTGCAGTTTAACCAAGAAGGCGTGCGCAAACAATTAAGCAAATTCTTGGATTTTAACTCAGACAAACCCAATGCCGCCGTTATGGTTAACAACTATGACTGGTTCAAAGACTTTAGCTTTCTGCATTTTATCCGCGACGTAGGTAAGCATATTACGGTAAACTATATGATGTCTAAAGACAGCGTAAAAAAGCGTCTGGAAGGCGAAACAGGGATGAGTTTTACTGAGTTCACCTACCAATTGGTGCAGGGCTATGATTTTTACTGGCTCTATCAGAACCGCAATTGCAAACTACAGATGGGTGGTTCTGACCAATGGGGCAATATTGTTACTGGTACCGAATTAATCAGAAGAAAAGCCGGTGGCGAAGCTTTTGCCTTTACCTGCCCCCTTATTACAAAGGCCGATGGTGGCAAATTTGGTAAAACCGAAAAAGGCAATGTTTGGCTGGATCCCAAGAAGACCAGCCCCTACCAATTCTATCAGTTCTGGTTAAACGCCAGTGACGAGGACGCCAAAAAATGGATCAAGATCTTTACCCTTCTTTCAATTGAAGAGATTGAAACCCTCTTGCAACAACAGGAAGCAGCACCCCATGAGCGTGCTTTGCAAAAGAAACTAGCCGAAGAACTCACTTGTTTTGTTCATAGCCGTGCCGATTATGATTTTGCCGTAAAAGCCTCCGAGATCCTGTTTGGCAATGCCACTACCGAGATTCTCCAAAGCTTGAATGAGGAGCAACTCTTACAAGTCATGGAAGGGGTACCAAGCATTGAGATTTCCCGTGGAACACTTACTGAAGGATACGATTTAGTGAGCTTTTTGGCCGATACCCAGATCTTCCCCAGCAAGGGTGAATCCCGTAAAATGTGGCAGGCTGGTGGCTTGAGCTTGAATAAATCCAAGATCTCTACTGAAAAAGCCGCGGTTGTCCTGGGCGATTTACTCCAAGACAAATACTTGTTGGTTCAAAAGGGCAAGAAGAACTACTATTTGGTAAAAGCGGTTTAGCATTTACTTTAAGACATAAAAAAAGGGTTGAACCACTTCGGTTCAACCCTTTTTCTTTTATGCTCAAGTCTATTTAACGGCTTTGATTTCTTTCCACATGGCTTCGGCTACAAATTGCTGACCGGCGGGATTTAAATGCACCCTATCAGAAGTAAGGACTCCCTTCTCCTTGTTCTCAGGATTGTTCTTCAAAGAATACTCATGGAACAAGCTTCTTAAGTCTACCAGTTGCAATTGTTTTTTAGCTGCAAAGCTGCGGATCCAATTGCTGTATTGATTTAGGTCTCCGTCTTGCTGGTTACTATTGTCATGGCGCTCACCAATAGCCGCAGGTGTACACAGGATTACTTTGGCTCCTCCCGCCTGAATCTTGGTTACCAGGGCCTCATAAAATTTCCCAAACTTATCATAATCAGTACCCGTTCCAGAGCTGGCTTTATGCCAAACATCGTTTACGCCAATATAAATAAGTACAATGTCTGGGCTTTTCTGCAACACGTCCTGCTCCAAACGCAAATAGAGGTCATATACTTTGTTACCACTCACCCCTGCCCCAATGGTCTCGTATTTATCCGTTAACCCTTCTTTTTGAATGATGGTATCAATTAAACGGATATATCCACCCGGTGCTACCCCAGCTTGGGTAATACTATCTCCAAAAAACAAGACTTTCTTTTTCTTGTCATATCTAAAAGACATCAGGATCATGCAGGCTACAAAAACGCCTAGTAAAATGAGTTTGTTGGTCATGGCTTTGATTGAATCGATTGATTTGTATGAATTGGCAATAAATATAAATGTTAAAATCTTCCCTCCCGCCCAAACGGGCTAATTTTCTATGCGATATCTGTTGATTTAGGAACTGTAAATAACTATTTTTGCAGCAGCAGTAGGTATTTGAGCAGAATAGCTTTAAAAAATTTGGAACATTTTGCGCGCAACCCTATTTTTGCAGCCCATTCAATCAAACGGATGGGGGAATTGCCTGATAGTATAAGGGTAGTACAACTGATTTTGGTTCAGTATGTCTTGGTTCGAATCCAGGTCGGGCAACAAGTGACCCGCAGCATTAGCTGCGGGTTTTTCTTTTTAGCGAATGAGCTGAGCTAGCTCAAGCGAATAAGCAAAAAAGAAAAACTAGCCACGCGATAGCGGGGCGTGGTCACTTGGGTAATGCCCCTCAAAAGGAAGCCTGCGAGCAAGCGCAGCGATGCAAGCAGGCAATCCAGTCAAAAAAGCCCCAGCGAGCGAAGCAATGCTGGCTGTAGTCTTGAAGACGTACGATAAGGAAATTTATAAATTAAAAATCTTAAAGCAAACAAATAGATACTCTAAAAATAATAAACCATAATTTGGATTCAGTGCTATTTTAATATTTAATTACTAGATAATAATGTTTATAAAATTTGAATAATCTCCCCTTGCTTTAAAGAATTTTTACATTCTCACTTCTTCATTTAATCCAATTTTGCTAAAACAAAGTGAATAAATATTATATTGAAATGCATTTTAATATTGTTATTTTTAGTACTATATTAATTTCAAATAATAACAAATATGCAACGTAAAATAAATTGGCTACACTTTACAGATTTACATTACGGACAAGACAGTCAAAATATTTTGTGGCCAAAAATAAAAAAAGAGTTATTCAAAGATTTGGAATTCATAAAGAGTGAAATTGGCAAAATTGATATAGTTTTTTTTTCTGGAGATTTAACCCAATCAGGGAAAAAAGAAGAATTTGATGAACTTACTGCTTTACTTAAAGAATTATGGTCCCATTTCGCAACATTAGGTTCTGAGCCATACTTAGTTGCGATACCAGGAAACCATGACCTAACAAGACCAGATCGCACTAAAGCAGCTGCGAAAGTTCTAATAAGTTATCAATCTGATGAGGAGTTTAAAACTCTTTTTTGGGATACAATTGATAAAAAAAGTGAATACATTGAACTAATTAATCAATGTTTCAAAAATTTCACTGATTGGTACAAGAATGTAGATTTACCCAAACTCCCTATGAAGGATGGTATTTTACCTGGAGATTTTTCAATTGACACAGAATTAAATGAAATTCAATTGAAAATTGTGGGATTAAATACCGCTTTTTTAGAACTTAGTTCGGGTGACTTTTTGGGAAAATTGGCTATACATCCAAGACAATTAATACAGCTAACTTCACAATCACCATTGGACTGGATTGAAAATTCTGACTTATCAATATTAATGACACACCATGACCCATCTTGGTATGATGAACAAACGAATCAGTACTATAATAACGATATAAATCCTGCTCCCACTTTTTATAATCATTTATGCGGTCATCTTCATAAAGCAAATTCTTCACGTTCAGGTTTAATTGGATCTGAATCTCGAAGAATACAATTAGCTCCTTCATTATTTGGCCTAAAAAAGTACAATAATGATCTCGATAGGATTCATGGGTATTTTGCAGGTAGCTTCGAAATTATTGAAGACATGCTTTATGAGAAATTCTATCCAAGAATTGGCCAATTAAATTATGGGGGTAATTATAGAATTGTACAGGATTCTGGATTTGACTTACATTACAAACCATACATCCAGCTTAATCAACTTTTACATAAGACTTCCGATCAATCAACAATAATACCAAGTAACGAAATTAACTCTGGAAATGTCCTCAAAGAAAGAGACACCAATATTCTTGATTTAGAAGCTAATGCTGAAGGTGATAAAAATTTAAATAAGATTCCTAAAATTAATTACCCTGAATTATCTCAACATAAACATATCAGAATTGTTGAACAACAAAATTTTATCGATCAGTTAACTAATAAACAAATCGCATGGTTAATCACTGACTGGGGGTTGGATGAACAGGGCTTTATAGGAAGTATACTTTGCAAGCTTCACCCAATTGATCAAAGAGATGGATTCATTTTAGATTGTGAAGACATCATTTCAGAAAAGGAACTTCTTTCAGCTTTTGAGGAACAATTCGGAATGCTTTTACAAAATTTTTGTAACCTCACATCTACCCTAACAAATTCATTATTGGTCTTAAACTATCTTGATGCAAATTTATATTTAGGGAATGCAGCTTACTACAGGTTTATGCAATTGGTACAATCGATTGTTGACTTTTGTCCTCAAATGAAAATAATTATTGTAGCGCGTAAGGCTCCTTCAAATTTACTTCAAAATGAATTTATAAAACTGTCAGCTCTAGATATTTCTGAAATCAGAGCTTATACAAAATCACATCCTTCCGCCACAAATGACTTTCAAAAGTCAGACAATCTCCTTAAAGTTGAAGAAATAACTAGTGGACTTCCAAAACACATTGATCGTCTGATTGAAAATTTGAAAGTTGTATCATTTGAAGAATTGATTGAAACAGAGAAATATATAACATACGAAACTGTAAATGTCGAGCAGATTCCTAAATCATTAAGGCAGGCCATTGCAAGCTTACTTGATTCCACAGACAAAACAAAAAATAGAAGTTTAGACCTGCTGAAAGTCCTTACAATTCTTGCGAATGGCGAAACCATTGGAAACCTAACTAGATTTTTCGGAGTTAAGCCTATTTATATTGAAAATGCCAACCTATTAGAAAAATTATCTCTAATAGATGTAATTACAACAACAAAGCTAATATCAACTATAAACGGACAACAAAGTCAGCAAATTAAAATACTAAAAGTACCTCGACAAATCCGTGATTATGTCACAACACTCATTACTGATTCTGAAAAAGATGAAATTGTAAAAGCAGGTTGTGATCTTTATTTTGGTAATAAATGGCGTACAGGTGTAATAAGAAATATTTATGGTTCGCTTTTTACTTCCTCAAAATTTCTTAACGTTGATAATTGTCATCTGATAACAAATAGCTTAATGGCTAATGCTGTTAAAAATAATGATGATTTTGAAATTGAACGAGCAGCAAATTTGTCTATTAAATTTTGTTCTCTACTCTACGAACATGGAGACTATCGAAATGCAATTAGAACTTCAGAAGAAATTTACAATTGGTTGAAATCAACGGATTTTAATCAATTAAAAGCGGCAAATGCTGGATTATATGGCAAAGCATTACGTATGACGAGTCAAAGGGATAAATCGACAGAAATATTAAAAGAAGCTCTTTTAATAGAAAATGCACACATTTCAAATAACGATAAAAATAGCATACTCGCAGTTCTGGGATATTCAGCAATTTCAAACAAAAATAATGAAAAGGCCATTGAATACGCCAAAGAGATTGAAAAAACTGCACTCCCAAAAAGCACCTCTTCTCTTCAAGCAAAATACATTCTTACACGTGCTACATTATCTGGAGACAAACTAATATCAAGATTAAAAAAACTTGAGAACGAGGCAAGAAAAGCCGATGCTACTGTTTTAAGAAATAATATACTTCTTTCATTAGCAGATTTGGAAACTGACTCAAATGATGAAGAAAAAAGGTTAAATAAAATAATTGAATCAAAGGATGATGAATATAATGTAATACGAGCTGTAATTAGAAAATCCTTAAAACTAATTGAAACTAATAAGCCATTCAATGTTGAAGAATTGAATCTTGTGAATATCGCGTATTCCTATTTATACTCTCAAAGATTAGAAGGATTATTCAATGAATGTCATAAAGTTCTATGGTCATACTGCATAAGAGGAGACCGCTATAGTGATCTCCTCAATCTATTTAAACATAGTTCATTGGTATGGAGGATTTCCGACGATTTAACGAATGAGAAACGTTATTTTCTAGAACTTCTTGAATTACCTGAAAACAAATTGAAACAAATTGACCCTATTCCAATTAATTTAGCTAACATAGAGTATTATAAAAGAAGAAAATTAGAATTTGGCTCTACAAATTAGTTTAACTAAGATTTATTTTGGTTGAAAATAGAATTACAAATTATGTTTTCAATAAGAAGAATAATTTATTATTTGGCACCCAAACATATTGCTATGGCAACCTTTAGTACAAAAAAAACAGTATAGAAGTATGAAATTACTTATAGCTTTATTATTGTATTTTACAAGCATTTAGTTTGTCAAAAATCTCATTTTTTAAATTAAACTTAAATTGGAGCTAAGTAAGTTTCAATTAAACGGCAAAGATCACCGAAAGTCATTGTATCAATATCTAGACCAGATGTAGTTAATAATGCAGTTAAATCCTTCTCAAATTTCTGAAATTTTGTTACTAAAACATGAGCGGTTGGAATATCGATACGATCAGATTCCGTACTAAGCCAGTTTCTAATTTTACGTGTTAACAATACCGGATCATTATTATGAGATTTTGGGTCTATCCCATTAAGATCAGAAATAAACTTCTGGTATCTATAGTCTTCTGAATCAAAAATTACAACAGTTTTCTTTTTTTGATCCTTATCTCCAAACCGTTTAGCTCCTAAAAACAAACCCAACTCTAAAGGCATATTAAATCGAGGAAGTTTTGTTTTTGAATCCAAAGTTACCCTTGAAATATCGTGAATTCCATAACGGCAATCCTTAATCATTCTAACTATTTTATCTAACCTATTATCAGCTCCATTATCTTCTTCTAATGCAGATTTTGGATAAAAGCCACAACAATAAACAGCAAAGACTGCTGCTCTTAACATTGGTTGATAGGTTTTGTCGAAAGGACAATTTATAAAAACCTTATCGTTGTATGTAGCTGTTAATGGTGCAGGCAAAATTTTCCGATTGATGTTTAAGAACTACTTTAACTTTTTTACAGATTCCACCTTTGTAAAATCTTTTCCCAAATGCCTTTTTGGTTGATTTAGTGCAACCCATGTACCGGCTTCAATTTGACCTTTTCGATCAGCTGCCTCAATTGTAATGACTGGGGGTGAAGTTTTCGCAGCCCTCTTTACTTTAACAAAACGGTCTTCACTAATAGAAAATACATTTTTCCTATCTGTAGGAACAAGAATTTCACCATCTAAACCATTTCTTACTAAATATACGGCAGCTTGCATCTTTGCTTGATCAACAGTAACGTTTTTTCGCTCTCCTGTTTTTAGCATTATCTTTCCTCCAACAACTCTTCTTTTCGATGCTGGCTTATTGATTGTTTTCTTTGCTATTGCCATCAGGATTGAATTTTTAGAAAAGTTAGGATTTATTTTTGAATGATAAAAGTCCTTGACAAAATCATTAATTCATAGTTTTTGTTTCCCTTAACTTCTAAATCAACAAAATTGGAAACAATTTTGAATGTGTTTTAATAATAAAAGATCATAAAATACCATTTGAGGCCAAAATAATATGTTCTATAAAATTATTCTATTACTAAAAAACAATAACAAATTTAACAAAACAACCTACCCTTTTTCGCCCCCAATTCAACTTTCGAACTTTTATTTAACTCTTGGGCTTGCTGAAACGACTTAACAAAAGAAGTTTCTTATTGCTGTGCAAGAATCTTAGCCCATTCTCTGACATTTCAGCAAATGGTATTTTAAGTTTTGCTTCAGGTATCATAAGAAAAAATTATTTCAAAAAATCATCCTACATCTTCCCAATACACCTCCCCAAACTCTCCTCCCACCCCTTCAACTCAATCCCATAATCCCGCACCAAATCACTGGTATCCATCACTGAATAACTCGGTCTCTTAGCAGGCGTAGGATACTCAGAAGACGCAATCGGCAAAACGCTTGTTTCCTTCCCAGCAATCCTCCCAATAGCCCCAGCAAAATCACACCAAGAAATCACCCCGGTATTGCTAAACTGATACACCCCATAATGCGCATTCCCTCTCTCAATACTCACAATAATTTTAAGTATCGCTTCCGCCAAATCCGCCGCATAAGTAGGAGAACCAATCTGATCAGCCACTACTTTCAACTCAGGCCTATCATTCATCAAACGCAACATGGTCTTGACAAAATTATTACCATGTACGCTATACACCCATGAAGTTCTAATAACAATACTATGCGAGCAATTATTCAAAGCCAATTGCTCACCCATCCATTTGGAATGACCATAATAATTCACCGGATTAGTGGCAGTATGAATGGTATAAGGACTAGTCCCATTGCCATCAAATACATAATCCGTAGAAATGGTAATCAACTTAGCATTAACCAATGCACATTGCTGTGCAATTAAACCCACCGACTCTGCATTGGTAGTAAACGCTAATTCTTGCTCGGTCTCTGCCTTATCCACTGCTGTATAAGCCGCACAATTGATAAAATAATCTGGTTGGTGATTTTTGAAAAAAGGAGCAATGGTTTCAGGCTTTGACAAATCCAAATCCTCCCTGCCTGTAAACAAGAAATCAAATGCATCTGTATAATCAGCAACTAGCTGTTGGATCTCCCAACCCAGTTGTCCATTTTTACCAGTAACAACAATCAATGGCTTAGACATAATTTCAATTTGATGGTACAAAAAAGGGCCAAACGGAATTCCGGATTGGCCCTTTTTTCAAGTAAAAGAATCTTATTTAGAACTTACAAATTCTTTGGGTTGTTTGGACCACTCTTCTTTTGGTAAAGACTTAAAGTAGTCATAGGTTTTTTTCAAACCTTCTGCTCTATCAACCTTTGGTTCCCAGCCCAACAATTGTTTGGCCTTGGTAATATCTGGTTTACGCTGCTTGGGATCATCCACGGGCAAATCTTTGTAAATGATTTTCACAGAAGAACCTGTTAGTTTCAACACTTCCTCTGCAAAATCTTTCAAAGTAATTTCATTGGGGTTACCAATATTTACCGGCATGGTATAATCACTCATCAACAATCTGTAAATACCTTCCACTAAATCGTCAACATAGCAGAAAGAACGGGTTTGACTACCATCACCAAAAACAGTTAGGTCTTCTCCACGTAAGGCTTGACCAATGAATGCAGGCAATGCCCTACCATCATTGAGTCGCATACGAGGACCATAGGTATTAAAGATGCGGATAATCCTAGTTTCAACACCATGGAAAGTATAATAAGCCCTAGTAATGGATTCCATAAAGCGCTTGGCTTCATCATATACACCCCTAGGACCTACTGGGTTTACATTACCCCAGTACTCTTCTGTTTGAGGATGCACGGCTGGATCTCCATACACTTCACTGGTAGAAGCCACCAACATTCTAGCACCTTTTGCTTTAGCCAAACCAAGACAGTTATGTGTTCCCAACGCACCCACTTTCAGTGTTTGGATAGGAATTTTTAAATAGTCAATAGGACTAGCTGGTGAAGCAAAATGCAGGATATAATCCAGATGACCTGGTACATGAATGTACTTGGAAACATCGTGGTGATAGAATTCAAAATTTTCCAATTTGAACAAATGCTCAATATTGCGAATATCACCTGTAATCAGGTTATCCATGCCTATGACATGATAACCTTCCTTGATAAAGCGATCGCAAAGGTGTGAACCCAAGAAACCAGCTGCACCAGTGATTAAAATTCTTTTCTGTGACATAGTTTAAAGTTTAAGGTCTACCAATGCTTTCATAATAATATCCAAGATCTTTGATCTGCTTGTTTTCAAACAGGTTACGACCATCAAAGATTACTTTGTTTTTCAACTTGCTATCAATGATTTCAAAATCAGGTGTTCTGAACTCACTCCATTCTGTTGCAATAATCAGTGCATCGGCGCCAGCCAAACAACTATATTGGTCGTTAGCATAGTTAGCAACGTGACCAATCTGCGCTTGCACATTTGGCATAGCTTCTGGATCATAAGCAGTAACGGTTGCACCTGCGGCAGTTAAGGCTTTGATGATGTATAAAGCTGGTGCTTCACGAATATCATCTGTATTGGGTTTGAAAGCCAATCCCCATAAAGCAAAATGCTTACCTTTTAGATCATTGTTGAAATAAGCATTGATTTTTGGCATCAGATGCAATTTCTGTTTTTCATTTACTTCCTCTACCGCTTTCAGAATCTGGAAATTGTAACCCACTTCTTCTGAAGACATGATTAAAGCCTGAACGTCTTTAGGGAAACAGCTACCACCATATCCAATACCGGGAAATAAGAAGCGTTTACCAATACGGTCATCACTACCAATACCCTTACGTACCATGTCTACATCGGCACCTACTTTTTCACAAAGCACCGCTACTTCATTCATAAATGAAATTTTGGTTGCTAAGAAACTATTAGCAGCATATTTGGTTAACTCTGCAGACTTCTCATCCATATAGATGATGGGGTTACCTTGACGCACAAATGGCGCATACAAATCGCCCATTACTTTACGTGCTCTATCTGAACTTGCGCCAATAACCACGCGGTCTGGTTTCATAAAGTCATCTACAGCCACTCCTTCACGTAGGAATTCTGGGTTAGACACCACGTCAAAATCACCTTTAAAATTGGCAGCAATTGCAGCCCTTACTTTAGCAGCGGTACCAACAGGTACGGTACTCTTGTCTACAATTACTTTATAGTCAGTTAGAATTTTACCAAGGTCATTGGCAACACCTAAAATGTATTTCAAATCGGCAGAACCATCTGCTCCGGGAGGAGTTGGAAGGGCCAGAAAAATAATTTCTGCATCCTTAATCCCTTCTTCCAAATTGGTAGTGAATTTCAATCGTCCCTCTCGCGTATTACGCAGGAAAATCTTTTCCAAACCTGGCTCATAGATGGTTATCTCGCCATTGGACAATTTGGCTACTTTTTTAGGGTCAATGTCAACACAAGTGACTTTGATTCCGGTTTCGGCAAAACAGGTTCCTGATACTAATCCAACATATCCGGTTCCTACAACAGCTATACGCATAATTAACGGTTTATATAAGCTAATAAATTCTCTGTAATATAAGACAATTGTTCCATATCTAACTCAGTATGTATGGGTAAAGAAATTACCCTTTCTGTGAGCCAGTCGGTGGTTTTCAAATCCAATTTGGGCAAGTCAAATGCTGAAAACATTTTTTGGCGATGCCCCGGTACCGGATAGTAAATCATGGAAGGAATTTTCTTCTCTGCCAAATAAGCAACCAATCCATCTCTGTCTACCCCTTCTAATAAGAGGGTATATTGGTGGTAAACGTGGTTGCTATAGGATGCTACAAAGGGGGTTGTAATCTGTTCCTGTTTAGCAAATGCAGCATTATAAAAACTAGCAGCGGTTTGTCTGGCTACTATGTATTTATCCAATTCACGGAGTTTCACATTTAGAATGGCTGCTTGAATACTATCTAAGCGAGAATTGCAACCTACCATTTCATGATAGTACCTGGTTTGCTGACCATGGTTGGCAATCATTTTCATCTTGTGAGCCAAGGCTGCATCATTGGTAAAAATGGCTCCACCATCGCCGTAGGCCCCTAAGTTTTTACTTGGGTAAAAAGAAGTAGTACCAATAGTTCCAATGGTTCCTGTTTTCTTTATAGTTCCATCTGCAAATTGATAATCTGCACCAATAGCTTGTGCATTGTCTTCAATCACAGCAAGATCAAATTCTTTGGCAATGGCCATAATGGCTTCCATGGGTGCTGCATGACCATATAGGTGCACTGGAACAATGGCTTTTGTTTTGGGCGTAATGGCTTTTCTCAAAGCCTCTGGATCCATGCAAAAAGTTTGGGGATCCACTTCTACAAAAACGGGCTTTAATTTAAGTAAAGCCACCACTTCTGTTGTAGCAATATAAGTAAAGGATGGGGTAATTACTTCGTCACCGGGTTGCAAATCCAAGGCCATCATGGCAATCTGCAAAGCATCAGTACCATTGGCGCAAGGGATGGTGAATCCAGCACTTTGATAAGTATTTAGTGCAGCAGTAAAATCTTGAACAGCTTTTCCATTAATATAAGCGGCAGTATCTAATACCTCATGAATGGCAGCATCAACTTCTGTTTTGATTTTCAAATACTGATTTTTGGTGTCCACCATTTGAATTGGCCGCATAGTCTATCAAGTTAATTGGTTCACAAATCTACGTCAAAAAAAAATCAAATTAGAATTTGCAACTATGGGAATATCCCTGAAAAGCTGGCATTTATTGTGTTATTTTACAATCCTGTACAAGAAATGAAGCTATTCTATCAAATATTCCTTTGGGCCTATCCTTTTGCTGCCAGAATTCTTGCTTTTTTTAACGAAAAAGCAAATAAATGGGTTCGTGGAAGAAAGGGAATTTTCCCTTCTATTGAACAGGCACTTAAAGAAAATCAAGCTCCCATTATTTGGATGCACTGTGCTTCATTGGGAGAATTTGAGCAAGGCAGACCCTTGTTAGAATCTTTAAAAACGCAATACCCCAAGCATTTTATTTTGTTGAGTTTTTTTTCTCCCTCTGGATATGAAGTGCGGAAAAATTATGAAGGCGCTAACCATGTTTGTTATCTGCCCATGGATGGACCAATCAATGCCAAAAGATTTTATGATTTGGTAAAACCCAGTTTGGTCTTATTTGTAAAATACGAATTCTGGTATTATTATAGTTTGGAAGCTTCTAAAAGAAAGATTCCCATGTTATTGGTATCTGGGATTTTTAGACCATCACAGGTATTTTTTCAATTTTATGGTGGATTCTATAGAAAATTATTATCCCATTTTAGCCATCTCTTTGTGCAGGAACAAAGCTCTTTTGATTTACTCAAAGGAATTGGTTTAGAAGGCAAATCCAGCATTAGTGGGGATACTCGTTTTGACAGGGTCATTAGTATTGTCCAAGACTTTGAACCAATTGAAGTTATTGAACATTTTAGCAAGAACAGACAAGTTTTGGTAGCTGGAAGCACCTGGGCCGAGGACGATGAAGAACTGAACCATTATTTACACGCCAATCCTCATGTTTTTGCCATTATTGCACCACATGAGATTATAGCAGAAAGACTGGAAGAATGTCTCAAATGGTATCCCAATACCATGTTATATACTGAGTACTTAGCATTATTTCTAGAAGGGAAAGCACCAAGCCATGTGCAAGTTTTAATTGTCAACAATTATGGTATGCTAACGCGATTGTATAGCTATGGAACTATTTGTTTGGTAGGTGGAGGCTTTGGTGGCGATGGTGTTCACAACGTTTTGGAAGCAGCTGTTTATGGCAAACCTGTTTTGATTGGTCCTATTTATGACAAATACTTAGAGGCAGTAGAATTAGTGGATAACGGGGGATGTATTAGTGTTGAAAATGCATTGGAATTGGAAGAAGAATTAACCATATTACTTTCTGAAAACGTAGCAGCTTATCAGGATGCATGCAAGGCTGCTAAAGAATACGTGTATTCAAAAGCTGGAGCAACCAAGACTATTCTAGATTATATTCAGGCAAATCGTCTTTTGACCAATTGATCAAAATGACCCACAATATCTGATCGTTCATTCCATCCCAATTTTACTTTCAATTCTCTTTGAATCCAATAATGGGCTTCTGGAAAAATGGCAAAACTATTGATGGTTTTCAAACTGCGCTCATACATGGTTTCATCGCCACGGAATAATTCATTGATAAATAAATAGCGATCATTGATCCCAATGGCTTTTTTCAAGTCAACAATAGGTGTGTCCTGAAAATTATTTGCCAATTCTTGTTTCTCTGGTTTTAGTTGTTCATTTAAAGCCTGACCTTGATCTGCATGCAAATCATTGAGTTCATACATTTCTTTAACTGGAGCTTGTTCTGCAAGTGGTACATCTTCCATAGATGCTTCTGCAAGATTCAGGTCCAATAGGTCCTGGGTTTGGTGGATAGGATCTTCTACAATAACCTCTTCCATAGATGGCTCTTCTACCATGTTAACAGCAGTCTGTTCCAAGGGATCAGGAATATCTAAATCCATTTGAAACAACCAGCCACTTAATTCTGCTTTTTTAAGGTTATTCTTGGGTTTTGAGGATAGCTGTGTCTCTTTGGTTGAGATCCTTGTACCTGGCATCATAACAGAGACCGCTCCCCTACCATGGGTATTGGTTGCATTCTGTTGCAATTCTGAAAAAAGCATCTGAACAGTCAACAGCATATTGTCTGCTCCTGCCTCTTGAACAAATTGTTCTTTCAGTTTATCTATTAGTGTACCCACTCTTTCCATTGTATGTAATACATTTGAGGTGTTGAAAGCCGGGAAGTGCTATTCATCAAACGCCTTTTTACCTAATTTATTATTCAAATGTTCATAGAACCAAATATATCCGGTGAGCGGAGGGGATGGATTGAAGTGATTTGTGGCAGCATGTTTAGTGGCAAAACAGAGGAACTGATCCGAAGATTAAAAAGGGCCAGAATTGCCAATTTAAAAGTGGAGATTTTTAAACCCGCTATTGATATCCGTTATGACGAGACCAAAGTAGTAAGTCATGACAGCAATGCCATTCAATCTACCCCCATTGATAATTCCCAAACCATTTTGCTAATGGCAGATGGCGTGGATGTCATTGGCATAGACGAGGCTCAATTCTTTGATGACCAAATTATGCACGTTTGTGAGACCCTAGCCCAAAGAGGCACTAGGGTGATTGTAGCCGGGCTTGATATGGATTATAAGGGAAACCCTTTTGGTCAAATGCCCAATTTGTTGGCTGTGGCCGACTATATTACCAAATTACACGCCATCTGTGTGAGATGTGGCAATATTGCCAATATCTCCTATCGCCTTAAGGCAGAAGGCCCCCAAGTGCTTCTTGGAGAAAAAGATGTTTACGAACCTAGATGCCGCAAATGCGCCCATGAATAAGCAACACCCCATTTTAGCTCTGATCCGTAAAGATCTCTTACTGGAAACTCGCCAGCAGTATACCCTGTATGGCATTTTCCTGTATGTGGCTTCTACCATTTTTGTAGTCTATTTGTCCATGGGTCAACCCGAAGACCGAGTTTGGAATGGCTTGTTCTGGGTGATTCAATTATTTGTTTGCGTTAATGCTGTAGCCAAAAGTTTTTTGGCGGAAAGTAGGGGCAAGATGCTCTATTTCTATTCCATTGCAGGAGCTAGAGATTTTGTTTTGTCAAAACTCATTTTCAATGCCATTTTAATGCTGGTGATGAGTTGCTTGAGTTTGGCCATTTTCACGGTATTGTTGGGCAATCCCATTGAATATGGTTGGCGTTTTTTAGGGATAACTTGTTTGGGCGGCATTAGCTTGAGCTTGGTTTTTACTTTTCTAGCTGCTATAGCCGCTAAAGCACAACAACAAGCTGCGCTGATGGCCATTATGGGATTCCCCATCATCATTCCTCAGCTACTCATTCTCATGAAAATTTCAACCGCTGCATTTTCTGCAGTAATCCAAGCAGGACTTTGGCAATTGGTGTTGATGCTGGTGGGGCTTGACATATTAGTCATCGCCCTAGCTATTATTCTTTTCCCCTTTCTTTGGAAGGATTGATTAAAAGCGCAAGTGTCTAACCGTTTGCCCTTTGTTGATCAATTGCTTCAAAGAATCAATCCCTATTTTTAAGTGCTTTTCTACGTACTCAGCTGTGACCAATTTATCACTGGCTTCTGTTTTTACGCCATCAGGAATCATGGGCTGATCACTTACCAATAACAAAGCACCTGTTGGAATTTTATTATAAAACCCTACCGTGAAAATGGTAGCTGTTTCCATATCTATGGCATAGGCTCTAACTCTAGTCAAATACTCTTTAAAAACTTCATCGTGTTCCCATACCCTTCTATTGGTAGTGTAAACCGTACCGGTCCAATAGTCAACTTGATTATCACGTATAGTAGTTGATATGGCTTTCTGTAAAGCAAATGCAGGCATGGCTGGCACTTCTGGAGGAAAATAGTCATTGGAGGTACCTTCTCCCCTAATGGCAGCGATGGGCAAAATTAAGTCCCCAATTTTATTGCGTTTTTTCAAACCACCACATTTACCTAAGAATAATACCGCCTCCGGGTTGATGGCTGTTAGCAGATCCATTACTGTAGCCGCTCCTGGACTTCCCATTCCAAAATTGATAATGGTAATCCCCTCTGCAGTAGCACACTGCATGGGTCTGTCTAAACCAACCACAGGAACATTGTTCCATTTGGCAAACATGTGTACATAGTTGCTAAAATTGGTCAACAACACATATTTTCCAAAATTCTCTAAGACTTCTCCTGTATACCTAGGCAACCAGTTATTGACAATTTCTTCTTTGGTTTTCATAATGCTTCTTATTCAAGTTTTCAATGTAGTTTGATTCCTGCTTCATAGTATCTTTGAAGGAATCAATCGTCTAAAATACAAAATCTACCGTTCAATTCCAGCAAATGATTCAAATTCCATACCCTTTACACCCTTTTAGAATCCGTGAAACGGAGGGCAAAGAATGGATTTTTGACGAGCTTCGAAAACAGTGGGTCAGGCTTAGTCCAGAGGAGTGGGTCAGGCAAAATATATTGCAGTATTTTTTGCAGGTTATGAATATTCCTGCCTCTTTAATAGCCGTTGAAAGAGAAATTAAAATTGGGGAACTCCGCAAAAGATTTGACATTCTGGTGTACAAGTCTGCAAATCCTTGGTTAATGGTAGAATGCAAGGAAATGAATGTACCCATTGATGAATCTGTTTTGAAACAGGTATTGCACTACAATACAGGCATTCAAGTTCCCTATGTCATGGTCACTAACGGGAACATTAGTTATGCTTTTGAAATTAATGAAACGGGCATTCATACACTAGATAAACTACCCGATTTTTATTAGCCCTATTCCAACAAAAATCCCGGCTACCATTGGCAACCGGGACTTCTATTAAATTATCCATTTATTAAGTCAGTCAAAAAATCTAGTTGATTTGATGCTGAACCAAAACTATTATGGGAAAATACCCAACTCCATATAGCTAATGGCTACTTTGTTAATAGCACTAACATATGCAGCAGTGCGCATATCTGGAATCTCTGGATTTGACAACCAGATTTCCATGATTTCGCGAGTTGCGTTAATCATGGTTTCTTCCAATCCACTGTGAACCAAATCAACTTCTTCAGCACCGTGCATGATAAAGTCACGTTCTTTTTCACTTACAGTTTTTCCAGTTAGGCCTTCTATCTGACCCAAGATATGTGCGTTCATATTTTCTGTAAAACGCTTTTCCATTCTACCATATCTCACATGGCTCAGGTTTTTCAACCACTCAAAATAAGACACGGTAACACCACCCGCATTGAGGTACATATCAGGAACAACTAAAATGCCTCTTTCTGCAAAAATATCATCTGCCTCTGGGGTCAAAGGACCATTGGCGGCTTCTCCAATCATCTTGGCTTTTACCCTTGGCGCATTTTCACCGTCAATCACGTTTTCTAATGCAGCGGGAATTAAGATATCGCATTCCAATTCTAATGCGTCTGTATTCTTAGCAAGATTTGTAGCACCAGGGAAATTCAAAATGCTTCCAGTAGCTTTTCTATGCTGGAATAACTCTTCTTCATTGATACCATCTTCCTTAAAAATAGCACCTTCATATTCAGCAATAGAAACTACAATAGCTCCGTGTTCACGGAAAAATTTGGCAGAGTGGTATCCCACATTACCTAAGCCTTGAACTACTACCCTTTTGCCTTCTACACCAATAGTCATACCCAATTTGGCCATGATATCTGGCATGTTGCAGACTTCTCTAATGCCAAAGAAAACACCCAAACCAGTTGCTTCTTTTCTACCCCTAACACCACCTTGAGTAATAGGTTTACCTGTAACACAACCTGCACTATCAATATCACCAGGTCTTAAAGACTGGTAAGTATCTACAATCCAAGCCATTTCTCTTTCACCGGTGCCATAGTCAGGAGCAGGAACGTCAATACCAGGACCAATAAAATTCTTTTTAACCAACTCAGCAGTATACCTACGCGTAATTTTTTCTAGTTCATAAGCACTGTGACTGCGTGGGCTAATTTTAATACCACCTTTAGCTCCTCCAAAAGGAACGTTTACAATGGCACATTTGTAGGTCATCAGTGAGGCCAAGGCCATTACTTCGTCTTCATTTACAGCCATGCTAAAACGAATCCCTCCTTTACAAGGGGTTTTGTGCTGTGAGTGCTGTACACGATACGCTTCAATTACTTCAATTTCGCCATTGTCCATTTTCACGGGAAAACGCATGCTATAAATACTATTGCAAGCTTTGATCTGCTCAAGCAGACCCTTGTCCCATTTGGTAAATTTGGCTGCTTTGTCAAAACTTCTTTCCACACTTTGGAAGAAGCTGTAGGGTTGTTGACTTGACATGATTGTTTGTTTTGACTTGAGTAAGAAACCTTTTTTGAGTGAGTTAAAGGCTTATTTCTTTTCCAATTTGGAGATTTTTCTATCAATACTAATGAGGTAGAGTAACAGACCTGCTATTAATACCACCACAATGGTCATCACTAAAAAGATCTTGCCATTGCTACGCATGAGGTCATTGGAGGCTTCATTGGTACTAGCGTCTTGTGCAAAAGCTGCCAAATGCATGAAACCTAATAAGAGGGCAATTGCTATTCTTTTAATTTGATTCATTGTTCAATTGTTTTTCGTTCAAAACTTGATAACGGACTTTAAGGGTAGAAATCCAAACCCCCAGTAAGGTCCAACCTATTACTGCCGGATAAAACACAGTGCGCATATTCATATCCATGTCTTTCCCATTCAACCCAGGGTTTCCTTCACTTCCTTGACCTCCAGGGTGCAAGGATTCAGTGAGTCTTGGAAGTACCCAAAGCGTTGGAAATAACATGAAAAAAGCAAAAATATTATAGACAGCCCCTATACGCATTTTCTTTTCATCGTCTTGCATACTGCCTCTTAGAACAAAATACGCCAAGTAGATTAGGATGGCAATAGCTGCACCATTTTGTTTAGGGTCTCCACTCCAAGGGCTGCCCCATTGGTAATTGGCCCATATGGCACCAGTACTGATTCCTAGCAAGGAGAAAATAGTGCCTGTTGTGGCAAAAGCAGAAGAATAATAGTCATAAATGGGTTTGGGATCTCGCAAGTACCTAACGGCATAATACACAGATACAAATAACAAAACCATCATGCCAAACCACATGGGAACATGAAAAAAGAAATTACGGATTGATTCCTGCATCCGATCGTCCAATCTAGGAACTTTCACATAAAAACCATAGGTACAGGTATATAAAAGAAGCAAGACCGTTAATACTTTCCACCAGGATTTTCTCATCATACTATATCTGATTTTCAAATGCTTCTTTCAAACTAACAAACGTAAGTGCAAATTTAGGTGAAAGGCCTTCAATAAAACTAATATACGTGTAAAAATTACCCATTATATTAACAGTTTTAACGGCAATCTTGGGCTTAAATTGGCATTCTAGCCAAGGTTCCTTAACTTTGCCAACTTCCAAAATTCATGCCGTAACATGAAGTGAGCTGCCCCGTAAGGCGGCGGCAACCTGAATGTGGCTATTAAAATTTTAAGAGACACATGAAATTATCCCAATTTAAGTTTGACCTTCCTCTGAATCTGATTGCACAGAATCCTACCAAGAAAAGGGAGGATAGCCGTTTGATGGTTGTTGACCGTAAAACCGGCCATATGGAGAACAGGCATTTTCGTGACATCCTAGAGTACTATGATGACAAAGACGTGTTTGTAGTAAATAACACCAAAGTATTTCCAGCCAGAATGTATGGTAGAAAGGAAAAAACAGGTGCAAAAATTGAAGTATTCCTATTGCGTGAACTCAATAAACCCAACCGTTTATGGGATGTAATTGTTGATCCCGCAAGAAAGATCCGTGTAGGGAACAAATTGTATTTTGGAGACAATGAAGAACTAGTAGCAGAAGTCATTGACAATACCACCAGCCGTGGTAGAACCATTCGCTTTCTTTGGGATGATGACGATGAGAGCTTTAAAAAAATGCTAGAATTCTTGGGTGAAACCCCTTTGCCTAAATACATCAAGCGCAAGCCAGATGAAGAAGACAAAGAAAGATATCAGACCGTTTATGCCAAGCACGAAGGTGCCGTAGCAGCTCCTACTGCAGGTTTGCACTTTAGCAAGGAATTGATCAAGCGTTGCGAAATCTTAGGGATTCGCTTTGCAGAAGTAACCTTACATACAGGTTTGGGTACTTTCCGCCCTATTGAAGTAGAAGATTTGAGCAAACACAAAATGGATGCTGAATACTATCAGATTACTGAGGAAGCTTGTAAAATTGTAAACAAGGCTAAAGAATCTGGCAAACGTATCTGTTCCATTGGAACTACCACCATGCGCGCCATGGAAAGTAGCTTTACTGCTCAGAAATTGCTCAAACCAAGTGAAGGCTGGACCAACCACTTTATTCACCCACCATATCACTTTAACGTGGCGGATAGTTTGGTAACCAATTTTCACCTACCAAAAACTAGCTTGTTAATTATGACTTGTGCATTTGCCGGTTATGATCTTGCTATTGAAGCTTACAAAAAAGCCATTAAGGATAAATATCGTTTCTTCAGTTATGGAGACGCGTTATTAATTATCTAGAAGATAGATTCTCATAAAAAAATCCTCCGAAATATCGGGGGATTTTTTTTGCATGATTTGACACTAGATAATTAATTAGTGAAGAGATAAAAGTGAAGAGTGAAGAATGGACTATGATCTCCATACGCGAATGACCTAGGCTGCGCCTAGGTTCTAGTAATAGACCATCTTTCTTCAAAAAGAAAAACCCTTGGCATTGCCAAGGGTTCATGTATCAATTCTAGAAAAATCTCACTGCATTCTTCACTCTTCACTCTTCACTCTTCACTTTCTTCCCCTCTCTTCACTCTTCACTCTTCACTCTTCACTTTCTTCCCCTCTCTTCACTCTTCACTTTTATCTCTTCACTTCTTCTTCCTACAGTCCAAACAGTCCGCTATTCAATAACTGCAGCGTCTTGGTTCTATATTCATTTGGAACTAGTAGTGAAATATTATGCGGGCTACCACCATAGCTAACCATGGTAACTGGCACTTCACGAATGGCATCAAACAACTTCATTAATACATCATCCGTTTTAGCAATCTCATTACCTACTATGGAAACAATGGATTGTTGTTTTTCAACTTCTACATGACCAAATGGTTCTAATTCTTTGATAATTTCTGCTAACGCGATGTCCGAATCAATGGTCACTGAAACAGCCACTTCAGAAGTGGTGATCATGTCAATTGAAGTCTTATATTTTTCAAATACCTCAAATACTTTACGCAAGAAACCATAAGCCAATAACATACGGCTACTCTTGATTTTGATGGCGATAATTCCATCTTTTGCAGCAACTGCTTTAACGCCAACGCTTCCAGCTTCTTTTGTAATCACGGTTCCAGCTGCTTCTGGCTGCATAGTGTTCAACAATTTCACAGGAACATTTTCTTGTTGTGCTGGCCAAATACAAGTAGGATGCAAAATTTTAGCGCCAAAATAAGCCAACTCAGCAGCTTCATCAAAGCTCAATTGCTCAATAGCAACGGTCTTGTTTACAATCCTTGGATCATTGTTATGCATACCATCAATATCCGTCCAAATTTCGCAGACAGTTGCATTAATGGCTGCTGCCACTAGAGATGCCGTATAATCACTACCTCCCCTTTTCAGGTTGTCAACTTCACCTCTTGCATTGCGGCAAATATATCCTTGGGTAATAAAGATTTTCTTGTCTGTATGTTCCGCCAACAACGCTGTTAATTTGGTTCTGATAGCAGGCAAATTGGGTTCTTCATTAGCATCAATGGTCATGAATTCCAATGCGGGTAACAACAGGTGATCAATACCCTGTTCTTCCAAATAGACACAGAAGAGTTTGGTACTCATCAATTCTCCCTGAGCTAAAATATCTTTGTTAAGTGCTTCACTAAAGGAAATTCTTAAAATGATATTCAAAAATTCAAAGTGCTCAGAAACAATAGCATTGGCTTTTACGCGGTTTTGATCTTGATGCACCAAATCCAACACAAAATTTCTATAATGAGCTTCCAATGTATCAATCTTTTGTTTGGCAGCAACACGGTCAAAAGATGCTAGACTATTGCTGATCTCTACCAAGGCATTGGTAGTGCCACTCAAGGCACTCAAAACCACAATCTTAGATTCTTGATCCTTTGTAATCAGTTGAGATACTTGGTGCATTCTTTCTGGTTTTCCCACACTGGTTCCACCAAACTTCATAATTTTCATATCAATTCAATTTTAATTATCTCAAGCCAAAGCCTAAGTCTTTTGACCTTTATTGAGGTGCAAATGTACTACGATGAGACAAATATTAGACAAGCAACTGCCATTAATATACAGTTGCCATTTTTATTATATATTTTTAACTGATTCAAAATCTGAATAGTAAAAGATTTTTTAATGAAAATTCGCATTTCACACCTCCTATTTTTCTTTGTTTTGTCCTTAATTGCCTCTTCACAAGCACCAATTAGGGTTTATTCTACACCTGATAATTTCAAAAATGGAATTCGCCTAATGGTTGAAAAAACAAAACCTGGTAATTATACTTGCGAAGTAACTTTTAAACAATTAGTTGGCTATAATTGCTCTGAAGGTTCGGAAAGTTTTATTGCTACAGTTTCTAATTTTGGAACACAACAAATTGCTTTGCTTACGCCAATAGAAAATGCTATTAGTTTTGCTGTAAATTATAGTTATGCTTATTTACCTGGCAAAAGCATCTCAAAACCTGATTCACTTTACCCCTACCTTTTACCCTCCCATCCGGGAAAAAGTATTCAGACCTCAGGGGTTCAATTTGTTGGTGATTTTATAGGCAAAACCAATACCAATTTTTATTCGATAGGATTTAAATTCCAATTAGGTGATACCATTTGTGCTGCAAGAGGAGGAGTTGTTTATGAAACTTTTGACAAGGCTGAAATCAGAAAAGAAAATGAGTTTTTCAGTACCAAAACAAAGAATAGTATTAACATAGAACATAGTGATGGAACGCTCTGCCAATACAATATTCTTAGCCCTATAAAAATGTTGGTTTTGCCAGGGGATAAAGTAATTCCAGGACAGGCACTAGCGGTATTTGATAAAACCGATAAAGACTACACGTTACTATTAAGTGTACAATATCTAAACATAAAATATAAAATGGCTACTGGTTCCAATTATATTGTTCTGAGGCCTCGTTTTTTACTTTCTCCAAACAATATCAATCTTGCTAGTCCATTTACAAATTATCCAATGGTTGTTCATCCTACCAATATTATAACCAAAGAAATGAGCAATAAAGAAATTAAAAAGTTAGGATTATAACCTTCATCAAGGTTGTTTTTATTCATTTATTGACCAAATGGTTTTTGGTCACTACACTCTGCATTGGGGCCTTGGTCTATTTGCAAATAATTGCAGAAATACTGGTAGAACCCGTAACGATATTTTGTTCTATCTGAATGATTGGCTCCACATTCCAACCCTCCATTAATCACATTCACAACTGCCCCAAATCCTATTTTTCTATTGGCTGCAAAATCTTGTGCTGTAGGCTCCCACTGTTCCGCCATGATATCGTGGCAGGAAGGTTTGGGATACTGGTCTCTCACCCAAAACCAAATAGCTGATGCAAAGCAAAGTACTGGGTCTTGTAACAATAAATCTGGATTGTCTAATAATACTTGTTTATTCCCAAAATAAGCTTCACTAAACTGACCATAATTGTAATTCCAACTTAGTTGCATAGGGCCCCTTCCATGATAGGATTTCCCAGCAACGGGTGGCCATTTTTTCTTTGAAGTATCGCTGTATTCAGTAACCATTGATTTTGGAAATCCTTTCTCCTGAATATAATACAGGCCCCATTTGTACATCCCCCCAGGAGCATCATCCCAACCACCACTGGTTTCATGACTCATATTGGCTAGAAAAGCAGCCAATTCTCTTTTCTGAATACTGTCATTCCCATCGCCCAGAAATAAAGGGAATAGTTTTGCTGCTTTCAAAAATGCTTCATAACTATAAAAATCTTGCCTTGCTACACCTTTGAAAACCGTGTCTTCCAATGTTGACAAATGATAGCGATTGGGAAAGAGTTCATTCCATTTTTTAGCGTCCAAAAATTTGGATACATTACTCACATGATTACTGGTATCTGCAACAATCACATCTTCGGCTTCATCAACTGTACTGCTAGCACAAGCATTGAGCAAAACCATCAGAAAAGCTAAAACGAAAAAGAAATACCTTTTTGACATAGGGATCTAGAGGTTTACCAACTATGAAAATAATTAAAGTGCTATTCCAAATTTTTGGGCTACTGCTTGTAAATCAACTTCAACGGCTTCAACCAATTCCCAACCCTTAGCAGACCTAATGGCTTCCATCTCTCTTTCAGGATCGCCTGGTATCAACACTTTCTCATGACCAGGTGCCGGTTTGGCATTTCTAAATCTTTCAATCCAAAGATCCATCTGGTCTTTGAAATTTTGAGCAGGTCTAAATGCATCAATGCGCATAGCTCCAAAAAAATGCCCCAAGCCCTTGCCTGGTTGATTTTCCGGCATGGGTACATAGGCAGGAAATGGCGGCGCCCAAGGACCAAATGAAGCTCCACTCAAAACACCTGAAAAAATATCAACAATGCTTCCCAAAGCATATCCTTTATGACTTCCATGTTCTCTGTCAGAACCCAAAGGCAACAATGCCCCAGCTTTTTTCAAAATATTGGCATCCGTACTTTCTTTACCCTCTTGATCTTGTACCCATCCCAAGGGTGTATCCGCATTTTTTCTTTGCAATATTTCCAATTTTCCATTGGCTGCTGTAGTAGTTGCAAAATCAGCTACAAAAGGGGGCTGCTCTCCTGCTGGAATAGCTACTGCAATGGGATTAGTCCCAAGCATTCGTTCTATAGAAAACGTAGGGGCCACTAAGGCAGATGCATTGGTCATGGCCATACCAATCATATCTTGATCCAACGCCATCATTGCATGATATCCCGCAATGCCAAAATGATTGGAATTATTAACCACCACCCAACCTGTTCCAGCAAGTTTGGCTTTCTCTATGGCTATTTTCATAGCAAATGGAGCCACTACCAAACCTAAACCTGCATCACCATCCACCACCGCTGTACTAGGCGTTTCATAAGTTACTTTAATTGCAGGATTGGCATTGATTCTTCCAGCTTCCCATAGTCTCACATAACCACTTAATCTAGCAACACCATGGCTATCAATTCCCCTAAGATCAGCAGATAACAGTGCTTTTGATGCAATACTAGCATCCAGTTCAGGGCATCCCATTTTCAAAAACACTTGTTCTGCAAAATCTAATAATTGGGAATAAGTATATAGCGCCATAATTATATTTTAATGCTGATCAATTGGAGCACAAAATTAACCATTTAGCACTTGCTCACCGCAGTAATTTGCCTTGAGCACTTATCTTTAACAAATGAAACCAATCTTAGCAACCCTGTTAATGATGACCTTGCTACAAAACGCTTTTGCGCAATGGCCAATTTCATCTATAACAACAGATTTTGTCAAAAATGAAAGAAGGGAAAGCTTTAAGAAAAACTTGGACGAACAAGTCATCAACCACTGTTTCCAATTACCTGTAGATAGTAGTACTGAAAGCCAATACGAAGAAGCATGTTGGGCCATTTCACAATTCTTAGTAAAAAGCCCATTGATAGAATCTGGATTTAAGAAACTCTTATTATCCTATGGCCATTTGGGTTTTCAAACAAAAAGAGCGGTACTTGAAGCTATTTATGCCACTTATCCAACCCAGTTCCAAAGTCAAATTGCTACTCTAAATGAAACAGAGTATGCGCCTAAACTTTTTGCCATGCAAACACTGTATTTGCTTCGTGCAAATGCAGATGCCATAGCTACAAAAAAATATATTAAACAACTGATTCAGACATTCCCTGGTTACCAGCTAAACGATATTCTATCTGAATTATACAAATACATTTTGAACCACCAATCTTTTACAGAGCTGGCCTTACCTGATTTAAATCAACTATTCCTTCATCAACAATTGCACCAATTAGTTACTATTTATAGCTTTCAAAAATGGAATAGAGATTACCCTGGACTAGCCGCCTTACAACAAAGCGATGGCCATTTTTTAAGGGACAGTACTGGTCAAATTTTACTCATTGATCAATTGGCAAGAGCCGGCTCTAACCTCCCCTATTTTATAACCAATGGCAATACACCACAAGGTGTTTATAGCATTACTGGTACTGAAGTATCTAAAAATCTATTTATTGGCCCCACACCTAATTTACAATTACTCATGCCATTTGAAGCCGATAGTGCTTATTGGCATATGGGGTATGATAGTAGCAAAGATGCTTTAACTAATTATCTAGGATTACTTCCAAAAGACTGGGCAAATTATGAACCCATGCAGGAATCCTTTTATGCAGGCAAAGCAGGCAGATCAGAGATTCTGGCGCATGGCACTACTATTGACCCTGCATATTTTAAAGGATTCCCCTTCTATCCTATTTCTCCTACGCTGGGCTGTCTTTGTGCCAAAGAGATTTGGAATATTTTCAATGGCAGCCTACAAGAAAGTCATCAACTACAATTGGCCAATGGTCTAGTGCAACAAAAAAAACAAAAAGGATTGTTGATGGTCATCAATATTGACAACCAAGCAGCACCAGTAGATGCATCCATGATCAGGTTAAAATTGGAAAATTTTGAACGCAAACACCTGAAGTTAGTACCATAAACTAGGGATTTTAGTAAGGTAGTCAGCCTTAAATAAATTATTAAATATTTATATGTAAATAGTTTTTCCGTATTCGAAAACCTCAGAACCGTTGAAAAACGGGGGTACGGGAATCTTGTGTTAATTTTGCCAACTTGTTTCCATTGAAGTAAGTATTTAAACCATGAGTAAAAAAGGGAAAGTGTTGGTGGCCATGAGTGGCGGTATAGATAGTACTGTAGCAGCGTTGATGCTGCACCATGAAGGCTATGAAGTAGTGGGAATTACCATGAAAACCTGGGACTATGCCAGCAGTGGCACAAGCACCAAAGAAACGGGGTGTTGTAATATTGATTCATTTAATGATGCCAGACAGGCTGCAGTGCATCACGGCTTTCCACATTTTATCTTAGATATTAGGGAAGAGTTTGGTGATTTTGTCATTGAAAACTTTGTTGAAGAATATATTGCCGGACGCACACCTAACCCCTGTGTTATGTGTAATACGCATATTAAATGGAGGGCCTTACTCAAAAGAGCCAATGCCATGGATTGTGAGTTTATTGCAACAGGACATTATGCCAAGATTCGCCAACATACCAATGACCGATATGTAATTAGCAAGGGTTTGGACGAAACCAAGGACCAGAGTTATGTGCTTTGGGGTTTACAACAAGACTTGCTCAGCCGGACCATGTTACCATTGGGAGGTTTTCACAAATCAGAGATTCGCCAAATGGCCATTGATTTGGGCTACCCAGAACTTGCTAAAAAGAGCGAGAGCTATGAAATTTGTTTTGTTCCAGATAATGATTATCGTGGATTTCTAAAACGCAATGTTGAAGGGCTTGAAGAGCGCGTAAACGGAGGTTGGTTTGTTGATAAAACAGGAAAAAAATTAGGTCAACACAAGGGCTATCCTTTTTATACCATTGGACAAAGAAAAGGGTTGGATATTGCCATGGGCAGACCTATCTATGTTACGGCCATTGATCCAGATACAAATACCGTTGTACTGGGTGATGAGGTAGACCTAGAACAAAATGACCTAAAAGTGGGTAAAATGAATTGGGGTAAGTATCATGGTATTACGGATGGCATGGAAGCCATTGCCAAAATTCGTTACAAAGACAAGGGTGCATTAAGCAATCTTTACAATGAACCAGATGGCATTAGGGCTAGGTTTTATCAAAATGTAAAAGGAATTGCCCCAGGTCAAAGCGCTGTTTTTTATGAAGGTGATGATGTGATTGGAGGAGGAATTATCCAACGCGGTGAACTAGTGCTTTCTTAACCTTTAGCATCAAGCATTTTTTTTGATTAAAGCAGCATACATAGTATCTGCCTTCATTCCGTATCCCTTAAGATATTGGGCCTCCATCAATTTTAGATGAGGATCTTGATTTAATAAAAAATCAAGGTTGGAATCATTTTCCGCTTGAAACACAGAACAGGTACTAAACAACAAATATCCCCCGGGAGCCAACAAGGGAATCACATTTTTAAGAATGGATTGCTGCAGTTTTGCAAATGTTGCAATGTTACTTTCTTTGAAAAAATACAATTGTTCAGGAGTCCTTCCCCAAGTACCACTTCCGCTACAGGGCACATCACAAAAGATGAAGTCAAACTTTTTTTGAGGCAGACTGGGCTTTTCAACAGAAAGGTCAGCTACTATAGGATGAAAATGTTGAATGCCTGCTCTTTGAAACCGATGAGACAAATTGTGTAGTATACTAGACCTAATATCAGATACGGTAATGTCTAGATTACCCAAAATGTCTTGAGTTAAAATGGTTTTTCCACCACTAGCTGCGCAGCAATCCCAAAAAGCAATTCGTTTTTTCTGCTCAAAAGAAATTTGTTTTAATAGCTGCGCGATGCTTTGTGAACTGGCATCCTGCACTACTAATTCCTGATCCATGGCTACAATGCCTTCTAATTTGCTAGTACTAGGCAGGGCTAAACAATGCTCACTTAATTGCAAAAAAGGGATCTGTTGATCCGCAATTTTTTGAATCAGCTTTTTGTGATGTCCGGGCCGAATCCTGATAAATAAATCAGGTTGTACAAATGCCGATTTTAAAAACCCAGATGGATCTATTTCCTTAGCTATTTGAGTAAGCCATGGAAAAACATGTTCCAATTGAAAGTCAGGAAAAGCCGTTTTCACAAATGCCAATCTTTCATCAATAGAATCAGACCATGCTTCTAACCAACTATGCTCAAACAAAATGGACCAAGACCCAGGTTCCTTGCTTTGCAAAAAAATAGATACCCTAATTCTTTGGTCAGGGGGATGGTTTTTCAACGCATGCCCTAATCTGAAAAATGCATAACAAAAATGCGTGATATTTTTTCGGTCTTTGGAACCATATTTTTTGTTGGCAGCAAAATGATTTTTCAAATACGCCGCAAGCGGAACTACACCATCATACGCATCAATGATTCCAATAGCAGTTTGAAGGTGTTGGTTCAAATAAGACATAGATGGCTTTATAATTCCAATAGTGTTTTCACAGGGTCTTTACCCATTAAAAGTAATTCAGGTTGTTCCAATAATTCTTTCACCCTTACTAAGAAACTCACCGATTCTCTTCCATCAATAATTCTATGGTCATAACTAAGCGCCAAATACATCATAGGTCTAATCTGCACTTGACCATTCACCGCCATGGGTCTGTCTTGAATCTTGTGCATTCCCAAGATGGCACTTTGAGGAATATTGATAATGGGTGTACTCATCAAAGAACCAAATACACCTCCATTGGTAATGGTAAAAGTACCTCCCTGCAAGTCTTCTGCAGTAAGCTTACTATCCCTGGCTTTCCCAGCCAAAACAATCACTTCTTTTTCAATCTCAGCCATACTCAAACTCTCAACATTGCGAATCACGGGCACGGTTAATCCCCTTGGTGTACTCACTGCAATGCTAATATCGGCATAGTCATGATAGAGAATTTGATCCCCATCAATATAAGCATTCACAGAAGGCCATTCGCCAAGGGCGATGGAGCAGGCTTTGGCAAAAAAGCTCATGAACCCAAGATTCACACCATGACTTTCTTTAAACTTGTCTTTAAATTGTTTGCGGATCTCCATGATTCTGCCCATATCCACTTCATTAAAAGTGGTGAGCATGGCAGTTGTATTCTTAGACTCCACCAACCTTCTACTAATGGTTTTGCGCAAACTGCTCATTTTCTCTTGGCGGGTATTCCTACTATATAAGTCAACACCTGCAAAAGCTTTTTTACCTGGATGGTTCAAAGCTTCTAACACGTCTTGCTTCATAATTTTTCCACCTACACCAGATGCTTGAATATTATTGGGATCAACTTTCTTATCTGCAATGATGGCAGAAGCAACCGGTGTAGCTTTTATATCATTAGAAATAGCCATTACAGGGGCTTGACTGGTTGATGCAGCTTTGCTGGCAGCAGGAGCCGCTACTGGAGCAGCGGCTTCTTCAACGGGCGTTTCTGGCTTAACAGCGGTCTCGTCAATTTTTGCCATCACATCTCCAATAAGTATTGTATCTCCTTCAGCTGCCAATTGCATCAGGGTTCCTGCTTTTTCAGCGTTTACTTCAAAAGTGGCTTTTTCACTTTCTAATTCAGCAATCACTTCATCTCTTTCAACGTAGGCACCTTCTTTCTTGGTCCATTTTAACAAAGTGACTTCGTTAATGGACTCGCCAATGGCGGGAACTTTTATTTCAATCATGGGTATATATCTTTTCTTGAATATTAAATAGTAAATGCTGTTTCTATAATCTCTGCCTGTTCTTTGGCGTGTACTTTTGCATAACCTGTAGCAGTAGCTGCGCTTGCATTTCTTCCAATAACCCCGTAATTGATGGTTTTCAGGTTCATTTGTAAGAAAGAAGCTGCACCCATATTCAATGGCTCTTCTTGCACCCAGAACCAAGTTGCCTTATTGTATTTTTGATACAGTTCATCTAATTGTTGGTAGGGTAAAGGATAAATCTGTTCTAATCTAACAATGGCTATATCCTGTCTATTTTCCTTGGCCTGCTTTTCTGCTAATTCAAAATAGAGTTTACCAGTACAGAACAACACTTTTTTAACGGCATCTGCAGATGCAACAAAAGCATCATCAATTAATTCTTTGAATCCTCCATTTGTAAAATCTGATACAGGACTATAACTTCCAGTATAACGCAGATTGGCTTTGGGTGAAAAATTAATCAACGGCTTACGGAAAGACCAAGCCAATTGTCTGCGCAAGGCATGGAACAAATTGGCAGATGTGGTGATATTGGTAATTACCATATTCAATTCAGCACACATTTGCAAAAAGCGCTCCATTCTGGCACTGCTATGTTCAGGCCCCTGGCCCTCATAGCCATGAGGTAATAACATAACCAAGCCGTTCATACGTTGCCATTTTTGTTCTCCTGCGGCAATAAATTGGTCAATCATGGTTTGTGCTCCATTAGAAAAATCGCCAAACTGTGCTTCCCATAATACCAATGCGTCTGGATTGGCTAAGGCATAGCCATATTCAAATCCAAGTACACCGTATTCGCTTAACAAGGAATTATAAATTCTAAATTTTTGCTGGTCTTCTTGAAAATGGTTTAATCGATTATACCCTTTGTTGGTTTCTTCATCCCTAATCACAGCGTGACGGTGAGAGAAAGTTCCTCTTTGCACATCCTGTCCACTCATGCGCACCAATTTATGGTTGATCAGCAAAGAACCATAGGCTAACAATTCACCAGTAGCCCAATCTATTTTGTTTTCGGTATCTAATAGTTTTACTTTTTCCTGAAGTAGTTTCTCTACTTTTTTCAAAGGTTTGAAATTAGCAGGCCACTGCATCAATGCTTGAAACATACTACGCAATTCAGTTTCTGAAATAGCTGTATCAGGAGAATGAATAAAATCTGTTTCATTTGCTTTTCTCAAGCTCTTCCAAACCAGTTCAGGGGGTTGATATTTATAGGGTAAGGGGTTCTGCTTAATTTCATCCAAACGCTCCTGCAAATCGGCCCAGAATTTCTTTTCCATTTCTTTGGCTAATTCCCTTGCATCCGGTTCCCCATTTTCTATTAAGTGTTGGGTATAGATCTCCCTTGGGTTCTGGTGTTTGTCAATAAGCGCATACAATTGTGGCTGTGTGTACTTGGGGTCATCTCCTTCATTGTGTCCGTGTTTTCTATAACATACCATGTCAAGAAATATATCGCTATTAAATTCTTGACGGTACCTAGTGGCTATTTCTGCACATTTAACAACGGCTTCTGCATCATCTCCATTCACATGCAAAACAGGTGCTTGAACCATGGCTGCTACAGAAGTACAATAATCTGCACTTCTTGCATCGTCAAAATCAGTGGTAAATCCAATCTGGTTATTAATCACAAAATGAATGGTACCTCCAGTATAATAACCACGAAGATTACTCATTTGCAAAACTTCATAGACCACCCCTTGTCCTGCAACGGAGGCATCGCCATGAATTAAGATGGGCAAGATTTTATCAAAATCACTTTCATATAAAACATCGGCCTTAGCCCTAGCAAAACCCACTACCACGGGATCAACCGCTTCTAAATGCGATGGATTGGGCATGAGTTTCAAATGAATTTCTTTGTTGTCCAATGTTTGCACTTCACTACCATAACCCATATGGTATTTTACGTCTCCGCTTCCCATGGTTTGGTCAATGGTGGCAGTACCTTCAAATTCACTAAAAATTTGCTCGTAGGTTTTGCCCATAATATTGGCCAACACATTCAGCCTTCCTCTATGCGCCATTCCAATGACTACTTCTTGTACTTGGTGATTGGCAGCAGTATTAATGATGGCATCTAGTGCGGCAATGGTGGTTTCTCCTCCTTCCAGTGAAAACCTTTTCTGGCCAATATATTTGGTATGCAAGAATTTCTCAAACATCACACCCTGGTTTAACTTTTCCAGAATGCGTTTTTTCTTTTCAATAGCAACTGGTTGAGCAAATTTTTGCTCCATTTCTGCGGTTAACCAGTCAATCTTTTTTTGATCACTAATATATTTAAACTCTATACCTACGTGGTTAGCATAGCAATTTTGAAGATGCGCTAGAATTTTTCTTAAGGAAACAGCACCCAATCCAATTAGATTACCTGCTTGGTAAACATTGTCTAAATCGGCATCAGTAAGACCAAAAAAAGCAAGATCAAGGTTGGCTCCCCTATCTTTTCTGGTACGAATGGGATTGGTTTTGGCCAATAAATGACCTTTATTACGATAGCCTAAAATAAGGCGATACACTTTAATCTCCTTCATCCAATCAATTGAACCAGATTGATTATCAGCAACTTGTGCTGATCCTTGGGCAATTGCAAAATCAAAGCCTTCAAAGAATTTTTTCAAATCCGGATCAATGGATTGAGGATCTTTTACAAAGTCTTGGTACAGGCTTTCTATATAGGCCGGGTGAGAATTGGTGATAAACGAAAAGTCCTTCATAGGATATGTAAAACAACTTTAGTGGGGAATGGTTGGCAAATATCGGTCATAGATTCAAGAAAAAAAGCCAAACTTTGCAGGGGAACAAAGCAGGTAATCATCTAAAAAAATCAAAAAAATGGGGTTTCCTCTATTTTTTGGCTATTTAATTTTAAATTCCCGATGAAAGCCCTTACCTTTGCCGTCCTGAAAAAAATAGAACATGGCAAACCATTCAGCTACAAAGAAAGATGTGAGACAAGCTGCTAAGCGTCGCGATAGCAACCGTTATTATGGTAAAACTACCCGTAACGCTATCCGTGACCTGAAGGCAAATACCGACGTAAAAGTTTACGGCGAGCAATTACCTGATGTTATCTCTCAAATTGACAAGTTGGCAAAACGTGGCATCATCCACAAGAACAAAGCAGCCAATTTGAAAAGCAAGCTTGCAAAAAAAGCGAACGTTACTGCTGCTTAATTTAGCAGTTTAAATAAGCTTACCGGCCATCCTGAACCATCGGGATGGCTTTTTTGTGCCCATACCCTAGTCATTTGATTGTGGAAGCACCACTGTAAATCGGTTATTATTGCTTGATGGACTTTGGTATTCAATTCTAGCATGGTGGGCTATTAAGATTCTCACAACAATTGAAAGCCCCAAACCAAAACCCTTAGTATTGGCATTAATGGCATTTTTACCCCTAAAAAAAGGTTCCATCACCATTTGCGCTTCATCAGCTGACAAGGTTTGTCCCATATTTTCTACCATCACTAACACTTGCTCATTTAAAGCAGACATTAACACAGAGATTTTTTTGTCCGAAGAATATACGTATGCATTTTTTAGCAAATTCAAGAAGGCTGATTTTAGCAAAGCATCATTCCCTTTAACTATAAAAGCTTTGTCTGACTCTGGCATTTCTTTAAACCCAATATTTACCTGAGCGTCTGGGTACATTTGCATTAACTGACTAGTTGCTTCAACCACCAATTCATCAATCCTGATTTCTGGCCATTCTTTTTGAAACTGCAATTGTTCATATTGAGACAAGGCTAACAAAGAATTGGTTAAGGCTATTAAGTATTGTTGGTCTTCTTTTAAAGAAGCTAATAATATTCGATATTGATCAGCATTTAACTGGTGGTTTAATGCAGATTCAGTTTGGGATAACATAATGGCCAATGGGGTTCTAAGCTCATGCGATGCTTGCTGAACAAAACTCCTTTGAAATTCAAAACCCCTACTCAAACGATCCATCATAGCATTAAAACTAGCTGCCACTGCATTCATTTCAGGATAATTCTTGATAGGCTGTAACCTGCCTTTTAAGCTTTGAATTGTGGTCTGTTTAATTTGATCCGTCCAAGCTATTAATGGCTTAAAAGCCTGCTGTACAAAGAAAAAAGAAAATAGCCAGGTTACACACATTCCCCCAGCAAATACAATAGACAAAATCAATTTGAGATTTTGCAATTTGCTATACCCATATAAGTCATAGGCATTGGAAAGGGTAAATAGTTTTGTATCTGCTGTATAAGATGCTACGTATTGATAATCCCCTATTTTGAATCTGTACACGCCAGACTTTAACAACCTAGCTCTTAGCGATGGATCAAGGATAATATTGGTGGAATCAGGTAATTTATGAATCAATTTCCCACTAAAATTAAACACCGCTAACCGTTCTGATGGCAAAGAATTGGTGCGAACACCTGAAAGCAATCTTGAGATGGCTGCCTTATCTGGATCTTTTATTTGAGAAACAATATCGTGGTATAAACGCCCCTCAGACTCAACCCGTTTAAAGAATTCCTCTTCACGATAATTAAAATACAAGTAATAAATGGTGAGCGAAGAAATAGCCAATATAGTGGCAACAAAAACACTAAAAATCAAGGCAAATCTGAGCTTTAAATTCATACCAATTATTTACTTGATATAATATCCAAAGCCGGGTTTGGTATGAATTAATTTATTCTCAAAGGGCTTGTCCAATTTATTTCTCAGGAAGCTTATATAGACTTCAATGGTATTGGTTCCTGTGTCAAAGCTTAAGTCCCAAACCTTTTCTAAAATTTCTTGCTTAGAAATTACTTTACCCCTATTTCTAGCCAATAAAACCAAGAGTGTGAATTCCTTGGCAGTAAGGTTTACGGTTACACCCGAACGAACAACCGTCTTATTTCTAAAATCAATAATCAAATCGTCTAAAATAATTTTCACGTCTTCGTCTTTCAGGTCTGATCTTTTCAAAAAGACTTTTACCCTAGCAAATAATTCATCAAAGTGGAAGGGCTTTACAATATAATCGTCAGCACCTAAATTAAAGGCTTCTACCTTGTCCCTGATTTCACCCAAAGCGCTTAGCACAATAATAGGAATGCTTTTTTTCAAAGCCCTAAATTCCTTGCACAAGACAAAACCATTTTTATAGGGAATATTGATGTCCATCAATACCAATGCATAGTTGAATTGTTTGAAAAATTGTTCAGCAACCAAACCATCCGCCGCTAAATCAACTTTGTAACCTTGACGAACCAACTCATCTAAAATTACCTTACCTAATTTGGGTTCATCCTCTATCAATAAGATCCTATTGCCAATTTCCATTATATTGAATAAAATTTCAACCATAAAGTAATGAAAAAATATCTGGTTTTCAGCTTTCTAGTCTTAACGTTAACAATTGATGCGCAATTACCCAGTACCCCATTTGAGTCAAGTCAGGGGAAAGCATCGGCCAGTTACCAAGAATGCTTGGCATTTTATAAGCAATTAGCCACTAAATCTGCCAACATTCAATTGAAAACCATGGGCCCCACTGATGCTGGTTTACCTTTACATTTGGTGCTATACTCATCAGACAAACAATTCAGTCCCAACAAATGGCAGGAACAAGGAAAACTTGTCATTTTTGTTATTAATGGGATTCACCCAGGCGAACCAGATGGCATTGACGCCAGTATGATGCTTTTGCGGGATTTGGTTGCTGGCAAGATTAAAGCCCCAAACAATGTGGTATTGGCTATTTTGCCAATTTATAATATTGGCGGATCCCTGAATCGAGGCAGTTTTTCAAGGGTCAACCAAGACGGTCCATTGGCATATGGCTTTAGGGGGAATGCCCAAAACCTTGACTTAAACAGAGACTTTATCAAATCTGATAGCAAAGAAGCCAAAAGTTTTGCCGAAATTTTTCATTGGCTGAATCCCGACATTTTCCTTGATAACCACGTGAGCGATGGCGCCGATTATCAATATACCATGACGCTTTTAACTACGCAACACAATAAGTTGGGCGGACCCATTGGTCAATACTTGCATGAGGTATTTGAACCTTCCTTATTCAAAGGAATGGAAGCAAAGAAAATGACCATGACGCCTTATGTAAATTTTGAAGAGGGCAATCCAGAAAAAGGTTGGAATTATTTTTATGACCCCCCAAGGTTTAGTAGTGGGTATGCAGCTTTGTTTCAGACCATGGGTTTTTTATCCGAAACACATATGCTCAAACCCTTTGCAGACAGAGTTAAATCTACTTATGCTTTAATGCAAACCTTTTTGGAGCAGGGTGCTGAACAAGTAAAAGCCATTAAGCAAGCAAGGAAAGCAGCCATAGAAGCCGTAAAGAAACAAGATGAATTTGCTTTGGGCTATAAATCGGACACCAGTAAATACCAAATGATTCAATTCAATGGCTATGAAACGGGCAGGAAACCTAGTAATGTAACAGGTATGCCACGTATGTTTTACGACCATTCCAAACCCTTTAGTAAACCGGTTAAATTCTACAATTTTGCCATTCCCGAAAAAACTGTTCGCAAGCCAGCAGCATATGTAATTCCTCAAGGATGGCATGCAGTGATTCAACTACTTCAAGCCAATGCGGTACAATATAAAACCTTAGAAAAAGATAGCATCATGGAAGTAAATGCCTATAGGATTGATGACTATAAAACAAGTACAAGGGCATATGAAAAACACTATCGCCATAGCGATGTAAAAACCAGCACTCGCTTACAAAAAATTGCTTTTAGAAAAGGTGATATCATTATCTCTACAGGACAAGCTGCAGACCGTTTCCTGGTGGAAACCCTTGAACCTAATGGGGATGATGGCTATTTTGCTTGGAATTTTTTTGATGCCATTTTGCAACAGAAAGAAGGCTATAGCAATTACAGATGGGAAGACGTGGCAGGTGATTTCCTAGCCAAACATCCTGAAATTAAACAGCAACTAGAGGATAAAAAGAAAGCAGAGCCTGCATTTGCGGCATCGGCCAATGCCCAATTAGATTTTGTTTACAAACAGTCTCCTTGGTATGAACCTGCGCATTTACGGTATCCAATTTACCGAATAGAGAAGTGAATAGTGAATAGTGAAGAGTGAAGAGTGAAGAGTGAAGAGTGAAGAGTGAAGAGTGAAGAGTGAAGAAAATAAAGAAGAGGGTATTTTTCCTAAAATAACAAAAGCGCCTCAATGGGGCGCTTTTGTTAATATGGTTTTAAAGTAATTTGAAAATCTTAGATAGAAATTATTCTAGCTTTTTAATATCGCCACTGCCAGCAACCTTTTGTTTAATGCTAGGATTACCCTTGTAATAAACCGTACCGGATCCGGCAATATGTATATCTAATGTGGTAGAAGTAAATACTTTTACATCTCCCTGTCCTGCAATTCTTATAGTAGCGTTTTCTGCCATCAAACCTTCCGTTAAATAATCACCTGATCCAGCAATTTTAATGGTTTCGTCTTTGGTTTCTCCGGATAATTTAATAGAACCACTTCCAGCAATATCTGCTTCTATTTTAGGTGTATTCACTTCTAATGAAATATCGCCGGAACCGGCAATTTTCAAAATCAGTTTTTCGGAACCAATAAACTTACCCTTGCCAATAATATTACCACTTCCTGCTAATTGCAGGTTTTCCAATTGTGGTGTTGTGATTTTTATTTTAATGCCTTCTGTACTATTGTAACTCATATATTCTTTTGACTTCACCACTAGAAATCCATCATGCTCTTCCGTGAAAATAAAGGGAAGAATATTGTCATCACCTACCACTTCTACTTTGGTAACCGCTCCTGGGGTTAATTCAACATCAAAACTACCCGCCAGTTTTACCTTGGTGGCTTTAGTTACATTTCTGGACTGAGTAATAATATTACCATTTCCTTCAATATGTTTATAACCAAACATGCGGCAGGAAGAAAAAAGGACCAAGACGGTCAAAAGTGTTGCAATTTGTTTCATGTGTTAGAATTGTACTGCCAAGTTAGCCAAAAGGTGCTGCAGCCGCAACCCGTATTTAAATTTACTTTACCATTTATCCGCTTTCAGCACCACAGAAATTTCTGTTACCTTCGCAAGCATGACAGAAAAGATATTAATCCTAGATTTTGGTAGTCAGTACACCCAATTGATTGCCCGTGCGGTGCGCGAAGCCAATGTATATTGTGAAATCATTCCCTTTCATAAATCCTTTGAATTTGAACCTGGATTAAAAGGGATTATCCTGAGCGGCTCTCCCTTTAGTGTAAACGAACCCAATGCCCCTTCGGTTGACATTCCCTCTTTTGTAGCAAAATTGCCTGTTTTGGGCGTTTGTTATGGTGCACAATTGACCGCTAAGGAATATGGTGGCAAAGTGGACAAGTCAAATAAAAGAGAATATGGTAGGGCCAAAATGCAGATAGTCAAAGCTGATACCTTATTAAATGGCATTTCTGACAATACCCAGGTTTGGATGAGTCATAGTGACTCTATTGTTGCCTTGCCTGAACATTTTGAAGTATTGGCCACAACAGAAAGCATTCCTATTGCAGCTTTTAAAAAGACTTCTACAGATTCACAACCCTTATATGGATTGCAGTTTCATCCAGAAGTATACCATAGCACGGAAGGCAAGACCATTATCAAAAATTTCTTGAACAATATTTGCGGTTGCACTTCAGATTGGACTCCCGCACATTTTATTAGCCAGACTGTTGCTGAATTAAAAGAAAAAATTGGAGACCGTAAAGTAATCATGGCTCTTAGTGGTGGTGTAGATAGTACGGTAGCTGCTACTCTTATTAGTAAAGCCATTGGCAATAACCTTTTTGGCATTTTTGTAGACAATGGAGTTTTACGCAAAGGTGAGTTTGAACAAGTACTAGAGACCTATCATCAAATTGGATTGAATGTAAAAGGTGTTGATGCAAAAGACCATTTTTACAAAGCCCTTGCTGGAAAATCTGACCCAGAAGAAAAACGCAAAATCATTGGTAAAGGGTTTATTGACATTTTTGACCAGGAAGCCAAAATCTTAACAGGTATTGAAATGTTGGCACAGGGAACCATCTATCCCGATGTGATTGAGAGTGTAAGTGTACATGGGCCTTCTCAAACCATCAAGTCTCACCACAATGTGGGTGGCTTACCCGATAGCATGAAACTGGCATTGGTTGAACCATTGAGATCTTTGTTTAAAGACGAGGTAAGAAGGGTTGGTTTGGAATTAGGCATACCTGCCGATATGATTAACAGACATCCTTTTCCAGGACCCGGTTTGGCCATTAGAATCCTAGGAGAAATCACGGAAGAAAAAGTGGCTTTATTACAAGCAGCAGATGATATTTATATTTCTGGATTAAAAAAACACGGTTTATATAGCGCTGTTTGGCAGGCTGGCACCATTTTACTACCTGTTAAATCAGTGGGTGTGATGGGTGATGAAAGAACCTATGAATTTACCGTAGCCTTAAGAGCCGTAACTTCTGTAGATGGCATGACTGCAGATTGGGCTCATTTACCTTATGAATTTTTGGCCGATATTTCTAATGAGATCATTAACAACGTACGAGGCATTAACCGCGTAGTGTATGATATCAGTAGCAAACCACCTGCTACCATTGAATGGGAGTAAACAACTAATATCAGGGAAATGAAAGGTTCTATTACAGTATTGTTAGTTTTTTGTGTTAGTTTTTTTACTATCCAAGATACGCATGCACAAGAAGCTCCCATCAAAATAGCGGTATTTGCCCCTATTTATTTGGATTCAGCTTTTAATGGCACCGCTTTCAAATTGGGCAATACCAGTTTGCCTAAATACCTATTACCCGGACTTGAATTTTACAATGGTGTTATGATGGCCATTGATTCTTTGAATGCAGAAGGTGTGAATGCAGAAGTACTTATTTATGATAGCAAACAAAGCGAATCAGTCATTCAAGAGATTTTGTCCAAGCCAGAATTAGAAGGGGTTTCCTTGATCATTGCTTCTTTCAACAACCGCAATGAAATCAAACCACTTGCGGATTTTGCCCTGAGTAAAAAAATAGCCCTGATTTCCGAAACCTATCCCAATGACGGTGGTGTTACAGAGAACCCTTATTTTGTTTTGATTAATTCTACTTTGAGAACACATATTGATGCACTCTACAAATATTTACAGCGTTTTCATAGTACGGATAATTTAATCTGGGTTAAACGAAAAGGGTCTTTAGAAGACATGATTCAAGGATTTTTTACTGAGCTTCAAAAGAAAACTCCTTCTCTTGCGTTGAGAATCAAAACCGTAGATATGGTAGACAGTTTGAACCAACAAAGCTTATTGGCAGGTTTAGATAGCAACCGTAACAATGTATTGATTTGTGGTAGTTTAAATGAACCTTTTGGAAACGCCATTGTCAAAACCCTATCCGACAACAAAGACTTTAAAGGAACCGTCATTGGTATGCCCACATGGGATGGTTTTAAAGACTTAGCCAAACCAGAATACAAAAACATTGAGATCATTTATAGTAGTCCTTATAATTTTCCTAGAACAGATAAAACATCGGTTTCCATCAACAACAAATACAGAAATAAGTTTCAAGCACGCCCCAGTGACCAAGTTTATAAGGGATTTGAAGCCTTGTATCATTTTACTAAGTTGCTCATAAAACACAAAGATGCATTTCTAAATAATCTATCAGATAAGTCATTCAAAGTATTCAATGACTACGATATTCAACCCATTAGATTCAAAAGGGATACTCCAAATCCAGATTATTTGGAGAACAAGAAAATTTATATCCTAAAAAAACTAGACGGTCAAGTAAAACCCGTTTTCTAATTAATATTTTCTGTTATTCTTTGTTCTTCATTTTCTTCACTCTTCCCTTTCCTCCCATTCTTCACTCTTCACTCTTAACTCTTCACTTTTACTTCCTTCTTCTTCCCATTCTTCACTTTTCACTTTTCACTTTCTTCTCCCCCTCTTCACTTTTCACTCTTCACTTTTCACTTTTCACTATCTTCTCCCCCTCTTCACTCTTCACTTTTCACTTTCTTCCTTTTCATGTAAAGTTTCGTAACTTTAAGGAACAATCCACATTATGGAAAAGTCACCTAATTTATGGGAATTCTTAGAAGAGAATAAAGCCCAGATTAACGAGTATATAGAACTGAGGATTCAACTATTCTCTTTGCAATTTATCCGTAAAAGTTCCACCATTGCTGGCATGCTCATTTGGCTCATGGTCTTAGGTGCCATGGCTTTCCTAATCAGCATTTTTGCGGGTCTAACCTTGGGCTGGTGGCTATCAAGCATATTCAATAGCCCTGTTATAGGATTTGGACTAACTACCCTGATTTTGGGATTAATCACTTTAGTGCTGGTGCTACTTAGAAAACAATTATTCATTCATCCCATTATACGGATTATTATCAGGGAACAAACCAGAGATTATGAAGCAGAATGAGATCAAAGACTTAGCCAGTTTGGATAAACAAATTGGTTTGTTAGAACAGAAAAAAATGATTCTGGAAGAACGCCTGTCCAATAACTGGTCCTATCTAAAATCGGATTATGGGAGCATGATTAGAAAAACAGTCTTCAAGGATATGCAACAAGAAGGCAGAGGTAGTTTCTTTTATTGGTTGTTCAAAGTGCCGGAATTTCAAAGTACCATTGGCAGAACAGCTGAAAAACTGACCATAAAACTGGAAAACCTATTGGGCAAGTGGATTGACAAAATTGCCGACTAGTTTCATCCAAGTTATTATTAGTGCTGCAGAACCTATTGAGCATTCTATTGTTATCTATCTGTATGAAAGCGTTGTATGCACACTCCAAAAAAGGAATCAGTTTATTGGTTTTGACGAGCCTTTTTTGCCTTTGGTTACTTCTGCTATCTGCCACATCGGACCCCGGAGACAAACCTCAATATATTCCTCCAAGCACACAAAGAGGAGGAGATGCCCAAAAGGGTTATCAATACTTAATTACAGGTGATTATTTGAAAAGTGGTCTACCCTATGGCTATTTCAACTTAATCAATGGCAAAGACAAGCACAATTACCTCAACAGAACCGGCAAGAATGCAACTGTACCACATGGCTACAATGTAATCAGGAATGAAAAAGGCATTGATGTAGTAGTTCCTACTTGTTTACAATGTCATGCACAGGTACTCAATGATAGTTTAGTAGTAGGTTTGGGAAATACCATGCTAGACTTTAGCAATATTGGACACGGAAACAATTTTTTGAGAAACCTGGTGACTGGTTTTATGCAAACCGTTTCTCCTGCACAATATGACGCAAGTAGAGATTTGATCCGTTCCATGAGCACCATTGCACCCATGATGGAAACGAAAGTAAGAGGAGTTAATGCTGCAGACAGATTGGCCACTTTATTAGTAGCACACCGTGACCCAGTAACACTGGAATGGAAAAATGAGCCCATCTTAGACATACCCTATGAAGTGATCCCAACAGATGTTCCCGCTTGGTGGTTATTGAAAAAGAAAAACGCCATGTTTTACAATGGTTTTGGCCGGGGCGATTTTGGAAAATTTTTAATGTTAAGCAATATTCTTACGGTAAAAGACACGGCCGAGGCAAGAGAGGTTTTTAGTCATTTTGGTGATGTGCTGGCTTACATCAAATCTATTAAATCGCCTAAATACCCCTATCCTATTGATCCCATTTTGGCTGAAACTGGAAAGACCATTTTTACAGATCATTGTAGCAAGTGTCATGGCAGTTATGGCAAAGAAGAGAGTTACCCCAACTTGCTAATACCGGCTTCTATAATTCAAACAGATTCCCTACTCTATAAAGCCAATCACCAAAATCCACAGTTTATAGCATGGTTTAATAAAAGTTGGTTTGCCAAAGGCGATTTACCAGCCAAACTAGAACCAGCAAACGGCTATGTGGCCCCACCCTTGGATGGTGTTTGGGCAACCGCTCCTTATTTGCACAATGGTTCTGTGCCCACCATTGAGGCCGTTTTAAATAGCAGTATTAGACCAACCTATTGGAAAAGAGACTTTAAACATCCTGTATATAATCCCAATTCTCTTGGTTGGCAATTTATTAGTGCAGATGAGCCCGATGGCAAGAAAACCTACAATACCAAATTGCCTGGATATAGTAATTCAGGCCACTATTTTGGCAATAAATTATCCGACCAAGAAAGAAAAGCCTTACTAGAATACCTGAAAACTTTGTAGCTTGAAAACCATGCTTCAAGAATCAAAAGGATATGGTATTATTAAAGAATGGCTGGAGAAAAAAGACTTCCACCCTTTTGAATTTCAGGAACAAACTTGGGAGCAGATCATGCATGGAGGCTCTGGTTTGGTAAATGCACCAACGGGTTGTGGCAAAACATTTTCTGTATTTCTTGGCACATTGATTCAATATATTAATCAGCATCCCAATCAGTATCAATCAAAAGCCCCTGGGCATTTGCAGCTCTTATGGATTACCCCACTTAGGGCTTTGGCCAAAGATATTGGCAGGGCCATGGAAGCCGTGTTAACCGAATTAAATATTCCTTGGACCGTGGGTATTCGCAATGGAGACACAAGCACCAGTGAAAGACAAAAACAAAAAAGAAAGGTTCCAGAAATACTGATCATCACCCCTGAAAGTCTGCACTTATTATTGGCGCAAAAAGATTGTAGTTTGGTGTTTGCACATTTGCAATGGGTGGCTGTTGATGAATGGCATGAACTTATGGGAAGCAAAAGAGGTGTGCAAGTAGAACTAGCTATTACTAGGTTAATTGGGATGCAAACAAAACATACCATTTGCCTCTGGGGTATTTCTGCCACTATTGGAAATTTAGAAGAAGCCAAAGAGGTATTGCTAGCCCCTTTGCAAAAACAAGGATGCATTATAAGAGCTGTCATTGATAAAAAAATAGAAGTTCATTCCATTATCCCTGATGAAATTTCAGAATACCCATGGGCTGGTCATTTAGGTATTAAACTAGCCGAGAAACTCATTCCCATCATTGAAGCCAGCAATAGCACCCTTATCTTTATCAATACTAGGGGTATGAGTGAAACCTGGTACCAAACCATTCTCAACGTTGCACCACAATTAGCAGGTGCCATTGCGCTACACCATGGTAGTATTGAGCCCGAGTTAAGGGCATGGGTAGAAGACGCTTTACACGCACAAAAACTCAAAGCGGTGGTTTGTACTGCCAGTTTAGATTTGGGGGTAGACTTTAGACCTGTAGACACAGTGATTCAAGTAGGATCTCCCAAAGGGGTAGCCCGATTTTTGCAACGTGCAGGAAGAAGCGGTCATGGACCCGGTGAAATTAGTAAACTCTATTTTTTACCTACGCATTCGCTAGAGTTGGTAGAAGCAGCTGCACTTAAACAGGCTATTATTGAAAACAAAATTGAAAGCAAAGATCCCATGTTGCTTTGCTTTGACGTGCTCATCCAATACCTCTGTACCCTAGCTGTTGGAGAAGGGTTTGATGCCAATAAAATATTAAAAGAAATCAAAACCAGTTATTGCTTTGCTGATATTTCTAAAGAAGAATGGACAGAAATTTTATTGCATATTACCCAAGGGGGAATTGCTTTAAACCAATATGATGAATACCACAAAGTAGTGGTAGAGCAAGGTTTGTACAAAGTGATAAGTAGAAAAATAGCCATGCGTCACCGAATGCATATTGGCACTATTGTAAGTGATGCCATGTTAAAAGTAAAATTTCTAGGTGGTGGTTATGTTGGTGTGATTGAGGAATATTTTATTAGCCGTTTAGATCCGGGAGATGTATTCACTTTGGCAGGTAGAAATTTAGAATTGGTCATGATCAAAGACATGGATGTACTAGTCAGAAAATCAAGTGCCAAAAAATCCATTGTACCTTCTTGGAATGGTGGGCGTATGAGTCTAACTGCTAACCTTGGTGCTATTTTAAGAGAAACTTTTAATAAGGCCTTGGTAGATGAATCAAGTATAGAAATTAGAAGCCTCAGGCATTTGTTTCAAACGCAGGCTGCGCTTTCAAAAATTCCGCGTGACAATGAATTACTGATTGAACAAATTGAATCAAAAGATGGGTTTCATTTATTGGTATATCCATTTGAGGGAAGACAGGTTCATGAAGCCATGAGTGCTATATTGGCTTATCGGATTGCACAAATTATGCCCATCAGTTTTTCAATTGCCATGAATGACTATGGATTTGAGCTTCTAAGCGACCAACCCATTCCTGTAGATGATAGCAATGTGCAAGAACTATTCAACACAGAAAATCTCTTTGCCGATATTCAGAAAAGCATTAATAGTGCTGAAATGTCTAAAAGAAAATTCAGGGATATTGCCGTTATTGGGGGGCTCATTTTCCAAGGATTTCCTGGGGAACACAAAAAAGCCAGACACTTACAATCTTCTGCAGCCCTTTTATACAAGGTCTTTGAAGAATATGAGCCTGATAATATTCTATTCCGCCAAGCTTTTAGGGAGTTGATGGAACAGCAAATGGAGGAACATAGGCTCAGGGCTGCCCTAGATAGAATGTATCATAGCAAGATTTTGGTTTGCTTTCCTAAACAACTTACCCCACTAGCTTTTCCTATTGTAGTTGACGGTTTAAATAGGAATAGTTTGAGTAGTGAAAAATTAGAAGATCGTGTTAGGAAAATGCAGGAACAACTTAGTAAATCCTAATGCATCTTTGTGCCGCAAATGAACGCTCCTATATTATACCAGATTCAAGACCAACAATGTTGGCTAAGCGCAGAAAGGGCCATCTTTTGGGAGAATCAGTCTACCCTTATTTTATCTGATACGCATTTTGGTAAAACCGGTCATTTTAGAAAAAATGGGATTGGTGTTCCCCAGGCCGTTTTCCAAGAAGACTTACAACGAATGATGGATCTTTTGAGTTTTTTTAAACCAGCAAGACTTTTAGTGGTAGGTGATCTTTTTCATAGTGCTGCCAATTTAGAATTGAATTTATTTGCCAAGTGGAGAAGTGATTTCACTCAACTAGAGATGATTCTAGTAAAGGGCAATCACGATATTTTAGCGGATCACTGGTACCAAGAGCATCAGATTCAAGTAGAACTTGGAGTTTACAAACTAGGCCCCTTTCAATTTGTACATGAACCAATGAATAGTTCAGACTCCGCAGAAATGCCATTTCTTTTTTCCGGACATTTGCATCCCGGCGTAAGCCTTTCTGGTATGGGTAAACAAAACCTACACTTCCCCTGTTTTTATTTTAGCAAAACATCCTGTATTCTTCCTGCATTTAGTAGATTTAGTGGAACAGCAACCGTGAAAAAGAAAAAAGACAATACCATTTTTGCCATTGTGAATCAGCAACTCATTGAAATCACTAGATAAGATGTTGAAAATTGCTTTCCATCCTTGTTATGCTCATTCCTTACCAGAAGGCCATAGATTTCCCATGCTCAAATATGAGTTGATCCCAGAACAACTACTACATGAGGGTTGCATTGCCCAAGAAAACTTATTTAAACCCAATTACTGTTCTGATGAAATTATATTATGGACACATGATGCAGCCTACTTAGAAAAATTACATACACAAAATTTAAGTGCATCTGAACAAAGAAAAATTGGATTCCCACAATCTGTAGCACTTACACAGCGCGAACTAATGATTACAAAAGGAACCATGGATTGCTGCCTATATGCATTGGATCATGGTATTGCACTCAATGTAGCGGGAGGAACACATCATGCATTTGCAGATAGAGGAGAAGGATTTTGTTTGCTGAACGATATGGCCGTAGCTGCCAATTGGTTATTGAAAAAAGGATTGGCCAAACAAATTTTAATCATTGATTTAGACGTTCACCAAGGCAATGGCACGGCTAAAATTTTTGAATCCGAACACCGGGTATTTACTTTTAGCATGCACGGTGCACACAATTATCCTTTTCACAAAGAACAATCCAATTTGGACCTGCCCCTTCTAGATGGAACTGACACTGAAACTTATTTGGGTTTGCTACAACAGGAGCTACCAAAAATATTGGAAGAAGTGAAACCTGATTTTGCCTTTTATCTATCTGGAGTAGACATCTTAGAAACGGACAAATTTGGCAAATTGAAAGTAAGTTTGGAAGGCTGTAAACAAAGGGACGCTTTTGTTTTTGAATCCCTGAAAGAAAAAGCCATTCCTGTAACCGTGGCCATGGGTGGTGGTTATTCTCCTGATGTAAAAACCATAGTAGAAGCGCATTGTAATACTTTCAGACTGGCAAAAGACCTATTTCTAATACTTCTGATTATCTGCTCTTGCTTTTTCAAATTGAGTGCTCAGGCTCAATTTAGTATGCGAGGCACAGTGCTTGATTCTATTAGCAAACAACCATTGGCTGGAATTAATTTGTTTTTGAGTCATACCTCCATTGGAACTACCACCGACCAGTCTGGACATTTTATATTAGATAGAATTCCTCAAGGAAAATTTGAGTTGGTCATTTCCTCTTTAAATTATGAGACAAGGTCTATTTCTATCAATACAGGCCATCTTCCTGAATCCATACAGCTATTGCTAAAACCAACTGCTAATGAATTACAGGAAGTAATTGTAGAGCCCTATGACGAGGATGGTTGGGATAGATGGGGCAGGTATTTTAATGCGCACTTTATAGGCAATAGCGCCCTTGCTGCAGATTGCAAACTTATTAATCCAGATGTGGTCAAATTTAGATACAGTAGAAAGAACAATACCATTAGAGCATTTTCTCGCGAAAAACTAATATTTGACAACAAGGCTTTGGGCTATAGAATTCTATACCTGTTAACCAAGTTTGAATACAATTTAGTGGAACGTAGTTTTTATTATAGTGGCTATCCACAATTTGAAGAAATGCGGCCAAAGAATCCTGATGAAAAAAAGAGATGGGATAAAAAAAGAAAAGAAGCTTATCAGGGATCCATCATGCATTTTATGCGAGCCCTCTATGATAACCAATTGGAAAAAGAAGGATTTGAAATTCACCAGGTTCTGAAAGTAGATTATCCTGAATACAAACGGGCTTCCAGTCTTTTTAAAGCATATTCAAAAGCACTTAAAAACAAGGAGCCCATTACCATTTCAAAAGACAGTTTAGAATACTATAAAAAAGCCAGCAAACTAGGTGCCAATGAATACACTGTAATGCTGGACCAACTGATAACAAAGGATGATGTAGTAGAACCAATTGATACAAGTATTGATGCTACAGCCCAGTTCATGGGTTTTACAGGTTGGTTGCGGGTTACCTATCAACACAAAAGAGACCCTATAGAATACGCTAGAATTACTTTAAAAAGAATTGACCATATTAATTCTGATATCAATTTGCCCAACAATATTGGACTCTCTATCTATCCCAATGGCACTTATTTCTATGGATACAATTTGTTTATTGAAGGCTATTGGTCTTGGTGGGAAAAACTCTCTACGCATCTGCCAACGGACTATCAACCTGAGCTTCCTTAAGTTATCCGTGCTGCTTTTTCTGCAAACTCAAATAATCAATATAGTAGATTAATCTCAGGTTAAATTCGTTACCATGTGGTTGTTGAAATACTTGTGAGAGGTTCTTGGTATACTTGTCATATTGGACGCCATTAATAGGAAAATCATTACCCAAAGCATTTTTCCAACCAATGATTAATTTACTACCATACATAAAATCCCAGGTATAAAACATGTCTAGGTTAAAGGCATTGAAGTTTTGATCCTGTCCGTTCTCAAAAGCTCTTGGTATATAATTTCCAACATCATCAGTATAAAAGAAATTACTGTATTGCACTTGACTCCAGTAATGTCTTGCACGCATTGTCAAATTCATTCTAGCAGTAAAATTATAAATCCCATTGACAACACTAGACACGCTTATATTTCTACGTCTGCCACCCACAGGTGTACCATTGGCTTCCCTAAATGCATAACCATATTGCCCATTGTCTACTGCCCTAGTAAGGTCTAGGTCAAGGCTAAAATGCTCATTAAATCTGTAACGGGGACCAATTTGAAAATTGTAATAATTGTCTTTGGGATATCCAGGAGCATCAGCGTAGCCAAATCCATAGCGTAAAAAAAATGGTTTCCTACTGTCTGAACTTCCACTAAAACCTGCAAACCAATAAGGCTCTCTTTTCATGACCTTACCTTCTGTTCTCATTTCAAAATAATCCCTTTGCCAATCCGGTTGCACGTTTAGCCTAACTGTTGCATCCCAAAAATTTCTAAAGAACCAGAATCCGCTGGAATTGATCATTAGGTTGGAATACTTAAAGGGCTGGTACAAATAAGTAGGCACAACAGAAATGCTATAGTTCTGACTCAAAAATCTTTTGGTGGGGGTAAATACATAATAGCCAAACCTGGCATTTGCAGAAAATTCATTGGGCGCTTGTAGATATCCTAAATCATTGGGGTCATATCTGTCAGATTCAATATTAGTTGACAAACCGTATTGCCAATTTCCACTGATTTTTGAAAAGCCCATCACTTGTTTGAAACCATCATATTTCTCCAATCCGGTGATGCTACTATATCGGCCCATCCAAAGAAAATTAAAGCGGTTAGCTTTATCATATAGGTTTAGGTCTAATCCACTTACATTGGCATTTCTGGCCCCTCCACTACGCCAAACATTGGTATTGGTAAACGTAATAGAAGACCTACCTTTTAAGGCTTGGTCAAGCACCAAAATATTATAGTTGGTTAGGGGTTCTGTTTCTATCTTATTTATTTGACCCGTACTCTTGTTAGCCACTTCAGCGTGCATAGGAGCAGTAACAGCATTGAACACGCCTATTCCCAATTTGGATTTATTTCTACCTGAAAATTTTGTGGCATTGTATAACTGAGTAATGCCAGGATTAGAAACCAGTGTAAGATTTGGGTCAGCAGCCACCGAATTATTGACGCTGGAATAGCCTGCTGGTGTGGCTCCTACCCTTCTTGAATAAAACAAACCAGCTTTGTTAAAAAGCTCTAATCCTTCGGTAAAAAAAGGGCGATTTTCTTGAAACTGTACTTCATAAGGCGTAAGATTCAAAACCACATTATCTGAAATCACTTGGCCAAAATCGGGAATCAATGTGGCATCTAATGTGAAACTTTCATTTACCCCATATTTCACATCCATTCCACCATTGCGTAACCAAGTAGTTTTTTTAGAACCATCGGCATAAGGTGTGGTTCTAACCCCTGTAGCTAAATATGGTAGAAAAGAAAGCCTCAAGGGTGGTATAATATGATCCACTCCTGCCAGACTTCCAAACTGATTCACAAAACCGTTCTGGTTAGGATCCACTTTGTTCCAAAAAACAGATTCATTGTTCCTTCTGGTATATCGTTGAAAATTGATTCCCCAATCCTGTACTTCCTTTTTTGAAAATCGCAAAGCGGAATATGGAATTTTCATTTCTACTACCCAGCCGTCTTTTTGAATGGTTACTTTACTTTCCCAAACTGCATCCCAACTATAGTCAGAAGGTAGTCCAAACTGAGAAACCATATTCGTGACCAACCTGCCATCAGATTGCACATTTCTAGCTGTAACCAAGAATTGATAGCCATTCTGATTATCATTGTAAGTATCAAAAAAGACGCTGAAATAATCAATATCCTGACGCTGTTCCCGGTCCCTTGCAGTCAGCTGTTTGCGCATTAATTTGGGGTCATCATATAAGTATGCTCCTACATAAATGGCTTGGTCACTGTATAAAATCCTAACCTTGGTGGCTTGAGCAGCCATGGCTCCAAAATTGGGGCTGTTGACAATAAAACTATCTGCCACTTGTGCTTGTTGCCAAACAGATTCGTCTAAAATACCATCAATCTTGATGGGCTGATTGATTTTAAGGGCGGACAAGGTTTTGTCTTGGGCATATAGATTTACCACCAAGAATAGAACTGCCAATAAAGAGAGCGTTTTTTTCATGCTTGCCGCAAATCTAAAGAATGCCAAGGAATGGTTGATTGAAAATGTATAAATGGCTAAAACAAAGAAGCCGCCTTTGGAGGCAGCTTCTTTTAAAAAATTAATTTAAGCTTTTAATTCAACTTCTTCTTTAATGTGGTCACTTGTTCCTGGAGATTATTTACCATTCCAGCCAGCTGACCTACATCCCATCTAGGACCAAGATTGGCTTTTTGCAGAATATACACCGCCTTCCATACTTCTAACACATCTTCTGCGCTTACATTATAGGGTTCATATTGCGGGTTATCACTAATCAACGTTAGCTTATTCTTGGCACGATTGTTCTTCATGATTCGCTTATAAACCACACCTTCATTTCTAGATAGCACTACATAAGTATTGCTATTTTTCACATCTTCTAAGTCATCTAATCGCTCACCTACAATCACGCTGCCGCTTGGGGTTGGTAACATAGAGTCCCCTATAATTTCAAAAGCGCGATATTGCCCTGGCGCTAACATTGGAAGGGTAAATGTGTTGAGTTCATCCAAAAATTCGGGATCGGCGTAGCCAGACAAATAACCGGCGGCAGCTTTTACAGGTACAAAACTAATGGTGGCTATTTCTGCCTCCATCTTCATCATTCTGCGACGCTCCATATAGTTTCCACCACTATGGGTTACAGAAAGGTCTTTGAATAGGAATTCTTCCAAGCTGATTTTGAAGATGCTGCTAATGGCTTCCATGACTTCCAGTCTTGGTTCCGCTCGCTCTTCTTCATAAGCTCCAACTAAGGAACGTTTGATTTTTAGCTTGTTGGCAAATTCTTCCTGAGTCCAGCCACGCAACTTGCGCAGGTAGCGTAAATTCTTTCCGGCGTTTGACATAACTAACTGATTTAGCTGCAAAATACTAAACTTTTTAGTTTTACCAAATTTATTTGCATTTTATTTCAAATTTCTTTCGCCTCTTTCCTATTGCAAGCTTGTTAATAAATCAAAAAATCCATCATGAATATTCTAATTTGATTTTTGACTTTGAATCACATCTTATCTTGCAGCCATGGCTAAGACTAAACAAAAAGAACTACCCGTGATCTTGATTACCAATGATGACGGCGTATCAGCTCCAGGTATTAAGGCTCTAACAGAAGCAGTTATGGGTTTGGGAAAAATAGTAGTGGTTGCTCCAGATAAACCACAATCAGGCATGGGACACGCCATTACCATTGGACACCCGTTAAGACTTTCAAAAGTAAATGGAATAGAAGGTGTAGAAACTTATAGCTGTAGTGGCACCCCTGTTGATTGCGTAAAATTGGCTGTTGACAAAGTATTGCATCGCAAACCAGATATCTGTATCAGTGGCATTAACCATGGCGCCAATCACAGCATTAATGTGATTTACTCTGGCACTATGTCTGCTGCCCTAGAAGCATCTATTGAAGCCATTCCAAGCGTAGGTTTTTCACTACTAGATTATAGTTTAGAAGCAGACTTTACTGCAGCAAAAATTTATGCTAGACAAGTAGTAGAATTTGTACTCAAGAATAAAAATTTGGACAAACATCTTTGCTTAAATGTGAATGTACCCGCCATTGACGCTAAGCTGATCAAAGGAATCAAAGTTTGCAAACAAGCATATGCCAAATACGAGGAAAAGTTTGACGAGCGTAAAGACCCACATGGCAGAAGATATTACTGGCTAACTGGAGAGTTTATGAACTTTGATAAAAACAAAGACACAGACGATTGGGCACTTAAACACAATTATGTTAGCGTGGTACCTGTTCAGTTTGACCTGACCCATTATGAATTGAAAAAGAAACTTGAAAAAACCTGGAAAATCTAATGTTCAAAAAAGACAATCTCAAATTGGGTTTGGCATTGGGTTTTCTCACACCCATCTTGGCCATGTTTGCTTATTATTTGATTCAGTTTAGACTTTTCAAACTAAGCGAATTCTTTCAAGTAATGCTACAACAAAAATCATTGATGTCTGGCATCATCAGTATTTCCCTGATTGCCAATGCGGTGGTATTCACTTTGTATATCAATAAACAAATAGACAAAACTGCCCGGGGCATTTTTATTGCTACTTGTATTTATGCATTATTATCCTTGGTGGTGAAGTGGTTTTTGTAAGACTTATTTTCTAGCTAGCTTAAAAGACTTTGTTGCAAAATTTGTAGTGTCAGATTTTGAAGTCAATTTAATATTGGCATTACAAAGCACCCCATTTTGAAGATTTTGTATAGAACTATTAAAGCTAGAAAAACTAGTGCTAAGGTTTTGACTAAAGACCACTACCCCATCTAAATCTCTGGTAACTGAAACAATGGCACTAATTCCTTGTGTTGGCAATTTAGATGATACCGTAATGGTAAAATCTTGTGTAGCACCAAGTGCTGAAAAGACAGTTGTACCTGGATCAGGACTAATGGAAAAAGCAATGGCTTCTTCTTTTGCATTTACAGTTGGATTTTCTGGTGCAGATTCTTTGCTACATCCCACCATCCAGCTTGTCATGCCAATTAGCAAACTGCCAATCAAAAAGCTAAGGATCTTTTTCATGAGCTAGATTTAGAGTTTTAAGATTCTAGTAGTATTATTCAATTTGCCATTATCTGAATAGGTTTTGACAAAATACACACCGCCTGTTAAGCTGGATACATCAATCTGATCTCCTGATTTGACATTTTTAATGGTCATAAGTTTTCTGCCAAATTCATCCGTAATTTCTATACTTGCTTTTGTAACACCCTGTACTTGATAGTTAACAGTAAATTGATTTTTTACTGGATTTGGATATAGTTTAATAGTAGCGTCTGTAGAAAGATTATTGAGCGCTGTAACCAAATAATAATACTTATCAGACATAGGGCTGGTACAGCCATTTACTGTAACATTCACTGAATAATAACCTACAGTAAGCGGCTTATAGAATTGCTGTGTTATGCCAGTTAGAATGGTTTGATTATCAGCATACCATTGATTACCCGTTATGGAACTGCTGACCAAGTTGTTATTAATATCTCTGATGATTTTGGGTTGGTCAGGAATGGCATTTACCAACACTGTTACACCCAATGAAAGTCCTGCCGCATTAGTAGCAACTGTATAGCTACCAGAAGCTTTCACTAACAAGGATTGCCCTGTAGCACCAACTATTGCAATCCCATTTTTATACCACTGATTGCCTGTTGCAATTGATGAGGTTAAAATGGTACTATCACCTACACAGAATACCAACGGTCTATTATTACTAATGATAGGTTTTGGAACCGGATTTGGCACGGCACTTACTTGAACATTTACAACAGTAGAAATTGCAGAACAAGCACTTGTATTAGTTACCCTTACTTGATAATTCCCTGAAGTATAGACAACAAGATCTTTATTGTTTGAAGCATTGATAGCAAGACCATTTAATAACCATTGATACGCACTAGCTTGCGTTGCACTAAGAACGGTACTATCGCCATTATTAAAGCTCAAAGGTCTACTATTTGAAATGGTGGGAACTGCTGGCAAGGCATTCACTGTAGTATTAATAGTTGCAGAAGCTGACATACATCCATCCACAGAAACCGTTTTAACACTAAAGTTTCCAGGAATTGATACCTGTAATTTGTTTTGAATAGCCCCTTGTAATGGAACCCCATTTAAATACCATTGGTTACCTGCACTGTTGGATGATATCAATTGTATCGTATCGCCTGAACAGAAACTAAATCCAGCACTACTACTACTAATTATAGGAACAGATGGCAATGGATTTGCTTTAACTGTTAAGGAATTGGACAATTGTCCATTATTAACTACAGTATAATTACCAGACAATCTTGCGGTATAATTTGTACTTGTAGCTCCTGCAATGATGCTTCCATTTAAATACCATTGGTTGCCTGCGGCGATAGTAGAACTGAGCACCACACTATCTCCTTCACAAAACTGCAAGGAAGATTTATTACTAATAACAGGTACTAAAATTGTTTGATTCACTTGAACAACTACTGGTAAAGAAATAGATCCACAACCCGAAGCATTCACAACTCTTACGGTGTAAGATCCAGCAGTATATACCACCAAGGATTTACCTGTACCTGCAGAAATGGCATTTCCATTCAACAACCATTGATTTAGTTCATTAGATGAAGAAGATAGAATAGTACTATCGCCATTAATGAAACTCAAAGGCCTATTATTTGATATGACAGGAATAGATGGAGAAATATTTACGGTTACCGCAATGGCATTAGAAGTTTGTACATTATTAACCACGGTATATAAGCCTGTAGCTTTAACAACCAAATCTTGTTGCACTGCCCCATTAATTATTGCGCCATTCAAATACCATTGATTACCTGTAACAATGGAGCTTCTCAAGACGGTACTATCACCCTCACAGAAGGTCAATGCCCGATTATTAGAAATCACTAATGTTCCAGGAATATTATTAGCATTAACCACTACGGCAGTAGACATAGCTGAACATCCAGAAGCATTGGTTACTTTAAGGGTATAAGAACCAGAAGTCTTTACGGTTAGATTTTGAGATGTTGCACCATTGATGAGCACCCCGCCTAAGTACCATTGATTTCCAATAAGAGAGGAACTGGTTAAAACAGTGCTATCGCCCACGGCAAAACTCAGAGGCCTATTATTGCTAATCACAGGTATAGTAGGTAGTGCATTTGCAATAATGTTAATAGCATTACTCAAGACACTCTTACAACCATCAAACAGATAACTAGCTTGGAAAGTACCAGTTTGTTTGACAAATAACAAACTATCTGAAACTCCAAGAATGGAAATACTATTTAAATACCATTGATTAGAACCCTTAAATGAAGATGCTAACTGCACACTATCTCCTACACAAAAACTAATCGCTGATTTTGCTGATATAGTTGGCTTAATCGGGTTGATACAGAATTGCTGATAGACTGTATCAGATGCCGTTCTAATAGAATCCCCTAGTATTAAAGCACCAACACTAACAGTTCCAGGACCAGTAACTAATAAACTATCTGACTTTAATTGAACAGGACCTTTTACTAGTATGAATTTGGGTTTCTTTCCTTGTGAATTGGATGCCAATAGTTTTAATAATAAACCATTTGAATAGGCGGTATCCAATATTTTAGGGAAACTGATATCATATTTAACCAAAGCAGGATTTGATGTAATGGTAAAAGGTTTGAAACTAATACCAAGCGGTTGATTATCCGTTGTAATATCCAAGGCCCTAATCAAACATTTGGTAGAATTAATACTTCCATCACCTGCCGTAAATGCTGTTTTTACAATTCCTACTGAATTACCTGTTCTGATATTACCATTGACAACACCACCAACAGCAAAAGGAATCTTCCAATCATACATTCCAACATTGGCCATAGTTCTGGTGATATTCACCCAGGTAAGTCCACTGTCTATAGAATATTGCAATAAAATGCTATCCTCAAAATTTACCGTAGTCCATCTAATGGTATACATTTCGCCACCAACCAAAATTTCATTTTCAGCGGGTCTGTTTACTATCACTTTATTGATATTGCTACGTTGGGTATGACCATCAAAACTTCCTCCATGAAATTTAACTGGAGAAAAAGACTGAGTGAGTTTGGTGATTTTCTTAAAATACGCTCCCTCTCCTTTTACCGTGCTGTCTGCAATATCAATGATTCTAATCCACAAACTATCAGTTAAACTATTAGGGAGAATCCAGTTATAGGCTTCTAAATTAGCCGGCACACTGTCTTTTAGTGTTTTCCAACTTTGCTGCGCCGATGTCTTGTATTGAATTCGAACGCTATCTACCCCCATCGCCTGCCATTCAATAGCTTTGGCCATACCAATTGTCCAATTCAAAGAATCAGTAATATTGAATAATTGTTTAGGCAATAAGGTAAACACTGAATCAGAAATGGCAAACAAACTGGAATCCATGGAATTCCTAACTCTTACCAAACATTTGGCAGAAGGTAGATTCGGTGTTTTCCAAGTATAGATATTGGCAGTAGCTGTTAAATTCTCGCCCGCATTGTTCCAGTTTTTCCCACTATCAATAGAATAATCTAAGGATACCCTTTCTACATTTTCAGTTCTCCATCTAACCGTTTGATTAAATAAAACAGAAATTTTTTCTCCCCCTGTTGGTGATAATAATTTGATAGTAGACTTGGTATTAGAACCAACAGTATGCCCATCAAATCCACCACCATGAAATTTGTCAGCAGAACCTGTTGCCAGTTTTTTGGGTATTAATAAAACCGATGTATCTGTTAAGCTGGTATCACTTGCATCATACAATACAACTCTAAAACTATCAGGTAAAGACGCACTGATAATTTTATTGATAGATTCATAATTAGCAGGAATGGAATCAAACAGTGTTTGATTTGGTTTAGTAGAAATAATTCTAGCTTTTACTAAACTCACCCCACCACTATTCCAACTGATATTGATGGCTGTATTTTTATATAAAACCGTATTGATATCTGGATCAGTAATCTTTAATTGCTTTTGCTTTATTACAAAAGGATAGTCTGATTTATCATTCAAACTGGTATCTATAGCATCTTCTACTTTGAACAAACCTTGATTGGTGGCGGTGGTGGGCATGATCCAATTATAGCTACCAGAACCAGCCGCAAGACTGCTAGCAATACTCATCCAGTTAGCGCCATTATCAATAGAATAATAAAGGTTTACCCTTTCTAAATTGTTTTGTTTCCAGCTAATAGTATAAGCCGTATTCCCAAAAACAGAATCCCTTGTATTAGGTTTGGTAATTTCTAAAAGTCTTTGGGCATTACTTGATACAGAATGTCCATCAAAAGCACCACCTTTAAACTTATCTACTCGCCCCTTAGCCAAGGCCTCAATGGCAAAGGCTGATTCATTAATAGCTGTTAATCCTGTATTACTAGCGCTCTCTAATTTAACAAAACAGGTTGTTTGATAATTGGCAGGCACAATCCAGTTATAATAAAAATAATTTCCGGTTACGGTATCTGCAATCTTTGTGTAGGTAGCTTTATTGTCATAACTCACGTAAATATTGAGTTTTCTAATGCCACTTGAAACCCAACTGATAGGCAATACGGTACCCGCAAATACTGCATTGGGTAAGGGATCTATTGAAATAGATGGTGCCGGAATTTTAAAAGGATTGTTTTTATAGTTGGAACTAGAGGTACTTGGATCTAAAACATCTGAAATTCTAATATAACAACTATCCGATGTTTTTTCAGGAACCGTCCACTCATAATAGGTAGCCGATGCGGGATAACTGCTTAACAAAACAGTCCAAGTTCTTCCAGAATCCAAAGAAGATTCCAGCTTAATATTGTCAATATTAGCACTTGACCATTCTATGCGCTGAACAGAAAGGGCCGGCCATATATCTCCCGCTGCAGGTTTTTTCAACTGCAATTGCGCTAGCAAACTGCTAGAGCAAATCAAGAAAGATAATATGATCAGGAATTGCTTCAAGAAAATAAATTAGTTGTCTGAAGGAGCGGTTCTAACGGAACGGAAACTGATAAACTGATTACCATAGGATGCCCTATCTGAAATACTTGACGATTTGTATAAATACATACTACCTCCACCTAATGGAGCATTGTTATTTTGTTGATAGAATTCACTAGTGTCTGAATTTCCATAGGCATTTAGTATTCCATCTCCATGTTTTTTATAGGACATGGTTCTAGTTGTAGAACCTCCTATACCTATAACCATATGAGAACCATTTTTACTAAAGTCCATAATCCCATAATAGGTGGCTCCTGAGGAAATTCTTGATGAAGTATCGGTTGCAAAAACACCCACCCTAAATGGGCCATCGCCACCATCTCCGCCACTATAAGTTTTGTTCAGTGCCCCTGAATTGCCTCCTCCATAAATTGGGTTGATATAACGTTTGTAAATATTATAGTTATTGAAAAATTCTGTTCCGTTTTCTATCCCACTATATTGTAAAGTAGTATAAGTTGAATTCATACCCATATTACTTGCCCTTGCCAAACTGGTATCATTTCCCCATGCATAATCAAATCCAGACCACGCACTTGTTGTATCAGAATTATTAGGGAAATAATTATTGGGATACGTTTTATAAGTAGGTGGCAATGGCCCTCTACAAGCTTTTTCATATTCTAATTCTGTCATGGGTCTCAATGCGGCCCAATCACTATATGCAGTATAATAATTAGAATTCCCTTTGGCAAATGCCCTATCTGGTCTAGTGACTGTGTACTTTCCATCTAATGTATCAAGTGCAATGGTATGTCTTTGCAGATCAATGGGACTCATATTGAAAATAGGATCCAAACTCTGTAGAGCAACCTTGTATTTGTTATTGATTTTTTTCATTTTGGTGGAATCGTAATAAGAATAACCACCAATGGTATCCCTCAATGAAAGGGTATTAAGAAAATCAGCATATTGCCCCTGACTAACTTCATATTTCATGGAATAGAAAGAACGATATCCTGTTGGAAAATCTGGAAACTCTGCAACTTTGTCTCCTGTTATATCAAGTCCGTCTGCACCAGAAATTCTAATACCTGTATTATACAAACTAGCATCATCATTTGCACCATTACTAGTATTCCCACTAAACGTACTCACCAATGGACTCCACTTATCTGTAATAGAAACAAAATTATTAGGGGCATTCTTTAATTGAAAACTATTGGTGCTTCTATTGGTGCCATTTCCATCGCCAATGCAAAAACTACCATTAGGCACATAGACCATTTCAGTTGCAAAGACTTTAATTTCAACACTATCAATAGAAGTAACTTGATCTAATCCGTAGTTCCAGCTCAGTTTCACACTATCCATTTTCACTTTACCACTGCCAATAGATTGCCTATAGTAGAACACCCCTTTATTATCTGAAGGGAAGGCAAATTTCATGCTGGCAGTACCCACGCCAGCATCATTACCTGAAGGCGATAGTGTCATATGACGATAGCGCCAAACACTGTCCTTTGGTTCCCGATACTTGATAAAGATCCAAGCGGCATCCCAGTTGATGCTATCTCGCCAGGAATTCTCCCAGGAGATATTAAATTTTACCCTTACAGTTTTTGCCACACGATTAGTGTCTGCTAGGGATACTTTCTGGACGGTTATGCCATTGGAGAAAGCGGGTGACGCATATGCCAATAGAAAAAAAACAAGAATAGCAATATTCTTTTTCATTTTTCTGGATTTTGATAATAGTAATTGAATTAAAAAGCGGGGAGGTGCTTTTTGAATAGGGCTAAAATATGCCCTTTTCAGCAAAACATTTCTGATTTTCGTCAGACTTTGAAAGAATCAACTATTTTATTGCATTTTTTGACGGTTCCTTGGAATAAATCAAGACATCTTTGATCTGAATGTTCCCAATTGGATCAGGGTTCAACCATTGAATGCTTACTTTGTGCTCCCCTTTTTCTAAGCCAAATTTGGTAAAGAGTTCATTTCTCCTAATTCTAAAATTGTAGGGTAGCTGGACCAATTCCTTTTTGCCATCAATAGTAATGGCCACTTGAAAAACATAACTTGAAGTCTGCCCCCATTCATTGCTCATATTAGAACAAAGGGTAAATCCTGTGCCTTCAAATTCAAATGCATAATTCTCTTTGAGCACATGCCCATTCCAGCCCAACCACCTACGTTCAATTGGGTATATGCCCGGGAAAGAAACTTCATAAACAACTGGTTGGGGTTCTTGATATCTGATATTTACTTTGTCTTCAAATACGGATCCGCCATGTGCACGGATCATTTGAGAAGCGTGCTGAAAGCCCAACTCGTACATTTTGTTCAAGGAGATATTGGTGTACACAAAATTCTGGTCTTCAATTGCGCTCAAGTTTTTACGCCAGTAGGCAGGAATGCCACTATATCCCAACATGGTTCCTAAAATCCCCGCTGCAGAAGACGGATTGCAATCTGCATCTTGACCAGATCTTGTAGCAATTTCAACGGTTTTTGCAAAATCGCCTCGGCCATATAATAGGCCCATGATTACATAGGCGGAATTCACCCTTGCACTAATATCAAAGGGCATAAATACCCCGTCTGGACAAGCAATGTCTTCGGTCCATTTTCTTTGTACTTCAAACCAGGTTCTTTTCCAGTCATTGGGGTATTGGTGGTACCAACCAATCACATCTTTCATACACTGGTAATACAAGCTTTTCTGCGGAATGGATTTAAGCGCTTCAGTAACAATGAACGCTATGTTGTTACTCACAAAAGCCAAACTATACATATTGGCTATATAAACTCCGCCATAATAGCCTTCTCCATAATTCATGATATGCCCAACCTTATCGCAAAGCGCTGAAGCGGATCTTGCCATACCGGGATGCATGAGACCTGCAAAATCAGCTTCAATCTGAAAGTCAATATCATCTGCGTGTGGATTGTTGGACCAGTGGCCCGATGCCGGCGCTTTCATGCCATTGAGTAAATTATACCTGCCTGTTTGATTGGCGTGCCAAAGTGGATAAGGAGCGCGTGCAAATGCGTTTGCAAAGGAATCTACAGGTGCGTCTACCCCATACTTTTCAATCACGTCCACAAAACTCAAGTCCATATAGATATCGTCAAACAAACCAGGTTCATGGTCAAAATAGCGCTTGATGGCTCCATCAGGCCATGGTATGGTTTGATAGTCATTCATCATGGTTCCCAAAAATTTAAACTCATAAGGACCGCCATATGTGACGCCAATGGTTTGTCCCGCCCATCCTCCTTTGATCTTGTCTTTGAGTTGCTCCTTGCTCAATTGAACCAATTGTTGGTCTTTGGGAGGTATAGCAGATTTGGATTGTGCTTGAATGGTTCCAAGAAATAGGGAACAGACAATTAGCAAATAGATTTTGGTAGACATGGCAAACTAGGTTGATATGCAATCTGAATACTACTCAATTTAAGCAATTTCCAAAAGCTTTAGCCACAAAAAAAGGCACTGGAAAACCAGTGCCTGTATTGGACTTTAAAACTAAACTCTATGATTATTTTGTAGGTTCAGGTACTGAGAATGTGATGGATTGATTGACTTCAGAAGCCACTATCTTTCCATTTTGAACAGCCGGTTTCCATTTTGGACCTTTTTTTATCAATTTTTCTGCTTCCTCCTTTACTCCATAGCCTGGATTATTTACAGCATTCACTTGACTAACATTTCCTTCGCTATCTACCAAGAAATTAACAACTGCTTTGTACGTTCCTGGTGGGGCGTTTTGTTTGATTAAAAATTCATTGGACAAATTTCTTCCCAAATATTTATTCCATGCAGACATACCTCCTGGAAACATGGCAGGCGTTTCCGTCACTTGAAATACAACACCTGATCCACCAAGATTTCCTGACCCATCTTTTTTTGTTTGATATCCTACCACTTCCACAACATCCAATGATTTGTTTGATCCTTGTTTTGTTTTAATATCAATTACACCGTACTGGCCATCACTACCAAATTTAGCAAGTGCTTTCTCTCCTTTCCAAACATTCACAGATGCAATCAATTGAGGATCCATTTTAGAAAGGCTCAAAGAATCTGATTTTACCCCATCAACAAAATACACTACTTTGGAATCAATTTTTCCGTTCATTGTTTGATCAGCTTTAATACTCATTTTCTTTCCATCAACACCCGTTACGGTAATTTCTGTTGGCTTTGTTTTAATTATAATCACTCCATTCTTACCAGCATCACCATAAAGGGCTTTTGCAGACTCTCCTTTCAAAACATCTACTGTAGCAATACTGTTTGGGTTAATTTTTTTTCCTTCTTCCGCAGTTTGAATTTTGCCATCAACAATTATCAAAGGATTTTCACCAGAAGGCAATGTTGGAATATTCAATCCTTCCATTTTTTTGGGAACTGTGGTGTCTTTGATGATATTGAAGCTTGCAGAAGTTCCAGATTGTTCCTTAGCAGCCAAATAATTGACTACACCAGTAAGCAGACTATTGGCAAACCGTTTTTGATAATTGGGATCTTGCATCATTTTCAAATCATCCGCATTTGTCATAAAACCCGCTTCTACCAAGGCTGATGGGCATTTCACGGCTTGCAACACCCAAATACCCTGTAACCTACTTTTAATGCCTCTTAAGTCAGGATTCACAGATTTTATAGCATTACCCAAGTTATTGGCAAATGCAGCATTGGCAGCATAGTCCAAAGCCTTTTCTTTGTTGGCAATATAAATTTCTATGCCTTTGTTTGGGTTGGGTTCTTGTTTCCCTTTTTCATGCAAAACAGGGCTTGCATTATTACAATGTAAAGAAATAAAAAGGTCAGCTTTTTGCTCGTTTGCAAAATTGGCTTTTTCTACCACGCTTTGAAACAAATCAGATTCACGGGTAAGCACAATGCGAATATTTTGATTACGATTGACTTCTTTAACCGCTTTTGCCAATTCCAAAGTAATAGCAGCTTCTGTAATTTTCCCATCAGTACTAAAGGCTCCTTTATCATCCCCACCATGCCCAGCATCAACTACAATGGTATACGTTTTTTCCAAACTAGGTAAAGCCGCCATTGACAAGTCTTCCACTACTACCTTTCCTTGCAATTTATCTGCAACTGTTTCAATTAAATTTCCAACAGATATGGGTTTGTTATTATCCATTTGTTTGGTTCTAAAAGCAAATAGCATTACAACTACTGCTAATAGAGGTAGGACAATTAGTCTTCTCAAATAAGAGAATCTGGGATTTTTGTTATTGGTAATCATTTTGAGTCTTCTTTTAATGGGTGAAAAGAAAAAGGGGTTGGTAAATGCATAGTATTGTTGCGGATATGCAGCCGTTAATAACATTTGAGCAAGAGAAGCGGTGTCACCGTTTTGAACGGCTTTTTTATCGGCAATAAATTCGTGGATCATTTCCATTTCTTTTTTCAAAAGCCAGAAAAATGGATTGAACCAACCCACCACCAATACTAGTTGAATAAGGATTTTATCTACACTATGTTTCTCTTTTACGTGCGTAAGTTCGTGCTCCAACATTTGTTTGCCAGCATCTGTTTTCAGGTCAATGGACTCGTGCCAAAAAATGTATTGGAAAAATGAAAATGGCGCACCCTTTACATGGGTCAAGATTAAGAACACATCCCCCACTGATTTACAGGGGTATTGCTTTAATAATCGGTACACCTTAAACAATCCAAACATTAGGGTACCTAAAATAAACAGCGCTACTAAAAAATAAAGCCCCATTGCAGCGCTCTCCCAACTAAATTGATATCCCGCTTGCGCAATATTGGCTTCTAGTGCAGCATTATTATCCGCTACAATATTTAAAATATTCAATGCCTGGCTTTCTGAAGCTTCTGGCTTTGTCCATTGAATTTTAATCAAAGGAATTAACCAAGCAGATCCCAAAACCGCCAACAAATAAAAACGGTTATATTGGTGAAAACGCTTGTTCCGCAATACCAACCAGTAATAGCCCATCATCAGACCACTACATACCACCACTTGTAAAAAATAAAAGGCGTAGGTTAACATGGCATTATTTTTTTTGTTGTTTAATAGTGTTTAAGAGCAACTCTAATTCTTTTACGCTAATGTCTTTTTGCTGTACCATAAAACTTACCGCTTCACTAAAAGAACCCTCAAAATAGCCTTCTACCAAACTGCGGATACTGCTTGAAGAATACTCCCCTTTTGACACCAATGGAAAATACTGGTGCACCCTACCAATTGGTTTTACGCCTACAAAACCTTTGTCCACCAAAATTTTGACAATGGTAGCTACGGTATTGGAATGGGGTTTGGGTTCTGGTTGCGCTTCTAGAATATCTTTCAAAAAAGCTTCTTCCAGTTTCCAGATGCTTTGCATGATCTGTTCTTCTGCCTTGGTAAGTGGTTTCATCTTCAACTAAGTTTATAGTTGAATGAAGATAATAACTAATTTTTTAGTTTACCAACTATTTTTTTAGTTATTTAGAAAATAATTTAAAAAAAAGCCTGTTGCTTTACCTTTGAACACATGCGTTACTATATTATAGCAGGCGAAGCCAGTGGCGATTTACACGGCAGCAATTTGATCAAGCAACTCAAAGTGCTGGACCAGGAGGCGGTGATCCGTTCTTGGGGAGGTAACCTGATGGAGGAAGCAGGGGCAGAATTAATCAAACACTATCGCGATCTTGCTTTTATGGGTTTTGCAGAAGTAGTCAAGAACCTACCTACAATTTTTAAAAATATTCGGTTTTGTAAGGCTGATATTTTGGCTTTTCAACCAGACTGCCTAATTCTGATAGACTATCCTGGATTCAACTTACGCATTGCCGAATGGGCAAAACAAGAAGGCCTCAAAGTCATTTATTATATTTCTCCACAGGTATGGGCTTGGAAGGCTGGCAGGGTGAGAAAAATGAAAGAATGCATTGATAAAATGTTGGTCATTCTTCCTTTTGAAAAAGATTACTATAAGGTACAATGGAATTGGGAGGTTGACTATGTAGGCCATCCATTGTTGGAAGTAATAGAAGCCAAAAAGCAGGAATTGGGTTATGGGCCGGATACGGTTTTTCCAATAGCCGGTTCTAAAAAAATAGCCCTATTACCTGGAAGTAGAAAGCAAGAGATTGCCAAGAAATTACCCATCATGTTGGAGTTGGCCAAGTTATTTCCCAACCAAGAATTTGTGGTGGCAGAAGCCCCTGGGCAGGATGCTGAATTTTATGAACCATTCTTGAAACCCTATCAGAACGTGGGTTCTGTTAAAAACGATACCTACAAATTATTACTGGAATCTAAAGCAGCACTGGTGACTAGTGGAACTGCTACCTTAGAAACCGCACTTTTAGGTATTCCAGAAATTGTTTGTTATAAAGGAAGCAATATCAGTTATCAAATTGCCAAGAGATTGGTGAAGATCAAATACATTTCCTTGGTGAATTTGATTATGGATAAACTAGTTGTAAAGGAATTGATTCAAGACGAACTAAACACTAGTAATCTTGAAAAGGAATTGAATGAACTCTTACACAATACTACAAAGCAAGAACAAATTCGTACAGACTATCAAGCACTACAAGCAATATTATCTAAGGGAGGGCACGCCTCTGCACAAGCAGCCAAACTGATTTACCAATTCTTATTGGATCAACAAAGTCCCAGCACTAACTTTTAAACAAAGGCAATAAGAACACCTTAAACAGGATAATTAAAATAGCCACCAAGAACATCATGAGTGAAATGCGGTTCATGCCATGCATGTATTTCATCCACTGAGTTGGCTTTTCATTAGGGTCTTTTTTCTTGATAAAAAGATACTCGGCAAATTGATTCCAGATACCCATAAATAAGATTTTTACAAAATTAGGACTATTACCTGCTAAGTCAAATGTCAACATTAAAAATGTCAAAATAAAGGATAGAAATTTAACCCTTACAGGAAACATTACCAGAACTAGAACCAATTATCCTATCTTTTGTTTAGAAAAATAAAAACGATGCTTGTCAGAACTATCCTGCTATTGGTACTTGCCTGTTTTCAATTGGGAGTATCCGCACAATTTCAACCCGAAAAAATTGATATCGTCAGAGACAAATGGGGTGTACCGCATATTTTTGGCAAAACGGACCCAGAAGTGGCATATGGTTTGGCTTGGGCGCACGCAGAGGATGATTTTGAAACCATTCAACAATCGCTATTAGCGGGTAAAGCTATGCTGGCGAGATATAAGGGCAAGGAAGGCGCACAGATTGACTATATTATTCATTTACTCAGGATTCCTGAATTGGTAGAAGAGAAATATGAATCAGACCTTAGTCCAGATTTTAAAAGACTTTTGGAAGGCTATTGCGCAGGACTAAATGCCTATGCAGCCAAGCACCCCAAAGAAGTCTTGCTCAAAAAAGCGTTTCCAGTTACACCCAAAGACATGATCCAATATTCGGTTTTGCAATTATGTGTATTGTCAGGAGCTGACAATGCCCTTAAAACCATATTTAACGGAAGCGTTCCTTTATTAGAAAATTATAAAACAGCAGGAAGTAATGCCATTGCCGTCAATAGCAGGAAGTCTATAGATGGGCAAGTATACCTAGACATCAATGCACACCAGCCTTTGGAAGGACCTGTGGCTTTTTATGAAGCCCATTTGTGTAGTGAAGAAGGATGGAATATACTCGGAGCCAATTTTCCTGGAGCTCCTAGCATCTTACACGGTGTAAATGAAAACTTAGGCTGGGCTCATACGGTGAATGCGCCTGACAAACTAGACGTGTATCAATTAGAAATCAACCCTGCCAATAAATTAGAATACAAATTGGATGGCAAATGGGAAACACTGGAATCCAAAAATGCGGCACTAAAAGTAAAGATTGCGGGGCTAGTAGTTGGGGTAAATAAAAAAGCATATTGGAGCAAATATGGTCCTACTATCATTACTGAAAGAGGAACCTTTTCTATTCGCATGCCCGCCCAGATGGATATTCGTGGGCTAGAGCAATGGTACCGATTTAACAAGGCCAGAAATTTTACAGAGTTCAAAGCTGCGTTAAACATGTTAGCCATTCCAGGTTATAATATTGTCTATGCAGATAGATTTGATACTATCTATTATTTGAGCAATGGACGCATACCTATTCGTGATCCCAAATTCCAATGGAAGACTACCTTACCAGGTAATACTTCTGCAACAATGTGGACCAAACTGCATCCATTGGAAGACCTTCCACAAGTATTGCAACCCCAATCAGGTTTTGTGTACAATACCAACCACTCCCCTTTTCATGCAACAGAAGGTCCAGACAATGCAATTATCAAAGACCCAACCATGGGTTATGAAACCCTAGAAAACAATCGCAGCATGCGTTTTGCAGAACTCATGGCACAGCACAAGACCATTGATTTTGACAGTTTCAAGAAAATCAAATTTGATAGACAGTATCCAAGCAAATTCTATTTCCCTATTAATATTGATAACCTATTTGCATTAAATGCTACTGACTATCCTGATTTTGCAGACCTGATTGGTCAGTTAAATACCTGGGATAAAAAAGCAGAAGCCAATAGTGTTGGTGCTGGAACATTCTTGCTTTTATATGATACCATTTCAAAGCATCGCAATCACTATATGAAAGCCAGTATTTTAAGTAAAGACTTGGCTGTGGAAGCTTTTAGGGCGGTTAAAACCAATATGCTCAAAGACTTTGGCAGAACCAATTTGGCCTTGGGCGATCTTCAAAAAATGGTGCGTGGGACTAAGGAAATTCCAGCTCCTGGCTTACCCGATGTTTTGGCTCCTATGTATTCCATTCCTTATAAAAATGGCATGCTCAAAGGCAATCAGGGAGACGCCTATATTGAATTAGTTAGATTCACCAAAGATGGACCCATCATTGAATCTATCAATACCTATGGAGCATCGGCCAGAAAAAATTCACCACATTATACAGACCAAATGGACATGTATGTGAAGCAACAAACCAAGCCAATGACGCTTAATAAAAAAGAAGTTTACGCCAATGCTGAGAAAATTTATCATCCGGAGTAGGAAAGTGAAGAATGAAGAGAAAGAAAGTGAAAAGTGAAGAGTGAAGAGTGAAGAATGCAGAAACATTTGTCTCGCGACTATATTTTTTAAATCCCCTCGGTTATCGTGGGGATTTCTTTTTTTTAGGTGTTATAAAAACCTAGGCGCAGCCTAGGTCAACTCGTTTACTTAGATCACAGTCCATTCTTCACTCTTCACTCTTATCTCTTCACTAAAACAACCTCAGAGAGGTTAAATAAACTCTTTAAGGTGATCAGTAATTTGAATGGTTTCAATGATGAACCCGTCATGCCCAAACGCCGAATCTATTTCTACTAATTGCGCATTGGGTAAGTGTTGCGCCATAAAACGTTGCTCGTCTAAGGGGCAAAGAATATCACTATGAATACCAATGATTAAAATGGGTTGTGTAATAGATTCCAATACTTTGATTAAATCGCCCCCGCGGCCACGGCCCAAATGATGGGAGTCCATGGCCTTGGTCAATAACCAATAACTAAAAGCATTAAAGCGATTCACCAATTTATCACCCTGATAATTCAAATAAGAAGATGCTTTAAAATTGTCAATTTTTTCTGGGTCAGGATCAGTTTGCTTTTCTTGAAAGGTTCCGTAATTTCTATAAGTGAGCATCCCAATGGCTCGGGCAGCTTTTAACCCCTTGGCTCCCGCCGATGGGCTTCTGTCTAACCAAGTACCATCGGCCTCAATGGCCAAACGCTGTGCTGTATGAACTGCCACCCCCCAGGCACTTTCTGAAGGCGATGTAGCAATTAAAAATACTTTCTCTATCAATGCCTTTTCCATCACGGCCCATTCCAATACCTGATAGCCACCCATACTGCCACCCATCAGCAGTTGAATTTTTTCAATTCCCAAATGCTTGCGCAAAAGAATATGCGCTGCCACCATATCTCTAATGGTCACTGATGGAAAGCTGGAATAATAAGGTTCTCCAGTGGCCGGGTTGGTGCTCAAAGGACCAGTAGATCCATAGCAGGAACCCAATATATTGGCACCTACTATGCAATATTCTTCGGGATTAATGAGACTACCTGCTCCTACCAAACCCTTCCACCAATCAGCAGCATCGGCATTGGCCGTTAGGGCATGACATACCCAAACCACGTTGTCCTTGGCGGCATTCATAGTTCCGTGCACCTGGTAACCAATCTCTATTCCTTTTAATACAGATCCGTTCTCCAGCCTAAAGTCTTGCTTGTATTCAAATATTTGCATATCAATTATTCCCGAATTCAATGCAAAATAAGGGCATGGATAAATTACATTTGCATAAATCTTCAAAATGACCCGAATTGAGCTGAATAGAACCATTGGTGATTATGGATTTGAGGCCAAGGATGCCAATAACCATACCCTTCAAATGGACGCTGCTGTGGAAATAGGTGGACAAAACGCCGGAATCAGACCCATGCAGACCCTTTTAATGGGCTTAGGTGGTTGTAGTGGCGTAGATATTGTTTCTATTTTGAAGAAGCAAAGACAGGAACCAACTGCCGTGAAAATGATCATTGAAGCTGAAAGAGAGAGCGGTAAAGAACCTGCCCTTTGGAAAACCATTCAAATTCGTTTTCAATTTTCTGGCATTTCAGACCTTGAAAAAGCGGAGAAAGCTTGTGCCCTTTCTATTGACAAATACTGTTCTGTTGCAGCTACATTGCGTGCAGCAGGTGCCAGCATCAACTGGACCGCAGAACTCATTTAATTCAAGTTTAAATCAAGACCATGTCTCATCAACAAACAAACGCTATTCGCATACAAACAGCACGTACCAATGAAATGGAGCATTCCACTCCTATGTTTCTAACCAGTAGCTTTTGTTTTGACAATGCAGAAGAAATGCGCGCGGCTTTTGCCGATGAGTCTGATGACAATATTTATAGCCGCTTCTCAAATCCTAGTGTACAAGAATTTACAGATAAGATGGTGGCTCTGGAAGGCGCAGAAGCGGGTTATGCAACTGCATCTGGCATGAGCGCGGTATCTGGTAGTTTTATGGCCTTGCTCAAACAGGGTGATCATTTACTGGCTTGTAATTCCATTTTTGGAAGTACCCATACCGTCATTGCCAAATACTTACCCAAGTTTGGGATTGAACAATCTTATGTATCTGCTAATGCAACTGAAGCCGAATGGCGCGCTGCTATAAGACCCAATACCAAGATGATTTATTTGGAAACGCCAACCAATCCAGGTTTAGAAATTCTAGACATGAGCATGATTGGACGCATTGCCAAAGAACATGGGATCATCTTTAATGTAGACAATTGTTTTGCTACTCCTGTTAACCAATTACCCATTCAACACGGGGCAGACTTAGTGGTGCATTCTGCTACCAAATGGTTAGATGGACAAGGAAGGGTTTTGGGAGGAGTAGTGGTGGGTAGAAAAGATTTGATCAAAGAAATTTATCTCTTCTGCCGCAGTACGGGACCAGCGCTTTCTCCCTTCAACGCTTGGGTCTTGAGCAAGAGTTTGGAAACCTTGGATGTGCGTATGGAACGTCATGCATCCAATGCCCTATACATTGCACAACAATTGGAGAATCATCCTGCCATCAATACGCTGAGATATCCTTATTTACCCAGCCATCCACACCATGCCATTGCACTCAAGCAAATGAAAAATGGTGGTGGCATTGTTTGCTTTGAATTAAAAGGCGGGATTGAAGCTGGTAGAAAATTCTTGGATGCCTTAAAAATGTTATCACTCACTGCCAATTTGGGCGATACACGCAGTATTGCTTCTCACCCTGCAAGCACTACACACGCTAAACTTAGTGAAGCTGAGCGTCAAGCTGTAAACATTACACCAGGACTCATTCGCATTAGTGTAGGGCTTGAAAACAGGGAAGATATTCTAAATGATATTTTACAAGCATTGAATTAATTGATCAATGCTCAAGGATAGGCTGCTTTTCTAACAGCTACGGCTATTTTGGAATCAGCTGTTCCATAATAAAGGAACCATTGATTTTTAAACTGTGCTAACCCTTCAAGAAAGCAAACATTGTTGACTTCACCTACTAGTTCATAAGACCTTTCTGGTTTCATAAAATAGTGGTTCAGTCTATGCAATACTTGCAAAGGATTGTTTTTGTCTAACAATACTTGACCTGCAGTATAAGTGCCATCGGCCAAACTAGTATCTCCAATATTTTTAAGATTTCTGCTATTGTAAATGAGCAAGATTCCTTTGTCTGTGAGCATGGCAGGTGGACCAGGTTCTACCAAATCGGAATCAAACTTTTTGTCCCTAGTAGGAATAATGATTCTTAGTTGGGGCATGTTCAGTGCCTGCCCTTTTAAGGGAATGGGAGCAGATTCGTCTTCCTGCATTTCAAAAGGTTCCCAGTGTATTAAGTCTGTTGAAGTTGCCACCCAAATATTTTGATCACCCCAATACATCCAATACTTACCATTGATTTTGGTGGCTATGATTTTTCCATCCACATAGCGCGATACAATGGATCCTGACTTGGACCATTGGTTCAAATATTTTCCACCATAAGCATTGGCAAAGACAGGACCATGTTTTGTCCATTTTTGCAAATCAGGAGAACTAGCCACCATAAGTCGGGCAGTCTTTCCATCATAAGAAGTATACGTCATGTAATAGATACCTGTACTATCTTCTACAATCCTTGGATCTTCCACCCCGCCCTGCCATTCATAAGCCTGATAAGCATCGGGTTCAGGATAAAAAACCGGTCTAGGTGTTTTGGTAAAATGCAATCCATCTATGCTATACGCTAGTCCAATTCTGGAAGTTCCTCCGGGTTTGCCAATACTATCTTGCGCGCGGTAAAGCATGAATACCGTATCTCTACGAACCACAATAGCTGGATTAAATACATTCTTGGATTCCCATGCCACAACTTTGCCAGTCATAGGATCTAGAAAGCTATTGGCACCTGGTTCTAACACAGGATTAAGACTATCGGTTTTTACAAAGTCTAACATGGCCCAATTGGAAGCGCTGTCAACTTCATTAAAGTTTTGATTGCCACTAGAGCAACCAACTAAGACTAGCAAGATCAAGGGTAACCAACTGTATTTGTGCATTTTATTTCTTATTGATGGCATAAGCAATACCACCTGTTAAATGTTGCACAAACAAGGGGTCTACAAAACTCTCATCGGTATGTCCAAACTCTGTATAGAAAGACCTTCCTCCGTCAAAATTATGCCACCAAGCCATGGGATGAAAGTCTCCGTTTTGACCACCTGTGTATGACTTTTCATCAATAGTAATGAGAACGTTCAAATCAGATTGAATGCTTTTGAAATTATACCATTCGTCAAAACGCTTCCAATTAGCAGGCAAATGCATAGTACTAATATGGCTCTTGTCTAATACATTTAAAACGGCTTCCTGTTGTTTGGGATGGCTTTTAAAATAAGCGCCTACCAATTTATTATACCAAGGCCATTCGTATTCTGTATCTGTTGCAGCGTGAATACCTACAAAGCCCCCACCTGCTTGAATATATTTTTCAAAAGCGGCCTGTTGCTCTTCATTCAAAATATTACCAGTGGTGCTCATAAACACAACAGCCGCATATTGTTTCAAATTCTTCTCATTAAATACAGATGCATCTGTAGTAGTGTCCACTTTCAAATTATTGTCAACCCCAATCTTTTGTAAACAAGCTACTCCAGCTGGAATAGACGCGTGATGAAAACCCATGGTTTTACTAAATACCAAGATTTTCAAAGGCTTCTTTGCATTATCAAATGAGCTCACGCCAAAAGCAATGATCATTAATACTAAACCGGCAAATAGTTGTTTCATTTGTTTATTTTGAATGTGTAATTGATTTTCGTTTTTCCATTAATTCCCTCCAAGTTACCAATTGAATGCCTTCATCGCTCAAAGCTTTTTTGAAAACAGGATCTATCATGGCTAATAAATCGCCCTTGCGTGTGGGTCCCGAGCCAGAAATAAAGGGGAATGTAGCGGTTGTTTCTGTACAATGCATGATCATCATGGTAATGCCTGGCTGTAATGTTTTTAATGCTGCTACATATTTGGCTGTTTTGAATGCCTGCATTTTTTTATCCTCTCCTTGCAAATTTTTGGGAATTTCCCAATCATAACTTTCATTATGTAAATCATCTAATACGGGTAGGCCTGCATTCCAAAGCATGGTTCCTAATCCACGCATTTGTTGCATCAGTTCATTGCTACCATTCATAGTAGCCCTAATTAATTGATTATGTCCACCAGGCAGCATGACTGGAATTTGTTGTTCCATCCCCAATTTCACATAGCGCATCAGGTAATCGGGACTTGCAAAAAGGGTTCCCATATGAGAGTCTAAATGAGTAGGTTCAAAACCCATGGTTTTTGCCCTGGATAATTGTGCCCTCATTTCTTTGTCCACTTCGTCAGGGCTTGCATGTTTTACCACGTCTTCCACACTAGACCATAGCGCCCCTTCTTTATCCACCAATCCAGGTACAAATTCCTTCCCACTCAAAGGCCCCCATCTATGCCCCTTCCACTCAGAAGTGAGGGTTAAGTGCAAACCCGCATCAATCTTTGGATGTTGTCTTAAATAGTGAATAAAAGCAGGCACCCAAGAACAGGGCATCATTACAGAACAGGAATTAGCTACCCCATCTTCCATAGCGCTAATAGCGCCTTCATTGCTATCAAAGGACATACCCACGTCATCAACGTGTAAGATCAAAAGTTTGGCATTTTTTGGATAACCCAATTTTTGGGCATAGCTACTATCTGGCTTTTGCGCCATTAGGGAATAATGGCATAGCAATAACAAAAGAAAAATAATCCTCAATCTGGCAAGCATGTCCATGTTTTAATTAAATTGTCCCACGCTGGAATGCAAAGATTGCTGCAATCCAAGCAATAAAACTTTGCTAAATCTAATAAAACTTCAGCAAAAAACTAACCGCCTTATGAAAGCTAGAACAGGAGTCTTACTTGCCAGCATGATGTTTCTGGAATATTTGATTTGGGGGGCCTGGTATGTAACCATGGGCACTTACATGAATGAGTACTTACATGCTTCTGGTGTAGAGATTGGAGCCGCCTATAGTGCATTGGCTATTGCTACTATGATTTCTCCTTTTTTTGTGGGACTAGTAGCTGACCGATATTTTGCCGCTCAGAAGATTATGGGCGTATTACACTTGGTGGGTGCCTTGCTCCTCTTTATGGCCACTAAAATGGACAATAGCAGCCATTTTTATTGGGTGATTCTAGCATATGCCTTATTGTACATGCCAACCATCGCGCTAAGCAATAGCATTGCCTTTTCTCAAATGACTGACCCGGGCAAACAATTTCCTTGGATCAGGGTATTTGGAACCCTGGGTTGGATTGTAGCAGGCTTGTTGATTGGACAATTAGATATAGAAAAAACATCAGCCACATTTTATCTAGCAGCAGGCGTTTCCGCGTTTTTAGGTTTGTTGAGTTTTATATTACCCAATACGCCACCAAAAGCAAGCACGGAAGACGCTTCCAGCGCCATGGGTACTGAAGCTTTTGTTTTGTTCAAAGAAAGGCCCTATCTCATTTTCTTTATTGCGGCCATTTTGGTTTGCATTCCACTATCTTTTTATTATGGATTTGCCAATACTTTTTTAAATGAAATTCATTTTGAAAATGCAGCCAGCAAAATGACCTTGGGTCAGGTTTCAGAAGCCGTTTTTATTTTGGCCATTCCCTTTTTGTTTAACAGAATTGGGGTCAAGAAAATGTTGCTCATGGGTATGACTGCTTGGATTCTGCGCTATTTATTTTTTGCCTACGGCGATGCAGGAACTGGATCATGGATGCTCTTTACAGGGATTGTGTTACATGGCATTTGTTACGATTTCTTTTTTGTAACAGGTTATATGTACACAGAGAAAAAAGCAGGAGCTAAAATTAAAAATGCAGCTCAGGGCTTATTTACATTTGCTACTTATGGTGTTGGGATGTTTATAGGAACCTGGTTCTCTGGTTATACTGTTGACAAATACAAATTGGCCGAAGGCCATAACTGGCAAAGCATTTGGTATGTACCTGCTTATATAGCATTGGCTGTTGTCATTTATTTTATCCTTTTCTTTAAAGAGAAAAAAACAGTTGCTTCCAGCTAATCAAGTTTGTATTTATTATTCATTTTCTTTTTTTGAATTTTAATTTTTTATTCACCATTTTTTTTGACTTTTGAATTTTGACTTTTGACTTTTAAATTATAACTCATGCAAAGAATTGCCATGCTCGGTTCTGGTTTTATCGGAAGATTTTATGCCGATGCCCTTCAAGGATACCGATCCAAAGACAAAGTAGTTAGTATTTACTCACGTAGAGAAGAGTCTGCCAAAAAATTTGCAGATGATTACCAGTGCGCGCATTGGACTACTGAAATGGAAAAAGCCATTGCTCATCCAGACGTAGACATTGTGTGTATTGCCCTCCCCAATAACTTACACGAAGCGGCGGTGATGCTTTGTTGCAAACACAAAAAAGCGGTGATGACTACCAAGCCCTTGGGCCGCAATGCAGCAGAAGCCAAACGCATGTTATTGGCCGTTGAAGAAGCGGGCATTTTCAATGGCTATTTAGAAGATCTAGTGTATACCCCAAAATTCATCAAAGCTTCTGCTAGTGTTAGAGAAGGCGCACTGGGTAGAATTCTTTGGGCCAAGTCTAGAGAAACCCATCCTGGCCCACATAGTGAATGGTTCTGGGATATTGAACAAGCCGGTGGAGGTTGTATACTAGACTTAGGTTGTCATTGCGTTGAAATTACCAGAAGCTATATTGGCAAAGACATTAAACCAGTAGAAGTCATGTGCTGGGCCGATACCCAAGTAAAACCCATTGACGCAGAAGACCACGCCATAGGTTTAGTGAAATATGAAAATGGCGCCATTGGTCAGTTTGAAGTGAGTTGGACTTTTAGAGGTGGTCTAGATTTAAGAGATGAAGTCATGGGGTCTGAAGGAACTATTTGGATCAATAGTTTCTTACGTACCGGATTTGATATGTTTACCACAGGCAAGGGAGGAGATTATATTGCTGAAAAAGCTGAAAGCAATACAGGCTGGTTATTCCCAGTGGGCGATGAACTAAATGAACTTGGGTATAACCATATGTTTATGGACATGTTTAATGCCAAAGAAAAAGGCGTAGATCCTAAGGAAACCTTTTACGATGGCTACGTGGTCAATGCCATTTTAGACGCTGCTTACAAGTCTGCAAAGACCAAGCTTTGGGAACCTGTTGACCTAGAGATTTGGCGAGGTCAAACTGGCCTGAGTAAAGAAAGTCATTTGGTAGAACACGATGCAGAACACTGGCTCATCAAAGAAGAAATGACCCATTTTGGTGCCAAGAAACTCATTCTCAAAAACAAAGTCACCGGAAAAATCACCGATCAAATCATTGAATAAAAAATTGAAGCATGTTAACTCAAGACTTATTTGTACACCATGTTTATTTTTGGTTAGAACACCCTAATAGCGTGGAAGAAAAAGCAGCTTTATTAGAAGGTTTGAAAAAGCTCAGTAAAGTGACTACGATTAAACAGTTTCATATTGGAACTGCTGCCCCTACTAATCGGGATGTGATAGATACCAGTTATGCCCTTTCTTGGTTGGCTATTTTTGAAACAGCTGCAGACCAAGACGCCTATCAGGTAGACCCCATACATTTGGAATTTGTAGATACCTGCAAACATCTTTGGAAAAAAGTAGTGGTATATGACAGCTTAGGCGCATATTAAAAAAACAAATAAAAAAGCCTTCCCGTTCAATGCATCGGGAAGGCTTTTTCTTGTCTAACAGAATTATTTATTCCAGTTAAATGTTGCCGATTGTACTTGACTAGAATTTGTACCTATATGTACCAAAAACTGACCAGGTTCCCAAACCTTTTTCAAATCACTATTATAGAAGGATAGTTCCTCCGTACTAATTTCAAATTTGATTTCTTTGGTCTCTCCTGGCTGCAAAGCAATTTTTTGAAAACCCTTCAAATCCTTGACAGACCTTGCTACAGAAGCCACTGGATCACTGATATACATTTGAACCACTTCTTCGCCAGCATATTTTCCTGTGTTCTGAATGATGATTGAAGCCATTAATTTTTCTTGCCCCTTTAATTGGGTTTTACTCAACTTAACAGGACTATAGGTAAAGCTGGTATAACTCAACCCATATCCAAACGGATAGAGTGGATCATTTGATTCATCCAAATAATTGGATTTAAATTTGGGGAATCCAGTACCATCGTATGGCCTACCCGTATTTTTATGGTTATAATAAATAGGGATTTGTCCTACTGATCTTGGGAAAGTTGCGGTGATTTTTCCTGAAGGATTATACTTGCCCAATAATACATCGGCAATGGCATTACCAGCTTCTGTTCCAGGTGCCCAAGCTTCTAGAATAGCCGTAGCTTGTTTACTTTCATTCACCAAGGTTAGTGGTCTTCCGTTGATTAAAACCAAGACAATGGGTTTACCTGTTTGTGCAAGGGCAGTCAATAGTTTTTGTTGACTTTCTGGCAATCCAATATCGGCCCTGCTAGAAGACTCTCCAGACATGTCTGCTGCTTCTCCCATTACAGCTACAACAACATCAGATTGCTTGGCAGCATCTACAGCTTCTTTGATTAATTGTTCAGGAGTTTTTGTATCAATGTCTATTTCTGTACCAAATACATTCACCCTTTTGGCAAATGTGGTATCGTCAGAAATATTGGCGCCCTTGGCATAACGGATGTTTACTTGATTACCCAGCGCATTGGTCAATCCTTCTTTAACAGATATTGATTTTGTCCAATCACCTGCAACTACCCAAGTACCCAACATATTGCGTTTGTTATCGGCCAAGGGCCCAATCAAAGCAATGTTAGATGCAGTTTTCAGTGGCAGTAATTGTTGGTCATTTTTCAATAATACCATGCTATGCGCTGCCATTTTTCTAGCTGCATCTCTATTGGCTTGAACCAAAATATCTTTAGCGGGTCTGGCCTCATCTATATACTTAAAGGGATCATCAAATAGCCCCAATTTGTATTTGGCTTCTAAGATGCGCAAACAGGCTTGGTCAATAGCGGCAAGAGAAACTTTTCCTTCTTTTAAAGACTTACCCAAGGTTGTGAGTAATCCCTCTCCTACCATATCCATATCCAAGCCTGCATTCAAGGCCAATGCTGATACGGTTTGTAAATCTCCCATTCCATGAGCCGTCATTTCATTGAGCGATGTATAATCTGACACAACAAAGCCTTTAAAGCCCCACTGTTTGCGTAACAAATCTGTTAGTAACCATTTGTTACCTGTAGCAGGTACTCCATCAATTTCATTAAAAGAGCTCATGATACTACCTGCACCTGCGTCTATTGCAGCTTTATAAGGTGGCAAGTAATATTCATACATTTTAATCTTGCTCATGTCTACAGTATTGTATTCCCTACCCGCTTCCGCACCACCATACAAAGCAAAATGTTTCACACAAGCCATCATGGTATGGCTCAAGCTTAGGTCCTTACCTTGATAACCTTGCACCACGGCTTTGGCAATGAGTCCTCCCAAAAATGGGTCTTCACCTGAGCCTTCTGAAATCCTTCCCCAGCGGGCATCACGCGCAATATCTACCATGGGTGAAAATGCCCAATTCAAACCATCAGCAGTAGCTTCCTTGGCTGCAATCACCGACGATTCCTTTATCAAATCAAGATCCCAAGAAGCTGACATCCCCAAAGGAATGGGGAAAATGGTTTTATGCCCGTGAATCACGTCTAAGCCAAAAATCAAGGGTATATGTAAGCGAGAACCTTTTACGGCAAGGTCCTGTGCTTTGCGCACTTTCTCGGGTGAATAGATCCCAAATAGACCACCCACTTGACCTTTCTTGATTTTGGATTCTACGTCTGCACTCACAACGGCGCCGGTTAACATTCCTCCCCCTGGTGTAACAAGGTTTAACTGGCCAATTTTCTCTTCGATTGTCATTTTAGCCAACAGATTTTTGGCCTTTGCTTCATAGGCGTTTTGCGCCATTCCCAATTGGGTCATTAGCAATAAACAAATAAATTGGATGAAATTTTTCATGTCGATTATTTAAAAAAAAAGGTGGACGATTGTCCACCTAAAGGTATTATTTTAAAAGCTTTTGTAAGTTATTATAACTGGTTGTGATATTCTCCAGTGGATTGGGGGCGCCGTCCTGTTCAATAAAGAAATACTTCATTCCCGAATCCGCAGCGTGGTCAAAAATGGGTTTGAAATCAAAATGTCCCTTTCCAAATTCTAGGACTTTTTCATTCTTTTCATCTAGGTCTTTTACATGCCATAAATGGAATCTACCCTTGTTGGCTTTAAATAAATCAACCGGATTTTTTCCTGCTTTCATGGCCCATGCCAAATCCAATTCCATTTTCACCAAATCCTTATCTGTTTCTTTTAACATGAGGTCATATGGTATTACCCCATCTACTGCACGGAATTCAGCATCATGGTTATGATAGGCAAATAATAAACCTGCTTTTTTTGCAGCTACTGCTGTTTTATTTAATACTTCAATTGAAGCTTTTACTTCATCTAAAGTTTCAATAGGTGTATTGGCACAAACCAAGTAAGTAACACCTCCTTCTGCAGCTTGATCAACCAATTCTTGGTAATTGTCTCTTAGATTTTTCATAGGTGGAATCACCATCGGTTTACCATCAGCACCAGTTGGCATTTTGGAACCAGGAGGCAATTTAAAGGGGGCACCCAAAACATGGTGTGACCTCCAAGTCAATCCCAAATCCTTTAATAACTGAGCAAATTCTTTGGGACTCTTGCCATAATAACCACCAAGCCTACTAAATGCAGACTCAATTTCACGATAACCAATGTCATGAATTTTCCTAAGGTTCCCTGGAACGTCTTGTTCAATCACATTGAAAAAAGTGAAGAGCTGTAAGCCAGGTGCAGGAAATTTGCCGGCCTTAAATAAATCAGCCGCAATAGATTTGTTCATCAACAAAGATCCAAGGGCCAAGGCAGAACCTTGTTGAAGAAAACTTCTTCTAGTTTGCATAGCAATCGTTTTTCTGACTCAATAATGAATCAGTAGTGATGAATTGTTTGTGTTGTTCTGACACAATGATACTTATTTTTGAAGGGATTCTGAAATTTTTAGCACGGATTTTACCTTATTTTCGTTACTGTATGCAAGTACCCAATCAGCTATCTGCTTTTATTCAAGAGGGAGACAAATGGTTTCTGCCATCTGTTTCACTAGATTGTGTCATCCTGGGTTTTCATGACAACCAATTGAAAGTTTTGTTATTGAAACTCAAACACAGTGGTGTCTGGGCCTTACCCGGTGGATTTGTCTTAAAAGAAGAAGATACTGAAACTGCTGCTGCTAGGGTACTCAAAGAAAGAACGGGGCTTCAAGACATATTTTTACAGCAATTTCATGTATTTGGTGCTCCCAATAGATCTGACGGAAGTATTCACCGAAAGGGCTTGCTAAAATCTGGCATTGAACCTAGTCCTGACAACTGGTTGTTTCAGCGCTTTATCAGTATTGGCTATTATGCCTTGGTTGATTTTGCACATGTAACACCGTTCCCAGACGAAAATTCCACAGAATGTGTTTGGAAAGACATTCATGAAATTGGATCCTTGATGATGGACCACAATGAGATTCTCAACAAGGCATTAGAAACGGTGAGGCTACAATTAAACCATCAACCCATTGGATATAATTTACTGCCCCAAAAATTCACCATGCCTGAATTGCAAACACTTTATGAAACCATTCTTGACAAACAACTTGACAGAAGAAATTTTCATAGAAAAATGACTGCATTTGGCATTTTGAAAAGACTAAAAGAAACCAGAAAAGGTGGGGCACACAGAGCTCCTTTTCTGTATTCATTTGACATGCGCAAATACCAAAAAGCCCTTAAGCAAGGATTGAACGGAGGATGGTAATCTATTGATATGACACAACCCATTAAAGCCATTATATTTGATTTAGACGGTGTTATCATTGATAGCAATCCCGCTATTGTAGCATTTTGGAGCCATTGGGCCAATCATTATGGTTTTGATTTAACACAAGACATGATTCTAGAGTGGGTCTATGGTAGAAAAGTAACTGCCACCATTGAAGGCTTGTTTTCATTTACCACACAGGATCAACAACATACCATTAAAGAAGCTGGGTATGCTTTTGATGCAGCAATGCATCCAACTGGCATTGAAGGAGTACAAGAATTTGTAGAAGCTCTGAAAGCATTGGATTTTCCAAGAGGCGTTGCCACAAGCTCTCACAAGGAAAGAATGGAACAAATGTTGCAAAGAATTGGATTGCCCCATCATTTTGAATACAGCATTACTGCACATGATGTACAAAAGGGAAAACCAGACCCAGAACCCTATTTAAAAATGGCAGCAAAATTGGGTATGGAACCAAGCAACTGTTTGGTATTTGAAGACGCCATTTCAGGTGTTCAATCTGCTATTGCTACGGGAATGACCTGTATTGGAATTGGGAACCAACTAACTGCTCAAAGCCTACTAAATGAAGGTGCCAAAGAAGTCATAGAAAATTTTAGATCCTTGACAATAGAAGACGCAGTTATGCTCACGAGCAATGGATTCGGCTACCAATTACTACTCTAATTAGATTGCTTCATTTTTTCTCTAGCCCATTTTAAAACAATGTCTAGTTGCTCTTCACGGGTTAACAAACTATTGTCTAATTCAATAGCATCAGTGGCTTTACGCAAAGGGCTAAACTCACGATTACTATCAGTATAATCCCGCATCTCTAAATTGGTCTTTACTTCTTCTATGCTGATATTCGGATTTTTTGCATACAATTCTTTGAACCTTCTTTCTACCCTAACTGCTGGATCCGCAGTCACAAAGATTTTCAATTCTGCTTGAGGAAAAACCGTAGTGCCAATATCTCTACCATCCATGACAATGCCCTTTCTTACCCCCATTTGTTGTTGTTGTGCTACACCAAATTCACGAACCTCTTTTACCGCTGCTACTTCACTTACGTGCTCACTTACCAACATGTCTCTGATCAGCGCTTCCACATTTTCGTCATTCAAAAACATATCCGAATTTCCTGTTAATGAATTGTATTGAAAATCAAGTGTAATTTCTTTTAATGCAGCAACTACTTCAGTTTGATTATTCCAATTGGTATGGTTGCGTAAAAAATACAGGGTAATGGCCCTATACATGGCACCTGAATCAATAAATACATAATTCAATTCTGCGGCTAATTGTCTAGCCAATGTGCTTTTCCCACAGGAAGAGAATCCGTCAAGTGTAATGATAATAGGTTGCATGGACTGCAAATTTGCAACAATTAGCCCGTAATCCAAACAAAACTGCCCCGGAATACACCAAGGCAGTCATAAATCATTTGTACTGTATTAAGGCATAACAACGGTGTCAATTACATGAATCACGCCATTACTCTGGTATACATTCTTGATGGTGACCATTGACATACCACCTTTTTCATCGGTTAACATTAATTTGTTACCCTTCATAGTTGCTTTTAACACACCACCTTGTAAAGTGGTAAAACTTGCTGTACCTTTTCCTTCCTTGATTTTGGCCGCAATAGCTGCTGCATCAAATTTTCCTGCCACCACATGGTAAGTTAAGATTTTGGTTAATGTTGCTTTGTTCTCAGGCTTAACCAATGTTTCAACCGTTCCTGCTGGTAATTTTCCAAATGCAGCATTGGTAGGTGCAAACACAGTAAACGGACCTGTTCCACTTAAGGCATCCACCAAACCTGCAGCTTTAACCGCAGCTACCAAGGTAGTATGGTCTTTGCTGTTAACGGCATTTTCAATAATGTTTTTGTTTGGGTACATAGCGGCCCCACCTACTTCTACAGATTGTGCTGTTGCTGCTTGTAAGAAAAGGGCGCATACAAATGCTAGTGCAATTTTTTTCATGGTTTGTTTTTTAGTTTGCATCATTTACGCAAACTGAAAAACTTTGGATTGCATCTTCAAAAAAAAATTACAACTGATTAAAAAGATTTGGATAATCTGAGATAATGCCGTGCACACCCATCTTTTTCAAGGATTTGATGGTAGCCAAATCATTTACTGTCCAAGGTATGATTTGAATGCCCGCATCCCTACACTGTTTCACTAATAATGCTGTTACCAATTCATGTGCAGGACTATAGATAGTGGGTATAAAACCTAGGTCTTTTAGTTGCATGGCAAAGGGCTTTTTATCAAAATCCTCAATCAATAAAGCGGTTTTAATGGTAGCGTCTTTTTGGTGTAGGTATTGCAATGTTCTAATGTCAAAAGATTGAATAATGACTTTTGATCCCATATTTTTGGATGCTATCACCTGCATCAATAAGTCTACAAATTTTTCTGGCTTGGGATGAAACAGATCATCTGTTTTGGATGTGGTTTTTGTTTCAATATTAAATTGAGGAACGGGTTTGCCTTTTTGTTTACAATAAGCCACTACCGAATCAAATACCTGAGACAAAAGGGGTTTTACTGCAGCCAGTTTAACTTGTTGTGAAAATCTTGGATGCGGTTTTAATCCAACATCATACTTGATTATTTGAGCATAATCCAGCTGGTACATATTGAAGGATTTCTCTTGTGCTGCTTCAATAGGGTTCCCATTGGGTTGCAAACTAATTTCATGATTAAAAAATGGCTCATGACTTAAGAACACTTGATGATCCTTAGAAATGCTGGCGTCCATTTCCAAAGTTGTTACACCAAGGTCAATAGCTTTATACATAGCTGCTATTGTATTCTCTGGCATCAATCCCCTGCATCCTCTATGGCCTTGCTTATCAAATACTGTTTCACTAAATTGACTGCTATGGGGTACTTTACTAGTCATACAAGCAACACTTAACAAAAGGAATATTGGCGCTATTTTTTTCATCAATCATTGATTTGTGGTGATTTCTTCTTCATTTCTTCAGCCACAATAATTGCCGCTAAATCACCTTTCTCTAATTCTTCAATAATATTATGATAGCTTTTCTTATTCCTATTTTGACTCATTTTAAAAACATGCTGCAATTCCATTACTTCAATTTCTAGTGCTACAATCGCTTTCATATTTGACTGCATATAATCATCTGTCAAATTTTTTACTTGTGAAGGAGACTCCGGGTCTTTTTCAAAATGCGCCGTAAGGTTTGATAACAATTCAAACAATTCCGTATCTGATAAAAACTTCAACATACCTTTTGCATGAACTGCTTGGTAATTCCAAGTACTTCCCCTTTGGTCTTGGTCATACCAGCTTGAACTCACATAGGCATTGGCACCTTGAAATATGACTAAAACATTGGGATTATTTTCAAATGCTACATGATGGTCTTGCTTGCGCATAATATGTGCCTGAAGAAAACATTTTCCATCTCTTTCCACAATTAAAACAGGCACATGGGTTGCAACAGGTAAATTGTTTTTATCCATTCCACAGATGGTTACAAATGGATGTGCTTTCATAAAAGCCAGCACTTCTGCATCTTCAGAAGCTTTGAAATAAGGAACATTATACATAGACACAAGTTAACAATAAAAAGCTCCATTCATTTCATTGAATGGAGCTAGAAAAATAAAGTCTACGTTAATTATTCTGTAACCGCAATCATTTCTGTTTTGGGCATATTGGCATTACGCATGGCAATATTTCTAACAGCTGCAGCAGTAAAATCGCGGAACGCTTTTTTGGTGAGCTCTTCTGTTCCCGCCATGGCTGGAACACCTGCATCTCCACCTTCTCTAATGGATTGAATCAATGGGATTTGGCCCAAGAAAGCCAGATCATATTCCTCTGCCAAACGCTTACCACCCTCTTTTCCAAACAAATAATATTTATTATCAGGTAGTTCAGCTGGTGTGAAATAAGCCATATTTTCTACCAACCCAATAATGGGTACATTAATCTGTGCTTGACCAAACATAGCAATGCCTTTTTTAGCATCGGCCAAAGCCACGTTCTGCGGAGTTGTTACAATCACCACTCCTGTAACAGGAACGGTTTGCATCAGGGTTAAATGAATATCACCCGTACCTGGCGGCATATCAATCACTAGGTAGTCTAATTCACCCCAATCCACATCGGTCACAAATTGGCGAATGGCAGAACTAGCCATGGGACCTCTCCAAACAACCGCGTTCTTTTCATCTACCAACAAACCAATACTCATTAAACTAATCCCGTGTTTGTTCAAAGGAATAATCATGCCCTTGCCGTCTTTTTCCTTCATCAAGGGTCTTTCACCCCTCACGCCAAACATGATGGGCACGCTTGGTCCGTAAATATCCGCGTCCATTAAACCTACGGTAGCACCACCCTCAGCCAAAGCCAGGGCTAAATTGGCAGAAACAGTGCTTTTACCAACTCCACCTTTACCACTTACAACGGCTATAATATTCTTTACACCACCCAGTACTTCCTTATTATCCTTGCGGATAGTAGAGGTATTTGACGTGAAATTCACGGTAATTTGGGCTTCTTTATTCACCAAGAATTTGATGGCATTTTCACTTGCGGTGCGCATCATATCCTTCATAGGACAGGCCGGTGTGGTCAAAATAATGGTGAAACTCACTTTATTTCCATCAATGGCTATATCCTTGATCATGTTCAATGTAACCAGATCCTTGCCCAAATCGGGCTCCTGCACATTACTCAATGCCTGTAAAATGGCTGCTTCTGTCATCACGAAAGTTTTTGTTAAAAAAGGAATTTAGGCGCAAAGTTAACAGATGGCGGCCTTACTTTGTTGCAAATCCTATTGTTTAAATAAAGAACAAAGTGATTCCCCAATAGTAAAAAACGCTTTGTATTTTTGACACGATGAAGAAACTGCTACCCTTTTTCACCTTATTGCTGCTTACCCTGCTTGTCGCACACGTTCAGGCACAGGAAACTACGGAAGGCAATCCCTATAGGGACTCCGTGGTTCAATTCAATGGGGTTGTCATGACTGCAGACAGTTTGAGGGGTATTGCATCGGCCAGTATTATTGTTGAGGGCAAAGGAAGGGGTACCATTACCAGCCCAGACGGGGTATTCTCAATTGCTGTTTTAAAGGGAGATAAAATCACTTTTTCTTGCATTGGTTTTAAAAATTACACCATCAGCATACCCAAAAATTTAAACGGCAACCAATATACCTGGATTCAATTATTGGTGACCGATACCGTTTATTTACCTGCTACCATTTTAAAACCCAGACCTACTAGGGAACAATTTGAGAGGGATTTTGTGAACAATCGAATTCCGGATGACGCTTATGAAATAGCTAGGAAAAACGTAGACGAATCACAAAGAAGAGTATTGTTATCTAGCCTGCCGGCCGATGGTAGAGAGGCCATCAACTATCAGATGCGTCAACAGGCTAATAAATACTATTACAATGGTCAGGTTCCCCCAATGAATATCTTGAACCCTGCTGCTTGGGCAGACTTTATCAAGGCTTGGAAAAGGGGTGATTTCAAGAGTAAGAAATAGCTTTAACTTAGCGTTTACAATCAATTTTTATGGAGCAACAGCAGATAAGCGTCATTGGCGCTGGAACCATGGGTAATGGCATTGCGCACGTATTTGCACAACAAGGATTTAAAGTATCATTAGTAGATGTAAATAGGGCTCAGTTAGAAAAAGCCATACAGACCATCGGCAAAAATTTGGACCGTCAAATAGCCAAATCTGCCATAACAGAAGCAGACAAGGCAGCTACTTTAGCCAATTTAACCATCCACGAAACCATTGAAACGGGTGTAGCCCATGCTCATTTGGTTGTTGAGGCGGCAACGGAAAATGAAGCCCTTAAATTGAAAATTTTCCAACAATTAGATGCCCATGCTCCAACGGGCTGTATTCTAGCAAGTAATACTTCTTCCATCTCCATCACTAAAATTGCTGCAGCAACCAACAGACCCAATCTGGTGATTGGCATGCACTTTATGAACCCGGTACCAGTGATGAAATTGGTAGAAATCATCAATGGCTATGCCACTGATGCTGCAGTAACAGATCAAATTGTAGCATTGAGTAAATCCTTGGGGAAAGTACCCTGTGTGGTAAATGATTTTCCAGGATTTATTGCTAATAAGATTTTGATGCCCATGATCAATGAAGCCATCTATTCTTTGTATGAGGGTATTGCAGGCGTGGAATCTATTGATACCATTATGAAACTAGGCATGGCGCATCCCATGGGGCCCTTACAATTAGCCGATTTTATTGGGCTGGATGTTTGTTTGAGTATTTTAAATACCCTCTACCATGGTTATGGAAACCCCAAATACGCACCCTGCCCATTACTAGTGAATATGGTGGCTGCCGGTAAACTGGGCGTTAAAAGCGGAGAAGGATTTTACCAACATATTGCTGGCAGCAAAGAATTGAATGTTAGCCCAAGATTCAAACAATAACCATGTTTCTATTATCCAAAATTTTCTTTTTGATTCTAGCACCTTTTGTCTGGTTATTGATCTTACTGGCCTGGTATTTTATTGCCAAAAAACCTAGCAGCAAAAGAAGGATCAAAATTGCGGCTATTGGCATTGCACTAGTTTTTAGCAACCCGTTTATCTATCACAATTTTGTTTTGTGGTATCAAGCAAAACCGGTTGAACTAACTAAGCAACAACAATTTCAGGTAGGGATTTTATTGGGAGGATTTTCAACTTATGACAAACATAATAAAGGCTTTTTTAGTGCATCATCAGACAGATTTATTGAATCAGTTCAATTATACCATCAAGGAATCATCAAAAAGATTTTAGTTACTGGAGGAAATGCAAGTTTTCAAAATCAACCACCAGAAACATTCTTTATTAACCAAGAACTAATTAAAAATGGAATTCCAGCAACTGATATCATATTAGAAAGCAAATCAAAAAACACCTACGAGAATGCCATTTTCTCTAAAAAAATGTTGGATAGTCTTCAATTAAAAGGGCCTCATGTTTTAATTACTTCTGCCTTTCATATGCCAAGGGCCATCCGCCTCTATCAAAGGGCTGGAATGTTGGTACAACCCTACCCTTGCAACTATTTTGAAGTAGATGATAATAGGAGAATTTTGGAAGATCTATTTCCAGATATTACTTTACTTGAAAACTGGAAATACACCATCAAAGAAATAGTGGGCACATTTATCTATCAAATGGCAGGAAAAGCATAATTAGACAATAGGTTTCACGTCTACATGGTGCAGGTCATTGAGCTTGAACAACACTTCATCCAATCTGGCTTTGGGAATGCCAACACGCAACAAACAGAACAATTGTTGCTCCTGACCCAGTACGGTACAACCAAATTGTTTGCAAATGGTCATCACTTCATTTAAATGCGTGTAATTGCACTGTAATTCATAATTAATTTCAATGGCTTTCTCAACAATGGGCACTAATTGCAAAGCCATGACAGTAGCTGTTTTATAGGCATTGATGAGTCCAGGCACGCCTAATAAAGTGCCACCAAAATAACGCACCACAATTACGGCTGTATTGGTGAGTTGCTTACTATCAATTTGACCAAGTATGGGTCTTCCGGCAGAACCACTGGGTTCTCCATCATCACTGACCCTAAAATTATTCCCATCTAATCCCAGTCTATAGGCAAAACAATGGTGTACAGCTTTGGGATGCTCTTTCTTGAGTAGTTGCAAACAAGACTTAAAATCATCCGCGTTTTGAATGGGATAAGCATAAGCAAAAAACTTACTTCCCCGGTCTTTAAACTCGGCAAATGCAGTTTTTTCTATGGTCTGATAAACGTCTGCCATCTTCAAGATTTGTTTCCGAATGCTATGAGATAAATAGCTAAAAGTGACAAAGCCACACCCAACCAATTAATCTTACTCAACCGTTCTTTAAAAAGTAGCCAAGCTACAACAGAACTAAATAAGACAATACCCATATTGTTCACAGGGAAACTGGCACTACTTTCCCAGGGACTATTTTTTAAAAATCTGACCAAACACCAAATAGAAAAATAATTTGGAACCCCAATCAAAACCCCTGCTATCAAGTGTTTCCACGCAAATTGTAATTGCTTGGTAGCATATTGAAACAACAGGATACAAGTTCCAATGGTTGCTGCAGAGAAAAATCCTGAGATCAAATAAGCATTGTAATTTTCATCTGTCACATAGGTTTGTTGCACATGATTAATCAGTGCATCTAATAAACCACTTCCAAAAAACAAGATCACTGGTAAAAAATAAGCCCATTTTTGAACCGATTTTCCAACTTCATTTCCATCTTTTTTTTCAGGATAACAAGTTAAGGCCACAGCTACTAACGCCAGGATTACACCAACCAATTTCCATCCTGTAACGCTTTCTTGGTATAGGTATACAGACAAAACAACGGGAATAATCAAGGACAGTTTATTGGCCACAGAAGCAACAGCTACACTAATTTTCTGGGCTGTCATCCCAATCACGTTGAAAATAGAGATAAACATCAAGCCCATTAAACAAGCCCATTTGAACCAAGGGGTTTGGATGGTATTTCCATTAATTGGAAATGCGCCATTGACAATAGAACCTGTAATAACACAAGTGATATAATTAAAAACTATGGCTTGGAAAATGGAAACACCATGCCGCTCGCAATACTTAAAAGAGAGTGTTAGATAACTGGTTAAAACAATGCTTCCTATTAAATAAATCATGACCTATTTTAAACTTGAACACTTGGATGAAAATAATGGATACTATCTGTTTGTATTTGCTCCGAATGAAAATGCACTGCTTGTTTCAACAAAGGCGCATCCAATCCTGCATCAATGCTTAATTGTTCGTTACTAATCACCCTTGCTTCATCCCAAAGGGCTTTGTCAATAAACGCTTGTAATAAAGCAGCACCACCTTCTACAATTAAGCTTTGAATACCCATATGATAAGAAGCAGTCAATATTTGTTCAATAGTATCTTTTTGAGGATCCAAAAGAACATGCTCAAGATTGGGTGCAGTATTATTTTTTACTTGATTCCAGACAATGGTTCTTTGACTGCCATCCAACAAATGCAAGTTTGATGGCAAACTTAAATCTCTATCAATCAACATGCGTACGGGAGCTTTTCCCTTCCAAAATCGGTTATCAAGTCTTGGATTGTCTTTTAAAGCAGTATTAAAACCCACCAGAATAGATGCTTCCTCACTACGCCATCGATGCACCAAACGATTGGTTAATTCATTGGAGATCAATAAGCGCTCCTGACCAATACCCGCTATTTTACCATTGGCCGTTTGGGCCCACTTTAAAATGATAAATGGTCTTTTCTTTTGGTGAAAGCAGATAAACCGTTTGTTCAAAGCCAATGCCTCCTGTTCTAAAACACCCAGTACTACTTCTACGCCAGCTTGTTTCAAGGCTTCTATGCCAGTACCAGCCACTTTAGGAAAAGGATCCTGACAGGCAATAACCACTTTGGGAATACCATATTTGACAATCAACATGCTACAGGGTGGTGTTTTCCCAAAATGTGAACAGGGTTCTAAAGACACATACAAAGTAGACTGGCTAATGAATGGTTGATCCTCTTGCTTAACTGAATTGAGACAATTCACTTCTGCATGGGCTTGCCCAAATACCTGGTGATAGCCTTCTCCTATAACCCTGTTTTCATACACCAATACAGCACCAACCATGGGGTTGGGCGCCACAGAACCAGCGCCTAAAAGGGCCAGGTCTAAACAACGCTGCATATATGTTTCGTGTAAATTCATCATCGGGAACCTGCAAAAATAACCAAATGGTGCTAACATTGCAGCATGAGCATTGAATTAGCCTATCGCCAACTGGCCAATAACCTACAAAGCCTCTATGACCAACGAGAAGCCAATGCTATTGCCAATCTGGTGATGGAGAAAATTACTGGTCTCAATAGAGTAGATAGATTAATGGTGCACCAACGCAGTCTTATGGAACAAGAAGCGCATCAATTAGAACAATATAGCCAATCATTAATGGCAGGCCAACCCGTTCAATATGTATTGGAAGAAGCATGGTTTGCCCATTTGGCTTTTTATGTAAATCCATCTGTTTTAATCCCAAGACCAGAAACAGAAGAATTGGTTGAATGGATAAGGGTAGAAAATGGCAATATCATGGGTTTGCGGGTACTTGACATTGGAACAGGATCTGGTTGCATTCCCATTGCCCTAAAAAAACAAATGCCAGGCGCTTCCATTATCTCAATTGACAAAAGCAAAGAAGCACTTGAAGTGGCCGCCAAAAATGCTTTAACATTAACTGCAGTCATAGAGTTGAAAGCCATTGATTTTTTGGACCAGGATCAATGGGAGCAATTAGGAGAAATAGACTTGATAGTGAGTAATCCTCCCTATATTATGGAATCTGAAAAAAAGAGCATGGAGTCACATGTATTGGACCACGAACCACCAATGGCATTGTTTGTCAGCGATGAAGACCCCTTATTGTTTTATAGAAATATTGCCCAATTTGGTCAAACCCATTTGAGCACCAATGGAACGGTTTACTTAGAAATTAATCAAGCGCTAGGAAAAGAAGTTTGTGACTTATTTGAAAGCATGGGTTATTACACAGAACTCAAACAAGACTTGCAGGGAAAAGATAGGATGGTGAAAGCCCAATTATTAGATAACTAATACAATATTGAAATCTATTTAATCCCGTTATTGTCAACCGCCATTACAGGAGTTGCACCAAGTCTTTTAATCACTTGCATGATTTTGATAGAAGTACCCAAATGAGAAGTGCTATCACCATTGATGACCACAGAAGGCTTCTCCGTTTCTTTTGCCAAGAACAATTTTAATTCAGGTTCTAAAGCGTCAAATTCAATTTTTTTAGACCCCAAAAAGATTTGCTGGTCCTTGTCTACGGTAATCACAACGGTTTGTTTGGCCTTGGTATCGGCCTTGGCCTTTGGATTAGAAACCTTGATCACATTGGGATTGGCCAGGGTAGAAACAATTAGAAAGAACAATAGCAAGATGAACAAAATATCGTTCAAAGCACCTGTATGTACTTCTGGATGAGTTCTAAGACGTTTACGAATATTCATTTTCTGTTGGTTTCCCCTAGTGGGTTGGCTCTTGAAGAATGTCTATAAATTCGGCACTAGCCATTTCCATTTTATTAGCCGTTTTGTCAATTTGAGTACTCAAGAAATTATGACCTACATAAGCAATCAAACCAATGATTAAACCTGTTGCAGAAGTAATCATCTTGGTATAAATGCCTCCGGCGATGGTATTCAAGGTATACTCCCCAGTAGAGGCAATACCATAGAACAATTGCACCATCCCAATAATGGTTCCCAAAAATCCAAACATGGGTGCAATTCCTGCAATCAAAGAAAGAATAGATAGGTTTCTTTCCATTTGATACATTTCTAATTTGCCCACATTCTCCATGCTTTTTTCAATAGCATCAATGGGCTTACCAATTCTTTGCACCCCTTTATCAATCATTCTGGCCACGGGGTTATTGGTATTCTTGGTCAAACTCCTTGCTGCGCTGATATTACCAGTAACAATATTGTCCCTAATAATGCGCATGAAATTCTCATCAATTCTTGATGCTTTGCGAATGGCAATCAAGCGTTCCGCAAATACAAAAATGGCAGCTGCCAATAACAAATACAAAGGATACATGATCAAACCGCCTTTTTCCAAAAGCGACCACATAGAAATCTTTTCCGGAGCGGCAACAACTGCTGCGGCTTTTTGCAAACTGTCTATTTGTAAGAGATGGTACATCCCGATTGATTTAAGGTGAATCTAAAATTAACCTGAATTACAAAAGAACAACCCTGCTGTGAATAAAAAGGTTTTGTGCCCCTTTTTTAGGAAAGCTTTTGCACATCACAAAAATGCACCATACGGCAGATCCTGCTATATGGTGCACCCTATAAGACCTATTTGGTCAGTTATTTATCTTTATCATTGTTCATTTTCACCATCCCCATAATTTGGCGCATGGTACTTTGCATGCCTTCCGGACTTCCATCTAAAAAGAGCATATTGCCCTTACCTAGTTCAGCAAAATTCTTAATGGCTTCAGTCCACATACTAAATAAGATCACATTAGTGTCTAGGTTGGCTTGCTTCATTTGTTCAGCAGCCTGGGTCATACCCTTGGCCACTTCTTCCCGGAACAACGCCACACCCTGACCACGTAAACGAGCTGCTTCTCTTTCCGCCGTTGCAGCAATTTTAATAGCATTACCTTCTGCTTCAGCCGCTTTGGTTTTTGTTATCAAAAGGGCTTGACCTTCATTTTCAGCAGCCGCTTTTAAATTATTTGAAGCAACCACCCTACTCATGCTTTCCATGATGGCTTGGTCAAAAGTGATATCATTGATTTGTAGATCCTGCAAATGATAGCCCCAGCTTTCTAAGGATTGGTCAATTTGTTCTTTTACAAATTCCACAATTTCTTTACGCTGTAATAAAATTTCAGCCTGCTTTTTGGTTGCTACAAAACCACGAATGCTTCCTTCAACGGTTCTGATCAATGCCTGCATCAGGTCTTTGTCACTGATAAATTTAAAAGCAACATTTTTAATGGTTTCTTCATCCTGGTTAATCACAGAATAGAGTAACATGCTTTTAAAATACACATTAGCCTGATCCAGAGTAACTGCTTGGAATTCCAATTCCACAGAACGGTTCTGAATACTCACCGTTTTAAACACTTGTTCTAAAACAGGAACTTTAAAGTTTAATCCTGGGCGTAAAATGCGCCTATATTTTCCAAATAAGGTAATCACGGCAATGGTACCCTGATTCACAGTGACCAATCCAGTGAAAACAATTATGGCCAAAACCAAGACCCACCAAAAATCCAAAAGGATATTCATATAAGTAATTTTTAGAAAGTTACACAAATAAAAGATTAGTAGTAGCATTCTTTTAAATATTACAAATCAGCAGTTTTTACCAATTGCCCTACTAGCGCAACCAACATTTCAACAGATTTTTCCATGTCTTTCACACATACCCATTCCTGTTTGCTATGAATGGCTTGCATGCCTGTAAACAAATTGGGACAAGGCAAACCCATAAAGCTCAAACGGCTACCATCGGTTCCACCCCTTACGGGTTCTTTGATTAAAGGAATACCCACTTGCTCATAGGCATTGATGGCATACTGCAAAATGTATGGATGCTGATCCAATATTTCCTTCATATTACGATACTGTTCCACTACTTCAAATTCCATGCTGGCACCAGGGTATTGGGCAACAATATTTTCTGCTAAGGCTTTTAATTTGTTTTCATGCACCAGCAATTGCGGCGTATCAAAATCACGAATTAAAAATTCCAAACTGGCTTTTTCAGCAAGGCCATTCATGCCATGCAAATGCACAAAACCCTGTTTGCCAGCAGTTGCTTCCGGACACCATTCATGGACAGGCAGTGCTTGCGCGATGGCTCCTGCTATGCGCAGAGCATTGACCATCTTTCCCTTTGCATAACCAGGATGCGCAATGACACCATGAATGGTAATAGTTACCGCATCGGCACTAAAAGTCTCGTCTTCTAAGGTGCCCAATTCTCCCCCATCAAGCGTAAAAGCAAAGTCAGCACCCAATTTTTCCAAGTCTAGCTTGGCCGTTCCCGCTCCTACTTCTTCATCCGGTGTAAATAAAATTTTAATAGTTCCATGTTTTACTTCAGGATGCGTAACCAAGTAATGCGCCATGTCCATGATAATGGCAACACCGGCTTTATCATCTGCCCCCAACAAGGTTAAACCACTGGCAGTGATAATATCAGAACCTATATGCTCCTTTAAATATGGATATCTATCCGTAGTTAATACCTGTGTTGGATCATCTGGCAATACAATGGGAGCACCTTGGTAGTCCTTGTGCAAAATGGGTTTAACATGGGTACCACTACAATCAGGAGCTGTATCAACATGTGCACAAAAACAAACCACCGGCACAACAGTATGCGTATTAGATGGAATGCTTGCATACACATATCCCCATTGATCCGTATGAGCATCTGATAAACCCATGGCCAATAACTCAGCAGCTAATAATTGAGATAAGTCTTTTTGTTTTTCCGTACTAGGATGAGCATCAGCATTCGGATCACTTTGCGTATCTATTTGAACATAACGCTGAAACCTATTAGAAACGGTATACTGATAGTCAAGAAGCATGTGCTGATTTTCTTGCAAGATACCGTTGGCACTTGATCTAACGCAAAAAAAAGCCTCCGAAATTTCGGAGGCCAGAAAAGTATTGTTGAAAATTTATGGCATGATAATCATGCTCTTGGCATCAATTTCTACCAATTCCAAATCAAAGATCAGGTCTTCACCTGCCAATGGATGGTTGGCGTCTAAGATGACAACTTCATCCCTAACGTCTACAATTACTACTGGAAAATTCTGACCAGAGCCATTGCTCATATTCAGTTGCATTCCAACTTCTGGAACCATATCTGCAGGAAAACGATCTTTAGGAAATTCCATGATCATTTCTTCTTGCTTAGGACCATAAGCTTCCAAAACAGGAATCTGAATGGTTTTCTTTTCACCTATGACCATACCGGTAACACCAGCGTCAAAACCAGGAATCACCATTCCACCACCTACTTCAAATTCCAGTGGTTCGCGACCTTCAGAGGAATCAAAAGTAGTTCCATCAGTGAGCTTTCCGTGATAATGTACTTTTACAGTATCACCTTTTTTAACTTGTTGCATGTTTGAATTTTGTAATTGAACAATATGGAGCTCAGCTGGGTGTCCTAGATAAAGGAATGACCGATTTCCGGGGCAAAAGTACAATCCAAAAACAAATAAGGCCAAGTATTTTTGGTTAACTTCCCATCCTAAAACAACCTGCATGAAGTTTCTTTTAGCCACAATGGCGTGTTTTTCCTTGTTTTTGGCTGTTAAAGCACAGCCCATTCAACCCGCCGCGTACAGAACAGAAGTGTATTTACCCTTGCTCAAAGGAAAGCGGGTAGGTGTTTTTGCCAATCATACCGCCACCATTGGAAAATCCCATTTGGTAGATAGTCTTCAAAAAAGAGGCGTGAATATTACCATTGCTTTTGGACCTGAACATGGTTTTAGAGGAACCGCAGACGCAGGTGAAAAAGTAGATAACTATATTGACGCAGCCACTGGGATTCCTGTAATCTCCTTGTATGGCAAAAAGAGAAGACCCTCTGCAGAAGACCTGAAAAATGTAGACGTTTTGTTATTTGATATACAAGACGTGGGAACGCGCTATTATACTTTTATTTCTTCCTTGCAAGAATATATGGAAGCTGCTTTTGAAAATAAAAAGCCCTTGATTTTACTAGATAGGCCTAACCCAAATGGTTTTTTTGTAGACGGTCCTGTATTAGATACTGCTTATAAAAGCTTTGTAGGCATGCAACCCATACCCATTGTCTATGGGATGACCATGGCTGAATATGCCATGATGATTGCAGGAGAAAAATGGCTAACTGCCAAGGCCAATGAACAATACGATTACTATAGAACGGCTAAAAATTCAAAAGACACTGCCTTCCATTTTCAAGTAATCAAATGTGCTAATTATACACACAAATCTAAATACGAACTTCCTCTGAAGCCCTCTCCCAACTTGCCTGATATAGCTTCTGTTTATTGGTATGGAAGTACCTGTTTTTTTGAAGGAACCATTTTAAGTGAAGGACGTGGAACCGAGCATCCCTTTGCCATCTTTGGTCACCCCTCCTTACCAAAAACGCTTAAACCCTTTACCCCCATTAGTAGAGATGGTGCAAAAGAACCCAAATTAAAAGACCAATTATGCTATGGCTGGGACCTTTCTGGCGATGCAAAAGAAGTATTACAAACCATGGGCGGGAAAGTGCAGGTGAAATATTTATTGGAAGCTTATCAACTCTTTCCAGAAAAAGAAAAATTTTTCCTAAAACCTGCTAGTAACAAACCAACTGCTTATTTCTTTAATAAGCTAGCAGGCAATAGTGAATTGATGGAGCAAGTGATAGCGGGTAAATCTGAAGCAGAAATTCGCAAATCATGGGAACCCAAACTCAAAGCCTTTAAAGCTATCCGAAAAAAATACCTACTCTATCCTGATTTTGAATAATCAGTTAGATAGAACAAGGATTATCTTCGCAGCATGAGTGCTCAGCCAAGATCAATGAAAGACTTAAGAATTGTATTCATGGGTACCCCGGAATTTGCCGTGGCATCTTTGGATGCATTGGTAACTGCAGGTTGTCAAATAGTAGGCGTTGTAACTGCACCAGACAAGCCAGCCGGAAGGGGCATGAAACTAATGCAGAGCGATGTAAAAAAATACGCCGTTGAAAAAGGCCTGCACCTCTTGCAACCAGAGAAGCTCAAAAATCCAGCATTTTTGGAGGAATTAAAAGGCCTGCGGGCCGATGTACAAGTGGTGGTAGCATTTAGAATGTTGCCCGAACTAGTTTGGAATATGCCACCCATGGGTACCATTAATTTGCACGGTTCCTTATTGCCTCAATATAGAGGTGCTGCACCCATTCATTGGGCCGTGATTAATGGTGAAGCTCAAACCGGGGTTACTACTTTTAAATTGCAACATGCCATTGATACGGGAGATATTCTTTTACAAGATAGTTTTCCAATAGGTCCAGATGACACAACTGGCGATGTTCATGATAGGATGAAACTTATTGGTGCTGCATTATTGGTCAAAACTATTGAAGGGCTTGCCGCGGGCAATATTCAAGAACAGCCACAAGCCTTATTGGCAGATCCTGCTGCGCTAAAACACGCCCCAAAATTATTTACAGAAAACTGTCAAATCAATTGGAATAGACCGGTGCAAGAATTGCATGATTTTATTAGAGGGCTCTCTCCTTTTCCTGGAGCATTGTCCAAATTAGACGGGAAGATCCTTAAAATCTATCGTAGTTCTAAAGAATACAAAACGCATGGACTAAGTACAGGTACTGTAGTTACAGATGGAAAAACGGTTTTAAAATTTGCAGCTACCAACGGCTTTATTCATGTTTTAGACCTTCAATTAGAAGGAAAAAAACGCATGTTAGTGGCCGATTTTCTAAGAGGGTATAGACCCGAACAAGACCAATAATTGGTAAGCTTTTTCAGCAACTATTTTGCCAATAAACTTTTCAATTCAGCTTGGTCAACAACGCCTTGTTTGCGCCAAACTTCTTTCCCGTTTTTATAAATCACAAATACAGGAAGGGCTTCTACTTTTTGAGACTTCATCACTTCTAGGTCATTGCCGCCATCAACTTTTACAAAAGAAAATTTCAAACTAGCGTCGGCCAATAATGCATTTAGAACTGGCTCCATTTTCTTACAAGGAGGACACCACTCAGCACCAAAATCTACTAATACCAATGGGTCTTTTGTAGTAGCTGTAGCATAAGCATCCAAACTCATTTGAGGTATGTTTGCATTTGCGTCTACCGCTTTGCCACTCATTTTCCAAGCCGTTAACCCGCCCTGCATATTCAAGACTTCTTTGTAACCCAAACCTACAAGGTATTGGGCCGCATTGCCGCTTCTTACGCCTGATGCGCAATACACCAAAATGGGTTTGGATTTATCAAGGTATTGTGTTCTGTCTTTGAATTGTTCTGGGTTATTCCAGTCTGCCTGCAAAGAATTCTTCAAATGCCCAGACTGGTATTCTGCAGCAGTTCTTACGTCTAATAATTGATAAGTACCCGATTGCATTTTGGTCTCAAATTCCGCTACTGAAATGCTGCTTTTCTGGGCTTGTGAATTACAGGCAACAAGGCCAAAAAATAAGACTAGGCAAACAAGTAATTTTTTCATGAAAATGTTTTGAAAATTAATATTCCACGTAAGTGATACTTACCAAGAATCGCTGATCATCCATCCCCAATGCTGCTGCAGCAGCATTGCTCAAACGTATCATCAAACCAGCAGCACCTTTGGTTTCTGGTAAGGGACCCAAGACTTTGGCACAAATACTTTTCTTATTGGGTGCAGTAACACGCACAATAGTACCAGGAATAATTTCATTAATTAAGACATAGAACTTTCTATCATTCCAACCATTGATGGTTTTGAAAATAGATGCGTCTCCCGTAAGATATTGGTAAGCCCTGTCTTTTATCCGTTGATTATAAGTATGTGCAAAATATCCCTCGTCATTTGACCTAGGCCTATAACTAAAATCACCCTCTGTTTGTACTAAGGTAGGCGCTACCAAGGCTGGCTTTCTATCAAATACCGGATTACTGATTGACGCACCTGGATTTTTGTTTTTAGCTGCCGCATTGTTGTTAGTTGCTCCAGCCGTATTGTTGGCCGGACCTTCGGTAGTTACTGGTGTTTTTACTACAACAGGCAACTCAGCGGGTGGCTCCGGCAAAGGAATCTTGGTAGGCTTGATTTCACCCGTCAAAGTTTTGGGACCAAATTTTGCAGCGTCAAAGACATTCGGATTTGGAAGGCTATCATACGCAATGGACTGATAAGCTGCTGTAACATTTAAGGATTGATTGTTATGGATAAATCCAACCACCAAATACCTACCATCTGGCACTACGTCTTCTGTAACCAAATTCCATCGCTTTAGCGTATCAATATTTAACTTGTTATAGCGTTGACTAATCCTTGAAAGATTGTCTCCCGTTTTAACTTGGTGATACACCGGTTGGTATTTTCCAACAATATTTCTTTGAATAAAATTCTCTCTGGAAAGTGGCACACGAATCTCCTCTCCTTTTCTCAGGTGCAGGTCCTGATTCATGGTATTGTACTTGGCCAATACGGCAAGTGGCACATTAAACTGTTCTGCTACTCCACCTAAGGGCTGACCACCGGGAACAATATAGGAAACGTATAGGCTGGTACCTGTACCCCCCGCTATCAAGCGGGTTTGCGCCGCTACTGCGGTACAACTCAATAAGGCAATGATCCATCCTAAAAATTTCATACGGTGCTAAGTTAGCCTATTGTAAAATTAATCTTTTAGTATACGCCATTCAGCGGGATAATAATTATTGATTCTATTGGGCAAAACTTTCACCCAACCTAGGGATAATCCACAATATTGCAGCAAATTCCAGCCATTTTGGCCATTTAAGACCAAATCTTTGCGTTTTAGATACAATAATGCCTGCTCTAAGTCTAGTTCAAGCACCGGAAAACTGGGTCTGAGCAAACCACTGAGGGCTAATTCATGAGCCGGCACCAGGTCCTTCCCTTTTAAACTACCAATCTCTACCCCTGCTTTTTTAATATATAATTGACTGGCCAATACGCCTATTTCTGCCAACCAAGGTTCTGGAATGGCCCTTATTGCGCCTGATTGCTGAAAATAAGCCAAGCCTTCTTTTAAAGATAAACTTGCTTGTAATTGTTGCAACTCATTTTTAGACAAAGGACTAATCTGTTGGGGTTTTTGTTTTTTAAACCCTACTGCTTCCTGTTTTTGAAAAGCTGCTAAAAAAAATCCCTCCCCCTTTAATCGATGAGGATAAAATCGATATCCTTTTGCACCAAACGCTGGAGATTCTGTTTCAATAATCCCCCATTCAGGAGGCAATACTAATCCTAGATTTTTCATCCCCATTTCTCCCACCAACCAATCTGCAATTTGTTCATTCTCTGCTTCTGAATAAGAACAAGTGCTATACAACAAAATGCCATTCTCTTTTAAAGCCGGTAAAATATCCGCCAAAATCCTTTGTTGTCTTTGAGAACAGAGAGCCACATTGTCTTCACTCCAATGGGTAATGGCTTCTGGGTCTTTTCTAAACAAACCACTTCCACTACAAGGTGCATCGGCCAAGATTAAGTCAAAATAACCCGGTAAAGATTGGAAATGCGAGGGATCATTATTGGTGACCACGGCCGCAGCCGTACCCCATTTACTCATATTTTCTACTAAAACTGAAGCTCGGTTTTTAATCACTTCATTGGATACCAGCAAACCATCTTTAAAATAACTAGCCAATAAGGTTGATTTTCCACCTGGGGCAGCACAAAGATCCAGCACTTTTTTACCAGCTTGGTCTGGCATCAATTGCTGTAAGGCCTGCCATACAAACATGCTACTGGCTTCTTGTACATAATAAGCGCCTGCATGCAAGAGTGGGTCAAACGTAAAAAAAGGTCTTTCTTGTAAATAGCGTCCATGCTCACACCAAGGTACAGCTCCATCAATGTTGAGATTGGGAGAAATAACAGGTTTGGCAGGATTTAATCTAATAGAAACTACTTGTTCCCCACTATTGTGAACTTGTTCAAAAGCTTGGCTATCAAAACCGGAAATCTGCTGTAATGATTGAGTCAGGGCCTGGGGTACTTGCAAGGTCTTGTTTTTTCAAAGATACGATTAACCGCAAAATGGCCTGTTTTAGAAATGTGAAAGCCTAATAATGGATAACAAAATCCTGTTTCACCAATTGCTCTTTTCTAAAAAATACAATACCAATAAAAAACAAATCAATGGTCAAGCTTATAGATTTGTCTTTTTTAATCTCTTCCCAAGCCGCTTCCATTTCTTGGCTCCAATGAATGTCATCAAAAACCAGAATGGAATGTTCTCTCATTTTGGGCTTGAGCAGGTGGAAATAGTTGATTGTTGGCGCATAGCGATGGTTGCCATCTACAAAAACAAAATCAAGACTTTCTATTCCGTCTAAGAGTGGGGCAAGGGTTTTATCAAAATCGCCTCTCACCATTTGAATATGATCAATACCCAAAGTTTTGAAATTGGCTTCTGCTATGTCTGCAATAGCTGGCGCTCCTTCCATACTCCATACTTTGGCTTCTGGATTGGCCAATGCCAAATAAGCACTAGTAATCCCAAGGGATGTACCTAATTCTAATATGGTTTGGGGTTGAAAATAAGCTACCATTCTGAACAATAACTGTCCATATTTTTTTGGTTTCAAAGACGAAGCCGCCATGGCAGATACTTTTCTTGTGCTTGATGAATGCACCCTTGATCCTGCGCCAAAATCCTCTACTTGAATACGGCGTTGGTCTTTGCGCATTTGTGCCCTTATCTGCTCAACTTGTTCGTAAGCGTAAAAGCTTCTTTTGTCATTTAATAAATGTTTGATAAAAGCATATACAAATGGTGAATGCGCACCATGCCCCTTCCCATTAAGGGCATTGATTCTGTAACGTAGGTATTTGAAAAACAATTGAGCGGCTGAATACATTAAACTTTGTGTTGATCAGGAAATCTTTTGAGTAACCATGCCAAACCATAAATCCCGGTGAAAAAACTAATATAAAATAGGCTATTGATCAGAAGTGCTAAAGGATCTGTATCAAAACTGACAAATCTGGGTAAACTAAGCAGAACTATCCAAATGGGAATACCCGCCCAAATTTTGGAAGCCAGTTTCTTATACCATAAGCAGAAAGGCCATATAATTAATACGCTCATTTGGAATATCTCTAACCAAGGTGGCATATATACACTGCTTTTCAAACCCATGGTCTTTGCTAATTGATACAATCCAATCAATTGTCTCACAAAAAAAATGGAATGAAAAACCATGGCAATTTGCAATACATACAATATTCTATTCCAAATTATTTTTGAACCGAAAAATTGCTTCCAACTAAGTAGTAATAAAACTGGAAATCCATAGAAAAAAACTGCAGCAATAAAATAGTACATATAGCTTATCCTTTCTTTTTCCAAGTTTGAAATCGAAATGGATACAAGTGTTTTGCATCGGCCAATTGTGGATAGTCTTCTACCATGGTCCAATCAGTACCCAATTCAGGAAAAAAACTATCCCCTTCCATAACGGCGTCTACCCTAGTCAAATAAACCGTTTGAGCTTGGGCCAATGATTGGGCATAGATATCGGCTCCGCCAATTATATAAACTTCTTTATATGCTGCTTTGGCTGCTATTGCATATGCCTGATCCAAACTATTTGCTACTTGCACACCTGCTGCTTGCCAATCCTTTTGTCTAGTCAAAACAATATTCATTCTTCCTGGCAGGGCTTTACCCGACAAGGATTCAAAGGTTTTTCTTCCCATGATCACGGGCATGGCCCAGGTTCTATTTTTGAAAAAACGCATATCCTTGGGCAGGTGCCATAGTAATTGGTTATTCAAACCAATAGCATGGTTGCTGGATGCGGCAACTACTAAACTAATATTCATGGTTAAGAAGTTTAAAGCTTTTATACTGCTACTGGCGCTTTAATGGGCGGATGGTGTTGGTAATTTTCCAAGCTAAAATCTTCAAACTGGAATCCGAATATGTCTTTTACTGCTGGATTAATTTTCATGGTTGGTAAAGGAAAGGGTTCCCTTGCTAACTGGGTTTGTGCTTGTTCTAGGTGATTATTATAAAGGTGTACGTCTCCAAAACTATGTACAAAATCTCCATATTCTAGGTCACAAACCTGTGCTATCATCATAGTCAGCAAGGCATAGGATGCAATATTAAAAGGCACTCCTAAAAAAACATCCGCACTGCGTTGGTACAATTGACAACTCAGCTTGCCATCGGCCACATAAAACTGGAACAAACTATGGCAGGGCATTAGCGCCATTTTGGGCAATTCTGCCACATTCCAAGCACTGACAATCATTCGCCTACTGTCTGGTGTTTTTTTAATTTGCTGTATGAGTTCTGATATTTGGTCAATAGTGGTTCCATCTGCACCCTGCCAGCTGCGCCATTGTTTACCGTAGACGGGACCCAAATCGCCATTTTCATCCGCCCATTCATCCCAGATACTGACTTTGTTTTCTTTTAAATAAGCAATATTGGTATCCCCTTTTAAAAACCACAATAATTCATACACAATGCTTTTCAAATGTAGTTTCTTAGTGGTGACCATGGGAAAGCCTTTTTGTAGGTCAAATCGCATCTGGTAACCAAAACAACTCCTGGTACCGGTTCCCGTTCTATCGGTTTTCACCGCACCATTATCCAAAATATGCTGTAAAAGCTGGTGGTATTGCTGCATGTGCGCAAGGTACGGAAACTAGCTACCAAGCTGAGTACTGTAGTTGAAATGGGGATTTTCTGTTAATATAAGATGGATATTAGCTTTGAACTAGGATTTTCAAATGCTTGAAAAGAATTTGGAAACCGTTAACTTTACTTGGCTACAAATCATGCAAATACCCATTTGCAATGTTTTGGGCAAAGAAAAGGGCTAAAAACTAGTTATGAAGATACTTATTGCTGATGACCATACCATTGTAAGGGAAGGATTGAAAAGAATTTTATTAGAAGCTTTCCCCTTCTGTGAAATTCATGATGTGTCAGACTCTGCTGATTTGCTCAAAAAAGCATTGCATGAGTCTTGGGATATTATTATCTCAGACATTACCATGCCCGGTCAATCGGGTATTGAAGTATTAAAACAAATCAAAGAATACGCCCCTACTATTCCAGTTTTAATGCTAAGCATGCACGCCCCTGAGCAATATGCCGTTAGAGCCATTAAAGCTGGTGCTTCCGGATATTTGACCAAGGAGAGTGCCCCTTTTGAATTGGTAAACGCTGTAGAAAAGATTTTAGGTGGCAGAAAATACATTACCCCTCAAGTGGCTGAAGTTTTGGCGGAATCTATTGAGCAGAATTTTGACAAAGCGCCCCATGAAATCTTATCTGATAGGGAATTTGAGGTACTTAAGTTAATTGCTGAGGGCCAGTCTATTAGTAAAATAGGTGAAACCCTTTCATTAAGTGTGAATACCATCAGTACTTATAGGACCCGTATCATGGAAAAATTAAATATCCATAATAATGCAGACTTGGTTAAGTATGCCATGAAGCATAGTCTTATCTAAAAATCTGCTGTTTGTAGTAATAGACCAAGTCACAGCCAGTAAAATACAAGAGCATTTGTGCCCACAACCCCTACAAGGCTGCGGGCATTTTTGTTAGGGGTTTATCACAGGTTCTGCTATTTCTCTCTCAGCATTGCTGAAGCAGCTTTGTATTGTTAAAACAAGGCCATGAAAGCAATCAAAAACATAAGAATAGCCATCCCCACAGCCGCCGCTATCTTATGCTGCTTGTTCCTTAACCAAGTTAACGCTGCAGCATTTATAGGCTATGAAAACGCTCCAATAGGAATTACTTTAAACGGAGCTGAATTTGGAAACCAAAGCCTTCCAGGTATTTATAAAAAAGACTACATCTACCCAAATGAACAAGAAGTTCGCTATTTCGCTGGAAAAGGCGTTCAACTGATTCAATTACCTATTAGATGGGAAAGAGTTCAACAAAAAATTGGTGCTGGACTAGATGTTAACCAAATGGCCTTGATTCACAACTTCATCAATACTTGCAAAAAATACCGTGTAGATGTGATCATTACCATCCAAAACTATGGTAGATACAAAATCAATGCTGTTGAATATGTATTGGGTAGCAAACAAGTTCCTTACAACCAATTCCGCGAATTCTGGAAAAGCTTTGCCGCTGCTTTAAGACAACACGAAAATATCTATGGTTATGATATCATGGCTGAACCTTATAATATGGGTGAAGGTGTTTGGGAAAACGCTGCTCAAGAAGCCATCTACGGAATTAGAGAAGTTGACCAATTAAATACCATCATCATTGACGGAAACAACTATGCTTGTGCTCAAAAATGGGAAGAATATAGCGATGGTCTTAAATACCTAGATGATCCTAATAACAACCTGCTTTTTGACGCACATTGCTATTTTGACAATGACTGTAGCGGTACTTATGCCAATGGATACAGCAGCGATATTACTGCTCAGATTGCTGTGGAAAAAGTGACTCCCTTTATCAACTGGCTTAAAGCCAACAACAAAAGAGGTTATGTAGGTGAGTTTGGCGTTCCAAAAAATGATGCTCGCTGGATTCCAGTCTTGGAAAACTTCCTTAGCTATATTCAAAAAAACAATGTTGGTGGTTGCTACTGGGGTGCTGGTCCATGGTGGAAAGGATACAGCCTAAGCATTGAACCACTTCAAGGTGTGGATCAACCACAAATGCTGGTTTTGAACAGATACTTAAATGAAAAAAGCAACTGGGCTAGCAACAATTTGAATAACGTAAAAGCCAATATGGCTGTGATTGGCAGAGAAAAATAAGTACAACTAATAAATCAATTTTCTCCTCATCCAATACTTTGAACCATGAAAGCCCCTTTGAAAATCTTGCTAGTTGACCAGTCTGTTTATAGCAAATATCAATTGAATGAATTATTAGGCACCAGGGAAGATCAAACCTTGATTGAGTTAGCCGAAAACCTTGAAATGGCCGAGGATGCAATTCCTAGATTTCAGCCCAACTTAATCATTACTGAATTAGACCAAACAGAAGGTAGGCCTGATTTAATACAATGGGTCAAAGACCATGCGCAGAAAGCCAAATTGATGGTTCTAACACATTTTACCCTACCCTGTTTTAGAGAAGCCTGCAAACAGCAAGGAGCTGATTATTTTTTTGATAAAGCAACAGAAATGCTGGCTGTTAAAAAAACCATTGGGCAGTTATACCAGCAAATGCCTGCCTAGCACCATTTAATGAATTGTAGTAGTTGAACTACAATTTGCCTGCAAACTGCTATTGCAGTATCGGATTGCTACTACCAGTTCCAGCTTAGCAAGTTTGGAACTTGTGCTAGATATAAAGGAAGAAACATGAAATACCCCTATCCACTAGACGAAACCCTTTCTGTGTTGATTCAGTCCAATTTTTGTTTTGTACTCAGTACAGACCTAGAAGGACGCATTAGCTACTTCAACCAGAAAACAATTGAACAGCATCCAGAATGGCAACGCAAATTGCCCAATATGCTATTTACTGACCTTTTGAGTGAAGAGGACAAACTCCGCTATGGCCGGGCTGTGAAAAAAAGCTTAGAAGACATTAGCTTGCCAGTTACCCAGGCATTGCATAGTTTTCTTGAGCCACAGCAAGCTACCCTTCCGGTACAATTCAGTATTTCTGTGATCAAGGACGATATGTATGACCCTATTGGTTTATTGTTAATAGGCCAAGAGATTAGCGTAAAAGCAGATAAAAACACAGATACCCAGCATCCATTACAAGGTAGTAATCAACAATACGCCAGCATTGCCAATCAACTCCCAATGATGGTATGGGTATTAGATGCAGACATGCAATGTGTTTTTGCTAATGAGTCTGTTACCAAACATTTTCAAGTAAACCAACAATCAGAATTGGGCAGGGGATTCATGAAAAGATTACCAAAAAAAGAATTGAGTGGAGAACTAGGTTCCTTCTTAAATAATCTTTCTTTAAAACAATCCTTCTCATTAGAAGTTGCCATTAGTAATGCGGGAGTTGACGAGTGGATTCATTTTCACTTATCTCCTCAATTTAACTTGGATTGTCAATTTTCAGGCTATCTAATTTATGGTACAGATATTAGCCATGTACACCAAGCAGCTAATGCTATTAGACAGCAAAATGACCTAATAAAAGTCCTGAATAAAGAATTTGTACGCTTCAAGAAAATAGCTTCCTGCACCAATCAGAGTATTATTCTCACCAATACCATTAATCAAATTACTTGGATCAATAATGCCTTTACAGATTTAATGGGTTATGAATTAACAGAAATTGCTGGGCAACAAGACTTCCAATTGTTTAGTGGTGATGATACTGCCTTAGAAGATATTGATGTAATCAAATCAAGTATCTGCAATGTTAGTTCAATTAAAAAAGAAATGGTCTTATACAATAAGGGTAGTCAAAAACTTTGGATTGAATATATTAAGGAGCCCATTTTTGATGAACAACAAGTCTTCACTGGATTTTTGATTATTCTCAATGATGTTAGTGTTAGAAAAGTGTCTGAAACAGAAGCTGCCAAACAACTAGTATCGCTCAAGAAAATGTCCTTTATTGCTTCACATGAAATTAGACATGAGTTTTCTAAAATCATGCAAGTAACTCAAACTATTAAGTTACAAAAACCAGACATTCTGGTTTATCAACAATTATTAGCCGAGATTGAAAAGTCAACTGATAAAATGAATGCTGCCATATATGAATTGAACAACCAAATCAATTTTGCAACATCCAATAGCATTTCACTTGACGCATACTTACATCAAGAAATTGAAGAAATTGTTTTGATTGATGACGATGGTCTGGTGAATGAAATGAACAAAGTGGTTATTCGTTCTGTATTTCCTGATATGCCAGTGAAAGTGTTTAATGAAGTTGACTATGCCATATCACATATTAATGCTCACCCATTTACTAGAAGGAAAATTATTGTAGACTTGAATTTTCCTCACAAATCTGGTTGGCATTTTCTAGACGAGTACCAAAAATTAGATCAACCTTGGTCTGTAGTTGTGCTCACTTCTAGTCTACAACAGGAAGACATTGAGCGTTCAAAAGCCTATAGATTTATTACACATTTCATGACCAAACCTTTGAATCAAGCCCAGTTAAAAGGCCTAAGAATATTAGCCTCTAAAAAGCTTCGTGTTGCCTGACGATAGATGCATTACACCTTGAAAACAGCACATGAAAAGGGCCCCGATTATTCGGGGCCCGATTTATTTAAAAGCCAGTGATAGCTTATGCTTTTCTTCTTTCTAATTCTTTTTTAATCAAGGCTAACTCTCTTCCAGTTTGACCACTCACGCTACTATTTTCTTGTGCTCTGCGCATCAAATAAGGAATTACATCACGAATTGGACCAAAGGGCAGGTATTTGCTTACGCTTAATCCTGCTTTGGCTAGGTTGAATGTAATATTATCACTCATGCCATATAACTGAGAAAAATGCAAATGCGGGTGTTGTAAAGACAAACCTTTTTCTTCCATTAATCTGGCAGCTAATAAATTGCTTTCATCATTATGAGAAGCTACAATACAAGCTACCTTTTCAATATGTTCTACACAAAACCTAATGCTCTCATTATAATCCCTATCTGTGTCTTCTTTATTTGCTTGAATGGGAGATGTATAACCCAATTCTAGTGCCCTTTCACGCTCTTTTTCCATATAAGCACCCCTTACCAATTTGATGCCCAGGATAAATCCTTGTTGCACCGCAATTTGATGAGAGATTTTTAAAAAATGCAAGCGATCGTGTCTGTATAATTGAATGGTATTATACACTACAGCCTTTTCCTTGTTGAAGATCTCCATCATTTCCATGGTTAGTCTATCAACCGGATCTTGAATCCAACTTTCTTCTGCATCAATTAATACACCAATGTTTTTCTCTGCAGCTGCTTCGCAAATAATATACATTCTTTCTCTTACCCTATCCCATTCTGCAATTTCTGCTTCATGGTCATGAATACCACTTCTCAGTCTTGGTGCTTCATTCAAGGTTTGTAAAAGACCGTGTCTAGCAAGACCTGTTACTTTAATGCTGATATAGGGAATATTAGACTGAGTGGATGCATAATTAATCACGCGAATAAACTCGTCTGTAGCAAGGTCAAAATTTTCTTCTCCTTCTTTTCCTTCCACACCATAATCCAGAATTACTTTCACGCCATATTTGCCTAAAACAGCACCAACATTGGCGGTTTCTTCTAAGGTCTCTCCACCCACAAACTGTTTGAAAATAGTCTTCCTAATAATTCCATGAATAGGTAAACCCGTTTTCATCAAAAACGGTGTTAACCTTGTTCCCAATTGCACAAACAATGGGAAGCCCATGGTACTAAAAAGGAACTTAGCTCCTTTCAAATCTTTGTTTGCCTTGTAGGCGAATGCATTCTCGGTATTTTCAAAGGAAATATTCATTGCTAACGGTCGTTCGTTACGCGAATATCGGAACAGAACGCTTAAGAAAAAAAAGGAATTTTAGATTCTGGCAATATCTAGCAAAAATATTTAGATAGCCTGGTGATTAAAGGGCTGCAAAACCATTTCACTAACCACTCCAGAACGAGGTTGTTGACATAAAAACCAGACCGCTTTTGCAGCCTCATCAGCTACCACCATCTTGTCTCTTTGTACCCTTAGGTCTATCTGATCCCAGAAGGCAGAATCCACCCCTCCTAAAAACAAATTGGTAATCCTGATTTCGGTTCTTTTTAACTCTTCTCTGATACTTTGCATCATCCCCACCAAACCATATTTACTTGCGCTATATGCAGCAGCACCGGCCATTGGAACTTTCCCTAATACACCAGGAATATTTATGATCAATCCTTTTTTCTGTTCTTTCATACTAGGCAAAATGGCCTGCATCAAGTGGAATACACCAATTAAGTTTACTTGCAAGGATTGCATAAAATCATTCTCTGATAGCATTTCAAGCGGTTTGATGATGCCAATACCTGCTGCATTCACCATGATATCCACCACCGGCATCACTTGTTTTAAGCTAGCCATGGCTGCTTGAATAGAGGCTGTATTGCTCAAATCCATCAGAAAACAACGTTCCTGAGAAATACCAACAGAAGTAGCTAGATCCGCAAGTTTACTGCTTTCCCTACCCGTGATGGCTACATTGGCACCTGAGCCTATTAAAAGCTTTACAATTGCGGCTCCAATTGTTCCAGTGGCTCCTACTACCAATACCTGTTTGCCCTTGAGTGTTTCCATGATTTTTGTTTTAAAACACCGGATGCAGTTTTTTGTTCTGTTTCCTGCTATTTATTTGCGTTTTAATCAGACCTTCGCTGCATGATTATTACCAAAACGGAGATTTATAAATACAGCATTCCCATGTTGCCCTTTACCATCGCCACCGGCACTATGCACTATGCCCAAAACCTGTTGGTGCGGGTGCATACGGATAGCGGAATCGTTGGTATTGGTGAGTGTTCTGCCTTTCCCATGATTGCTGCTGAAACGCAAGCCACTTGTTATGAAATGGCTAAGGATTTTGCTCAAATCTGGAAGGGAAAAGACCCTTTGAATATTGAGCAGAGAATGGAGGAACTGGACCTTTTTACTGCTGGAAATTATACAGCCAAAAGTGCATTTGACTTAGCACTCTATGATATTGCTGCTAAAAACGCAGACCAACCACTTTACCAATTTTTAGGTGGAAAGAAGAAAACCATAGAAAGTGATTTGACCATTGGAATTGGTTCCCCCGAACAAATGGCTGCCACAGCAAAGGAATTTGTTGCTAAGGGAGTAAAGATGATTAAGGTGAAATTGGGTAAAAAACCAGTAGAAGACATTGATAGAATTAAAAGTATTAGAGAAGCCATTGGCCCAAAAACCATTTTAAGAATTGATGCCAATCAGGGCTGGTCTTTTGACGATGCCGTTTTGGCGCTAAATGGACTTGGCGGATTTGGCATTCAATTTTGTGAACAACCCATGCGCAAATGGAATGACGAACGTTTGCCTGAACTTATGGCCCTATCTCCTATTCCAATCATGGCAGATGAAAGTGTGTTTACCCATCATGACGCAGAAAGGTTGATTAGAAATAAAGCCTGTGCCTATATCAATATCAAATTTGCCAAAAGTGGAGGTATTTTGGAAGCCATTAAGATTAACCAGGTAGCTGCTGATAATGGAATTGTTTGCATGATGGGTGGCATGTTGGAATCAAGGGTAGCACTTACCGCCAAAGTGCATTTTGCCATGGCTTGTGACAATATTCATTTTTACGATTTGGATACCTGTTTGCTAGGGCATCAAAAAGACCCAGTCATTGGAGGCGTCAAATACCAGGGTATGGAACTATTATTAGACGATAGTCCAGGAATTGGTGCCGATGTAGATCCCGAGTATTTGAAAAACCTAGAGCAAACCTGCATCTAACCCTATCTTTGCAAAAAATAATAGATCCCACTTATGGAAGGCAAAAAAGCAACAGAGAGTTTTACCATTATGAATGAACTGGTTCTACCAAATGATACCAATACATTTGGCAACCTAATGGGAGGACGTCTCATGTACTGGATGGATATAGCAGCAGGCATTGCTGCAGGCAAGCATTGCAACACCCCTAGTATGACAGCATCAGTTGATAATATCAGCTTTAAAAACCCCATCAAATTGGGGAATGTGGTACATATTGAAGCCCAGGTTTGTAGGGCTTTTAATACCTCTATGGAAATACATTTGCGCGTTTGGGGAGAAGACTTGCTACACCAATATAAATATGAAAGCAATGAAGCATTCTTCACTTTTGTGGCGCTAGACCCTAATGGAAAACCTAGACTAGTCCCCCCTGTAATTCCAGAAACAGAAGAAGAGATTAAACTGTATGAAGGTTCATTGCGTAGAAGACAATTAAGGTTGATTCTTTCAGGTAAAATGAAACCAGATGATGCCAACGAACTGAAGGCATTTTTCATGAAATAAGTTTATTTATCCAAGATATTCATCAAGTGGTGTTTGCTCTTGAGCATGTATTCTTTACTTTGTTCAATAGCGTGCATCACTTGATCCAGAATCTCCTCTACTGGTTGGGAATAATCTATCACCATGGGCTCCTTAAATCTGATAGAAAGTTGCGCCCCTTTTTTCTTAAAAGACAATCCGGTTTTAGAAAATGCTCTCCAGAATCCGTTGATTACTACTGGAACAACAATGGGCTGATTATTCTTGATAATATAGGCTGTACCTTTTCTACCAGGTGCAAATGGCTTGGTGGTTCCTTGCGGAAATGTAATTACCCAACTTTTGTCTAGTGCTTCGTCAATTTTTTGAGTATCTGATTCATCGCGGGTTCTGGCAATGTCTTTGCCTTCTGAGCGCCAAGTTCTTTTAATGGTCAATGCCCCAGCCATTTTAAACAAACGGCTAATCAAACTACCATTCATGGTTTCTTCAGCAGCCACAAAATATACATTGGTAAAGGGATTCAACAAATAATAAGGCAGCCCCAAACGGTTCTCTTTACGCCATTTAACAGCGCAAAATATGTGTAAAAAAGTAATCACATCCGCAAAATAGGTTTGGTGATTGCTTACAAAAAGAACGTTGTTTTTGGGCAATCCCTTTAAATGTTCGGTTCCTTCAATGCGTATATTGTTAACCATTGCCAATCCCGGATAGGAAGCAGCACCAACCAAGGCATATACACAGGAACGCACCAATTTAATATTCCTCATTCGCTCAGTCAATCGCATAGAAAGGTTGTTTGCACCGCTGCAAAATAGGGAATGTCAGGAAATTGTAAGCTAGAAGTATAAAAATAAATCCATTGTATGCTGCATACCAATAATTTTGTGCCACCAAAATCAATACATGGAACTCAATACAGTGATTTTTGACATTGATGGTTTACTCATAGACAGTGAGCCATTGTGGAACGAGGCAGCAGAAGAGGTTTTTAAAGCTTATGGCGTTAATCTTACAGAGGAACAATATAAAAGCACCACCGGACTAAGAACCAAGGAATTTGTACATTGGTGGTTTGGGCACTATCAAATTGGGGAGGCAGAACATAGTATTGCAGAAAAGAAAATTGTCCAATCAGTTCTTGAAAAGATAGAAAATCAAGCAGCTATTATGCCTGGTCTTGGATATATATTTGACTTTTTCCACAAGAAACAGTTCAATATTGGATTAGCCACTTCATCACCTCAAGAATTAATTGACCTAGTGATTCAAATGACAGGAATTGGAGATTACCTTACAGCTACGGCCTCTGCCGACCAACTACCTTTTGGCAAACCACACCCACAGGTCTATTTGAATTGCGCTGCAAAAATGAATGTGGCTCCCACCAGTTGTATTTGTTTTGAAGACAGTTTTAACGGCTTGATTGCAGCAAAAGCGGCTAGAATGAAATGTGTAGTTGTGCCACATTATTCCCAATTAAAAGACGAAAAATGGGGAGCTGCAGACTTAAAACTTTCATCGCTTCAAAACTTTGGGGAACTACATTTTAACCTAGTTCAATACTAGTAAGATAAGTTAGAAAGCATTTTACCTATTTATAGTGCACAAAAAAAAGTCCCGAACAATGTCCGGGACTTTTTCAATTATGAACCTATTTAGTTTTTACTCTTCAAATTAGGGAAAGGAGCTGGAACAGTATTAGGACCCTCTTCAGTAGTTCCTTGTAAATCAACCGTATTCACGTCTCCATCTTGGCCATAAGACCAGATAAAGCGGCTTTCAGCAACACCTTGTTTTTCAACTAGGTATTTGATCACAGCATTTACCCTATCCCAACTTAATTGCTGGGCAGACTTGCTAGATGCACCATATCCAATCACTTTTACTTTGCAATTAGGATTGGCGTTGATTCTTGCTGCAGCAGCTGCTAAAACTGTTTCGTTATCCTTAGACAATTTAGCCTTGCCTTTGAATTGAACACTTGGCAAACCACCAATATTACATTCTGGAACAGCAACAGGTTTCATATTAGATACCATGTCTCTGATCTCCTTGCAGCAAGCTGGTTCTGGGCAATTACCAATACCATCAGCATTTACTGGAAAACATTTTTGTGGTGTCAGGAGTTCCTTATCCTTAAAATCAGGAACACCATCCCCATCTGTATCTTTAGACACACCATGACTATCTACAGGAGCTCCTGCAGGCGTATTTGGTTCTAAGTCAAACTGATCTGTAACACCATCTTTGTCCGCATCGGGCAAAACAATTTTGGGTAATTTCATGTGGGTGGGTTTATTCAATTCAGAATAAACATAATTGTTGGGGTTGATCCAGTATAAAGGTTCAACACGCTTTCTGCTTTGCGCTGATACTTGTAAGGCAAAAACCGCCAATACCAGTACAGACATTATTTTGATAATTCTTTTCATGTTTCTTGGTTTTAATCAGTGTGGCTTATAAATTGATATTGATATGGGCGCTCAAATAGCTCATGAGACCTCTCTGAGTAGAAAGACCAGATCCATCAACATATTTGTCAAGGGTAGTAAATTTCTGTTCAATACCTATATTGTATTTGGTATTGATTTTATAAGAAAATCCACCACCAAAATCTAATCCATGTCTAACAATTCTGTCTCCTACTGAAAAAAGAGCCCCTCTTTTACCCTCTGGGTTATAACCAGGAGCATCGTATTTACCATCTTGTAATGCTTGAACCGCAGATACAATGTCTTTTGTTTGTGCATTAAAATTCACAGCTGAATAATTATACAAACCGCCTGTTGCATTTCTTGAATCAATTTGTGTTTCAGAACCCACCATAGAATAACCTAATAAGAAGTAAAGGTTCCATTTTGGATTACCACGATAATAGCTTTGTGGATTAATGGAATACAAGAAATCAAAAGAGGCCGTACCAATGCTGGCGCGATAGTTAGGCACATAAGTTGCATAACTAAAATAATACCCATAACCAGGACCAGTAACAGCTTTAACACCCTGACCATAGTTCACAGAAAAAGTAGTACCAAAACGGAATGACCAGTTATGGTCTATGGCTTTTCTTAAAGTAAAACCAGCGCCATATCCACCTCTTTGGCGAACAGCTGTGTTCATCAAAAAGGAATACCCGCCATTAATTCCCAATTCCCATTGACTACGAGGTTTAGGAGGATAAGGAAACTGATTGTTTAAAAACTCATTGTATTGAGGTAAAGACTTGGTTGGAACCTTGGAACTATCTTTCCAGTCCCATCCCCAATTTGATTGAGCCATACCGCTTGTCTGTAAAAAGACAACCAGGGCTGCTAATAATAAGTACTTTTTGCTTGCCATAATGGATATTTGTATTTTAGAAGAATGTGTGGAAATCGATAAGTCAAAATTATACATCGTGCCCGATAAAGCCAAGTTTTAGGCCCTCAAAAGCGTTAAAGACAACTTAAAGACAATTTAGAGACAAAATTCGTTAGGCTAACGTTGCATCAGATAGCATTATTGTTAGGAACAAACTTATATTGCAGCCAATTATAGGATTAGTCAGCATATGAAGCTAGCACAACAGGTAATATCGGCCGAATTAACGCAGTTTGAATCCCGTTTTAGAGATGCGGTTAAAAGCAGGGTGGCCTTATTGGACCGAATCATGCAATATATTGTCAAGAGAAAGGGCAAACAAATGCGCCCCATGTTTGTGCTATTAAGCGCCAAACTAGGAGGAGAGATCAATGATAGTTCCTATAGAGCGGCTTCCTTGGTAGAATTGATTCATACGGCATCATTGGTTCACGATGACGTAATTGATGACAGTAATATGCGCAGGGGTTTCTTTTCTATCAATGCCCTTTGGAAAAATAAGATAGCAGTAATGGTGGGTGACTACCTCTTAATGAAAGCACTGTTACTGGCATTGAACAATAGAGAATACGTGGTGTTGGATGCACTAGCAGAAGCCGTAAAAGTAATGGCGGAAGGTGAGTTATTACAATTTGAAAAATCAAGAAAACTAAATTTAAGAGAAGACATTTATTACGATATCATCAAAGGCAAAACAGCCTCCCTACTGTCTTCTTCTTGTGAAGCAGGAGCATCTACCACTTTTACAGATCCTGAGAAAGTACAGAAACTGAAAGTGTTTGGAGAAAAAGTGGGCATGGCATTCCAAATCAAGGATGACCTATTTGATTACGGCAGTCAGGACGTTGGAAAACCCACTGGGAATGATATTAAAGAGAAGAAGTTGACCCTTCCACTAATATATACTCTGAACAATTGCAGTGCTGACTTAAAAAAGCAATTGATCTATATTATCAAGAATCAGAACACCCAAAAAGAAAAGGTAAAATTTGTCATTGATGCGGTAGTTGCAGCAGGTGGTATCAAGTATGCAGAACAAAAAATGGAAGCATATAGAGATGAAGCTTTGGCCATACTTCATGAGTTCCCTGAAAGTCAAGTAAGAAATGCATTAGAAGAATTGGTGCGCTACACTACAGATAGAAAATACTAATGCAGAAACGCTGGAACATATTAGCTTCCAACAAAGAAAAAGTGGAGGCATTGCATAGCTCCCTAAAAATTAATAAAACCATTTGCCGCATCTTGGTGCAAAGGGGATTAAGTGATTTTGAAGCATCTAGGCATTTTTTCAGACCTCAGTTATCAGACTTACACAGTCCATGGCTCATGAAAGACATGGATAAAGCTGTAGAAAGAATTCAATTAGCATTTGATAGCTATGAGAAAATCTTGGTTTTTGGTGACTATGACGTTGATGGCACCACCTCTGTGGCTTGTATGTATCAATTTTTGCTAGGCATTTATGAGCAGGTAGACTATTATATTCCTCACCGATATAAGGAAGGATATGGTGTAAGCAAAGCAGGTATTGATTTTGCCCATGAACAAGGCATAACTTTAATTATTTCTTTAGACTGTGGCATTAAATCAGTAGATCTCATTGCTTATGCAAAAACACTAGGAATAGATTTTATTGTTTGCGACCATCATTTGCCAGATAATGTATTACCCCCAGCTGTTGCCATCTTAAATGCCAAACAGCCCAACTGCCCCTACCCTTATAAGGAATTATGTGGCTGTGGGGTTGGCTTTAAATTAGCCAGCGCACTAGCAGATAGACTAGGCTTACCTAGTTCAAGTTATCTGCAATACCTAGATTTAGTTGCTACCGCGATTGCTGCAGATATAGTACCTATGACAGGAGAAAACAGGGTACTCACATATTATGGTCTCCAAAAAATCAATGATGATCCCTGCCCCGGCATTAAGGCATTAAAAGCATTAGCAGGTGTAAAAAGCAAGATGCTCATTACCAATGTAGTCTTCATGATTGCCCCAAGAGTGAACGCAGCAGGTAGAATGGATGACGCTAAAAAAGCAGTTCAAGTATTTATAGAACAAGACCCAATAAAAGCAAAAGAACTAGCGTCCCTGCTACACCATGATAATACTGACAGAAAAGAAATGGATGCCAGCATTACCAAGGAAGCTTTGGAACTCATTGCAGCAGACCTTCATTTTGCTAAAAAGAAAACTACAGTTGTCTATCAAGAACACTGGCACAAAGGAGTGGTAGGCATTGTAGCAAGCCGACTCATTGAAAAACACTATCGACCCACCATTGTACTTACACGTAGTGGAGAATATGCAGGAGGAAGTGCCAGAAGCGTGGCAGGATTTAATTTGTATGAAGCCATACATGCTTGCAAAGAATGGTTAATTGGGTATGGAGGCCATTTTGCAGCAGCGGGCATGACCTTACTACCTGAAAATGTAAATGCTTTTGCAGCAGCATTTGAAGCTGAAGTATCTAGAACTATACCAGATGCCTTATTGGTTCCAGAAATTATTATTGACGCCCCCATAGAATTCTCAGAAATCACACCTGGATTCTACCAGATTTTACAACAGATGGAGCCCTATGGGCCAGACAATATGCGACCAGTTTTTGTGGCTAGAAATGTACAGGAGAGTGGGTTTTCAAAAATTTTAAAAGAAGCGCATATAAAATTTGTGTTGAAACAAAAAAACATCAATTTCTCAGGTATTGGATTTAATATGGCGGACAAATTTCACTTACTTCAAATGCAGGAACCACTTGATATTGTATTTTGTGTAGAAGAAAACGAATGGAATAATACCACCAGCCTGCAACTAAGGGTCATAGATGTTGAACTAAGTAAAAACACTTCCAACCTATAACATACCAACAGAACTCATTAAGCAAAAAAAATGGTTGCTCTTTTAAAAGCAACCATTTTAAATAACACAACTAATAGATCCAGTATTTTATTTTCCTGACTCCATCAACTCTACACTGCGGTTGATGAAATTGGTTAGCTCCGCACCTTTTAACAAACCTTGACTTAGTAAAGCAAGATCAGCTAAAGAGCGAACTTGTTTTTCCTGAAGTGATTTATCTTCCACTTTTAATAAGGTTTGATAGATAGGATGATTTCCATTGATGGTCAATGTTACTTCATCAGGCATTTGTGCATAGAATGCTGTCATGCCACCACCTACACCAGCCATATCTTTCATCCTGCGCATGAACTCAGGTCTGGTAGCTACAACTGGAGCAGAATCCTTACTCAATCCTTTTACTTCAGTGGTTACGTGCAATTCAGGAATTTGAATTGTAAACAATTCTTTCAAACTACCCTCCTCTTCTTTACTCAATACAGAGTCACTGGTTTCTTGTTTGTCAATCAAGTTGTCAACTATATCGGCATCTACCCTTACAAAAATGGTATCCTGCCATTTCATTTCCATATTGTTGATGAATGCTGCATCTACCAAGGTTTCCATTTTAACTACACTATATCCTTTGTTTGTGGCTGCCTGAATATAAGCATCTTGCTGCACTGGGTTGGTGGTATAGAGTACTACTTGTTTACCTTCTTTGTTCTTTTGAAGCGCGGCAGTTGCTGTTTTGTATTCTTCAATGGTATGAAATTTTCCAGTGGTATCTTCCATGACCAAGAACTTAGCTGCTTTCTCTAAGAACTTGTCATCTGTCATCATACCGTACTTGACAAAAAGCCCTAAGCTATCCCATTTCTGTTCGTATTCAGCACGTTCTTTATTAAAGAGTTCCTCTAATTTATCGGCAACTTTCTTGGTAATATGCGCATAGATTTTTTTCACATTGGGATCACCTTGCAAATAGCTACGGCTCACGTTCAAAGGAATATCTGGGGAATCAATAACGCCTTGTAACAACATCAAAAATTCTGGTACAATATCTTTTACTTCATCTGTTACAAAAACCTGGTTGCAATACAACTGGATTTTGTCTTTCTGAATCTCGTAGCTCTGTTTGATTTTTGGAAAATACAATACCCCTGTTAAATTAAAAGGATAATCTACGTTTAAATGAATCCAAAATAAAGGCGTCTCATTATAGGGATACAATTCTTTATAAAAATTCTCGTAGTCTTCCTTGGTAAGCTCACTTGGCTTACGAACCCAAATAGGATTGGTATTGTTGATAGACCTTTCTTCAACTGGTGCTGGAGCTTCTTCTCCTTCTTTTACTTCAACTGCTTCTGTTACCGCTCCTACTTCTTTAAAATAAATAGGAATGGGCAAGAATTTACAAAAACGGGTTAGAATAGACTGAATTCTAGATGCGTCTAAAAATTCCTTGCTTTCCTCGTTTATGTGCAAGACTATCTTGGTGCCACGTTGGTTATAGTCTACATCGTATAATTCAAATTCTGGGCTACCATCGCAGCTCCAATAAACCCCACTACCCTCTTTATGGCTTTTAGAATACAATTCTACTCTATCGGAAACCATAAAAGCTGAATAGAAACCCAAACCAAAATGACCAATAATATTGGCATCCTTGTATTTTTCCATGAACTCTTCCGCACCACTAAACGCAACTTGGTTAATGTATTTGTCCACTTCTTCACCGGTCATACCCACCCCACGGTCGGTAATGCTCAAGGTCTTTTCTTTTACATCTAATTCAACGTCAATGCGCAAATCGCCCAAGTCTCCTTTGGCTTCGCCGATGGAAGAAAGGGTTTTGATTTTCTGGCTGGCATCTACTGCATTACTTACCAGCTCACGCAAGAAAATTTCGTGGTCACTGTACAAGAATTTCTTAATGATGGGGAAAATGTTCTCCGTCTGTACACGTATCTGTCCTTTTTGCATAGTATCAGTTTTGCTAGAACTATTCAAAGACAGTACCAAACCCTAATGCGCTGACAGGATGACAAGGAAAACCCGATTAGAGGACAAAATCCCTAAATTTTTGACAGGACAAACCGAAAATCAACGCATTATGGCTCTACTTACATCGGGGAAACCGCATTCGCACATCACTTGTATCCCTAATGACCAATTGCTTAGTAGAACCAAAAACCGAATAAATGCCTTTGATTGTACCCATGGAAGCTGGTGTTTGCAAAGGCGCAAAACTGGCATAACCGCTGGTTCTCAGAATGATATTATTACCATTACAGTCTTGGATGGTACGGTTTAAAGACTCATTATTTTTGGCATCTGCATAGGTTTTACCCGTATCTGCCGCCACAAAAGCAACTTGGTTTAGTTGAACCAATCTGCTTTGGTAATTATTTCCCAAGTCTGTGATTTTGACCAATTGGGCTTCGGGTTCAGATGCCACAGGTCCTTTGACCAGGTATTGATCAAATAAGGTTTGGGGAATGGGAAATAAACTGGGATAAGCCGGGTCTGAAAGGTCTACACCCGCTCCCAACTGTATTAACTTTCCATAGTCTCCTAACCAGAGCCCTTTTAAGTGAATAGCCACTTGCATTCCTTCCGGATAATTGGCACTCAGTTTTATGCCATCCAATCTAATAGTGATTCCGCCTGTACTATCTTGCACAACAATGGATTTGTAAAAATTATCCGTACGGTCATTGGCTACTACTACCCCCACAATAGTATTTGGTTTCTGCCACTGTTCAAACTTACCCGTTACGTGTTTTGATTTTAAATCTTTGATGGTTAGATCTGCTGCATATACCTGGGCCAAGTCTGATGGTGGAATGTCATAATTGGGTTCACAACAAAGATTCAAACACAAAATAATGATAACAATACCCTTGATTTGAAAGCCTTGATTTTTCATAAAATGGTTGTTGATTAAAAATGATAATTGATGGAACAATTCATGGATAAACCTTGTCCAAAGAAATATTTAGGGGCAAATTTTTCGGGGTCCCGATTGTCAAAATCAAAACGCAATTGTTCTGCGGCGCTAATGAGTAAATCCTGTTTGTTTAATAGATTATTGATGCTCATACTAAGATCTAAATGCCCAGCGCTATTTCTTTTGCTTATAAACCGTTTACTTAAATAGAGATTGAGGTTAGTTTGAGGAGGCAATCTTTCCGGTAACAAAAGCCTTTGACCTTTCTCAGAATTGGGATCTACCGGATAGAGCGCTTCAGCAGTTCTTCTAATGGGATTCCAGACCATCCATTGTCTGTCAAAAAAATTGGCATTGATAGACCAGAACCAATTGCCATTTGTTCGGTTATTGAATCCAATAGAAATGGCCTGTTGGGGAGCCCCACCAATAGGATGTTGTTTGGCATAGATAAACACTTGGTTTAATTCTGCAGCAGTATTATCAACTGTGATACTTGCAAACTGCCTGGTATTATAAACAAAATTGCCAAGATGAATACCAGTTTGAAAATGCCATTGACCCAACAATTTGGCATCCATGGCCCATTCTAATCCAAGATGTCTTTGTCCTATTCCACTGATGGCGTAATTCACAAAACTGTTGTATGCATCGTGATAAAAACTGATCACATCCATGGCATTGCGCACTTGCATCCAGTACAATGAGAACCTTGATTTAAGATTGGAAGATTGAATCAAATACCCCATCTCTGCACTAATGGTTTGCTGATTGCTAACTATGTTTTGTTGGTGATTTCTAGTTCTAGGAGAAATAAATACATTATCTGCATTAGGCGGACTGGTTTGAATGGCGGTTGCCAAATACAATCTGGTTTTTCCATTTAATATCCTGTTCAAAGTAAACCTGCCCCCATTGTTTATAAAGAACTGCTTATGGGATGGCCCCAATGACTCATCTGGAAACAAGCCATTGGCCACCAACCCTTCTCTCCAAAAACCAGAACTACCTAATTCCAAGGAGATTGCCCATCCCCATTTCCCTATTTGTTGCGCCGTTTGAAACCATAGATTTGTTTTGTGGTTTGTCATGATATAATCATATCCAAACTGATCATGTAGTTTTAAAATTCTATTGGGTTGTTGCAAATCAAATTGAATGGCCGCAGGATCATTGGGAATTTCTGATTCCGCAAACTGATTCCAATTCACATAAAAAGAAGCCCCTAATAAGTCAGCCACCGTTTTATAAAAATGGCTGCGTTGCCATTGAATACTGATTCCTGTACTAAAAAAGACCTTTTCTTTTAGCAAGCCATGATAGGTAATAGCCATCAGATATCTTTGAATGTCTTGATGTCTATTTTCAAGAATATAACTGGCTCTTTTTCCGGAAACCGTGTTTCCGATAATTCCATTGGCATTGATAATTTGATCAAAGCTGTTCTCATTAATCTGGTAAAACCTATGCCAATTCAATTGCCTCAAGTCAATATTATTTTGTAGCGCTTGTGTTGTTGCTTCCTTTAGAACTGGATCTGTTTGATAACTGGGTAAATACCGATAATAATCTGGTCTTGGATCCGGCGCATGATACCAATCCAAACCCGTTCCATTTCTATAACCTGCAGATACGGCAATGGAGGTTTGCAAAAAAGACTGATTGGAAAATTTATGTTCTTGTGTCAGCAATAAAGTTGGTAAAAACTGTTTGGTTTGATTGGCATTGCGTTGCTGTCCATTTTGATAACCCCATGCTGGATTATACGCATGGTCTCCCAAGATGTCTATTGATTCCTTTAGTATGGCAGCTTGCCTATCTGTTTGCATTAGGGCCCCAAAAAAAGCCAAAGAAATCACATTGCCCGAACCCATTTTTTTATCTACTCCTAAAAAGAAGCTTCTTCCATTGTTCTGTACCCCAGGAATCATAGGAACTAGACTAGCCCTTGCTGCAATGGCTAAGCCCCAACTCCAACCTTTTGGGGATAAGCCACTGTGCATTCCAAGATATAATCGATGGGTAGCCCCCCTATTCCCAAAACCATAACCAATGTCTATACCAGCTCTTTGTTTATAGGGCCTGATATCCATATTTGAACTAGTGCCTAAGAGACTAATACCCGCATCTGATTGTTGAATTACCGTATTAGATTCTCCCACTCGGAATATTGGGTTTAATCCGTTCCAACTACTCCAAAGTCCTGTACCATTGGCAAGATCCAACATGGGTATACCATTGACCATGACCAGGTTAGACGCATTCCCCAATCCTCTTGCTGTTATTCTCAATGCAGAGAACTGAAAACCAGTAATAGCTGTATAAGGATCCTTTGCAGCTTGCAACATGGGCGGCATTTGTTCTTCAGATTCTTTTAGTTCGTTTTCATTGACAACTGGCATGGTATTGGTCTCCCAATCTGTAAATAACCTATTGGGTAAATAGACAGAATCTTTGATCTGTTTTTTTTGAAGAAAAATGGTTTTAGGTTTAATCTGAGCCAGCATTGCTTTGGGTGCAACAGTTGTAATAAATAAGATAAAAAAGAGGCTTTTCATAGGTTGGATTTTAAAGAATGGTTCAACAAAATAGTTGGGACAAGTCTAAAATGCTAGTAACTAAAATCATTTAAGATTTGAAACTAACATTCTCTAAAAAGCCTTAATAGTTTAGTAGAAAAAAATGAAAACTTGCATGATTGTTTGGCTTTTGTTAATTGGCTATCACAGCTTATTGGCACAATCCAAAACGGGACTTTCTAAAATTGCTGTATTGGCTTTTTACAATCTGGAAAATTTCTATGATACCAAAGACAATGGCTTGGTAGATGACAATGAGTTTACAGCCCTTGGCGCCAAACACTATAATGAGGGTATTTATCAAAACAAAATTTTGCACTTGGCAACAGTGATTAAAGAAATTGGAGAACAGTTTACCAAGGATGGAGCTGCCCTATTGGGTGTGGTGGAAATTGAAAATGATACGGTATTACAAGATCTAGTTAGCCACCCATTATTGAGGAGCAGAAAATATCAAATAGTGCACTATGATTCCAAAGACAAAAGGGGGATTGATGTAGCGCTTTTATACAATCCCAAATATTTCAAACCCATTCATTCAACTAGTATACATGTTAACCTCCCCTCTAGTACCGGTGTAAAATATGAAACCAGAGATATTTTAATGGTACATGGATTGTTAGATGGCGATTCCATTTACTTGTTTGTTAACCATTGGCCTAGTAAAAGAGGTGGAGAAGACAAAACCACAGCATCTAGAAATGCAGCTGCAGCAACTTGTAGAAATGAAATTGACAGAATACAATCAAAAGAACCTAGGGCAAAAATTTTGGTGATGGGTGATTTCAATGACAATCCAGATAGTTATAGTATTTCTACCATTTTAAAGACATCGGGCAATGCCCAGCGTTTGAATCCTGGCTTTTTATTCAATCCTTGGCTGAAGATTTTTAAACAAGGAAGGGGTACCCTAGCTAACCAAGATGTTTGGTCTTTGTTTGATCAAGTGCTGATTTCTAGTTTTTGGCTAAGCAATGAACAAACCGGCTTTCACTTCAAATATGCCCTAATACACCAAACCAATGCCATGGTAGAAAATAGTGGCAGATACAGAGGTTATCCCATGCGAACCTGGGATGGGAACAACTATCGTGGAGGATTTAGTGACCATTTTCCCAGTTATATTGTGGTTCTGAAACCCCTACAGCCAGAAATTGACCATTAGAAATGGGTATTTTCAGATATTTTTTCCCTGAAACGCCCTATTTCTGCCAGATTTATTGAATTAGGCTTTCATTTTACACGGCTTTCCCCTACCTTTGCAGCCCCAAATCAGTTTTGGCTGATTCGTCTCGAATTCGGGATGTCCACTGGGAGAAACCAATTTATAACCTAAAAAATTTGTAAATGAACAATTACGAATTGATGGTGATTTTCACTCCGGTTCTGTCTGAAGAAGACTTTAAGGCTGCACAAAAAAAATATGCAGACTTAATTGCTGAACTAGGTGGTGCAACTGTGCACAGCAACCCATGGGGCTTAAAATCACTGGCTTATCCAATCCAGAAAAAAACAACCGGTATTTACTGGGTGTTAGAATTCCAAGGTCCTTCAGACATCAATGAAAAACTGAAGATCCAAATGTTGCGTGATGAACAAATCATGCGTCATATGATCACACGTCTCGATAAATACGCCGTCGAGTACAACTATGTGAAAAGGAATGGCGGATTTGCAATGCAAGATAAAACCGAGGCTTAATCATGGCAAAGAACGAAATCAAATACCTGACCGCCATCAAACAGGAGAAGCCAAAGAAAAAATTCTGTCGCTTCAAAAAATATGGCATTAAATACGTTGACTACAAGGATATAGATTTCTTGAAGAAATTCATCAACGAACAAGGTAAATTGTTGCCTCGTCGTTTGAGCGGAAACTCTTTGAAGTATCAGCGCAAGGTTCAAGACGCGGTAAAGAAAGCCCGTCAAATGGGAATGTTGCCTTATGTAACTGACCTGTTGAAATAATACCAATCATTAGTCACCTTCCCTAACCCCGCTTAAAAGCGAGAGACAGTTGAAAAACTGGGAACAGGGGAACTAAACAAATCAAATGCAAGTAATTTTAATTCAAGACGTAGACAATCTAGGCGGAAGAAATGAACTAGTAACTGTGAAAAACGGTTATGCTCGTAACTTTCTGATTCCTGGAAAACTGGCTGTTGAAGCCAATCCTTCTAATTTGAAACAATTAGAAGAGCGCCTAAAAGTAAAAGGCAAGAAAGAAGCTGCTATGTTGGCTGAAATCAACAAAGTAATTGACGTTCTAAAATCTTCTCCAGTGAAAATTGGTGCTAAAACCGGTACTAGCGGTAAGATCTTTGGTAGCGTAACTTCTTTGCAAATTACTAGGGCTATCCGTGACCAAAAAGGTTATGAGATTGACCGTAAGCGCATCAGCATTGTGGACGAGGTTAAAGAACTAGGTGCTTACAAAGCTTCTATTGACTTTGGCAACGGCCAATTGGTTGAGATTGACTTTGAAGTAGTAGCTGAATAAGCTTGATACTCAAATAACTAAAAGCCCGTCCAATTTTTAGGACGGGCTTTTTCATGCCAAGAACGCAAATGTTCATAACTAATCCCATGATTTTCACGGAATTGGCTGAAAGCCCAGCCCATATGCTTAAATACAATTTTTGAAAAAAACAAAAAATGTTGAAAAAAAAATTGGAATATCGGAAAAAACAATAACTTCGGATGTTCAATGGCAGTTCAACTGTTTCTCAGAAGGTTTTTACGTAAATGCTTCCGGGTTCTTGGTTACTGTTTTACCATTGAATTTTTGATCACTTAATTTTTCAAAGAACATGAACATTTACGTTGGAAATCTTAACTGGAACATGACCAGTGAAGACCTGCAGGCCCTTTTCACACCATTTGGTGAAGTAACCAGTGCCAAAATCGTTACAGACAAGTTTAACAATGATCGCAGCAAGGGCTTTGGCTTTGTTGAAATGGCAGATGACGAAGCAGCTCGCGCCGCTATCGCTGGTCTACATGACACAGAAAACCTAGGTCGCAAGATTGTTGTAAACGAATCAACCCCTCGTCCAGAAGGCGAAAGAGGCGGCTTCAAAAAGAAGAGCTTTGGTGGTGGTAATGGTGGAAGCCGCGGTGGATACGGTGGCGGAAGCGGCGGTGGAAGTCGCGGTGGAAGCGGTGGCGGTTACAACCGTGATCGTGGTACCGGTGGCGGAAACGGCGGTGGATACAACAGGTATTAATCCTACTACACTAAGACATTCAAGTCCAACGAAAGTTGGACTTTTTTTATGCCCTAACCATGGGCAAGCTAACTAGAAATTCTGTACCCTTTCCTAATTCGCTAATCACACTAATAGTGCCCCCATGTTGTTCTGTAATTTGTTTACAAATGGAAAGTCCCAAACCATAACTGGGTTCACTTTGGGTTCCTCTGCGTTTAGCCTTAGTAAAAGCATCAAAAATTAGTGGAATGTTTTTTTCAGAAATGCCAATCCCAAAATCCTTTACAGATATCAAGCAATGCTGGCCTTTTTTTGATACTGTCACTATCACTCTCCCTGACTGATTACTGAATTTAATGGCGTTATTGATCAAATTGGCAAATAATCGTTGAATCTTTAACTGCTCCAATTGGAGTATGCAGGTTTCATCAGCTTTTATGAATTCAAAATGAAGATCTTTCTCTATTGATTTTAATACGGCCATTTCTACTACTCCCTCTACCAATTTATTCAAGTCAATTGATTCATAGTTTTCAGGTTGATTCAATAATTCATTTGACTGAAGCAATTCATTCACCAAGGCATTTGAATTTTGACTAGCAGACTCTATAAAATCTAACCACTTTAATTGTTCCAAAGTAAGGTTACCCTGTTGACGCATAATCTTGGTAATACTAATTACATTACTCAAGGGACTTCTGAGGTCATGAGCCAGGGCATACATAATCCTTTCCTTGGTAACATTAGAATTAGAAACTTCTATTAATGCTGATTGTAATTTAAGCTGACTTTTTAGGTATATATTTTTCAAATACAATAGCGATACACAAGCAACTATAAATGGAATAAATACTTGTGCAACCCTATATCCTATAAGGTTTGAGGGAATTCCATTTGCAACAATATCTAAATACCTACAATAGGTAAAGCCAATTGAAAGTAATAATGTGAATACAATATATTTCCAATTACTATCAAATATCACTGCCCCCGCAACCATCATTACTAATACCCTATATTCTGAACCATTTCTGAATTTTAGTGCAACGTAGAATGCAATGATTGATAAAAATACCAGGATTAATGATCTAAGAAATCTATATTTTTTATGGTAGCCAATCCATATAGTAATGCCAAATATGGTTAATTGAATAGTATTGATAATGGCCAATTCAAATTTGCCATTATTCAAATTAATACATAAGGTGAAAACAATAAAAGGAATAACCGTAATAGCAAATAAGTTAAACATCCTTTGCTTATGCAGGTCAACCAAATCATCGGAATCCGTAATACCAAAGTCTAGTATTTTTTTAAGCCATTCCTTCATTACTGATTCATTGGGTTACAGGGGGTGCATAAAGCTAGTCATTCCAAAGAATCTTGTGGAATAATATTCAAGCATTTAATAAAACAAATAAACCAAGAACAAAGTGAAGAGTGAAGAGTGAAGAGTGAAGATTGAAGATTGAAGAGTGGAGAGTGAAGAGTGGAGAGTGAAGAGTGGGGAGGGAAAATTTGGGCATTCCTGGGCATAAAAAAACCTCGATCTTTTCAGATCGAGGTTCAATAAATATGGCAGCTACCTACTCTCCCGGCTTAACGCGAGTACCATCGGCCATGAGGGACTTAACTTCTCTGTTCGGAATGGGAAGAG
>NKJC01000001.1 GCA_002256435.1 Chitinophagaceae bacterium BSSC1
AAAAGCATCTGAGAGCATTTGTTCTTTGTCCATAATCTAAACTGTGTTTTAAAGTTAAAAAAAGTGAGGGATAAGTTGGGGTGCACCCCAACTTATCCCTCACTTACACAGTTTATAAAACAGTCCCATTTAAATGTAAGAATTATAGGCATATGATCACTCAACCCAATCATGATGTATTTGAAATCTGGGTTGTGGGATTTGTTGCTGGCGCGATGGTAATTGGATAGAATAATCAAAGAGGAAAAGGCTTTAGCTTGACAAAAGTCTCCATTAGACCCTTTGCCCTTTCATAATAATAATATTTATTTTGTCAATATCTTTAATCCAGGGTATTAATTCAGGATTTATCCAGTTCAAAAGATTAAGGATAGACTGATATACAGCAATAGTTTTAGAGAAGTCTATTGCCAATCCAACAAAACATATGGGTTCATTATGGTTGATTCGGTTTCTAAACTGTCTCACTTTTGAAAGTTCATTTAAAATCTCAGTTCTTCCATATCCAGAAGGAAGATTTTTAAATAGTTTTATCGGCCTCCCTTTTAATAATTTATAATGATGATTTTCAAATAATTCTGTCCAAAAGCCAAATGTCTGCTCAGAAATTATACGTCCACTTGTGATGCCTATTCCTCGTTTTATCAATTTTTTTTCTGCCCCTCTAACAGAATTTAAAATAAACCTATTGATTTCTACTTTCCCAGTCTTTTTATTGGTATGTGTCAGAAGTGGGTCAATCATAAAGCCGGTTTTTTGGTTGATAATCCAATTAGGATCTGCGAAATAGCTAGTCAGTTGGTCGTTAATACCATTCCTAAGAACCACCTCTAGACAACCTAATAATGGATGAAATGCTTGCGCTACTTTGAGGTTAGCTTTATAGAGTTTCACACATCTTATAGTGTCATTTGAACATGCAGTTAAGTATCTGCCAGTTCTGGGAGAAGAAAAATAATTTCTGAAATTTGCAAATCGCATAGGCGGAATTGTCGAAAATATTGATACTTTTGTATTGTGATGCTTGGTAAAGCCTCTTATCCTTGGATAATGTAACCAAGTCTAAGAATTTAAGACTCGCTTTTAAGCGAGTCTTTTCTTTTTAAACAAGCCTAAATTGAAAGTTGTTAATACAGACTAGGCTTGTCTATTTACTCTCAAGCTTTCTTCTCATTTTAACATTCAAGATTAAATATACAATGAAGCAAGATTCTTGTATATAGTCAGATAGTTTAAAACCTATGAAATAATTTAAGCTGAGGTTACTCTTACTTTGGAAATAGAAGGTTGATTGGGCTTCTGTAATAGTGGATTATAGTAATGAATGTTTCATACCGTTCTGTATATCTTCCTTCTTGGGCATTATTTGCCCAGATGGCTAGGAGAATGAATGTTTGGGTGATGGGCAAAGATGAAGTAACTATTTTAAATGATTGATCATCACTTTCATTTCCATTCTCAACTAATTAATTTGATACGATACGCTCCTCTTTCAAATTGCAGCGTCTTCGGCAAGTGACAGCTGCGGAAAATGAAAAATGCTTTACAAACTCTTCAAGAATTTTCTGATCTCCGCCTCTGTTTCTGCAGGATGGCTCAGGTAAACATAATGGTGTCCGTTGGGGATCTCAAGGATATGACCTTTTGCACAGTTATCGCGGTAATTCTTTGTTTCGCCGGCATAGTATGTTCTCCATTTAGTTATGGCTTCCGAAGCCTGTCTTTTTCTGGATGAATCAAATAGCGGATAATCCCTGAACATTTCCCGTTCATTATCTCTTTTGGCGTAGATTGCCAGTGATGGGCATTGGGTTTCTTTATAAGATACTGGCTCCGCAAATTTGATGATCTCCGTAAATGCCTGGGAAGCCAAAGCCGATGTATCGTTGATTAGCCTACCGGTTTTATCAAATTTATTCGTAGCGCGGATTTCTTCTATGGGCGTTTCAATACCGTCGTGTTTTTTACTATAAGCTACTACGTTTTCGGCAGATGCATAAAAACTGAGAGAATCAGCACCCAATGGAAGCTGTGGCCAGTTTCCAAATAGATCAAAAATATGTTCATGGCTGTATGCGGCATCTAAATAAATGGTTGCCATTAACCGATCCGGGTATAAACGTGCAAAGGAAGAAAGTTCATCTCCGGCAATGGAATGCCCCACCAGGATAGCTTTTTTCAATTGTAACTGGTCCATTACTTTTACGATGTCGTTCACCAATGTGTCTACATGAAAACCGGTTAAGGTGCGTTCCGACTGACCAAATCCTCTCCTGGTAATTCCATACACATGAAAGTTGTTGGTGAATTTGGGCGCAAAGCTTTGGTAAACATGTGCTGAATTACCCAGTCCTGTTAAAAAGATGATGGCCTCTCCGTTTCCACCCCAATCCAATACTTCCAGATCATTATTTGTTGATCCTTTAAGGGTAAGGGTTTTTAGTTTGGGTGCTGAACAACTGAACAGTAAACACCCGAGTAGTACAAATGCCATTGATTTTTTCATGATCTGTTAGATTCGGTTAGATAAAATTATTTCTCCGCATCGTCTCTCGAAGAGGACTTAGCATTTATCTACTTTGTGATTTTGCCCATTCATCCATATACGTTTCAAATGTTGTCAAAGGAATGGATCCACCAAGTAAAATAGCATCATGAAAGCTTTTTATATTGAATTTTACCCCTAACATTTTTTGGTATTTAGATTTCAATTCTAATATTTTTAACTGACCTGTTTTATAGGAAACTGCTTGACCGGGATTAGCCATATATCTTTCTGTTTCTGAAATAGAACCTCTTTCTGCCCTGCCACCTTTTTCCATCATATATTTAATGGATTCTTCTCTTGTAATTTTACCTGTATGTAATCCAACATCTACAACCATGCGAATAGCCCTAAAGAGTTCTGATTTATAAGCGGCTAATTTTTGAAAAGGGTTTGTATATAACCCTAACTCGTCACCTAAAGATTCAGTATATAATGCCCATCCCTCTGCTGTTACGGAATAACCACCAAATTTTCTAATTTTAGGCAAAGCTTTGTTCTCTTGTTGCAAGGATAATTGAAAATGATGCCCCGGAATTGCTTCATGTAAAAAAAGATTTTCCATACCCAACTTATTATATTTCATTGCATCAATAATAGGTACATTAAAAAAGCCTGGTCTGCTCCCATCCTCTGAACCTGTTTGATAGTTTGCAGAAGTTGAAGCAGCTTTAAACTTTTCTATAGCCCTAACTTCAAAAGCGGCTTTGGGAACAATGTTGAATAGCTTTTTTAGGTTCGGTTCAATTCTTGGATAGATAGCCCTAAAACTATCTAATACTTGCTCATCAGTGCTAAATGGAAAAAATTGTTTATCCGTTAAAGCATAATTATAAAATGCTGTCAAATCACCTTTAAAGCCAACTTTCATTTTAAGTGCTTCAATTTCTTTAGTAATTCTATCTACTTCATTTAGCCCTGTTTGATATATTTCCTCAGGTGTTTTATTAGTAGTGGTGAATACCCTAATTAAGTATTGGTATATTTTAGCCCCATTTGGCAGGGCATTAATACCTGATGTAGATCTTGCATTAATTAAGTAGATATTTTTTACGTAGTCAACTAGCTTTTGGTACGCAGGAATAACTTTATTAGTGATAGCGTTTTGGTAAGCCAAAATAATGGTAGCCTTTTCATTTTCAGAAAATGATGCAGGCATATTTTTTATTGGTCCAAAAAAAATATTCTGAGCAGTGTCTGTTATAATTTGTGCTTCTAATTGGGGAATAATTTTTATCACCAAAGCTTTGGGGAGCACCATACCCACTGCAATACCCTTATTGCAATTAGCAATAGCGGTGTCTACCCAATCTACAAACCCATCAATTCTTTTTAGCCAATTGTTATAATCCTTTACAGTTTTAAACGGCTGCAAGTCATTACCAGAGCCCAAAGATGGCATTAGATTTGGTAAGCTAAACTGTTGGTTAATTGGCATCAATTCAAAATGAAATTGTTCCTTTTCCAAAGCTTCAGAAATTTGTCTAGTCAGAATGTCATAAGAAATTTTATCAAATGAATTAAGTGTCTCCTTTTTGATAGCTGATACCTGTTTTTGATACTTTATATAGAAATCATGCAATTTTTTCAAATAAGGTTTAGAAATATCATTGGGCAACAAATCATTATATCTATTATCGCCTATTTGTGTAGCATCAATTGGGAAAAACAAGAGCGATTCTTCATAATAATCATTCAATAGCTTGTTAAATGAACTACTACTGCTTTTGGGGGTTTGGGCCAATAGAATAAAAGAAGGGAATATAAGAATCGCTAAAACTATTATTTTCAGAATTGGCATTTTCGTTTTCATAATTTGATTGAATTATTAACATGAAAGGTGGAACTTAATTTCAAAGTACAATTAATCATAATTTGAAATTTTATACCCAAGAAAACCAAAAGTGATATTAAATACATGCCCTTAACTGAAATTCTTTACTAGCTTTTATTTCAGCGTTAGATTGATTTAGGTTGATATTTCAATTTAAGTAATTCCCCTTAAATAACATAATAATTTTTTATTATTTAATAATCAATGCTTTACATACCGTTCTAACTATCTTCCTTCTTGGGCATTATTTGCCCAGATGGCTAGGAGAATGAATGTTTGGCCTCCCAGTTACTTGTGGATGATGTATTTGAGATCTGGGTTGTGGGAATTATTGCTGGCGCGATGGCAAATGAGAAAAGAATCAATCCATTTGAATAAATATGGAAATGTTTAGCCATTACTTCGCCAAACCCGCTTCAGATACAAGCAATAATAATGAAGCCTGAATGCCCAGATAACCTTTGTCATTCATCCACCATTCATCCAACGAATGAGCACCACTACCCTTACCACCTGTCCAAATTGTAATGGCAGGTATGCCTTTTGAAATGGGAATATTAGCGTTGGTGGAGAGAGAAATAAATTGTGGTTTAGAACCCATGAAATCAACAGCTGCAGTTGCGCGTTGAATAAGCGCAACCGATGAATCCTGAGTTCCTGTTGGACGGTTGCCTAACTGTTGTATATCAACTGTCAAATCTTTACCAATTCTCTTAATAGCATTTTCTTCCCTTAGACCAAGTTGAATGGCGCGTTGAAGTAAACTGTCTAAGATTTGAATGTTTATTGGGTTTTCAGAACGCATATCCACTTCCATCCATGATTCAAATGGAATTGAGTTTACAGAAGTACCACCTCCAATCATTCCAATATTGTAGGTTGTTTTTGTCACTGTTTTTGTGAACTTGTTTGCTTCAACAACAAAATTGTGAATGGCAGATGCGGTTGCATTGTGTGGATTGGCTAAACCAAATTTACCGTATGAATGCCCACCTTCGCCTTTGTAAGTAATGCGGTATCTGATAGAACCAATTGCACGATTCACTATATTTCCCAACGCTCCGCCATCAATAGATATATAGGAATCTATTTTCAATCCACTTTTGAACAATTCTTTTACGCCTCTTAAATCCCCTGGCCCTTCTTCACCCGTAGTTCCTACAAACAAAATATCAGCTTCCGTTTTAATCTTGGCTTGGTTCATAGATTTCAGTAATGTTAAGACAACAGTAAGTGCACGTGTATCATCGCCGATGCCAGGCGCAAACAAAGTATCGCCCCTTTGTTTTACAGTAACATCTGTGCCTTCGGGAAATACGGTGTCTAGGTGTCCTTCAATAACTACTGTTTTCTTTCCTGACTTACCTTTACGTAATGCAATTACGTTACCTCCTCCGTCTATCCAAATACTGTCTGCACCTATTGCTTGTAAGAGTTGTTTGAATTTTGCTGCCCTTTCCTTTTCTTTAAATGGGGGTGCGGGTATTTGTGTAAGTGTAATGAGATTTTTCATCGTTTCCGACTCCAGATCAACTATCGTTTGGAAAGCAGATTTTATAGAAGGCTGGTTGGCCAGTAAACGTATTTCGTCATGATATTGCTTTGATGAGCTATTCTGCTGCGCTGATAGGCAAATGGGTTGCAGATATAGTATTGATATTAAGAAGAAATAGGAAATCTTTCTTATTGCTTTTGAAGAATTGAATTGGGCCATAAGGAGTAAGTTAAATTTTGATTGAAGATTAAACGAAAAGCTAGTTGCGTAAAACGTTTAGTCCATTCATTTTTTATTCTAAATGATATTCTTTTTCTAAGAATTGAATAAGGTTTGTAGCATTTTTTAATTGATTTTCTAAATAATTACGATTAACAATACAAGCAAGCCCATGTCGAGTCTCATGCCCAAGTAAAATATCAATTTTTTCTTGTGATAGGCGAAGTTGAGGAGTTTGCTTTTTTGTCATTGTTTTTTTAAAAAAATCAACATAGCTACTATCTCTAAAGATTTTTACATCAAAGATTGGGTATAGAGCTTCAAAAGATCCGTTCATCGTTTGAGCAATAACATCATTATGATTTATAATTAATTGATTCCACGAATCATATCTCAAAATGCTATCAGCAACGCCTTTTCTATGACCAAACAAACGTAATGAACCCGAACTTTTAATTTGAGTTAATGCAGATGTGTTAGGATTATGAGTTGGTCTTCCTGTTGTTCCCAAAAAATACAGAACAAACTTTCTTGAGTTTTCTGATTTGGATAAATCTAAATTTGAAACTTGCAACAAACTGTCAATATTTTGTTCTTTTTTTTGAAATCCTTTAATTGAACGTTGAATGCTTGTAATATCAGATTTTAAATCTCTTATAAAATCTACTATATATTGCTTTTCACGCTTATTCTCAATATAATGTTCTAATTGAAGCTCGGCAATTGAGCCACAAAACACTGCTAGGAATAACATAAAAAATTCCCAGAAATAATTTTTCCAGGTTTTCTTTTCGTGTCCATGATGGGCATGATGATGTACTTCCATATTTTTAGTTTCTTGATTTGGGTTAATAGGCTCGATGGTATTATGAGGGATAATTGCTTCTGGAGGATTTTCTGACTCAATAGGTGCTGAATGCTCCGAATGTTCCTCGTCTGTATTAACTGCCATTTAATTAAAATTATTAGGGTGTTTGATTGTATGGCGCACAACTCTTAAATATAAGGAATGTTTTTAATGGATTTGATATTGTTTATTTATTTAATATTTATTTCAAGGGCTTATCATGTAAGGGGGTATTTAACCTTTTGGATGGAGATCAAGGGTTTGGCATTGGCTAGCGCGATGTTCTATGGGAAAAATCGTGCTAGTTCATTTAAAACACTAAGATAAACGACATATGAACATTTAACCCAATCCATTCCACATATTCACCAATATGAATAGAGCTTACTTTTTCTTATAAACTCTGAGAAGCAACGCAATAGTCAATAGCCTAATATTTTTCCTACTTTCTTTGGAGATAAAAGGTTGGATGGTCTTCTTTGCTTTGTTCTTGATGGTATTGTTGGTGGTAGATTCTGTGGATGTTTCTCTTGGCTAGATTCTGTTCTTTGATTATGTTTAATACAAACTAGTTCATTGTTTATAATAAGAATACAATTAATATTTTGCCCTGATGTCACCATATTCAAAACTATTATCCAACGAATTTAGTACTGTAGCAAATGCTGGATCATTATACTCTTTTTCAGTAAAATACTTCTTAACCATTATAACTGTTCGTTCTACGCTATTATTTGAAGCTCTGCGAATGGTAATTGAAAATGTTACTCGTTGGTTGTTTTTATAAACTGCATAGTCTTTAAATTTATAAACTACATAACCGTCTATGTCGTGGTATGATGTGGAATATTGATTAAAATCGTATTTATGAGTGGTATCTGTTCCTTGCAAGTTGTACAAAAAATATGAAGCATTAAAATAGGCTTGAGGAGTTTCGCCAGTTTTTCCAGGTACAAAATAATCAATCTGCAAATTTTGATATGAGGCCGATAGCTTTCTATATTCTCTTGTAATTTTACTTGGTTTTGCGGGAATCATTATTTGAACACTCGTAGCTTGAATTATTTCATATATCGATACACCAGACTCCTGGGCTCTCAAAGAATTTGGTAGAATCACAAAACATAGGACTATAAGAATATTTACTTTCATATTTTAGATTTAATAAATTTTAAAATTATAGTTCGAAGTCTTTTTAGAATACCTTATCACTTTTAATTATTCAAAATGCCAATAAATAATGTAACTAATATAAACTATTTATAAATATTTTCATGGGCTTCTTTGCCTTGTTCCTATTGGAATTGTTGGTGGTAGATACTGTGGATTTTTCTTTTAGCTAGTTGATTAACTACTGCTGTATGGTTTCCTTCTCTGCGGGGTTTATCCCAGATAGAATTGCTATTAAAATCCCCGGTGAGGATGATTGGTTGCTTTAATAGTTTTTCATAATAGTGAGTGGCTTTCCATACTTGTTCTATGTATCTCCCTTCTGGATCTTGGGCATTGTTTGCCCAGATGGCAAGGAGGATGAAAGTCTGCCCCTCTCCTGTTACTGTTAAAGGGATGATGTATTTGAGATCTAGGTTGTGGGATTTGTGGAGTTTGATGGTGTAGGAGCCGAATGTATGGATGGATATGCCTTTGTGGGGGTTATCGCCATACCAGAGGGATTGGGTTGGGGGATTTGAGTAGGTGAGTTTGTTGGTGTGTTCGGATTCTTGGATGACAAGGATATCTGGGTGATGGGCAAAGATGAAGGGGTATTTATTTCGGAAGGCGCCTTGACAGTTCCAAGTGATGAGGGTCATGGGGTTAAGTTAGTTTAGCTGGCGCGATGGTAAATGAGAATAAAATTAATCCCATTTGAATAATTCATGTAATTCCGCTAACGCCCCACCCATTGAAACAGTTGGGTAATGGATATACAACTGCATGGGCGGGAGCTTAATGAAGTTACAAATTATAAGTATTAACACAAATGCCTTGAAAGGGACAGGACGGCTTGGAACTACTGATTGGAATGTAATGTGCAGAGAGCTTAACTTGAAGCACCAATTGCTGCAAAACGGTGTTAGTGGCTATTCCTGTTCTTTAATAATATTCTTATCCATGAAATAAGAAAAACTATTGACCAAAAAAGACCAGAATAATATAGGAAGCTAAAAAGCAAATTTATCCAGCCTTCTTCAGAAGTAAAAGATTTCCAGAGGAAGTGTGTAAAATTCATTTTTTTGCCAATAACCTTTTCGATATACTTTACTGCACTTTGTGGGGTTTCAATAATGGTTCCGTTACTATCTAAGACAAAATAGGATGGATATTGACTCAGATTTAGTGAGCTAGCTAGAAAACTTGAAGGATTTGCAGTGTCTAGATTTAGATGAGTCCATAATGTGTCTTTGTTATTAAATAGAAAACTTAGGTTTTCAGAAGATTTCCCGCTTAAACTATTTTTCCATTCTGAAAGCGGGTCTATAGATATACTGATTATTTCGAACTTACCTGGATACTCCTTTAATAGTTTTGAAAATTGTTTCATCTCTGCAATACAAGGACTACAGCCCGCAAACCAGAAATCTAGTATTACTGGCCGTTGAAATGAATGATTTAAACTAACAAACTTGTATGATGTGTTTTTGAGAGGTAACTGTGGAAGTTTACTCCCAATGTGTTTGATAAGACTTGCTCTTTGTTCAACACTTGTAGGAGTGGTGTTCTTTTGTTGATGTCTATATGTTGCGTAACCCAGAGCTATAAACAATGGAATAAAAAGAATAAGCCAGAATTTTAAAACCTTATTGGGTATAAACATTTTATTTTTTGAGAAATTTTTGAATTGCCACTAACGAACAGGGCTTGCAGCAGATATGGAATTTGTATTCCGTCTGCCCGGAACCGCTGCTGAATAAAGAACTAAAAGTACAAGTTAAAAACCAAAAGCCAAATAGTATTCCGTTTGCCGAAACTGAAGCACAATAGCGAAATACGCTAATGCTAACAACGTCCAGACACACTTGCGGTAATGCATTGTTGGCAACATACCTTATTGTGTCGTGTCTTTTGCTGCCTGAATATTTTTTGTTTTTTGCAAACCATTAGTGTCTACTGAAATATTTTTATACTTGCTTTCTGTTTTATTTAAGCTGACTATTTTGTTTTCAAGAGATTTAAGACCACTTGCTAATGTGTCAATTTGCTCTTGCTTGATTTTTGTACCTCCCGTAAACTTAGGAAGTAGGTTAAAAAAAGTGTTTACAAGTAAAGCAAGTGTCGTTATACTTAGTGCAAGAATTGAAACTAAAAACTGTCTTTGAAACCTTTGTTCGTCTCTTGCAATAAACTTACGTTCACAAAATCGTTTGAACTCTTCTGTCGCAATCATTTCTTTATGACAATAATTAACTAACAAATCGGAAATATTTTTGTCTGTAAACTGGTTTCTTACAGAAGGAAGGTTGCCTAAGCAACCACCAAATTTTGAGTGATTAGATGGTTGTGTCGCTCTTTGTATTGTCAATATATAACCTTCTTTCTCAAGTAAGTTTATAAGGTTTACAGTTGTTAAGATGAAAAATGAAATTTCATTTATACTATCAATTATATTCTGACTTTCTTCAAAATCTAGGGTTGTACTTCTTACAGTGAATTCAAGGAAAACATTTTGAGGATTTTTGGTTATGTCAATACAGATACCTTTAAGTTTATAGTCTATTATATTGCCAAGAAAATTGTTATTCCCACTACCTTTTAGAATTCGTACACATAATTCTTGTTCGTCCTTACTAAGTATTCTCATAAAAGGTTTCTGATTTATTTTGGTGTGCCATAAAGGGTTACTTCCAACTGACAGGGCTTGCCGAAGTACTGGAATTAGTATTCCGTCCACCCAGTACCGATGATGATTGAAAAACTGAAGATGAAGATACCAAACAAAAGCTAAATAGTAAATGTCCAGCCCGATATGAAGCACAATAGAATTACAAAAAGCCGAAGATAACTTCCGTCCGCCCGTATTTTGGCAAACCCCCTGTTGTACGCTCGCCCTTCTGTTTGTCCCTTATTAGAGTGTTGCATTTTTAACTGTGTCCACCGAAAGACTGTTACCCAAGCCGAGCAGAAGGGAAGCTCTTTGACAGGTTGGCTTTTGTGCTGCTGGCTTTGTGTGCCTGCCAATGTGCTTGCCTTGTAGCGTTGGCTTTTAAAGACTTCAACTATTGTCTTTTGAACATGGTGCAATTATTGGCTTTGTATGCCTTGGTAATGGGCCTGATTTGCTGCGTTAGTTTGTAGCAATTTGTTTGAACTTATTTTAAGTGTTTAAAGATTATGGGTTTCATTTTTATATTAGTAAGGGGTTAAATGATTTAGTAATATTTCTAATTGTTGATTTTCGCCAATTGTATCAGATAAATTTTCGGGAAGAAAAAACCAGTTCACAGATATGCTTGGTTCTAAGGAACGAAAGTAGTGATACCAAAAATACGGAATGAATAATAAGTCGCCAGATTCAAGAATTACTTCGTAGCGTTTTGTTTCGCTGAATTTAGGGTGCAATAAATAATCGGGTGTTTCAGCATTAACATCACAGTTATTTACATCAAGCAAAAAATCACACAGCAGTGATACTTCACTTTTTGTAAGTTCTTTTTTGAGTTGCTCTCTAAACTCCTTGTGTTGACCTCCTTTTTCCGCAAGAAAGAATTTTTCTAAACATAATTGCAATTTGAGTAAAAGATTTTTATTATTAGCAAAGAATGTTTTGTTTTTTAGCTCTGTTATTGGGAATATATTAGGATAAGTGTGAGGTAATTCATTGGGAGATAAAATAATTACTTTCTTTCTGCCAACTACTTGAGCATAGAAATTGTGCTCAGGATCCCAATGAAGTTGTGCAACTGTATTTCCTGGCCCAATCCATATTTTAGGGTCAAAAGAACCTGTCCTTGGAAAGGCATGAGGTTTAGAAGATGCTAAGTAAATTGGCTCTTCTATGTCTTTGGCAAGTAAAAAACATCTGCTTAGCAAGTCAGATTCCCTAATGTAGCTAAGATGTGGGGAGTTACTGTCAAAAATTAACTCTATAGCATCTTTTAGCTGAACAGTTTTTTGTTCTTCTATTTCTCTCATTGATTTACCATCCACATAATCGGCTTTCGGCTTTATGTTTACTGAGTAATCTCCTGCTGATTCTATAAAATAGTCTTTTGACCAAGATTTTATTGCTTTCCAATTCTTTACTCCACCTCTGATTACAAAAGGTGTTGACAAATTATTGAGTTCGGAATAATCACTCTTAATTTTAAGTTCTTCAATATGGATAAAGCTGTGTGATGCCATTTAAATTAATTCGATGTTTGAATATTTTTACTTCTCAAGATATGGTCAACATTTTTGACTTCCGATACAAACGCATAGCATTTAGCTAGATTCTTTAATAGGCCAATACCCTTTACATAGGTGCTAACTCCTGTTTCTACATCAACACCAAAAGGACGAACCGATAAAATTGTTGAAGCTATATTCTGCGGATTTAAGCCTCCAGCCAAAAACACAGGTAAAGGTGAGTCAGCGATAATTCCCGAACAAACTGATAAGTCGGCAGTTTTACCACTTCCCCCTTCTCTACAACTATCGAGCAAAAATGCGTCAACAGAATTTTTGTATTTTAAAATAAAATCTTCGAAATTGGATGGAGTGTTTTCATGACATTGTGCAGACATAACCTTTAAGATTTTTATAGGTCTATTTATCTTACTGCGGAGTTCATGTATTTCTTCGCTGCTACAATCGGGATAAAGTTGTATTGAGTTAAACGCTGCTGTATTCATGCAGTCGGCAATAATTTCAATGTCGTAATCAATTAGCAAAACCTTTTCAATGCTTTCAGGTAGATAGTTAATTATGTCTCGAATTTTTTGAGCCTTGTCTTTCCAATTTTCCTTGTTAGATTTTAAAATGTGAAATCCTAAAGCATCTGCCCCACAATTACTTGCTTCGTATGCCGCCTCTAAATACTCAAATAGGCAAAGTTTTATTCTTGTATGGGTTTGACTTTTATTCCACATTTCAGATGGTTAAAGATATGTTCTTATCTATAATGTTTAAAAAAATACCAATCTCCAGTTTTGCCTTCGAAATTACTACTGGGTCACATGTTTCAGTGACATAAATTTTTCCTTCTGAAATGTAGGAAAACTGAAATAGTTCCTCTTGACTCACTAACGATTCAAGAGTACGCATATTGGGGAAATTACTAACGAAAATATTTAATGAATAGAATTCATAGAGCCAAGGTGTTGAAGTATACATTTCCAAGGAATTCAAACGATCAGTTGCAACATGGGTTAGAAGTGGCATTGTTCCGTGTGCTGCAGTGTCAACTCCAACGAAATTATTTTTGTCGCCTAATACTTCATTCATATACTCACTGATGAAGTGTAGTAATTGTATTTCAGGTTGGGTCACACTGCTTTTAAACATTTGTTTGTATTTTTCGATAAATTCTTTTGAAAACTTTCCTTGATAAACGCTCAGCAACTGAAATATTAAATTGTATGACTTCTTGTAGATAGAATTTATTCCTTCACTTGAGATGAAGCTGTGAATTAGCCTCCTATTAATCAATATTGCTCTTGCATCAAGTGAAGCTCCTTTGGCTTGTAGTCGCCTTGCTCCAAGGTAAAGAAGTAGTGTATCTCTTAGAAAAAATACAATTGGAGATGATTCAAGTTTGCTGCCTGCATTAGTTTGCCCCTCTGTATATTTGATTACTAAATGGTTTAAATAATCTGATAAATGTTTGAGTGGTTTTATCTGTTCTTTATTATTTTTTGATAGTAATTCTACTTCTTCATCTGTCAATGGCTGTAACAATATCAATTTGTTTAGATAGTCATTAAGCTCAAAAGTCTTGTAACCATAACTTGGATTATGAACTACATTAATTAAACTAGTTACATTTCCTGTCTGATATTTATTTTCTAATGAAATATATTTTGACAACATACCAATAATATTTGAAAGGCGGTTTTCAAAATTCAATTTGATATTTAACTCTTTTAAAAGTTTGTGATAATTACCGCCATCGGGGGATAATAAATCAGCTATAGCATTTTTAATAGAACTTATTGTTGCAAATAATGATTTCCTTTCTTCGTTTGTTTTTGTTGTTAAATCTATGTTCTCTATTTCTGAAAATTGCTTTTCAAGGTATGCAGTGATGAAACGAATTTCTTCATCAGTCGGCTGGTTACTCAAAGTCTCGTTCGGTATGTCAAATATTTTCTCCATTTGAAATTTAATATCCAAGTTCAAAATTTATGGTATTTGCCAAAGGCTGATTCTGTCTTAGAGAATTCACCACATTGAAAATTTCCTTTGCTGCGGACAATGGGCTTACATCCCCGGCAATGTGTGGGGTTACTGTAACACTCGGATGAACCCACAAAGGATTTGAAGAAGGAAGTGGTTCTAACTTGAACACATCTAAAACTGCATTCGCAAGATGCCCATCGTTAAGGGCATTTAGCAAGTCATCTTCATTGAGGCAACCGCCTCGGCTAATATTTATTATGCTTGCTCCTTTGGGAAGTCTTTTGAAAACTTCTTTAGATAAAATATCTCTTGTTTTACTGGTAAGTGGTAATATGCAAACTAAGATTTGAGTATTTGCAAGCAGTTTATTAAGTGAATCAAGTCCTGAAAAGCATTGAATGTTTTTAAAATCTTTTGCCGTTCTACACCAACCTGAAACATCAAAGCCTAAATTGTGTAATGCCAACGCACATTGGTAGCCAATTTTTCCCATGCCTAATACGGCTACTTTTCTTTCCCTTGTTGTAGCGCTAGGTGGCAACCATTGCCAGATTTTGTTTTCTTGTTGCTGTTCGTATTTCTTAAAATCTCTGTGCAATTTTAGAGTGTGATAAACTACATATTCCCTCATCGTGTCTGATATTTCGATAGAAACTAATCGAACTATAGGAACATTCGGAAGTAAAGAGTCTGAAAGCAGACCATCAACACCTGCGCTTAATGTTATTACGGCTTTTAAATTGGGATATTGCAATAGCTTTCCAGATGGGGGATTGTAAACTAAGGCAATATCTATGCTATGCCTATTTACATAATCTTCGCCATATACCTCGACATTTGGCACAATTGACTTAATTGTTTCACGCCATTCATTTGTGAATCCAAAAGCAGGCGCTATGACAACAATGTTCATCGCAGACATAGCTCAATTAATTTTTGAAGTTAAAAGTTTTATTGACGGTGAGAGTAGATTCAACTTTGAATATTGGGACAAGTTCTGCTTTGAGAAAAATGAGCCGTCAATAAGCAAATAGTTGTCAGGCAAACTTTTCAAAACTTTTGCAAAGATGAAATACCCGCATTCAGGTGTAACAAATGGTTCTATTGCATGTTCCGAAATTAATAGTTCATACCTGCTCCTTATGAAATGCGAAAGCTGTTTAGGAATATGTGCTTCAATGATTGCTTGAATTGCCTTTTGTCCAAATGATATTGAATCAACTGGTGCAGGACCAAATAAGCTAGTGTATGTCCAATTCAATTTCCTTGAAATACTTGAAGGTGCTAACAGGTAGGAGAATCTATACCCGTGTATGCACATTTGTTTGGAAGGACAAATCAACCTAATTGTTTGTGCAGGGTTTAAAATTGATGTTGATTCATATCTATTATTGTCCCAAGGCATATACTGTAAGCTTCCGTCAACGAAAATCGTTGCACCAAATTCATTTTGCCACTTACTTATCTCTTCAACGTATTTTTTATGAAGTGGAATACCTGCAAACCAAATTGGGTCAGTTAGAAGAAGAAATGAATTTTTAATTTTTGGAAGATTAAGAGTAAAATCCTTTTCGTAAGGATGTTTATCTGAAACAGGAATGGTTTCAATTTTGAATCTGTGAAGGGCAGTATGCAATGTGATATAAAGCGGTGCAATATAATACACTCTTGTTATACCGGCACTTGCTAAATATGCCGCAAATGTTGACAGTAATGATGTTGAACCGCACCCACAAACAATTGACTCTGGTGGGTTAGAGTCTAAATCTTTATGGTGAGATTGAATTGAGGTTAGTAAATCATCGTGTGCATCATAATAAGAATATTTAGTCGGGTCAAATTTTTGTGAATTCTGTTGTACGGAAGAAATAAATTCTTTTACAAACGGATTTTCGCATTGCCACCCTGAAAGGAAATTGCCATCGTCTCCATCGTCAAAGTCAAAGGCGATGGATTCAAATTTTGAATTTACAAGTTTAACTAAATTAAAGTCTTCTTTTATTTTTTCAGATTCAATATTCATATGTATAAACAAATTACTTGTTAATTAATGAGATTTACTACCAACTATGCTTAGAAACTTTTTTAATACATCATCGGGATTTGTATTGCTATTTATAAAATGTAATGGAACACCTAAGATTGTTGAATAAGTGATTGCAACAGAACTCTGTAAGCTCTGATAAAACTCGGCCTCTTTTATAGTTAGGGCTGGTCGTCCTTCGGGATTATTCTTTGTCCTTTCTACAATAACATTTGGCTCACAATACAAGCATACTATCCTAGAAAAATTTGCTCTTTGCAATTGACCTAATGCGAATGGTTCACTCCTGAAACCATAACTCTCCTTAGAAACAGCATGAGAGTCAATTACAACATTATATTCATTTCTGAATTCCTTAATAAACAATTGCAAAGCTTCATCCGTGTTTCTAACATCTTTATCACTGATATAAATTTCAGAATGACTTCGTGTTTCTGAGTGAGTTATTTCAGGATGCTTTTGAGCAGCCTGATTAAATAGCTCATCCCCGTATTCAAAGGCTTTAAAATTATGTGTCTTGCCAATTTTTCTGGAAAGCGTGCTTTTGCCAACTGCTGCAGTACCTGTTAGCAGCACAACTTCATAAATTTTATCTTTTAAAATATTCATTGCTTGGTAGTTATTTTTGTGTTTTTCTGATTAAATACATTTGCTCTTTTCGTAACTCTGCAAATCGAATTGATATATATTTGAGAAGTTCGTCTGGAAAATCAATAATTGCAAACAAATCTGAGTAATCTTCTTCTTTCCATTTAGCAACAACAACTTTGTAGTCTGCGACATGTGTTGCGAATTCTATGAAGCAAGAGGGTATTACATCTTCCTTAATAAGATATGCTTTGTCCTTAATTATGTTTTCCATTTCTAAATTATTCGGCATAAAAACATTCTGTACCCACAATCGCCATATTCTTTTTTCCTCCTTTGTTAAGTCTTTCAATAAATGTCTGTCGTCTTCTTTTTTTAATCTTTTTATCAATGCGTTAAAAGATATCATTCCAACGTTTCCTAAAATGAAAAGAGGGCCGTAAAATTCTCCAATTTGTTTTTCAAGATAGGTAAGGTTGTCTCTTCTTCGTTGTAGAGTTAAATCGTGAAGGTATTTAACAATGTAGCCAATAAGAGCTATGAAAAATGTCCCTACTAAAGTTAGAATCGTAACATTCATAAGTAGATATTATAAATTTAGGAATACGGTTTTATAGGATATTGTTATAAATTAAACTTTGGTAAAAAGCGACTCATTTGCAAGGTTGTTTTATCCTTGGTTATTATGCCTTTCGGCGTTAACCTATTTTATTTGTCTGTATCGTTTTGAACGCATTTCAAATGCTTGTTCTCCACCTTCCATTACATCGCAAATCTCTTTTTTGATTGTAACCTGTTCAACTGTCCCGGTATGTAAGACTTTTAAAATTTTACTGTCGGTGTCCATAGAAATAATGTATTCGGCATCGCCATTTACTGGAACATTGGCATTGTGAGTAACAACTATTAATTGTCTGTGTCCTTTTGCTTGCTTCAATCTGTCAACGATTAATTCATAAACTAACCTGTTGTCCAAATCGTCTTCTGGTTGGTCTAGAATTAGAGGGAGTTTTCCATAGGAAAGAATGAAAGTCAGAATTGCAGTTGTTTTTTGACCTGCCGATGCTGTTGAAAGAGATTTGAATGCAGAACTCGAAGTTGGCTTGTATTGAATTTCAATTTCATCTTCAGGAAGTAACAATTCTATTTCATCAATCTGTGCTTCGTTCAAAGTATTTACAAGGTTAACAAAGAAACCGGTTACGATACTGCTCACGTCTTCACCTACCCTGATTTTCAGAAACACTTCTCTGACTTCTTTTATCTTTTGTTCAACATTTCCATTAAAGCATAAAGCTATCAATGCATCAATGTCACTTTGGAAGGCATTGTTTTCTCTCTGCAAAATCTTTCTCAGCCTTGCTTCAAAGTCAGTTTGATTTCTGAAGGGTTTGATGTTGACTTTTACTTTATCACCAGTTAAAATACTACTTACAAACTCACGTCTTTTGACTGTGATGTTTTTACTTGTATTCAAATATTCATTCTGCAATCTTTCTCTTTCAATCCTATCGGCTTCCCTGATAGCCGCTTTTGCGTTGATTGTTTCTAATTCTATTTCTAAACCTAATTTCTCCTGAGATAGTTTTTCAAAATTTGTAATTGCATCAATTCCCTCTTGTTCTAATTCAAGTTTTTTAACATTGAAGTCAGAAACATTTTTGTCATAATCGGTTTTCCATTGCGAATTGTTCACTGAACCATCAAAATCAGTTTTTAGCTTATTCGCTTCGTCTTTGAGTTTGTTTAATTCTATTTTCATTAAGGCAAAGCCATCTATTACAGCTTTTGATAGCGGTTGAAGGATTGCTTGATGTTCTGCATCAAACGCCGAAAGGTCAATATCCACTATCTCAATACTGTTTGCTAATGTATTAAGGGAATTTTCTCGTTGTTCAATTTCATTTTTGAATTGGTTGATTCTTTCTTCCTCATTTGAAAACTTCTCTTTTGCTGTTAGTAAATCAGCAATTCCACTTTGTTGAAGTTTTTTGATACTTGTATTGAGGTCTTTAATTCTCGTTTCAATTTTTCCTCTACCTGAAAGTAATTGGTCTGCGGTTCTAATTGCTGCCGACTTTTCTAAAAACATATTTCTTATGAGTTCCTTTTCGCCTTTGATTCTATCAATACCTTCAATCGCTTTGTCAATGCGTTCTCTTAAAGCGTTTGGCTCTTGTGCTATCTCATAAATTTGTTTTTGAGAATAGTGTTCAAATTCAAAAAAGTCAAGGTATCCTTCGCCTGATACATTTTCCCAAATTCCTGTTTCGTCATTTAGTTTTTCAATTCTTATTTCTTGTTGCACTGAATTATGAATATTTGAAGCAATGATTTTATGCAAAACATCGTTTCTTATAAACTCAATTTCAATAACAGAACCATCCAGCAGAACTCCTTTCTTAGGTCTGCCAGTTTCTCTTTTATAAAAATCATTGTGGTCAAGAAGAATTTCCGAAAGTTCCTGTAAATCTTCTGTCCTGTTAAATACCCCTCTGATAAACCGTAGTATACTTGATTTTCCGCTTCCTCTTCCTCCAATTAAGGTATTTAGCTGTGGACTAAATTCAATTTTCAAAGGAGTACCTGCATCGGTAATAGTGGTGTTTAAAACAGAAATTGACTTAATCCATAGTTCGGGTTTGTTATATGGCTTATTAGGACTGTCAAACTCGTTTTTAATTCTATAATCAGGAAGTAAAAATGCTTGCCGCAAACCTTCAAGTGATGGTTGTTCATCCATCTTTATCCAAGTGTAATGGCTTCCAATTCCTAACAAACCATGTTTGGAATTCTTTGGCTCATGAGGATTGTCCGAAAAGGTCAGGATTGCAAGATTATTTTCTATAGCATATTTTACGGGAGTAAACCATTCTTTTACCGTAGCATCATCAATTGCAGGATTAGCATTAATGTAATAGTCGTTAAGTAATGCCTTCAAGTCTGTATTCCCAGTTGTCTGTAATGATGGATTTAGAAATTCTTTATGAACTACCTGCACAGCATTTATATCGAATTCGGTAAAAAATCTTTTCAGGTTGCCAACACTAACCGAACCTAAACCATTGTATTCATCAATATGTGCTGGGATTACTAAAGCTCCGTCTGTTTTTGCCAATTCTGCTATTTCAAAAATGCTTTTAATTGTAGCAGCTTCTTGCTTTCCAAAATCTTCGGCTTTAATATCTGCCCTTACTAAAAAATCTCTTATGTCGGCAGATGTTTTAGTAACATCAAACAGAATAAGCAAGTGAACCTTTGAAGCATCGCAAGTGATTTCAACCCCAGGGAAAACTGTCAATTCCTTCCCATCTGCTGCCGCTATTATTTCATCAATGCCCAATCCTGTATTGTGGTCTGTTACTGCAATACAATTCAAACCTTGTTCAATAGCTCTGTCAACCCATTGTTGTGCTGTAATCTCTCTATCCTGAAAACATAAGCTTGCCGTAGTATGTAAATGCAAATCACATTTAAACCATCTAGTACCTTTATATGAAATGTGTGAACTCATTTATTTTAAATTAAAATTTCGTCAATCATCTTACCAGCTTTTCCAAAACTTCTTTTGCTTACCAGTTAAATTCATTCTTTGTTGTCTTGTTATTTACTTTTATCGCTAAGTTAAGTTTTTAAAGCCTCTTTACTATAATTGTCAATGCCAAATTGTTAAGCGTCCGCAAGTTGGGTGGTGGGTGGGCTTGGGTGCTGAACAAAGATATATTGCTGAAGTATCGAACAAATGTTGATAGATATTCGTCAGCCGGGGTGGGTGGGCTGTGTGTTGGCACAAGGCAGGCTCTTTTGCAAGGTTGGCTTTTGTGTGTCGGCTTTGTGTGCCTTGCAAATGTGCCTGACTTGGTGCGTTGGGTCGTGTCGGCAAAGTCTTGGATGTTTAAATGTTTGTAGGATGTTGTTTAGGGTGACGTACAACACTTAAATATACGCAATACTGCCAGATAATATAATACTATTAAAGCATATATAAATATTTTAAATTGCGTATAGTCAACCAAAATAAGTTGGATACCTGCAATTGGTTATCCCAGTAATTTAAGGATTCAGAGTATTTCAAAATAGAGGTGTATTTAATGTGTGAAGTGAGATATTTCATATGTGATGTTGCAAAATATTCTTGCGGTGTTTGGGGTTTATCACTTTTCCTTTGGAGATAAAAGGTTGGATGGGCTTCTTTACCCTGTTCTTGATGGTATTGTTTGTAGATACTGGATGTTACTTTTGGCTAGTTGATTAACTACTGCTGTATGGTTTCCTTCTCTACGGTGTGAATCCCAGATGGTATTACTATTGAAATCTCCTGTTAGGATGATTGGCTTCTTTAATAGTTGATCATAGTAATGAATGTTCCTTACGGTTCTATATATCTTCCTTTGTCTTGGGCATTATTTACCCAGATGGCTAGGAGAATGAATGTTTGCCCTCCGTGTTACTTGGGGATGATGTATTTGAGATCTGGGTTGTGTGATTTGTGGGTTTGATGGTGTAGGTACCGAAATGTGTGGATGCTTATGCCTTTATGGGGGGGGCGCCATACCAGAGGGATTGGGTTGGGGGATTTGAGTATGTGAGTTTGTTATCGGATTCTTGGATGATTAGGATGTCTGGGTGTTGGGCAGAGATGGAGGGTTTTTTGGTAAGGAATGCGGATTGGGAGTTTTAGGGGGTGAGGGCCATGGGGTTAGTTAAATTTACTGGCGTGATGGGAAATGAGAAAAGAATCAATTCTATTTGAATAATTCTTGTAATTCTTCTAATGTTACATTCCATTCATCTCTAAAACAGGCTATCAGAGGCTAGATTTATAAATAAAAGTTGATGACTTGCAGATAGATAAATAGTTTTCCTTCTGTCAGAAATGAAGTCAAATTGCAAAACAAAAAGTTGAAACACAGCTTCCATCCACTCAGTTTTTGGAATTAATTTTGTTGTGTTCAGTTATAGGGCGTTTTTGTAAATGTTTCGTAGAATCTCTTTTTCAGTTTCGTTTTCTGTCGTTTTACCTTTAAGAACTATAAACCCTAACTCTTTAACTTGATCTAGTGTCTTGTTTTTAGTTTGAATAAACTCTCCAAACTCAAACCATTTTTTCCCCTTTTCTTTTAAAGCAACTTGAAAAGAGAAGTAATTTCTGTCACCATAAATTCTAATTTGATGATAGGAGTGTGTCGTGTGATAATACTTTTTTCCATTTTTTGTTACACTTTGCTTCCACAAAGAATTATCTAAAAAGTCAGTAATATTTTTATATACCTTAAGAACATTCTCACTAAGAAATTGGTCTTCCTTTGTCAAATAGTCTACACAAGTACTTCCTACAGTTATATAACCAATTTTAGGATGATAAATTGAATGTTCATATCTTATGTCAGTACCACAACCTCGTTTTTCACAAATCCCCAAAAGCCCACCTAAGTCATCAATTGATATTAAAGTCCACCCACTTTCTGGCTGAATTATACAGTGTTCTTTAGCGTGGCAACCTTTACAAAGTGTGATACAATCTCTGAGTGGATATTCCCAAGGTTCAAGTCCTGCTCTATATAATTTATGATGGGTTTGAAGAATTGTTTCGGTTTTATTTTCGCCCACATTTTAAACACTTAAAGCCATCTCGTCTTTGAATTGCTTCTGAAAACGCATACCATTCTTCATTTTGATATGATCTTCGTTTTTGTTTCATTATTCACATAGTAACTGTTAAATGTAATTGAGTACAAAGTATAAGACTGTGTACATGTTTGGAATTAGTATTCAATATTCCAATAACTGCTGCTAACTGAAATTAATATTAATCAAATTAAGTTTAAAAGTTAAAAGTAATAAGCGAACAAAAACAGAAGTTTGGATTTGCAATTAACTGATGTTATAAAGTCAAACTCAACTTGACGAAATTCTAATGTTGAATTTTATTAATTTAGTTGTTTGTCGTAAAATGGATTTCTAAAAGAAAACGTAAAGTTGTCTCGGCTTTACATTTTATAGTTATTAAATGATTCGTCGTAAAAATTGGATCAATTGAATGTGTTCCTTTTTGAAATAGGTCAATAAATGCAAGAGTAGCTTCGATATCTTTGTTTACAAATTTTTTAAAGGGTTCGTCAGAAATATTTCTACAAATGAATGAAAGCCTTGCCTTTCTCGTTGGTCTACCATTTGCAAAATCATCAGCACTTTTAGACCAATTTACTATTTCTTGGTCAGGGGCTAGAATATGAAATAAGTGTGTGTAAAGTTCTCTTATTGATGTAACGAAATGTCTTATTCTATCGGAATTATTCGAGTTTAAGGCTTCAATTGCACCTTTCCACATTTTAATAAGTCCTTCATCGATTTTTGGCAGCCATTGCATTAATGAATATTCGTTCTCATATTGAATGTCTGTTTTAACAATTTCCTCCTCTGTACTTACATCTTCTTCGGTGGTTATAGCTTCTATTAAGTTTGAAGAAGTAAAGTATTCAACTGAAGGAAGTTTTATTAACTCTGGATTAGTCGTAATAATACTTCCATTATTGGGATTATAAGTTTTTAAAAGAGTTGAAAAATCTGTTGAAAAATCTAAAAATGAATTTTGAATATAAGTCTTCTCTACGGCACCGATTTTAATTCTGTCACCTATGGTTTCCCAACTAAATTTTGAAAGACTCTTTTCTGCAAATAAATTTAGTTCGGTGGCTTTAATTAAACTTGATTGAATTCCATATGAAAATAATTCATTTGTTTTTGCATAATTTTTAATTGCTCCTGTTAAATCGGGAATCTCTAATCCTTTGAAATATGAATTACTATAAAGTGAACTGTTAAATATTCTATTTTGCTTTTCTAAATCAAAATTAGATGTCCAAACATCTGTTATTTTGGAAATCGAATCAATGTTATTAAGAGAAGAAAGCCCTATAGTTGAACTTCTGGTAATGTCCGCCATTGCACCTAATCCGGTTAAGTAGTCAGTACGAGGCAACATTGTTTCAAATTTATTAAAATCTGAAAACTGATTTTGAAAGCCGTCAATTGCACTAAAAATGCTGTTTTGATATTGTATTTTGTCTAAGAATGATAAGCTACTATTTATGGAATTTATTTTGTTAGAATAATTTGAGATGTAATCAATAGCATTGTCGTAAGAAACATTTATTTGTTCTTTGTCCCTCGCAGATTGTGCAGCAGCACCTTTGTACTGTTTATTTCTTTTTGGTTTCGACTTTTTGTGAAAATTCTTTTTTTTCTTCATAAAACTCTTTAAGGTTATAGGGTATCCAATAAGATAACAGGCAAAATTCATTTTTGCCGAAAGTTGAAAATTATTTCCTTCTGCTGGATTAGATACTTTAAACACAATTACCTTAAGACAAATTAATGAAGCACATTTAGGAATCCTACAGCTAATGGGCCAAATAATTCAGCCCAACTTTAGGCATCTCAATGTTAGCATCACTAATTATTCCATTCGAAGTTTTAATTTTTTTATGTAGTTAATAAGTTTTTTATGGTAATCTGGTTCGATGTCTTTTATAAATGATAAGTAACCTAATATAGAATTAGTGTTTATAGTCATATCTTTCTTAACAATAAGTCTGAATATTTGACTTCTAACTGATCTTTTCACAGATTGACTTATTGTTAATTTACCTTCATTTAAATTGATTCCAGTTACTGTCATGCGCCCTTTCCCTGAAAAGTATTTAGTTTTCGAAGTGTTTATACGAAATCCATTTTTTATTAATTGCTCATTTATATAAGAATAGACTTCAATTAACGAACTTTTAGTGTCACTTGAGAAAACCAAGTCATCGGCGTATCTTGAATAAACAACTAGTTTGGTATTACAGAATGTTGTGAACAATTCGTCTAAATCCTTGAATACAATATTTGAAAGAATTGGAGATGTAGGTGCACCTTGAGGAAGGTGCCTTTTGTATGTGCAAAGCTTGGATAATTTTAATGTCAAATCCCTGTCATCAAAAACATTACTTAGAGCATTGAATACCATTTTTTGGGAAATCGAAGGAAAAAAATCTTTTATGTCGACACACAAAATAAATCGTTTATTTAAATGAAATTGAGCGTTTCTTTTTATACCCCTTCCTTTAATAAAACCATTTGCACGGCTGCTAATTGCTATTTCATTAAAGTAATTATTTAACACCCACCTTTGGATTGATTTTAATTCTTTTGAAGGTGAGGTTATTTCTCTTTTTTTCGTTTTCTTCTTCTTCGTTATGTAAAACGTATTGTAGTGAGTGTCGGCGAAAGTGACGAAATTATCTAACATTTGAATGTTAAATCCAATTTCTTTGGCAAATAAATCAAATGTCTTCATTTTAAAAAAATGAATAGGGAGAGGCTTTTACTTAGATGAAGTTAGACGATAAATCAATTTGATTTTTCGTCTAAGTTTAGCGTATAAATGTCAGTTTAAACCTGCCTGTCGGAACGACAAACAAAGAACGGTTTACCTTATACTAAAAGCTTTTTGTCCCTACTCAATATTTTCTTTTTTGGTTTATAAATATCGTTAATAATTTCACTTCTTAAATAACTAAAATTTCGTTTTACTTGAAGCTTTGGTATCAATTCTTCAAAGACGTAAATATGACCTTCCTTGCTAAGTGAGTAATTACTTTTAAATGTATTAGAATCTACGTCTTGTTCAATTCTATTTTTTTGGGTCAAAACTTGCAGTGAAGCTTCAACAAATTTCAGTTTTATTTTACCCTTGTCTAACTTTATTAACAATTCAATGAGTTTTTCTTTTTCTATTGGTTGAAATATCGCAATTAGATACAAAATAAACCTTGATAGGTTAAACAGATTTTCAAAATCATAACTCAATCGTTTTTCATATCTTTTTGACTTTACTCTTTCAATAACTTGTGAAATCACTAAAGACTCTTTGCCATTGTCAAAATAAAAAATATTTTCATCATATTTGGATTCTCTCTTAAGCAACTCAAGTGGTCCCAGATTTATAAAACTTTTAGATTTCTTAAATTCACTACTATTGATTGCAATTATTTTTGGTAATAATTCTTTATTTACAGCAAAAGCACCTAATTCACAATACGTTCCAATACCTTCTAGAGGTAAAACTATTACATCTACATATTTGGCTAGCTCGTCTTCTAGTTCAAGTAGATTTGAACCACCTTTTCCATAAAGTGTTGAAAAAATAAATTCAGGATAAACTGCATTAAATTTTGCGTCTTTTTTAAACTCTATATTCAAAAGTTCACGAATCGAATCCTTTTTTTTTGTTTCTGCACCACATAAGAAGATATTTAAAGAATAATCTACATCACGTCTATAAAGATTCGAGTAAATTTCAGTTAATATTTTTTTCTCGTCGATCATATGATTAATAATAACGCTTTACGCATTGAAACAGTTTGGTAATTGATAACTACTTCGAAGACTAAATCTGAATAAAGTTACAAAAGATTGGATTATATATTGAAGATTAGAAATTAAATGAATCGCCTGAAACTACTTATTGGATTTATAATCAGCAAAGGATTTGTTCTGAAGTAGCAATTGCTTAAATACACTGATTGTTAGCGCCAACCTTTTGCATTCTTGGTTTAGCGACATGCATAATTGATAAATTGACAGGATCCTTCAATGCCTGGATAAATAAACTCATGATTTATACCAAGAATATTGAGTTTAATTAGGATTAAATCTTTGTGGTTCCCCGGAATTTCAAATTTCCACAAATTGTTTTCAAACTTGGAATCTTCATTGAGAGGTTTAAATTTATTCGTTTTATTATTAATTGAGTGAATAGTAAACCATCCATTTTGAGCAACAATTCTTTCATTGTTGAGATTTGGTTTTAAAATTTTAGTTTGCTTGATAAAAAAAAGGGCTAGTTTCAGTCTCTAAATTAAGTGTAGTGTCATCTGTTTGTTTTAGTAAATATACAAACGAGTTTTTATTCATGTTTTCATCAGCACATGCAAACCATAGAGTCACAAGAAGCTATGTAGTCCAATCCAACAATCGAGTTGCAAGCCCAAAATGCTGTCCATAAACCAACAAGTCCCAATCACTTAGATTTGACTGAATAATTTTACTTGACCTTCACTTGAGTTCTCCAATAAAATTTTATTCTTTCTTTGCAAAATTCGATCCAAACACAAACCTTGCAAGCTTAGGAATTAAAGGATAGTATCCAGATTGACCACGAATTAATAGAGATAGAGGAAATTTATCTATTACTTCAATCAATGTTTTATTCTCTTTAGTGTACGTTTTTGGATTGCCATCAGAATTCTCGTTCAATATTATGCCGCCAAGAAGTCCTTCCTTTTCATTACCAATATTCAAAATTTCCATTAAGAAATGTTCGAAATTCTTCATAAATATATGTTTCATCTTTAAAGAGAGTTTCTGAAGGTTTAAGCAAATGGCAAGGGGCTTAAAATAGTTGGCGTTTACTCTTGAATTGCCCCTTGATACTGCCGCTGAAGTAAAGATATAAAAACTGATGACATATTCTATTGACCAGCAAAGTTGAGTCGCTCTGAAACTATTGCTCTGTTATTTGTTAAAAATGAAAGACGTGTTGGGTCCCCAACAGATTGAAGTCGATGTTAGCCTCAGTTAGTAGAGGTACTGATCATTTATTAGACTAGGATCGTTGATATATTTTTGTGATACTTCACTGCAAAATCCTTCAATTTCGTTTTTTATGAAATTTTTCAAATAATCAAACTTTACAAAAGTAAAGAGATACGTGCCTTTTATGTTCTTACTTTGGATTCCTCTTATAAATGGAACATAGTTTGATTCAATGGGCATCGGATTTTCATCATCTACATTTATAGTATATAACTGCGAATCAACTACTGCTATGTTTAAGAATAATTTACAAAACCGTTGTTTAGTATTATTGGAATGTGCCTGATTTTTCCAAACCTTCATCGATTTTGTAAGTGGATAAATAAAGCCTTCTATAACTCCAGAATGCTGCGCTTCAATTTTTTTTCCATTCTGAATTATTTTGCAAATTTGAACTGCTTTGTAAGGTTCTCTTGTATAAAAATGCTTTTGTTGCAAATTCAGATAAGTAAACGCCTCAATTTCTGTTAACGAATTATCACCTATTCTCTTATAATACTTATTATATATTAAATTAATTCCATCAGGTACGTAGTGTTGATCTTGAATACCTTTTTTTCTATTTATAAAAACATAAGGAGTTGAGGATTTTTTGCATTCACAATTAATATAAACAATTCCAATTGAAGATACATCCCCAGGAATTTCGAAGAATACTTTATATCCATATACATCTATTTCTCTCGATTTGTCTTCTTCTTCATCCAGGTAAGCCTTGTTTGTTGTTACATGAAATCCTAAGCCTTCAATAATTGAGGCAACCTGTTGTTCAAACAGATATCCACTTTGATTTAAAATCTCTTTAATTTCTTCTGGAGTCATAATTATTGGGACTAACGACCGATTATTGGCGAAAGTTGGGAAAAAGACTTCCGTCTGCCCGTACGTCTGCTGATTTGAAATATTTTTTTTGAAGATAAGACTTGCTGATCATTATTTATCCATCAAGCCTAACTTTAGCCAATACCTTTGTTTTCTGTATTTTTTTACACGGTACATATTTTAACATCAAAGTCAAGTTGTGAAATTCTCCTAATCATCATATTAAATGTAACTAAACTGAAAAAAGGCAAGGAGTCTGCTAGTGATTTGCCGATTTTAGGTGTCATTAATACTATTAAATATTTCACACTTGGTTCTTTAAAATCGTTTGATTTTTTTAGAAAAATATTTTTCTTGAAATGTTTTTTGGATTCTGACTTAATCCAATTTCGAATCAGAGGGTCAGACTTTAGTAATTGTGCTGAAACATATGTTTGCATAAGCAAATGGCTATTTAAAGAAGAGCTTGCTAATTTCTTTACGTGCATAACATAATCTGGAAGAAGAATATCGCAAAACTCAATTCCATATGAAAAGTCTCGATGAGTGTAAAGAACTTTATCCCAACATTGCCCTTTTACTTTGGTAGCTGCCTCAATATTATAGTCTCCTTCTTTTTTCTTTTTGTCCCATACTGGAAGATTAACAATTGAAGCTGGTATTTCGTATGTAGCAATAAAATCTTTTAAATCTTGCAAATACCTTTTTTGAATTTCATACCAATTGCCTTTATATAGAATATATCCCCCAATATTCAAAGAGAATTCCGTGAATAAGCAACGATACATAGACCACTCGTCAATTTGTTGACAATCACTATTAAAAATTATTATTTTTTTTGTTTTCAAAAACGCTGTGGTAAACTTTTGCCCTTTAATCAAACTATCAAATAGATCATTGATCTCTAACTCTGTCAACTTTGCTCCTTTAGGTGTTAAGCTGTAAGAATTCAAATCTTCGTAATGTTGATAGTCAACCAAATAAATATCGGAAGCCCTTTTGTTTAAAGACTCACATAATTTGTTGTCCAAAAAATCAATTAGCTTTTTTGATTTCACTTTGCTAACTGCAGTAAGTTTTTTGAATTCAGGGTTTAGTATTGTCTTATCGTATTCAATAACTAAGGTTGCACATAATTTCTTTATTTCGTCTAATGACAAAGGGGCTGGGGTCGAAAAAAATTCTTTCCCTTTGATTAAACCACTTCGACTACTAGAATAATATTTTCCACTTAATTCTGTAATTGTTTCTAAGTAGGAATCAAGATTAAAATTGCTTTGGGTAGAGGGCATTGCTGCACTTCGATTATTGGTTATTGGGTTTTCTGTCAAAGTATATGTTTCAATAGCCTTATAATTCCTTTTAGGAATACGATTGAATGCTACCGCCAGACCAAAATCTCTTACGATATTTTCCTTGTTAATATTTGCAACAGAAGTACCAAAACAACAAGCTAATATTCGATTTTTATATTTGACAAATAAAATGGCTCCTGATGATGCGGTTGTTACATCTCCTTTCTTAAAACTTGCGAATCCATTAACTATGTCTGCCCATTCAGGAATTGAATCACTTGAAGTTTTTAAAAAAACTGCAACCTCTGAATCAGCTTTGTCTAAAGCGATTTTTGAAAGTGGCTGTCCACCCATAAGGTCTGGAGTATTTAAGTCAGTAATGTGGTCTTCAAGTAGACAAATTGCGATTCTCGTAGGCATTTGAGTAAATTAAAGTTTAAACAATTTCTTGCAGAATATTTGGGTCTAAAAAATTGCAGGCAACACTTAAATGCAGGCTAATACGTTAGTGATTTTCAATAATATAGTGTTGATATTCAGCTCGTTAGTGTTATCCATTTTTTTGAGTAGCGTATATACAGATTTACACTTTCCATTTTTGTCAAAATAAGTTTTGATTTTTCTTGCACACTTTTTAAAGCAATGCCACCTGAGTCCCAGAAACTATTTGAAGGGATCAGTAAATACTGAAAGTAAAATGGGGGGGATATGTGTGAGAAGTGACCTAGCTAATATATGAAAAATTTAGATAGGTTGGGATGATAATCTCTCATAAGCTTACTGGATTAGGTTCCCTGATCCAGAGACTCCTACGAGGGGCTTACCCAAAGGCCTTGCCGCTATCGCGGCAGCCTTTTGTATTTGTCCGCTATTGCAAATTCGCTTCGCTCACTTGCATCGCTACCAAATACAAAAGGCCGCAATTATCATTGCGGCCTTTGTGCCCAGGACTGGATTCGAACCAGCACATCCTTGCGAACGCTGCGACCTGAACACAGTGCGTCTACCAATTTCGCCACCTGGGCATTTTTAGTTGTTCAGGGCTGCAAACTTAGGGAAAAATTCGGTTTGGTAAGGGGCAAAAAACGCAATCTTAGTCTTAGAAGGTAAGCATGAGATCTACGGCGCCATGAGGCTACAGCCCCGTATGTCTGAGTTGTCCATGCGGCCCCAGACTTCAAAACTGCCGTCTGGGTGTAACACTCCCATATCATCGGTGGCTATGAATCCTATGCTGTGGGCATTGGCTAGGTCAATAATATTAAAGACGCCGCGGCCAGAGCGGTGCACTTGTTGCGGGTCGGTTTCGTCGCGGACAAGGAGGCGCATCCAGGGTGGGCATTGGTACAAACCATCGCCAAGGGAATAGGCTTGGCTTAATAGCTCGGTCATGCCGTACTCGGAATGAATCTTGGTTACGCCTAGGCCTGCGCTAAGGGTCTCATGCAATTCAGTACGGGTGAGCTCGCGGCGGCGGCCTTTCATGCCGCCGGTTTCCATGATGGTGGTGTGGACCAAGCGCTGAGGATGGCTTTCCGCAAAGTCTAGGAGGGCGAAGGTTACGCCTATTAAAAGGGTCTTTTGTCCAGCCAACTCATTGGAACGTAGGGTGGAAGAAAGCGCGTCATGATCATAGAGATAGAAGCCTGAACTTGGGTGTCCAGAGGCTTTGATCAGCTCGTCTACCATAAGCACTAGTGATGAGTGCTGGCGTTCTAGGTAGGCGGGTAAGAGGCCAATAATGGCCCAGTCTTGGGGGCGGCCATAGAAGAGTTCAAAGGCTTTGGTGAAGCTTTGCCGATAGAGGTCTACGTCAGCTACCCAGTGGCGGGAATTGCTGGTTTGGGTGGTGCCGGAGCTTTCAAAAAAACGGTCTAAGGGAAAATCTCCCGTGACAATGGTATGGGTTTTGAAAAAAGACACAGGCAACGCGGGAATGCTTTCTATCGTCTTTACTTGGGCAGGGTTTACACCCATTAACTGGCACCATTGCTGGTAAACAGGGTTCTGTGCATACTGGAATTGGAAGAGTTCCAGGGCCGTTTGGTCAAAATTGGCGGGTGAAACAGAGAAAATATTGTTAACATCGAATGCTTGCACAGTGGGGTATACTAATGTTTTAACTAAATTTGAATTGAAACCAATAAGAATGAAGACAAAAATAGGTTTAGTTCTGGCAATTATTGCGGTCATGATGGCCTGCAACAAAGATTCCTTTAATACCAAGCCTGGTCTTACATTCAAGGATATCAATGGTACCGTGTTCGGTAACGGTAGTTCTGTCATCATTAGCGTGAACTTTACGGACAAAGAGGGCGATATTCAAGACAGCATTTGGGTTCAGAAAGTAACCAGGAGCAAGGGTTGTACCAATTTCTCCGATAGAACCAAGATTCCAAAATTTGATCAGGTAGCTAATTTGAAAGGCGTGTTTGAAATTGGGTATAGCGTGGGTTCTGGTTTGGGTGGCTCCTATCCTATTTTGCCAGGTTGCCCAGCCAACAAGAACGATACCTGTTATTTCAAGATCTGGGCCCGTGACCTGGCTAAGAACGTGAGTGATACCATCACCACTCCTGATATTATCATCCTTAAATAATCTTTCTTGAAGGGATGGCTTCCATCTTTTTTTTATAGCAACTGGTTTTATGGTTGCTGTGTGGTGGCGCTTTCCATTGAAGCATCGCTTCAGCAAGGCTTTGCGCTGAACCGTTCTATTTATTATGTGGTCTTGTTTTGTGCAACCGTGATCTATTATACTTACGCGTATAGAAATGACAAGGGTTATGCACCCAATAATGAGCGCAGCAGGTGGTATTTGACCCATAGAAAATTAGTGACTACGTATCAGGTTCAGTTTGGGCTCATGGGGCTGCTTTGTAGCATATTTTTATTGTATGATTATGGGGAACAAGTGCTGCAAATGAACTTGGAAGAATGGGGCCTTGCGGCGATATTTCCCTTGCTAGCACTGGGTTATTATGGAACCTTACAATTTGGTGGCAAGCATTTTAACCTGCGGAATTTGGGGCTGCTTAAACCCTTTATCATTGGCTTGATTTGGGCGGGAGTAGTGACCATCTATCCCCTACTCTTTCAGGCATTGGAAACGGGTCAGCACTACGGCCCGGACCTGATTGGATGGTTATTTTTTGTCAAGAATTTTGTGTTTATCAGCATCCTTTGCATTCTCTTTGACATCAAGGATTATGCAGCGGATCATAATGCGGCGCTGAAGACTTTTGTGGTGCGGTTTGGGTTGCGCAAGACCTTGTTTGGGATTATTTTACCCATGGCCATATTGGGGTTTCTGGCCTTTTTACGCTTTACTTTTTACCGGCATTTGGGTTGGGAAAGAATCCTCATTAACAGCATCCCCTTTGTTTTGTTGATAATTGTTAGTTGGTCAATGCAACGTCGTAAAAGCATTCTCTACTATCTTGCAATCATTGACGGGCTTATGCTTGTAAAAGCGGCCTGTGGTATTATAGGCATGTTATTTTTAAATTGATATTATGGCTAAGGCAAAAATTGAGAAGAAAGAAAAGAAAACCAGTAAGTCTATTTTGGGTGAGACCAATATGGCGTTTTTGAAAAACTATATCAACACGGCTTCCCCGGTGGGTTTTGAAACCGGTGGTCAGAAGCTTTGGTTGGAATACGTGAAACCCTATGTAGACACCACGTTTACGGATCCTTATGGAACGGCCGTGGGTGTGATTAATCCAGATGCGCCTTTTAAAGTGGTGATTGAAGCGCATGCTGATGAGATTAGCTGGTTTGTGAATTATATAAATGCTGAGGGTTTGATTTACCTAAAACGCAATGGTGGCGTGGATCACCAGATTGCGCCAAGTATGCGTGTCTTGATTCATGGTAAGAAGGGTGCGGTAAAAGCCGTATTTGGATGGCCTGCTATCCATACCCGTTATAGCAACCCTGATCAGAAAGAACCACAACCAAAAGTGGAGAACCTTTGTCTGGACTGTGGTGCTAGAACCAAGAAAGAAGCAGAAGCATTGGGTATTCATATTGGTGCGGTAGTTACTTATGCCGATGGGTATGATGAACTGGCACATGACTTTTTAATTGGCCGTGCATTTGATAACCGCGTTGGTGGTTTTATGATTGCAGAAGTAGCTCGTTTGCTCAAAGAAAATAAAAAGACCCTGCCCTTTGGTTTGTATGTGGTAAATGCGGTGCAGGAAGAAATTGGGTTGCGTGGTGCAGAAATGATTGCCCGCAGAATCAAACCCAATGTGGCCATTATTACCGATGTTACCCATGATACCAGCACGCCTATGATCAGCAAGATTGTAGAAGGTGATATTCAGTGTGGTAAGGGACCATCCCTGGCTTATGCCCCTGCTATTCATAACAAATTATTGCAATTGGTGCAGGATGTGGCCGAGAAAAAGAAGATTCCCGTGCAATTGCGCACGCTGAGCCGCAGTACCGGAACCGATACGGATAGCTTTGCCTATGCCAATGACGGATGCCCTTCTGTGCTCATTTCCATACCGTTACGCTATATGCATACCACGGTAGAAATGTTGCATAAAAACGATATTGAAGAGACCATCAAGCTCATGTATGAGACTTTGTTGGTACTGACTCCAAAGACCAATTTGAGTTATCTATAGGTTTTTATACACAGGATCATCGGTAATGGGCATAAGCAATAGCCGCCTGTTACCGATGATTTTTTATTTTTGCGCCCATGAGTTGGATGGAAAGAAAAGAGATTAAGATAGCCGTACTGGATTTGTATGATGGTCATGCCAATCAGGGTATGCGTTGTATTGAGGAGATTGTACGTGAATGGGCTCACCAGCATGACTATACATATTCTTATCAGGTGTTTAATGTGCGCCAAGAATTAACGGTTCCCGATACCAGTTTTGACGTCTATATTTCTAGTGGCGGGCCTGGCTCTCCATTAGACACGGAAGGTGAAGCTTGGGATAACCTCTATATGCAATGGTTGGGACAAATGGATCAGTGGAATAAGGATGCAGCCAATGCCGTTAAAAAGCACGTATTCTTTATCTGTCATAGTTTTCAATTGGCCTGCCGTTTTTATGGTGTGGGGGTGGTTTGCAAACGCAAGTCCACTTCTTTTGGGGTATTCCCCATTCATCGTTTGCACGATGGGGAATTGGAATCTGTTTTAAATGGCATGCGTGATCCTTTCTACGCCGTAGATAGCAGGGACTATCAAGTGATTACACCCAATCACAAACGCTTGCGCGAGATGGGTGCCAAGATCTTGGCCATTGAGAAGCACCGGCCTCATGTGCCTTATGAACGCGCTATTATGAGCATTCGTTTTTCAGACCAGTTTATTGGTACGCAGTTTCACCCAGAAGCAGATGCTATTGGTATGAGTATGTATCTTCAAAGAGAAGACAAAAAAGCGGGTGTGATTGAGAACCATGGCGAAGCCAAATGGAAGAGCATGGTAGAGCAATTACAAGACCCAGAAAAAATCATGTGGACCTATCAACATATTCTTCCTAATTTTCTAAATCTTGCTGTTGGAGAATTAGAAGAAGCCTAAAGCCTAAACCCTAGACCATGGTACCTGCTATACGCAAAGCCTATAACCAAGCATTTAGTCCTGCAGCTTATCAAGCTTATTTGCATGATTTAAATAACCTGCATCCCGGCGCATTGGAATTTAGGGTAGCAGAAACTCCGGTCTTTATCAACAAGGGTTTTAAGGAAAAAGTATTGGATGCTTGTGAGACCATTGTAGACGTGATTTGCCAACCTGATTTTATGGCAAAATCCGCTATGGCTATTCCTGCCAATGTGAACGTTCCCAATGAAACAGGGCATTCCCATTTTATAGCTTTTGACTTTGGAATTTGTGAAAATGCAGCAGGAGAACTAGAACCACAGTTAATAGAAATGCAGGGCTTTCCTACCCTATTTGGGTATCAGATTTTTCAGGATCAAATTACCAGAAAACATTTCTCCATTCCAGAGCACTATAGCTGTTATTTGAACGGATATAACGCTGAGACTTATGCTAGCTTACTCAAAGAAATTATTTTGGGTAATCACGCTGCAGAAAATGTGGTGCTCTTAGAAATTCTGCCGCACCAACAAAAAACCAAGATTGATTTTTATTGCACGGCTCAAGTAACAGGCATTCCCATTGTTTGCTTAACAGAACTCATCCAAGAAGGCATGGATCTGTTTTACTTACGTGATGGTATTAAAACACCCATTCACCGCATTTATAACCGCATCATTTTTGATGACCTGCAACAACAGAGCCCCGAGATCCAAGCCAAGGGTAAGTTGTTGTTAGACCCACTCAATGTAGAATGGGTACCTCATCCCAATTGGTTTTATAGAATCAGCAAACATACCCTGCCCTTTATTCAACATCCCTATGTGCCTAGCACTAGGTTCTTAAATGAGATAGTTCAGTTACCAACGGACTTAGAAAACTATGTACTCAAACCGCTGTTCTCTTTTGCAGGTCAAGGTGTTGTCATAGATATTCAACCAGAAGACTTGAGCGCCATTAAGGACCCTGAGAATTGGATCTTACAACGCAAGGTTAAATACGCAGACGTGATTGAAACCCCCGATGGTGGTGCCAAGGCGGAGATTCGGATTTTCTACTTCTGGAAAGATGGTGAAGCCAGACCTGTTGCTACCAATAATTTGGCGCGTTTGAGCAAGGGTAAAATGATTGGTGTTAGATACAACAAAGACAAGGAATGGGTGGGTGGTTCGTTGGCTTATTTTGAGCAATAGACCGCTATTGTAGATGCACTTTACCCTTCTGATTGATTCATTATTCCAGCATCAAAAGACTGATTATAACTGCAATTTAAAGCTACCAAAGACGGCAAAATCTTGGGTCTGGCTTTTGAAAGATGGTGGTTGTGGCAATTGACTATTGAGTGCCAAACGCCATACAAAATCAATGCGGAAAAAGTGGAAGATATTATCAATGCCTGTTCCCAATTCCGTATAATAATTTTCACGCAATCTTTTTAAATAATAGACACTAAAGTCTGCGCGGTTAATGCCCCTGTTCTGCTGACTCAAATCTCCCCAAACGGTTTTCAAATTCCAGAACTGACGCATTTTTGTTTTGCGCATAAAAGGAATGAGATTGAATAATTTTTTCTCAAAATTGTGTTCAATATTAAAACCTACATAATGATCCGAGATATACTCAAATCGGTTCATGAGGTTAAAACTGTTTTTGTTGTAATAATAAATCTCATTACCTGGGTGTACTTCTAAGAGCATAAATGGAATACCATTGCCAAAGTATTTACCCCCATAGACCATATAGTCAATCTGTCCCCAGCGTTTGATCCGGAATTTCTGTGAGAGATAGGCCCCTACCTTTTGATACTGGTATTCACTGTTCATTAAATTGGGAATGCCTGCTGCCAATTCCAGTTCCATTACAGGTAAATGGGTTTTCAATTTAAAGTCTCTTCTGGCTCCTTCAATTACTTTTTCTCCAGGCGCAAAACGGAACTTGAGTCCCAATTCTGAATTGAGTACGTTCATGTCTCTATTAGAAAACATGCGGCTATGTGGCAAGGGATTAAAGGTTTCAAATTGGCTATGTTTGAACTGGAATTTGACAGACATATTGTTGCCAAAATCTTTGGTTACAGAGCTTCTTAGTTCTTTCATGCCCAAGAACTTTTGCACCAAGCCCTTTCTGCGTAACAAGCGGTTAAACATATTGTCTACCGTAATATTTTCATCGTCTATAAATCGGATATGTCCATTGTCTAAATCGTCTGTATAACTGGCACCAAATGACACCCCGCTTTTATTGGGTAGTTTGTAATTGAATCCACCCTTACCCTTCCAGATCCCGTCTTTAAATCCATACGCTGCATAGCCATAGAGTCTTAATTGCTTGCTAAATTTTTCCGTAGTACCCAGATCAAAACGCAGACGCAAACCCTCGTGTTGGTTAGAGCTGACCCATTTGTACCAAGGACCAATTTCTATCTTACCAAATTTCTTATGCCCGTCTAGAATAAACTCCACTTTGTTTTTCATAGACTGAAAAGCTGGCATCTGTTTGAGGGTATCAATCATCTGATAAACCTTTAGCTCATTGCTACTCAGGTCTTCATGACGCATACCCTTCCAATAGTTTTTGGATTGCTGTTTGGCAGAATCTGAAATGATTATTTCTGATAATCTATTGCTTTTAGACAAGGTTGCTAGGGTAGCGGGTTGGTCAACTTGAATGTCTTTATAGGTGCTGGTTCTGCGGCCAATAAAGCTAAATTTCCCCTTACCAAAGGGTGACATATCTACTACTACTTTGTCTTTGTAAAACATCCAACTACTATCACCTGTTTTAGCAAATTCCTGTACCACACTCAAGCGGTTTACAAAATTGATATCGGCTGTGGCCGATGCGGTAAGGTTAATTTTTTGAATGGCCCAGGTCTTGGCATGAATCCAACAATCGCCAGAAAAAGTATTGCTTCCTTCTTGCTTGGGTGTAAAGAATAAGTGGAAGTATTTCTGTTGGTTAATGGTCTGTGTATCGGCCCCTTTAAAATTGTAATATCGGTCGGCTATATCGCTCAGCGGACTAATAAATTCCTTTCCAAACAAAGTCATGTAATTGCCGTAGCTATTCACTTTTTGCGTAACGCCCCCAATAAACTGCATCACGGTCTCATTCTTGATGCCCGAAGTTTGTACTGCTTTAATAGTCTCTCTTACTTTGTATGGATTGTTGCTGTATTGGAATTCACTCAGGGCTTCAGTAATATAAACTGGTAAAAAAGGTTTGGCGTCAGTGATGCTATCAATATTTTTCAAAATAAAGCCAAAGGGTTTGAGGGCCTTTTTATCCTGCAAACTCTTTTTATCAAAATTGGTTAGGTCAAATTCCATTTTGTTGTACAACTCATACGCATAGTTGTCAAACCTATAGGGATTGTTCTTGGGTTTGTTAGCCACTATGGCTCTCCACCATCTAAGTCCTTTGTTGAATTTGGTTTTTACGGTAGCGCCTTCGCTAATTTTTGTTTCACTCAAAAACAGGGTAATGGGTGTTGGATTTTTCTGAGCAGTATAAGGATGCAGCATTTTTTCAAATCCTACATAATTGACCACAATGGTATCAATAGCAAATGGAGAAGGTTTGAGTTGGAATGATCCCAAACTATCCGTGATGCAACCTTGATTAGCCACTTTCCAATACACAGATGCAAATGACACGGGTTCCTTGGTAAAGCTATTGACTACTTTACCTTGAATCATTTGTGCGCTACTGGATAAGGTTAATACCATGAACAGCACCATCGCGCAAGCATGCGCATAGAAATTCCTATGTAGGGGTGCGTTCATCAATCATTGGGGGTCTAAAATGCATCCCAATATACTAAAATTTTAGTCTCTTAAAAAAAGATTAAAAAAAAGTTAAGATTAATTAACAAAATTCCACCAAACCCCAAAACGGGTCCAGATGCCTGATGCAGCGTAGTTTTCCGCAAAAAAATTGCGTTTGTCAAAGGCAAACCCATTAGATGGGTTAATGGTATTGAGGTTTTCTAGCCTGATAAAGGACTTAAAGCTCTTGATTCTAAAGTTCAAATAAGCGGCCACTTCGGGTCTATTATTGACCGTATAACTGTTCTGATAGAAGAACTGCCCCATTAAAGGAGAATAATTGTCGGCCTTATAAGGGCTATGGTACTTGACTTCTACCCCAGTACTGATAAAGAGATTGGTAAAGAAATTGCCTTCAAAAGCTACCCTATTTCTGGTATAAAAGAAGGGGATATTGACTGGTGGACCACCTGTGGTTTGTTGTAAGTGAATTTCTGTATACCAGTTCCAGTGACGGGCCAGTTTGAACTTCTTATCGGCACTTATGTGCAAGACATTGAAAAGGGTGGCTTCTTGCTTGGCTGAGAAAAAATCATCGTAATAAATATAATTGCTCACGGCAAAATATTCCGCGTGCAAGCCCCAGCCAATTTTGGGATTCCCATAGTGTGCAAAAAAGCGTAGGTAGTTTTCTTTATTAAACCCTGTAGGTGTATTCAGGGGATAGTAATTACTAAGGTTATTGAGGTTAAAACTTGGGGATCTATTTACGTTCTGAAAACCTAGATTCAAATAACCCACTTTACGCCCCAATTCTCTTTTCATGCTAATATAAGCACTGTAGTCTCCTGCATTCAAACCATTGATCCATAATTGGCCATTGGCTTCTAAATCCCATTTCTGGTTCTTGGTTCTATTTCTATATTCTCCTAATGCGCTTAGATTATAAAATCCATGCGTACCGGTAGTATCAGAAAAACTAGCAGTCAGATTTTGCATGGCCACACCCAATTTTAAAAACTGGCTCTGGTTGTTTTTGTCTGGAAATGAATAGAGGGCAAATTCATTGTTAATCTCTTTCCATTTGTCTGCAAAACTTAAACCAGTGACATTTGTGGTAAAGTTGATACCCATATACTTTCTATAATTGGCCGTATCCACCGCATTATCACTAAAGCCATATTGGTTGCTGGCGTATTTGAAGGTATGCTCAATTCTAAATCTGGGATAAAATATATGGTAGACAATGCTATCTGTTACAGTAGAATCTTTTTTACCCAAATCATAGTGATGCCTATATAAAAAACTGGATTCTTTATAAGTGTTTCCTGTATTCACTGTGGTATTAAAGGGATTCCTAGAAGCGGCTCCTGCCCTACCCAGTCTGGTTTCTAGCTCATAGGGATCATTCAATGCCAGTGTTTCCAAACCTTTGGGATCTTGCAAACCGCCATTTTCTGAAGCAGCTGCTTTGTTAGAAAGGAACACAAAAAACGCCTCATACTGTTTGGCCCTACCTTGGTAGTGTAAAGTGATGCGGAAATTGTTGTGTGAGTTATTCTGTGTTTTTAAATAACCTGGTGCTGAGCTAAACCTATATTCAAAACTATAATTGAAATTGCTTTTCTTGTTTTGGGTGAGCAAAACATTGATTAGTTGCTCTGCCTTTGATCCCAACAAATAAGTCAGCTCTGTATAGGGTCTAGTGGTAGAAAAAAATCGGGTATTCTCGTGGGTAAACTTATAGGGATCATATTGGTGCAAACCCGGGTCCCATCCTGCTTTGAGCACGGGATTAAAAAAATAAGACTGTGCTGCTCCTCCATAATTTCCAAGGGTATGATAATTGGCCGCAAGCGGATAGCGATTGTAAAAATCACTCACTGAAGAATCCAAGATTCTATTGCGCGTACTATCGTAATACCTATAATAAATGGTAATGGAATCAGCGTATTTATCTCTGTGTTGTAAGCTATCGTTCTTGGTATCTTTTTTTACTGCCCTACCCTGATTGTCAAAACTATATTGGTCTGTATTGGTGCTGGACCGGCTCATGGAATTGGCGTTCAGCGTACGGTTGGGTTGGGCCATCAAAGCTCCCTGTGTCATTGCTAGAAGCAAACACAAACCCAAATATGTATACCATTTTTTTAAACGCATCAGCCCTGATTGTTTTTACAAACTTGCTACCAATTCACTAAACAACAATGTTAATTTGGGTTCAGCATCTTTAGCTGCCTGCAAAACCTCTTCGTGTGTAATGGTATTTTCTTCTTCGCGGATGCCAATATCTGTGATCACGCTAATGGCAAAAACGTCCATGCCACAGTGTTTGGCGGCAATGGTTTCTTGTACGGTGCTCATGCCTACGGCGTCTCCACCCAATGCGTGAATGAGTCTATACTCTGCCCTAGTTTCAAAAGTGGGTCCAGTTACACCCAAATAAACACCCTGTTTTAGGGTAATATTATTTACAGCTGCAATACCATGTACTTTTTGAATCAGGTCCTTGCTATAAGGCTCGCTCATATCTGGAAACCTGGTTCCCAATGCGTCTTCGTTCTTACCCAAGAGCGGATTAATGGTGAACAGACTAATATGGTCATTGATGATCATCAAATCACCTACCTGCATTTTATCCTGTACCCCACCAGCGGCATTGGACAGTAATAGGGTTTCAACCCCTAGCATGCGCATCACCCTCACCGGATAAGCCACTTGCTGGGCGGTATAACCTTCATAAAAATGGAATCGGCCCGCCATTACCAACACTTGCTTGCCACCCAGTTGTCCAAAAATCAAGCGGCCCTTGTGTCCTTCTACGGTACTAACCGGAAAATGGGGGATTTCTCCGTAAGGGATTTCCAAATCGGCTTGAATTTGGTTGGCCAAATTGCCCAATCCACTACCCAAAATGATTCCCACCTTGGTTTGGGTTTGGGTTTTAGACCTGATAAACTGAACTGTCTCTTCCAATTGTTGCATGAGTGTTGCCATAGCTAAAAATTAATCCGGCAAATATAGCATTTATGAGAGGCTTTGGGGCATGGGAAATGAAAAAGGCCATTCCGTTGGGAATGGCCTTATGTTGATAAAGAAAGTTAGTATTAGCTAATACGTTTAACGTTCACGGCGTTTAGGCCTTTACGTCCTTCTTGTACATCAAACTCAACTTTGTCATTAGCTTCGATCTGATCGATCAAACCGTTTGCATGTACGAAAGTTTCTTTGTTAGAATTGTCGTGCTTAATAAAGCCGAATCCTTTTTCTTCGTTAAAGAACTTCACAGTTCCTTGAATTTTTGTGTCCATTGTAAAATTTGTAAAATAAATAATGAACTGCAAAAGTAGTCCTTAAATGACTAGCTACCTAATAAATCTGGAACTTATGTGATAAACGGCTACCCTTCAGCTTGTTATGAAATGTTAAATTCCTAACTTCAATTCTATGTTTGAACTTAGTTTTTTAGATCTATCCGCAGGGCTTGGTCTTGCAGCCACAGGTGTTTTAACCTTTAATTTTTTGTTGGGCATGTTACTCAGTACCGCCTACAAACAAAATCCCTATTGGAAAAAGCTTCCTCCAAAATTGCAACAATTGTCTTTAAAAGACCTGCATAATTGGACGGCTTATCTGGCCCTTTGCTTGGCATTATTACACCCCATCATCCTTTTTTTAGACAAGGAAGCAGGCTTTGGTTGGCAGCAATTGTTCTTCCCATTAACATCGCCCAAACAAGAATGGATAGTCTTAATGGGTGTGATTTCTTTGTATGCATTAATCATTACCGTGATCACTTCACTAGATTCCGTTAGAAAGAAAATGGGATTCCGTTTTTGGAAAAACCTGCACTTGGTTTCTTATGCCACGGCCTGTTTGTTCTTGGTGCATGGCCTTTTAATGGACCCCTTGTTAAAAGACAGACCAACGGATTGGATAGACGCTGAAAAAGCGTTTTCAGAAATTTGCATGTTAGTGATTTTGGTAGCCGGATATTTTCGTTACCAGTATTTTAAACAACATCAAAAAACTGCTTAATGCGTTTCAAATTTTTATTTTTTTTTGTTTTTTGTACTAGCATTGCTTGGGCCCAAAGCCCCTCTGAAAATTTACAAAAGCTAGGCATTGTGTTACCCAAACCCAGTACCCCCATTGCCAATTATGTAAAATGGGTACAAACAGATAAACTGATTTTTGTTTCTGGTCATGGTCCTTCCAAAACAGACGGAACCTATATCACGGGTAAGCTTGGGCAGTCATTAAGTTTAGAACAAGGTATGGAAGCAGCTAAACAAACTGGTATTAATTTATTGGCCACTTTAACTGCTGCCGTTGGCGATTTAAGCAAGATCAAACGCATTGTAAAAATAGTAGGCTGGGTAAATTGTGTAGACGGATTTATAGATCAACCCAAGGTATTAAATGGCTGTTCCGATCTTATGGTAGCTGTATTTGGAGACAAGGGCAAACACGCTAGGTCTTCTATTGGCACCAATGCCCTACCCAATAATATGGCTGTTGAAATTGAATTGGTGGTTGAACTTTACTAACTATTTTACTTCAGCAGTTGATTCCGTTGTTGCTTCTGATTTTAGTGCATGATATGCAAGCACTGCAGCAATTAACATACAGACCGCGCCAATTAAAAAGGAAATCCCTGGAAAATAAAATGGTTTATTGGGTCCTGTAAAATAGGCAAAAGAACCTGTCATGACAATGGGGCCAATAATGGAAGTTACACTCATTAAACTAGTGAGAGCTCCTTGCAATTCTCCTTGTTCATTGGCCGGTACATGACCAGAAATAATGGCTTGCAATGCTGGTCCACAGATTCCACCTAAGCAATAAGGAATCAAGAACACAAACATCATCCAACTTTCTGAAGCAAAGGCAAAGAGTAGTAATCCCAATGCATAAAGTGCTAGTCCAAAATAGACGCTTTTCTCATTTCCAATTTTGGGGTTAATTACGCGTACCAATCCACCTTGTACTCCTCCTACTAATAATCCTACCAAGCCCAGTGAAATCCCAATCATCTTGGGCGTCCAATGAAATTTTTCAATATTAAAAAAGCTCCAATTGCTTTGTACGGCGTGAGCGGCAATATAGACTAGTACCAGGGACGCAACTAACTCTCCCACGGCTGGGTATTTCTTCAATTGCATGAGTGATCCCAAAGGATTGGCCCTTCTCCATTCAAATGACCTTCTATTTTCTTTGCTCAAAGATTCAGGCAACACAAAATATCCATATAGCCAGTTGGTCAAAGCCAAACCTGCAGCTACAAAAAAGGGAATTCTAGCGCCAAACTCTCCCAACAAACCTCCAATCATGGGGCCTAGGATAAAGCCCAGTCCAAATGCGGCTCCTACCATTCCAAAATTCTGTGCTCGGTTTTCTGGGGTGCTAATATCTGCTATATAGGCCGATGCGGTGGTAAAGCTGGCTCCTGTAATCCCTGCAATTAGTCTTCCTACAAATAACCACCAGATGGTTGGTGCAAAAGAGAGAAATATATAGTCAATGCCAAACCCAAATAAGGAGAATAATAACACGGGTCTTCTGCCGTATTTGTCACTTAGGTTTCCCAAAATGGGAGCGCAGAGAAACTGCATAAATGCATATGCAAATGTGAGCCATCCGCCATATTGCGATGCCTTACTAACATCATGAGTACCTAGCAAGTCTTCAATTAATTTGGGCATCACGGGTATGATTACCCCAAATCCTGTTACGTCAATTAAAAGGGTAACAAAAATAAATCCAATGGCGGCTTTCCTATTAGTGGACATGTTAGTTTGCTTGGTTTAAGTGAGCCAAAGTTGCTGTTTTTTTTAAACAGCCAAAGAAATTTAATCTTGAATTAATGTTCTAATTACACCAGGAATCTCCAAGACCAGGTCTGAACCATATAATCCAGCAGGGGTTTGATAGCCTGGTTTAAAATTTCCTTCCAAGACTTTTTTTGCAATGATTAAACTGCTGATGGCTGTTAATTTATATCCTTCAGGACAAACCAATCTGGCTGTTTTCTTTTCTCCAGTAGCATTTTGTACCTGACCCCAGATATAACTATTGGCGGTTTCTCTAATTTCTGCTGATGGACCAGCTGGTTTTTGGGCAATTTGTTTTTTGATATAATTGCGAACCATATTGGTGCGCAATGCCCAGTTAAACAAAAACTGCCATTTTAAGATCTTGAATTGTTTGGGTGCTACAGTAGTATAGGTTTCAATATTGGGAATACCTGTGGTTACAAACGCGGTTGAGACATCGCCCCAAGGTATGGTCATGGTAAACAATTTCTTTTTGCCAAAATCTACCCACATGCCTTTTTTACCCAATGCTTGTTTGGTGATTTTGCCATTGATTCTTGCTGCACCGCCTTCTCCCAAACCCTCGGCCATGGTCATGGATGTACCATGTGATAGTTTTCCGCCAATGGTAGCAAATGCCAGTTTTAAATGCGTGGCGTCTGGTTGCTGCTGTTTTAAAAATGCCGCCATACAATCCGTTGGCACCACGTCAAAACCTACACCGGGCATGAGTAGCAAACCCGCTTTTAGGGCTAGGTCATTCATTCTTTTAACGCCTTCAAATACGCCAATCTCTCCCGTAATGTCTAGGTAATGGGTATTGGTAGCCAAACAGGCTTGTACCATTTTTTTATAGGTTCTGAAAAAAGGGCCCGCTGCGTGTAAGACTAGTGGCACTCCTAGTAAGGCATTTTCTAAACTGCGTTGATCATTCAAGTCAAAAACCCGATAATCCAAACCCAATTGGTCTGCTTGTGCTTTTATGGCTGTAGCATTTCTACCCGCCAAGATGGGTCTTAGTCCGTATTCTCTAGCCAAATCTGCAATTAATCTTCCAGTATAGCCATTGGCTCCATAGAGCAAGAAGGTATTGTTTTCCATACCCGTAAGATACCATGATTTCAACAAAAAAAGGGGAAGCACTGCTCCCCCTTTCACCAAATGATCGCCAGAATTATTTTTTTAGTGTAATCACACCCAAGGATGTTTCCTTTGGAGCTGCTACAACTACATTATTGATGGTGGTGTCAATATAAGGACTTGTGGCATTGATCAAGACACTATAAGTACCGTCTTTCAAAGACCTTACGCTAAAGTATCCTTCTCTTGTGGGCAGTGCATAAGCTGTATCGGTAGCATTGTAAATGGTTACCACGGCTAGTGCGTCTTTTTGATTGGCTATTTTACCTACAATATTGCCCGATTTTTTCTTGGTAAAGAAGTGGAATACGGGACGCAAGTAGAACTGACCGTTTCTTTCCTGAACAATAGAACGTGCTACGTCAAAGTCTAACCAAATTCTGTTTTGACCAGGCAAGTACTCATCATACTCGTGTCCTTTTGTTTTAATCAATACATAATTGTTGGCATTAGCAGGCAGGCTTACTGGATAACTAATGCTGTCTTTTACCAAGGAATTATTGGTGCCCAATTCAATCTTGATCAGACGGATAGCTCCTTTTGGAATAGTGGTTTGAGCAAGCAAGGTATCTGTTCCATTACGCAATTGCAATAGGTCATAGATGCCGGCTTTGATGCCAATATCGGTCCAAACAAAACCGCTATCATTCTTGCGGTCATTAGAACCCAAACGGTCAAAGTCACAATCATCATGTTTGCGTGTATCCTTGGTAGTGTCTACCAATACTTTTACAGATTTAATGTCTACTAACACTTTGTCAAATAGACCGGGACCATCTGTTAGATACAAAGCTAGGGTTTGAGTACCCGCATTTTCTGATGAATTACTTTTGTTACATGCGGTTGCAAAAAGTACAACGGCAATAGCCAACAAAGAGGCAAAGGAGAGGATGTTTCTGTTTTTCATAATCATAATTGGTTTAGCGTATAGATGCTCCATTCGTTTATTTTAGTTGTCATTGCTGCTTTCAATAATAGAGAGTCAGTCCGTTTTCTGTTTGTGTATTAAGAGATTGTTAAAGGCTAAAAAAACTTTTTCCTTAAGCAACACCCTGCCTTTGACGCAATTCCAATGCCCAAATACGTTAAAGAAATTACAATTCATCATTTGCTTAACTTTGAGAAAATTGGAAACATGAAGAAAATTTCGCTTGCCCTCATTACTGCTTTGGTATTATTTAGTTCCATGGCAAATGCTTTTAAACCCAAAAGAGCTTATTATCAAATAACCGTGTATCATGTTGCCAATGCGCAACAAATGGCTGTGGTTGACCAATATTTACAAAGCGCATTGATTCCAGCTTTACACCGCGCCGGTATAGCCAAAGTGGGTGTATTCAAACCCATTGCCAATGACACGGCTGCTGATAAAAAAATCTTTGTCTTTATTCCTTTTAAGACCATTGACCAAATTGACAAAACCGATGTTGCCATTTGGAAAGATGAGCAGCACTTGAAAGATGGCGCTGCTTATATAGACGCACCCTATAATCAAACACCTTTTGTTAGAAAAGAAGCTATCTTATTAAAAGCATACGAACAAATGCCTGATTTTGCTGCTCCTAAGATTACGGGTACCGCAGCTGAAAGGGTCTATGAATTAAGATCCTATGAAGGCCCTACAGAAAAAATGTATCGCAAAAAAGTATCCATGTTTAATGAAGGTGGAGAAGTGGCTTTGTTTATTCGTCTAAACTTTAATGCCATTTTTTATGGTGAAGTATTGGCGGGAGCTAGAATGCCCAACCTGATGTATATGACCAGCTTTAACAATATGGATGACCGCAATGCACATTGGAAAACCTTTAGTGCTGATCCAGAATGGAAAACCTTATCTGGCATGGCCGAGTACAAGAATACGGTTCAACGCAATGAAACCATTCTTTGTCACGCTACCGAATATTCAGAACTCTAGGCTTATTTATTAAGTGATTCAAACAAAAGGGAAAGGGTTGGTTCATCCAGCTTTTTCCCTTTTTTATTGGCTGCAAATCCTTGGATTCCTGCTTCAAATTCAGGAAGGATTTTGGTTAATTCTGCTAGGTTATTTTTCACTTCTCTGATTTCTCTGGTAGCTGGCAGGAAAGCATACCAGGAAACTTGAGATTTGTACACCCATTTTGCTGGTTGGTTATAGACGTATTGTTCCTGCTCTTTCTTTTCTTCTAACTTTAATAATTGCAGTTTGGCACCATCTACCAATACTTGATAAATGCAATTGGATCCCCATTTACCAATTGCAGGATAGCCATTTTTAAACTGAAAGGATTGTGCTACCCCTTTTTGCTGTTGTTGTAATGTAAAGGAAACCAGGGGCTCGGTAAAAGCAAATACCGTACTATCTTTTTTGAAAAACAATTGTTGGGTGGCTAGGTTAAATTGAAATTGCGCATCTGTAAATTCTTTTCCCTTGGTCAAGACCACTTTGCCTTCAAACCATTTTTCCTGAAACATGGGAGAACCCTCTACTAGTTTTACCTTTCCTGTCATGGGCTTACCATCCTGCCCATAGGATTCTTCAAATACGCTGGTGGGTCTTGAAATGGATTGAGACTGAACACTAGCCCATAAGCCAATTGCTAAGACAGTTAATAGGGATTTGTTCATGATGGCAATTTTGCTAAAGTTAGCCATTCTTATTTAGTGGCTGAAACCATCTTTAAAAACTTGAGGCATAAAAAAATCCCCGAATCGGGGATTTTTTCAACGGGGGAAAATAGAAGCTAACGCTATAGTTTATTTACACTGATTGTACTTTCCAATAGCTTGAGCTAGTTGATCATAAGCAAATGTCTTGGCTTTTAGGTCTGCTAAAAAAGCAGGACAATCAGTCAAAGCATTTACAAGTACGGTATCAAAATTCTTTTTGCCTAATAAATGCAGATCCCCTGTAGCGGTATTGAGTAGGTACCATTCTCCAATCTTTCCTTCAGTGGTAGTAGCAACGCTGGCTTCAGAACCATTGAAAATCATTTTACCACTATTGTCTGATTGCTTTTGTAACAAAGAAGCTTTACCATTCACCAATACTTTGTAAAAGTCATTAGACAAAGCCAAGTAAGTTTCTCCATTTACGGTTAAGGCATTTAGTTCAGCTGCAGAATAGCTCTTCTTAGAACCACTGGCTGCTACAAATTGTACGGTTCCTTTTGCAATTCCCCCTTCTTTAATAGCGCCTTCTACTTGTTGATTATTGGCTAGGGTAATAGTGGTTTTTTGAAAACCAGCTGAAACTTGAGAAATGGCTTCTAACCCTACTAGGGCTAGGATTGCGAACATTGCGATTACTTTTTTCATAGTTGTTGTTTGTTATTTGTTATTGGGTATTGGTTTTATTAAATATTTTTCATCTCTTCCTATGCTCCACTTCTTTCTTAACGTTCCTCTCATTCTTCACTCTTCACTCTTATCTCTTCACTTTCTTCTTCCTCTCTTCACTCTTATCTCTTCACTTTTCACTTTCTTCTTACATTCTTCACTCTTCACTTTTCACTACCTTACTAGTAAGTAAGTATTACGGGCAAAAAAAATCACACTTTCACCTGTCTAATAATGGCTTTTCTAATGGCTTCATAATCTTTCTTGCCTGAGATCCTTGCCAATTGTACGCCTGCAGCCAAATTGGTCATCAACAAGAGCGCCTGCGTACGGGCAACTTCTGTGAATGCCAACTCGCCTTTGCGTTTACCTTCTGATAGGGTTTGTTCTACTAAACTCATCACCAGATTTATCAACTCGGTTACCTTCTCTTTTACAGAATTGGGCAATGTATTAAAATCAGAAGCAATGGATCCAATTATACAGATACTATTGGTTTCGCAAAGCATGCTATAGCGTTCAATAAATTTGTCCAGCTTTCCAATAGCTTTTAGGTTAGATGCTTTTAGCTGCTGGGCCAATAATTGGTAATTATCAATATAGTTCTGAATCAGTGCCATGAGTAGGTCTTCCTTACCTCTAAAATGATAATGCACGGCTGCATTTTTCACATTCAGCTCTCTTGAGATATCGGCGTAGCTAAAAGCGTTGTATCCATAGAACTGAATCAACTGTTTGCCAATGCGCAATATCTCTTCCTTGGTATCGGTATTCCTAGCACTCACGCCTTAAAATTAGGAAAACTTACCTATTAGTAAGTTATTATTCTGTAGATTTTTTTGGGGAATTATTCCGGCTTGAATTATTTGCCTAGCAGGTCATTTTGTTGCTTTTCATCCCGGATCATTTCTCCATAACCCATTTCTCGGCTAAGCGCGGTAATGGCTTTGGCAATGCGCCTACCCGTGGTTTCATCGGTTTTGGCGCTTTCTATCCAACGGCTATAATACAGTTTGTGTGAGCCGGGTAACTTGTCAAAATAGGCTTTGGCCCTGGGCTCGTCTTCCAAACAGGCCAATAAATCAGCAGAAATGGCCACGGGTTTGGTGTCCCGGGCCATTTTTACTGCTAGGGTTGCCCCTTTATTTTTTTTGATCTGCTTTCTAATCTGGGTATTCAATGCTAGAATAAAATCTCCCTCCCCCATGGGAATCAGGGCCAATTGTTCAAATGCCCAATTGTCTAGTTTCCCCTTTACCCTAAAGGATTTTTTATTACCTGGATACAATTCTTGTGCTAGAGCGGCGGGTATTAAAATATAGGTCCAGCCGGTTTTTTCACCCATGTCTCCAAATTGCTCCACTTTGGCTTTGAACTGTATCATTTGCCTAAACTACACAATTTTAGATTTTGATAGCAGATTCTGCGTCTTCATTTCTAAAAACTACTACCCCGTCAAAAGCGTCTACCAAAACTGTTTTTCCTTTGTCAATTTCTCCAGCCAAGATTTTCTTACTTAAAGCATTGACAATCATTTTCTGTACCAGTCTTTTTAGTGGTCTGGCTCCAAATTGAGGGTCATAACCCTGTTCTGCCAAAGTCTCTAATAGGTAATCACTATAGTGCAATTGAATGCCGTTTTCGGCCACCAATTTGCGCAAACCCTCTAATTGTATTTTCACAATACCCATGATCTGCTTTTTGAGCAGAGGTTGGAACATGATTATCTCGTCTACCCTATTTAAGAATTCTGGTCTTACTGTTTGACGCAATAAGTTCACCACTTCTACCTTGGTTTTTTCTACCAGTTCTTCAATATTATCCTCGTCTACATTGTCAAATGCTTCCTGAATAATATGTGAACCAATATTGCTGGTCATAATGATGATGGTATTTTTAAAGTTCACCACCCTACCCTTATTGTCTGTTAACCTACCATCGTCCAAGACCTGTAATAAAATATTCCAAACGTCTGGATGGGCTTTTTCAATTTCATCTAGCAGCACTACACTATAGGGCTTTCTTCTTACCGCTTCTGTTAATTGACCGCCCTCTTCATAACCTACGTATCCGGGAGGTGCGCCCACCAGTCTAGACACGGTATGCTTTTCTTGGTACTCACTCATGTCTATCCTTGTCATCATGCTCTCGTCATCAAACAAGTATTCCGCCAAGGCTTTTGCTAGCTCGGTCTTACCCACACCCGTAGTTCCTAAGAAGATAAAAGAACCAATGGGCTTTTTGGGGTCTTGTAATCCTGCCCTACTCCTGCGTATAGCATCGGCCACCGCCGTTATGGCTTCTTCCTGACCCACTACCCTATGATGCAATTCGTCTTCTAGGTGCAAGAGTTTTTCTCTTTCACTCTGCATCATTTTAGCCACAGGAATGCCTGTTGCTTTGGCAATATTGTCTGCAATATCTTCCGCATCCACTTCTTCCTTCATCAATCGCTTGCTGTTGGCACTAAGGGTATTGAGTAGCTCTGTAGTTTCTCTAATAATGGCTTCCTGTTCTTTGATTTTGCCATACCTAATTTCTGCCACAGCACCATAATTACCATTTCTTTCTGCTTGTTCGGCTTCTAGTTTTAGGCTTTCAATATTGGCCTTGGTATTTTGAATTTTCTCAACCAATTCTTTCTCTTCACGCCACTTTGCTTTAAGGGTATCACGCTCTACACTCAGGTTGCTAATTTCAATATTCAGTTCTTTTAAAATACTTTCATCTTTCTCACGCTTAATGGCTTCTCTTTCAATTTCCAATTGCCTGATCTGTCTTTCTAGCTTGTCCAATTCTTCTGGCATGGAATTCATTTCTAGACGCAGTTTGGCCGCGCTCTCATCAATCAAGTCAATGGCTTTGTCTGGTAAGAAACGGTCAGTAATATATCGGCTAGACAGTTCTACTGCCGCAATAATGGCTTCGTCTTTAATGCGTACATGGTGGTGTGTTTCATACCTATCTTTTAACCCACGCAAAATAGAAATAGCATCTTCCATGCTAGGCTCATCAATCATCACTTTCTGAAACCTTCTTTCCAGTGCCTTGTCTTTCTCAAAGAATTTTTGATACTCGTTCAATGTAGTGGCACCAATGGCCCTGAGTTCTCCCCTAGCCAGCGCAGGTTTTAAAATATTGGCCGCGTCCATGGCGCCTTCTCCACCACCAGCTCCAATGAGGGTATGGATTTCATCAATAAAGAGAATAATCTCTCCATCGCTATTGGTTACTTCTTTCACAACGCCTTTTAAGCGCTCTTCAAATTCTCCCTTGTATTTGGCACCAGCAATTAATTGTCCCATATCCAATGCGAAAATAATTTTGGACTTCAAGTTTTCAGGAACGTCTCCGTTGATAATACGCATGGCTAGACCTTCTACAATGGCCGTCTTACCCACTCCAGGCTCACCCACCAAAATGGGGTTATTCTTACTTCTACGTGTTAAGATGTGCAGGGTTCTTCTTATCTCTTCATCCCTTCCAATTACTGGATCCAGTTTACCCAGACGAGCCATATCGTTCAAGTTCTTGGCAAACTTGTTTAGGAAATTGAGTTGGGTTTCTTGTGTTTGAGAATTAATACTATCGCCCTTGCGTAAATCCTTGATAGCGGTGATCAAACCTTTCTCGGTAAGACCTGCTGCTTTGAGGGTTTTAGAAACATCATCATTGGTTTGTAACAACCCTAAAAGCAAATGTTCGGTGCTAACAAATTCATCTTTGAATTCTTTGAGAACTGCGGTTGCACGAAGCATGACGTTGCCCATGTCTCGGCTAATATTTTGTGCGGGTTCGCCTCCCGAGATCTTGGGCAATTTGGCAATGGCTTCATCCATTTTGGATTCCACAAATGCTATGTTTACATTGTTTCTTTTTAGCAAAAAAGCCACCGAACTTTCTGAATCAGCAACCAATACTTTTAACAGGTGATTGGTTTCAATGCTGGGGTTGCCCTGATTGAATGCCAATTGCTGGGCCGCCTGAATGGTTTCCTGCGCTTTAATGGTGTAATTGCTCATGTTCATATACTATCCTCCGGTCCACTAGGGACTATTTAACGATTGTTTATATTTCATGCCGCCGTTTGCCAGAAGCATGTAGTAAATTAGACGCAAAAATCATTCTAAGCGCCTAATTGGGTGCAGGGGATCACCAAATCAGAAATTATGTCTGTAAAGTTCCAACATTTCTGCGTAAAAGTCAGTCTAGGATTGATTTTTCTGTCAATCTTACAAGTTAGCCAAGCACAATACAATTTTACGGGTCTAGACCAATTGGTGGATGCAAGTAAAAAAGATCTTGGCGGCGGCGCGATGGTCATGTTGTATAAAGACGGTAAGGTAGTTTATCAAAAAGCCGTTGGTGAATTTACCGCTAAAACCCAGGCTCCCATTGCCAGTTGCAGCAAGTGGTTAACAGCAGCATTAGTCATGAGTTTTGTGGATCAAGGCAAACTCTCTTTGGACGATAAAGTAGCTAAGTTTATTCCCCTATTTGCCAAATATTCTAAGGGCTATATCACTATTCGTGATTGTCTTTCTCATATGACGGGAATTGAATCAGAGCCAGTCAGCCTTAAGTCTGTTGTTGAAAGAAAGGGTTTTGCTAATTTGGAAGAAGAAGTAAACGATTTTGCTTCCAAAAAAGAAATTCAGTCAAATCCCGGTTTAGAATTTAGATACAGTTCTGTGGGTTTGAATATTGCTGGCAGAATTATAGAAATTGTTGGCAGAAGAGGCTTTGAACAATTGATGCAAGAAAGAATTACTAGGCCCTTGATGATGCGCAATACCAGCTTCTCAAGTTTTGACGCCGTGAATCCATCCGGTGGTGCTTTGAGTACGCCCAATGATTATATGAATTTTCTGTCCATGATCTTGAATAAGGGTATGTTTAATGGCAAACGTGTATTAAGTGAAGCTAGCATTGAAGCCATGCATGTTTTGCGCACCAATAGCAGCACCATTAAATACGCGCCTAAAGTAGCTGCCGGCTTTAATTATGGCTTTGGTGAATGGATTCAGGAAACCGATGAAAATGGGAAAGCAACCGTAGTAAGTTGCCCCGGTTTATTTGGTACTTGGCCCCTAGTAGATATGAGTAGAGACTATGCCTTACTCATCTTTACCAATAGTTTGCTTAAAGAAACTAAAAGAGAATGGTATGGTCAGATCAAAGAGATTATTGACCAACAAATTCCCAAAAAACGTTGATTAGAATGATTAACTTGTGGCTATGTCAGAAATGAAACCCGTAGTGAAAGCTTTTGGCCAATACGAGCAGAAAAACGAACCGCTCGCATCCCGTAAAGTCTTTGTAAAAAGGGTGTATACCAATATTAAACTAGCCGCTTTTTTTCTTTCTATTTGTTTACTCATTGGTGTTGTGGGTTATAAATACTTAGGTCCCATGGATTGGATAGACGCGCTTCACAATGCATCCATGATATTAAGCGGCATGGGCCCCGTAGTGACCATTGAAACCACGGCCGGGAAAATCTTCTCTTCTTTTTATGCCCTATTTAGTGGCGTAGCTTTTATTACCAATATTGGATTACTCATTGCGCCTGTGGCACATAGATTCTTCCATATGTTGCATGCAAAAGAGATTTGATTACATTTTCTTAATCACAATGGGCTCGTATGTTTTTTGTTTCACAAACTGAATATAGTCACGCAGGGCCCCAATGGCTTCTTCTGAAAAATTAGCCTTCATGATTTGAATTTTGCTGCGCAGTTGTATGGCTTGTCCAGATTGAACGCATTGAAATTCAAAAATAGCTTCCTGTCCATTCATTTGGTATTTAACAGACTTTGGTAATTTCACTACTTGATACCCTTTTTCAATTTCTAAGTTCATCACATAGACCAAATTTCTGGTGTAGGGCATTTCTACCGGGTCAGTTCTTTCTGGATTTATAGGCACTATGTATTCATCTGAAAAAACGGGCTCAAATACCAAGGAATCGCCCTTGGCTTTTACTTGTATCTCATAATTAATAGCTATAGGTTCGTCTATTAAAAGAATAGAATCAATAGTTAAATCACTCATCTTGGTTTTTCTACCCAATGCTGCTTGCAAGAAGAAACCAAATGATAATTCACCAGATTCCTTGATTTTTTGTCTGACTTTGAAAGAACCAGGAATACCATATGTTTTGGAAATAGAACCTGTTAATCCTTGGTCATTCACCTTTAAGTTGGCAATGGTTTGTTGTTCTTCTAGATAATTATCCGCTGATATATTTAATTTACGAACTTGTTCTTTTTCAATAACCCAAGCCGGCCCATTATAACATTCAGGTTGGAGCAAACCAAATCCCAGTAAAGGTTCTGCCGCATCAAGCAAAACCTTTTTGTCCAATAAATCTGCTTCCACTATCAAGTAATTGAACTTATGCAAAATGGGGTAATCAAAATAGATAGCGCCACTAGTTCTCCAACTTAATAAAACCGGATTGGCCTGAATTCCCGCTTTTCTCAGAATTGCAATCAGCAATAAATTGATGTCACTAACAGACCCTTTTTTGCTTTGAAAAATATCTTTTAAAGAGTGTCCATTGGTCAAATAAATTTCTGACTGGTCAGTACATTTAAAATTGTCTCTCACCCAGATATAACAGGATTTTGCTTTTTCTTCAGACCCTACAAGCCCTTTGGTGATTTTGGCAACAGTTTCTTCTAACCATTCATTCTCACTTAAATAAGCTAAACCAAAATTCTCATAACTTAATAATCGCTCTCTAACCGTTTTCCAACCATCTATCACAGGTTGAGGAGTTTGACTGGCATTTTTAATTTCAGTCCATTGAAATTCAACACTATTTACTTGACTATATAAAGTGGCACTATTCAAATCATAATTAATTGCTGGGGCTTTTCTTAGAATCCATTTTCTATCATGCATCAATACATTCAAACTATATAATTCATCATGAAAAACTCCCCCTGTTTCATATCCCGCAGGACCTGCAAATTTTTTAGCAGCAAAAGATTGCATGCGTTTATCAGATACAATTTTTTCAAGTGGAATAGAACCCAAACGGAGTGTTGTATAGCCAAAAAGATCCGGTATTGAAACACTGTATTCGCTGTATAAACAGGGAACCGTTGTTTGAAAATTCCAACCCCTTAAATTGGCAACATAGAAGGATTGAATGGTATAACTAATATCAACAATACAATCTTGGGAATAAGTAATTGACCTTCCAATACTGTTTCCCAATTGTTGATTGATGATTTTTAATTGGTCTTTGGTATCATATTTTTTTTCAATTACGGCCCCATTTTCTAAATAGTGGTCTGTAATGTCAAGTGATAAAAGTTTCTCTGGCCCCTTATCACCCTTTTCTAAATTCAGTATCAGATCATCCTCCCATGTATATCTTAATTTTCTGATTAAGACCCTTTTATGTCTTTTGTATATAAGACTAAATCCGCCCTCATCATTCCCTACAAATTCCGTTCTGCCAACATCTGCCAGTACCACTACTCCAGCGCTAGAATCAGTGATGCCAGTTGGCCAATTAAAATCTGCTTCCGTGATTTTTTTAAATTGATAACTAGATTTATCCTGTGCATTTACTAGATGAACAGCAGATAACAAAAAATACAGCAAGAAATACCTATTCATAACTTCCTAGTTAATAAAATTGATTGCGAAAAAAAGATTAGGGAGTTACAATTTGCCGGGGGAGCCGTCTTTATACAGGTATTTGTAATAAAGACAGATTAAAGATAATAGAACTAATCATTCTCTCAAAATAAGACCAAGCTGAAATCTAGCAATACAGTTACCACTTACAGTAAAAAGATTTAATTAGTATTGCAGTCATAACCACCAAGCAGACTTGAGTCAAATTGAACAATATACCCGCATAGTTAAAACCACCGCCCAGTCATTGGGTTTTGGGTATTGTGGCATTGCCAAGGCGGAACAATTGGATGAAGATGCTAGAAGATTGGAAGCATGGTTAAACCAACATAGAAATGGGTCCATGCAATACATGGAAAACCATTTTGACCTGCGGATTGACCCACGTAAATTGGTGCCTGGTGCCAAATCTGTGATTACCTTATTGCAGAATTATTATCCTGAGCAAAGACAAGCAGCGGATGCGCCAAAGATTTCAAAATATGCTTATGGTAAGGATTACCATGAAGTCATTAGGGCCAAACTGAAGCAGTTTTTGTTGCAATTGAATCAGCAAATTGGCAGCATTCAAGGAAGGGGCTTTGTAGATTCTGCTCCTGTATTGGAGAGAGCTTGGGCAGTAAAATCTGGGGCAGGTTGGATTGGCAAAAATGGGAACCTGATTAACAAAGAACAAGGCTCATTTTATTTTATTGCTACCCTAGTGGTTGATTTGGAATTACACTATGATGATCCATTTGCCAAAGACTACTGCGGTACTTGTCATAAGTGTGTAGACGTTTGCCCTACCAATGCCATATTGGAAAACAAAGTGGTTGACGGCAGTAAATGTATCAGCTATTTTACCATTGAATTAAAAGACCAACTGATCCCTGAACAAATGAAGGGGCAATTTGACAACTGGATGTTTGGTTGTGATAGTTGTCAAGACATTTGTCCTTGGAATAGGTTTAGTAAACAACACCAAGAGCCTGGCCTAAGCCCTATTCCTGAAGTATTGAACCTTTCAACGGCCCAGTGGGTAGACCTAACAGAAGAAGCATTTAAAACCATTTTCAAGGACTCTCCTATTAAGAGAAGCAAATGGTCTGGTATTATGCGGAACCTCCAATTTATCAAAGACTAATCAGTCTTCTATACTAGCAAAAAAAGAGGCCCTCTTTCAAGGACCTCTTAGAATCTATACCATCTTACCTAGTTCATTAGAAAGTTGGGTCAGCTGGCGTATTGGCATTATTGTCCCTCTCACGGAAAGGATAAGGAAACAAATTGCGTTTACGTTCTGTAGTGGCTCTTCCAAATCTGCGCATATCTTCTAATTTCAAACCGCTCATGAATAATTCTGTACAGCGGTTGCGATAGATCTGGTCTAACAATTGCGCCTGAGTAAATGTTCCAGTTAATGCTGGCTGATTGGCTCCTAGTCCAAAAGGATCAGAAGCAGCCGTTTTAGTAACCACTTTATTCAACTCAGTTAAAGCATTGGTCAGGTCATTGTTTCTAGCAAAAGCTTCTGCCTTGATCAGGGTAATTTCACCTGGCAGATAAATTGGAAATGCAGTTGCTGCAGCAACTCCAAAACCAGCTATTCTGAACCTAGGAGCTACTGTTGGATTAATGCTGGTGTAAAAAGCAATTCTTCCATCATTGGTAGCTGGAGCTAAACCAACAGGCAATCCAAATGTAGAATCCACTGGTTGGAATACGTTGTTGGTAGAAGTAGCAGTTTCAAAAATGGGGTTCAAACTCACAGCATCATAGTTCATGGTGCTCTTCTTTGTTAGGTCTACTGCATTTGCGGCAGTTAATGCTAGTGCATTGTTACCAGTAAAAAGGGCATAACGTGCTTTAAGTGCGTTTAAAGAATTGACAATATCATTGCCTGCTGGTACATTGGCCGTAAAAGCACTGCTAATAGCGTTGGCACTAATGGCAGCAAGTGCTGCATCAATAGTAGCAATGGCTCTAACAAAGCCTTCTTTTCTATCAACAAATGTGGCATTGGCGCCAACAGCTGCTGGTACTTTTTCCCAATACATGGCCAAAGAGCCAAGTGCTAATGCTTTGTACAAACTGGCATAACCAATCAATCCGCTTGCATAGTTCTTGTCATTTAATTTAGAAGCTCCGTCAATGACATTATTGGCATCATACTCAATCTTATTGGCATTGGCCCAAATATTGGCCAAGATAGAGTTGGTTCCATCTACTGATCCACCACCAACACTTAATTGGTATTCGGCAGTATTACCAGCATTCAACAAAATCAATTCACCAGTAGTAAATCCATTTGCTGCTACCATATTGTACAAAGATCCTGCACGGCCTAGTGCGTAAGTTCTCTGTAAACTTACAGCCACGCCAGTTAAACCTGTTGCAGACGAGAACACCTGGTCAGATGTTGCCGCATTGGGGTTGGTAAAATTCTTTTTACAACCCGTGGAAACCAACATCACAGATGCTGTTCCCATCAAGAGTAAGCTATGTTTGAATATATTTTTCATTTCTTTTGGTTTTTGGATTAGAATTTAGCTTGCAGACCTACGCTGAATGTTTTTGGAATGGGAACAGAACCAAAATCAATTCCACGAAGAATGGTGCTTTGTCCACCTGAATTCACTTCTGGGTCATATCCACGATAGGTATCCCAAGAAATTAGGTTTCTTCCGCTCAAGGTAAATGTCAAATCACTGAAGCCTTTGATTTTTCCAAAATTGTAACTGAATGCCAGTTCACGCAATTTGGTAAAGGATCCATCTTCTACCCTCCATTGTTCAATTGCATAGATATTATTGATGTATCCACGAGGCAATTGTCCACGTTGTTCTTGTTCTGCAATCAAACCATTACCCACACCTTGACGTGTACGGAAATCAGCATTGAATACATCCAATCCTTTCACCGCATCAATCTGAATTCTAAGACTTGCTTTCTTATAAGTGAATTCATTGGTTAAAGTGGTAGTATAGGTTGGATTGGGGTTACCAATAATCTTACGCAAAGTAGTACCAGTAGGCAAACCATTGGCAGCACGCTGTGTAGTATATGATAAAGGACTATTCTGAGTTCCTTTTTCAATTTGCATTAATCCAGCAGCGTCTTTTACAGCATTGCCAGATGCGTCAACAGCAAAGAAAGTACCATAGAATACACCAATTGGTTGTCCTTCTAAAATAGATACAGGTGCACCCGCATTGGTACTTAACAAAGTAAGTGCCTGACCAATATTGATGGCTTTGTTGCGGTTTTGGTTGTAGATACCAGTGATGGTCCAACTAAAGTCTTTTTTGCTGATTGGCATGGCAGTCAACATCACTTCAAATCCTTTGTTTTCCAAAGAACCAAAATTGTCTAACAAAGTAGAGAATCCATTGGTTGGAGCAATTTGACGAGTAATCAAAAGATTATTTACTTTCTTGTTATACACGTTCACAGACAAGCTGATTCTGTTATCCAAGAAACCCATATCTGTACCAAATTCAAACTCTGATTGACGTTCTGGACCTACATTAGGATTAGCCAAGCCAGAACTAGAACCCAAAGAAGTTCTACCCACATAAGAAGTAGAAGTATAGGTATTGAAACGATCGTATGCACCAATACCTGTTAGGTTTCCACTCTCACCATAAGCAGCACGAACCTTGAACAGATTCATCCATTTGCTAATACCTAGTTTGCTCCAATAATCAGCTCCAGAAATCACATAGCTACCGCTCAATTTGCCATAGGTCTGATTGCGTTGGTTTTCTCCAAATACAGAAGAACCATCTACACGCAAAGCACCAGTAACAAACAATTGATTACGGAACTTGAAATTCTGTTGTACAAAAGCACCAGATACTGAAATTTCACTTCTTTGATCATTACCAGGCAATACAGTTGAAGCACCATTTACAGTTTGTACAAAGGGAGCTAGACCGCGTCCTTGTAACAAAGAGTAAATACCTTTTTCATATTGCTGAGAGAAACCAACTTGTGTTGTTGAAGCCATTTCTTTGGTAATGCTTATATTATAGGTAGCATTCAAATCATGGTTAATAGCAAAGAAATTATTATTGGCATTACTTGCATAACCATTCAAAGTTGGGTCTAGTGTAAGACCACCACCCCAGAAAGCGGTACTAGCATTGTATGCAAAAGGCGGAATATACGTAGTTCCGTTTTGAGCATAGTTGTCAATACCCATGGTATAGTCAATAGTCAAATTCTTGATGGGACGTAGTTTCAATCCAAAATTGGAAATCACACGGCTTACCATTTGTCTCTGCTTAATGTCTTCAATGACTGAAACGGGGTTCACCCTTCCACGTTCACCCACTGCCAAGATATTTCCCAAAGCATCTCTTTTTTGGATATCATGAAAATTGGCAATAATGGTTACAGCATTCATAGGAGAGTAAAAGCTATTACCATCTGGTTTTTCATTGGCAATACTATTGATATAGTTTAATCCAATATTTGCAGAAATCCATTTATTGAAAGTTTGTTCAATATTGGCCCTAAAACTATAGCGTTGAAAATCTGTGTTCTTAACAATCCCTTGATTGAAGAAATAAGATCCAGATACATAATACTTGGTCTTATCGTTACCACCAGATACAGATACATTGTTATCAGTTCCAGACGCATTACGGAAGATATAATCTTGGTAATCATATCTTGTTACGTTGGTAGTATTGGTTAAAGCAGGAGTTAAGATATCCTGTGTTTGTGCACCCGCACCATCTGTTGGTCCACCAAATTTGGTTGGAGACTGGTTTACACCAATCTTCTTGCGCAAACTACTATTCATATAGCTAGTTGAAAAAGAAACAACCGGCGCACCAGACTTACCTTTTTTGGTAAAGATCTGCACCACACCAGCGTTAGCACGGCTACCATAAATAGCTGCTGCAGCAGCACCATTCAATACTTCTACGCGCTCAATATCGGCAGGATTAATATCTACCAAACGGTTTTGTCCAACATTTCCTACAAAGTTCTGTCCATCATAGCCACTTTGGGTATTGGTTACCCTATTGGTACTATTGTTTACAATAACACCATCTACAATATACAATGGTTCTGAAGAGGAAGAAATGGTACTAATACCACGTAAACGCACAGAGATTCCACCTGCAGGATCACCATTATTCTGGGTAATTTGTGCACCTGCTGTTTTACCTTGTAAGGCTGCCAACACATTGCCACTTCCACCCTTGGTTAATTCTTCTCCTTTTACAGAACTCACATAAGAACCCAATTGTCTGCGAGTAGTACCTTGTGAAGTACCAGTAACAACTACTTCATCTAATTTGGAAACTTCTTCAGAAAGAACGGCATCAACAGTATAAGATTTTGCAGCTCCAACAGTCAATGCAATTTCTTTTTTCTTAAATCCAACACCTTCAAAAACAAGGCTGTAATTGCCTTCTTTTAATGCTGCAGTTAGGCTGTAATTACCAGTATTGTCAGTAATAGCACCAGATTTGGTTCCTTTTACCATTACTGTTACGGATTCAGCAGCTGCACCAGAAGGCGCATTCACTTTACCGGAGACCTTCACCTGTCCATAGGCATAGGCTCCAATCATTTGTAAGGCCAATAACAAACAGAACCCAATCCATTTGCCCGGCCTTTGTTTTTGTTTCATACTCATATATCAGGGTTTATAGTTTACAAAATTTCTATGCCTGCATTGGCATAAGCTTTAAATAAATCATGTTCATGATCCATTTCAGTAATCAAATAATCAACTTGGGTTATCTCACAAATTTTAAGTTTTTGACAAGTGTTCATCTTCTCAGTAATGGTCAATACTGCCGTCTTAGACGCTGCTTCTACCATGGCTTTTTTTACCTGCACTACATCCCAATCATTGTCTGTAACACCAGTTGTAATATCAATGGCATTGACTCCCAACATGCAGAGGTCTGGTTTAATGCTATTGATTTTCATAATGGCTTCTCCTCCAACAGTTATCTGTGACCCTTTAGAAATTTTATCGCCAATAAAAATGACTTCAATATTGGGATGTTTGGCATACTCGTAAGCAGCGGGGATACTTCCTGTAAAAAATGTGGCTTTTAATTCCGGGGGCAAAATTCTAGCTAATTCAATAATGGTAGTTCCTCCACTGGTTAATACAAACATTCCATCTTTGATTAGGTTGAGCGCTTTTGTAGCAATTTGCTTTTTTGCATCTAATTGATAAATGTCTTCTCTAAGAAAGGAACTGTGAAAGGATTTGGAAAGTGCGCCTCCATGAACTTTGATAAGTTTATCCGTATTAGACAATTCCATCAGGTCTCTACGAATGGTATCTTCAGACACCTGCATCTCTGTACTTAAATCCGAGGACAGTACTCGATTGTGGAGATTAATTTGTTTTAGAATAAAAGCCTGACGCTCTCTTTTTAACATGTAACAGCAATTAGGCATCTAATATGTGCCTTTTTTTGCGGAAATTGAAATAATTTGCCGCATTTTTTTGCATTTTTTTGCTTGTTTATGAGATTTCAGTGTTTTTTACCTATGAGACTGAACAAATCCTGCGGTTTTTTGCAGACACTGCATTAAAGATTGGGACTAGCCAAATCAACCGGCTGGTTCTCCGTCCAATGTTTTAGGTTCAATAAGTTTTGCTCCATCATGGGGCCCAAAATTTTATCATTCATAAAAGAACCCAATTTCTCCCAGGGATACCATTTTAAATGCTGCTCAAACTGCCATTGTACTGTTGAAACAGTAGTGCCCGGATGACTGATTAAATGCATGGTACTTTTTTGCAAAGCGCTGCTATTGGTTTCCCAATTCATGACAATGGTACTATCTGTTATTTCTAATACCGTAACAATAGAATTACCCAATTGAGCTTTTTTGGCAGATTCAATATTCACGGTATTGGAACGCATGCCTTTTACCCAATAAACCCATTGGTTTAAATCAGAGACCCTGTACCTAATGCTATCTAATGGGGCATTAATATCAATGGCCCTGGATACCAATACCGTTGAAGGCATGAGGATAGAGAAAAATAGCATGAGCACAAATAAGGCAACAATGCTGATTAAAATCAATTTTAGAAAACGCATATTATTCCCACTTAAAGGTTTTAAAAGCCACTATATATACTACTACTGTCCAAATTCCCAACACGCCAAACTCCTTCCAACAACTGGCCAAGCTTGCTCCTTCAAAAGCAATATTGCGCATAGCATTATTGAAATGTGTCAGCGGCATGATCCTACAAATGGGTTGTAACCAAGATGGAAAAGCTTCTATAGAGAAAAAAGTTCCAGCCAATAAAAACTGGGGCAGGGTAATCAAATTTGCAAAGGGAGGAATGGTGCTTTCGTTTTTGGCAACGCTACTGACAATAAATCCAAAACCCATAAATAAGATCAAGGAAAGAAAACTGAGTAACATGATTTCCATAAAGGTTTGAAAACCGTGTACCAAGGTAAAATTGAAGGCAAAATGTCCTACTCCAATAATGATCACGGCCGTCATCATTTGAAAAATGACCCTACTAAGCGCTTCTCCCAAAACAATATAACCACGTTTAATGGGGGTTGCATAAAAACGCTTTAAAACCAATTGTTGTCTAAGGTTAAAAAACAAGAAAGCTACCCCAAAGACTCCTGCACTTAATAAAGAGAATCCCATTTGACCGGGCAGGATAAAATCAATGGTTCTATACACCCTTCCTGGAATTTTCTGCACATTGCTATTGACAATGGCATAGGTAGGAATATTATTAAAGGTTTGTTGGTTTATACCTGCAATCACAGCGTTGAGTATAGATTTGAGCACTTGCATGTTCTGCGGATTCACCGCTTCTGAGCTAGTCAAATCAATGATCAATGGCGGGTTTTCTAATCCTGATTTACGGATTAAAATCAGGGCTGTAATTCTTCCTTTTTCTAAGTCTTCCTGTAGCTCAATTCCTGTTTTGTGGACTACATTAATGCCTGCTACATTTTTAATACTGGCATAAACAGGATTGCTGGTATCTGATTTGGGGTCAAATGCAACATTGATAGAAAGCTTTCCACCATTGCCAATAAAGCCAAACACCAGGATAAAAATCATGGGAAATGCAATGCTAAAAATCACTGCAGATGGACTTCTAAAAATAGCTTTTAAACTTCCCTTGGTAATGGCCAACATGGCCCTGATCTGACTATAATTAGATTTCATGTATTAGGTCTTGCTTGAAACTTGGATTATTGCTGGTTCAAAAAGAAGGGCAAACGGCTTTGTGGCTCACCTACCATTTTTCTAACCTGTTTTACCTGTTGCAATATTTGATATTCGTTCTCTCCTATTTCAGATTTTACCAAAGAACTACTCACAGATTTCTTATAGTTATCCATTACTTGTTCTAATATGTTTTTCTTTTCAGGATATTCTCTCAATTTGTAGCTGCTTAGTTTAGACATTCTAGCAGCACAAAGTATGGCTTCTTGTAAGCCACCAATCTTGTCTACCAATCCTACAGAAATAGCACGGCTACCTGTCCATACCCTTCCTTGGGCAATGCTGTCTACATAGTCCATGTCTTTTTTTCTACCTTCTGCTACCCTTGATTTGAAAGTATGATAAATAGAATCAACACTGTTTTGTAAAAAGCGTTTTTCCACTTCAGTCAAAGCCCTATTGGTATTACCCATATCGGCATAAGGTGCTGTTTTAACACCATCGAAAGTGATGCCCAATTTATTTTTAAAGAAGGGTTGAAAATTTGGTAGGATACTGAACACACCAATACTTCCTGTTAAAGTGCCTTCATTGGCAAAAACAGAATCGGCATTGCAGGCAATATAATAACCACCAGACGCGGCCATATCTCCCATGCTTACAATCACGGGTTTGGATTTTCTAGTCAAACTAATTTCTCTCCAAATTACATCACTGGCAAGTGAGCTACCACCGGGAGAATTTACCCTAAACACAATGGCTTTTACGTCATCATCCAAACGGAGTTTGCGCAACAGGGTTCTGAATTCATCACTACCTATTGATTCGTTGTCTCCTTTACCTCCTACAATATCGCCATCGGCATACACCAAAGCTATTCTTCCGTCACCAGATTGTTGATAATCTGATGCTTTTTCATATTCACCCAAAGACACAAAATTAATTTTGGCATTCTTCTGTGCTTTTAAACGCTGATTGATTTCTGCCTTTAATTGATCATCGTATAACAAACCATCCACTAATTTATTTTTCAGTGCATCATGCGCTGTTTGAATACTACCATTCACTGCTAATGCCCTTAAGTTAGCAGTATCCATTTTGCGGGTATCGGCAACAGCCTTTAAAAAATGATTGTATAAATCTCCCAACCAAATACCAGTTTGTAGACGATTGGCTTCTGTCATCTGTGTTTCACGCAATGGCTCTGTGGCACTTTTGAATTTACCCGCATAAAAAATCTGTGGTTGAATTTCTAGTTTGTCCAACATGCCTTTTAAATACAACATACCTGTTGAATAACCACTCCAATCTAATCCACCTTGCGGATGGCAATAGACTTTGTCTGCAGCTGCTCCTAAGTAATAACCCTTCTGTGTAATGGTTTCACCAAAGGCAATGACAAATTTTCCAGAGGTTTTAAAATCTAAAATAGACCTGCGCAATTCTTCACTGGCACCATATCCATTGGGGTTATTAGAACAAAGCATGTAAACGCCTTTGATATTAGCATCGTTTTTGGCGTGTTTGAGCAAGCGCTGTACATTATACAAACTTGGCACATCTACATCTTCTGATTTATTCAAAAATGCAAAGGGGTTTTCTATTGACTGTTCTTTAAATGTACTGGTCAGGTCTAATACTAGTACGCCATTTTCACCAATGGTTGGTTTTTCTGTACTAGAAAGACTGGCCACAAGACCAATCAAAATGAAGAAGCCCAAGATGCAAAAAATGAACATGGCTAGCAATGCTGCAAAGAAAGATTTGAAAAAACTTTTCATGTATTAAAATAGTTATTTGAGTTCAACTCATTGAATTTAAAGATATTTGCTCCCAGCAACAATTGTGATGTATGAGCACAGCTTATTTACTGATAGGCGGTAACCTTGGAAACAGATCCGCGAATCTGCAAAAAGCCGTATTCAACATTGAACAAACCTGTGGGAAAATCGTTCAAAGTTCCGCAATATACGAAACCTCCGCTTGGGGGCTCACCCAGCAGCCTGCTTTCTATAACCAAGCCTTGGCTTTATCTACCCAACTATCGCCCCATGGGCTTATGCAAGCACTCTTATCTATTGAGCTCCAAATGGGCAGAACAAGGGAGATTAAAATGGGACCAAGGGTCATTGACCTTGATATCTTGCTCATTGACCAATTGGTCCAGCACACAGATCTACTGCAATTACCGCATCCCTCCTTGGCCCTAAGGCGCTTTGCCCTGTTGCCTTTAGCTGAGATTGCGCCTGATTTAATGCATCCCATACTTCAAAAAAGCATTCAGTCCTTATTAGAAATTTGCCCAGACCAATTGGATGTGCAAAAATTGTCAACCGTGGCTTAAGCTAGGAGCCTATTTTTGTTTGAGTAGGAGCAGCATCACATGAAACACCATTTTATTACGGTTGAGGGGAATATTGGCGCGGGTAAAACCACATTGGCCCATTTATTGGCCAAACATTTTAATGCACGTTTAATCTTGGAAGAGTTTGCAGAAAACCCTTTTCTGCCCAAATTCTATAGCAACCCCGAGCAATACGCGTTTCCGGTTGAGTTGTTTTTTATGGCCGAGAGGTATAAACAGCTCAAAGAAATGGTGCATACCAAGGATCTGTTCCAAAGTATTACGGTGTCTGATTACCTATTTACCAAATGTCTGCTTTTTGCCAAAGTAACCTTACCTGATGAGGAATTTAGACTCTATCAAAAACTATTTGATATTATACACCAACAATTGGTTTTTCCCGATATCTTGATTTATTTGCACGCACCCGTGAATAAACTACAAGCCAATATCAAAAAGCGCAACCGAGAATACGAGCAGGCCATACCTGACGAATACTTATTCAACTTGCAAGAAACTTATACTAGTTATATTAAACAACACAATATCAAAACCATTTTCATAGACGCTAGTAATGCTGACTTCTTAGGTAATGAAGCACATTTTCAAGTGGTGCTTGATGCGCTGGATAAGGATTTTGAAGATGGTCAACACTATTTTAGTTTGCCTTAATTAGTCACTTAAACTTTCCGGGGTTCCGGTCTTGCATACCTAGATGAACATCATTCAAAAAACAAGCGACCCTTTAGCAGCCATGCGGATTCCCGAATACCGCAACCTAATGCTGGGGCGATTTTTGTTTATCATGGGTCTGAGAATGATGGGAACCTTGGTGGGCTGGTGGGTGTATGAACTGACCAACGAACCCTTTGCCATTGGATTGATTGGACTTTCTGAAGTTATTCCCGCTGTTTCTTTATCCTTGTATGCAGGCCATGTGATTGATATTTCTGAGAAAAGAAAATTACTACTCACAGGTGTATCTCTTTATTTGCTTTGCGCGATAGTATTGTTGGGATTATCCACCAAATTCACGGCATCTTTTTTAAGCAATCACTGGATCACTTTTGCCATTTATATCATCATCTTTTTCACAGGCATCTTTAGAGCCTTTACTGGACCTAGCTTTGGTACCATGGTGGCTTCTATTGTACCAAAAGACCTGTTGCAAAATGCAACTACTTGGAACCAGGGCATCTGGCTAAGCGCTTCTGTGATTGGTCATGCTTCTGTTGGATTCTTTATTGCAGGTTTTGGCAATTCAGGTTCCCTACTCACCATTGCCTCCTTAGTAGCAGTTGGTTTGTCCTTTATGTGGCGAATCAAACCAAAACCTCCTTTAAAAGAAAGGGGAGAACAAAAAACCTTAGAGAGTGTAAAAGAGGGTTTGCGTTTTGTATTCCAAACCAAAGAAGTATTGGGAGCTTTGAGTCTTGATTTATTTGCCGTACTCTTTGGTGGTGCGGTAGCCATGATACCTGTTTTTGCAAAAGACATTTTGAAAATGGGACCAGTAGGTTTTGGTTGGCTCAATGCGGCTTCTGATATTGGCGCCATCTTGGTCATTGTCCTACTGACTGTTTTCCCTTTGAAAAAACAACAGGGGAAAAAATTATTATTAGCCGTTGGCGGATTTGGTATTTGCATCATTGTTTTTGCCCTTTCAGAAATCTTCTGGATTTCTTTTGTGGCCCTATTGCTCAGTGGCATTTTAGACGGAATTAGCGTAGTGATTCGGGGCACTATTTTGCAATTAAAAACACCAGACCAAATGCGGGGCCGCGTGATGAGTGTCAACAGCATGTTTATCAATAGCAGCAATGAATTAGGTCAATTTGAAAGTGGGGTTGCGGCTAAATTACTAGGCGTTGTACCCTCAGTAGTTTTTGGTGGATGCATGACTTTATTAGTAGTGGCTGCTACTTGGGTTAAAGCCCCCTCCTTGAGAAAGATGGAATACTAGGTTAACCTTTTGCTATAAACCGCGTATCAGTATTTAGATATAAACGAAAACCCAACTTATGCAACGTAGAAATTTTATCAAAAACGGTGCCCTTACCGCAGGTTTGCTGGCACTATCTCCCAAAGAAATCTTTGCCCAACTCTTGCAACAACCAGCTTATAAGCTCACTATGTTGCGTGGCGATGTGGGCATTTTCACAGAAAAAGGTGGCACTATTGCTTTCTATTTATCTGACAAAGGCATTGCTGTAGTGGATTCTCAATTCCAAGACAGTTCTAAACACTTGGTAGATGAACTGAAAAAACAACAGGACAAACCCATTGACTATTTGATCAATACCCACCACCATGGAGACCATACTGGTGGTAATATTAGTTTTAAAGGAATTGCCCAACACGTAGTTGGTCATGAGAATTGTTTGGCCAATTACAAACGTGTTGCGGCTGATCAAAAATCTGAGGACAAGCAATTATTTCAGGACACCACATTTGCCGATACTTGGAAAGCCAAAGTGGGTAAGGAAAGCATTAAAGCCCATTATTTTGGTGCGGGTCATACCAATGGAGACGCACTCATACATTTTGAACACGCCAATATTGTGCACGTGGGAGACTTAATGTTTAACAAGGTTTATCCTTTTATTGATAAAAAATCCGGTGCTTCTTTTACCAGCTGGATTAAAGTATTAGACAAAGCCCAAAAGCAATTTGACAACAAAACCATCTTTGTTTTTGGACACGGTAGTAATAACCAAGTAACTGGTACCAAAGAAGATTTAAAAGGTTTACAGAATTATATTGAAAAATTGCTGGCCCAAGTAGGCGCAGCCATCAAGAGTGGTAAGTCTAAAGAAGAAATTCTTCAGATCACCAGCATTGATGGTGTAGGCGAATGGAAAGACGAATTCAAATTAATCAAAGCCAATTTGGATGCAGCATATTCGGAACTGGCTTAATTTATTTATTAGCCAGTAATCCTTCCAACACAAAAAACACAGCCGGACAGAACGTTGCATTTTTCAGCGTGATGGCCGGCTTTTTAAATAAGACGTCTTCATCCGTATAAGGAAATCGGTGGCAATCAGTGGGTCTTGATTCATACACAGAACAAAAATTATCTGCGCCTAGAAATGGACAGGGCGAAGACTTGGTTACATAATCCCCTTCATTGTCCATGACCAAATAACGGTCTATCAATTCCGTTTCTTTGATTCTAAGGTATTTGCTAATCCGCTTAATATCAGGCATCTTAAACCTTGGAGAATAATTCTTGCAACAATTGGCACACTGTAAACAATCAATTTTCTCAAAAGCCGCATCGTGCAATTCTGGCAATAATTTCAGCACTTTTTTCTTATCAGCTTTTTGCAAATAGTACTTGTATTGCTTTTCGTGTTCGCCACTTCTTTTCTCCCAGTTTTCCAAGTCTATTTCAGGTACCATGCGTTCAAATAATTTAAGGTTGAAGATTGTTGCGTAAATTGCGTGGGCAAATATCGGCATTCCCACTGATAGCTAAGACAAGAACCAAAATAGACTTGATACATGGACTCCATTAGAGAGCAATGGTTGATTTTGATTTCAACCCCTATTTACTGCATCATCATTGGCATTGAGCTCTTGCTATCCCATTTGCAACACCGCAAAACCTATACCCTACGCAATACGGCAGCCAATGTTTACTTGATGTTGTTGAATGGCGGATTGGATTTGGCATTCCGTTTAGTCACTTTAGCCATTTTGGGATATTTCTTTAAACTAAGTCCCATTCATTGGACGGTTGGCCCCTTTTACTGGATCTTGTTGGTCTTGATAGAAGACTTCATGTACTATTGGTTACACCGTTTTGACCATGAGATTCGCTTGTTTTGGGCGGTGCATGTGACCCACCACAGTAGTGAAACCATGAATTTTACGGTAGGTTTTCGCTCCTCGGTATTTCAACCATTGTATAGATTTCTCTACTTTATTCCCATTGCGCTTCTTGGTTTTGACCCACTAGACCTTTTTTTTGTGTATTCGGCTACCCAGATCTGGGGCATATTTGTGCATACAGAATACATTCAGAAAATGGGCTTTTTAGAGCAGATCTTGGTCACCCCATCGCACCACCGGGTGCACCATGGTTCTAATCCCAAATATTTGGACAAGAATATGGGTATGTTTCTGATTCTCTGGGACAAATTGTTTGGCACTTTTCAAGCGGAATTAGACCCTAAGGAATACGCCCCCATTCAATATGGCCTGACCAAGAACTTAGAAAACCCCGGACCAATTACAGTTGTGTTTCATGAATGGCAACAGATTTGGAAGGATTGCACCCAAAAAGGCATCAGCTTTTCTCAAAGATGGCAATATTTGATAGGCCCTCCGGGTTGGAGTCATGACGGTAGCCGCCAAACCAGCGAGCAAATGAGAGAGCAAGAAAGCAAACAAATAAAGGCCTAAATAGAAGCCACTGTTAGTTTCTAATTGGGTTTCATGCACACGCTATCCCCAATAGAGATTTAGCAGTATAAATGCCATTGTATCTGCTTAACTTTGCGCCTTTCCAAACCTTGGGTTCAACAAACAATTCAACCCAATCTTTGTAATAAGTCAGTCATTCAGCTTTAAAAGAATAAGACCCTTTATGAACTTATTTACCCAGCAATCAAACGAATTTCACGGGAGGCATATTGGCCCCAACCAAGTAGATACCCAAGCCATGCTTGCCACCATTGGCATGGATAGTTTGGAAACTCTGATTAGCAAAACCGTTCCTGACAGCATTCGCATCAAGGAAAATTTGGACATCCCTGCTGCCATCAGCGAGTTTGAATACTTGAGCGAACTCAAGAAAGTTGCTGCAAAAAATAAAGTTTACCGTACCTATATTGGCCAAGGTTATTATGGCACTATTACACCAAGTGTGATTCTGAGAAATATTTTTGAAAATCCAGGATGGTATACCCAATACACCCCTTACCAAGCTGAAATCTCTCAAGGTCGTTTGGAAAGTTTGTTGAATTTTCAAACTATGATCACAGACCTAACGGGTCTACCCATTGCCAATGCTTCTTTATTAGATGAAGCAACTGCTGCTGCAGAAGCCATGGCCATGGTCTTTAACCAAGTGAACAAGGCTGACAATATTACCAAACCCAAATTCTTTGTAGACCTACACGTATTCCCTCAAACGGTTGACGTTTTAATTACAAGGGCGGAGCCGATAGGCATTGAAGTAGTGGTAGGTGATTATAGATTTGCTTCAATTGATGATACTTATTGTGGTTCTATTGTTCAATATCCTAACAACTTAGGTGCCATTGAAGACTATAGAAAGTTTCATGCATCTGTACATGCAGCTGGTGGTCATACCATTATGGCAACAGATTTACTGGCCCTGACTTTGTTAACCGCTCCTGGTGAATTAGACGCCGATATTGCTGTTGGTAGTGCTCAACGTTTTGGTGTTCCCATGGGCTTTGGTGGTCCACACGCAGCTTTCTTTGCAACCAAGGACGAATTCAAAAGAGGTATGCCTGGCCGTTTGATTGGCGTGAGCATTGACGCTCAGGGCAATCGCGCTTTGCGCATGGCTTTGCAAACAAGAGAGCAACATATTAAACGCGAAAAAGCTACTTCTAATATTTGTACAGCTCAAGCATTGCTGGCCAATATGGCTGCTATGTATGCGGTATATCATGGAGCAGAAGGTTTGAAAAATATCGCATCGCGCGTGAGCGAATTAACACAGAGCCTTCAATTGGCTTTGAAAGACTTGGGTTATCAAACTGTGAGTGATACTTATTTTGATACCATTACTGTTGTAGCAGACAAAGCAACTATTCTGCCTTTTGCAGAAAAAGAGCAAATTAACTTGCGCTACACCACCGACAAACAGATTAGCATCTCTATTGATGAAACCTGTATGCAAAAAGATGTGTTAGACATTGTCTACATTTTTGCACAAGCCAAGGGTCAGGATGAAGCTACTATTGAATTTGATTCAGACTTAGGGTTGACTAATATTCCTGCACACGCTAAAAGAAGCAGTACTTATTTAACGCATCCGGTATTCAATACCCATCATAGTGAGAGCCAAATGATGCGTTATATTAAGCAACTAGAAAACAAAGACCTGTCTTTGAATACGAGCATGATTTCTTTGGGCTCATGCACCATGAAGTTGAATGCTGCTACAGAAATGATTCCCGTTTCTTGGCCTGAATTTGGAGGTCTTCATCCCTTTATTCCTGCTAACCAAAGTTTGGGTTATCAGCAAATGATTGGAGAACTCAATGATTATCTCTGCAAGATTACTGGCTTTACCGCTTGTAGCTTGCAACCCAATAGTGGTGCACAAGGTGAGTACGCTGGTTTGTTAACTATTCGTGCTTATCACCAAGCTAGAAAAGAAAGCCATAGAAATGTGGTTTTGATTCCAATTAGTGCACACGGTACCAACCCTGCATCCGCTGTGATGGCTGGATTTAAAGTGGTTGTTTGTAAATGTGATGAAGCAGGTAATATTGATGTGGCTGATTTAGAAGCCAAAGCCATTCAGTACAAAGATTCTCTTGGCGGTTTAATGGTTACTTATCCTTCTACGCATGGTGTGTTTGAAGAAACCATCAAAAACATTTGCCAGATTATTCATGACAATGGCGGTTTGGTGTATATGGATGGTGCCAATATGAATGCCCAAGTTGGTTTGACTAGCCCAGGTATGATTGGTGCTGATGTTTGTCACTTGAACTTGCACAAGACTTTTGCCATTCCTCACGGTGGTGGTGGACCTGGCATGGGACCCATTTGTGTGAATGATAAATTGGCGCCCTATTTACCAGGACATGTTGGATCTGAAAACAATACAGAACACCATGCAGTAAGTGCTGCTGAATTTGGTTCTGCCAGCATCTTGCTTATCAGCTATGCATATATTAAAATGTTAGGTTTTGAAGGTGTGCGCAAAGCCACTGAATACGCCATTTTGAACGCCAACTATATGCGTGCGCGTTTGGAGAAATACTATAAAATTTTGTACGCCGGAAGTAATGGTACTTGTGCGCACGAATTTATTGTAGACCTGCGTCCATTCAAACAATCTTGCGGGATTGAAGCAGAAGACGTTGCAAAACGTTTGATTGACTATGGCTTCCACGCTCCTACCATGAGCTTCCCTGTTCCTGGTACTATTATGATTGAACCAACTGAGAGTGAAGACAAGGGAGAACTTGACCGTTTCTGCGACGCCTTGATTTCTATTCATGGTGAGATTGTAAAAGTGGAAACAGGTGAGTGGGATAAGTTGGAGAATCCATTAAAAAATGCACCCCATACGCAAGCCTTGGTTTGTGCAGATGAGTGGACCAAACCATATAGCAGAACAGAAGCGGCATTCCCGTTATACTATGTAACATTGAACAAATTCTGGCCATCTGTAGCAAGGGTAAACAATACCCATGGAGACAGGAACCTGATTTGTACTTGTGAGCCAGTTTCTGCCTACGAAACACATTAATTGTTATTGTATAATTTTTAAGGCCCATCCCAAAAGATGGGCCTTTTTTTGTCCAAATTGTGGATACTAGACTTGAGTCTGCCGAAATAATTTTATTTTTTTGTGGATAAGTTTTGAATTTTCCCCTAATTTAGGGTCAGAATAACCCCTAATGCTGACACTAACTGCTGGTTCCGTTGAAATCACGGACATTGTGCATGACCGCATGCACGTACAAATCCATTCCCCTATCTTACGCAAAAGCGTATTGAATTATCGTATAGAGTCTCAAGAAGAAACTGTTCTGCGAAAGGGTAGTTTTCATGGTCCGGAGATTCAATTAAATATGACCCATATGCCTGATGGCGATTATGTATTTCTCTTGACCGATGTGGAGGGAACCAGTTATAAATTTCCCTTTTTCAAAAGAGCATTAAACGGCGGCTCAAACGGTTAAATCTAGTTTGAGAGATTTTCCTTTTTCCTATTTGAGTTAATTAACTTAGCACACCAAATTGGATGCATGCTCAAGCGCTTATTGATTTTATTTCCAATCCTGATTTTTACTTTGCAAGTATTTGCCCAAATTGGCAAAACTGAAAATATCTTAGGTGCCGATATTTCTTTTCTTCCAGAGCTTGAAGCCAAGGGTATCCATTTTTCAGACAAGGGAAAAACCAAGGATGCCATTTTACTGCTAAAAGAAAAAGGATTCAACTATATCAGATTGCGCATTTTTGTGAATCCCGCTGCTGATAGTGGATATTCACCAGGTAAAGGTTTTTGTGACTTAGCCCATACCCTAGTTATGGCTAAAAGGGTCAAGGATGCTGGATTAAAATTCTTACTTGATTTTCATTATAGTGATACTTGGGCCGATCCTGGTAAACAGATTAAACCCGCAGCTTGGGTGGGTCTTGGTTTAGAAGATTTAAAAAAAGCTATCTACCAACATACCACCACTGTTCTGTCTGCACTCAAAGCACAGGGAACCTATCCAGACATGGTGCAAGTGGGTAATGAAATTGATCATGGTATGGTTTGGCCCGAGGGTAATACCAGAGAGATGGATGTGTTAGCAGACTTGATTCAATCAGGCATTGATGCTGTAAGAGACGTTAGAATGCAAACACCTGTAATGATCCATATTGCTTGTGGTGGACAGAACAAAGAATCCCGTTGGTTCTTGGACCAATTAATTACAAGGGGATTAAAATTTGACGTGATTGGTCAGTCTTACTATCCGCAGTGGCATGGCACATTAGAAGACCTTGAAAAGAATCTACAAGATTTATCAATGCGCTATTCTCAGGACTTGGTAGTAGTAGAATATACCGCCAAAAAGAAAGAGGTAAATCAAATTGCGTTTTCCATTAACAACAAGAAAATGCGTGGTACATTTATTTGGGAGCCTTTGAATACTTGGGAATTTATCTTTGAAAAAGACGGTAAAAGCAATGCATTGTTAGACCTTTATCCTGAATTCAATCAAAAATATATTCAACAATAAGCCATATGAAAAAATTTCTTTTTGTATTTGTATTGGTTATTATAACCATGGTTTCCTGTCAGAAAAAACCCAAGACAGCAGATGTGAATGAACATTTGAACAAAGCCATGAGCGAGTTTTTGTATAGCACGGTCAACAATGATTCAAGTAAGGTGAAATTTGATGTGCAAGAAGTCTTGTTTTATGAAGCACCCAATTTCTATGAGTGTGAATACAAGGTTAGGGTAGTATCCCCTGGTAAAGACACAACGGGCATTATGAAGGCCCGGGTAAGCAAGGATTTTACCAAAGTGAACAGAAAAGACTAGGAATTAACAAAATATTTATTGCCGCTCTGTGCAATAAAAGCCCCTAAAAAACTGTTTCAAACAAGGAAAATACCAAGAAACTGGTATGGATTTTCATGACCTTAAATGGTATAACCCTTTACTGTATTGGGTTTAAGCCCATTTGGAGGGTTGAAAAAAGACCATTTCTTTGTATTAATCCTTAATTTTGTCAAAATGTTTCAAATGATGTATCGATTTGCGGCTAGTCTTGTTTTCATTAGTTTTCTGTTTCTGGCAGCATGCACAGGCAGGAAAACAGGCTCATCCAAAGCCTACATTAAACCACATGTAGAAGCGAGTAATGTTGAAACCAATAATGCTTACACCCCACCAAGTGCTGCGGACAAGGCCAACTATATTATTTACAATAGGGAACTGCAAATGAAGATGCAGGCCTTTAATATTGACTATAAGAAAGTACAGGTTTACCTAGACCAAAAGATTACTTTAACCAGGGGTATTGATAGTACCAAGGCAGAAGTATCTTCTGGTGTCTTGCGTTATGTAAACAACTCTGTAGTAGAAGAAATTACCATTAATGCCTATACCCCAGGGATCATAGAATCTATTGACCCAGATGGCATCAATATCAAATTTGACAACAGCGGCTCTTTGCGTTTTGTACCAGCTTCTGGTCCTGACGCCGAAGATTCTTATGTTATAGCCGGTTCTGATTGGAACGAGGGTGTTTGTAATGTACCTTATGCCAAGAAAATTTACAAAGCACAATGTGTAAAGTGCAATAGTATGGCCGGAGTGCACCCTGTGATTCGTCAAAGTGATATTGACAAGAAAAACAAGGTAAGCAAAGTACTTCCTGGTATCAAGATCAACTAGTCTGGCGTATCTTGGTGCTTTATCCAAGCATCATGATTAAGAAAATCTTTCTGTTTCTATTTGTAGCATTACTGGTGCTAAGCGGCATGGTTTTGTTCAATACCTATCGCTTTAGCAAAGAAATTCCTACAAAACCTACAAAGGAATTACCTGCACTACCTGATTCTGCCCTATCTCATTTACGCGCAGCCATTCGTATTCCCACTATTGGCTTTGGCGATGGTCTTCCTGTAGATACCCTTCAATTCAATGCCTTCTGGCAATTGATGGAACACCTGTACCCATTGGTACACCAACGGCTTACCCATCAGTCATTTAATGCCTTGAGTAGATTGTATCATTGGCCAGGCAAACATCCTGAACAAAAACCATATGTACTTATGGCGCATTTTGACGTTGTGCCTGTAGAAGCAGCTACAGCCAAACAATGGACCGTAGCGCCTTTTGGAGGAGAGCTCAAAAATGATACAGTTTATGGCCGCGGCGTGGCCGATGACAAGTCTAGTTTGATCAGCATACTAGAAGCTACAGAAAAACTATTATCTCAAGGATTTCAACCCGAGCGCGATTTTTATTTCAGTTTTGGCAATGATGAAGAAACCATAGGGCATGGTGCACAAGCCATTGCCAAATACATGCAAGAGCAAAAGATTCAACCAGAAATGGTCTTGGATGAAGGTGGAGAGATTACGCGTGAACATTTTCCAGAACTAAAAAGACCCGTTGCCCTAATTGCTGTTGCAGAGAAAGGTTATATGAGTTTTGATTTAACCGTTGATCAAGCAGGTGGACATAGTTCCACACCTGCCAAAGAAACAGCTATTGATATTCTTTCTAAAGGTTTGGTAAAGCTGCGTGAAAAACAAATGCCTTACAAAGTGCTGCCTGTGATTCAGGAAATGTTTCAACGCATTGGACCAGGCCTATCTTTTGCCCAAAGAATGGCCATTGCCAACCCATGGTTATTTGAAAAATTGTTGGTGGGAGAATTAGAAAAAGACAAGAGTAGCAATGCTTTAATCCGAACCACTATAGTGCCAACTATTGTGCAATCAGGTATGAAAGACAATGTGATCCCCAGTGTGGCTAAAGCCATTGTGAATACGCGCATTCTGCCAGGACAAACACCGGATGACGTAGAATTTTTTATTCGAGGACAAGTGGATGATCCTAGAATAGTAGTTACCAAAGCCAGTCAACCTGACTATAATGGACCCGCAGCTGCACTAGATTCCAAAGGTTATTTATTGGTTGAAAACGCTACCTATCAAGTAACCAAAGACGTGATACCAGTACCCTTCTTATCTGTGGGTGCAACCGATTCTAAATACTTTCAACCCTTTTCAGAAGCGGTGATCAAATTCTTGCCAAGTACTGATTCTAAAGGGTTTCACGGCATAGATGAAAGAATCCCCGTTTCAGATTTCAAGCGGATGATTTATTTTTACCAAATTATTTTAACTCAAGCAGGCAAATAAACAATTATGGGAGTAGCAGATCAATTAGCAAAAATTAAAGCAGAAAAAGCAGCAGCCAATTTAAAAGAAGGACAAGACTTTTTAGCTGCCAATAAAACAAACCCTGGTGTAGTAGAACTAGCTAGTGGATTGCAGTATGAAATCTTAGTAGCCGGTACCGGACCTAAACCAACTGCGCAACATGAAGTAACTTGTCATTATCATGGAACCATGATCAATGGTACTGTATTTGACAGTTCCGTTCAAAGAGGTAGCCCTGCCAAATTTCCATTAAATCGCGTGATTGCAGGATGGACAGAAGGCGTACAATTGATGCCTACAGGAAGCAAGTGGCGCTTTTTTATTCCACCACATTTGGCCTACGGCGATAGACAAATTAGCGCAGAGATTGGCGCCAATAGCACCTTAATTTTTGAAGTAGAACTAATTTCTTTTAGGTAATTACATGAGTTCACTCAACTCTAACCATTGCAATTCTTTTTCTTCCAATGCTTGGTTAATTTGAATCAATCGGTCTGAGAGTTGTTGAATCTGGTCAAAATTCAAATTACCCACACTCATTTTATCTGTTAAGTCCTGCCGCTCTTTTTCTAAGAGTGGCATTTCTTTTTCTAGTTGTTCAAAAGCACGCTTTTCATTAAAGCTTGGTTTGCGTTTGGGTGTTGCAGGGGTGTTGCTAACAACTGCTGCAGCTTTTGCAACAACGGCTTCTTCTGTGGTCTGACCCTTGCTTTTATTAGATTCTAGAACAGCCCACTTGTTTTCTTTTTTCTCGTTGTCTTTGAGCCAAATCCGGTATTGAGAATAGTTACCCGGAAAATCTCTCACTTCACCCTCTCCTTCAAAAACAAATAAGTGGTCTACCAACCTATCCATAAAATACCTATCGTGCGATACAATCATCACACAACCCTGGAACTCACTTAAGAAGTTTTCTAAGACCGCCAGTGTTGGAAGATCCAAGTCATTGGTAGGCTCATCTAGGATTAAGAAGTTGGGATTGGTAAAAAGTATGGTGAGTAGTTGTAAGCGCTTGCGTTCTCCACCACTCAAGGCAGAGAGATAAGTATATTGCTTGTCTGGTGAGAATAAGAACAGTTCTAGAAACTGCGCTGCACTTAGGCTTCCACCCTTTGCCAAAGGAAAATTCTCGGCAAATGTTTTCACGTATTCTATTACGCGCATGTCTTCTTTAATCACCAATCCTGCTTGAGAAAAATTACCAAAGACAATGGTATCACCCACTACAATCTTACCGCTATCTGCGGGTTCTAATTGTTGCAGCACGTTCATAAAAGTAGACTTACCTACTCCATTTTTTCCAATGATACCAATACGTTCGCCCTTGCTAAAATTATAGTCAAATCCTTTTAAAATGGGTTTATCAGCAAATGATTTGTACACTTTTTTCATCTCTACAATCTTGCCACCCAAGCGGCTCATTTTCACTTCTAATTGTAGTTGTACGTCTTCAATTTTTTGTTTGGCCTTGGCTTCTACTTCATAGAAATTATCCTGTCTGCTCTTGCTCTTGGTAGTTCTTGCCTTGGGCTGTTTGCGCATCCATTCCAATTCTTTGCGGAATTGGTTTTTGGCTTTGTCAATACTGGCTAGCTCGCTTTCAATTCTAGCCGCTTTTTTCTCCATGTAGTTTTCATAGTTGCCCGTGTACACATACATGTTCTCGCGTTCCAATTCCCAAATCTCTTCACATACGGCGTCTAGAAAATACCTATCGTGGGTAACCAACAGCAGGGTTACATTTTCTTGGTTTAAGTATTGTTCCAACCACTCAATCATCTCAACGTCTAAGTGGTTAGTGGGCTCATCCATCATGAGCATGGTGTGCTGGTGTTCAAAACCTATATCAATTAAGGTCTTAGCTAGTGCCACCCTTTTTCTTTGTCCTCCGCTGAGCTCGCTCACGGGATTCTTTAAATGGTGTACGTTTAACTTGTCTAGGATCTGTTTCACTTTGGCCTCAAAATCCCAGGCATTTAGGTCTTCCATTTCAGCAATGGATTCCGCAATCATTTCTCCATCTTCCTGCTCCATGGCGTCTTCATATTTACGAATGGCCGTAATAATGGGGTGTTTTAAATGAAAGATATTCTCTAAGACGGTTTTGTCTTCTTCAAAATGGGGATCTTGCTCAAATAGGGCAACTGTAACGTCTTTATTAATCCAAGACTTACCGGAATCAGGGGTTTCCTGACCAGCCAATATGCGTAATAAAGTGGATTTACCAACCCCGTTACGGGCAATTAGGCCAATTTTGTCACCCTCGTTAATGTGAAAGGAAATATTTCTAAAAAGCGGATTAATGCCATAACTCTTGGTCAAACCTTCAACTGAAACATAATGCATGCGGCAAAGATAAGGCATCCACGCTCAAGACCATCCTTGGGTCACTAGAGCTCTTGAATCTTAATATGCTTTAGCCAGATATCGCCACCATGGTCCTGAATGGCAATATGACCCTTTTTACTCATACCATACAAGGGATAATCCTTCCATTTTCCATCCGCCTTAGCCTTGTTCCAAGCATCGCTCCAAAGCTCGTATTCCACTACCCTTTTCCCATTTAACCAGTGTTCTACTCGTCCGCGATTCACAATAATTACAGTATGGTTCCATTTTCCTGCAGGAAGGGTAGCGTCCATGGCGGGTGCCTGCATGGCATAATTGGCCCCTGTTTTTTGCCAGTTCTCTATTTTTTCAGGATAACCCTGGTCATCTAGTAATTGGTATTCTGGACCACTGTGAAAGCTAGCGTCTGTTTTCTCACTCACCAAATACAATAAGCCACTATTGCCCCCCTTAGAGATTTTCCAGTCAAATACCAGTTTAAAATTCTCGTACTCTGCCTCTGTAATCAGGTCCGCATGATTTCCCTTATTGAGGCCATTACCATACAAAAGCCCAGCTTCCACTTTCCATGAGTCAGAAGGCTTGTTTTGAAAAGTACGCCAGCCAGCCAGCGATTTGCCATCAAAAATGGGCACTAGTTTGTTAGACTGGGCCTGCAGCAAACTAACTGCCATTATCAAAAGGAAAAATAGGTAAACACGGATTTTCATAATTGCTAATTGAGTACTTAAAATTACAAAAACTACTGAGTCAATCCCCCCAAAACATCCTTGGTCAGGGTTCATTTTCTGATTACTGCATTGAACTTTGTACTTTTGAAACCGTTATAGTCACATATGAAGCAATTCAACGTTCCATTAGAATACCGTAGCCCACTTATTACTGCCATTAAACAGTTTAGAAAGGCTCAGGATAAATTAAAAAAAGACCTAAGCCCCACCCTTCTGGATTTGGGCAAAGTTCAAATTTATCTAGCCCGTCATTTTGGGTTTTGCTATGGTGTGGAGAATGCTATTGAAATTGCTTTTAGTACCGTTTCAGAAAACCCTGGTAAAAGAATTTTTCTCTTAAGTGAGATGATTCACAATCCTCAGGTAAACGCAGACCTAAGTGCCATGGGTGTTCAATTTATGCAGGACACTTATGGCAAACAGATGATTTCATTTGATGAAATAACCGCAGATGATATAGTGATTATTCCAGCTTTTGGCACCACCCTTGATATTGAAGCTTTATTAGAAAGCAAGGGCATTGCCACTGCTAAATACAATACTACTTGCCCCTTTGTAGAAAAGGTATGGAACAGAAGCGAACAAATTGCAGAGAAGGGTTATAGTATTGTCATACATGGCAAACCCAAACACGAGGAAACAAGAGCCACTTTTTCACACGCTGCTGTTCATACTGCTACTGTAGTAGTGAATGATATGGCAGAAACGGTTGAACTTGCCAAATACATCACTGGAGAAAAACCTGCTAGCGAATTTTATGATGCTTTCAAAGGGAGGTATTCTGAAGGATTTGACATAACAAAAGACTTGGTAAAATTTGGTGTGGTCAATCAAACCACACAACTGGCAACTGATACCCAAGCCATTTCTGATTATTTGAAAAATGTGATGATCAGAAAGTATCAGCTAACTACTGAAACCATTGATCAACATTTTGCAGATACCAGAGACACGCTTTGCTATGCCACCAATGATAATCAAACTGCTGTTGGCGGAATGTTGTCTACTGAAGCAGATTTGGCCATTGTGATTGGAGGATATAATAGCAGTAATACTTCTCACTTGGTAGAACTTTGCGAAGCCAAACTACCCACTTATTTTATAGACACTCCTGATAGAATCCTTGACAAGCACAACATTGTTGATTGTAATTGGCATACTAAGGAACAAAGAACGGTGCAAGGATTTTTGCCTGAAAATAATCCTGTTCGCATTTTAATCACCAGTGGTGCTAGTTGCCCAGATGCGGTTGTTGAATCAGTAATCAAAAAATTAGCAGCCCTCTACAACGTTGAACAGCAATTAGAAAATCAACTAACCATTTTCAAATAAAACCTGCTTAAGAATTTCAACAGTTTTATCCTGTTTCATTATATATAAAATGAGGCAATTTTTTATTTGAGCTTATCATCTCTCAAAAATTTAGTTTAATGGTTAATATACCCTCTGAAGGGTATATATAGTTTATAGTAGCTATCTAAGTTTGTTAGATAAATACTATTAAATGAAAAAACTATTACTAATCATTCCAATTCTATTATTTTGTTCAATTGTAAATGCGCAACCCTTAATTAAAACCTTTATTGGTGGCGGCGTTTCACTTCCCAATTTTAAATACAGCAATAATTATGGCAAAACTTCCTACCCACGAAGCATTAATATGGGATATACGGTAGGAGCTTTTGCAAAAACTTCACTTTTTGGTTCTAGAACAGGAATGACATTTGGGCTTAACTATCTACAAGCTGGAGCAATAGACAATGCCCCTTTAAATCCACTTTATAAAGAAACAAACGTTAGACTCAACTATTTACAAGGTGAATTTTATTTTTCTTCTGATATAAAATTTATTGAACTGTGCGCTGGTCTTTATTTGAGTAGTGCACTTAGTGGTAAAAAAAGCATCACCAAAGCAGATGGCACTTCCAGCAGTTCCGATATAAAGTTTGGAATCTATTCAGAAAATGGGGATGAAATGCATAGAACTGATATGGGTTTTACCTTAAAAACAATCATAAATATCTCAAAACTAAAACTGATGCTTGGGTATTATAAAGGGTTTGACAATATTAGTACCGTTGTTGAGGAAAACGTACAAAATAAAGTATTCACTGCTGGTTTGGCATTCCCCATATTTTAATTGGATTACATAATAATCCTTAGTGTTAAATACCTTTCTATATAAAAAAAGTAAAAGTCAATATTCAAAAACGAATATTGACTTTTACTTTAGTTCTCTATCTTCTTATTTAGAATCAATTCACTTTCTTCTTTCTCTCTTCACTCTTCACTTTCTTCTTCCTCCCTCTTCACTTTCTTCCTCTTCACTTCTTTAACGTTCGTTGCACAACAAACGCCCCCACTTTCTTTCCTTGTTCTGTTCCTACTTCTACACCAAAACGATAGTGAATACCACCATATAATCTGCTAATAGAAGCTTCTCCAGCAGCTTGATAAAAAGATTTGAAATTTCTTTCCATGCCAATATAGCGCAAGTCACTAGTATCTCTAAAGGCAAAATTATCTCCATACAACTCCGTTAACACAGAAGCTGCTGATGCAGAGATACTGCTATGCCCACTGGTGTATTCAGGGAATGGTGGAGTTTGTAAAAAAGGAACATAATTTCTATCTATCAGTTCATTGATCACCGTTACAGGACGCACCAAACTACTTCTATACTTTTCATCCCAACATGATATAAACGCATCATAGAGGGCAATACTAGTAAGCGAATAAGTCATAGCAACTTTTACTGCATCTGCCTTAGTTTCTTTTGCTGCAATGGCGGCAATGCCCATCCAGTGACCACCTGGGGTAATCTTCTTATTACCAAACATCATATGGCCTGAATGTTCAATCACAAAGGGATTGTCATCCCAGAACTTGGCAATCATTTTTAAAGAATCGGTCAAGGTTTTATTAACCGTATAGACTTCCTTGGCGTATTTCTGGAACTCACTAGTACTATCTGTACTATACACTGGTGGGCGCACTGGTTTGAATTGTGCAGCTGAATCTAATACCATAGGTTTCATGGTATTCCAGCACCATTCTACTCCATCTAAATAGTCAGGAGGTGTAGGACGCCACTTACCAGGCTCATTGCTACCCAAATATTTTTGCTTGCCTCTTGATTGCGGATAACCATCGGTCTTAGCTCTTGCAACAACTATATTTCCAATACTATCGCCAAAGGCAACTGACCTGTTATAGGTCTCTTCATCCATAGAAGCTTTGAATTTGGCATAAGTGCTTTCTTCATAGGATTTGAGTGAGTCCAATGAAAATACTACTTTATGTACTACTGTAAAAAAAGCCCTAGTAGCCGCAAGGGTATAATTATAACTCTTGCCTTTTTCAGGTTCTGGCATGGGTGCAAAACCGTGCAATTTAGCAGCAATAGAGGGCGCATCTGGTTTTGAATGTCTAATAGCTTCATAAGAGGCTAAAGACGAATACACATAGATTCTACTTGCAACAGGCGGGGTAAACACATCATAGATAATAATCTGTGTTAATTGATCTTGATTCTCGTGCACCACGGCTGCATCATTGATACTAGCATTTTTATTTTGACTACAGGAGAACAATACAAGCATTAGGCATGCCAGCATTAGCCCATGAAAAAACCGGCGTTTCATAACTGTTTATTTAAGTGATATGTTTCTAGTTTGTCCTTTTGCATTAGTAATGCTTACTCCTTTTACCTCAGCACCTAGGGTAAGAAAACGCCCTGATTGAGATAAATAAGATGCACCATAATAAGCTTCTAATACTTGTTTCTTGCCATTGGATAAACTGATGTGGGCAGCCATGTCATCGGGCAGTAAAGGAATATTTTGTGCGCTTGATTTTAATTCAAAGATTTTCAAAGGACCCCTATTTTGTGCAGCAGCCAATAAGGTTTTGCCATTGGCATGACGCAATTTTACCAAGCCCTTTCCATTACCTGGTATAAAAATACCACTTTGCAAAATAGATAATGGTGCAAATCCACCCTTGCCGTCTCCTTTTAAAAAGAGACCATTTAGTGCATCATATCTTCCAACAGAAACTTCTGTTCCGTAATCATTTCCGTTAATCACCAAGTCTAGATTTCCGTCTCCATCAAAATCATCTGCTACCATACCATTGAGTACAGAGAACTGAGCTTCTTTTGGTAGTGCTTGAAAACTAAACTTGCCATTGCCGTCATTACGCATCAAAACAGATTGAAGGTTTACCGCTTCTAATTTTTGCGCACCCTTCATTTGCTCCTCTGTAAACATTTGGTCAATGGTAGTAACAGCATATGTTTTATAATTCTGAAACTTGCTTCTCATGCTGATCATCTGTTTCACAATATCGTCACGTGTCTGAGCAGGAAAAGGTTTTAACTGACCTTCTTTATCCGGCAAGAATAAATAAGGAAAAGCATCATAACTATCATTCTTGTCAAAGTCCTTGGCTAAAATTCCTACAGGTGTTTTTAGGCTGGCGCGATAAAAACTGTTTTGACCCAAATTCCCCAACACATAATCCAAATCTCCATCATTGTCAAAGTCACCTGGAGCAATGGTATTCCACCAACCAGTTTGTGTATTTACACTTGTTGCATCAGTTGTGTTTTTGAATTGCCCTTTCTCATTTTTCAAAACAGTAATGGGCATCCATTCTCCTGCCAAAATTAAATCGGGCCACCCATCATTGTCATAATCAGTAAACAAAGCATCACAAACCAATCCTATATTATTGAGTGCTGGAGCCACTTGTGCCGTTACGTCTGTAAATTGAACCTTCCCGTTTTTGGTGTCATTTCTAAAAATAAAACTAGAAACTGGCTTAGGATAATTCCAAGGATCTACCCTACCAGATACAAACAAATCCAAGTCTCCGTCTTTGTCAAAATCAATAGAACGTACACAGGCTTTACTGGTGAAGTTTTGTGGTAAGGCACTGGCGTCTAATGCAAAATTTCCTTTCCCATCATTTAAATAAAACTTGTCTTGATACACTTCTGTATTGCGTTGGTTTTCATAACCTCCACTCACAGTATATAAGTCTAAGTCTTTATCTCCATCGGCATCAAATAATAATACGCCAAGGTCTTCCCATCTTTTAGAATTGATATCAGCCTTAGCAATGACTGGCTTTTGAACAAATGAACCATTGCTTTGCTGCAGAAATAATTGGCTGCTAAAGGAGAAAGAGCCTCCTGTAATTAAGTCGTCTAGACCATTACCATCAACATCTCCCACAGCAAGAGCAGGTCCATACTCTGAAAATTTATGAGGGATTAACTTTTGAATATTAAAGTCTACAAAATCTTTTTCTTCTTGGGTATATTTAATTTTTACAGCTGAAGTGATTTCTTTGAATATTGTATTTGTAGCAAAAACCTCATTGATTAATACAGCATTTCCATTTGCATTTTTGATGGAAACTTTTAGCACTTGGTCTGCTTTTACATTCAATAATTTTTGTCGTGTTCCATTTGTCCATTTGACAATCACAGAGTCAATGGTTTGATATTTTCCCAGTCCAAAATGGGCTAATCCAGACACGCTAGACAAATAACCCCTGTAAGGATTTTGTTCCAAAACCTGTTGCTGACCTCCGCCATAATATAGTTCCAACCAAGTTCCCAATCCATTTTTGTTAAGACTATCTCCTTCTAAATGAATGTCTAGATAATGTGCTGTTTCTTTGTTCTTATCTCTTTGGGAATTTTGAAAAATTCCCGCTTCATCATTGATATTATTGACAACCAAATCAAGGTCGCCGTCATTATCCAAGTCTGCATAAACGGCTCCATTAGAGAAAGAAGGAATGGTCATACCCCAATCCTTAGACACATTGCTAAATCCAAGATTACCATTGTTTTTAAATGCATAGTTAGGAATTTTTACTTCCGGAATCTGTTGCAACAACTGTTGTTTAGATGCTACTGAAAATGAAGTATTTCTAAATGTTACAAAATCGTGATCGGTTACATCTTTTGGAAAACCGTTGGTAATAATAATGTCTCGGTTCCCGTCATTGTCAAAATCTGCAACAAGTGGTGTCCAACTCCAATCCGTTTCTGCTAATCCTGAAAAATAGGAAACTTCAGAAAATATGGGAGCCCCAATACTATCATTCTCTTTAACACGTGGCCCTTGATTGAGTTGCAAAGTATTTCTTACATATTGGTATCCGTAGTTAAAATAATCGCTGTTTTGATAGGTTTGATAACTGTTGGGGTTCAACATCATCTTTTTTCGGTAGTTATCCTGTGGATTCATATCTACCGTAATTACATCGCTTAAGCCATCATTATTAATGTCAATAACATCATTCCCCATGGCATTAGCCGATGTATGTTTGAAATACATATTCAGTGACTCGGTGAATGTACCATTGTGGTTATTGATCCACAACAAATCATTTGAGAGATAATCATTGGTAACATAAATATCTTTCCATCCATCACGATTAATATCTGTAATACTAACCGCGTGCGCATAACCTTCTTGTAAAATACCTGCTTCCCTTGATACATTGGTGAACACAGGGTGTTTTAATGCAGTACTAAAATCATTTCTAAATAGCTTGTCTGTATTGGGATGCGAGCCATCTTTTAATGCTTGTCTAAATCTATTGGGATAGTCATTCTTGACAATTTCATTATTGGCCAAATAAACATCTAAATCTCCATCATTGTCGTAGTCAAAAAAAGCAGCCATAGTACCATGGCTATTATCGGCCAGCCCATATTCTGCTGCCATGTCTTTAAAAATGGGAACAGCATTTTTGTCAGTACCCTGGTTAATATACAACAGGTGCTCACGCAATTTGGGATCTTTACGTAAAGTAGCACAAACATAAATATCCATCCAACCATCATTGTTAATATCAATGACTGAAACGCCTCTGCACCACTTACCCTTTCCATCCACACCAGCTTGCTGGGTAATATCATCAAATTTAAAACCGCCCTTGTTTAGGTATAATTTATTGGCAACCAGGTTGCCAGAAAAATATAAGTCTTGTAATCCATCATTATTAAAATCGGCTACGCCAATACCACCGCCATTATAAACGTTTTCAAAGTCCAATACATTTACGGAATCATTCTCTAATATTTGATTGTTAAAATGAATCCCTGATTGTGAAGAAGCTATAGGTGTAAAAAGGGTATCATTGCTTTTGCAAGAATACAAAGCCAACAGACAAAATATTAGCAAATAGGCAAATGGATTTCTCATGGAAGCTGGTTCTGAATTGGCAATAAAATTAAACAAAAGAGGCAGTGTTTACACACTACCTCTTTTATTTTTTATAATGAAAGTGTTACTTAATTAGTAACCAGGATTCTGCTTCAACGCACCCTTACTCAAATCAATTTGAGACTGAGGAATAGGAAAGTATTCGCTCTTTCCTTTGGTGAATACTGCATTAGCAAAGAAAGTACGTTTTGCTTTTTCTTTTGCAATGTATGCATTCAACTCAACGTCGGCAGTACCATAGCGCACAAGGTCAAAGAAACGGTGACCTTCTGAAGCCAATTCCAATTTCCTTTCAAAACGTACAGCTTTACGGCCATAAGTTTGATCAGGGAAACTAGTGTATAAACCAATCTGGTAATTTGCTGCATTAGCTCCACCTGGCATTTTAACCCAAGAAGCAGGATTGCTCTTAATACGGTTACGCACTTGGTTCACATAAGTAACAGCATTTGCCAAAGAACCAACTTCTACTTCACACTCAGCAGCCCATAATAACAAGTCTGAGAAACGGATAAAAGTATAGTTATTAGCAGTAATACCTGAAGTCCAGAAACTGTTATCAGTTAATGCACCAGCTTGACGCTTATAGTAAACGTGTTTGATAGCAGCATAAGGGCCACCATTGTTCTGATCACGAATCCAGTCATTACCTGGGTGTAAACCCCAATCCAAATATGGAACACCTCTTCTACCAATAGTAAAGTCTAAACGAGGGTCAACTGGAGTAGTTACGTCTGGGCTAAATGCAGCTCCAGAAGCAATACCTTGGTCATTTTTGAAATCAGTTGCATTCCAGGTATCTAACAATGGCAAGCCATTTGCATCTACTTTATAAGAGTTAGCCAAGCTGATAGAAGGCTGATAGAATCCGCAGCATCCACCAGGACCACCATTATAAGGGAAGTTCAATACATCTCCCCATCCGCCATTGTTACCACCGCTATTGTCATTTACAGACTGTTGGGTAGAGAAAATAGCTTCTGAAGAGTTTTTGGTTTCAGCGTTGAAATTGTCAAACATGTTAGCAGTCAAAGCATATTTGATACCGTTGGTAGTAGTACCGTTGGCAATCACGTCTTTGGCCAAAGTTAAAGCTGCAGCAAAGTTCTTTTGGAACATCAACGCTTTCACTTTCAAAGTTTTGGCAGCCCACACGTTAGCCCTTCCTACTGATCCTTGTGTTGCAGGAAGACTAGCAACTGCCGCATCCAAATCTGCATTGATACCAACCCAAGCATCTTTATCATTAGCAACATTATAGTTACCAGCTGCATAAGTAATGGTTTCATCTACATAAGGAATATTGTTCCACATTTTCTTGGCTTCCATATGATAATGGGCACGCAAGAATTTTGCTTCACCAGTAATACGCTTCTTGTCTGCATCAGAAATATCTGTTGCTGCAGCCATCAAACGCAATACGTCATTACAACGCTGAACAGCGTCATATACTGCTTGCCATTTTTGGTTAAAATAACCATTTGAAGCAGTTGCAGAATAGGTTTCAATTGGCACAATATCTGCCTGGTCACCTGGATCTGATCCTTTGTAAGCATCATCAGATGCTACGCCACCATATACCCAGTTAGAACCAGCAGACTGCCAGCCACCGCCAGCACCACCATAACCATCTAACATAGAGTAGGCACCGATCAATACGCCTTCAACACCAGCCTTATTTGACAAAGTGTTTTGGTCCAATGATCCGATGGGTGCTTTGTCCAAAAAGTTTTTAGAACAGGCGTAGAACATCACCATGGATGCAGTAGCGCCTATCAGCAGTATTCGGAATTTTGATTGTTTCATTTTTGAATATTTTTCTTGTTATGATTTAACAACAATTAGAAAGTTACGTTTACACCAAAGTTGAAATTCTTCTGATTGTTAGGATAGTTACCATAGTCAATACCGAATGCAGTATTAGATCCACCTAATTCTGGGTCTAAACCAGTGTATTTGGTAATGGTAAACAAGTTAGCAACCTGACCATAGAAACGTACTTTTTCAATTCCCAATTTCTTCAAAGAAGCAGCTGGTACTGTGTAACCAATGATCAGAGATTTGCACCTGAAATAGCCACCTTTCTCTAAGTAATAAGAGTTAGGTACTTGGTTAGTAGAGAAGCTTGCATCATTCTCAGCAATAGGAACAGTTGTGTTGGTACGGGTTGGCAACCAAGATTTGTTCAAAGCGTCTTGACTCTTCACACCTTGGAAAGAAGGATAGAAATCTGTCCAGTAGCGAACATAGTTGATTACATCGTTGCCAAATGAACCATAGAAGAAAGTAGAGAAATCAAAGTTTTTATAGTTCACATTTACATTAAAGCCCAATGTAAATTTAGGGTTAGGGTTACCAAAGAAAGTTCTGTCTTTATCAGTGATAACTTTATCTCCGTCAACGTCTACATATTTGAAACGTCCTGGTTTAGCACCATCCTGAGTTGCAGATTTAGTAACATCAGCAGCGTCTTGGAAAATGCCTGCTACTTTGTAACCATAGAAAGCACCAATTGCATTACCAACTTGGTTTCTTACAAAGTTACCAATACGAGATCCACCCGCGTCAAAGTAGTTACCTGGAATTTCAGATACGTTTGTTTTGTACTGAGTAAAAATTAAACCTAAATCATATTTCAGGTCTTTATTAGGAGCACCATGGTAAGTTACACTCGCATCAATACCCTTGTTTTCAATGTTACCAATGTTAACGTTGGGTAGAGCCGCACCACCTACAGTTGCAGGGGCTTGGTCAGAGAACAATAGACCATTTACTTTCTTCTGATAGTATTCAAAAGAGAAGTCTACTTTGTTTTTGAACATTACCGCATCAAAACCAAAGTTGCTCAAGATATTTTCTTCCCAACCAGTTGCAGGGTTACCAATTCTAGTAGAAGTGAAACCTTGAACTGATCCAGTAGAAGTACCATTGATATCATAGTAAGCAGTACCTGGACCACCACCATATTGAGAGAATGCGTTAGAAGGATCTACGTTGGCTTGGTTACCCAATTTACCCCAAGAGGCACGGATTTTCAAGTCATTGATCCAAGAAACATCTTTCATGAAGTCTTCACGAGAAATTCTCCAACCAGCAGCAAATGAAGGGAAAATACCATAACGCTTGTCTGGTCCAAATCTAGAAGAACCATCCCTACGTACTGTAGCGCTTAATAAGTATTTGTCATTGTAAGCATAATCAACTTTACCAAACAAAGAGTAAAGAGAGTTGATATATGCATAACTGTAGTTAGTGAAACCAGCAGAACCAGTACTCAATGTACGGAAGTTCACGTTATCAGTAAAGTAGCCCAATGCGCCACCACCAACACCACGACCATAGTTTTCTTGTGCTTCAACACCTACTAAAGCAGTAACAGCGTGTTTTTCTGCAAATACATTGCTGTATTTTAAAGTGTTGGTCCAAGTCCAAGACCTGTTATAACCGGCGTTTTCACTAAAAGAGTTAGAACCATTGTTTTCAGCATTTTCATAAGTTCTGAAACCATAGTTATAGTAGTAGAAATTGCTCATGGTACCACCAAATGCAGAACGTGCAGTAAAGTGCTTCAAGAAGTCAATTTCAGCAAAGGCATTACCTTGAATATCCCAAGAATTACCCTTGTTATCCATACCACGAACCTGAGTTGCTACAGGGTTTGTAGCGTTACCCAATCCTTTGGCAGCAGTACCAGCCCATCCACCGTTGATATCGGTTACTGGAATGATAGGTTGTTGACGATAAGTCATAGAGATAGGGTTACCCTCATCTTGGTTAGTAAACCTTGGGTTATCTCTATTAAAGATGTACAGGTTTTCACCTATACGAATATTGTTCTTAATGTTGAAAGTAGTGTTTACACGAGCAGAATACCTTTTCAGGTAAGTACCAATGGCAGTACCTTCTTGGTTAAAATAGTTCAAAGAGAACAAGTAAGTATTTTTTTCATTACCACCGCTAGCAGTGATGGTATGGCTTTGAATACCAGCTGGTTTAAAGATTTCATGGAACCAGTCAGTACCCGCTTTGTTAGCAGCTACAATCTGATAGATTCCTTTTGAGAAATCAGAAGTGTTGTATTTAGCCAAATCAGCAGCAGAAATAGAACCAACAATACCACCATTACCACCATTGTTGATGTAATCAGGTATAATTGGAGTGGATCCACTACCATATTGAGGGTGTGTAGTTGCTTGACCAGAGTTTTTCAACGCCAACCAAGTAAGATCCGCCATACCTTGGGTATTCAACAAGTTAAATACATTACCAGATGGAGGACGTTGTGTACCTACATAAGCATCGTAAGTAATCTGGGCTTTACCAGACCTACCACGCTTGGTGGTAACCACGATAACACCATTAGAACCACGCACACCATAAATTGAGGCAGCACCAGCATCTTTCAATACTTGGATACTTTCAATATCAGTTGCGTTTAAGTTGGTCAAACTACCTTGAACTCCGTCAACAATCACCAAAGGATCAACGTTTCCAAAGTTGGTAATACCACGAATACGGATATTAGATCCAGTACCAGGTTGACCATTTGTAATTACGTTCAAACCAGAAGCTCTACCCTGAAGCATTTGCTCTGGGCTACCTGCTGGAATGGCTTTAAGGTCTTTTACGTTTACCACTGATACAGAACCAGTGATGTCTTTTTTCCTTTGAGCAGAATAACCAGTTACCAGAATTTCATTCAACTGGTTGGTTGTTTCATTCAAAGTAATGTTGAAGGAATTTTTTCCTCCCACTGTTTGCTCTACGGTTTCATAACCAACAACAGTAAAGACCAAGATACTTTTATCACTTGGTGCATTAATACTGAAAACACCCTCGCCATTTGTAATAGCTACAGTGTTTGAGCCCTTTACCTCTACCGTTGCTCCGGCAATAGGTTGATTGGCTTTGGTGGTTACTTTACCAGTAACGGGTTTTTGAGCAAACGCATTGAAACAGAAGAAAGCAAGAAAAAGTGCAAGGAGCGCACTTCTGGCTTGCAGATTGTTTTTCGTTGGCATAGCATTTTGGTTGTAAGATGATTAACAGATTCAGGGCGAATTTAGAGAGAATTGATATCGGACTAGCTGCATTTTTTAACACTTTGTTGTCAATTTTTAACATCCTAATGTGTACCATTTACATAATAATCTGTTCAATACGCATGCAGCAAATCTTAATTTGTTAATGGAAACCCTTTACAGTAAAGGATTACAGCCCAATTTTACGCAAACGTTTGTGTAAAATTGATGAAAAATTAAATCGCTAACACTAACAACAGTTAGCCTGCATTTACTGTTAGTTTTTGGGATTATTTGATGTTTGGTCCCTGATATAGCGCAAACGATTGCGCATGAAAGGATTAATTGACCAAAATGATGTTTAAACTAATTAAAAAAAATAATTAAAAAGTAGCACAAATGGATCAGGTCATTTATACAGGGTCTATTTGCGGAAATTTTCCGGAAATAAAAAAGCCTCGTGAAAACATTCAAGAGGCTTTTGCGGAAATTTGCGGAAAAAGTTAAAGATTCCCCTTTTTTAGCTCTGTTACAGCATGGTCAGCTGCTCTAGCAGTTAGCGCCATATAAGTTAAAGAAGGGTTTTGGCAGGCCGATGATGTCATACAAGCACCATCTGTTACAAATACATTTTTGGCATCCCATACCTGATTGGTGGCATTGAGCACCGATGTTTTGGGGTCTTTACCCATCCTGGCCGTTCCCATTTCATGAATCCCATGTCCAATGGCATGTCCATTGTCCCAAGAATTGATTTTCTTAACGCCCGCGGCTTCAAACATAGCTACCAAGTCTTCTTTGATGGCTTTGCGCATTTTGAGCTCATTTTCTTTGAGTTCTGCATCCATCATCAACACAGGTAGACCCCATTTGTCTTTGCGATTTTTATCTAGTGTTATTTTATTTTCATGATAGGGTAAAATCTCTCCAAATCCTGTAGCACCAATGGTCCAAGAACCTGGCTCGGAAATAGCTTCTTTAAATGCAGCCCCAATATTGAGTTCTGCTACATCCCTACTCCAACCTTGACGGCTAGCTCCACCTTGATATCCATAACCACGCAAGAAGTCCCGTTTGTCATTGTTCAGGTTGGCAAATCTTGGAATATAAAATCCATTGGCTCTTCTTCCAGCATAATACTGGTCTTCAAATCCTTCTACCATACCGGATGCACCCAAGTTATAGTGGTGGTCCATAATATTATGACCTAGTTCCCCACTGCTACTTCCCAATCCATCAGGCCAAATATCTGTTGCTGAATTCATCATCACCCAAGCAGAATTCAATGCCGATGCATTGAGAAAAACAATCTTTGCATGATAGGTATAGGTTTGATTATTTTCTGCATCCAATACTTCTACTCCAGTTGCTTTCTGAGTATTCTTATCATAGATCACCCTTGTTACAATGCTCCAAGGTCTTACGGTTAATCTCCCAGTTTTCATCGCCGCAGGCAAGGTAGAAGATTGGGTACTAAAATAACCCCCAAAAGGACAACCCTCCCAACAGCGATTTCTAAATTGACAAGCCGTTCTTCCTGGAATGGCAGCTGTTAAATTGGCTACTCTTCCAATAAACAAATGGCGCTCATTATTAAACTTTGATTTGATCCTTGCTGCCACGTCTTTTTCTACACAGTTCAAATCCATGGGAGGTAAAAATTGACCATCGGGTAAATGTGCCAAGCCCTCTTTGGATCCACTAATGCCCGCAAACTTTTCTACATAATCATACCATGGTGCAATGTCTTTGTAACGAATGGGCCAGTCAATGGCAACCCCATCTTTGGCATTGGCTTCAAAGTCTAAATCGCTCAAGCGATAACTCTGTCTTCCCCATAAAATGGAGCGTCCTCCCAATTGATAACTACGCCACCAAGTAAAGGGTTTTACTTCTGTATATGGAGACTCTTCTTCATTGACCCAAGCGTCCATCACGCTTTCATTGGCTGCCCATCCTCTATGAATCACGGGATATTTTTTCTTCTGCTCTTCAGTAGTTCTTCCCCTATGTTCTAGTTGCCAAGGATCTTTGTCTGCGTATTTATAATCCTTGATATGTTGGTGGTCTCTACCCCTTTCTAACATCAATACTTTAAGTCCTTTTTCTGTAAGTTCTTTGGCAGCCCATCCGCCACTGATTCCAGAACCCACTACAATAGCATCAAAACTATTTTGTGCTTGCGCCTTGTTGTTAATATACGCTGTATCTGACATGTGGTTTGTTTGCTTTATGGTTAATTATAAATTTCCTTTTTTAAGTTCTTCAACGGCATGATTAGCTGCTCTAGCAGTTAAAGCCATAAACGTTAGTGACGGATTTTGTGTACTGGTTGAAACCATACTGGCACCATCCGTAACAAATACATTTTTACAAGCATGCACTTGGTTAAAAGCATTGAGGATAGACGTCTTTGGGTCTCTTCCCATTCGGGCTCCACCCATTTCATGGATATCTAATCCCGGTGCTTGTTTGCTATCATTGGTACTGATATTTTTGCAGCCCGCTTTTTCTAACATTTCTGCTGTTTCTTGCAGAAAATCTTTGAGTGATAATTCATCATTATTGTCATAACCCACTGAGGTAATAAGTTGTGGAATACCCCATTGGTCTTGCTTGTCTTTACTCAGTCTTATATGGTTACTTGCTTTAGGTATAGTCTCTCCCTGCATCATGGCAAATACGCCCCAATCTCCAACTTCTGTTAGGGCATCTTTAAATGCTCCGCCAATTCCATCGCTTGCAGCCCTTCCCCTACCTGCACCAAAATGCACCATGTATCCTCGCAGAAAATCCATCTCTTGTTTTTCTACATTTCTAAAATTAGGCATCATTACCTGTGTTGGTCTTCTACCATAATAATACTTATCCTTTGGACCATCATAGGAGGCAGATACAGATCCACGGTAATTATGAAAGGCTAGGTATTGACCAAGTACACCACTATCATTTCCTAAACCATTGGGGAATCTATTTGAAGTTGAATTCAATAAAATTAAATTGGTATTCAAACAAGCTGCGTTTACAAAAATGATCTTGGCAAAATATTCAGTTGACTTCTTGGTAATAGCATCAATAACTCTAACGCCTGTTGCTTTTCCAAGTTGTTCATCATAAATAATGGAATGCACAACTGCATTGGTTTGCATGGTCAGGTTTCCCGTTTGCATGGCCCATGGAATAGTGGATGAATTGGAACTAAAATAACCGCCAAAGGGGCAACCTCTTTCACATAGACTTCTAGCTTGGCATTGTCCCCTACCTTGTTTTAGGTGCAGTTCAGAGGGCTTGGTCAAATGTGCACACCTGCCTTGTACCACATGCCTGCCAGGATAGGCTTTCATAATTTTTGCTTGCATTTCCTCTTCCACACAATTCATCTCCCATGCTGGTAAAAACTCTCCATCGGGCAAAGTATCAAGCCCATCTTTATTGCCACTGATTCCTGCAAATTTTTCCACATGGGAATACCAAGGCGCCAAATCATCATATCCAATGGGCCAAGGAACGGCAAAGCCATCTCTTTCAGGACCCATAAAATCATATTTGCTCCATCGTTGGGTTTGTCTGGCCCATAACAAGGATTTACCGCCAACTTGATAAGCCCTGATCCAGTCAAATGGCTTTTCTTGTTGGTATTCATGCTCCTGATCTTTTACAAAAAAATGTTCTGTGGATTCCCCAAATGCATAACAACGGGCAACAACTGGATTTTCTTTTAAGAGTTTGGAAGGCAATTCACCCCGATGCTCAAAATCCCAAGGGTTCTTTGTGGCAGTGGGATAATCCTTCAAATGAACTACGTCTCTTCCGCGTTCTAATACCAATGTTTTTAGCCCTTTTTCTGTGAGTTCTTTGGCTGCCCAGCCACCACTAATACCTGAGCCAATAACAATGGCATCATAACTGTTTTGTTGCTTTCCACCGGAATTGATGAGGGTGCTATCATTTGGCATGACAATCGTTTATGGTTGCAGATTTTTTACAAAATCAGACTAAATCTAAAACATTCTAGCCAATCCTTTTCAACAGTTTTTTCAAATTCACCCTTTCTATTTCAATAGAAATATCCTAGTTTATACACATATTTAGGCTTTCTTGCAGCGCATTTAAAAATCAAATTGTCAAATAATTATTATGAATAATCGGTGAAACCCTTATTTTCACCGCCTAACTAGGTTGCCGAATGATTCGACACAAATTACTACGAGAAATTACACCTCTGAGTGAATCAGACTGCTTTACGGTTTTCAGCCGTACCAAATCTAGTTTTGACTACCCCTTACATTATCACGAAGAATTTGAATTAAATTTTATCAAGAATGCCAAAGGTGTAAAAAGGGTGATTGGAGACCATATGGAAGATATTGATGAACTTGAATTGGTCTTGGTTGGACCCAATCTACAACACACTTGGCGCACACATAATTGCACTAGTTCTACTATTCAAGAAGTAACCATTCAATTTCACAAAGACCTTTTTGGTGAAAGTTTATTGAGTAGGAATCAATTGAATATGATTCGTTCACTTATGGAAAAAGCTCAAAGAGGCATACTTTTCTCTCAGGAGACTGCTAGACAACTTTCTGCACGACTACTAAATTTGGGCAAGAAAAAAGGTTTTGATAGCATTTTAGAACTCATGTCTATTTTGAATGAATTGTCTCTTTCCAAAGACATGGTGGTATTGTCAAATGCAACTTTCAATAACCAAGAAATTATCAAATACAATAGTCGGAGAATTGAAAAAGTAATGGAGTACATAAATAAGAACTATCAAAAGTCTATTTCATTACAAGAAGTGGCGCAACTAACCAATATGGCTGAGGCGGCATTTAGTAGATTTTTCAAAAACAGGTCAGGACTTACTTTTGTAGAAAGCCTTACCGATATTCGGCTTGGTCACGCAACTCGAATGCTGATTAACTCAACGCAATCCATTTCTGAAATTGCTTACCAGTGTGGATTTAATAACATTTCTAATTTTAATAGAATCTTCAAGAAAAAGAAAGGTTGTTCTCCAAAAGAATTTAGGGAGAGTTATGCATCTGAAGCCAGAGTATTAATTTGATTATTTGTCTTTTAATAATTCAACAAAATTCTTTTTGCCCCAATCTTTTTTAGGTTCAATCCAAATACAGATATGGTCCTTAATATCTAATAAAGACTTCCAAGCTTCATTAATAATGTGAAAATCGTTTTCAGGAAATTCATCCTTACTATATTTTTCACCCAACTTAGCCACTATTTTTCCTGACTTTTTATAAAACTTGTTTTGAAAAAATTTGCCTAATGGTTCTTTGGATTTGCCAAAAAAGCAATTACCCAGTATTACACCTAATACTTTTTCTCTTTTGGTATCAATAATCACATTTTGATAGAGGTAGGCTACAATTTCACCATCCTTGTCTACAATCGAATTCATAACCAAAAATAAATAAGCAAACCCGATTCCAATATTAAGTTTTGAATCACATTAATACATTAGCTATATTTTAGATACCACTTCTTCTGCAAGTCCAAAGGAAAGTGTCATACCATTACCCCCTAACCCATTTAAGATATATACCTGATTTTCTGGCTGAAGCAATAAATCAGTGGCTCCATTGGTCAACTTGGAATATATGCCATGCCAAGACTGCACTAATTTCCAGTTGGAAGCAGTTGCAAAACTTTTTAAGTAATCCAGTATTAACTGATTCAACCTAGCCCTATCAAAAGGGTCAAAAGTTAGTGCGTATTCATGTGAGTCACCAACGGTTAATTCACCTTGATCATTTTGAGAAACCATTACATGTATACCCCATTTCAAATATTCTCCCATTTCTGCTGAATATCTATTTTTCAAAGCATCCAGAGAAGGGGCAGCTTTAAATGCGGGATAATGAATTAAAGATAAACCTCCGCAAAGAGAGGTTCCAATTCTCCAATTGTCAGATTCTGGAAGAAATCGCATCATTTGTAATTTGCACTTGGTAATGGGGGCTTTGGCAAATTCATCTGGATACAAAGTTTCAAAATCAGGTCCACTACAAACAAATACTAAGTCAGCCTGAAAAACCTTGTTACCGGCTTTTAATTTTCCATTTTGAATATCAGTAATGGTAGTATTCCAAATAAAGTTTACATCTAAATACTCAGTCAAATAATTGGGAATGGAAGCTATTGCTTCTCTAGGGTCTACAATCATTTCAGTGTTGCTATACAAACCTCCCTTCAAGCCATTTTCATTTACACCATTGAATGATTTAATAATTTGTTGCTTATCCATCAATTGCACTTCTCTACCATTAGAACTAAAGGAATGATACAATTCTTGTAATACATCCCATTCATCTTGTTCATGTGCTACATGCAGGCTACCTACTGGGTCATACCAAAGTCCAATACTATCTGCTACTTCTTTCCAAATTTGCCTACTCCTAGATGCCCGTTGATACAACACACCATCAGGTTGTCCAATTGGCCAGACCATTCCAAAATTCCTAACTGAAGCTCCAACTGCTTTCTCGTTTCTTTCAATGACAGTTACTTCAAAACCTTTTAAGGATAATGCTCTTGCTGTTGCTAGACCTACAATCCCAGCACCTATTACTATTGCCGATGGCTTACTCATTTGTTGCTATTGTTAATTGATACTTTTTATTAAAATATCTTATTGACATGAATGATCCAATTACACCTAGAATTGATAATCCCACTACTCCATTGCTATATAAAACACTCCATTGCAAATTCAATTTGAATACTGTTTTGAGTAATATGATTGAAACACTTCCCAAGTAACCAAATGAATCAGCTAAGTACATTAAGAATCCAACATTGCCAGTAATTCTAAACGTGGCAATTAATCTGTCAAACAAAATGCAATTGAACGGGATATATCCAATATACAATCCTAATCCAACTAGGGTCATCCATAAAAATGGGCTTAAAATGCCTAGAATAAATAGCAATGAACTAACCCCTGCTAAAAGAAAACCAAATAAAATAATGTACTGAGTAATTTGAAAGGCTTTGCGATTGTTCTTAATTAGTATCATACTACCAATTAATAATAGCACCACAAGTGTAATAGGAATTTCTGTATTGGTAAAAACTGATGGCTGATTTCCATATCCAAGTTCCTTCCATATATCTGCAGCAAAATTGTCTCTGATATCTCTAAAAACTGTTAGAAATACATAAATAACAATCATAATAATTAAGCCAGGCTTGAAATTATTAAAAAACTGTTTTCTTGCTTCTTTATCAAGTGGTAATCTAGTTACCCTTAAAGCTATATCAGAATTAGAAGGAGGTGGAATTTTTTCCAATAACCAGATTAATACAATCAATGGAATAATAAATACAGCACCTGTTACAAATGGCAACCACCAATCCGTTATGGCAAAACTCAATTGCAAAGATTTTGCAACAGACTTTACAAATCCGGAAGAGAAAATAAAACTTACTGCAAGTGTTGCACCTATAAAGTCAGTGGCTTTTCTACCCTCTACAAAAGAAAAAACTATACCCCAAATAATACCCAAAGGAAATCCATTGGTAAATAAAAACACCACACTATATGGCGCTGGAACCAAGGCAAACAACAGCATTGACAACCAAGAAATACCCACTAATAAAAGAATGAGTTTACCCCTACCAACGTGTTTTAACTCAGCAATAAACTTAATCCCATAAAATTTACTAAACATATAACCCAATACCTGACTAATGACCAATGCATCTTTAAACGCAAGGCCAAAAACAGTTGGACCGTCTCCAAAACCTCCTACAGTAAAAGGCTTGCGAAATGCATACACCGATGCATAGGTTAAAAAACAAATCAAGGACGCATATACTGCCACCCAATTATCTCTGTACTTATCTTGCTTAATCTTATCAAAAACTGTTTTCAATATTATTTTATTAAAGCAGGCAATTCCCGCATACTATCAATGATATGGTCTGGCTGATACTCTACCAATTGTTCTTTTGTATATGCTCCTGTTGTAACTGCAACTACCAAACCGCAACCAGCAAACTGACCTTCCAAAACATCTACCGAAGTATCTCCCACTTTTACCACATCTGAAGATTCTGATACACCCAGTAGCTCCATAATTTTTCTGATCATAAATGGATGTGGCCTTCCTTCTTGTACTTCATCACTGCAAACTACTGCATCTACAATACCCGTGTCATTCCATCCCAATCTTTTAAGAATCACATCAGTAATTACTCTAGTAAATCCAGTATTCAATGCAATTTTAATGCCTTGAGTCCTTAAGATAGAAAAAGTTTCTAAGACTTCTGGCAATGGGGCTAAATCTGAATCATTTTCATAGAAGGCAACCATTTTAGCGGTAAAAGATTCATGAATCAGATGAATTCTGGCTGCATCATATTCCATTGCCTCTAAGTATTTTTTGAGGATGATTTCAATGGCTTCAATTTTTCGGTATCCCATTACGGTGTCAACATCAGCAGCAGAAACAGCTATTCCTGACTCTAAAAACGCTGCTCTAAAAGCGTCATTTACATTTCCCTTGTCTCTGACAGTGGTACCTGCCATGTCAAAAACGATTAATTCATATCCCATTTAGCTAATTATTTGTTTGTTGTACAATCAAATGCCTTTCCATCATGGCTGCATATTTGCTTAGGTCTGGCAGGGGAATAGATTCTAATTTTGCAGCTTCATCCCATTTTCTTAAAGCCAAAATCAATTCCGCATCTGGGTCTTCTTCAAATAGTAGCGCTTCTTCTACTGACATCACACCTCCTTGAAATTCTAATGTTCTTCTACTGGCTTCAGATAATTGATCATAATAATCTGGAAACTTAAATGTCAAATACCTTTTTGCCTCAACATGAGACTGAACCAATTTGCAAACTCTTTCAGAAAAACCTTTTTGTCTTAAAAAATCAGCTCCCAATTTTTCATGATCTACAACCCCATATCCTCCCATATAAGCTACAGGCATAAAATGCTCACACAAATGCCCAATATCATGAAAAAAAGCAGCTAAAATAACTTCTTCAGAATACCCTTCCGCCTCTGCAAGTTGGGCAGATTGACACATATGCTCTAATTGAGAAACGGGCTCGCCAATATAATCTGCATTCCCATACTTCTCATATAAGGAAATGATTAAAGCAATATTTGATTTAACAAGTTCCATTATGATTATTTTGCTAAAATTGATTTAATTGGCTCCGCTACTGGATGATTTGCAGTGAAATTTAATCCAAGTAACGCTGAAAATGTTGCGGCTAACTGTTTTTGATAATTAGTTTGTTTAATGATTACTTCTCCCATTGTTTTGGTATCAGGACCCATTACAGCAATCCAAATTTGTCCTGCATCAGGGATTTTCTCACCGTGGTGTTGCCAATTTTCTTTAGTAAGGTCACCCCTTCCATGATCAGTAGTAATAATCAAAGTTGTTTTATTTCTATAAGTGGGATCCTGTTGCAACGTTTGCCAAAGATCACTGATCATAGCATCTTCAGCGTGAGCACTATTTAGGTATTGATCATAAAGACCTGCATGCGCAAAGTCATCCGTTTCATCAAAGGAAATATATAATACTTTGGGCTTGTATATTTTCAAATACTCTTTTGCAGCAAAAAAAGTAAATACATCAGGTCTTACACCAATAGGCCTAGTAGTAAGTGACTGCATATTATTGATTAACTTAAGTGAGGCATCAGGGAACATTAGCGAGTCCCTATCTGCATTCACATAAATACCACTTCTTTGTTTATTGAGAATAAATGGGATAACATCCCAGGTACTAAATGCGGCAACTTTACCCTCAAATCCTTTCTGACGATTTATAAACTCTAAGACATTTTCATTTGGATTCCAGATTTTTTCATTGGAGTTTACTTTCACATCTGGATAACCCGTAAATATTTCGTTATAGCCTGGGTAAGAAAATTTATAGGGGTTGGCATTGTTTACCTGATTCCCAATTATTCTATTGCCATATAATTGTCCTTTTTTTGCCAATTCATTCCATAAAAAGGGAAATAGTTTTGCCCTTCTATCATTGATATTGGATGACCAATATTGCGCCATTATATTGGCACTATCCTTTGTGAATTGTTTGTTTTGAATGATGGCAGGGTCTACTCCACCAAATACTTCTTGCCAACGCATTCCATCTAAGGTCACAATAACTAAATTCTCAGTTTTAATTTGTGCATTAGACAATAAAAACTGGAACAGCAGAAGGCTACTTAACAATGGCTTCATATGTTTTATTGATTTTGTTGTTGTGTATAATGATCCGCCCTCATGTCTTTGACATCATCCATTTTAGGACCTTGTTCAATTTTTCTCCAGTCAATTTTCTTATTGTATTTCTTCATAGCCTTATCAACATCAAATACCCTGGGATCATGTCTCTCTAAATCATAGGTACTAAAGTCTGGCTTATAAGTAAAAAAGTCAGAGAGTAAGGAACCAGTAGCATCATATTGATTTACATAAGGGACACCTAGTATATTATAGATGGTTTTCAGAATAGCGCCAAAATTGGCATGGGTATGACTTACATATCCTTTTTTTACATAAGGGCCTGCCATCATTAAAATGGAACGATGGGCATCTATATGATCTACCCCACCTTGAGGATCGTCTTCTGTTACAATGACAAGCATATTTTTCCAATACTTTGTCCTGGAAAGAAAATGTAGTATTCGACCTAGTGCTAAATCATTGTCTGCAACAAAAGATTGTGGCATATAAAACCCATCTTCTGGTCTTTTCTTGGCAGTATGGTCATTGGGAACCTGCATGGTAATCAAAGAAGGCATTTTCTCTTTTCCTAAAATCCATTTATTGGTGAATTCAGTTTCAAATTGATCCATCCTAAATTGATCAGGAATATTTGAATTGAATCCAGCATAATTATGACTGGTGTATGGGAATAATGCTTTTTGCATGGGCACCATTACACCATGAGAAGCTCCGGTAGCGGTATCATACCAATTCTCACGTACATGTGCCGTTTCATTGGCTTCCCCAAAATTATAAAATGGAATCTTTTTCCTTTCTAATGCTTCCCAAAGACCGCCAATCTCAGCAAAGTCTTCAGGATCCATACTTCCAGTAGACCCAGGGTGTCTTCTACCAGGCGCTTTTGAAAACAACTTGGTGGTTTTACTTACGTCTGAATTCACTTCTACCCATTCATTGGGTATTACCCCCATCATCCAATGGTGGCCATGTATAGAAGCATCACTATCGCAATAAAAATTATCACTAAATGCAAATTGTTTTGCAGCTTTATGGTGATTAGGGGTCACTTTCATATTCTTGTATTTTCCCCTAATACTATCTGGCAAGGTGTATTCACTATTCACACCAAATCTAGCCAAGCTACTATCGCCATTGGCATTGGCTAATTGTCCAAAGATTTCATCATAGGTCCGGTTCTCTTTGGTTATATAAACTATGTATTGGATAGGACTTGTGGTTAATCCTGGTAATAAAGGCAAAGGATTATTGTCTGTGGTTATTTCTGTTTGAACAAATGTATTGGCAATTGTTTTTGCAGTAAAGGATTTCAATTCTTCGGAATTAGGCATGGCTATTTTTTGGAAACTGCCTAATTGTATATCTCCAATATAAGTTCCTTGAATGGGTTTGATAAAATCTTTCCCCCCATTTGGCCCGGCACCAAGTCCCCTACAAGTAATGGCATAGATTTCTTTCTCATCATCAGATAATACTACCCTACTTGGCCCCCAACCAGTTGGAATTAGACCAATTGTTTTTTTACTAGGAACATCAATTACAGCTATGGCGTTGAATCCTAATAATGCTACATAAATTGTTTTTTCATCCTTACTTAATGTAATTCCAAAAGGTAGCAAACCACGATATTTATCGATGCGAGCATCAACAGTTATATTGATATGGCCTACTAATTTGTGTTTTTTATAATCAATGATGGATATATTATCGTTTGTGGCATTTGAAACAAAAGCCAATTCTTTGCCTACGGCGATGCTATTGGGACTTGCGCCACCAACTACTTCAACTTCTTCAATCATTTCACCAACTTGATAGCCGGTCTTGAACTTATCCATCACTTTATTCGTATTCAAGTCAATGGTATACACACTCATTGCTTCTTCAGCATTGGGACTTCCCACACCAGGAATTTTTCTACCCTCCACTACTGTTCCTTCCCTTGATTCTTTTGTATTATCTCCATAAGGGTGATGAGAGATCATCAAGGAATCATAGTTTTTCCTATTAGCCCCTTCAATCAATGGATAAGCATACGCTCCAACATTGGCAACAAATGCTGTAGTCCCGTCAGGACTTAATGCCAATCCAAAAGGTTGTCTACCTACTGGTATAGAAGCGGTGATTTTTTTTGAGGCTAACTGCAAACGTACCATTCTAAAATTACCTCTATCTAAAACCAGTAATTCTGTTCCATCTTTTGATAATAAAAGATCTGAAGTAAAACTATCGTCGTAAAATCTGTTATTTACTGCAGCATTTAATGAAATAGAATCTAATCTTTTCATCTGCTCCAAATCATACACCAATACAGCTCCATTGTCTCCTCCACTTAAATAAACCGTTTTAGAATCAGCACTAAATGCTACACCCAAATAAGACCCATTTGAAAATGGAGAAATGATTTTACTGTCATAGGATGGCACCCTAGTAGCATTCATACTAGTAATATCTACCAGCGTAAATACACCATCATGTAGGGTAATGGCTTTTTTACCATCGGGTGAAATTTTAAGTGCAAAAGGATCATGGGTAATTCTAGTCAATTGACCCGCTGGGCTTAGATACCTTCCACTAGGCAAAACAGAAATACCTTTTTCATCAATTTTAGCAAATTGATTGGTTCCTGGAACTTGTAAAACAGTGGCTTTTTTTTGAGAAATAGCTTGGTTTACAAAACAAAACATTAAACCAACCAATAATAACTTCTTCATATTCTGAGTTTGACTTGAAAAATAGGAGTGAAATTTACCAAACTTCACTCCTATTTCAAGTTTTAAAGCCAAATGATTTGGTCTTTATTTAATAATCCACATCTGAGCATTGATATTATCATTTCCTCCATATTGGCTTGCTACTGCAGCAGTATAATTGTCTTTATTAGTAGACAATTCTGAAGCAGGATATTGATAACGCAAAGGAATCACACCACTGTTTCCTGTACCAGCACCAGTGCTAAAAGTTGGAACACCTGTTCTGCGCCACTGATAATAAGCTTCTAAACCAGAATTCCTAGCTAGGGTAAGATAACGCTGGGTCAAAATTTGATTCAAACCAACAGCTCCTGCACCTGCATATTTTACAGTTGGTTGATTAAAATAATCAGTATAGCTAAAATTGATACTATAGTTTACATAGTCCCCAGGAGCTGTTCCTTTCAAGAAAGAAACGGTATTAGCACCATCGTTCACACCATAAAAGGCAAACATGGCTTTTACACCTTTTTGGTACCAACTATCAGCAGAACCAGTTAACCAACCGCGGTGAATAGCTTCAGCAATATTCAAGCACATTTCAGGATACCCCACTAAAAAAGTGTTTTCTCCTTTTAATCCATCATAATAGCGCTTACGGCCAATGGGAGAATATTTACCAGCAACAACATTACCACCCATTATACTCACGTCTTCTCCATTTGGACCACCCACAAATGATTTGTAAGATGTGTCAGAAAAACCAAGTCCCCTTGCAGGATCTGCCACTTTCATAGCACGTAAATCTTTCAAATTACTTAAAGTATTCAACCAAGTTGCCGCTACACATACACGAAGCGCGTCATTTCCATAGTTATTCTTGTTGTTAGGATAGAAATTAAATTGGTCGTTATAAACATATTCCAAGTTATCAGACAAATCTGTCATAATAGGATACTTGGTAGGATTGTTTACCACATCAGCAAATTTTTGTTTTACATTCAAATCAGCATCAGTTTCCTTTTTGCTCAATTCAATCAAAACACGCAATTTGTAAGTATTTACTACTTTCTGCCATTGCTTTAATGCGGTTAATGGATCCTTAGCATTAGAAATTCTTTCTACAAAATAGAAGTCACCAAGCAAAGAAGTATTAGAAGCCGCAATCAAAGAAGCCAATTGTGTATTTGCATCTTCTAACAATTGCAAACTTTGTATAAAAATCTGCTTCTGGGTGTCATACTTAGGTGTTGGATTCTCCAAACCTTTTAAAGCCTCGGTCATAGGAAGATCTCCCACTTTCAAACTCATCCCAACAAAAATATAAGCTTTGAAAAATTTAGCCAGTGCTGAATAAGGGTTATTGGTACCTGATGCTTTTTCAGCTTCTTTTTCCATGGCAACCACATTACGTAAGGTACCATACTCCAAACCAGCAGCGCCAGTCCAGTATTCATTGGTTCCATAATAGGTGTAAGAAGATAATGTAAACTGACCAAATTTATCAGCATCACCACCCGGTGCAACAAAAATGTCATTTTCAACCTGTCTTAATAATAAGTAGGCTGGTACAGAAGTTGGCTGATTAGGATTAACAGCAAACTCTTCAAATTTCTTGGTACAACTGCTAGCCATTAAAGCAACTGCCAATACCAAGGTTCCTATTTTGATTTGTATTTTCATGATTGTTTTTTTAAATTGTTTTCAACAGTTAGGGTTTAGAAAACAAAGTTTACGTTGAAACCGTAGCTACGTGTTGTAGGTGTTTGCAAATTTGGTTCGCGGCTATTTCCATTAGAAATATTTCTACCTGAATACTGATCCACATCAATGTCCTTAAACTTTGAAGGGAAGAAGTATAATAGGTTACGACCTACCAATGAAACATCTATTTTGGTGATAAATGAATTCTTACCCAAGAACTTAGTAGGCACAGAATAAGTGATTACCACTTCACGTAATTTGGCATAGGTTTTTGCAACTGAGGTATTTTCAAAGTTGTTGAAGAAACGGCTCACATAATCCTGAATAAACTTGGCTTTTGAAGCATTTGGTTTGAATTGCAAAGCATTCATATTGGTAATCACACCGGTAACTGGATCGTATTGAATGGTTGCACCATTGCTTAATTGTACGCCTTCACCAATATAAGAACCTTCAAAACCAGGTTTGTTATAGTTTCTAAATTCATACTCTCTTGCAGCACCAACCGCACCTTCAACAGTCATGATATTGCTACCGCCTTCAATTCCCTTTCTCATCACATAGTCTTGTACAACACCTCCCACTTTTCCATCAAATTGGAAGGCAAAACTGAAAGATTTATAGGTGAATTTATTGTAGATTGACCAACTCCAGTCTACGTCTCCATTACCCACATACTGTGCTTTTGGAAGGTATACTGGATAACCAGCGCTATTGTTAATTACTTGACCATCTGTTGTTTTTGCAGTTACGTTGGCAAATAATTTGTCAACTCTATCGCCTTCTTGAAATTGATAGTTTGCAAAATTAGCAGGCAATTCTTTGTAAACCTCTTTGTAGGTAGACCAGTTAACCATTACATCCCAATTCAAACCTTTGGCAGTTCTAAGCGGATTACCAACTAATGAAAGTTCTACACCAGACAATTTTGTCTTAACAGCATTAGTGGTAAAACCTGTGATACCTGTAGTCTGAGACAATGGATAGTTACGAATACCAGGACCATTGATATTGCTATAATAGGTAGCACTAAAACCTAATCTATTTTTCAAAAACTTCATATCAAGACCCAACTCCGTACTTGTCAAAACTGAAGATTTGATATCCGGATCAATTTTGTTTCCTGGAGCATATGCGCCAGTTTGACTATTGTATACAGTTCCAATAGAATAAGCTGGATCAGACAAAGAATAAGAAGGCCCACCATAAACACTTACATAAGGGGCACCATAACCCAATGGGTATGCAGCTGGTCCTACATAAGAAGTAGTGTTAGGAGATTTGGCTGCAGCATAACTTGCACGAACTTTTAAGAAACTAATTTCTTTTGGTAAGCTTACATAATCAGAAATAACTGATGCAGCAGAAACTGAGGGATAGAAATAGGTATTGTTGTTCAACAACAATGTGCTGTTTTTGTCCACCCTACCAGTAGTAGTAATAGATAAATATTTCTTATAATCCAGACTCACAGAATAATAAGCACTCAACACCAACATGTCTGACCTGAAATTATAAGATTTTACAGGATTCAAAGAATTAGAGAAGGAATATAAACCTGGAACGTTTAGATAATCGGTAGTAGTGAATGTAGAACGATAGTTAAAATTTCTGGCATTTACACCTGCAAAAGCATCAATAGCAAAACCACCTTTGATATTGCCGTTGTATTTAACCAATCCTTCAATATTGTTGTCAACTAAAGCCCTAGTGTCTTCACGATAGTCTCCACGGTTTCCTTCTCTTCCATAAGGGTGGGCAGAATAAGGCATTTTTTCATTACGCATTACATCATTAGTGCTGATGTTTCCACGCAAAATGGCTTCCCAATTTTTGTTGGCTTTGTAGGTTAGTGCCAGGTTACCAGTGATATCAGTTTTGTAATGTCCACGCAACCACTCATAACTCATAAAATAAGGGTTATGGTAGCGTTGATATTCTGCATAAACAGACTGAATACCTTCTTTACCAGGCTGCCAGTAATTACGCATATCGTCAATATTCCAGTCAGCACCTGTCCAGATGGTCATACTATAAATAACACTGTTGGGACCATATTGCACATCAGGAATATTGGGAGAAGCTTGACGGTTGTAGTTTAATGCTCCGTCAATTCTCAATTTATTACTCAACTGATAACCCGTGTTGATATTAAAATTGTAGGTGTTTAATTTGGTATTAGGAATAATTCCTTTTTGATGGGTTTGGCTCAAACTCATTCTGATATTTGACCTATCTGTAGCTGATGAAAAACTCAAGTTATTGGTAGTTAATACCCCTGCTTGAATAAACCTTTGCAAATTGTCTACTCCTCTTGCTACATATGGAGTTCCTTTGCGAATACCTGTAACTGGATCAATTGGGCTATCATACTGAGGAACCAATTGTCCTTCTAATTTTGGTCCCCAAACATCATAGTCACCATCATTGATTCCACCACCTTTACCATCGCCAAAGGCATACTGAGAATAGTCACCACCACCGTACATAGATTGTACTTTTGGCAATGCAATAAACCCATTGTCTACTTGGGTACTAGAATTAAATTCAATAGTATAACCCTTGTCTGTTTTCTTACCCTTCTTGGTAGTAATTAAAATAGCCCCGTTTTGTGCACGGCTACCGTAAATAGCAGTTGCGGCTAGACCTTTCAATACTGTGTAAGTTTCAATATCATCTGGACTAATATTCCATGTATCAGAAGTGATGGGAATACCATCTACTACATATAAACTAATATTACCACCACGCAATGAAACTGCAGGAGCAGCCAACATTTCTCTAGAAATAGCTACGTCTAAACCGGCAACCTTACCCACCAAACCATTGATAGGATTAGGTTCTCTAGCTTTTACCAAGTCTGCACCTTTAACTTCTTGCACGGCATATCCTAGTTTCTTTACTTCTTTCTTAACACCCAAAGCAGTAACAACCACTTCATTTAATTGGGTATTAGAAGGTTGTAAACTAATGTTTAAATCACCAGCTCCTGCTGTTATTTGCAAGTCTTGATATCCAACAAAGCTGATTTTCAATTGCGCACCTTTGGCCACAGCAATTGAAAATACACCAGCAGCATTTGTTACAGTTGATTTACCACTTTTGGTTGACACAGAAGCTCCTTCAATTGGCTTTGAAGTAGTCCCGTCAATCACTTTCCCATTTACTGATGGGTTTTGAGCATTGGATTGGAACACAAAGAAACAGCATGCTAAAGTGAGGAGCATCCAGCTTTGAATTCTGTTTTTAAATTGATTCATAAACATGATTTAGTTGTTGTGGCAGCGAAACTATCATGGATATGTTATGGCATCATGTCTTGAAGGTTAACGAAAAGTGAAGGAAATATAAACTAGGTGTTAAGTAGCAATTGTTGTTATTAAATACAAAAAAAAACTGACTTTAACAAGGACATTTAGCACATAAAAGCATAAAGAGTTTATGTTTCTTTATCTTAATCCAATTCCTGCGAGGAATTAATTAGCAACTAATTGATTACGCAACCCCTAACTCATGGAGCAGGCTTCCGCACAACTAAAGACTTCATTAATCACGCATTTGCAAAAACAGCAAGGCGGTTTTGGAAAAGACAGTACTTCATTACAATTGATCATAGACTTATTACCCATTGGTCTGATTTTACAAGGCAAACAATCCGAAATACTGAGTTATAACCAAATGGCATTGGATTTATTAGGCTTAACAAAAGAACAGTTGATGGGCAGAACTTCATTTGACAAAGAATGGCGTTGTATTCATCTAGATGGATCAGCTTATCCCGGCGAATCCCATCCTGTTCCTATGGCAATAAAATGCAAGCAACCCATATTGGACCAAGTAATGGGCGTTTATAGACCTACAGAAAAAGAATTTGTTTGGTTAGATGTTAATGCGGTACCTGTTTTAACTGAATTGGGTGAATTAGATTTTGTGATATGCACTTTTAGTAACATCACTAAGAAAATTCATTTACAAAAATCACAAAATGAAACAGAACAAAATTTGCAACAAATCTTTGAGTTTTATCCTGTTCCCATTTTACTAGTAGATAATGAAACAAATAGAATACACTTAGCCAATAAAAAGCTTTCTGAGTTAATGCAGTATTCTAAAGACGAACTCATTGGTAAAGAAACAGTAGATTTTTATGAGAATATCCAAGACAGAAATGACATAGTTGACATTTATAAACAAGAAGGTAGAATCAATAATAGAGAAGTTAGGTTTTTGAAAAAATCTGGAGAAGCTATAGATGTATTACTCTCATCTGAATTGATTAGTTTGAATGGAAGACTCATGAAGCTGTCAGGATTCATTGATATTTCTAGAAGAAAAAAAGTAGAATACTCCTTGAACAAGAGTTTGCAATTGGTGAGTGACCAAAACACTAGGCTATTAAATTTCTCCTACATTGTTTCTCACAACTTAAGATCACACGCAGGAAATATTAAATCAATTGTCAGATTTCTTGGACTATCCAAAACAGAAGAAGAGAAAAAACTCCTGATGGACAACCTACGCATAGTTTCAGAAAATTTTGAAACTACTATGATGCACTTAAATGAAATTGTGCAAATCAATAGTAACGTAAACATTTACTTAGAGAATTTGAATTTATTTGAATACGCAACTAAGGCTACTGAAATGTTAGAAGAAATGATAGCCAACAAAGCTGCTATAGTTCTAAATAGAATTCCTGATAATTTTGTAATCAAATACAACCCTGCCTATTTGGAAAGCATTCTATTCAATTTCATATCAAACGCCCTTAAATATAGCAGTCCTGAACGAATACCAGAAATTCATTTAGACGCTTTCTGGGAGCAGGACCGTCCAGTATTGGTTTGCAAAGACAATGGTTTGGGAATAGATCTTGAAAGAAATGGCGCCAAATTATTTGGCATGTACAAAACCTTCCATGGCAACAAAGATGCCAAAGGCATTGGCTTATTTATGACCAAAAATCAAGTTGAAGCCATGCATGGAAAAATAGAAGTAGAGAGTGAACCTGGTAAAGGCAGCAGTTTCAAAATCTATCTTGGATAGATTTTTATATGCAATCAATCCCAATCAGGTAAATCCGTTTTTTTTACCTTTTGTGCAATTTCTAAAAAAGCTTTACTTGGAATGATCAATTGCTGACTCAAATGATAGATTCCTATACATTTAGTAGTTGTTAAAATTGAAGCCAAAACTATATTGTGCACCTGGGCTTTTTCAATTTCATCATGCTGACTTTCTATTACAGATACAACCACGTGTAAATTGTGATTCTTCAAGTCTTTCTCCGCAGTATCCCAATTATAAGCAATACTGGCATTTGATTGCATTTCTGTAAAAGGAATCCGTTCTATAACTGTGGTTAGAATAACTGTTTGACCATTTAATTGAAAACTTGCCTTACCGTTTCCTCCATTGATATTGGTGATAGATGATTTCCATTCATTTACCAGATGATCAATCAATACTTTTAATTCAAATGTTTCATGATTATTAAATAAAAGTTTGGCCAATAATGGTTGCTTTTTATTTGAATCCTTGCTGGCCTTCCTTTTGAATAAATCAAAAAATCCCATAACGTTCTGATATAATTCCTTGCTAATTAATATTGCAATTATATTTTATTTATTCCGGGCAACATTACCATTCACAAACCTAAAACGACCCTTTACAAACTCAACTGCTTAATTTTTGGCCTTTTCTGACCAGAATTGGAAAACTGAATCTAATAAAATTTTTTACCGTATCAATTCAACACTTACATTTGCAACCCGCGGGGGGTTAGCTCAGTTGGCTAGAGCGTCCCGATGGTAATCGGGAAGGTCGTCTAGCTATTGAAATATGTTTGGGGGGTTAGCTCAGTTGGCTAGAGCGTCCCGATGGTAATCGGGAAGGTCGTCTAGCTTTGAAATATTGTTTGGGGGGTTAGCTCAGTTGGCTAGAGCGCTTGCATGGCATGCAAGAGGTCGTCGGTTCGACCCCGATACTCTCCACAGCTTTAAAATAAAGGAAACTCTTTGTAGATAAGGGTTTCCTTTTTTTATGCACTTTAGTGTTGATATGTTGATTTGTTCCAAATGTACCCTTTCACTTCAAATTGGGGCACAAATGGGTCACAAAAATTCAAAAGGAACAATAAGTATCCTTAAATACAAAGACAGGATTAGACTTAGATGGAGATACCAAACAGAAAGGTATTCATTGAATCTAGGTGCATACCTTAAAAACAATCTTATACATGCAAGGAAAGTAGCAGTGCAGATTGAGCAAGACATTCTAAATAATCAATTTGATTTTAGCCTATTAAAATATAAGGGAGAGCCAGAAAAAGCAAAAATTCTTGACAAATCCATAGTTGCCTTATTCGAGGAATGGGTATCAGATTTTAAGCAGATGGATTGTGAGAAACACACCAATTATAACTCCACACGAAATATGATGAAGAAGTGGGGTAAGATAGAGGAAGGGAATATCCAGAAGAAATTTAGTTTGGAAACAAATGCTGCTGTTACTTATAATAGGAGACTGACTATTTTAAAAAGCTTTGTCAAATGGCTAGTTAAAAAAGGGATTTGGAATTCAAACCCTTTAGAGGATATTAATCCTAAGAAGGTAAAGAAAGTAAAAGAGCAGAAAAGAGTACCATTTACAGAAAATGAGATTACTTCAATTTTGGAAGCTTTTAAAAATGATTCTTATACTCCAAAGTGTACAGCTTTTAAGCATTCTCTCTACTACCCTTTCATTTACTTCATCTTTAAAACAGGTGTTAGGAATGCTGAAGCTATTGGTCTAAGAGTTAGTAGTATTGATTCAAAGAAAAATCAAATTCATATTAAGGAGGTATTAGCACGTTCATTAAAAGGAACAAGTGCTGCATCAAGAATAAGGAAAGAGACAAAAAATGGCAAGGAACGTATTTTACCACTTACACCTGATTTGAAAGAAGTTTTAAAATCAGTTATTGAAGGTAAAAAAGGAGATGATTTGGTGTTTCAGTCTTATAAGAAATTAGCTATAGACGATAATAATTTCCAGAAAAGAGTTTTCAAGCCTATCCTAAAGCATTTAGGAATGGAGGAAAGAGTTTTGTATGCCTGTCGGCACACTTTTGGAAGTAGGTGCATTGATTCTGGAATTACACCTGTAATGACAGCCTTTTTAATGGGTAATAATCCTGAAACTGCACTCAGGAATTATACCCATCAGATTAATATTCCTAAAGAACTACCTAAGATATAAAGTAATTAAGCTGCATATTCAAGACAGGTCTTGTTTTTAATATTTCCGTTAAGATAGTTTCTGAAAGTGCCATAGTTGATGTTTAAATCCTTTGCAGCCTCTTTAACACTTGAGTATTCTTTACCAGTGCAATTATCAATAACATGCTTACTAATTGGTTTCAAAAGACCTGTTTTGTAAGCATGTTTCATATTTTCAGAGTGTGTACTCCACTCTAAATTTTCAATTCTATTATCAGTTTTAATACCATTGATATGGTTAACCTCTGATTTGTTTAAAGGATTTTGAATAAATGCTTTTGCAATTAGGATATGAATGAATGTTGTGGTGGTTCTACTATCTTTTGAGAGTCTGACTTCGGTATAACCGTCATTATTTACCCTTGATTTTATTTCTTTACCTTTCTTTCTGGTCAATCCTTTTTTTGAAACTACCATTCTATCAATCCCATTCACTTTTCCTGTATCTGATACCTCATAAAACCCTTCATATCCCTTAACTGGCTCCCATATTTCATTAATTGTTGTTGTCATTTTAATTTTGATTTATTCACTCCATAGATGCTAAGTGATTTTGTTTTTTATTGAACATAAAAAGCCCTAGGAGCATATAAATACACTCTGGAACATCTTATTTGATTAGAATTTGCAATAAAGGGATTTCGTATTCGTAGGTCTTGCTCTATGCTTTACCCTGGGTTGCTACTTTTTCCCACTGACCTGTTCTCTCAGGTAGTAGCACGATACTTTTAACCTTCATCTTTCTTCCTTGTCAGCAATAACTATTTTCACGATGACAGGCATTGAGCCTCACGTTACTTTACAAGCCAACTTGTAGCTTTCTCTTGATACCTTTCTCCTGACCCAACTAAGTTCAGAGGCATGATAAAAGCCTGATACGAGGAATTTTGTTTGTAAAAAGTACTTATCTGTAATGGATAAGAACCTTAAAAGGAGTTTTAATAAGCAGCATTAAGCTACCAAAAGGAGTTGTTATAAGTAGCAATTAGCTACCAAAAGGAGTTGGTACATCTTCTATAAAAAAAAGATAAATATTTTAAATAAACTAGTGAAGTTTGTTTTGAAATAAGGCAAGAAATAACCATTATTTTTCAAAATAAAAGCTAATTGTCTTTATAGGACGCAATTAGATTAAATGCGCTTTAAAAAGAAGTTTAGTTACTATTTCACACATTGGAATTAAACCATTTTATCACCTACAACTTAAACCCTATTCTATATTTGGTACATTATATAGTTAATTAAACCTAGCAAGTTTAAATTTCCAATGTGTATCTGCTTCTAACAAGCACTCCCCCCTCTATCCCTACTTTCAGTAGTGATAATCGGGTTACCCCCTCCAATTATTGGCATTGGTTTAATTAAAGCGTTTAATAGTGCTTTCTCTCTATTTTTAGTTGGGAAGATGCTTCCTAAATCCCAGCACCTGTAATAGTCATTTGGGCAGTAGAATAAAGCCAAGCAGGGAATAAGGTGTACAGTCTGCATGGCTATCCACTAAAAACTCACGCCAAAAAAGCTTTGCTGTTTTTGTCATGGTTTTCCCTCTGCTACAATGCATCTGCACTCCGATATTTCTTTAATGGCACTAACATAGTTAGGGGTGTGCCATTAAAACATCTCTCCTCCATTTACAGCCACCTGCCGTGGCAATTGCTGCGTTCAGATTTCCTTTCACAGAACCTACGCTAATAGCTCTGCTATGCTCTACAGGAATTCCTCTCTGTGCATGGTACGCTGTTGCCAGCTTTACTCCATGCCCCAGAATTGCCCATGGCTGTTTAGGTGGCATGATTAATTCTAAATCTTAAAATTGAACTATTTTGTTAAATAGAACAAAAGAAGTTCAGTTAATTAATTATAATTACATTTAAGAATAATTTTATGTGTTATGTACAAATGTTTGATACTTATTTTTTTGTTTTCTGTCAATTATTCTTTAGGTCAGAAAGTTAATTTCAAACTGACTGGTAACTTAATAAATAAGACCAATGCCAAAACATTATACATAGTAGGTAGTTCTATTGATTCTACTAAAATCCAAAGTGACAATTCATTTTCTTATAGTGGGAAGTTGAAGAATCCAGAGTTGATGATGTTAAGTACTGAGCATTCCTATGTTTGTAATTTTTGGGCAAATACTGGTAATATAAATATTGAAATAGAAGACGATATTCTACCAAGTACAAAAACAAATGGTAAGGTCAAGATGAAAATAAATTCCCTTCAAGGCCCCTATGAAACAACTACATATAACAATATTGCTGATTCAATTGAAAGAATTAATAAAAAATACAAATTACTTTCTTTGAATAATGATACTTTAAAACAGAAAGAAATTTCATCAATGGTATCTGAATTTGTAATTAAGAACCCTAACTCTTATTTATCACCGTTGATTGTAAGATTGAAAGATTTACCAACAACGGACAAATTTGCTTTACTAAAAATTATGATTGATAATCCTGATACAACTGCAATGAACAATTTAAGAGCACATATAAAACAATCTATTTTTTCTGATAAGGGATTAAAAATCGAAAACTTTACACAAAAAACAGTCAATGGAAAATTATTTAACCTATATTCTTTAAAAAGTCAATTCATTTTATTAGAATTTTGGTCTAGTCATTGTATTCCATGCAGAGCTGAAAATCCTAATTGGAAAAAATTATATTCTCAATACCATTCAAAAGGGTTAGAAATAGTTGGAGTCTCTTTAGATGATGACCATTCTGAATGGAAAAATGCAATAAAAAATGATGGATTACCATGGGTAAATGTTTCAGATTTATTAGGTTTTAATAATAGAGTGGCACAAAAGTTTATGATTGACCATATACCATTTAATATTCTGCTAGATAGTAGTTTTGCAATATTAGCTACGAACGTTGGAACATCAGAAGTTGTTGAGCTAATGAATAAGAAGGCTTCAACTAATGTCAACTAAACAATATTCTGGGTATCATTTGGGTATCAAGTTTACATTGAAAACACTAAAAGTGCCAATTTTAAAGCATTTCAGAGGAGTATTAAGCTTGCATGGCATGCAAGAGGTCGTCGGTTCGACCCCGATACTCTCCACAGCTTTAATAAGGTTTGCAGTAATGCAAGCCTTTTTTATTGTACATACTTGAGCGTCCCGATTCCATCGGGAAGGTCGTCGGTTCGACCCCGATCTCCCACTGCTTTAAACTAGGTCCATAGAAATGTGGGCCTTTTTTGTTTAAAATAAATAATCAAAGCTGCTACAGTGGCATTTTATATTAATAAAAACATGTGCTAAATTGTAGAAAGTATTCCCATAAATGAAAGCTCTTTATTGCATTATTTTTTTATCCCTCTTAACATTTGTGTCTATTGGACAAACTTTTATTAGACTAACTGATGAAGCTCCAGATACATTTGCTAAAAGAATATTTAAAGTAGAGAAACTGGAATATCGCATTATAGAAACAAATGAATGGGATGCTAATAAAAAAATAATTATCTGTTTTTTTGAATTTCAAAATGCAGCGGATAGAGGTATATTAGGATTTTTACTTACCCCAATTGAAGGGCAAAAATATCAGCAAATATTTATTGATTCATTTAATGTAAGTGGTGGCATTGGATCAGTTAGTATTGAAACAGTATTCTTTGCAAATACAGACAATGACAAAGCAAGAGAAATTATCATTACTACTAAGGCAGAAATACGTCCTCCCAGGTATTCTGGTATTAATATTCAGGGCTATTTTTATGATAATTACTTTTACGACAATTACAATTTGACATTTCCTCCTATTGCCCTTACTAAGTTTGTAAAACTAAATGATGAGTTTTCGGATTTTGAGGGGACTACCTATGATAATGAAACAGGTAAAGTGAAAAAGAAGGAAAAATCAAAATATAAAGATCCGAAAGCCATAGGACTTAAACTAAAAAAAATGGGATATTAAGTTTTAAATTACATTTCTTTTTTAGTTTTATTTTTAAATAAAGTAAATTAATTCGTTCAAAATTTCCTTGGATTTACCTCCATCTTCTTTTCAGATTTAAAAGCACTAAAATCATTTCATTCAAACCTGCAAAACCACTTTATTCAAATTTGTACTTTCTGTTCAAATTGAATTAATAATGAACTTTACTGTTTACATCCTTTACTCCGAAAAGAATAAAAAATACTACGTAGGTAGTTGTCAAAATATAGAAGAAAGATTGAACCGACATAATACTGGAAGAAATAAATCAACTCACTCAGGGATGCCTTGGAAATTAATGTATCAAGAACATTTTGATACTCGCGCAAACGCAGTTACAAGAGAAAATGTCATCAAAAAAATGAAAAGTAAAAAGTACATAGAGAAAATAATATCATTAACCCTATAGAGCGTCCCGATTCAATCGGGAAGGTCGTCGGTTCGACCCCGATACTCTCCACAGCTTTAAAATAGGTCCACAGAAATGTGGGCCTTTTTTGTTTATGACATCGGCCTGCGGCCAAAAAAAAGTCCGTCAAACTTGAGGGCTTGACGGACTTTCCATATTTAAATTGCTACTTATTCCCAAATTTCTTCCTTACCTACCAACCAGCGTTTTACTGATTCAGTGGTAACAGATTTTGGTCTTTCTAGTGGTAAACCAAGGGCCCTATCCCAGCAAAGACTGGCTAGTACTCCCAATGCACGACTTACGGCAAAGAGTACGGTATAGAATTCATATTCTACCATACCATAATGTACCAAAAGAGCACCACTATGCGCATCCACATTGGGCCATGGGTTTTTTACCTTACCCAGTGATTGTAAAATAGGTGGAACAGTTTCATAAATATTCCAAACCGTATTCACCAATGGATCATTGGGCATATGTTTTTTTCCAAAAGTCATTTGAGCTGTAAAGCGAGGATCAGTTTTGCGCAATACCGCGTGACCATATCCTGGAACTACTTTACCAGAGGCAAGGGTTTGTTGCACATAGTCTGCAATTTGTTCCTTACTTGGCTCTTGGGTACCCAGTTTATCCTGCATTTCAAAAATCCACTTGATCACTTCTTGGTTAGCCAATCCGTGTAAGGGACCTGCCAATCCATTCATACCTGCTGCATAACTCAAGTAAGGATCACTCAAAGCAGATCCCACCAAGTGAGTGGTATGGGCAGAAACGTTTCCACCTTCGTGGTCTGCGTGAATGGTCATGTACAAGCGCATCAATTCTTTGAAGCTCTCGTTTTCATAACCCATCATATGGGCTAGGTTACCTGCCCAGTCTAACAAACCATTTGGTTGAATATGTTCGTTGTTCTTGTATTTTCTTCTGTAGATATAGGCAGCAATCCTAGGCAAACGAGCAATTAGGTCCATGGCATCGTCGTAGACAAAACTCCAATAGTCCTTCTTATTCATACCTTTTGCATACTCCTTTGAGAAATTGCTTTCTGTTTGAAGCGCCATCACCGCAGTAACAAACATTGTCATTGGGTGTGTGCTCAAAGGCAATGCATCAATAGTAGCAAATACATAATTGGGCACATGGCTTCTGCGCTGCCAAAGACTGGTAATATGTTCTGCTTCTTCTTGAGTAGGTAATTCGCCTACTAGCATCAAATAGAACAATCCTTCAGGAAGTGGTTCATCGCCTTTTGGGGCCTTGGGCAGTTTTTGTTGTAGTTCTGGAATGGTATATCCGCGAAAACGAATTCCTTCTTCAGAATCAAGCAAACTGGTTTCAGTAACCAGACCAGTAATACCGCGCATACCTTGATAGGCCTGTGCAAGGGTTACTTCTCCAATTTTTCTGTTTCCGTTTTCTTTTAACAGTTCTTTGATTTCCTTGTTAGACTCTTCCGCCTTCAACCTAAACCGCTCTTTGATGATTTCCATGAGGACTTTGTTTATTTAATCAGGCCACTCTGGCCATTTGTCAATAAAATTGCCGAATTTTTCGGCCTTTAAAGGTAAGATAACTTGTATACCATAACAAATGATTTAACCCTTTGGTTCTAAGCCACGATAATTTTTTGGACCTTATTTAGGGGCTTTTCTATAGAGGTAGATCATGACTATCAGGAATATGGCATTGGGAATCCAAGCCGCAATCATGGGATGCAGGTTTCCCTTGGTAGAGAAAATGGTAGAGAATTGATTGATTACAATAAAAAGGGCTGCAATCACAAAGCCAACGGCCAAGTGCACCCCGCTCCCCCCTCTCACTTTTTTCCCAGCTACAATGGCCCCAATTAGGGTTAATAATAAGACCGTAATGCAGGTGGCGTCTCGCCTATACCGTTCAATTTTCAGGTCATTGATTCCCTCCGAACCTCGCAATTCCTCTAAACGGATAAACCTTTCTAATTCTGGCGTAGTTAATTTATCCTTGGTATACTTGTCTCGGCTCAAGTCATTGGGCAGAAAGTTAAAATTCACGTGCTGATTAGTGTCCATTTTAAGGGTCTCTTTCATTCCCTCCAACTTTCTTGACACCACTCCCATGAGTTTCCATTTTTTAATGGTATCCCAATAAATTTCATCGGCCCGCAGATTTTCCACTACCAGATTATTCTTGATCTTGTACATAAAGAAAGGACCTCCGCGTTTCACCAAGGTATCATAGCCATAAATACCTGCGTAAGTAAAACTGTCAATTCTTCTGTAAATATTGTTGTTCTTGAGAAGGAGGGCGTTGTAAGAACTATTCCCGTCAATATATTTTGCTTCAAAAGTCCCCCTTATCTGATTGGCTTTGGGAACAATGTATTGGTTAGAAAACCATAATAGGATGGCTAATAAGGTTCCACCAACCCAATAAGGTCTTAACCACCTAGCATAGCTGGTACCACTGGCCAAGATGGCGATGATCTCACTTTTGCCAGCCATTTTAGAAGTAAAGAAAATCACCGCTATAAAAACAAATAAGGGAAATAGCAAGGCGATGATATGTGGGATAAATCCGTAATAGTATTGGGTAATGATTTTGACAAAGCCCAATTGGGACTTGACAAAATCATCTGTCTTCTCGCTCACATCCACTACCACGGCAATTACCGTAAATAGAAATATGGCAAAGAAGAAAGTGGTGAGGAATTTTTTGAGTATGTACCAGTCTATTTTCTTCATACCGTTGCCAGACAAAGATAAAGGCTGGAAACCAAGCTGGCACAAAAAGGATGTTAAAGGCCTTAAAACAAATAAACATCCATGAAAATGGATGTTTATTTTACGGACTTCATAGATAACGGATTAGCAAGTGGATGTAAATTACCCCCTTCCCTCCGAACCTTGACGATTTTATGCTAATAGTGTATAAATAGAAATAGCCGCCAGAATTATCCACATTCACGGTCGGTTACAGCAACGCTAAAACCTTACAAACGTTGTTGTAAGATGGGCAGGATCTGTTGCTTCCATGAAACGTAGTTCCCTTCTATTATATTGCGCCTTGCTTCTCCTACCAACCACAAATAAAAACTCAAATTATGTATGCTAGCTAATTGCAATCCTAAGATTTCTTCACCCACAAACAAATGACGCAAGTAGGCCTTGGTATAGTACTGGCTTGTTTCTGATGGCAGACCTGGATCAATGGGGCTAAAGTCTTTAAACCATTTTTTGTTGCGAATATTGATCACACCCTGTGTAGTAAATAACATGCCGTTTCTACCATTACGAGTAGGCATAACGCAGTCAAACATGTCAATTCCAAGGTCAATACATTCCAAGAGATTCCATGGCGTACCCACACCCATTAAATACCTTGGCTTGTCTGCTGGCAAAATTTCACAACAAAGATTAGTAAACTCATACATCATGTCCATGGGTTCTCCCACGCTTAATCCACCTATGGCATTCCCCACGGCCCCTTTAGAAGCAATGAATTCACAGGATGCTTTTCTTAAATCTGGGAAAGTACTACCCTGTACAATGGGAAACAAGTTCTGAGTATATCCATATTTATCTGGTGTTTCTGCTAGTCTATTCACACACCTGGTTAACCAACGGTGCGTGAGCTCCATGCTCTTTTTAGCATAAGCATAATCACTGGGATAAGGTGGGCACTCGTCAAAAGCCATGATAATGTCTGCACCAATATTGCGCTGAATATCCATCACAGACTCAGGAGAGAACAAGTGTTTGCTACCATCAATATGAGACTGAAACACCACCCCTTCTTCCTTGATTTTTCTATTGGCTGCCAAAGAAAAGACCTGATATCCACCACTATCCGTGAGAATGGGTCTATCCCAACCCATGAATTTGTGTAATCCTCCAGCGGCTTCCAACACTTCTGTGCCAGGGCGTAGGTATAAATGATAGGTGTTGCCCAAGATAATTTGCGCTTGTACATCTAGCTTCAACTGCTGCTGTGTCACTGCTTTTACGGTACCCACCGTACCCACCGGCATAAAAATGGGGGTTTGAATGGTTCCGTGATCCGTTTGAATTGTTCCTGCCCTTGCTTTTCCGGCGCTTGCCTCAAGGTTAAATCTAAGTGCGGCCATTTTGCAAATGTCATCATTTTTCCACATACCCACAAGCCACACGCTATCAGGGTGCATTCTTGCTATTTTTGCCGGATGATGATACCCCCATTGTTATGGACCATCCTGTTCTATGCCTTTTGTGCTGTTATATTCATACAGGTGGTCTATTATCTGTTTTTTTTCCGTAGACTGGCTTTTTATGTGGAACCCGAAAAAGGGGATAGCATGGAGCATCCCGTTTCTGTGGTGGTTTGCGCCAGAGACGAGGCCGAAAATATCATGAAAAACCTGCCAGGCATTTTAATGCAAGAATATAAGAGTTCTCATGAATTGGTGTTGGTCAATGATAATTCAACCGATGAGAGCCGTTATTTGATTGACGAGCTCAGAAAGACTTTTAAGCATATCAACCATGTTGAATTAACACAGGAAGCAAAAATGATCAGTGGAAAGAAATTTCCGCTTTCAATGGGCATCCGTAGTTCCAAACACGAGATAGTTTTGTTAACAGATGCCGATTGTGTGCCAGCTTCAGAATTCTGGATTCAGAAAATGCAGGATGCTTATCATGACAATACAGAAATTGTATTGGGTTATGGCGCCTATCACAAAAAGCCCGGTCTTTTAAACAAGTTGATCCGTTTTGAAACATTTCATACTGCTTTACAATATCTCTCTTATGCTTTAGCAGGCAAACCCTATATGGGCGTTGGTAGAAACCTGAGTTACAAAAAAGACGTGTTCTTACGCAACAAAGGATTCTCTTCCATTAACCAGATTCCAAGCGGAGACGATGATTTGTTTATCAATCAAGTTGCCACGGCAGATAATATTGGTATTGTGATTGATCCACAGGCGCACACATTGAGTGAACCCAAAAGAACTTGGAATGAATGGATGACTCAAAAATACAGACACTATACCACGGCAAAATATTATAAGAGCAGCCATAAATTCTTATTAGGGCTTTATAGCTTTACCCTATTTTTTACTTATCCTTTATTAGCGGTTTCCATTATCTTTTTTAATTGGTGGATGGCTTTGGCTGTTTTTGGTGTTCGATTTTTGATACAAGCCATAGTGCTTTACAAAGCCATGAAGAAATTGAATGAGGCTGACCTATGGCCTTGGTTTTTATTCTTTGATATTTGGATGTTCTTCTTTTACATTTTTACCCTACCTGCCATATGGAAAGCACCCCGCAAAAACTGGGATTAATCCTGAAGTATTTCAGCGAGTTTACTGATGAGCAGATAGCACAACTAACTGCATTAGAAGAATTGTACAAAGAATGGAATGCCAAGATCAATGTGATTTCTAGAAAAGACATTGAAAGCATTTACCTACACCATGTGTTACACTCTTTGAGCATTGCAGCTATTGCCGATTTTAGACCTGGCACCCAAGTAATAGATATTGGTTGCGGTGGTGGTTTTCCGGGTGTGCCTTTGGCGATATTTTTTCCTGAAACTGAATTTCATTTGGTAGATAGTATTGCCAAAAAACTAAAAGTGGTTGATGCAGTTTGCGAAGGAGCAGGCATTAAAAATATTAGTACCCAACACACCAGGGCCGAAGACATTAAGAATCGCAAATTTGACTTTGCAGTATCACGCGCCGTAGCTCCATTAAAAGACTTGTGGACCTGGGCTGCCCCACTAATCAGAAAAGGCACCAATAATGGCATTGCGCAAGGGCTGATCTGCTTAAAAGGCGGAGACCTCAATCAAGAGATTTCTGAGAGCGGTTTGCGACCCAAGATGATGCCCATCTTTAAGATCTTTCCAGAAGAATACTTTCAAGAAAAGTACATTATTCATGCTGCTAGGAATTAGATTTAGTGAAAACGAAGAGTGAAGAGTGAAGAATGGACGATGATCTCAGTAATTGATTTAGTGAAGAACGAATAGTGAAGAGTGAAGAATGAACAGTGATCTCTGTAAACGAATTACCTAGGCTGCGCCTAGGTTTTTTTATGCCAATTAAAAAAACCCACCGGCAATCGGTGGGGTTAAAAAATATAGTCACGAGGAAAATGATTGTGCACTCTTCACTCTTCGTTCTTCACTCTTCACTAAAAACTAGTCCGGAATGACAAGCTTGTTATTAGACTTATTCAAATCAGCCATGCGTTGACTTGGATCAATTTCAATAGATTTTAAATCCTTGATACTTCTGGTTGTTTCAATTTGGTATTCTGGATGTGTCCAATGCCATTCTTTGTGAACTGTTCTTGTTACACCTGCTGACTCGTCTGGTTTTTGGCCAAACATGAGGTCTAAAGGAATATAGTGCAATTCTTTGCTACCATCTTTAAAGGTCAACAACACTTCCACAGGCATAGGCATTTTACCAACGCGTTTAATGGTGATACTGGTATTGCTGCCATTCAAACCAATATCGCCTACGGCATAATCAATGGTCTTGGTACTATTAACCCAATATTCTTTGTACCACTGCAAGGCCAATCCGCTGGTCTTTTCTGCTACTCGAATAAAGTCATTCACATTGGGATGTTTGAAATGCCATTGGTCATAATAGTTCAACAAAATCTTATTACGAACACTATCACTAACAATGTATCCTAGCTGACCCATAAATGTAGAACCTTTGGAATATGCCGCAGAGCTATAGGCGTAGTTGGTATTATAGTGGTCAGAATGGGTACTCATGGGCTCTTCTAATCCAGACTTAGCCAAACTAAAATAACTTTCATAACTACCAGACTGTTTAGCTGGAAGTCTTGACTTATTCATCTCATTCATACGCAAGATGCCAGTTTTAGCAGCATCGCTTGTAAAAGGTGACTGACCTGCGCAAGATTGATAATAAAAGTCCGATACTTCACCTGTGGCATAATCTGTAAAGCCCTCATCCATCCAAGGGAATAAACTTTCATTGGTACCCATGATCTGTTGGTACCAACTATGCATCCACTCATGAAATACGGTACCCAGTCCTGGTCCTTTTAACAAAGTAGCCATGGCATATTCCATACCACCGTCTCCACCTTGTATAAAACTATATTGAGGATAAGGGTATTTACCAAAGCGTTTTTCAATATATGGCAATACTTGATCTGCGGCCCATAATACATTACTCCAAGCAGAATCGCCCTTGGCATCTGTTGGTTTGTAAAACACGTGCAGCATAACCCCTGAAGCAGTTTTCTTAGAGAGATGTTTAAAGGTTGGATCAGCAGCCCAAACAAAGTCATGGATATTGCTACCAGTAAAATTCCAAGTATTGGTCTTGCCATTATTGGTAGGCACTTTTGTACCTGGTGTTTCAAAACCAAATCCAATTTGATTGGCATTTTGTAACACACCTGTTGCTGCAATCATATAAGATTTATCAATACTAATCTTTACGTCAAAATCTCCCCAAACACCATAGAATTCGCGGGCTATATATGGATTGGCATTCCAACCTTGGTAATCGTATTCCACTACTTTGGGATACCATTGGCTCATGCTATACCTAATGCCTTCTGCATTGTCTCTACCACTTCTTCTAATTTGTTTGGGAACCTGGGCTTCAAAATCTACATCAATCAAGGTCTTGCTTTTTGGTGCTAGACCTTTGTCAAGACGCACTTCTAAAATGGTTTCGTGCTCCAACAATTGTTGTTCTTTGCCATTGATTTTTAGGCTCTTTACTTTTTGGTAGCCAATTTCATCAGGAGTCAATTTGCTAATTCTATCTTGTACACGCGCATCCCAATCTTTTACTTGATCACCACGGCGGTTGGTCAACGTGTTTTTTCCCAATTCCCTACTACGCACGTCCATGCTGCTATTGGGCTGAAAAGCATTCCAATAAAGGTGAATGAAAATCTTATTTAGGGTGTCTGGAGAATTATTGATGTATTCAATTTTCTCTGTTCCGCTAAAGCGATTGGTCACAACATCCATATTCACATTGATATTGTACTTGATCTTTTGTTGCCAGCGATCAGGTTGGGCAAACAAGGCGTTTACCAATAAAAAAGACAATAGGAAAAAAAACAGTTTCCGCATAGTGTAGTTTTAGACGATAAATTTCAGGAATAAAGTTGAAAATGGAAAAAGGATTAATCCTTACCTGCTACCACCACCACAATTTCACCTTTTACGGTTTTCTCTTTAAAGTAGGTGGCTACTTCTATAAGGCTGCCCCTTTTGTTCTCTTCAAACATTTTGGTCAGCTCTCTGCTAACACAGCAAAGCCTATCTGGGCCTAAGTATTGGGCCATTTCTTCCAAGGTTTTAACCAAACGCATGGGGCTTTCATAAAAGATAATGGTGCGTTCTTCTAATGCTAATTGTTTGAGCAGGGTTTGTCTTCCTTTTTTCATGGGTAAGAACCCTTCAAACACAAACCGATTGGTAGGAATACCGCTATTCACCAAGGCCGGAACAAAAGCTGCTGCACCTGGCAAGCAATTGACAACCACATTTTGTTTAATACATTCTCTCACCAATAAGAAAGCCGGATCAGAAATGCCGGGAGTTCCAGCATCTGTAATCAAAGCCATGGATTTGCCCGCCACCAACTGATCTACAATATGTGGCACAATCTTGTGCTCATTGTGCTGGTGATAGGGAGACAAGGGCTTTTTTATCTGGTAATGCTGCAACAATTTTTGTGAAGTACGCGTGTCTTCACACAAAATCACGTCTACTTGTTGCAGTGTTTCCAGCGCACGCAGTGTAATGTCCTTTAAATTACCCAAGGGTGTTGGTACCAAGTACAACATGCGTTTGTTCAATAAGGATGAGGTGAATCTTAGTTGACCATTTCAATCTCAAAAAACTCCATTACTGGATTAGCCAGTAATTTAGAGCAAGCTTCTGTTGCTACTTGCTTGGCAGCTTCTTCAGAATCAGCTTCCACATTCAAAGTGATATGCTTTCCTACACGAACATCAGAAACAGTACCTAGACCCAAGTTTTTTAATCCACCCAAAACGGCTTTTCCTTGTGGATCCAACAGGTCTTTCAAAGGCATCACTTTTATCTGAACATGATAAGTCATAAATAGAATATTAAGTTATTTATAGAGCAAAGATAGAATTACATAAGCTATAAACCCAATGCTAACCGCCAACCAGCCAAAAAGGATGGCCGAAACTATAGACAGAACCGCAATAATAATGAAAGGCAGCAAGGCTTTTATGGATAATTCCTTGAATTTCATGGCCATCATGGGCAGGGTAGAAACCATTAAATAACTGGAAACCCCAATTACAGCATACCAGAACCAATAGCTACGCAAAAGGTCAAAAATCCATTGGTCTTTGGCAAACCAATATACCAAGGGAAAACTAGCTACCCAGATTCCCGCAGCAGGAATGGGCACCCCTTTAAAACCATAACTCTGCTCGGTATCAATATTAAATCTAGCCAATCTATAAGCTCCAGCGCAAGGCACCAAGAATGCGGGCAGTAAAAAAGCAGATGAAATTTCTAACCCACCAGCGTGCTGGGCAAAGCTCAAACGCAGAAATTGGTAAATGATTAATCCTGGGGCAACACCAAAACTCACCACATCGGCCAGAGAGTCTAATTGCTTACCCATTTCAGAAGGTACTTTTAGTAATCGCGCCACAAAGCCATCAAAAAAGTCAACCACGGCTGCAGCAGCAATTAAAATACTGGCCAAATAAATCTGTTCAGGTATTTCTACCAGGTTTTCACCACTTGCATCTACGCTAAGTGACAACCCAGATTGCATAATCTGCACAATGGCTATGCAACCAAAGAACAGATTGGCAAGGGTGAACAGGTTGGGGATCTGTTTTTTCATGTTATTTCCTGGTTTTCATCAGGGTTTCAATTTCTTCAATAGTAATAGGAATATTTTTCATCAGGTCAATATTCCCATTCTTGGTAATCCAGAAATTGTTTTCAATACGCACACCCATTTTTTCTTGCTCTATATAAATACCCGGTTCAATGGTAAAGACCATGCCTGGTTTAATAGGTTCGGTTCTAGTACCTAAATCATGTACATCAATACCCAAGTGGTGAGAAATGCCATGGTACAAGTATTTTCTATATGCCCTGTTCTCAGGGTCTTCATTCTTCACATCGGCCTTGGTAATCAAACCAATTTTCAGGAATTGCTTGGTAGCTTCATCCCCTACTTTCTCTGTATAATCAACAATACTGATGCCTGGTTTTAAAATAGACTTGGCATAATTGTGTAATGCCAAGCAAGCGTTGTATACTTCTTTTTGACGCAGGTTAAATTTACCATTCACAGGTATGGTTCTGGTTAAGTCTGCACAATAACCACCATATTCCGCACCAAAATCCATTAGGATCATTTCACCGTCTTTACACTCCTGGTTATTAGAAACATAGTGCAAAGTTCTTGCCCTATCGCCACTGGCAATAATGCTTCCATATGCTGGACCAGCAGAACGTTGACTCAAGAAACTATGAAAAATCTCTGCTTCAATTTCATATTCCATGACCCCGGGTTTGATGAATTTCAACAAACGGCGGAAAGTATTATCAGTAATGTCAATGGCTTTTTGCAAAACCTCCACTTCTAGTTTTGTTTTAATGCCACGCAGCTCTTTCATAATCTTGGCTGCGCGCTCATATTTGTGCAAAGGATAACGCGCTTTCATCTCTCCAATAAAGCGGTATTCCCTAGACTGAATCAGGCTAGCTTTGCGGTCATTCTCGTTAGAGTCTAAATATATATGATCGGCTAAATGCACCCAGGTTTGTAACAAGGCATCTAGACTGTCTAACCATACAATGGTTTTGATGCCAGAGATAGCAGTAGCTTCATTGCTGCGCAATCGCTTGCCATCCCATTTTTCTTTTAGCTCATTAGGTCTAACCAAAACCAAGACTTCACGATACTTAGGATCTGGACAATCTGGAAATAAAATAACCATACTGTCTTCCTGCTCAACCCCTGTTAACCAATACAGGTCTGTGTTTTGTTTGAATGCATGTAATGCGTCTCCATTAGAAGGCCACTCGTCATTGCTCACAAAAATGGCAATACTATCTGGGCGCATTGCTTTTACAAAACGCTTACGATTGTCTATAAAAATCTGGGGATTGAGGGGTAAATACTTCATATAAGGCTAATTGATGCTTGCAAGATAAAAATTAAGCCCCATACTGTTGTCAAAGCAGTCCTAAAACTTCACAGAAGGGCATTTTACCCCAGAACTACTGTTTAAGAAGATGCCAGATTTGACAATACTCAATTCATAAGCACCCCTGGTTCCATTGAGGTTGCCCAGGGTAGAAATAGTAGCATCATAGTTAATGGTAAACTTTAGGTCATTTACCTGATAGCCCAACATGGGTATAATAGCATCGTGGTTACGATAGTACAAACCAACAATTAGTTGCTGATAACCATCACCACTCAAATTTCTATTGGCATTAAAACCAATTAGCGTTTCCCAACTACCACCCATCTTACTCACGTAGACATTGGGGTTTACAATCCAGAGATCCTGCAATTTGATTCCTGCATTCAAAAAAGCTGTATAACGCCTATTGAGTTGGTTATTGGAAACAGAAGCATCAAAAAAACTTTCTTTTGGCGTATTAATATGACCAATACTCACACCCGCATTTACATACACATTGTCTGAGGGGAAATAGGCATAATTCAAACCCACTTGCATATCTAGATAACCTGTTTGGCTGTAAGCAAAGGGTTCATTGCTGGGTATGGTTACATCAAAGAATTGACCATTCCATTGGTTGTCAAAACTAAGTTTGCTAATGTCTACACGCTTAGATACATAGCCCAAGGAAAACCCTCCACTCAACAAAGAATTGTAACCAATCATTTGATGATAGGCAACGGAAGCATAAGCCCCAGTAGAACTAAGGTTTCCAGAACCAGCAACGTCTTTGATAATAGAGCCACCTAATCCCATCCAACCATTTTCAAAACGGTTGCCAAAAGCTTTTACATCGCCCCAAATACCCATGGTTTTATAAGGCGTGCCCACATTGGCCCACTGGTTTCTGTAATTGCCTCCTATTCTATAATCATAGTCAGGATTAAAACCAGTGTTAGCTGGATTAACCAAAAGTGGTGCATTAAAGTACTGAGAATAATGCAGGTCTTGAGCTTGCGAACTCAGGCTCATCAACAACATTAACAGTACAACAATATGTTTGAATCTTTCCTTCATCATTTCATTATCTCAATAAAGTAATATCTCCTTTTTTAACCAGCTTCTCTTTTGAACTAAAGACAATCTGTACCGTATAATGGTAAACGTCTTGCGCCAATATTCTTCCATTATAAGTTCCATCCCAACCTTCATTTGGATCAGCAGTTGCAAAAACCTGGTTACCCCAACGGTCATAGATTCTCCAAGTCATTTGTTCTATACCAAATCCACGAACAAAGATCTTGTCATTCTTACCATCGCCATTGGGCGAGAAGGCATTGGGCACATCCATGATAGGATTAATGGTTACCGGAATAGATTGGCAAGTAGTATCTGAACAGCCTCCCGCATTAAATGCTACTAAACAAGCATTGTAGGTATTAGTAGCTGGATAGATATGTCTGATAGTAGTGTCTATTCTAGTAGTAATCACGGAGTCCCCGTCTCCAAACAACCATTTATAACGCACTGCACCTATAGAACTATTGGTAAAACTTACCGCAGTATTGGGCTCCGTAGGTTGCGGAGAATAACTATAAAAAGCAGTGGGTTTATTACTCACCGTAAGTGTAAATCTAGTGGTATCTGTTTTGTTACAAGTATTGGTATCATTGGCAATGAGCACTACTTGATAAGTACCCACAGTAGGATAAAAATGCGTTGGACTGGTTTGAGTAGAAGTGGCACCGTCACCAAAATCCCAAAGAAAATCTGTACCAGCTAATGAAGTGTTATTGAACAAAGCATTATAAGGTGCACAACCTACAGCAGGTGTTGTAAACTGCGCTTTTACATTAGGTGAGATCCTAATCTGCAGCGTAACAGTATCAGAATAATTGCAATAATTGGTATCTATTAAAACCAGTTTTACGTCATAGGTTCCGGCTGTTGTATAAGTATGTAAAACGGATTGTGTACCCGTTGTTTGCGTGGCACCGTCACCAAAAATCCATTGAAAAGAATTGGCTTTAAATGGCTTTGCCGGAAGGGTTACCGGTGGGCTACTAGTATTGGTAAACAAATAAGTAAGTGATGCACATGGGGGTTGTTTAGCAGCTGTAAAACCAAGAATGGCTTCATCATTGCGCACGCGCAAATTCACATAAGAACTGTCTGCAATATTGCAGGAAGAAGAATCTACAGAAATAAGTTTTACCCTGTAAACACCAATATTATTAAACACGTGTGTGGTCTTTGGCACCCTGGTAGTATCTCTTTTAGAACCATCGTTATAATCCCAGATATACAATTGACCCATTGCTAAGGAATCTTCAAAATCTACAGAGAGTGGCACACAGCCAGAAGTATCTCTGGGTCTGCCTTTAATAGAAGCAACAAGGTCAGAACCAACTCCCGCTAAGTTAAACGCAATCTTAATGGCAGCAAGGTTACAACCTCCACCAGCAGCTGCATTCAGGGCATTGTTGTTTGGCCCCCAAACACCAGCCGATGTGGGGAATCTTGCACCACCACCACAGTTGGCACAAACAGATTGATAGATAATTCCATTGCGGTCAAAGCGGCTGGTACCACCATCTACGTGATCCGGATAAGCACCACCATTTTGTCCATAGAAACTACCATATTTTAAACTGTTGGCATTCTTCTCAAGTACAATAAAATAAAAGTCACTGCCATCTGTGGTACCTAATACGGCATCGGGTGTAACTGTTAAACCCCTAGTACCCGCACTGGCAGGATAACTACCTTCAGTATTACCCAAACCACCCCAACCAGAAACATAAATATTTTCACAACGATCAATCAAAAATGCCGTAGGCGATATATTGGGTACAGAAGCATTGGTTCCAAAATTGGTGCTAAAAATCACCGTATTCATATCGGCATTAAACTTGGTAATAAACTGCTTTCCACCAGCTTGATTAAAGATGGCATTTTGCACAGGAATATTTCCTGTGGTGGTTCCCATAATATAGGGGAAGCTAAATTTATCAAATTGAATCCCGTAGATGACATCAATGCCAGTTGTTCCAAAATAGGTTGTCTTTTTAAGCCCCCCATTGTTATCAAAAATGGCCACAAAGCCATCACAGATGCCACCCTGAAAACTAGATTGATACATACCAGATTTGTCTCCAAAAAAATCACTACTAGCCGTAGGTCCTGCAACATAGAGGTCACCATTATCTGGTTTTAAAGCCAAAACAAAAGCAGCGTCGTCTTCACCCCCACCTAGATAAGTAGAGAAGATAGGTGTAGCCAATGTGGGAGAAAATTTCATCACAACGCCATCCTGTGCCCTGCCATTTAAGGCGCTGCGTCCACCATTATTTTGTTGAGCAGCATTAAGCACTGGAAAATTCACAGACTGGGTGCAAGAAGACAAATAAATATTTCCGCCTTCATCCACTATTACTTCACTCCTACCATCATCTCCATAGTTTCTATCAATGGATTGACCAAAACCGGTACTGACAATTTTTGCTTTTACATTCACACCATCGTCTGCATTACCACCAATGATTCTAGAGCCAATCAGTGCCGTACCATTGCTATTTAATTTGGTAAGCACAATATCTGTAGCACCACCACTTCCCATTCTTGCATAAGTTTCGGGATAATCTGAAGAAGTGGTTCTCCCTGCTATAACTAAGTTTCCTTGACCATCTACCACCATACTATGTGGTTGGTCACTTCCGGTTCTACCACCAATATAGGTTGCATAAATTCTATTAGCACCAGTGGGATCAAATTTGATAATTCCCATATCATAACCTGTTAGACCACCATTGGTAGCACCACCACTAAAATTGGAATTATACGCACCATTGCTTACAGGGAATCCATCACCAAAAACTATCCCACCTGCATAAAAATTACCCTTGTTATCATAGGTAGCAGTAAAGCCCCAGTTACTAGCTGAACTTCCAGAGAAAGTTGAAAAGATCAAAGGATCAATCACCAGGGTCTGGTTCTTGTTAATCGGGTCAGCAATTTGAAAACGAACAATATTTCCCTTTAGCTGAAACCCAGACGCAATGGGCTTTCTACCATCATTGGTTAATTGAAATGAAACGGGTTCTTGTTCAATAATATCTTTAACCGATGTTTTAATTTGTAAATTTCTTCCAGACATTTTTAAGTCTGTAGCACCATCTACATACATGGCAATATTGGCGGGGTTGCCACCAGGATGCACAATAAATTCATACTTGATTTGACCATTTGAAGAATAGTATCTAATGTCAATATTGTTGTAGAGATTTTTATAGGTAACAGCCGTAAAGACCTTGCAATTAGACACCCATTTATTTGGGTCATTGCCAATAAAATAATTGTTGACTGTTTGGAGTGCTTTATCAGGAACTGCCTGCGGCGATGGATTGGCATTTAAGAAAGTTACTTCATAAACATGACCACGCAATTGTTGTATACGTGCCCCATTAGCACCTGTGCCTCCACCAGCACCTCCATTGCCTCCTTCTAAACTTTGGTCAGACAAAGCCGTTTTTTGAATAGTGCTGGATGCAGTAGCATTGTGTTTGTGGCTATTAATGGCAGCCAAGTCATCTCCATTATAGACCAACATTCTATAACCACCATCGGCCTTAATGGCAAAAGCGCCATCACCCATATCACCCTTGTATTTAATTTGCTTATTCCATTGTCCTTTGTTCTCAACAAATTCCAAATAAGTCTGGGCATGCAACTGCGTTATTGTTCCCAGTAGGAGCACCAAAACCCATATCCTTACAATTGCTTTCAACAGTTTTTATTTTAAGATACGTACTAATCCATCCCCGATGCTTATCAAACTGTTAAGAATCAAGAAATCTTGCTCCAACCGTTTTTACCCTTCTGTGATTGAAGGTAATTTTTCAACTGCAAATTCTTTGCCAATAACAGTTCGGGGTCATCTTCCACCAGCTTTTCAGCGGCTTGTCTTGCTTTTTCTAGTATGCCCTTATCATTAACAAGACTAGCCAGTTTAAAGTTCAGTGCTCCACTCTGCCGGGTACCCTCAATATCGCCAGGACCGCGTAATTCCAAGTCTTTCTCGGCAATCTTGAACCCGTCATTGGTGGCACACATTATCTTGATACGTTCTCTTGCTTCCTTGCTGGCCTTGACACTCGTTAATAATATGCAAAAACTTTTTTCAGAGCCCCTACCTACCCTTCCACGGAGCTGGTGTAACTGACTCAAGCCAAATTTTTCGGAACTTTCAATGACCATTACAGAAGCATTTGGTACGTTCACACCCACTTCAATTACGGTGGTGCTAACCATGATCTGGGTATCGCCACTAACAAAGCGCGCCATATTGGTCTCTTTCTGATCCGCCGGTTGACGACCATGTACCATACTAATCCGGTACTTGGGTTCTGGAAAGAAACTCTTGACTTGTTCATAGCCCTGCATCAAGTCTTCAAAACTGAGCTTCTCACTTTCTTCAATGAGTGGATAGATAAAATAAATCTGTCTACCTTTTACTAATTCTGTTTTTACAAAATCCATGACCGATGCCCTAGCTGTTTCAAAACGATGCACCGTAGTAATAGGAATCCTGCCGGGGGGCAGTTCATCCATCACGGAATAATCCAAATCGCCGTAGGCCGTCATGGCCAAGGTTCTTGGAATGGGCGTAGCAGTCATGACAAGTACATGTGGTGGCAGTGTTGCTTTGGCCCAAAGTCTGGCCCTTTGCGCTACCCCAAAACGGTGTTGCTCATCAACTATGACTAATCCTAAATTTTTAAATTGCACCACGTCTTCAATCACCGCATGGGTACCCACCACAAAATGAATGGTATCATCCAAAAGCCCTTGCAGTATGCGTTTGCGCTCCTTGGTCTTAGTGCTTCCGGTGAGTAAGGCAATTTCAACAGGCATTTCTTTGAGCAGGTCACTCAGACCCTTATAGTGTTGTTGGGCCAAGATTTCTGTTGGCGCCATCATACAACTTTGATAGCCATTATCCGCAGCCAATAACATGCTCAGCAAAGCCACGATGGTCTTACCACTACCCACATCACCCTGGAGCAAGCGATTCATTTGTCTACCCCTAGCGGTATCGTTTCTAATTTCTTTTAAGACCCTTTTTTGTGCACCCGTTAATTCAAAGGGCAGGTACTTGGCATAGAATTCATTGAAGATCTCTCCCACTTTTTCAAATACCACGGCCCTGCTGGCGCGATGTCTTTGGAGTCTGGTCAAATTCAATCGCACTTGTGCAACAAAAAATTCTTCAAACTTTAATCGATACATGGCCGCTTCAAATCCCTTAGCAGATTTGGGATAATGAATCTGACAATGGGCTTCATATCTGTCCATTAAGCGCAGCTCTTGCACAATGGGTGCTGGAATATACTCCATCAATTCATCTGGATGGAGTTGAGAGATCAGGGTATAAGTGAGCTTGCCAATCTGCCTACCATTGAGTCCTCGAACCTTTAATTTTTCTGTGCTCGGATAGACTGGCTCCAAAAAAGCTTGGCCTTCCGCTTTGGCGGGAACAAAGGATTCAATCTCGGGGTGTACTATTTGGGGCTTGCCATTAAAAAATCCGGTTCGGCCAAAGACCAGGTACTTGGTACCCGGAACTAAGTTTTTCTGTACCCAGGTAATGCCCTGAAACCAGGCTAGTTCAAGGATTCCCGTATCGTCTTTTAGTTGGGCTACCAGCCTACGCCCCCTTTTTTCACCAATGGTGTCTAGGTACATCAGGGTTCCCACCACTTGAATAAACTCGGTTTCCGGGCGGATCTCTCCTATTTTGCCAATCTGGGTCTTATCTATATGCCTATTGGGAAAATGGTTCAACAGGTCTCCAAATGTGAAGATTTCTAGCTCTTTTTTGAGCATATCGGCCCGCAAGGGCCCAACACCCTTCAAGTATTCTATAGGCGACTGTAATATGTAATTGTTCTGACTGATACTGGAATTTCTACTACTGCAATGTTACAAAATGCACCGTTGCTTTCATCCATGAATCTTTTGCCCCCTTTGCTTATCTTCGCCGCATGGCAAAAGAGGTTGTTTTAAGTGGAATCAGGCCTACGGGCTTTCTGCACCTGGGAAATTATTTTGGTGCCATGCGTAATTATGTGCGCATGCAAGACGAGTATAACTGTTATTTTTTTGTGGCCAACTGGCATAGTTTAACCACACACCCCGATACCCGCGAGCTACGCAATAGTGTGAACCGCGTAGTTGCAGAGAATATTGCATGCGGATTGGATCCTGAAAAAGTGGCTTTGTATATTCAAAGTGACCTGCCTGAGATTGCAGAATTGTATTTGTATTTGAATACCATGGCTTATAAAGGTGAGTTGGAAAAGACCACCACCTTCAAAGAGAAAGTGCGCTTGAGCCCAGACAATGTAAACGCGGGTCTGCTTACTTATCCCGTGCTCATGGCGGCCGATATCTTAATCCATCGCGCGGTAAAAGTGCCCGTGGGTAAGGATCAGGAACAGCATTTAGAAATGGCCCGCAATTTTGCAGAGCGATTTAACCACCGCTATGGAGATGTTTTCCCATCGCCGCAGGCATTTAATTATGGCACTGAACTGGTAAAGATTTTAAGTCTTGATGGTAACGGCAAGATGAGTAAGAGTGAGAACCAGATGAATACCATTTTCTTGGCCGATGAAGACGAACAGATTAGAAAAAAAATCATGAAGGCTAAGACCGATGGTGGCCCACTTGCACCCAACTCAATCAAGCCTGATTATATTGAAAACCTCTTCACCCTCATGAGTCAGGTTTCTACCCCAGACACGGTGCAAAAATTTGAAGATGATTTCAACAATAGCTCAGAAGGCAATTGTATTATCCGCTATGGCGATTTAAAAAAGCAATTAGCGGCTGATATGGTGGAATTTGTAGCCCCCATTAGGGCAAAGGCAGCAGATCTACAAGCCAATCAGGATTTATTGAAGAAAATCACCCGTCAGGGGGCAGAAAAAGCACGTGCTAGTGGGGCTGAAACCCTTAGACTGGTGCGTGAAGCCATAGGTATGAATTAAGTCCTTTATTTTAAAGGATTCCATTCAAAATCTTTTCATTAAGTTCGTTCACTTATTCCAATTTTGTATTTTCATTACCATGGCAAAAGCTAAGAAACCAAAACACGTAGCGGTAGCAGGCAATATCGGGGCCGGCAAAACCACCCTGACCGAAATGTTGAGCAAGCATTACCGCTGGATTCCCCAGTTTGAAGACGTAGATCATAATCCCTACCTGATGGATTTCTATGAAGACATGCCAAGGTGGAGTTTTAACCTGCAGATCTTCTTTTTGAATAGCAGGTTAGCCCAATTACTAGAAATACATCATGGTACTGAAACCGTGATTCAAGACCGTACCATTTTTGAAGATGCTAATATTTTTGCGCCCAACTTACACGAGATGGGTCTGATGAGCAAACGCGATTTTGACAACTATTTTCAATTTTTCCAGACCCTCAAAACCATGGTGCAACCACCGGATTTGTTGATCTACCTCAAATGTTCTGTACCTACCTTGGTGTCTCAGATTCAGAAAAGAGGCCGTGAATACGAAGAGAATATTCGCTTGGATTATTTGAAAAGACTAAACGAACACTATAACCGCTGGATTGATTCTTACAAAGAAGGTCCATTGTTGGTCATTGATTGCGATAAAAACAAATTTGCCGAGAACGAAGAACATTTTGGCGAAATCATTAGCAAAGTAGACAGTACTTTGTTTGGTTTGTTTTAATCAGAACATTATTTTTAGTTTACAAATAACGCCTCTGTTACATTTATTGGTGAGTCTGCCTGGAATGGCTTAATACTTCACAGTTTTTTTTGTCCCCGAAAACGGGACTGTAAAGTCATTTCCTAAACTTTAATCAATTACCATGTTTTATTTAGAATCTCAACGTCTGCGATTGATTCCGCTGACGAATGAAATGTTTAATTCCTGCTTAAAAGACAGAGCCGCTTTTGAAATTAGTCTTGGACTCATTCCTTCTCAAATGGAAGTAGAGGAATTTTTCAAAAAAGAATATGATGACGCTGTTGTCAATTTTTGGCTACCAAATTTAGCAGCCTTCCCTAATCAATACTTATGGATTACCAATTGGGAGATTGTTTCTTTAGAACATAATACCATCATTGGCGGCATAGGCATGGCTGGGTTGAACCTAACAGATGGAGCCGCTACCACCGGTTATATGATTGACAAAAAACACTGGAATAAAGGTTATGCTACTGAAGCATTAAACCTCATCTGCCAATGGGCTTTTACACATGAGCATGTGTTAAGTATTAAAGCCAGCACCCTTACAGATGGATATGCCTCACAAAAGGTATTACGCAAAGCTGGTTTTGTTCAAATTGGTGCAGATGAACAAGAAACCCATTTTCAAAAAATGAAATAGTCTGATTCCCCTCTTAGATTCAAATAAGAAGGGAATTTTATTTCTGTGCAACTATTAACAAAACCCATTGATTCCAGCAATAAATCCTTTATTTGTAAAAATGCTGCTATGAGAAAAATCTTTGTTTGGATCTTTCAGTTAAAGGGATGGAAAATGGATGTAAACCTTCCGGAGGGATACAAAAAATGTGTAGTCATTGCAGCACCACATACCAGCAATTGGGATTTTCTCTATAGCCTAGCAGTATTTTTCAAATTAGAAATTCCTGTTCGCTTTCTAGGTAAAAAAGAACTGTTCCGCTGGCCCATCAAATCCATTTTAGAAAACCTGGGCGGTATGGCCGTTCATAGGCAAAAGAATCATCGTTTGGTAGATGATATGATTCAACTTTTCAAAGACAATGAAGAGCTGATGCTCATGATTCCAGCAGAAGGAACAAGAAGTCTAGTAAAAAAATGGAAGACAGGTTTTTATCATGTAGCGCTTGGAGCCAATGTACCAGTGCTCTTGGGTTATTTAGACTATGAAAAAAAGCAAGCAGGTTTTGGGCCCCTACTTTATATGACAGGTGATCCCATTGTGGACGCCAATGCCATCAAGGATTTTTATAGGGGCATTAAGGGAAGGTTTCCTGAGAAGTTTTTCTTAGATGGATTGGTGTTGGATAAATAAGTTAGAGTGCAGCATAAGCTGCCATCCAATTGGCCCACCATTGCCAATCACCTACCAAGTTCTGGCTAATGAGCATGAATGCAACACCCACTATTCCTAATACATAAGTTGGATAGATTTTTCCTTTTTTATGATCATCTAATAGTAAGATGCCAAGGATCAAAACAATGATACCATAAGCGGCATTCAATGTTTTATCAAAACTATCAAACCAAGGAATCAGGAATAACATTCTTGCAATGGCCGGTGGCAACATAATAAGAACTGTCATGCTCATATTTCTTGCGTGCAATTGTAATTGTTTGGCTTTACTAATCCCCTGATAAAAGAAAATAATCAAAAGCAATACGGATACAAAATCCAAATAGGCTAAGCGATTAACCGCGCCAGGAGGATATGCTGCCGCACTATTCAGCATGCTATGAATCATTTTCAAACCTCCCAATAATAATAAAGGGAAGAAAAGATAACCAGCCAGTTTCCCGATTTTCCTATGCAATACCAGTTTGCCTTGTTGGTATAAAATGGGTTGAATGATTAAGACCAAGATCCAACCACCTGCTAAGGCCCCATGTATATGATGGTAAATAGTTACTTGATTTAATCTACCAAAATAAGATTGAGAAAATCCTACCCAGGTAATAATTAAAGCAAGCGCAAAATAATAAGACGCATAGGGATAGTGTTTGGAAGATTTTCCAGTTTGATGAGAAGCCATATAGGGATGATTGTAATTAAGGGAACTCTCTTAAAATTAGCGTTATTATCCTAGTTAAAAAAGAAAACCCCGGGATTCCCCGGGGTTTGATTAGAATTTTAATGTTACTGGTAGATATTTTTGAACCAGTGATTGGTAATAAGGTTTTAATTTTTCCCAATCTGGTTGTTCTGGACATTTGGAATACAAATCATAGGGATTAAACAGCTTTACCCAAGGAAGCATGGCTCTGTCATGATCATCTAACAAGTGATCATATTCCCCTTCTCTATGCCAGGCATAAAAAGAATGATAACGCAACATATACAAACCTTCTTCAGGCAAATAATCCTTCATCATTTGGTAGATGTATTCATCATGCCCCCAAGACATAAACACTTTTCTCAGTCCGCAATTTTGCTCGTAAATACCCAGTTTAGTCTGATAGATTGGGTGATTAAAATCGGGGTTCAATGAAAAAAACTCAGGATAGACAATTTTGTCAGAATAAGCACATCCTACTGGAAAGGTATCACCAACAACTGCCCATTGAGGCTCTCCAAATAAACATAATACTTTTCCTAAATCGTGCATCAAGCCAGTTAACACCATCCAATCTGGATGACCATCTTTTCTAATGGCTTCTGAAGTTTGCAATAAATGCTGCAATTGATCCAAGTCCGTATCAGGATCTGAATCATCTACCAATTGGTTCAGAAAATCAAAAGCATCCCAAATAGCCATTTCTTTTTTATCAAACTTTAAGTATTCTGCTCTTTTTTCTTGAACAAAATCAAAGGTTTGATACTGATGATTCAATCTATAAAACTCCTTAACGGTATCTCTTGCAGGCGCTTCATAGTTTCTGTATTCCTCAGTGGCTTTTGAAGTGGCAATAGATTCAGGATCAGGGTATCTTCTTAAAAGATCGTCTTCCCATTCATCTAAGTTGTTTAAAGGAGCATTTAAAACGGTTTTGGCTTCCATTTTGTACTTTTTTATGGCAAATAATCAATATCGGTTTGATATAGCATTGTAAAATAAGAAAAATATTGAAACCCTTTACAAACTTATAACGACCCTTTACAAACTAGCTCGTGTGTATTTTGGTTTGAATAAGTAATTTGAATTCAAATCAATCAAAATGAAGACATCCAAGGTGTTACTTGCTTTCATTGGACTAATCATGCTCATTATGAGTTTTGTAGTAATCTATGCATTAGAGCTACAAAAAGAAACAGCTTGGAATATTGCCAGTACGCTATTTGTGATTGGGTTGCCTTTTTTTCTTTATGGAAAATTTCCTAAAAGAGAAAAGAAACGATAATAAATACCGTGTTTTCACGGTATAAATAGAGTATTTAAAAAACATCCCACAGGAACATGATTTATTCGACTATTCTTGGGGAGGTAAAGGTAAATATTGATTTTTATCAAATAACTCTTTAGCAATGAACATCAATTTTAATTTATTATCAAAATATTCATCCTTTTCAGTACTAAATAACTCATAAGTCCATACCTGCTTAGGTATATTAGTTTTAAATTCTGTGTGATACCTCGAATTAAATATTAGTTTAACCATACTTAGTTTGCTTGATTTCATGCTATCAAGATATGGCGATAGTGAAAATGGTATTCCTATATTTTTTTTATTATAAACAAAATAAATTGAATCAATAAATTTGTCTTTATATATAGACTTTGGTATATATTTTTCGATCAAAAATGAATCAGATTTTTTTACCTTAGAAACTAAACTATCATATTCCAAATATTCTTGAAATTTATTATCACGGATGTTATGATTTGTCAATACAGAATCTTTTTTAAACCAACCATATTTAGTTGAATCAGATAAATTCTTAAAAAACAAACCAACTTGTTTATTATCTCTAACAATAAAATAATTATAACTAATTTTAGTATCTATTATAATATCATTTTTAAAAATATTTTCTTTAGTTGAAAAGACATACATAATCATACTATCTATATAATAAAACCAGGTTGTATCTCTGATCAATGACGTTTTTTTAATAGACTCCAAATGAGTAAATTCTATCGAAAACGCTCCATAATTAATCGATTTTTTTTGACAATAAATTGTATTAATTGCAAAAAATAAATAGAATATTATGTTAGCTATAACTATTTTATTCATAAACTAAATAACAATTTTATTATTGAGGATTTGCATTAAATATTGCAGCTGTTTTATAATTTACATCATACGAAGGCGCAATAGGTATTTGACAATTGGGAATTGGAATTGCCAGTGGTTTAAAATTTAAAACTATATTTAGTTCCATCCCTGCATATAGGATACCATTTCCAGGTGTAACGAATGAAGGCGTTCCAGATTCTGTGACAATTGAAATAGTACCAGTAACCATATTTCCACCAACCAAAGTAGCTTTCTTATGAGTCAATGATTCCCATTCCCAACGTTTCCCAAAATTTGGATCATTAGGAAATGGCGAAACATATTTAATTGTTCCCTCTTCTTCTGATAAGACATAAATCGAAGGTAATATTTTGCCTTGCAAACATTTCCAACTAGGATTTTTAAACTTTTTGTATGGTGACTCAGTATCCCTTATGTTTAAAGATACTATTTCATTACTTTCAACCATTTCTGATGAAACTACAAACTGTTGAGTTCTTTCTTGGGCAGCTTGACATGCCGAGTTATTCCCTCCGCCTCCACCAAGATAAGTATCATCACCATTTGAAGCACAATTCACTCCAACATATTGTTTCCCTCCACCAATACTAATGGACAAACTTGATACTGGAGGACAATCTGGCATTCCAGAGCAAACTGTAAAAGTAAATATTAAAGTTGGTGGACTATATTCCCAAATTAAATAATAACCATACTCTTCACAAATTACTGAATTTGAATTGACATCATTTGTTCTTATAGTCTGTTTCTTTACTTTGGGAGCAATAATACCATGTGAAACTATTTTCCCTTCTTTAAAAGTATAATCATATAAAAACGTAGCTGAAATTGAATATGTACTTAACTTACCTGTAATTGAATTTGGAAATTGATTATGCAATATAACAGTTTCATAATAAGCTTTAGACAATATGATTTCAGGATTTTCGAAAGTATTTTTAGTTACTTCTATTTTTATCAAGTTCCCACTATCGATATTATTAGTTACATTATTATAAAATATCTCAAGACCTAATTCTGATGACCGAATTGGAACATAAATTAATGAATTTCCATCTGACAAATTTGCTTTAATTGTACTTTTCCAATCAGCTGAATTTAATATAGTATCAAGCCTATGTTTTTTATTCGTTGATACTAAAAGTTTTTGATCAGTTAACCAAGCTTTCATTTGTTTAACTAAAGACTCATCTGAATTTTTAAAATCTACTTTATTTTTCGTATCTTTTTTACAACCATAAAATGCAATAGAAATAAAACTAAATAGTAACAATAGTGTTTTTATTGATTTATTTTTCATGATATTATTTTTTAAATTAAATTCCTCAACCATTTAAGACTAAATGATAAATTGTAATTTTTTTTACCTACACTTTTAAATTTCCAGATTTGTATTTCTATGCGGCTGTAAATTTCTAAACCCGCAGTAGTTACGTTACTACCAACGTCCATTTTTCAAAAACCCGCCGGTTTAATTAAGGTCAATTATGGATTAATACCTTTTGTTGCGCAATCAATATTTTACGATATTCTATTCAGCAAACAGTTGCTGGATAAATACACATAATTGTTAAACACAATGGATCAAACGATGCAGTATTGCCTGTCATTAATTAAATTAAAAACAGCATATACTCATACAAACACTAATAGGTTACAAAGAAATAGAACAGAAAACTTTAAAGTCAACTATAGGGGTGAGAAAGGTTGTTAACTTTTATACTGTGAATATAGAATATGGAAATGGAAAATAAAATAGGGCAACAAAAATAATTTGTAAAATATTTTTAGTCCTCACTTAATACTTTCGGAGGGCATACAGAATCTTTAAATACGGATTTCCCATTCACAAACTTAAAACGACCCTTTACAAACTTGTGCTTGTTTTAAAGTAAAGAGATTAATACATTGTACTATTCAGCATTTAAATAAAAAATCATGAGAGAAGCAATTCTAATGGCAGTTCTAATAATTTCTGTTTATTGTATACTCAATTCACTTTCAAGAGTAAACAACAACGAAGAATTAACTATGGGCAAAAGATCAGCTTTAGTGTTTCTCATTTTTCTGATTCCTGTTGCTGGATTTATTCTAACGAGAAAGATGAAAAAAGTAGATTGTTAATGACAACAGACAAATTTTTAGAAAGGGCTAAAGAATCGGCTTGGCTTGCTTTTATAATCTACGGATTTATAGGATTATGGGGACCAGCATTTAGAGAACATAGTTACTACTTTGCTTTTTACTTTTTAATTGTACGCCTTGTCTGTAGCCTTTATTGTTTGGTTTAGATCGGTGAAAGCAGACGGGTAAAAGAGCCACTAATAATTTTTCTCAGTTTAGTTTTAGCAGTATATCCTACAAAAACCAACGCCACCCTTCAAGGTGGCGTTTTTTTTCAACTGTTCTCATAAGCAAATCTCTTGTTCTAATTTCTCGGGGAGAATTAGAATCTATAATGGCGTTGGCGCTGCGGCTAGTATTTCCGCATCAACTCCGGAAGCATATTTTTCAAAATTTTTGATAAACTGATTGGCTAAGTCATTGGCTACTTTATCATAGGCAACAGAATCAGTCCAAGTGTTGCGTGGGTTTAAAATTTCTGATGGCACATTGGGGCAGGTCTGTGGTACTTCCATACCAAAAACTGGGTGCGCTTCAAAAGTTACATTACTTAGTTCACCTTCTAATGCAGCGGTGATCATGGCGCGGGTATGGGCTAGTTTCATGCGTTTACCTATTCCGTATGATCCGCCACTCCAACCGGTATTGATCATCCAAACCTGTACTTGTTGGGCGCGCATTTTTTCTCCTAGCATGGCCGCGTATTTACCGGGGTGTAGGGGCATAAATGGTGCACCAAAGCAGGCGCTAAAAGTGCTCTTGGGTTCGGTTACACCCGCTTCTGTTCCAGCTACTTTAGCTGTGTACCCACTGATAAATTGGTACATGGCCTGACCTGGACTTAGTTTGCTAATGGGTGGCAACACGCCATAGGCATCGCAGGTTAAGAAAAAGATATGTTTGGGCAATCCGCCAATAGATGGCTCTTGCGCATTGCTGATAAAATTCAATGGATAGCTTACACGGGTATTTTCCGTAATAGCAGTATCGGCAAAATTGATGCGGTTGCTTCCAGGGAAAAAGTGAATATTCTCTACCAACGCACCGGGCTTAATGGCGTGAAAAATTTCGGGTTCTTTTTCTTCACTCAAGTCAACCGTTTTGGCATAACAGCCTCCCTCAAAATTAAAAACGCTAGTATTGGTCCATCCGTGTTCATCGTCTCCAATTAATTTGCGGTGTGGGTCTGCGCTTAAAGTGGTTTTACCTGTTCCACTTAAGCCAAAGAAGATGGCTACATCGCCCTCGGCACCCATATTGGCACTACAGTGCATGCTCAAAACTTGTTTGTCCTGAGGCAAGATATAATTCAAGATACTGAAGATCCCTTTCTTGATCTCACCAGTATATCCGGTTCCGCCAATCAAGATGGTTTTATAAGTAAAAGAAATCACCGCAAAGTTTTCTTGACGTGTACCGTCAACAGCTGGATCGGCTAAAAAGCCTGGCGCCTGCAAAATGGTCCACTCGGGTTCAAAATGGTCCAACTCAGCCTGTGTTGGTCGTAAAAACATATTGTAAGCAAATAAATTGCTCCAAGGATTCTCGTTGATCACACGGATCTTTAGTCTATAGGATTCATCGGCGCAAGCATAAGCATCACGCACCCAAAGCGCCTGACGTTCTCCCAAATAGTTGAGTAATTTGGTCCTTAGCTGTAAAAAGTATTTCTCTTCTATGGGAATATTGAAATTGTTCCAATTCACGGTATTGGCCGTAATAGCATCCTTTACCGTAAACTTGTCTTGGGGGCTGCGTCCGGTAAATTTACCCGTACGGATGCACAAAGCGCCGGTATCATTCAAAACACCTTGGCCTAAGGCGATGGTCTGATGAACTAATTCCGCTGGTTCTAATTGATAATGTAACTGCGCATTTCCGGCTATTCCGGCAGCATGTAACATAGATTTAGGGGGCATCATTGTTGGTACCGACATATGCAAACAATCGTTAGTTAGTGTAAAAATAAGGGAATCCCTGATACCAACATCATCTACGTGTAGCACTTACACGATACTACAAACACTAACATTTTTTTATATCTGTAGTTTTTTTTACTGATTTAGCTTGTTGTAGGTTTGCACAAAGACAAACCATGCCCAAAAACCTTTTTTTATTGGCTTTTTTACTGATTACCCTTGGAGTTAATGCGCAATCCTTGGAACAGGACGCCACTAAGGGTAAGTTTAAACAGGAAAATATTTTCTTTGGAACCGGTTTAAATCTGGGTATTGCTTCCCAGTCTTTTAACGTGGGATTGAACCCAGAAATTGGTTATAGCATTACCAAATGGCTAGACGCAGGAATCAATTTTAACGTGAATTATTATTCCCAAAACGCTACCGATTTTAGTACGGTTAAATACCAGAACTGGAGTTATGGGGGAGGTACTTTTTTAAGAGTATGGCCTGTGAATTTTCTTCACTTGCAAATTCAACCTGAATACAATTGGATCAATAGCACCCAAAAATTTACCAATAGACCCGATGTTTTAAAATACAAATACCAAGCAGAAAGTTTGTTGGTGGGTATTGGTTATGGCTCTCATTTTATTGGAAGCAGGTATTCTTATGTGACCCTAATGATGGATGTGTTGCAAAATCCTTTTTCACCTTATAGGGATCAATTCAATGACCCATTGCCCGTATTCAGAGCGGGATTTGGCATGTATCTTAGGCCAAGCAAGAAATAACATCGCCCGGACCATTACAAACAATTAAGCGATCTCTCCAAGCTTCATACAAAAAGCCTTGTTGAAACATATTGTCAATATGGGCAATTAAGTGGTTGTAAAAGCCATTGCTATTCATCAACACTATTTTCTTGTCGTGGATTTTCAAAGTGTTCCAGGTAAGCATTTCAAAAAGCTCGTCTAAGGTTCCATTACCACCAGGTAGCACAACGGCTGCATCGCAGAGTTCATACATCATCTTCTTGCGAATATGCATGTCTGGTACCACGCGCAGTTCTGTAATGCCTTGGTGACCATGCTCCCACTCTAATAATAGTTCTGGGATTACGCCAATCACTTCTCCCCCATTGGCCATCATGGCATCGGCCACAGCCCCCATCAATCCCTTATTACCGCCTCCATAGATTAAAGCAATATCATGCAGGGCCATTTGTTTGCCCAACTCAAATGCCTGTTGTTCAAAGAGTGGATCTGCACCAGATTTGGAACCACAGAAAACCGCAAATCGCTTAGAAGCCATAACCCTATTTTTAGGCGGGAAAATTAGGTGAATTATTTGTACTATTTTGCCGATTCTTATTCACCCAAGATTTAAAGCCATGTCTCCAGTTATCTTATTCGGTTTTGTGATTGCCTATTTCTTGATTTTATTGGCAGTTGCTTGGTTTACCGGAAGAAATAGTACCAATGAATCTTTTTTTATTGGTAACAAGAGTTCCAATTGGATGCTAGTTGCTTTTGGGATGGTGGGCACTTCTTTGAGTGGGGTAACATTTGTAAGTGTCCCTGGTGCTGTTGTCAAAGAAGGATTTGCTTATTTTCAAGTAACGCTAGGCTATTTAATTGGATATGTTGTCATTGCCTATGTGTTGCTGCCATTGTATTATAGACTAAACCTCACATCTATTTATAATTACTTATCAAGTAGGTTGGGTTTTAAATCTTACAAAACGGGTGCATCATTTTTTATTTTATCAAGAACACTAGGCGCTACCGCCAGGTTGTATTTGGTGGTGAATATTTTACAAGACGCCATTCTGAATAGCTTTGGTATCCCTTTCTGGGCCACTACCCTGATCATTTTAGCCATGATCTTACTCTACACTTTTGAAGGCGGTGTTAAGACCATTGTTTGGACCGATACCCTGCAAACAACTTGCATGCTTTTGGGATTGATTATTTGTGTTGTTTATATACTTAGCAGTTTGAATATTGGATTTGCAGGAAGTTTAGAAGCTATGAGTCAGAAAGGCTATTCAACTATTTTCAATACCAACCCTAATAGTAAATTGTTTTTTGTTAAACAGATTATTGCGGGAGCATTTATTACCATTACCATGACAGGAATGGATCAAGAAATGATGCAGAAAAACATTTCTGTAAAAACCTTGAAAGACTCTCAGAAAAATATCCTGAGCATGTCTGTGGTTCTCATGTTCTCTATTTTGTTATTCCTTTACCTAGGAGGTTTGTTATACCTCTACGCTGGACAACAAAATGTGGTAGAAACAGGTGACAAACTATTCCCGGCCATTGCATTGCAACACATGCCTCCATTTGTTTCTGTTATTTTTATCATTGCCTTAATCTCTGCTCTTTTTCCAAGTGCCGATGGTGCCATTACAGCGCTTACTTCAACATTCTGCATAGACATTTTGGGTATTCAACGCAATACTACCATGAGTGATGCGCGCAAAAAACAAATTCGCCAAAGGGTTCACTTGGGTTTTGCTGCTATTTTCCTAGTCTTTGTTTTGGTCTTTAAAGTGGTGAATAGCCCAAGTATGATTGGTATAATTTTAAAAGTTGCCAGCTATACCTATGGTCCGCTCTTGGGTCTGTTTACTTTTGGCATTTTACTCAAACGTAATGTGAAAGACAACTTGGTTCCATTGGTTTGTGTAGCATCGCCCCTGCTTTGCTTGTTAATTGATTTAAACCAAAAAGTCTTGTTTGGCTCTTTTGAACTAGGTTTAGAATTATTGATTATCAATGGCTTGATTACCTTTTTAGGACTTTTCCTAGTCTCCAAACCCCAAACTGCCCAAGAATAAACTAATTTCGCCCGATGGAATTGGTCCATCCCTTGGCGGAAGCATATGCAAGTTTACACAGTAGCCCAGATGATGCCCTTTTAGCGCAGATTCAAGCAGCCACATTGGCTGAGCACGCACATGCCCATATGCTGAGCTCTCCTGTACAAGGAAGATTCCTTTCTATGATGAGTCAACTGCTTCAGCCCAAGCAGATTTTAGAAATTGGCACATTCACTGGATATAGCGCCCTTTGTTTGGCCAAGGGTTTGCCAGAGGGCGGTCAATTGCATACCATTGAACTTAGAGAGGAAGACGCTTTAAGGTCAAAAGCCAATTTTAGCATTTCTGAAAGGGCAGAGCATATACATTTGCACATTGGCGATGCTAAAACAATTATTCCCAGCCTAAACCAGGCTTGGGATTTGGTTTTTATAGACGCAGATAAAACTGGCTATATAGACTATTATGAATTATTGGTGCCTAGAATGGCCAAGAATGGTCTGATCATTGCAGACAACGTCTTGTTTCACGGACAGGTATTGGAGACGCCCTTGAGCGGCAAAAATGCCAAAGCCATTGACGCGTTCAATGCCCATGTGTCTGCTGACCCAAGAACGGAACAAGTATTATTAACAGTAAGAGACGGGTTACTCCTGATCAAAATCAAATAAATGAAGCAACTGGTATTCTTAATAATGTTGGCCTTAAGTACATTGGCTAACGCTCAGCGTGAAAAAGTACAGAACTATGTAAACCAATACAAGGACCTAGCCATGGCAGAAATGCGCCGTACAGGCGTTCCTGCTTCTATTACGCTTGCACAAGGAATTTTGGAATCACAATCTGGTGAAAGTAAACTGGCCCAAAAATCAAATAACCATTTTGGCATCAAGTGTAAAACCGAATGGACCGGAGAAAAAACCTATCATGATGATGACCTAAGACAAGAATGTTTTAGGGTGTATCCTTCTGTAGAAGATTCTTATAAAGACCATTCTGATTTTCTTAAAAACAGGGAATACTATACCGCACTTTTCAAACTTGATCCTACTGATGATAAGGGTTGGGCTTATGGTCTAAAGAAAGCAGGATATGCTACTGAAAAAGACTATCCAACCAGGTTATTAAAATTGATAAATGATTTTGAATTGCACCAATACAGTGTGCAAGCTTTAGAAAATAAGGACCTGCCCACTAGTAATGAGCGCCTAGAAACCAAAGCTACAATTGCACCAACTACTCCAGCCAATACACCCATAGTCAAAAGCAGTGCTGTAACTTCTATGCCGCTAAACAATAGCCCAAGACTTAGGGTTATCAACCAAACTAAACCACCAGCTGAAGCAGAACAGGAGAAAATGGATTCACTGGTTACTCAAACCGCTGTTGCCATTGAAAACGCACAACAGGAACAGGAGTTAGTAAAATCCAATAAAGAAAACTTTAAAGAACCCGTTAAAAAAGCTGCGCTTTATCCTTCAGAACCTTTTAGCATCAATCATACCAAAGTGATTTTTGCAGCAGCGGGTACTTCTACTTTATCCATTGCCAATAAATATGGTATTTCATTGAGCAAACTATTTGACTTTAATGAGATGGAACAAACAGACATATTAGACCAAGACCAATTATTGTTCCTTGAAAAGAAATTGAAAAAAGGTGCCACTGATGTTTATGTTTGCAAAGCGGGAGAAACCCTAACAGAAATTGCGCAGAAAGAAGGGGTGCGTTTAGACGCATTAATGGAATACAATCACCTTTCAAAAAACAGTGTCTTGACCAATGGTCAAAAACTGCAACTGCGTGCTGCTGAAAAGGCTGCCGGAAAAAACGAGAAATCACCTAAATAGATAACCCTACAATCTGCAGACATGCCAGTGATTGAATTACACAACAGACAGTTTGAACCCTATTTGCCAGAGGCCTTGATTCAAGAAAAAGTAAAAGAATTGGCTGCGCAATTAGACAAGGATTATGCAGGCAAGAAACCTTTGTTTATTGCTATCCTGAATGGTTCCTTCATGTTTGCAGCAGACCTTTTTAAATACTTAAGCATAGAAGCAGAAATCTGCTTTATCAAATTAGCTTCTTACAAGGGTACCAAATCTTCTGGACAAGTAGTTACTGCTATTGGTTTGGATACAGACGTGAATGACCGTCACGTGATTATTTTAGAAGACATTATTGATACCGGTAAGACCATGAATGAATTCTTGCCCCAGTTACGCAATCAACAGCCCGCATCTTTAAAAGTGGCCATCTTATTGCATAAACCAGAAGCTACCAAATTTGAAGTTCCTATTGACTATTGCTGTTTTAGCATTCCCAACAAATTTGTGCTGGGATATGGTTTAGACTTTGATGGTTATGGGCGCAATATCAAGGAGATCTACCAATTGGTGGGAGAAGAATAACATTTCCTACAAAGTCCTGTCCATTTTTTTTGCCTAATTTAGGTTGTAATAGTATGCCCCATGATGAAAACAGCCTTTTTGGCTTGCTGCCTATTGCTGCTTGCAAATCTAGGTTCTACTCAATATTATTTGCGTGGAGAGGTTCGCAATGAACGCGGGGCCATGCTAGAAGGAGTTAGAATTTATTTGGGGAATAAATCAGGGGCTCCTTATTATAGTGGCAATACGGGCGCTTTTGGCATTCCATCCAATAAAATGATGGATACCCTTTTTTTACAAATGGATGGATATGAGTCTTTTCAACAATTGGTAGATACCAGAAAGATTCAAACACTTACCTTAAAAATGCTGGCTGCTACGGCCAATCTCTACAAACACAAACTCAATTCATTTACTAAGAACCTCAACAATTATTCAGGCAATAGTGGTTTGGCAGGAGAAAGTTATAGCAGTCAGGTTGAGAATGAATTTGTAGATGCCCATCCATACCATCAAACAGGTTTTGCTCTGAATATTGACCACGCATCTTATAGCAATATCAGGCGATTTATCCATAACCAAATGCCCGTTCCTGTAGACGCTGTTCGCATTGAAGAAATGCTGAACTATTTTAATTTTCCTTTAGATACAGGTAGTGCTGCAAGAGATAGTTTTCTGTGTAAAACAAGGGTTACTAGTTGCCCTTGGAATGAAAAAAATAAACTGTTTTTTGTACAGGTAGCAGCACCAAGATTAAACCTAGATAGTATTAAGGCAAGCAATTTGGTTTTCTTAATAGATATCTCTGGTAGTATGGACAAAGCCAATCGTTTGCCCTTGCTACAACAGGCTTTCAAGCTATTGGTAGAAAATCTACGCGCCCAAGACACCGTATCTATTGTTACTTATGGAGGTAATGTTTCTATTAGATTAAATGGGGTTAGCGGAGCTGAGAAAAAACGCATTCAAGACGCCATTGATTCTTTGGATGCGGGCGGAGATACGCCTGGTGGCGATGGTATTAGAACAGCATACGCACTTGCAAAAAGAACTTTTATACCTGAAGGAAACAATCGGGTTATCCTTGCCACAGATGGAGATTTTAATGTGGGCGAAGCCACTGAAAAAGCCATGGAAGATTTGATTAGTCAGTATAGACAAACGGGCATTTACCTAACCTGTTTGGGGGTTGGCATGGGCAATTACAAAGACAGCAAACTGGAATTATTGGCCAAAAAAGGAAACGGCAATTTTGCTTATTTAGACCACTTGCAAGAAGCACAAAAAACACTTGTTACAGAACTAACCCAAACCCTTTATGCCGTTGCCAATGACGCGTTTGTAGACATTGATTTTAATCCTGAAATAATCAAGTCTTATAGACTCATTGGTTTTGATAATAAGAAAAACGCCTTAGAAGACAGCACTACCCAATTACAGGGTGGAGAAGAGGGAAGTGGCCATAACCTGATGGCCGTTTTTGAAATAGAACCCAAGGATAGTAGTTTAACAAAGGGTAACTTAGGAACCCTCAATATCAATTTCAAAAAGACAGATTCACTTGAATTTCAACAACAGTATTATGAGATTCCCTATGCACCCTTTGCCTTACAAGCTGCTGAACAGGAATACCGTTTTGCCACTGCTGTTTGCATGTTTGGTACTTTGTTAAAACAATCGGCCTACGCCAAAAAAATCAGCTTTGATCAGATCTGGTCATTGGCATCGCTTTCTTACAAATCAGATGACCGATATCAAAAAGAATTTGTTTCCTTGGTAGACGCGGCCAAACAAATTTATTCTCCAGAAAAAAGAAAGCGCAAAAGAAAAACGCAGGACCAGGGCCCTGCGTTCTAACAAATGGTTCTAACAAATTACTATCGCGTTAGCTAAAAGCTTCTCTAACCCTTTCAAAGAAACTCTTGTCTCCCTTATTGGGATTGGGTTTGAAGTTATCGCTATTGTTCAATTTTTCTAAAATGGCTTTTTCATCTGCACTTAAATGTTGGGGTGTCCAAACATTCACGTGTATCAATTGGTCTCCCCTGCTATAGCCTTGCACTTCTGGAAAACCCTTTCCTTTTAATCGGAAAATTTTACCGCTTTGTGTACCCGGTGGAATTTTAATCTTGGCCCTACCATCAATGGTGGGTACTTCTACTTGAGTACCAAATGCCGCGTCAGGAAAACTAATATGCAGGTCAAATGCTACATTCAAACCATCACGCTGTAATTCTGCGTGCGCTTCTTCTTCAATTTGTATAATTAGGTCTCCATTAGATCCGCCGCGCTCTCCTGCATTTCCTTTGCCACTCATGCTCAACTGCATGCCTTCATGCACACCTGCTGGAATATCAATGCTAATGGTTTCTTCTCCGTATACTCTTCCCTCTCCTTTACAGTTACCACATTTAGCAGTAATAGAAGTTCCTTCTCCATTACAAGTAGGGCAAGTAGTAACCGTTTGCATTTGTCCCAAAAAGGTATTGGTTACTTTGCGCACTTGTCCACTTCCATGACAGGTATTACAGGTTTGAACACTGCTCTTGTCTTTGGCGCCACTACCAGAACAGGTAGCACAGGCAACATGCTTTTTTACTTTCACATTCTTGGTAACACCTTTGGCCATTTCCTCAAAATTTAATTTGAGTTTGATGCGCAAGTTGCTACCCCTTTGTCCTCTGGCATTTCTTCCACCACCGGACCTAGAACGTCCGCCACCGCCGCCAAAGAAATTGCCAAACATATCGTCTCCAAAAATGTCCCCAAATTGGCTGAAGATATCATCGGTATTCATATTGCCGCCAAATCCTCCACCACCTGCACCTGGTGCAAATGCAGCATGACCATAACGGTCATACTTAGCTTTTTTATCGGCATCACTGAGAATCTCGTAAGCATTGGCTGCTTCCTTGAATTTCTCTTCCGCTTCCTTGTCTCCAGGGTTACGGTCAGGGTGAAATTGCATGGCCACTTTCCGATAAGCTTTTTTAATCTCTTCGGCACTGGCTCCCTTGCTTACTCCCAGTATTTCATATAAATCTCTCTTCATGTATGCTACTATTGGTATTAATTGCCTACCACCACTTTGGCAAAACGGATGATTTTATCGTTTAGGTAATATCCCTTCATTACTTCGTCCAAGATCTTGCCCTTTAATTCCGGCGTTGGTGCTGGAATCTCAGTGATGGCTTCGTGCTTCTCCACGTCAAATTCCGTGTTGATGCTTTCCATGGCTTTTACACCTTTGTTTTGCAAATTGCTCCTGATTTTGTTGAATACCAACAAAACACCCTCTTTCTGAGCGGCAATATCATCTGACCCAGACAATTGTTTTTCCGCACGGTCACAATCGTCCAGCACGTCAAGTAATGAAACAATCACGTCTTTACCGGCGGTTTGAATCAAATCCAACCTTTCTTTGGCAGTTCTACGTCTGAAATTGTCAAATTCAGCCATCAAACGGAGGTATTTGTCTTTTTGCTCCTGTAATTCAGCAGTCAATTTTTCCATTTGGTTCTCTTCTGCAACGGGTTCGTTGAGTTTAGAGGTTCCGGCTGCATTTTCGTCAGTATTGATATCCACTTGGGTGTCAGTCTGATTGTTTTCTGGGTTTGTATTGTGCTGCTCCATCTCTTTATCGTCTTAATTTATAAAAATTGCTTGATAACCAACTATGTCAAAAATATTGCCAAGCAAAGGAAAGGGAAAAAATGACAGGAGAAACGCTTCACCTATCTTTGCCGAATGACAAAACTGTATCTCAGAAAGAAAATCGCGCCAAGGATTGCCAATGGTCATCCCTGGGTATATGGCAACGAAGTAGAAAGAATTGAGGGCGATGTGGTAGCCGGAGACATAGTAGACGTGTATTATAGTGCTGAAAAATACGCTGGAAGGGGCTATATCAACCCCCAATCCCAGATCTTGGTTAGGTTGTTGACCCGCAAACAAGAGACCATTGACGAGGCTTTTTTTCACCAAAAAATAGCCAAAGCTTGGGCCTATAGGCAAAAACTGGGTTATACAGAAAATTGCCGTTTGGTTTTTGGCGAGGCCGATGAACTTCCCGCCTTGATCATTGATAAATTCAACGACTATTTTGTGATCCAGACCCTGTCTTTGGGAATGGACCGTTGGAAGGATGCCATAGTGCGAAGCCTTGAAACTATTTTTAGCCCCAAGGGAATTTATGAACGCAATGATGTTCCGGTAAGACAGCTAGAGGGATTACCCCAACAAAAAGGGTTTTTGTCCGCTCCTTTTGATACCAATATTCAAATTGTAGAGAACGGATTAAAGTTCTTGGTGGATCTTGAAAATGGTCAAAAGACTGGTTATTTCTTAGACCAACAAGATAATAGAAGGGCCATTCAAAACATTGTCAAAGGTGCTGATGTGCTGGGTGCATTTACCTATACCGGTACTTTTGAAATTCACGCTGCGGCTTATGGCGCCAAGTCTGTTTTGGGTTTAGACATATCTGAAAATGCGGTAGCTCAAGCCAATAAAAATGCGGCTTTGAATGGCTTAGATAGTATCTGCAAATTTGAAGCCATGAACGCTTTTGACGTGCTCAAACAATGGGGCAAGGATGGGCGCAAATATGATGTGGTCATGTTGGACCCACCTGCATTTACCAAGAGTAGGGAGAGCATTGGCAAAGCCATCACAGGCTATAAAGAAATTAATTTGCGTGGCATGAAACTCTTGCGCAACGGGGGTTTCCTGGTTACTTCAAGTTGTACCAATTTGGTAAATCCAGAAATGTTTTTGTCTGCTATTGATCAAGCTGCAAAAGACGCACGCAAAAGAATTAGACAAGTGGTGTTTCAGGCACAAAGTTCTGACCATCCCATTATCTGGGGAATGGAAAATACCAATTACCTCAAATTCCTGATAGTAGAAGTTTGCGATAGATAGCAAACACTGCAATAAAAAAGCTGATTATTTGTTTACTTGAAACTTACCGGATTCAACAATTTTTCCGGTCTGATCACGCAATTGATAGATGTACAAACCGCGGAGGTAGTTGTCATCTAGGGTGATATTTAGTTTTGAATCTGTGAGTCTTTGTTCGGTCATTTTCTTTCCAAAAAAGGCAAAGATTTGAAGACTGTAAGACTTGTCTACAGATTTGTCAAACTCAAAAATAATATAGGAAGTAGCAGGGTTGGGATAAACACGCATGATCTTGGTACTAGTGACCATAGAGGTCTCATTGTCTGCAACAAAACTGCTGCCAACAACTAGTAAAATCATTAAAGAGAGCGTGTATACATACTTCATAAGCTTCCCTACCCTTGGTTTTCAATGGAAAATTAGAGAAATATTGTTAAATAAAACAATATTGCCGATTTTTTAACACAAAGAGGCCCCGCGCTACTAGCACGAGGCCCTAACTTATTCCAATGAATTAGTTTAATCCAGCCAAACATTCTTGGATAGCAGTAAAGCTAGGCAAGTCACCCGGTGTAGGGCAAACTTCAGCATAACGCACTACTCCTTCTTTGTCTATAACAAAAGCGGCACGTTTGCTCACTCCTTGCATACCAAAAGCAGGGAAGGTTTCATACAAAACGCCAAATGCTTTTGCTGCATCCTTATTGAAATCACTCAACAAGGGGAAATTTAGTTTTTGCTCTTCTTTGAATTTACCCAATGTAAAAAGGGAATCCACAGAAACACCCAATACAGTTGCATTGGTATTGTTGTACAAGGCAATATTGTCGCGGATATTGCACAATTCAGCGGTGCAAACACCGGTGAAAGCCAAAGGAAAAAACAACACAACGGTGTTTTTGTCAGTTGCACCTAAGGCAATTTGATTTTTCTCTGTATCAAATAAAGATAATACTGGGGCTTTTTCGCCAACTTGAATGCTCATGGTAAATTTTTTAAGTGCTGCAAAATACGTCAACAACCTATTTGAATGGTCATTGCCGATTACGAAAGCGGAAACAATTTTTCTTTACAAAGGTTTAAAGGCCTTAAAGTATCATTTCTGGCACTTCTTCTGGGACTATTAACCTCCCTGCAGTTTTTGCCACAATTTCTGCTACAGAAACTCCTGGGGCCCTTTCAAGTAAGATAAATCCCTCTGGTCCAATTTCTAACACCGCTAATTCTGTTACTACTTTTTTGACACACTGAATCCCGGTAAGGGGTAAGCTGCACTGGGGTAATAATTTGCTCTCTCCTTTGGGATTGGTATGCATCATGGCCACTATAATATTTTTGGCACTGGCTACTAAGTCCATGGCCCCACCCATCCCCTTTACCATTTTACCAGGAATCTTCCAATTGGCTATATCACCAACATCACTCACTTCCATAGCACCTAAAACTGTCAGGTTAATCTTCCCTGCTCTAATCATGCCAAAACTTTCTGCACTATCAAAAAAAGCCCCGCCCTTTATTAGTGTCACGGTTTCTTTTCCTGCATTGATTAAGTCTGCATCAATGGTTTCTTCAGTTGGATAAGGCCCCATACCCAAGATGCCATTTTCGCTTTGAAAAAATACATCCATACCAGCTGGAATATAATTGGCCACCAAAGTGGGAATGCCAATACCAAGGTTTACATACATACCATCGCGCAGCTCCTGCGCAATGCGTTTGGCTATGCCATATTTGTCTAGTGCCATGTGATAGTTTTAATGAGATGATGGAATTTGAACCGTTCTACGTTCAATTCTTTTTTCATAGTTACTGCCCTGAAAGATGCGGTGCACATAGACTCCTGCCACATGTACATCATCAGGATCTATTTCTCCAGGTGCTACCAATTCTTCTACTTCTGCAATGGTAATGGTACCGGCTTTTGCCATAGAAGTTGAGAAATTTCTGGTGGTTTTTCTAAATTGCAAATTGCCCAAATGGTCTCCACGCCAAGCTTTTACCAGTGCAAAATCTGCGTGCAATGCCAGTTCCATTAAATGCATTTTGCCATTGAATTCCCTAACCTCTTTGCCTTGGGCTATTTCTGTACCATATCCCGCAGGGGTAAAAAATGCAGGGATTCCCATGGCTGCCATTTGAATACGGGTGGCCAGTGTTCCTTGTGGTACTAGGTCTACTTCTAGTTCTCCACTCAAGAGTTGTCTTTCAAATTCTGCGTTCTCTCCTACATAACTACTGATCATTTTTTTAATCTGTCTAGTTTGCAAAAGCAAGCCTAGTCCAAAATCGTCCACACCTGCATTATTGGATATACAGGTAAGACCGTTGATGCCTTTTTCAACTAAGGCTTTGATACAGTTTTCAGGAATGCCATTTAAGCCAAACCCGCCCAACATAAGTGTTGTGTTAGATGGAATGTCTGCAATGGCCAATGCGGCACTAGTAAATACTTTATTCATGGGCAATTGTTAGGCCCCGAAGTTAGAAAAACTAATGATTGTTAGCGTTGACTTTTGGGAATTTTAACAGGGGGTGGTGGTGGTGGCGCTTTTTCCCTTTCTTTAAACGCATAGATAGAATCCATCAATTCTTTGAATTCTTTGGGATGGGTCTCATAGTATTTGTAACTATTGTAAAACTGTTTGCGTGTAGTTCCGTGTATGGCAAAAACTTGCTCATACAATTGGATATTTTCTTTTTTTCGCAAATTCAAACTGTCTTTGAGTGTGGTTTGCGTATACCATTCATCTGCACGCATGATGTCCCACATAGCTAGTTTCATGGTGTTGATGGGCAAAATAATTTGGTCCTTGGGTGTTTTTTTACAAGCCAAAACCGAAAAGCAAATTCCCAAGATCATGATCCATTTCCTACTCATTGCAATGCTTGTTTGTATTTGCTTGAATTCACAATATCTATCTCACTCAGTATTTCTAACGCTCTTGCTTTTTCTGTTGCTGATGCATTTTTAAAAATGCCCACCAATTCCTGGTATTTACCCTGCATAAAAAATTGCAGGATCATGGTATTAGGATTCTCTTTATTAAATGCTTGTAATTGAATCAGTGCTTGCAAAATATTACCACGGGCTTCTGCTTCATTGTCATACAACTTGTCCATACCTGCACGATAATAGGTATAGATTACGTCGTGGATAATATTGTATTTACTATTGGTTAGGTTTTCATTAAGCCAGTATCTATTGCGCAGACCATCAAATATGCGCCAACCAGCAATATTTTTACCTTCTGGTGCATTGGTTACAACATTCAGTGCTTTATTAAACTGTGTTTCTCCTGCTTTGGGACCAAATGAATCATTGTCCAAGCCAATAATAGAATAGGCATAAAAAGCAAATACAGCGGTTAGATTGGCAGCAGAAGCATCATTACCCTGCACCCTATTTTCATTGAATTCAACGGGTTGAAATTCTATATACTTAAAGGTCAGGTCTGCGTCTTGGTAATTCACAATGGCAGATTTGTATGAGGCATTAAAAATGGGTCTAGCCGCTTGTACAGTAAGTGTTGCTTTATAAATATTGGGCTCCACTACCTGTTCAATATTAATGATAAAACTACAGTCAATTTTCTCCTGTACTTTATAAGTTTCATTGGTCCACTTACGGGTATTGAGCAGGTTGGTTAATTGTTGCTGTAGGTTAGTAAAGATTTTTCTATCTACTGTTGTACCTACCCTATTGGAGATCACGGTTACACGCGCATTGAGTTCCTGCGCAACTGCTGCAATTACCAACAATTGACAAGCTGTAAACAGTATGAGTAATTTCTTATGCATGAATCTTGGATACAATGTATGAAACAATTTGCTCTGCAACAATGGTTTTTGAAACCAGGGGAATGAATACAGCCGCCCCATCTTGGTCTAGAATGGTTACTTGATTTTGCGTACTTCCAAAACCAGCTCCTTTGTCATTGAGAGAATTAAGTACAATGGCATCGGCATTTTTTGCCATGCGTTTCTTCTGGGCATTCTCTAATTCATTCTCCGTTTCCAATGCAAAGCCTACAACAAATTGACCGGGCTTTTTAGACGCACCCAAATGGGCTAAAATATCTTTTGTTTTGACCAGTTGGAGGGTTGGGTCTTGGTTTGTTTTTTTAATTTTTTGCTGCGCGATATGTTCCATTTTATAATCGGCCACGGCAGCAGACAAAATAGCAATATCCATATTGGCAAATACCCGATTGCATGCTTCAAACATTTCTGCCGCACTAACTACGCTCACCAATCCAATTCCTGCATAGGCAGTTGTAAGTGCTGTAGGCCCAGTGACCAAAACCACATCGGCACCCTGCAAATACAAGGCTTCTGCTAGTGCAAAACCCATTTGTCCGGAGGAATGGTTACCAATAAATCTAACAGGATCAATGGCTTCAAAAGTGGGACCGGCAGTAACCAACGCACGCTTGCCTTTTAAACTATCTTTTCTAAAAAATCTACTAACCATTGCGTGTAAAATGGTTTCGGGTTCGGCCATTCTACCCGGACCAAATAAGCCACTGGCCAGCTCACCTGTTTCAACGGGCATAATATAAATACCGTCGTTATGTAGGGTCTGCAAATTTCTTTTAGTACTGTTATGTTGCCACATGTCTTCATCCATGGCTGGAGCTACCATCACCGGACAGGTGGCAGAAAGATAGCTTGCCATTAATAAATTATCGCATTGTCCATTGGCCATTTTTGCCAAGCTATTACAGCTCAATGGGGCAATTACAAATAAGTCTGCCCACCTACCCAACTGTACATGATTTGACCATCCTTCTGTACCAGCAAGTTCTATTAATACGGGATGATTGGTCAGTGTAGACAAGACCAAAGGAGATACAAAATCTTTTGCAGCAGGAGTCATAATTACCCTTACCTCTGCACCAGCTTTTACCAATAATCTAACCAAGAGGATAGACTTATAAGCAGCAATGCTGGCCGTAATACCTAATAAGATTTTTTTTCCTTGCAACATGTTTCCTTCTTAGACTTGAAAATAACAAAAAACGACAGGCAAATGCTGTCGTTTTAGGTATTTACATAAATTTTATCTATTAACGGAACAGGTCGTTCTCGTTGTTTCTTCTATGGTAGATTTTGTTTTCCATGAACTCTTGGGTAGCCAAGATAGCTGGATTAGGCATTTTTTCGTAAGCCCTAGAGATTTCAATCTGCTCTTTGTTTTCGTGAATTTCTTCTAAAGAGTCAGTGTGGCTAGCAAATTCTTCTAGTTTATTATGCAGTTCCTCACGCAAAGAAATATTAATTTGGTTAGCCCTTCTTGCAATGATGGCAATGGATTCGTACAAATTACCTGTTTTTCCTTTGATCTCAATCAGGCTTTTGGTTTCAACAACGCTGGCAGTGTTAGCGCTCATTTGCCTTCTTAATTTGCTCATTTTTTCAGGTTTTTGATAAAGTTATTTGTTTGTGTTTTTATTTTGGCCACTTCTGCCAGATATTTGCTTTCGCTGAATCGCTCTGAGAAGTCTGCACATTCTGACAACACTTTTTCATAGCGCGCCAATTGTTTGTCTTCGTAGCTCATTTCTGCGTATTTGAAATAAGACTTAATTACTTGCAGCTTGTACTCATCAGCCTTTTTGGAATCTGGAAAATTATCCGATACATTTCCATAGGCAATGGCCGCGGCCTTATAGAATCCTAAATTGTAATACAATCCAGCACTTTTATAATCCTTGGCTTCCAATTTCTCCCTGCACTTGTCAATAATATCCGCCGCCTCTTTTCCTCTTTGAGAATTGGGGTGGGTATTGATAAAGGTTTGCATCAAACCAATGGTTTTATTGGTATTGGTTTGATCAAGGTCAATCTTGGGAGACTGCTTAAAATAGCAGTAAGCCCGCATGTAATCACATTCTTCCACTTTGGCACTGTTGGGGAAACTCTCTACAAAACTCTTAAACAGGTTCTCTGCATTCAGATAATCCTTTTGGTAGTAGTAGGAATAGGCAAATTTATAATAAGCCTCTTCATATCCGGGTGTGCCCTTGATATAGGGAAAAATGTCTTCAAAGAGCTGTTGTGCGTAACCGTAATTCTTTTGCTCGTAATACTGGTCCGCCATCTTATGCTTGTACTCGTAATCCTTGCTCTTCACAATCTTGGAGAACTTGTTGGAGCAGCTGCCGAGTACCAGAACCAAAAACAATAAAATGAGGATCCTATTCATACAAGTTTGCAAAATTAGTTATTATCGGGCAATATATAAACTTGGATCTTGGTTTGCGCCAAATCCTAGTTAAGAATTACCTAAAAAGGCTGTTCCACCAAAGCGGAACAGCCTTTTGACTGATTCAAACAGGAATTATTGCTTATCTCCTTCACCTTCTTGCAATTTTGCCTTGATTTCGGCAAGTGCGCTCAGGTCACCCAAAGTTGTTTTTTCAACCTTGGCTTGGATGTTTTTAACGGCTTTCTTAGTGCTGTCAGATTCTGCTTTAGCTTCTTTCTTAGCAGTTTCTTTTACTTCAGCAACTGCAGCTTCCCAGATACGAGCGTGGCTCAATACAATACGCTTTTCGTTACGATCAAACTCGATCACAACAAACTGTGTAGTTTCGTCAGCTTTCACTGTAGAACCATCTTCCTTGTTCAGGTGACGGTTAGGAGTGAATCCTTCTAAACCATACTGTAATTGTACTAAAGCACCTTTATCGTCCTTACGAGTAACAGTACCTTCGTGAACAGTTCCTACTGCAAAAGTATCTTCCAATGCATTCCAAGGATCTTCTTCCAATTGCTTGTGTCCTAATTGCAATTTGCGGTTTTCCTTATCAATGCTTAAGATGATAATGTCAATGTATTCACCAACTTTGGTATAATCAGTTGGGTGATTGAAACGCTTCAACCAGCTTAAGTCGCTGATGTGAATCATACCACCAATACCTGGCTCCAATTCAACAAATACGCCATAAGGAGTGATATTCTTCACCAAACCTTTGTGCTTGCTGTTTTCAGGGAATTTGGTTTCAATAGTACTCCAAGGATCTTGGCTCATTTGTTTGATGCTCAAGCTCATTTTCCTTGCGTCTTTATCAAGGGTAACCACTTTAGCTTCGTACTCATCTCCTAATTTGAAGAATTCCTTAGCGTTGATTGGGGTGTTAGCCCAAGTGATTTCAGATACGTGAACCAGACCTTCAACACCAGGCTGAATTTCCAAGAATGCACCGTAATCTTCAATATTTACCACTTTACCTTTTACAACTGAACCTTCAGACAAACCTTCAGGCAACACGTCCCAAGGATGTGGAGTCAATTGTTTCAGACCAAGACTGATACGTTTTTTGTCGTCGTCGAAGTCCAATACTACCACTTGTAATTTCTGGTCCATCTTCACCACTTCGCTTGGGTGAGAGATACGGCCCCATGAAATATCGGTGATGTACAACAAACCGTCTAAGCCACCAAGATCCATGAAAGCACCAAAGTCTGTGATGTTTTTCACCACACCTTCCAATACTTGTCCTTTTTCTAGTTTGCTCATGATCTCGGCACGTTGTGCTTCAATATCACTTTCAATCAGCGCTTTGTGAGATACTACGGCATTCTTAATGGCTTCGTTAATCTTAACCACTTTGAATTCCATAGTTTTTCCTACAAACTGATCGTAGTCAGTTACAGGTTTAACGTCAATCTGAGAACCTGGCAAGAAAGTTTCCATACCAAATACGTCTACAATCAAACCACCCTTGGTTTTGCTAGTAACAGTACCAGTGATAACTTCACCAGTCTTGTGTACTTCCACAATTCTTTCCCAAGCACGGAAGATGCGAGCAGATTTACGGCTCAGGTGCAAGTTACCGCCCCTGTCTTCTTTTTCAACTACCATTACTTCCACTTCGTCACCAATTTTCAAACCTGGTACGTCACGGAATTCATTCAATGAAACCAAACCATCGCTTTTAAAGCCAATGTTGATTACCACGTCTGTTTTGGTAAGAGCTACAACACCACCTCTTACAATCTCGCCATCGGCAATTTGCACAAAGGTTTCATCGTAAACTTTGTCATACTTCAAACGTTCAGTTTCGGCATAAGAACTTACGTTACGTTTGTCGATACTCCAGTCAAAGTCATCGTGTGCTGTTTCAACAGCAACGGTTGCTTCCACAACCGCAGTGGGTGCTTCAGCCACAGGTGCATTTGTTGTTGCAGTAGGAACTTCAACAGCTTCTGAAGCTGCGGCGTTCTCCTGTGCATCTGCATTTAATTGTTTCAAGAAAAATTGCATAAAATAACCCCGATGGTTTAAAATTCGGGGCTGCGAAGGTAAGGAAAAGACGGGATTTACAAAGGAAATTAGCCCTAAAATTGGGGGTTTCAGGGCTAAAAAGGCTGTTTTTGGAGGAAAATTCGGGTCTATGGCTTTGGTAAAAGGTGTTTTTGCACTTTTCCAAGGGCTGTTCGGGGTAATTGGTCAATGGCCAAAAACTTTCTGGGAACTTTAAAAGAAGCAAAGGTTTTTTGACAAGCCGCTTCAATGGCTGTTAGATCAGCTGTAGGCTCAAGCACCAAATAAGCAACTGGCATTTCTCCCCGGGTTTCGTGAGGAACCCCAACTACAGATGCTTCTTTTACACCAGGTTGTTCCAATAAAAACTCTTCTATTTCTCTTGGATAAATATTAAATCCCCCACTGATAATCAAATCGCTTTTTCTGCCCCTGAGCGTAAAATAGCCATCAGCTGAAACCACCCCCATATCTCCTGTTTTAAAATAGCCGTCTACAAATGCATCGGCGGTAGCCTGTTCTCTTTTCCAATATCCAGCAAACACATTGGGTCCTTTTATATAAACCTCTCCTTCCTCATCCACATGCGCAACACTGCCATCAGGCTTGACCACTTTGGCAGAGATTCCAGGCAATGGAAATCCAATAGTGCCTGGTCTTCTTTCTCCATAATAGGGATTGCTGATATTCATCAAGGTTTCAGTCATCCCATATCTTTCTAAAATTACTTGTCCATATTTTTCTTGAAATGCTTCTAGTACTTGTGCAGGCAGTGGTGCTGAGCCACAAACAAATAATCTAGCATTGGATCCAATAAGTTTTGCAGTTGCATCTGGTAGGTCTAGTAATCGAATATAGACTGTTGGCACACCAAAGAATAAAGTTGGTTTGAATTGTATAAACTCTTCCGCTGCTTTTTGGTGTTCAAATCTAACTAGGAGTTTCATTTTGCAACCACTCATGAGCCATGCATGAATACCATTACCCAATGCATGAACATGAAACAATGGCAAACTCAACAAGAACCTGTCTTGCTCTTTAATTTGCCAACAGTTAACAAGGTTTAAACCATTGCTGATAAAATTATTGTGAGTTAGTATTGCACCTTTAGATGTGCCCGTTGTACCGCTGGTATAAACTATAGCTGCGGGGCTATCACCATTAAGATGACTACTATCTATGGGAGTATCTTTAATGCCAGGCAATGCCTTTACAAGTTCTTCCAATTGCCATGCATCAAAACCGCCAGGAACTGCACCATTGGCAATTAATTTTTTGGGTTCCGCATCTGATAAAATATGTCCAATCTCTCTTTCTTTATAGAGGATATTGATGGGAACAAAGATGACACCCGTTTTAATGGCAGCAAGATAGATGTCAATCATTTCAATGCAGTTCTCTAGGTAAACGGCTAGTCTATCTCCAGGAACAAAACCTGTTTGAATCAAGAAATTGGCAACTTGATTACTTCGTTGATCTATTTGTCCAAAACTTAGGGACTGTTGGTTAAATTCTAAACCAACATAATCCTTTTTTCCTTTGAGAGAGATGTCAAAAAGATGCATCAAATTCATGGCTACAATTTAATCTTTCTTAATTTTTAAAGAAACCAAAGCAATGAATAATGCAAATACACCTAGGGCAATAAATGCATTAGAAAAATTACCAGCACCGTCTGCAATCTTTCCTACAATGGGCGTTCCTACTAATATAAACACAATACCCAACATATTCACCAAGCCCATGGCAGCTCCTGCCATTCCTGGAAATAAATGTGCTGCCCTATTAAACATGCCTGCATAAGGCAATCCACAACCCATGCCTAAAAGTAGAATAGCCACAATGTCCAATGCCAAAAACTCAGGAAAAAACGCTAGTAGAAAACATCCCACGGCATTCATGGCCAAACTTCCCAATAACAATTTTCTCACACCCAACAATTGAACCATTTTACCACCAAGAGGTCTTGACACAAGACCTAATAATAATACCAATGATGCTATAAAACTAATAAGCAGTTTATTGGAAAAACTAAAATTTTCTTTTAATAAAGTAGTGATCCAAGAACCAATGACAATTACCAAACCAAAGGAAGCCATTTGAACCAAACCCAATAACCATAATTCCATATGTGCCAGCATTTTCAATAAGGATCCATGAGGATGTTCTTTGTTTCCTGCTGCTGGCGCCAGCAATACCCAAGCCAATAGCACTATTACTGCAACGGTTGCTGATGCAAGAAATGCAGCAGACCAACTTTGAAAATACCCAGCTATTTGTGGAATGGCAAATATGACAAAACCAGATCCCAATAAAACACTAGCACCATAATAACCTTGATACAATAATAATTTATTGGTTGGGGTTGATTGAAAAATATACCTAGCTCCTGCAACAAAACTTGTACCCGTACCAAAGCCAACTAAAAATTTCCAAAACAACAATTGTTCATAAGAACTTGCAAATGCAATACCAAAATTCCCAATACAAACAACAGACAGTGCAATGGTAACCACTTTCTTGGGACCAAACTTATCAGCCAAATGCCCACCTGGAATTTGCATAATAGCATGGGTAAAAAAAATGGCCGTTGTTAAAAAGCCAAACATGGTTTTGGTAAATGGATGCTCTACACTATCAAAGCTTTTCATCAACCAATCTTTTAAAGGCGCATGATTGGTGTAATTAGCAGAAAAGGCAAATCCCACAAGTATAGCATAGATGAGGGCTGCTCTGGGATTTGATGAAACGGTTTGTTTATTTTCCATATACTTTATTAAATGCTTGTTTTACATAATTGGCCCAGATAACATAACCTGCATCATTGTAATGCAGTTTATCATCTCTGAATAAATTGCTAATAGGTTTGCCATTTTTGTCCAAATAACTTGATGCTGTTTCTACATAATACAAATTAGGATGTTGGGAACAGTAATCTTTGATTAATTCATTGGCTTTTGAAATTTGGTCCCATACGGCCCATCTTTTCTCAGAGGGAGAAATTTGATTCCAGAAAATAGGAATAGAGGGATATTTAGCTCTGATTTTCTCCGTAATATATCTAACCAATTCAAGATCTTGCAAAGGAGTTTTGTCTGTTTGGTTTCCAACAATATCATTACCCACATAAAGGAATACAGCTTTTAAGTTTTGATGTGCTTTTAGTAACCTGTCTAAATAGTAAGCCACTTCTTGAAGTTTAGATCCACCAAATCCACGATTGATAGTTTTAATTGGTTTCATTTGCAATGGCAATTGCTCCCATAAACGGATATAAGAACTTCCAATAAACAACACCGTTTCACTGTCTCCTTTTTCAATTTTGTCTTTGGCTTCTAGCTTGGCTATATCTTGTTCCCATTTAAAAATTTCGGGTTTTTCAGGTGCATTTCTTTTTAATTGAGTAAAGAGCCATGCACTCAAATCTTGCAAAGCACTGTCTTGCTTTTTCTTATCATTATCTAAAGTATGACCTGAACTATAAAACAATCTTAGACCAGTAGCAACGCCTTGTTGCAGTGCATGATTGTACAAAATTGTACTCCCATATTTAAACCCATGATAATTATATGAGGAATCAAAAGGAACTGTTTTATCTGCCGTTCCGGCAATGTTAAACAAGGGTGCATCACCTTGCTTTATCCAATGATAATTGATCATGGCACCCCAACAATTAACAACAGCACTAACTTTAGAAGAATAGCCAGGATTACCGCTATTACCTTCTAGGTTTCCTAATTTGTTTTGATCTACACCAAGTGGTACTTCATCTTGGTCAAGATATGCCAAGTGCATAGCGGTTTTGGCGCCTGCTGAACTGCCCATCACAAAAATCTGGTCTGGGTCAATGCGGTATTTATCTGCGTATCTTCTAAAATATCTTATCGCCGCTTTAGCGTCTTGCACTGCGCGATACATGGCTTCAGCATAGTCATTATCTGTTTTGGTTTTTGGGATCCCTAATCTATAGTCAATTGTGGCAACCATATAGCCCCTCTTGGCCAACCCATTGCAGATTAAATTAGGATAGGCACCTGATTTGGTATTGCTTTGAAAGCCTCCCCCATGAATGAAGATCATCAAGGGTCTTTTAGAAGCAGTATCAATCAAACCAGGTGAATACAAATCCAATAGCAATTCCTCCGTTTTTCCATTAACATTTTGGGCAGATCCATAAGCTATATTCAATATAGAATCCTGGTTATTAAAAACTACATCTTTAAAGCGTAATGGTTTTTGAGCTTGGCTTTGAGATATAAAACCAATTAATACCAGCAATGGGAGGTACTTGAAATTCTTCATGGCAGCGTTTATTGGCTTAAATATCCTATCAATCTGTTGAGAAATCAAAAACTGTTGAAGTATAATTGATATTTTTTCCAATAACGTTTTCGTAATTTTCCATTTCAACTATAGACAAACTTTAAAAAAACAAACATGAAAAAATCCTTCGCCTTTTTAATAGTCCTTGCAATGGGCTGTGGCAAAGACAGTGGAAATCACAGTATTGCCGTTCCTGATGTTGTTTTGGCACAACAAAACAGAGCAAATATTCAAGGTCTGATCTTGTTATATGATGAAGAAGGCAATCGCCAAACTGATATGAGTGGCGTTACAGTAAGTATTGATAATAGTACCGTAAGTACCAAAACAGGTACCGATGGAAAGTGGGTACTAGATAGCATCCCTTATGGCACTTACGATATCAGTTATGCCAAACAGGGTTATGGTACTGGAAAAATTATGGGAATCTATCATGCTGCTACCAACCATGCTACCACCGTTATCTCTAAAAGTGAATCTATGGCCGTAAATTCTAGTATAGCTGTTAGCAATTTAGTTATCACGCCATTTAATGCTGCTATTCAAGCTGCTGGTGTAACTGGTTTTCATATAGACCCTGTTTTTAGCAACCCTTCTGGCAAGAACAAATATGTTCGATTATTCTTTAGTGACAATGGATCTGTGACTTCCAATAATTATTTAGCAGAAGTAAAAGTGAGGAGTAATGGTGCTGCTACACAATTGAATGATTTTAATTTAACTACTAGCTTTTTTGAAAACCTAGGTTTCAAGAAAGGTCAAACCATTTATGTAAAAGCTTATGGTGACAGTTTCTTGGCAGATGAATATACTGACCCCATTACCAATACTACTATTTTTCCAAGTTTGAGCACCAAACCAAGTTCTACTGTTTCATTTGTATTGTCTAACAAATAATTTGGATAGCATATTCAAATTGGCATTTCAAAATGCTGTTAGTTTGAACATAAAAAAAGCTGCCCAAATGAATGGGCAGCTTTTTTATGCATTTAGTTGATTGATTAATTCCACCCACCACCAAGTGCTCTATACAAAGCAACCAGGGCATTTAGCTTTTGTTGCATTAATACAGACTCTTGTAATTCAGCATCAAACAAACTATTCTCTTGGGTTAACACTTCTAAATAAGAAGTATAACCAAAATTGTATCTGGCATTAGAAAGTTCTAAAGCCTTTCTACCTGCATCTGCTTGAATCTTTCTATTGGCATATTCTTCTGCAAATGTTTTGTTGGCAATCAGCGCATTATTTACATCAGCAAATGAAGCCAATACTGTTTGTTCATATTGCAACTGAGCTTGTTGGGTTCTAATTCTTTCTACTTGCACACGCTTATAGTTTTGTCCAAATTGGAAAATTGGACCAACCAAACCAGCAAAGCCATTGGCTACAAATCCATTGCTGACTAAGGAACCCAATTGAGGGCTAGCAAACCCTAATAGTCCAGTAAGAGAGAAAGAAGGATATCTAGACGCTTCCGCTACACCAATTTTCTCGTATTGTGCGTTCAAAGCCTTTTCAGATGCCCTAATATCTGGTCTACGCAATAATAATTGCGAAGTTAGTCCTGCAGGAATACTGGGAGGCAACACTTGATTAAACAGGGTTGCACCTCTAGAAATAGTACCAAAAGACTTACCCATTAAAAGATTAATGGCATTTTCTGTTTGCACAATTTGCCTGGTAATATTGGGAATCAATGCTGCAGCCTGTGCTTCCTGTTGAACTGCCTGATAACGGTCTAATTCAGAAATATAACCCTTCTCATAACGTTGTGTGATGATCTTGGTACTTTCCTTTCTAGATTCCAATGTTCTCTTAGCAATTAGCAATCGGTTATCCAAATCCCTTAATAAGAAATACAAACTAGCAGCTTCTGCTACAAGACTCACTTTTAAGGCATTTCTATTTTCATCAATTGCTAAAATTTGTGCTCTGGCAGAAGCAGTTGCACCGCGGAGTTTACCCCAAAGATCAATCTCCCAATTTAGTACACCAGCTGCTTTAAAAACAGCACTATTCAAACCTCCACCAACTTTTAATGCATCGGTTCCTGCGGTTCCTCCACCAGCTTGCAATTGGTAATTGAATGAGGGATATTGGTTAATTCTAATAATATCAGCCTGCATTTGTGCTTCCACAACCCTAGCACTTGCTAATTGCAAATTTCTATTACTATCAAGTGTTGTTTTGATAATGGTTTGCAAAGCCGTGTCTTTAAACAGATCAAACCACTTAACCAAGGGAGTGGTATCTGTATTGGCATTTTCTGCATACGCTAATGGCGTTGCAGTCTGAGGTTGCTCGTATGCTTTGGTAACACGGCAACTGGCAAACAATAAAATGGCACTCAGAAAAAATAAATATAATTGCTTTGTCATGTTAGTGCGTTGAATGATTGGTTTCAGTTGCTGGAGCAACAGTTGCTTTTTTCTTTTTCTTACCTTCTATTAAAACAAAGAAGGCAGGTATTAGGATTACCCCAACAATGGTAGCAACCAACATACCACTGAATACAGAAGTACCCATTACCCTTCTTGCTTCTGCTCCTGCACCGGTAGCAGTCATTAATGGAACAACACCCAGAATAAATGCAAAACTGGTCATTAAGATGGGTCTAAATCGCAACCTAGCTCCTTCAATGGCAGCTTCAAATGGCGCCAATCCTTCGTTGTCCATTTTCATTTTGGCAAACTCTACAATCAGGATGGCATTTTTAGCATTCAATCCAATCAACATCACCAAACCAATTTGAGCAAATACGTTGTTTACATAAGTGGTAGCATATAAACCGCCAATAAACAATCCTAACAATGCTCCCATTACAGCCCAAGGTGTTCCTAACAAAACACTAAAGGGAAGTTTCCAACTTTCATATTGAGCAGCCAGAATTAGGAATACAAATAAAAGCGCCATGATAAACACAGATGCACCTTTACCTGCAGATTCTTTTTCCTGATAAGAAGTATTGCTCCAAGAATATCCAATATCATTAGGTAATACTTTTTTAGCAACACCTTCTAATACCCTTAATGCCATATCAGAACTTACGCCAGGTGCAGGCACGCCACTTAATTCTGCAGAGCGATAGATATTAAAGTGATTGGTAAATGAAGGACCAGTAGTGTCTTTGACTTTAGCAAGTGTTCCAAGTGAAACCATGTTCCCATTTGGATCACGAACAAAGTATTGGTTAATATCATCTGGTTTCATTCTATACTCTGCCTCTGATTGAATATAAGCCCTGTATTGTCTACCATAAGCATTGAAGTTATTGATGAATGCTCCTCCCAAATAAGCAGAGATGGCACCATTTACTTCTTGCAATGGAATCCCCATTTTTTGTACTTTCTCTTTGTCTACTTGAATAGATTTTTGAGGTACTGTTGGTCTAAACAAGGTATAGATTTTGCCAATCTCAGGGCGCTTAGATGCAATGGCAATAAAGCGCTGGGTTTGTTGAGCCAAATAGAGTGGAGACTTTCCAGCTTTGTCTTGCAGCATCATGGTAAAACCTGCTCCTGAACCCAAACCTTGAATTGGTGGTGGACCAAATACTATTACAGTTGCTTCCGTAATATTTTTGGTTAATACAGCATTCATTTCATTTACAATTTGGGCAACCGTTTTATGTCTTTCATCCCAAGGTTTCAAACTAATAAATGCCATAGCAGAATTGGGTGTGGCAGTACCGGATAAAATATTAAATCCATTAATGGCAGTGTAAGAACTAATTTCTTCCATGCCTTTAAAATAAGACTCCACTTTTTTAGAAATAGCTTCTGTTCTATCCTTAGAGGCTGCATCTGGCAACTGAATGGCCAACATAAAATAACCCTCGTCTTCTTCAGGCACAAATCCACCAGGTACTTTTAATGCTAGGTATCCAGTAGCGGCACAAATACCCAACAAAATCATTACTGTCAAAAACAATTTTCTAGCGGCAAAACTGGCCACTTTTACATAGCCATTGGTGAACTTGTCAAAGTATTTATTAAAGCCATCAAAGAATCTTTGTAACAAACCCTTGCTTGGCTTTTTGGGTTTTAATAAAATGGCTGCTAAGGCAGGACTCAAGGTTAAGGCATTGAATGCCGATAGTGCTACAGAAATGGCAATGGTAATAGCAAATTGCTGATACAATCTACCTGTAATACCACCTGATAAAGCCACTGGAATAAATACTGCGCAAAGAATCACGGCAATGGCCACAACGGGCCCTCCTACTTCTTTCATGGCTTTACTGGTGGCTTCCTTGGGATTGAGCCCATGTTCCATTTCATGAATCACGGCTTCCACAACTACAATGGCATCATCCACCACCAATCCAATAGCCAATACCATGCCCAATAAGGACAATTGGTTTACGGAGAAACCCAATAATGGGAACACAATAAAAGTACCTATCAAGGATACAGGAACCGTTAACAAAGGAATCAACGTTGCTCTCCAGTCTTGCAAGAATAGGAATACCACCAAGATTACCAAGATCACCGCTTCAAACAAAGTATGCAATACTTCTTCAATACCAACGGTAATGGCTTGTGTAGTATCCAAACTGGTGGTATAATCTAAGCCCTGAGGGAACCTAGATTTTAACTCATCCATTTTTGCTTTTGCTTTGTTGGCTACGTCTAATCCATTGGATCCAGGAATCTGATAAATGGCAATGGCGGCACAGGGGCTTCCATTTAAATTAGAGCTCAAGTTATACATCTGTAAACCCAGTTCAATCCGCGCCACGTCTTTCAATCTTACTTGAGCACCATTTGCATTAGACTTAAGCAAGATGTTTCCAAAATCTTCTTCAGAAACCAATCTTTGTTGTAAGGTAGCTGTATACGTATTTTGAATGCCTGGCTTGGAAGGAGCATCGCCAAAGGCACCACCGGGTACAATATTGTTTTGAGCTTTAATGGCATTCATGACATCAGAAGCCGTAATCTTCAATTTGGCCAAACGATCAGGTTTTACCCAAATACGCATGGCGTATTCTGAACTACCCATGACAGATACATCACCAACCCCTTTGATCCTTTTTAATTCATCAATCAAATTGATAAAGGCATAGTTGTTAATGAAGTCTGCATTATAAGATTTGGAAGGAGAATAAACAGAAAACATCATCAAAGGAAAAGTCAAAGATTTCTTTACGTTTACTCCTAAATTAATTACTTCGGGAGGCAGGAAAGGATTGGCTCTTGACACCCTGTTCTGGGTCAGCATATTGGCCACATCTAAGTCAGTGCCTACTTCAAATGATACTTGTAAAGTCATAGAACCATTGTAGTTCACGGACTTCATGTACAACATGTTTTCTACCCCATTCACTTGCTGTTCAATTGGTGTAGCAACGGTTTGTTCCATGTCTACCGCATTGGCACCAGTATATGCAGCTTGTACTTGCACCATGGGTGGCGTAATATCGGGATATTTTGCAACCGGTATGCCTTGTAGTGTCAATAAACCCATAATCACAATGAATATGGAAATGACCATGGCAACTATTGGCCGGCGTATAAAAAATTCGCTCATATAAATCAGTTAGAGATAAGATTATTGTTTAGAAGTGGAATCATAATTCCAAGTAACTGGGATAGCTTTGATTACCACATCTGGTTTCACCACCATACTACCCAAAATGGCCACTTTGTCTCCAGATTTCAATCCACTTTTTATAATCCAATTGCTTCCTACGCGCTTGCCAGTTTGAATGACCACGGGCTTAACCATACCACTATCATTAAGTACAAATGCTTGGAATAGGTTTTGAATTTGATTCACAGCTTGTTGCGGCAAGAGAATGGCGTCTTTGAACTCGTCAGTTTGTAAACGAAGTTTCACATATTGACCAGGCTTGAGCAAGTTCTGGGGATTTGGAAATTCCGCTTGAACTAACAAAGATCCTGTTGCAGGGTCAATTTGCCTATTAGACAAACTAATGCTTCCTTTTTCACTATACACGGTACCATCGCTTAAGAGTAATTCTGCAGACAATTGGTCTTGCAAAATCTTGTGTGAGTTCCCTGCTTTGCGTTTGGCAAACATCAGGTACTCATCTTCTGTAATAGAAAAGCGAACACGCATTTTACCAATAGAAGAAACCGTATTCAACGGGCCTCCTGTATTCAATTTTCCAATATAGTCACCCACCAATACTTTAGAAATACCAATGACACCCGTGATAGGAGAAGTAATCCTAGTGTACTCCAATTCAATCTTGCTATTGCGAAGAGCTGCTGAAGCTGCGTCTACTTGAGAGATGGAAGCTTCATAATTGGCTTTGGCCGCATCAAGGTCTCTTTGACTAAGTGCGTGCATTGCTGTTAAAGGTTGTACCCTATCCAACTCTGCCTTATTTTTTACTTTGGCAGTATTGGCCTGTGCCAGATTGGCTTGGGCTTGGTCTATTTTATTTCTAATTGGCAAGTCATCAATGGTATACAATAACTGGCCCTTTTGAACCATATCACCCTCTTTAAAATGTATGCCAGTAATCCAACCATCTACCCTAGATTGAATTTGAATGTCTTCCTGACCAAAAGTCTCTCCAACATAATCAGAGTAAAATGGAATGGTTTGTTGACCTACCGTAACCACATTTACTTCCGGATTAAGTGCCGCAGGGGCTTCTGTTTTGTCCTTACAGGATGGCAATAAAAAAAATGTTAGGCTTCCGGCCAAAAGGGCCGATGGAATTGATTTCATAATAAACTCATTGATAGGATTGGTTGAAATGTCACCCTCTAAAAATAACGTAAAACCGTGTATTATGTAACTCTTGTCTAGAAAGCTGCAAAAAAACTTGATTGGATTATAGAAATTCAAACAAACCGTTGGTTCAAGTACATAAAAAAACCGGTGAAACTGTTTCACCGGTTTGAAAATAAGATGCCCTAATTTAGGACTGAATATAGGTCTGTAATTGGGAGATGGTTTCTTGTTGGTTTAAAATGGTTTCCGTAACCACGTCATTGATTGAGATAATCCCTACCAATTGATTGGCTTCATAAACTGGCAAATACCTAATATGTTTGGAACTCATCAATTGCATGCATTTTTCAACAGAATCCTGAGGTGCAACTGGTGGAAAATCAGTAGTCATGATTTCTCCAACCGGGGTTTCACTAGAATGCCTTCCCTTTAAAATTACTTTTCGGGAATAGTCCCTTTCTGTAATAATCCCCAAAAACTTGTCAGCTTCCATCACCACCAATGAACCTATATTTTTTTCCGCCATCAATTCTAGGGCTTTAATTACGGTAATGTCAGGGGAAACGGCACTTACTTTATTCCCTTTTCTTTTTAGAATATCACTTACTTTTCTCATATGGACAATTTGAATGTTTAATTTAATCAATCTTGGGCATTATTGCAAGTAAAGTTTTGCCAAAGAAACTCCTTAATCTTGCGCAAATTGGTTAGAAATCCTATTTCTAACAATAACATTTATCATAATTTAAGGAAAGAATAAGCTGTATAAATTGGGAAAGAACTTTTGTATGATTAATTTGAAGTCAAAATTATTATTGCCATGAAAAAAATGTTATTAACCCTGATTGCCTTTGTATGCATGATAGGCATGAGTGTTGCACAAACAAAAACAGACGCTAAAGCTGCTGGCGCTAAAGTAGAAAAAGCGGCACCAGCTGCAAAAACTGCTGCTCCTACTAAAAAAGACGGCACCCCTGACATGCGCTTTAAAGAAAATAAAGAAGCCGTAAAACCAGCTGGACCAACCAAAAAAGATGGTACACCTGATATGCGTTACAAGGAGAATAAAACTCCTGCTACACCAAAGAAAAAAGGATAATCCAAGTGTAAAATATAACGGCCTCAATTGGGGCCGTTTTTTTATGCTCCAGCACTAATTTGCTTAGCGGCTAACCAACCAGATGTCCAAGCATTTTGAAAATTAAATCCCCCAGTTACGCCGTCAATATCCATGACCTCGCCTGCAAAAAAGAGGTTGGGAATTTTCCTACTCATCATGGTATTGGGATCTATTTCTGATAATTTAATACCACCACAAGTAACAAACTCTTCTTTAAAAGTTGTTTTGCCATTCACCTGAAAGCTATGGCCAGTGAGTAATTGAATCAATTTGTTTTGGTCTTTGGATGCTAGATCCGCCCACCGGTTTTCCGGATTGATACCGGCAGTTTCTAACAAGAAGACCCAAATTCTGGAAGGCAAACCAAAGGGATTGCGATTGACTATTTTTTGTGCAGAAAGGGATGTTCTAATTCCATGCCATGCTTCACGCAAACTATTTTCATGATAATCAGGCACCCAATTCACTGTAATTTGATATTGGTAAGCCGCATCTGCTAATTGTCTGGCCCCCCAGGCAGATAGTTTTAACACTACAGGACCACTCAAGCCCCAATGGGTTATGAGTAATGGCCCTTCTTCTACCAATTTGGTACCATTGATTTTTACTTGAGCCCTTTCTACAGCTACTCCCATCAGTGCCGTAATGGGATGTTTGGGTAAATTAAATGTAAACAAAGAAGGTACAGGCGTTTCAATCTGATGCCCCAAAGTAGTAAGCCAATCAAACATAGAAACTTTTGGATAACCACCGGTTGCTATACATAGCCATTGGCATTGAAATGATTTACCGTTTGCAGTTAATAGTTCAAAGCCATTTATTGCTTTCACAGAGGTTACTTCTGTTTGCAACAGCACTTTTACACCGTACTTGTCAGCTTCATGTAAAAGGCAGTTAATAATGGTTTGGGAATCATTGGTGTCAGGAAACATTCTACCGTCTTGTTCCGTTTTTAAATGCACCCCTCTTTCTTCAAACCACTCAATGGTATCTTTAGTATTAAACCAATGAAAGGATTTTTTGAGAAACTGCTGCCCCCTTGGATATTTTTTTACAAGGTCTGGAATCTCAAAACAGGCATGCGTAGTATTGCATCTTCCTCCCCCACTGATTTTTACTTTTGACAAAAGCTTATTGCTTTTTTCAAGAATGGTCACTTCCAAACCTGGATGCATTCTTGCTGCATTCACGGCACAAAAAAATCCTGCTGCACCACCTCCTATTACAATCAATTTTTTTGACATGGCGTTATTTCATGAGCATGATGGCAGCAAATGTTTCAATCCCATTCCAAAGATTTCTTAACCGAATATTTTCATTTTCTGCGTGCTGGTTATTATCGTGATTGGCTACAGGTACCGTTATGGTTTTTGCTTTTAATTCTCTTTCAAAAACAAAGAGTGGAAGACTACCACCTACCGATGGCATTAATACTACTTGGTCTGCTGTAGTAGATTGTACAGCTTTGATAATTTGCTGAGCAATGGGCAAATCCATAGAGGTTCTTTGCGCATTGTACCCATCACTCAATTGCACTTTTGCAATTTTGCTATATTGCTTTCTCTGTGCTTCTGTTGGGTCTTGTTCTGTTACAAAATAGCCTTGCAATTTTATATGGTCCACCACTTTTAATTGTTGCTTTCTTGCATCATTACCCAATACCAATCTCAGGTCAATAGATGCTGTAGCTGTTGTAGGAATTACATTGCTAGAAAGTTTGCCAACATTGGCACTTTGCAATCCGTTAATATTAAGGGATGGTTGCAAAATAGCTTCTGATAAAGACCAGTTACTATTCTCCTGCTGAATAAATCCCAGCTCATTTTTCATTTGTGCATCTGGTGCTGGAATGGCAGCAAGTGCTTGTTTTTCTTTGGCAGAAAGAGGGGTAACATCGTCATAAAAACCTTTGATCAATACCTTTCCATTTTCATCTTTCATGGATGCTAATAAATGGGTTAACAGGTTTGCTGGATTGGGCGCCCAATTACCATAATGTCCACTATGCAAGGGGCGTTTACTGCCATACACCGTGAGTTCAATATGAGTATCACCTCTTACGCCAAATGTCACAGCTTTTTTACCTGATTGATGAACGGGTCCATCACAGATAATCCAAATATCAGACGCCAATAAAGACTGATTTTTTTGCAAAATTTCATGCAAGTGATCTGACCCTGCTTCCTCTTCACCTTCAAAAAAGAATTTCAAATTAAAGGGTGTTTTCATGCCTGTAGCTACAATGGATTCATAAGCTGAAAGAATAGACATTACTCCGGCTTTGTCATCTGAAGCACCACGTGCATAAATGCGCCAATCCGGGTTGATAGACTCTTGATCCGTAGGCCAAGGAATGGGAACAGCTTGTTGCTCAAGAGAGCCATTCAAAAGAGTTGGTTTAAAAGGATGCAAGCCCTTAAACCACTTGGTACTATCGGCAGGTTGCCCATCATAATGGGCATAAAAAATAATGGTTTGTTTGGCACCAGGTGTCATCACTTCTCCATAAACTGCGGGAGCTACACCAAGTGTTTTGGCTTGTAAGAGTTGTAAATTGCCAATGCCCCTTGCCTGCATCATTTGCAGAATAGCTTGGGCATTTTTTTCCATATTGGATTTATCCGATGCTAAATTGGGAATGGATAGAAAGGATTGGTATTCTTTTAGCCAACGGTGTTCTTGTTTAACACGATAGTCTCTGATAGTAAGGGTTGCAGGCGATTGAGCCAATGCACTAATACTTAATAAAAGCAATAGCCCAAAGAATCCTTTTTTTTGCATGTGTTGTTCTCTTTGGGTCTAAGTTACAAAAGACCACAGTATTAGTAGTAGGAACTATTCAAATGCGGATTGGCTTTTTCTGCTGCTTCAATAATACTATAGTCAGAAAGGATTAAAGCTTGATTACGCTTAACACAAACATCGTGTTCAAAATGAACAGAAGGCTTACCGTCACGTGTACGCACTGTCCAACCATCGTCATCGGTATAGACTTCTCTACTACCAAGATTAATCATGGGTTCAATTGCCAACACCAAATTTTCTTTCATCTTATGACCAGTTCCGCGTTTGCCATAGTTTGGCACTTGAGGATCTTCGTGTAAACTTCTTCCCAAACCATGACCCACTAATTCTCTTACCACGCCATAGCCAAATTTAGTTTCAGTATAGTCTTGTATAGCATAAGATATATCGCCCACGCGATTATTGATTACTGCTTTTTCAATGCCTTTGTATAAAGACTCTTTGGTCACTTTTACCAATTGCAAAACCTCTGGTGCAACTTCTCCCATGATAAAAGTATATGCATGGTCACCATGCCAGCCTTTTAAGATGACTCCCATATCAATAGATATAATATCGCCATTTTTTAGTGGCGTATCATTTGGGAAACCATGCACAACCACATCATTCACAGAAGCACAAATATGGTGGGGATAGCCATGATAATTGTAAAAAGAAGGAATAGCATTATGTTCTTTTACAAAACTCAAACAAAGCCTATCTATATCCATGGTTGTTACACCTGGCTTTAGCATTTTAGCAACTTCAGTAAGGGTTTGACTTACCAACATTGCCGCGTCTTTCATCAGGGCTATTTCCGCTTCTGTTTTATGAATTATCATATTGCTTCTTCTGCTCATGTTCTAAAAAAATAAACCTGTTAGGACTAGCCCAACAGGTTTACCATTATCGTTTATTAGATTAGATAGTGGAGGTAGACACTGTTTGACGTCCTTGAACCCTTCCGCTATTCATTAATCCGTCGTATTGGCGCATCAACAAATGGGTTTCAATCTGCTGCAAGGTATCTAAGATTACACCAACCATAATCAATAGAGAAGTACCTCCAAAGAAAGAGCTGAAACCTTGAGTAACACCTAAACGCTGAGCAAAACCTGGCATGATACCTACCAAGGCCAAGAAAATGGCACCAGGTAAAGTTATCTTATCCATGATAGACCCAATATAGTCAGCAGTAGGTTGACCAGGCTTAACACCAGGTACAAAACCATTATTGCGTTTTAAGTCTTCAGAGATTTGCTTAGGGTTAAAAATCAAAGCAGTGTATAAGAATGTAAATCCAATTACCATTACAGAATAGATTACCATGTACCAAACATTGCTATGGTCATTGAAGATTCTAACAATACCTTGAGCGGAATCAATATTGGTAAATGATACCAAGGTAGGCAAGAACATGATGGCCTGTGCAAAGATGATTGGCATTACACCAGCGCTGTTTACCTTAATAGGCAAGAACTGACGGGCTCCACCAAATTGACGGTTACCAATGATTTGCTTAGCATAGTTTACAGGAATCTTGCGAACACCCTGTACTAGGATAATCAAAGCCATGATCACGGTTACCAAAATGGCAATCTCAATCAAGAAGATTAACAATCCACCACCGCCTCTTTGACCTTTGGCGCTAAATTCTTGAATAATGTTTTGTGGAAGACGGGCCAAGATACCTACCATGATGATGATAGAAGTACCATTACCCAAACCTTTGTCTTGGATTTTCTCTCCCAACCACATTACAAACAGGGTACCTGCAGTAAGGGTAAGAATGGTAGAGAACCAAAAGAAAGGTTTATAAGCAACCAAGATAGCTTCTGCATAACCAGGGCTGTTCAAATAACCAACGTAGGCAGCAGCCTGGAAGATGGTTACAATCACAGTGAGGTAACGAGTCCACTGGTTGATTTTTTTACGACCGCTCTCTCCTTCTTTCTGAACCTTCTGTAATTGAGGAACCAAGATGGTCATCAACTGCATAAAGATAGAAGCTGAGATATATGGCATAATTCCCAAAGCCAAAATAGAGGCTTGTGAGAAACCACCACCAGCAAACATGTCAAAAATACCTAGTAAGCCATTGCTTTTAGAAGCGCGTTGTGCAGCTTCAATTCCGTTTGGATCCAAACCGGGTAAAACAATGTGGTTACCAATACGGTAGGTAAGCACCAGTGCCAACGTGATAACAATCTTGTTACGCAGCTCTTCGATGGCCCATATATTCTTTAAAGTCTGAACTAATTTTTTCACTGATACTATTTGTTAGAAGTTAATATCCATAACCAAAAAAGACGCATCACCGATGCGTCTGGAAAGTTACAGTAAAATTACTTTACTATTTCAACGCTTCCACCTGCTGCTTCAATAGCTGCTTTGGCTTTATCGCTTAATTTGTTCACTTTGAAAGAAAGTTTTGCTTTCAATTCTCCAGTGGCTAGAATTTTTACCCTATCAGTGCGGCTGATCAAACCATTGATGTATAAGTTTTCCAAAGAGATCTCTGTGAAACCATATTTTTCTACCAATTGATCCAACTGACCAAGATTGAACACTTTGTATTCTACACGGTTAGCATTCTTAAATCCACGTTTAGGGATACGACGCTGAATTGGCATCTGGCCACCTTCGTGTGCCATTTTGCTCTTATAACCAGCACGGCTTTGACCACCTTTATTACCTTTTGTAGATGTACCACCCTTACCGGATGCTTCACCTCTACCAATACGTTTTTCTTTGTGAACTGAGCCAGCTGCGGGCTTGAGTGTGTGTAATTTCATCAGAATTTGATTTTGTACTTAGCGGGGAATCACCCCTCGCAGGTTGTTAAATATAAAACGTAAAAATAGGAAAGATAGCAGTATAAAATACAACTATGCTTTCCTAAATCTTTTGTTGATTAAGCTACCTCTTCAACTTTCACCAGATGGCTAACTTTGTTAACCATACCTAGGATCTGTGGAGTGGCTTCAACTTCTTTAGAAGCGTTCAACTTTTTTAAGCCAAGAGCTTTCAAAGTTAATTTTTGACGCTCTGGTCTGTCGATACCGCTTTTTACTTGTGTGATCTTGATCTTTTTCATGTAATATCTTTTTCGGATTATCCGTTAAATACTTTTGACAGTTTCACCGTACGAGTTTTTGCAACTTGTACTGGTTCTCTCAACAAACCAAGTGCTTTGATGGTAGCTTTAACCACGTTATGTGGGTTAGCTGATCCCAAGCTTTTTGCAAGAACGTCGGTGATACCAGCGCTTTCAAGTACAGCACGCATACTGCCTCCCGCGATAACTCCCGCTCCATGTGCAGCTGGCTTAATCAAAACTTTTGCTGCACCTTCTTTAGCCCACTGTTCGTGAGGAATAGTACCATGCATTACAGGAACTTTGGTCAAGTTTTTCTTAGCATCATCAATACCTTTAGCAATTGCTTCTTGTACTTCTTTAGCTTTACCAAGACCTTGGCCAACAATACCAGCACCGTTTCCTACTACTACTAGAGCAGAAAAGCTGAAGGTACGTCCACCCTTAGTGGTTTTAACTACGCGGTTAATGGCAACTACTTTTTCTTTGAGTTCCATGTCACCACCTGCTTTCACCTTATTTACGTTTACTTTAGACATTTATCTAACTATTAATTGTTGTTAGCAAATTAGAATTGAAGACCAGCTTCCCTGGCACCATCAGCAACTGATTTTACACGACCATGGTAAAGGTTACCACCTCTGTCAAATACAACAGTGGTTAAACCTAATGCAACGGCTTTGGTAGCTATTGCAGCACCTACTAATTTGGATTTCTCCACTTTAGTAACTTTTTGAGCGGCAATATCTTTGTCCCTTGAAGAGGCAGAAGCCAATGTTACAGCATTATCATCATCGATCAATTGTGCATAGATCTCTGCATTGCTTCTAAAAACTGAAAGGCGTGGTTTTACTGCAGTACCAGCAACCTTCTTGCGGATGCGATACCTGATTTTTTGCCTTTGAACCAATTTAGAATTCATCTTGTTTATTTTTATAACACCCGATTCTGCCGGATGCCTGTTAGTGTTAATGTTATCCCTTACGCTTATTTACCAGCTGATTTACCTGCTTTTCTTCTCAGGATCTCACCTTGATATTTCACACCCTTTCCTTTGTATGGTTCAGGCTTACGTAAGCTTCTCAATTTAGCGGCAACTTGACCTACTAATTGTTTGTCAATACCTTCTAAGAAGATTTTAGGATTCTGACCTTTTTCAGTTAAAGTGCTCACTTTCATTTCAGAAGGAACTTCAAAAATGATGTTGTGAGAATAACCCAAAGCCAAATCCAATGTGTTACCAGTGTTAACGGCTTTATAACCTACCCCTACCAATTCCAAGTCTTTCTTGAAACCTTCAGTAACACCTTTCACCATATTAGAAACCAATGAACGGTATAAACCGTGCATTGCGCGGTGACGAATTTGATCAGTTGGACGCTTTAATTCTAATTGAGCATCTGTGATATCTACAGTGATATCCCTGTCAATTGCTTGTTTCAGTTCGCCTTTAGGGCCTTTCACTGTAAGGGTGTTATCAGCAGCAACGCTGATTTTCACTCCTGCTGGTATTACTACCGGTTGTTTACCAATTCTAGACATAGTCGTTTAAAAATTAATGATGAGAAAATTCCAGTCCGTGTTCAGCTCCGACTAAAAGCTTAATTGTCAGGCCGGATATATTGGGGGCCTAGGCCCTTTCTATTAATAGATATGACAAAGTACTTCACCACCCACGTTCTCCGCTTTGGCTTGCTTATCTGTCAATACTCCTTTAGAAGTACTCAAGATAGCTACACCTAACCCGTTGATTACGCGTTTGATTTCAGCAGGCTTAGCATATTGACGAAGACCTGGACGGCTTACCCTTTCCAAAGCCTGAATAGCAGGTTGTTTGGTGTTGGGGTCGTACTTCAACGCAATCTTGATCAAACCTTGCTTATTGTCGTCTTCAAATTTGTACTTCAAGATATAACCTTGATCATACAAAATTTCAGTCAAACGTTTTTTCAGGTTGGAAGCAGGAATTTCAACAATCCTGTGTCCAGCCATCTGCGCGTTGCGAATTCTGGTTAAGAAGTCTGCTATAGGATCAGTTACCATAATATTTTATTAAATCAGTTCTAAATTTTGTTTGTATCTATCCCAATGGGGGATAGCATTTTACCAGCTTGCCTTTTTAACACCTGGAATCATTCCGTTCAAAGCCATGTCACGGAACATGATCCTAGACAGTCCAAAGTATCTCATGTATCCTTTAGGACGACCAGTTAACTGGCAACGGTTCTTTAAACGTACAGGAGAAGCGTTTTTTGGAAGCAGATCCAAAGCAGCGTAGTCGCCGGCTTCTTTCAATGCTGCCCTTTTAGTTGCATATTTAGCAACCATTGCTTCACGCTTTCTTTGTCTGGCTTTTACTGATTCTTTTGCCATGATTTGGTATTATTAGTTATTGTCTTTTTTGATGTTTTTGAAAGGCATTCCCAGCTCTTTCAACAATTCGTATGCTTCTTCGTTGGTTTGAGCGGTAGTCACAAAAGTGATATCCAAACCAGTGATTTTATTCACTTTATCAATGTCAATTTCAGGGAAAATGATCTGCTCAGTAACACCTAAGGTATAGTTACCACGTCCGTCAAAAGCTTTGTCAGAAATTCCTTTGAAGTCACGTACACGAGGCAAAGCCACAGATACCAAACGATCTAAGAATTCGAACATTTTCTCTCCCCTCAAAGTCACGCGGGCGCCAATTGGCATTCCTTTACGGAGTTTGAAGTTTGAAATATCTTTCTTGGAAATAGTAGGAACGGCTTTCTGACCAGTGATGGTTTGTAACTCATCAACAGCAACATCAACCAATTTCTTATCTGTAACCGCACCGTTAACGCCGCGATTTACACAGATTTTTTCCAATTTAGGTGCTTGCATTACGCTAGTGTAAGCAAACTTTTTCATCAAAGCAGGTACAACCTCTTTGGTGTACTTGTCTGCTAATCTCGGAGTGTATTTTACAGTACTCATTATTTGATTACCTCCCCTGATTTTTTAGATATACGAACTAATTTTCCGCCTTCCCTTGTGCGGGTAACTTTTGTTGGCGCGCTTGTTTTAGCATCCCACAACTGTACATTGCTGATGTTGATGGCTGCTTCAATCTTTACGATACCACCCTTAGTATTTTGGGCAGATGGCTTAGTGTGTTTGGTGGCGATGTTTACACCTTCAACAACTACACGGCCTTTATCGATGATCACTTCCAAAACTTTGCGGGGCTTTTTCAAGTCCTTGTCATCACCGGCAATCACCACAACAGTGTCGCCTTTCTTGATGTTGAATTTGGGTTTAAATCTGTTACTCATTGTTATATGCTTAAAGCTGGATGCTAAACGCTAAACGCTTAACTAAATATTTATTTATTACAGTACCTCTGGTGCCAGGGATATAATTTTCATATAACCCTTATCGCGAAGCTCACGGGCAACTGGTCCGAAGATACGGGTACCACGAGGCTCGTCTGAGTTGTTCAACAATACCACTGCGTTGTCGTCAAAACGGATATAAGAACCGTCTTTTCTACGCAATTTGTTCTTGGTACGAACGATAACCGCTTTTGAAACAGTACCTTTCTTAACAGCACTTGCTGGAATGGCCGCTTTCACACTCACTACAATCTTATCACCTATACCGGCATAATCCTGTCCGCTGTTCCCAAGTACCCTGATACAAAGCACTTCTTTAGCGCCACTGTTATCAGCTACATTTAATCTGCTTTCTTGCTGGATCATTTTTTTAAACTTTGTGCCTAGACCTAAGTCTTGACTTTTACAATTTTATTTTCAGAGGCTCTGGCGATTGCTCAGCAACTGCACAGGGCATGTAAAGCTAATTACTTAGCTTTCTCTACAATTTCCACTAGTCTCCAACGCTTAGTTTTGCTCATTGGTCTGGTTTCCATGATTTTCACCACGTCACCAATACCACCTTCGCTCTTCTCGTCATGAGCATGGAACTTGGTTGTTTTCTTTACGAACTTACCGTAGATTGGGTGTTTTACTTTTCTTTCAACCGCAACTGTGATAGTTTTGTCCATCTTGTCGCTAGTTACAACGCCAACCCTTGTTTTGCGCAAATTTCTTTCTTCCATTACTTAACTTTTATGGTTTAAAGACCCAGTTCTTTTTTCTTCAATTCCGTCTGTAAACGGGCGATGTCTCTTCTAAGACCGCGAATATTCATCGGGTTTTCAAGAGGAGAAATGGCATGAGCGAACTCAAGCTTTTTCAACCTTAATTGGTCTTCAGAGATCTTAGCTTTCAGGTCTGTAACATTCAGATCTTTCAGGCTTTTATTAAAATCGTATGTTTGTTTGTTTGCCATTGCAAATGCGTTTTTAGATTAAGCTTGCAAATCTCTTCTTACACAGAATTTGGTTGCAATTGGTAATTTCTGAGCGGCCAGTTCCATAGCTTCTTTTGCAGTAGCTTCGGTTACACCGTCGCACTCAAAGATGATACGACCTGGTTCAACTACTGCTGCCCAGAATTCAGGGTTACCCTTACCTTTACCCATCCTCACATCGGCAGGTTTGCGGGTAACAATCTTGTCAGGAAATACACGGATCCATACATTCCCTTCACGCTTCATAGCACGGGTCATCGCCTGACGGGCTGATTCGATTTGACGGTTGGTCAACCAAATTGGTTCCAACGCCTTTAAAGCGAATGATCCGAAAGAGATGGAAGTACCACGCTTTGCAACTTCGCGAATGCGGCCTTTCTGCTGTTTCCTATGTTTACTTCTTTTAGGTTGTAACATGTTCTTTTGTTTTTTGGATGACCTTTGCCGTTACCGGTTTGGGGCGATTCAACTTATTTTAAATCGGTGCTAAACACCGGTTTGATTATCTCCTGTTATCTCTTCCACCACCGGCGTTACCACCGCGGTTATCTCCGCCTCTACCACCACGGTCTCCACCACCTCTGCGATCATCGCGGCGGTCTCCACCAGGTCTTCTTTCTTCACCAGCTCTTCTGTCGCTCATGTCGTTCTTACCACCAACAAAATTGGGGTTTAGTTCGCGCTTGCCCAACACTTCACCTTTACAGATCCATACTTTGATACCAATTTTACCATAAACGGTTTGTGCAAACACGTTGGCATAATCAATATCCATACGGAAAGTATGCAAAGGAACACGGCCTTGCTTGAATTCTTCAGAACGAGCGATTTCAGCACCACCCAAACGACCACTCAATTTTACCTTGATACCTTCAGCACCCATGCGGAGTGTAGAGGCAACGGCCATTTTAGTTGCACGTTTGAAGTTGATACGGTTTTCAATCTGACGAGCAATTGTATCTCCTACGATATTCGCATCCAATTCAGGACGACGGATTTCAAGGATGTTAATTTGAACATCATCTTTACCGGTTAATTTCTTCAACTCTTCCTTAATACGGTCTACTTCTCCACCACCTTTACCGATGATGATACCTGGTTTGGAAGTGTGGATGGTTACAATCAGCTTACCTAAAGTACGCTCGATTACAATCTTTGCGATACCACCTTTGTTGATACGGGCATTCAGGTAAGTACGGATCTTATGATCCTCAATCAACTTTGATGCGTAGTCTTTCTTACTACCATACCAGTTGCTTTCCCATCCGCGGATGATACCTAACCTGTTACCAATTGGATTTGCTTTCTGACCCATATAATGGTTTTACAATTAGTTTTTAGAATCTACTATTAATGTTACGTGGTTGCTGCGCTTGCGAACTCGGTAGCCACGACCCTGAGGAGCCGGACGCATCCGTTTCAAAACCCTGCCACCATCTACGAATATTGTTTTCACCACTAGGCTGCTGTCGGCAGCGCTAGATCCGCTGTTCTTTTGCTCCCAGTTGTTGATGGCACTCTTCAGCAATTTTGCAAGAGGAGTGGCATTGTGTTGAGGGTGATGCTCCAGAATGGCCAAAGCTTTTTCCACTTCCATTCCACGGATCACATCGGCCAGCAAACGCATTTTGCGTGGACCTGTAGGATAATTGTTCAGTTTAGCTACTGCTTCCATTTTCTTTTGGTTTCTTATTTGTGAACCGATTTTACAAGCGGCTCAAAAATGATTTATTTCTTAGTTCCTGCGTGACCTCTGAAGTTACGAGTAGGAGCAAATTCACCTAACTTATGGCTTACCATAAACTCTGTTACATAAACAGGGATAAATTTGTTACCGTTGTGTACTGCAAAAGTGTGTCCAACGAAATCAGGAGTGATTGTGCTGCGACGGCTCCAGGTTTTGATAACACCTTTCTTTGATTTACCATCGTTGATCGCAACAACTTTCTCTTCCAAATTTGCGTCTACGTAAGGACCTTTTTTAATCGAACGACCCATAATAGTTATAAGTTTACTGGTCTGTTAGTGATTTATTTTCCGAGCTAATTACTTAGCTAATTTTTTACCATCTTTTCTTTGGATGATCAGCTTATCGCTACCCTTTCCTTTAGTCCTGGTTTTTTCGCCTTTAGCGTATTTACCATTTCTAGAGCGTGGGTGACCACCGGAGGCCCTACCCTCACCACCACCCATCGGGTGATCTACTGGGTTCATGGCAACACCACGAACACGGGGGCGTACACCTTTCCAACGATTTCTACCAGCTTTACCAGCAGTTTCCAAGTTATGGTCACTGTTAGAAACAACACCTACGGTAGCGTAACAGTTGATCAATACTTTTCTCAATTCGCCAGAAGGCATTTTCAAGACTGCGTATTTTTCTTCTTTGTTGGCTAACTGTGCAGATGAACCAGCACTTCTAGCCATTTTACCACCTTGACCTGGTTGAAGTTCAATGTTATGGATATTGGTACCCAACGGCATGTTCTTCATAGAAAGAGCGTTACCAATTTCAGGAGCAACAGTGTCGCCAGAAATTACGGTAGCTCCAACTTGCAAACCTTGTGGTGCAATGATGTAACGTTTTTCACCATCTGTGTATTGAACCAAGGCGATGAAAGCGGTACGGTTTGGATCGTATTCAATAGACAATACAGTTGCACTGATGTCTTTCTTATTACGTTTGAAATCAATGATACGGTAGTGGTGTTTGTTTCCACCGCCCATGTATCTTGAAACCCTGCGACCTTGAACGTTACGTCCTGCAGTATTTTTCTGTGGTTCCAGCAAACTCTTCTCTGGATCCATGGTAGTGATTTCAGCATAGGCGTTACCAACCCTCCAACGGGTGCCTGCTGTAATCGGTTTGTACTTTTTAAGTGCCATTTGTTTCTCTTTTAATCAGCGGATTTTTCAGCTCCGCAGCTATAAATTAAATATTTGCGTAAAGATCAATCGTCTCGCCTTCAGCAACTGTTACCAGCGCTTTCTTATAAGCCGATTTCATACCCTGGATAAAACCAGCTTTTGTATAGCGAGTTTTGTTTTTACCAGGAACTACTACTGTATTAACGTCAACAACGTTTACACCGTAGAATTCTTCTACTGCTTTCTTGATTTCAAGCTTGTTGGCCTTGCGGCTAACCCTGAAAGCGTATTTGCGCAGTTTTTCTTGCTGGGCGTTTGCTTTTTCGGTTAAAATCGGTTTTACTAATATTTCAGAAGGTTTCATTTGTATATTTTGAAACGTTACTCAATTTTTTATTATGCTACTACTTCAGCATCATTGTCAGCGAAGATTTTGGCAGTTCCTTCAGTCAGAACCAACACATCTGCGTTCATGATTTCGTAAGTATTAATGTCTGCTAACAAAGTGCTTGCAACATTTGGTACGTTACGTGTGCTCAAATACAAATTGTCATTGTACTCAGGTAACACAATCAATGTTTTCTTATCGCTCAAATTCAAAGCTTGCATTGCTGCAACCAATTCCTTGGTTTTAGGTGCTGCCATGTTCACGTCTTCGATTACATAGATAGCACTGTCTTTTGCTTTGTGACTCAAGGCAGAAATCTTGGCCAAGTCTTTCACTTTACGGTTCAATTTGAAATCGTAAGAGTGAGGTTTTGGTCCAAAAATGGTACCACCACCTTTGTACAAAGGGTTACGGATATTACCCTTACGAGCACCACCAGTTCCTTTTTGCTTGTGCAGCTTGCGGCTAGCACCTTGTACTTCGGCACGAGTTTTTACTTTGTGTGTACCTTGACGACCAGCAGCCAAATACTGCTTAACAGCCAGGTAGATCACGTGATCATTTGGTTCAATTCCAAATACTTCAGCAGGCAATTCAACCGTTCTACCGGTTTTCTCTCCTTTTATATTTAATACGTCTACTTGCATTTTTGTCTGATTTGTGTGTGATTACTTCTGGATTAAAACGATTGATCCGTTATGTCCAGGAACTGAACCGCTGATCAGGATATAATTCTTTTCAGGGAAAATTTTCACAACTTTCAAACCCTTCAGCATTACCCTGTCATTACCCATACGTCCGGCCATTCTCATTCCTTTGAATACCCTAGATGGATAAGATGAACCACCGATAGAACCGGGAGCTCTCTGACGGTCGTGCTGACCATGGGAAGCTTCACCCACACCAGAGAATCCGTGGCGTTTTACAACACCTTGGAAACCTTTACCCTTGGTAGTACCAACCACTTCCACTTTTTCACCTTCTTCAAAGATGTCTAATGTGATGGTTTCACCAAGTGCTTTCTCGATGGAATAGTTGCGGAATTCTTTTACGAATTTTTTTGCGGAGGTTTGAGCTTTTGCGTAGTGATTAAGCTCTGCTTTTGTAGCGTGCTTGTCTTTCTTGTCGCCGAAGGCTAACTGAAGTGCACTGTAACCGTCAACTTCAGGAGTTTTAACCTGAGTAACGGTATTTGGACCAGCCTCAATGATGGTACAAGCTATTTGCTTGCCATCTGTAGAGAAGATGCTGGTCATACCAATTTTTTTGCCAATAATACCTTTCATCGTTTTTTGCGGTTTGTGCCCCGCGGAGGTATGTAGGACATCTAGCCGATGAAGCTAGATTCAATCCTTGTTGACTACCGACCTTTTCCGTTGTTTCCTGATGATTTATCAGGAGAGGAAGTACCGGGAGTAAACAAACCTCGAAGGGCCTGTTTATATGTTAGTTCCATTTGGTCTTTCTAACCGGAGCTATCCGGACCATTTGGTTTTCTTTAATCAGAGCTGCTTTCTCCTTTTTGAGGGTTGGCAGATGACGATATTGATAAGAACTTTTTTTGCCGCTATCTAAGACCTAGGTCCCAGATTATGCTTTGATCTCTACTTCTACTCCAGAAGGCAGATCTAATTTGCTCAACGCATCCACAGTTCTAGAAGAAGAAGTGTAGATATCCAATAGGCGCTTGTGTGTAGCCAACTGGAACTGCTCACGGCTCTTCTTGTTTACGTGTGGTGAACGCAAAACGGTAAAGATCTTCTTGTGTGTAGGTAAAGGAATAGGACCTGTAACTACTGCACCTGTGCTTCTAACTGTTTTTACGATCTTCTCTGCAGACTTGTCTACCAAGTTGTGATCGTATGATTGCAATTTGATTCTGATTCTCTGAGACATAGACAAAACCCCATTTTTCTGTTGATCAAGATCCAATTGTTATTTTTAAAGAACTATTTGAATCTGTCGATTTGGGTTTGCAAAGGTAAGGGGCTGTATTTGATTGGGCAAGTATTTTTGTATCTTTTTTGTGGATTTCTTTATAAAAACCCAAAAAATATGCCCAAATCGGGATTTTGTTAGGCTTATTCACAGGTTTATCCCCAGAGACGCTGGTCAAAATTGTCAAAAATCGCCTGGGGCGATAAAAAAAGCCCCGCTCAAAATGAACGGGGCTCGTATAAAAATCTGATAAAAAATTAGTCTTCAGACTTCACTTTTCCCTTGCTCTTTGCTATTACTTCTTCAGCAATATTGTTTGGAGCTGGGTTGTAGTGGCTAAACTCCATAGTAGAAGCTGCTCTACCAGAAGACAATGAACGCAGTTGGGTTACATAACCAAACATTTCGCTCAAAGGTACTTTGGCCTTGATCACCTGTGCATTACCACGAGTGTCCATACCTTCTAACATACCACGTCTACGGTTCAAGTCACCAGTAACGTCTCCCATGTATTGATCAGGAGTTACTACTTCTACGCGCATGATTGGTTCCAACAAAGTTGGTTTTGCTTTGCGGCCTGCTTCACGGAAACCGGATTTAGCGCACAATTCAAAAGACATGGCGTCAGAATCCACTTGGTGGAAGCTACCGTCAAATACACGTACTTTCATAGATACTACAGGATATCCTGCCAATACACCAACACCCATTGAGGTTTCAAAACCTTTTTGAATAGCTGGAACAAATTCTTTAGGGATTGATCCACCAAAGAGGTCATTTTTGAATTGGAAAGCTTTACCTGGGTTTTCTTTCAGCCACTCTTCGTCAGCTGGTCCAATTTCAAATTGGATATCGGCAAACTTACCTCTACCACCAGACTGCTTCTTCAACACTTCGCGGTGCTGAATGCTGTTTCCGAATGCTTCTTTGTAAGCTACCTGAGGATTACCTTGGTTAATTTCTACTTTGAACTCGCGACGCATACGGTCAACGATGATTTCTAAGTGCAATTCTCCCATTCCTGAAAGAATAGTTTGACCAGTATCTTCGTCAGTTTTAACGCGTAAAGTAGGATCTTCTTCTACCAATTTGGCAATGGCCATACCCATTTTATCAACGTCAGCTTGAGTTTTAGGCTCAACAGCTACAGAGATTACAGGCTCAGGGATGAACATGTTCTCCAAAGTGATAGGATGGTTCTCATCGCACAAAGTATCTCCAGTCTTGATTTCTTTGAAACCTACTGCCGCAGCAATATCACCAGCTTCAATAAAATCAATTGGGTTTTGTTTGTTTGCAAACATTTTCATGATACGGCTGATACGCTCTTTCTTACCGCTTCTTACGTTCAATACATAAGAACCAGCGTCTAAGTGACCAGAATAGCATCTGAAGAATGCCAGACGACCCACAAATGGATCAGTCATGATTTTGAAAGCCAATGCTGCAAATGGTTCTTTTGCATTAGGCTTACGAGTGATTTGCTCGCCAGTGTCTGGGTTGGTACCAACGGTATCTTCCACATCCATTGGGCTAGGCAGGTATCTACAAACTGCATCAAGCGCTGTTTGTACACCTTTGTTTTTGAAAGAAGATCCGCACATCATTGGAACAATGCTCAAATCAATACAAGCTTTACGGATAGCTTCGTGAACCTCTTCTTCTGTAATAGAAGCAGGGTCTTCAAAGAATTTCTCCATCAAGTTGTCATCGTATTCGGCAACAGCTTCAATTAATTTAGCTCTCCACTCATTGGCTTCTTCAACCATATCAGCTGGTACAGGAATTTCCTTGAAGGTCATACCTTCAGTTTCCATATCCCAGATAACACCTTTCATGGTAATCAAATCTACCACACCAATAAAGTCATCTTCTGCACCAATCGGCAATTGCAAAGGAACTGCATTAGCACCTAGCATTTCTTTCACCTGGTGAACTACCATTAAGAAGTCAGCACCAGAACGGTCCATTTTGTTTACAAAACCAATACGTGGAACTTTGTAACGGTTAGCTTGACGCCAAACAGTTTCAGATTGTGGTTCCACACCGTCTACCGCAGAGAACAAGGCAATCAAGCCGTCTAGTACGCGCATAGAACGCTCTACCTCAACGGTGAAGTCCACGTGACCGGGAGTATCAATGATGTTGAAATAATATGATTTGGTATTGGCATCGGCCGTACCCTTGTTGGTAGGGAATTTCCACTCACAACTTACCGCAGCAGAAGTGATGGTAATACCTCTTTCCTTTTCCTGTTCCATCCAGTCAGTTGTAGCTGCACCATCGTGCACCTCACCGATCTTGTGAATCATACCGGTATAGCGCAGGATACGCTCGGTAGTGGTGGTTTTACCGGCATCAATGTGCGCGGCAATCCCAAAATTTCGTTGTAGTCTCAAGTCCGCCATAAAGAGTTCTTGTTTAAGATTTGTTTTTCTGAAGTACGCTTCAAATTTTTCGAGCGGCAAAGGTAGTAATTATCCCGATTGTACAAGGGGTTCACCCAGATTTAATTCTGATGGGGATAATTTAGGTTTAAGTACATAAAAAAAGCCCCGGAATTTCCGGGGCCTATAGTCACTCTTTGCAGAGATTAAACCTTGAAGTGAGAGAAAGCCTTGTTGGCTTCTGCCATACGGTGGGTATCTTCTTTCTTTTTGAAAGCTGCACCTTCACCTTTTGCTGCTGCCATGATCTCATTGGCTAATTTGTCAGCCATTGTTCTACCATTTCTTTCGCGGCTAAAACGGATCAACCATTTCATGCTCAAAGAAATTTTGCGGTCAGCACGAACTTCAGAAGGAATCTGGAAAGTTGCACCACCAATTCTACGGCTGCGTACTTCTACAGCAGGAGTAACGTTGGCAATTGCTTTTTTCCAAACCTCGTATCCGTCTTCTCCGGTGGTTTTGGTTACTTTGTCAACTGCATCATAGAAAATGTTGATAGCAGTAGATTTTTTACCTTGCCACATTAAGTTATTGATAAAACGGGTAACCAACTTATCGTTGAAACGTCCGTCTGGTGCTAAAGGTAATTTTTTGGCTTGTGCTTTACGCATGATTGCTAATTTTTAATTGGGCTGAATTTCTTCAAGTATTAAAACTTTACTCAGCTATATTAATAGATTATTTCTTTGCTTTTTCTTTCTTAGTACCGTATTTAGAACGGCTCTTCTTGCGGTCTTTCACACCTGCAGTATCCAAACTACCGCGAACGATATGGTAACGCACACCTGGCAAATCCTTTACACGACCACCGCGAATCAACACGATGCTGTGCTCTTGCAGGTTATGTCCTTCACCGGGGATATAGGCGATAACTTCCACTTTGTTGGTCAAACGAACCTTAGCTACCTTACGCAAGGCAGAGTTTGGTTTCTTAGGAGTAGTTGTGTAAACCCTGGTACAAACACCACGGCGCTGAGGACATGCATCCAAAGCTCTTGATTTACTTTTAGCCCTGATTATTTCGCGACCTTTTCTAACTAATTGCTGTATTGTAGGCATTCTAATCCGTTTAAAATTTCGGACGGCAAAGGTAATGGCTGAATGTGAAAAACCAAAATGTTTTCAAAAGTTTTCCCCCAGTATTTTCAAAAATAGTTCAAAATGGGCGTTTTTCCCCTTGAAACTGGGGATAAGTTCCCCTAAAATAAGCTTGGATTGGTAGTCACTAGCTCCATTTTCCTGAAAAAATAATTTTTATAGTCCCGCTAAAAAACGGGAAGCCCCCACCCGTCAAACACGGATTTTGAGGAGTTTTTTAGCCCAATCTGGATAAAACCCTTGTGCTAGCTGGCTTGCACCCCTATTTTTCTAAAAAATCCATCTATGAAAAAATACCTGGTTTGCTGGGGCTTGATGGCCATTTCATCCCAGATTCAAGCCCAAGACAGTCTATTAATGGCAGGCGATATAGCCATCATCGCCTTTCAGGCAGATAATAATGACCAATTTGTTTTTGTTAATCTGGCAACCATTTATCCTGGCACCAAGATTCAATTTTCCGAGAAGGGGTGGAATGGATCTTTGGCTACCCCAGCATTTGCCAGTAGTTCAGAAGCCTTACACGTCTGGAATAGCCCCAACCATCCCCTACTACCCGGAACTTTTATCCGAGTTGATTTTAATAGTTCTGGGGGCAGCCCTGAAGCCAATTTGGGAACCGTTCAATCTACTGGGAATGCTGGTTTTGCAGCCTCCGGCGATCAGTTAATTGCTTTTCAAGGTAGCCCCAACAATCCCAGGTTTCTGTATGCATTCTCTTCAAATCCCTGGCTTAGTAGCGGAAGCCCTAGTTCCAATCAGTCTTGGCTACCCACTGGTTTGCTTAATGGAAGATCCGCTAGGGATTTTTCCAAAGAAATGGATGACCAGTATTTTTTAATGCCAATTTCCATTGGAACTAGGGATAGCGTTTTAGCCATGATTGGAAGACAAGAAAACTGGTTTAGAACCAATACTAGGGTGGCACAAATACCAGAATGGCATTTTTATATTTTCAGGGGTTATTATAGCAAGCCATCTGGAAATCTGTCTGAATTAACTTCTTGGGGGTTGGAATTAGATGGGTCAGGTGCCGCACCAACCAGTTTTGTAGACAGTGGCTACACTTTTTATTTGGCCAACAGGTCTGGGCTACAAAAATTGGATACCAATTGGACTTTGAAAAGACTCTGTATTGGCAATGGCATTAAGTTAGCATTGAATGGATTTATGTTAAGTGTTCAAGACCTTGCACAAGAAGGTTTGGGTAAATTGTTAGTTGACGCCAATGACCAGATTACCATTACGGGACAATCTGGCCCACTGATGCTTGAGGGAGATACGGCTACTTTAAAAAAATTGGTATTAACTGGTGGTGCCATGATTGGACTAAACAGCACTTTACAAATACCAGGAGGGCCTGATCCAGGCACTGTAACCTTAGATTCCTATGCGGTGCTCACCACCAATAACAAACTCATTCTTTGTAGCAATGCGCAAGGAGCGGCAAGTTTGCAGCAGCTTGGAAAATCATCTCAATTAATTGGCAGCGTGATTAATAAAAATTTCTAAATCGCTTGCATAAAAAAAGCCCCGATTTTTTCGGGGCTTTGATAAAGTGAAGAGGAGTTATATTTTAAACATCCAACCATGGTTGTCTGCTACCCTACCCTCTTTAATATCATCCAATTGCTGCTTGATGGCTGGAGAAACAGTAAATTTCTCTAAGTCAAATGGCATAATATGTTCTTTGTATTTCAATTCCTTGATAGGTGCAATGGTAGCGGCAGTACCGGTTCCAAACACTTCTTGTAATTGACCAGACTGATACGCTGCTACTAATTCGTCTACATTAATTTTGCGCTCTTCTACTTTAATGCCCATTTCAGTTAAGAGGGTCATCACAGATTTTCTGGTTACACCATGCAAAATGGTTCCTTCTTCTAATGAAGGCGTTACGGCAACTCCGTTGATCAAGAAAAACACGTTCATCATGCCCACTTCTTGTAACCATTTATGCTCGTGAGCATCGGTCCATAATACTTGATCATAGCCCATTTTATTGGCCATTTTAGCCGCCATCATACTACCACCATAGTTTCCTGCATTTTTTGAGAATCCAACACCACCGGGTGCAGCCCTTGTATAGTTTTCTTCTACCAAAATTTTCATGGGTTTGGCATAATAAGGACCAGTAGGACTTAAGATAATTAAGAATTTATAGGTCTCAGATGGTCTCACCCCTAACATTGCGTCAGTAGAGAACATAAAGGGACGAATATATAAAGCGTGATCCTGCATGTTGGGGATCCAATCCTTATCCAATTCAATTAATTGGCGCATGCCTTCCATAAAGATTTCTTCAGGCACTTGTGGCATGCACATTCTTTCTGCAGACAGATTGAATCTTTTAAAATTTTCATCCGGTCTAAAAATGGCTGCTTCACCTGCTTGATTCTTATACGCTTTAATGCCTTCAAAAATGGATTGACCATAATGAATGGCTGCTAACGATGGGTCTAATGCTAGGGATTGATAGGGTTTAATGGAAACATTGGTCCAAGCTCCGTTAACATAATCCGCTTCCAACATATGATCTGTAAAATACTTACCAAATGGAATATTTTCCAGACTCATAGTCAGCAATTTGCTTACCGCCACTTTTGTAATCTTTATTCCAGCCGCTGCTACCATAGTTTTATATTTGCTGCAAATAAACGAAAAAAATAAAAGCTAACAATCGTTAATATTGTAAAACTTATGTCAAACAACCCAATCATCTTACCAGATTTTGTTATTGCCAATTTATATGGGAATAATTTGGTGGTGGGTTCAGACGTAGTTGCCAAGGAGAGAACCAAACAAAATCCTGTTGAAAAAACCGTGGGGCCAATTGTTGCAGAGCAAGTAGAAAATATTCCTGTAGCAACTGCAAAACCAACAAATAGTATTCCTTCAGCACAAGTAATTTCTACGGTGCCTCCCACTGCTACAGAAAAGCCAGCAGACAAGATTCCAGCTGTTCAAGCAGTTCCTGTTTCACCAACTGCTGTTACTTCAAAACCAACCGCCATTAACACGCCAACAGAAACACCCAAACAATGGTTCTTGGGTAATAATGGCAAACAAATTACTGTGATGGTTAAGGAAGATGCAGTACCCTATATCAATGATAAGCACTTACAATTCTTATCAAATGTATTAAGTGCTTGCAAATTGAATCTGGGAGATATTGCACTTGTAAATTACAAAAACTATCCACTGGGTTTTGAAGAACTAAGAAGCAAATCAAATCCCAAAATTGTTTTGGTTTTTGACTTATCACCAAAAGAATTAAAATTACCTTTTACCATTCCATTTTACCAAGTGCAAGACTATGCACAATGCCGTTTCTTGTTTGCCCCTTCTCTAACAAAAATGGAAGGTGATCATGCAGAAGCAAAAGCAGAAAAAACCAAACTTTGGAATAGTTTGAAAATACTGTTTGGTTTATAATCCAGCCATAAAATATACTTATGCCTATCCAACGCATCATTTTGGTATTTGCAACCAATAACCAAAACAAGGTTAAGGAAATTAGATCCATATTGGCCGAGCCATTTGAGATTATAACTTTAACGGAAGCTGGTATTGACATTGATATTCCCGAGCCGCATGATAGTTTGGAAGCCAATGCTTCTGAAAAATCTGGCACCATACATCAGCTTACCGCCAAAAACTGTTTTAGTGAAGACACGGGTTTAGAAGTGGATGCGTTAAACGGTGAACCTGGGGTCAAGAGTGCTAGGTACGCCGGTGAGGGAAGAGATTTTCAGGACAATATCAACAAATTATTGGCCAACCTAAGTAATCAAAGTAATAGAAGGGCAAGATTTAGAACCGTGGTTTCCTTAATCTGGGAAGAAAAAGAATATTTGTTTGAAGGTATCTGTGAAGGTCAAATTACACTGGATCAGAAAGGGTTACAAGGATTTGGCTATGACCCCATTTTTATTCCTGATGGGGCATCCGTAACATTTGCCGAAATGACTATGGAAGAAAAAAATAAGTTTAGTCATCGCAAAAAAGCCATTGCCAAATTGGTGAATTTTCTTCAAACCAAACTGCATGAATAGAATTAAAATAAACCTACCCAAGCTGTTCTCTTTTGTGACCAGTATTAAAATCAGAATCACTGATTTGAATTATGGAGGCCATGTTGGGAATGATCGCATTCTGGCTCTTTTGCAAGAAGCTAGACAAGAATATTTGTTACAATTTGGATATGGTGAATTAGATTTTGAAGGGCTTGGATTAATCATGGCCGATGTTGCCATTGAATACAAAGCTGAATTAAAATATGGTCAAACTATTGCTATTTCTGTGCAGGCTGCTGACTTTGACAAACTAGGTTTTGACTTGTTTTACAAAATGGAAATTATTTCAGAACCTGAAAATATATTAGCTGCAAAAGCCAAAACCGGGATGATCTGCTATGATTATCAGACCAACAAGAAAACCAATATTCCAGAAGCCGCCTTATTGAAAATGTCTATTTAAATTGATTCAAGCATCCCTATGAAATCTATTTTTTCATTGCTATTCTTTTTCTTTTGCATAGTGGGTAACGCTCAATTACCTGCATATAAGAACGCTCAATTACCCATTGAACAAAGGGTGAAAGATTTATTAGGAAGAATGACGGCAGAAGAAAAGTTCTGGCAATTATTCATGATTCCAGGAAGCATTGAAAAAGGTGAAGAAGCCAAATACCAACACGGCATTTTTGGATTTCAAGTCAGTGCCGTTGGTAATAATGCTGATGCTTCTCAACAGATGATGCAATATGGTAAATCAGAAACGGCTGTTGCACTGGCCCAAAAAATCAATGCCATTCAGCGCCAGTTGGTAGAACATACCAGACTTGGAATTCCCATGATTGCATTTGATGAAGCCTTGCATGGATTGGTGCGCAATGACGCCACCGTTTTTCCACAAGCCATTGCCTTGGCTGCAAGCTGGGATACCAGTTTGGTTGGTCAAGTGGCCAATGCTATTGCAGACGAAGCAGCCGTTAGGGGCATCCGTCAAATCCTTTCTCCTGTGATTAATCTAGCCACCGATCCTAGATGGGGCAGAACCGAGGAAACTTATGGCGAAGACCCTTTCTTAACATCTGCCATGGGCGATGCTTTTATGGGGGCATTTGAAAGAAAGGGAATCATTACTACTCCCAAACATTTTATAGCCAATGTAGGTGCTGGAGGAAAAGACAGCTACCCTATTCACGATAACGAAAGACTGTTTAGTGAAACCCATTTTAGACCCTTTGTAAGTGCTTTTAAAAACGCAGGGGCGCGATCGGTTATGACATCATATAATTCTGTTAACGGCAGTCCTGCTTCTGCCAACGATTGGCTATTGAACAAAACTTTAAAAGACAAATGGGGATTCCGTGGATTTGTGATTTCTGACGCAAGTGCAGTTGGTGGTGCAACTGTGTTACACAATACCGCCAAGGAATATGCGGAGTCTGGCAAACAAGCCATCATGGCTGGTTTGGACGTGATCTTTCAAACAGCATGGGAACACCACAAATTATTTATTCCTCCCTTTCTAGATGGCTCTATTCCAAAGTCTGTGATTGATAGTGCAGTTGCAAGAGTGCTCACTGCAAAATTTCAATTGGGATTATTTGAAAAACCCTATGTATCAGAAAATGATCTTACGGAGTTACAGAAAAAAGCACATCAAACATTGGCTAAAAAAGCAGCCATAGAATCGGTGGTCTTATTAAAAAACGATGAATCAATTTTGCCTTTCAAAAATAATGTCAAGACTATTGCGGTAATTGGTGAAGACGCCCAGGAAGCAAGATTGGGAGGTTATAGCGGACCTGGAACTAACCGCATCAATTTAATCAAGGGTCTAGAGTCAAGAGCAGGAAAGACTGTGAAAATCAACTATGCCAAGGGTTCTACTCGTTTGTATAATACATTAGAAACTATACCTACAAAATATTTATACCACCTTCAAGGAAAAGATACCATTCATGGTTTAATAGGCACTTACTATAACAATATTGATTTGAGTGGTTCACCAGCGGTTACAAGAAATGACCAACAGCTGAATTTTAGCTGGACTCTTTATCCTCCAGACAGTAAACTAAATCTTGATTTTTACAGTGTTCGTTGGAATGCACAACTGATTGCCCCCATGAGTGGAACCATTGAATTAGGACTAAAAGGAAATGATGGTTTTAGACTGTATGTAAATGGACAATTAGTGATTGACCAATGGACCAAAACAGGATATAGCACCAAACTCACTACACTAAAAGTTGAGGCTGGAAAAACTTATCCTATTCAAGTTGAGTTCAAAGAGCCCAATGCCAATGCATCTATTCAACTAGTTTGGCGGGTACCTGATCAACAAAAAGCTGAATTTAATTCCGCCATTGAGCTTGCAAAAAAATCTGACTTGATCCTCTTTAATGCAGGCATTGAAGAAGGTGAATTTAGAGATAGGGCAAAACTCTCTTTACCCGGAAATCAAGAAGCATTATTAACTGAATTATTCAAATTAGGAAAACCTGTGGTAGTTCTCTTAACTGGTGGCAGTGCCATTACCATGCAACCATGGCTAGACAAGGCTTCTGCCGTTTTGGACCTTTGGTATGCAGGTGAGCAAACAGGTACTGCATTGGCCGCTATTTTATTTGGAGATGCTAACCCAAGTGGCAAATTGCCCATTGGTTTTCCCTTGTCTGAAGGTCAGCTGCCCTATGTCTATAACCATTTACCCACTGGCAGGGGCGATGATTATAATGACCAAACCGGAAAACCCGCTTTCCCATTTGGATATGGATTAAGCTATACCCAATTTGAATACAGTCATTTGAAGTTGGAAAAAAATTCTATTAAAGCATCTGATAGTGTTTGGGTGCAATGCCAGATTACCAATACGGGTAATTATGATGGAGCAGAAATTGTACAATTATATGTTCGCGATCAACTGGCAAGCCTTGCGCGCCCCAATATGGAGCTGAAAGGGTTTCAAAAAATATTTCTGAAAAAAGGGGCATCTGCTACTGTGAAATTTCTAGTAACGCCAGCTCAATTAGAAATGCTCAATGAACAAATGCAACCCGTTGTTGAGCCAGGAGAATTTAGAATCATGATTGGTGCATCTTCCAATGACTTTAAATTGAAAGGGCTATTAAGGGTGGTGCAATAGTTTTAGTTGCTTACAAACTAGCTAAACCCCAAACTGACTCAGGTGATGGTCCAAGTGCTTGTATAACATATTGTTCCACTCTGTTACATTGAGTTTACCAAAGGAATGGGATTCTCTACCATCAAAATAAGTAGGCCCGTTTTCTAAGGTCTGGTTAATATGATTGATGAGTCTGGTTCTTTCTTTTTCAAATTGCTTGGCATCAGAAATAATAAAGGCTGGAGCTGTTGGGCTATTATGCGCATAAGGCTTTTCTGTAACCACTTTATTTTTAATCACCAGTTTCAAAAACAGCTTTAAGATTGGATTGGGTTTTGGATGAATGTTTTCATAAATCATCTCATAACTCACATTGCAATGGGCCAACATTTGAGCCACATTCATCTTACCCCATTTTGCTGGGGTTTCTGGAGTTAATTTGTTAATCCTGTTAAGAATTTGATGCACGTCAATGGGATCAAATACGCTTTTCATGTTCATGAGGTTTGATGTAGGGAATCAAATGGCTTCATTCCAAATGCGCCAACTTTCTTCTGCTTGTAAGATAAGCATTTCCCATCCATTTTGAATACTAGCACCCTGGGCCTTACCCTTTGCCAAAAACTGGGTTTCAGTAGGGTTATAGACTAGGTCAAACAAATGATGCTGTTCATTCATGAATTGATAAGGTAAATTGGGACTTGCGTCTATATTGGGATACATTCCCAAGGGTGTTGTATTAATGATCAAGTTATGCAACTCCATAGTGGCTTGGTCAATCTGTTCATAAGTGATGGTGGTTTCAGAGGCAGTTCTAGACACGGACTTATAAGCAATGCCTAGTTTCCTCAATACCCATTCTACTGCTGCAGATGCTCCCCCTGTTCCCAATATCAGGGCATGCTGATGGTGCGGTTTTAAAAATGGTGCAAGTGTTTGCTCAAAACCAACCACATCTGTATTATATCCAATGCGCTTGCCATCTACAATGCGCACACAATTACAGGCGCCTATTTCTATTACCGCTTGGGAAGCTTGGTCCAGAAAAGCAAGCACCGCTTTTTTATATGGAATAGTAATATTAAAACCTTCTAGCCCATGGCGATGGTCCAAGATATCTTGTAATGCGTCAATATTGGGTAAAGAAAAATTCTCGTAGGCAGCATCCTTTAGTCCCAAGTTTTGAAACTTTTCCGTGAAATATTTCTGGGAAAAAGAATGCGACAAGGGATAACCCAACAAACCATACAAACGCATGCAATCAGGTTTATTTGTTTAGATACAACTCAAAAGTATCGCCACGCAAACCAATTCTCATGGCTTCCAAAGCAATCACTTCATTGGGTGCAATATTGCCCAAGTTTACGTTGCAGCCAATCAATTCTAAGAAATACAATTGTTGCGCTTTTTGAGGTGCTTCCCAAAGGATTTTTTCGGCAGGAATCTGCGTTAAAATTTCCTGAACCAAACCCTCTCTTACTTCTCCGCTGCCGCGATAGATACCTACATTACCGGCTTCGCGCGCTTCGGCAATCACGTAAGAAGAGCCCGCTTCTAGTTCAGCGCGCATGAGTTCAATCCACTTATAAGGAGGAATAATATGTGCTGCATCTTTAGAACCAACTTCGCTCAAAACAGTAGCGTGTTTGGTTAATTTTTCAATATAACCGCATTTTTCAGGATGGGGAATACTAATAGAGCCATCACTTACTTCTACATAATCAATTCCATAATCCTTACACATGGCTATATAGTCATCAAACTGATTCCTAATTAGGAAGGCTTCAAACAAGGTACCACCAAAATAGATTGGGATTCCGTAAGACTGGTAGGCTTGAATTTTTTCACGCAGATTTGGTGTAACAAAGGCAGTACCAAATCCTAGTTTAATCACGTCTACGTGTGGCCCAGCTACACTCATGAAATTATGTACTTCAGGAATACTAAGCCCCTTATCCATGACCATAGTAATTCCGTGTGCCCTTGGTTTCTTGATCCTATCTGGAATCTGCGTAAGATTAAAATTCATTTCGTTCGATTTTCGGGTGCAAAAATAGGTTAAACCGTCCACATTATGGATGGATGAGCTGTTGTGGCTTTCCTAAAATGCATTAGATTTTCTTACCCTTCTTATAACGGGCTACAATATCCACCACATGGTTGTTCTGGAGAATGGATGGATTGAGTTCTATAAATTTCTTGAGAAATTTGGGAGACTTTTCCATAGCAGTCTCCAATTTCAACAAGGCTTCCTTAGATTTTCCCATTGCAAATAGCGCAGAACTTTGATAGAACAAAAACAAGGGTTTGTTTTCAGTAGCTTTCATGGCAGCTTGGGTTTGAACCAAGGCCTCGTCAAAGAATTCGGCTTTGAGCAAGCATTTAATAAGCGATTCCCAACCCGATACACTTTTGGTTTTTTGACGCACCACCATGCTAAAATATTGGATGGCTTCTTTAAATTGTTCCAAGTGCATGCGGCATTCGCCCATGGCCAAATTGTATTCAGTAATGTTTCGGTGGATTCTAGTGGCAGATTCTAAATGTTTTATAGCCATTTGCCATTGTTCTTCTAGCATATAGGTAACGGCAATCTTATAATGCAGTTTACTATCCTCCGGATTTAAATGAACGGCTTTTTTATAATGAAACCTAGCTTGAGCACTGTTTCCCATTCTGTGGTAACAGTGTCCAATGGCTTCATAGATCACGTCTTCCGGTCTAGAAAGCTCTAAAACTTTTTCTAATACTTCAATGGCTTCTTTGTATTTACGAAGACGCAAATAAGCATCGCCCATATTCCGGTAGGCATAATCAAATTTTTCGTCAATGGCCACTGCATATTGGTAGGCATCAATAGATTTCTCGTACAATTTGAGCCCCTGATAAGCCGCAGCCATATTGAACCAGGCTAGTTCATTATAGGGAAAATCGTCAATAATTTGCTGGTGTAATCGAATGCTTTCCTCGTTTCTGCCCGTAAAATCGGTCCAAAAACAAATCTTATAAAGGGCCTCCTCATTATTGGGTTCTTCCTCTAAAATCAGTTTCAAACAGTCAAATACTTTGTCAAACTCCTCATAATCATCATAAACATCGGCCAATTCAAACAACAAATCCAGTCTTTCTTCACCCGTAAATAGCTGTAAAGCCGCTTCTAATAATTCAACAGCCTTGGCCTGCTGATCTAGGGCCAAATAGGCATCTGTTTTTAAAATATAGAGGTTAACGTCATTACTATCAAAGAGTTCGGCCGTTTCCAGAATGTTTAAAGCTTCTTGGTATTTGCGATTAGCTAAAAGCAAATCGGCTTTTTTGATCATTAAAAGGGCGGAAAAGGGGAATTGTTCTAGGCCGGTTTCGGCTGCTTCAAGGGCCTCATTGAGGTCATCCTTTTCGTCATAATAGTCAATAATCCGTTCAAAAGCGTCTTCCTCCAGAAAGGAGTGGCTACGCCCATGCTTCAGATTTTGATACTGTAGTAAAAGTTCTTTGAGTTCCTCTCGGTCTTCTTGGTACGGATTTTCCCTCATTGGACTATTGGTTTCTTGAATATAAAACTTTTTTTCACTTTTTTTCAAATCCCAGGCAACTTTTTTAATCTTCCTGCGTCTTACTTATATTAGGTTAACAGTACTAATTGTTAAAATATTGGGAAAAAGGTTTAACTTTGTAAAAATGACAAAAAAGCAAGCCATATTAAAAATCACCGCATCTGCCCTGTTTATCATGGCAATACAGGTGGCTTTTGCTGCTTTTTCATTCACAGGGATTACAGAAGAAAGGGCTAAAAACAGCAAATACTCGCTGAAAAATTTAAGCAGTCTCTCTCATAAAAGTTTGAATTATTCTTCTTTGAAAAGCAATTTGCAATTCAAGGGTATGCAAGTTTTGGGTTCTAAAGACCCATTAAATGGTACTGAAGTAAATTCTATGCTAAGATTTGATAATGGAAATACAACTTATGTATACCCTTACAAATTCAAAGTGAAAGTGCCTACCAAATTCAAAACTCCGGTAGCTCCTCACCACTAATTCATTAATCTATATCCACTAGTTGGAATGTCAAACTTGGAAGCCAATACTGGGCTCAAGCTAATTTTTTCTGCCCTATAGTTAACTAAAGTATTGTCACCTGATTCTTTGATCTGGTATTCTAATACAAAACCAGGCACGTCTTTAAATTGGTATTCAAATTCTTTTACTGAAGGAATAATTCCGGTTGCATAATAAAGACTAAAAATACTCCCATCTTTCAAAGTAACAACTGCTTTCTTACACTCATAACCAAGTATGGTTTTAGTTTCATTTACCAAACTAATACTCATTCCCTGGTATTGTTTGTTTGCGGCAAGCCATTGTTCTTTGCTTAACCGATTCATAAACTTATTGGCACCAAACTCCCTTAATACCACAGCCGTATTTTGTGTTTTATCATAGATCACGGACTGTTGTATGGCCGGACTAACCAAGTCTACCCTACTATCATTCCCTTTAATGTAAACTGTTTTAGCACTTTTACTAATACTATTTGAAACGTCTTTATCAACAGTGCCATCGTCTAGGGTAATTTTGAAAATAACCGTGCATTCGGCAACCACTCTTTGTTGTGCCAATACTGGGTTTGTAAACCCAAGTATCAATACCATTATGGCAATTATTATTTTCATGTTAATCCTCCTTTAAACAGTTCAATGTTACAAAATAACTAGACATTCAAACGTTAAAGCTTTAATAGCCAAAGATCTTACAATAAAAAAAAGGACCCCGTTTAAAATCGGGGTCCTTTTTGCTTATTTTTTCTTTTGCGTTCTTTCTTTTAAATCCTGTACTTTTTTCTGACTCTCCATCATTTGTTCATATTTCTCCTGCCACTTGCTTTTGGTTTTAGGAGCTTTTCGCTTCACTTCAATCTTAGCCAAGATTTTGTCATGGTCAATGATATAGTTCTGAATCACAAATTGCAAGGCTAGTGTAATCAAGTTAGATACAGTATAGTACCAAGTTAAGGCCGATGGCAATTTGTTAAAGATAAACAAGAGCATGAAAGGGAAAATATAAGGCATGTACTTCAACGCAGGATTGTCCTGGGTTGGGGTCATGCTCATATTATAAATAGAAATCAAAAAGCTGGTAATCACTGCTGTAATAGTGAACAAACTAATATGATCTCCAAAGCCCATTGGAATAGTAAAAGGCAATTGGGCAATCACGTCATAAGAAGACAAATCCTTGCTCCAAAGAAATGCTTGTCCGCGTAGCGCGATATTACTATTGAAGAAACTGTATAAGGCAAAGAAGATTGGAATCTGCAATAGGGCTGGAATACAACCACCTAATGGATTTACACCTGCTTCACGGAAGAGTTTCATTTGCTCCATAGCAAAACCTTGTTGGTCATCCCCAAATTTCTTTTTCAAGGTATCCAATTCTGGTTTTAACACTTTCATTTTTGCACCACTCAAGTAACTACTATAAGTTAATGGAGCAGTTACCAATCGAATGAATAAAGTCAATAACAATACTACCCAGCCATAATTCATGACAAACCCAGCAAAGAAGTCAAATACATTCATGATAATGTATTTGTTAATGGGTCTAACAAAGGAATACATGTCTCTTCCTAAGTTTACAATCTTGTCCATGTCTGGAGCCTGCTTTTTCAAAATATTGAAATCGCTTGGTCCATAATAGAGTTGTAAGGGAACTGCCACTGTAGCAGCTACTGGCAATTTCATTTGTAAGCTAGCGTCAATGGTAGCAAGCTCTGTAGAAGAATCGGTTTTCCTAGCCCAGTTTACAGATCCTCCAGTAAATCCATTCTTTGCAATTAAGGTAGTATTAAAGAATTGTTGTACCACACTCAACCATTGTACCGGCTTTTCAAACTGATGTTCGGTTTTGCTAGAGATATAATCAAAGTCATTACCTTCTGAGAAACAGATATTAGACATCTGACGCTCATACGCTGCTGTACGCTCGTGTTGTTCGGTAACTGAATGCCATTGCATATTCAATTGCCCTTGGTTCAACAATTTATCGGCACCAGTTAATCCCAGGTTCCAATCAATCATATAAGCATCTGGCTTAATGGTATAGCTATGTACAATGCTTTCCCCTGTTACAGATTGCATGGTAAAGCTAATTTGTTGGCTACCATCAGCTAACTTAGTTATAGCTCCTGTATTGAAAAATAAATCACCAGTTTGAGATGCTTTATTTGATCCAGTATTTACAGCATAACTCAATTGATCCTTGTTTCCAGAAAGCACTACAGGCAAACTATCGTGCGATAGATATTTTTTGAGCAAGACAGACTGAACCCTTCCACCTTTGTTGGTGAAAGTCACTTTCATCAGACTATTTTCTACACTAGTTAAAGTTTCTGTTCCAGTTGCAGCAGTGGTAAAGTTTCCGGCAGCCGTAACACGGTAGGCGGAATCCCTTTTAATACTGTCTATTTTGGCTGTTACTGTATCTTGTATTTTTACCCTACTGGCAGCCACAATGGCCAATGAATCTTCTTGCTTTTTCTTCATTTCTACCAAGGCAGTTTGCTGCTTATTGGTGTACCAGAAATAAAGGAAAAACAAAATACCCAGCAGCACAAACCCAATTACCGAATTCTTGTCCGTCTTCATATCAAATTTTATTGAGCGGCAAAGGTAGTATTTGCAGTTTAGATTGGGAATTGGGAATTTTAAAATTATCCAAGCGTTAAAATAGCTTTAAAACAGGCATTTGCAGCCTTTGTATGGGAAATTCATCGTTTCTTTACCATCACCGCTTCAACCAAGCATCTTTTCAAGGGTATTCCCAACTTCCACTTTCACATATTCAATTTTGACTATGCAAGCAAATGCAAGTGGACTTCCTATGGAACAAACCCCAACAATTGGTACAACAACTAGATTTTTATGGTGGCTATCAACCGCCGAGGGCGAATTATTAGAAAATGCAGTAGTAGACAGGAACCGATATGCCATTACGGGAATGACAGTACTGGGAACCTGGTTATTTGCCACCCTGGCCTGGACCTATTTCTTTTCTACTGTGGTAGATAGTATCTGGGCCTCTATTGGTCTGGGTATTTTTATGGGAGGTATTATTCTAGGAATAGACAGGGCTTTGATCAAGGGAATTACTCGAACCAATAAACTCAAACTTGTTCCCATTGGATTTAGGGTATTGCTAGCTTTGACCATTGGTTTGTTTATGGCTCAACCAGCCTTACTCTATTTGTTTAACAAAGAAATTCATGTTCAAATTTCTTTAGACAATGAACAAAGAAAAAGAAGCAAACTCCAATCCCAAGACAGCGTATATCATTCTTTGAAAGCGCCTCTATTAGAACAAAGGAATCGGTTACAACAACAATTGTTAGACAAGGACAAAGAAGTATCTGCGGCAAGACAAAGTTTTATTGCAGAGACTGATGGAACTGGAGGAAGTAAAAAAATTGGGTTAAAAGACATCGCGCAAGCAAAGCAACAAGCTTATTTGAGATTGCAAGCAGATTATGTTCAATTAGAATCAGGTCTTAGACCAAAACTAAATGAGACAGATAGTAGCCTCAAACAGATTGACCAAAATATTTTAAAAGAGCAAGCTACTTTTGAAACCCTGCTCAATGATGGATTTATAACACGAATAGAAGCGCTCAATAACTTAATCAACAAAAATAGTTCTGTAGCATTTAGATACTATTTGTTGGTATCCATTCTTATGCTCATAGAATTAATGCCGGTGATTGCCAAAACCCTTTTGCCCTCTGGCACTTATGAGGAGCACGCCAAGTTGCAGGAAGCTTTTGAAATACAGCAATTGCAAAAAAGGTATCAAAAAGTTTCTGATGATGAGGAAGTACAATCAGAAAAAAGTCAATAAATCATTGCTATCCAATAACCCTTCTTCTGCCCTGTTTTAAATAGATGATTCCAGCAATCAAAGACATGAAGACAAAGCCAATAATCCACATGCTCTTTTCAGAAGATGGGATTTTTACAGATGCACTTACCTCTCTAGAAGCGGTGATAATAAAAACCAATAACAACAACAAGGAGATGATTAACAAAGTTTCACCACCTTGTCCATGCATGACTTTGAGTACCGCTCCAAGAATGGATACAGCAAGAGATGCGGTATAACTGTAGATGAGTATTTGTTCCTGTTTCATATTATTTGGCTCCTCCTGGGCAGTTTCTTTTTAAATAATCCGTGTATAATTGAGACAAGTGATTAAAAGTTCCTGGACCTTCAGAAATACTATGAGATCTATTTGGATAGCTCATCATTTGAAATTGCTTTCCATTACGAATAAGTTCATTCACCAGCATTTCCATATTGGAATAATGCACATTATCATCACCGGTTCCGTGAATCAATAATAAGTTTCCTTTTAAATTCTTAGCGTGCGTAATAGGGCTTCCTTTAATAAATCCACTCTTGTCTTCTTGAGGCAATCCCATATAGCGTTCCTGATACAAATTGTCATAAGAAAACTGGTTAGCTACCCCTGCTACCGCGATGCCCGTTTTGTAAATATCCGGATATTGGAACATCAAATTTTGAGTAGCAGAGCCACCACCACTCCAACCCCAAACCGCAATTCTATTGGAATCTACAAATGACCATTTCATAATTTCTTTGGCTGCCATGGCTTGGTCTCGAATATTTACTTGTCCAATTTTTTGGTAAATAGATTTTCTCCATGCTCTTCCTTTTGGAACTGGCGTACCGCGATTGTCAATAGAGATATAAATATAGCCGTCTGCAGAAAGATCTCCACGATAGAGATAATTATAACCAACACCGTATTCGTCTTTTACATTTTGGCCCCATGGCTCTGTGTACACGTAAAATAATACAGGGTATTTTTTCTTTGGATCAAAATTAGTGGGCTTCACAATCCAAGCATCCATGGTCACGCTATCAGCAGTAGTAATGGTAAAAAACTCCAAACTTGATTTGGTTTTGTCTTGTTGACTAATGGCTTCATTTACTTTATCGCCATCGGTTCCAACATGCCCTGCAAGCTTAACCCATTCCGTTGTATTGGGTGTGTAATAATTAGAGAATTGGTGTCTGGCATAAACTGCTCCCGGCGCAATTTCATAATTATGGGTTCCTGGTTGATTATCTGGTGTAATCCTTTGTGCAGATCCTGAACCATCTAATCTGGTTCTATACAAATAACGTTGTGTGGCATTTTCTGGAGAAGCTTCAAAATACAAGTATCCAGATTTTTCATCAATGCATGAGATCTGCATTACGTCATACTTGCCATTGGTGATGCGTGTCACTGATTTACCATTTCTGCTAATGCGATATAAATGTCTCCATCCGTCTTTTTCACTGGCCCAAATAAATTCATTTCCATTGTCTAACCAGTCCCAACCACCATAACTATATTTCTCATCCCATAAGGCTAAAATATCTATCCAAGCTTCGTCTTCTTCCTGATATATAGAAGTTGATTTTCCAGTCTTTACATCGCAAAGCAAAATAGCAGTTTCATTTTGTTTTCTATTCAAATGCTGTACAATCAATTGACTACTATTAGCAGCCCATTCCATTCTTGGAACATAGGATTGTAACACAGTATCTGTTGGAATACTCATCCACTTGGTATTAGGATTGCCCAAACTCACTACCCCAATTTTAAATGGTGAAGGTGCTGTACCTGCTACTGGATATTCTACGGGAATAGGAAAAGGGTAAATTGAATCGGTATTGTTTACCATTAAATAATCCCTTGTAATCTTGGCATCCATTTGCCAATACGCAATTTGCTTGCTATCCGGACTCCACCTAAATCCATCTCTACAGAAAAATTCTTCTTCATAAGCCCAATCAAAAGTCCCATTGATTTTTTTACGATTACCACCCTTGGTCAGTGCTTCTATTTTTCCGCTTGTAAGGTCTTCTGCATAAATATTGTATTCACTTACATAAGCCACTTTGCGACTATCTGGTGAGAATTTGGCAAACATCAAAGATGATGCAGGTTTGCCCTTACCCAATTGCTTCATTAAATTGGTATTTAAATCCAATACCCAATAATCACCCCTAGTATCATAGCGCCAAACTTTTTTGCTATTGGTATAGATCAACAATTTGGTTTCATCTGCTGAAAAGAAACAATTTCTTGGATTAATGGGTTTCTCTGCCCCTTGTGGAGTCAACTGTTTTTTGGTGATGATTTTTGTTTTTTTACTGCTACTTAAATCAGTATAAAAAATCTCACCAGCATCTATGGCATAATAACCGTTTCCTTTGGGTGTCCATTTAATACCCTGTGGGGGCTGAGCTGCCAAATGCAGGAAAATGAATGATAAGAAAAGGATAACCGTTAATTGCTTAGCATATTTCATGGAGCTGGAATTTGAAAACTAAAATTACAAACTTAATTCTTAGTTAAGTTAACCAAAAAAAAGGCCTATAAACGAAAACATCCCGGATAAACCGAGATGTTACTGTAAAAAGATTTTATACCTTTTATAAACTAGCAGACTTTTTCTTGTCTCCTGAACTTAACTCATTATATTTCTTGGCTGCACCAATAAAGCCCACAAATAAAGGAGCGGGGTTTTCTACAGAGCTCTTCAGTTCTGGATGGTATTGAACACCAATAAAGAATGGATGAGTAGGAATTTCCACAATTTCTACCAATCCAGTTTGAGGATTGGTTCCACTAGCAATCATTCCAGCATCAGTAAACTGTTGTAAATAGTCACTATTGAACTCATAACGGTGTCTATGTCTTTCAGTAATCTCTGTTGAGCCATATATTTTATGTGCCAAACTACCTTCTGTAATATGACAAGGATAAGAACCCAAACGCATGGTTCCACCCATCATAGTAATCTTTTTCTGTTCTTCCATCATATTGATTACTTGGTGGGTGCTATTGGCATCCATCTCTGTGCTATGCGCGTCTTTTAATCCAAGAATATTTCTAGCAAATTCTATCACTGCCATTTGCATTCCTAAGCAGATACCAAAAAATGGCAATCCTTTTTCTCTAGCATATTGTACAGCAACAATCTTTCCTTCAATACCCCTTAATCCAAATCCAGGAGCTACCAATAATCCATCCAAACCTGCTAATTTTTCAGATACATTTTGTTGCGTGATATATTCACTGTGCACATTCACCACTTCTACTTGTACATCATTGATGGCGCCTGCGTGTACAAAGCTTTCCAGAATTGATTTATAAGCATCCTGTAATTCAATATACTTACCAATCAGACCTACTGTTACTTTACTTTTAGGATATTTCAATTTATCCAAGAAGCCCTTCCATTTATCCAAATTGGGTTCTTCAAATTTGGTAATATTTAATTTTTTCAAACAAATCAGGTCTAACTTTTGACGCAACATGAGCAAGGGCACTTCATAAATGGTTGGCGCATCCATGGCTTCAATTACCGCTTCTGTTTTTACATTACAGAATAGGGCAATTTTGCGTTTTAGATCATTGTTCAAAGGATGCTCTGTACGGCAAACCAAGATATCTGGGTGCACACCGGTTTCACTGAGCATTTTTACACTATGCTGCGTAGGTTTGGTCTTGAGTTCTTTGGCAGCTTTTAAATAAGGAATCAATGTTAAATGCACTACCATCAAGTCTTCATCTGGCAATTCCCATTGTAATTGACGAACCGCTTCTATAAAGGGTAGACTTTCAATATCACCTACTGTTCCACCAATTTCTGTGATCACAATATCATAAGTATCGCCCTCACCCAATAACAACATTCTGCGTTTGATTTCATCTGTAATATGGGGTACTACTTGTACCGTTTTTCCAAGAAAATCACCTGCGCGTTCTTTATTGATTACGGTTTGGTAAATCCTACCAGTAGTCACGTTATTGGCTTGAGAAGTATAGGTACTCAAAAAGCGCTCATAGTGTCCCAAATCCAAGTCTGTTTCAGCACCGTCTTCTGTTACATAACACTCCCCATGTTCATAGGGGTTTAGGGTTCCGGGATCTACGTTAATATAGGGGTCAAATTTCTGGATGGTTACTTTTAAACCACGAGCTTGTAGCAATTTTGCTAGCGAAGCTGCTATAATTCCTTTACCCAAACTACTGGTTACGCCACCAGTAACAAAAATGTACTTAGCCATATGACGGTTATTATGCTTTATAGTGCCTAGGCACCGGTTCTATTTTTTAATGAAAGCCACACTAAATGGCCACGCCTCACTTTCTTGACTCTTCGGAGCCGATTTTGAAAAAACAAAATAGTACTTACAGGCCCTCCTGCAGTTGCCATATGAATTGTTCAGTAAATTGACCTAGGGAAATAATGTTGACTAAAATTCTCAGCGGTCATACAAAACTAAGCCAAAAAAACCGTTGAAAAAAAATACCTGAAGCAAAACAACCATCCCCTGAGCAGAAGTGTTAATTTGAAGTGCAAATCTTTCCCGTAAAAAATCACATTATGAAAAAAATCCTTTTTTTAACCTTGGCGGCTTTCACCACAGCTAGCTTTCTAGGTTATCGTTACAAAGCGCCTGAACCGCAAATACTTAGTCCTGAATGCTATATCAGCTGTTATAACGCCGATATCAGAGACCAATTCAGAGAAGAAGCCAATACCATGGCATTTGCCAACCTACACCCCAAACCCCTTCCTTTTCATTTGGAAGACGCTATGGGCAAGTCTGTTAGTTTCAAAGCTGCCGATGGTTCTACCGCTATGGGTTATGAAATTAAAGCAAAGAAAAAATCAGACAAATGGGTTTTTGTGATCCAAGAATGGTGGGGTTTGAATGATTATATTAAAAGAGAATCAGACAATCTATATAAAGAGCTTGGCGATGTAAACGTGTTGGCCCTTGATTTGTATGATGGCAAAGTAGCCGCTACCCCAGATTCTGCCATGAAACTGGTACAAGCTGCCAAAACCGATAGGTTAGAAAACATTATCAAAGGCGCATTGGACTATTCTGGTTCTAAAGCCAAAATCTATACCATTGGTTGGTGCTTTGGTGGTATGTGGAGTTTGCAAACTGCTTTATTAGCAGGCAAACAAGCTGCAGGCTGTGTTATGTATTATGGTAGACCAGAAAATAACCTTGAAAAGCTCAAAGGGCTTAATTGCGATGTGATTGGATTCTTTGGCAACAAAGACCGTAGCCCTTCACCAGAAATTGTGACCAAATTTGAACAGGATATGGCTAGTTTGGGTAAAAAATTAACTACCAATAAATACGAAGCAGGTCATGGTTTTGCTAATCCTTCTAACCCTTCTTTCAACAAAGAAGCAACAGAAGATGCCCACGCTAAAGCGATAGCATTTTTGAAAGCGCACTAATTAATTGTCTCCAATAACAAAGAAGCCGGACCGATCATATCGGCCCGGCTTTTTAATATCAAATATTTTCTTCCTCAACATTCTTCACTCTTCACTTTCCTCTTCACTTTCCTCTTCACTCTTATCTCTTCACTTTCTTCCTTCCTCTCATTCTTCACTCTTCACTTTCTTCCTCTTCACTCTTATCTCTTCACTTTCTTCCTTCCTCTCACTCTTCACTCTTCACTCTTCACTTTCTTCCTCTTCACTTTCTTCTTCCTCTTCACTAAAATTTACATATCACTCAGAATCTTCTTATAACTGGTAACAATCCCTTTTATTAGTGAAGAACTAAAACCTTGATGCTCCATTTCATTTAAACCAGCAATAGTACAACCCTTGGGTGTAGTTACTTTATCTATTTCCTGTTCTGGATGTGTATTTTTTTGCAGTAATAATTCTGCTGCACCTTTCACGGTTTGTGCTGCTATTAGGGAAGCTACTTTTGCACTAAATCCAATCTCAATCCCTCCTTGAATATTGGCTCGAATATAGCGCATGGCATATGCGGTTCCACAGGCACCTAGCACCGTTGCGGCATCCATGAGTTTTTCTTCAATAAAAACAGATTTACCCAATTGGTTAAATACTTCACTTACAAAAGCATTTTGCGCATCGGTTGCATTACTTGCACAAATACAAGTCATACTTTCCTGAATGGCAATAGCGGTATTTGGCATGGCCCTAAATAAAGGAAATGATGCTCCAATTATCTCTTGAATATCTTTGATCCAAACCCCTGTTACCACACTTACTATAGCATGTTGGTCTTTGTTCAGCACCGGTTGTATTTGTTGTAATACTTCTTTGATCTGAAAAGGCTTGATAGCAAGGATTACCCATTGGGCATTGGATACTGCGCTCAAGTTATCACTGGTAATTTTCACACCTTTTTCTTCTAAGTGTTTAATGGTTTCCAGATTGCGCTTTGTAACGGTTAATTGCTCGGGCAAAACAAAACCACTATTGATCAAACCCTCTGCAATGGCAGAACCCAGATTCCCTCCTCCAATAATGGCTATTTGCTGCTTCATGTTTAAAAATCTATACTTAGTAATAAATCAATTCTTTCAAATAATTTCTGACATAATCGTCCACTCCGTTTTCTAAACTGTAAAACGGTTTGTCATAACCAGCATCGCGCAGCTTCTGCATATCTGCCTCAGTAAAATACTGGTACTTGTCTCTAATGTCTAGGGGCATGTCTATAAAAACAATATTTGGCTCCAAGTCTAAGCCTTTAAAACTGGCAATGGCCAAGTCTTGAAAACTTCTAGCTATGCCAGTTCCAAGATTGTATAGTCCACTCTTGGCTGCACCCCAGTGCTGATCTACCATTAAATGTGACATCCAACCAATTACTTCTAGCAAGTCTTTTACATAAATAAAATCGCGCAGCTGTTGACCGTCTTGAAAATCTGGGCGATGGCTTTTGAATAATTTAACCTGTCCGTTTTCGCGAATCTGTTTTACAGAATGCCAAATTACACTGGCCATTCTACCCTTATGGTATTCATTGGGACCATAAACATTGAAGAACTTTAAACCTGCCCATGAAGGCGGGGCAATTGATTGTAACAATGCCCATTTGTCAAATTCATTTTTACTAATCCCATAAGGATTTAGTGGCTTCAACTGGTCTACAATGGCATGAACATCTTTATAACCCAAAGCACCATCTCCATAAGTGGCTGCAGAAGAAGCATAGACCAATGGAATCTTTTCTTTCACGCACAAATGCCAAATCTCTTGTGAATACACCAGGTTTAATTCCTCATGAATGGCATAGTTAAATTCTGTGGTATCTGTTCTGGCACCCAAATGAATGATGAGATCAATCTTTGGTTGATGTTCGTTAACCCAATCAAAAAATGATTGTCTTTCTACCAAATGGGCATAGGCTGTTTTTTCCCAATTGGGTCTTTTTGCTTCAACCCCAAAATCATCCACCAAAATCAAGTTTCTAAACCCTTGACCATTCAGCCAAGACACCATGCAACTACCAATAAATCCGGCAGCGCCTGTTACTACAATGCTGGCTGATGTTTCCATATTAGCTTAGGCGTTTTTCAATAGCCGTATCGTATTTGTTTTTCCAATCTGTGATACTACCCCAACTACTACCATTCACGGTAATTTGTCCTGTGCTAACCTGACCCAAATCAGTGACAGTAATAGCAGCAGCTTCAGCAGCTTGTTTAAATGCAGCTAGGTTTGCAGCCTTAACAGAAACAACTACCCTACTCTGTGCTTCACCAAACCAGAATGCGTCTTTTCTCATGCCTTCCACAGCATTTACTTCAAATCCAAGGTTGGAATAGAAGCCGCTTTCTAATAAGGTAATGGCCAATCCACCTTCACTAATATCGTGCGCACTTTGAATCAATTTATTTTTAATCAAGTTTGACACTAAGGATTGAACAGCATATTCATCTTCCAAATTAAAATGTGGTGCTGGTGAAAATTCTACTGCTTTTAGTTTGTGCAAGTATTCAGAAGAAGCAATGTCATTTTGTTGTTGACCTACTAAGAAAATATGATCACCTGCTTCTTTAAAATTCAGTGTCATCCTTGTATTAAAATCATCCAAGATTCCCACCATACCAATGGTTGGAGTTGGATATACTGGACCATCTGGATTTTGGTTGTAGAAACTTACGTTACCACCTGTAACGGGGGTATTGAATTTTTTACAAGCATCACCCATACCAGTTACGGCTTTTACAAACTGATAATAAACTTCTGGATCATAAGGATTACCAAAATTCAAACAATTGGTTACTCCAATGGGCTCTCCCCCACTGCACACAATATTTCTAGCAGCTTCTGCTACAGCTATCATACCACCAACATAAGGATCAGCAAACACATATTTACTATTACAATCAACCGTAATAGCCAATGCTTTTCCTGTACCTTTTGCTAGAACAACTGAAGCATCACTTGGAGCATTGGTAGAAGTATTACCAGCACCTACCATGCTATCGTATTGGGTGTAGACCCAACGCTTAGAAGCAATATTGGGTATTTGAATTAATTGCTCCGCAGTAGCTTTTAAGTCATCTGTATCAGCAATACTATCTTGTTTAAATCCTTTGATTTTTTCAAAGTATTTGGGCTCTGTGTATTCTCTGGTATATTGTGGAGCACCACCGCCCAAGACTAATTCATAGGCTGGAATTTCTGCTTCTAATACGCCGTGCATGTAGAATTTCAATAAACCATCATCGGTTACTTCTCCAATTTTAGAGCAGCTCAAATCCCATTTATCAAATACAGCCAAAACTGCTTCTTCCTTGCCTTTTTCAACTACAATTAGCATACGCTCCTGGCTCTCGCTCAAGAGCAATTCCCAAGCCTTCATATTTTGTTGACGGGTTGGAACCTTGTCCAAATCAATACGCATACCCACTCCACCTTTTGCACTCATTTCTGCAGTAGAACAAATAATTCCGGCTGCACCCATGTCTTGCATACCAATGACTGCATTGGTATCAATTACTTCTAGACAAGCTTCTAATAATTTTTTCTCTTGGAAAGGATCACCCACCTGAACGGCTGGTAATTCTTCTGTACTTTCTGCAGTAATTTCTGCAGATGCAAAACTAGCACCACCAATGCCATCTTTACCAGTAGCAGAACCCACAAAATAAACGGGGTTACCAATTCCAGCTGCCGTTGCGCTAATCATTTTATTTGACTGCATAATACCTACGCTCATGGCATTCACCAAGGGGTTGGTATGATAACAGTCTTCAAAATACACTTCACCACCAACGGTTGGTACACCAAAGCAGTTGCCGTAGTGTCCAATACCATGAACCACGCCTGCCAATAAACGCTTGGTCTTAGGGTCATCAATATTACCAAAACGCAAACTATTCAAAGACGCAATGGGTCTGGCACCCATGGTAAAAATATCGCGTTGAATACCACCAACACCGGTTGCAGCCCCTTGAAAAGGTTCAATAGCACTAGGGTGGTTATGACTTTCAATTTTGAATACAACACCAAAACCATTTCCCATATCCATCAACCCTGCATTCTCTTCACCAGCTGCTACCAGCATCCTTCCTCCATCACGGGGCAAGGTTTTCAACCATTTGATACTATTCTTATAACTGCAGTGTTCACTCCACATACCACTGAAAGCGCAGAGCTCAGTGAAATTGGGTGTTCTACCCAGTTTTTCCTTTATCAACTCAAATTCTGCTTCGGTAATGCGAAGCTGTTGGGCGGTTTTAGCTGTGATTTCCATACTGCGCGAAGGTAAGAAAGTACCGCAATGAGGCAAGACTTATTCTGATTTTACTACCCTTCCACTTCCAGCTGTCTTTTTTTGGATGCTTTCAGGAGCTCCTTTATAATGAACATCGCCACTGCCACTAATGCTCGCGTCAATTGATTTATTGGCAAAAACCTTCACGCTTCCACTACCACTAATTCTTGCAGTTACTTCATTGGTATATAAGCTATAAGCATCCACCGTACCACTTCCACTAATACTTGTTAAAAGTGTTTCTGCTTTCCCGGAAACTTGAATTTTACCACTCCCAGCAATACTACAATCAACAGATTTGGCATTGTTGATCTCTAGTTTAATGTTACCAGAACCAGAGACTGCCAAACTCAATTTGCTATCATTACTAAAATTGCCCTTTCCAATCATATCACCACTGCCAGAAAGATACACTCCGGTAAGCGAAGGAAGGATCACATAGACTACAATTTTGTTCTTTGAACGGATATTGACATTTTTCTTACTGCGGATATTTAATTTTCCATCTTCTATCTTGGTTTCTATATAAGGAAGCAAGTTCTCATCGCCTTCTACCTGGATACTATTTTCGGATCCATATGCCATCATTACATCCCAAGATCCGGACGATGCAACTTTTGTAAAGGTTCCAGCTGGTCTGTTTTCTTTCTTCAACTGACCATTTCCTTCAATTTTTTCCCATCCCCATTGGGCATTTGCTTGGATTCCAATTAATAAACAGGCGGCGATTAAGATTTTAGTCATTTTGTTTCTTTTTGGTTGTTTAACCTGATACGGTTCAATGAAAAAAATGTTACAGCCACAATATTTTAGATTTTCTGCCGTTCAAAATTTTCAAATTCAACATAAATTATATTTAATAAAATTTTTATGGCTTAAACATTATGATTTTAAATTATTATATTTACTATACTTTAATAATTATTAATCAATAATATAAGTGGGATATTTGCTAATAATTAGGGGTAAGTAAAGATTATATTTACTAATTTTTATATCTATTGATTTTCCAAGATTTTGCGTCTTTTTTTGTGTTTTTTTAAATCATCTGACATTTTTTTTAATTGATTCACGTATTTTCGTGTCACAAAATCAATAAAATATGTCACTTAGATTTCAAGCAATTGAGAGCCTTACGGCTGATTCCGGTGCAGTAAATGCTGCCGGTAGTACCAAAGTCACCGGAATTTTTGGTGAAAACGTATTCACTATCAAGACCGCAAGAGAGTTTTTGAGCGATGAAGCTTACAAAAGCCTTGTAACTAGTATCAAAGGTGGCAAAAAAATTGATCGTAGTGTAGCTGGTAGCATTGCCAATGGCATGCGTGCTTGGGCTGAATCAAAAGGTGTAACACACTTTACACACTGGTTTCAACCCTTAACTGGAACTACTGCTGAAAAGCACGATAGCTTCTTCACCTTGAAAAGTGATGGAACTGCTATTGAAGAATTTGACGGTGCCGCGTTGATTCAGCAAGAACCTGATGCTTCTTCTTTCCCTAATGGTGGTATCCGTGCTACTTTTGAAGCACGTGGTTATACAGCTTGGGACCCTTCTTCTCCAGCATTCATCATTGAAATTGGACATGGTAAGACCCTTTGTATTCCTACCATCTTTGTTTCATACACTGGAGAATCATTGGATTATAAAGCACCATTGTTAAAAGCACTAGAAGCTTTGAACAAATCTGCGGTTGAAGTAGCTAACTACTTTGACAAAAACGTTACTAAGATTACTGCAACCTTAGGTTGGGAACAAGAATATTTTGTGATTGATGAAGGTTTGGCAAATGCCCGTCCTGACTTGGTTCAAGCTGGTCGTACCGTATTTGGTGCAGCTCCTGCAAAAGGCCAACAATTGGAAGACCATTATTTTGGTTCTATTCCAGAAAGAGTTTATGCATTTATGCGTGATTACGAAACTGAAGCTTACAAATTAGGTATTCCTTTACGTACACGTCACAATGAGGTTGCACCAGCTCAGTTTGAGTGTGCTCCTATTTTTGAAGAAGTAAATATTGCTGTTGACCACAACATCTTGTTGATGGACATCATGAGCCGTGTTGCTAAAAGACACCACTTGCGCGTATTGTTACACGAGAAACCATTTGCTGGTATCAACGGTAGTGGTAAGCACAATAACTGGAGTTTGGCTACTGACACAGGTGTAAATCTGTTGGCTCCAGGAAAAACGCCAAAAACTAACTTGATGTTCTTGACTTTCTTTGTCAATACCATTAAAGCTGTTCATGACTATTCTGATATTCTGCGTGCTTCAATTGCTTCTGCAGGTAACGACCACCGTTTGGGTGCCAATGAAGCTCCTCCTGCCATTATCTCTGTATTCGTTGGTCAATACTTGGCCAAAGTATTAGAAGATATTGAGTCAAGGGTTGGTGATAAATTTGACGAACAAGATGAAGCTATCTTGAAATTAGATTTACACCGTAGCATTCCTGAATTGTTATTGGATAATACAGACCGTAACCGTACTTCTCCCTTTGCATTCACTGGTAATAAATTTGAATTCCGCGCTGTTGGTTCAACTGCAAACTGTGCTAATCCAATGATTACTTTGAATACTATCATGGCTGCTACATTGAAGCAATTCAAGAAAGACGTAGACGCTTTGATTGAAAAAGGTGACAAGAAAGAAATTGCTATCATGCATGTGATTCAGAAATACATTGTTGAAAGCAAAACAGTTTTGTTTGAAGGCGATGGTTACAGTGCAGAGTGGGCTAAAGAAGCAGAAAGAAGAGGTCTTCCTAACGTGAAGACTACTCCTTTGGCATTTGATGCTTTGACTACTGATAAAGCCAAACACCTATTTGAATCCAACAATATTTACAACCATATTGAATTGGAAGCGCGTCATGAAATTGAACTGGAAAACTACTTGAAGAAAGTTCAAATTGAAGGCCGTATTATTGGTGACCTTGCTTTGAATCATATTATTCCTGCTGCTATCAAATACCAAAACGATCTGTTGAAGAACGTGAATGGTCTTAAAGAAGCTGGTTTACCAGAAGCAGCTTATGCTAGTCAATTGAGCTTACTGAAACAAGTAAGTGAGCACATTCAAGTGGTTCACGAGAATGTATTGGCCATGGTAGAAGCTAGAAAAGTTGCCAACAACATTTCTGATACTCGTGAAAAAGCCATTGCTTATGAAAGCAAGGTTAAGGCTACTTACTTTGATTTGATCCGTTACCATGTTGACAAATTGGAAGCATTGGTAGACGATGAAATCTGGACCCTGCCTAAATACCGTGAGATGTTATTATTGAGATAATTGTTTTTGACTTGAGTGAAAAAGCCCTGTTCCTTCTGGTTCAGGGCTTTTTTTTAACAGTTACTGGTCGGGAAAAAATACCATTCCACCGATAATTCCTTTTGAAAGAAAATGATTTCCTAACTTGAATCTGTTATCAAACTAAAAACTCCAAGTATGAAAAAATTTATTGCATTGCTAGCATTAGTGCTGGTTTGCTCCTTTAACACCCTGATGGCTCAGCCTCCAGGTGGTGGTCAGCAAATGACTCCTGAACAACGTGCCGCTATGATGAAAGAAAGGTACAAAGGCATGGGTCTTAATGACGTTCAAGTTGACTCTGTAATTGCTATTAACAATGACATGCGTCCTAAAATGATGGCATTAAGAGAAGCAAGTGAAGCTGACAGACCTACTTTGATGAAAGCTATGACTGACGAACGTAACAAGCGTTTGGAAAAAGCATTGCCTGCTGACTTGGCTAAAAAAGTAATTGAATCTATGTCTATGCAACGCGGCCCAGGTGGTGGCGGTGGACGTGGCGGTGGAGGCAAAAAATAAGCTCATACCTAAACAAGATGTTAAGAAGGCACTTCCTAGGGAGTGCCTTCTTGTTTTATATAGGTTGGTTGTTGTATTTTCAATTTTATAAATATCAGTTATGAAAAAGGTCTATCAAATCTGTTCCATCTTACTAGCTTTTGTTTTGGTTGCCCATATGGGAATGGCTCAAAATAGAACACCCGAGGAACAGAGAGAACTATTTGGCTATTGCGATAAACAGGCTTTGATGAAACAGTTTAATATAGCTGAAGACGTAGCTAATAAAATTGGAGATATTGACCTTTGGGCCACCAAGGAACTCATAAGTGTAGAGAACAATACCAACGAAGTATTTGCTACTAAGGGAGAATTAGACAAAGAAGTGATTAAAAGATATAAGGCCTTAAAATTGTCTGATCAGCAATTAAAATCATTGGCAGAATTCAAAAAGAATCGGGATGAGCATCCAACGCCTTGTGAAGCCATTACCTTATCTTATAACAAAGCCTATGATACTTTAAGTTTGGCCAGAGCACTTCAATTAATGAAGACCAAATATCGAAAATCATTGATTGACAAATTAGGCATTAATGGCCGTCAGGCCGATATGATATTTGAGACAGAGTTCTATAAACAAAAAGAAGCATTAGCCATTTCAGCTATACCCGAAACGGATTTTAATAGAATTCGCAAAACAGTTGCCATGTATCAAGTCAGAGAGAATCGCCATAAGGCTAGTGGCCTTACCGATGATCAATTAGCCATGGCCATCAACTTTTTCAAGGAGAACCAACTCTATCCAGAACAGGTTATAAATAAATAATCCCCGTTGTGGCGGGGACTATTCGGTTAACAAGAATATCTGCAAAGGGGGGACCCCAATGTTTATTTCATTTTGAAGGATTCCAAGAATTTGGTTGTGAAATTCCCTTTTCTAAAATCTTCGTTTTGCATCAATTGCAAGTGAAAAGGAATGGTGGTTTTAACACCCTCAATCACGTATTCACTCAAAGCACGATACATGGTATCAATAGCTTCTTCCCTAGTCTGAGCAACGGTAATTAATTTACCAATCATACTATCATAATAAGGAGGAATCACATAACCTGCATATACATGACTATCTACCCTTACACCATGCCCACCTGGGGTGTGCAATACGGTAATTTTACCGGGTGATGGTCTAAAGTCATTATAAGGATCTTCCGCATTAATACGGCATTCAATAGCGTGCATTTGGGGTTCGTAATTTCTTCCAGAAATTTTTTCTCCCATGGCTATTTTAATCTGCTCCTTAATAAGGTCAAAGCTGACAACTTCTTCTGTTACGCAATGTTCTACTTGAATACGCGTATTCATTTCCATGAAGTAGAAATTCCTATGCTTGTCAACCAAGAACTCAATGGTACCAACACTTTCATAATTAATGGCAGATGCTGCTTTAATAGCGGCTTCTCCCATTTTATGCCTAAGCTCTGGTGTCATAAAAGGAGAAGGAGATTCTTCTACTAATTTTTGGTGACGTCTTTGAATAGAGCAATCGCGCTCACTCAAATGACATACATTACCATATTGGTCACCGGCTACTTGAATTTCAATGTGACGGGGTTCTTCCACAAATTTCTCCATGTAAATACCATCGTTCTTAAAAGAAGCTGCTGCTTCAATTTTAGCAGTGGTATAGGCTTTTTCAATTTCTGCTTCATTCCAAACCACGCGCATTCCTTTACCCCCACCACCAGCAGTTGCTTTAAGGATGACAGGATAGCCAACAACTTTGGCCAATTCCTTTGCTTCCTCAATACTTTCTAATAAACCTTCACCACCTGGCACAACAGGTACACCAGCTTTGATCATGGTTTCTTTGGCGGTAATCTTGTCTCCCATTTTATTGATCATCTCAGGAGTAGGACCAATAAACTTAATGCCATGGTCTGCACAGATCTGAGAGAACTTGGCATTTTCTGCTAAAAATCCATAACCAGGATGCACAGCATCAGCATTGGTAATTTCGGCAGCAGCCATAATATGAGGAATATTCAGGTAAGAATCTGAACTCTGAGGTTTACCAATACAAACTGCCTCATCGGCAAATTTTACGTGCAAACTGTCTTTGTCAGCTGTTGAGTAGACCGCAACGGTTTTGATACCCATTTCCCTACAAGTTCTTATCACGCGTAGGGCAATTTCACCACGGTTGGCAATCAATATCTTTTTAAACATGGATTCAATTTGATGAAAAAATAAAGCAGGAGCTACTATTTAGCTGGCTCCACCAAGAACAAGGGCTGGTCATATTCTACTGGACTTGCATCATCCACCAAAATTTTGACAATGGTACCACTTACTTCACTTTCAATTTCATTGAACAGTTTCATGGCTTCAATAATACAAACCACTTTGCCAGGAGCTACTTCAGTTCCAATTTCAGCAAAAATGGGTTTATCAGGAGAAGGCCTACGATAGAATGTTCCAATCATAGGACTTTTAATAGTAATCAGGTTATCTGCCTTGGGTGCAGCTTCTGGAACGGCAGCGGTAGGTGCAGCAGCTGGAGCTGAAGCCGCTACTGGAGCTGGGGCAGTGGTATACACTTGATGACTTGGAGCGGCGGTAACAGTTACAGCTGGCTCTTCTTTTTGCTTGATGGTTACCTTACCATCTTTATCTTCTATACTTATCTCACCAATATTGCTTTTATTGATGATTTTGATCAATTCGTGAATTTGCTTTAAGTCCATAAACGGCAGGTTTTTGATAAAAAAACGGTTGATTTAGGTCAAATCGGGGGGCAAAATAGCCCTTTTTTGGTAAAAATGGCTATTTTCTTTAAAATGGGGACAACTAGTTCCGGCACCAAAAATTACCCTGTTTAAATGACAAATGGCAGCCAATAGCCGCCATTTGTTGTATGAGTTCCAGTGAATTATTCTTTAACCCTTTCTACATATTCACCAGATTTGGTGTTTACGCGAATCAACTCTCCATCTTCTACAAATAAAGGAACCATTACGGTAGCACCACCTTCTACAGTAGCCGCTTTTAAAGCCCTAGTTGCGGTATCGCCTCTAAGACCTGGTTCACAATAAGTGATTTTCATAACAATTTTCTCGGGTAATTCTGCACCAATAGGCAATTCAGTCTCCGTGTTGATGAATACAAACACTTCAGATCCGTCTTTTAAGAACTGAGGAGCGTCTATCATTTCTTCACCAAGGGCAATTTGCTCAAAAGTTTCATTATTCATTAGGTTATAACCGCTTTCATCCTTGTAGAGGTATTGGAAAGCTTTCTTTTCCACCCTAACAGGATAAACAGTTTCACCACTGTTCCAAGTCTTTTCAATAGAGCGTTTGTTGTCAACACCCTTCAATTTGGCCCAAACCTTTGCGGCTGCACGGGCTGTCTTGTTTTCTCCAAATTCCACTACTGAATACAGACTTCCGTCTAATTTCAGGATCATTCCACGGCTGATGTCGGCTGTATTTGCCATAATTATAGTTTTTTATTCTTGTTTAAGCAGGCGCAAAAGTAAGGATTGACTTTCAAAAACAAGCATAACAATAGAATTTCTGGCATTATCTGGCCACCAAGCTGCATTTTGAAAACGAGCCGTATCTATTTTTTACCAAAACTTATGGTCATGAAAAATATCCTCGGTTCACTTGCCATCTGCTGCTTATTGATTTTCAATACTGCACTTGCCAATACTGTTATTGTAAAAGGAACAGTTCAAGACGCCAATAAAAATCCCATTGCCAATAAAAAAGTATTGATTGCTACCGATAGCGTGAATAGTGCTTCCGGCTGCTATATTACTCATACTGTATTGACCAATCCCAATGGCTTTTATATAGATACCCTAAAATGCCTTGGCGGCGATATTCGCAAACTAAAAATTGCCGTAGAAAACTGTAACGGGACCATGCTAATCAATGACCCCAATGTTACACTTAACAACGTTGTGGAAAGCAATTTTGTGGTATGTGTTACAACTTCACCTGTTCCAACCAATTGCCGAGCCATTATTGCCATCAACATTACGGGAAAAACGGTCAAATTCAATAGTTTTGAATCAACTGCTTCAGGCCCTGGAGATAGCATTATCAGCAGGTCTTGGTTCTTTGGAGACAGTAGTTCAATACTAGTTGGCAACAGGGTTGACCCTAGCCATGATTATTTAAACGCTGGCTCTTACCAGGCATGTTTATATATCAAAACCAAGGCTGGTTGTGAAAGCAAATACTGTATAAGTTTTAATATTAAAGACAGTGTTCCGCCTACTACCTGCAAAGCCTACTTTAGTTTTAGTGTAAAAGATAGTGTTGTCAATTTCAATAGTGAAAAATCGGCGGGAGCCAATTCTGCTGATACCATTATAAGAAGAACTTGGTTTTACATGCAGGGGAATACTGCTATTCAATTTGGATCAAATGTCAAAAATCCAACATTGGTGTTTCCCAAACCAGGTACCTATCAAGTGTATTTGTCCATTGCAACCAAGAGTGGATGTGAAAGCAGGTATACGGATTCAGTGGTCATTAAAGCCACAACCCCTCTACCCGTTCCAACCAATTGCCGTGCCTTCTTCCAATTTAAACAAGAACAAAATCAGGTTAAATTCAATAGTGCTGACGCGATGGCTGGTGCCGGAGATAGCATTATCAACCGATACTGGATCTTTGGAGATGGGTCTAGCATTCAGGATGGAAACAGGATTGACCCACCTCATACCTATACAAGAGGAGGATCCTACACAGTGATTCTCTATATCAAAACCAAACTTGGCTGTGAAAGTAAATACGCTGTAACCATTCAAATCCCCAATCCACCTTGTGCGGTTCAACTACAATTCAGTGCAGAAAGAAATGGAACCAAAAAAGTACAGTTTAACAGCAGTTTGAGTAGCGCAGCCAACGATAGTATTGTATCAAGAACTTGGAGGTTTGGAGATAATACTACTTTAACCGGCAATCAGGTGAAACCATTGAAAGAATACCCCATTCAAGGCGCTTACACTGCCTGTTTAAAAGTAAAAACAGCCAATGGTTGCGAGGCTGAATTGTGCAAGCCAGTGATTTTGCAAGACAGTACCAATTTGCCACAGGCGCCAAATGACTATATCCGAATTGTGAGCATTAACCCTAATCCGGTGGCATACAGAATGATCCTGACCATCTGGAGCAGGAATAACCAAACGGATACCGAGGTTTCTATCTATGATATCTATGGTCAATTGAAAAAGACTTTGACCAAGCAGCTCATTCAGGGTAATAATGTATTGGAAATCAATACTGAATTTTTACCAAAAGGGCCTTATTACCTAAAAGTGAGTTGTAAAAACGGCAAGGACAGCCGAGCATTTTACAAATTGTAAAAACAAGAAGTGAACGTTTGCGCAAAATTTCCCAAAGTTTAGGGTGCTTTACCCAAAGACTTAACGGTTTTCACCTATTTTTGCCGCAAATTTTTAATAGTCATGGCAGTTTTAGTTAATAAAGACTCTAAGATCATTGTTCAGGGATTTACTGGTACGGAAGGTACTTTCCATGCCACCCAAATGATTGAATACGGAACCAATGTGGTTGGTGGCGTTACACCTGGTAAAGGTGGCAGCACCCATTTGGACAAGCCAGTTTTTAACACAGTGGCCGATGCGGTTAAAAAAACCGGCGCCAATGTGAGTATCATATTTGTACCACCAGCATTTGCCGCAGACGCTATTATGGAAGCTGCTGATGCAGGGATTGCACTAGTAGTTTGTATCACAGAAGGCATTCCTGTTCAGGATATGGTGAAAGTGAAAAACTTCTTACAAGGCACTAGCACCCGTTTAATTGGACCAAACTGCCCAGGTGTGATTACCGCAGAACAAGCCAAAGTGGGTATCATGCCAGGATTTATCTTCAAAGCAGGCCGTATTGGGATTGTTTCTAAAAGCGGCACCCTTACTTACGAAGCTGCAGACCAAGTGGTGAAAGCCGGTTTGGGAATCAGCACAGCTATTGGTATTGGTGGAGACCCCATTATTGGAACTCCTACCAAAGAAGCGGTTGAATTGTTGATGAACGATCCAGAAACTGACGGTATCATCATGATTGGCGAAATTGGCGGTAGCATGGAAGCCGATGCAGCTCGTTGGATCAAAGACAATAAGACCAAACCAGTTGTAGGATTCATTGCTGGTCAAACAGCGCCTCCCGGACGCCGTATGGGTCACGCAGGAGCTATTATTGGCGGAGCCGATGATACTGCAGAAGCCAAAATGAAGATTATGGCAGAATGTGGTATTGAAGTAGTTGCTAGCCCAGCTGATATTGGTATTACCATGGCAGCTGCTCTGAAAAAATAAGATTCAACCTTTTGAATATTGATCCCGGTCCAAAAGACCGGGATTTTTTATTGCCTACCCATAAGAGAATGTTAATGGGTATTTTCGTTTGTGCAAAGACCGAGAGATTTGCATCATAATTGCCAGTGGTAAAATAGAAACTATGCTTTTAAAAAAACTGATTATAGGAATAGGATGTTTGTTGGTATCTGGATGGCTATTTGCACAAGCCCCAACCTTAGAATACAACAAGCAATGGAAAGAGATAGATAGTTTGATCAATTTAAACCTAACTAAGTCAGCCTTGGGCAAAGTCAAACTATTGGAATCGCAAAGTATTCAAGCAGGCAATCAGGTGCAGCAATTGAAAACCTTGGTCTATCAATTGAAACTGGAAGACAGAGTTACTGAAACGGATATTAATCAACGCATCAAAACGCTAGAGTCCAAATTGGATGGCACAAAGGACAGTGTGTTTAGGTCAATGTATCACTTGATGATTGCCAAAGAATTGAGGCATTATTTTTACAATAACCGTAGCAAATTATATAATAGAACTGCAAGCAAAGAAACCAATAAAGAAGATATTCAAACCTGGGCATTTACAGACCTCTTTCAAAAAATTCAAGAAAATTATTTAGCTGCTATTAGACCAACAAACAAGCTAATCAACACTAATTTAAATGATTTTGCTCCACTACTTATCAAAGGAAACGCACAATCACTAAGACCAACCCTTTTTGATGTCATGGCGCATGATGCATTGGATTTTTTCAAATCTCAAGAAGGCAGAATTAATCAACCCTTGGAGCCATATAGCATTCGTGATCCAAAGGCTTTGGCCAATTATGAAGTTTTTAGTCAAGCCAATTTTAATACCGTTGACAGTAATTCTCATTACTGGATCAGTTTACAGATTTTCCAACAACTAATTCGTTTTCATATACAAGACAAGAGACCCTCAGCACTAATTAATGTTGATCTTGAGCGAATTAATTGGGTGTATCAAAACGGTAATATTGCTCAAAAAGAAACTGCCCAATTAGAAGCCATCCAATTTATTACTACTAATTTATCTTCTGATCCCTTTGCCGCAAAAGCATGGTATGTATTGGCACAAAAATATGCTAATGAGGCCTCCAGTTATGCAACAAATTATGACAGTAGTAAAAGGTGGAAATTTGTTGAAGCCATAAAAATCATTGAAACGGCAGAAAGCAATTTTGGTAAAGAACATCCAGCAAGTTTAGAAATGGAAACTTTGAAAAAATCCATTCAAGTTATAAGCATCAATACCCAAACAGAAAGGGTGAATATTCCGGAAAAGCCATTTAGGGTTTTGTTGCAATTTAAAAATACCAACAAACTATACTTTAGAATTATTCAATCAGATCAACAAAGCGGATTGAGAGAAGCTTATCCAAGTAATGAATTAATTAAAATAGCTTGTAAACTATCTGCTTATAAGTCTTTTGAACAAGAATTACCTGCAACAAAGGATTACCAATCGCATTCTACAGAAATGAAAGTAGAGGGTTTACCTGTTGGCGCTTACACATTACTTTGTTCAACAGATAAGGATTTTAGAGATAGCAGCTATCCTGTATCACTGCAAAATTTTCAAGTATCCAATATTAGTTATCTACAACAAGATCAAGACTTTTATGTGCTAGATAGAACCACAGGAATGCCTCTAAATAATGCCTTGGTAAGTACCTATTTACAAGAAAGAAATCAGAATGGAACCTTTAATGGAAAATGGAATAAAACTGCTGAATACAGAACAGACAAAAACGGATATATACATTTTCAAGTTAATCGATCTTCAGAATACTTGCGTGTACAAATTGATTTTGGCAAAGACCATTATCAGTCTACAGAATACCATTATCTCAGTTTGGATCCAATCAGTAATGCAAGCAATCAGATTAAATATGAGAAAGAAAAGAAACAAATTTTCTTTTTCACAGATAGAAGTATTTATCGACCCGGACAATCCTTATTTTTCAAAGGAATTATCACCACAGAAGATTATAATAGCAGACAAAGCAAATTGGTAATTCAAGACAGTTGCATCATCTTATTAAGAGATGTTAATTATCAAATTATTGATTCTATAAAAATAGTCTCCAATGAATATGGCAGTTTTCATGGGCAATTTCAATTACCTGAAAAGGGATTAAATGGGAACTACCAACTAGTTACAAAAAACAATGGCATTGGCAATGCGAATGTTCGGGTGGAACAATACAAACGTCCAAGCTTCTTTTTGAATTTTGAAACCCCAAAAGAAGCATACCGTCTAAATGATTCCATTACAGTTCCATTGAACTTAAAGGCTTATGCAGGCAATAGCTTAAACAACGTTAAAGTTAAATATCGGGTGATGCGACTAGTAAAACCCTCTTTCAGCGATTATCGCAGTTCTGGTTTCCCTTATAAATCACCCTTTGAAATATCTAATGGCGAATTAAATACCAATGAATTGGGTAAGTGTAATATTAATTTTAAGGCTAATCCAGACCCAACCCTTGATTCTAATTACCAACCTATTTATGTATACATCATCACAGTTGATGCCACTGACCCTAATGGAGAAAGTAAAACAGGCACATCATTAGTATCTGTTGGGTATACTGATCGCTATCTCAGTGTAGAACATAAAAAACTAACAAATTCAGATAGCTCGTTGAGTATACATATTTCAGTTAAAAATCTGAATGAACAACCTATAAAAGCCAAATTGCTTTTACAAATTCAACCACTGAAACAACCTGGAAAAATGTTTCGAAATAGGTATTGGAGCAAACCCGATCTAAGATTGATGGATAAAGAAACCTTTTGGAAATATTTTCCAACGGATGAATACGATCATGAAACAGAATTTACTACTTGGGAGAAGACAGCCAGCATTTTTGATACCACTTTAGAATCTAGTGACACAAAAGATTTACAATTGACTGCTGGAAAATTAAAAGGAGGATTTTATGCATTAGTTGCGTCCAGCAAAGATAATATTGGACACACTATTACACATACCAGCTATATCCAAATTTTTGATCAAGAACACTTAAATGAAAGCAGTTATTTACAACAAACATCTTACTTAGAAGAAAAAGATTATCAACCTGGAGACAGTCTTTTTTTAATCAACCATATTTTACCCAAGAAAGTATATCTAATTCAAGAAACATATTATGGCAATAAAAGAAAGGCTATTGAACCTAGTATTATTCAAAATGGATTTTATAGCCAAAATTTGAAAATTCAAGAGTCTGACAGAGGTGGATTTGTCAAAACAGCCATCTATATTTTTGATAATCGTGTTTACTACCAAGAACATAAAATAGAAGTTCCTTGGAGGAACAAAGAATTAAGTATTCATTATAGCAGTTATAGAAATAAAACCGAGCCAGGTTCTCAAGAAAAATGGACCATTGAATTAATGGGCGCGAAAGGAGAACAAAAGGCTGCAGAAATGCTTAGCTCCATGTATGATGCTTCACTGGACGCCATAAAACCACATCGCTGGGGATTTCCTAATTTATGGCAGAAACCAAATTTTGCCAAAGGATGGAATAGTTACCAAAATTTTTATCAAGTTAATGGACAGCAAAACCGGATTAGTGAATATGTTGCTAAAAGAGAAAAGGTCATAATCTATGATCAATTATCCTTGGGTTTAAATCCACAATATTACTTAACCCGCAACTTTGAAATGGGGGCACTAAATGAAGTGGTAGTTACGGGAAACAATCAAAAACAGGCAAAATCAGTAAACATTACCCTTAGAGGCACTGCTTCAACACCTCAAAACAATGATAGTCCGGTACAGGAAGAATCCTATGACAAAGTCTACACCACAGTAGATATGATTGATCCAAAAACAGGAGAACATATTGTTAACGGCAGGGTGGTTAAAGACGGTAAAAATCCGGTGGATGAATTGGTGATAAGAAAGAATTTTTCTGAAACGGCTTTCTTTTTTCCTGAATTACATGCAGACAGCAGTGGTAAATACCAGTTTAGTTTTACCATGCCAGATGCGGTAACCAAATGGAAATGGCAAAGCTTTGCGCATTCTAAGGATTTGAGTACGGGGTATGAAAGTGCCACTATTCAAACACAAAAGACTTTGATGCTTCAAAGCAATGCACCAAGGTTTTTTAGAGAAGGAGACAAATTGGAATTTAGTACCCGAATTGCAAATCTGAGTGATAAAGAACTAACTGGACAAGTAACACTAGAACTAGTTGATCCCGCCACCAATACCTCCGTAGATGGGTGGTTTCAAAATATTTTTCCTACCCAATATTTTACGGTAGCAGCAGGACAAAATAGTCCAGTAAAATTTCCAATACAAATTCCTTATACCTATAACAAGCCATTGATCTGGAGGGTAGTTGCTAGAGCAGGCAACTATAGCGATGGAGAAGAACAAACCATTCCAGTTTTGAGTAATAGACAGTTGGTTACAGAAACGCTTCCTATTCATACCATGGGTGACACAACGGTCAATCTGCGTTTTGAAAAATTATTACAGGAACAAAGTGCCAGTGCAAGTAATGAATCCTTAACCGTTGAATTCAGTAGCAATCCCGCTTGGTATGTGGTTAAAGCCCTGCCTTATTTGCAGGAAGGTAATGACCAGTGTATTGAAACGGTAATCAATCGTTTTTATGCCAATGCCATGGCTGCTCAGATCTTAAATAAATACCCCAAGATCAAAGCCTATTATCAAGACTGGAAAAAAGACAGCGCATCCTTGGTTTCTAATTTGCAAAAAAATCAAGCCCTCAAACAGGTTTTATTAGAAGAAACACCTTGGGTAATGGAAGCCAAGTCCGAGACTGAACAGATGCAGGCCCTGGCCCAATTGTTTAATCTGGCCAGACTAGCAGAAGATCAAGAAAGCCAACTAAAACAATTATTAGAACTACAATTACCTGAAGGTGGTTTTGCCTGGTTTAAAGGCGGATGGACAAATCCTTATATGACCAGTTTGGTGTTAACACGTATTGGTCAATTAAAAAGTCTGGGAGCCATAACACCGGATCTAGCCATACGTTTAAAACCCATGCTCTTAAAAGCAGTGGCATACCTAGACCTTGTATTTCTAACACAATATGAAAAATTGGTGAGTCGCAAATTTGATTTTGCAAAAGCTGGTTTAAACTATTGGCATATTCAGTATTTATTTATGCGCAGTTTTTATGGCGAAATTCAAATCAATAATGCCAAAGCTCAACAGTTTTATTTGAAGCTTGGAAGAACTAGCTGGAATAGATTGGGGATAGAAGAAAAAGCTTTGTTGGCCCAAGTGTATTATCGCAATAAAGAAAACGCATTCGTCTTTGACAAACTGGTTCCTGCCATTCTTGAAAATGCTGTGCAAAGCAAGGAAAAAGGTATGTATTGGAAAATTCCTAACCAATATTATTGGCAGGGCTCTGAAATGGCTACCGTGATTAGGGTTGCTACCATGACCGCTGAATTGACGGAAACGGGAAAGGCATCAAAATTACAAGAACCTTTGAGTGCCATGAAGACTTGGTTAATCCTGAATAAGCAAACCAATTATTGGGGTAATGCTATGGGCACAGCCGATGTTTGCTATGCTTTCTTAATGAGCGGCACCAATTGGTTAGATGATCAACGAACTGTTCGAATTCAATTGGGCAAGACGGTTTTGGATTCCAAGCAATTATCAACCGAAGCTGGTACAGGCTATTTTCAGCAAAGGATTGATGGAGCAAAAATGAGTACAGATATGGGTAAGGTTCAAGTAAGTATCAGATCCCAAAATAGTAGTACCAAAAAATCAAATCAACCAGCCTGGGGCAATATTTACTGGCAGTATTTTGAGAACATGGATCAAATTACCAATGCCAATACCAGTTTGAAAATTCAAAAACAATTATTGGTAGAACAACATGGAGACAAGGGTAAGATCTTGGTGCCTGTTGATGACAACAATCCCATGCATGTTGGTGACAGATTAATTATACGTTTAACCATTAACACGGATAGGGATTTAGAATATATGCATTTAAAAGATAGCAGGGCCGCTGGTATGGAACCCATCAATGCTTTGAGTGGTTATAAATGGCAGGGTGGTTTGGGTTATTATGAAAACACCACTGATGCATCTACCCATTTCTATTTTGACAAAATTTCAAAAGGCGTTTATGTTTTTGACTATCCAGTTTTCTTAACCCATTTGGGTGATTTCTCCGCGGGTATTGCCAATATTCAATGTTTGTATGCCCCAGGTTTTAATGCACATTCAGAAGGCATTCGTTTGCAGGTTCAGGAATGATGCCACAGTTAAAAGATTAAACCCGAAATTTGCCAAATGCAGGTGGATTATATTATTGTTGGTCAAGGTCTTTGCGGTACTTTCTTAAGTTGGAATTTAAGTAAAGCTGGAAAAAAGGTATTGGTGATTGACCAATCCAGACCCAATAGTTCTACCAAATTGGCCAGTGGTGTAATCAACCCAGTTACAGGAAGAAGAATGGTGCGCACATGGGAAATTGAAAAACTCCTTCCCTTTGCTTGGGAGGCTTATACCCAATTGGGAAAAGAACTTGGGAAAGATTTAATCCGCCAGTGTAATATCCTAGACTTTCATCCCACACCTCAAATGGAATTGGCTTTTAGAGAAAGACTTCCAGAAGAAGGAGAATACCTGCAAGTGCCAGAAAATCTAGACCAATGGAGAAGCTATTTTGATTTTCCATTTGGTATTGGTGAAATCAATCCTTGTTTGTTGATTGATCTTAATGCCATGATGAATGGTTGGCGCAAACAATTGGCAGCAACAGGTGCTTTGTTAGAAGACCATTTTCAATTGGAAGAACTAGTTGTAGAGCCCCATCGCGTTAGCTATAGAAATTGGGAATCAGAAAAAATCATTTTCTGTGATGGTACGGATGGTTTTGAGAACCCCTATTTTCATTTGCTGCCTTATGCAAGAAATAAGGGGGAAGCCATTTTTGCATCTATTCCAGATTTACCCAGAAATCATATTTACAAACAGGGTATTAACCTAGTGCCTTGGCAGGATGATCTTTGGTGGATTGGTTCCACCTATGAATGGAATTTTACTGACCTTTTACCTACCCAAGCTTTTAGAGAAAAAGTAGATCAGCAATTGAAACACTGGCTCAAATTGCCCTATACCATTGTTGATCATCAGGCATCGGAAAGACCTGCCAATATGGAGAGAAGACCTTTTGTGGGTCTGCATCCATTGCATCCTGCCATTGGAGTTTTTAATGGCATGGGAACCAAGGGTTGTTCCTTGTCTCCTTATTTTGGGCATCAGTTTACTGAGTACCTATTGCATCAAACGCCCCTACATCCCTTGGCCGATGTGCAGCGCTTTAAAAAGATTTTAAGCCGTTAAAGCCTGAAAAAAATTATTTTAGTGGCTCACTGTAAATCAAAGGCATGAACCAAGAACAGCAAGCAGCCACTTACAATATTCCCTTGAAATACCGGAAAATGGAAAACCTTCATATTGTTTTCTGGCTATTCAAAGACGTGGCTTGGTGTATGGTTTGGAAACCATTGGGCATTGTCATGATCATACCAACTTTAGCTATTTCTATCATCATTGCCTGGAGAACCAGACAGTATATGTCTGAGCTTTGCCATAATCTGGCCATTACCATTTGGATTACCGCCAACTCTTATTGGATGATCAGTGAATTTTTGGGATTTGATACTCATCCTATTCCGGGAGGGTTGACAATGAAGCACTTAGCACTAATTCCCTTTACCCTTGGACTCTTGATTTTGGGCTTTTATTATGGGTATTGGAAGCCCCGCCATCCCAGTGAACTTGAAACATTGTAGCAAATTCCAGCTTTTTTTGACTGTTTTACCACTCATCAAACATACTTTACCACTGGTGATATTGCCTGTCCCGTTTGACCCACATCCCCTTTGTGGCAAGGGTTGCTACGCTATATCTTTACTGTATCAAAGTAAACGGAGCCTCGCTCCCATGAAACATGAACCACATTATTGAATTTCTCTTTGCTCGTTTTCGTCAACGTGTAAAACCCCCAGAAATTCACCGACTATAACTACAAAAGCAATCCTCAAAAAAATTTGCTCCACAAAAAGAAGTTCCAGCCCAGCGCAGGTTATCTTTAGTGCGAACACCCTATTTGCGGATTGCGGTCTACAGGACCAACACGCAACCAAATTTAAAAACTGACATTGATGTATACCAACATGAAACCTATCGTACTTGCGATACTAGGAGCTGCTGCCTTATTCCTGCTCATCTCCTGTGAAGACACTGAAAAAAACGAAGACATTACCAACACCGTGAATAAAGATGGCGCCATTGAAAGCGCTGTTAAAGTAGAACAATTAGACAGCTTGCGCGATGTCTTAATTACTACCCATGCTGTTTGGAAAGACAATGCCATTATCAAAAACATTGAATACCGTGACACGGTTCCTAGTCTTGGTATGAAAAGAACTGTTGCTGAAAACGCCGATGGCGATATGAAAGACGTAACAGTGAAAAAAGAATACGAAATCTATATTACGGTAAAGTAAACAACATGAAGAAATCATCTTATATACAATTGGTCTTAATCACTGCTACCCTTGCAAGTTGCAACCAGCCCAAGAAAAATGACTGGGACGACAACGCCAAAGTGCATATTAGAAGTGATAGCACGGCTCCTTATACTAGGGTGCACCACCACGGTGGTATTGGTACGGCCCTGCTTTGGTATTATGCGTTTAGACCTTATGGTAATTATAACAATGGCTCCTACCAACGCGCTGGATATTATTCTAGTGCCATTCACCCTAGCTCCAATATTGGTAGTAATGGATTTAAAGGCGCAGTGACCCGTGGCGGATTTGGAAGAAGTGGATTTAGTGTATCATCTTAAGAATTGAATCATGCAAAGAATAAAAATTACACCTAGAAATAATTGGCCTTCAGAAGTGGAGAAACTGGGTTTTGGATTTCATACTACCAATGTTCCTTATTGGGATGAATCAGTCTATTATCAGTTTGAGATGTCAGAAATTTTGGCCATTGAAAAAGCTACAGCTGAACTTTATGACTGTTGCTTAGGTGCTGTGCAACACGTAATGGATCAAGGGCTTTATGCCAAATTCAATATTCCTTCTTGGGCCATTCCCATGATTGAAAGATCATGGACAGAAGACCATCCTGCTATCTATGGCAGGTTTGACCTTTGTTATAAAGATGGTCAAATAAAAATGTTGGAATTTAATGCAGACACGCCTACTAGTTTGTATGAAGCTGGGATTGTGCAATGGTTTTGGTTAAAAGATTTTGACAAGGACAAGGATCAGTTTAACAGTGTGCATGAAAAATTAATTGAGTACTGGAAATATTTGAAAAACTATTTGAATCCAGGCCCTTTACATTTCACTTGTTTAAAAGAAACACTGGAAGACTTGACCAATACGGAATACCTGCGTGATTGCGCTATTCAAGCCGGATTGGAGACCAAGTTGATCTTTATTGATGATATTGGATGGGACGCAGATAACAGGGAATTTATTGACCTGGAAAACCAACCCATCAAAAACATATTCAAACTCTATCCTTGGGAATGGTTACTGAGTGAAAGCTTTGGGAAAAACATGTTAGAAGACAAAAACAAAGCACTCTGGATTGAACCCGCTTGGAAAATGATTTTGTCTAACAAAGCCATCCTACCCATTTTGTGGGAGCTCTATCCAAACTGCCCTTATTTATTACCGGCTTACTTTGAAGAGGGTAAATTGAGTAACTATGTAAAGAAACCCATCCTTTCTAGAGAGGGTGCTAATATTGATTTGGTGATGAAAAATATTGGGCTTGCTAAAACAGAGGGGCAGTATGGTGCAGAAGGATATATTTATCAGGAACTCTTTACCCTACCTAATTTCAGTGACCATTATCCCGTAATTGGATCTTGGGTCATTGGTCAAGAACCAGCTGGTATGGGGATTAGAGAAGCAGATACTTTAATTACAGATAATAAAAGCCGTTTTGTGCCTCACTTGATTGGCTAAAAACGAATACTATACAACTTAGAAATGCACTGGAATCAGTGCATTTTTTTTGCGAGCACTGTAATCAATAACCCTAGGCATGCAATCAAAGTAAAGGACCATCTTAAGCTGGCAATTTGCGCAATGCTACCAATGAGTGGTGGGCCTAGCAAGAACCCAATAAATCCAATGGTGGATACTGCTGCAAGAGCAACACCAGGATTCATGGTTTTGGATCTGCCAGCGGCACTATAAATGAGTGGAATCACGGATGACACGCCAAGACCTACCATTAAAAATCCAATGCCTGCAGGAATGATGTATGGAAAGATCACGGATAACATGAGTCCAGTTGCAATTAACGCGCCACTGGCTTGTAAAACGGGCTTGATGCCAAATCGGGTGGTAAATCTATCTGAAATAAATCGGCCCGTGGCCATGGCTCCCATAAACAACAAATAGCCCAGTGTCACCCATTGAGTAGGTGCTGCTACTGCTTTTTGAAAATAGACACCGGACCAATCAAACATGGTTCCTTCACAAACCATGCTACCAAATGCAATCAAACCATAGAGTAAGATGGTTTTATCTGGCTTGGCAAATAGGGGTTGTTTTCCAGTTTGAGCGTCTTGTTTTACCGTATACCTATTGGCCAATAACACTACTGGTATAGATAGTGAAGTAATAGTACAGAAATGCCAAAATGGGACCAGCTCCAATGAGATCATCAGGGTGCCAACAGCTGCTCCAGTAAAACCTGCTAAACTCCAAATCCCGTGAAAGGAAGCCATGATGGTTTTGCCATAGAGTTGTTCTACAGCAATAGCCTGTGTGTTCACAGCAATATTGAAAAAATTGCTCCAAGTACCAAACAGAAACAGGGTTCCTGCCAGTTGTATAGGGGTTTGAACCATCCCTATCAAGACCAAGGTTAGGGGGTATAAAATAGATGCAATCAGCAAAATGGTTCTACTACTCCATTTGGAGATAATCCAGCCAGTAAAGGGTAAACTACTCATGATTCCGGTAGGCAGTGCAAATAGAATCAGCCCCAAACTTCCCTCACTCAAACCCAAATGAAGCTTGATATCTGGAATCCGACTTGCCCAACTGGCAAAGCTCAATCCTGCCAAGAAAAAAAAGACGGCTACCGCTATTCGGTGGGTAGATTTAGAAACGGGAATGCTGCTCATGAGCGGCAAAGATACAGTTAGACGAACATTTTGGCCCTTTCCAGCCCCTTTTCGGTTATATTTGCGGCCCGAATAGCTATTCGGGAATTGACATTTCAAACCAATTATTATGTTCCGTTCACATACTTGTGGAGAATTGAGACTGGCACATGCCGGCCAAGAAGTAACCCTAGCAGGCTGGGTGCAAACCGTTAGAAAATTTGGCGCCATTACTTTTGTGGATCTGCGCGATAGATATGGCATTACCCAATTATTGTTTGGAGAAGAATTGAATAGCGTACTAGACGCCAACCCATTGGGTAGAGAATTTGTTTTGCAAGCTACTGGTAAGGTTCAGGAACGCAGTAACAAGAATGCGAACATCGCCACAGGCGAAATTGAAATTGCCATTGGTAGTTTTAAAATCTTGAACAAGTCTGCCGTGCCTCCATTTACCATTCAGGATGATACTGATGGTGGTGATGACCTACGCATGAAATACCGCTTCTTGGATTTGCGCAGAAATGCACTGAAAAAAAATATGGAACTGCGCTATGCCGTTAACAGAAGTACGCGCAACTATCTACATGAAAATAATTTCATGGATATTGAAACGCCATTTTTAATTAAGTCTACACCTGAAGGTGCGCGCGATTTTGTGGTTCCTTCTAGAATGAATCCTGGTCAGTTTTATGCGCTTCCTCAATCACCACAAACCTTTAAGCAATTGCTGATGGTGAGTGGATATGATAGATACTATCAAATTGTAAAATGCTTCCGCGATGAAGACTTACGAGCAGACCGTCAACCTGAATTTACACAGATAGACTGTGAAATGGCTTTTGTAGAACAGGAAGACATTTTGAACATGTTTGAAGGTTTGGTAAAACGCATTTTCAAAGACGTTAAGAATATTGACTACACCGAAACTGTAGAACGCATGAGCTGGGAAGACGCCATGTGGCAGTTTGGTAATGACAAACCTGATATTCGTTTTGGAATGAAGATTGCCAATCTAAAATCTGCTTTCTTGAAGGGTGGTCAATTGCATGCTACTGGAGAATTAATCAATGGTGCAGGATTTGGTTTGTTTGATAATGCTGAAACCGTTTTGGCCATTGCCGCTCCTGGTTGCAGTGAGTACACGCGCAAACAAACTGACGAGTTAACTGATTGGGTTAAACGCCCACAAATTGGCATGCAGGGCTTGGTATATATCAAGTGTAATACTGATGGTACTTATAAGAGCAGCGTAGATAAATTCTATACTGAAGAAAAACTAAAAGCCATTGCAGATGCAGCTGGTGCTGTTGCTGGTGACTTGGTATTGATCCTTGCTGGCAGAGAAGAAAGAACTAGAAAAGCTACCAGCGAATTGCGTTTAGAAATGGGCAAGCGCTTGGGCTTTAGAAAGGACGATGAATTCAAATTGCTTTGGGTAATGGACTTCCCATTATTTGAATACGCAGAAGAAGACAATCGTTGGGTGGCCAGACACCATCCCTTTACTTCTCCCAAACCGGATGAGATTGAGATCATGATCAACAACAATCCTGTCATTGAAAATGCTGAAAAATACTTAGAGCATCCCTATTCCAATATCAAGGCCAATGCTTATGATATGGTATTAAATGGTAACGAAATTGGAGGTGGTTCTATCAGAATCTTCCAACGCAACCTACAAGAAAAAATGTTTGCTGCATTGGGGATGACTGAAGAAGAAGCACAACACAAATTTGGTTTCTTATTAGGTGCTTTTGAATATGGTGCACCGCCACATGGCGGTTTGGCATTTGGATTTGATAGACTTTGTGCTATTCTAGGTGGTAGTGAAAGTATCCGTGATTTTATTGCCTTCCCTAAAAACAACTCAGGCCGTGATGTGATGTTAGACGCGCCTAGTTCCATTGATGACAAACAATTCACTGAATTGCAAATCAAGCTAGATTTACAATAAGATTTGGTTGAACTAAAAACAAAAAGCGGCCCAATATTTGGACCGCTTTTTTATTGACCATTGGGGGAATTAGTATTTTTCTGAATGCGGCACATTATAGACATAGTACAACATGCTAGCTGCGTGTGGATTTTTATTGGGGATGGGCAATTCTCCAATCAACTGCCAATTCAATTTCTGAGCCAGTCTGATTAATTGTTTGTTGGTAGATAAGGTCCAAGAAAAAATAAATTCTGCTTCAATATACCTAGCAAAGCCACAAGCAAATTTTAATAAATCATAGCCCACATTCATATTCAAGTGCTTATCAGAAATATAAGTACTTGACTCAACTACTTTGTTAGACATGAGCGGATTGTGGATCAATGGTATCAATGATTGCCATCCAATAATTTGTCCATCTGTACTAACTGCCACAAAAAAATGGGCGTCTTTTTGTTTTAATTGTGCCTTCAGTTCTTCTTTAATAAACAATTCATCACGTAAGGGGTCAGGATTGATGGCATATTTTTGTCCATCCTGCCAGATCCGGAAAATATCATCAAAATCCTTCTCTGAAGCGATTCTGATATTAGTGACCATGCTGTTGGAGTAGACCATTTGTGGGGTATTTCTTTAACTCCTTCAAAACTATCCCCATGTTCCCCCATATGATACCACCAACAAGGCAATTTGTAGCAAAATATCGGCAAGGCTTGATGAGAAATGACGATTTTTTATGCCGATTTTTTATCAGTTTACAATTTCATAATTGCCCAATCAATTTAATCCTTAATTTGAGGAAGGTTGTTCGCTAAGCCCTAATAGGCTGGCTTGCAACCTTTTTTTTGTAACTGACCATACAAAACAATGCTTATGACGGGAGAGGCCCTCTTTAACAATTACCCCATCGTGCCCCATATTTGGGATGAGATGAAAAGCAATGATGGAATAAGGCAACAGTACTATTCTATCTATGAAACCGGCAGCCAATTGAGTTTGGCTGAGCTGGAACAAAAACACAAACTGGCTTCCGAACTATTTATGAGCCAGGGAATCACTTTTACCGTTTATAGTGAAAACGAGGGAATTGAACGGATTTTTCCTTTTGACATTATTCCAAGAATTATCACTGGTTCAGAATGGAATCATATTGAAAAAGGAATTCAACAAAGGATCAAAGCCTTAAACCTTTTTTTAAAAGACATTTACAATGAGCAAGAAATTGTCAAAGATGGTGTGATCCCTGCCGATTTAATTGCATCCTGTCCACATTTTACCCGTGAAGTATATGGCATTAAAGTGCCATTTGACATTTATGTGCATATTGCAGGTATAGATTTAATTAGAGGTGACGATGGTACTTTCTATATTCTGGAAGACAATTTGAGAACCCCTTCTGGTGTCTCTTATATGTTGGAAAATAGGGAAGTGACCAAAAGGATTTTCCCAAATTTGTTGGCAGATAACAATGTGCGGATGATCAACAATTATCCTTTGTTATTGCATGACAATTTGATTCATTTAGCGCCAAGACAAAACGCTAATCCTACGGTAGTCTTGCTAACCCCAGGCATGTATAATTCTGCCTATTTTGAACATACATTTTTGGCACGCCAAATGGGGATTCAGTTAGTAGAGGGAAGGGACTTATTGGTAGACAATCAAAAAGTTTTCATGAAAACCACGGCTGGCTTAAGACAGGTAGACGTGATTTATAGAAGAATTGATGATGAGTTTTTAGACCCCTTGGTTTTTAGACCAGATTCTGCATTGGGTGTTCCTGGATTAATAAGTGCTTATAGAAAGGGGAATGTGGCTATTGTGAATGCTTTGGGTAATGGCGTAGCCGATGATAAAGCCGTTTATGCGTATGTGCCAGATATGATCAAATATTATCTGAACGAGGAAATCATCCTGCCCAATATTCCCACATATCACATGAACAATGATGCAGAAAGGGAACATGTTTTCAATAACATGCATAAAATGGTGATTAAAGAAACCAACCAATCTGGTGGTTATGGTATGGTCATGGGTAACAGTGCTACAGAAGCCGAAATGGAAAAAGCCAAAGTAAATATCTTGGCCAATCCTCGTGGATTTATTGCTCAACCAATTATCCAACTATCTACTGTTCCTTGCTTAATAGATGGCAAGTTACAACCCAGACATGTGGATCTTAGACCCTATTCACTCTGTGGCCCTAACGGCATAGAAGTAGTAGCAGGAGGTCTAACAAGGGTTGCCCTTAGAGAGGGTTCATTAGTAGTGAATTCTTCACAAGGGGGTGGCAGTAAAGACACTTGGATTGTAGACACACCTAACCTATCAATTTAATCAATTGTTGCACTTGAAACAAAAACTATGTTAAGTAGAATAGCCGACTCACTATATTGGATGCATCGTTATATGGAACGCGCAGATGGCATGCTCCGTTTGATGAAAACCAGTTATATTCTCTCGTTTGACAAGGTTCAAGCCAGTGGAATGACTTGGGAACCCGCTTTAAAGATTTTCACATCTTTGAATCAGGAAGAAATAGCTCGTTTAAAACAAGATAATGCCGCAGCTTTAAAATACTTGTTATTAGATACCAAGAATACCAATTCTCTAAAAGTAATTATCACAAGGGCAAGAGAAAATGCCAGGGGGGTACAAGATCAAATTACCAAGGAAGTTTGGGAACAAATGAACTTGATCTATCATCAGGTTAACCAACCAGGCATAGCTGAGAAAATTGCTGGGCCAGACGCAATTTTAATCATTGATGCCTTTATCAATAGTAGTGATCAATTCTGTGGTATCACGGATAGCACCATGCCTAGGGGACAAGGATGGAATTATATGAACTTGGGTAAACAAACAGAAAGATGCTTGTTAACAGCGGAATTTACCCACTTCTATTTTAAGAAAACAGGGTTTGACTTTAAAAATGAACAGGATATCCTTTTTTGGAGAAGCCTTTTATTAGCATTATCTGGTTATGAGCTGCATTTGAAAAACTATAGCAACCAGCACCACAACTACAATGTAGCACAGCAATTGCTATTTGATAAGAACTTTCCTAGATCCGTTTATTATGCTTTGGACAGGGCTAACAAATATTTATCCGATATTGCAGCTTCTAACCCTGTGGAAGGCAGCATTCAATTGAGCCGTTCCTTTGGCAGATTATACAGTTCTGTAAAATTTGCTGATTTGGAATTGGTAGAAAGAGAAGGGTTAGAAAACTACCTGACTTATGTTCGGAAGGAATTAAATGAATTCAGCCGTGACTTAGGCAGAACCTATTTCTCTTATTCTTAAACAGCCTAGCGCATGTCCGTTTTCACGATACATCACATTACCAGATACGATTACGATAGACCGGTTAAGGAAAGTGTAAATGAAATCAAGATTTTTCCATTTGTTTCTCCCGAGCAAGAATTGTTGCACCAAGAACTAATTATCACGGGTCAACCAGATGTCTTGACCTTTACTGATTATTGGGGTAATAAAACGGGTTGTTTTAACCTATTGCAACCCCATAAAGAGATGGTGATTGAAAGCAAATTAACGGTTAGAACCGCAATTGCCCCAGAACCTACTATTACTATTCCTAGTTATGTATCCAATTTAGAAGCAGCCATTGGAAATGACCTTCACTTGTTGGAGCTGGTAAGAACCTCCCCTAGTAGTTCAGAAGCTTTAATGCAATCTTATATAGCTAGTTTTTACAGCCCAGATAAAACCATTGACCAAATTGTAAAAGACTGTTGCGCTTTTATTTTTACTGATTTTACCTATATCAAGGGAATTACCACCATTGAAACAACCGTAGATGAAATAGTAGCCCAAAAAGCGGGGGTCTGTCAGGATTTTGCCCACGTAATGCTAGAATTGCTTAGAATGATGGGGATCCCCTCTAGATATGTGAGCGGTTATATCTGTCCCAATAAAAATGGGATGCGCGGAGAAGGTGCAACCCACGCTTGGGTAGAAGCTTTTGTACCCCATCATGGTTGGATAGGGATTGATCCTACCAACAATGTATGGGCAACCAATAACCACGTTAAATTAGCTGTTGGAAGGGATTTTAGTGACTGTACCCCAGCCAAGGGAACATTTAAAGGCCCTGCCAGACAATCCCTTTCTGTATATGTATCTGTTGGATACGAAGACGGGCATGTTTTTGAGGAAATCAATTCCGTTAAAATGCAAAAACAATCCGCATCGGATGAGGCAGAACTAATTATTGATAACTTTGCTGGGCAACAACAACAATAGCAGCCTGCCATGAATCAAATTACTTTATTTAGGATATTGAGTTTTATACTCTTACCAATTGCGCTTTTTTTTATTGTAATGGATTTTATAGCCATCATTATGGCACTGGGTAATCCTAGTCTTTTATTCCCTGTATTCTTGTTAACGGGTATGATCATTTATGTACTCAGTTCTTTTTATTTTTTATTGATGGGATTAAATAGGAAACAAGTTTTGGGAGCTTCGGTGAAAGACTGGATTAAAGTAAACGCCTATGTGACCCTATTTTTGGGTTTTCAGTTTATGCTTATTTCAGTTAGTATTTTTTATATGGGCTCAGCTAGCTTGCAAGAATTTGCAGACAAAGCATTGGCAGCCCAACCCAATATGCCTAGTCAGATGAACAGTGGATTGTTTCTAAAAATGTTGAAGGGCATGGCCTATTTCTTCTTTTTCTTATCCTTGAGCCTACTAGTACATATTAGCATTTGCTTCAAATTGCTAAAAGAATATGCCCACTTGTTTTTACCAAAGGAAGCATAATTGCCATTTGACAATTTCCTTTCTAAAAGCCCTTACATTTTAGTACTTTGCTCATGTGAACAGCAGTATTCCATTAGCAGAACGGATTAGGCCAGCAACCCTGGATGACTTAATTGGTCAAGAACACTTGACCGGCAAAGGCAGTATTTTACGCAATGCAATAGAACAAGGCAGGATTCCATCCATGATTTTATGGGGACCACCCGGTGTAGGAAAGACCACTATTGCCAATATCATTGCCCATAGTTTACAGGTTCCTTATTTTCAATTAAGTGCCATTAGCAGTGGGGTCAAAGACGTAAGAGAAGTTATTGAAACAGCCAAAGAACAAATTGGCTCAATTCTCTTTATTGATGAGATTCATAGATTTAATAAAGGCCAACAAGATGCTTTATTAGGAGCCGTTGAAAAAGGCATTATTACGCTCATTGGCGCAACTACAGAGAACCCCAGTTTTGAAGTGAATAGCGCCTTGCTAAGCAGGTGTCAGGTATATGTTCTCAAAGCATTGGACCAAGATGGTATGATCAGACTCTTACACCAAGCTTTGGAAAAAGATGCCTTCATGCAATCACTGCAATTAGAGCTGAAAGAAACAGAAGCCATGATTCGGATTTCTGGGGGAGACGCTAGAAAATTATTGAACTTATTTGAATTGGTAGCTAATTCCATACCCGCCTCTGCAAAACAGCAGAAAGGAAAAATTCCTATTACAGATGCATTGGTGATGCAAGTAGCACAAAACAAAATTGCATTGTATGACAAGCAGGGAGAACAACACTATGATATTGTTTCTGCCTTTATCAAGAGCATGCGAGGTAGTGATCCTAATGGCGCCATGTATTGGTTGGCAAGGATGATTGAAGGTGGTGAAGACGTAAAATTTATAGCCAGAAGAATGCTCATATTTGCCAGTGAAGATATTGGCAATGCCAATCCTAATGCTATGTTGTTGGCCAATGGATGTTTTGATGCAGTATCTAAAATTGGCTATCCAGAAAGTAGAATTATTTTGGCACAATGTGTTACCTATTTGGCATCCTCTCCCAAGAGCAATGCCGCTGTAGTAGCCATTATGGAAGCACAGAAAGCAGTGCAACAATTTGGGGACCAACCAGTACCCTTGCATATTCGAAACGCTCCTACCAAGATGATGAAAGACATGGACTATGGAAAAAATTACCAGTATTCTCATATGGGTCAGGGTAATTTTATTGAACAAGAATATTTACCTCCTCCCTTGGTTGGCACCAAATTTTATGAACCAGGTAATAATGCCAGAGAGAATGAATTGAGAAAGTTTTTGAAAGAGCGCTGGAAAGACAAATACCATTATTGACTTCTATTATCATTTTTGACCACAATAACTCCCACATGAAAAAACAAATTATTTGCTGTCTCTTGGCCATGTCTTTTTTCCAAGCAGAAGCCCAAACCACTATTAATCGTGATGCATCCATTGCTTCCATGGTTAAAGAAGTATCTGCCGATTCTTTGGAATCCTATATACGTCAAATGGTTTCTTTTGGTACTAGGAATACTATGAGTGCTGCCAATGACCCCAAGAGGGGGATTGGTGCTGCAAGAAATTGGGTCTTGTCTAAATTCAACAGTTTTGCTAAATCTTCCGGTGGAAGACTAACTGCTTTTATTGACACCACTACTTTGCAACCTGATAAAAGAAGAATAGACACTGCTACCCTATTGGGAAATGTTGTTGCTACGCTTAAAGGAACAGACCCTAATGACAAACGCATTTTTCTGATTAGTGGACACTTAGATAATATGCGCGGCAGCCCAACAGATAGAATGGGAGATGCTCCCGGTGCTAATGATGATGGCAGTGGGTCCGCAGCCGTAATAGAATGTGCTCGTATCATGAGTAAACAGAGCTTTCCGGCAACAATCATTTTTGTAACTGTTAGTGGTGAAGAGCAAGGTTTATTAGGCGCCTATTATATGGCCAATAAATTCAAAAAAGACAGTACAAGAATTGAAGCTGTTTTGAACAACGATATTATGGGTAGCAATAATAGCAATGAAACCAATATTATTGACAATACTAGAATCCGCGTTTTCTCAGAAGGATTACCTGCTTATGAAACTGAAAAATCTGCCAAACTGATTAGACAATTAGGTTTGGAGAATGATGGAAAATCCCGCCAGCTGGCGCGATATGTAAAAGAAGTTGGCGAACGTTATGTGGAGAATTTAGAAGTAGTAATGATATACAGAAATGATAGATTCTTACGTGGTGGTGACCATACACCCTATGTAGAAAATGGCTATGCGGCTGTGCGTATTTCCGAAATGAATGAGAACTACAATCACCAACACAAAGACGTTGAAAAAAAGAATGGCATTCAATATGGAGACCTTCCAGAATTTATGGACTTTGAATACCTGCGCAAGAACACAGCTATGAACCTTTCTAACTTAGCTAATTTAGCCAAGGCTCCAGCCATGCCAGAAGACGTAAAAATTGAAGTGAGAAAATTATCAAATTATTCTTACCTCAGCTGGTCTGCACCTAAAACAGGAAAAGTAAAAGGCTATTATATTTTACAAAGAGAAACCACTTGTGCTTTCTGGCAGAAAAAATACTTTACCACAGACAAGGAATACCTGCTCCCCTTTTCAAAAGACAATTACTTCTTTGCTGTGCAAGCAGTCAACGAAAATGGCAATGAAAGTTTACCAGTAGTACCAGGTACAGGACGTTAGTGTTGAATTTTTTGGGGAACTAATCGCTCTGCGATTTTTTCCCCATCTTCAGCACCCCTAAGACCGCCTTCGTGATATTCAGCGTCTTCATTTACATCCCAGAGATCATATAACTCCTGACCTGCAATAATGTTCTTGGCAGCCAACATGGCTGTCATCATACTATGGTCTTGGTTATTGTATTTGTGCATCCCGTTTCTTCCTACCAAATACAGACCTGGATAGGCTTTTAGGGCTTCTCTTACGTCTTCTACATTCTGTTTATAATCTTGATCATATACAGGATATGCTTTTGGCTGACGCACCACATATCCATCTACCACAGCCGCTCCAGTAGTTAAGCCAATCTGTTCAATTTCTTTTTTTCCAAGGTTGATCAGGGTCTCATCAGAGCTGGTCCATAGACCATCACCTTCAAAGCAGAAATATTCTAGTCCATAACAAGCCATGCCAGGATCTGGCACCATATAAGGACTCCATGATTTGAAGTTCTGGATCCTTCCTACTTGTACACTGGGGTCATGAATATAAATCCAGTTATCAGAGAATGCGTCTTCGTCTTTACAAATCAGTACAACGGTTACAAAATCGCGATAGCCCAATTGCTGTGATGACTGCAAAGGCTTTGCTGGAAATTGAGGTGCAACACTTGGAATCAATTCACGCATAGGCGCAGAAGAAAGCACATAGTCAAATCCTTCAAAACTTCTTTGATCATTGGTATGCACCGTCCATTTGCCATCTGTTTGTGCAATGTCTTTTACACCGGTATTCATTTCTACTTGCACACCTAAAGCCAAACATTTTTGGGTACATACTTCCCACATCATCCCCGGACCTTTCTTGGGATAACGGAATGAATCTATCAAGGTCTTGATCACTTTATCTTTTGAACCTTTTGCAGGCTTTGGTTTGAACAAAGCATTCCAAATGGCTGAGCTTAGTGACAAACCTTTGATTCGCTGAGCAGCCCAGTCTGCAGAAATTTCTTTACAAGGAATTCCCCAAACTTTTTCTGTATAGGTTCTAAAAAAAATATTGAATAAACGCTTACCAAATTGATTGGTTACCCAGTCTTCAAAATTGGTTGGATTTTTAACTGGAAAAACCTTGGCTTGCAAATAACTCATCACACAAAGAAAACTTTCCCAGATTCCCAATTTCATGAGTGCTTCAAAAGCAACCAATGGATAAGAGAAAAATTTCTTGTTGTAATAGATGCGTGAGCTTCTTGGACGTTCCAACATTTCATCACCCAAGATCTCTGTCCAAAAGTCCTCTACTTCCTTTGATTTGGAAAAGAAGCGATGACCTCCAATGTCAAAACTATAACCCTTATAGGTTTCAGTTCTAGAAATACCGCCCACATATTTGGGGTCTTTTTCAAACACCACTACCTGCTGGTTGGCCTTGCCTAACAAATAGGCTGCGGTTAAACCTGCTGGTCCAGCACCAATAATGGCAACTTTTTTCTGCATAGATTTGATTCTCAGAGATGACTACTTGCGTTTTGCAAGGCTGCAAAGGTGTAAAAATATTGTGGTTCTACCATTAGTTTTGCATTGGAATCAGTGATTTTAAGATAAGAATAGGTAAATAATGACCCAAAAAAGCTATCAATGGGAGCTAATACCCTTCCAAGATTTGAAAAATGAAAGCCTTTATGCGCTGCTGCAGCTAAGGGTAGAAGTATTTATTATTGAGCAAAACTGCATTTTTCAAGACCTTGATGGCAAAGACCAAGCTTGCCATCATCTACTAGGATGGGACGGTCCCACCTTGGTTGCTAGTGCTAGAATTGTACCGCAGGGTGTAGCTTATCCTGATTATCCCTCTATTGGCAGGGTGGTGAATAGACAAAGTTATAGACGCAAAGGTGCTGGCAAAGAGCTCATGCAAGAAGCCATTGCACATTGTATTGCCTTGTATGGCGATACTGGTATCAAGATTGGCGCACAATATTATTTGAAAAGCTTTTACGAGTCTTTGGGCTTTGTTGCCACTGGCGATATCTATGATGAAGACGGGATTGATCACATAAAAATGATTAGACAAGCAGGCTTATAAAAATATTGAAGGAATAAAATCCTACATCTAAAGGAAGAGCCCCCACTCGTCATCAAAACTGTCTTTTTCAAAAGTGGTTACCCACACACGAAATAATTGTCTGAATTGATCTAAGGATTCTTCAATGACTTGTTTGTAGGTTTCATCGGCCCAGCCCATGAGCACAGCAAAATTAATTTGCTCCATCATCTGTCTGCAATTGCTTCTAATTAAAGCTGCGTTTTCCATTTTTAAAGGATATGATTCTACACTAACTGCCCCAATAATTTTGGGTGCTACAATCATGGCATTTTGATAGATCAACGATTTGGTGGATGATTGGTGCGTACCATCATTGTCGTCTGCCAAATTTTCTGCAAACGCAACTACCAGACCAAATAGTTCTCTCCAATGTTTATACAAATCTCTAGCAGCCAAAATGCCAGGGGCATTCTTCCATGCTTCTCCATGACGGTTCATCCGTTTGCTAAAACGGTTTTCATCCCATTCTGGCAGGAAATTCAGCTGTTCCAAATCCATGGTGTCTATTTTAAACCCAATTCCATTTTCAGGAATCGAGCGGTATGGCTTTCCTTGTTTTTGACCATTTGTTCTGGCACGCCCTCAAACAAAATTCTTCCACCCCCGTCACCCCCCTCAGGACCCAAATCAATGATATGATCTGCAACTTTAATCACGTCTAAATTATGTTCAATGACCAAAACCGTATTGCCTCTGTCTACTAATTTATTCAAAACGTCTAACAAATGCTGGATATCTTGAAAATGCAAACCAGTAGTAGGCTCATCTAAGATATAAAATGTTTTGCCAGTATCTTTCTTACCCAATTCTGTAGCCAACTTTACTCGCTGTGCTTCTCCCCCACTAAGGGTTACAGCAGATTGGCCAAGGGTTATATAACCCAAACCAACGTCTTGCAGCACTTTAATCTTGCGATATATAAAAGGCACTGCCTGAAAAAATTCACAAGCTTCATCCACCGTCATATTCAATACATCACTGATAGATTTGCCTTTATAGCGAATCTCTAGGGTTTCCCGATTATAGCGTTTGCCATTGCATTTTTCACAGTGAACATAAACGTCTGGTAAGAAATTCATTTCAATAGTACGCATGCCACCACCTTCACACATATCACATCTACCTCCTTTCACATTAAAGGAAAATCGCCCTGCATTGTAACCCCTAATTTTTGCTTCCGGAACAGCAGCAAACAAGGTTCTGATTTCTGTAAAGAATCCACAGTAAGTAGCGGGATTACTTCTTGGTGTTCTGCCAATAGGAGATTGATCAATTTCAATGACTTTGTCTATTTGCTCCAAACCCTTGATGCTCTTGTATTCCATGGCAATGGCCTTGCTATTATAGCAATGCTTAGACAACAAGGGATACAATGTTTCATTAATCAAAGTTGATTTACCAGAACCACTGACCCCACTTACTACTACTAATTTTCCCAAAGGGATTTCTACAGAAACCTGTTTTAAATTATTCCCATTGGCTCCTTTAATTTCTAATGATTTTCCATTACCCTTTCTTCTTTCTACAGGAACTGGAATTGACTTTTCTCCATTGAGGTATTGAGCGGTATCTGAATGACTGAGCAAGACTTCTTGAGGTGTTCCCGCTGCAACAATGCGTCCACCATGAATACCTGCTTTGGGACCAATATCTACCAAATAGTCGGCAGCCATCATAATGTCTTTATCGTGTTCCACTACCAAAACACTATTGCCAATATCACGTAGGTTTTGAAGCGCCAAAATCAATCTATGGTTATCTCTTTGGTGTAATCCAATAGATGGTTCATCAAGTACATAAGTAATTCCCTGTAATTGTGATCCTATTTGTGTGGCAAGTCTAATTCGCTGAGACTCTCCCCCACTAAGGGTTCTAGAAGGTCTGTCTAGGGAAAGATAAGTAAGACCCACATCTAATAAAAATTGTAAGCGCTCTCTGATTTCTTTGAGAATGTCTTTGGCAATGGCATTCTGTTTTTTGCTTAGTCTTTTTTCTATGCCATCAAACCAAACTATTAACTTGTCTAAATTTAAGTGACTTAATTCTGCAATATTTTTTTCGTCTACTTTAAACCAAAGACTTTCTTGTTTTAAACGAGCCCCATTACAAGAAGCACATTTCTTGAGCTCCATAAATTGCTCTACCCATTCTCTTAGCCCTTCTGAACTGCCATTTCCAGCAAACCAACGTTTGAGCATGGGAATGATGCCTTCAAAATCTCCTTCATAAATAGATCCTGATAGAATGGCTTCATCTACTTCTAATGCGTCTAAACCAAGGTCTTCCGAATTGCCATATAATAACATATTCAGTGATGCAGTAGGAAGATCTTTAATGGGTTTATCCAAATTGATTTTATGCTTCTTAGCAAGTGCTTCTACACTTCTAAACATGTGTGCATCCCGTTGTTCTCCCAATGGCGCAATACCACCGGCTTTTACGCTAAGCGATGGATCTGGCAATACCGCTTCCATACTAATGCTATAAACATTTCCCAATCCCTTACAAGTAGGGCAAGCACCATATGGTGAGTTAAAAGAAAATGCATTGGGCGATGGCTCTTCGTAACTGATGCCTGTGTCTTCGCACATGAGTTGTTTGGAATATTGCACTATTTTGTTGGAATCATTCACCAATAAAAACAATAAGTCCTTACCCGTTTTTAAAGTCTGTTGTACGCTTTGGCTTAAACGGACTTTCATGTCTGGCGTTACAGCCAATCTGTCAACTACTACTTCAATATCATGAATCTTGTATCGGTCTACTTGCAATTTGGGTGAGAGGTCCATGATCTCACCGTCTACCCGAACTTTCAAATAACCCTTCTTACGAATATCTTCAAAAAGTTCTCTGTAATGTCCTTTTCTACCCCTGATTAAGGGTGCCAACAATGAGATTTTTTTGTTGGAAAATCTTTCTACAATATTTTCTACAATCTCTTCCTCACTAAACTTTACCATTTTTTTACCCGTGTTGTAACTATAGGCTTCGCCTACTCTTGCAAACAACAAACGCATAAAATCATACACTTCTGTAACCGTTCCAACGGTAGACCTAGGATTCTTATTGGTGGTTTTTTGTTCAATAGAAATAACAGGACTAAGACCTGTGATCTTGTCTACATCAGGTCTTTCCATATCGCCCATAAACTGGCGCGCATAAGCACTAAAGCTTTCCATATACCTGCGTTGCCCTTCGTTGTAAATGGTGTCAAATGCAAGAGATGACTTTCCACTACCACTCACACCAGTAAAGACCACCAGTTTGTTTTTGGGGATGCTGATGTCTATGTTTTTTAGGTTATGCTCCCTTGCGCCAAATACTTCAATGGATTCCAGTGAAGGTTGGTCGATGGGTTCAACGGGTAAATTGGGTATTGATTTTTTCTTTGCCATGCGCTAATAAGGGATGTAAATGTACAAACAATGCCCAAGCCAATAAGTTTTAATAACAATGATTTAGCTGCAGATTGCAGCTAGAAGCTTTGTGATTAAAGCTGCTTTAAAAAAATATTTTCTTCTGAAACCCTTTACAGGATTGAATTATAAATATTTTCCTACTAATTTTATAGACTTTTATTTGGAAAATTGGATTTGCCTCCATTATCTTTGCAACAGTTCTTTAAGATAACTTATCAAGAAAGGCAGAGGGATTTGGCCCGTTGAAGCCTTGGCAACCCATATAGTTACTCAACTATATGAAGGTGCCAACTCCAGTACCCATGGGTACAGAGATAAGTCAGAGTAAAAGTTTGTCTATTCTCCCGCAAGGGAAAAATATATTACAAGCTCATCTGACTTACCGGATGAGCTTTTTTATTGCCCCTAGGGCAGAAAAGTTCCGGTAAGCAGACTCTACAGATTCCAAGAAAGTTGTTGCAAAGGCAGTATTTAAATCATTTTAAAAACAGCCAAATGAGCAGTATTACCGAATTGATTCACAGCATTCCCGTTGACCCATTAACTGGCGCCATTTCAGTGCCCATTTATCAGACTTCTACTTTTGTGCAAGACGCACCAGGAGTAAACAAGGGCTATGATTATTCCCGATCCAACAACCCTACTAGGGCTGTACTAGAACAATTGATAGCCAAATTAGAAAAAGGTAGCACTGGGCTTGCATTTGCAAGTGGCTTAGCTGCCATTGATTGCGTGATCAAGTTGCTAAAAACTGGAGATGAAATTGTAGCCGTAGATGATATCTATGGTGGCGCTTATAGGCTCTTCAATGCAGTTTATGAGCAATTTGGCATTAAAGTGCATTATGTAGATACTTCTAACACCGAAAAAGTATTTGAAGCTATTACTCCCAAAACCAAGTTAATCTGGTTGGAAACCCCAACAAATCCCACATTAAAGATTTCAGATATTGCAGCCATTGCTAAAATAGCCAAAGCCAATAATGCCCTGCTTTGCGTTGACAATACCTTTGCTACTCCCGCCTTGCAAACACCATTAACCTTGGGTGCCGATATTGTGGTACATAGTGCCACTAAATATTTGGGGGGACATAGTGACCTGATTGCTGGTTTACTGGTGACCAAGAATCCTGAATTAGGTGCCAAATTAAAATTCTATCAAAATGCCTGTGGCAATATTTTGGGGCCATTTGATAGTTGGTTAACCATTCGCGGGATTGAAACTTTACACCTGCGCATTAGACAACATTGTAGTACAGCTTTAGAAGTGGCTAAATGGTTACAGCAACATCCATTGGTAGATCAAGTATACTATCCAGGATTGAAAACCCATGCAAACCATGACATTGCAATCAAGCAAGCAAAAGGCTTTGGTGGCATCATTTCATTTAGTTTGAAAAATGATACTGAAGCTGCTGCCCTAGAATTGGTAAAACATACCGAATTATTCAAACTAGCAGAAAGTCTTGGCGGCATTAAAAGTTTGATCTCGCATCCAGCCAATATGACCCACAAGTCTATTCCAGCAGAAAAAAGAAGGGCCAATGGCGTAGTGGATAGTTTATTAAGATTGTCCATTGGTCTAGAAGAAGCCGAAGACCTAATAGAAGATTTGGAACAGGCTTTTGAAAAAACAAGAAATACGAAAACAACAAGTAAATACGAAAAAGCAACAGTTTAATTGAAACAACAAGTATGGAAACGCACAAGAAATTGACAATTGGTTTATTTGGATTTGGTGTTGTAGGAGAAGGATTGTACAAGGTTTTACAACAAACCCCTTCACTAAACGCCAGCATTAAAAAAGTCTGTATCAAACACCCAGGAAAACAAAGAAATGCCCCGGATGCTTTGTTTACAACCGTTAAAGAAGATATTCTAAATGACGCAGAAATAAATGTAGTAGTTGAAGTAATTGATGACGCTGATGCTGCTTTTGAAATTGTCAGCATCGCGCTACGTGGAGGTAAAGCAGTTGTGAGTGCCAGCAAGAAAATGATAGCAGAACATTTGCCTGAAATTTTGCAATTGCAACAGGAAACAGGCCTACCCTTTCTTTGTGAAGCAGCTGCCTGCGCTTCTATTCCGGTGATTAGAAACTTAGAAGAATACTATGACAATGACTTATTGCATAGCATAAAAGCCATTGTAAATGGATCCACCAATTTCATCTTAACCAAGATGTTTGAGGACAAATTGGATTTTCAATCCGCTTTACTGTTGGCCAAACAATTGGGTTTTGCAGAAAGTAATCCAAAATTGGATGTAGAAGGATATGACGCGGTAAACAAATGGTCTATTCTGTTAAACCATGCTTATGGAATTGTAGAACACCCAGACAATATTCTGTTTACAGGAATCCAAAATATTCAATTGAGCGATGCACTAGTTGCAAAAGAGAAAGGATTGGATATAAAATTGATTGGTCAAGCCAAAAAACTCAAGAATGGTAAGGTTGCCGCTTTTGTTTTGCCTCAGTTTGTTAAAAACGGGGACCCACTTTCTTTTGTAAAAAATGAATACAATGGTGTAGTCATTGAAAGTGGCTTTGCAGACAAGCAATTCTTTTATGGTAAGGGTGCAGGAAGTTTTCCTACTGCATCTGCCGTATTGAGTGATATTTCTGCGCTCCGATATAACTATCGTTATGAGTATAAAAAACGCTACCACCATACGCCTCATGAATTGACCAATGAATATTTTGTAAAAGTGTATTTGAGTTTTGACGACTGGAAATATATTCCCAGAGAGAAATTTGAATGGATTGAAGAGTGGCATGCAGACGCTGACAGGAAATACCTGATTGGCGTTTTACCCGTTCAAGAATTGATCCAAAATAGCTGGTGGAAAGAGAATCAGACTTCACTAATTCTTACCGTAGACCCAATAATAGACAACTTAGACATCATCCATTTGAAAAAAAGGAGTCTTGAATTGGCTGGTATACAATAAAAGATTTGCAAAAGTTCCAGATCCCGGTTACCAAGGTAGCCGGGATTTTTTATTAGATTTGTTTTAATCTGCAAACAATGAAAAACCTTTCCACCAACTATTTGAAAAAAGGAACACTTGTATCCGTAGTGGCTGGCATTTTGTTGGTAACCAGTTCTTTGTTGCTAGGCAAAATTTCAGTATTTCTTTTCTTCAATACTGACCTGGGCAAAATTGCAGATACCTTTTTTGAATACTTTACTTATTTAGGAGATGGATTCATTTGGATTCCAATAGTGCTATTTTTTATTTGGAAACAAAGACAACATCTTGTGTTATTGCTCAGTACCATCAGTCTTTCTACCATTCTAGCACAAGGCATTAAAAATTTTGTATTCACAGCAGAACCAAGACCAACTACATTAATTACTGACAGGTCCCTGATTCATACTGTTGAAGGGGTGGAACTTCATGGATTTTATAGTTTTCCCTCTGGCCATACTACCACGGCCTGCTGTATCTTTCTCTTGGCTTGTTTGCTGATTCCCAAAAAATGGATTGTACCCCTTGGATTCACGTATGCTTTGCTAGTGGGATATTCTAGGGTATACTTGGCTCAACATTTTCCATTAGACGTTGGAGGTGGATTATTAATAGGATCACTAAGTGTTTGGCTATCTGTTTTTTTGCAAAACTTATATAATCAGAGCCTTAAACAACTAGATTAAATTAAGACAATGCAGTACAAATCATTTAAAATAAAAATGCCCATTTTACTGATTTGGATATTACTGCAATCCTTTTTAGCTACTGCACAGAATGCGAATAGTTTTTATCATAAGGGCAAGCAGTTGACGCAAAAAAAAGATTATGTGAATGCATTAGCTGCATTTAATCAGGCTTTAGCACTAGACCCCAATCATTTAAAAGCCCTATACGAAAGAGGAGTAATTCGATTATATTACTTGTTTGACCCAACACTAGCACTAGCCGACCTATCATTAGTTGTTCAAAAAGATCCTTCATTTAATAAAATCATTTATTACAATTTGGCCAATGCCCAAAGCAGCCTTGACTTGAATGAAGCTGCAATTGAAAATTTCAACAAAAGCCTAGAACGTTTGCCAAAATTTATTTGTGCTGCCAATAATAGAGGAATTTGTAAATCTGACCTTGGCTACTATGAAGAAGCCCTTCAGGACTTTGATCTAGCACTCAAAAAAGACAGCAAAGAACACAAGAAGAATATTTACATAAACCGAGCTAGTGTATTTGCTGAATTAGGACAGTGGGAGAATGCCAAAAAAGATTATGAAAATTCTTTGGCAATAGATCCCTTTAACCAACACGTGTTCATAAACAGGGCTTCTTGGGAAATTAACAAGTTGGAGTATGGTGCAGCCATGAATGACTTGAGTATTGCTTTGAATTTACAAGAAACACCAAAGAATAATACCAAACCAGACCTTTTTAATAGCCGTGGATTTTTGTATTTTCTAAGCGGTAATTATCAAAAAGCCATTGAGGATGATGACAGTATGAGAAACTGTAAAAAACAAGAATACCAACTGCATTTTAATTATAGAAATTTTGCCGAAACCGCATTGCAACAGCAACAAACAATTGCCTTTAATTGCATTGTCTGGGATAATTTTGTGGGTAATACCAATCATTTATTTAATGCCACCATTAACCGAAAAAACAAAATCAACCAGACGCTAGGAGGCATTTTGTATACTCGCAAGATTCCTGAAAATACAGAACCCGTAATCTTGGTAGACGGTAAGCCGTTCAGTTGTAAATGGGAAAAAAACAACCCCAATCAACAAAAGGATTTTGTAGTTATTGAATTAAAATCTGATCTCAACCCACTAAAAGGAAGACATAGTTATCAACTGCAAATGGGGTCATCTGTTTCTCAAATGGTTATCATTAACCAAGACATTCATTAGTCTTTCCATCTCCACTCGCCGGCAATTTGCAAAGGTTCTTTCAGATTATTTTTGAGTAAGAATTCTTTGGTTTCTGCATCGGTAAAATGCTTGGCTGTAATAACGGGTGCATCAGCAATCCCAAAAGCAAGCATGGCATTAAACCTTACCGTATTGACCATTCCCTTTTTGTCTACCAAACTAAAATCATCGCAATCTGCATGATAACAAGGACCTGCATTATTGGGCAATTTGCCACCTGCTGCCCCACCTGTTGGAACACCTTGTAACATGAAGGGTTGATGATCACTATGCAAACCAGCACCGCTACGGAAGTTATTTTTGAAACTGCTATCTAATGACTGTGCAATGGCTCCAATAGATTGAAACAATGCTTTGCTACCTTCATCAGTACTTGAGTATCCAGTAGGATCATTGGTCATATCGTAATTGAGCATATAACGCAATTGGTCAATGGTCTTGTCTTTGATAGCAGACTCCACATAGGCTTTAGAGCCCAACAAACCCTCTTCTTCTCCCATGAACATCACAAACTCTATGGTTCTGTCTGGTTGCAGTTTGAGTTTGGCAAATGTGCGTGCCATATCTAATACAGAGAAGGAACCAATTCCATTGTCAATGGCTCCGGTAGCCAAATCCCAGCTATCTAAGTGACCACCAACAGCAATTTTTTCATTAGGGTATTTTTTACCCTTAATAGTGGCTATCACATTTCTGGCTTTGATTAAACCAGAAACATTATTCATTTTGATATGGGTATATAATTTCTCAGTTTTCAAGGTTTCGCGCAATTTGAAACCATCTTCCATTCCAATACATACTGCTGGAATTGGAATCAACTTTCCTGTAACAGAGGCGGTGCCTGTAAGTAAGATTCCTCCTTTAGCGGTATTAATGATAATAATCCCTTTTGCTCCCCATTTGGTAGCAATGGCAGTTTTTTCTGAACGGTGTAAAGTTTTAGTACCTTCTTTAGAACCGGGAACAACACCTAAATAAACTAAGGCAATTTTACCCCTTACTTTATTAGGAGCAGCTTGATAGTCTTCTTCTAAACCATTTCCCATATCAACCACTTCATTAGAAACATCTGCTTTAACAGGCGAGTGCGCAAGTGTTACAGACTTAATAGGAACCAAGTGATTACTATCGGTTCCAATGGCAACAGCAATATTGCCCCTGCTCCAGCTCTCTACTTCAAATGGTTGGTATTTGAGATTAGTAAAACCATATGATTTGAGTAGGTTATAAGCATATTCTTCTGCTTTTTTCCCGTTGGCCGATCCTGTTAGTCTGTGACCAATAGTGGATGTTGCTTCTTTCAAGGTTTCATAAGCCCTTGAATGATCCAAAGCTTCTTGGTTGATATTGGCAAAAATGGTCTTCCACTCAGGTTTATCCTGTGCAAAACTGCATTGACCCGCTACTAAAAACACCATCAACAACAGAGAAATTTTCCTATTCATGTTCTTTTGCTTTTATATACTGCACAATATAATGGTGAATTCCCTTTTGTGCTGAAAAAATAGGCAGAAATCAATATTCCATAGTCCACAGACCTTGTATAACGGCAAAAGGGTCAACTTTAGGTTGCCCTTTTACTTCTTAACGTAGTTTTCCTCCCCCCGGATTTAAATCTACGAAAACATTAAAAATGCCCCCAGAAACCAGGGGCATCTGATAGGATAATTATAAGATAATCACGCTGTTGTTACCACCAAATACATTGGGGCTAAGACTATCTGCTTCTGGCTCATTAAGCCACTCAGTAGCGTTTACGCGATATTTGAATTCGTGTTGTGAATTCTTAGGCAAGGATACTTCAACGCCAAAACTGCCGTCTTTTTTCTTGCTCATAACAATGGAGTTTTCCCAATCGCTATTCAGACCTAGGATTTCAATGGTTTCAGCATTTTCAAGGCTAAAACTGAATTTTACTTTGCAATAATCCTTAGTCTTGAAGTAGGTTTTTTGTAACATTTTGAGTGTTTTGTTCAAGCTTTAATACCCTTTTAAAAAAAAGGTAACCCAATTAGGGGTTGTAGATATCCACAGTCAAATATGTTTTTTGTTTATAATATCGCCCCGCGAAACCTATAGAAACCCATTCCAACCTGCACTATCTGGGTATTTTAACTGGAAGAGGTTATATTTAACAGAACCATTTCAAACGATTGAAAACATGCAACAAAAAGGAATTTGGGCAATCATAGCCCTATTTGGAACCCAAATTGGTTTGGCCCAAGCCCCCATCTCTACCATGGAGCCCATTGGTTTTTCTGCCGTTACCATTAATGACGCTTTTTGGAAACCAAAACAAGAATTATTGGCTAACACTACTTTAAAAGCATGTATTTACCAAACTGAAACGGCTACCCCACGCCTAAGGAATTTTCAGAAAGTGGCCCGAAAAAAAGGAGAAAAACACGAGGGCATTTTTTATGATGATTCAGATGTGTTCAAAGCCTTAGAAGCCATGGCTTATTCTTTGAAAAATCATCCTGATGCTACTATGGAAGCCAAAGCAGATGAATGGATAGAGATTATAGCAGCTGCTCAACAACCTGATGGCTATTTAAATACATTCTATACTTTAAATGAACCACAGAATAGGTATACCGATATGAGCATGCATGAGGATTACAATGCAGGCCATATGATTGAAGCAGCAGTTGCCTATTTTAATGCTACTGGCAAGAGAAAATTCTTGGATGTATGTATTCGTTGGGCCAATCATTTTGACGCAATATTTGGACCCGGTAAACGTCATTGGGTTACGGGACACCAGGAACTAGAATTGGCACTAGTTAAATTGTATAAAACTACCAAGGATCAGAAATATTTAAAACTGGCCGATTGGTTATTGGAAGAAAGAGGACACAAATATGCCAAAGGATATACATGGACCGATTGGAAAGACACGGCATATGCACAAGATGTTGTTCCGGTAAAACAACAATCAGAAATTACGGGACACGCAGTACGTGCTATGTATATGTATACTGGCGCGGCCGATGTGGCTACACAAACAGGCGACACAGGCTATCTATCAGCCATGGTAAGGGTTTGGAAAGATGTGGTGTATAGAAATATGTACCTCACTGGCGGCATTGGTTCATCTGGAAGCAATGAGGGTTTCTCTATAGATTATGACCTACCAAATGAACAAGCTTATTGTGAAACCTGTGCTTCTGTGGGAATGGTTTTTTGGAACCAACGCATGAATTCCCTTACGGGCGATGCTACTTATATTGATGTGCTAGAAAGAAGTTTGTACAACGGCGCATTAGATGGCTTGAGTTTATCTGGCGACAAATTTTTTTATGGAAACCCTTTGGCCTCCAATGGTAAACACGCTAGAAAAGCATGGTTTGGAACAGCTTGTTGCCCTGCCAATATTGCCAGATTAATTGCTTCATTGGGAGATTATATTTATGCCAAAGACAGCAAAGGTTTGTATGTAAATCTGTTTGTGGGTAGTGAAACAAAAATGAATTTGAATGGCCAAGAAATTGGGGTTAAGACCAGTACAGATTATCCTTTAAATGGCAATATTAAAATTGAAATATCGGCCAACGGCCTAAATAATTTTGCATTACGGATTAGAAAACCAGGTTGGTCAGACAACACAGTGGTACCAGGCGGGCTCTATCAATATGCTATGGTAAATAAAACTGCCCCTACATTAATAGTCAATGGAAAAACGATTAATGCTAGTTTGGTAAATGGCTATTATGTAATTGAACGCAAATGGAAAAAAGGAGACATTCTTGAATATAGTCTTCCCATGCCCATTCAAAGGATTCAAGCAGAAGAAGTACTCAAGCAAGACCAACAAAGAATTGCCATACAAAGGGGGCCATTGGTGTACTGTATTGAGGGTGCAGACAATGATGGCAAGGCTTTGAATATTGTTTTTCCAAATAACGCTACCATTGTTGAAAAACCCATGCAAGTCTTAACGGAGAAGGTAATTGGACTTAGCGCATCCTTACCCAGTTTGCAAATTAATGAAGCGGGGACCCAGGTTCAAACTGTGTTCAAAGAAGTGGTAGCCATTCCCTATTATACTTGGTGCAATAGAGGAAGCAACCAAATGCAGGTTTGGTTTCCTACTACTATTAAAGATGTAAAATTGAACTATTAAACAAAGGTTTCAAAACCAAATAGCGTCTCATTAGACTATTGAACAACCAATATTTTAGAAAATGGCAGTGAGCATTAGACAATGGGCAGATACTGATCTAGACAATTTGGTACTATATGCCAACAATATTCAAGTCTGGAATAACCTACGCAATTATTTTCCTTCACCCTATACAGAAGAAGATGGTGTGGCATGGTTGGCTAAAATGAAAGAAGCAAGTCCTATTGTGAATTTAGCTATTGACCTAGATGGGGAAGCCATTGGTGGCATAGGTCTGATTTTGAATAGTGATGTTTATGCATACTCTGCTGAGATTAGTTATTGGCTGGGTAAGCCTTTTTGGAACAAGGGCATTGCTACAGAAGCGGTAAGACAAATGGTAGAATACTGTCATTATTATTTTGATATTATACGCATCTATGCAGAAGTTTTTGAAATTAACAAAGCATCCATGCGGGTCTTGGAAAAAAATGGATTTTACCTAGAAGGTGTGAGAAGAAAAGCGGTTTACAAAAACCAAGTTTTGATGGACGATTATATCTGGGTAAGACTAAGACCCTATTAAAACATCTGATTAACAGTAAGTTAACAAAGGCCCACAAAGGTTTTATTTTGATTTTACTTCTGATAGGTTAAGGACTTTATTTAACCACTCAAAACAAAAACATGCACCTGAAAAAGAATATTGCCACCAGCGAGTCTGGATTCATTTTCAATCCTGGTACAGGAGATTCCTACTCTGCCAATCCTATTGCTGCAGAAATTATTGGAATGCTAAAAGAGGGCACACCCATTTCAAGTATCAAGGTGCATATCTTGGCTACTTATGAAGTAACTGCTTCTCAATTAGAAAAGGACTGGGATGATTTTTGCAACCAGCTCAAGTATGCCAATCTTTTAGACAACTGACCTCACCCTTAAAATCAATAACATGCTTGCCAACCATCAACTACTTACCGTAGCTGTCACAGGTTTGAATGCCATTGACAGTCCTGGACCAGGAGTGGCCGTGATTAGGGCACTGAGGGAAGGTTTCCCAGACAGGGTTAGAATCATTGGACTTTCTTATGAAACCATGGAGCCGGGTATTTACTTACACAATATTGTTGATAAGACTTATCAAATACCATACCCTTCTGCTGGTACAGAAGCTTTGCTAAAGCGATTGGAATATATTCAGTCTAAGGAAAACCTGCAACTGATCATCCCAAATTTTGACGCTGAGCTATACAATTTTATGAAAATGGCTCCAGCACTAAAAACAATGGGAATAGCCAGCTTTCTTCCTACCCAAGAACAGTTTAGTGCCAGAGACAAAATAAACCTTTACCAATTTGGTTTAAAATATGGATTGTCTGTTCCAAAAGACCAGGTGATCTATCATGAATCAGAATTGTATAGTTGTGCAGAAAATTTGGGATATCCGCTAGTAGTAAAAGGAAAATTTTATGACGCTATTATTGCCCATACTTTAGAACAAGCACAGAAAGCTTTTTACAAACTATCGGCCAAATGGGGCTTCCCCATTATAGTGCAACAATTTATCACAGGCACTGAAATTAATATTGCAGTGCTGGGCGATGGTAAAGGCAATACCATTAGCAGCATTCCTATGCGCAAATTGTATATCACTGATAAAGGAAAAGCATGGGCTGGGATTACATTGGAAGATGAAACATTAATTGAGTTAGCCAAAAAATTTGTAGCAGCTACTAACTGGAAAGGAGGTTGTGAATTGGAGATTATGCGCACAACTGACGGCACACCCTATATCATGGAAATAAATCCACGTTTTCCAGCCTGGATCTATCTAACCGCAGCTGCTGGCCAAAATCAACCTGCCGCACTAACCAGGATGGCGTTGGGTGAAACAGTTGCACCTTACAGCGAATATGAAGTAGGAAAGATTTTTATCCGATACGCTTGGGACCATATTACAGATGTAAAAGAGTTTCAACAAATCAGCGGTTTTGGCGAATTATAAACCCCTAAAAAAAACAAGATGCAAAAGCTTAAATACGAGAGTCCAGCTATACAAAAAATGAATGCCGGTTTAATGAACAAATATGGTTCCAGAACCGAATACGAACCCGTTAAACAAATTGATGGTGTTGCCGTAAAAGACCTGATAGCACAATATGGTTCCCCCCTATTTGTCATTAGCGAAAGAACTATTAGAAGAACCTATCAAAATGCCGTTCGTGCATTTAAAACAAGGTATCCAAAAGTACAGTTTGCTTGGAGTTATAAAACCAATTATATCAATGCTGTTTGCAAAGTCTTTCATCAAGAAGGATCATGGGCAGAAGTAGTAAGTGGTTTTGAATACCGTAAAGCATTGGGTAATGGTGTTCCAGGAAACAAAATCATTTTCAATGGTCCTGAGAAAACCAATGAAGAATTAAAATTGGCCATCAATAATGATTCCTTAATTCATATTGATCATTTTGAAGAACTTTATCAGCTGATTGACCTCAGTGATGAGTTGGGTAAACAACCAAGGGTTGCCATTCGAGTAAATATGGACACTGGTATTTATCCCATGTGGGACCGATTTGGATTCAATTTTGAAAATGGACAAGCATGGTCTGCTATTCAAAAAATTGTAGGCTCAGGCAAATTACAGTTAACGGGTTTGCATTGCCATATTGGAACTTTTATGTTGTCTACTGATGCCTATGCCATAGCAGTGAAAAAACTAGGTGAATTGGCAATGAATGCAAAGACCCAATTAAATACACAGATTCAATACCTAGACCTTGGAGGTGGTTTACCTTCTGCTAACACATTACGCGGCGCGTATCTACCAGGGGCAGACACTATTCCTTCTGTTGATGAATTTGCAGAAGCGATTACCAATGCCTTATTTCAACTTGGTTTCTCCAGTAATGAATTGCCTTTACTGATCTTAGAAAGCGGCAGAGCGCTGATTGATGACGCGGGGTATTTGTTGGGTTCAGTGTTAGCTAATAAACGCTTGAGCGATGGCAGAAGGGCTACTATCATGGACTTTGGAGTCAATATCTTATTTACTTCTTTCTGGTATGAACACAAAATTAGTCCAGCACAAGACTTTACACATCATACAGAAGACATGGTATTATATGGTCCACTTTGTATGAATATAGATGTTGTAAGACAAAGCGTGAACCTTCCATTATTGAATAGAGGGGACCAGGTGGTAGTGCATAAAGTTGGTGCTTATAATATGACTCAGTGGATGCAATTTATTCAAATGCGCCCCAATGTGGTTATGATTGATGAAAAAGGGAATACCCATCTGATTAGAGAAGCAGAAACTTTAGAGTATATTGAACAAATGGAAAAAATGCCTGAGCATTTACAGCAATTTAGTTTGTAATCAAAAAACAAATGATGGTGAGGTCTATAGATATTATCAGCTTTATCAAACACTTGGGTAATGCCATACTCAATAGTTATGGCATGCTCTTTTTTTCAAAGAACAGGATTTTTGCTTTTCTGATATTGTTGGTCTCATTTATCACACCATTTGCGGCAGCTTGTGGCTTGGTGGCAGTAGCTATTTCTTTAATTGCTGCAGAAATGCTTGGTTTTAATAGGTCACAAACCGCTGATGGGCTTTTAACCTATAGTGTATTATTATTTGGTCTTGGTTTTGCCAGTAATTTTGAATTTGGTACTGCTTTTTCTATTCTCTTAGTTGTTGGATCTTTGCTAACGCTATTTTTATCAACGGTTTTAAATGCCATTTTAAACAAACGCGGATTACCAGCACTTTCATTGGCTTTTATAATTAGTACTGCGCTGATTATTTTGGCTTCTAAAAGCTTTGATGGAATTGGATTAACACATAGACAGGTTTATTGGTACAATGAAACCTATGCCATTGGAGGAAGCAAATTGGTTGACTTGATCAGCTGGATAGAAAACTGGAACATACCCGAGTATATAAGTGGTTTTTTCAGAAGCATGAGCGCCATTTTATTTCAGGTAAATATTGCATCAGGGATTATTCTAACCATTGGCTTATTTGTATATTCTAGAATTGCTTTTCTATTAATGGTCTATGGCTATGCAGTGGCCCTGTTATTTAGCTATACCATGGGTTCTGCAGGCTTTTTAGGGTTTTATAATATGGGAACCAATTTTATGCTAGTAGCAGTGGCATTGGGTGGATTTTATATTATCCCTTCTATTAGGTCTTTTCTTTGGGTCTTAGTATTGGTACCTATAGCTTACTTAATGGTATCGGGAATGGGTAACCTGATGTTGAAAATTGGGGTTCCTCTTTTTTCACTCCCATTTTGCCTTACAGTAATCCTATTTCTTTATATGTTAGGCTTACGTAAAACACCATTAAAGCTAGCACTTACTCCTATCCAGTATTATAGCCCTGAGGAGAACCTATATAGATTTGTAAATGGAAAGGAGCGTTTACTCAATTTATATTATCTACCACTTCAGTTACCCTTTCTTGGAGAATGGGTGGTAAGTCAAGGATATGATGGAAGTATGACGCATAAAGGCGATTGGAGCAAAGCACTTGATTTTGTTATTCTAGACTCCGAAATGAAGACTTTTAGATTGCCTGGAAATTTACCTGAACATTTTCATTGTTATAACAAACCAGTACTTTGTCCTGCTGATGGGATTGTAGATGAAATTATTGACCATGTAGAGGACAATGAAATAGGTGGAAACAATACCTTACAAAATTGGGGAAATAGCATTGTCATTAAACACGCTGAGGGATTGTATAGCAAGCTATCTCATTTGAAAAAGCACTCCTTTAAAACAACCAAGGGTGCATTTGTAAAAAAAGGAGAAATCATTGCCCTCTGCGGAAATTCTGGCCGTTCCCCTGAGCCACATGTACATTTTCAAGTTCAGCGAACACCTTATGTTGGATCTAAAACATTGCATTACCCTATCTCTTATTTTGTATCTAGAGATGAACATAATTTAACCTTTTCCAATTTTACCATTCCAAAAGAAGGAAGCTTTATCAGTAATATTGAAACCAATTCACAACTAGTAAAAGCTTTTAATTTTCAACCCGGATTTATTATGACGGTTGAAGCCCCTGGATTTAAAGCTGAGGAATGGGAAGTTTTTACAACCAATTACAATGAAACTTATTTTCATTGTAAAGCACAAAACACTTATGCGTATTTTGTAAATAATGGAACAGTTTTTTATTTCACAAACTATTTTGGGAAGAAAGACACACTCCTTTACCTTTTTTATCAGACTGCATACAAAGTGCTTTTAAGTTCGGAGAGACCTTTAACCATCAAAGATTATTTTCCAGTAAATAGTTTTGTTAGCATCCCATTCAAATGGATACAAGATCTTTTAGCTCCTTTCTATTTATTTATTCGACTAAGATATGAAAGTACAGTAGCTGTGAATACCAATCAAATAGGTGCCGGCCAACAAGTTGTACAGAGTTATCAAATTCAGGAATTGCTTTGGAAGAATATCCAAAAAACCGAGGCAAGTATCATCATAGAAAATGGAAACATTACTGAATTTAATTTTATTTCTAAAGACAGGAAAACAAACGCCATATGCAGCATTTAAAGAAAATTTTCTTACTATTTTTTATGGCGTTTTGCCTACAAGGAAAGACACAGGAAACCTTGAATTATGAAGCAGTGAATATTCAGTCATATGCTTTATATGAAAAGGGATCATGGAAAGAACTATTAGAATATGGAAAAAATGCTGTGGCAACTGGACAGGATTTTACCTTACTGAGATTGAGAATGGGTTATGCCGCATTTATGACTTCAGATTTTAGTCAAGCTCTAATACAGTATGAACAAGTTTTGAAAAATGATTCTTATAATACAACAGCACATTATTATATCTGGCTATGTAGAACTTATTTGAATCAGACTGAGCTAGCAAACTTACAATTGCCTTTTTTATCGGATGAAGTATTGGCAAAAGAGAAAAAAAAGGGCTTTGTGATTACCGGAGCAAGTTTGGAATCTAGTTATAAAACCACAGACCTGGTTGCTAGAGGAAATACTTTTTTCCAATATGTTGGAGTGCAAAACAGATTTGGTAGCAAACTAACCATGGATATGGCAGGCAGCTATTTTACGCAATCCATTAAAACAGTACCCACGGGAGCACCACCAACAGGGTCTATAAAAACAAGTAGTATTAATCAAACAGAATATTACAATAAGCTAACTTTTAACCTGCATCCGCGTTGGCAATTAAAAGCAGCATATCACTATGCCAATACTGTTTATGATGTGAGCACTTACCAGAACCATGCAGTTTTTGCAGCCTTAAAATATCATAGCAATTATTTTGATGTACAAGTAGAAGGTATTTATTCCAATATGTTTGACACTAGTATTAGCCAGGCTAGTTTACAATTGGGTTATTATCCAATGGGCAATCTGAATTTCTATGGATTTAGTACAGCTACCATTAGAAACAGACCAAACGAATCCGGATTCAACTTTAAACAAGTCCTTGGTGCTAAAGTATATAAGGGTGTCTGGTTAGAAGCCAATGCTACCCTTGGAAAATTCAGAGACCTGTTTGAAAATGATGCTAAATATCTATACAATGCACCAGACGCGAACCAATTCAAAGGCGGTTTAGTTAGTTATATCAGTTTATCCCCCAAGTGCACATTGGAGTTGGGATACACTTTAGAACAAAGAGCCTTTGTCAATAACCCAACCAATTTATTCACACAACATTCAATTACAGGAGGTTTATCATGGAAATTTTAAAAAAACAAATCATTGTTGTTGCCATTATGTTGGCATCGGTAAGTTCATTTGCACAAAATGACGCAGTTATTCGTAAAGCTTATAAAGACAGTTATGCTCAGGAATACAATAAGTTATATGGAGAAGCCATAGCCGTTCTTAATAAAGTTAAAGATGACAATAGTTATGAATACAATCTTCGTATGGGTTGGTTGTACTATATGAACAAAAACTATACCCAGTCTCAGTTATTTTATCAAAAAGCATCTTCGCTAAAACCCTATTCCATTGAAGCAAAACTAGGACGGGTAAAACCCTTGTCCATACTTGAAAGTTGGGATAAGGTTTTACAAATCTATGAAGAAGTACTAAAAATTGACCCTCAGAATTATACTGCTAACTATTGGGCAGGTGTCATTTTCTTCAACAGAAAAAAATATGACCAAGCTTCTAAACTATTTGAAAAAATAATCAATCTATACCCATTTGAATACGACGGTAACCATATGTTGGCCTGGACTTATTTTTATCTTAACAAACACAATGAGGCCAAAGCACTTTTCAATAAGGCTTTACTGTACAAACCAGATGACAGCTCTAGCTTAGAAGGCTTGAGTAAGATTAAATAGTTACTTGGAGCATGAAGACTTCATTAAATTCATGCTCCATTTTTTTTAAATAGGAGAATGATATCTTCCCATTCTTGGAGTTGAATTGGGTGAGAATCTTTTGTATATCAGAGAAACTTCAAAAGACCTTGTACTTACCGATCCACTTTTTACATTAGAAACGTTTACATCATAACTTAGGCCAAACTGAACCTCGTTGTGCGTGTATCCAATATATGGAATGATTGCGTCTCCCAGCCTATAATAAATTCCTGCATTCAACATCCTTCTTTGATCCATCTCAAACTGACCAGGCCTTAAGCCAAAAGCAAGACTTGACCCCAAAGACGTGGAACTTGATCCATTTTGAATTAGATGAATGGCACTAAATGTAACATTCAAATCATCATGTATAACCGTACCAAAGTCTGCATGAATATCATACCTTGGACTTACATATAGCGCCTTGTTATCTAACAAACTTCTACTTGAATTGACAAATCTGTAACCAGCTATTCCTATGTTTAAAAAAGAGTAATCATTTACATGTGTAAACATAATCCCAGCACATGCAGATGAATAAGAGATAGAGGGATTCAAATTAGGTTCACCCGTTGGCAAAGCCCTATCAAAACCCGTACTGGATAATTGCTGATCAGTTGTCAAGGTTGAATAATCTACCCTTGTATTATTATTGATAAATCCTAAGCCAACAGCCAAGCCGTTTCCCCTACTATCAATAGAAAGGTGGTAGGAAGCATTTACATTCAAATACGTGCTTTTAAAAGCCCCTTCCATAGATCTATCTGCCAATACCATTCCTCCAATTCCTAAAAAATTATCCTCATCCATCTTTTTCAATTTACCATCCATTGAAAAACTTTGGGTGCTATAAGGAGAGCCAATACCAATAGTCTGGGTTCTAATATTGGCCATTGCCCGCCAGTTTGATTCTCCATCACTTGTAAGTGCTGGATTAATGGTTAATGGGGATGCAAAAAACTGGGAGAAATTTGGATCCTGGGCATTCAGTTGTTGATTGGTTTCAAAAACCAAGAGCAATGCAAACACCAAAATGATTTTATTCATCCAATTCATCTTATCTGATTAAAAGGAAACTTCCATTTTTTTGAATCAAATTTCCATTATAGTCTATACCCTCTGCAATCCAGTTGTATGCATCCATTGGTTGACTGATACCAGCACTTATTCCGTTCCAACCTTCGGTAGAATTCCTTGATTCAAAAACCAGCTTGCCAAATTTGTTGATGATTTTAAAATAGTTTAGAGACTTCATTCCTGCTAAATAAGGATAGAGCATATCATTAATACCATCCCCATTGGGGCTAAATGATTTTGGTACAAAAATGTTTACCAATGCAGAATCAAACACTTTTACTCGAATGGTATCTACTGTAATGCATCCTTCAGGTGAAGTCATGGCAATATAATAGTTCTGACTTTTTGTATAATTGAAAACTGGATTATCAATATTTAGGAAGTTGAGTCCCCAAACGGGTTGCCAACTATACTGATATAATTGACCTTCAAATTTTCTGGCTTGTAATTGCAGAGGTCTTCCCGAATTGGTACTTACAGTTTGTAAATTAACTGGCTTCTTGGGTTCTGCAATAGCAATTAAACTATCTTTTACAATGGAATATGCACAGGATGGAATTGTTGCAGAAAGACTTATTTTTTTTAATCCGCCAGTTTTGAAAATTTTTGTTGCATTATACCCTATTACCGAATCTTCACCATTAAAATTCCATGTCCATTTTATATTTCTTATTGCTGAAGTGTCTGAGTAATTCATGAATTGTTTTAAAACATTGATACAATTGACACTATCATTTTTGAAAGTAATAGCAAAGTTTTTAAGGTCAAACATTTTCATAATATTGGCAGTAGTATTGGAACAGCCGATACTATCTGTAACAATGGCGCTATAAAGTCCTTGCTGATAAGCATTATAATTGACACTTGTACTGTTACTGATGGGCTGTCCATTAAAATACCATTGATAAGACTGAAAGAATGGTGTAATCACTAATGGTTGGTAAGAACCAACACAGATTAATTGTCCATTAGGCGCTTCAATGTTGGCAACTGGCAGCTTTTTTAAATTTTGACTAAAGGATGCCAAATAAGGAATAGTAACGCTACTATCATTACTACAATACGCGTCATTAACATGTAATATTCTAAAATCGTAAGTACTGTTTTTGGGAAGATTATTCTGTACAAAAATTGAATTGGCATTACTAAATCCGCTTACTTGATTTAATTGAAAATCTTTGTTATCGCGATAAGCAATGGACCAAGGAGCAGTTCCAGTAAATGTCAATTTTAAAGTATCTATGGCATTTTCACACAAACTTGTTAATCCATCAATTTTAACTTGGGGATTGGGTTGAACAGTGGGAATAAACTTAAAAGGAATGCCAAGACAACCATTGGTAATTGGACTTACTAAATAACTGGCATTGATGGCTATGTTTCCAGAATTGAATAAAGTTTGAGCAACTGATGGCAGGTATACAGAATCATTATTGGTATATCCAGAAAGGGCAAAGGAGGGATTTGTTTCTGTGAACTTCCATTTATAGAGCGTACCAGCAGGAACTTGTGAAGGCGCAAATGTCATTTTCAAACCTGTGCAAGTGCTAGTAACCTGGTCTCCTACTAGAGAAACGGGTTTTACAGTAACCGTAAGATTAAATGGTTGTAATTGACAAGTAGCATTGTATGGATTGATGGTATAAACCGCAGTAGCATCAGTAGTCAATAAATTATATAAACTGTCTTGTACAACCGTTTGTGCTTTTTTGCGAGCATTATACCCTTTTAATGAAGCATCTGGCAATAAGGTGGGCAAGTCCCAAGTATAAGTAGTTCTAATAGGCTCTAGATTGGCGGGAAGACTAAAATTAGTACCACTACAAATGGTTAATTTTTGATCCGGCACAATGGGCGCAGGATTTACTATAAAACTAACTATTTGCGTACTGTCTGTGCATCCATTAAATGTAGCCTTATACTTATAAGTGACTACCACTGGATTAATAGTAGAATCCAACAATGTTTCATTGATTGAAAATGAACCTTTAGCAGGCAAATTGGCAATTCCTGCAATGCTATCTCTTGTCCAAGAAAATATAGTACCTGGGGTTTTACTTGTTGGGATATAAGTGAAATTTGTATTGCTACAGATAGCGGGTAAACTAGAAGGACTGCTTAATACAGGAATTGGATTCACCACCACGGTTAACTTAAATGGCTTACCAATACAACCTCCAGTTGTTGCGCCAGGAATAAGGGTTTGAATATTATAAGTAGCAATATTAGCAGTATCGGTAAGGTTGGTTAAAGAGCCCTTAATAGCATTTACAGGAATTAACCTATTTTCTGTTCCGCCAACTAAGCCATTGGCGAGAAGCGGCATTGACCAAAGAAATTCGGCATTAACCGTATTTGCAGGAACAATATTAAAATTGGTGCCACTACATACCGAACTTGTCATATCTGGGAGCGTAAGCACAGGATTCACGATCTCATATACTGTTTGCTGATTGGTACAACCATTTGCCTTCATGGTATATACATACGGCACTTGCACTATATTAAATGTGGTATTATGCAATTCTTCACTAATACTATTTTGGCCATTGGTTAAAGCTTCAGATATACCAACAACATAAGATCTAGACCATTCAAAAGATACATCTCTTGTACTGCTAACTGGTGTATAATTAAACGTGTTTCCAGAGCAAATTGGAGTAGGTCTTAAAGGACTACTTAATTCTGGTTTAGGATTTATCAATAAGGTAACTATCTGAGATTTTAAATTCACACAACCATTGTAAAGTAATGAAAACCGATAATTAACTCTAACTGGCTCTCCCGTACTATCTATTAAAATTTCATTGATATCAGAATATCCCGTGGCTGGAATATTGGCTAAACCTGGAATTGAATCTCTAGTCCATGTAAACGCAGTACCAGGAAAATTACTTACTGGTGAATAATTAAACGTTGTACCACTACATTGCGCCGGTAACGTTAATGGACTAGTCAATACAGCCGAGTTAGCTTTTACTATTACTTTCACTGGAAAAGGAATTCCTTTACAGCCATTTGCTACTGGGGTGACATTATAAAAAGCTCTACCAGAAGAAGTATCACTATTGATATTTCTCAAAACCTGTGATATGTTGTTTTGCAAAACTGCTTGAGCAAAACCTCCCGTAATTCCATTAGAATAAGTTGGGTCATCCCAAATAAACATGGATCCTACAGGTAAATTATTGGGCAATTTAACATTGAACGCACTTCCACTACATACCGTACTAACCAATGTATCGGTGATATAAGGCGAAGCTTTAACGGTTACTACAATAGAGAATGTTTTACCAATACAGTCACCATATCTTGGTGTTACTTTATAGGTTGCTAATACATCAATGCTGTTGGTAGTATTGGTTAACAACTGACTAAAATTAGGTACAGGTGAAGCCTGCGCCTGCCCTCCTATTACCGAATTTTGAATATTAAATATGGGGTTATCCCAAGTATAATTGGTAATAAATGGCAACGGAGATGGATTCATGACAAATGGTACTCCCGGGCAAATAATGGTATCCTTATTGGAAAAATTTGGAGTGGGGTTTACTACTGCAATAAATGTAAATGGTTTTCCAGCGCAACCCAAGGCCGTAGGTGTTACGGTATAGGTAGCTTGGGCAACATTATTGGTAGTGTCTTTTAATTGCTGACTAATAGAAGGCATTGGGCTGCTATTGGCAGTAGCACCTGTGATGGCATTAAAGGGTGTTATTTGTGGCAAATCCCAGGTATAATAAGTAGCAATATTTACCAGATTACTTGCCGGGACAGTTATAAAAGAATTGTCACTACAAACTGATTGAGATGTTGTAGAAACAATGGGTAATGGTCTAACTGTTACAACTAAATTAAAGGGTGCACCTGCACAGTTACCACTTTTTGGAACAATAGTATATATGGCCGTTCCTCCAGAATCCACACCACTATAATTCAAAATTCCCGTTATGCTGGAATCCCCAGCAAGATTGCTGTTTTGTGAAAATCCTGTTGTAGAAACACCAGAACTCATAGAAGGTGCTTTCCAAGTATATACCGTGTTTGGAGGTACATTGGTAGGACTTGCAATAAAGGGAGCACCACTACAAGTAACCAAGGTCTGTGAAGCAATATTGATACTTACATTGGCTGATGGGTTCACACTTACTACAACAGGAAATGCTTTTCCAATACATCCAGAACTTGTTGGAACGATGGTAAAGTTAGCTAATGCAGGGTTAGTGTTACTATTGACTAAGGTTGGAGCAAATAGCAATTGATTATTCAGTCCATTTAGTCCAGATCCAGTAAGCGTACCAGCAGGAGTAATTTGTGGACTTGACCAAGAATAGAGTGTACCTGTTGGAATAATTCCAGATGGTTGATAGGTTGGAGGTGTACCACTACAAACTACCAATGTATCTTTACTTGTAATTACTGGAACTGGGTTCACCGTTACAATTAAATCAAATGGAGTGGATGAACAATTACCAGCTTTTGCAAAAACATTATAAGTAGCAATCTGTGGAAGATTTGATTTGTTGATTAATGTTTGACTAATTGGCGGGTCTGAATAAATAATGGAGGGTGTTTGTTGTAAACCTGATCCGCCTGAAAGACTAGTATCACTATACTGTGGCATATTCCAAGTATATTGGGTACTAGCAGGTACAATATTGGCTCCCCCAGTTGCAGGAGTTGTTTTAAAAGGAATACCACTACAAACAGTTACGTTTATTGGAGAACTGATATTGGGCTTAGGATTTACAATAATAAATTTTTGGTAGGTAGGACCCGTACAAGTAAATCCTGTGTATTGAAAATTAGGAATGATATTATAAGCCGTACTAATGTTATTAGCCGTTGTATTGGTCAATGTTTGATTAAAGGAACTAAGCTTGGCAGCAATCAAAGCCGCAGATGCGCCTGTGATTCCTGCTGTGGCCGGATTAGCCCAAGTATAAACCGTTCCTGAAATCTGAGTTTTGGGTAAATAAGTAATGGGGGTGCCACTACAAATGGTATCATAGACAATGGGGTCTGAGATATAAGGAGTTGGGCTAATATTATATGTTAGTATTTGTTGATTGATACAACCATTCTGTGCTGTCATATTCACCGTATAAGGAATACTAACAGGATTGGATGTGGTATCCATCAAATTGTCATTGATCAAATTGGATGTTCCACTCAACGCCAATTGACCTAATACTGCAGGTCTTGACCAATTCCAAGTATTAACTGCAATATTTGTAGCAGCATTAAAATTGATGTTGTTTCCACAACCAATTGATAGGCTATTCCAGTTACCTGCACCTGTTGAAATATTGGAGATAGTTGGTATTGGCAACACTGTAACAACAATGGTATATTTGGCACCAAGGTCATCTGTAACATTAAAATTGATAGTACCATTGGCAGTGCCAGTTAGATTCAATTTTTGATTGATAGTTGCAGATAGTGTATTGTTGGCAGTTTGTCCTGAGACAGTTGAAGATGCGGTTCCTAAAGTCCACTTAAATGTTCTTCCAGTTTGATTTAATGCAGAAGAAATGTCTAAGGTACTTCCACTACAAAAATTAGGAAACTGTGTAACTGTTTGACTGTTTGCCATCAAGGGCAAACAATACAGGGCAACTATTAAGATAGTAATTGCAACAACAGATTTCATTACTTGTGGGGGTGAATTAGAACCTTTTAAAATACAAGTATTGAATATATGACTTAGCCTTTATTAATAGGTTTAAAAAAGATTAAAATAATTTTAAATCAATATGTATAAACATATTATTTCAAAGAAAATACTACAAAAAGCGCTGATTATATTACTAATAAGTCAGATTCAAAATCACTTACAGTAAAACAATTAATAATACAATAATCAGGATCACCGCACCAATGGATAAATAGATACCACCGCTACTTTCACGTGCTTCTGCTTTCATGGCTCTGACTTCTTTACGCAAGACTTTTTTCTCTTGTGCACTTAATGCAGATTTGTCCATATTTTGAATCTGAATAATTCTTGCATTAATCTGATTGAGACGTAAGGTTTGGGCTTCAGTTAGGACAACTTCTTTTTTGGCAGAATGTGTATTAATTGCTGCATGGGTTTGTGGTAAATATGCTATTGAAGAAATAACCAGTAAACATACCAAAGCTGTTTTTTTCATAATGATTTTTTAGTGTTTGTAATGAGTAGTCAAAGTTGATTCAATATTCGGCTAACTACTTACAAACACCATTGTCATTCTTGCTACATTCACAGGTTCAAAAAAACTGTTGCAATGAAGCGCTGCATTTAGAAATAGTTTGTCAGCTTATTTGCGATTTGAATTATTGCGATAAAGTTCCAATTCTATAATGCTGATTTTTCCAGCCGAAGCTTTTTCATTGGTAGGAATGCCATCATCTAATTTTTTTCCGTTGATTTCCACCTGTTCTGTTTGTGTGGATTTGCTATTCCCCCAAAGCGCAATCCTTAATAAGGTACCTTGGTTGGGAGGCAATTGAATACTGGTATAACCCAAGCTCATTGCTGTATTGCCACGGTATAATTCTTTTCCATCTACACTAATGACTATAGGATAAGATCTTGTACGAAAATTATTTAGTTTCATCACAATTTCATCTACGGGCTGCGATTTACCTAAATCATATTCTATCCAAGCTGTCTCAAGTTTTCCATCATTTGACCAATCCGTTTTTTCGTTGTCATCAAAACTCAAAGATGCATTGCTTGCATTAGCCCCTGCAGTAACAGCTTTAATTGCAATGGGTACCCTAGTTATTTGATAAGATGGCGTTAATGGGGTTGCCCCCTTATCTAAAACGCTTTTTAATCCTTGATTAGGTAACACAGTAGCCAATCCATGTTGCACTTGGAAGGAAGTTGACTCAAGGGATAATTGGGTAGCTACTAAACCTGGTGAAACGGCTTTGATGGTAATTTTCCCAGGTATGGTACTAGACCTAATGATTACCCTATTGACCCCACATTCTACTGGCAATATTTTGGAAAGAATATAATTGTCCGGCCCCTGTGCCATTCCTCCACGCCACTTTGCAGGTCCTTCCATACTAAATGAAATTTCATTTAATGCCGTGGGACATCTATTCCCTTCTTTGTCTACCACTTCTACTTCTATTAAGGCTAGATCGGCCGCATTGGCTTTAAAATCAACACCAGACTTAATTTGATGGAGCTTAATAGCAAAAGGATTGCCCGCAGTTTTGTGTTCAGCACTACAAACAGTTTTGTTTTGAGCATTGTATCCTACCGCTGTTATTTTTCCGGGAACCCATCTTACATTTTTAAAATAAAAAAGAAATTGCTTAGTTCTTTTTCCAAACCCTATTGATTTCCCATTGACAAATAGTGCTACTTTATCCGCATTTGAAATTACCGTAATGTCTTTTACCACCCCATCTGCATAATTCCAATGACCAGGAATATGAATAGCGGGATGCTCTGTATCTACCCATCCATCCCAAATCACTTTGTGCGCATAGTATCCATCTTTGGGTATTCTCAAAGCATCAACTTCACCACTTCTTCTATAGTTTTCTGCACCCCTATAATGCGTATTACTTTCAGAGAATATAATATTTACGCCACCTGCATTAACTCTTTTACCTGTGCCGGGTCTTTCTTTCCAATAATCATACCATCTAACTACATTCTCAATAGCATGAGCGTCTTGGTTGTGATTATAGATACTGGCGTTTTCTCCTTTGTATAATGGCCCCTCTCCTTCTTTGTGATATGGAGGAGAATATGCATCCCAATATTTGCGTAACCCCTCGTCTCTAGAATATTCCATTTGCCATAACGGCTTAGTAGCACTTTTATTGATGTATAACATTTCCCCACCATACTCTGCTGTTTTACTATCCAACATTTCTCTTGAACCAATGGCCCTTCCGCCATATAGGTCAAAACTGTCTCTAATTGCAATCATTTCTTTCATGTGCAGCTCGCTAATGCCTTTATTTCCACACTCATAAAACACAATGCTGGGATTGTTTCTATTATAAACAATGGCATCTCTCATAACTTCTAAACGTTGTTGCCACCTACGGCCATCAACATCTTTCTCTGAATCTCCGGCAGGCATGGCTTGCATGAGCCCCACTCGATCACAACTTTCCACGTCTTGTTTCCATGGCGTAACATGCATCCATCTGACCAAATTGGCATTGGAAGCCACCATCAGGTGATTGCTGTAATCACTCATCCAAGCAGGAACAGATAAACCTATTGCAGGCCATTCATTGGTGGTTCGTTGGGCATATCCTTTTAGCTGAATAGGACGATTGTTCAAGGAAAGCATTCCTTTTTCAAATGCTGTTTTTCTAAAGCCTGTGATTGTTTCTACTTCATCTACTGCTTTTCCATTGACTTTAACAATGGTCTGCAATTTATATAAATAGCCATAACCCCAACTCCAAAAATGGAGTCCTGTCATTTTTATATTGGTGCCAACTTGTTTGGTTTCACCTGCTAGAAGACTAGCATTTCCAGTTTCCATGGTTGAAACTAATTTTCCGGTAACATGATCAAACAGATTTACTTGAAACTGGATCATTTTGGAAGCTGCATGTTCATTTTTAATTTCAGTTTGCACATGAATATTGGCAGATCCAGATGCTATGTCAAACTCATTGGCATATACATATACCCCGGTTGTTTTAAAACTTGAATACAGAGGTAATGTCTGGTAAATTTTTTCAGTAATATGTAAATAAGCATTCTTGTTTATTCCGCCATAGTTGGCATAAAAATTTTTATCATTCCATTGGAATCCACTCCTGGTAGCTATTTCATGGTAGTTCCAAGAATTATCAATCCGCACGGCTAATACATTATCGGCATCAAATAACACCGCTTTACTAATATCAAAGCCAAATGCCATAATCCCGTTCTCACTGATTCCTATTGGTTGACCATTCAAATAAAAATTTCCAGCCTGTCTGATTCCTTCAAATTCCAAGAATACTTTTTTCCCTTTTTGTGATGGATCTAATTTAAAATGTTTGCGATACCAACATATTCCCGTTCCAAGGTCTTGAATGGGTTTCTTAAAGGCATCATCCTCATTAAAAGCGTGGGGCAGACTAATAGACTTCCAGCCCTTTTCATCCATTTGAGTTTTCATAGCTAGACTATCATCGCCCATTTTAAATATCCAACCTGGGTTAAAATTATATTTGATTCTAGGCTTTACTACTGATTGAGATTTCAATCCAATCATATTGCTTAATAGAATCAATTGCCCAATAAGTAGTAGTACTTGCTTTTTCATAATCAAACTTCTATAAAAAAAGGCAGTCAATTGACTGCCTTTAAAAAAACTATTGAAATTCATACTCAAATTAATATCCAGCATTCTGTGTATACAACCCAGACCTAGTATCTAGTTCTGCTTGTGGAACAGGATAGATAATATAATTCTTATTAAACGGCTGCATTTGCTTTAACACGTCTTCAGTTGTAATCCACGCAGGAATAGTGGTTTCAATAGTACCACTACGTACCAAGTCATGCCAGCGACTACCTTCATTTCCAAACTCTTTTCTACGCTCTGCAAATAATTGCGCCAAAGTAACTCCTGTAGCTGCACCTGTAATACCTGCTCTATTTCGAACCTGTGTTACAATTGCGTCAACATCTGCTTGTGTACCACCTGTAGCTCCTCTAAGAATACATTCTGCTTTTAACAACAAAACATCGGTGTAGCGGCTAACTATAAAGTTGATGGGCCAGTCTGTACGCACAGCTGGAATCTTGGTAATATCAATCCATTTTTTCTCAAAAGAACGTGTTTCTGTAATCCCATTATAAGTGAATCCAGTTTGAATGTAAAATGGTTTGCGAAGATCTGCAGCTGCAAAAGCATTTAAGAAGTCTGTAGAAACAGGTCTAATCAACAATCCACCTTGAATAGCTTTGCCCAGAGATAAGAACCAGTTATCTGGAACTGTAATCCAAGGAAATGTAGCACCTACTGCAGGGCTAAGACCATTTACATATTGCACGTCAAAAATTACTTCTGAATTATTCTCATTGGTGAAAGAGAAGATATTGGCATAACTAGCACCAAATGCATATTTGTTAGAAGCAATAATTTCATTCAATAAAGTTAAAGCTTGGTTCCACTCAGACACGCCAAGTCCTGGTCCGTTAATTCCGTAGGAAGCGCCAGAACGAGTCATATACACCAAGGCCAAGATTGATTTTGCAGCCCATTTAGTAGCCCTTCCCTTGTCACCAGCCGCAGCATATACATCAGGTAAATTGGCACTTGCAAATTGTAAATCCGATATAATTTGCGCATACACTTCAGGTACTGTGTTTCTTTTCAAAGAAGCTGCTTCTGTTGCAGTTAATGGATGGTCTGTTAAAGGTACTTCTCCAAAATAACGAACTAGGTCAAAATAATAGAAAGCACGCAAGAACTTAGCTTCTGCCTCAATCTGAGTTTTTAAAGATGCAGGAGAAATCACAGCACCTTTTGCAGCAATTTGCTCCAGCAAAGAGTTGGCACGATAGATACCATTGAAATTGGCATTCCAAGCTTCCACCACATAGACATTACCACTGATGGTTTTCTGGAAATTATTAATGGGCTCCCAGTCACGAGGACCATCGGCGGTAGCGTATAAATTATCTGACCTTGTTTCAGACAGGTTAATCAATCTGTCTGGATAACCTTTAAGGTCATTGTAAACTGCATTAATACCATTGACAAACTCACTGGTTTGTGAATAAAAAGTGGCTGTTGTAGCTGAAGACAATGGAATCTGGTCAAGTTTCTTTTCACAAGAGACCAAAACCATCAGTGTTGATATAAGAAAACATATTTTTTTCATGATAGTCATTTTTGGGGTTGATTAAAATGTGAAGTTCAAACCAAAGATGAAAGACTTTGGAATGGGCAATCCACCATAGTCAGATGCTTCAGGAAAAGCAGAGCTTCCACTTACGTCAGTATTGATGGCTTCAGGATTAAATCCACCCTTGTATTTGTCGTAACCAAAGAAATTTTCCAATGAAAGATAAGCGCGTGCAGATTGGATTAATTTCCCTTTGAATACTTGTCCAAAATTGTAACCCAGCGTAATATTTCTAATACGCAAGTAATCTGAAGAGTACATCCAATCTGTATTCTTAATTCTACCAAAAGTAGAATATGCCTTACTAATAACACCTGCACCAGGATTAGCTGCTGAAATCCAACGGTCTCTATAAGTTCCTAATGCATTATCGGTAAATCCTTGTCCGGTTCTTCCCAAAGCCCTACCTAACAAAGAATACAATTGACCACCGTTTTGTCCTTGGATCAAGATACTCAAATCAAATCCTTTGTATTTGAATGTATTAGTAATACCCCAAACATAATCAGGAGTAGGTTTACCTACAATCATACGGTCATTTGCGTCAATAGTTCCATCGCCATTGGCGTCAAAATATTTAGGATCTCCTTCAGTTTCACCAGCCATGATGGGTGATTTTTTAGCAATATCGTCTGCAGTAAGAATGCCTAATTGCTTCACTACAAAAATGCTATACATAGGATCTCCAATTCTCAGGATACTATGGTTAATATCTAAAGAAGAAGGAATCAAAATTTGAGACTGTCCGCCTGGCAAGCTCACCAATTTGTTGGTATTATGACTCAGGTTTACAGAAGTAGACCACTCAAATGCGCCAACCATATTTTTGCTAGACACTTGCAATTCCCATCCATTGTTTCTGGCACTACCGGCATTACTCAAATAAGTACTAAAACCAGTAGCAGCCAAAATTGGAACGTTTAATAATAAATCAGTACTCAACCTGGTATAATAATCAAATGATACTGATAATCTGTTTTTCAAAACAGTCAGGTCAAAACCTGCATCAAATGTTTCTGACTTTTCCCAAGCCAAATCTGGATTGGTGATGCTATTAGGCGCTTGACCAATTGCTGCTACACCATTGAAAGTATAGTTAAAAGTTCCAAGGGTACTTATGGTACTATAGTTACCAATATTGTAGTTACCAGATTTACCCCAGCTTGCTCTCAATTTCAAATCATTGATGGCAGTAACTTTTTTCATAAAGTCTTCTTCACTCACTCTCCATCCAAGAGAAGCAGATGGGAACAAGCCCCAACGTGTATTTGAACCAAATCTAGAAGAACCATCACGGCGCATACTAGCAGTAAGCATATACTTATTGCGATAGCTATATTGTAGTCTTCCAAAATAAGAGATCAATACATTTCTAGCTTCATTGGTATTTCCAGTTACTCCATTGGCATCTGATAAAGTGGTAATGGCATTGCCACGGAATCCGCCAACAGAAGACATAGTCACTGCATCAATTTTATCTACGTTATAAGACTGACCCAATAAAACAGAAACATCATGTGCACCAGCAAATGTTTTGTTGTAAGACAAGGTGTTTTCATTTACAAAAGTCTGTTTCCTGTAACTATTATAAGACCCAGATGTTAGCGTTGATCCACCACCACTTGCTGGAGCAGCCTGCCTAGTTAATACAGAACTTGCTACTACATAGGGAACATAGGATTTGCTGTTATTATCCGTATTGTCAAAGTTGACAGTAGTCTTAAAATTCAAACCACTGATAATTTGGTATTCACCATACAATGAGGCGATGGTTCTAAAACGCTTTGTTTCACCAAGAATATTCTGCAATTTACCAATGGGACTATTGGGAGATACACTCCAACGGTATTGACCATTATTACCCACATTGGGATACAATCCCATAGTATCTTCTTGCACTGGAGAGAAGCTCACCATTTGGTGTAGGATATTATCCTTGCCTTCAACACCTGGATCATTGTTTACAGAATAACTTGGCGCAACGTTCATACCAATCTTAATCTTTCTGCTCACATTGGCTTCTATGTTGGCCCTAACAGAATAAGAGGTAAAATCAGTGTTGATGACCATACCTTCTTGACGGGCATAGTTTCCAGAGATATAGTATTTCACAAACTCATTACCTCCTGTTGCAGAAAGCTGATGATTCTGACCCATTCCTTTTCTGAAAGCAGCATCTTGCCAATCAATATAATTCAAACCTGGATGACCAGGTGTATTCCATCTGTCATCACCCATAAAGGATGTATTCACCGTACCAACAGGCAAACCCAACACTACTCTACGTTGGTCATAAGTTTGAGACGCCGTTCTTGCAGGACCTGCTGCTGGAGAAGAAGCTACCCATTGGGCATCAATCATTTCTTTTGCACGAGTTACCCATTCATCAGGGCTTAACATATCTAATTTGCGACTTCTTTCAATATAGCCTACATAACTATTCAAAGTAATTTTTGCTTTGCCATTTTGGCCTTTCTTGGTTGTAATCAGGACAACACCATTTGCAGCCCTAGATCCATAAATAGAAGCTGCAGCAGCATCTTTTAATACTTGAATTGATTCAATATCATTAGGGTTAATATTGTCTAAAGGATTACCTTGACCAAAGTTACCTGAACCATTTGGAGCAGCAGTGGCCAAAGGAAATCCGTCTACAACATACAAGGGTTCACTACCTGCGGTAATGGAACCAGTACCACGTACTTGCACACTAAATCCTTTTCCTAATCCACCACTGGTTTGCTTAACCGTAACACCGGCCATTTGACCAACCAGTGCCTGATCCACCCTTAGAATGGGTCTTTCATCTAGGTTCTTGGCGTCAAAATTAGAGACCGCACCTGTTACATTGCGTTTCTTCTGGGTACCATAACCTACTACCACTACTTCATCTAAATTATTGGTAGATTTTTGGAGCAAAACAGTAAAATTAGTTCTGTTGGCTGTTCCAGCTTCTTGGTCAGCAAAGCCAATAGAACTGATAACCAGCGTGGCTTTTGCGGGAACACTCAGACTAAAAGAACCATCAGCTTTGGTTGCTGTTTTTTCGGTTCCGTTTTTCACTTGAACCGTAGCACCTTCTAAAGGATTACCGGATGGATCCGTGACTTTCCCTGTTACTTGGGTTTTAGTAGTTTGGCTAAAGGATGAATGAGGACTTACTAGGAGTCCCAACAAGAATAGTGTTATAAAAACACAGTTACGCCAGAGGCGTGATGGCAGCTTCATAAAGCAATCGTTTGGTTTTTAAAAAGAAAATGGCAGTGCTTGAGGCACCCTTTAAAAATAGATTTGTTAATAAAGGGTACTATCCTGTACAATACTGCTAATTCCTAAAAAATGACTCAAGAAGGCGATTTCGAGGCATTTTTTACGTACGGGAACGATTGCGTAATTTGAGGTGTTTGTGGCAAAAATAATATCGGGTTAAGTTAAAATCCTCCACAAAACTGGCTTACTTGTTTTTAACTCACAGGAAAAGCAACCGAAAAACTCATTTTCATTTCATTAGAGGTTTTCACCATCATCAAAGAAGGTCTTTCAAGATTAAAGTCCTCTATTAGTAGGATAAATGCGCCAGTAATTACTCTAGATTTTGCAACAGTTTTGGATTGGGCTTTAAAACTAATTTCCTTTGTTATATTATGAAAACTGATTTTACCCTGCACTTCTAGTTCAGTCCCATTATCCTTTACTTGGGTACTCACAAAAGATACACTGGGGTATTTAATAGCTTCTGTGATTTCTAATAAATGGGAATCTCTGTTAGAGTTCTTAGAGTCAAAACTGGAAACTTTAGCAACTAATGCCACTTTCTGAATCAAGCCGTTTTGGGAGTCATATTGCACCACCCCATCCACTTCTTTTGAAACACCGTCCCACTCATGCATGGGGTGAGACATATGGTAAGTTAGACTAGTATTGGCTTTGTCAAAACGGACAGATTTAATAGGATCTACTTTAAAGGCAGTAGATACAAATAGCACGCAAGCCAGTAGGCAAATAGAAATTATTTTCATGACTTGGCTTTAAAATTTAATCACCACCATGGCAGCGGCAAATGAGGCAAAAGTGGTATAGGCTGCTGCGCGATGGTAGGGTTTTAAACTTGGATTGTGTTCTAATTGTGATGCCAAGATATTGGTGGCCAACATGCCCGTTAAATGCACTACGGCTAACCATTTGTGCAATCTAATAGAACTTACGCCTTTGTCTCTTTGAACCAATGGCGGAGGTGCAAACAAACTAGAAATGGCGGCTAACGAATAGGTTGCATTTACAGCAAATCCTAAAGCTTCATGCGTTTCTTTCAAACCTCTATCGCCAGGATTGTCATACAGTTTGGCACCAACAATTCCTTGACCAATAAATCCTGCAAGGGTAGCAAATCCAAACACCTGATGAGCTACTAACATGGATCTTCTAGTTTTCATATCGCGCAAGCGAATTTCTGGCGTAACTGTTTTTCCGCCCCTCAATAACCCATGTTCACCCCAAGCCCATCGTTGGGTAAAAAGCATTTTCTTAGGAAATAATTCCTGAGTTTGATTAGAACTTGTCTGTAAACTGGCTAATAAGCTATCGGTTTGTGCTTGAACTTGATGAAATACACACAAAAAGATAAGAACGGTAATGAACTGTTTCATCTGGGGCATTTAAAGTATGATACCATCTAGGAGCTAAGTTCTGAATGGTATCACAATTTAAACTAAGTATTTCACAATGAACCAGTTAAAAAAGAATTAAGCCTTAGTTTTTCGTTTCATTATCAAGGCACTAATTAAGGAAACCAAGATACCCACTGGTAGTATTTCTACATAAGTCATCAGCACTACAAATACGGGACTGGCATACATTTTTTTAAAATTGGCCACTTCTGTTGTTTTGCTGGCAATGGCAGCCTGACTAGCTCCTTCGGCTTTTAGTTGCTCCAACATATGGGCACCATATTTTTCAGCAAAATCTGGAATAAAAAGGTTTAAGTCAATCATCCATACCAACACATAAATAGTAGAAGCAATTAGGCTAATATAGAATCCAACTAAAAAGGCTTTTCCAAAACTGATGGTTCCTCCATTTTGATCACGAACAGATTTGGTACCAACAAAGATGAAAGAAAAAGCAAGAATCATTAACGAGAATCCATAGACCATCCCGTTTTTGAAATTCATATCACCTGCTTTTCCAAGTAGCATCAAGGCAATAAATAAAGAAGCACTAATCAAGCCTGCAATTAATCCATTTACAATGACTGTCTTTTTCATAATAGTTATTTTGTTTGCTGTAAAAATCAAGTCTTAAAAGAAATTATCCCTCATACTTTTGGGTGATTTTACCATATTCTTGAAAAAATCATACTAAAGCATCATAGTATTAGCCAATCATTCCCATTCTCTTAGCCTTTTCAATAGCCTGGGTTCTTCTTTTAACGTCTAATTTTAAAAACAAGTTAGAGCCATGAGTCTTTACTGTGTTCAGGGATACAAAAAGTTGGTTTGCTATTTCTTGGTTACTTAAACCCTGAGACATCAGAGTTAGAACCTCCCACTCCCTTTTGCTAATCCCCATTTTTGTCAATTGAATTTCATCAGGTACAAACCCCGGATCTGGTTTTTGAACATAAACTTCCTTTTCTATCACCACCGTTTGAAGTTTGGGTTTGCTGAGTTTTAATGCCAACCAAATTCCCAAAGCGGTAAATAGGAGGGCAATGGCACCAACATATATTTCAAATGCATGGTCAATGATGACAAATTTATATTCCAACCATTTTAATAAAAACAGGATAGCTGCTAGCGCGATGCCATATACTAGAGGCAGTTTGTTTTTGAAAATACTTTTGATTTTTTAAGGTTTTGCTTTTTGAAAATACAAATAACTCATTGATTTTGATGGTTTTTTAACATCTGTAATCAAATACAATTATTAATTTGTTGCTCTAATACTCAAACTTAAAAACAGAATCATGAAAAAGACCGTATTCTTATCAGCTATGGCTTTAATGTTGGCATTTACTTCTATGGCGCAGTCTTCAGGTAAAGAAGGTAAAAAATCAGAAGCTAAACACGAAGCAAAAGAATCCAAGCACGAAGCCAAAGAGGCTAAACACGAAGCATCTGAATCCAAGCACGAAGCCAAAGAAGCTAAGCATGAAGGAAAAGAAGCAAAACATGAAGGCAAAGAAGCTAAAGAAGGCAAGGAAAAAAAAGAGGGTAAAGAAGGTAAAGAGGGTAAAGAGAGTAAAGAGAAAAAATCTAAAACAGGAACTGGCGCATAATTGCTATTCTATATTTACAAAAAAGCAGATTCCTAGAATCTGCTTTTTTTATGCAACTACTTCAAGATTAGAATTTAAAATAAACACCTGCTTCTACATAAAAATAGTTCTTGATTTTTTCAGTTGAATAGGAACTAGTAGTGGTGGTTTGCGGTTGTCCATTACCTCCACTGGTTCTGGTAGAGGTAGTGGTAGTGAGGATGACTGCGGGATTCTGTGCAATTGAATAGGCAGGTGAAATCCATGCACCAAAATTATTTCCATAATAATAGAGTGGTAAAGAGAACTCATAATTCATTAAAGTAAGATCTCCCGCTCCAATGGTTTGTATGGTTTGAGTCTCTGTTCCTCTTACTTGAGTTCCGGAATTGGATGTTTTTTCTTTTCTAGTATTACTATAGATTTCACTATAATACCTGGTTGAAAAATTTACATTCGCTGTTGGTTCAATACTCCAATTGTCATTCCCAAAACTAAATTCGTGTGATACGTCAAAGGAGATACTCATGTCTGATTTACCCGTTGTAAAATTTGCACCCAAGCTTGTTCCAAGATCAACATAATCATTCAAATAGTAAAAATTCAAACCCGCATTGCCCAGAATTTCAGAACTCACGGAAAAGCTGTTGGAATTGTAAAATTTTTTATCAAACGAAGCAGATACAAGAAACTGATCATTAAATATTTTTTGATATCCTATTCCAAGACCAATTAAATCAATTCTATTGGCATAAGAACTAGTTAAATAAGACAAACTTGTTTTGGCATAGAAGCCAGATTTGTCAAGATATTTAAAAGAACCAGTTAGGTAAGGCACTTCTAAAGAATCCGCTCTTCCGTTAAAAATTTGATTGCTGCTATAACCAAACTTTAGTTTGAAAGGTTTGGATTTTTTTTCTTCTTGCTGAGCAATGGCGGTGTTGGAAAAAAAGAATAAAGAGGCTAGAAGAAAAAATAAAATGATGCGTTTCATGAAAGTGAATTAATGATTTTCTGGGGAGAATCTGTTGCTAAAATACGCATATTCTATGATTGTGGTACCGGGGGTATGGTTGAAAAAGAGTGCTCGCTGGCGCGAGTTTACTGTAGCGAAGATTTTAAAAGGGTGAGATTTTCTGTTTGGACAGCATGACAGGATTAGCTCGCATGCGCTCGCTGATCCTGGGGGTGGGGGGCCTCAACAAAGCAGCCGCCGCGCTTTGCGCGGCTTGGTTTTTTTGTGCTCATCCCTCGCTGAAGCAAGCTTCGCTCGGTATGAGCACAAAAAAACCGCTCAACTTTCGTTGAGCGGCTGCTTGTGTTGGTCGGGAAGACAGGATTCGAACCTGCGACCCCCTGGTCCCAAACCAGGTGCGCTACCGGCCTGCGCTACTTCCCGATCATGGGTTTTATGCCGATGCCCTTTGAAAAAAGAGCGGTGAGGGCGGGATTCGAACCCGCGGTACAGAGTAACCCGTACGGCAGTTTAGCAAACTACTGATTTCAGCCGCTCATCCACCTCACCGTCCTGCTCTCTTCAGAGAGGGCTGCAAAAATAGGTAGCTGAGTGCTAATTGCCAAAAAAGGATGCAAAAAAAATGAAAATAAAAATCCCGAAGCAGGGTTAAAGCTGTTCGGGATTCAAATTGATTAGGTTCAAAGGCTTACATAGCCGCTAATTGCACTTTCTGGGTCAATTCCATCACGTTCTCTCTAAAGATGCTATCAGTATCCATTAAATCTTTAACGGTCTGGCAAGAGTGAATTACGGTGGTATGATCGCGGCCACCAAAATGTTCTCCAATAGTTTTTAGAGAATTCTTGGTAAAGGCCTTGGCCAAGTACATGGTAATTTGACGCGCTTGTACAATTTCACGCTTACGTGTTTTGTGCAATAACTTGTCATAAGGAACATCAAAATATTCGCAGACCATTTTTTGAATGGCGTCAATGGTAATTTCTTTGCTAGAAGTCTTCACAAAATTGCGCAGTACTTTCTTGGCCAATTCAACGTCAATGTCTTTTTTGTTCAAAGAAGACTGAGCCAATAAAGAAATTAAAGCACCTTCTAATTCGCGAACGTTGGTGTTAATATTATATGCTACATACTTAACTACTTCTTTAGGCATATCCAAACCATCGTTCTTCATCTTCTTTTCTAGAATCTCAATCCTAGTTTCATAATCTGGAATCTGAAGGTCTGCACTAAGGCCCCAACGGAAACGGCTGAGCAATCTTTCTTGCATACCATCCAAATCTTTGGGTGGTTTGTCAGAAGTCAATACCAATTGTTTACCGCTTTGGTGTAAGTGGTTGAAGATGGCAAAGAATGCGTCCTGACTTTTTTCAGCACGGCTAAAGAATTGCACATCATCAATGATCAAAACGTCTATGAGTTGATAGAAATGTATAAAGTCATTAATAGCGTTGTTACGGCTATGGTCTTGAAACTGGTTGATGAATTTTTCACTGCTTACATACAACACCACTTTACCAGGGTGCATGCGCTTTACTTCATTACCTATTGACTGGGCCAAATGTGTTTTACCCAAACCAACACCACCATAAATAACCAATGGATTAAATGAATTTCCTCCTGGTTTGTCTGCAACAGTTTTACCAGCCCTACGTGCTACCCTATTGCAATCACCCTCAATAAATGATTCAAAAGTGTACATATGATTGAGCTGTGGGTCAATCTGCATTTTTTTAAGACCAGGAATCACAAATGGATTCTTAACAGGATTATCAATCACCAACGGGAAGTTCATCTCGTTGTTGTTGTAAGTCTTCATGTTGCTTGCAGGAATATCCATTGAACCAGAGCGGCCATTGGTATTACCACTATCGACCATAATGCGGTATTCTAATCTTGCATCTTTACCCAATTCCCTTTTCAAGGTTTTGGCCAAAAGGTTTACATAATGTTCTTCTAAGTATTCGTAGAAAAATTGACTAGGCACTTGAATCAGCAAAACGTTTGCTTTAAGCTCAACAGGCGTGATGGGTTCGAACCAAGTTTTGAAATGTTGCCATTCTACAATGTCTTTAATAATTTTTAAGCAATTGCTCCAGATTAATTCAGCGTTCTTGGCCATACAAAAATCAACGATTTATAAACAGTTATTTTATTCTCAGAACAACCAATTTTCCACATTTCCAATCCCTACAAGTTATCCTATTTTCTCCACATTTTGAAATGTTAAGAAAATAAATTGGGGGCTGCAATATGTACACTTTATGTTGAAAAAAAAATTTTTTATTTAGCACTAATATTCCCTATAAAAATGGATTTAGAATCAGCAGTTTTAGAGTTGTCAAATGATGAAAATTTGTAATCCATGCGCCCCAGTTGAATTCCAGCCCAACCTACCTGATTTACCAGCACTTCTTTTTGCCTTTTATTGGAATATTTTCTGGGCTTTTCAAAGAACCGATGGGTGTGTCCACCTATAATTAAATCAATATCATAGCTCTCTTTTGCCAAAATTTCGTCACTAACTTTTCCGTCATCGTACTTATCCCCAAGGTGAGAAAGGCAAATGACTAGATCACAGCCCTTTTTTTTCAACATTGTTGCCGTTTTATTTGCTGCAACAATGGGGTCCTGATAAATGGTTTTCCCATACAAATTTTCTGGCACCAATCCTTCTAGTTCAATCCCTATTCCAAAGACCCCAACTTTGACTTTCCCTTTTTGAAAAATCTGATAGGGTTTGGTTTTCATTTCTAATGCTGTTCCCGAAAAATCATAGTTGGCCATCAGCACTGGAAATTTGGCGTGCTGTAATTGCGTGGCAAAGTTTTCAATGCCTCCATCAAAGTCATGATTCCCCATGGTACAAGCATCATAACCCATCATGGTCATGGCTTTGATTTCTGGCTCACCCTTATATATATTAAAGTAGGGGGTGCCTTGAAAAATATCTCCTGCATCAAGCAAGAGTACTTGGCTTTGCTCCTGTCTAATTTTTTGAATCAATACAGCTCTAGCTGCAACCCCTCCCATTCCTTGGTTTCTACCACCATCCATGGGAAAAGGATCTAACCGGCTGTGCACATCATTGGTATGCAAGATGGTCAATTGATAAGGGTTATCTGTTGCTAACAACTGTTCAGGTAATAGACTTCCCGCCACCAATGCAGATCCGGCAACCATTCCTTGTTGTATAAATTTTCTTCTGTTCATGTACTAATCTTTTGAAAGGGTTACCCTGTTTTCCAATTCAGCGTCAATAGTTTTACCTGCAGCCGTCATTCTTTGAATCTGGTCAATTAAAGCATCGCGCAGCGTATAACCTTTATTTTCCTGAGGAATGGGTTTTAAAAAGGGACAATCGCTTCCCCCATTGGCCACATAATCCGAATTGGCAATGGTGTAAGTAGTAAGTGGATCCAAGGGTTTACCAGCAATCATTACTTTCACAGCTTTCTTGTCCTTGATCTCCATACTAATGCCAGAAACAGGCCATCCGCCATCTACAGCGGTCTTATCCAATAGTTGTTGTAATAAAGTACCACTAAGCTGTTGCAAGACTACTAAGTTGTCAAAGGGCATGAGCTCATAGACCAAGCCAATGGTAATATCCCCTTTGGGAAAATAGGACCGAACACCACCATAATTGACAAATGCCGCGTCTACCTGCTTATTGAAAACCTTTTCAGCACTGGCTTTCATGGCATCGGACATAAAATTACCAATAGCAGATTCGGGTTGTTTTTTAGAAAGGCCTTGCTTAGAAATACCTATCACTTTTCCCATGGTAGCTTGCATTTTACTGCCATAGGGGTTTAAAAAACGAACCATGGTAGAATCTACCGGGGCTGATTTGCTGATTTGGTAGTCTACAAAATCCACAGAATTGGTTTGCAGCTTATGGCTACAACCAAAAAACAGGACCAGGGTCCCGAAATAGACAAGTTTGCTATAAAATCTCATGAGGCTTGATTACTTGTTGAAAGATACATGGTTTCTTGGAGGGTTTGGACAAAAATAAGACCAGATATTCCTTAGATTTGCCGCAAAACAACTAAGTCATGTCATACGAGATTACAGGAAAATTAGTGGCCCGATTTGATATCGTGCAAAGAACCGAAACTTTCAAAACCCGCGAATTTGTGATTGAAAAGTCTGAAGATATCAATGGCCGTACCATCACCAATTATGTAAAATTCCAGTGTGTGCAGGATAAGACTGCCATGGTTGATAGGTATAATATAGGCGATGACGTAAAAGTTCAGTTTAACTTAAGAGGTACCAAATGGGTAAAAGATGGTCGTGAAAATTATATTACCAACCTAGATGCATGGCGCATGGAATCAGTGAGCATGCAAGGTAGTCCTGCTAATAGCGGTGGCTACGCCGATGTTCCACCAGCAGCAGCCGGTGAATCTATTGATGATCTTCCTTTCTAAGGAAATGATCCAATGACTTTTTAGGATAAGACCTAACAGTATGCAAAAAGAGATAGTATTAAAATTAAAGCCTGCCGAGGCGCTGGATGATAGTGTTATTAAAACCTATATTTCCAACGCCTCGGCAGTCCCTTTTTCTGACATCACTGGTTTTTATAAAACCAAGCAATCTATAGATGCCAGAAGCCGCTCTCAGGTTTGGATTAACTTAAGCGTAAGGGCCTATATCAATGAACCCTTTATTGATAGACCAACTCAAGCAATTCATTTTCCTACACTTTCAGCCGATGCCAGAAAAGTAATCATTGTAGGTGCAGGACCTGCAGGACTCTTTGCAGCATTGCAACTCATTGAACTAGGCATTCAACCCATTATTTTAGAAAGGGGTAAAGATGTTCGTGCGCGTAGAAGAGATTTGGCCGCCATGAACAAAGCGGGTATTGTAAATCCTGAAAGCAATTATTGTTTTGGAGAAGGTGGTGCCGGCACCTATAGTGATGGTAAGCTTTACACCAGAAGCTCTAAGCGTGGAGACATTAACCGGATTCTACAACTCTTGCACCAATTTGGGGCAGATGAAACGGTGTTGTATGAAGCGCATCCGCATATTGGCACCAATAAATTACCCCATATTATTACAGCCATTCGTCAACAGATCTTAGACAGTGGTGGACAATTTTTGTTTGAGAAAAAACTCAGCAAACTGATACTTGAAAATGGCAGCATCACAGGCGTTCAAACCGCCGATGGTGATTATTTTGTTGGAGAAGCTGTAATCTTGGCAACGGGTCATTCTGCGCGTGATGTATTTGAATTATTGCATGAACAATCCATACTTATTGAGAGCAAACCCTTTGCTCTGGGTGTGCGCATAGAACATCCACAATCACTCATAGACAGCATACAATACCATTGTACCATCAGAGACGAACATTTACCACCAGCCAGTTATGGTTTGGTAGAACAGGTACAAGAAAGAGGGGTCTTTAGTTTTTGCATGTGCCCCGGCGGTATCATCGCGCCAGCAGCAACCAATCCCGGAGAAGTTGTGGTGAATGGGTGGAGCCCTAGTAAAAGAAATAATCCTTATGCCAATAGCGGCATGGTGGTACAAATTATGGTAGAAGACGCGGTGAAATATTTTAAAAAACACGCAGCACCTGATTTGTTTGGTGAAACTGATCCTGCCAAACACCCTTTGCTACTGATGCATTTTCAAGCTGCTATTGAGAAAGCCTGTTTTGTTGCAGGAGGTGGCCAATTAGTAGCACCTGCTCAAAGAATGGTAGATTTTGTGAACAAAAAACAAAGTGCAGAATTACCCAATAATAGTTATTTACCTGGCATTCATTCCGTTGCCTTAGATAGTGTGTTACCTGCTTTTGTGTTCAATAGTTTACAAGGAGGCTTTAAAGCATTTGGTAAAAAAATGCATGGCTATTTAACCAATGACGCAGTGGTGGTAGCTACAGAAAGTAGAACATCTTCTCCTGTTAGAATTCCAAGAGACCCCGTAAGTTTGGCGCATCCACAGATCCCCAATCTATATCCTTGCGGAGAAGGAGCTGGTTATGCAGGTGGCATTGTTAGTGCCGCCATGGATGGAGAAAAAATTGCCAAGACTTTGGCTATGACCAAACACTAATTGCTTTGGGGAGTAGTTTCTTTTTTAGACAACAACATTTTTTGAGCCAACAAAGCATTGTTCTTGTAGACCTTTTGCTCAGCCTTCATTTTTTGCTTAGCTGTTTTATCAAAAGCAGTGTTAATGCTTGATAGGTCAGGCTTTCCTGCGTCTACCCAAGCTGTATAATAAAAGTCTGCAATCAAATTTGCAGAATGAATTAATTGATCATTGATGCTGGTTTGTAAAGCTTGAGCATAGGCTTTTGCAAAATCAGAAGTATAGGACTTAGATTCTACACCTCTTCTCATTTGAGTCCTGAATTTCTGGGCATCGGTAAATTGCAGACTCACTGATTTTTCTTTTGCCAATAAATCAGGCACCAAGATAGCGGCTCTTCTAACGGCTTCCCAAATGGCTTGGTCCGGATGTTTTAAATAAGTTGCTTTATGGTTAGCATGTAAGGTATAATTGGCTATTTCAATTTCTGGAATCATGGACTCCCAAAGAGAATGAAGCCCTTTTTGATTGGTTAATTGACCATCATAGTTAATGGTAGTATGCAAGGGTACATTGGCATCACCTATATAATGACCAAGGTCAGCAGCATAAAAAAGGATGCTGTCTTTATTCTTGTTTTTAAAAGCTTGCACCAATTTTTCTTTCATATAAACCACATGATAAGGTACATAGCCATATTTAACCAAGCTATCATGGCCATATTTGGCTAAAGCCGATGGCCAATCCAAGGGCATGTCATTGGCTGCATTGGGACCAAATGCTTCTAGGTCAATAAAATGCTTGGTAGCTTCATTACTATCAGTATTTCTGCGGATATCTGGTCTGGGAGCATTGTAGACCAGATTATCCATATTTTGGTAGAAAAAAGGTTTTAAGGCTGAAGGCAACTCATAGATGGCCAGTTGTTGCACCGTTTTGTGAATCAAGAAACCCCAGCTACTAGCAGTGAGTAATACCATTAATAATACAATAACCGTCAAGGGCCTGCGGGCAAATTTCATTGGGCTGGGTTTTAATCAACTGCAAAAATAAAACAAACAAGTTTCCGTCTGTGTAATATTTGTACCAACGGTACTACTAACAGGTTGATTTGGCTTAATTTAAGGCCCATAAACCCCAACAACAATAAACTTTACTTATGAGTAAGATTCTGGAACTAGCGCATCTTAAAAAATATTATGCCACCCAAAAAGCAGTGGATGATATTAGCTTCTCCATTGAAAAGGGCAGCATCTTTGGATTACTTGGCCCAAATGGTGCAGGTAAGACAACCCTCTTAAGAATGATTACCGGCATTTTTTATCCGGATAGTGGAGAGATTACATTAGACGGGCAAAAATTTGACCCCATTAATGATATCATCAAAATAGGATACATGCCCGAAGAGAGAGGCCTGTATAAAAAAATGAAAATCGGTGAACAAGCTTTGTATCTGGCCCAACTAAAAGGATTGAGCAAGACCGAAGCCATGGAGAAAATCAAGTTCTGGTTCAAAAGACTTGAAATGGAATCTTGGTGGAATAAAAAAGTAGAAGACCTTAGTAAGGGGATGAGTCAGAAATTACAATTTGTGACTACGGTTTTGCACGAGCCTAAACTCATCATCTTAGATGAGCCTTTTAGTGGATTAGACCCGGTGAATGCCAACCTGATTAAGGATGAAATATATGGATTGGCTCAAAGGGGTTGCACCGTCATCTTTAGTACCCACCGCATGGAACAGGTAGAAGAAATCTGCGACCATATTGTGTTAGTGAATCTGGGTCAGAAAATCCTTGATGGCACTGTTTCCAGTGTCAAACAGCAATTCAAGGAAAACAAATTCAGGATACAGTTACAGGAAGTACCTGGCAATTTAAATGCTGATAGTTTTGAATTGGTTGATCAGAAAGCCAATCAGCTTACCGTAAAAATCAAAGAGGGCTATAAGGGCAATGATGTGCTGAAATACTTCTTAGACCAAAACCTAAGTATTGAAGCATACAATGAGATCTTACCATCGCTTAATGAGATTTTTATTAACCTAGTAGAAGGCAGCAAAAGCACTACTCGCGCATTTCAAAACATCAACGACTAATTCAACAATATGAACAAGATATTATTAGTAGCCAGACGCGAATTTCTAACCCGCGTTCAGAAAAAAACATTTTTATTAACCACCATTGGTCTTCCCTTGATCATCTTTGGCTTTTATGCCATGATCATCTATTTCTCTGTAAAGACCACCGATAATTTTCGAGTAGCTGTTGCAGATAAAGCCAACATATTTAATGGTAAAATTGAATCAAAAGACAGCGAAGTCATTTTTGAATTTGTACAAGCAGACAGTGCTGCCTTACCAGAATTAATCAGTTCCAAAAAATACTCTGCTTCTCTGTATGTGCCTACTGGATTCACTTTGAACGGAAATGATTCCCTCCAATTTAAGTCTAACAAAGCCGTTGGTCTAATGACTAGAGAGAAAATTCAACGCAGAATTAATAAGGCTTTAGAAGATAAGCGCTATGAAGCTATGCATATTAGTAAGGCTCAAATAGACAGTCTAAACCAAGACAGAGACTTGATTAAATTTTCAACAGCAAATGGAAAAACGGATGGCGAAACCAAAGTAGGCGTGAGCTATGCCGTAGGTATGATTTCTGGATTCCTGATTTATATTATCCTCTTTATATATGGTACCATGGTGATGCGTGGTGTCATGGAAGAGAAAGTGAGTAGGATTGCGGAAGTAATTATCAGTAGTGTAAAACCATTCCAATTAATGATGGGTAAGATTACCGGGATTGGTGCTGTTGGTTTGATTCAGTTCCTCATTTGGATAGTCTTGGTCTTTGGTTTGCAATTTGCCATTGCCATGCTATTCCCAAGTTTAACCGAGTCCATGCAGGGGCAACCTATTCAACCCGCAGGTATGCAAGCCGCACAAGCAGTGAAGAGCAGTGGGGCTATGAACGGTCTAATGAGTGGACTAGCTTCTATTAATTTCCCCTTTATCATTGGCTGCTTTATCTTTTATTTCATAGGTGGATACCTACTCTATTCTTCATTGTTTGCTGCAGTTGGTAGCGCGGTAAATGAAGATCCACAAGATGCACAGAGTTTGTTATTGCCTATTACCATGCCTATTATTTTTGCCATTGTCATTATGACCAAGGCCGTGAATGACCCCAATAGTGGCCTTGCCATTTTTGGATCCTTATTCCCACTCACTTCTCCCATTGTGATGATGGCGCGTGTGGCCCACGGCGTTCCAGATGGGGTTACTTATTTTCAATTGGCCTTGAGTATGATCTTCTTGATTCTTGGTTTCTTAGGCACCACATGGGTTGCGGCAAAGATTTACCGCACGGGTATTTTAATGTACGGTAAGAAAATTACCTGGAAAGAAATGATGAAATGGGCGCTTAAGAAAAGTTAAGAAGAAAGTGAAGAGGAAGAAAGTGAAAAGTTAAGAGGAAGAAGAAAGTGAAAAGTTAAGAGTGAAGAGTGAAGAATGCACAATCATTTGTCTCGTGACCATAATTTTTTAATCCTCCCGATTGCTCGGGGGGATTATTTTTTTTAAATGGATTCAAATAAAAAACCTAGGCACAGCCTAGGTAAACTCGTTTACTGAGATCATCGTCCATTATTCACTCTTCACTCTTCGTTCTTCACTAAATCCCCTTGGAACCAACTCGCGACTTACTTGTTTTTCGAGGTTTTCAAAAAGGCTAGTTTTTATACTTGTTCTAGTATAAATCAGGGGCTGCTATTTTATACACGTTCTAGTATAAAATAGAAGGGCCGTTTTTATACTCGTTCTAGTATAATTCTGGAGTGTTATTTTTTACACGTTCTAGTATAAAATAGAAGGGCCGTTTTTATACTCGTTCAAGTATAAAAACTGGGGCATTTCAGAAATTTAAAAAACAAGTAACCTATCTTGCGTTCCACATACACTTCACTCTTCACTCTTCACTCTTCACTAAATCCCCGTCTAGATGCTTATTGCGCTAGTGAAATACGTACGTTCACTCCCGCACGTGTATTGGTAATAGGCGCTGAAGTAGAGATATAAGGTATTACCCTGCGTTGGTCAAAGAAGAATTTAATATTAATGCGGTTGTTGATCACATAATCCACGGCAGGTTGAATGACTATTTCTTTTTGCCCACCTGTTCCATAAGCATTGCTCTGGTCAAGACGGCTATTGCTGGTAGCCACATCGCGGAGCGATACGTCTAGTTTTAAGTTCAGGTCATTGTTGAGTTTCTTTCCCTTCATGCCTGGCAATTTGAATGGCAGGTTCACACCACGTTTACGCCATGAGCCACCAAAAGTCCATTCTGTACTCTTGCTTTCGCTAAGCTGATAGTCAATCAAACTCATACTCAGCGTTCTGCTTTTACGATATTCAAATTTCAGGTTCAACTTATTGTTCGTAGTCACTTCTATACCAAAGAGTGGTACAAACTGTTCTTGCATAGTAATATTGGGCACCAAGAAATAAGGAATATAGTTACCACTGACGGTATCAATAAATGAGGGGGCACCAAGTCTAAATGGATCGCGATAGAGCAGGGCACTATTATAACTATTCATGCTCAGGGTTCCATTGTAACCATGCGTTAAAGTAATGGCACTAAATACAGAAGCCACAGAAGGAATCTTGGTCAACCCTGTGTATGTCATCCGCCAGTTTGGCTTGGGTAAAATACCACTAAATGGGTTGGAACTAATATTGGCATTGGACTGTTTAATCAGTGACACAGAATTGGGATCCTTACCCGTATAGGCTGCAATAAAGGCGGGTACTAATACGTCTTGAGAATACCTGCCATAACCCTTGGCAAATCCATCTGCAGTAAATTTCTGACCTGCTGGAAGTGCTTGCCAGTAAGGGTTTGCGTTGGCTACCCTGCTAGAGATCACCAATCTATTGGCTTCAAATGTTTTGAAGGTTTCAGATACTTCATTGGGGTTTCCTTTTCCAAACAAGGTATTGAAAGCAATATAAGAAACGCTAAAGCCTCCTGTTGCTAGTGGGTTCAAGTGTTCTGCTCTTCCGGCGCCAAGGGTGTCTTTAAAGAGCTCAGAATATTCTTTGCTAAATGACTTGTCAAGATTGATATCAATGACCCATTCACGCAAGGGTTCAATTTGTGCAGTAATCCCAAATCTTTGTTCAAAGCTCTGACGGAACAAGAAGTTAAAACTACTGTCTCTTGACAACATACCTTGTGAAGCTTTTTTGTTTAACCAGTTGGTATCTGGCTGGCGGCCAAAGACATAATCAAGGCCAGGTTGCATACTACTCCAGTTTTGCCCAATAGCAGTAGTACTATCCATATAGCCAGGTACACGGCTTCTATAATTGGCAGAATAATTCAGTTGCACAGTTTTTACCATTGTCACAAATTTGCCCAAACCTCTAGAGAAGCCACTCAATTCCATTGGCTGATTGGCTTTGGCTAAACGCTCTGCAGTGCGCTCGTCTCTTTTCTGTCCACGCCATTTTTGCAATGCGTCTTTTCTAGCTTTTCCCGTTAAGCCTGCCAATGCTTCTTCCTTGGTAGGAATGGCAAAACCCAAAGCATTTTGTGAGTTATTGGGGTTGGTCCCATTCAATAGATCTTTCTTACTTTTTTTCTTTTCAGTTTTGGCTGTTGGTGGTTTGGGTGCGGGTATATTATCTATAGAACGCAACCACCTAGATTTGGCATATAGATTGGTGAAATTGAACTGTGTATTCAAACTATTTTCTTGGGTATTTTCAATGGTATTTCCCAAGGTTAATGCTACACGGCTAGCACCAATCCAATTATAAGATGTGGTAAACCCATACCTGGCTGTAACCCAATCGCTAAAAGGTAATTTGTTCAAAGGAATATCGTAATTCAAAGAAGCCCTTTGTTGGTATAACGTATTTCTACCTCCCTTAAAGAAATTACTACGCACACTGTCTTTCTTTTCTTTAGAATCTATTCTGCCATAAGGTTCGTCTACCCTAGAATTATTGGTTGCTGTAAAATTCAGGTTCAACTTTCTGGTCAAATCCCACTGCATATTGTAGAAGCGATCAAAAGAAAAATACTTGTCATAAGTAGTATCTACCCTGTCTACTTTGCTGTCATAAGTATTTACAATTCTTGGTACAAATTCTCCAAACTGTCTATTGACATCTGCCCTAAAACTTAAGAGCGATGGGTTCAGGTTAAAGTTAAAATCTCTGATCAGAGAGAGCCATGCAGACCTACTCTTGATCAATCCTTTCATGGGTTCAATGTACTTGCTCTGTCCAATAAAAGTATAGCCCAAGCCACCTCTGTGCCTAGTAACTTTATTGTCTAAGATTACAGGACTGGTTTGCTCCATTTGGGTAAAGGAATAGCTTACGTCAAAATTGCTAATCTTGAGCAAACCTGCTTTACCAGCTGGTGCTACGCGAACATTGGTCAGATTCAATGTCTTGATAGTAGTTTCGTCCACAGCAGCAGCCCTAATAGAATCCTTTTTACCAGGATTGTTATTTAGCTTTTCTGAATACTTCACATCCTTGTCAAATGGATCATATTGTGGTGTGCGAATGGTTTTACTAATACTTGCATACACAGGAATACTCAACCTTGCTTTTTTGGGTAATAGTTTTCCAGCATTAATATTAGCAGCCGCGTCAAATTGCAATAAATTATCTCTAGCTCGCTCATTCACCCTTTGTTCAATGGTTCCAAATCCTTGGGTATGGGTGTTGGCGGAAACTGAAATAGTACCCAAGTCTGCTAGGGTTAGGTCTACCCTTCCTAGTGCAGCCCATCCCCCATTTTCATCCAGTTCACTCAAACGCAATTCGTTGATCCAAACTTCTGTGTTTACAGGAGGTGCATCAATTCTATAAGGATTTTCTACTGCCACTAACATACCTCGAACTTCTCCCAAGTTAGGATTACCCATGATGGAATAGGTTTTATTACCTACTCTTTCTCTATAGATAGAAGTAACAGAAGCTGAAGCGGCATTGCGTCTGAGTTTTAGGTCTATTAAATCGCGCAAGCTAAAATCCAAATTATTGGCAGTTGGCCAAATGGTTTCTTCTTGTCCCTTGGCATAAGTGCCGGGTGGCGTAATTTTCAAAGGAATTTTAATCTCGTAATAGTTATTCAAAAAGTCTTGACCAATTCTTACCACCACATTGGCATCACCATCTTTTAATGGTCTTTGTCCATTCACAGATTCTGCGTGCACAAACATGGAGAGCTTGCCATACTGACGCATGTCTAAGTTTAGTGTTTTGAATACGGCCCTAGCATCACCAGTAAACAGGTCTCTGATTTGCATACTCATACTCTGTTCATTCTGCAACAGATTCACGCCATTATTACTCAACTGTTGTACGCGCTCAATACCTGGAGGAATCAAATAGTTCACGGGTTGGCGGCTACTATTCTCTTCTAGATTTACAGCAAGGGTATTAAACTTGGTACCTGCTGCTGTATTCACTGGCGTATAAGACCCAGTGGTGTCTAAGTTGTAAGTAAACTGACGCCATTGGTTGCGTACAAGGTCTAATCGAGCAAAGCGCAATACTACGGAGTCTTCAAAATCGGAAAGGTACATCCGCATAAAACGGATAGATTTAAAATCAGGAATACCTCCAATTTTACGGCTATAATTTCTAATAGGAATTCTAAACAAATACCAGTCTTCTTGACGCACTACACCATCCGCAGAATTCACGGTTACGCGGCGTTTGTCAGTGATATAAGGCGTTACTCCTACATCCATGCCCGGCTTTAATTCTACTTCGTACTCATAATAAGACTCTGTTTCATTGAGTGTGTTATCTCTATTCAAGTCTTCATTGTCAGGATACAAAGTAGCTGCTGGTGTAAACTGTCCACCTGTATTTGCAATAGGTGAATTGCCTTGTGGGTTATTGATGTTTTTATACCTGCCCAAAATACCTGTTCCCGCTGCGTCAAAACTGGCATCGCGGTACCATTTATAGTTATCCGTAGAAGGGTCTGTAATTGCCTTATTATATGCATTTGAAGCAGTACCAAAATTGTTGGCAATTCTATTTAATACATATCCTTTCTTGCGTCTTTCATCTGCATCTTCTAATCCATCAAAACCAACGTCTTGGTAGGTTCTGTCATTGGGATCATTACTAAATGCCTGTGTAATCTGAATTGGATTAACTGGTGTCTTACCCCAAGTGTTGGTGCTATCTACTGCAGCATTAATGTTGGGTGTGTTCATTCCATTCTCATAAAAACGCTTTCCGTCTTTTAATACGTCTTCACTTACATTACCAAAGTTCAAGAAGAACTTACCACCCCTACTACTTGGATTTTTGATAAAAGGATTTTGAATCCAGAATTCCACAAACTCAATATTCCCCGTTTCAAAATCCGTTTGATCAATAGAGCGCATTAAACCACCCCATTTATTGGCGGGTCTCCTAAAATTTCCATTACCATCTAACTCTGTAGTTCTTGATTCAAAGTTATAAGGACCTTTCTCTGTAGGGTAATAAGACAGGTCAAAAGTGGCTGTTTGTACGTCAGTAATATTGGTAGTACGTTGAGGGAATAGTTCATTGGTAAATACTTGACGCACACGTGGATCACTTAACTCTGCCAAGTTTCTGCGCAGCGGATTTCCTGGACTGTTTTTGTCTTGTAGGTTTGGTTCAATATTGTACCAAGCTAGTTTTGCCCTATTGAAATTATAATCAATGGAATCATTCAATACGGCTTCAGGAAACTTGGGATTACCCTGTGGCGTAGATGCTAGTGCCCATGATACAAAAGGAAAACGCAGGTCAATACTGGTTCTGGTAGATTCAAAGTCATCAATATAAATTAAGCCCTGTTCACCCTTTCCAATTTGAGGTGGATGCCCTGGTTGCAGATAAGCACCTTCTCCATAAGCAGTGATAGATGATTTTGCTTTGGTACTATAATTGGGTAACCTATTCAACAATCTTGTTAGACCTGGTAATTCAGAACGATAACTAAAATCCAAACCATACATGGTGTTCCTAATAGGATCTTCTCCATAACCCATTTTGGTAAAATAGGGGCGTTCTCCCAATCTAACTACTGATGTTCCAATACTAAATTTCTTGTTGGCAATATAGTCTAATCGCAAAGCGGCAAAGCCACGTTGTTGCATGCCAAATCCGGTATTGTTTTCAAAAGAAACCTGTACCGGAACATTGGAACTTAAAATGGCCTGATTCAAAATTTTTACAGAACCCAAATTATAATCAACTACATAATCTGATCCTTCACGCAATACTTGTCCTCCGGCAGAAACCGTTACAGAACCTGGCGGCACATTGGGCGCATTTAATGAAATTTCAGAACCACCTGTTCCCTTTACCTGGCCCTGCATTACAAATCTATTGAGGTTGGCATAGGTTTGGGCAATGGCTTTAATGGAATCGTATAATTGCTTGTAGAGGTATTTGCTTTTGATATTGGCGGGCATCCCCGTAAAAGCCAAGTCTTCTAAGTCTTTACCAAATGGTTCCAATACCGGGAAGATCACACGTCCTACTTGTGGTAAAATTGTAAATCCTTCTACATAGTCAAAGACCCCATCTGGTTGTGGGTCATTGCGGTTATTCAGCCGGTCAAGGTTTAAGATTTTTAACAGCGGTTGACCATTTACAGAAGGAGAAGTCTCTGGCAAATAACGTTTTAATCCACCACTGGGTTCTTCATACAATACATTCAATTTAAAGTCTTCTCTTTGAATGCCGCCAAACAAATCCAGTGAGTATACGTTCTTCATCATCAATCCCCAAATAGGCAATTGTATGCGTTGCGATGTTGCTTTTAATAATTTCAACATCAAGACCTTCTGAACACCCTTGGAACTATCCAATGCTACGTCTTGAGAAAATTCACCCACTTGGTATACTTTACCATTATATGTGTATTGATAAGCAACCGCCAACACTTCATCAGCTTGTAATTGACTGTTTACAGAAACAAAACCTGCTTGAGGATTAAAATAATATTCGTTGGGGCTGAGCTTGCGAGCAAATGTTTTTTCATAATCATCTACTGGGCGTAATCCCCTAGCAAATAACAAAGAATTGATCAAGGCTGGGTTTCTAGCATTTGGATCATTCACCAAAGAACTGTACAAACTATTGGCGCCATTGAAAGGTAGAGGATTGCTAGTAAAGGAACTGATCACTGGATTATAAGGCGCAGGTTCTGCCATGTCCATAAAACCAACAATATCACGCGCGTCTGTATTGGCGCCGTTTCTATTGGTTACCCAAACTTCAACTCTTTGTATTTGCACCTGCGTATTTACCTGTGGCAGGTTACGCATGGTCTTGTTATAATTGGTTCTAAAATATTGACCCATTAAGAAGTGACGGTTCTCTTCATAATCATCCAAGCGTTTTTGAAAATTCTGTGTGGCAGCTCCACCCTGTAAACCCATGGACTGTCTTTGAGAACGCTGATTGGCCAAAGCACCGGTGATATAGAGTTTACCAAATTGTAATTGGGTTTTAATCCCAAACAAATTCTGTGTACTTGGAATAAGTGTTCCTCTGGATTGATAAGAAATATTTCCTGCTTCAATGCTCTTGATAATCTCATCGTCCTTACCCTTGTAATCCAATTTAATTTGGTTGTCAAAACCAAGGTTGGTTTGGGTATTGTAATTGAGCGGAAACTTAAGCTTGTCTCCAATATTGGCATTCACGGCCAAATTGGCGTTCATGTCAAAATCAAAACCACCATTTTTTCTAGCTCGTTCTGGCAAGGTAGGGTTCTTGATATTTTGCCCCTGATAACCCGCCATAATATTCACTTCACCACTTGGTTTAATATCTACTTTCAAACCCTTATCTGTAACGCCAAATATCCTATCAAAAAGGCTGGTATGCACTTTCATGGGAGGACGCTGTGTCTTCAGGTTAAGTGCAGTAATGGCATCGGCTCTTTTTTTGAAATAATCCGTTTCGGATTGCTTGGATTGCAAACGCAGATAATCATTAAAATCTATAGCCGTTGGAGTTCTATAAGTTTTGTTCCCAATTTTCTCAATGATATAGTACTGCTTGGTCTTGGGATCATATTCTACGGTTTGTTTAATCAATGCCGTATCACGAATATTATAAGGATTGCGGTTATTACTACTAAGAGGATCTGCCCTTCTATCATTGATGGGATAGCGCAAGGTATCACGCTGCTGCGCCCAGACAGTGCTGGTGCAACAAACGGATAGCAGTATACCCATTACAGTAAGAAAATACTTCAAACTTGAAGAAGGTTGTTAATGTAGAACTAGGGGTATAGGCTATAAGTTTTTTAATGCTTGTTTGATAATGTCTTCAAGGCTGTTTTCTGCCGTCATAGACACCATTGTTTTTTTCACTGCGTTCTCCGCCATTGGTTTTCCTATTCCAAGAGCCACCAAGGCTTGCACCGCGTCATTATCCACACTGGAAACAAGGGCTGCACCTCCGCTCAAGAAGGTATCCGCTGATTGTTTTCCCAATTTATCTCTCAACTCTACTACCAACCTTTCGGCTGATTTTTTGCCAATTCCTTTGATACTCTCCAAGACTTTTGTGTTGCCTTGAACAATGGCTTTGGCAATTTCATCGGGTCGCATACCTGATAACATCATTCTAGCTGTTGAAGCTCCAACCCCAGAAACGCTAATCAGGTGTAAGAACATGTCCTTTTCAGCCAGCTCTGCAAAGCCAAAAAGAGTATGCGCATTTTCCGTAATATGCAAATAAGTAAAGAGCAACCCGCTTTCTTTTTTAGCAATAGCGGAATAGGTATTCAAACTAATCTGCAAGTCATAACCCACCCCGTTCACGTCTACCACCACCCTTGTTGTGGTTTTCACTGGAAATTGACCTCTTAGAAATGCAATCATACTGTTCCAAAAATAGGTTAAAAACAGGTTGAAAAACAAGGTTTCTGACCGGATAAAGGAATCTTTTTGGATATTTGCGCCCAATTAAGACAGATATGAGTAAAATTACCGCCGCTATTACAGCCGTTGGAGGATATGTTCCAGAGACCAAATTGACCAATTTTGACCTTGAAAAGATGGTGGATACCAATGACGAATGGATCCGCAGCCGTACCGGGATTTCTGAAAGAAGAATCCTAAAAGAACCCGGGAAAGGCAGTAGCGATATGGCAGTTCCAGCCATTGAAGAGATTTTGAGAAAGAAAAACCTGGACCCCAAAGAGATTGACTGTATTATTTGTGCCACGGTAACCCCAGATATGGTGTTTCCAGCCACAGCCAATATTATTGCCGACAAAATTGGTGCAACCAATGCTTGGGGCTATGACCTAAGCGCCGCTTGTAGTGGATTTCTGTTTGCCTTGAGTTCAGGAGCCATGTACATTGAAAGTGGCCGATTCAAAAAAGTAATTGTTGTTGGCGTTGACAAAATGAGCGCCATTGTAGACTATACAGACCGTACTACATGCATCATTTTTGGAGACGGAGCTGGTGCCGTTTTGCTGGAAGCCAGCGAAGATGGAATGGGAATTCAAGACAGTATTTTGAAAAGCGATGGTAGCGGACGTCATTACCTGCACATGAAAGCGGGTGGTTCTGTAAAACCAGCTACTGCAGAAACCGTTGCAGCCAGAGAACATTTTGCCTACCAAGAAGGTCAAGCTGTTTTCAAGTTTGCTGTGAAGGGCATGGCCGATGTTAGCGCCGAATTATTAGAAAGAAATAACCTTACTGGTGATGACATTGCATGGCTGGTTCCACACCAAGCCAATTTGCGCATCATTGACGCTACAGCCAATCGTATGGGATTGGATAAGGAAAAAGTGATGATCAATATTCAGAAATACGGGAACACTACTGCTGCCACCCTACCACTTTGTTTGTGGGATTGGGAAAACCAATTAAAGAAGGGTGATAAGATTGTGCTTGCTGCATTTGGAGGTGGATTCACGTGGGGGGCAACCTTGCTTACGTGGGCATACGAAGGAAAGTGAAGAGTGAAGAGTGAAGAGTGAAGAGTGATAGGAAGTAGAAATAACAAAAAAGGGATGACATGGTCATCCCTTTTTTATTGAAAGATCATTCTAAAAATTATTTCAAATTCGCCATTTTCTTTTCAGCAACAGCATCGCTGATAAAAGGGAATTCAAGATTAAATGAGAATGCTGAATTTTTATTGGACCCAAGATTCTTGTAAACGTCTGAGACGCCTTGATAATATCTTAATTGAAGATTGATGCCTTTACCATTGCGTTTGGTAATTAATTGATAGGTAAAAGCAGCGGCAAAACCATAGTCTGTTTTATTTAATTTGTCTTTGATATTCTGGTCATAAGTTGCGTCATTTTTGCCTTCAAATTTTTCTTGGGCCTTGGTTAAAAAATTCACTTGAGGACCAAATCCAATCAAGATTTTTTCTGCCGCTTGATAGTGCATCATTACGGGAATATCTAAATAATTTAAAGACCTAGTGGTTGGCACATTGGCAAAAGGCCCATCCACAATGGTTCCTGTTTTTAAAGAAGCATTTCCTTTAAAGCCCATTGAATTCAAGGGTTTGAACTCAGGTTTAAAATACCATTTTTCAGAAAGTTTCATATTAATACCCAAACCAAAATTAGTTCCAAACATAGCATGGTTGTCTAATTGATTAGAGATATTACTGTGGTTTATACCACCCACAATACTAAAATTGAATTTCTCTGTTGCTGCTTTGTCTCCAAAGATTAAAACTAATAAGGCAGCCTGTGCCTGTGTTTTTGCAATAGATGCAAACAAGAAAAAAAACATGACCAACGTGGAAAGAATTGTTTTTCTCATAGGGATTATTTTAGTCAACAATTTTTTCAATTATAATTCAAACTGAACACGGAACTGCCAAAAACTACTGTTTCCGTTTATAGCATTTCTATACAATGAACCATATCCATAATTGATCTCATACCTGAAATGTGCATTGGGATACCAGCTCAATGCGGTTGTAAATCGTTTGAATACCCCACCACTTAAGAGCGCATCATCTGCACTAGCATAAGTATACCTTGCTCCTAATTCAAAAGCACCTGGGCCAGACCCTTTACTGAATTTAAAATTCTTTTTGGGAATGAGTTTACCCAAATTTCCATTCTGCTTGTTATACCTTCTGTTCTCTCCTGTTAGGAACCAAGTACCGCCAATTTGAAAATAATCCAATCTTGGATTCCCTTTTGAAACGCTTTTAACAGCCGTGTTCATATACTCAGCAATAAAAGCAACAGGTCCACTCACTTTCATCCATTCAAACATCAAGGTATTAGCGGCATCTGCATCAAAGGAACCTGTAGAGATAAAAGAAGGAGCTGTATTGGCTTCCGGTTTTGCCTTATAACTTAGTTTGCCATCGGTTGCATCTGTATGTCTAAATCCAAAACCAATATGCATCAATTCTCTGTCTGAAGTGTATTGCGGTAAACCAGAAATCCGGAAAGTGTATTGTGAACCATTGTCAGAAAATGTTTTCCCAGTTTCCCAATAATTATTAAAGACACCAATGGTATAGGCTAGGCGATTATTTAAGACACTATTGGAATATCGGATGCCAATATTTCTTTGTCTTACAAACATGGGAACCCCACTACCTCTTTCCATAAATCCTAATTGGGTTCCAGGTGCTACATATTCCATAGCAACACCTTCTTTTTGTTTACCCAAGGTTATCCAACCAGCATTCCCATTAAACGGAATCTCAAGATTCCAATCTATAAAATCAAATTTTTTAGAACCAGGCTCGGCGTCCATTCCATTAAAATTGGCGCTCACCATATATCGCCAAGGGTTTTTAAACAATAGAATATTTCCTGAGACCATTAGTCGCTCACCCCTGAATTCTGTTCCAGGATCTACTTTTCCAACTTGTTGAATGTTTTCGTTATTCTGGTTTAATATATTATGGTCCAACAAAAATGCTGCTCCAAAATTTAGGTTAAACCACTTTGTATGAATTTGATTCCATTTTTTTGCCATAACGGGTGCCGCCGCTGAAGGGGCTTCCAATTTACTGATGGTGGCCGTATCGTTCAATGAAGTGAAAATGTTTTGAGCCTTTACTTCTGTTAGACAAAATAGGGCTATTAGTAATAAGCCAATATTTTTCATGTCTCTGGTATCAAATTTTTGTATCATACTTTTTCTTGAAAATCCACTGCATATTATTAAAAAGCCTTAATAGATTTTATGAATCAGACCTTTGCATTGTATGGATTTATATATTCCATACAAAATAGCCATTAGCCCTTGAATAATCCTATTTTTGAAAGGCAATCAATCAACCTATTCCATGCAATCAAAACACCCACTAACTGGCATTAGTTCTGTAGCCATTCACGCTAGCGGACATGAAAATGCTGAATACGCGCATATCACGCCCATTTTTGCCACTTCTACTTTTACGTTTGATACAGCCGAAAGTGGCATGGAGCGATATTCCGGACCAGACAAAACCAGGATCTATAGTAGATGGGGCAACCCAACTTTTACTGCTGCAGAAGAAACCATTGCAGCATTAGAAGCATTTGGTTTAAAGGATGAGCATGGTCAACAATTGGTTTTAAAAGCTTTATTGCATTCCAGTGGACAAGCTGCCATGACCACCATGTTCATGAGTAATTTGAAAGCTGGTGATACGGTTTTGTCACATTTTGCGCTGTATGGTGGCACCAATGAATTGTTTAAATCGGTTTTGGCTGGCGCTGGTGTTAAAACCACCATCATCAATATGCGTGATTTGAATTTAGTAGAAGCAGCGCTAAAAGAAGATAGCTCTATTAAGTTAATTCATGTTGAGACCCCAGCCAATCCAACCTTACAATGTATAGATCTTGCAGCCGTATCGGCCTTGGCCAAACAATATGGTTGCATCTTAACGGTAGACAACACATTTGCCACACCTTATTTGCAACAACCCTTTAAATACGGAGCAGATTTTGTATTCCATTCAACTACCAAATTCTTAAATGGTCATGGCACTGCTATTGGTGGCGTACTGCTGGGAAAAGACCTTGCATTCATGAATAGCACTGGCTGGAAATGGCATACGCTAATGGGTGGAAATAGCAATGCATTTGACGCATTTCTATTGTCACAAGGCATGAAAACCTTGGAGCTGAGAATGGACAGACATTGCAGCAATGCCATGGAAGTAGCCAAATGGTTAGAACAGCATCCCGCTATTGCTAAAGTGAATTACAATGGTTTGGAATCGCATCCGGATTATGCTATTGCAATGAAACAAATGAAGCATCCAGGTGCTCTCATGAGTTATGAATTAAAAGGAGGGCTCAAAGCAGGTATGCAATTTATTGATAAGCTCAACATGTGTGTGCGCGCTGTTTCACTTGGCACGGTAGACACTTTAATTTCACATCCAGCCAGTATGACCCATTCAAGTTTGAGTGTGGAAGAAAGATTGAAATATGGCATTACCGATGGTCTGATTAGAATGAGTGTGGGCATTGAAAACATTGCCGATATCTTAAGCGATTTAGAGCAATCCTTAACAGGGTTATAATTTCAATTTTAAAAGCGTTTTCAACTATGCAGATTAATATTAGAAGGGCAGTGATAGAAGATTGCAGCAGAATTATGGAGCTGATTCAAGAACTGGCTGATTATGAAAAAGCACCAGAAGAAGTAACGGTTACTTTAGCACATTTTCAAGAAAGTGGTTTTGGACTCAACCCTGTATGGTGGGCATTTGTTGCCGAAGTAGATGGTAAAGTGGAAGGATTTGCCTTATACTATATTCGTTATAGTACCTGGAAGGGACAACGCATGTACTTAGAAGATATTTTGGTGACTGAACAAATGCGTGGCAAACAATTGGGCAAATTATTGTTTGACAGATTGATAGTTGAAGCCAAAGAAAAAAATCTAAAGGGCATGGTATGGCAGGTACTTGAATGGAATGAACCCGCCATTAATTTTTATAAAAAATACAATGCCAGTTTTGATGGTGAATGGATCAATTGCAGCATTAGCTAACCCCGTTCACTACTGCTTCGCGATGGATTTTTTGTACCAATCCTTGCAATACTTTTCCTGGACCCACTTCTGTAAATTCAGTAGCACCATCTTGTACCATAGCTTGCACAGATTGGGTCCATCTTACTGCACCAGTTAATTGCTCAATCAGATTTTGCTTAATGGCTGCCGGATCTGTAACCGCTTTGGCTACTACGTTTTGATAGATAGGACAGATAGGTGTATTAAAATGGGTTGCTTCAATGGCTGCGGCTAATTCTTCTTTTGCTGGAGCCATTAATGGTGAATGGAATGCACCACCCACTGGCAACACCAATGCGCGTTTGGCACCAGCTGCTTTCATTTTTTCACAGGCTATTTCTATTCCTTTCAAAGATCCACTAATTACTAATTGACCAGGGCAGTTAAAATTTGCTGCAACCACTATTTCACCCGTTTCTAATTGCACAGTGGCACAAAGTTCTTCCACTTTGTCATCGGCCAAGGCCAAGACTGCAGCCATGGTTGATGGAGTCAATTCACACGCTTTCTGCATGGCAGAAGCCCTAATAGCCACCAAACGCAAAGCGTCTTCAAAGTGCAATACATGGTTGGCTACCAATGCTGAAAATTCTCCCAGAGAATGACCTGCTACCAATCCAGGTTGTGGATCAACCAATGTTTGATAAGCAATGACCGAATGTATAAATACCGCAGGTTGGGTAATATTGGTTTGCTTCAAAGCCTCGTCTGTTCCTTCAAACATGATATCGCTAATGCGGAATCCAAGAATCTCATTGGCTTTTTCAAACAACACTTTGGCCGTATTATGAGATTCATACAATTGTTTTCCCATTCCAATAAACTGACTTCCTTGACCTGGAAACAAATAGGCGTGCTTTGACATATGGCTAAATTGAGGCGATAAAATTAAACAAAAACCCCGATAAAATTTATCGGGGCTTCAATAGTATCTGTTCTTAGTATATTTCAGTTAGCAAACTGATTGCAGCATTAAAATTCTGTTTTGAATTCAATATACTTTAGGAATTCTTCTCTGGTTTTGTCTTCTTTAAATTTGCCGCTATAAAAAGCCGTGATGGTAGATGAGGTATCATCTTCTACGCCCCTGCTGGCAACACAAAGATGTTTGGCGTCTATTAATACTGCAATATCATCAGTACCCAAGGCTTTTTGTAATTCTTTACCAATTTGCATGGTTAGTCTTTCCTGTACTTGTGGGCGCTTGGCAAAATATTGAACTAGTCTATTTAGCTTACTCAAACCAACTACGGAACCATTGCTAATATAAGCCACGTGTGCCTTTCCAATGATAGGCACAAAATGGTGTTCACAATTGCTATAGAAAGAAATATTCTTTTCTACCAGCATTTGGTTGTACTGGTATTTGTTTTCAAACATGGCCATATTGGGTTTGTTGGCCGGGTTCAAACCATTGAAAATTTCTTTCACATACATTTTAGCCACACGCTTTGGTGTACCCTTCAAACTATCGTCAGTAAGGTCTAATCCCAACGTTTCCATGATGGCAGTAAAGTGTTTTGTAATCTCTTCTACTTTTTGGTCATCAGATAGAACAAAAGCATCTGCACGCATGGGTGTATCCACTGAGGTACTCACGTGGTTATCTCCCATGTCATCAATCATGGTATCACTTAGCTCAATTTTCTCTCCATTAAGCTGGATATTCAACAAAGTTTCTTTCTGTTTCATATAATCTTATTTGCAAATCCAAAGAAGGATCCAATTTATCTCTCAGCAAATCATAAATCACTACGGCTATATTTTCAGCACTAGGATTTAACTGCGCAAATTCTTTGGTATCTAGGTTTAGATTTTTGTGATCAAATTTGTCCAGAACTAGTTCCTTAATCAGGTTACTCAGTTCTTTCATGTCTAACACATAACCCGTATCGGGGTTCGGCTCCCCTACTACTTTAACAATTAAGTCATAGTTGTGACCATGGTAATTGGGATTATTGCATAAACCGAAAACGCGTTGATTCTCCGTTTCAGACCATGCCGGATTGTTCAGGCGATGTGCTGCATTAAAATGTTCTTTGCGATATACGGCTACTTTCTTGCTCAATGTTATTGTTGGGGGTGAAAAAGCCCACCCAGTTTTTACTAGTTAAATTTGGAGCACACTTGACTCCTATCCATATTTTTGAAAGCTAAACTTACCTGTAAACCTTAGGCCTGGCACTGTTTCAGAAGTGTGCTGATCAAGTGGCCCTGCCAAAATAGCTTTGCAAAGATACATACGATATAAATAACCAAGCAGTTTCTATTTTGTTTAAATTTTTCAATAAAATTTTAAACAAAAAAGCAGTTATACCACTAATACAAAGCCCGAAAATGAAAATTTATCCAAAATATTCCACATAGATTCTAGCTGTCTCATATAGCTTAACACAATGAAGCTGAACCTGTTCGGGTAAATGTGGTTGTAGTTGCTCCCAAATGGCCACGGCTAAATTTTCCGTGCTACACATTTTATTTTTCATGAAGTCAACGTCTAGATTGAGGTTTTTGTGATCCAATTTGTCAACAACATGCAATTTCATTAATTGACTTAATTTTTTCACGTCAAAAACAAAACCGGTCTCGGGATCAGGCTCCCCCTTAATGGTTACGAATAGGTCAAAATTATGCCCATGCCAATTTTCATTGGCACATACCCCAAAAACTGCATCATTTTGTTCCTTTGTCCAAGAAGGATTAAAGAGTTTATGGGCGGCATTAAAATGTTCTAATCTTGTCAAATAAACCATTCTTCCTCAAAATTTTGGCAAAGCTACAACAAGCAAAGCAATTTCAATCCTACCTTAGCCCTATGCGAGTAGTGATATCAGCTGCAACTGTTGGGGAATGGATGCCCAGTTATCTGAAAGTCAATGAATTGTATACCAGCGAAAGCAGGCGCATGAAGTTGCATTTTCACCAGTCAGGTATTGGCATGTTAGCGGCAAGCTTCTCTCTGACAAAATTGATACTAGAAGAAAAACCAGACCTAGTAATACAGGTAGGAATTGCTGGTAGTTTTTCTACCCGCTATGAGTTAGGATCAGTATTGGCAGTAAAAGAGGAAATTATTGGGGACCTAGGAGTAGAAGAAGCTGGTAAATGGAAAGACCTGTTTGACATGAAGTTGGAAAAAAGCAGTTACCATCCATTTGAAAAAAGAAAATTACCCAATCAATGGTTAGACAAATACAATGTACTTAACCTGCCTACTGTTACCGGTATCACTGTAAATGAAATTAGCACCAACCCTGAACGCATTGCAGAACTAAGCAAAAAGTATCATGCTGAATTAGAAAGTATGGAAGGAGCTGCACTACATTATGTAGCAAGAGAAACCAATACTGCCTTCTTACAAATCAGGGCCATTAGTAACTTGGTTGGAGAAAGAAATAAAGCAAATTGGAAGATGGGTGAAGCCATTGGCAACCTCAATGAAACCATTTTGCAATACATTGACAAACTATATCAAATAGCTTAAACTACTATGCGTCTTACTCTAGGTTTTTCTCCTTGCCCCAATGATACCTTTATTTTTGATGCACTGGTCAATGGCAAAATTGATACGGGAGATCTACAATTTGATGTTGTACTTGAAGACGTTCAAACCCTGAATGAATGGGCATTAGCGGGAAAATTGGATATTTCAAAAATCAGTTATGGCGTATGGCCGATGCTACAAAACAAGTATCAGTTATTAGAAAGCGGTGGTGCATTGGGTAAGGGAGTTGGACCACTATTAATTACCAAAAACCCTAAAGCAACATTGAGTGATGTTGACCAAATGAATATTGCCATACCAGGCACTAACACCACGGCACACATGCTTTTCTCCATGGCATTCCCTGAAGCTAGAAAAAAACAATTCATGGTTTTTCATGAAATAGAACAAGCCGTACTAGATGGTAAAGTTGATGCAGGGGTGATTATTCACGAGAACCGTTTTACTTATCAAGACAAAGGATTGTTGAAATTGATGGATTTGGGAGAAAACTGGGAACAAAGCTTGCAATGTCCCATTCCATTGGGAGGAATAGTGATGCGCAATCATTTTGAGCCATCGCTCCGCGATACTATTAATGCTTTAATCAAAGAATCTGTTCAATTTTCATTTGCCAATTATCCAACCCTTGCTCCATATGTTCGCCAGCATGCACAAGAAATGAGTGAGGCTGTAATGCGCCAGCATATTGATTTGTACGTGAATGATTTCTCTATTGAATTGGGAGTAGATGGACACAAAGCAGTAGCATCATTATTAGAAGTTTATCAGCAGTTGCAGAACAACTAGAACATCATTCTTTATGCTAAATCAACTATTGCCTTGTGGCTTTAAGGCCTTGGCATATACTTCTAATACGCGTTTTCTAGCTTCTTCATGTACCACAATGGGTTTGGGATAATTGAATTCTTGAAACTCAGGTACCCACTTGCGGATATACTTCAATTCTTTATCAAACTTTTCTGTTTGCAAAGCTGGGTTGAATACCCTAAAATAAGGAGCAGCATCACAACCACTGCTACTTGCCCACTGCCAACCTCCATTATTAGCGGCCAAGTCAAAGTCCAATAATTTTTGGGCAAAATAAGCTTCTCCCCATCGCCAATCAATAAGCAAATGCTTGATTAAAAAAGAGGCTGTGATCATGCGCACGCGATTATGCATAAAGCCAGTGGCATTTAACTCTCTCATACCAGCGTCTACAATGGGATAACCAGTTTGGCCATTGCACCATGCCTTAAACTCTGATTCATTATTGCGCCATTCAATGGCTTCGTATGCTGGTTTAAAAGATTTTCCCTGACCAACATGCGGAAAATGCCAGAGAATCATGTGGTAGAATTCGCGCCAGATTAATTCATTTAAAAAAGTTTCACTAACCGCTTTTGCCCTTACTGCTAAAGCCCTAATACTAATGGTACCAAAACGTAGGTGAACACCCAGCTTGGAAGTGCCATGATCAAGCGCAGGAAAGTCTCTGTTTTCTTTGTACTTAGCAACAATCTCTTTTTTCCAGGCTTTGGCAGGAAAATGAATATTGGAAGCAGTGAAACCAATTGATTCCAAACTAGGCAATGCCAGAGGCGATAGTTTAATAAAATAATCCTGATATTTTTCTACAGGATAGGCTTTCAAATAATCATCCGTTAGTTTGGCTTTCCATTTTCTTGAATAGGGCGTAAAGACTGTATAGGGAGTTCCATCATCTTTTAACACTTCATCCTTTTCTAAAATTACTTGGTCTTTAAAAGACTGATATGCCACTTTGTGTTCATTCAAAAAATTGGCAATAGCTGCGTCTCTTTGTATGGCGGATGGTTCATAGTCGTGATTGCTGAAAACGCATGCTATGCTGTATTTTTTTGTCAATGCTTTGAAACAGTCCAAGGGTTTTCCGTGAAGCACTTCTAAGCTTGAACCCAATGCTACCAATTCAGTTTGCATCTCTTGCAATGCCGCGTGTATAAAACTGACCCTAGCATCGGTTTTATCTTCTAACTGGTCTAAAATTTCTGTATCAAAAATGAATACTGGCAAAACTGGTAAGCCAGCTTTTAAAGCATGGTATAGCCCAGCATTGTCTTTGAGGCGGAGGTCTCTTCTAAACCACATGATATTGATGCTGTTTGCATTGCTCATAGTATAAAGACAAATTTGTCAAGAAAAGGTTGATTCCAAAACAAAAGGGCCACCCGGTTGGGTGGCCCTTTTTATCTTAAGTATTGATAAGATTAGTCTTTGAAAGAAGGAACCAAAGTAACGTTCCTGTTTTCTTTTCTACCAGCTTTAGTCTTATTGTCAGCTTTAGGTTTAGAAGAACCATTAGCAACAGTAGTTAGACGGTCAGCAGAGATTCCTTTGTCAGTGAATGCTTTTTTAACAGCATCAGCACGTTTTTGAGACAATGGCATATTGATTTTGTCATTACCAGTAACGTCAGTGTTACCTTGAATTTCCAATTGTAGTTTTGGATATTTAGCTAACAAATCTAATACTGGGTCAAATTTAGATTTTGCAATCTTAGCATCTACCAATTTAGCGGTATTGATAACAAAGTAGAAAGATTTAGCTGCTTCATTCAATACTGGAGTCATATCAGGACAACCGTAGTTAGATGCAACACCAGCTTCGTTAGGACATTTGTCTTGCTCGTCGTTTACACCATCACCATCAGTATCAGGGATAGGGCAACCAGCGTATTTAGCCAAACCTGGAACAGTAGGACATTTGTCTTGCTCGTCATTAATACCATCTTTATCGGTATCAGGAACTGGGCAACCTTGGTATTTAGCCAAACCTGGAACAGTAGGACACTTGTCTTGCTCATCATTGATACCATCTTTATCAGTATCAGGTACTGGGCAACCTTGGTATTTAGCAACACCAGGAACAGTAGGACATTTATCCAAGCTATCAACAATACCATCGCTATCAGTATCCACTGGAGCAGCAGCAACAACAGGTACAACTGGTGGAACAACTTTCTTAGCAAACAGTCTCACTTTCACGCCAAATTGGAAACCTTCATTTTTAAAGGTATGACCTAATTTACCTACGTTAGGGTTTTTGTCATATTTGAGATCGCTGATACCATAAATATAACGACCATAGATCTGAACAGTTTTGGTTGGAAACAATTCAAAACCTGCAGTAAGTGCAGTGCTAACAGAAGTGAAATTACGCTTGAAATATCCACCACCTGCGTCATTTTTCAAGGTATTCAAGAAGTCAACTTGTCCACCGCCAGTTAAAGCAAAATTTTTGCTTGTTTGGTATTTTAAAAAGATTGGTAAAGATTGGTATTGCATGGTACCTGCAAATTGCTTAATGGTACCAACCTGAGATTTTACATTGTATTTCAATACACTCCACTGACCTTGCGCTTCTAAAGACCATTTAGTAGACAAAGGTACGTTTAGGTATAAACCACCAGCCCATCCAAGGTCATATTTGTAATCTATATTGGATGTATTTGTTCTGAACTGTGTGTAGTTCAATGCACCTAATAAACCACCAGAAATACCTGGCTTAACGGCTTTAGTTGTTTGGGCCATAGAAGTCATGGCTACCATCAGCGTTGCAACTAAGAGCAACAAGGGACTGAATTTTTTCATTTTCATAATTTTATTTTGATTGCTTTTCATCCAACACTCAGCGGGGCTGAAATGGAAACAGGGCAAATTTATAGTATATCAGTAAATTAACAACTATTGTTTTACCTGATTTTCAGTGAATTTCTAAAAAAACAGTGTTTTAAACAGAAAATTTGCCATTTGAGCTTCGTAATTAGCGGTCTGTAGCTGTTTTACCCATCGAATTCCATATATGGCATTTGTCAAAAATATCTCGGAAGCTTGCAAAATTTCATCCAATTCAAGGGTTGATTCAACTACGGGAATGTTTCTTTTGCGCATTTCCGTTAAAACATGCCTTCTCATGACACCTTCTACTGGACCCTCTGATAAAGCTGGTGTTTTAACAAGACCGTCTTTTACTATAAATACATTGGCAATAGTAGCATCGGCCAACCTATTATAAGGATTAAACAGAAATGCATCATTGAGATGATTTTCTTTGGCCCAGATGGCGGCAATGGCGTAATTCAGGTAATTATTAGTCTTTAAATGAGAAAATCCATCACAGACTTTTTTGGCGTCTTGGAATATATCTACCACCAACCCATTTTCATTGATCTTATTATTAGACTCATTCAAGTCCCAGGTTTGAATTAGGTGGTGTGGAAAATGATTGATCCTATCATAGATGCCACCCTCTCCCCTATAAATAGTTAACCGAACCCTAGCTAAACCATGGTGTCCATTTTTCTTTACAAGTTCATTGATTTGCGTCTCTAGATACGCTCTTGTAAAAAAACTAGGTGGCTGAAACTTAAGCCTATCAAGGGTTTTGAACAAACGCTCAAAATGATAATCGGCCAACTGAATTTGCCCATCTCTAAATTTCATGGTCTCAAAAAATCCATCACCATATCTAAAGGAACGGTTATCCGGCAAAATCAAAGCCTTGTCTGAGCGAAGCATTTGACCATCAGCATAAAGAAAATTGGTAGTTGACATGCAACAAAGATAGAATGAAGCTAATTTAGCCTTCTAATTTAGTTGCATGCAAATCAAAGACATTATTCAGGTATTAGAAAAATTGGCACCGCCCAGCTATCAAGAATCCTATGATAATGCTGGATTAATTTTGGGTAATAGTCAATGGGAATGTACGGGGATCATTTGCAGTTTAGACGCAACAGAAGAAGTGATTTTAGAAGCAAAAGCCAAGGGCTGTAACCTGGTGGTAGCTCACCACCCCATTCTATTTAAAGGCATCAAGCAACTCAATGGAAAGAACTATGTAGAGAAAACCTTGATCACAGCCATTAAGTCTGATATAGCCATCTACGCCATTCATACCAACTTAGATAATGTAATTTGGGGAGTCAATGGCAAAATAGCGGATCAAATTGGACTTATCAATCGGCAAATCCTGTCTCCGAAAGCTGGAATTTTGTCTAAACTGGTCTGTTTTGCACCAGAATCTGCGGTTGAAAATTTAAAAATCGCCTTATTTGCTACAGGGGCTGGTCATATTGGCAACTATAGTGAATGCAGTTTTGAAGTAAAGGGTTTGGGCAATTTTAAAGGAGCGGATGGCACCAACCCTACCATCGGCCGGCCGGGCCAAAATACCAGTACCGAAGAGGTTAGAATAGAGTTTATACACCCTAACCATCTGCAAAAAAAGCTGGTTTCGGCCATGATCAAAGCCCATCCTTATGAAGAAGTGGCATATGACCTGATTTCATTAGACAATGATTATCAGCATGTTGGATCTGGAATTCTAGGAGAATTACCCGAGCCAATGGAAGAAGCTACCCTATTGAACATGCTACAAACCAGTTTTGGTCTTTCTGTAATCAAACACAGCCCATTTTTAGAAAAAAGGGTACAAAAAATTGCCATCTGTGGTGGTGCGGGCAGTTTCTTGATAGGGTCAGCCATTGGGGCTGGGGCCGATGTCTTCATTACAGCAGACCTTAAATACCATGAGTTTTTTGACGCAAATGGACGCATCCTGATTGCCGATATTGGGCACTGGGAAAGCGAACAATATACTACTGACCTGCTATTTGATATTTTACAGGCTAAATTCCCTACCTTTGCCGTCCTCAAATCAGTTATAAAAACCAATCCGGTGAACTATTTTCTGTAAGAGGGCAAAAACTCCAAATTTTATACTAGATATGGCATCTGTTAAAGATTTCTCCGTTGAAGAAAAACTGGTTAACCTAGTAAGGTTACAGAAAACTGATAGCAAACTGGATCAAATTCAGGTATTGAGGGGTGAATTACCCATGGAAGTGAGTGACTTAGAAGATGAGATCCTGGGTCTGCACAGTAGACAAACTCGTATTGAAGAAGAGATCAATGGGATCTCTGAATTCATTGAGGGTAAGAAAAATACCATTAAAGAAAGCGAAGCGCTGATTGCTAAATACGAAAAGCAAAGCGAAAACGTAAAGAACAATCGTGAGTTTGAAGCTATCAATAAGGAAATTGAAATGCAACAGTTAGAAATTAAACTAGCTGAAAAACATATCCGTGATGCCAACGAAGAATTGGCTGAAAAAATCAAAGCACTGGAAGTAGCTAAAAAACAAGTTGCTGTAAAAGAAGGTGTGTTGAATCACAAAAAAGGCGAACTAGAAAAGATTATTGCCGAAACTGAAAAAGAAGAAACCCATTTTAACAAGCAGAGTGCTGATGCTCGCGGACATATTGACGAAAGACTGTTGTATAGCTATGACAGAATCCGTACCAGCTATCGCAATGGACTAGCTGTTGTGCCAGTTGAAAGAGATGCTTGCGGTGGTTGCTTCAACTCCATTCCTCCTCAGCGTCAAAGCGAAATTCGTTTGCACAAAAAAATCATTGTTTGTGAAAACTGCGGAAGAATCTTAGTAGATGCTGACCTGAACGATACAGTAGAAGCGAAGTAACTGTTAAAAGAAGAATTTTATACCATAAAGGGCATGCTTAATCGCTGCCCTTTATTATTTTACACAAGCATGCATCTAAAGTCTTTTTTATTAATGATACTGGTTGTATTGGCCCTGCGGGCCGATGCAGAAAAAGTGTATGATTTCAATAGCACTTGTCAACAGGCGTTTCAAGAAATTACCAAACTCAAACTTGCCCGTGGTATAGCGTTGGTTGAAAAAGCCAAGCAACAGAATCCAGACAATTTGATTCCTCTTTTACTAGATGACTATATAGACTTTTTCATTTTGTTTTTTAATGAAGACCCTACAGAATACAAAAATCGGTATCCACATTTTACAGAAAGATTAGCGCTATTAGAAGATGGGCCAAAAAATTCCCCTTTCTATAATTTCTGTTTGAGCACCGTACGCATTCACAAAGCCGCAGTAGCAGTAAAATTTGGACAAACTTGGTCAGCTGGTTGGGATTTTAGAAAAGCCTACTTACTCTTAAAAGAGAATCAGAAAAAACATCCTACTTTCTTACCAAATCAGTTAATGTCTGGTGCATTAATTGCTGCTATTGGAACAATCCCATCCAGTTATAAATGGATAGTCAGTCTGTTTGGCATGAAAGGCTCTATTTCAGAAGGGATGAACCTAGTACGCAACTTTACCTTTAGCAATGATCCATGGGCAAAAATTTTTGCTAACGAATCTGCTTTTGTATACGGCTATTTGATGTTTTATATTGAAAACAAAAAAGACGAAGCCCTAGCTTTTGTACAACAAAGAAAACTAGACCTTGTACACAATCATTTGCATTGTTTTATGGCCGCCAATCTTGCCATCAACAACAAACAAAGTGCTTTGGCTGGCAACTGGATTCTTAACAGAGACAAGAGTCCAGAATACCTTGTCACTCCTATTTGGGATTTTGAGATGGGTTTTGTTAAACTCTATCACGTAGAACTAGCAGAATCAATCAAATATTTAGAACAATATCAGAAAGATTTCAAGGGTAGATTCTATGTAAAAGATGCATATAATAAATTGAGTTGGGCTTATTATTTACAAGGCAACCAAGCTGCAGCTACTGCCGCTAGAAATAAAATATTAAAATACGGCGCCTTAGACACAGACGCAGATAAAAAGGCACAGAAAGATGCTAAGACCAATTTTTGGCCAAATCCCATTTTATTAAAAGCAAGACTTTTGAGTGATGGTGGTTTTCACAAAGAAGCTTTGGGCATTTTATATGGTAAATCCATTGAACAATTTACTACCGAGGAAGATAGATTAGAATTTACCTATCGCGTAGCAAGAATCTATGACGACCTTGGCCGTAAAGACGATGCCATCAAGTATTATCAAACTGCTATAGTGTTGGGTGAACACAGAAAGGAATATTATGCAGCAAGGGCTGCCTTGCAGATTGCACAGATCTATGAAGAACGGGGACAAAAAGCATTGGCTATTACATATTATCAGAAATGCCTAGGCATGGATGACCATGAATACAAGGATTCCATTGACCAACGTGCCAAATCAGGCATTAGTAGGTGTAAGGGAGAATAAAATGTTTACAGTTCTAGCATTTACCCTGTCTTTGATTTGCTCAACCGTTAGAGCTTCTATAAATTGCAGCAGTTAGTTGCTAAAAAGAATCTTCATGCTTCGGAAATTACAGATTCAACATTACGCCATTATTGACGCCATAGATATTGAATTCTCTGGACAACTCAATATCATCACTGGAGAAACCGGTGCGGGTAAGAGTATCCTCATGGGTGCGTTGAGCCTAATTTTGGGAGACCGAGCAGACAGTTCCGTGTTAATGTATCCAGACAAGAAATGTGTGATTGAAGGCTATTTTAGTGCTGGTCAAAAAACGGCTGTATTAGACTTTTTAAAGGCCAATGATTTTGACTTGGAAGATGAATTGGTACTCAGAAGAGAAATAGCCCCCAACGGTAAGTCTAGGGCATTTATCAATGATACCCCAACTACCTTACAACAAATTAGGGAACTAGCTTCTTTATTGGTAGACCTTCACCAACAATTTGACACCCTAAGCTTAGGCGATGCCAGTTTTCAACGCAATGTGATTGATGCGTTGGCTGCCAACCAGGACAGACTGCAAGCCTATCAAATTATTTATCAAGAATGGCAGCAAACTGTTAAGCGCCTGGATGCTCTCATTCAACAAAAACAAGATTTTCAAAAAGATAGGGACTATCACCAATTTCAATTAGACGAATTGGCTGAATTATCACTCAAGGAAAATGAGCTAGAAGAATTAGACGCAGAATTACAATTGCTCTCAAACGCAGAAGGCATTAAAACGGCTTTGAGTAAACTGCAATTTGAATTAGAAGAATCTGAGCAACCTGTGCTTCCTCTATTCAAACAATGGATTAATCAATTACAATCTTTTAGTGGCTATCATAGTTCCTTGCAAAGTATCATTGATAGACTGCATAGTAGCCAAGTAGAATTACAAGATATTGCTGACGAGATTGGCAGCTTGAATGGAAAAGTACATTTTGATGAAAAAAGAATTGAATGGATTAATGAGCGCTTGACGGTAGGTTATCGCTTGTTAAAAAAACATGGCGCAAAAACCACCCAAGAACTTTTAGACATTCAACAAAATTTAGCATCACGATTAGAAGCCGTTTTACAGATTGATGATACCATTACAGAACTAACCATTGCTGTTGAAGCCCTTGCCAAAAAAGCGGTTCATGCAGCCAATGAATTGAGTGTTGCTAGAAAAGCGCAACAAGAACCTCTAGCATCAAAAGTAAATGCGTTGTTGCATCAAGTAGGAATGCCCAATGCTAGATTGAAAATTACTATAGACAGTACGCAACAGCTTCAGGCATTTGGCCATGATCAAATAGAGTTCTTATTTGACGCCAACAAAAGCAATAGATTTGAACCCATTAGAAAAGTGGCTAGTGGTGGTGAATTAAGTAGGCTCATGCTTTGTATCAAATCTTTGGTGGCTGAGTCCATTGACCTTGCAACTTTAATCTTTGATGAAATTGATACGGGCATTTCTGGAGAAGCAGCCAAACAAGTAGGACTGATTATGAAAGAGCTGTCTAAGAAAAGACAGATCATTTGTATTACCCATCAACCGCAGATTGCGGGCAAAGCATCAGCGCATTTTTACGTGTACAAAGAAAACCAAGGCAATAGGATTAAAACCAATCTCAAGCTTTTAGAAAAACAAGAATCCATGAATGCCATTGCCAGAATGTTGGGAGGAGAAACCCCTTCTGCTGCTGCCATAGAGCATGCAAAAGAAATGATGCTGGATCATTAATAATATTAAATCAAACACTATGAACTGGGATCAAATCATTGAATGGGTAGGATTGTTTGGAGCTTTTTTGAGCTCTGTTACTTTTATACCGCAGGTATGGTTGGCATGGAAAACAAAAAGCGTAGGAGACTTAAGTCTTGGAATGCTATTGATTGTATTTACCAGCGTCATTGTCTGGCTGGTATATGGCATCTATTTAAAATTGCTACCCGTAATCATTGCCAATAGCATCATATTTATATTATCATTGGTACTACTCTATTTCAAATTCACTTTTCCCAAAAAGAATAGCTAGTTTAAAATAATGTTTTAATGCAAGAAGCCACTCCCAACGGAATGGCTTCTTGCATTGACTATGGTCTATACCCTAAGGGTTTAGTATTCGTCTTCGTTGAACATGAAATCTTCCTGACTTGGATAGTCCGGCCAGATGTCTTCAATGCTCTCGTACACTTCTCCCTCGTCTTCCAGTTCTTGCAGGTTTTCTACCACTTCAATGGGTGCACCGCTACGAATTGAATAGTCAATCAATTCATCTTTGGTAGCAGGCCAGGGAGCTTCTTCCAGATAACTTGCTAATTCTAATGTCCAGAACATGTCTTTAAAATTTTTGCAAATGTAACCGTATAAAGTAAACAACCCAACCCAAGTTTTCAAGGATGTGCAAATAAATCCCCAAATTTGGTCTGACTTGGCCTTGCTTTTGTAGGTTTGCAAGTATAACCCATACTGAATCAAATGCTTAAAGCCCATCATATTACCAAATCCTATGGACAACTTTCTGTATTGAAGGGTGTGGATATTTCAGTAAACAGGGGTGAAATTGTCAGTATTTTGGGTTCTTCCGGCGCAGGCAAGAGTAGTTTGCTGCATATTTTGGGCACCCTAGACAGTGCCGATTCAGGAACCATTAGCATTAATGGCCAGTCAGTAGAAAAGCTAAAAGGAAAAGAATTGGCTGCTTTTAGAAACAAACATATTGGATTTGTATTCCAGTTTCACCATTTGCTACCCGAATTTTCCGCACTTGAGAATGTGTGTATTCCCGGATGGATAGCAGGCAGAAAAAGAAAAGAAGTAGAAGAGCAAGCAGCTGCTTTATTAGAAAAACTGGGTTTGGGAAATAGAAAAGAGCACAAACCGCAGGAACTTTCTGGTGGTGAACAACAAAGAGTGGCAGTAGCCCGGGCTTTGATTAATCAGCCAGTGATTGTATTTGCAGACGAGCCTACTGGCAATTTAGACAGTAAGAATGCCAAAGAATTGCATGATTTATTTGTGTCTCTGAGAAATGAGTTTCAACAAACTTTTTTGATAGTGACCCACAATGAAGAATTGGCCGCTATGAGTGACCGTAGCCTCTTTATGCGAGACGGGTTAATCATACAACCCTAAAAATGATTGGAAAACTAAGACAGTCTTGGTCTCCAGGGCTTCTCAGGCACTTGCAGTAAATGCCCAATATATCTGGATAGCTGGAATAAATAATCGCTCAAGCGATTTAAATATTTAATCACCAGCGGGTCAACAAACAATTCGTGTTCCATCATATTTACGCAGCACCTTTCAGATCTTCTGCAAACACAGCGCGCCACGTGTGCAGTTGAAATAGCTGGATGCCCTCCAGGTAGAATAAAAAATTTCATAGGAGGCAAAAGCTCATTCATGCTATCAATCTCTTTTTCTAAAAACAGGATATCCGATTCCTTTAAGTCTGGAATCTTCATCATGGGTTCTTTTTCTGGATCACAGGCCAAGGAAGAACCAATGGTAAATAAACGGTCCTGTACTTCTGTAAGGGTAGTTTTGGAACGAGTGTCAGTTAAATGATCACCTAACAGACCAATATAAGAATTGAGCTCATCAATGGTTCCGTAGGTATCAATCCGAATATGGCTTTTGGCCACTTTGGTTCCGCCAATCAAACTGGTTTTACCCAAGTCACCGGTTTTGGTATAAATTTTCATCGCCATATAGTCCTAGTATTTATCTCTACCCTTCCTAACAAAAGTAATTTTTAAAGGTTCAGAAATAAAAAAGGAGAGAATCACTTCTCTCCACAATTTCTCTACTTTTTGGTATTAATGACTGTGATGGGTAACCATGTCATCTGTTTTAACCCTATCGCTTTCTATTAATCCGTCTCTTAAGCGGACAATTCTATGCGCATATCCAGCAATATCTTCTTCATGGGTAACCAATACCACGGTATTACCCGCTTCTTGAATCTTTCCAAAAATGCGCATTACTTCTACAGATGTTTTGGAATCCAGGTTACCAGTAGGTTCATCAGCCAATAATAGCGATGGATTGTTAACCAAGGCCCTAGCAATGGCCACACGCTGAATTTGACCACCAGACAACTCATTTGACTTGTGGTGGCTTCTTTCTGCCAGATCCACTTTTTTCAAAGCTTCCATGGCGCGTTCAGTTCTTTCTTTTTTATTGATTCCTGCATAAATTAAAGGCAGGGCCACATTTTCTACCGCTGTTAACCTTGGCAATAAATTGAACTGTTGGAATACAAACCCAATTTCAACATTACGCACACCCGCCAAATCATCATCGGCCATTTTGCTAACATCTTTACCATTCAAGATATACCTTCCGCCAGTGGGAGAATCCAAGCAACCCAAGATATTCATCAGGGTACTCTTACCACTTCCAGAGGGTCCCATTAGGGCCACATATTCATTTTTAAAAATGTCTAAAGAGATACCTTTCAATACTGGAATAGCTTGGTTGCCCATGAAATAGCTTTTTTCAATGGCTTCCAGTTTGATAATTGAATCGTTCATATATGGCGGTTAATGTGGTGATTTATTTTTTGATAACGGTAGGCACTTTAAAAAAAGCTTCGTCTGCTAAAGGTGCATTTAACAATGCATCTTCTCTATTGATGGATCCTTGAACCTGGTCTTGGCGTAATATATTTACGGCATCACCCATATGTAATAAAGGCTCTACCCCATTGGTATCAACGCTTTGAAGCTGTTCAATAAAACCTACCATTTTTTGAAGATCATTTCTAATCTCGTCAGTACCCTCCTGGTCAAAAGACAGTTTTGATAGGTTGGCCAAATTGCCTACTAGTTCATTTGTAATTTCCATTAGAACAAAAATAATTGAAACTAGGGCAATTCAATTCAGTTATTGTTGAAAGGCAATTTTACCCAAATAATGGTTAAAAATCGGGATGTGGCAAGTTTAATCTGTTTGATCCACTTAGAATTTGGACATTTTTGTTAAAGCATTTTTGTTCAAATGGCAATAGGTTATTAACAATTTGAAAGGAATAACTGTGAATTACACAATTATTAAAAAAATTAACACAAAAAAAAAGATATCTATATAATTAATTATTAAATTGTAGTTACAAAATCCCCCCGATTATGTTAGTCTATGTACTACTTGCGATCTACCTAGTATGCTTGTATGTGGCGTACAAAGGTGCAGCAACTTCGGAAAACTGACATCCTACAGGATTCAGTAGAGTAAGAAATTGCTAAAAACCTCAGTAAATCCCAATACTGAGGTTTTTTTGTGTCAAATATTTTCCATTAACTTCGGGTAATTAGTTGCATAACTAACTAATTTTGACGATCCTTAAATTGCTAATATGAAACGTTCAATTAAAAAAGTTGCCGTATTGGGTAGCGGGGTAATGGGATCCCGCATTGCTTGTCATTTTGCTGGCATTGGTATACAGGTTTTATTACTAGACATGATTCCAAAAGGAGCAGAAGAAAGTACCAAACCAGCTGAAAGGAACAAATTGGTGAATGATGCATTAACTGCAGCCATCAAAAGCAATCCCTCTCCTGTTTATAATAAGGATGTAGTCAAGAAAATTAGAACGGGCAATTTCACAGACAATATGAAAGATATTGCCACTGTAGATTGGATCATAGAAGTAGTTGTAGAAAGGTTAGACATTAAGCAATTGATTTATACGCAAGTAGAACAATTTAGAAAACCAGGTACCTTGGTTAGTTCCAATACTTCTGGTATTCCCATTCACTTAATGGCAGAAGGAAGATCAGAAGATTTTAAAAAGCATTTCTGTGGTACACACTTCTTTAATCCTCCAAGGTATTTGCGTTTATTAGAAATTATTCCAACACCGCATACGGATCCTGAAATAGTTGCTTTCTTAATGGAATATGGAGATTTATTCCTTGGAAAAACAACGGTGCTCTGTAAAGATACTCCAGCATTTATTGCCAACAGGGTTGGGGTATTTAGCATCATGAGTATTTTCCATATCATGAACAAATTGGGTCTAAGTATTGATGAAGTAGATGCACTAACTGGACCCATTATTGGAAGACCAAAATCAGCCACTTTTAGAACAGCAGATGTAGTAGGTATTGATACCTTGGTTAAAGTAGCTAAGGGCGTGGCCGATAACTGCCCAACAGATGAAGCAAAAGCCATTTTTCAAATACCTGAATGGTTAGATAAAGTAGTAGCCAATAATTGGCTGGGCGATAAAACTGGTCAAGGATTTTTCAAAAAGACTAAGTCTGAAGCAGGAAAAGAAATCCTGACTTTGAACCTGAGCACCATGGAATATGGTCCAAGGAACAAACCCAAATTTGCCAGCATTGAAGCTGCTAAACCCATTGAAGACTTGAAACAGCGCCTAAAAATGTTGAGTGCAGCACCTGATAAAGCGGGTGAATTTTACAGGGCATTTCATTTTTCATTGTTCTCTTATATCTCACACCGCATTCCAGAAATCAGTGATGAGACTTATAGACTAGACGATGCCATGAAAGCGGGTTTTGGATGGGAAATAGGCGCATTTGAAAGCTGGGACACTGTTGGTGTTGCCAAGACCGTAGCTGCCATGAAAACGGCTGGATACGCCGTTGCTCCATGGGTAGAAGAAATGCTAGCCACGGGTGCGCAAACCTTCTTTAAAGTAGCAGACGGAAAAAGAATGTATTACGATCTTGCTAGCAAGTCTTATTTGGCCATGCCTGGTGGAGAAGCATTCTTGATTTTGAACAACCATTCAGACAAGTTGGTTTGGAAAAACTCTGCTTGCAAAATGTATGATATTGGAGATGGTGTAGCAGGTTTTGAATGGAGCACCAAGATGAATAGTATTGGTGGTGAAGTGTTGGAGGGCTTGAATAAAGCCATCGGCATTGCCGAAGAAAAATTTAAAGGTCTGGTCATTGCTAACGAGGGCGCCAATTTTAGCGCAGGTGCCAATGTGGGTATGATCTTTATGTTGGCCATTGAACAAGAATATGATGAACTGGATATGGCCATTAGAATGTTCCAAAATAGCATGATGCGTTTGCGCTATTCTAGCATTCCAGTAGTAACCGCACCACATGGTTTAACCCTGGGTGGTGGTTGTGAAATGAACTTACACGCAGACAAGGTTTGTGCCGCTGCAGAGACTTATATTGGATTGGTAGAGTTGGGTGTTGGTCTTATACCCGGTGGTGGTGGAACCAAGGAATTTGCTATGCGCGCGGGCGATGATTTACACGAAGATGAACCTGAAACTGTGACCTTAAAAAATAGATTCTTCTCTATTGCTACTGCAAAAGTGGCCACATCTGCCACCGAAGCATTTGATATGGGCATCTTACGCAAAGGCCAAGACGAACTAGTGATGAATATTGGCCGCAGAATTGCGGAAGCCAAAAAGTCTGTAATTGAAATTTATGACCAAGGCTATACCATGCCTACCCCAAGAACAGACGTTAAAGTGATGGGAAGAGCGGGACTTGGCGCCATGCTTGCGGGGATCAATGGTATGTGGCGTGGCGGATATGCAACGGACCATGATGCATTGGTGGCTCGCAAATTGGCCTATGTTCTTTGCGGTGGCGATTTGAGCGAGCAAAGTTTGGTGTCTGAGCAATACTTACTTGACCTAGAAAGAGAGGCTTTCTTGAGCTTGTGTGGAGAGAAAAAGTCTTTGGAAAGGATTCAGGCGGTGTTGAAAACGGGAAGACCAATTAGGAATTAGAAGTGAAGAGTGAAGAGTGAAAAGTGAAAAGTGAAGAGTGAAGAGTGAAGAGTGAAGAAAGTGAAGAGTGAAGAGTGAAGAGTGAAGAATTAGGGGAAAGTGAGAAGTGAAAAATGGACAGACTATTTGAATTTTTATTTTCGAATTGGAATAAAAATGGTAGAATTTAAAATTCTACCATTTTCGTTTATTATTCATTCAACTTTTTGAATATTGACTTATTCTATTTGATAAATAGCCCAGTTGGGTGTTTGATACATGAGGAGGGTGCGCAGATTTTTAGAAACTTTCATCTGCTGTAAGTTATAGTCATTCAATACTGTCTGATTGTGCATTACGTTATCTCTTTTTGCAATTAACATGTATTTTGCTGCTACAGTAGGATTTTCAACTATAGTAACAAAGGATTTTTGGTGTGGCAAGATAAGACCGTTCAAATCTCCTTTATGAACTACAATACCGTAAGCTGATGCGTCATCAATGAGCATTTTATCTTTATCAGAAACAATACTGGTGATATAATTAGCTACCAATTCTGATTCACTCAAAACCCTCGGTCCTTTCCAATTGTCTAAGATTCCTTTCATTTCTGTTTCAAACTGGTATTCTTCATCATTATCTGAGTGAATAAAGAAATAGAATCCCATTCCAATTGTTAAGATAGTTGCAGCACCAAAAATCCATGACGAGGTTCTGATGCTATACTTTGAAGTGCCATAGTAACAAATGGTCACTAACCCTATGGGAATAAAGAGTAAATAATACCCTAGGGTAAGTGTGTACTTATAATCTAACAACATCAATGAATAGTAGAACAACATAGCCAAGATGGTGAATAGTTCATACAACTTTCCCCTAAAGAGCACTAATGCCGCTACAAAAATGGGGGTTAGAAATAAAATGAAACCTTGAATCACAATTTGTGACTGATAGATAAAATTATTTCTGGTAGCTGAAGAAAGCACATTACTCAAGGTCCTGTTTCCAGTAATACGCCAGTTGGCGTATTGGCTATCTAAAAAGTAGGTTGGGGAGCCCGCATACTGTGCATTCAAGCCTCTAAACAAAACTACTGCCATTAAGGGTAAGAGGAATAATACCAAATAGATAGAAGCCGTTCTATTGGCCAGCTTTCTTCTTTGTGATCTATTATTTAAGGATTCAAAATATTGAAACAATGGAGAATCGTCTTTGTTAATTTTAATTCCATCTAAAGAGATTAAAAAGATAAATGGGAAAAAGGCTAAGACCAACCAGATAAACTCATAGTTGGTAAAGATAAAACAGGCAATAAAGATACTGGCCAGAGACAAGTGATAGGTTACTGGCTGTTTGTAATACCTAAACAAAGACCTAAAAATCAAGTAGGCTACCAAGGCAACAATGGCATTTCTTCTTCCCGTTACCGCTGCAAATACAAACATGGGATGCAGAGTAAATAACAAGAAGATCAGTGGGGTATATAATTTCCAAGAAAATTCAGATTTTTTAAACTCTTCCAATAATTGATAAAACAATGCCGCAATCATGACAATACTGGCAGCCACTGGTGCATACAAATAACCCAATGGCACAAAAGCCAAACCAGACATGAAAACCAAGGAAGGAAAGGTAAAACCAAGTGTCAAGATGGTGTTGGAATCTGTATTAAATAACAACATCAACTTTTCAGAATAAAAAAGTCCTGAAGAATGCTCAAAGCCATGCCTTCTCAACAACCACGAAATAATGACGTAGAAGAAGATCAGAAAAATAGTTAATATTTTATTCAGGTTCCTAGGCATATTACTAGTGTGCAGCAGCAGGTTCAGCAGCGTGTGCCGCATTGGCACTACTACTTACCTTGGTCAGTCCATGGTTTGTTTTTTCCCAATAAAACGGTTTATAAATCAACTGCCAAAGTCCTTTGTAGGCTGCAATACTATGCATAATCCAATACAGCGGGTTTAAAGCAGCAAATAATATGAGTTCATAATACCTTCTTTTGAATACACTTAACATGTTCACATAAATCATCAAAGTATTACCCGCTACCAAGTTAAAAGTGGCTATGTATAAAATCCAATCTGGGAAAATAGCTGTTACAAATGTTAGTTTTACAATACTATAAAGCAATAGGAAACTCAACAATATTGGATACAATAAGAACGTAATAGATGTGCCGGCAATAAAGAAGTTAAACCCAAGAAAACCCCTCCACCCAATCCTTCTAATCAAACGTGCGGGGTTACGCATATGCACCAAGGTTGTTTGCATATAACCTTTGATCCACCTAGAACGTTGTCTGATCCAATTGAATGGTTCGTTATTGGCTTCTTCTAATGTGGTACTATTTACTACCCCTACTTTAAATCCTTTTTCAAACACACGTACACCCAAATCCGCGTCTTCTGTTACGTTGAATGGATCCCATCCACCCAATTCCATGAGTTTGTCAAACTTAAAGTGATTACTAGTACCACCTAATGGAATGGGAATATCCAAAGACATCAATCCAGGTAACATATAATCAAACCAATAAGTATATTCCAAAGTAAACATGCGGGTAAGCATGTTTTCATTCTTGTTAAAATAGTTTAAAGCTCCTTGCAATACTACAAACTCATCCGGTAATTTCCGGAAGAGCACCACGCATTTTTTTAATTGATCAGAATCGGGAACGTCTTCTGCATCATAGATGGCCAAGTATTCACCCTTACAAAAGAATAGCCCATAGTTACATGCTTTGGGTTTGGTTTTGGGCATGTGAAAAGGTACCACAATGGTTTCAAAGTTGGCAGGAAAGTCCAAGTTTCTTACCGCATTCAAGGTCTTATCGTCATCTTCCTCAATCAAGAGTTTTACGTCTAGTTTTCCCCTTGGATAGTCCAAACTTCTCAGGTTCCAAATGAGCTTACGAATTAGTTTATCTTCTTTATACACCGGTAACAAAATGGTGTAAACGGGCAGCGTGCTTTCAGGAAGTGCTTTTACTTCTTCTTTGTTCACCATTTCATTCATCTCTGCCATGGAACCCTTTAAAGAGAGATAGAGTTTGAACAGGATCGTGAAGAAAAAAGCCACGCTAAACAATACATTCGAGTACATGGCTGTCTTCACAAAATTGATAAAGAGCAAAGAAACAAAGATGGCAATTGCACCAAAAATGACTATTAGCTGAGGATCTGTAAAAGTAACCAGACCTGATTGCTCCGGGTCTTTACGCATGAGTGAGAATACTGATTCTTTTACATAGTATTCCCCTCTTTTAATGTGTACTAACCAAGTAATATCAAGATCAGATGCGGCCACAAATTGAATGGGCATCTGAAAGCGAACCGTTAAAAGGGTTTTTAATTTTTCATCCTGGGGGTCGGCGGCGGCTACCAACAAATGCCCGCTTTCTAATTTACGCAAAGGGGCATAGAGCAAGGCATTCAACTCTAACAAGTCACACTGTTCAATATAGGACTCGTCCATTTCCTCTTCCCTAACTGCAATCATTAGAAACCCCTCTTCCTCTAAAAAGGAAACATATTTTTTACGGGTTAGAAATCCAAAGTTCAGTGCGGTCTTGATATAACAATAGCCAAATTCATTTGAGATTACTTCAATCTCCATGAGTTTGTTTTTTTCAAACAAACCAACAGAAACCATATTTTCTAATGCTGATACTGGCATATTGGGTATTGACCGCTTTTCAGCCCTGCATACAACAGGGATTCCATCTAAAAAATTCCATTGCCGATAGTTGCAACCGGCAATGGAACAATCTTATTATACAATCTCCTGAGACTTCTTAACGCGTTTACGAACAAAGAAGAAGCTAAATACAATCAGCAACAGGAAGATGATTAAAATAAAGTATTTGTATTTCTCCCAAAGCTCTAACAAGGTATTCTTGTCTCCTTTATAGGTGACTAGTTTCTCGTCTTCTCTTAATTTAAAGAAGAAGCTACTCTTACCATCACTGGTAGTAATACACACATTACTCTGAATGGCTGATGCCTGACCACCAAAGCTTTTGATCACACTTTGGAAAGCGTCTTTTTGGGTACTATCTCCTAGAGAAGAGACCAACAAAATAGTACTATTGGCTTGCCGGAAAATCTGTGCTATCCCCGAATTGGAGAAGTCATTAAAGGAATAGGATGTTTCCCCATCCAAGTCTTTGTAGAGCTGGAAGTCTCTATTAAACTGAATAGGCATATTGGTGAAGTTCTTGATAAAAGGATCAGCTCTTTGCAAGAGTGCAATCACGTTAAATCCTTTCAAGTCATTCATGCTAGTTTTATCTGAAGGAACCAATTGTGGTAGAATCATGGCTGCATTCAACAATGAAGCCGCATTAATTTGGTAGATCAATTCACCTACAGCAGAAGTACTGTGTTGGTTCAATTGAGGAGATACCATGATTTTCAATGGACGCTTTCTAAATTCACCTGGGTAGTTAAAGAAGTTATAGAACTCTGTGGCTTGTTCTCCAGAGAAAGTGATGGTAGATGTTCGGCTATTGATAAAACCAAAGAAGCTAGCAAACCCGTCTTTACAAACACTATTGCTTGGATGGAAGCGCATTTCTACCACCAGTGAGTTTACCTTGGTTAGCAAATAAGGCGGCAGGTCAATATCATTGTTGAAATTGTTCAAATCCGCTAGTGACGTAGTATACACCAGGTTGTCATTCAGGTAAACGTTCAAGAAACCACGGTCATTCTCACGCAGTTTTGAGAACAATGCTTCTAAGTGAAGGGTTAGTTTTTTAGGAATGGCATTGTAATCAATCAAGTTAAACGGATAGTTGGTATTCAACGCCAATACCCCTTCCATTAAAGCAGATGGGATACCCAATTGCTCCAAAGTCAATACCTGCGGCAATACGGTATTCTCGGCTGTTTTAACAACCGTATTATCTACTATTAATTTCTGTGAAAAGGTACTATTGAGAATGGTATAGCTACTCAATACATTAATGGCTTTTTTATAGCCTTCTTGATCGGCACCTGTTACCACTAATACTTGATTTCCCTCAGGGCCAAGCGCAATAATCAAACCTTCACCTTTCTTTAGAGCCGGCAATTGACGTTTGATATTTTCAGGCAGCTTGTTTTGCAAACCAACTACCAAGGTATTGTTCAAAGAATCATTGCTATTATATAAAGTGGTTCCCACTTTCAGTTCCTTGTTATTCTGTTTTACCAAGGAATACAAAATACCGCCAGCCAATACATCGTCCAAGTCAGAATTGGAAGAAGTAGCAATGGTGCCAAATTCTTGAATGGTTTCTTTCAAACTTCTTTGATAAGATAGAAATGGTTGTTTATTGGCTGCAAAATAGGAGGTATTTCTAATGTTGATCCAAACGGCAGGGTTATCAATATCCTTACAGATCTGGTCATCAATACTCATTTTAACTACCATTTTCAACTTCACAAATCGTCCGTCTGGCTGCACATATTTCTTACTCATGGGCAGGATAATGGTAATCAAGGAGTCCATTGATTGTCCAATAATCCTTTGAGTATACACAGGTGCATCTTTCAAAGAGATGGTAATGGTAGAAGTGTTGGGGTTCAACACCTGAGAAGGTCTGATATACAATACCAGCTTACTATTCTCCATATCGTCATCAGGCTTCACCTTCACGAAGTAGGTGATAGATCCCGTGATACCGTAGATGGATTGGTCTCGGTATCCCATGTCTTCGAATGTCCTTTGCACGGTCTGGGACCATGCTAGTGAGCAGGCCATCAGGAACAGGGCGGAGAGTAGGATTCTTTGCTTCATAACGTTGTATTTTATACTAAGCCAGTTTGAACTTGATTTTAAAATAGTTTCCATAGGTATCGTTGCTATTATAGGTGAGTTCACCACCCATGTCTTCAATCATTTTTTTAGAAACAGAAAAACCCAGACCAGATTGGTTGGTAGCCGAATCGTGACTATTAGGGTTCTGTAACTTGTTAAAATATTCTGTGAGTTTACCCATTCCAATGGGTTTGCCCATGTTAATCATTTCAATGACACAATAGTTTTCTGACTCAGAAGTATGAATACTAACCACCGTTGACTTTTGAACAAAACGAATAATATTACTCAACAATTTGAACAGAATATGTCTGATAAAAATTCGGTCTAGGTTCACCACCAATGGATTGGGAGAAAGGTTCACTTGCAGGCTAATCTGCTTCATGCTAGCTGCATCTACCAAGCTAATGGCTGCTTTTTCTACTTCAGGTATTATATCAAAATCTTCCAAATTGAATTCTACTTTACCCGTATCGGCATCAGCAGAATCAGATAGCTTTTGAGACAGGTAATGCAGTTTCTCATTACCCATGGTGATATAACTCAAAATCTCCTTCTGATCCATGGTTAGGTTAGAAGAAGTTCTATTAATCAGGTCTATAGAAATTTGGTTTGATCCAATAAAGTTTTTCAGGTCATGGATCATGATGTTCAAGGTATTCTGTCTATAGTCACTCAATTGTTTTAAGCGCCTATTGGCTTCTTCAATTACCTGGTGCTGGTCATTGATCATTTCATTTTGTTCCAGTAAGCGCTTGTTAGATTCTTCAATGATCAAGTTTTTCTGGATCTCTCTTCTAACAATCAAGTAACGGTTATGAGCAATCAAACAAGAGAATGCAGAAATTAAAAAATAGACGCCTCCCCCATTACGGATCAGCCCCGCATAGCCATCATCCCTACCTGTAATGGAGTACAATAAAAGAATCACCACATAGGTAAGCCCAACATGCATCATGCTATAAATGGGTTTCCAGAAGATGGTGGTATTCAGCAAGAGTACCATCACTGATGCCAACATATAATAAGGCATAGAAGCAGAAGCCGGTAAGATGCCACAAGAAAATGCAGCCAACCCAAGGTTTACTGCAACAATCAAATTCAATGAAAGGAGGTAGCTCCAACGTTGCTTATTACCAAACCAGTAGATCAAATAAGAAACAGCAAAACAAACCACCCTAAGGAACATGTAGTTTACCCACTGTGGTTTAGAGAACAGCAGGTCTAACACCCAGAATAGTGGTAGGGAGAAGAGCATGGTCCAGATGGCTACGTTGGCATAGAACGTACCATTCTTATCCATTTCCTCCTCAAACTGCTCGGGAGCAATGTTTACATAAGGGATTTTATGATAATTGATCATTTTTAGCTTAGGGTACCCAACGGTTAACGGATGATCAACTGGTCTGAGGGCCCCAAATTGACCGCTATTTTCCAGCAACGCTGGTTGTAGCTTACACATAACGCTCAAATAGGCGCAGATATTAGAAAATACCAAAATTTTTTTATACGGTACGCCAACTTTCAGGTATGTTTCTATCTTCACCCTACAATTTATACTATGCAAGAAGTGCTAAACATCAACGGAATTTCCAAATCCTATGGCCCTATTAAGGCATTGCAAAATGTTAGTTTTCAGGTACCAAAGGGGGCAGTGTTTGGATTATTGGGGCCAAATGGAAGTGGTAAAACCACGCTTTTGAGTATTGTTTTAGACATTCTAAAGGCCGATTCAGGCAGTTTTGCTTGGTTTGGGCATCCTGGTTCTCCCGCCACACGCAAACAAATTGGCTCCTTATTGGAAACCCCTAATTTTTATCATTATCTCTCTGCAACGGACAATTTAAAAATCACCCAGGCCATTAGTGGCAGGGGCGATGCGGCTTCTATTGACACAGCACTGAAAATTGTAAAATTGTATGAACGGAAAAATAGCAAGTTTAGCACCTATAGTTTGGGAATGAAACAAAGACTAGCCATCGGCGCAGCCTTATTGGGCAATCCGGATGTATTGTTGTTTGACGAACCCACCAATGGTTTGGACCCTGTGGGGATAGCCGAAATTAGAGAACTGATTAGAGAACTGGCCAATCAAGGCAAAACCATTATCATGGCCAGCCACTTGTTAGATGAGGTTGAAAAAGTTTGTACCCATGTGGCCATTATGAAAAGAGGAAACCTGTTAACCGCGGGTCCTGTTGATGAAGTGTTGGCCAATGAAGATATTGTAGAATTGGGCAGCCAAGATTTAAATGCATTAGAGGGCATACTACAACAATACCAAGGTATCACGCAGATTAAAACAACAGACCATCAGTCTTTGCAGGCTTTCTTTCCAGTTGGTACTGCCAGCATGGAAGCCATTAATAAACATTGCTTTGAACAAGGCGTGGTACTGAACCAACTGACCTTGAAAAAGAAAAGCCTTGAAACCAAATTCTTTGAATTGACCAACGACTAACACTAGCAATATGAACCTATTAGCACTTGTAAAAATAGAATGGCTGAAGATTAAAAAATACCCTGCATTCTGGTGGATGTTTGGAATAGTGGCTCTTACATATCCTGGCACCAATATGATGTTTTATTATGGATATAGTGAAGGCACCAAGGGTAAAGAAGTAGCCAGCAATGTGGCCAAAATGTTATTGGGCAATCCCTTTGCCTTTCCAGAAACCTGGCATACAGTTGCATTTTTGTCTTCTGTATTTATTATGATTCCAGCCATCTTGGTCATCATGTTGGTGACCAATGAATACAATTATAAAACGCATAGACAAAACATCATTGACGGCTGGAGCAGGGGCCAGTTTGTAACCAGCAAACTGTTTGATGTTGTGATAATTTCAATGGTTAGTACGGTATTGTATACCGCTGTGGCATTTGGTTTTGGGGCCTGGGCAGACTATGATAATATTGGCAGATGGGCTGAGCAATTGCAATATATTCCATTGTTCTTCTTACAAACCTTTGCTCAATTAACCATTGCTTTTTTGTTGGGATTCTTGATTAAGAAAGCATTTATTGCTTTGGGTATTTTCTTTTTCTACAATTTGATCTTAGAAAATATTGCTGTAGGATATGCCAAATTCAAATTAAACGATATTGGTAAATTCTTACCCTTTGAAATCTCTGACAGGATTATTCCATCACCCGCATTTATGTCTAGGTTTGGCAAAGACATGAAAGAGGCATACGAAAAAGCCTTGGATGCCATTCCCATGCATATTGCACTAACGCTGCTTTTAACAGGCGCCATTTGGGCATTTTGTTATTGGAAACACAAACGCAGGGATCTCTAAAACTGTCAATTGATTTTTACTTGAGACCTATTTACTTGATTGAACCAGTTCTTCTAGAGCTTGGTCAACAGTGGGGTATCCGTGTTTGAATCCAGCACTTTGAATTTTGAAACTATTTACTTTGGCGCTTTTTAATACTTCAATACTCATCTCTCCTAAGACCAATTTTAAAAAGAAAGCGGGTATATGAATGGGTAGGAAAAAAGAACCTTTCATTTTTTTGGCCAAGGTCAACATGAATTGTTTATTGGTTATTGTTTCAGGTGCTACTGCATTATAAATACCATTAAACTGTTGATCATCCAATGATTGTATCAAGAGGCTACAGAGGTCATTGATATGAATCCAACTGATGACTTGTTTACCCGAACCAAGTATTGCTGCAATACCAAATTTCACGGGTTTTTTAAATTCAATCATGGCTCCACCATCATTGCTCAATACAATACCAAATCTAAAAATCACCAATTTTTTCCCAAGTGCTTCAACAGGTTTTATTGCTTGCTCCCAAAGTCTACAAGTCTCTCCTAAAAATGCTGTGTCTGCTGGTGCGTCTTCCATAAATCCTTTTTCCAAACTTTTGGCAGTATCTGGTCCATACCAACCAATGCCAGAAGCAGAGACCAAGGACTGTACTTTATTGGGCATGGTTTTCAAAGCATGCACTAATAGTTCACCTGACTGCACCCTACTATCTAAAATTTCTTTTTTACGCGCCTTATTCCAACGTTTGTCTGCTACGCCGGCTCCAGCCAAATGAATTATATGATCTGCTTGAGCAATGGCTTGCGGATCAATGGTTCCATTGGGAATATCCCATTGGTAATAACTGATATTTGGATCATTGGAACTACTGGAATTTCTGGTTAATATGCCAACCTGATGACCTTTTGCTATTAGCACTTGGGTAAGCGCACGCCCCACCGTTCCTGTTCCTCCTGTGATTAGAATCTTTGCCATGTTGCAAGTTAAACCGGTTTTTCTCAACTTAAATAAAAAACCCCCGGAAGCTATTCCGGGGGTTAACAACTAAATCACCATGTTGAGATCAAAGCTAGCAATCGTTAATCTGGCTTTTTTCCATCCAGAAAGGTATTGATGGTAGAGAGTTGTGTTTGGTTATTGGCATCTTTTCCAACAGTTACCTTACTGTAAAAATTCTCTACAGAAGTTAAGGTATTACCAAACAACTCCATATTCCTACGGATATACGCAGGTACCGAATCAAATTCATTGTTGGGGTCGGTAGTGTTCATGTTAAAAGACAGGTTGCGCAATTTTTGAATGCGCTCGGCAGCCCTTCTTTTTTGTTCTTCCGACTCGTCTAAATAAGCGTCTTCTTGTGGAATAGAAGCCTGCACTGGCGCCACTTGTGGGGCTGGTGCCACTTCTTCACGCATTACCAATTGCATGGGTTCTTCCTCTTCCATTTGTACTGATGGAGTAGGTTGAATTACCGTTACTGCTTTTGCAGGTGCTTGTTCTGGAACAGGGGCTGAAACAATTGGAGCAACTACAGGAGCAACTTGTACAGGTGCTGGTGTTGTTACGGGTGTTTCAGCATAAATATTATTAGGCTTGCTCAAACCAGAGAATCTATTGGTATTTACTACCGCTGGTTGATCAGAAACCGTAAAATTCACTAATTCTTCTAATTCTGTTTTTGCAACTGGCTCAGGAACAATTTCCATTTCTGGAGCTTTCACTTCTACTGTTTCTGGAAGATCCAAACTCAGTTCAAAATGAAATACCTCCTGTTCTTCAGTAACATCCAATGCCGCTGAAACAATGGGCTCCACCATATATACTGGAGCTTCCACTTCCAGAGCAGACTTATAAATTGGCATGTCTAACAGCTCGTCTGAATCCTGTAGACTTGGCTCAAAAGGGTCAATTTGAGGTTGAGGATTGGCAGGCTTTGCAGCTACTGGCATTTTGGGTTCAGCACCAGCAACGTCTAAAGTCATCACTATTTTCTCTTCCACTGGTGCTGCTTTTTGAACAGGCACAGGTTTAGAGAATGGATCTTTGTGTTCAAATCCTGTAGCAATAAGTGTAATGCCAATTTTCTTATCCAATGTTGGATCATAGCCCATACCCACAATCACATCGGTGGCTTCTCCGGCTTGCATGCGTAGGTAATTATTAATGGTCTCTACCTCATCCATGGTGCATTCGTGTTCACCTTCTGCACTATTGATATTGATGAGAATCCATTTAGCACCTTTAATATCACTATCGTTCAATAATGGAGAACTCAATGCTTCTTCAATGGCGCGTTGTGCCCTATCTTCTCCTTCTACTTCACTCTTTCCCAAGATGGCTACACCACCATTTTTCATTACGGTACATACATCGGCAAAATCCACAATAATATGACCGCGACTATTGATGATATCGGTAATACATTTAGCAGCAGTTGCCAATACATTATCGGCCTTGCTAAATGCTTCTTTCATTTTCAGATTGCCATATTGCATGCGCAATTTGTCATTGCTGATTACCAGTAAAGTATCTACATAGGGTTTCAATTGACGGATGCCCTCTTCTGCTTGTTGCAAACGTCTTGGTCCTTCAAATCCAAATGGCGTGGTAACAATACCCACGGTTAAGATTCCTAAGTCTTTGCAGATTTGAGAAATAATGGGAGCACCACCTGTACCAGTTCCACCACCCATACCAGCGCAGATAAATGCCATTTTGGTATTTACTTCCAAGATCCTTTTAATTTCTTCCAAGGATTCTTCGGTAGCTTTTTTGCCTACTTCAGGATTAGCACCTGCACCCAAACCCTGGGTCAAGTGTGGTCCAAGCTGGATTTTATTGGGAACCCTGCTTTGTTCAATGGCTTTGGCATCAGTGTTGCAGATAATAAAATCTACTCCCTCAATGTCTTGGGCAAACATGAAATTGACGGCATTGCTTCCTCCACCTCCAACACCAAGAACTTTGATGATAGAAGATTTCTGTTTTGGAAGATCAAAATGGATCATAAGGAAAGGTTTAGATGGACGTACTGTTTTCTACGGGGTATAGGATTGTATGTAATAACGAAAAAAATTAATAATTATTTTATAATCTGATCTTCTTCCTCTTTGAACATGTCTATTAAGTTGTCTTTAAACATATTCCAGAATTTGTTTTTTCTAGCAGCAACGTTAACAACTGGCGCTACAGGAACTTCCATTTTCACTTCTTCCTCTTGCTTTGTTAAAGTAGAAGGAACGTTCACTTTTACAAAGCTTGATTGGAAGTCTTTGTTATGGTGTTCATAGTCATTGTACCCTTTCAGGATTAAACCAATACAAGTACTGTACATAGGTTTTTTCAATTCCTCAATATGGTTAGGCGCCAAGTGTTCATTGGGCAAACCAATTCTAGCATTTAGACCAGTAGTATATTCGGTTAATTGAATCAGGTGTTTTAGTTGAGATCCGCCACCAGTAAGGATAACACCTCCGTTTAGTGCACGGCTATCTAAACCAACTTGTTTTAGGTGATAGCTTACAAAATCCAAGATCTCACTCATCCTAGCTTGGATAATCTGAGCCAGATTTTTGACGCTGATTTCTTTAGCAGGCATGCCTTTTAAACCAGGGATGGTAATATAGGCATTGGCTTTTGCTTCATCGGCTAGAGCGCTACCAAACTGAACTTTCATGGCTTCTGCCTGGCTTTTCAGCACACCCAGACCCAAACGGATATCGTTGGTAATATTCTCTCCACCAAAAGGAATTACAGCAGTATGTTTTAAAATGCCTTCATAGAAAACGGCTAAGTCAGAAGTACCGCCACCAATATCTAATATAGCAACACCGGCTTCCATGTCAATCTCACTCATCACCGCACTTGCAGAAGCCAAAGGTTGTAACACTAGGTCTTTGGTAGAGAGTCCGCTTCTTTCCACCGCGCGATTAATATTGCGGATAGCGTTTCTGTCTCCAGTAATAATATGGAAATTAGCACCCACTTTAACCCCATTAAAACCAACGGGATCTTTGATGTTCTGGATATTGTCTACATGAAAATCTTGAGGAATCACGTCAATAATCTGGTCTCCTGCAGGAATAAAAGTCTTGCGTTGGTTATTCACCAATTGGTCAATTTCCCAACCTTGAATTTCATTGTCTGGTTCTTGTCTCACCATGTCGCCACGGGTTTGCAAGCTCTTGATATGGTGACCAGCAATACCTACGTATACCTCTTTCACTTCCAAATCAGGATTGCTTTCATAGCAATTTGCCAAAGCCTGTTGAATGGCTTTGATGGTCTGGTCAATATTTAAAACTTGACCATGTTGAACCCCACTACTATTGGCCCTACCAAAGCCCAGGATTTCTAATTTGCCAAACTCATTTTTCCTTCCTGCGATGGCTGCAATCTTGGTGGTACCGATGTCCAGACCAACAATGATGGGCGATTCATTGAGACTCATAAAATAGCTATTTAGTTGTTAACGGATTATTGTTTGATTTATTGTTTTTAATTGGCTTTGTGGGCTTCTTTGTTTTGTTTTTATTAGAAGGCAATACTGCTTTGGGTTTTGCTGTTGGAACAGCGGATTTAGCAACTTGTTTAGGAGTTGGTGTTGCCTCTGACTTTGTTGGAACCGTTGTTGGTTTAACAGGAATCGCCGTAGGCTTAGTACTAATGGGTGCTGCAGGTTCAGCTTCTACTGGAATGGGCAAGGTCTTTATAGAAAGGTCAAGTAAGCGTTGCTTGGCTAAGGCTGAGTCAATAAATGCTTTCTCTGTACCCCTTCTAACTGCTACTACTTGGTTGCTAAAACGGATATCCAATTTTTCATAGGTATTCAAACCTTGCTGCACTAGTGCTTGTTCATAAAAGGCATTGAGCCTTTTGAATTTAGCAGCTAACTGATCAGCTGCACCAACTAATATGATATGATTACCCACCATGGGTATGAGTTCAAATTGGCTTTGTGGATCTATATTTACTTGTTGAATCTGTGCCATCCAAAAAGAATCTGCCAAGATTTGTTTAGACAGGTCTACCACCCCTTGCAGCACCATACTATCTGGATGCGCCAACACGGGTTTGTCAGAAGGGAAATTGGTAAACACTGGAACTTTGGCACTGATTTTTTCACTTAATGGCAAACGCAAACCTGTACTGTCTACATAAAAAGAACCACCACCAATATGGAATACCCTAGCAACTGGCTGTCTTTCTTGGATGTGCACCTGCAAGGCTTGGTTATTGTCAAAATACAATTCAGCATGGTCTACCCAACTATTGGCTTCTAACAAATTCTCTAAATTTCTCAGATTGGTTTTAGTGGTAGGGTTGCCAATGACTTTGCCGTTGGCATTGATCAAAGCCAATATATCTTGCTCGTCTAAGAACATATGTTGTTCCGCACCCACAATTTCAATTTGAATGGCGGTACAAAGTTTCTGAGACTTCTTAGTAATGGCCGCGCCAAACAACACAACAGCTCCAATGCCAAACAAGAGCCAAAGGGTTTGGATGATGCGCTTTTTCCACGGTATGTTCTTAAAACTAATCAAGATGCCAAAATGTTTTTAACCTGATGAACCAAAACGTCTATATCTCCTGCTCCAGCCATCACAATCAAATCCGGTTTATTGGCTTCCATCCATGCCAACATGGCTTCTTTCTCTAACACTGCTTTTTCTGCTAATTGCATCTTGTCTAAAATGCTATAACTAGTTACGCCTTCCATGGGTAATTCTCTAGCTGGGTAAATGGGCAATAGGATTACTTGATCTGCCAGGTCAAGACTTTCTGCAAATTCTTTTGCCAGGTCATTGGTGCGGCTAAACAAGTGTGGTTGAAATACCAGCACCATTTTTTTGTTGGCAAACAAACTTCTTACTCCTGTAATCAATGCACGCAGTTCTTCAGGATGGTGGGCATAGTCATCAATCAACACTTGGTTGGGTTGGTTAACAATGTATTCAAACCTTCTTTTCACACCTTTAAAATCTGCAATAGCTGCGCGAATTTTTTCGTCTTCAATACCCAAATGTTTGGCAACAGTAATGGCTGCAATGGCATTCTCTATATTATGTAATCCGCCCATGGGTAACAATACATTTGTTACCATCAAGTTGCTAAATTGCACGTCAAAGCAATAAGCACCTTGAACTATGCGCAAATTCACAGCCTTTACATCGGCTAATTGATTTTGATAATCGTAGTGGTATTGGTGCGCTGCTGTTAATTCAGCACTGCGCTTCATCCCATATTTGCTGACTAGGCAACCACCAGGTTTTAATTTTTGTGAGAACTCAACAAAGGCATCCGTCACCGCTTCGGGAGTTCCATAAATGTCTAAATGGTCCGGATCCATAGAAGTGATCACGGCCACATCAGGAACCAATTTTAGAAAACTACGGTCATATTCATCCGCTTCTACCACCACCACATTTCTTTCACTGCTCCAGAAATTAGTCTGATAATTAGCAGCAATGCCACCCAGAAAAGCATTACATCCATAACCCGAATCACGCAACAAATGCGCAATCATAGAAGTTACGGTGGTCTTGCCATGGGTACCAGCAATACAAATATTAAAAGAGGATTCTGTGATCATTTGCAACACATCACTGCGCTTAACCACTGGAATTCCCTTCTGTCTATAATATACTAACTCAGCCTGTGTTGCAGGAATTGCTGGCGTGTACACCACTAAGTCTGGGTTTTCAGGAATCAGGTCAAGTCTTTCTTCATAGTGAATGGCAATACCCGACGCTTCTAGTGTTCTGGTTAAAACAGTACTAGTTTTATCATAACCACTTACAGCCACATTTTTGGAATGAAAATACCTAGCCAAGGCACTCATGCCAATGCCACCAATGCCTATAAAATAAATGGTTTGTATGTTGCTTAACTTACTCACTTGATGGTATTCAATATATTTTTGGCAATTAAATTATCTGCGTTGTCAATGGCCATGGCCCTGCTATTTTTTTCAAACAAATGAAGACTAACTGGATCTTTGGCCAATTGAATGGTTTTGTTAAGGAGCAGGGTTTTTACGTCTGGGTCTTTGATCATCAAAGCCGCTTGGCGTTTTACAAGCGCTTGTGCATTATGTGTTTGATGGTCTTCTGCCGCGTGTGGATAGGGTACAAAAATGGCCGCCTTACCTGCTACACAAATTTCTGTAACAGACATCGCGCCAGCTCTGCTAATCACCAGATCAGCCGCAGCATAAGCTTTGTCCATATCATTGATAAAACTATTCACCCAAATATGGTTCATACCCTTGGCCTTTGACTGATAATAGTCTGCATTGGGTTTTCCTGTTTGCCAAATTAGCTGAAGGTTATTCAATCTAAAAGCATCTAAGTTTAATGCCAGCGCGTCATTGATAGACTTAGCACCCAAACTTCCACCAATAGCCAAGACGGTTTGTTTGTTGGGATCCAATCCAAAATGCTTGAGTGCTTCTTCTTTTGAAACCGTTGCTTGCGCGATGGCTTTTCTTACAGGATTACCTGTAATCATCAATTTATCGGCAGGAAAAAACTTGTCCATTCCTTCTGCTGCCACATAAATTTTTGTTGCTTTTTTGGCTAAGTACAAATTGGCTTTGCCTGCAAAGGAATTGCTTTCATGAATAAAAGTAGGAATACCCTTTGCCTGAGCTAATCGCAAAACAGGCAAGGTGGAATAACCACCCACACCAATCACAGCATCAGGTGGAAAGGATTTAAAAATTTGACGCACTTGAAAAAAACTCTTGATCAATTTTAATGGAAGACCTAAATTTTTGACCAAGGAAGATCTATTTAGTCCTGCGATTGTTATGCCCTTGATTTGATATCCAGCCTGAGGTACTTTTTCCATTTCCATCTTACCAGTTGCCCCAACAAATAGGAACTCCGTATTGGGTTCCAAAGCTTTGATGGCATTGGCAATGGCAATGGCCGGGAAGATATGTCCTCCGGTACCGCCTCCTGCTATGATGATCTTTTTGTTCATTAATAATTATTATACCATGACTCCCGGTTCTGGATTCCCAACGGTAGGTATGGGAATAGGAGCCGGTTCTTTTCCTTCCATTTGTTCTACGTTTCTAGCCACACTTAAGATTAATCCAATGGCGCAACAGGTGAATAAGAAAGAGCTACCGCCCATACTTACCAGCGGAAGGGTTACTCCCGTTACAGGCACCAAGTTCACGTTCACCGCCATATTGGCCACTGCTTGAATGACCAATGTGAAACTCAACCCCAATGCTAAAAATGCGCCAAAAGCATAGGGGCATTTTCTAAAAATGCGAATACATCTAAAGAGAAAAACCAAATAAATAAATATGATCAATGCCCCTCCAAGAAGACCATATTCTTCAATGATGATGCTATAAATAAAATCGTTGTAAGCCTGAGGCAAAAAGTTTCTTTGACGGCTATTGCCTGGTCCAAGACCCATGAGCATTCCACCATTAGAGATGGCAATCTTGGCTTGTTGCACTTGGTAAGGCGTTTCCTTATCAGACGCATACATAAAATCTTGCACACGCTTAACCCAGGTACCAAATCTTCCAAAGGATTTTGCCTGTTCCATTTTTCCTGTTTTAACCACATCGCTTTTGGCATTGCCGTCATAGGTAAGCATGGCCACAGAAACAATTAAGCAAACCGGAATCATGGCCACCAAAATGACCAATAAAATATGTTTGACACTTACTCTTCCAATAAACATGAGCAACAAAGAAGTAGCTCCTGTTAATAATGCATTGGATAAGTTAGCGGGCATGATCAAAGCACAAATAATCAAAACCGGCATCACCACCGGCAAAAATCCTTTCTTAAAATCCTTGATGACTTCCTGTTTCTTGCTCAACATTTTACTCAAGTACATGAAGAGGGCCAGCTTGGCAAAGTCACTGGTCTGCACGGTCATGTTGATAATAGGCAATTTGATCCACCTACTACCTTCATTAATCTTTGCTCCAAAAAACAGGGTATAGATTAATAAGGGAATGGATAACCAAAATAGCACAGTGGCTACTTTTGAAAACAAAGTGTAATTAACCCTGTGTAGAAAATAGATTAAGATAAATCCGATTAATGAAAAAGATACCTGTTTGAACAAGTATACATTGGTATTCCCCTTATACATTTTATAAGCCAGAGAACCCGTTGCGGAATACACTACCAAAATAGAAATCAATGACAAGAGAACAACAATCCCCCAGATGTATTTGTCACCTCGGGTTCTGTTCACAAGCTGGCCACGCATACCATTGATGGTGGGCATCTGTGAAAAGAGGGTATCGTTGATCTCTTGCATTGGGTAGGAATGGGGATTACAAAAAACTACTTAACTAAAACTTATAACTCTTTAACGGCGTCTTTGAATTGGCAACCTCTGTCTTCATAGTTTTTGAAGAGGTCAAAACTGGCGCAGGCTGGACTTAGCAAAACCACATCACCTTTTTCAGCCAATTTAAATGAAGCATTTACCGCTTTTTTGGCACTATCTGTTTCTACAATCACTGGCACCAAATCTTTGAATGCTGCAATGATTTTCTGATTGTCTACACCCATGCAAACTATTGCCTTCACCTTCTCCTTTACCAGATCCGCAATCAACCCATAGTCATTACCCTTGTCCGTACCACCCAATACCAAAACCGTTGGTTTGTTCATGCTCTCAAGCGCATACCAAGTGCTGTTCACATTGGTTGCCTTTGAGTCATTGATGAATTCAACACCACGCACCATGGCTACAAATTCCATGCGATGCTCCAGACTGTGAAAATTCTTCACGGCTTCTCTGATTTTTTCTTTTCTGATGCCGATTGTTGCGGCTGCGATTCCTGCTGCCATAGTGTTGTAATTGTTGTGCTTGCCTTTTAAAGCAAAGTCATAAATACTCATGCTTACTCTTTCTTCTTGGATTCTTAGCATCATCTGATCGCCTTTGATGTAGCCGCCTTTTTTAAGTTCTTGTTTCATAGAGAATGGTAATGGGTTAGTAGGTAGTATAAGGGTTGACAATTTGCTTGTGATAACTTCATCGTCCAGACAATAGATAAAATGATCTTCCATGGTCTGGTTCTGGATAATCTTGAACTTAGCGTTGATATAATTTTCAAACTTGTATTCGTAACGGTCCAAATGATCTTCTGTGATATTGAGTAACACAGATACATCTGGTCTAAATGTTTTGATATCGTCTAATTGAAAAGAACTTATCTCTGCTATATACCAAGCTTTGGGATCCTCAGCTATTTGTTTGGCAAAACTGTATCCAATATTGCCTACCAATGCCGCGTCTAAACCAGCTGTGATGCAGATATGATAGATTAAAGAAGTGGTGGTACTCTTTCCGTTACTTCCAGTGATAGCTATGATTTTGCTATCTCCTTTGAATCGGTATGCTAATTCCACTTCACTGATTACTTCAATTCCTTTGGCACGAATCTTTTTCATCATCTCGGCTTTCTCAGGAATCCCCGGACTCTTGCAAACCTCATCTGCATTCAAGATCAAGGCTTCTGTATGACCACCTTCTTCAAAAGCAATCCCTGCTGCTTCTAGTTCTTTTTTATAGCCGTCTTTGATCTTGCCACCATCACTTACAAACACTTCATAACCTTTTTGTTTGCCCAACAAAGCAGCTCCTACCCCGCTCTCTCCCGAGCCAAGTATCACTAATCTGTGTTGTTTGCTATTTGTGTTCATCATTCTTTTTTCTTCAACTTTTAAACTTTCTTCTTCCTCACATTCTTCACTCTTCACTCTTCACTCTTCACTCTTCACTTTCTTCACTCTTCACTCTTCACTCTTCACTCTTCACTTTTATCTTATCTTAAGCGTAACTATACTTGCTACCACCAATAGGATGGTGATGATCCAGAACCGGAACGCTATTTTATTTTCGTGAAATCCTTTTTTCTGATAGTGGTGGTGCAGGGGACTCATCAAGAACACCCTTCTTCCCTCTCCATATTTTTTCTTGGTGTATTTGAAATAACCCACTTGAATAATTACGCTCAAGTCTTCAATTAAGAATACACCGCAGAAAATGGGGATCATCAATTCTTTGCGAACAATAAAAGCTAGAGAAGCAATAATCCCACCAAGTGCCAGGCTTCCTGTATCGCCCATAAATACCTGTGCGGGATAGGCATTGTACCAAAGGAATCCAATACATGCCCCTACAAAAGCTCCCACAAAAATGGACAGCTCACCAAGGTTAGGAATGTACATGACGTCAAAATAATCGGCAAATACATAGTTACCACTCACATAGACAAAGACACCAATTCCTGCTCCAATAATGGCACTCACTCCTGCTGCCAATCCATCTAAGCCATCGGTAAGGTTAGACCCGTTTGAAACGGCCGTTACAATAAAAATCACAATCAATACATAGATGACCCAGGTAAATTTTTCAGCACCAGGACCAATCCAAGTAAGCAAACGGCTATAATTGAATTCGTGGTTTTTGACAAAGGGAATGGTAGTGATGGGCGTTTTTACTTTTACAAATCTTTTGTCAACTCCGTTGATATTTCTGACAAAAATGTTGCTGTCTTTAGCCAGCCTTTCACCTTTTTGTAATTGCGCTTGAGGGCTGGTGATTACTTCTCTTTCAACGGTTACTGCGTTACTGAAGTAAAGGGTTAGTCCAATGATAGCACCTAATCCCACCTGTCCAATAATCTTAGACAAACCAGCCAAACCATCGCTGTCTTTTTTCTTGTACGCTTCTCCTTTATTTTGAGCTGCTTTGCGTGCACGAATTTTAAAGAGGTCATCCAAGAAACCAATGATCCCCAGCCAAACAGTACAAAGCACCATTAAACGGATATAAACTTTATCCAGGTTGGCAAACAACAATGTAGGAATCAGAATGCTCACCAAGATGATGATTCCACCCATAGTTGGAGTGCCTTTCTTTTGTTGTTCACCTGCCAAACCCAATTCACGTACCGATTCACCAATCTGGTGTTTTTTCAACAACATGATCAAACGTTTGCCATACACGGTTGCAATCAGCAAAGAAAATACAATGGCCATAGCAATTCTAAAAGACAGGAATTGAAAGAGACCTGCTCCTGGAATATGGTAAGACTTATTTAGCCAATTAAACAAATAGTATAACATAGTGGGTACTTATCTAGTGGGTGATTGAAACAGTTCTTTTAAAATGGCTTTGTCATCAAAAGCGTGTTTCACACCTTGGATGTCTTGGTATTTTTCATGACCCTTTCCGGCAATCAGGATAATATCTTCGGGCTTGGCCAATTTTACTGCCTGCTCAATGGCTGCTCTTCTGTCTGCAATGGTCACGGTCTTTCTTTTGGCAGCAGAATTCAAACCAACCTCCATGTCTCTGAGAATCTGTTCAGGATCTTCTGTTCTTGGATTATCACTGGTCAGGATCAGCTTGTCACTGAGACTAGCTGCCACTTCTGCCATAATGGGTCTTTTGGTTTTGTCTCTATCACCACCACATCCCACTACGGTGATCACTTGCTCATAACCTTTGCGCAATTTTTTAATGGTACCCAAAACATTTTCCAAAGCATCGGGGGTATGCGCATAATCCACAATGCCAATCACTTTATTAGCACTGATGATATAATCAAACCTACCTTCTGCACTGCTCAAAGAACTTAGCACCGTGAGTACTTGTTCTGGATTTTCTCCCAAGCAAACCGCAGCACCATAAATGGCTAGAATATTGTACGCATTGAATTCTCCAATGAGCATAAAATGTACTTCCTTCTCATTCACCGTCATCACCAAACCCTGTAAACCATTTTCCAAAATCTTGCCCTTGAAAGCAGCCATGGTTTTGAGGCTATAGTAATATTGTTTGGCAACCGTGTTTTGCAGCATCACTGCTCCACGCTTGTCATCAGCATTAGAAATAGCAAAGGCAGAAGCATTTAGGTTATCAAAGAATTTTTTCTTGGCCTTGATATAGGCTTCAAATGTTTTGTGATAATCCAAGTGGTCATGGGTGATATTACTAAATAACGCACCTGTAAAATCAAGCCCAGTAATTCTATGTTGGTCAATGGCATGACTACTGCATTCCATGAATACATGAGTGCAACCAGCGTCTAACATTTGGCGCAATAAGGCGTTCAAGCTAACCGCATCTGGAGTAGTATGCGTGGATGGAATGATCTGATCAGCAATCTGATTCTGAACCGTGCTTACCAAACCACATTTATATCCTAACTGGGTAAATAGTTTGAATAAAACAGTAGCAATAGTGGTCTTGCCATTGGTACCAGTAACGCCAACCAATTTTAATTGCTTGCTAGGTGCACCATAAAACTCATGCGCCATATAAGCCACGGATTCATTACTATTGGCAACTTGCAAATAAGTAACGCCATCACTAAACAGCGCAGGTAATTCTTCGCAAACAATCACCGTAGCACCTAATTCAATGGCTTTGCCTATAAAGTCATGACCATTGCTCAATGCGCCTTTAATAGCAACAAAGACAGCACCCTTGTTCACTTTGCGTGAATCAATTTGTATACCAGTTACTTCCAAGTCCGTGCTACCATGCACTTCTTTTAAGTGAACCTTGTACAATATGTCTTGCAGTTTAGCCATTGTTATTTATTAAGTTCTACTTCTACCAATTGTCCTTTTACCACAGGAAGACCAGCCGTAATGGATTGCGCCATTACTTTTCCCTTCCCGCGTATATTGAGTTTTAATCCCATGTTTTCACATACATAGACCGCGTCTTTTAAACCCATGCCATTTAATTCTGGCATCAGATTTAACGGTGTTGATTTTGCCGTTACCACTAAGTCACGCGCTTCTCCTTTCACAGCCACATAAGTTGCATTAGATGCCGAATCCCTAAAGCCCAATTTTAATTTACCCATGACCCTAGCCATGTCTTTTCTAGAACCCGCATAACTCATGAGAGAACTATCCAAGAGCTTTTTATTCAATTCATTTTTGCCACCCTTTACATAAGTGCTATACAACCTGTCTGCAATTTCTTTGAACACTGGACCGGCAACAGAGGCACCATAGAATACTGCTGCATGAGGCTTGTTCTTCACTACCACCACACATGTATATTGGGGATTGTCTGCAGGAAAATATCCCGCAAATGAGGATTGGTAAATTTTATCGGCGTAGCCCTTATTGCCATTTGCAACCAAAGCGGTACCTGTTTTTCCTGCAACTGGAAACAAACTATTCTTGAACAATTCTTTTGCAGTACCTGCTATACAAACACCTTCTAAACATTCTCTTAATTGCGCAAGGGTTTGATCACTACAAACTTTTTCACGTACCACTATTGGGTCCATGTTTTTCAAAAGCACCCCTTCTTCACGCACACTTGACACCAAGTAAGGACGCATCATCTTACCTTGATTGGCCACAGCATTGTATAAAGCCAGTGTTTGCAAAGGAGAGATTTGCAGGTTATATCCAAATGCCATCCAAGGCATGGTAGTAGGACCCCACATTTTTTGACCTGGCTTATATATAGTAGAACGTCCTTCTCCAACAAGATCAATACCGGTAAGGGTATCCATCTGCATTTGCTTTAAGCGATTGATAAATTGTGAAGGTTGACCACTGTAATAAGCCGATACCAATTTGGCCATACCCACATTAGAACTTAATTCAAATGCTTGTTTAGCGGTTACGCCTCTGTGACCCGATTGCTCAGAATCATATACTGTTTGACCAGCCACTCTCCAAACGCCACCTTCCAGATCTACCATGGTATTGAGGTTGATCTTTTTGTCTTCTAACAAAGCCATCATGGTAGCTAGTTTAAAAGTAGATCCTGGCTCAGTGGTAGAAATAGCATAGTTATAATCTTCCCAATATCCGCCAGATGGTTTCTTACCCAGATTGGCAATAGCTTTAATTTTGCCTGTCTTTACTTCCATGACAATGGCGCATCCATGTTCTGCTTCATTCTTCTCCATCATCTTCATCAAAGCATTCTCCGCAATCTCTTGAATGAATACATCAATGGTGCTAACAATATCTTTTCCCGTTTCTGGTTCAATAATATAGTCATCATTAATGGGCACTTTTACACCACCAGCAATGGTTCTAACCCACTGCTTTCCTTCTCTGCCTTTTAACAAACTATCATAGGTTTTTTCCAGACCAACTTTAGAAGACTCTCTGTCTAAACCAATGGTTCTGAAAGCCAGAATACCATAAGGGTTCAGGCGAATATTTCTTTCGTTGACAATTAAACCACTCTTGTACCTACCATCTCTGAATAAAGGAAATTTGCGCAGCTGCTCGTACTCGCGATAGCTGGTTTTCTTGTGCAATTCTAAATAAGGTTCATTGTCTTTATACGCTTCCGTTAACCACTGTTTGTAGCCATCTACAGATCTGTCTTTGAACAAATTGGAAAGATAAAAAGAAAGGGAGTCTAGATTTTCGCGGAAGTGAATGCCACTTTTTTCGTGTAACCATTCTACGCGAAAATCTATGAATAAATCAAATTGGGGAATGCTGGTACTGAGCATTTGACCGTCTTCACTATAGATAGTGCCGCGCTCTGCTTCAATAGAATCAATGCGCTGGTGCAAACTATCGCTCATGCTTCTCCAGTGCGCGCCTTGCACTTGCTGAATGTACACCGCCTTTCCAAAGATGGCGATGCAGACCCCTATCACCAGTATATAACTGAGATAGACCCTCCAGAGTATGTCGCGCTTCACTTCCATGTACGGTACGGTTGTTCAACCAGATTAAAAACTATTGTATCAACTCAAAAACTTAAACTTTCTTCTTCTTCCCACTCTTCACTCTTCACTCTTCACTTCAACCTCTGCGGCGTCTCCCTGCTGATCTTCAACCCCAATGGTGTAGCAGCTTTCAACACTTCCGCCTCTTCACTTCTGAACATCAATTCGCTTTTCAACGTCTTGTATTCAAACTGTAATTCCTTTAATTCTTTATTGGTATTATTGATGTTGCGCACAATCCTATCTGCATTATGACCATTGGCTATATAGAGTACGGCCAAGCCGGTCAGAAAAAGAAAAAAGGGAATATTCTTCACAATCCACTGATAGTTAAACAGACCCTTTAGGGGGTTCTTGTTGTTACCAGTATTTGTTGTTTGTTCAGACATTCTCATTTTTTAATATCGCTCTGCAACCCTTAGCTTGGCACTCCTGCTTCTGCTATTCCGCTTCAGTTCTTCATCCGTTGCGGTAATGGGTTTCTTTGTGATGATTTTTAAGATCTCTTCTTTATCTATTGAGATTAAGGGATTATCCTGTTCCTCTTCAAAAGTTCCCTGTTTAAAAAAATTTTTCACCATTCTGTCTTCAATGGAATGGAATGTGATCACCGCCACTCTTCCACCCTGGTTCAACACTGCAGGCACTTGCTCCAGCATTTCTTTGAGCGCACCCATCTCGTCATTTACTTCCATTCTCAAAGCCTGAAACACTTGCGCCAAATACTTATTGGGGTTCCCTTTTACAACTGGTGCAATCAAAGCCTTGAATTGCTGAATAGTCTGTGCTGGCAAGTGTTTGCGATGTTGCGCAATTTGTTTTGCTAGCGTAATACTATTGGTTACTTCTCCATACTGCTCAAACAATTTGTGCAACTGCTGTTCAGTATAGGTAGCTACAATGGTTGCTGCAGAAAGCGCTTGACGTCTATCCATCCGCATGTCTAAGGGACCTTCAAAACGAATAGAAAATCCACGCTCACCTTCGTCAAACTGAAAACTGCTCACACCCAGATCAGCCAGTATACCGTCTACCTTGGTCACTTTGTGCAGACGCAGAAAGCGTTGTAAGTGTCTAAAGTTGGCGGGCACAAACACTATCCTATCATCGTCAGGAATATTCTGTTTAGCATCTGCGTCTTGGTCAAAGGCAAACAATTTTCCCTTTGGACCCAGTTGTTGTAAAATTCCCCTGCTATGTCCACCGCCACCAAAAGTGCAATCAACGTAAACGCCATCGGCCTTTATGGCCAAAGCATTGATGCATTCCTGAAACAGAACAGGCACGTGGTAGTCATTGGCGGGGATCTGATTCATTGTTTAGATTAAACCGTTTTTCTGATCCTTATTTGCCATCACTTCCTGAGCCAGACTGCTAAAAGCATCTGATGAAAAATCTTCAAAGAGCTGATTGTATTTAGAAGCATCCCAGATTTCAAATCTGTCTAAGGCTGCTGCTAAAACAATATCCTTGCCCAGTCCGGCAAATTCCCTGAGAGAACCCGGCAACAACATCCTGCCGGCGTTATCCAGTTCCACTTCGGTAGCTCCACCCAAAAACTGACGGCGGAATTGGCGTACCTTAGGGTCAAAATCATTCAACTGGGCAATCTTGGTAATAATAACTTCCCAACTTTTCAATGGATATAACGTGAGACATTTTTCAAAACCACGGCTGAGAATAAATCGACCCTCGCCCTCCGGTAACTGTTTTTTCAGTCCACCAGGGAGCAAGAAGCGACCTTTCGCGTCTACCGTTGCTTCATATTCTCCGTGAAATCCTTGCATTTGTGAGTAAGTTTTCTATTTTTTACCACTTGTTGACACAAAATAACACTTTTTCCCACTTTAAATCGCCATTTAAAGCGTTTGTATTTATCCACAAGTCTGAGCGGCTTCAAAGCCATGCTGGTAAACAGTTACAGCCAATATTGTTGAATTGAGCGGTGAATAGGATGTGAATAGCTGTGGATAACCCGTGAATTAGCCTAAAACAGGGCATTTTTGGGCCATTTTAGGGTAAAATCAGCCAATTTTGACTTGAAAATGAAAGAATTTTTGGCTGCGCGATGCTCATTTTTTAGAAAATCTGCTGCCCAAGACAAACAGAAAATGGCGGAAAATTTGGGATCGAAACAAAATTTTGAGTGGTTTTGGGGCAATTTTGGCCCATTTGTGGTAAAAAGTGGTAGGGCGCAATTAACTTCACGGCCATGTTAGCGGAGCAGGTAAAGAAAATACAGATCAAGGACTATAGTTATGAGTTGCCCGATGAACGGATAGCCAAATTTCCCCTTGAAAACAGAGACCAAAGCAAGTTGTTGATTGCCAATCAGGCACCTACTCAAGCATCCCATGAAGTAAATGACTTTCATGAAGTACTTGACTTAGAAACAAGTTCAACAACCACCCAACAGACTTATCAAATAGACCAATACCTGAACCTGGCCAATCACCTACCCGCCAACAGTTTTCTAGTCTTTAATAATACCAAAGTGGTAGAAGCCCGGATCCTGTTCCAAAAACCAACCGGTGGAGTGATTGAACTGTTTTGCTTGGAACCGGATTCCATTTACCCCGATATCACCTCGGCCATGCTGCAAAAGGGAACAGTTCAGTGGAAATGCTTGGTGGGCGGGGCAAAAAAATGGAAGGAAGAGTTTTTAGAGAAAACAATCATTGATCAAGGACAAAACATTACGCTTAGAGCCCGCCGCGTGGCCCAAGGTGCCGAAGCCTATTTAATAGAGTTTAGTTGGAGTCAAGCTCAAATGAGTTTTGCTGAACTCTTGCACATAGCTGGACTAATTCCCCTACCGCCCTACTTAAATAGGGTTGCAGAAAATAGCGATGCCGAAAGGTATCAAACCGTCTATGCCAAACACGATGGTTCTGTTGCCGCACCCACTGCCGGATTGCATTTTACAGAAGGCGTTTTTGCAAGTCTTGCTGCAAAAGGAATTACAAAGGATTTTGTAACCCTGCATGTTGGCGCTGGCACATTTAAGCCGGTTAAAGCTGACGCGATGGAAGACCACGAGATGCACGCAGAATTTATTGATGTGTCTGATTCTTTTATTGAAAACTTGCTGGGCCGCTTGGGCGATCCGATAGTTCCAGTAGGAACCACTTCTATGAGAACCCTAGAAAGCTTGTACTGGTTGGGTTTGAAGACAATGGCCAATCCAACAATTAATTTGGCCGATCTAACCGTGCATCAGTGGGATCCTTATGAAATGAACAGTTCAAATGTTCCTCAGAAAAATTTAGATGCTAGAACTATTTCTGCGAGCATCGCTTTAGCTTCATTGCTTCAGTGGATGCAGACACAAAAGCTAAGCCAGTTAATTACCAAAACACAGATCATCATTGCGCCAGGATACCAGTTCCGCATTTGCAGTGGACTGATTACCAATTTTCATCAGCCACAATCTACACTCCTATTACTTGTTGCTGCATTGATTGGAGATACTTGGAAAGAACTATATAATCATGCTATGAATAATGAGTTCCGATTTTTGAGTTATGGAGATGGATGTTTAATCTGGAATGCTCAAGCCATTTGAAAAACATAAGGCTTTAGTTGAATGCCTTTCATTTTCTTTTCTGCAATTCTTAAATCATAAGTTGCTTGCATTCTTACCCAAAGCTCTGCGTTTCCACCAAACACTTTAGCTATCCTTAGTGCCATGAGTGGGCTGATTGCAGCTTTTTCATTAAGAACATTTGATAACGCAGCTCTAGTAACACCAAGCATTTCAGCTACGGCTGTAATTGAGAGTTTATTAGCTTTAATAATCTCTTCTTTTAAAAGCTCACCTGGATGGGTAAGTTTATTGATAGACCTTTTCATTATTTTGAATTAATAGATTAATGATAATCTAGAAAGTTTAGATTCAAAATATTTCCATTTTCGAATCGAAATATAATTCTCCAATTTTCTTTTACAGTTACACTCCAATAGCCTTCATAATTACCACTTAATTGATGTACGCGCCAATTTTTAAAAGGAAGTAAGTCCTGAGGAAGAAAGTTAACATCATGCAATGTATCTAAAACCAATCTTATTTTATTCCTTTGATCTGCTGGTAATTTAGATGCTATACCTCTCTCCCAATATTCCTGTAACCCTTTGTGTTTAAATGATACAATCATTGGATTGCTGTGTAAAGTTATACAATACGAAAATCTATTCAAAATGAATCTTTCATAAATGATCCATTCTTGTAGAATTAGATAGAAATTAATCAACTACAAATGAATAAATAAGGATGGGAACTTGAAAGAATTTAATGTAAAATCGTTTCACTTAAGGTAGATTCTATTCTCGTTTGAGGAATGTGGGTATTGGTTTTTCAGAAAAAATATTTTAGTCGATTTTTATACTAGAACAAGTATAAATCAGGGGTGTCTATTTTATACTAGAACGAGTATAATCTTGGGGAAGTATTTTATACTTGAACGAGTATATTATTAGAGTGTTTTTTTATACTAGAAATTGTATAAAATAGAAGGGCGGTTTTTATACTAGAACAAGTATAAATCAGGGCTATCTATTTTATACTTGAACGAGTATAATTTTTGGAAGAATTTTATACTAGAACGTGTATAAAATTGAAGGGTCGTTTTTATACTAGAACAAGTATAAAAATGGGGTGTTTTTAAAAACTCCAAAAACAAGTACTGGCGTGGCGCGATGAATTCAGTTGCCCACCCCGGCCTGCGGCCACCCCTCCCGTGAACGGTAGGGGAACTAATTTGAGTTTGAACAGCGGCAACACCACCCGTATCAGTAGGGGAATTAATTAGGTTAATGGAATTTCAATAGTGAAGATGGAGCCCTTGCCAACGGTGCTCTCCACGCGGATCTTGCCTTTGTGCGCGTCAATCACCGTTTTCACATAGCTCATACCCAAACCAAAGCCCTTAACATTGTGCAGGTTGCCCGTGTGGGCGCGATAGAATTTTTCAAAGACGCGCTTCACGGTCTCCTTGCTCATACCAATCCCATTGTCTTCAATGCGAATGATCAATTGCTTGTTGGTGCTATGCGTGGAGATTTTTAATTCAATGGTTTCTTTGGAATATTTAATAGCATTGTCTATCAAGTTAGAAAGCAGATTTCCAAAGTGAACGGGGTCTACAGCAGCCAAGTCATTTTTGGCGTTGTAAAGCTTTGTTACCTGTCCATTTTTACCCTGCAATTGTAATTGATAATTTTCCAAGACCTGATCAAGCATCTCGTGCAAATGCGTTTCCTCTTTCCTCAATTCCAATTCTTGCTTTTCCATCAAAGCCGCTTGCAGTATAGTTTCCACGTGTTTGTTCATCCGCACGTTCTCTTCCTTGATAATCCCACTGAAGTAATTCATCTTCTCAGGATTGTTGCGCACTTTTTCGTTGCGTATAGCATCCACCGCTAGAGAGATAGTAGCCAATGGCGTCTTGAATTCGTGGGTCATGTTGTTGATAAAATCGCTCTTGATTTCAGAGAGTTTTTTCTGATTCAACAAAGAGCGAACCGTAACATAGAAAGCCGCAATGATGATCATCATAAAGATGGCAGCTACTATAATAATCCATCGCAGCGATGCCCATACCTGATCTTCATAATTTGGAATGATGACAATGAGTTGTTCATAGGAAGCCGCATCGTCCAAACTATTTTCTGAATTTGGAAGTATAGGTATAACGACTTGTTTGTTGTTGACAGTATCTTTAAAAGCAGTTTCAAAACCAGAAGACATCATTTCTAATTCTGCCGTTGGCGATATAATGGCAAACTCAAATTCCAAATTGCGCCATTCTTTGGTTACAAATACTTTCTCCAGTTTTACCCTCACCTCTTGGGCCGAGAATTTTTCATCAATGGTTGGTGGCTTGAGTAAGTGCAGGTGAAAGCCAGAATTAAACCCTATGCCTCCTTGGCGAGGGCGCATAATTTGTCCGCCGTAAACAGATTTGTATAAATCCTCTGCCACTTTGTACCCCTCAGAACTGATTTTATTATAGAGCTGCACTTCCCTTACCTCCAAGAGGTTTTTTAACCAAGAGCCCTGCAACAAGAGCAATCCTAGCAAGGACAGAGAAATTAGTACGATGATGACAGGGAAAGTTCGCTTCATTCTCACAAATATAATGGATTGAAATATTGGCTGCGCTTCGTTTTGCGCTATTTATCAGCATTTTAACTGCCAAATGTGGATTGTTTTTTTTGTAAGATATAGTCAGCTTTTCCTAATTTTTCGGCATGGAAGTACCCAGTTCAGGCATTTTACTCATTTCTGACCCATTTTTGAAAGACCCCAATTTTCAAAGAACCGTTGTGCTGCTCTGCGAACACATGGTAGAGGGAAGTTTTGGCTTTGTACTGAATAAACCACATAAAGGGGTGGTGGGTGACTATGTGGCTGATTTGGAAGGCTGCCAATTTCCCGTTTACAAGGGAGGCCCAGTTCAAAAAGATAGTATTCACTTTATCCATCGCTGCCCAGACCAATTAGGCGGCGTAGAAATTATTGACGGCATTTACTGGGGTGGCGATTTTGTAGAAGTGATCAAAGGCATCAAGGCCGAAGAAATTGATCAAACCGAGATCCGCTTCTTTATTGGCTATAGCGGCTGGGGCGAGGGCCAGCTAGAGGGCGAACTAGAAGAAAAAAGCTGGATTGTCCGCGATGGCAACAAACGCCTCATCTTTATGAAACAAGTAGACCAGATCTGGAAAGAATCCCTCAAAGACTTGGGTGGCGAATACCAGCAAATGCCCAATTATCCTCTGGATCCTCAATTAAATTAGTCAGTTCCCCTACCGCGTGTGGGAGGTGTGGCCGCAGGCCGGGGTGGGCCAAATTTATTTTTCCCTTCAATTAACCTTTTCAGCATTTTCCTCGTAACCAGTTAAGTAGCATCTTTTTGCGCAAGTAAGAAGTGTGCTCCTGCAATACCATCGCGCAAGCAGATTGGTCAAAATCTACCCGGCCTCAATTGTAATTGAGATTGGCGAAGCTTTGCTTTTTATAATCTGAGAGTTCCGCAATTGCATTTTATCCTTTCACTCTAAGCCCCAAGCTCATGAATGGCATCAAACGATTTGTCATTTTACTTCTTTTCTTAGGAAGCCATTATTTTGCTGTTGCACAATTAGCAGCACAACTCAATATTGACCAATTAACAGACCAACAATTGGTTCAATTTGTACAAGCAAATAATTTGAATGGCTTGTCTGAATTTGAGTTAGAAACCAAGGCCCGCGAAAAAGGGCTGACCAATGAGCAAATTCAAAAACTCAAAATTAGACTGCAGGCTTTACCCAACACAGGCATTAGTCAACAGTCAGATGCCAAACAAAATTTGGACAATAAAAGAAAAGGGCAAACCTACTTGCTTCCCAAATCTTCTCCAGACAGTATTAATGGTCTAGTGATTTTTGGCTCTGATTTTTTTACCAAGGAGAACTTGAGTTTTGAACCCAATCTAAATATGCCCAGTCCAAAAAATTATGTGATTGGCAGTGGCGATGAATTGAAAATTGAGATTTATGGATATTCAGATAAAAGCCTCAGTTTAAAAATGAGTCCCGATGGGAATATTCGTTATCCGAATATTGGCCCAATCAACCTATCAGGCTTGAGTCTAGAAGCTGCCGAGGCTAAACTAACTGGGGCATTGAGTAAAATATATCCTGGATTAAAAACAGGCAGTACCAGATTACAAGTAACACTAGGACAAATCAGATCTATTAGGGTAAACCTGATTGGAGAAGTTAGTAGACCTGGGTCCTATTCTATTTCATCATTGAGTACCATTGCCAATGCATTGTATGCAGCGGGAGGCCCCTCTAAAATTGGATCTTATAGAAATATCAGTTTAATCAGAAATGGCAAACTCATTGCCCAATTTGACCTCTATGATTATCTAATCAATGGTCAACTAGCACAAAATAAAATGCTGCAAGATGAAGACGTGATTAAAGTGCCCGCCTATCAGTCAAGGGTTGCATTAAGTGGTGCCGTAAAAAGAAATGCACTTTATGAAATTGCCCAGGGCGATAGACTAGAGCAAGTATTGAACTATGCAGGCGGGTTAAGCGATAATGCAAACAAATCATTTATCAGAATTGCTAGATATGGTAGTCAAGAAATTGAATCCATTACTGTTAATGCCAATGAAGCATCCAGCTTTCAATTGCAAACGGGCGATAAATTATATGTAGATAGTATTTCTAGTAGTTTTAAAAATAGGGTCATCATCAGTGGAGCTGTAAATCTGCAAGGTGTTTATTCAACAGATAAAATACCTGATTTGAAAACGCTATTACAAATGGCTAAACCAAAAGCATCTGCTTATAAAGAAAGAGCCATCTTAAGACGGATCTCAACTGATTATACTGCAGAAATCATTGGCTTTAATGTGAACGATGTTTTAAATGACAAATTCAATGTTGCTTTAAGAAAAGAAGACAGCATTCATATTTATCCCTACAATGAAATTAAAGAGACTTTTAAAATTCAAGTAAGGGGTGAAGTCAATAGACCAGACAGTTTTTACTACGCCAAGGGCATGCTGGTACAAGACGCTATTTTAATGGCGGGTGGTTACAAGGATGGAGCCAACAAAAGCTTCTTAGAAATCTCAAGAAGAATTAGAGACACCCTTTCTAAAAATGATAGTCCATTGTATAGTGTTATTCTTCAGGCTGACCTATCTAAAGAAGGTGCTGAAAAATCATTGAACACGGCTTTGGAGCCTTTTGATATTGTATCGGTTAGAAAATCACCCGGCTATAAAGAACAGATTAGTGTGAATATTGAAGGTGAAGTAATTTACCCAGGTAGCTATGCTATTAGCAGTAACCAAGAAAGATTATCCGATCTATTAAAAAGGGCTGGTGGATTAAAATTGGGTGGCTATCCTGAAGGGGCATTTTTACTAAGAAAGACATTTGAAAACCTGTCTAATACTGACACTATTATCTTAAGAAACAAACTAGCCACACTCAAAAATTCCTTAACTGATACCAGTAAGGCCAGAGCAGCTGATAGTACTTTCAAAGGTGATATGAAAATTGTTGGCATTAGACTGGAAGAAGTGATCAAGCAACCAGGTTCTTTGTATGATGTGATTTTACAAGAAGGCGATATTATTAAAGTGCCTAAAAGAGTAGAAACTGTTCAAACATTTAGCGGTGTTTATTTTCCCAAGAAGATTGTTTATCGTTCTGGATTAAATATCAAAGACGTGATTAGAGAATCAGGTGGCGTTTTACCTGGTGGTCAAATCAAAAAAGCTTATGTGGTGTATCCCAACGGTGAAGTACGCACCACAAAACATTTTCTCTTCTTTACCAATTACCCCAATGTGAAACCAGGATCAGAAGTGTATGTGCCTGTAAAACAAACCGGTAAGGGAATGAGTACTGGAGAAGTAGTAGCGCTTACCACAGGACTGGCTACTCTTGTAACACTATTCTTAACCATCAGGAATCTAACCCAATAGAAGATGGAAAAAACAGACTTGACAGAAGTATCCACTATTACAAAAGCAGATAGCTTGATTTTAAGAGACCTACATTATAAATGGAAGCATTGGGTAAAAATTGTCAAAGCCAATTGGATCAAGATTGGTGTGATAAGTTGTTTGGGAGGATTGTTGGGATATGGCTACGCCTATCTACAACCCTTGAACTATCAAGCTAAAATGGTTTTTGTTGTAGAAGACGCTAGAAACAATACAGGCAATCTGGGAAATATCAGTTCCTTGGCTGGGCAATTTGGTGTAGACCTAGGAGCCAACAACAATAATAATATCTTATCAGGAGATAATATTCTCTATTATTATAGAAGTGCTTCTTTAGCCAAAGAAGTGCTCTTGAGTCCATCACTTGCTGGAGCTAATCTTTCTGTAATGGATGATTATGTTAAGATCTATGGATTAAAAGAATCCTGGTCATCCAAAATTGAACATATAGACCAATTGCATTTTAGTCCAATGACTGCCAAACAAAACTACTCGGTTCAACAAGACAGTCTGATACAAATAGTGGTAGAAAAAATATTGGCCGGTCAATTTAGTGTTGAGCGAATAGATAAAAAAGCCAGTTTTATAGAAGTAAGCACCAATATGTTGGATCCCAATTTATCTAAAATCTATTGTGAAAGAATTGTAGGGGCTGCGGTAAACCGATATATTCAATTTAAAACCCAAAGACAAAAGTCAACAGTTGACAAGTTGCAAAAAAGACTGGATAGTATTGCAGGATTATTAACGCAAAAAACCATCTATAGTGCCAACCTACAAACTTCTAATGCTACCATGGATATCAATGCCATTTACAAAACCAATTCTGCGGTAGCTACAGAAACCTCATCCAGAGAGAAGACATTGTTGTCAGGCATTTTTGCTTCAGTTACGCAGAATCTAGAGATGGCAAAATTTAACCTTAGTCAAGAAACGCCGGTGATTCAAGTGATTGACAGCCCCGTACTTCCACTAAAAGAAGTAAAAACATCAAAACTAAAGATGCTATTGGTTTTTGGAATGCTGTTTTGTATGGGAGCGTTATTCTATAGCGTCATTGCACATGAATTGAAATTTCTTCCCAAATGAGATCCATTGGCTTAAGTATTAAGGAGGATGCATCAGTCTATTGGAAAATTCTTTTTTTCTCTGGGCTCAATATTGCTGCCGCCTTTGTATTAAATCTGATCTTGCCACAAAAGATTGGGGTTGGTGTTTATGGTGACTATCGATACCTATATAGCTTGATTGGGTTTGCAGGTCTTTTTCACCTTGGTTATTTAGACGGATTTTATCTATTATCCTTAGAAAAAAATGCAACCCAGAAAGCGAGTATGGGTTATCTGGGATTATTGGTTTGCGCTGGCTTAGTGCTAGCAAATATTGCAGCAGGATTCATGGGTTATGAAATGGGAGAATCGGCTTTGCTCATAGCCCTCATGATTGTAGTATCCAACTTCATCAACTTCATCAGTCTTAGTTTCAATATTCGCCATTCATTTATTGCACCTTTGGCAACACAGTTATTGGTAACGCTGTTAATGATCATTTGCCTTTTTAATAATGATATTGCTAGCTGGATGGTCTTGCATTTGTACCCAACCATTTTGATACTGTTGGTTGTTCAGATTGGTGTTTTAATCATAATTAATTTATTTGCTCCAGAAAAAGGATCATTTAGCATTCGCTTTCGTTCTTGGAAACAAATCAAATGGTTCCATGAAAAAGGAATCAAAACCCTTGCCATTGGATTGGTAATTCTTTTGGGATTAGGCTTAGACAAATTGGTGTTGAAAAGCCTCTTACCCAAAGAAAGCTTTGGCGCTTATTGCTTTTCCAATAGTTTTCTGATTTCATTTTTGGGATTGGGTTTGTCTGTGAGTAATAAATTGGTGAGTTATCTCTATCAAAAGACAGAGCAGTTTAAAGAACAGTACAATCAGATTGTTAGGAATATTAGTTTTGTTTCCATCGCCCTTATTGGATTGGGTGTTTGGATAACGCAATGGGAATGGGTGGAAAATTTGGGCTATGCCAAATTATTGCATGACCTTGTACCCAGCCTTGGTCTATTCCCTTTTTTACTTTTAATTCAATTGGTCTACAGCAATCTTGCTAAAGTCTATGGGTTAGAAATCAAGTTTACCCTATTCTATCTAATAGCCATAGGTGTTAGTTTTTTCATTTTCAAACTTTGCTTTGGAAATATTTACCTCATGCTGGTTCTAACAAGCTTAGTGTATTATTTGACCATGCTATTGCTTGACCAATTTCTAGTAAAACCCAATTGCGGTTATCAATTAAGCCTTCAAAATAAATTGATTGCTTTTTTACCCATTGTAGTGGAAGTAATTCTTTATCAATTTTATGTATAGGATTCAATTGATTGTATAGATGCCCTCTCAAACAGAACAAGGTTTATTATTGATTGCTGTCAATGTTTTGATGCTATTGCTCATTTTGGGCCTTCTCAGGTTGAATGCCCGGTTTAGCAAGTTTAGTTTGTTTGATACGGCAAATGCCTTTACCCTATTTTGGATTTGTTTGATTCTTGGGGCCCAATTTAGTTTCAGTGGCTCACTAACAGCAATGACGCTTGTGCTTTTGTATGTCATTCCCATCCTATTTAATTTAATTCAGTTATTGATTCGTCTATTGGTAATTAATCAGGCTCATACAAATATTCAAAATGGAGAGCATTTTAACTTATCTAGGATTAGCAATATCACAACACTCCTTTTTATTCTTTGCTTGATAGCTAATCTTAGTTATATCTATACCCAATATTATCAAAAGGGAATAGCTGTTGTGGCGCTTGAACAAATCAGGAGCTCCAATTTTAGAAATGACACAGAGGAACCCAACTTCTTTTATAACTTATTTGGTAGAATCTATTTACTCTTGATTCCCTGGTTTTATTATTTGTATTCTCAAAAATATATACCATTATCAAGATTAGTTTTGTTGGTATCTATTTCCATACTACTCTCAGGTATTCATTTAACAAGGGCACCAATACTAATTGTTGGCATAACCATTTTACTATGCAATTCTTATTTTTTAAAAGAGACATTAGCTAAAAAAGCAAATGCCGCTTTGGTTATTTTGACCCTACTATTATTTACCAGCCTCACTCTGATTATTGACGCAGGATCAGTTGAGTCAAACCCATTCATTGACACTGCAAAGCTTTATTTATTTGGGGGTATAGCAGCTTTTCAAAAATTGGTTCAAGGATTCCAGATTAAGGACGCTTTATTCCCCAATCATTTGTATAGCTTAGATTTTGTTTACTATATAGAAAAAAAGTTAGGGTTTCTTCAACAGTATCCCTCCTATATTAGACCTTATGTTGACTTTGGTGGAAAGAGCACCAATGTGTATACTTTTTTAGATAGCTTTTATATAGACTGGGGGCTTTTAGGCGTGCTATTGGGGTCTTCTGTTTTATTTGCAGTCATTTCTCTGGTTAGCCAACTAGCCAAGTCAACAGGCAAAATGCTGTTCTTTCAATTGCACTTGCTTTGTTTTTCCAACTTGATGATGTGTTTTATGAACAATGAATTTATTCGAATCTCCTTTTATATCATGGTTTGTGAAGCTTTTGCTTGCTACTATCTATTCACCAAACAACCAGCAACGTTTTGAAAGAAAGCGTACGAATAGTAGTTTTAAATTATCAAACAGCAGCGGAAACCATTGCATTGGTGAAACAGCTAGAGCAACAAGTATTTGCCAATCTAGAAATAGTGGTAGTAGACAATGATAGTTCCACAGAAGACCAAGCAATACTTTCACAGTCTTTACCAAAATCAATTCATTTGGTCTTTTCTGATACCAATCTTGGATATGCAGGTGGCAATAATTTGGGACTCCAATTACAAACAGGACAAAGACCGGATTACCAACTTGTATTAAATAGTGATATCAGCATTAGCGATCCGCTTTTTGTACAAAAAATGGTGGATGGATTCAAAATCGAAAGTCAAAAAAACATTTTTGCAAGTTCTCCATTGGTCAATACTTCAAGCAGTCTATTACCTATTGGTTATCAAATACAGGTGCGAAAATTACTAGCGCCCTATCAAATGATTTGGTTAAGTTTTTCTTTGTTCAAAAAAATATCGCCCAAGCTTTTTAAAAAATTTGTCTATGGTGCGGAACAACCATATGATCATAAATATCTGTTTTGTGATACCATTAATGGAGCCGCTTTTATGATAGAGCAATCCTTTCTGCAACAGAATGGCTATTTGGACCAAGGCACGTTTTTATTTCACGAAGAACTCATTTTGGGCAAACAAATACAAGAAGCCGGTGGCACTTGCTTATTAAATGGGCAAGCAAGTGTTGACCACCAACAAGGCTTGTCAACTGGTTCCAATAAAAAGCAGTTTAATGCAGCAATGGAAAGGCATAAGTACCAAAGTGAAATCCATCTATATCAGAAATATTATCAGCTATCTCCTATTGGCTTGAAGTTATTTGGGCTGTTGAAAGAAATAGAAATTCAAGCAAAAAGCATTCTGAGGAAAATTCAATGAGTATTGTAAAACTTTGGGGCGGTCTGGGCAACCAATTATTCCAGTATGCATTTGGTCAGTGGCTAGCCCAAACTAATGGTGAACCAGTTAGCTATGTAAATAAAGAGGGTAGCAGTAATTTAACTGGTTTAAAAATTAGCCATTTACAATGTGTCTTGAACCAGCCAGACATGGCAATGCTTGGCAATATAGAAAGCTATTTTAATCAGCAGCATCGGATCAAACGCAAGCTCTTCCAATTATTTCCTTTTTTAAATAATCAAATAGTGGTGGAAGCTGCCTATCCTAAGCAACCTGTCATGTTTAAGCAAGAACAGCTTTTTGATGGCTATTGGCAGAACCTTACTTATTTAGCAAATCAAAGAAGCACTTTACTAGAGGCATTTCAGTTTAAAGACCCAAGCCCCTATATAGCAAGTCCTTATTTACCTTTGATTCAATCGTCTGAGAATGCAGTTTGTATGCATATTAGGCGGGGTGATTATTTAACCAGTGGCTACCATCATCAACTACCCATTTCCTATTATCAATTAGCTATAGAAGAAATCAACCGTTCAGTTCTGAACCCACAATTCTTTGTATTTAGCAATGACTTGTCCTGGGTTAAAGAACACTTACAAACAGATGCAAAGTTGATTTTTGTAGATCACTCAAAAGATGCAGCAGCTGATCTGTTTGACTTTTTTCTCATGCGCCAATGTAATCACCATATTATTGCCAATAGTAGTTTTAGTTGGTGGCCTGCCTATTTGAATCAGGACCCTAATAAAATAGTGATTGCACCAAAGCATTGGTATCAGAGCAAATACAATGACTTATCCTTAAACATATTGCCCAGCGCATGGATCACCCTATAGTCAGTATTGGGATGCCCGTATTTAATGCAGCCAAGCATTTGCGAGCAGCCATTGATTCTGTTTTAAACCAAAGCTATTCCAATTTTGAACTGATACTTACTGATGATGGATCTATTGATGGGTCTTTAGAAATTATCAGGTCCTATTTAGACAAAAGAATTGTTCTAATTCAACATACAGAAAACAAAGGAATAGGTTATAGCCTCAATGAGCAGATTCAATTATCCAGAGGTACTTATTTTGCCAGAATGGACGCCGATGACCTCATGTTTCCAGACAGAATTGAAAAACAATTACATTTTCTTGAAACGCATCCAAACATTGATTTGCTAGGTGCGCAAGCCATTGTGATTGATCAGGAAAATCAAATCATGGGTCTTAGAAAACCCAAGCTTGTTGCTAGTATCAACGAAATACTAGAAGGAGGATGCTTTATCCATCCAACGGTAATGGGCAAAACCAGTTGGTTTCAAGAACATTTATATCATCCAGATTTTAGCGGAACCGAGGACCACGAATTGTTTTTAAGAACTTATCCCCTTTCTAGCTTTTACAACCAAGATTTTCCAGTTCTTTTTTACAGAGAAAACAACCCTATTCGGTTATCTACGTACCTCCATAGACAGGGCGCATTGATTAAGGGTATTGGGTTGAATAAATCCATCATTGGATCAAGATTCAAGATCCATTGGACAGTCTGGAAAATTCAAATCAAATGCCAAATCATTCGCGTGTTGGCTTGGTTAAAAATGGATTCATTGATTTTGAAACAACGGAATCTAGTTTTAACAAAAAATCAGGAAGCTGAATATGAAAGGATCCTTAACCAACAAATGAACTAGATGCCACAAAGCCCTTTAAAAAAAATCTGCTTTGTTGTATCTGATCCCATCACAGTCAATGCATTTATGGAGCTTCATTTTAAATATTTATCCAGTTTCTATGAGGTTCATTTGGTAGCCAATTTGAATCATGGATCCATTTTAAATACTAGCTCTATCAAAACTGTGCAACATATTCCGCTCTATCGTTCCATTCATCCTATCAAGGATTTGAGGGCTTTGTTTGCACTTTGGAAACATTTCAAGACTATGCAATTTGATGCGGTGCATTGTATTACTCCCAAAGCTGGATTATTGGGAATGTTGGCTTCTAAACTTGCGGGCATTCCTATCAGAATCCATATTTTCACAGGACAGATTTGGCATACCAAAACTGGGATCAGCAAATGGTGCTTCCAGCAATTAGACAAATTAGTTGTGAGATTGTCTACCCATATTTTAGTAGATAGTCATGCTCAGAGAGATTTTCTAATCAGTCAACATATTTTAACTGCAGGTAATTCTCAGGTGCTTGGTAAGGGATCCATCAGTGGTGTTTCCCCATGCAAATTTTCTCCCAATCCTGCAATCAGAAAAGCATTTAGAAACAAGTACGGGGTCAGTGATTCAGATACTGTATTTGCTTTCCTAGGCAGGATGAACAAGGACAAGGGAATCTTTGAATTGATAACTGCTTTCCAGAAATTAAATAGCCGCTATTCCAATACCAAATTGTTATTCATAGGCCCAGACGAACAAGGGATTCAATCTAGTATTGATGCTAGTTTGAGCAATCAAACAATCTTTATAGGCCATAGCAACAATCCTCAAGACTTTCTACAAATGGCCGATGCCTTTTGTATGCCAAGTCATAGGGAGGGATTTGGGACTAGTGTGATGGAAGCGTCAATGTTGGGTCTACCAGTCATCTGCAGTGACACCTATGGACTAAGCGATGCTTTTATTGAAAATCAAACAGGATTAAAACATACAGTTGGCAAAACAGAAGCGTTGTATCAGTGCATGGAAAACCTTTACCTAAATCCATCTTTGACCAAGTCCATGGGCAACCAAGCAAAACAATTTGCCTTAGAAAATTTTCTAGCAGATACCGTTTCTACACTTTGGTTAAAATTCTATCAACACCTATTTCAACAACAAAAACCAGTAACTATATGATAGCAATTATTGGATCAGGTGGTCACGGTTTGGTAGTCAAGGATTTGATTGAATGCCTAGGTAAGGCTTTTGTATTTGCAGATGAATTTAAGACTGGAGATATTGATGGTCATACCATTTTACCCGTTCATGAACTCATTCATAATAACTACCATTCAGCTATCATTGGCATTGGCAATAACCAGACACGTAGAAAAGTAGCTGAAAATTATTCGCTTACCTATGTTAGCCTAATTCATCCAAAGGCAATTGTTTCTAAATCTATTGGTTCTATAGGAATAGGAACTATTGTAATGGCTGGCGCGATAGTTCAAACACATGTATCACTGGGCAATCATTGTATTATCAATACCGCTGCTGTTGTTGAGCACGAGTGCAGGATTGCTGATTATGTTCATATTGCACCAAGGGCCACCATTTGTGGGAATGTCAGCATTGGAGAAGGAGCTATGATTGGTGCCGGAGCCATTGTTTTACCAGACATTCAAATTGGCGCGTGGACTACCATTGGTGCTGGAGCTGTTGTTACCAAAGATGTTTTTGATTTTGAAACTGTTATAGGCTGCCCCGCTAAACCCATCAATTCTCATGTAATATGAGTAACAGAATTTGCTTATCATCACCTCATATGGGTGATGAAGAAAAAAAATACTTGGAACAAACATTGGCATCCAATTGGATTGCACCTGTTGGTCCCAATATTGATCAATTTGAATCAGAAATTGCCAAACTGGTTGGTGTATCACATGTACTAGCGGTATCATCTGGAACTGCGGCTATACATCTTGCCTTAATGCTATTAAATGTTCAGCAAGGCGACAGCGTTTTTTGCCAATCATTCACATTTGTAGCATCGGCCAATCCCATATTATATCTTGGAGCAAATCCTGTTTTTATTGATTCAGAAACAGATACTTGGAATATGGATCCAATACTCTTAAAAGCTGCACTGGAAGATGCTTGTAGAAAAAACAGTTTACCCAAAGCCATCATTATTGTACATGCTTTTGGCATGCCGGCTAAAATGGCTGAGTTAACAGCCATAACGGAAGAATATGGTGTACCCATTTTAGAAGATGCAGCAGAAGCCATTGGCTCTAAGATTGGAGAACACTATTGTGGTGCGTTTGGTCAATATGGCGTCTTTAGTTTTAATGGGAATAAAATTATTACTACTTCCGGAGGTGGCACTTTACTTTCAAATAATGGTATCTCCATTCAAAGAGCCAGATTTCTTGCAAGTCAAGCCAAAGAAGCAGCTCCACATTATCAACATAGTCAAATTGGTTATAACTATGGGCTTTCCAATCTCTTGGCTGGCATAGGTTTGGGGCAGTTAACCGTTCTGGAAGATAGGATTCATGCTAGGAGAAGCAACTATGAAAGATATAGGGCTGTGTTTGAAAAATACAATGCTATGGGCTACCAATTTCAATTTCAAGAAGAACCAAGTGGACATTTTTCAAATAGATGGCTTACTTGTTTATTGATTGACCCTGAAAAAAACCTAGGACTCAGTTCTCAAGCCATTCGACTGGCTTTTGAAAAGGAAAATATTGAAACAAGGCCTTTATGGAAACCCTTGCACCAACAGCCCATTTTTGAGAACTGTATCAGTTATACCAATGGCGTTTCTGATCTACTATTTGAACAAGGCATTTGCTTACCCAGTGGTTCCAATTTAAACAACGAAGCTTTTAATAGAATCATCAATTGTTTTGATGCCATTCTAGAGCAAAATGCACAATGCGGTACTGTAGCCATTTAAAACCCGTAGCAGATTTGATCATCGCCATTTTGATGATCATCATTTTATCTCCAATATTGGTATGCATTAGCCTGTTGCTTTATGTGACTAATCAGGGCCAAGTTTTTTTTGTGCAACAAAGACCCGGCCTACAAGGAAAGCCCTTTTTGATTATCAAGTTCAAAACCATGCGGGACCTCTATAATCAAGAGCATCGGTTATTGCCGGATGCAGATAGAATTACCAAAATTGGAAAACTGATTCGCAATTATTCCCTTGATGAATTACCACAACTATTCAATGTTGTAAATGGAGATATGAGTTTTGTTGGTCCTAGACCCTTACTCATGCAATACTTAGCACTTTATACGTCAGAACAAAGGCAGAGACATCAAGTTAAGCCAGGCATTACAGGATGGGCACAAGTGAATGGAAGAAATGCCATTAATTGGGAAGAAAAATTCAAACTTGATATAGCCTATGTTCAAAAACAAAGCTTTTTGTTCGACCTAAAAATTCTACTAATAACCATTCAGAAAGTCTTGAACAAAAAAGGGATTACTGAAAAAGGAATGGCAACCGTTTCTGAATTCAATGGTTCTACCTTCCAAACAAATTGATTACAATCAATCTTCCATTACAATTGACTTCTTAATTCCTCTCCAAGCATAAATCAAATTCCAATTTAATTCTTTACCCGCTTCAAAAGGGTGCAAGGATAAATAAGTTTCTGCGTCTTTAATCCTATCATCAGTTAAAGGATGTGTACTTAAAAAAGAAATCTGAGGAACCATACCATCGCCATCTACTTCTTTTAAGGTTTGCATCAGCGCTAGCATGCCCTTAGGATCCACTTTATTCCTTTCCATGATCATCATGCCTTCCCTATCGGCCTCGGCCTCTAATTGCCTTGAATAATGCAGTTCTCTTAACATATTTGCGTTACCAATGACAAACTGAGAAATTCCCCCACCAGACCTAGTTAAAAAGGACAATAAGAATCCAGTACTCATGGATTCCAAAATATTGTGGAGGCTATGACGCTTGTTAATGTGAGAAGCTTCATGACCCAATAAAGCCACCAACGACTCCGGCTTGTATAGTTTTTGTAACAATCCGGTGTTTACTACAATATGCCCACCAGGCATAGCAAAAGCGTTTACTTCTTCTGCATTCACTACCGTAACCTTAATGGGATAATTTCTGGAGAGTTTTAATTGATTGGCAAAGTCTTGAATGGCAAGTGTTGCTTCTTGATTTATTTCTTGGTTAGCAACCCACTGATGGTACAATTCATTACCCATGGTGATCTCCCTATCTTCTGACACAAACTTAATAGCAATGCTGGGAAACACATAGACAAATAGAAAATATGCTGCTATCAACACACCAATTAAGCCGGCCAAGAGTAAGTAGACTTTTTTATTGGATTTCATAGGGCATTACCAATTAACCTCTTTCAAAGTATTATAGACTTTTTGCAAACCCTGATCTAGGCTGGTGCTGGCTTTCCAGCCTAGTGCAGAAAGTTTGCTTACATCCATCAATTTCTTTGGTGTGCCATCAGGCTTGGTGGTGTCCCAAACGGTTTTGCCTTCAAAGCCAACCAGGGCGCTAATCTTAGCTGCTAAATCAAAAATAGAAAGGTCTTCTCCAACACCCACATTTACCAATCCCGCTTCATTGTGATTTAACATCAAGAACAAACAAGCTTCTGCCAAATCATCTACATACATAAATTCCCTAAGCGGACTTCCTGTACCCCATAGCACTACTTCAGCTGCACCGGTTCTTTTTGCTGTAATAAATTTTCTAAACAAGGCGGGAAGTACATGAGATTTTTCTAAATCATAATTGTCATTGGGACCATATAAATTGGTTGGCATGGCCGATATAAAATTGCAACCATACTGTGCCCTATAAGCATCGCACATTTCAATACCTGCAATCTTTGCTACTGCATAAGGTTGATTGGTTGGCTCTAAATAGCCACTCAATATGTATTCTTCTTTCAAGGGTTGAGGCGCTAGCTTGGGATAGATACAAGAAGAACCTAGGAATAATAATTTCTGCACTTGATTTACATAAGCCGCATGAATGATGTTGGCTTCCATCATGAGATTCTCGTAAACAAAATCAGCTCTGTAAGTATTATTGGCTACTATGCCACCCACTTTAGCGGCTGCTAAAAAAACGTACTCAGGTTTTTCAGTAGCAAAAAATGCATTCACCGCCGATTGATTACGCAGGTCTAGTTCTGCCGAAGTTCTGGTGATAATATTTTCATAGCCTTGCTCCAACAATAAACGATGTATGGCAGAACCCACCATTCCTCTATGCCCAGCAATATAAATTTTAGCACTCTTTTGCATCTTATTCAAATTCGTTCTTTACCTCAAAACCACTCTGTTTTAAGAACTGGTCTTTTTCAAAAATATTTAAATCACTGGCCACCATTTCTTGCACCATTTGATCCAGACTATATTTGGGTTTCCATCCCAATTGGGTATTGGCTTTTGTTGGATCTCCAATGAGCAAATCAACTTCTGTAGGTCTATAATATCTTGGATCTACTTTTACCACCACTTGACCTAAGGGAACCTTGTATTTTCCATTGCTTGCAACAACAAAACCTTCTTCATTTTCTTCAGTACCTCTAAATGCTAGTTCAACCCCAATTTCACTAAAAGCCATTCTTACAAAGTCACGGATTTGAGTAGTCTTACCTGTAGCAATCACAAAATCTTCCGGCTTTTCCTGCTGCAAGATTAACCACATAGCTTCTACATAATCCTTGGCGTGCCCCCAGTCTCGTTTGGCGTCTAGGTTACCCAAGAACATCGTTTCTTGTAATCCCAAAGCAATCTTGGCAACTGCCCTAGTTATTTTTCTGGTTACAAAGGTTTCACCTCTTAGTGGAGATTCGTGGTTGAACAAGATTCCATTGCAGGCAAACATATTATAGGCTTCGCGATAGTTTACCGTGATCCAGTAGGCATATAATTTAGCTACACCATATGGCGAGCGTGGATAAAAAGGTGTTTTTTCAGATTGTGGCACTTCTTGTACCAAGCCATATAATTCTGAAGTGGATGCTTGATAGATCTTGGTTTTATTTGCTAAACCCAATAGCCTAACGGCTTCTAAGATTCTCAATGTACCTATTCCATCGGCGTTAGCGGTATATTCTGGCATTTCAAAACTCACGTGCACGTGGCTCATGGCCGCCAAATTATAAATCTCGTCTGGTTGTACTTCTTGGATAATTCTGGTAAGATTAGAGCTATCCGTTAAATCGCCGTAGTGCAGTATAAAGTGGCGGTCTGGAATATGCGGGTCTTCATAAAATCCGTCAATCCTACCTGTATTGAACAAAGAACTTCTTCTTTTAATGCCATGCACTTCATAGCCTTTCTTCAATAACATTTCAGCCAGATAAGCTCCATCCTGACCAGTTACTCCTGTGATAAGCGCCTTTTTCATACTGCTTGATTTATTAATATAGGCCATCGCCGTAAGGCAATAAAATTACATTAGTTTCTTTCAAATAAATCACAAAAAAGCCCCCGACAATTTGCCGGGGGCTACACAATCATCAGAATAGTATTAAAGTGCTACTGCACCTTCTACCAATACCGTTGCTTTGTTGTTTAAGACTTCTACAAAACCTCCCTGAATAGAGAAATTTTCAAAACTGTTTTTGTCTTTTAAGATCTTGACATTACCCTTACCCAAGGCTGAAACCAAGGGAGCGTGTTTGTCTAAAATTTCAAAAAGACCCGTAATGCCTGGCAATTGAACGCCATAGACTTCACCACTAAACAGCTTTTTTTCGGGTGTTAATATTTCTACGTTCATAAAAATTAGGCTTTAGCAGCTTCCATCATTTTCTTACCCTTCTCAATAGCATCTTCTAAAGTACCAACCAAGTTAAAAGCTGCTTCAGGATACTCATCAACTTCACCGTCCATGATGGCGTTGAATCCGCGAATGGTATCATTGATGTCTACAAACACACCTTTCAAACCAGTGAACTGCTCGGCCACAAAGAATGGCTGAGACAAGAAACGCTGAACTTTACGGGCACGTTGTACGGTCATTTTATCGTCATCGCTCAATTCATCCATACCCAAGATGGCAATGATATCTTGCAATTCCTTATAACGTTGTAAAATCAATTTAACACGGTTGGCACAATCATAGTGCAAGTCACCCACAATCATTGGGGTCAAGATCCTTGAAGTTGAATCCAATGGATCCACCGCAGGATAGATACCCAAATCCGCAATCTTACGGCTTAATACCGTAGTTGCATCCAAGTGAGCAAACGTTGTTGCAGGAGCTGGATCCGTCAAGTCATCCGCAGGTACATATACCGCCTGAACAGAGGTAATAGAACCATTTTTGGTAGAAGTGATACGCTCTTGCATCAGACCCATTTCAGTAGCCAAAGTAGGTTGGTAACCCACGGCAGAAGGCATGCGACCCAATAGGGCAGATACTTCAGAACCAGCTTGTGTGAAACGGAAGATATTGTCTACGAAGAACAAGATGTCTTTACCTTTTCCAGTACCATCTCCATCACGGAAATATTCCGCAATAGTCAAACCGCTCAAAGCCACACGAGCACGGGCTCCTGGAGGTTCGTTCATTTGACCGAATACGAAGGTTGCTTTAGATTCTTTCAAACCTTCCATATCTACTTTGCTCAAATCCCATCCGCCTTCTTCCATGCTATGTTTGAAAGCCTCACCATAGTTCATGATACCAGCTTCAATCATCTCACGCAACAAGTCATTACCCTCACGAGTACGCTCACCCACACCTGCAAATACAGAAAGACCACCATGGCCTTTGGCAATATTGTTGATCAATTCCTGAATCAATACGGTTTTACCCACACCCGCACCACCAAATAGACCAATCTTACCACCTTTTGCATATGGCTCAATCAAGTCAATTACTTTGATACCTGTAAACAGGATCTCAGAAGCAGTACTTAGATTTTCAAATAATGGGGGTTTGTTGTGAATGGGGCGTCCATTCTCTTTGCTCACTTGTGGCAAACCATCAATGGCGTCACCAGTTACGTTGAACAAACGGCCATTTACCAATGGACCAGTTGGCATGGCAATAGCTTTACCAGTGTCAATTACTTCCATTCCACGAACCAAGCCTTCCGTTCCGTCCATTGCAATGGTACGAACACTGTCTTCACCAAGGTGTTGTTGCACTTCCAAAACCAGCTTGTCGCCGTTTTCTTTGGTGATTTCCAACGCGTTGAAAATCTCAGGAAGGGTGTTGTCGTCAGGAAAATGTACGTCAACTACCGCACCAATAATCTGTTTGATTTTACCTTTTGTAGCCATTTCTGGAGAGATATATAGGTTTAAAAATGTACTGAAATCCAATCAAAAATATATCTTGATTTGGCCGCAAAGGTAAGGGATAGAACGTTTCAAAAAAGCTGATTATGCATAAAATCTGGCGATTTTTTACACAAATTCTTCCAATTTGCCCACTAAGCAGATAATACCTGGTATAAGAGGGCAGCCAAAACCGCCCCAATGATTGGCCCAATTACGGGAATCCAAGCATAACCCCAATCACTCCCCCCTTTACCCTTGATGGGCAGAATGCTATGCATAATTCTAGGGCCCAAGTCCCTTGTAGGATTAATGGCATAACCCGTAACCCCACCCAAACTTAGACCGATGGCCAAAACCAACAATCCTGCGGGAAGCGCGTCTAGTGGACCAAGGCTATTGGCTCCTTTGATCACCATTAACCCGCCAATAATTAGCACAAAAGTTCCTACGGCTTCACTAAAAAGGGCGTGTCCTACCCCTTTTATGGCAGGGCTAGTAGCAAAACAAGCCAATTTATCTGCTGCACTGGCTTGTTCGTCAAAATGCTGACGATATAAAAACCAAGAAATAGTAGAACCAAACATGGCACCCAAGAGCTGGGCCAACATATAAGAAGGCACTAAAGACCATTCAAATTTACCAGTAATGGCTAGCGCAATTGTTACTGCGGGATTCAAATGCGCTCCGCTTGCAGCAGAAACACAATAAACTGCTACAAAAACTGCCATTCCCCATCCAAGTGTAATGGCAATTAAACCACCACCATTTCCTTTGGTTTTAGGTAGCACCACATTGGCAACCACACTTTGACCTAATAATAATAACATGGCTGAACCCAGCAGCTCACCTACAAATGGAGTCATAAAATAAGCGTTTTAGGTTTTAAATATAAGAAAATCGAGAAATATAAAAACTGATTTTAAGACCTATGGGTTTTAACTGACTAAAGACTATTTTTGGCAACTATTTAAAACTCATGCGAAAAACTCATTATACTCTTTTAACATCAAAATGGTTACTGCTTATGCTTTTTAGCTTTAGCCTAAATGCCTGTTTTAAGGATATTACACAGAGAAATGTTATTTATTTTAATGATTTTGAAAACCAATCTAGGCCTTATATTAATGTTTACAACGCGGTTGGCCCAATTGATTCTTCTAAAATTACCCTGTTTAACAATACCCATGTGCTGGGAAGATTTAATAATGACTTAGTCTTATTTGAAATGGATAATTTACCCAACCATAACGTTCTTAAAGTTGAGTTTGATTTATACTTACATGATAATTGGAAGGGGAATTATATTGCTCCTGGAAGAACTGCTCCAGAACTCTGGTATCTGTTATTAGACAACAATAACATTTATCAAACTTCTTTTTCTAACAACAATTTTGACCAGTCCTTTCCCAATAATTATCAAGCAGGGATGACTAGTATCAAAGCATTAAGCAATGCTTGGGGTGTTCTGCCTGGTATATGTGCCAAAGCAGGACAGGAAAAAGGTACTAGTATGTATAAGATTGAAATCATTACCTCACATAAAGGAGCAATTAAGTTGGCATTCAACAATGACGCTAGTACACCACTGACTTTATGTGAAAAAAGCTGGTCTATAGACAACCTGAAGTTAACGGCCATTACCAACCAGTTTTGAATCATCAAAGAACAAACATGCAACCATCTGTTGCCATTATATTAGTTAACTGGAATAGTTTTGATGTTACAAACGATTGTATTGAATCTTTAAAAAAGGTTGACTACAAAGGTCATCAAGTTTTAGTAGTAGACAATGGATCCATAGATGGTTCGGGTGAAAAACTCTTTACGCTTCATCCAGAAATAACCTTAATTAAATCAGAGACCAATCAAGGATTTACAGGTGGCAATAATTTGGGATTTCAATATGCCATCAAAAATGGGTTCCATTATTCTATCATGTTGAATAATGACACATTTGTAGAACCTGATTTTTTAACCCATTTGGTTAATTATATGGAGTTGCATCCTAATACAGGTGCTATTCAATCAAGGATTCATTATAACCATAACAGAGCCATATTGTGGAATGGTGGATCTTATTATTCATCATGGTCCGGTTTTGCCTATACCAAAGGAATCAATCAAATTCCAAGTAAAGCCTATTTGCAAATAAAGACAGTAGATTGGGTAACTGGCTGTGCTTTTTTTGTTAGAAATTCCGTTTTAGAACAAACAGGATTGCTGGCCCAAAACATGTTTATCTATTCAGAAGACGTAGACCTATCTTTTAGAATCAAATCAATGGGTTATTCCTTAATCTATCATCCTGACTCTATAGTATATCATATAGCAGGCATGTCTAATAAAAGTAAAACAAAGGGCAAGGAAGGTTTTTTAAATCCCATAGTGCATTATCTGAACTTTAGAAACCGGATTTGGCTCTTGAAAAGATATACAAAATGGTACCAAGCCCCTACCGTATTCATCTGCAATATTTTTTACTATTCCCTTATTTTAGGGTATTTTGCGGCCCGTTGGAGACCACAAAAATTAAAAGCTAGTCTTAGGGCCATCAGAGACGGGATTACCCATTCCATAAAATACGATTAAAGAAGATAGATGAAGCAAATATTGATTACAGGTGTTGCTGGAATGATTGGATCTAAATTAGCTGAATATTTATTGGCGCATTATCCAGCTTATGGAGTAATTGGAATAGATAATTTGTCTGGTGGATACCAAGAAAACCTACCTAAAGATGTTCGTTTTCATCAATTAGATTTAGTAACAGATAGTTTAGATGATGTTTTTAAGGGAGGCAATATTGTTTATGTATACCATTTGGCTGCATATGCTGCTGAAGGACTAAGCCCTTTTATCCGTTGTTTTAATTATCAAAACAATTTGGTGGCCACCGCCAATGTGGTGAATGCCTGTATCAAGTATAGTGTAAAAAGATTGGTTTTTACATCCAGCATGGCGGTATATGGCATTGGAACTCCTCCCTTTAATGAAGCGCATATACCTAGTCCGGTTGACCCTTATGGTGTTGCCAAATTTGCTTGTGAAATGGATATTCAAATTGCAGGTGAACAACATGGCTTAGATTGGTGTATTGTTAGACCACATAATGTATATGGTCAGCACCAAAATATCTGGGATAAATATAGAAACGTATTGGGCATTTGGATGTACCAAAAGCTACACAATGAAGCTTTTACAGTTATTGGGCAAGGCCACCAAAAAAGAGCATTTACCTATATTGAAGATTGTTTAGAATCACTTTGGCAAGCTGCTACTAATGAAAAAGCCTCTAAAGAAATTATCAACCTAGGCAGTTCTACAGAAACTAGGGTCATTGATGCTGCCCATTTATTACAAACAATTGTAGGCGGGGCCGATATAGACCATCTAGAAGAAAGGCATGAAGTGATCAATGCCTATTCTACCCATGAAAAAGCCATTAACATTTTAGGATATAAAGACAAAACAGCTTTAAAAGATGGTTTGACTTTGATGTGGGATTGGGCAAAACAACAACCCAAAAGGGAAAGAAAAGAATGGGATAGATATGAATTAGATAAGGGGCTTTATGGTTTTTGGAAAAAATAACAATCAAGAAAATGCTGGTAATCATTCCCTGCGTATATGTTTTTTCCTTTTGCTATGCGGGTTATAAATTGTACCAACATCAACCACAATACATTTTACAATTTTTTATATTTGGCCTACCCATTTATATCACGGCACTTTCTTTATTGAACAAGTTTGGACTAGGCAATTTGTTACCCGTTTTCCAGGGTTTTAAAGAATTGATTGTTATTGGCACCCTACTCTTTTTAATTTTTCAGAATGCCACAATAGCTAAACTAACCATCATAGACAAATTGGTTCTGGCTTATTTCATTTACACAGCACTCTATCTATTTTTACCACTTGGTGATTATGGCTTTTCACAAAAATTGTTGGCGCTAAAAAGTCTGAGCTTTTTTCCTTTAATCTATTTTACAGGCAGGTTAATCAATCCAAACTTGATTAATCTAAACACCAGTTTCAGCTTGATCTTGATTGTTTCTATCCTTGCTGGAATAGTACTTTTAGGAGAAGCTATTACGTCAACTCATTTACAAACCTTTACAGGGTATACAGAATTTCTAAGATCCAATTTTGGTATTGAACCTTCCGGTAATTTTAACTTAAGTTGGACATTTGAAACGGCTAACGGATTAAAAAGATTTGCTTCTTTTTACGGGATGCCATTAGAATTGGGCGTAAATACCATTTTCGCTTTAGCGGCATTATTAGCATTATACACAAATGATTATTTTAGTTTTCAACTAAATAAACTTGGGGCAATAGCCTTACTAGTTAGTTTGCTTTCCATTTTCTTGGCCATTTCAAGGGCTTCATTGGTTAGTTATTTTTTCATAGTATATGTTTATGCCCTAATCACCCATAAAAAATTATGGTTAAAGCTATTTTATTATGGCATAGGCATACTTACCATTTTGGTGCTGTTTTATCTAAAGGGAGATATCAGTGAAATTATCATTTCAACCATTGATTTCAGTGATGAATCAAGTGCTTTTCACCTAGTACAATGGCTAGAAGGTCTAGAAACCATTCTTACCAAACCTTTTGGATTAGGACTAGGAATGTCAGGAAGGGTATCCAGTGTTGTTGGTGATAATATTGGTGGAGAAAACCAGTTGGTGATTATTGGGGTTCAAGCTGGTTTTATAGCCATTTTATTATATTTAGCCATCTATATTCAAACCATTAGACTTTGTTTGAAACAGTTTAAACAAAATACTGGCAAGGTTAAAAAATTGGCACTATGTCTTTTACTAGTTAAAATTGGTATGATTATACCAACATTTACTGCCAATACAGAGGCTTATGTATACATTGCTTATATCACTTGGTTTTTTACTGGCATGGTTAATTCAATGGAATATCCTAATTATTCAACTAACCAAAAAATAGTTGAACATGCATAAGCAGACAAAAGTAAAAGTAGGCATTGATATACTAGACCTAAGATTTGCTAAAACTGGTCAGAAAACAATTTTAGAAGAATACTACTTGCAGTTCCTTCAAAATACAGACCCAAGTATCTCCTTTGTTTTTTTAGACGCAGCGTTGCCACAATTTTCAAGAAGTAGCAAAATGGGCATTATTTTAAACCATTTGATTTATCAATCTTGGAAACAAATACTGCTTCCCTATAAGTCATGGCGGAACAAAGTGGACGTTCTATTTTGTTGTGACTATTTTGCACCAAATATCAGGTTAGGATTTAAAAATGTTCAAGTATTTCACGACGCTTTTTTTTATGAATACCCAACACATTATCACAAACTGTGGATGAGCATGTTCAAGGCATTGGCCATTCCCGCAGCTAAAAATTCTGCCTTTATTATTACCATGTCTGAATATGCAAAGTCTAAAATTCATGAACTAATCAACATACCATTAAACAAATTGGTTGTCATTTATCCAGGTCCTAAATCCTTACCTAAATTAGCAACAATTCAGGAAGATCATTTGTTTACCCCACCAACAGATCCCTATATTTTGCATGTTGGAGTTTGGGAGAAAAGAAAAAACATACCATCCCTTTTAAAGGCTTTTAGATTGCTATTAGACCAAACCCAACTACCATTTAAATTAGTGTTGGTTGGAGCTGGTAATCATAAAATGCATTCTGATGATACTGAAGCCATTGAAAATACTATTCAGCAATTAGCACTTGATGCCTATGTTGTATGTACTGGGTATTTATCAGACCAGTCATTATCTATAGCATACAGTCATGCTTCCTTATACGTTTTCCCATCCTATAATGAAGGTTTTGGCTTACCAACACTGGAAGCATTTAAATTTAATCTTCCAGTTTTAGTAGCAAACAATTCCTGTTTGCCTGAAGTTGGCGGAGATGCAGTTATTGCTTTCAATCCCTATTCTTCAGAAGATCTGGCCAACAAAATGCAGGAAGTTTTATCTAATCCATCTTTACAAGAAAGCTTAAAAGAGAAAGGAAGACAAAGGCTTAACCAATTTTCTTGGACCAACGCAAGTAACCAATTAAAAGAAGTTTTTAAAATTGCTGCACAATATGGAGAATAAAACAGGATACATACCTTATTTAGATGGTTGCAGAGCATTGGCCATTTTATTTGTGGTATTTTCTCATGTAGGATTAGGTAAAATAATTCCTGGAAGATTTGGGGTTTCGCTTTTTTTCTTTTTAAGTGGCTTTTTAATTACACGCCTTTTATTGACAGAAATTAAAGAAAAGGGCAGGATTTTATTTGCAGCATTTTACCTAAGAAGGTTGTTTAGGCTATATCCGGCTTTATTGGCTATGATCTTATGCAGTTCTATTGCTGCTTATTTAATGAACTGTTCACTGCAAACCAAAGATGTTTTTGCTGCCCTATTTTATTATACCAACTATTATATTGGATGGGTAAGAACCCCTGTTGAAAATTGTGGCAGACTCTTAGACATTTTTTGGTCCTTATCAATAGAGGAACATTTTTATTTAGTCTTTCCTTTAATTATTCAGATAGCATTAAAAAAGCAATCTGACCATTCCATAAAAAACTTTATCTACCTTTTGATCAGCTTATGCATTGCATGCCTTGGCATAAGGGCATTTACCTTTTTTTATTATCATGGAGACCTAGATTTTGTATCCAACAGAATTTACTTTTCTTCCCATACCAGAATTGATTCCATTATTTGGGGCTGCTTATCTGCCGTTTTAGTATTCCAACAAAGTGCTAACAAGTATTTTACATTTCTTCAAAATAAATGGGTTATTACAAGTGGTGTCTTAGCACTTTTAATTTCATTCTCTTATAGAAATGATTTTTTCAGGCAGACCCTATTTTATTCCATACAAGGTTATGGTATATTTATCTTAGTGCCCTTGATTGGCGTTCACAAAAACAAAATGCTCAAAAATCTACTGGCCAATGATTGGTTGATTTTTATAGGTAAACTCAGCTATAGTTTATATTTGTTTCATTGGATTGCCTTAAAGATGAGCACTCAATTTTTTATTGAATTTAGTTTGAATTGGCAACTATTGTTTTGGCCTCTAACCATATTGCTCTCATTAAGTTCTTATTATTTGGTAGAACAACCTTTTATGCAGTTACGTAAAAAATTTGGATCAAGCTTACACTAATGATGCAGGAAAAACCATCCATATTATTGATTCATAATACCTATTTGCAAAAGGGGGGAGAGGACAGTATTGTAGAACAAGAAATCAATATTTTGAAGCAAGAAAACTATAGTGTTTCAGTACTTTTCTTTAATAATAGTTCTAATAAATTCAGTTACCCTTTTCAATTATTTTTCAATCTAAATGCTTTTTGGAAAGTATATAGCCTAGTTAAGAAAAATAAAATAGATACCGTTCATGTTCATAATTTTTATTACAAAGCATCTGCATCCGTTTTTTGGGCGGCTAAATTAGCGGGTGCTCATACCATTTTAACCCTACATAATTACCGGCTATTTTGTCTTAATGGTTTTATGTATTATCAGAACCAACCTTGCATGCTTTGTCACAAAGAACAAAGTTTCCAACCTGGTATTGAAAGAAAATGTTTTAAAAATTCAAGCATTTTTTCTTGGGCGTTGGCAAAGTCAAATAGTTGGCACAAATCAATTCATACTTATTCCAAAAATATTGACCGTTTTGTTGTGATCAATCCACTACAAGAACAATTATTATTAGATATAGGCATTGGTGCAGCAAAAATCAAGTTTAAATCTAATTTTTTAACTGGCTTAAGCAATACTCCTCCTCCAGCATTTGAAACTAGGCAGGACTTTTATTTGTTTGTGGGTAGACTTAGTGAAGAAAAAGGGATTAAAGACTTAGTTCAAGCATTTAAACAAAATGGCAAGTCTTTATTAATAGTAGGAGATGGCCCATTGACTGAATGGGTGCAACAGGAATCAAATGAAAAGATTCAATATTCAAAAGCAGTGGCAAGAGCGTCCTTGGTAGCACTTTATGCAAGTTGTACCGCACTTGTTTTTCCTTCTAGATGGTTTGAAGGTCAACCCTTGACTGTGATTGAAGCACAGAGTACTGGTGCCATAGTTATTGCAGCATACTCAAATAATATGAGTAAGATGATTGAACATGAAACCAATGGCTTGCTTTATTCAATTGAACCTACCAATCAATTAAACCAAGTAATCAATAACTTTGAATCTCTTTCTTTAGCAACAAAGCAACAAATGAGTAAAGCAGCTTATGAAAAGTATCTAGCCAATTATACAAAAGAAAATCATATTCAAGCCATAAAGCATTTGTATCATTTTGAATCAACCAAATAATCCCATAACAACTATTGAAACACCCGTTCCTAAGATTAATATTGGGGGAACAGGTATTAGTGATATTACGCTAGATGAAACAATGGATTTATTTGATGCATGGATTCTACAAAAACAACAAAAAAGAGTTTGTGTAACCCCCGTCAATTGCATTGTTTGGGCCAATAAAAATGAAATCCTACAAACGCTTTATAATACAGCTGATCTTACGCTTTGTGATGGAGTACCATTAATTTGGGCTTCTAAATTTCTTGGTCAAGAAACATTAAGGGGAAGGGTAACTGGATTAGATTTATTACCTCAATATATTGAGCGTTGTTACCAAAATAATTTTAGTATGTTTTTCTTGGGGGCTGCAGAAGGTGTTGCCCAAACATTTAAGGAGCAATTAGAGAAAAAATACCCTGGCATTCAAGTTGTGGGTGTCTATAGTCCTCCTTATGCAAAGGAGTTTAGTGCTGAGGAAAATCAAAAAATGATTGACTTAATTAATGCCGCAAATCCAACTATTCTTTGGGTAAGTTTAACCGCACCCAAACAGGATTATTGGATTCAACAAAATTACCAACAGCTAAACAGTTCTATCAATATTGGTATTGGAGCTGCATTAGACGTTGCAGTAGGAAAATTTAATCGTGCACCTATTTGGATGCAAAAAAGCGGTCTTGAATGGTTTTATAGATTTATCAAGGAACCCAAAAGATTATTTAGAAGGTATTTTATAGAGGCCCCCGCTTTTATTCCCATCATCATCAAGCAAAAATATTTTGGCAAATAAGATTCTCTTTACAAACGGAACATTATAGACAATCCCCCTCCAAGATTCAGATATTCATTGGATGGTTGAAAATAATTGTTAGGATCTGTCTGAATCACTAACCATTGATAATTATAGGTTCTGGTTAATTGAACTCGGGCTGCAATTAAAAAATGTTTGAGGTCAATGGTTGCATTAGCACTTGAAGACAAGTCAATCCAGTGTCTTCTATAATCACCAATTGGTTCAAAAGCCAAATAATAAAAATCACTATTATGCCTTAGTCGTTCAAATTGGAAGCCAATTTTGTTTTTCCCCTTGACCCAAGCAAGTTCTATGTTCTGACTATTACTACCTGGTCCAATACCAGCTCCAATGGTTTTTCCCCAATGGGTATATCCTTGTTGAACATAGGCATCTGTATACCAACTATTGGGATCCCTAATTAATTCTGCATTTTGAGCCTGCATCTGAGTTAGTTCAACTGCAAATTGAATATAGGCATCATGCTTTGTTGGGAATAATTTTCTAAATCCTGCCACATATGCTCGTCTAAAATTGGGGCTTTTTGCGCCGTATTCTAAATAGATTTCTGCTTTTTCTTTAGGTAATTTGTAGGAAGCAAAAAAAGCGCCTAAACTTGCTTTATTGCCAGAATTAAACACAGGAATTAAGTCTAAGGGACTTTTAAAATCATTCCCATAAAAATAGGAAACAGCAGAATAACCAATGGTCAAGTCAGGCGTCCATTTAGGTTGCCAACTTAAGTGCATCCCTGTCATGAATCTATTGTCTGTTGGCTTGGGCTGGTATAAAAAAGTACCATTATAAGCACTATAGATTCTTGGAGGTAATACACCCGATTCAGCCAATGTACCACCTACCCATTGACCACTAAATTGACCAATCTTGGTTTGAATAGGCTTAATTGTTTTAAAACTAGCATGCAAAAAACCAGGGGCATTATAACTCATAACCAAGGCATTTTTCCAACCTGGCCCCCACCATAGGTTCTCAGTTGAAAGGCCTGCTTCAAATTTCTTGAATTGATAAGTAATATGTGATTGCCCTGGGAATAATTTTTGATAAGGCCCTTCTACAATTTTTGAAGGCAGGTCAATGGTATTTAAAAACTGGTAATAATTGGCCCAAACCCTATCACCTAAAATTTGTGAAAACTGTTCAAAATCCTCATTCTGAGCAGAAACAAATTCTGGGTTTAATTTAATATGAAGATGCCTACCAATATTTGCTTCTATTCCCCCTGCAATTTGAACTTGATACCCTTTTGCCGCTATTGCTGATCCTAAATTGTATCCAATTGGCAAATCTGAATTATACAATTGGTTAATAGCAATAGGAGACAAACCCAGGTTCCAGTTCTTGCCTTTAATCAAATATGCATTCACTGGTTGCAAAGTATCCGCATTGCCAATCAATGTTTGGGTAATCTTGAGTTCTCGTAAAATATCAGTATGAACTGATTGGGCATAAGAGGTCTTTTGCCAACCAGCAAGAAACAGGAATGCAGTAAATAAAATACTTCTACCCTTCATCTAATTAAAATTATATTGAATCATGAGTCTGCTGTGCAGATTAATGGGATTATTCCCTTTTTCCCAAGCATAATTACTAGAATGTATTAACTGAATTTTTGCCCCCAAAATCAGATTTTTATAGGTCCATTGTGGCATCCATCCAATACTAATATCGTTCCATTTGTTGGCTTTATTAATAGGGTCATGTTCTAAGCGTTGAATCAAAAAACCGTTTCTGATTTCCCCATTTACCAAAGTAGCTGAAACCGTTTGAACATTAGCACCAAAGCCTGCGCCTGATCCTATTATTTGATTATTGTTAGTATATCCTTGATAAATTCGACTATGTTCATACCAATTACCAGCATCTCTTACCAAATAATCTGGTGATTGACTCATTTTAGTAAGTTCTGTTTCAAGCAAATAATAACTGCTTTTTGTTTTTTTTATGATTTTTCTAAATCCAATGATATAAGCAATAGAATGAGATGGAGCCATTAAATAGTCACGAAAATTTAATCCATAGTCATTCTTTCCATACTCCAAATAGAATTCAAAATTAGATTTAGGAAAAATCCAACGAAGAAAAAAAGAAGCTAATTGATCCCTATTTAAAGTATCATCACCTAAATTGTTTTTCTTTTCAATTGCTAATCCTAACACAGGAAGATATTTGCTTATAATTCCAATATTTCTATTGAAATTTGGATCAGCATATTGTTGTAAAGAACGTGACATACCTAAAAATAAACCATTTACCCATTTAGGTTGCCAACTAACAACATATGAGTTTAAATACCTCCAATTATCATCTATGTTTCGTGTTTGTAAATGGTAATTTTCATAACTAATGTTATTAACTGATTCAAGTTTTCCAGAAATTAAATTAAATTCAATAGATCCAATAGGTGTCTTTAGTGGCTTATTAGTTCTTATAAATGCGTGCAAAAAACCAGGTGCATTATTACTCATTAAAAGCGAACTATTTATGCCAGGCCCCCACCAAATATTTTCTGATGAAGCTCCTATTGAAATGTTCCCAAGGTTAGCTTTTACATAAGATTGACCAAGTAAATATTTACTATAAGATTGATTATTGTTATTGCCATATAATGCATTAATTTGATAATTTCCATTTGTAGCATAGACAAATTCAGGAGCAATTTGTATTTCAAAAATGCCATACTTAAAATTGACACCTGGTCTAGCAAAAAATTGATAACCCTTTGCTTGAATCATAGCACCATCATTCCACCCAAATGGGTGATGACTATTAAATTGCTGCGTTAAGACAAATGGTAATACTTTAGAATTAAGCTTTTTCCAATTGGGTTTATTACAAATGTTATATGTACTTGTTTGTGTAGAAAAAGACACAACTGAATCAAATTCACTTAATAATTGCTTATCACGATTAAATGAATGATTTGCCATTTCAAATGTATATGTCTGTGCATATAAATTAAATCTTGACAAGAATAAAAAACAAATTAAAACAAACTTATTTGTCATTTTTGGGTTTTCAAAAAATGAAAAAAAAAACGTAAAAGAAATTAATAATAATTTACTTATAAAATGTATTTAATGGCATACTAGTACTTTACATAAAACTGTATTCTAATAGTGCCAATAAAAATATCATTCATTAATTTATGCGATTCTTAATGAAATCAGTAATTCTTCTTTCAAAATATAAATATACAAACCTAGAAAATATTAAAGTCAGAACAATTGTAATAGACAATCTTAAGGCTATGAAAGCATTTGAAAATTTGAGTAAATTAAAGAATTTATAAACAATCAAATACATAATTGGATGAAACATATAAATCGAATAACTATATTCTCCGAATGAAGCAAGTAAAATCTCAACTCTTTTGTTTAGTTTGAAATTTGTATTCACAAAAAATAAAACAATTAAAAGGGCAGAAAAAGAAAATAATAATCTAGGAGTACCAAATACTAAATTACTTGAATATCCTTCAACAGGTAAAAATATAAAGATTATAATACCAACTAAAAATAAATAAATTAACCCCTTCTTATATGAATCTTTTACTTTGTAAGTTGAAATTAACATTCCACAATAAAACATAAATACATGATTAAGGGGATTGGTATAAAAATACCATTGCTGACTTATTGGTATATCAGGTTTAAGAATTAAAAAGGAAAAATAGAAATAAATCAGAAATAAAGTTAATAGAAGAAATATTTTCAAATTTAAATTTGAGAAATAAATAAAAATTGGAAATAAAAAATAGAAAACAAGTTCATTTCCAATTGACCAGGCCCCAGTTGCTATGTATTGATCCCAACTTAAAAAACCAAACAAACCAGTAAAATTCAAAAAAATGAATTTTAAATTAAAATGAGAATTATAATCTACAACAATAGTAAAAATATTTACTAACCATAATAAAGGAAATATTCTAGCAATTCTTTTTAAATAAAAAACACATAGATGTTTTGATGTAAGCAAAATGTTTTTAGAATAAACTTGATATAATGTAGCCCCACTTAAAATATAAAAAATTGTAACTCCATAAATTCCTATTCTAGAAAGTATTGTAGAAGAATCGAATAATCCATACGACCATGATCCAAAGTGGTATATCATAATACCTATTGCAGATATTCCTCTTAAATAATCAAGGCTTACGTTTCTATTCATTTATAATCATATAAATAAAAAATTATTTAAAATAAAATTATTTATTAAAAGAACGAAGCGATTTTAACATGCCAGTAATTGCAGACACTGGCAATTGCTTATTTAGTGTTTTTACTAATTTATCATTTGAAACACAATAAGTTTCAGTCAACTTTTGAAGTCGATCACTATTAAAAGGAAATGAAAAATAAGTACCAATTTTAGCTAACCAAAAAATAAATTTCTTATTAATTTTTAGAATTTTTACGTCCATATTATTAACATTGGAAATCATACTAACTAATTCATTAGTAGAAATTGTATCATCATCTGAAACATTATAAATTCCTCTTGGTAAATTTTTATTACTAATAAATTCACTAATGGTAAAACAAAGATTTTCAATTGAACAAAATGATCTTCTGTTTTCAAATGCGCCTAACGGCCAAGGAATTCCTTTAGAAATAACTGAATAAAGCAAATTTAAATTTCCTTTATTCCCTGGCCCATGTATCATACATGGCCTTAGAATAATGATTCTTTTATTAGTACTTTTTGTGTAAGTAATTAAGTGATTTTCAGCAGCTAATTTTGATCTTCCATAAGCTGTTTCTGGTTGTGGCTTGTGATCTTCTGTTAAAAATGCGTCTACCGAATCTGCAGCTGCTTTAACGGAACTCAAAAAAATGAATGTGGTTGCATTTGAATGCAAAAATTTTTCAAAATATTTTTTAGTTAATTCAAAATTAATTTGAAAATATTCATTTTCATTTGAAACATTTTTAAGATCATGCGCCTTTCCGGCTAAATGAACAAAAGTTTCAATGTTGTCATTAGTTTTTATATCAATTGGCTGACGCAAATTAATATTTTCAGTTTGAAAATTCAAAGCTTCCAAATATGATATTAAGTTTTGTCCAACAAAACCAGAAAACCCACTAATTAATATTTTACCCATTAATATATTTTAATATTGATTTTGCCATTTCATAATTGATAGTTGATCGTTTAAATTTTTGAATAAATTCAAGTCTTTTTTCGGTCCTATATTGATACTTATTAAATAAAGTTAGAAACGCATTATAATCACCAGCTTCAAACAAAATGGCATTTGAAATGTTTTCTGAAATAAATTTATTTGCGTAACCAGAAACCCCAGCTATAATAGGTTTATCATAAGCAGCTAATTCAAATATTTTTGATGGCAGTACTTTCTTAAAAGCATCAAAATTATTTAAATGAATAAAAAAGAAATCTGCTTCAGAATATAATTTCAATAACTCTTCTCTTTTAACAGGTGTTCTAATATCAACATTTGAAAGTGAATACTTATTTAATTCAACTACTAATTTTTCCTTTGCTCCACCATCACCAACTATTATAAATTCATATTTATTTTTAAGTTCATTAGCAATTATAGGAACAATAGTATGTAACCCTTGTCCTTCACCAATGTTGCCAGCATAAAGTATTTTTTTTATTTCATTATTGTTCTGAATTGATAAATTGACATCAAGAAATTGTTCATCAATACCATTTGTGTAAAAGGAATATGTAGGTTTTTGATACTTTGAAAAATATTGTTTAAAACCGCCTGAAATTAAATTTATATGTTTTGCATTTGAAAATGTTATATTTTCTATATAACCAATTATTGGCAATACAACCATTTTTATAACTGGATTTCGAACCACATCTTTAATTGTATCTTTAAAAATATCTCTTATATCTAAATATAATGGAACACGAAAATATTTTGATGCAATATGACCTAAAAATGCTGTAAAAAGCCTACTAGAAGAAGCAAATACTAAATCAAAATTTTGCTTCTTATAAATACTTTTAGCTTTATTATAATAGGTAATAAATGAAAATATTTGATCTAAAAAACCGCTCTTGTGTTTAGGAATATGGATTCTATGAATAGTAATATTTCCAATTTTCTCAAAATCATTACCAATAGCGTTAAATGTACTATACCTATTGGGCTGCGTTGTTATAACTACAATTTCATTCTCTTCCCCAAATTGTTTAGCTAATTCCTTAACAAGTGGGGAATTTCTGAATGAACCTGCACAAAGGTCTGGTTCAAAATAAAAAGAAAAATATAATATTCGTTTCACTTTTTGAAAATTGAAGTTTTTAATTCATTTTGGAATGTAATTTCTAAATATTGGGACTCTTTAAACAAATTATACCCAATAGCTTGTCTATATTTTAAAATGCTAATATTAGTAGATTTTTCAAAATTGAATATCAAAAGGTCATCAACAAAAACATTTGAATCCAATAATTTTAATTCGGTATTAAAATCAAAATAAAATCTACAAACAGCCGCATTAACAGGAAGGTTTTTTCCTTCTAGTTTATCTAAAATCACTAAGCCGTCAGAATTAAATTCAAATTCACGAAGATGATTTATTCCAAATTCTGCGAAATATCCATTATGACTAGCACTTAAATGTTGTGGATTGTCTTTAAATATAGTTATTGTAGCCCTTTTACCAACTCTAAATCCACCCCAAACCTCAGATTGATTTTTATCAAATAATGTTACAGTATTATGTGCTTTTGTACTTCGTTCAAAATTTCTTAATTCTCCAATTTGATAAGTGCTAATACCATTATCAACAATAATTGATTTATTATCATAATTCATGCAAAAACTAAGCATATCACTATGTGCATGACCTGGTTGGAATGAAGGTATTATATTTCCAACATCGACTAATATTTCAAATCTATCATCAACAAATTTCCTATATCCACTATCAAATAAATTATTCTGACCAAAATCAAGATTTATATGCTTTGCTGCTTTGTACAACAACGTTAAATCCGGAGCTATACCAGAAGTGGCATCATTAAAAAAACTATAAATATTATTTCTAAAAGAAAAAGTAGAAATCCATCCCATCATTTTTTTCAAAACTTCGTCCAAAGTATCAGTACTAATTAGTTTCAATGTTAAGCATTCCTTTAAAACAATAAGTTTTGACAATATTATAACATGGTACATAGGAGAACATTCATAATGCCCACCATCATTTAATATTTGACTTTCTAGTGCCTTTAAAGTTATTGGATAGTATTTTTTTAGTAAATGAGAATCAGAATAAAAAATACCAGAAAATGTTAATGCGATATAATTTTCTAACAAATGATTTGCTTCAATATGATACTCTAAATTTTTTTCTAAATATCTTATTTGAATTTTTAAAGATTTGTCTATTTCAGTTGAAATTATATTTGATTTTGAAATAAAAAAAAACGTATTAACAATTCTAATTGAAACTGGATACGGTTCTAATTTAAGTTTATTTAAAATAATACTTTCAGCACAATCTTTTAATAAAATAAATTTAGTGTTTTCATCAATTTTATGATTATTTAAAAAATCGCAATATTGTAAATTATAATTCCATAGCTTACCTAATCCAATAAAATTCCAATCAATATAATTGTGGAATTTATGTTTTTGATTTAAAAATGAAAAAGTCAATGGATATTCAAAATCCCATTGACTTTCATATAAATCATAAAAGGTGAAACTTTTGATTAATTCAAATTTCCATTTATCATTTAAATCGTAATCATCTGGTCTAACAATATACCTTTTGAAACGATAATAAAATTGATAAAATATTTGATACCATTTTAAGTAAATAATGGTTCTAAATATCTGTCCTATTTTATTGAGCACTAGTTATAAATATTTGATAAAATTTTAATTATCCTATTTGATGTTTTCCCGTCCCACAATTCAGGAATTTGCCCTTTCTTCCAATTTCCAGAAAATAATAATTTCAAAGCTGGTGGAATATTATTAGGATCGGTTCCTATTAACTTATTTGTTCCTATTTCTACTGTTTCAGGGCGCTCAGTATTATTTCTCAACGTAATACAAGGAATTCCCATAACAGTAGTTTCTTCCGTTATTCCCCCACTGTCTGTTATTACTGCTTTCGAAAATTGAACTAAATAGTTGAATTCTAAATAGGGTAATGGGTCAACCATGTACAAATTGGGTGCAGTTATTCCAATACTTTTCAACTTATTAGCTGTTCTTGGATGTACTGGAAAAATAATTGGAATCCCGCTAGACTCTTTTACAATTGTGTCAATTATTTCTTTTAGTTTTTCCTCTCCGTCAACATTTGCTGGTCTATGCAATGTAATTACAAAATATTTATTTTCCTCTAAACTATATGTATCCCAAAAAAAAGGCTTTACAAAATTACTACGTTGCTTCAGCAAAGTATCAATCATTGTATTGCCCACGAAATGAATTCTATTTTCAGAAATACCAGAATTTAGTAAGTTCTGATTAGCCAATTTAGATGTTGTAAAGAAATGGTCCGATATGGAATCTGTAACCATTCTATTAATTTCTTCCGGCATAGTAATATCATAAGATCTAATACCTGCCTCCACATGTACAACATTAATATTAAGCTTTTTTGCAACAATAGAGCAGGCTAACGTTGAAGTGACATCCCCTACAACCAAAACTATATCAGTTTGGTTTGCCATTAATTCTGCTTCAAAACGAATCATTATATTGGCTGTTTGTTCAGCTTGAGTTCCACCTCCACACTCCAAATTTGCATCTGGCATTGGAATCCCTAACTGTTCAAAAAAACTATCACTCATATTTTTATCATAATGCTGACCAGTATGAACTAAACGAAATGTAATTTCTTTCCCGTTATTATCATTATGATTTTGAATAGCCTCGATAATAGGAGCTATTTTCATGAAATTTGGCCTTGCTCCTGCAACAATAGTAATTTTCATTTTATATTTATTGAATTTCGATTTTTTTCCCATTATGTAAACTATCAAATGCAGCAAAAGTGGCTTTTGTTGAATTGACTAACTCATCAAATGGAATTAATGGACCTGTACCTGATTTTATTTGTTTTATCAATGTTTCAAATTGGTTTTTATGCCCCTTATCAATTTTGGTAGAAAAAGTAGAAAAAGATTTAAATCCAAAACCTGAGGTTTTTCTAAAATTATCTACAATTAGCGTTTTACCCTGATCAAAAATTTCAATTCTTTCTTTTGGATAAGATTTACTACCATTTGAAAAATAGTTTACAACGCCAATTGAACCATTTTGAAATTTGAGAGTAATTATTGCATTGTCAGTACTATCATCTGGATTATTTCCTAAAGATTCCATATATACAGATTTAACTTTACTACCCGTTAGATAAATCATTAAATCTATAAAATGACATGCCTCTCCAATTATTCTACCACCACCAATTTTCATATCGTGAATCCAAACATCTTTTGATATAAATCCAGCATTCATAGTCGCAATTATATTGATTGGAGAAGAATTAGATCCAATTAATGATTTTGCTTTTTGGATATGGGGAGAGAATCTTCTATTAAAGCCAACATTTACACTAAGTTTACCTTCAGTCTTATTATATGCATTTATTATATCTTGTAGTCCATTACTATCAATAGATAATGGTTTTTCAACAAAAACATTTTTACCAGCCTCAAGAGCTTCTACAACCATTTTAGAATGTAAATCATGCCTAGTTGTAATCAATACTAAATCTACTTCTGGATCCTCAAATATTTTTTTATAATCAGTTGTAGAAAATTCGAATCCATATTTTTTTGCTAGTGAATTAGCAGTTAATCCACCAGCGCTTGATATATACTTATAAAATGCCCCGGATGATTTCATCGCTGGCATTACAGTCATTTTTGTAAAATTTCCTGCCCCTACAATTCCAATAATTCCTTTAGCTGGTTTATATTCAGAACTTTTAACCAATACACTATTATTAAATAATATTTCTTTTTTGTCATATTCTAAAATAGAAGCTATGGAACCACCACCTAAATTACTATAGATTTGAAGATAGTCTACTAAAGGAACTCTTTCAGTAATTAAGTCTTGTACATTAAGTTGTTGCTTAGATATTGACTTTAAAACAGTTTCAAAATTTCTTTTTTCTGTCCATCTTACATAACCAATTGGATAGTCAATTCCTTTTTGCTCATATTGATCATCATACCTTCCTGGACCATAAGATGATGATACTTGAAAAGTTAATTCTTTTTTAAAAAAATCCGCCCTTTGTATATCTAATCCGATAACACCAACTAAAACAATTCTGCCCTTTTTCCTACTCATCTGAGCTGCTTGACTAATTATATCGTTACTCTTAGAAGATGCTGTAATTATGACTGCATCGGCTCCAATACCACTAGTGTATGATTCTACTACTTTTACAACATCAATATTTGAAGAAACAAAAGCTTGAGCCCCTTTTTGTTTAGCTATTTCCACTTTTTTTGCATCAAAATCAAATCCAATCACATCACATCCATTGGCTAACAGCAAGTCTACTGTAATTAATCCAATTAGGCCCAAACCAATTACTACTACAACTTCTCCCATTGTTGGATTAACTAATCTAATACCTTGAAGACCTATTGATCCTACGATAGTAAAAGTAGCTTCTTCAAAAGAAACATTATCTGGAATTTTGGCTGCTAAATTTTTGGGAACACAAACAATTTCTGCATGGTGCCCATTGCTTGCAACTCTATCTCCAATGGAAAATTCGGTAACATCATCTCCAATTGCAATTACTTCTCCAGCATTACAATATCCAAGTGGAAGTGGTTCATCTAGTTTATTAAAAACAGCTTCGAGTGTAGGCAGTAACCCTTCAGTTCTAATTTTATCAAGAACTTGTTTTACTTTATCAGGCTGTTGTCTAGCTTTTGAAATCAAACTACCTTTTCCAAACTCTACTAACATCTTTTCAGTACCAAGACTTACTAAGGACTTATGGGTTTTAATTAAAATGCAACCTTTCCTAACTAAAGGAGCTGGAATTTCTTCTAAAATAGTATTCCCTTTTTTTAAATCTTGAATTATCTGTAACATCTAAATATCTATTTAAAACCTTTTAATGCAACTAATTATAACTTACAAATTGTAAATTTTTCATTCCTACTTGGATAATTAATTAGCACTGCTTTATAAATCCCTTTAAACACAAATAAGCTACCTGCCGCAGCTCCAATTATGCCAAACTCATTAATCAAATTTTCAATGTCACTTATTTTACCAGCTCCCCCTAATGCAGTTATAGGAACGGAAACAGATCTTCTAACCATCTTAATTAATTCAATATCGTACCCTTTCATCATTCCATCGTTGTCAATTGAATTTATGCTAATTTCACCTATACCTTGATCCTCCATAGTTTTTGAAAAATCGATAGGATTTAATCCAGTACTTATTTTCCCATTATGTGTGTATATTTCGTAATTCCCAGATTTGGGATTTTTCTTCACATCCATTACAAATACAATACTTTGACTTCCAACTTCTTTTGCCATTTCTGATATGACATTAGGATTTTGGATAGCTGCTGAACTAATAGCAACTTTTTCTACACCTAACTTTATTATTCTTTTAACTTGTTCAGCATTAGAGACACCTCCCCCATAACAAAATGGCATTCTACACTCAGTAGCCAAATTTTTTATCATTTGATAATCAGGTTCTTTCTTCTCAACAGTTGAATCAATATCTAATACTAAAAGTTCATCAACTTCTTTTTCATTAAATATTTTAACAGCATTTATTGGGTCACCTACATATTTAGGAGTAGAAAACCTAACTGTCTTAACTAATCCTTTATTATGTACAAGTAAGCAAGGTATTATTCTAGGACGAAGCATAATTAAAGATTTGCAAAATTTTTAAGCAATTGGATACCTGGATTGTGACTTTTTTCGGGATGAAATTGAGCTCCGTAAACATTTTCCAAATTAACTGATGATGTAAAAGTATCCCCATAGAATGTTGATGTTAAAATATCTTCCTTATTAAGACATTCAAAATAATATGAATGCAAAAAATAATAACCTAGTTCTAAATCTACATTATTAAAAAGTTTACTCTCCTTTTCAATATTTACAGTATTCCATCCCATGTGCGGCAAATGTGTAGCTTGAGAAAATTTGGCATGATCAAATTTTTTAACATGTCCATTAATCCAGCCCAGTCCACTTTTAATACCTTCATCACTAGTTTTAGCTAAAAGTTGCATTCCAACACAAATACCCAATATATTTACTTTTCTTTCAAGAACCATTATATCAAGAGCTTCACGCATTCCTGATCTTTCTAATTCTCCCATAGCTTGATCAAATGCACCAACTCCAGGCAATATAATACTAGTAGCATTCATAAGCTCTTCAGGAGTTGAAGCCACATAATATTCAATATTTAGATTATTATAAATATTTCCAATTGCGTGTATATTTCCGGAACCATAATTTACAATTGCTATCATCTTTTTCCAGCTTTTTCAATTCCTAAAAATTTTAAAATTTTTGCTCCTATTTTAAAAATGTTTTCTTGAGATTTATAATCTTTATAAGACTTATTAGGTGCATCCATATAGCCTTGCAATTCTTCGACTGAAATACCAAGCTTTGTTGCAACATATTCAAAATCTTGAGCTATAGATTCTTCATCAAATGCTGGCTTTTTAAGTTTTTCAACTGCTTCCTCACGAGTCATTTGATTTGTTAGAATCAAAGATGAATATTGAACTTTTCTTGTATCGTATCCAAACTTTTTTGGTAGCCAATAACCTTCGTAGAATTTTGTAAATCTAGACTCAAAATGCTTCTGTGCATATCTTTGCCATCCAAACTTGTCAACTAATAGTTGCATTGATTCTTCTTTGTCATATGGAACATAGTTTAGTGGAGTAACAACTTTAATACCTTTAAAGTATCTTAAATAAACTTTGTGTCTTAATATATTAGTTAAAGGGAAATTAATTAAAGGTTTTTTTCCAAATTTGGTGTGAATGTCTTTTAATTGAAATAAATCGGTTTGATAGTACATCCACTCAACAGGATTTCTAACACATTCCGTAGATAAATTAGATCCAGTTAAAATATATTTAATATTATGCTTTTCAGCAAAATTATACATTGTTGCAAAAAAAGCATGATCCTGAGGGGTATCAATATGTGGAACACCTGCTTTAAAAAATGCTAGTTGTAAGTCTCTCATTTCTTCCCAATCAATAACTTCAGTATACAAATCTAAACCAAGTTTATCAACTAGTTTTTCAATATTATTTACGGCTTGCTGAGAATTCCACCCTGCATCAACATGAAATACCAATGGTCTTAAGCCTAATTTCTCTTTTGCTATATAAGTTAAATAGGAACTATCTATACCTCCGCTCATTCCAATAATACAATCAAAATCTTTCCCTTTTCCAAAAGCTTTTATTTCCTCAACTTGCTGCATTAGTTCTTTGAATCCTTTTTCGCTAGTATCCCATGCAGGTAATGTTTTATTATAATAATTATTACAATGATCACATACTCCTTTATCGTCAAAAACAATTTGGGTGTCAGTAGTATCCATGACACAATTTGTACAAACTTGGATAGGATTTTTCATATTGCTATTATTTTTTAAACTTTAATACTGGTGACTCAATAAAATTCCATGAAAAAATGGAAAATAAAATAGTGAATAAAAGGGTTAAAAATATATTGATGTTTATTGTAAAAATATTGATGAATAAAAGTGTATTTATTATTGGCATATGATATATGTATATGCCATATGAAATATCATTATTATTGATATACTTTATAATAAAATCGGGCAATTTTAAATTTAAATTTGAAAATTTATAAATAAACAAACAAAGTAAAAAAACAGAAATCGGATTGATTGAATTCATTGCATTGTTTTTATAACTTCCAATCAAAAACATTGAAAAAACATAAAGTACAAAAACTAAAAATATATTAACGTTGTCAGTGTATTTTTTAATACCCTCTTTATACTTGCTAACTAGAAACCCTATCAAAAACATATAAACCCAAGGCAAAAAGGAAACTGAAATTAACTTCATATACATTTTTGACCAATCCAAATAGATTTTAAGATATACATTTATCAAAATAGATAAAACAAACAAAATAATAAGAAATAATTTTCCTTTTTTGATTTTGAATAAATGATATAAGAGGGGGGTTAGTAAATAAAATTGAAGTTCAACAGAAATAGTCCATAAAGATCCATTTAATACGCCTATTCCATATTGACGCATAAAATCTGGATTATAAAACTGAAAAAATGTTATTTGTCCAAAAACCCAAGAAACAAAGTGAACTATTGAAAAATTCACAGTTTTATAATAACCAACTAAATAAACCGTAATTATAGAAAGAAAAACACAAAGTAATAATGCAGGATATAATCTTAAACATCTATTCCAAAAGAAAACAAAATTTCCTTTATGCTCATTTCTGATATAAGTTCCTCCAATTAATAAGCCACTTATAAAAAAAAACACAGGTACCCCTGGAAATAATTTAAAAAAATCAATATATACATTGTGAATTTCAAAATGATTAAATGCATGTACTAGAAGTACTTGCATCGCTGCTAATAATCTAATTAAATTGAAATTATTAAGTCTTTTAGTTGAGTCCATAGACGGTTCCTTCTGATTTTAATTTCGGCAAATGATTTTTCCCTAAAATTAATATGATAGAAAAAAAATAAAAATCAAACAAAGTTGGAAATACAATTGGCTCAGAAAAAACTCTGAAAAAAAGTATAAGAATTAAGATTGCAAAAAATATTGAGTCTTTGAAAATTCTATCCTTATTAAATATTAAGTAAAAAGGGGAAAAAATTATAATTAATAAATATGGTAAGCCAAATATATGATGTGCTCGGACAAATGAATTATGCGGATTGCTATTAAACTCATTTAAAACGGAAGTGCCTTGATAGTCAACACCAAAAAAGAAACCCCACAGATCCATTTTCTCAATATACTCATTCAATATTTGTGATCGTTGTTTATCTACTATACCTGCTGATAATTTTGTATTTGCTTCAATGAAAAATAAAATTTCATTCCAATATAGTTGTGTTATAAAAGATATCAAGATAAATGTCATTAAAAAATATATCACTATAGTTTTTCCCTTTAGTTTGATAATATAACTAAAAGTCAACAATAATAATATTAAAAGGGCAGACAATATAGACCCTCTACCATAGCTAACTAGTGCAATGAATAAAGTAATTAAAGCTGTTTTAAAAGTCAATTTTTTAAAAACGAAATAACTAACAAATGCATAATTAACTTGAAGCAAAATTGTGTAAGAAGTAATACCATTTGCACTAGATTCATTAACCATATTTTCTAATGGTACAACTGCTGGATAATTATCAAGTCCTTTAAATAAAACATATAAAACAACAATAAATTGAAACGCAATAAGACTCCATTTACTAGATAAATAATAAACATTTACAGATCTAGTCAAAACAACTGCAGTTGCTAAGGAAAGCATAGAAATGAAAAAATGAAAAAATGTAACCAAGCTAAAAAATGTGTTTATTGAAGTCATAATAAACACAATAATTGTAAATAGTATTAAAAAACCAATTTCATTTTTCTCTAACTTTTTAAATGAATCAAAATTAGATACTATTAAAATAATAGCAAAAATAGACACAAGTCCAATAAGAGGTATAATCCTACTTACAAATGTAAATATCAAAAAACAATGAAATGCCAATGAAACACTAAAAGGAATCCTCATTAAAAAAGATTAATTCTCAATTAAAAATGAAATGAATTTTCTGTACTCAATATTTTCATTTTCAAAATCATTATCATCCATTTTATAAGATATATTATTATGTATCCAATTAATTAATATCCCTTCGTCGTTTTCAATAAAATCTATATAACCATTTCTTTTATAAAAATCATAATAATCATTTATAAATTCGCCTCTTAATCTTGGATCTAATGCTGCAGATCGAACTCCAAATTGGGCGGCTTCCATAACGACAGAACTATTCCATGCTATATGCAAATCAATGTATTTTAAAACACTAGGTAACGGTGAGTAACTTGGAATTTCCCATTCAGCAAAGCCTAATAATTTTTCATTATATAATTTAAAAAACTGTTCTGACTCATTTGTAGCAAACCCTTTTAACTGATTAGGATGAAGTCGAAGAAGCCACAAGAATTTATCAGAAGTTTTTTTAATTATATTTATTAATGTTTCTGGCATAATACCATTTTCTAATCCTACTTGTCCCCAGGATAAGGATATTAATATTACTTTACGTCCATTCTGTTTATTACTAATGAACTTATCAAAAATCACAATACTCTTATTGACAATACTATCAGCAGGATTGGGATTTTTAAATCTTTCAAGCCATCTGTTTCCAATAACTTTTACCTCTACTTTTGAAGGGTCCGCCCAATTTCTAAGTACTTCTGCACTTCCTTCATCCCAAACTAAAAAACCATTTGGCAATTGTTCAATTGGATCAATAGATCTAAACTTTTTTCCATACCATGGATGATTATGTGCAATAACCCCATGCTGAATATCAGCAACCCAAACTCCTCTTTTTTTGCATGCAACACATAACTCTCTTGAAGGCATAATCCCTATTACCTTTTGAGCTCCTGTGCTAACTAATATATCTGTCCAGATTTTCTCTTCTAAATAGGAGTATGCGTATTTATTTTTAAAAAGGAACCCTTTAATCCGTTTAACTAAAAGTGCTCGTGCAAATCTCCCATCTGGTGACTGAACATTAGCGTAACTCAAATCCCCTTTAATAGAAGAGATAATCCTAGCAATGCTAATACACTTTAGGTTATTTTCAGCAAGTTTATCCTCAATTGTATCTACTAAAGGTGAATAATACTTACCATTGACAATATACCCACGATCAGTGTCATGTGCGATTGTAAGTATTTTGCATTTACCATAATCTATTTTATCAATTTTAAAAAAATCGAAAAATATTTTTTTTAGTAACTTAATATCCATTTTAAATATTTATAATGAATGAAATGGCCAATATAAATAACCCAACAAGAATCCCTTTCCAATCAAATTTTATTTGCCACTTTTTTGAAGCTATATAATAAACTAAAATTGACCTAACAAAAGATTGAATAAAAAAACCTAAATAAATTCCAATTTTCCCAAACATAATCATGGAAATTATCCAAATTGCATAACCAATAAAACTTGAAAACATTGTAATATTCATCAAAGTTTTCCCTTTGTCATTAATCATAAAATAATTTTGACAATGCCACCAAGGGATAGAAACAATGTAAGCAGAAAATAAAAAAAACATTTCCAACTTTGCATTTCCAAATTTGTTAAACTTTTCAAAGTGATTAACTAAAATTGGGAAAGCAATTAATATTGTAAGACCTGAAATTCCTAAAACGAGTCCTTGTGCTGTAGAGAATAAAATATTTTTCTTTTCAATTTCCTCAATACTATCGATATTATATAGCTTATAAAATTTAGGAGCCCAAACTTGATTCATAGATGTTGCTACAAGTTGAATTATAGAGGAAATTGTATAAATAAACACAAATAATGCAACATCATAATCCAAGAAAAGGTATTTAATTATAAAAGTGTTCCCATATCCTAAAGCCCATCCCCAAAAAGAAATAATTGCAAAAGGCAAGACACGATTTAGAATATTTTTTAAATCTGTTATAGAATTTCCAAAACCTTTAAATCCCTTATACTTAAATGAAAAAAGTAAAATCAAAAGAAAAGTAATGAAAACAATCCCTTCAAAAAAAGAAATTGAAGTTTTATAAAAAGTAAAAAATACAAAACCAAAAATATATCCTAGTAAAGAAGGGAAAAATGAAAGGGTAATAGAATCTAAATGTTTTTCTTCTAATCTTATAATTAACGATTGAAATAGGAAAAACGAAGTAAAGATTGCACCAAGTGCAATTAAAAGATTGTTTTTAAATGAATAATTTTCAGTTGTTATAACTAAAGAAATAACAACTGTTACAAGTACTATAAAAACAGAAAAATAAACGAAAATAGAATTGGCAGCTCTATATAATCGATTCATACTGAGCTCTTCTCTATTTTGATTCATTAGACTCACTACAGATTCCTGTAAACCTGCAGAAGCTAATAAGGTAATTAATGTATAAACAGAAAACTTTAATCCGAAATCAGAGTATTCTGAAATAGAAAGTACACTTCCCAAATACATGAATACCAAAAACCCTACACCTTTCTGAATACCAGAGGCTAATGTATAAGCAATTCCGAAATTTACTGAAGAACTTAGCTTTAGCTTTTTAAGATTAATCATTATTATAAAAACAATTATACAATTGACGCATAATTGCTAGTTAGTGATAAATGCCTATGAATGCTAAAGCCATTTTTCGCAACTCCTTTGGGATCAAAATACCTCCCAACATAAATTTGATCCTTGTTGCAATCAATATCTGAGGTCCAAACAAAATCAAATTTGTAAGCTATTTTATTGTTTAATATATAGTTTGCAAAGAAAAAATAAGTAAGTAAAATAGAAGGAGGATATTTATTTAAATTATTCTTTTCTGGAGAAATAGCTCTTGAAACATCCAAAACATTAGATCTTAAAATATACCAACCCATTTCACAATTGCAAATATTAGCAAATTCTTCATTTATATACCAATCTTGATTATATAAACATGGTTCTTTAATATCTGGATCAATACCAAAATGATTTCTAAAATAATTTATAGTTATTTTATTATCCGAAACTTTTTGAAATGGATAAAATAATACTAAAAAAGTTTCATGATCTAAATTCTCAATTTCTGATAAAGAAAATGGAATTTCTGGAATTTCAATATTTCCAATACTAGGAGATATGATTCCTAATTTTTCAGAAACTATATCTAATTCTTTTGTTCCAATAAATCTATTTCCTAATATTTCTCTTGCTTTATTTGAAGTGATTCTTTCCATTTATAGTATTCAATTGCGGTATTTGTTGTTGCAATATGACCCTTATCTGTATATTCTATTATTCTAGTATATTCATCTTTCATCAACTGAAATCGATTTCCCCAAGGCATATCCAAAAACCATTTTTGACCAAGAACTGGATAGTTTTGAATTACAATAACATTTAAGAGATTTTGTTCTTCTAAAACTTTCAAAAAGGTTAGAAATGCTCTTATTTGGTGATATTGAGATGCTACTAAAATAATTGATTTCCAAGACTTTTCTAAAGCCATTTCAATTATATTCAAAGCTTGTTGCCTTGTATGCATTGACAATGCTTCAATAAATAAATTACAATCTAATTTCTCAATCAACTTAGTTATCTGGGGTTGACACATTTCGAAGGGGAAACTGCCAGTTTCAGGTTTAGAAATCCCCCCAGAAAAAACTAAATTTTTTGAAATATTATTTTTAATTAACTCTACAGAAGGTTCAATTCTCTCAAAACCATCACCTTCCAAAATAATAACACAATCTGCGTTTGTAACCTTTTCGGAATAAACAAGATGATTTAAATACAAATATGAATAATCCATTACCCGATATTTTCCCAGAAAATTGGTTCTCCTTTAGTTAATGTTTTGTTTAGAGTTTTACCGATAATAGTTGGTTTGTATTTAGGCAAAATTCCAAGTGCTGGTCTTAGTTCCTCAATATCTTCAAATTGAAGTTTCTGACCTTCTGCAATATCTTTTGCTGCATACAATCCTCTTCTTTGAACATAAACAGTTTCTTCTTCTTCTGGGACAACTAGTTTTCTGCTACTTCCCATTGCTATTTCTAAAAGTCTAATTCTTTTGGCCATTTCAGTAAAATCACTCACATCCATAGAATGCGGATGATCTGGTCCTTTATCTAATTTACTTAAAGTAAAATGTTTTTCAACAACACATCCGCCTAAAGCAATAGAACCTAAAATCACCAAATCACCTGCAGAATGATCTGAATATCCTGTTAAAATATCAAATGCACTTTGGTATGTTTTTAAAACATTAATATTTGCACTTTCAATTTGGGAAGGATAGTTTGTGATACATTGTAGAAGAATAAGTTTTTTATTCCCTGTCTCTTCAATTGTTCTAATAGCTTCATCTATTTCAGAAAGTGAAGCATCACCAGTAGCAAGAATCATTGGTAAGTCCTTTTTGGCTATATATTTCAACATTTCTAACCAAGTTATTTCACCAGAACCAATTTTTATAAAAGGAACTTTCAAATCAACACATAAATCCACGGCAGCAAAATCATAAGGCGAAGAAGAAAAATCAATCCCTATTTTATTACAATATTCCATTACTTCATGATGCCATTCCCTAGGAAACTCTGCATCTTTAAAAACTTCATTTACTGGTCTTCCCCATGTTCCATGAACTCCTTTCAAATTCATCCTTTCAAAACCCTTAGCAGAGACAATTTTCTCAGAAATAAAACTTTGAAATTTAGCACAATCTGCGCCTGCTTCTTTTGCAGCAGAACATAATTCTTTTGCCTTTGTAAGACTATTATCAAAATTTGCACCAATTTCTGCAATTAAATATGCAGGGTGACCATTACCAACTAATTTATTTCCTATTTGAATTTCTTTTGGGAATCCTTTACTCATGAGTATTAATTTAATATTGATTTAATGTTTTTTGCAAGATTTCAGCTTGAATTTCAGCTTCTTTAAGATCCCAATAATTTGTCTTTAATTGTATCATCCTAGGTTGTAAATATTCGGAATTAACACATAGCCCTTTTACATATTTTTGAGTTACCCCTGGCATATTTTGGACTTTTTCTAAAAATAATGGCTCAAAATATGATAATTTCCAAGCAGCATAGTATCCATCACCACCATTCTGTTTGAATAGGTTTCTGAATTTATACCAATCGACTTCAGGTTTATCAGTATTTAAAACTAGACTATAACTCCAATATGTATTTAAACAATAGTCTGGAGTTTTTTGCAACCTAACAACATTACTACCTTCTATAGCTTTATCAAATAACTTAGCAACTTGAATACGCGTTTCTACTAACTCTTCAGCACGTTCTAATTGACCTAATACTACAGCTGCACACAATTCACTCATTCTATAGTTGAAACCAACAGCAACGTGTCTACTATATTGTGGATCTTGTATATCTTCTCTAGTTATTTTTCCTTGTTTTGCGCTTACCCCTGCATAACCTAAACTACTAAATCTTCTTGCATTATTTGCATACTCTTCACTATTGCATAGTAACATTCCTCCTTCACCAGCAGTTAAATGCTTACTAGCTTGGAAACTAAAACTTGAAAAATCACCAAACTCTCCAACATACTTTCCCTTGTATTTGCTTAAAAAACATTCTGCATTATCTTCTACTAATCCAATATTATGTTTTTTACATAAATCAAGAATTGCATCATATTCAGGAGATAAACCATAAAGTGCAACAGTAATTATTGCTTTTGTTTTGTTTGTAATTTTTTCTGCTATTGATTCTGCAGATATATTAAATGTATCAATATCTACATCAGCAAAAACAGGAATGGAACCATTTTGCAAAACGGCTAAGGCTGTACTACTCATTGTAAGAGGTGGGACTATAACTTCATCACCAGGTTTAACTCCAATAGCATGTAAAGCTGTATGCAATGTAGCAGTGCCATTAATCTGACCAATTGCATAATTCATTTTAAATTTACTAGCGAAAGCTGCTTCTAATTTATTGTTATAGATACTATTTTTACTTGTATTAAACTCGTTATCTAAAACATCTAAAACATACTTTCTTTCTAAATCAGATATTCTTTTCATATTTATTATTTATACATTTCACTTCTTTTGACATTCAAATTTAAACTAGAAAGATTTGGATTTTTATCAAGATAGTTTAAAATGTCTTGAGTCAGAAATATTTCAGACTCTTTAAATAAATTGTTGTAAACTTCGGAAACCATTTGAAAATCTAATTCTGTATCAATAGTCCATCTTAAATATGATATATTAGAATCGTTTTCAAAATTTTGTTGACTAAATTTTCCTTTATTTCTGTAAAAATATTGAGTAACATGTTCTTTTTCAAAATCAGAATCAGAATTTTGAAATGCAGTTTTCAATGCTTCCATTGTAAATACTTCGGTATCTAAGCCTTCTGGAAAAGAAGGAGGATTATTATTATAGGCGAAATCGAATTTTCCATTCAGCAACATTTCAATAACACAATCAATAATTGTATAATCTTTGAATGGGTCATCGGCTGTAATTCTAACAACTATATCGGCTTTAGCCTCTATTCCAGCATAATAGAATCTACTTAAAACATTATTTTCGCTTCCTCTAAAAACAGTAATACCGTTATCGATAGCCCATTTTTCCAAAGAATCATCATTGGGATTAGTTGTTGTTGCTAAAATAAATTTTGTAATATATTTTGACAGTTTCAACCTATTAAAAACATGCCAAATCAAAGGATAACCAGATAAATTACTAAAAACTTTATTAGGAAATCTAGTAGATCCTGTTCTAGCTTGGACAATTGCTACAATATTCATACTTTATTCAAAATTTGAATCAACATGCATTTTTATCAATTTTCTCAAACTATCTACAGTTTCCCATTCTTCATTATCGCCTGAATTGTATTTAAAACCTACTGGAACTTTTACAGCGCCAAAATGTTTTATAAAATCATCTAAATTCCATTTTGGTATTTGTGGAAGAATCACATAATATTTACCAAGGTCATAAGTTGTAAATGAATCTGAACTTGTAATCATTTCCTCATGAATTTTTTCGCCTGGTCTAATCCCTACAATCCTTTGCTCGCAAGTTGGGTCAACAGCTGTGGCAATATCTAAAATTTTATATGATGGAATCTTGGGCACGAAAAGTTCTCCTCCCCAAGCATATTCCATTGCATGTAAAACCATATCTACACCCCCGGTAAGTGAGATATTAAATCTAGTCATATTAGGATCTGTAATAGGAAGAAACTTATTTGTTCTTTTCTTAAGAAAGAATGGAATTACTGACCCATTTGATCCCATCACATTTCCATAACGCACTACAGAAAAGCTTATATCTTGCTTCCCCCTAATATTATTTGCAGCAATAAATAATTTGTCTGAAGCAAGTTTTGTTGCACCATACAAATTTATTGGAGCACATGCTTTATCTGTTGATAAAGCAACGACTTTTTTTACCGATGATTCTAAAGCTGCTTTAATAACATTTTCAGCACCACCAACATTTGTTTTAACACATTCATCTGGGTTGTACTCAGCAATATGAACATGTTTCATTGCAGCAGCATGAATTACATAATCTACTCCGATAAAAGCTCTTTTAAGCCTTTCATAATCCCTTACATCGCCAATGAAATATCGCATAGCAGGATATTCACTTTCAGGAAAGTCTTGAGCCATTTGAAATTGCTTTTGTTCATCACGGGAATAAACAATTAATCTTGAAACATTAGGCCATTTAGCCAAAATAGTTTTAACTAATTCTTTACCTAAAGAACCTGTTCCACCTGTAATTAAAATTGATTTGTTGTTTAACATTAGAATAAATTTAATCTATTTTTTTATAATCTACCATCTATCAAATCTCTCATAATAAAAGACTTTGTATCAAAAATTATAGCGCCAGAAGTCTTATACTTTAAAAAATCGATTTCATATTTAAATTGTTCATGCGCAACAGCAAGTATAATACCATCATACTTTATATCATCTACTTTGGACAATATATTTATCCCATATTCATGTTTAACGTCATCAAAACTCGCATATGGATCATAAATATCAACATTAATTTTAAATTGTTTTAATTCATTATAAATATCAACAACTTTTGTATTTCTAATATCGGGACAATTTTCTTTAAATGTTATTCCCAAGATTAACACGTTTGCTCCTTTTATTTGATGCCCCTTTTCAATCATCAACTTAACAAGCTTATTTGCAACAAACATTCCCATATTATCATTAACCCTCCGACCTGAAAGAATTACTTGAGGATGATACCCAAGTGACTCTGCTTTGTGTGCTAAATAATAAGGATCAACCCCAATACAATGCCCACCAACTAGGCCAGGTTGATATTTCAAAAAATTCCATTTTGTTCCTGCAGCTTCCAACACATCCTGTGTATCTATTCCGATTTTATCAAAAATCAATGCTAGCTCATTTACAAAGGAAATATTAACATCGCGCTGTGCATTTTCAATAGCTTTACTTGCTTCTGCTACTTTCAAACTAGCAGCCTTAAAAGTACCCGCCTTGATAATTGAACCATATAGATCATCTACAAAATCAGCAATCTCAGGTGTTGATCCTGAAGTAACTTTTCTGATAGTTGTAAGTGTATTTACTTTATCACCAGGGTTGATTCTTTCTGGTGAATAACCACAGAAAAAATCAGAATTATAAACCAAATTGCTATTCTCTTCTAAAACAGGCACACAATCCTCCTCTGTACAACCAGGATATACTGTACTTTCATAAATAACAATGTCTTTTGGTTTTAATATCTTACCAATCATTCTTGTTGCCATTAATAAAGGCGTTAAATCAGGAGATTTAAATTGATTGATTGGTGTAGGTACCGTAACTATAAATACATTACAGTCCTTAATTTCGCTAATTTCACTAGTGAAATTTAAATATTTGGAATTTTCAATTTCTTCTTTATTTGTTTCAAGTGTTTTATCAATTCCATCTTTCAAATTGGCAACTCTTTCTACATTAATGTCAAAACCCATAACTGGAAACTTTTTCCCAAATTCAACTGCCAAAGGAAGACCTACATAACCCAATCCAACTATTCCAATTTTAATATTTCCGAAATCCATTTTTGATATGTATTATAAATTAAAAAATATTTTTATTTTGAATTCATTATCCTAGTAAACCTATCTCTAGCAATTAAAAAAAATGTTGCAAAAAGTCCAGATAAAAATGCTCCAATTACTAAACTTTTTGCTTTACCTAGTCTCTCTTTCTTAAGTGGTAAGATTGGTCTATCAATCACTTGAATAAGTGGAGTTTCTTTTAATAATGAAACTTTTGCTAATTCCAAATTGGTTACTAATTGAGTCAAAATTGCAGTATTAGCCTGTACATCTATTTGTTTTTTTGAAGATGGCACACGTTTAACTATCAGGGCAGAATTTAAATTGAATGTATTTTCGTTTGCTACAGCAACACCAGTAATTGCAAAATTTAATTCTGCTCTAACACTATCAACTTGTTTTTGAAGTATAGCAACATTGTAAGCTGCTTTTTTACTTTTTGTTTGAATATAAAAATCAGAAACGACAGATGCTATACTTTCAGCAAAATTTTTAGAAAACAATTCATTCGTAGACCTTACTTCAATTTGAATTATACTGCTTTTTTTCTCTTTTTGTAGTATATTCAAAATTCCACCAATTTTTGAAACATCTTCATATATTTCCCCTACAATACTATCTTGTTTAAAATTGAATTTTGACCTATCCATATATGGATCAAATCTTATTTTAGACAATTCGGCATTTTTAGTCCATTTTTTATCTAACTCCTTAAATTTAATATAATAAGATAATAAGGAAATTGATTTGCCCTCAATACTTATTGGATTCAATAATGCTTTTTCAATAACAGTTCTACTTTTAATTAATTCCATCAAATTTTGCCCCGTAAATGCACCACCCGCACTACTTCCAATATCCAAACCAAGTGAGCTAGCTAATCCTAATGCTCCAGATAATCCTCCGCCACCGCTTTTTTCATCTTCTAATGCAAAACTAAATGTTGCTATATAAATGGGTTTTTGGAAAAGTGAATACCCAACAGCTATACCTCCTCCAATTAGAGCTACTAAAATGATAATTTTAATTTTTCCAATTACGAAAGCAAATAGATTTATAAGTGAGATAATGAAATCTTTTATTGTTTTATCTCCTTCTTTCATATTTATTAAATCTGACATTAAATAGAATTTAAATTATACCAATTCTGCTTTACAATTTAAGCAGAGCAATTGTTACACCTGCCAAACTAGCTAAAGTACTAGCTATTCCAATAATCTCCGCAGTAGAGCTTGCTCTCTTTTCACGTTTTTTAGGAATTACAATTTCTGAGCCTGGTTTTACTTTTGGATAAGATTTAAAAAACATGAATTTTTTAGTAGAAGATGCCATTCCATTTGCGTAAACAATAAATGCTTTAGATTTTAAGGCACTAGAGGTATATCCACCTGCAGCATCAATATAATCAGAGAAACCTTTACTAGACTGATATGAAACTTGAGTACTAAAAAGCACTTCCCCATTAATTTTAACTTGGCCATCAAATTTTGGTATATATATTTCATCTCCATATTTCAAGACAATGTCTTCAAGACTTCCAGGGTTTTTCAATATCTCTCCCATATTCAATGGGATTTTATCAAAATTGCGCAAGATGTCAGTTTGAGTTTTAACAGTGGAATCAAAAGTAGATTTTTGTAATTTCTCAACTGCTTCTTTTGCTTTTTCTATTTCTAATACTGATTTGAATCTTTTCAAAAAGGCTCCTTCGGGATACGCATCAGGAGAAAAACCGCCCGCTCTTTTTAAAATATCACTAACCCTTTCTGAAGAATTCCCAAGTGTGTATGGACCAGGATATTGAATTTGACCATTAATAATAACAGACTCTGGAAGTAGATAACCCGCAATTCTTCTCACGGTAACAACATCCATTGCTTCAAGAGGAATATTTGCAGAATTTGAAATACTTAAATCAAGTTCATTGATTTCGGTTTTTAAAATTATACTTGTTTTATTATCTGTTGACGTTAAACTATCGCGTTTTAAAATCCTAGCAATTTCAATTTTCTTAAATGCTGCATCAGTAAATCCTCCAGACTGGAGGATTAAATCTTTCAATGTAAGTTTCTCTACAAAATTGTACTTTCCAGGAGATCTAACTTCACCTTGAATTGTTACTTGAAACTTATCTTTTAATTCGTTGATAGAAATAATGTAAATTTCATCTTCTTTCTGTAACAAGATATTATTTAAAGGATCGCCACTTAACGCCTTTTTGACATCAAAAGATAAAATTGATTTAGTTAAATCCTCTTTTAGTCTTAGAATTTGACCACGTTCAAGGAAGGCGTCTTGTTTTAAACCATCTGCTTTGCCAATCAGATCCGACACATGCAAATTACTAGTTAACTCGTATTGATTTGGCCTGTACACGGCTCCATTAATTGTAACTCTATTTTTATACCTATCAAGTATTTTGGAGACTTCAACAATATCTCCAGATTGAGGTTTATATCTATTATAATCTGAGCTTATTAAATCTTGTATTTGTCGTTCTTTTTCATTTCTTTGAAAAATTTTGAGAGAACCCATATAAGCATTATCAGTAAATCCAGAAGCAAATGTTAGGATATTAGAAAGATTTTCTCCAGGCAACACTTCAAATATTCCTGGACGCTTTACTTCCCCTTTGATTTCAATCCTTGTTTTGTAGGTGGGAATTCGAATTACATCATTGTCTTTTAGTGAAACATTATCAGCTTGACTTCCTTCAATTAAAAAATGATATAAATCAATTTTTCGTTCTAACTTATTATTACGTATTAATTCAATTTCTCTAAAACTTCCCAAACTTGATGGACCTCCCGCAATGAAAAGAGCATTGAATACCGAAGAAAGGGAGGAAACTTTATAATTTCCTGGTTTACTACTACCAATTATGGTAATAGATATTGTTCTAATCTTACTTAAAGTAACTACAATTTTTGCACCCCCAGTTTTTAAATAGGTATACACGCTATTCCCCATCACATTTTTCAACTTTTGAGTAGCCGCTTCTATAGAAAGTCCAAGTAATTTAATCTCACCTATATTAGGAATATTTACAGTACCATCTGGAGTTATTGTATGTATACCATTATATTCTTGTGTTCCAAAAACAGAAATTTGAATTTGATCTTCTGGCCCCAATATATAATTAACAGGTGTTGCCATTTTTAAATTAGGCTCAAAACTTAAAACCGAGCCAGAATATAATTCTGATCCAAATATTAAAGGATTATTACTAATGACTTTTCTATCAACTTTACTATTATCTAACTGATCCTGCTCACTATTTTCTCTTATAGAACTATTTGCTTCAGAGGTTTTTGAATCAGAAACTGCATTACTAGTTGATAATTTTAATTTTAATTTTGAAGCTTCTAAAGGTGACATACCCTTGCTAATGGCCAACTGCTCAGCTTGATCTAAGCTTAAACCTGCAGAAGATAGTTGTGATTTTAATTTATTCAAATCACTTGCTGAAATCATTTCAACTTTCAACTGGCTTAAATCTTTTCCTTTCAATATGTCTTGAGAGTATGAATTAATAAACCCTAATAAAGAAATACATATTGTCAATAAAATTTTAATCGCATTGTTTTTATACATATTCAAATATCAATTTATTGTTTTAAAAATGGCTTCGCCTTCCTCAATCACAATTAGAGGTCAAAACGATATAAAATTCTTATCACTGCCAAGAATTTTAGAAAATATTAAGTGAATAACCTGAAGTTATTATAAAACTAAATAATCAATAAGTTAGTAGCGCCTTTCGGGGAGGTTAAAGGATTCTAACTAAGCAGCCGCAAATATAGGTTTGGAGCATTGTTTTAACAAATCTGTTTGTCAAAAACTATTGATTTAGTTGAATTTAAATCAATAATCGAGTCTTAGTGCGCACCCAGTTTTTCACCAACTCACTGCCGCATTTATTGCTTTTTTCCAGCCCGCACCCAATTCTTCACGTTGCTCTGCTGGCATTTCAGGGCTAAACACCCTCTCCATCTGCCATTGGGCTTGAATTTCTTCTAAGTTAGACCAGAATCCTACCGCCAATCCGGCCAAATAGGCTGCGCCGATGGCGGTTGTTTCAATGACCACAGGTCTAACCACTTTGGTGTCTAACATATCGCTTTGAAACTGCATTAATAGATTGTTACCCGTTGCTCCTCCATCCACTCTCAGCTCCTTAATCGAGATTCCAGAATCGGCTTCCATGGCTTTGAGCACGTCCATAGTCTGATAAGCAATGCTATCAAGGGCAGCACGGGCAAAATGGGCTCCAGTTGTGCCGCGGGTAATCCCTACAATGGTCCCTCTGGCGTGCTGGTTCCAATAGGGTGCGCCAAGACCAGCAAAGGCTGGAACTACATAAACGCCGCCACTATCGGGCACTTCTGCTGCCAGGGCTTCTACTTCCGATGCGGTTCTGATAATTTTTAAACCATCGCGCAGCCACTGAACTACGGCCCCAGCTATGAATACACTTCCTTCTAAAGCATAATGGGTAACCCCATTTACCTGCCAGGCGATGGTTGTCAATAAGTTATGGGTTGATGGAACGGCTTTCTCGCCAGTATTCATGAGCATAAAACAGCCCGTTCCATAAGTGTTTTTGACCATCCCAGGGTGTGTACACATTTGTCCAAAAAGGGCTGATTGTTGGTCTCCGGCAATTCCCGCAATGGGAATACTATGAGCTGTAAGTAAGTTTTGGGTATGCCCATAGACTTCACTGCTGCTTTTTACAGTAGGTAGCATGGCGGCTGGAATATTAAAAATGGTTAGTAATTCCTGATCCCAAGTAAGGTCATGGATATTATAGAGCATGGTTCTGGAGGCATTTGAAACATCGGTAACGTGCACCTGACCATTGGTTAGTTTCCAAACAAGCCAAGTGTCAATGGTTCCAAAACAGAGTTCCCCCTTTTCAGCCCTTTCCCTTGCTCCTGCTACATTGTCTAGAATCCACTTGGCCTTGGTGGCTGAGAAATAAGCATCTATAACCAGGCCTGTTTTTTGTTGTATCAGTTTGTCTTTGCCTTGGGCTTTGAGACTATCGCAAAATGCTGCGGTTCTTCTATCCTGCCAAACAATGGCATTGTGTATTGGTTGACCTGTGGCTTTGTCCCAAACCACGGTTGTTTCACGTTGGTTTGTAATACCTATAGCGGCAATGTCTTTTACGGTTAGACCGGCTTTGATTATGGCTTCAGCTGCCACTCCTAATTGAGTGCTCCAGATTTCATTGGCGTCGTGCTCTACCCAACCTGGCTGAGGAAAAATCTGTGTGAATTCTTTTTGTGCTACCGCTATAATGGATCCTTGTTTGTCAAAAACAATGGCGCGGCTACTAGTGGTACCTTGGTCAAAGGACAAAATATATTGAGACATGGCAAGTATTTGCCTCAAGATATTATAAATCAGCGAAAAATCATCTACGGGATTTGAGCCAAGATTCTGGATTCAGTGGTGTTGCTTTTTCATTATTCACCATGAACAACAAAGAGCCTTCTCCATCCAAACCATTGCCAGAACGGCCAAGTACAGAACCTGCTTTTACTTCCTGACCAACAGAAACGGTAATATTAGACAAGTGACTATAACTAGTGAAGTATTTACCGTGTTTTACAAAGACCACTTGGTCCCCACCAATATCACCTGCATAAGTAACAATACCATCAGCAACGCTCTTAATAGCTGAACCAGATGGGAGTGCAATTTCAATCCCATCGCTTTTCTGCACTAGTTTGGTTCCAGGAATATTCTCAGTGCCAAACCTTGTTGTTACAACACCCGCATCTACTGGCCAAGGCAATCTTCCCTTGTTGTTCTCAAACTTGATGGAGGTTTCTCTTCCTTCAGGAGTAGTCTCTAATGCTGAATAAGAACGGCTATTGTCCTTTGGAGCAGTAGCAACTCCAGTTACCGTTTCATTACCCAATTTGGGTCTATTATTTGGGGCTGGTGTATTCTCTTTAGGGGTTGTGGTTGCAGGGGCCGTTGGCGATGGGGCGGGTTTATTAGCATTGGCTGCGGCTACACGCTTCTTCTCATCGTCAATAGCTTTTTGTTGAGCCAATTTAGCCCTTCTATTAGCTTCCTCAGTTTCCCTACGGATAATGGCCGTCATGGCCTGTTGCATTTTCAGACGTTGCTTCTCCTTGTCCTTGATTTGGTTACCAATCTCGCGCTCCTTGCTCTTTAATTGAGCTACTACTTGGTCTTGCTCTTTTTTATCGTCTTGTAGGTCTTTGAGCTGCTCACTTTGTTTGACCAATGTGGCACTCATTTCTTTTTTATTGGAACTGAGTGATCCTATTTTTTCCTTTAAGTAAGACTCTGTTTTGGCAATGGTATTGGCCTGAGTTTCCCTGTTTTGCCTATAGCTTTTCAAATAAGTTATACGCTTAATGGCGTCATTAAAATCATCTGCAGAAAAAAGAAAATTCAGGTATTCGTAACTACTTCTATTCTTATAAGCAAAAACAATGCTCTTGGCATATTTGATCTTTAGAGTATCCAATTCTTTGCCAAGCCTATAAATATCACGCTCATTATTAAAGATGGTCTCATCCAACTGCCGCACTTGTTTATTGATGGTATTGACCAAGTCTTCCCGTTGGTTGATTTTTTTCTTGATAATGGCCAATTGTTTCAGAGACAATTTTTTGTTGTTCTGTGTTTGAACCATCATATTGTTCAGCTCTGCTAATTCACGCCTAAGGTCCTGCTCTTTTTTTTGCAGGTCTTCTCTTGTACCCTGCGGCTGCTGAGATTGGGCCAAAGTGCTAATGGCAAGTGTGATAAATAATATAATGCTAAACCTTTTCAACATAATCTTGAACGTCCTTATTTTTTGCCTTTTGTTGTGGATTTTGGTGCAGGCTTCTTGGTTTTATAATTCTTAGGAATCTCAAACCTGTAAGCCATGGGCTCATCAAAATTGTATTGTTTAAACTCAAGACCAATATCCAGTTTTGACTTTTCAGAAACAGAAATTTTCCGATTGGTGGAGAATTGGTATCCGTTCACATTTACATAGTCACTTAACGTAATATCGCAGGTCCTATTGCGTTGATCATCTACATCATCCAACTTGCTGTGTAAGACTTTGAACTCTGTATTATCCAAAGTGACCAAGTTCTTAAACAGATCGCCCACCATATACACCAACAATTGAGAAGTTCCGGACTTATAAGACACCACATTACTATCTAAAAAGATGGGGTTTCCCACCAAAATATCCTGCAAGGTTTTAAAGTCAAATGGAATATGGGTTTCTTCTTGTAAGTAGCTAATTGTTTGGTATTGAATAGACTTCTCTCCCTTTGTTCTAACTAGGATCACAGAATCCTTGTTAACAAAAATGTTCATGACCACGCCATAAGGTGATACGGCAATTTTCACAAACAAGGCGCTGTCTTTTTTCAAACTTACATAGGCCGTCATCTTCTGAGAATTCTCAGCTCCCTCATAGTCTACATTAATCTTGGCGTTAAAGGTTTTGTATTGTACCCTTCTTCTAACCAATTTGCCCATGATGTCTTTTACAATGGCTGCAGAATCTACTTTTGGGGCTTCCGCAATAACAACGGTTTGAGCAGTATCTTTTTTAAAGATTTCCGTTTCCATTTTTTGCACTTTCTTCACTGACTTACAAGCCGCAAAAGAAAATAGAAGCACCAATATTCCTAGAATGTTTTTGAGCATATTTATTTTTTTCCTGTATGACCAAAGCCTCCAGTGCCTCTAGCCGTTTCATTAATATCGTTTGTTTCTTCTAGGGCAACCATGGTTACTTGTGCAAAGACCATTTGGGCGATTCTATCTCCAGATTCAATGATTTGAGTCTCGCCAGACAAATTGACCAAGATCACTTTTAATTCACCCCTATAATCCGCGTCAACTGTACCAGGTGAATTAAGACAAGTAATACCCTGCTTTAGAGCCAAGCCACTTCTGGGTCTTACTTGCACTTCATAACCTTCTGTTAGTTCTAAAAACAAACCCGTTGGCACCAAACTCCTTTCCATGGGTTTTAAATGCAATGGCGCTTCTAACCAAGCCCTGATATCCATTCCAGAACTCCCCTCCGTAGCATATTGCGGCAAAGGATTGTTTGATTTGTTGATAATCTTGAAAACAGGCTTTGACATGTGGGCAAATGTAGGGAATATCTTAGTTTTGGGGTTCATTGACCACGTATACTATGATTTTTAACAATAAGGAATCAATTGAAAAGGCTTTATTAAAGGTAGAAGAAATTGTTATAGCCACTAAAAATGGTCAAGACATTGAATATTTCAGATTTCACAAGAAACGGTTTGAAAGAATGGCAACAACCATTGTTAAAAAGGCCGAACCTGGAGCTTTAATTTTGGATATTGGAAGTCACTATCTTCATAGTTCATTATTATTGACATTTTTGGGTTACAAGGTACATGCTATGGATGTTGGTGTTTTTACGGAATTAGACTTTGTTCAAGAGAGAATAAAAAAACACCAACTTCACTCAATCATTGAGAATGATTTGACAACCTTATCTGCTATTCTAGAGAAAACTGATGAATATGATATTATTCTGTTTACTGAGATTTTAGAACATATCACTTTTAATCCAATAGATTTTTGGAAACATATTTACAGATTACTAAAAAATCAAGGTTTCATTTATATTACTACTCCAAATTCCTTAACCATATATAATATAGTCAGGACGCTAAAAAACCTTTTGTTGTTAAAAGGAGTAGGCATAAACCTAGATATGATTTTTGGCAATGTAACCTATGGTCATCATTGGAAGGAATACAGCGCTTCAGAAATCAACAAATATTTTGCTTACTTATCAGATGGATTTAAAGTAGAGATTGATACTTATAGGTACAAATATTTTGCACCTAAAGATATTAGAGGTAGACTTAGAAACCTATTTTACAATTTGGGAAATCTATTCCCCTTCTTCAAAGATGAATTGGAAGCTGTAGTTGAGTTGGACAAGTCTCAACCTTGGAAGGCTGTTAGTCCTCAATATTAAACTAGTTGATTTTTTGCATCCAGAATGAGGATGGCTCAGAATTGGGCTGGAGATGGATGAGTACTTTCTTGGCATCTTCATAATGGACCTTCACTAAATGATTAGCAGTAAATAGTACTTGATAATCATGATTATTGTGCAAGAATGCTTCTAGCAAATATTGCTCGTTCCAGAAGCGCATTTTCTCGGTTAACCATTCTTTTGGATAATGTCTTGGTGAGAAAATATCATGAATATGAATAATCACACCCTTTTTAAGCATGGGCAAAATCTCAAAGAAAATATGCAAAAGATCATTTCCAGGGCGGATTATATGTGAGGAGTCAATAAAGAGAATATCGTTCTCTTCTAGGTCTTGGAACAAATCAATACCCACTTCTTCAACAGGCTTTCTGATTAGGGTTATGTTTTTCTCATGATTAAGGAAGGGCATTTCAAAGGGTTCAATACAAGTAAGTTCAGTTTGAATACCTTCTTGATTATTCTGTTCTATTGCTTTTAAACAAACCATGGTGCTATAACCTGACCCTACTTCAATGATTTTGCGTGACTTGAACTTACGGATTAAAAGATAGTAAAGATCTACATCACCTGCTCCAAAGTTTGGGTTGTTAACGTATACACCATTGGGGTTTATTGGTTGGTCTGTGGGAAATGTATTTAATTCAACGGAATTTATTAATTGATCAAGATGTGAAAGTTGTTTGTGAAGATCAATATCAAAAGGGATGTTTCTGATTTGATTAAAGTCAAAATCTTTCTTATAAATAAATTTTGGCTCATAGTAGTAGTTTAAAATTGGAAACAATCCCATTTTTCTAAGAATCCAATTCTGAATGGGGAAATTTTTGATTCCATATTTTCTACCAAGATATAAAATTGGAGCCCCAATTAATACAAGTATAAAAGACAAGAAGTCAAATAAATACCGAACAAATATCTTTAACCAATTGGGCATTTATGAATCATTTGAGAACCTCAAGATAAATTAAATGACTGAATAAAGCTTACTGCCTATCAAACCTGAGAAAATCTAGCAATTCTGGAACAAGGCTCTAAACAGGTAAGTTCTGAAATAATCGAATTGCTTCCCACATAACAAAGTGGGGATACATGAACAAAATCTTTTACTATATTATCGTGATCAACCATAGATCCCATGTTTATAATAACGTGATCACCTATAACTGAATTAGCTTGAATAACTGCATTTTGCAAAATCACAGAACCTTTTCCAATTTTTACACTTTTCGCAACTTGAGCGGAGGGGTGAATAAAACTTTGAAAACGATGTTTTATAAATTGTAATAATTGCTTTCTTACATTATTATTTCCAACTCCTAGTATAATTGGTAATTCAGGATAGATATTGGGATTATATGTACCTAGATATATTACATTTCGGGTTGATTCTATTGGTTGATCATCAAAAACTCCAACTATAAATTCAGCATTAAAAGTTAGAGCTTCTGCTAATACTTTACCATGTCCTCCAAATCCATAGATTAAACTTGAAACTTTGTTCAATTTATTTCATTTTGAATAATACAACATTTATTCTTTTACTTCATCATATATGGTACCTGTATAAATACCATCCACAAATTGAAGATGCTTACCTGAAGTCATTCCAATTTCACCTTTCCAAATAATCACTTTAGAACCATTTTCCATTATATAAGCTCCAGGATATGGTTTGGTTGTAGCTCTTACAAGGGTAGATACTTGATTAACAGACATTTCTTTATTCAACAATCCATCTTCAGGTGTTCTCCCTTCCCAATATGTTGCTAATGTTTCATCTTGGATTTTCAATTCAAACTTACCTTCTACTAATTTGCCCCACAAATTTTTAATTAAAGTTTCATGCGCTTTATCAACATCCTTATATAATTCTGTAGCAGTTGTCTTTTCATTAATAGGGATTTCATATTGCCCTAGTATAGGCCCTGTATCTACACCTTCATCCATTTTAAAAAAGGAAACTCCTGTTTTATCTAACCCTTTTATTATAGCCCAGGGAATTGCTGCCCGCCCTCTTCCAATCGGCAAAAGCGTAGGATGAGCTCCAATTGTTCCAAATTTTGAAGCATTAAAAGTTTCAGGTTTTGCTATCTGAGACCACCCGATAATAAACAACCAATCTAAATCATAGTCCTTTATTGCATTAACTACTTCTTGGTCATTTATATGATTTATTTTAATTAATGGTGTATTTGTTTTATTGCTTACTTCATCCAAATAAATCCTAGCTGATTTCTGTTTTGATTTATGATCATGCAATGTCATAAATAAATCAAACTTTCCCCCAATACTATGAACGGCTTCAATACAGGACAATCCAAGTTGAACACAAGTTACAAATCCAAATTTCATAAAATTATATTTGTGTTTAGTAAGTTGGCGGCTTTTTGAGTAAGTACAAAAAGGTTGAAAAGATAATTTTCAAGTCCAATAAAAAACTGATATTCTTAAAATAATAACCATCAAATTTTGCTTTTTCTGTTTCAGGCATAAAATCGTAAGAATTAATTTGAGCATACCCTGTCAATCCCGGCTTTAATGATAAAGATCCATTAGTCTTTCGTAATTCAATTAGATTTATTTGCGTAGATATACTTGGTCTTGGACCAACAATACTCATATCCCCAATTAAAATATTAAATAACTGTGGAAGTTCATCAATACTTGTCCTTCTGATTATTTTTCCAAATGGGGTTATTTTAAGTTTTGAAACATCAGTAGATTGTACATTGGGAGTATTTACTGGCATACTCCTAAACTTGAAAAAAAGAAAATGGTTCCCGTTTTGACCAATTCGTTGTTGTTTAAAAATGATTGGTCCAAAATCTTGTAAATAAATTACTATTCCTGTAATAATATATATTGGAGAAAGAATAATGATAGCAATTCCTGAAATTAAAATATCTAAACCCCTTTTAAAAAATAAACTATACATTAATTTATACTTTTAATAACTGAAAAACAGATTGAAATGCCTCTGCATAGTTCAACCCAGACTGCCCACCTCTGTATGCAGCAATTCCCTTAACAATTTCTACTGATCTTGGGTGAGGAAAATCTCTCATAATACCTTTATACGCAAATAGTGCCTTAAGTTTAATGTTAAGATATTCTTCTCCAACCTCAAAAAATGTATTTGGAGTAAATTGACTGCCACTATCATGATATGCCCAATCTGTAGAAGACAATATTTCCATAAAATACAAACCTGATATACGCTTTACAGGTTTTCGTTGGTATAATCTTGACGCAGCCTGGCATGCTTTAGAAACATGAAAATGATCATTATTCATATCACCAGGATGATGGGTAAAAATATAATCCGGTTGAACTTCTTCAATTACTTTTTCAATAAACTGAACTAATTCAATATGAGGAACCATATTAAATTGAATATTTGGAAAACTGCCAAGAATAGCAGGTTGACAATTCATGATAGCCTGTGCTTCTCTAATATGCCCCATTAATTCGTCATCCTCTGGTCTATATCTTCTTGCATTTACATCTCCAGATAAAATACAATTTACAACGGTATGACCATCTGCAGACAATTTAGCCGCAGTAGCACCAAATCCAAGCACTTCATCATCCGGATGTGCCGTCACAGATAAAATTGTAGATTTTTTTTCCATTCTATAAATTTAATTCCTATTTCAATTTGAAATTTACATTTGAACAATTTTGCCTTTAGTGTCTAATTCTTCAAAAACACTATTATTACTTACAAATTCAGGCACTAACTCCTTCATTTTTGTAACTAGCATCATTTCAGATTCTGACTTTTTCAATAAGTCATTAAATGAATTAAAATGAGGTTCAATTTGTTCAAATTCAACCGGCCTAACTTTAGCAATTAATATTTTTTGATGATGTGTAGGAATGGTACTTTCTTCATCACTTAATAATTCCTCGTATAATTTTTCCCCTGGTCTTAAACCCGTGTATTTGATATTAATGTCAATATTGGGGATTAGTCCATATAACCGAATCATTTTCTTGGCTAATTCTGCAATTGCAACGGGTTGCCCCATATCAAATACAAAAATTTCACCTCCGTTTCCCATACTACCAGCTTCTAGCACCAATCCACAAGCTTCAGGTATTGTCATAAAATATCTAGTAATATTAGGATGTGTTACAGTAACTGGTCCTCCAGACTCAATTTGTTCCTTAAATCTAATAATGACTGAACCATTAGAGCCTAAAACATTTCCAAAACGCGTTGTAATAAATCTTGTAGAGTGTGTTTTTAGTTTTGATAATCCTTGTACATAAATTTCTGCCAATCGCTTTGATGCACCCATTACATTTGTTGGATTAACTGCTTTATCTGTTGACACCATTACAAATCTTTCAACATGATACTTAACGGCTAAATCAGCAATATTCCTAGTTCCAATAATATTATTTTTAATTGCCTCTGATGGACAGATCTCCATCATTGGCACATGCTTGTAAGCTGCTGCATGATAAACATAATTAGGTTTGAATTGCTCAAACAAATATTCCATCCTTTGTTCATTGGTAATATCCGCCAAAAAAGGAATATAGTTAACATTAGTTTTTGCTTCGTTTAATTCTAATTCTAATGCGTGTAAGGGCGTTTCAGCTTGATCACAAAGTATGATCATTTCTGGATGATAAGGAAGCAATTGTCTCACAATTTCACTTCCGATTGAACCCGCTGCTCCAGTAACCAATACCCTTTTCTTTGCAATCTGATGTCTAATTTCCTCGTTGTCAATATGTATAGTTTCCCTTTCAAGTAACTCTTCAATTTTGATAACTCGCAATTGCCTAGATGCAAATGACCCCTCCGTCCATTGACTATATGGAGGTACATTTAGAACTTTTATGTCATGATCCAAACAGAAATCTACTAACTCATTTTTCCTTTTTGTTGAAATTACAAAACTGGCAATAACCAACTCATCTATAGGTTGATCCTTTACAAGATTAGCCAACTCTTTTAACGTTACAATTGGTATACCATCTAAAACCTTTTTATTTTTCTTTTTATCATCATCTATAAAAGCAAGTAAGCTTATATTATTTTGAGTATCATGTTCTAATACCCTTTTTGTTGCAACCCCAGCTTCCCCAGCACCAAAAATCACCACATATTTTTTTTGCATCTTGTAATTACGTGAAAATGCAAAAACAAATTTTACAAAAACTCTATATGAAATTAAACCTAAGAAACTAAATGTTGCATATAAAATGATTACAACATTATTAAGAATAAATTCTTCCGTAGAATTGATAGTATAAATACCAAATAATAACAATACAATCGAAGAAATAAATATAGAAATGGCAATCCTAATGGCGTCTTGTAAACCAGTATATCTTACAATTCCCGCAAAAGTTTTCATTGCCCCAAAAACAACCGTATTTATGATCCCCATTAATAGCAGTGTATTAATAAGAGGTTTCCAACCAATGCCAATTAAACTCAAATTTTGTTTAATAACTATGGCAAGAAATAGGGATAATTTGGTTACGCTTAAGTCCAACAATAGAATCATCCATCTTGGTACAATATTGACCTTTTTAAACATAAACATCCATTTTAAATTAATGCTATAATTGCCAACAATTAATATCGATATTTTTTTACCCTTAAATTCTTGAATTTTACAATTCAATAAACCACTTATTAAACTTTAATCATATTCGTCCCGGGGAGAGAAGCGGGTGCGAATATAATATATTATTTGTTAGCTTATTTTCTCGTAAAAAAAAGTAAGTATCCACCCACCCCAATTGCAACAATCACCATCCCAATCCCAATCGCCATCCACCAGTCCATTTTATTCTTTTTCAGTGGCAATTCCGGCTGGTCTACCAATTGTACCGTTGGTGTTTCCTGAATCAAGGCTGTTTTACTGATTTCTAGGTTTTTGACCACTTCTCCGTAGATGGTAGAAAGGATTACTTTGTCCCTATTACTAATTTCCACATCGGCACCGGCTGTGGTAAAAGCTGGGTTCACGTTTAACAAGTCTCTATTAGCGGATAGTGTGCTAATGGTTTTTCGGTTGAGTAGATATTCTAAACTATCCGATTTACGCTGTAATCTTTCTACATTAATTTTCAGACGTCTGGTTTTGGTATCTATATAGAAGGTAGTAGCTTCTTTGATCAATAGCAGGCAAATGCTTTGACTCAAGAGTTCTTGTTGATTGGTCACATTTAATTCAAAAAAGCCCAGTTTTTTGTCAGGTTTACTTACCGCTAACTCTTTTTCCAACATTTGCTTCATGATTACCTGCAATAAGCTATCCTGAACCCTGCTTAAGACCTTTGCTTCAATGGGAAAACTGGTATTTTGGGGACCAATTCCTGTTTTTTTAGACCATTTTGCTTGCCAACCATAGCTGACTGCATAATCTTCTGCTATTGAATGGCTAGCATTAATGGGACTTTTTGACAACAACACTTTTTTGAGTAAAAACCTACTTTTTAGCAACTCCTGCACATTATCGCCAGCCAACACGCCGCTTGTTCCAGACATGCCGCCAATATCAACCCCAAATTGACCTGCTAATGCAGACAAAACGCCTCCACCGGACTGTTTGGCCTCTTCCACCACAAACGTAAGTCTTGCTGTATAGGTTGGTTTGACTAACCAATAATAACCCAATCCCAATATGCCTCCGGCGATGGCTGCTACTAACAACTGCTTCCAGTTTTTTAACAACAAAGCCAAATAACTGCTCCATTGAGCAATAGTGCCTTTTAGAGAAAAGGCAGGATCTTCGGGTATATAATTGGTTGGTTCCATTTTTCTTAATTTCTCAATGCAATGATCAGTCCTAAAATGGCGGTTAGTGATGTGGTAATGGTGGCAACCTCAGCTATAGATAATTTACTTCTATCATTGTCTGATTTTTCTGGTACTATAATCCTACTTCCCTCTTTTACGGGTGGATAATTCCTAAAGAAAAAGAACTTACGCACCGGCCTATTAATCCCATTGGGATATTGGATATATGATCTTCTCAAAGATCCTTTGTCATTCACTCCACCTGATGCAGAAATATAGTATTTGAATCGGGTGCTATTAAAACGAAGCAATTGAGGCGTATTCACAAATCCCTTTACCTCTACAAAGGTACCTTGACGAGGAATAAAGATGCTATCACCCGGAAGCAACAACCACTCAATATTTGATTTACTGGCCTGATCAGACAAAAGATTCATTTCTACCCTCACGCCATTTCTGTATAATTGGGCATTTTGTAAAGCTGCAATGGGTGTGCCACCACCAGCACGCTTAATTAATTCTGGGGCAGTTTCATCACGGCGGCTCAGAACATAATCACCCGGGAATAAGATTTCTCCCCTAATATTTACATAGCCAAGGTTTCGGTAATTTACCAGTCTTGGAATATGCACGTAGTCTAAGGGTTCTAATAACAACTGACTATTAGCATTTTGAAGCGAAGAATCAATTTCTACCGTCATCAAGCTCATCAGGTTATTGGCAAGTGTATCTGCCGTATTCTTGTCTAACCTAGAAATTTCTACCCGATGAGTGGCTGCTTGGTTGGTAAACCCACCTGCCATAATAATCAGATCGGCCAAGCGAATCCCTTTACGATATTCAAAATCGCCAGACATTCTTACCTCACCACCAATGGTGAGTTTTAGTTTGTTGCGCAAATCATCCGCTGATAATACAATTACAGAATCCTCTCTAATCAGTGGAATATCTGCTTGCTTTCCCGTCATGATTTGGTCCATATCAAAAGACAGCATCATGCGTTCCCTACCCGTTTTCTTCCTTTTTATATAACCCCTTCCTGTTAAAGCTTCTTCTCTGAGACCATCGGCCTTGCGCACCAATTGACCTAAGGTTAGACCCTCATTCAATTCAAATTGACCTGGGTGAAATACCGCTCCTGTAATGGTTACAGCGTTTCTAATTTCTGGTACAACTACGTCTACTACTACTGAATCAGCATTAAATAAGGTATAGCTATTAAAAACTTCTTTTTTTATGTCTCTAATCATCCGCCCCTTACTGGTTACCTGATAAATTTTCATCATCTCTTGGTAAGCCGTATCTGTAAACCCACCTGCAAAATTGAGTAAGCTGGCTAGGTTCTCATCCGTTTTCAATTCATAGTAAGAAGGCCTTTTCACCTCTCCCCCAATAAAGGCGCGTTTAGTATAGACTGGAAAACGGATTACGTCTTGGTCTTCCAAACGAACATTATTATTCATGATCCCGCGCAAAAGGAATTGGTAGAAATCAATGGTTTGAACCAATTTGTTATTTCTAATCAATTCAATTTGTCTCAATGAACCATTTTCATTAGGACCTCCTGATAAGTACAATGCATTGTAAATGCTGGCCAAAGAAGACACCTGAAAAGTACCTGGCTGTGCTGCTTCCCCTATTACCGTTACTTTAATGCTACGGATATTACTTAAACTAACCGTTAATTGGGTTCTTCCTGAAGACAATCCCGGATATACTTTTTGCAATTTGGACTTGATTCTAGCAGTTGCTTCCTCAATGGTTAAACCATTTACCTGAACTATTCCGGCATAAGGTATTTGAATGCTTCCTTCTGTGGAAACTTTACCATTGCTGGTGGTTTCATTCAGACCTGTTAGGATTATTGACAGCTCATCACTTTTTCCTAAAACATAATTTTTTGGCGTTGCCAATTGCAGATTTGGTTCAAAACTGAGTAATGGATTATTAAAAAAGTCAAAGCCAAAATACCTAGTCGCTTTTTTTAATAAGGGGGTATTAATGGCAATACTGTCTCTTGAACTACTTATTGAATCTCTACCCAATGGTTTACTAAAGCTGGTTCCTTTGTTGGTAGTTTGCATTTGGGAAACCCTCAATCGCAAATTGGTTACCTCCGCATCACTCATCCCCTTTTGCTTGAGTATCTCCATGGCTTCCATTTCTGAAACACCCGATTTTTGAAATTGCTGCCAGATTTGTACAATCTGTTGATCACTCAACTGATTTACTTTTACGTTTTTCAAATTGCTGGGCATTTGGGCAATTGCCAAATGGGCAAAACCTATAAAGAGGACTAAGAAGAATGATTTCCAGCTAATTGTAGCAATTTTTCCCATGAATCAGTTTAAAGTGTAAATATCGTATTTTTTTTAACCCCACCCTTACCCACCCCGCCATTCGGGCACCCCTCCCGCAAGCGGTAGGGGAACTTTTTTTATTCCATTATAGCGTAACGGCCATTCCAACAGAGATTGATTGAAAGCTTTGGGTACTAAAGCTAGGAGCCAATTGCCTGCTAGTTACGCCAAAACTTCCCATGAAATAAACATTATTGATGAGCTCATAATTGGCTTTAAACAAAAACTCTGCTTCTTTTCTTTGTAAACCAAACAAAAATGGTGGTTGAGGATTGTTTTGATCATATTGTTGTTCCGGTGTTCCAGCCGAACCCTTGCGAATAAATTGATACCTAGCCATTAAACGCAATCTAGGGATAGGACTATATTTAGCTGCAAAAAGCATCCTATCTGCATTATTACCCATCCAATCTCCCATAACCTGTGAATTACTGGTATAGGTTTGTGCAGGATTCAAATTGGCATAAACAAAGGGGTTGATTCTGGAATATTCTGCTTGTAGGGTAAAATAGGGAATCAACAAATCGGTGATAGAAGCTCCTATTTGATACCCTAATTGATTTCTGCTTTTCTGAGAATTGGAGATATTGGACAAACTAATTTCATCTATAAATAGACTACCATAGAGATGGGTATTTTTGATTTGATTTCTAGAAGAAACTTGAATAAATAGTTGGCTATTAGCCCCTGCCTGCGCTCTTCCCGCACTACTATATTGGTCATAGCCCTTCAAGTAAAAAAAGGGCATCAAATAGCCAAACTGTACATTTTCACTATATATCACCGATTCCCCAAATGCTATATCAAGACCCTTAACAGGTTTGAAGATCAGGGTATTGGAAGCCATGAATTTGGGTCTATAAATAATGTGTTCGCCACCGAATACAATATTTCCAGTAGAATAGGTTTGGTTGCTATCTATCACATTAGAGGCCAGAAAAGCATGAGAATAGTCAAAACGCAACCATTTGAGTATGTCTAAACTAAGTCTGATATAGGGATAAACAGGAGCTTTGGCTGATAAAACCTGCCTTCCATTTTCTCCATAGCCCCATAATAAATTGTCCTGCCCAAAACTAAGAACCCCTTTTTTCCAGGAATAATATAATCCCGCTTTGATTTGGTTGTAATTGATGGATTTTTTGCCTGCATTCGTATTTAAAACCACCCCTGTTTCTGGGGTAAATTGTTTACTTGTATTTAGTCCTGTCCCGCTTTCTGTAGCTTCAGCATAAGAGAATTGGAATCCCCAATGCTTTCCCCAGGTAGCCCAGGCATTTATGCCTCTTGATATTTTTTTGACTGATTGTGTGTCTGAACTGAGATAGCCTATTTCAATTTCAGGGTCAATATTTAATTTAAATTTTTCTTTTTCTACTGAGAGCATTCGTAATCTACCATTGCTATCTTTTTTAAAGAATTTAGGAGTCTCAGAATTAGACCAAGTTTGAGGTTTTAGGGAAGTCCCAAATTCTTTTTGAAAAAAGGCCAATTCTTTACGTTCAATGGGTAACAGTTGATTTTGATGAACTGTTAGGGAATCCAATAACTCCGTTACTTTTAACCTTGAAACTGGTCTGATAATATCGTCAAAGACAATATTTCCTTTTTGGGCCTGTCTACTTAAAAAATCATAGACGTCTGAACGGATATTCACCATGGTAGTTTGTGCCAAAACATTGGTGCACCATAAACTAATAGCCAAGATGAGACTTAAAAAATATTTCATGATCATTTGATTAATACGCGTTCTGGTCGCCACGGAAAATATTGATGGTGGTTTGAAGAATTACTTGACAATCAAACCAAAATGACCAACGGTGTATATAATACAGGTCATAATTAACCCTTTTTTGCATAGAAGAAATACTCTTGGTTTCACCCCTACAACCGTTCACCTGCGCCCACCCTGTAATGCCCGGTTTTACCATATGTCTGAGCATATAATTATCAACCGTATCAATAGAAGCCATATTTAATGGAATAGGGTGTGGCCTAGGACCTACCACACTCATGTCTCCACGCAAGACATTGTAAAACTGGGGCAACTCATCTAAACTGGTCTTTCTTAAAAACAAACCTAAAGCTGTAATTCTTGGATCATTCTTAGTGGCTTGTAAATAACTCCCTGCTTCATCAACATCCTTGCTTTGTACCACCATGGTTCTAAACTTATAGCAGGTAATTTTTTCATTATTCAAACCCCACCTGATTTGCTTGAACATCACAGGTCCTTTTGAACTGAGCTTAATCAATAGCATCAAAATGGGCATGAGCCAACTACCAATTAATAAAAAGAAGCACAATGAAAAAGCAATATCAAAACTCCTTTTCAAAGTCCTATTCTCCCATTTATCTAAGGGTAGTGATTTAAAGTTTAAAACTGGTATCAAACCCAGATTATTCACCTGAATATTGGTAGTAGCGTATTGGTCAATATCTGGAATAATTTTAACCGGAATGGAAAACCTATCACAAACCTGCACTGCTTTTTTTACTACTTCTGGTTGGGTATTGGGTAAGGCAATGACCACTTCATCAAACTCATTTGCAGTTAAGACTTCTTCCAAAGCTTCCACTTGTCCAAAATATTTGCTACCGTTCAATTGAACAGGACTATGGTGCAATACACCACCACAGTGATAGCCATAATAGCCATATTTATGAACCGTATCTAAAAAGTCTACACCAGCAGGAGTTGCACCTACCAACAAGAAATTTTCTGAAAATTTTCCTGCATAGACCAATCGGTGGGTGTATTTACGAATAGCATATTTAAACACTACAGTAACCAAAAAAATGGCCATGGTATAGGATAAAAAAAACAAATTATTAAACTCCACCTGTTTCATAAAAAAATACAAAAAGGCAGCTAATAATATGGCAAACAATACCGCATTATAAATGGTAGATATAATTTCTTCGGCAAACTTATTGGTCCGCCTATCGGCGTAAAGCCTAGAAAAAAAACTGGCAATAAACCAGGCACTCAATGATAACACTAAAAACAAGGGAAAAAAATACTGGCTTTGTCCGTGATTCTTTAACCCCATATACGGAATGCCCACAAAAACTATCGTTGCTATACTAATAGCATCGGACAGAAATTTGCTTTGTTGGTATCTGATATAGGATTTAGTGACTTTCATTGATTGCTTTTGATGCTCTATCCCCGGGGGATGGGAAGAATCCATCACATATTATTACTATGTCATATCATGAAGGTCAAAAATAGCTTTTAAATGCTTATTAGACTATTTTTTCATGGTTATTTAATCCAATACTGATTCAGAATCTGCTAGAATATCAATGATTTACAGAGGATTTAACTGATTTTATGTCTATTTAGATATTGCTGGTATAACAATAAACTAACAGCTTCTACAAAAAAGGGGAAGACACCATACCATTGGTGGTCTAATTTTAGGAGTAGGAACCCTGAAACGGCGGCAAAACTCAAAATCCCCATTCCAATAAGAAAAATGACTTTGTTTTTCCGCTCTAATAGTAGCTCCAACACATTCATCATATTCAGCGCAATTAACAGGGGTACTAAGCTCATCCATTGCAAATAATGGGTGGCTAGCTCATTAGGTTTACCTGCTACCAAATAAATGACGGTATCTGCCAAAAAATATTGTCCGCCTGCCCAGACCAAAAAGAGACCACTCATTAAACGGTTGATTTTCCCCTTGAATTGGTACCAAAATTCCGGGTTCTGTTCATACAAGACGGCTCCTTTGGGGTATACCGCATTAAATAGGGCCACCATAATGGTTCTAAAAGTCCAGATGAGTTTATCGCAGAGCGAATAGGCGCCCAGCACAGCTGCTTGTCCTGTTGCTGAAATACCAAACAGAAAGATAGACTGTTGCAGGTATACCGTCATATTATTTCCTACCAAAAAACTATTGGTTTTGAAAAATTCAACGCAGTGATTCCATGTAATGCTAATCCAGGCTACCCTTTTGTTATAATATTCCCTAATCACCAGAAAGCTAAATAGCAGGGCATTGGTCATTCCCATGATAAAATTCACCCAAGCACCTTGATCCGAATGTTTAATGCAAAGCACAATTAAGCCCAGCGTAACCAGCTTTGAAACGGCATTAAACAGATTGTATTGACTGGTAGATTCTTTGGCTACAAAATAGAACAGTGGGTTCACCACTTCTCCAAGAACAATAGGCATGGCCAGTAAAAAATAATAGGCATTGGTGCCGTGTAAGCCATACCAGCCAAGCATAAGTGCCAATAGCACTAAAAACAGCAGTGCCCTAGTTTGCATAATTACCCTAAAATGTCTAGACATTTCTAAAGGGTGCTCGCGCGATGTGGCAATATCATTGACCCCAGACTGTCCACTACCCCAGGTAACAATCACCGTAAGTAGCCAAGCAAAACTATTGGCCACCATCACTTTCCCAAATTCTTCTACCCCTACTATTCTAAAAATAAAGGGGAACAACAAAATATTGAGTAGGGAATTGGTAATCTGAATCAGCCCAAGATTGGCAAAATTCTTGACCATGACTTGGTGCGGCTTCAGACGGGTATGGATCTTTTTAATCAAACCATTAAGACGTTTTCTGATACTTAATTTCTTCTACAGAATTTTCTTTCTATTATTTCTCCAACAAACAACTAGCATAAGCCACCAAACCCTCTCCGCGGCCAACAAATCCCATTTTCTCGGTAGTGGTAGCTTTAATGGAAACATCGCGGTCTGTTAATCCCAAAATGGCCGCAATGGTAGCTTGCATTTGCGTTACATAGGGTTTGATCTTGGGTGCTTCTAGACAGAGGGTGGCGTCTATATTCACCACATGGTATCCCTCGGCAGCAATGAGTTCTGCTGTACGTTTGAGCAGGATTTTGCTGTCTATATTTTTGAATTCTGAAGATGTGTCGGGAAAATGAAATCCAATATCGCCCAAGCAAAGGGCACCTAATAGTGCATCACAAATAGCATGCAGCAATACGTCTGCATCACTATGACCAAGGGCTCCTTTGTGATAGGGAATTTGCACACCGCCTATGAATAAATCACGGCCTTCTACCAATTGATGAAAGTCTACACCTTGTCCAATCCTTAATCCCATAATACATGTTTAGCTAGGCTCAAAGATAGGATGCTAAGGCTTCAGATATACCAATGATTAATATTCCTCATTACTCAAGTGAAATACCAGACCCAGTCTTACCGTATTGGACAATGGATTACGGGTAACACCGCTTCCTGATGGAACAAGGTATGAGATGTTTACCCCAAAGCTATTGGCATTAAATCCGGCACCTACTGAGAAGTATTTACGGTTACCGCGGCTCTTGTCTTCATAGAAATAGCCACCACGGAAAAAGAACTGATCATTATACGCATATTCCACACCTAGAGAAGCCTGAAAGCTGCTGGTAATGCTGCTTCCGTCTCCAAAAGACTTCATCCAGCTAGACATCACACCCATGCTTCTATACTCGGCCAAATTGGCTGAATCGGTGCTATATACGCCTGTTGCTTTTGGCGCAATGGGTACCAATAATTTGTTCAGGTCAATTCCAAATGTGATTTTATTGCTTTCGTTGATACTGTTTACATAAGACAAACCCAAGCCCATATTGGCTGGAATAAAGTCTTTGTTTTTGGCGTCATTGGTATAGCCAATTTTGCCGCCTAGGTTGGTTAAAGAAATACCCCAGTTCAAACCAGAACCTTCTTCATTCAAGCCATGGTAATAGATGCCCAAGTCTGCTGCTACCGTATTACCTGCTTTATAAACCACTCCAGTTCCAACGTCTCCAGTAACCAATCTAGAATTGATATAACGCAGCGCACCACCAATACTTAAATTGTCTGTTAGCTTTCTAGAATATCCAAAATCCAAGGCAAATTCACTAGGCTTAACAGAATTAAGAATATTTCCAGAATTGTCTGTTAGTTGAATATTACCCAAACTAAAAAAGCGCATGGTACTACTAATGGCTGAAGCCTCGTCTAGCTTGTAATAGCCGGCCATAGAAGCCAAATACACATCGTTCAAACCAAGGTCTTTTAACCAAGGGGTGTAGTTGATGGCAATGGATGATTTTTTGGGTGTAAATGGCATTTTAGCCAGATTCCAAAAAGCCGAGTTGGCGTCTGGCATAGTAGCTATAGATAAGTCTCCCATACCGCCTGCACGCGCATCTGGCGATATGCGTAAAAACGGAACAGCGGTACTAACTATATTAATGGAATCAGTTTGTGCATCTAGCCTAGGGCTCAATACAGTAAGGCCAAAAGCCAATACCAATAAGGATTGCAGTTTTCCTTTCATACAATGAAGGTTTAATCTCAGGGGTTTTTACCCAAACGTAAATAATAAAAAAATAGTGTAGAGATTATACCATTCAACTGTTTTAGTAGAGGATCATTTGACCCGCGGATACAAACTTTTGTTCTCCTAAGGTAATGACTACTCGGTAAATATAGATAGCTTTTTTGAGTTTTTGACCATTTTCGTCCCTTCCATCCCACTGAATCTCACAATTTCTGGTGCCGGCAGTAAAAACCGTTTTCCGAATGGTCTTAACCAATTGCCCATTAGTAGCAAATATGCCCACTTCTACTGGCAGGTCTGTATTGGGCTGGTTGTGCTCAAAACTGATAGTGGTTTTGTCAGAAAAAGGGTTGGGATAGTTCATCAGTTTCTGAATCACCGCTTTCTCCTGTTTGGCCACTTCAAAATCCAGTAGGGCTTCACTGGAATTATTGGCCAGATCCCAGGCTTTTAGGCGAATTTGGTGTTTGCCGGGAGTCATGGTGGGCAATTGATACCTAACCCTTCCACGCTGATAATTATCCAACTGGGAACTATAATACCCGTTCAAAACCAATACGTTACGCTCATTTTCGTCTATGACCGCGGTAATATCATGCCCAATGCCGGCACCCGATACATTGATCCCAGAACTATCCACCAAATCCATCAAGAGCACGGGATTTTCATGGGTCAGCCCCCCGTTTTTAAAAGTGGTATCATTGAGCCATGCCTTGATTTCCGGACCACGATTATCCGTTAAAGCGGGTGCCAGACCGGCAATAATATAATTGGTATCGGCCCCGGACGCATCCTTTTTACTATCGGTGGCATAAAAACTAAATCTGCCTTTTCCGGGTTGGTAATTAATGTCTTTGGGCAGGATCAAATTGAGTTGAAAGAGACCATTTTTTACTGTTGCCCTACCCTTGAATAAAATGCTATTCTGTACCTGAAAACTGGTTACAGGGCTAGCCAAGTCATTTCCCAAGGTTTTAACGGACTGGGCTTTGTCATATAAAATGGTTTCAACCTCGCCTTGAAAATTGGATAATATGGTGCCTGTACCGTCCGTGATTTTCCCATTGATTTGGTATTTACCCAAAGCTTGCAAACTGTCTTTACCAGTTGGAGCTTGCCCATTAATACTGGTGAGCTGCACCTGATTTTTGGGGAAAGCCAGTCGCATGGCGGGATCTCCTAGCAGCGTGAATTTTCGATTGTTAAACACGTCTCCAAAAGACTGATAGGTTTCATTTTTTGCAGCCATCACCGCTTCTCCCAATGTAAGGTATTGCCCGCTGGGCGATGGTTTCAGAGCAATGCGCAAATAATTATCGTTCATGATCCGATTGCTATAGGCAAAGACCACGCGGGTGGTTGTCATGAGGGCGATAGCCCCGTTGGCATTATCCAATAAGAGCGATGATCCCAAAGATTGTTTGGAAGGATCATCATAGGGTGCAAAGTCACAACTGGCAGTAATAAAGAGTGGCAGTTTGTCTGGATTATTAAAACGCTTTACCTCAGTAGCACTGATCACCGCTTCTTCAGAGAGGCGTAAATAATTGCCGTGACCGCTATAATTGACAATGAGTTTTCCGTTGAATACCGCATTCACTATGGCTTCATTCACCGCTGGGTACCTGCCTCCTCCATTGCCACTCACCAAGGGATAAGCGTCTAAATAAATTTTCTCCTGATTGAACCTGCTATTGGTATTGTTCACTGCTACATTCAAAGATTCCGCATCCGATAAGTGAAGGTTGCCATCCTTATCGTCTGCAATAAAGACCGCTTGGTTGCGCCAACCGCCCATGCTCACGGGATCATGGTAATGGATAATCTTGTTGACCATGGTGGCGGCTTCCGCGGGGTTACGCGCGGGAATCCTACCTATGCCAAGATCTAGCAACCCCGCGGGCGCCACAAAATTTATATCGTCTGAGTTGTCTAGTAGTCCAAAAAAGTCATCACTTGTATGAGAAATCAGCGGGTCAAATGACTGCACTGTTTGGTAAGTGGGAACCAAATTAATATTCCCTGCTGCGCGATATTGGTAGTCATAACTACCCGTTCCAAATAGCAATAAAAAACGGGGTCTGCTAGACGCTGATGCGGCTTTGTCAAAATACATTTTTACAAAATCGCGAAGTGATGTTGGGTCTGGAATACCACTTGCAAATTCTTGGTAAATCTGATCTGTGGTAGCTACTACAGATTTGTATCCGTCTTGTTGTTCGTGAAAAGCTGCTAGTCTTTTTGCTTCTGCTACTAAACTAGTATGCGTAATAATCAAAAGGTCCGCAGGCCCCGTCTGGTGTAGGTTCTGGTTATTTACCTTACCTAACAATATGGGGCTTGGTAGATTGGTTTTATCAAATGCTACAAACTCTCTTAAACTATTGGAAACTTGTGAAAAGCTAAGATCAGTCCCGCTCAGAACGGTGTTCATTTTCTGTGGTTGTAAGGGCTGACTGATGTCCCAGATCTGGGTATTGGCATTGGCATTACTGATTTGGAATTGCGCAATGGCATTTGCGGAAACAGACTCCCAATCGCGGAAAAAGAGGGGGATGTTGGGGAGTAGGATTAGCTTGCTGCGGCCGTGCATTTCAAACCAATTTAACCAGCCAACTGCTCCGGCCGCAGCGGGCTGAAACTGCAATCCAAGACTGAGCCCCGTCTGTGAAGCAATCACGCTTTGTTGGAGGCTTCCTTCTGTGGCAGTGGCGTCTAAAAAATAGCCACTAACTGCTGCTATATTTACTGGATTTAAGGCCTGCCCATTGAGCTGCAGATTAAACTTACTGGCTGCGCCAATAGACCTACCCGCCAGTTTCACACTCACTTGCACGGGACTTGTTAGAATCCTATTGGGCCAATCAACGCTAAATGACTTGGTGCTGGCCGAGCTGCTAAACTCCTCGCCCAACCATTCCTTGCCACTGGCCAGTAGGTTCACCAAATCTTTTTCATAGAAATAGCGCTCGTTATAACTATCCACTTGAACAGTTGCCTGACCCAGCGTAGCTTGGGTTTGGATCCGTTTGCCTGTGCCACCAATGCTGATATAATAATAAGCCGTATCGGAATAAAGATTCTTGACATGGGAGAATCGCTTATTCAAACTGTCTTTGACCCATTGATGGGGGCCTGCAGCATAAAACACCAAAAAATCGCTTCCGCTAAACACTGCATCCCCTCCATCTTCTACCAAAATGGCATTTTCTACCAAATCATCGGGTCTTGGAGCGGAATTCCCCTCTGGGAGCATGGCGCCCCCATTTCCATAAATCCGAATAGCCGAGGAAGCTATTGATCCTGATCCTAGTCCCAATCCGCCCAAAGTATTGGCGTCAATTTTATACACCCCCTCCTTGGTCACAGCAATCTTGGCCCAATTTCCGGTGGATAACACCGAACTTGGGGCATAGACTCTCTGAGAAAAGCCATCGGCGCAGCCAAATAATCCCATGATTAACAGGCAAATGGCCACTAGCTGACCCGGATATTGGATATATTTTTGCTTGTTTTTCAAGATTGGACCGTTGCTAAAATTGGGTTGATGGCTAGGTTATTTTCAAAACTACTCTATAAGCAGATACGCTAACACTAGGTTTTAACGTTATATGGGCTAAAATTAGGTTTTTGCTAACAGAAGCGGGGCGGTTGATTTTTAGTTCATTAAGGGAAATCTTATATATTCGCATGGACTTAAATTAGAAAGATCTGATTAAACTCTACTTCAAATTCAATCTACTAACAATGCAGTTATTGAAAACAACCAGGAATTTGGTTTGGTTACTAGCCGTTGCCGGATCATTTAGTGCCTGTGGGATCCTTGGAAAAAAATCAGATAAGTCTACGGCTACCGGCTGGAATTACAATGACAAAAATCAAGGTAATTTCAACGTGGTGAAACCTAAGGATATTAAAACCGCACCCGGTTTGGTCTTTGTTCAGGGTGGTACCTTTACCATGGGTGCTACACAGGAAGACGTAATGGGAGGCTGGAACAATATCTCTAGAAGGGTTACAGTTCCTTCCTTTTTTATTGACAAAACAGAAGTGGCTAACGTACACTATAGAGAGTACCTCTATTGGCTAGAGAATGTTTTTGGCCAAGCGGGTATGGATTCTGTGGTAGAGCAAGCTAAACCAGACACCCTTGTTTGGAGAAGCGAACTAGCTTTTAACGAGCCCTATGTAGAATATTATTTCCGTCACCCTTCTTATAACTACTATCCTGTTGTGGGTGTGAGTTGGAAGCAGGCTACGGATTATTGTATTTGGAGAACTGACCGTGTAAATGAATTGGCCTTGATGGACAAGGGTTTCTTGGACAAGAAATCTCAGATCAAGCGTGAATTAAATGGTGCCGGCCAGGACAACTTCAATACCAAGGCTTATACCATGGGTGAGTACCAAGCTACTCCTGGTAAAGAAGCTTCTTCAAAAAAGAATCCTCTAAAAGATGCTCAGGGCAGACCACGTACTACCGTTAAAATGGAAGACGGGATCATGCACCCAGACTATAGACTTCCAACAGAAGCCGAGTGGGAATATGCTGCTTATGGTTATATGATGGAAAATCCACAAAGAAAGAAGAGCAGCAAACAACGTGGTGAAGAAGTTGTTGCCAACAAACAAGTATATGCTTGGAAAAATGAAGGTTTTGATAACCTGCGTTATACCAAAAAATCTTCTTTCCAAGGTGCGTTCTTAGCCAACTTTAAACGCGGCTCTGGAGATAACATGGGAGTTGCTGGTGGCTTGAATGATAACGCTGCTATTCCATCAGAAGTAACTTCTTTTATGCCTAACGGATTTGGCGTATTCAATATGAGTGGTAACGTGAGTGAGTGGGTGGCCGATGTGTACAGACCTTTGAATACTTTGGATGGTGATGATTTCAATATCTATCGTGGTAACGAATTTAAACAAGTTGATAAGAGTGCTGGAGAAGGCAATTTGCGCGATGATAAGGGTAGGATTAAAATGATTGCTGAGTCTGACTCTGCATTAAGAAATAGAAGAAACTACAATCGTTCATATGCTATCAACTATAACGATGGTGATACCGTGAGCGGTGTTTCTTATGGTTACGGTGTTACTACCATGATTTCTGATAAATCAAGGGTGTACAAAGGTGGTTCTTGGGACGATAGGCCTTATTGGTTAAGCCCAGGCACTCGCCGTTTCTTAGAAGAAGAACAAAGCACTAGGGATCTGGGATTCCGTTGCGCCATGACACATTTTGGTGCAGCAGAAAGCACGTCTAGCAAAGCGCAGACTGGTTATTTTATTCCAACCCGCAGAAACAAGCGTTAAGGAAAAGGAAACATACAGCGTAGAAAGAGCCATCCAATTTGGGTGGCTTTTTTTATGGAGGTTCCCCTCTGAATACTTTAATTTTGAACCAAACAATTCCCGTGGAAATCTCAGCACTCTACCAACTATATCTCCAACATCCTTCCATTCAAACGGATACCAGAAAATTACAATCAGGCGATATCTATTGGGCATTAAAAGGTCCCAATTTCAACGGCAATCTATTTGCAGAGAAAGCTTTAGAAATGGGCGCTGCTTACGCGATAGTAGACGAGCCGGTTACCACTCATGATGGGACTCATGAAGTCGCCCGCGAAGCCATTCACCCACGGATCATTTTAGTTGATAATGGTTTGACCGCCTTGCAAGCATTAGCCAAATACCACCGCGAACAATTTGATATTCCATTTATTGCCATCACGGGTAGCAATGGCAAAACCACTACCAAAGAATTGGTGGCAACCGTTTTGGCCAGTCATTATACAACTGCTACTACAGAAGGTAATTTGAACAACCATATTGGTGTGCCGCTAACCCTCTTAAAAATCAAACAGGGTACAGAAATTGCCGTGATTGAAATGGGTGCCAATCACCAACAAGAAATTGCAGGATACTGCAAATACACTGAGCCCACACACGGTATCATTACCAATTGCGGCAAAGCTCACTTAGAAGGTTTTGGGGGCGTAGAGGGCATTAGAAAGGGCAAAGGTGAGCTCTATGATTACTTGCGCGCTCATGATGGTACCGTTTTGCGCTACGCCGATTACGACTACTTAATGGAGATGAGCCAAGGCATTGAAAAAACCTTTGACTATGGGCAATCATCTGGTGATGTTCAAGGACAGGTTATTAGTAGCGAACCATTTTTAAAAGTAGCTATCACCAAAGGTTTTGAAACACCCACCACCATTCACACCCAGTTGGTGGGCGATTATAATTTACCCAATGTGCTTTGCGCGGTTGCGATAGGCATTTACTGTAAAGTACCTCAAGAGAAAATTGTTGCTGCCATTGAAAACTATGCACCATCTAATAGCCGATCACAATTAATGCAATTGGGTAGCAACCAAATTATTTTGGATGCTTATAATGCCAACCCTAGTTCTATGAAACTGGCCATTGAAAATTTTGCGCGTCTCTCTGTTCCTCAAAAGGTTTTAATGCTCGGTGGCATGATGGAATTGGGAGAAGAAAGTATGGCAGAACACGAAGCCATTGCAGCATTGATTGGTCAATATGAATGGGATAAAGTGGTGTTGGTAGGTGGCGATTTTTCAAAAATCAAACACCCCTATTTGTATTTTCCAGATTCCCTTGCTGCCAAAGAATGGTTCCTTGCGCAAGATTTACACAACGCTTATCTGCTAGTGAAAGGATCAAGAAGCATGCAGATGGAAAAAATCATTCAACCCTAAAAAAATTCAACTCTAAAGATTTCTCATGGAAGATATAAAAGCATTATTCCCACAGTTTGAACCAGAGTTGATGAATGAGATCATCGCCAATGGCGTAATCAAAACCATTCCCGCTGGTGAAGTACTCATGCGCACGGGACAGTTTATCAAGAGCACCATGCTGATCTTGGAGGGTAATGTAAAAGTGTTCCGTGAAAATGAAGATGGAGGCGAATTTCTCATGTACTTTTTGCAACCAGGAGAAGCCTGCGCCATTAGCATTATTTGCGCTGCAAAAACAGAAGCCAGTAGGGTCATGGCCAAGACCACAGAAGAAACCACAGTGCTGATGATTCCCCTACAACTCTTAGACCGTTGGATGTTGGATTATAAATCTTGGTATCATTTTGTTTTGTCAACTTATCGGAATCGCTTTGATGAGTTGCTGGTGCTGATAGACCAAGTAGCATTTAGAAATATGGACGAGCGCCTACTCTCCTATCTTGAGCGCCACGCCAAAGTGCACAATAGTTCTATCATCTCACTCTCCCATCAACAGATTGCCGATGAACTCAATTCTTCCCGCGAAGTAGTCTCCAGACTCTTGAAAAAAATGGAGCAGCGTCATATGGTCATCCTGCATCGCAATGCGGTGGAAATGATTTAACGATTTACATTTTCTTTTTCTGAAAATATTTTAGTCCAAAAATGAACAACACAATACTGAAAGTGATGACCACTTTCAGTATTGTAGAAAGTTTGCTTTCATCTATGAAAATCAATCTTACATAGAGAATCAATGCACTAAGGTATCCTATTTTCATTTGCTTATGATTATTTTTTCTAGCTTTTTGCAAATCCAGCTTCCGATAATCAAATTTCGCGTTTCTTAAATATACCTAGTTTTTTGTGCTTTTGGAAATGGTCGTTTTTTATACTTGTTCTAGTATAAAAACGGGGGTTCTATTTTATACTAGAACGTGTATAAAATAGAAGGGGCTTATTTATACTAGTTCTAGTATAAAAATGAGGGTATTTTAAAAAGTCAAAAAACTATATCCCGCACGGAATGTCCAGATGAAAACAGAAGTCTCCTCTGGTGTAACTTTTGTCACTGTGGAAGAACGGCATCGTTCTGATATTTGTAAAAATTATCAGTATGAGCATTTTTAGCAGTTTATTTGGAATGGGTGTAAAAACCGAAGATTTGAAATCAATGGTTCAAAATGGAGCTTTGATTATTGACGTTCGTACACCTGATGAATTCCGCTCGGGTCATATTCCCCAGTCTCAGAATATTCCATTGCAACAATTGGAACAAAAAGTAGCGAGCATTAAACAAAAGAACAAAGCAGTGATCACGGTTTGCCAAAGCGGTGCTAGAAGCGGCATGGCTACTACCATCTTAAAAAAAGCTGGTGTAGAAGTGGTGAATGGCGGTGGCTGGAGCTCTCTGCAAAACAAACTCAGGTAATCATGACATGGATTAAAAAGCTGGATTGGGTCTTCCTAATCCGCTTCCTAATGGGACTACCATTTTTATACATGGCATATGTCTTTGATGACTGGCTTCCGGCTATGTTTGGAATAGCCATCATCGCCACAGGCATCATAGCCGCTTTTACCAAAACGGGCTGTGGTTACGCTGGGGGTTGTGCACATAAACCGTAATGAGTTTATGTTCGCAATATGTGTAGGATTCGCAATGGATGCAGGACTGGCAAATCTCTCATAACCCGCAGGTGGAAACTAATGATTAACTTGCGCCTGGATTAAACCCATTTTCATGCCTCAGAAGGATACCAAATCACCTTTTTATCTCTGGTCCGTTCTCAATAATAGATGCCCCCGTTGCAGGGAAGGCAAATTGTTCCAGCATAATAGCAGTTTTAACCTAAAGAAAAATGTGATCATGCATGAGCACTGCCAGTCTTGTGGTCAACCCACAGAGATTGAAGTGGGCTTCTACTATGGAACTGGTTATGTGAGTTATGCCCTTTCCGTTGCTTTTACCGTGAGCACTTTTGTGGCCTGGAAAGTATTGATAGGCATGAGTTTTGACATTGATGACAACCGTATGTTTTATTGGTTGGGTGCCAACATCTTATTATTAGCCATTACACAACCCTTACAAATGCGCTTATCAAGAAGTCTATGGCTGAGTTGGTTTGTGAGCTATGAAAAAAACTGGAAGAATAAGCCCATTCCAAAACACGAAAGAATGATCCCGGAGCAACAACATAGTTTGTAAATCCCAAACTTAAGTAATCCCAATTATATCAAGTTATTTAGCATTGGAACATCTTATAAATATAAAGGCCTCAACAATGTTGAGGCCTTTTGGTTATGTAACACTTCCCCCCCGGTCAGTGTAATAACAAATATTATTGGTTGATAAACCTTGTCCAACCTTTCCACCAGAATGCATCTACACCAGCTGCATCACAAGCACCACGGAAAGTAACAGCACGCAGACCTTGCAATTTGGTATCGGTAAAGCTAGCACCTACCAAGATAGGTTGGTAACCATTTGAACCACCAAAAGGCAAGAAGTCAGGAGCAGAATAGTTAAATGGAGCAATCATTTTTGCATCGGTAACATTTGGCAAAACAGTATTTGACATATATGAAACACCATAGAAAGCTTTCACTGAATCAACGGTCCATTTGCTTGCATTTGCTGCAGAAGCAATAAAGTTAAATGAGGTTACATCGGTTCCTGTTAATGGTCCGCAACCAGCAATGGTATTGTTTTTGAATCTAGTTGTACTGTCTGTTACGTTTAATTCCATAACACGTCCATTTCTAGAGTCAATCAACAAACCTGAAGGCCAACCCAAGAAAATAGAGTTGAAAATAGAGATCCCAGAGTTACGGCGAATCTGTGCAGCAGTCAAATAAAGACTATTACCATTGTTAGCCAATGTAGCACGTGGTCCAATTACAGTCATATTGCTAAATACCGCTTTAGTCTGTGGATTGTTGATAGAACCACTTGCATCGTTATCACTTTCAAAAGCCTCACTCCTAGAGATATCTGCAATGGTAGAATCGCGCAAAGCAATACCAAATTGAACTTTACCGCTGTAGCCGTTATCAGTATCAAAATCGTCATCCTGAGTTTTGTAAGTAATTAAGTGACTGCAATTTACAGTACCACCAAACCACTCAAACGCATCATCTTTTGCATAAGTAACCTGAACATAATCAATGATAGTTCCGCTACCTACAGCAGCCATGGTCAAACTATTGATTTCTTTATCTGGCTGATAAGCATATCCTGCATATTCAATACGCACATAACGTAAAATACCAGAGTTATCTGCATCGTTTGGAGTAGCTCCACCACCTGCAATACCATCGCCAAAGCTATTGTCAATACCACCTTCTACTTGGTAAGTTCCAGCACCACCGCCAGTACCTGTGAAAGTTGTGTTGATGCTTGCTTTACCGCAAAGTACAATACCACCCCAGTCTCCTGAACGTGGAACTGGTGAATTAGAAGTAAATACAATGGGATTCTCTTGAGTACCATCGGCAATCAATTTTGAACCACGCGTGATTACCAAGGCAGCAACGTTAGCACCAATATAATCACCCTTTACAGTAACACCGGGCTGAATGGTCATCTTGGCGTTGTTCACCATATATACAATACCACTTAATACATAGTTATTTCCTACGGTTAAAACGGTATCCTTGTCAATTCTTCCCTTCAGGATAATTGTTTGACCAGTTGGATTGGTAGTTGGAGGAGTCACAACTGTGGTTGTTCCACCATCCATTTCAATTTTCCTACAGCTGGTAATCATTAATCCTGCCAAAGCAGCTACCAGTACAATTGATTGTTTCATTATATATTTTTTAGCTTTTTTAATAATTAGGTTATAAACTATATCCGAAGCTGACACTAATGGTTGTACCATATTGTCTGCTCAATCTGAATGGATCCTTTGAACTGTCTAGGTTGGTATTACCATCGGGGTTCTGATAGAAATACAAAGTCTTATTCAAGATGTCTTGAACATTTAAACGGAACTCCGCTTTTTTGTTGGCTAACTTTTTGGTTAACTGAAAGTCAAAAACGGGTCTGGAAGATTCATAAATATCTGGCTGATCAAGGCTTCCCACAAAAGTGACACGTTTACCTATTTGGTTATACAAGAAGGTTGCAGTGAGTCCTGCTTTTTCAAGATCATACATCAAAGACATATTGATCAGGTAGGGCGATTGTCCTTGCAATGGTCTATCCAATGCCAGATTAGGGTCTTTTACTCTACTATAGATATAAGAACCGTTTGCTTGGAATGTGAAGTTTTTTAAAGCATTTGAAAAATCTAGTTTCTTTCTAAATTCTAATTCTAACCCATAAGCATCGGCACTTTCAGGATTTGCAAAATTGAACACAGATGATCCACCCGCACCAAAATTGTAAATCATTTCAATGGGGTTCTGAAAATGTTTGTAGAATACACCTGCAGTAAATACTTCACCTGCTTTAGGATACAATTCATATCTCAAATCCAAATTGGTAATCTTGGTTCTCTGCAAGGTTGGCAAACCTTGTACAGCAGCATTCAATTCAAAATCATAGTATTGAAAAGTAGAGAGCTCTCTAAACTCTGGTCTTACTACTGTTTGTGAAGCAGACAAACGCAGGTTGGTTTGTTGGTTCAATTTAAAAGTAGCATTCATACCAGGTAAAAAGTCCCTTACTTGGGTATAATTATGTCTTGGGTCGGTTGTTTTAACGGCTCCAACCAATTGATCATAATCTTCCATTCTCAAACCCCAGATCACGCGTAGGTCTTGACCAAATTGATTATCAAATTGCACATAAGCTGCATTGAGAATGGTATTTGCCATATACCTATATAGATTACCTTTAATAGCGTCAAAAGCTAGTAAATTGCTGGTAGTAGAACCATCTCCAAAATTGGCTGGATTGAATACAGTTTCAGGTCCTTGTAAACGAAGCGCAGCATTGTCTCTTGGCAAATAGATAGAGAATGGTTTTGCATCAAACAAACGGTCTTTCACTTGCATCATATATCCACCCTTCACTGTTTGATTAAAGCCAAGTGCTTTAAAAGTATATGCCAAATCAACACCACCAGAATAAATATAATCGCTCAGGTTTTGATAAAAGCGGTTACCACTTTTTTGAGACAATACATTAGACATGAGCAATGTGTAAGGATTGCTTGCTGCTGAATTGTTCTTTAAATAATATAACCTACGTTGATCAGGAATATAGCCATCCAATAAAGTGAAAGAACCATACCATTTCAACTTTAATTTGTTGGGCAAAATATTATGTTCCCCACTTATTTGGTTATTCCAAAAGGTATTTTGTTTGAAAGCCAATTCATAACCCTTGGTGCTATCCAAGAAAGTATTACCATTTCCTTCCACACCTGTTCTTAAAGTAGTATAGTCAGTAGCGTTAATATTGAATAAGGTTTTGAAAGAGACTTTGTTGTTATTGTCAAATTGGAATGCCAAGTTGCCTAATGCGCCCCAAAGGACATCGGTACTATACCTATCATCATGGAATGAAAAATCAGGTGTAAATGTTCCGTTACCAATAAAGTTGAATCCACTATTGGTTCCTTTTAAAAGCTTGGCAGATTTATTATATGTTAGACCAAAAATACCACCCAACTTACCAGACTTACCTGTGTTCTTGGTAAATCCGCCACTCATTTGCATTTGACCATTGAATCTGCTCAACCCATTGTCAGCATAAGTATCCCAATTGTTGCCAAATTGCTTTCCCATGGCGGTTTTTTCTCCGCTACTCAATGCGTCAAAAGCACTTTTGGTGGTATATGACCCTGGCAAAGACCTTGTTCCATCATCAATACCCAACCAATCTGTTTTTCCACCTTTGTACATGTGAAAATCTGTACTAACAGTTTGAACGTTTAAGCCAGTTCCCACTTGCAGATTAAAGAAATTCTTAGAAGGTATATCTCTTGTATTAACTTGAATTAAACCACCAGCCCATTCACCTGGCAATTCTGGTACAAATGCTTTATTTATAATGATATTATCAATCATGTTAGAAGGAATCAAATCAAAAGAGAAAGCCTTTCTATCTGGCTCCGTACTACCCAATTGTACTCCATTCAACATAGCCAGATTATATCGCTCAGCCAATCCTCTAACAATAAGAAATTTACCATCTTGAATACTGGCTCCTGGTGTACGTTTCAAAACCTCACCTGTGTTTTTATCCGGTGACCTTCTAATAGCTTCCGCAGATATTACGGATGCAACGGTATTGGTATTTTTTTGATAAGAGATTAAAGCATTTACAGTTTCACCTTTAGCAGTCCCCCCCCTTGCAGAACTTTTTACGGTTACGGCTTCTAATTCCTTACCCGCTTCAGTCATCAATACATTGATAAATTCTTCTCCTCCAGCTTTTGCAGCTGAAATATCATTGACCGTTTTGTCTTTGTATCCTATATAAGACAATACAATATTGAATTTTTTCCCTGCGTCTACCGCAATGGAAAATCTACCTTCTACATCTGATTTTGTGGCTCCATTAATATCACCTGTAATTTTGATGGTCACCCCTGCCAAACCCTCGTTTTTTGAATTGGTCACTTTACCTGAAACCCTGGACTTTTGGGCAAATCCACTTACTGCTACAAAAAGAAAAAACACTACTGCTACAAATTGCTTCACTGGGTATTTATTTAATGTGGCAAAACTACCCGGGCTATGTTACCGAATTGTTACGCCAATGTTACCTAAGCATGAATTATGTGAAATGAAATAGCACTATATTTATTTAGATTTTGATTTTATGATGGACACTCATTTACACCACGACCACGTAGAAAAACACTTAAAAAGCTCTGAAACCATCACGGATATTGTGATTGGCATGTCTGATGGACTTACTGTTCCCTTTGCCTTAGCAGCGGGTCTTAGTGGTGCAGTAAAAGACGTACACTTAATTGTCATTGCTGGGATAGCTGAAATAGCTGCGGGTTCCATTGCCATGGGTCTTGGGGGCTATTTGGCAGGCAAAACAGAACAGGAGCACTATGCTAGTGAGTTAAAGAGGGAATATGATGAAATAGAAGAATTGCCTCATGTTGAAAGAGAAGAAGTACGTGTCTTTTTTGAAGGATTGGGTTTGAGCCGGCATTTACAAGAAGAAGCAACGGAGGAATTGATCAAGGATAAAGATCGTTGGGCCGATTTTATGATGAAGTATGAATTAGGATTGGAAGAGCCGGATCCCAAACGTGCTCGTAAAAGTGCTTTTAATATTGGCGCCTCCTATATTGTGGGTGGTATGATCCCTCTAAGCCCTTACTTTTTTGTAGAAGATGGCATTACAGGTTTAAAATATTCTGCTATTGTAACCCTTGCCTGTTTGTTTGTATTTGGGTTCTTCAAAAGCAAACTTACTGGCACTCCCCCTCTAAAAGGTGCTCTAAAGGTAGCCATCATTGGTGCTTTGGCAGCTGGATGCGCTTTTGGCATTGCCAAGTTAATAGAAGGTTAATTGGATTACCTCCCCTATTAGTTAAGGGGTAAAAAAAGCCTAATTACCGATTGCGTAAGTAGACTATTACTGATTACCCTACATTCGTTTTAAGCAAATTCAAATAAGTAAGATGAAAAAAATCCTAGCCGCATTCCTGGGTTTGGCAATATTGGTAGCCAGCTCTGCTAAAACTTCTGAAGGACCCGTAAAAAACAAAAAACTAGGTTCCTTCTTAGTGTCTAATTATGAAAATGTCTTGGGCACTTCTATGGAATTAAAAGTACTGACTGGTTCCGAACAAAAAGCAGCTATTGCAGAATCTGCTGCCCTTGCAGAAATTTCCAGACTCAGTAAGATCTTAAGTGGTTATGACAAGTCTTCTGAGTTTAGCAAATGGATGCAGACCAGCAACCAAGCTATTCCAGTGAGCAAGGATTTGTTTCAGGTTTTGTCTTTATATGACCAATGGCGTAATCAAACCAATGGCGCTTTAAACGCATCAGCTGAAGCCATTAATCAAGTTTGGAAAGCGGCAGCAAGTAGTTCCGTAGTTCCTAGTGCAACTGAATTGCAAAATGCAGTATCCATTGCCAATCAGCAACACTGGGCATTAGATGCAACCAAACAAACTGCAACACATTTAAGCAATAGTGCCTTAAAATTCAATTCTTTTACCAAGAGCTATATTATTGAAGCTGCTGCAAACGCTGCTATGAAAGCCGCAGCGGTAGAAGGTTTAATTTTAAATATTGGTGGAGATATAGTCATTAAAGGAAATGTTGTAGAAGCTGTACGCATTAGCCATCCAAGTTCAGATGCAGAAAATGCAAAGCCAATGGCAACTATTCAAGTTGGTTCAGGAGCTATTGCCACCAGCGGAAATTATAGAAGAGGAGAAATGATTAATGGCCAATGGTATTCTCATATTGTGGATCCCAGAAATGGTCAACCTGCAAATGGCATTTTGAGTGCCACTGTTCTTGCGCCTAACGCAACTGATGCAGGTGCTTTGGCAACGGCCTTCAATGTATTAACACCAACAGAATCTATGGCCCTTGCTGCAGGTTTACCTGGAGTTGAATATTTGATCCTGACCAGAGACGGACAAAAATTTGAAAGTGCTCATTGGAAAGATATGCTAATAGCTTCTGAAAATAATGAGTCTGCCAACACAGAAAAGGAATGGAAAAATGAAGTGGTGATCAACTTAGAATTAATGCAACAAGCGGGTTTTGCCAAAAGGCCTTTTGCAGCCATTTGGGTAGAAGACGCTGACAAAAAAACGGTAAAGACAATTGCGCTATGGTATAACAAACCCAGATGGGTGCCAGATATGCGAGAGTGGTATAGAAAAAATGGCGAGACCATGAAAGCCAATCCAACTAGCTTTAGTTCTATAACCAGTGCTACAAGGTCTCCAGGTAAATACAGCATGAAATGGGATGGCAAGGACGATGCTGGCACAGTTCTTCCTGCAGGAACTTATACCATCTATATGGAAGTAGTTAGGGAACATGGCGGTTACGATTTGTTGCACCAAGAAGTGGAATGCAAGAAGAAAGACCAAAGTTTCACTTTGCAAGGTGGAAGAGAAGTTAGCAGTGCTGTAATTGAATACAAGAAAAAATCATCTGACAATTAGTATCGTGAGTAATAGTATTCCTAAAAAAAGCCCAACGGGTATTAAACTCAAAAGAAAATTTGCCGAAGCATCTAGGTGGTTGCATATCTATGTATCCATGATCAGCTTTGCCATTGTCTTATTCTTTTCCGTAACAGGTATCACATTGAACCACCCCGACTATTTTGCGGGAGAAATGAAAGAGACCCATGAAAAGGGTCAGATGAATACAGCATGGGTAAAAGTGGCGGACACGGTAAAAATTGCCAAATTAGAAATGGTAGAATTACTGCGCAAGCAGTATGGCATTAAAGCACCTGTTACAGAATTCAGAATAGAAGAACAACAATGCGCCATTTCTTTTAGAGGCCCTGGCTATGCTGCTGATGCTTTTGTTAGCAGAGAAGATGGCAGTTATGAAATTACTTTATTAAAAGCTGGCGCGATAGGCATTTTGAATGACTTGCACAAAGGAAGAGATTCGGGTGCTAAATGGGCTATCTTAATAGATGTATCTGCCATTTTAATGATCATCATTTCATTAACTGGCATTATTCTATTACTCTATATTAAACGCAAACGCATTAGTGGCATTGTTTGGGCCTTGATTGGTCTTGTACTAGCTTACTTAGTTTACAAGCTCTGGGTTTAATTCAAATTTTTATATTATTAGCTTTATCAAAATACCCGCTAGCGGGTATTTTGCTTTTAGGGACTGGGCTTACTTTCATTGGATTAAAAAACTGATCAAAATGAAACAAGTAATCCCTATTATCCTTGGCCTTTGTTTTTCCTTCATGGCCAATGCACAAAAAAAAGACCTCACTCATTTCTACTTCACAGAAACTTTTCTAGAAGGCTTTACCAAACAATCTCCAACTGCGGAACAGTTAAAAGACTGTGACCTCATTTATCTATCAAATGATAAGATTGCACAAATCAGGTACTCCTTTAGACCAGATATGAAAGAAGTGGCACCTACTTCAGTTGAAACTTATGCAACTGCCTTGTTTTTAAACAATTCTGCTAGCCTGAATCCAAATAGTTTAAAAATGATGCAACACAATCCGGAAAGTGTAAAAGGAGATTACGCAGGTACTTCAGGATATTTTGCGCTATTTGAAACCAACAAAAATTTCAGTACTGAATATCCTGTTTGTCTAGCTTTTTATATCTATAAAGAGAAAGTGGGTGCTTTTGTCATTTACCTACTTGCCAAAAGTCAAGAAGATATTGGCAAGAGCAATTATGCTCAGGCCCTAGGTGGAAATATTATCAAATTCAAATAAACAAAAATTAGCAACACTATGAAACAAGGGTTTAGCTTGAAACTATTGTTGGTTCTAGCTTTTACGTCTATGACTGCATTAATAATGGCGCAAGATCTTACCAAAGATTATTGGTACCCAGTAATTGTAAAAGGCAAGATGGGTTATATAGACAGAATGGGCAAGTTGAAAATTAATGCGGCTATAGAAAGAGCGCCTAGTTATAGTATGGATAATATTCATACTGATTTTATCATTGTTGGTACTACTAAAAAAGTGCTTTATAGTCGTCTAGCTAAAATAGTGATTGATAAATACTTTAGTGACATCATGATTGATGAAACCAATAAACTCATTAAAGTATCTGCTTTATCGGATAATAGTTTTAGCATCTTTAGTTCCAAAAAAGGCTGGTACGATTTTTCAGGAAAAGAAGTGATTCCTGTTACTTATGACACACAAATACTATTTGGGGGTTATACTTTTCATGAAGGTCTTTGGTGCTTTGAAAAAGAGGGTAAGCAAGGCTATATGGACACCAAGGGCAATATTGTAATACAACCGCAATTTGAAACTTCAACAGACTTTAGCAATGGTTTAGCTGCAGCAAGAAAATCAGCCTCTGATCAATATGGATATATTAATAATAAGGGAGAATTTGTGATTAAACCGCAATTCTATGCTCCGGGTGATTTTGACGAAGCAGGTTATGCATTGGTTTACATTAACAAATCTGACAAAACTCAAAGTATCATTAATAAGAATGGAAAGATCCTAGTCAAAAACATTCCTTTTGAAGCCAAAACTGACGGCATATCATACGCTAGTTTTAAAAAAGGATTGACGCCTGTATATGATTCCGTACAAAAGAAATATGGATATATGGACTACACGGGCAAGACCGTAATTCCCATTCAATTTGTAACAGCTGAAGAATTTAGTAAATCTGGTTATGCTTGGGTAAATCTGGGTGGTCAAATTGAAGGCAAAGGATTATTTGCCAAAACCCTTGGGGGCAAATGGGCATTAATTGACACCAAGGGTAATCAAGTGATTCCCTATTTCAGAGCAGAACAAGTGGGCCGTTTTGAAGAAGATCTTGCTGCAGTAAAAATGAATGGTCTATGGGGTTTTATGAATCTAAAAGGTGAAATAGTGATTGAACCCCAATGGAAAGAAAGACCAGGCAATTTTGATGGCGGATTAGCTAGGATCACAGAAAAATCAGCAACTGCTAAAGAAGGATCATTCAGCTCTTTTGTAGCAGTAGGGTATATTAATAAAGCTGGACAATTTATCTGGCCAATTCAGGAATAATTTAATCATCAAAAATTCATCAATGAAAAAAACATTTATTGTCATCAGTACTTTTTTGATAATTGCTCAAAGCAATGCACAACAAGGAGGAACAGAATTAACCATCAAGGGAGGAGTTACCCTACCAAAATACTCATATTTAAATGGAGGGAGTTCTGAAGACAGAAGTGTTTACCAAGGCATAACAGCTGGTATTACATTAATGCAATACAAAATAAGCAGGGAAAGTCCTGGCTTGGGTTTTGGATTGAGTGTAGACTACCTTCAAGCTGGGGCAATTAATAAGCAACCAGCTATTGCGGGAGCAATTGAAGCAAAAAACAGAATAACTTATATTAGAACTACGGGGCTATTTGGTGCTAAAATTCAAAACTTCTTAGAAATTTCGGGAGGTCTTTACTTGGCTAAAGCTATTTCAGGAGAATCCGTTGTAACCAAAACAGGCGGCGCCACTACAACTACCCCATTTAGTTTTGGCGACAAGTCAACTTATGATTTTATTCCCTTTGATCTTGGGTATGCCATCAATGCCAATTTTAATATCTCTAAAGTGAAAATTGGCTTAAGCCTACACGAAGGCCTAAGTGATATAGCTCCTCAAACCAATCTTAAAATTAAAAATTCTATTTACAGCATTACCCTAGGTCTAAGACTAGGAGGTGGCAAAAATAATGACTAATGAAAAAAATAAACTGTTTACTTGTAACCGTCTTACTACTATCAACAGCCAGCTTTGCTCAATTAGGTAAAAGAACTGACAGACAATTAGAAGAAGACAAAAAATATGAAGTGATGATTGGGACTAATAAAACCAATGCATCCTTTAACAATACTGACGGATTTACCATTAAGGAAAATGAGATAAGAATTGTTGGTTTTTTACATAGACATAATAAAATTGAATACGATCATATTTATGTTAAGACAAGAAGAGATACCATAGTTGTAGATGAGCAAGTTATGAAGGGAAGGAGTATTAATGCTAGTTGGAAAGACTTCTATATTAAGTTAAAGGATCTTGTCTATAGTGACAATTATCAGATTGATATCTACAGTGACCCAGAACGTAAATTAATTGGAAGTAAAAGTTTCTATATCAAGAAGAAAGATTAAATCGATAACTCAAATTAAAAAAGGCCAGAATCTTGAAAGAATCCTGGCCTTTTTATTTACTTTTTCAATTTATCTCTACATTCTTTTAGGGCAAATAAGTAGTCTTCATTTTGAGGTTCCTTTTTTACTAATAGTTCTAGATCTTCTAGTGCCGCCTTATAATTATGTAGACCATCCATATACACTAATGCTCTTCCATATCTTGATTCATATCTAGACAGATCCAGTGCAATTCCTTTATTATAACTCTTTATAGATGCTTCATAATCCTTCAGTTTAAAACCTTTTATTGAACCGTTTAAAAGATACCCACCAACATTGGTAGAACCAAGCAGCGCTGCAGTGTCTAAACAACCAGTTGCTGCTTTATAATTGTTCTTTATTGCATAGTATTGACCAAGGCTAACAAAATATTCCGGGTTCTTTCCATCTGCATAAGCTGCATAGCGCAAAAATTGCTCTGCAGGCCCATCCATTTTAAAAATCATAAACAAATTTCCCGCCTTATTATACGGGATTGGATTTTTGGGCTCCAACTGAATACATTTATAATAATTCATTACAGCCCTACCAAATTGAAAGACTTGATCCTCTTTTGCCTGTTTATCAGCTCTATCCATAAAAAATTTAAACCCAGATGCCATGGTAAACCCTTCTTTCTCGTAAGCCTGTTTTAATAGTGGATCTAATTTTTGTAGTTGCTCTTTAGACGCTGCATCATTGGGATTCAGCATTGTTGCAAATCCAAAATCATCGTAAGCATCTGGATAATTTTTCAGATTCAAATTGCATTTGGCCCGATAAATATAAAATTTTGGTTCAAAACTGTTTAGGGTTATCGCAGAATTAAAATCTGAAATAGCCAATTGGTATTCCTCAAGATACTGATAGTAAAGTCCTCGTTGAAAATAATAAGCATTAATATTTTTATCAATTTCAATGCCCTTACTAATATAGTTAATGGCTTCTTTGATGTTAGACCTACTAAAATATATCAGTGATAATGATTGGTAGGAAACATGATCCTTAGGATTTAGTTGTACTGCTTTTGTAAAATCGATAATAGCCAAAGCGGTATCTTTTTGTTGCTTTAGATAATAACCACCTCTTTCGCTGATGAATAATTCATTTTTCGAGTCTAACATTATAGCCTTAGTGAGATTCGCTAAAATATCAGTCTTATTAACTGCAACACCTTGTTTCAATAATTCTATACCAGATTTTGCCGCATAATAATGTGATGAATCGGGCCTATAATATTCTGCAGCTTCCAAATAAATATCTAAAGATTGCTGATACTTTTTGCGCTTATATAAACTCCTGGCATAATCGTATCTGTTTTTATAAAAATAATACACTGTTAAATTGGAAGCATCTAAAAGTTCCTTTTTAGTGATGGCTTTATTGGCACCTAAATAAAAAGTATCCGCAGATTCAAATTTCCCTAATTTCTCATTGTCATTTCCGCCAACATTATCGTACACCATCATATCGGACATGAGATTAAATTGTCTTTCCCTATTTACCTTTTTTAAAATAGCACTAATACTATCAGGACTCAGGGGTTTCATTTTCAAAACATTGTCGCGTTGCGCATCCCTAGCAATTGACAACATATTGTTGTCGTGCTTTTTTATGGCTGCATTTACTTGATCATCCACCTTTTTTTTCTCTGCTGGAGAAAGACTGTTGTAAGCTTTTATTTGCTCTTCGGTTAATTGGGAAAAAATTGGACCACTAAAAAGAAAGCACAAAATCAATAGATAAAGTTTATTCATAACTTAATATTTGAGTATTATTAATTCAGTTATCTGTTTGGTACTATTTAGATGGGCCTATATAATTACCATTTGAAAATTCGCCATCGTATTTTAAACTCCAGGACCCATTAACCCAATCATACAATTTTCCATTACCATGCGGCATGGAAGATTTTAAGTTGCCAATATATTTAGATATCCCATGGTATTTATTACCTTTTTCGAAAATCATATAGACTTCTTTGGATCCAAATCCTTCAAAATAATTAGAAACATATTTCCCTTTTACAAGCGTAATTGTTTGATCATGGAAAATCTTCCAAAATGAAGGCGACTCTTCATCTTCAAAAACTTCTTGTTCAGAATAATTATGCATAACATATTTCATAGTCATATTTCCAGTTGCTTGATTATCCTTCCATGTACCATCTAAACTTACTTCGGTATAGTTATAGGTTAATCCCATATGTGGCATGTGCACTTCCTCTTTTTTATTAATATGAAAAAAGTAAACACCTTCTCCATTTCTTTTCCCATTTAAAAGCTGCCCTACATACTTTCCGCCAGCTGGGTAATTGATGGTATACATGGTGTAGTCACTAACTTGATATGATTGAACAAGTACATTATTCGAGAATCTACCAGTTAGCAACACTGTACCATTTTTTTCATAGAAAACACCAACACCGTCAATAATATTTTTGTTAAAAGAGCCAATATATTTTTTTCCATCACTATAATAATAAATTCCAAAGCCTTGTTTTTCGTCATTAACCATACCTCCTTCATATGAGGAACCATCTTGAAAAGTAACTTTCCGATAATCGTAATATACTGGAGCCGCCTGTTGCTTGTTATTACTTTGTCCTTTTGCTACAGAAGCTACTGTTGTAAAAATGCTTGCTGTAATAAAAAGTAGCGCATATTTCTTAATGATAGGTTTGATATTAAATTTTTTATTTTCATAAAGTATCATATCCGCAGAATTAAAAAGTTACCATTGGATAAACCAATGTATTTGGATTTATTTTTTTAATTAATGGGAAACATTAAACCAATAATATTAACCTGCCATTATTTTAATTGGCTTAGACTTCCATAGTATCTTCCCTTTTGTATCAATCATCATTAAGTAAGAAGACTCAGTATAAAATACTTTTACAAAGGCAAAACCATTACTAAATGGTTCGGGGCTAATAAAACTGGCATCCGGAAAACTGATGACCAATTTTCCTGTTTTGTCTATATAGCCCTTTGTGGTTGGGCAAAGTCCATTTGTAAAACTGAAATAAGGCAGATAATAACCAATATCCACTGCTTTTTCGTGGATGATAGGAATGACCAATTTGAAATTTTTGTCTACAAAACCAAACTTATAAATCTCATCATCTGTACCAGGTTTTTCAATTTTTACTACAGCTGACATTCCTTCTTTAAAATCTCTAATTACATCATAAGTTGGTTTTGCTAATTGCTTTCCTGTTTTATCTATATAGGCCATAATGGTCTCATCTGCTTTTCCTGTAGCAATGGTAACAGCTGCTAGTCCTTCTGAAAAAGAAACCTCATTTTCATAAGTACAAGGAATCACTAGTTTTCCTTGGTCATTTATATACCCCCATTTCTTTTGTTTATTTTGAACTGCGGCTAATCCTTCTGAAAACGCTGAAGCCCATGACCATTCCTGCTTTATGACCATTTTCCCTGTCTTATCTATAAAACCCCACAACCCAGTTTCATCTGCATAAGCGTCTACATATTCTTTGTTATTCCCTTTAATTGCAAGGCCGTTATGAAAATCATTTAATTTTCCTAGCGAAAACGGAATCACTAGTTTGCCTGTTTTGTCTATTGCGCCAAATTGATACCCTGTTGTTTCTACTATTGCCAAACCATCACTATAATCACTAATGATCCAGTCACAAAAGGGTAAAATCAGTTTCCCTGTTTTATCATAAATGGCTGACTTGGTTACTCCTTTCTCAAATTCTTTTTCAACAACAACCAAGCCTTCTGAAAAATTATGTTGATTGTATACGTTTTCAAATTGTGGCTTGATGGCCCATTCACCAGTTTCCATACTGATGTACCCCATTTTCTTGGTTTTGTCATCATAGGCACATATCAAATTCTCTGCATGGATTTTAATATCTACACCACTCAATACTTTTATTAGCTTACCAGCTGGATTTAAGATGACATATTCCTCATCTTGATCAGCAGTACCTTCTTTATTCAAGGCTAAAACATTTTGCGCCCTACTTAGATTTGTAAAAGCCCATATAAAAAGGACTAAAAAAAATATTTTTTTCATTTGTTAAATATTAATTGCTGAAAAATTGATTTTGAATATTGAACTTTACACTTAGCTTATTTGGCACCGATTGCCAAACTATTTTGCCTTTGGGATTAATGACTACATATTTAAAGGTTAGTCCATCACCATTTTTGGGAATTATCTTGCAAGTAGCCAATCCGTTTTTAAAAGCAGTGCCATCTGCAATAATTTGGCCTGGGAAACTAATCACAACTTCCCCCTTAGTATTGATATACCCATCAGAAGTTGGGCAAAGCCCATTTTGAAAGACCATATTGTCAAGTGAAATATAATCACCAATTTCTGAGGAAAAGAACTTCTTATTAAATAAAGCTTTACCAGTACTATCTATTGCCACAAAAGCAATTTTTTCTTTAAAAGAATTCACTTCCATTTTTTCACCAACCATTCTTACACCTTCTTTCAGCTTGCCAATTATAGTGAATGATTTATCTATAATAGGATCTTTGACAAGTTTGCCTGCTGTATTGATATAGGCATATTTCTGAGCGCTACTCCTATCGGCTGAAGACATGGAAATCATTACTTGGGCTATTCCGTTTTCAAAGTCCCTGATTTCAAAATAAGTTGGCTTTAAAATCCATTCCCCTTTTTTATTGATTAAACCATACAGCGATTCATCATCAGACCCTTGCGGTTCTTTTTTCCAAGTAACCCCTTTGTAAAATTTACCCATATCATTGGGTATTGGTTTAAAGACTTCTTTACCTGTTTTATCTATATAATAATTGAGTTCTGACCCATCTTTCAAGGTTTTGGAAATCATACACCATCCATCTGAAAATCCCCATGCAAAACCGTCAATATCTTTTGCTAGCAATTTTTCCCCTTTATCATTGATAAAATTGGAATAATCAAAATCTCCATTGGCCCCTTTTTTCTTACCCCTTAATACCCAAACCCCTTCTGAATATTCTGACAGATCTTCCATATTCACCTTATTCATAGTTCTTAAAACCTTGCCTTCTGCATTGACCAAAACAGCTTCATATTGTTCCTTAAAGGCATAGTCTTTATTAACAACTACAATGGATTGGGCCGAAATAGTTTGAAGAAAAAATAAGCACATTAGAAAAATGCAGGTTCGCATAAAATGTTATTTGGTGATGAAGTATTAAAACTGGTAATATTTCAAATGTATACCTGCTACTTCTCACCCATATACCCTCTGAAGGGTATATTCAACTAGGCTTCAATCATTCTGAGATCTTTATTTTTTGTTTGACAATTGTCTTATAAAGCTATACCGTTCTATTCCTTGTTGCATGTAGAGCGCTATTTCATTTGTACCTGTTCTGCCGGAATCTCCGGAGTACCACCAAATAACAAAAAATTGAACTGAATCGCCTTTGTCATGTCTTTCAAAACGCATTGAATTGCCTCGGTGATAGTCATTGTAATAAGGCATATAAATAACGCTATCATTTATTTTTAGATTTCCACCAATGATCATTAACTCTTTTCGCTTCAAAAAATCCTTAGCCCTTTGCCAAATAATAGCTGAACTGTCTTTGGGTACCATAAATGGATTGGGTTGCTTTTCTACAAGATCCGTGAATTCCTTGGGTAGTTTCTCTTCATAGAAATATGCGAACAAACCACAAAAGGCCAAGAAGACTGCAGTAATCAGAAAAAAATACTTCATAGTGTTATTGGGTTGTATTCATCCACTGAATCAATATTTCCAGCCATCACCCATTTGCCTTTTTCTTTAGTAAAAGGAACTTTAGACCATTGTCTTTCTTCTTTTGTTGCACCCTCCCATGGTGGGCTTCCAATTAACAACTCTGCCTTATCCCCTTTAATGTTTACTTTGTACAAATTGTCTTTGCTGGTATGCCACTTTATCAGATAGGCAATTTCTTCTTGTCCCCCACCCCATCTATCATAGTCAAACCCAACAACCATTTCTTCATTGGGATCTGCTTTATAACAACTATCATAAAACCTAAAATCTCTTTTCTCACTAGCTATATAGGCTTCTCCTACATGTGGCACATTCTTTCTTAAAAAACTGGCATAACGTTCTACTTCTTTCCATTGAATATGGTAGGGTGGCTCATTGTCTTTACCTGTTCCCTTATATAATTTGAAAGCGTCAAACTGCTTTTCATTCTTTTGGTAAAAGTGTAAAAAATCAAAAAAGACTTTTTTGATTGATTGTTGCTCAGGATTTAATTGTGCAGCGCCAGCAATTGCAAGAAACAAAAGCCCAACTACCATTAGTGGTTTAACAAATTTCATTATTGGTGATTATCCTGTAAATATAAATTCAACCAATAACACAGATATACCCGCCAGAGGGTATATGTGTTGATCATCCAATAGATAGTTTTGGCTAAACATCTTATATGAAATATCTACTTCTTGGTCTGTTAATCTTGGGTACTAGTTTTAATAGTATGGCACAGACAAATAAAGCAGTTAAGACAAGTCCAAAAATGGAAAGAATGACCATTGTGGAACCTGGTATTAGAAGTGTTTCAGCGCTTAGTGATTTTTTCAATCCCGTTATTACCAAAAAGCTACTTACACAGGTTAGCGAAACGGAATTGAAATCCATAAAAACAAACTGCAATGAAGGGGACTATCCCGAATGTATTAAAAAGACTTTGTCTTATAATCCATCTGACCCCAATTCTGATGCAAAATCAGACAAGCTGATCAAGTCTTTGGTTTTATATAGGATTGCCAAGTTTGACAATATTAGAGGTAAGGAAAATTTTGGAGAATACTCAGTTTTGATTGCACCTGCTGCAGAAAATAAGAACATTTTAGAAGGTTGCACATATACAAAGGACTTTTATGTATTGATTCCTACAAAAGGAACCAAAATTGTTAAATAGCATGAACAAGCTTACAGAAAACAGCAAAACCTTTTTCTTGAATCATGGATTCAGAAACCTAGTAGTTGTGCAATTAGTTTTCTTATTCACACAATGCCAATATTTTGGAAAGCAGATTGTGGATGGCGGCCCTTGTAGTTATAATACCAAAATTTACCCAGCAAAGATTATTGGCTTTACCACCTATGATAGCATTCACTGGGACCTAGTATTTGAAAGAAAAAGGGACAACAAAATTGACAGTTTCACTTATTCCTATGCAACAAAGAACTATTTCTTAAAAGATGAATTGTCAAAATTCAACATTGGAAATACTTACCAATGGAAAGAAATGAACATCATTGATGGCCATTGTACCCCTGTAGTAACCACTTTAATCATGCAACCATATCAACCAACCAATCTCAAATAAACATCATGAAAAAAATCTTTCAGTCAATATCGGCCCTTGGCCTATTTATTTTAAGCCTTTCTGCTTGCAACACGGGTAAGAACCAAACTAATCAAGAAGATAGCAGCTATTCCATGGAAGAAAAGTTGGAGATAGCAAGGCTTGCAGCAGTTGAGGAATCTGGATATGAAGTTGCTTACGAATTTAAAGAAGGAAAAGCCATTGTTTATTTTTCAGACTCAGTAGGCTTTATAAATCCTCAAGGAAAACTAACGGTGGTTCCTGGCGTAAAAGAAATGCAAAATTTTTCACTTGGCTTATCAGCTGGCAAAACCAGTGATGGTATTGCTTGCTTTATTGATAGTACAGGAAAAATTGTCAAAACATTTCCAGATTATAATTCAGTTTACAGTTTTGAAGCAGATGGCATTACCAACTTTTATCATAAAAATGACAAATTTGGTTTAATGGATAAGTCCTTTAAGGAACTCATTCCTGCCAAATACAATCAGACCAGTTTTTATAGTAATGGAATGTACATAGTTGAAACAGGGGGTAAATGGGGAGCCGTTGACAAATCAGACAAAGTAATTATCCCTTTTGATTACAAATCATTGGGATTTATGGATAACGCTGGCAGAATCATGGCAAGCAAATCATCTGGCGTTGGTTTTATTGACAGAAATGAAAAAATTCTAATTCCTCTTAATTATTATAATTTTTTCCCCTTTTCTGAGAATAGAGCAAAATTTTTGGATGAGACTAGTAAAAAATATGGTGTAATGGATCAACAGGGAAAAATATTACTTGCCCCTACTTATGACCTGATGGATGGATCAACCAATGGCATGTTCATTGTAGGTAATTTTCCTATAGAGGGTGGCAACATAACAAAGTATGGTTATTTAGATAGTAATGGAAAAATTGCACTTCCGCTTCAATATCTTTCTGCTTCTAGTTTTGATAAAAGGGGATTAGCTTTAGTAAGCGATAGTGTTGGTCAATTTTTTATTGATAGAACAGGGAAAAGAATTGAGCCAAAGACAGATTTGATGGTGATTAAAACTGAGCCTTTTAATCAAGGATTTGCTAAGCAGGAATTAATGGATGGTACTGTAGTGTATTTGGATGGGTATTTGAGGCAGTTGAGGAAGGAGGATTTGATTAGGTTGAGGGGAGAGTTTTTTAAATAGGTTTTGAGTGGGGCGGTTTTGTCCGTTCCAGGCGGGGCCTGAAACGTGCAGGGGCGAAAAAGAGGTGAGCGATTTTGTCCGTTCCAGGCGGGGCCTGAAACGTGCAGGGGCGAAAAAGAGGTGAGAGAGATTGTCCGGATTAGCTGCGCTGATCCCGGGGTGGGGGGCGGCAATATTATCATGATGGAAAAACCTACGGCACTATCGTGCCTGGTTTTTTTGTGCCCTTCGGCTCGCTTGGGCCTGGGGGCCCAGACTCGCTCAGGGCACAAAAAAACCTGACTTCGTCAGGTTTTTCTTCATTTTCTTATTGCAGAGAGGAAGGGATTCGAACCCTCGAAACAGTTTCCCGTTTACACACTTTCCAGGCGTGCTCCTTCAACCACTCGGACACCTCTCTGTAAAATTGGAGTGCAAAAATAGTAGTTTGAGGTCAGAGACCGAAGATTTTTTCGGCGTTGGCAGTGGTGATCTGGGCTATTTCGGCCCGGGGAAGCCTTTTTACTTCTGATAATTTATCTAAGACGTGGACTAGGTAGCTGCTTTCATTTCTTTTGCCTCTAAAAGGTACTGGGGTTAAATAAGGAGCATCGGTTTCTAAGACCAACCATTCTAAGGGAATTTCTTCTAAGACTTCTGGTAGGCCTGCTTTTTTGTAAGTGAGTACCCCTCCTATTCCCAAATGAAACCCTAGGTCAATGATTTGACGGGCAGATTCTACGGATCCACTAAAACAATGAAAAATGCCTTTGAGGCCTTTTTTGGCAAAAGGTTTGACCCGATTAATGGTTTCTTGCATGGCATTGCGGGTATGGATCACAATGGGGCGGTTTAGATCCAAGGCCCACTGCATTTGAAGGTCAAAAGCCTCATATTGTTCTTTTTCAAATGTCTTATCCCAATAAAAGTCTAAACCAATCTCTCCTACAGCCACAAAATCACGTTTGTCTAACCAAGATTTTACATGCGCCAATTCTTCTTGCACATTGGCCTTTACATAACAGGGATGCAAACCCATCATGGCAATACAAATTCCAGGAAATTTTGTTTCTAGGGCCAACATGCCTTCTGTTTCAGAACTATCGATGGCTGGTAAATAACATTTAGTCACCCCTGCTTTAATAGCCCTATCCATCACAGCATCAATGTCTTGCGCAAATTCTTCCGAGTATAAATGGGTGTGGGTATCAATCAGTTTCATGCTGCAAATTTGGGGCTTTAATTGGAAACTTTCTTACTACCAATTGATTGGTATTTTAAGAGTTTTTTCAAGTTTTTTTGAAGCTGGCAAAATAAAAAGGAATTGCACACCGTTTAATAGATGCAGCACACTTGCAAGCATCGCAAACAAGAACTGCTGCTGAAAACGGGCTAAACCTTTTTCGCATTACCCCTAACAAGTAATAATAAAAAGATTAACCCTGGCCTAGCCAGTGTTATGACCAGTGTTTTCATAGGGTACGGATTAAAAACGGGCCGGGGTTTCTACCCTGGCCATTTTTTTTCTTAGACCGTCATCAATTTTGGTGTTTAGCTAAAATCCTATCCTGATTTAGTATTATTTGACTGGAATGGTCTCAAACCTATATCCCAATGCAGAAAAATGCTGCAAGACTTTGGGAAGTGCAAAAGACATTCTATCCCATGCTTTGGTGCTATCGTGGAACACAATTATGGATCCAGGGCCTGCGTGTTTGATCACATTTTGAAAACAGGCTTCTCCAGAAATCTGGGTATCAAAGTCTCCACTCAATACATCCCACATGACAATTTTTGAAGACCCCATACTTAAGAAGCGATTGTTAAGTATGGCTTTTACTTTTGCAATAGCGGAGCGTTTAATCCTTCCATATGGTGGACGAAACAATGGTGAATGTATCAGTTCTGCAGCAACGGCAACTTCTTGCAAATAAGCAGCCTCCGTATTTTCCCACCCATTCATATGGTGTTGGGTATGATTACCTACTTGATGCCCCTCGTCTAAAATGCGCTGATAAATTTCTGGATGCTTGACAAGATTTTTGCCAATGCAAAAAAAACTGGCCTTGGCCTGATAAGCTTTTAATTGATCTAATACAAAATCCGTTGCGCTTTCATGTGGACCATCGTCAAAACTCAAGTAAATCACTTTTTCTTGGGCAGGCAATCGCCATAACAATTGGGGATAGACCCAACGAATCCAAAAAGGTGCTTTAATAAGATACATATGGTAAAGATAATCTGAGCGGTGGGATTAAAAATAAAAGACCCTGATATGTACAATACGGTTCCTATAATAAAAAGCCTTTCCGTGTTTTTCTAGAAAATGCTTTTGAGCGGGTTCGGATTCAATTAGTGGCTTAATAGCGGCTTCCATTTCATCCTGTTTCATCACTGGTAAAGAACCATGTTGCAATGCTTGCGCGATGGCTGCTTCAAAAATATTGTCAATAGAGAGCAGGGTAAAATTTTGATCCGAGAACAATTCGCATCCAATGATTTTATTACCCGTGATAGAAAGAAATCCTGCATAACTACTATCGGAATATTTGAGCCTTTCTTTAAAATATGAAAGATAGATTTTGGCAGAATCAGACAGCACTTGATGATTCTCTATATAGTTAAATCCCTCAGGCAGACCATGACCTACGCCAAATTGCTTTTCAATGGCTTTCCAAATTTCAGACTGCCGGCCAGATGATAACATGGTATTACGCAAAGCCAGATCGGCGTAGCCTCCAAATTTAAAAGGCTTGGGTTTGGAATCCCATCTACCCGGTTCTACACAAAAAACATTGAGAAATTCTTCTGTACCTGGCGCCAAAATCTTGGTTTCGGCCACCATACGGTCTTGTTTACCCCCGGCCAATAAGTCTCCCTCGTTGATGATAATGGCTTGTTTGGAGAGGTTTTTAACCGTTAACACACGAATATCAGCATCATGATTGCTATAGAACTCAGCTACTTTAATTTTTCCATGCTGGAGGGCATCCTTCAATGATAGCAAGGGTTTGGCGCCTTCTAACAAGTCTATTTGGGCCCTTCCCATTTGCTTAAACTTAAATGGCACCAGTTGTAGTTTCTGAAAAGTCCAAGCACTGTCTACCTGTAGGAACAATTCCTTAGACGTGCATTGTGCATGCAGCAAAGGCATTTCCAAGAAAAGCAGGACCAGGACCCAGACAAAACGCTTCATGGGCTGAAAGTAAGAATTTTCGGGCTCGAGCATCCATAACGGAATGCTTAAGTTTATCTTTGCAGTCTTATGAGCAGAAAAATTAGAGTTCGATTTGCCCCATCCCCCACGGGTGGTTTGCATTTGGGCGGTGTAAGAACCGTATTATTCAATTACTTGTTTGCAAAAAAACAGGGAGGAGATTTTATTGTCCGTATTGAAGACACAGACCAGACCAGATTTGTAGAAGGAGCTGAAGCCTATATATTTGACACCCTTGCTTGGTGTGGCATTATTCCTGATGAGAGCCCTTTGCATGGTGGCCCATTTGCACCCTATAGACAAAGTGAAAGAAAAGCAGGATACAGACAATATGCAGAGCAATTGGTCAAAGACGGATATGCTTATTATGCATTTGATACGCCGGCAGATTTAGAAGCCATGCGTGTTGAATTTAAAACTGCAGAGAATCCATCCCCACAATACAATCAGCAGATTCGTGAAAAAATGCGCAATTCAATCACCCTTTCTGAAGCTGAAACAAAAGCATTATTGGATGCTGGAACAGCCCACGTGATTAGGATTAAAATGCCTTTGAATGAAACCATTTCTTTCACAGACATGATTCGCGGAGAAGTGAGTTTTAATACTTCACAAGTAGACGACAAGGTTTTGTTAAAAGCCGATGGCATGCCAACTTATCATTTGGCCGTAGTGGTAGATGATTATCTCATGAAAATTTCTCACGCATTCCGTGGTGAAGAATGGCTACCCAGTGCACCCGTACATTTATTATTATGGAAATGGTTGGGCTGGCAGGCCGATATGCCCGAGTGGGCGCATTTACCGCTGATTTTAAAACCAGACGGCAATGGCAAACTCAGCAAACGCGATGGAGACCGTTTGGGCTTTCCCGTATTTGCTTCTGACTGGACAGACCCCAAAACCAATGAAACCACCACTGGTTTTAAACAACACGGATTTTTGCCAGAAGCATTTGTAAACCTACTTGCCATGTTGGGTTGGAACGATGGAACGGATCAAGAAATCTTTAGCATGGAAGAATTGATTCAACGTTTCTCCATGGACCGAGTACACAAGGGCGGCGCCAAATTTGACTATGAAAAAGCCAAATGGTATAACCACGAATGGATTAAAAAATCTACCGCCGCGGATTTAAAAACGTATGTTTCAAAGATTTATACAGACAAAGGAATTGAAGTTAGCAATGAAGCTTTATTACTCAAGATGATTGATGCAGTAAAAGACCGTTGCACCCTTCTGAATGATTTTGTTCAGCAAGGTTCTTTCTTTTTTCAAATGCCTGAAACCATTGATACTGCTGCCATTCAGCCAAAATGGGATGATAAGAAAAATCAATTTTTTGTTGAACTGATTAGGGCTTATGAACTAAGCAGCGTTTGGGAGACCCATGATTTAGAAAGAGAATTCAAAGAATTAGCCGCAGCACACCAATTAAAACCAGGAGAGTTGATGTTACCCCTACGTATCATGTTGGTGGGTGGCAAATTTGGACCCGGAGTATTTGATATTGCAGCAGCTATTGGAAAAGAAGCATCGGTTCAAAGAATTAAACTAGTAACAGGTATGTTGGAACAGGGTACCAAAAACTAATGCCAGGTTCTAATTATATTATTCAACGATTGCAAAATTCAAGCTATGTCTAGACCCATTCGCGTACTGGTTGCCAAAGTTGGTTTGGATGGCCACGACCGTGGTGCAAAAGTAATTGCCACTTCTTTAAGAGATGCTGGCATGGAAGTGATTTACACTGGTCTAAGGCAAACTCCTGAAATGGTGGTGAATGCAGCCTTACAAGAAGACGTTGACGCCATTGGCGTGAGCATTTTATCTGGAGCGCACAATACCATTTTCCCTAAAATTATTCAGCTTATGAAAGACAAGGGCATGAATGATGTGTTATTGACCGGTGGCGGCATTATACCCGAGGATGATATGGCGCAATTACAAGCCATGGGTGTAGGCAAGCTATTTGCACCTGGTGCTACTACCACAGAAATTGCTGATTATATAAAAGATTGGGTTGCTGCCAATAGAAATTTTTAACGCTTAACAGACTGTTATGTATACCACTATTTTAACCAGTTTAGAATATGGAATTTTTACAATTACCATTAATAGACCCGACAAATTAAACGCACTCAATGCAGCCGTTTTTGCGGATTTAAATACGGCATTGGATGAAGTCTATAACAATGCTGCTATTCAATCTGTGATCATCACAGGATCTGGACCAAAAGCTTTTGTGGCTGGCGCCGATATTTCTGAATTCAACAATTTGGACAAAGCTGGGATCATGACATTGTCTAAAGCTGGACAGGATACTTTCTTTAGAATTGAAAATGCGCCCAAACCCATTGTTGCCTGCGTGAATGGTTTTGCCTTGGGTGGAGGATGCGAACTAGCCATGAGTTGTCATTTTAGAATTGCTTCAGAGAACGCCAAGTTTGGCCAACCAGAAGTAAATCTGGGTTTGATTCCTGGTTATGGTGGTACCCAGCGCTTGGTACAGTTGGTGGGTAAGGGAAGGGCCATGGAATTACTCATGACCGCCAATATGATTGACGCAGCAACAGCCCAGCAATATGGCTTGGTGAATCATGTGGTTCCCGCGGATCAATTAATCAGCAAAGCAACTGAGATTTTGCAACTGATTCAAACCAAAGCACCCATTGCAGTGGCTAAATGCATTGAAGCTGCTAATGCCGTTTTTGATGAAAACAAGGACGGTTATGCCGTTGAAGTTGCCGGATTTGGTAGCAGTTTTGACACAGCAGACAGAGTAGAAGGCACTACCGCATTTCTAGAGAAGAGAAAAGCCTCATTTACCGGCAAATGATGGCATTGAGAATGCTGTCTTATACTACCTTTGCGGGGCAAATTCATTTTTAAAAATTATTGATATGGAATATCGTATAGAAAAGGACACCATGGGTGAGGTAAAAGTACCCGCCGATGTTTATTGGGGTGCACAAACCCAACGCAGTATTGAGAATTTCCAAATTGCACAGGACATTAATAAAATGCCCAAGGAAATTATCAAAGCATTTGCCTATTTGAAAAAAGCAGCAGCCTTAACCAATTTTGACGCTGGTGTTTTACCAAAAGAAAAAGCCGAACTTATTGGCCAAGTTTGTGACGAAATTTTAGAAGGAAAATTGGACTCCCAGTTTCCATTGGTAGTTTGGCAAACAGGTTCTGGTACCCAGAGCAATATGAACGTAAATGAAGTAGTAGCCTACCGTGGTCATGTGATCAAGGGCGGTGGTCTTACTGACAAGGATAAGTTTTTACATCCCAATGATGACGTGAATAAGTCACAGTCTTCTAACGATACTTTCCCAACAGCCATGCACATTGCGGCATATAAAATTTTATTGGAAACCACTATCCCCGGTATTACTAAGCTGCGCGATACCTTGGCTCAAAAGAGCAAAGAATTCATGCACGTGGTAAAGATTGGTAGAACCCATTTTATGGATGCTACTCCATTAACCTTGGGTCAAGAAATTAGTGGTTATGTTTCTCAATTAAACCACGGTTTAAAAGCCATCAACAATACCTTAGCGCATTTGAGTGAACTAGCCCTTGGCGGAACTGCTGTAGGAACAGGCATCAATACACCAAAAGGATATGATGTAAACGTTGCCAAGCATATTGCCAACTTGACTGGTTTACCATTTGTTACTGCTGAAAATAAATTTGAAGCATTGGCTGCGCACGATGCTATAGTAGAAGCACACGGTGCTTTGAAAACAGTAGCCGTTAGCTTGATGAAGATTGCCAATGACATTAGGATGTTGTCTTCTGGACCAAGAAGTGGCATTGGGGAATTGCATATTCCAGATAATGAACCAGGTTCTTCTATCATGCCAGGCAAAGTTAACCCTACTCAGTGTGAGGCATTGACCATGATTGCTGCCCAGGTAATGGGTAATGATGTGGCTATTAATATTGGTGGTGCTACTGGTCATTTTGAACTCAATGTGTTCAAACCTGTCATGATCTATAATTTCTTGCACAGTGCTCGTTTAATTGGAGATGGTTGTGTGAGCTTTAATGATAAGTGCGCGGTAGGCCTAGCTCCTATTGAAGCCAATATTAAAAAGCATGTGGACAATAGCTTAATGTTGGTGACCTCTTTGAATACCAAGATTGGTTATTATAAAGCTGCTGAGATTGCTCAAACAGCACACAAAGAAGGAACTACTTTAAAAGAAATGGCCGTGAAACTAGGCTATGTAACTCCTGAAGAATTTGACCAATGGGTTGTTCCTTCAGAGATGGTGGGTGAGATCAAGTGAAGAGTGAAGAGTGAAGAGTGAAGAGTGAAGAGTGAAGAGTGAAGAGTGAAGAGTGAAGAGTGAGGAGTGAAGAGTGAAGAGTGAAGAATGAAGAGTGAGAAATTAAGAGGTCCACAAGATAGGTTACCGTTTTTTGAATTTTTAAAATGCCCCTTTTTTTATACTAGAACGAGTATAAAAACGGCCCTTCTATTTTATACTAGAAGGTGTATAAAATAGCATCCTAGATTTATATTAGAACGTGTATAAAACGGTCCTTTTATTTTATACTTGAACGTGTATAAAATAGCACCCCCCGATTTATACTAGAACAAGTATAAAAAACAGCTTTTTTGAAAACCTCGAAAAACAAGTAAATCGCGGGTAGGTTATATGGGGAAGAAAGTGAAGAGTGATTTTATTACATTAAACAAAGAAACCCTTGGCGTTGCCAAGGGTTTCTCTTTATGAAGATATTTGTCATTTACTAGAACTTAGGCGCAGCCTAAGTAACTCGCATATTGAGATCAATGTCCATTCTTCACTCTTATCTCTTCACTCTTCACTAAATCATCTCATAAATAGAAACCCATCCTTTCATGACGCTTATCTCTTCATGACCTTTGTTGTGTCGGTAGCTAGGGTTGCTACTTGATAGCCGCCTGTATCAATGGTTGTTTTTACTAAAGCTTTTTTAAGCGCTTCAAAATCGGCACTTGTGATCTTTGTGCCACTCAAATAAAGTTCGCGTAATGCTGGCAAATCTTTCAAAGACATCATTGCAGTTCCATTGATTTTTGTTCCTACCAAATTCAAATACACCAACTGTTTCAAAGCAGACAGACTTGCAATAGATTCCTGATCCAGATTGCTATAAGATAGGTCAAGTTTTCTCAAATTGGTTAGAGCGCTCAGTTTTTTCCAATCGGCCCCAGCCATTTGCATCTTGGGCATTTTGAGCCAAAGCAATTGTTGCTTTAAAGAAGTTAATGCATCTAACACTACAGCTTCTAATTGCGTAAGGTTTACAAAATTGGCGCTGAGATAATGACTGTTTTGAGCGATGGGCAAAATGGTCACACCCTTGCTGCGCAACAAATTAATGCTGGTCATTGGCGCTTCTGGAACCTCCTCCTTTGGCAGGTCTGTATCTAATTTGGCTTGTTGTTGTTCTAAGGAACTTAGGGCTTGTTTTATGGCAGGGCTTTGTTCCAATTGTTTGCACTGCTTTTTAAAATCACCACCTTCTGCAATCCACCATTCCAATAAGATTCTTTCTTTTTCACTAACCTGCGGCCTACCCTTTGGTGGCATATGTTTTTCTTCAATGGGATCCAATATAACCCGATGGTACAATTCACTACCCAGTGCATTACCTGGTTTTAAAACTGCACCATTCTTACCGCCCTTTAAAACCCAATCGGGGTTGTCTAAACGAAGGCCCCCTTTTTGTTTGCTTGCTGCATGACAGGAATAACATTTTTCTTTTAGTATGGGCTCAATAACATCGGCATAGACAAGTGCATCTTGTGCATTTGTCAGCGCTTTTTTGGTTGCAACACTATCGGCACCCGCACCTGAAAATGCTTTTGTCAAATAACCTTCACCGTGTGTAAGGGTTCCACCCAAATGCCCTGTAATACTTACTAAGACTAGGATTGAAAAAGCAATATATTTTAGGTTTTGTTGGTTATGAGAAAATAGATATCCTGCAATGGCTGTAAATGCAGTTAGTATGCCCATCCATTGGTGTAGGTTCAAAACAGTTTCATCGTATTCCCCTGCAGACCCTAACAAATAGCCAGTGATGCAAGAAACTATCGCGCTAGCAGCACCTAATAAATAACCCAATGGAATCACGCTTTGTAATGCTGCCCATTTTTCTTTTGTACTCAACCATTGCAAGACAATAGTGAAGAGCAATATACCTATTGGTAAATGCACTAGTAGCGGATGAAACCTTCCAATAAAATCAGAAAAAGCAAATAAGAACATTTGACTGTTTTAAACTTGAGCTATGCTAGATTTAAATAGATGCAGTTTTAGGACTGATACCTTTTGCGCAATAATTGCATCATGTGCACATTAATACCCCACTGATCTGCCAATGCTTGTCTGGTATAAGGCAGGGTTGGCATATAATCAGGAGGTCCAAATTCGGTGAGCATGGTTAAGTGTTTGGCACCGGAAGCAATTTTTAATTCTACCACTTTGTCCCACCAACCCAAATGTCTTTTCAATGCATTCTCCCATTCTGGCGCACGCGGATCATTTACTTGCGGACCTTCTGGATGCCCTACTCGGGTGTGAATATGGTCTACTCTTTTGAGTACCGCTTGAACCGTGTCTTCTTGGTCATGCAACAAACTCTCGTGCACATTACACCAATGAGAGATATCAAGCGTTACGCGCATTTGCGGATTTTTATCTAGATACTGTTTGGCCACATGTGCCGCAAATAAAATGCGGGATCTATGTGTTTCATGGCAAATGGTGATTCCCGTTTTCTTTGCCAAAGAAATGGTATATTCTATAATGTCATTATTGGTGTCCACTGGAAAATAGTCCTTACCAGAATGGCAATTAATATACAGCGGCTTTTGTTTGTCTTGCTTGGCTGCTGCATTGATCATGGTTTTAAAAGCATCCAAGTGTTTACCTGGATCCGTTTCACCAACACCACATAACAAACCCAATTCTAATTGGTGTTTTTTCAATGCATCAAATAGTTCCTCTTGTCCTGCTTTGGTGCCTGGCCACCACATTTCAATTCCATCATAACCAGCTTGTTTGGCTTTGGCGCAAAACTGGTCAACACTTCCATCAAAGCCCCAATTGGTTGCCAATATTTTTATGGCAAAACCAGCAGGTAACTGAAAGCTTGGCTTTGCTGCCATAATGGACTCAAAAGGTGTTGCAGCTACCGCTGCCATGGAACCCGCAAGACTCAGAAATTTTCTTCTATTAAGACTCATGTAAATAATTTTTAAGCTACAATTTCATTAATAACCCTACCGTGTACATCTGTTAATCTAAATGACCTTCCTTGAAAAGGATAGACCAATTTTTCGTGGTCAAAACCTAGTTGGTTTAGGATGGTGGCTTGAATATCATAAGCGTCTACCTTACCACTAATGGCACTGTATCCAATCTCATCCGTTTCACCAAAGCTCACGCCTTTTTGAATGCCGCCACCCGCCATCCAAATGGTGAATGCTTCTGTATGGTGGTCCCTTCCTTTAAAAGGCATTTTCTTTCCGTCTCTATTTTCTTGCATGGGTGTTCTACCAAATTCTCCTCCCCATACCACCAAGGTTTCATCTAAGAGTCCGCGTTGTTTTAAATCTAAGAGCAACGCCGTAACGGGTTTGTCCATGCTCCTGCATTTATTGACAAATCCATAATCAATGGCTAGGTTTTCATCTGTTCCATGACTATCCCAACCCCAGTCAAATAATTGCACAAAACGTACGCCTTTCTCTACCAGTTTTCTGGCTAATAACACATTATTGGCAAAGCAAGACTTACCTGGTTGTGTACCATACATCTCATGAATAGACTGCGGTTCATCATTAATATTCATCACGTCTGGAACAGCTATTTGCATGCGATAAGCCATCTCATATTGCGAAATCCTAGCAACGGTTTCAGGGTCTTTGAATTCTTCATAGGTCTGTCTATTGGCTTCATTAATGGCGTCAATAGAAGCTTTGCGCAAGTCTCTATTCATACCAGCAGGGTCTTTGATAAATAGAACTGGATCACCCTCACTCCTACATTGAACGCCTTGGTAAACCGATGGCAAAAATCCACTACCCCAAACACTTTTCCCAGCGTCAGGAAATTTGCCTCCTGACGTAAGTACAACAAAACCGGGAAGGTTACTATTTTCAGAACCCAAGCCATAGGTAGCCCAAGCACCAATACTGGGTCTACCCAATCTGGCAGATCCGGTGTGCATGAGAAGTTGTGCAGGCCCATGGTTAAATTGGTCCGTTTGTACGGCTTTTAAAAAAGCCAATTCGTCTGCTACAGTGGCCAAATGCGGTAAGTGATCAGAGATCCAAGCACCAGATTGCCCCCTTTGTTTAAAATTGGCCTGAGGCCCCATCATCTTTGGCACGCCGCGGATAAAAGCAAATTTCTTTCCTTCTAATAAAGACTGAGGACAATCCTGTCCATCCAATTTTTGCAAGTCTGGTTTATAGTCAAATAATTCTAATTGAGAAGGGGCTCCTGCCATATGCAAGTAGATCACTGATTTTGCCTTTGGTGCAAAATGCGGTGCCTGCGCCATGAGCGGATTGGTATTGATAGTAGCAAGACCAGACTGGTCTTTTGAACCCAACCAATTGCATCCACCCAAGAGTGAACCCATGGCCATAGCACCCATACCCGTAACACATTCCCTAAAGAAATGTCTTCTGGTTTGTTGCTCTAAGATGGCTTTGTTAGCTGCATCAATGAGTTGTTGGTTATTATGACTCATGCTTTAATTTTTGGTAATAAACTCATCCGTATTCATCATGGCCTGTGCTACCACAATCAAGGCAGCTGTTGCTGGTTCTTGATGTGCAGGCAATGGTCCTGTCATGGCTTTCATACTGGATGGATTCTTTTTAAATTGATCAAAAGCGGTGGCATATAATTTTTCAAAAGCCAAACTAGTAGCGGGTTTCAGCGGCCGGTTCATGGCCAACTCATAGGCCTTACTAATTTGTGCCTTACTATCCTTGGGGCATTGTGCTTGCACCTTGAAAGCAAAATGTTGTGCGGCTTCTACAAACACAGAATCGTTTAATATATTGAGTGCTTGTAAAGGGGTATTGGTTCTGATTCTTCTAGACGTACACACTTCTCTGGTAGCTCCATCAAAACTAATCATAGAAGGATAGGGTGCTGATCTTTTCCAATAAGTATATAAGGACCTTCTGTATTGGTCTACACTATCACTTTTTTTCCAGTAGGCACCATTCCAAGGTGAGTTCCAAATTCCTTCTGGTTGATAAGGCATCACACCAGGACCATACATTTTATCACTCATCAAACCACTCACTGCCAACGCCTGATCTCGGATCTGTTCTGCAGACAATCTAACCCTTGGACCGCGAGCATATAATTTGTTATAAGGATCTTTTTGTAAGGACTCTTGATTTTGATTGGAAGCCTGTTGGTAAGTAGCACTCATCACTATTTCCTTCATCAACTTTTTCAAGTTCCAATGGTATTCATGCATGAGTTGCCAAGACAAATAATCCAACAATTCTTTGTGTGTGGGCGCTATTCCTTGCGTTCCCATGTCTTCTAAAGTCTCTACAATTCCCATTCCAAAAAATTGTTCCCAAATTCTATTGACCATGGTTCTTGCAACCAATGGGTGTTGAGGATCCGTCATCCACTTGGCCATGCCCAAGCGATTATTAGGAAGACCCGCAGGCAACTTACCCAAAGATGCTGGCACACCTGCAGTTACAGCCTTACCCTTGACCAACCAATTGCCTCTTACAAACACCTGAGTAGGTCTTTGCATATTGGCAGGGTTTTCAATCATGATAGGTGTCTTTGTTAGATCCTTGGCTTGAATTAGGTTTCTGAATTGCGCATAAGCACTATCATAACCCGGCATGCCTTTTCCAGGAAAAGGATTGGTTGGGTAAAACCAATCAAATTGCATTCCTGATTCTTCAGGTGTTGCAAGACTTGGATTCTGGTATTGAAAAAATAAATCGTGTACACCCTTGGTGGCTAGAATGGGCATGGTGCCAAGGTTCCAGCCATTCTTGGTAGGTGGCACTTGTAATCTACCAATAACAGGACCATCTGCTTTGTCAATTCTAATTTCCCAAATACCAGCAGGTTTGCCACTGGTATACCTAAATAAAATCTCTGATTTTCCTGTAAGGTCAACATGTGGAAGTCTTGCTTTTGCATGGTTACGCAAAACCAACCACTTGGTATCGGCCAGCGCCGCATTGACCAATTGGTCTGCCTGAATGCTATTGATGGTTGGCTGACCCGTTTTAAGAAAAAATTGCAGTGCATTTGATTGGTCTTTGCCGTATTGGTTTAACCATTTTGACAATGATAAAAATTGCACACTGTCTTTGTTGTGAAACTCTCTATAAGTAGGATACTCGTCATAAGTATCTTCATCTCTGGTATTATTAAAAAATGCTAGAAACTGATAATACTCTTCTTGCTTAAAAGGATCATAAGGATGACTATGACATTGTACACAAGCAAATGTGGTGCTCATTAATGTTTCCCAAGTGGTGTTCACGCGGTCAATTACTGCAGCAGTTCTAAACTCTTCGTTATCGGTACCACCCTCATCATTGGTCATGGTATTTCTGTGAAAAGCAGTGGCAATATATTCTGCTGCACTAGGATTGGGTAATAAGTCTCCGGCTAATTGTTCTACCAAAAATTGGTCATAGGGTTTGTTCTCATTAAATGCTTTGATTAACCAATCTCTATAGCGCCAAATGGTTCTTGAATCATCTCTTTCATAACCCTTGGTATCTGCGTAACGCGCAAGATCCATCCAAAGAGCGGCCCATCTTTCACCATATCTGGGTGATGCCAATAATTGATCCACCAATTGCTCATAAGCATTGGCCTGATTGCTTTTCAAGTATTGTTGTGCAATGGCATTGGGTGCGGGCATACCTATTAAATCCATGCTCACCCTTTTGAGTAAGATGGCTTTTTCTGCCTGCGGCGATGTGCTTAATTTGTTATTGCTGATCTGTTCAAAAATGTATTGGTCAACATTATTGTTGATCCAATCTGGTTTTCCGCCAAGCCCTAAAAAACCTGTTTTGTTATTTGGGATGGCTGGTGCTACAACAGGAACATAGGCCCAGTGATTGCCCCACTCCGCACCTTGGTTAATCCATGCAGTTAGGAGTTCAATATCTTTTTTGTCTAAAGGCGGATGCTTATAAGGCATTCTTTCTTCAGGATCTTTGGCAGTTAATCTTTTGATCATTTCACTTGCCGATGCATCGCCTGGAATAATAGCTGCTTTGCCTGATTTGTTTATTGCTAAAGCTTCTGACCTAAATAGCAAACTAAATCCACCCTGTCTTTTCACACCACCATGACAACTAATACAGTGTTTATTTAGAATGGGTTTTACCTCCGCATTATAATCAACCTTTGATCTTTTTATAAACAAGACAAAGACCAACACAAGTAGGCCAAGACATAGTACTGTCCAAATTAATTTAGTGGGTTTGGGCAAGGGCATTGCGTTAGTTTGTCTTTAAAGTTAACAGAATTGTACTTCAAAAAACAAATCAAACAACTGACTTGACTTTAATTTAGTTGACGCGTTTACCCCCAATATAAGTGTGTAACACTTTGCTGTTTAAGATAGCCGTATCAGGAATAGTCATTAGGTCTTGGTCCAATACCATAAAATCTGCTTTCTTTCCTGCTTCCAAACTTCCTACTTCCTTTTCTAAGAATCCAGCTTTGGCAGCCCAAATGGTCATACCTCTTATTGCTTGTTCTCTGGTCAAAGCATTCTCCATTTGAAATCCATTTGCCGGAAATCCTTTGGCGTCTTTTCTAACCACAGCTGCTAAAAATGTTTTGAAAGGAGAAATATCTTCAACCGGAAAATCAGTACCCAAGGGCAACCAACCATTTTGTTCCAAGAGTTGTTTGTAGGCATAACCACCTTTCAATCTTTCTGCGCCTAAACGCTCTTCTGCCCAATACATATCGCTGGTAGCATGGGTGGGTTGAACCGATGGTACAATGGCGGCAGTTCCAAACAATTTAAAATCGTCAGGATGCACAATTTGTGCGTGCTCTATGCGCCAACGTTTGTCATTGCCGGCTTGTAAATATTTATTGTAGATCTGTAAAATGGCCCTATTAGCACTATCGCCAATGGCATGGGTACACATCTGAAACCCAGACCCAGCAAGCACTTTGGCCAATGAATCATAATGACTTGGATTGCGTAATAAAAACCCGCTCCATCCCGCTTTGTCTGCATAATGCGTCAATAAACAAGCACCCCTACTTCCTAAAGCACCATCGGCATAGACCTTAAATCCATTGACAAATAAGCGATCAGTTTTGTAAGGACCCTTCTTCAAATACTTCTCTAAATTGGCGTCATTATCACTGAGCATCACATAGAGTCGCATGCTCAGATCTCCTTCTTTTTGCAAGGCATCAATGGCGTCAACATCAGCTGCGCTTAGCCCACAATCCGTAATAGTGGTTAACCCTTGTTCAAAACATTTTTTCTGGGCTGCTTGCAACCATTTTTTATAAACCGCTTTGTCTGGTGCTGGAATCTGTGCATAGACTTGGTTGTCTGCATTGTCAATTAAAACCCCTGTGAGTTTACCATTGATTGTTTCAATTGAACCTCCTACAATGGTTTGTCCAGCTTTAAGACCTGCAAGGTCCAAGGCTTTTTGATTAGCAATAGAAGCATGTCCGTCTACCCTTTGCAAGATCACCGGCTTATCAGGAAATGCCTTGTTCAATAATTCATTGGTGGGATATACTTTTCCAGGCCATTTGTTTTGATCCCATCCTCTTCCTTGAATCCATGTCAAGTCTGGGTGCTCCGCTGCAAAAGCTTTGACCCTTTCAACTGCTTCTTCAAAACTAGTGGTGCCATACAAATCAGCATAGAACAAAGACTGACCATAACCTACAAAATGCGCATGGGCGTCTATTAAACCTGGATACATGGTTTTACCACCTAGATCAATGGTTTCTTTGGCTTGATATTTTGCTCGGATATCCTTTTCAGTTCCTACCGCCAGAATTTGTCCATCTTTTACCGCCATGGCTTCTGCTACAGTAAAGCCACTGTCTACCGTATATATTTTGGCATTAAAAAACAGGGTATCTGCTTGTTGGTTCTTGCAAGCTACCAATGCAAAAAGCATGGCGCAAAAAATCATCTGCCGCATAGTATGGTTTTAGAACCTAAAGTTAGGGGGATGACTCAATACTTACTTGAGCAATTCACAAGGTTTTAATCCAGTGTGTTTTTTGAATGCCGCAGAGAAATGCGAGATAGAGGAATAACCCAACAATGCAGACACATCGGTTACACTCAAACCCTTCTCGTACAAGAGGTATTTGGCGTGTTCCATACGCTGCTGTTGGTAAAAATCAAAGATGGTGGTACCAAAAATTTCTTTGAAACCCTTTTTCACGTAACACTCGTTCATGGCCACTTTGCGGCTCAATTCCTTAATGGTAATGGGGTCTCCTATATGTTGTAAGAGAATCTCACGCGCTTGGTAAATCCTTTCTCTTCCGCTTTCATCAGCCAAGAATTTACACTGGAATCCTTGTTCTTTTTCTTCTACCAAACATTCCAGACTATAGAGTAAGAGTTCATGCACTTTGGCATTCACAAAAATATTCTCCGAAGAACCTGAGTAGCTATGGTTTAACAAAGCATCCAATACATTGCGCTTGCGCATGCATACGGGGAATACTTTGGTAAATGCATTGGGATATTTAAAAGCCAATACCTCATCCTTATGGTTGCTCAGTTTTACATTGTGTACAAACTGATGCAAGAATGTAGCGGTAAAATGAAAATGGAATACGTCTACGGTCTGGTGTTGTCCATTGCAATTATTCGTTGGCAATTGGTTACACATGCCACAACTTCTTTCCTCGCAATACCTATTGCCAGTGGTGCAATAACGTAGCTCTAAATAGTTTTCTTCTGGGCGTTTGGCATTATAATGATAGACCATCATGCCAGTATCTTCTGCCACCCAAGGATTTTGGGCATAGTAACGGCGCACTTGGTAATTGATAGAACCTGGAATCTGTTGTCCTTTTTCATACAATAAGTCCATGCTAGGATCAATTCCATTTTTGTGAGCCAGCCTTAATATGTCCATTGCTTGTATCATGGACTGCAAATTTAATGTATAAACATCCATTGACCAAGCTTCTATTGTTAAAGCTAGGAATTATGATAGTTTAATGATTATTTTACAGCAGCATTCACTTAAACTTGAAAGGCCATGAAAACCATTATTACTGCATTGATTATCAACATGTTGCTTCTGTCTCAGCTTGGCGCCCAAGAATGTAAAGTCTTACTTCCTTCCATTGCTGGAGTCTATGAAGGTGAATGCGATAAGTCAAAAGCCAATGGAAAAGGCAAGTCAAAGGGGATTGATAGCTATGAAGGCCAGTTCAAAAACGGACTTCCAGAAGGAATTGGTAAATACAGTTGGCAAAATGGCAATTGGTATGAGGGAAATTTCAAAGCAGGAAAAAGACAGGGAGAGGGTGTGATGCACTATCCTATTGTAGGAAAAGCAGATAGTACGCTAAGTGGTTTTTGGGCCAAAGACCTTTATGTAGGTATTTATGAAGTTCCTTTTAAAGTGCAGGGCAAGGGCTATAACGTACAAACCATCTCCGTTAAACCAGATACCAAGCAAGCTCCTTTGCAAATTGTGATTGACCTTTCTAGCGTAATGGGAGGCTCGGATGATACCCATGGAACCATTCCCAAACCCGTTTTAAGCAGCATCCAGATTTTGAAAGGAAGTTTTATGACCCGATCTGATGTGACCAATATGACCAAAAGGAATATGTATTACCTAACAGACGTGATTTTCCCCTTTAGTGCCAGTTTTCGCATAGCTGACGAGGATATTGTCATAGATTTCAACAATCCTAACTGCTATCGCGTGGAGATTGTAATGCGCCAATAAGGCCAGAAAAGCCCTTTTTGGAGAGATTCTAACAAAAAAATGTTTTTATGCCTGTTTAGCCCTGTCAAAAGTGGATAAATAGGCATTTTTAATAACCCTCCTACCCCTTATTTTCATTAACTTCGCCCATTGTCATTTCACTATAAAAAGGCAGTTTATTAACCCTATGACTCAGGAACAATTAGATAGCAACGACGAACAAAATAAGAATTACGGCGCGGACAGTATTCAGGTATTAGAAGGATTGGAAGCGGTTCGTAAAAGACCGGCCATGTATATTGGAGATATTGGTGTAAAAGGTTTACATCACTTGGTATATGAGGTAGTTGACAACAGTATTGATGAGGCCCTTGCCGGATATTGCAAAAACATTATTGTAACCATCCATACAGACAACAGCATTAGCGTACAGGATGATGGTAGGGGTATTCCTACTGCCATGCATACCAAAGAAAAGCGCTCAGCTTTGGAAGTTGTAATGACCGTATTACACGCCGGTGGTAAGTTTGACAAAAATACTTATAAGGTTTCTGGCGGTTTGCACGGTGTGGGTGTGAGTTGCGTAAACGCACTTTCAACCAAGCTCTTGGTAAACGTTCACCGTGAAGGAAAAATCTTTGAACAGGAATATAAAATTGGGGTTCCCCAATACGCAGTTCGCGAAGCAGGAACAAGTGAAAAAACTGGAACTTATGTACATTTTTGGCCCGATTTAACCATCTTTCAAGAATCGGTTTATAAAAGAGAAATCTTAGAAGGCCGTTTGAGAGAATTGTCTTTCTTGAACCGTAGAATCAGCATCACATTAACTGATTTGCGTGAACTAGATGAGGCTGGAATGCCTAATTCTACTGTATTCTACAGCGAAGGTGGAATTGTAGAGTTTGTAGAATTGTTAGACAAGAATGGTAACCGTACGCCATTGATTCCTTCACCATTGTATGTAGATGGTCACGATGAAGCTTCCAATGTAGCAGTAGAAGTTGCCCTTACTTATAACGATGACTTTAAGGAACATATCTTCTCTTATGTAAACAATATCAATACTATTGAAGGCGGTACCCACGTAACTGGTTTCCGTCAGGCATTGACACGTGTTTTCAAAACCTATGGCGATAAACAAGGTCTGTTTGAAAAAGCAAAAGTGACCATTGAAGGGGATGATTTCCGTGAAGGATTAAGCGCCATTATTTCTGTAAAAGTGCCTGAACCTCAGTTTGAAGGTCAGACCAAAACCAAATTGGGTAATAGTGAAGTAAGTGGGATTGTTCAAACAACCGTAGCTAGAGCGCTAGAAGCATTTTTAGAAGAAAACCCAAGAGAAGCCAAGAACGTGATTTCAAAAATCATCTTGGCTGCCCAAGCTCGTGTTGCTGCTAAAAAAGCCCGCGACATGGTACAGCGTAAAACTGTTTTGAGCGGTGGTGGTTTGCCAGGTAAACTAGCCGATTGTTCTGAACGTGATCCTGAAAAATGTGAACTATACTTGGTGGAAGGGGACTCCGCAGGTGGTACTGCCAAACAGGGCCGTGACCGTAGCTATCAAGCCATTTTACCATTAAGAGGTAAGATTTTGAATGTGGAAAAAGCCATGGAACACAAAATCTACGAAAACGAGGAAATCCGCAATATGTATACCGCTTTGGGAGTAACCGTAGGAACTCCTGAAGATCCAAAAGCACTCAATATTGCCAAACTCCGTTACCATAAGTTGATCATCATGACCGATGCCGACGTGGATGGATCGCATATTGCTACCCTGATCCTGACCTTTATCTTCCGATATATGAAGGAATTGGTTGAACAGGGCTATGTCTATATTGCTCAACCACCTTTATACTTGGTGAAAAAGGGCAAGGATCAAGAATATGCTTACAATGAAGAACAGCGTAAATATTGGATTGAAAAGCTGGGTGGTGGAAAGGATGACTCTGTGAATACCCAACGTTATAAGGGTCTTGGTGAGATGAATGCAGAGCAGTTGTGGGAAACAACCATGGATCCTACAAGAAGAACCTTAAAACAAGTGACTATTGACAGTGCTTTTGAAGCAGATCGCATTTTTAGTATGCTCATGGGTGATGAGGTTGCTCCACGCCGCGAATTCATTGAAACACACGCCAAATACGCCAAAATTGACGTTTAGTGTTAAAAAAAATGTTAGCTTTAAAAATATTAGCCATAAAGAAATTCACTAACCATTAAATTCTACAAAAATGGACACTTCAAAAATGATTAAAGCATATTGCCTGAAAACAAAGGAAAAAAATGTTCCTATGCAAGACGCTGTTGTCACTAAAACTGCTAAAGGCGGTTATATGGCCGGTGGTCATGATGGAAAAGGCAACAAAATGGCGGCTATCTTGAGCGAAGCAAAAGCTTTGCAAGCGATTGCTGACGGTGTTGCTAAAAAAGGATTCTAGTAGTTTTCAGAATTCAAACACATTTAAGCGCTGGCGGGTTCATCCTTTGCCGGCGCTTCTTTTTTGCCCAATACTTTCATGTGCATTCTTTCTAAGAACACACGCATAGCTTCCATAGTCTTTACGTCATCTACTACTAACAAGAACATTTTACCCGCTTGTTTTAACCTGGCTTTATTGGTGCCCGTTTGTAAATAGGCCAATACATTTTTAAAGAGCTCAGATTCAAAATATGGTGAGTCAGGTCTATTGATAAAATAACAGCGCAGGGTGTTGTCTTTCAACGTCATTTTTTCAAAACCCAGTTCTACGGCCATCCACCTACAACGTACCGTGGTAAATAGGTCATCTATCTGTGGTACCATGGGACCAAAGCGGTCAATCATTTCATGATAAAATGCAGTAAGCTCTGTTTCGTTTTCACAGCTATCTAACCTGGTATACAAAGAGAGTCTTTCTGTTACACTATCAACATAATCATCCGGAATCAGAATCTCCAAATCCGTGTCAATGGTGCAGTCTTTGACAAAATCATCCTGTTTACTAATCTCTTCTTTAAACAGTTCTTTGAACTCTGTGCGCTTTAACTCTCTAATGGCTTCTTCCAAGATTTTCTGATACATTTCAAAACCAATCTCAGCCATAAAACCACTTTGTTCTCCACCCAACATATTACCCGCACCGCGAATATCCAAGTCACGCATGGCAATCTGGAATCCGCTACCTAGATCACTAAACTGCTCCAAGGTTTGTAAGCGCTTGCGCGAATCGGTAGGCAAGGAACTCATGGGTGGACCCATTAAATAACAGAAAGCTTTTTTATTGCTACGCCCTACTCGCCCACGCAATTGGTGCAAATCGCTCAAGCCAAAATGATGGGCATTGTTGATCATGATGGTATTTACATTTGGTATGTCTACCCCACTCTCTACTATATTGGTACAAACCAATACATCGTATTTCCGATCAATAAAATCTAAGATCCTTTCTTCTAATTCATGCCCTTCTAATTGTCCATGCGCAAATCCAATACTCAAATCAGGGCATAGTCCTTGAATCATGGCGCACATTTCTGCCAGCCCTTGTACGCGGTTATGAATAAAGAATACTTGACCACCCCGCTCAGTTTCATAATAAATGGCCTCTCTAATAAAGTCATCGTTGAACACGTGAACTTCTGTTTGAATGGGCTGTCTATTGGGTGGCGGTGTATTCATGATACTCAAGTCACGCGCACCCATGAGTGAAAACTGCAGGGTTCTTGGAATAGGTGTGGCAGTAAGGGTTAAGCAGTCTACATTGGTTTTTAATGTCTTTAATTTCTCCTTATGACCTACTCCAAATTTTTGTTCCTCATCAATGATCATGATACCCAAATTCTTAAACTTCACTTCTTTTCCTAAGAGCCCATGGGTACCAATAATAATATCAATCTTCCCTTCTTCCAATCTTTGAAGGGTATCTTTTTTCTCTTTAGCAGACTTGAACCTATTTACATAATCTACGGTTACAGGAAAATCCTTTAAGCGGTCTTTGAATGTTTTATAGTGTTGAAAAGCCAGGATGGTGGTGGGTACCAAAATGGCAGCCTGTTTACCGTCTACACATGACTTGAAAGCCGCTCTAATGGCTACTTCGGTTTTACCAAACCCTACATCTCCACAAACCAATCTATCCATGGGCGATGGGCTTTCCATGTCTTTCTTAACATCGGCGGTAGCCTTGCTTTGATCTGGTGTATCCTCATAAATAAAGGAGGCTTCCAGTTCTGTTTGCATATAGGTATCCGGGGTATGGGCAAATCCCTGTTGCGCCTTTCTTTGTGCGTATAATTTTATCAGGTCAAATGCAATTTCTTTAACCTTGGTCTTGGTCTTCTCTTTTAATTTGTTCCAAACATCTGAACCCAATTTATTGATCTTGGGAACCGTTCCTTCCTTGCCCGTGTATTTAGAAATTTTGTGTAGGGAATTGATATTCACATAGAGAATATCAGAGTCTTTGTAAATGATACGTACCGCTTCTTGCACTTTACCATTTACTTCAATTTTTTGCAAACCACTATAGGTTCCTACACCGTGATCCATATGGGTTACATAGTCTCCGGGTTGTAGGTCTCGCAAGGTTTTTAGCGTAAGCGCCTTGTTTTTATTGTAGGCTTGTTTAACCTTGTATTTGTGGTAGCGCTGAAAAATCTGGTGGTCTGTATAGCAAACAACTTTTAGTTCTTCATCAATAAACCCTTCGTGAATACTGGTAGCAATTGGAACAAATTGAATCTCAGTTTGAAGGTCTGTAAAAATGCTGCTTAACCTTTCTAATTGTCTGGGCTGTTCGGCAAAAATATAGATGCCATACTTGGCAGCTTCGTGGGCTTTGAGATCCTTGATCAGTAAGTCAAACTGCCTATTGAAAGAAGGTTGAGTGCGGGTATTAAATTCAATCTCGTAATTGGCCAAATGTGGTTTGTACCCAAACTCAACTAGATCCCTTTTTGCTAGCAGTTCTTCAATCACTGTTGCAGGTACAAAGTCTTCTTTGGAAACAGATTTCAACACTTTGGAATCATCCTCTTCCTCATTATTATTCATTCGGAATCCATCGGCAATCATAGACAAAAAGCCGTCTAGATCTTCCTCTTGCTGATGGATCTTCTCTGCAATCACATCCCAATCCTTGAGCCATACCACAGTATTGTCTGGCAAAAATTCTAACAAAGAAACCTTGTCTCCAGTTTCAAACTGGGTCTCTACATTGGGAATGATATTTACCTGTAAGAGCTTGCGTTCACTTAACTGTGTTTCTGGATCAAATATGCGAATGCTGTCTACTTCATTGCCAAATAACTCTACCCTATACGGCTTCTCGTTACCATATGAATAGATATCTAAAATACCGCCACGTAGGGCAAACTGACCTGGCTCGTATACAAAATCGGTTCGCTCAAAACCATACATGACAAAAAGTTCCATGAGGTTATTGAGCTGTATGGTTTCATTGACCTTGATCTGAATAATATTTCCAGAAAGCGTTTTGGGCAAGACCACTTTTTCAAATAAGGCTTCTGGATAAGTAACAATAATTTTCTTATTACCCCCACCAGCCAATTTGGTCAAAGCCTCTGTTCTAAGCATCACGTGAGAGCTATTGAGCAACCTAAAGTTCTTTCTATTCTTAAATGAAGCTGGAAAATAAAATAGGTCTAAGGCATTGGTCAGATTCTCTAACGTATTTTGAAAATAAGCCGCTTCCTCAGCATCGTTCAATACTACCAAATGGTTTAGATTCTGACAACTAGGTTGCATGAACACTGCGCTCACTATAAACTCTGCACTGCTACCTTGTAGATTTTTGAGGAAGATTTTCTGAATATCGTTTTCTTGGATTCTTTGGGCAATAGAAATCCTGTCCGCCAGTTCTAAAAGGCGGGGGGATTCTTGGTATTGCGCTAACAAAGTACCCATGTTCATAGGTGGTCACCCGGAAAACATTTAAGGCGTTTTCCATTTCAGGAGGGCAAAGATAAGTGCTTAGGACTTTGTAGAAATTGTAATATTTGATTGCTATCTAGTTCCAAGATTGTTAAACAGGCCATAAAAAAGGGTTAAAACCTCGGGGGCATAATTCAATTTGAGCCTTTAAAGTCTCTAACTTTAAGGGTACTTGCCCTTTAAAAGTTTATTTTTAGACCATGCTTAGAAAATGTTTGGGGATTGTTTTATTGGCTGGATGTTCGGGGTTCTTGCAAGCGCAGGTTATCACCAACAAAGATGTACTAGAAATGGCGTCTAGGAATTATCGTGCCGTTGAAAATGAAAATTATGCCAAAGCCTTGAAACTAGCCAAGGACAAGGGTTGGAGCCTAACCATTCAATCTTCCAATGGCAGAAATGCAGTATTGGTAGGCGTTGATGCCGTGGGGCATCCCAAATATTATATTACCCAAAACAATACCATCGCGGCAGCCACTACCAAGGCTAACCAGTTATGGCCTGGTGGTAGTTCTGGTCTTAATCTAAGCGGCTCTAGTGCAGGTTTGAAAAATAAATTGGGCATTTGGGACGAGGGCAAAATCCTGAACACCCATGTAGAATTAATAGGTAGGGTTACCCAAAAAGACAATGCCAGCTCTTTGGCTGACCATGCAACCCATGTGGCCGGTACCATGATTGCCACAGGCATCAATGCCAAAGCAAAGGGTATGGCCTATGCCATGCCTGGCATGGTGGCTTATGATTTTGACAATGACTTTTCGGAAATGTTTTCAGAAGCTTCTAACCTAATTCTCTCTAACCATTCTTATGGTATTATTTCTGGCTGGAATTACAATAGCAGTTTTAGCCGATGGGAATTTTGGGGAAGGGCTGGAGAAAATGAAGATTATAAATTTGGTTATTATAGCGATGACGCTCAATTACTAGATTCTATTGCCTTTAACGCCCCTAATTATTTAATTGTAAAAGCAGCGGGTAATAACCGGGCTTATACCGGACCGGATGAGGGTAGCAAATATTATAGATACAACGCTTCAAATCAAATGGTAGATGCGGGTAATAGACCTGCTGGCATTAGTAGCAATGATGCATATGGTTCAATTGCATGGGACGCCAATGCCAAGAATATTTTAACCGTTGGAGCAGTGGAAGGGATTCCAGGGGGATATAATAGAAAAGAAGACGTGATCATGTCAAGTTTTAGCAGTTGGGGGCCAACCGATGATGGAAGAATCAAACCTGATTTGGTAGCCGATGGTGTAGAAGTGTTTTCGAGTAATGCAAGCTCCAATACGGGTTATGATTCTCGCAATGGTACTTCTCATGCCTCTCCAAGTGCAACGGGATCTTTGTTATTATTACAAGAATATTGGTCCAAACTAAAATCAGGTGCTTTTATGAGATCCGCCACCCTCAAGGGTTTGGCCATTCAAAATGCTGATGAAGCTGGTAGTTTTCCTGGTCCTGATTACAAATATGGTTGGGGATTATTAAACGTAGAAAAAGCAGCTGCTATGATTACCGCAGCAGTTAGTTCTAACAATGCCAGCACCAGCGAACACTTGATTTATGAAAACAATTTATTAAACGGTCAAAGTTTTTCTACCACGGTGATTGCTTCTGGTAAATCTCCATTAACTGCTACAATTAGCTGGACTGATCCAAAGGGAACTGTTGAAACGGTGAACATGCTCAACAATCCAGCTAAAAAATTGGTGAATGACCTTGATATTAGAATTACCAAAGGCGCCAGAACCTATTTGCCCTGGGTTTTAAATCCTGCAAGCCCTGCTCTGTCTGCATCTAGGGGAGATAATATTACCGACAATGTAGAAAGAATCAATATTGACAGCACCATTCCAGGTGATGTTTATACTATTACTGTTACGCATAAAGGAAGTTTACAAAGAGGACAACAAGCTTACTCCTTATTGGTTAGTGGTGGTGGCGGAACGGCGTTTTGTGTTTCAGCTCCTACCAGTACTGCTGGGGCCAGAATTGATAGTGTAGTGTTGGGTACTTTGAAATATGAAAATCCTGCTGGATGCACTAGCTATACCAATGCCACCAACTATAGTGGAGATATAGAATCTTCCCAACCACTATCGCTCCGCGTAAAAACAAGTAGTTGTGATGCTAGTGCTAATCCTAGAATAGTAACAGTCTATATAGACTTTAACAACAATGGCATTTTTGATGCCTCTGAAAAAGTTGCACAAAGTACTGCTCTTGCTAATAATACAACTTATATAACTAGTATTACTACGCCTGCGGGTTTAAGTACCGGTGCTATTTATTTGATGCGCGTAATTGTACAAGAAACCAGTGTGGCTTCAGATGTAAATCCTTGTGGCAATTATGCAAAAGGCGAAACAGCAGATTTTAGACTTAAGGTAGTTGCGGCTTCTAATGACCTAAGTATTACAGGCATCATCTCGCCTGCATCAGGCAACTGTGGTGTTGATGGGCAGTACCTAACTATATCAGTCAAAAACAATGGTAATATTGATCAAAGCAATATTCCATTTACTGCTACCATCACCAATGGCGCCAACACCATTGCTAGTTTCTCCACAGTATTCAAAGGAACCTTACCTGCTTTGAGCAGCATGGAATATACATTCCCAACTGCATTTAATACTATCCCTGCAACTAGCTATACCATTAACAGTTCTGTAAACATGGCAGGAGATCAGAATCTTAGTAACAATACTATGAGCAGTACCGTTCTTACTGCTTCCAAACCTAGTACGGCTACTGCTGCAGCTACTATTTGTAACAACAATGCTTTGCTCAAAGTGCTGAACCCATCGCTGTCAAGCAATTATTTTTGGTATAATTCACCAACTGCCACATCAGCATTTGCGGTTGGCGCTTCTGTGAGCACCAGCAATATACCAGGTAACAATACTTTTTATCTAGGCAAGGAAAGCAGGGGTTCAGTAGGACCCACCACCAAATTGGCCTACCCCAATGGAGGATACAATTATTTCAGCGGCAACTATATCAATTTCAAAAATGATGTGCCATTGACTATTGAATCTGCCAGATTGTATACGGGTTATGCAGGCACCATTATTTTCACCGTGGCCAATTATGCGGGCCCAGATGGACAGGGTGGTTATAACTACTATCCATTATCAGAAGTAGAATTAAAAGTGGAAGCTAGCAATCCAAGCCCTGCCATGGGTGCTATCACGGGAAACCCTGCAAATGACACAGGCAAAGTATACCGTTTAAACCTGCCTGTGAATACAACAGGTGACCATATTATCATCATCAACTGTTTAGACAATGCCACTATTTTTAGAAACAATGGCATCACGGGAAACCCTTATCCTTTTAGTATTCCCAATGTGATCTCTATTACTGGAAACAGCGCAGTGAATAGTACCAATGCAGCGGATACCAATTTCTACAAACAGTTTTATTATTTCTTGTACGATGTTAAAGTGAATACCAATGACTGTGTCAGTGACAGGGTTCCTGTTGTGGCAAATCTTCCATTGGTACCAGTGATTGCATTGGTGGGTGATTCTTTGGTAAGTAGTTTGTCTAGCGGAAACCAATGGTATTTAAATGACACGCTAATATCTGGGGCTACAAGATCAAGTATTAAACCTATTAGGAATGGTATTTACAAGTCTATTGTTACAGATGCAAGCGGTTGTGGACAGATTTCTAATAGTATCAATTTTCAAAATGGCGTAATCCCGGATGATATTTTCTTGAATGTATCTCCCAATCCAAATAAGGGTAGGTTCCAGGTTAGCTTTGAGGTCTTTGAAAAAAATGATGTTAGCCTAGAAATTTTCAATAGTGTTGGCCAAAAATTATTGCTGGAAGAGTACCCGGGATTCAATGGTAAATTCTCCAAAACCATTTATTTAGAACACGCCGCCGCAGGATTGCATGTCTTGAAAATCAGGTATAACAATAAAACTTATTTAAAGAAATTCCTGATTCAACGTTAAAATAGGCTGAAAAAGAACAAAAAACTACCAAAGGCAACCATCTGGCTGCCTTTGTTGTATTAAACTAATCAATATCTTAGAGCATTAATATCCCTCATTTATGAAAAAAAGGCTTCTCCTGATTACAGCTGTGGTAACTATTGTTGGTATTGGACTACTTGTCAAAAAAAACGGTCTACGTTTTTGGAGGGAGAAGACCTTTAAAGAAGCTTGGTTAGAAAGCAAGGCAGAGGGAGAAAATGAAGAGGAAGAGAACGCTGAACAAAAAGCAACTGCACAAGCAGGCAGATGGCAGTATGAATTTGACTTATTGAAAGACCCTAAAACGGGCAAGATTCCGGTAAATGCATTTAATGAGGAAATGAAACAAGCTATGAGCCTGCCTGTTTCATTGGAATCTTATTCTGTTCGCAATGGCGTGGTACGAACTGCTAATGGCGTAAATACTGCAACTAGTAATGTTTATTTAAAAGCTGGCCCAAACAATATAGGCGGTAGAACTAGGGCTTTTGCTTTTGACAAAAGATATAATGGAACCTCTAATCAAGTAATTATTGCAGGCTGTGTGAGTGGTGGGATTATGCGTTCAACTGATGGTGGCGCAACTTGGAATTTGGTTACCCCTTCTCAACAAATTCACAGTTTTACAGCTATTGCCCAAGACCCAAGAACTGGATCCCAAGATACTTGGTATGCAGGTACTGGTGAAGCCAATGGAAATTCAGCTGGAGCAACAGGTGCTTTCTTTTATGGCCATGGCATCTTCAAATCAACTGACAATGGCGCCACTTGGACTGCATTAACTGCTACCCAATCTACCCTAGAATCATTTAACAACGCATTTGACATTGTTCATAAAATTGCGGTTCACCCTTTAACCGGAGATGTTTATGTGGCAGCACAAAATACCATTCAACGTTCTCAAAATGGTGGTACTAGTTGGGCTTCTGTAAAAGGCACTTTGGGTGGTAATACTTTAACCGGTAATACAGATGTAGTAATTAAGGCCGATGGCTCTAAAATCTATGTTGGCTTTCATTTGAAAAACTCAGCCAGTCCATCTGATCGTGGTGTTTGGGAATCTGCCACTGGCGATGCTGGCTCATGGACTGCTATTGCAGGTAATACAGCAGAAACACCTGCTGGCTTTAAACAAAATACGGGTACTGCTAACTGGGGAAGAATCTTATTGGCATTAGCCCCATCTAATAACAATATACTTTACGTATTGTATGAAAATGGCAATACGCTTAGTGCATCCGTTTCTGAAGTTGATTTATTCAAAATGGAAGTGATTGGTGGTTTGCCACAATGGACCAACCTGTCTGCTTTTATGCCGGTTGGAACTGGAACTGCTGGCGGTGTTGATTTACAAGGTGCTTATAATATGACTTTGTCTGTAAAACCTGATGATCCAAATATGGTCTTTATTGGGGGAACCAACTTATATAGGTCTATCAACGGATTTACAACCACAGGAGCTACTAATAAAATTGGTGGATATAGTGTTGCCAATTCTCACCCTGACATGCATGGACTAGTTTTTGACCCTACCAATGTTAAAAAAGCGTACAATATCAATGATGGAAGTATCCAATTTACCAATGATATTACTGCAACACCTGTGGTTTGGAATTTTATCAAAAACTACCAAACCCTACAATACTATCATGTAGCTATTGACCCTGAAACGGGTAAGAACAATTTCATGGGTGGTGCACAGGACAATGGTACTTGGTATAGAGACGCATCCCTGAACCTAGGACCAAGAACTTCAGATAGACCAGGCATTGACGATTATTTCAACATGTTTGGTGGTGATGGTGTGGCAGTGGAAATTGCCAATATCAATGCCGGAAAGCAATTGGTGTATTATGGATTCCAAAGCGGTAACGCTTATAGAGACGAGGTCTTGGATTATAATAATTATCCAGGAGCCAGTGTTAGACCCAAAGTGGCCGATATGATCTCTAACGGTAATGGTGGCTGGGGCGATTTTGTAACCTATTTCAAATTGAGCAATTCCAATTCTGAAGTTATGTTCTATGCCAATTACTATAATTTGTTTAGAACAACATCTGCAAGTACTGTTGATAGTACCAAATGGACCAAAATGACAGGAGTGGCTTTGGTTACTGATATTGGCGGAAGTACCCCTGTATCAATTAGAACCATTGATTTTTCTTGGGGGCCCTACAAAACCACCCATGCTATGTATTATGGCACAAGCAATGGTAAAGTTTTCAGATTGGACGATTATGCAAATGCTGATGCTTTAGCTATGCCTGTAGATATTTCACCAACAGGAGTTACTGGTAATATCATTGATATTGCTGTAAACCCCAATGATGACAATGAAATTATGGCCGTAGTTTCTAACTATGGTCAAACCTCTATTTGGTGGACCTATAATGCAAAAACTTCAAAACCTAGTTGGTCAAATGCAGAAGGGAATTTAACCTTACCATCTATTCGTTCTTGCGTGATAGCACCAAAATTGGAAAATGGCGTTCCCGTAACGGAATATTATGTAGGTACTTCAGTAGGTCTGTTTACTACAGCAAGTATTGGTAAAACTTTGGGGGCTGGTGGATCTGTAGTTTGGTCAAGAGAAGGTGCTTCTGTGCTAAACTTTGCCGTGATTACCTCACTAGACTATCGCCCAGCGGACAATACCATGCTCATTGGTACCCATGGCAATGGTATGTATTACACGGTTATTGGCAACCCCAATTTCAATCCAAATACGTCTACCGCTATCAATACTGCCATCTTGAATGATAAGAACTTTATTAAAGTATTCCCTACCGTTAGCAGGGGCACTTATCAATACGGACAAGGAAGTTTAACTGGTATTAAATCTATGCAGGTTCAAGTTTATAATATGTGGGGGCAACCCGTATTTAGTCAATCAGTGAACTATGGATCAGGAACTATTCCATTGGGTAATTTGGCTGCTGGGAACTATGTGATTCAGATAACCAGTGACAACAAGAAATATCAAACCATTCAAAAAGTTATCAAACAATAGGTTATGCGTAGATCAGTCTTTACTGGAATTTTGGCATTCTTGGGTTTATACTTAGTGGCAAATGGTCAAACCAATATACCAACTAACCCATCACTTAGGTTAAGAGCTTATGAAAGGGTATTTATCAATGGTGTTGCTCCATCTCCTGTAATGGAAGTGGGTGGTAAAGAAACCAAGGTTCAAGTAATTCCTACCAAGCCGGTTTATTATATCTATTTGATTGCAAATAAAGTGCCCTATATCAAGATTGAAAGGGTTTGGATCAAGCAACAGTTGTATACAGCTACTATTACCAGAGTGGCTACTAAACCCGTTTTAATTGAAAATGGTAAACAAAAGGACACCCTTGTCAAGTATACTGATGAAGCCGTTTGGCAAATCAGTATCAAAGACAAAGTAACCAATGGTACCAAGTCTAAAAAAGACATTGCTGATAAGGTTGCGGCCAATGAACTGGTTTTGCGTTTGAATGATAAAAGCGGTGCTGTATATACTAGGGTGGCAAAAACATTTACAAAGCTTGAACCTCAGGCTGGTATGTAATGCCCAAATTGGGGATTTAGTGAAGAGTGAAGAACGAAGAGTGAAGAATGAACGGTAATCTCAGTATGCGAGTTACTTAGGCTGCGCCTAAGTTCTTGTAAAAGACAAAGATTTTCATATAAAGAATCCCTTGGCTAGGCCTAGGGATTTTTTAATTTTAGAGTATCTGTTTTTTGGAAATTCTGTAAAAATTTAGTGAAAAAGTTGCTTCACATCCTTCTTCTTCCCACTCTTCACTCTTCACTTTTATCTCTTCACTTTCTTCTTCTTCCACTCTTCACTCTTCACTTTTCACTTTTCACTTCTTTTATGCCATCGTTTGCGCATAAATTTTGCACTCCATTAATCAATCTAGTTTACCTTTATTTTCTAAACTCGATTGTATGTTGGAACCATGGCGCACTGGTACGGTCATCAAAATTGAAAACGAAACCAGCTCAACCCGAAGATTTTGGATTCAAGTTCCTGAAATAGCGGAATTTTCTTTTGAACCAGGGCAGTTTGTAACTTTAGATTTACCCATTCACGAACAAAAAAACAAGCGCTGGAGAAGCTATTCTATTGCTTCTGCACCAGATGGCACCAATGTATTTGAATTGGTGATTGTTTTACTGGAAGGTGGTCTTGGAACTACTTACTTATTTAATGAAGTAAGCGTGGGTACAGAAATCTTACTTCGCGGGCCTCAGGGTAAATTTACCCTACCTGAGGATACAGATAAAGACCTTGTTTTGATTTGTACTGGAACGGGGATTGCACCGTTTAGATCCATGGTTCACCATATTACCAAACATAACCTTGCCTATCAAAATGTTCATTTGGTATTTGGATGCAGACATTTTGCAGATGGCTTGTACATTAATGAACTGAAGACTTTGCAAGCGGCCCATCCTAATATTCAATTCCACCCTTGCTATTCTAGAGAAGCAGAAGTGCCTGCTGGAACGTATAAGGGCTATGTACACCCTGTTTATGAGGCCTTAACAGAAAACGGCAATCGTCCAGCTAATTTCTATCTCTGCGGATGGAAAAACATGGTAGACGAGGCCAAACAACGCATTCTTGCCATGGGTTATGACAAGAAAGCCATTCACTTAGAATTGTACGGTTAGTATTGACCGGTTCCTAATAAAACCAATGTACAGGCTTCCTGGGTTTCTATACCAAGGGAGCCTGCTTTTTTTTCCAGGTCTGGGTTTTCGGTTCCGGGATTGAAAATAATTCGCTGTGGTTTTAAAGAAAAGATATAGTCTTCCATCTGTTCTTGCAGATCCGGATTAATATACAGGGTGACTGTATCCACAGCAGTTATTGATGGCTTCCCCTCCAAAATTTCTGTATCGCCAATATGTCCAGATTTTCTTCCAACTGCCACCACAGGGTGTCCATATTTTTTTAATTTTTCTACGGCCAAAAAACTATATCGTTCTGGGTTTTCTGATGCACCAATCACTACTGTCTTTTTCATATTTCAACATTTCTAGGATCACTTGGAGGAATAGTAAATAATCTTACAAATGAATTTACAAGATATATTGAATAAATTTTTTTAACTTACGTATTAGTTTTAAAAACCATCACACAAACTAATACCATCATGGCAAAAGCAAGTAAAAAAAAGGTAGCAAAAAAAGCAGCTCCTGCAAAGAAAGCGGCTCCTGCTAAAAAAGCGGCTCCCAAAAAAGCAGCCAAGAAAGCAGCACCTAAGAAAGCAGTAAAAAAAGCAGCTCCAGCTAAAAAAGCAGCCAAAAAAGTTGCTCCTAAAAAAGTAGCAAAAAAAGCAGCACCTAAAAAAGCGGCCAAAAAAGTTGCTCCTAAAAAAGCAGCAAAAAAAGTTGTGAAAAAAGCAGCACCTGCTAAAAAAACAGCAGTTAAAAAAGTTGTAAAAAAAGCAGCAGCAAAAAAAGCGGCACCGGCTAAAAAAGTAGCAAAAAAAGTTGCTCCTAAAAAAGCAGCTCCTGCCAAAAAAGTAGTTGTAGCAAAAAAAGTTGCTCCTAAAAAAGCAGCTCCTGCCAAAAAAGTAGTTGCTCCCAAACCCGCACCAGCACCAGCTAAGAAGGCTGCTCCTAAAAAGAAAAAAGCAGTTAAAAAAGTAGTTGCACCAGTTCCTGCTCCAGCACCTGTTGTTGTAGAATTGTTTGCTCCAGTAGTAGAACCAACTCCTACTCCTGAAGTAACACCAACTCCTGCTGCAGAATAATTTTTGCACTTATACAAATCATATAACTCCTGCCATGTTTCTTCTTGATGCATTGCAGGAGTTTTTTTTATTTGATAGTATTCACCTTCAAGACTCAATACAACATGAATAGAATTATCACTTGCTGTTTCTTATGCATCAGCTTTTTTGTTGCCACTGCACAATCCAGTTCTAAGATGGCAGAGAAAACAAAAAACATGAAAAAAATGGAGGGCTATTTTAATTTTTGGTGGGACGCCGCTTCAGGAAAAATCTGGCTAGAAGTAGACAAACTTGACCAAGAATTCCTCTATGTGAACACCATGCCCGCTGGGCTAGGATCCAATGACATTGGACTAGACAGGGGCCAAATTGGAGATAGTAGGATAGTTTTTTTCAATAAAGTGGGAAAAAAATTATTTTTGGTTCAACCCAATTATGACTTTAGGGCTAACACTAGCAATACCAATGAACAAAGGGCGGTAAGGCAATCTTTTGCCCAATCCATCATTGGCAATTTTACCATTGAAGAAGAAGAAGCTGGTAAAGTACTGGTAGATGCCACTGCTTTTCTAACTCGGGATGCTCATGGAGTAGCGGACAAGCTCAGAAGCATGAGACAGGGAACTTATAACTACTCAGAGTCTAGGAGTGCTATCTATCTAGAAGGCACTAAAAACTTTCCTTTGAATTCAGAATTTGAAGCAACGGTCAGTTTTACCGGAGGCAGTGACGCTGGGCGATTTGTTAGCAGTGTAACACCCTCTTCAGAAGCAATTACAGTTAGGCTACACCATAGTTTTGTGCAATTACCCAATAATCAATACCAACCCCGCAAATACGATATCAGAAGTGGCTATTTTGGCATCAGTTATTTTGACTATGCCAGCCCTTTTACCGAGCCTATTGAGAAAATGTTTATTAGCAGACATAGATTACAAAAGAAAAATCCTCAAGCTGCCATTAGTGAGCCCGTGAAGCCCATTATCTATTACTTAGACAATGGCACACCAGAACCCATCCGCTCAGCGCTGCTTGACGGGGCAAGGTGGTGGAACCAAGCATTTGAAGCTGCTGGATACAAAGATGCTTTTATTGTAAAAGTATTACCTGATTCTGCTGACCCCATGGATATTAGATATAATATCATCAATTGGGTACACCGTTCAACAAGGGGCTGGAGCTATGGTGCAACGGTTACAGATCCAAGAACTGGAGAAATCATCAAGGGTCAAGTGACTTTAGGTTCCTTAAGGGTAAGACAGGATTATCTGATTTTCACAGGTCTACTTTCACCTTATGAAACTGGAAAGCCAGTTCCTGAAACCATGAAAAATGCAGCCCTACAACGCTTGCGTCAATTGGCAGCACACGAAGTAGGACACACCCTTGGATTGCAACACAATTATGCATCTAGCTTTAATGATCGGGCGTCAGTGATGGATTACCCCCACCCCAATCTAAGTGTCAATGCCGCTGGACAAATTGATTTTTCACAGATATATACCAATGAAATTGGTCTTTGGGACAAACGCGCCATTCAATACGGCTATACCGATTTTGCCCCAGGTACCAATGAAACTTTGGCATTAAATGGTATGCTGGAAGAAAACACCAAGAATGGTGTGTTGTTCATTGCCGATATGGATGCCAGAGCCGCAGGAGGGATGCACCCCTACGCGCATTTATGGGACAATGGCAAAGACGCAAGTGATGGATTAAAACAAGTATTGACTGTACGCAAAAAAGCCTTAGACGGCTTTTCAGAAAATGCTATTGCACCCAATACCCCCTTTGCCAAATTAGAAGACGTTTTGGTTCCTTTGTACAATGCCCACCAATACCAACTAGAAGCCAATTGCAAATTGATTGGTGGTATGAACTATAGTTATGCTGTAAGAGGTGATCAACAACAAAAACCAGAAATCCTCTCTAAAGCCATTCAGGAAAAAGCTTTGAATGCAGCATTGGATTGTTTGTCTCCAGAGACGCTGACCATTTCTGACAGAATTATCCAATTGATTCCCCCTAGACCGCCTATGTACTATGGCATTGGAGAATTATTCCAGAAAAGAACAGGCATGAGTTTTGATCCTTTGGCAGCAGCCGAAGCATTAACGCATTTTGAACTTGGCTTTTTATTCAACACAGATAGAGCCAATAGACTGGTTCAATTCAAGGCTCAGGCTGGAACTCCAGGATGGGATGATGTATTGGATGCTATTATACAAAAGACTTGGAAAGCCCCACTGGAAAAGGGTTTGAAACAACAAGTACAATTACAGACCCAGCAATTGGTTCTGAGCTGGTTGTTAAACCTCAGTCAAAACGAGCAAGCTGGGTTTCAAGTAAAAGCCATTTGCTATAGCAGATTGCAAGCTTTAAAATCTTATGCAACTGCACAAGAAAAAACAAACCCTTCTCTTGCTGCGCATTATGCTTACACCGTTGAACGCATTAATAAGCCAAAGGATATGGTGGTGCCTGCGCCAAAAGCTATTGCGCCAGGTGCGCCAATTGGATGTGACATTGAGTGAAGAGTGAAGAGTGAAGAGTGATTTTATTAAATTAAATAGAGAAACCCAAGGCATGCCTTGGGTTTCTCTTTATGAAGATATTTGTCATTTACTAGAACTTAGGCGCAGCCTAAGTAACTCGCATATGGAGATCAACGTCCATTCTTCACTCTTCACTCTTCGTTTTTCACTAAATCTTCTCCGTTTGCTAAACCATTCTCAAATAGCAAAAAGCTTTTCAGTGAAGAATTAAACTAACATTCGAAGAGGCTCTTCCAGCAAGCTTTTCAGCGTTTGCAAGAAAGCAGAACCGGTTGCGCCATCAACCACTCTGTGGTCACAGCTAAGGGTTACTTTCATCACATTGCCTGGAACTACTTGACCATTTTTCACTACTGGTACTTGTGCAATTCCGCCTACTGCTAAGATGCAGGAATCTGGCGGATTGATGATGGCAGTGAATTGATCAATCCCAAACATACCCAAGTTAGAAATGGTGAAAGTGCTTCCTTCCCAATCAGCAGGTTGTAATTTTTTATCTTTTGCTTTCTGTGCAAAGTCTTTTACTTCTGCCCCAATTTGGCTCAAAGATTTACCATCAGCAAAACGTACTACTGGAACCAAAAGTCCATCTTCTACTGCAACAGCTACGCCAATATTTACGTGGTGGTTATAACGAATAGCATCGCCCAACCAACTGCTATTAACTTTTGGATGTTGTTTTAGTGAAAGTGCTGTTGCTTTCAACACCATATCATTGAAACTAATCTTGGTCTTTGCAACTTCATTGATTTTGCCACGGGCTGCAACAGCTGCGTCCATATCAATGCTCATAGTTAAATAGAAATGCGGTGCTGTAAACAAGCTTTCGCCTAATCTACGTGCAATCACTTTACGCATTTGAGAAACGGGAACGTCTTCAAAACTAACCACACCGGCAGGAGCAGCAGCAACTGGTGCAGCTGCACTTGCAGTAGCAACTGGAGCTGAAGCAGCAGGGGCTGCGGCAGGAATATATGTATCAATATCAGATTTGGTAATCCTTCCGTTATCGCCAGTGCCTTTTACAAATTTTAAATCAATGCCTTTTTCAGAAGCTATTTTTTTAGCCAATGGCGATGCAAAAATTCTACCCTCGTTTACAACTGCTGGTGCAGCAGCAACAGGTGCAGGACTTGCAGCAGGCGCAGCTACTGAGGCAGCTGGAGCGGCGGGGGCTGGAGCAGCAGTTGCTGCAGGAGCAGATCCACCAGATTTTGCAGCGGCTACAATAGAAGCTATATCCATTCCTTCTTTGCCAATGATGCAAAGCAGGTCATTCACCAAAATCTTTTCGCCAGCTTTAGCACCTTGGTACAACAAAATACCATCCTTGTAACTTTCCAATTCCATGGTGGCTTTGTCGGTCTCAATATCGGCCAACACTTCTCCTTTCTTCACGGTATCTCCTACTTGCTTTTGCCAGCCAGCAATTACACCTTCTGTCATGGTATCGCTCAATCTTGGCATTAATACCACTTCTTCCATATTGGTTAAATCAAGTGCAGCGGCAGGAGCTGCAGTTGGGGCTGGGGCAGCAGCGGGTGCAGGTGCAGCTTCTACAGCGGGTGCTGCAGCAGGAGCGGCGGCTCCACCACTATGTTGTGCAACCAAGGCAGAAACGTCTTCACCAGCTTGTCCTAAAATGGCCAATAAGTCATTGACTTGAAGTTTACCACCCTTGGCAGTTCCTATATGCAACAGAACGCCTTCTTGGTAGCTTTCCAGCTCCATAGTGGCTTTGTCTGTTTCTATTTCAGCTAATAAATCGCCTTTTTTTACTGTATCACCCACCTGTTTGTGCCAGGCGGCAATGACGCCCTCCGTCATGGTATCACTTAACCTGGGCATTAATATCGCTTCAGCCATAATTCGATTGCTCTTTTAAATGAGCCGTGAAATTACGTTAAAAATGAGAATGATGCTAAAAAAACGCCCCTTACTGTCCTTGAGCCAGACTATAGGCCTTTTTACCATCCCACATGTTTAACAATTCAGTAGAACAGATCTTGTAATCTTGCATCAACCTTTTGTATAATTCAAGAATTTCTACTTGGGTTACGGGCATGTCTCCAATACTTTCAAAGCGGCAACGGTACTGATTTACCAGGTTGGTAAAAACAGACCCTTTAGGCCATACTTGGGTACCCCTATTGGTGATGGTCACCAATTTGAATACGTCTAGGGTATGTTTCATTACTTTTTCGGCAATGATGCTTGGTTGTTCGTTGCTTTCAATAAACATGTCTACACCAACAATTTCTTCCTGCCCCATCTCAATGCTTTCTAACATAGGATTTTTCTCTAATTTAAAGTGTGTAGGTGTTACGTAATGGTTGGCAATAGCGGGTTTGGGGTTATTGGCTGGTAATTTGCCAAAATTGCCAATGATGGCGGCGGCAAATTCAGTTGTACTCAAAGAAGGAGTTGACCTGTCTCCAAAATCGCCAGTATGAACACCGCTCTCTAAAGTATACAAAAGCGCGTTTTCAATCATAGCCGATGTTTCCATTAATCCCAAGTGACGCAACATGCCAAATCCACTGAGTAACAAGGCTGTTGGGTTAGCAATATTTTTTCCAGCTATATCTGGTGCTGTACCATGTACGGCTTCAAAAATAGAAATATGGTCTCCAATATTGGCAGATGGTGCAAAGCCAAGTCCACCAACCAATCCAGCACAAAGATCACTAACAATATCGCCCTGCAAATTGGTCAATACCACAACGTCAAACAAATCTGGTCTTGACACCAATTTCATGCAGAGATCATCTACAATTACATCATCTGCTTTTAATTCTGGATAATCTTTGGCTACTTCATAAAACACTTCTAAGAACAGGCCATCAGTGATTTTCATGATATTGGACTTGTGTCCGCAAGTAATGCGATGCGCGCCTTTTTTCTTGGCCATTTCAAATGCATACTTGATTACTTGTAAGGATCCTGGACGGGTAATAAACCTTCTTCCAAGGGCCACATCATGGGTAAGCATGTGCTCAATGCCGCCATAAGTATCTTCAATATTTTCACGAACTATGGTAATATCAATAGGAATTCCGGCCTTACTAAAAACTGTATCAACTCCGTGAAGGGTTTGAAAAGTACGTTTATTGGCGTAGGTATTCCAAGTTTTGCGCGCAGTTACGTTCACGCTTTTAACTCCTTTGCCCTTGGGAGTTTCCATAGGACCTTTGAACAAAATACCTAATGACTCAATGGTTTCCTGTGCTTCAGGTGTCATTCCATTGCTGTAGCCTTTATCAAAGACCCATTTGCCCATATCAACCACTTCATATTGAAGGGGCACTTTGGCTGCTTCAAAAATGCCCAACACAGCATCCATGATTTCAGGTCCTATTCCATCGCCTTTGGCTACAGCTATTTTTGTCATAAGTCTTTGTTTTATGGCGCAAAATTAACACTTGGTAGCATAGAAAAATCGTTAATCTGTTAATAAAATAATGTTAACTGGGTTTAACATCTTAAACGCTCAAAAACAGGCTAGATACCATTCCTGCATTTTTACAAACTTATTTGAACCAATTTCATACATTTACTAAAAGCGGCTAACCCATGATATCTAAGATTTCCGAAGGCGTTGAAATCAGCGTAGAGATCTTCTACCAATCCGATTACAGCAATCCGCTGAATCAGGAATTCATGTTTGCTTACCGCATTACTTTAGAGAACCACAATAACTTTACGGTAAAACTACTCAGAAGACATTGGTTCATCTTTGATAGTAATGGAGAACACCGTGAAGTAGAGGGAGAAGGTGTGATTGGCATTCAACCCATTCTTAAACCGGGCGAAACTTATCAGTATGTGAGTGGTTGTAATTTGAAAACAGAAATGGGAAGGATGCATGGCACATACCTCATGGAAAACCAACACAACAAAGAAACCTTTAAGGTGAATATCCCTTCTTTTGACATGATTGTTCCATTCAAGAACAATTAATTTTTTTCTGAAGCTGCAGTTAATATCATCACACCAATCAAGTCTGTTTGTTCCTTGGTATAAATACCCAAATAACTATTGGTAGAAACTTTCTGAAACTGGTGAAATCTGATACCTTCTAATTTAGGATCCTTGGTAAGTGGAATTAAAAAAGGTTTTTCTTGTTCATACCCTATGAGCACAGGAAATGGCGTGTCTTCTCTGCTAGCGCCATAAGCCACTAAATAAAACTGCCCTGCCAATTGAACGGGCAAATGCATATTATAGATTTCATTATAAAATTCATCTAACCCTTTTTGCTGATATCCTATCCATTCTCCTTGACTACTTAAATTAAAGGAATAATACCTGGGAGACCTTGATGAGATAGCCCTAAACTTTACTGGACTTGTTGGTCTGAATTCTTTAAAATTATTATTGGAATTGAGCATGGAAGACGCATCAAAACTGGGAATATTATTAGAACTAGCCTGCCTGGAATTTCTATTGCTCCTACCTGTTCCTGAATTGGCGGGAGTCACAATTTGATTTTGGGATAATACATTCAATCTTCTAAGGTCTTCTACATTGGTGGCCGTAGCTTCTCCAAATCGCAATCTTGCCAAACTTCTTTGATAATTTCCAGTAGTATCTATATAGCCATAATTGAAAGCAGGCAATTCCGCTACCAATCTAATTTTTCCATCTTCTTTTAATAAAAAACTTGGCTTAAGACCATTGAGCATTCTATAGGGCTTTCTAGGGCTTTGTTTTTCCAAATGCTGTAAAGCCATTTGTTGAAAAGCATATAATTTATAGTCCAATCCATTGCCCCTGGTAATTGGCATGCTAATATGCATGACCCCTTCTGTATTTTTTAAATGCCCCTCTAAAAACAAACCACCTAGTTGAATTTGTTTTTTATCAGAATTTTCTAATGGCAATAATCCCAGAATTTTCTTTTTCTGAAATGCAAAGGATTCCGTAATCATTTCATCACTATCAAAAGGAACAGTATGAATACTCAAACTACTTGACAGTCTATAATTCATGGGTTTATCATAGACCAACAAATGAATATTTCCATAAGAATCAAGCAGTAGATTACTTACAGTGTCTAAGTCTTGTTTAAAGGAAAAGGTATAGGCTATTTCTTTTTTTAGGTCTAGGTTTCTATTGGTTAAATGGCCAAATAAAAAAGCGGAGTCTTGATTGTATACCCATACATGATAAAAAAGAAAAAAGTTTTGTTGCTCATTGGATACTAAATCATACCTACTTCTCCTTAGATCTGGCAAAGGAAAGCCAGAGCGTTTAATGGGCTTCAGATTCAATGCCTGATCCATTTCTAGCAGGTTCATGTGCATGGAATCATTGAATCTAAAATAAAATAGAAATTGGAGACTCGTATCAGTCTTGGTAAGGTGGTACCTAGAACGCAAGAATTCAGTGGGCATCCTTTTCTTTTCTAACAATTGCATGTCTTTACTAAAACTGCAAAGACTTACCATATTGGTGGGGCCAATTTCTAGAAACAATAATCTGTTATCAAAAGCGGTAATAAAAGAAGGATTGCTGATCACTGAATCAGGCAAGCTATAAAAATTGGCAGAGGGCAACTGCGCCTTAGCTGACAAAAAGCTTATGACTGCTAAAAACAGTAGGGTTTGGATCTTGTATGTCAATTTCTCTAACAAGGGCATTAGATTGGTCAATTTCCTAAACGATTGAAATAGCAATTCGGTTGCTTTATCTTGGTTTGTATTTTGCTTCTTCAAATATTTTTCTGGCTGGAGTTTCCATCAATTTGGCTAAACCCAGATCAGCATGGTTTTCCATGTATTTCTGGACTATTTTCCATCCCACAAATCGGCCAATAAAGCCTGGAAAATTAGATCCCAGAGCAGGTGTATTTGGCGCTTCATTCATATATTCCTTGGTAATCTCTGGCTCAGTTACATACAAAAGATTGTTTTGAATAAAAAAGGCCCAAATATTGCTTTCATTACTGTTACAATCTGCTACTTGCTGCCCAGTATATCCAAGCTTCAAACTATCGGGCAAGTTGGGTAGAAAATGATCCAATACATATTGTCTTTTCCCGGTTTCTACCAATTGGTCTACCAATGCCATGCCCAAACTTTTATTGGGATAAAGGTCTTCAATAATATTGTTCATGCAATTAACTGGAATATAGGCTTGCTCAAATCTTCTGGATAAATAACTGGGATATAATTGCTGCCCCATATCTGTTTTATACAAAGAATAGTCTCTTCCCATATAGAGTTGTAATCCTACCGCTAGTGCATCGGTGGTGATGATATTTCCATAACTATTAATGGGTCCAATAAAAGTAACCAGATTGGTAGGCAGTTTATAATTGGGAAAATAGTGTTTCACATATTTCAACCCCATTTCTACTTGGTCTGACACCGGTTGCAGATTGGCAAAATGCTGTTTAGCGGAATCGTACATTAAGCGATAGCTGTTACTAAATGACTTGATGTCATTTACAGCTGTTGTTGGAGTAGTACCCATGATATTGAACAAAAAATCCTTTGCAAAGCCTGGGTAGTTTCTTTCTAATTCATTCAACGCCTCTTCTAAATGATTGGTATCTAATCCAAAAAAAGCGTCTTCAAAACGAAGGACTTTGAGTTTTACCGGAATTTTAGAGACATCAGGGGCGGTTGGCTTGGACTTACAAGCAACAAAAATTAATAGTAAAAGGCAAATTGAGGTCCACTTCATTATCAGCTATTGAGTATTGGAATGATTGAAACAATGAGTTTTAGAAATTGTTGTCCCACAAAATAAGCCTCATTGCCAATAATTAGTGAAATTTGCCTTATGAAGATTTTCCTGGCCCAACAAAATTACCATATTGGCAATTTTGAATACAACACCAACAAGATTATAGAAGCCATTGAAACCGCTAAAGCTGCCGGTGGCGATTTAATTCTGTTTAGCGAAATGAGTATCTGCGGATATCCCGCTAGGGATTTTGTGGAATTCAACGATTTTCTTGCTAAGTGCCAGGAGTCCATTAACCAAATCAAGGAACACGCAGATACTATTGGGGTCTTGGTAGGAGCCCCGGTTAGGAATACCCAACTCAAAGGAAAGGACCTCTTTAACGCTGCATTCTTTTTGTATGAAAAAGAAGTAAAAGCAGAGATTCACAAAACCCTACTTCCTACTTACGACGTATTTGACGAGTATCGTTATTTTGAACCCGCATTTGAGTGGAAGGTAGTTCCGTTCAAAGGAAAGAAATTGGCCATCACCATTTGTGAAGACATTTGGAATATGGGAGACAATCCACTCTATCGCATTTGCCCCATGGACCATTTAATGGAACAGGCCCCTGATCTAATGCTAAATCTAAGTGCATCACCTTTTGATTATACCCATGACGAGGATAGAAAATCAGTAATCAAGGCCAATGTACTCAAATACAAAATCCCCATGTTCTATTGCAATGCAGTAGGATCTCAAACAGAGATTGTATTTGACGGCTCTTCTATGATATTTGATAAAGACGCCAATTTATGCAAGGCATTTCCTTTGTTTGAAGAAGCGTTAGACAGTGTTGTATTAAATGCTGATGGCACATTAGATGCCAAAATTATTGAACCAGCCAGTAGGGTGCCAGACAAAGAACTCAATCCAGCAACACTGGAACCAGAATTAAATATTGCACAAGTCTATGATGCCTTGATATTAGGCATTAGAGACTATTTTCAAAAAATGGGATTCACCAAAGCCATTTTAGGATCTTCGGGTGGAATTGATTCCGCTGTAACCCTAGCACTTGCTTGTGATGCATTAGGCAAAGAGAATGTTCGCGCCATTCTTATGCCATCGCCTTATAGTACAGAACATTCTGTAGACGATGCAGTAGCACTCAGCAAAAACTTAGAGAACTCTTACGATATTATTCGCATCAATGAAGTGTATGAAAGCTTTTTGCATACATTAAAACCCTTGTTTCAAGACCTGCCTTTTTCTTTGGCAGAAGAAAATATTCAAAGCCGCAGCAGGGGTAATTTGCTCATGGCCATCTCCAATAAGTTTGGCTATATCTTGTTGAACACTTCAAACAAAAGTGAACTCTCAACAGGCTATGGTACACTTTATGGAGACATGGCAGGAGGCCTTGGTGTGCTGGGCGATTGCTACAAATTGCAGGTCTATGCACTAGCTAGGTATATCAATCGCAACAAAGAAATCATTCCCATCAATATCATTGAAAAAGCACCTAGCGCTGAATTGAGACCCAATCAAAAAGACAGCGACTCACTTCCAGACTATGCAGTACTAGATCAAATCCTGTATCAATACATTGAGAAACGCCAAGGACCCGCAGAAATAAAAGCATTGGGATTTGAAGCAGCACTAGTAGACCGCACGTTAAAAATGGTGAACACCAATGAATACAAACGCAATCAGTTCTGCCCCATTATCCGAGTATCGCCAAAGGCATTTGGGGTGGGAAGAAGGGTTCCTATTGTAGGTAAGTACTTATCCTAGAAGATTTTCTTCTTTTGAGAGTTTTAGTGAAGAGTGAAGAGATAAGAGTGAAGAATGGACGGTGATTTACATTAACGAATTTACCTAGGCTGCGCCTTGGTTTTAGTTAAGAGTGAAGAGATAAGAGTGAAGAATGGACGGTGATCTGTATAAACAAGTTGACCTAGGCTGCGCCTTGGTTTTAGTTAAGAATTATATGTGAAGAATGGACAGTGATCTGCATAAACAAGTTGACCTAGGCTGCGCCTAGGATTTGTAGTGTAGAGATAAGCGTTATCTAGATTTTGCGGTTTTGATTGAAGATACAAGCATGGAGATTAAACCATTACAATCTCTACTTAACCTGTCAAACTGTTCAGAAGTTATATAGTTTGTATCAAATAGTAGTGAGAGCCAATAGATTGTTTCATTGGCTTCTTTTAGTGAAGTTGAAAGTTTAAAAACAAAATCTTGTCTGGAAAATGCATATTCTGCTTCTCTAAGAATTGCTCCAATTGCAGTACCTGAACGAATAATTTGTTTTGATAAAACATATTCTTTATCAACTATAACTAGTCGTTGACTAAGTCTTACAATTTCAATTGCAAATTGATAGCTCTTAATAATCAAAGGCTGCTTTGTTGCATCTTTCATACTTTAATTTACAATGCAACTCGTTAACTTTGATTCCCCTAAAAAAATTTCACTCTTCACTCTTCACTCTTCACTCTTCACTCTTCACTCTTCACTCTTCACTCTTCACTCTTCACTCTTCACTTATTCATGCATCACCATCAGTGGCAGGTGACTATGAAAAGCCAATTTTTTGGTATGGCTTTTTTTGAATAGGCTTTCAAAGAATCCGTGTTTTTTAGGCATGGTGATAATCATATCAATTTGGTTATTATCTGCAAAATGATTGATACCATCTGTGAAAGATTCGTTGTTGACAAAATGGTATTCGGGATGATAGGTTTTTAATAAACCATCCAATACCATATTTTCAAAAGAAAGGTCAATGGCTTTTTCATTGGGTGTATTCACATGCAACACATGCAGTTTGGCTCCTGTAACATCCAATAATGCTTTCAATGGTTGAATGGGTGTAGTGGCCAATACTTGTTTAAAATCGCAGGCTAATAATACCTTGTTGATTTTCTTGAAATTGGCATCTGGTGGAACAATCACAACAGGAATTTGTGAGTGCAATGAAACGCTTACGGCATTACTTCCTATCAATGTTTCTGTAACAGCTCCTCCTCCGGTAATTCCCATGACAATCAAACCAGCTTGAACAGCTTTACTCAAATCATTAATGCCTCCGGTAAGTACATTGTATTCGCTAAAAGTATCAATAGGTACATCTCCATCGGGTTGTTGTTGCAATTTGGCTTTAAAATCGGCCAAGCCTTCTTCACTACTTTTTTTCATGAGATCCATGTCTAACAATTGTACGGTTGGCACCATGGGATCTACACTTACTGGCGCCTGGTAAGCATTGTACAACACAATCCTATCCATGCCCAATTGTTTGGCCAATGGCAAAGCATAAGCCGCTGCATTCATGGCGGTATCGGAAAAATCGGTGGGTACTAATATGGTTTTCATGACGCTTGTTTTTGGGATGTAGGGTGAATTTTGACAGTATGAAGCTACACTGATAAACCCATGAAAACAATGACTTTCATCAGTAATAAAAGCGTATAAAAAAGAAATCCCCTTACCATTGGCAAGGGGATCACATACAATTTTTTTAGGCTAGTCTATATTTTCAATAATTCCGGCAATGCCTTGTCCACCACCAACACAGGCAGAAACCATTCCATATTTTTTATTCAGTCTTTTTAAGTCATTGAGCACCTGCACAGTAAGCTTGCAACCGGTGCAACCCAATGGGTGTCCAAGTGCAATAGCACCACCATTGATATTGACAATATCTTGGTTTAATCCCAGTTCACGAATCACAGCCAAGGATTGAGAAGCAAATGCTTCATTGAGTTCAATCAGATCTATATCAGCCAAATTCATGCCGGCTTGTTTGAGCACTTTTGGAATGGCTGCAACTGGGCCAATACCCATAATTCTTGGATGCACCCCAGCTGATGCTACATTCACCAATCTTCCTATAGGTTTTAGTCCTAATTCTACTATCATGCGTTCACTCATCACTATTACAAAAGCCGCACCATCACTGGTTTGAGATGAGTTACCAGCTGTAACAGAACCACCCATTGCAAAAGCTGGTTTTAGTTTGGCTAATACCGTTGCATTAGTATCAGCTCTTACGCCATCATCAGTATCTACCACATAGGAACGAGTGGCTTTTTTGCCCTTCTCATTCACATAAGTTTCTTCTACTGTAATGGGAATAATACCAGATTTAAAATAACCCGATTGAATGGCATTGGCTGCTTTTTGGTGTGAGCCAACCGCAAACAAATCTTGGTCTTCCCTATTAATATTGAATTCTTTGGCAACTGCTTCTGCAGTTAGACCCATGCTCAAATAATAATCAGGCTCGTCTTTGGCAATGGAATAGGATGGAACTGTTTTCCAACCAGCTGTTGGAACCAAACTCATACTCTCTGTACCACCTGCAATAATGCATTCTGCCATACCAGACCTAATCTTGGCGGTAGCCAGGGCAATACTTTCCAAACCACTTGCACAATATCTATTAATGGTAAAACCTGCAACGTCTATACCCAATGCTTTGGCAGAAATGATTCTACCAAATTGCAAGCCTTGTTCAGCTTCAGGTACGGCATTTCCAACAATCACATCATCTACTCTTTTGGGATCTAATTGAGGCATGGTAGCAATCAGACCTTTGATTACTTCTACCGCAAGATCATCAGGTCTAAAAAAACGAAGACCTCCCTTTTTACTTTTGGTTACTGCGGTTCTAAATCCGGCAACTATATAAGCTTCCTGCATGGCATTTCATTTAATCTCTTCAAATGTAGGGGAAAATTCCTAACAGTTGTTTATGCAACTATTATTTTTTAGCCCCAGTCCTTGGTCTGAATCAGCTTTGAAAAGGGCTAAGTATCTTTGGTCCATGATTTATCCCTTTGTCCGCAATCAGCTATTCCGTTTTGACCCCGAGGCCGTACATCATTTTTCTATGAATGCCCTTAAAACGGCTTGTTCTTTGGCACCTAGCCGTTGGATCTTGGAACAGCAATTCCAGTTTGAAAACCCCGGTTTGAAAAAAGACTTATTTGGGTTATCCTTTAAGAACCCTGTAGGGCTTGGTGCCGGATTTGATAAAAACGCCTTGTATTTGAAGGAGTTAGAAGTCTTAGGATTTGGTTTTGTGGAAATTGGAACCGTTACCCCAGTGGGGCAACCAGGTAATGAACAACCCAGATTGTTCCGATTACCAAAAGACAAAGCACTGATTAATCGAATGGGATTTAATAATGAGGGAGTGGCAGCGGTAAAAGCAAGACTGGCCCAGTGGAATCAAGTTGCCAAACAGGAGAACAAACTGATCATTGGAGGAAATATTGGCAAGAACAAAGTCACTGAAAATGAAGACGCTTGGAAGGATTACGAGACCTGTTTTAGGGAGTTATTTGACCAAGTGGACTATTTTGTAGTCAATGTTAGTTCACCCAATACACCTGGTTTAAGGGCTTTACAAGAGAAGGATTCCTTGACCAAGATTCTGGCCAATTTGCAGCAGATTAATCAAGGAAAAAGCAAACCCAAACCGCTTTTGCTCAAAATTGCACCCGATTTAACCCAGGAACAATTGGACGATATTGTGGCACTTTCTTTTGACACCCAATTAGACGGTTTGGTAGCCACCAATACCACTATTAGCAGGGATGGATTAATCACCCCAAAACAAGATGTGGAAGCCATTGGCGCTGGTGGATTGAGTGGTAAGCCTGTAACCAAAAGGGCTACAGAAGTAGTGCAATATTTAGCCAAGAATACCCAAGGAAAAATCCCCATCATTGCTAGTGGTGGCATATTTACAGCAGCAGATGCCCAAGATAAATTAACAGCTGGTGCTAGTCTGGTTCAGGTATGGACCGGTTTTATTTATGAGGGACCTAGGATTGTCCGCAATATATGCGAAGGCTTGGTAGGCTAATTAGAACTGAAATCTAAAGCTTCCAAAGATGCCAAACTTATCACGCAATTCTCCGTGAACAGGTTGTGGTGCGGCAACACGCCAAACAAAATCTACCCTAAAGAATTTGAAAATATTGTCTACCCCGGTACCCAATTCAATATAGGGTTTACCATCTAATGACCTATAAGGATAATTGCCTACATAGTTCAATTGTTTGTTCATATCAGTAAGTGTTCCAACAATTCCTTTGGCAGACCAAAACTGTCTGAATTTTAATTTTCTGGTAAGGGGAATAAATTTAAAAATCCCAGGACCAAAATTATGCTCCAGATTTACTCCCGCATATTGGTCAGTTAAGTATTCAAAACGATGCATTAGGTTGAAAGCATATTTGTTGTAATAATACATTTCATTTCCTGGCAACATGTCTAGCATTTGATACGGAAGGGTTCCAATCACTTTCCCCGCAAACACATTGTAGTAAAGGGTTCCAAGTGGAGGCACTTTTGCAAAATGTGAAATGGTCAGGTCCATTTTATGGTAATCATAATTGCTATTAAATACTTTGGTAAAACCCTTTGTGTATTTAAAATCAATTACGGGATACAAACTACCCAAACTAACGCGCAAGAAATTATCTTCTATATTCCTTTCTAAATATGCGTATCGCAAACGCAATGTGGTTTCAAAAGTATTGAAGGGATTAGGACCCTTTGAAGGAAAATATTCTTTACCAGGCAGGTTTTGTAAGGCGGTAAATTGTTTACTTGAAGCGGACAAACCATAGCCCAATCCACTAGGCGTTTCTTTGTAGAACTCAATTTTCTTTTCTTCTAATTGTTGAAACTTAAAAGGAATATTGGGTCTACGAAACAGGGTTCCAAAAATATTATCGGTACCCATTTGATCATAACTTACTTGACCATTGTCTAAGTCATTTCTATAATACAATTTCAAGTATGTCCAATTCTCTCTATCAAATAACCACTTGGCTTCTCCCCCACCTTTGAACATACCGTCCTTAGTTCCATAAGCCCCATATCCTGTGAGGTATAATTTTTTATGAAAGCCTCGGTTAGTAGACAGGTCAAATCTAAAACGGGTGCCTTCCCAGTTATTTCCACTGATCCAATAATACCAGGGACCCAAACGAATATTCCCAACATCTCTTGTGCCTTTGACAATGGTCTGTGCCAATTCTCTATAAAAAATATAAGTGCTGTTTTTGGTAAGGGTATCCAATACCTTGTACACGGTTTTTTCATTCTTGTCTAAGGGCTCATGCCTGCGCTTGTTCCAAAAACTATCGTTGAGATTTTCCGTATTGGGCAACAAGTCTACCTGCTGTACTTTCTTAGTCTTACTTAAATCGTCTAGGGCATTGGCGTCATTTAAGACCACGTGCTCATAGGTAGTGGTCTTGCGCCCCTTAATACCCAGTTTTCCTTTGCCCAGTGGGGCGATGTCTACTACAAATCTATCCTTGTATAAAAACCAGGTACTATCATTGATCAAATGGTATTCCTGAATCAGAGAGAGGCCTTCAATAAAATTGATACTAGCATCGGGCGATGGACGCATGGTTACTTTCTGTATGGCAAAACTGGTATCGTTTACCCAACAGTCACCCTCAAAAGTACTTTCGCCTTTTCTCTTTGCGGTAAATCGCAAATGCACCAAGCGCTTACCGCTGAGATAAGCCGTATCAGCCAATTTAAAATTATAGTAATTGTCTCCGTTGGTATGAAAAGGACTGATAAAATCGCGGGTAAAAACAGGAATATAATTACTGTAGACGTTCACGTTTTGGTACATACCTCCCAGTTCCTTAATCAGACTCTCATTCTCCAAACCATTGGTGCGCGTGGCTTTGATGACCTCATGAATTTTTTCAGGGTCTCTTCTATAGTAATAATCGGACAATGTTTCTGTAAGGTAAACGGGCAAATAAGGTTTGCTATTTTCAGCAGAATCAACATAGCTTAAGACAAATCCAAGTGGCTTGAGTAGGATATTGTTTTTTAATTTATCCTGACGCACGTTGTTGAGATCCATTTCTAATTTGTTGTAGATCTCATAAGAGTAACTCTCCCATTTGGTGCGGTTGTTCTTGTCTTTATTGGCCATGATCTTTCGCCAAAACCAAAGAGAACGATTATACTTGCTTTTCACAACTGCTTCTCCTGTGGGTGGCAATACTTCTATATGCAATTCAACAAAACCACTGTCTTTAAATGCTTTAACGGGTATCACTAATTTCTTATAACCCACACTCATGACCGTAACAGAATCAGTGGATAGCACTCCTTGTTGGTCAACTGAGAACTTTCCAGCCGAATCAGTTAATACCCCTTTTTTAGACAACTTAAATTCAACTGAGGCAAAGGGAATGGGTTCATCGCTTTGCTTGTCTTTGACTACTCCAGACAAACGCTTTCCTTGAGCCATTGTAAAATGGGACAAAAGCAGTAACAGACACGCAAAAACAAGCGGTTTCCCTTGATAGAACATGAGCAAAAATAAACGGTTAAGCTATGGCAGCATCCGTTTTAACGTTTGGTTAGAAGTCAAATCCTAGTGAAAAATACCAAATTGGCTTTCCAACAAAGATTCCTTTCATTGGCCATGCCGTATCTAGTTTCATAAAATAGCCCAATAAGGTACTCCTAACACCAAACCCATATCCACCGGCAAAAGGTCCTAAACCACCAGCGTCAATCCTCACAGCCACATTGCCTGTTGGAACACCACTAGGGTCAAGGTTTTGAATATACTGACCAGGACGGGTAATGCCATTGTATTGACCATTCCAAGCAGAGCCCAAGTCAATGAATTGGGTCAGTTGAAAATTGCGAATAAAGGCATTATTGATAGGCCTATTGATTAAGGTAGAGAAAATGGGCAAACGGAATTCAGAGTTCAACACAAAGGCATTATTACCATTGGCAATATTCTGATTATACCCGCGCATATTCACCGCCAAAGATTGGAATGCATAACCCTGATCCGGTGCAGGAGGATTATTATTAAACTTAGGTCCAATCCATCCGTCTACACCACCTAGGTAGTAAATGAGTTTCTGATTACCCCAACTGAAATCGGCGGCAGCCCTACCGGCCCAAATAAAGTTTCTATAGATTTTGACATACTTGCGTGCATCAAATCCAAAGTTGAAAGTCATTTTGTTATTGCCATAAGATGTTTTATGCATAGGCATATTCACATCCATATAGATTTTAAAACGCAAGCCATTCCAAATATTCTGGGTTGGATTAATGGTGTTATCATGCACGTATTCAAAGCGAGTTAATAAGAATTTGGAAACCGTATCGGCATATTTTAATGCAGCCGGATCAGGTAAGCCCGCATTGTTGTCATAGCTACGCAATACCCCCCTATCATTTCTGTAAGCTACGGTTGCACGCAAACTTTTTACTTCATTAAAAGGATAAGAGACATTGGCCTGATACAGGTTGGTATACAGTTCATTATTGTAGCTGGTGTTAAAGAAATTGGTCACATTACTTCTGTAATAAGTAAGACCCCAATCCAGCCTGCGGCGATAGTTTTGGAAACTAAAGAACACGTCTTTGTCTTTTAGGTTGGTACCAAAACGCAATCCACCCACAAACTTAATATCTTCCATAAGGTCGGAAGTTCCTACACGGAAAGTGAAATTCAAATCATTTCCGTTATTCAATTGAATAGGACCTGAACCACCAGCATAAGGTTGATATCTGTTGATCAAAACATTATTGGTAAAGCCCGCCAAAATATAGTCACTACTAAACTTCATTCGATAGTCAAAGAGTTTAGCCTTGCTTAAAATAGAAGCCCTAGCATTATTTTCCATTAAAGAACGAATGGCAGCGGATGTATCGGGAAGCTCGTCTGCAAATTCATTTTGGAACACATTACCCGCTTTTCTAGCACTGTCTTTGATAACGGGTTTGTTGTTGTAGAAAATGGCTTTACCCTCGGCAGCCCTTTGCTCGTCCATGGTTTTTTTCATAAACTCAGTGGGTCTTGAATTGGTATTTCTTCTTACCAATGCAATAGAATCTACTTTTAACTTATACAAGAATTTATAATCTCCTTCTTGGCGTACTTCACTAACCTGACCATTGTTACCGGCAATCCTAGTTTCTTTTAGTGAGCTTTGATAGTTGGTAATGGGGAATGTGTAAGTACTATCTCTGAACACTTGAAAATAGCTAACACTATCTGGTTCATTCTTGCGCCATGCTACCAAGGTAGAGTCAAACTCTTTGTTACTTGGATTGTGCAATACTTCATCTCCTATATAATACAAGGTATCTACGCCATTTCTAGAAGTTCCAAAGAAACCGGCCCAACGATTGGCCACACCGTTTTGATCAGAAACAAAGGTAAAGTGATTGGTATTGTACTGCATGGGGTAGCGCGCATTTCCAAACTTTTGATTGGTCATTTGAGCTACTTGTTTGCCGGGACCACCAGCAGACATATCGGTCAAGAAAATATTAAATCTGTACCTACTAGGTAATACCGTATCTCCACTTGGTGCAGATCCACTTGGTCTATTGGAAGAGAATACAATCCCTACCCTGTTTGGAAATGCTACAAAACTTGGATCTAGGTCATCATAAATATCATTGGTTACCTGGGTTAATTTGTTCTCTTCAATATTATAAGTAAAGATGTCTGAATGTCCATTTTTCACGGCACTCATGACCAACTGATTGGCATTGAGCATAAAGCTAGCATCCAAAATTTGATCAAAACCTTCAATGGTTTGTTTGTAGCGCTTGTACTTGGCAATAATGTCATAGACAAACATTTTTGTCTTACCATCTTCCCAATACATGACCAATAAACGGGTTCCTTTAACGTCCCAAGCAAGAATGGGATAATTGGGATTGATATCACCCATATTGGTGCGCACGCCCAATTGCAACAGGGTTTTCTGTTTGTAAAAATTCTCAAAATACTTAACGCTATAGATTCCTTTTTTAAATTCAACCACAGCATAGTTATTGCTTCTTGGGGTTGGATTTGCTTGAAAACGGAAATAATCATTTTTACTCACGTCTTCAGAAATATTTAAAGAACCCTTCACCGCATTTCTTCTTGCACGAATGTCTTTGGCATATCTGTCTTGCTCTGATTGCATAAACTCTGATAACACGTCTTTGAATTTGATTTTACAAATTCTCAAAGCTGCACTATTTAGGTTTTTGTAAATCCTAGCCAAGTAGAGCATATAAGTAATATTCTCTTTGCGGTACTTGTTGCCAAAATAATACCAGAAAGCATGACCTGCTAACAATGGTTTTTCAAAAGCAAATTGATAGAAAGAATTGTATCTACCACTGAGCAAAGCACTTTTGAGTTCGTCATCCAATTCTGTACTCCAAGGTTCAGCAGCATAAGCCACATATCCGTCCACCAACCATTTGGGTAAGTCTAGCAAAGCTTGGTTGCTGGCAAATTCGCCAATATCGTCTCCAAAAAGCAAATTATCTGTAAGCACTTTGGCAATCCCCTCACGCACACTTCTTTTCAAGTGATTGTGATTACCATCAAAATAAACTATGATTTTGTTGTTCACCAATTTGGTAGATCCGCCAGAATTCTGCCAGTCCATACCCAAACCCACGTTACTACTTTTATAATCGTTATAATTATTATATACCAAAATATTGGCCCTGCGTTGCAAACTGTACTCGGTAAAGTTTTCAAGAGAAAGTAATTCTTCCTCAGCTACCTGGGCTACAAATTTGCCCAGTTCTACCCCATTTTGGGTAGTATAAGTATTGAAATTGGGAGACTGATAGAACTTCCAAACAAATTTCTTGTGTTGCACCCTGTTTTTACCAAACATCACGGTATTCACCTGTGCCTGAGAAAGGAGGGGAAAAAGAAAGCATAGGAAAAAGACCCATTTATTCATGCGATTGCGTTGCATATCCGAACTTTAGTATTTTAAAATTAGTCATTTACCATTAAAAGCGGTCTAAAATTACCCTTATGCTCCATGTTAAAGTTTTCACATTCAGTCCTATCCAAGAAAACACCTATGTACTCTATAATGATGCGGGTAAAGCCCTAATTATAGACCCGGGATGTTATTTTAGTGCTGAGCAAGAAACGTTAAAAAACTTTTTAAAAGATACGGGGTTAACACCGGTTCAGTTGCTCAATACCCATTGTCATTTAGACCATGTATTTGGGAATGACTGGGTACACAAAACCTATGGATTAGAACTATACATTCATCCAAATGAAGAAAAAGTGCTGGCATTTGCCCCAAAATCTGGCGAAACATGGGGTATGCCTTTTACCAATTATAGTGGCCCCTTGCATTTTATTCATCCTGGGGACAAGGTTTTTTTAGACGAAGATGAACTGAGTATCCTGTTTGCACCAGGACATTCTCCCGGAAGTATTTGTTTTTATTGTGAAAACCAAGGCTTTATCATTGGTGGCGATGTGTTGTTTTACCAAAGTATTGGCCGAACAGACCTACCCATGGGAAGTCATGAAACCCTTTTGCACAGTATTAGGGAAGAACTCTTTACCCTGCCCGATGCGGTGATTGTGCATCCAGGTCATGGCCGACCAACCCGAATTGGTCATGAAAAGGAATTCAACCCCTTTCTGACCTAATTTTTGGATTTCAACCAGAAAAATGGGTTTTCGAGCAAATAAACCGAACTTTAAGAAAATTGACAGCATGTCTACTTACGCAGATTTGGCCGTTGGCCGATATTACCTAATTACAGAAAACCAAGGGGAAGAACTCATTTTGGTGCAACCCATGATGGAAACCAGTTTGGCTATTTTTTCTATTCTGCATGATGCAGGAGAAGAAATTACCTACTGGCGCAAGAAAACCGATCCCATTGCAGAAATCTTAGAAGAACTATCTGATGAAGAAGCTTTGGCTTATGAGTTGATGTTTGATGAAGACGAAGCTGACGAAGACTGGGAAGACGATTAAGGATTTTGAGCACCCCTTTCTGATTGGTTAAACGCAGTGATGAAAATGGCTCCCAAATTTTTATGTGGGGGCACATAGTCATCAAATGTTTCCTTGTATTTTAGACCCAATTGTTTGGCCATATTGTTCCAAAGACTGGGCCAGTTAAGGTTTTGTCCTGCCCTTAGTGTTTCACTGATCTCATTGATGAGTCCCTTATTAATCACACCTGTTCCTACTTGTTTGGTAGAAATAATTTGTGCAGTAGGGCAAATTTCTAACACATCGTTTAGGTTTTGATAACCACCGCAACCACCTAATATGACCAACTTGGCAGATGGGGCCAACTGTTCAATGGTAGAACGCAGGTGGTAACTATGACCACGATGAATAACAATAGAGGGATCCAATCCCTTATCCGCTAAATAGGCACTTAGATTAGCTTGTGCTTTGGCGTCTAGGTCTAATTTTTCATTCAAGGGTTTGTTGGCATAAATGGTAATGGGAACGCCTGTCTTGGCCACTAGTTCTACCCATTCGGGTTTTTGAATCACCCGCCATTTACCATTATTAAACCCAGCTAAAAAAGCTAGAAAAACATTCATTCCGTCTTTGTCACCATAGAAAAATTGTTGCACCACAATCCTACCAGCACTGTCTTGTAATCGCTGATTAGACATTTCATAAACAGGATCTATTCCCAACTCTTTTGACAAGTCTACATGACAACTACTATCTAATGACTGAAACAACAAATCCAGCGTTCGGTAAATCCGTTCACCTTTTTTGTTTTGAGCCTGCATATTTTTCAATCGGTTCATTTGTACCCGATCTACTATGAGTTGTCTCAATGGTGCTTGATAAATACTAGAATAAGAATCAGCAACATCAACTGCGTCTTCTAAACTTGTGTTTTTTTCTAAGCCATCAACAAAGCTTTCCATTCTTTTTTTGGCCGACGAAGAATCCATTCTGCGCAAAAAATCATCTAGTGTATTATAGGCCGCAGAAACCCGTATAAATTTTTTAAAAAAATCATTGTTGACCATGGAGAGTAAAGTATCTGCATTGGGCTCCAACATTTTTTGAAATATTCTTGGATAGACACCACTTACAAAACTAGAAGTATACATTTCTGCTTCCCCCATCACAGCAAGATAATAGAGCTCAGTAGCAGTTAAGTTGTCTAATACTTTGAACCTGACTTTTAAATCGCGCAGCTCGTGCAAAGCATTGATTTCATTGATATATAACTCTATGGCTTTGGATCGCAATTTTGCAGTAAGCACTTTTTCCAACATAGGCGTATCGCCTTTTTGCATTCTACCTGCATAGTCAATTCTAGTGTCTACCAAGAGCTTATAATACCTAGCAGTTGAGTCATCTGATAATAGTGGCGTAATGTCTTCCAAGTTATATTTTCCATGATACAATTGATCCAAAAAAGGAAAATACATTCTACCTGTTTTGGTCAAAGACAATTGACCTATAATTTTTACCAGACTATGATTAACAGACTGAATTTTTCGTCCCAATGCATTGGGTGCTGCTGCAAAATTATAGAGCTTTTCAGGGTCATGAAAAGCCGCTTGTATAATAAGGGTATCGGCAAAAATATTTTGTGGTTGTTTGCTCAAGAGGTTCAGAATCTGATTAGGATAAATTTGACAATATTTCCAAATCAATAAGTCTTTAGCAGCTGGAATACCCTGATTGGTTTTCAAACAAAAATTATCCACCAATAAATTACCAATAACCAAATCATTGTTTTCAATAACAGGATAAATAGACTGATTCTTTAATTCCAATTTCATAGCTTCTTGATAAACTTTGATCAAGGGTTTCAATTCTTTTAAACTAATTTGACCAGATTTTTGCCCTTGCAAGAACCCCGTGAGCAATTCATTTACACTTCTTAACCATCGATACTTGGCATTATCATCTAATTGTTGGTTTCTTTCTATACTGGCTCTAATACCTGTAATGGTTTCGTCTACCCAAACTAGTTGTTGGGTATAACCACTGTCTTTAATAGCAGGCAGTTGATTGATTTTTTGAATGGAACTGATAATGTATTCATGGTGTAATTGCCGCATGGTGGGAATTACAGGCATGGTCAATTCATCCTGAGCGGAGAGCAGGATGGGCAAGATCAGTAATAGTAATAGCGCCTTGACTGGTTTCATTATCCTTTCAAAAATACTACCAAACCCGGCAAAAAGGTCAAAAGCAGTATTTTACTGTTAACAATAACATAATAAGCATAAATGCACAGATTGCCAATCATTAAAATTAAATTTGTGTAAACATAGCGTTAACATGGAAGGCAGACCAATGCGTATTTTGATTGCAGATGATGAACCAGATATTTTAGAAATCATCAGTTATAATTTGGGTAAAGAAGGCTATGAAATCCATACTGCCAAAGACGGAAACGAAGCTATAGAAAAGGCAAAGCAACTCAATCCAGACCTAATCATCTTAGATGTGATGATGCCCAAGAAAACCGGGATGGAAGTTTGCCAAATTTTGCGCACGCAACCCCTTTTTCAACAAACACTGATCATTTTCTTGACGGCTCTTAGTGATGAAGCCTCACAAATTAAAGGTTTGGAATATGGCGCCGATGACTATGTAAACAAACCAATTAGTCCCAAGGTTTTAACTAGTAGGGTGAATGCACTGTTTAGACGACTTCAAACCAAAGTAAGCGAAGACAGTTCATTGGTATTGGGAAATATTACCATTGACCCGGTAAAATTTATGGTAACCATAGATGGTGCTGATGTAGTGCTAGCTAAAAAAGAATTTGAACTCTTGTATTTATTGGCTGCTAAGCCAGGTAGGGTTTTCCTTAGAAATGAAATTTTATCCCAAGTTTGGGGAAATGATGTCATTGTAGGGGACCGAACCATTGACGTACATATTCGTAAAATTCGCCAAAAAATGGGAGTGGATTGTATTACAACAGTTAAGGGTGTTGGTTATAAGTTTGACCTCTAATTAAACAAGGAACTTTAAAGAATCCTGTAACTTTCCACTAGAATTACAAACATTGAACCCAAAGAATCTTAGTCCCAAGCAATTATCTGCATTAACTGCAATGGCCGTTGCATTGCCAGTGGGATTTGGATTTTGGTTTATTACCAGCAATTGGTGGGTCTTAATGTGGGCTTTGATTATTTGCTTTTTTGGTACTTACCTGCTCTTTCAATTTGTGCTTGAATGGTTTATTTACCGCAAAATCAAACTGATTTACAAATTCATTTATCAGACCAAGGCCAATAAAAGAGAAGAGACCTACTACAAATACATCCTTCCCCAGAAAAGTATTGATGAAGTAAGGGAAGACGTAGAAAAATGGGCAGAACAACGCAGTGCTGAAATTGAACTATTAAAAACCAATGAAGCATACCGCAAAGAATTTTTGCAAAACCTTTCTCATGAGTTCAAAACCCCCATTTTTGCCATCCAAGGCTATGTAGATAGTTTGTTGGGTGGGGCCATGGAAAACCCTGATTTGAGTAAACGCTTTTTAGAGAATGCCGCCAAAAATGTGGATCGGATGGTTAATTTGGCGGAAGACCTAGATGAAATTACCCGTTTGGAGAGTGGAGAACAACCCCTAACCAAAGTGCAGTTTGTGATTCAGGACCTGATCAAGGAGATTTATGATACCCTCTCCATTAAAACAGCTGCCAAAAATATCAAAACCAGTATCAAAAAAGGTTGCGAAGCCCCTGTAGTGGTTTTTGCAGACAAAGAAAAGATTAGACAGGTGATTAATAACCTACTTGAAAATGCCACAAAATATGGCAAACAAGACGGAACCATTGTTGCTAGTATCTATAAAACAGATGGCAGACACGTGCTCATTGAGTTTAGTGATGACGGTATTGGCATTGGAGAAGAACACTTACCCAGGATTTTTGAGCGATTTTACAGAACAGATAGGGGAAGAAGTAGGGATGTAGGTGGCACCGGCCTAGGTCTGGCCATTTGCAAACATATTGTGGAAGCTCATGGAGAAACCATGCATGTGAGGAGTAAACTAGATGTGGGAACCACTATTGGATTTACATTAGAGGCTAAGAAAGACTAATTTTAGAGGGAATTAGATAATATTGAATGGGATTATTTCCTAATATTATCAAAATGTTAATTAAATCATAACCAAGTACCGCAATACGCTTAACAGTAGTTTTGCACAAATTCTAATTATATGGGTATCAACTCTATCGGTAAGCTCTTCATGCCAAAAAACAAAGTGTTTTATGAATTGTTTGAAGACGTGGCAGAAAAAGTGCACGAAATGGGTATCAAACTCAAAGAGTTGGTGAGTGAACCCGATGCAAATAAACGTGTAGCCTATTTGGCACAAATTGAAGACTTAGAACATAAGAATGACGATAATACCCATCGCATTTTTACCGAATTGGGTAGAAATTTTATCACCCCATTTGACCGTGAAGACATTCACTACTTGGCAACTGCCTTGGATGATATTGCGGACTATATTTATGCTTGCTCTAAGAAGATCAACTTCTACAATGTAAACCCCAACGATACTGGTATTCAAAAAATGGCAGACCTGATTTTACAAGGTACCATTGAAATTAAGAAAGCAGTGTTTGGCTTGCGCGATATGAAGAACCTGCGTGCTATGACTGAAGCCATGGTAAAGGTAAACAGCATTGAAAATCAAGCAGACGATGTGTTTGACATGAGTATTGAGATCCTGTTCCAACAAGAAAATGATTTCAAAGAAGTGATCAAGAAAAGAGAGATTTATCAAGTAATGGAAATTGCAACTGACAAATGTGAAGACGCAGCCAACGTGATAGAATCCATCATCATCAAATACGCATAATCCGGACTACGGAATCGCTTGACTACCAAAACACCCGCTTATGTTCACAATGCTTGTTGTCATCATTGTACTAGCTTTCATCTTTGATTATATCAATGGATTTCATGATGCTGCTAATAGTATTGCTACCATAGTTTCTACAAAGGTTTTGACTCCTTTTCAAGCCGTATTATGGGCAGCCATGTTCAACTTTGCCGCATTCTTTATTTCTAAATATGTATTCAAGGAATTTGGAATTGGTAATACTGTTGCCAAATGGGTTCATGCTGAATTTATCACTTTAGAAGTTTTGTTAGCAGGTATTGCTGCCGCCATTATTTGGAACTTAGTTACTTGGTGGTTTGGAATTCCTTCCAGTTCTTCTCATACTTTAATGGGTGGCTTTATTGGAGCGGCTTTGGCCAATGCCAAGGGCTTTAGTGAAGCAGGGGTTGACGTTATTAACTACGCCAAAGTAGTACCTACCTTTCTTTTTATTTTCTTAGCTCCTTTGATTGGGATGTTTATTGCCTTTTTCATCACCATTTTAATTGTCCATCTCTGTAAGCGATCCAATCCATATAAGGCAGAAAACTGGTTTAAGCGTTTACAGTTAGTCTCTTCAGCAGCATTTAGTATTGGACACGGTGGAAACGATGCCCAAAAAGTAATGGGGATTATTGGTGCTGCCATGATTTATTACCAAAGCAAATTGGGTGTAAAAATGGATTTTAACCAATTTGTAGACCAATACGGATGGGTTCCATTTACAAGCTTTCTTTGTATTGGTTTGGGAACCATGAGTGGTGGTTGGAAGATTGTTAAGACCATGGGTACCAAGATCACAAAAGTAACTCCTCTAGAAGGTGTAGCTGCAGAAACTGCAGGTGCCATTACCTTGTTCTTGACTGAACACTTTAAAATACCCGTTTCTACTACCCATACAATCACCGGTTCTATCATTGGAGTAGGTGCTACCAAGCGTTTGAGTGCGGTACGTTGGGGTGTAACCATTAACCTTCTTTGGGCATGGATTGTAACCATTCCAATCTCAGCTTTACTGGCTGCTACCATCTTCTATATTTTGAAACTATTTATCTGATAAACAGGCCGTTTCACGCATAATTGGATAGTTCAATTTATATTGCACTATATATTCCCTATTATGAGAAAGATCTTGGTTACAGGTGGTTGTGGATTCATCGGATCACACACTATTGTTGATTTATTAGAGAATGGATATGATGTCATTTCTATTGATGACAATTCAAGATCCTCGGCTTTTAGCATTAACGGAATTGAAAAAATTACCGGTAAAAAAGTCAAGAATTACAAGGTAGACTTAAAGAATTTTGACGAGACTCAGGCCGTCTTTCAAGAGAACACAGATATTGCTGGTGTCATCCATTTTGCAGCTTATAAAGCAGTAGGAGAATCTGTTGCAGCACCATTGCTCTACTTTGAAAACAACCTTTTCTCGCTAATTAATTTATTAAAATGCGTAGAAGAATTTAGTATCCCTCATTTTGTGTTTTCTTCTTCTTGTACTGTTTATGGTAACCCAGATAGCATTCCAGTTACAGAAGCATTCCCCATTAAGAAAGCAGAATCACCCTATGGTGCTACCAAACAAATGGGAGAGGAAATGCTCACCGATTTTACCAAAAATGGCGCTTGTGATGCCATCTTGCTTAGATACTTTAATCCAGTAGGAGCACATCCTTCTGCAATCATTGGGGAATTGCCTATTGGTAAGCCTCAGAACCTGATTCCAGCCATTACCCAAACGGCTATTGGCAAACTGCCCAAGATGAAGGTATTTGGTAATGATTATGATACCAGAGACGGAAGCTGTATCAGAGACTATATTCATGTATGTGACATCGCGCACGCGCACACATTGGCCATTCAATATTTGGAAAACGCCAAGAACGAGGGTCCTTGCGATATCTTTAATTTAGGTACGGGATTAGGTGTAACGGTTTTAGAAGCCATTCAAACTTTTGAAGAAGTGAGTGGGGTTAAACTCAATTATGAAATAGCACCAAGACGCCCTGGTGATGTGATTGCCATTTATGCCAACAATGACAAAGCCGTGAACAAGCTAGGTTGGAATATCAAATATGGCATCAAAGACATGATGAAAACAGCTTGGGATTGGGAACTCAAACTCAAGGCTGAAGCAGATAGCGTGAAAAACAACTAGTCTACTTTTTTAAACCATTATAATAGTTGAAAACAGTCTCATAGTCAGACTGTTTTCTGCATTTAAGACTGTTCTGCTTAATAAATGCAGTAAGTTCTGTAGACTTGTCTTTGAGTAAATCAAGTAATTCAGCTTCACCCTTGGTTAATTTTTTAATGCCCCCATTGGCAGCACCATATAACTGGTAAACTTTGTCAACGCGTTTGGTTGTAACAGCACTGTTGAATTCTTTGTATTCGGCTTCTGAGAATTGGGTACTCAACAATAATTTAGCAGAGCCGGTAACCAATACCTTGTAATAAGTTCCTGCGTCCAAACCATCAATAGAAGGAAAGAAGTTTTCAAAAACTGTGGTTTTGTCGGTCTCTGTAATGATCAGTTTTCTAATATCTGATGTGGCTTGCATAAGCTTGCCATCCCAATCGGTATAGTAGATAATATTAGACTTGAGGTTGAATTTGATTTTTTTATCCTTGTATTCTTTGCCACTGGCATCTACCAAAGTAGCAGGCAAAAAATCATCGCTAAAGAAATAACTGCCCTGTAATTCCATTACTTTTTCTGGAGTCAAGGGAGCTCCATTAAGGGCTTGCAAATTTTGACCACCCCCAATATTTACTTGAGATTGCGCATTAGCAAATAAACAACTGAAAACCAACGCTAGTAGTAGGAATTTGGATGACATAGGACTGTTTTATACACCCAAACTACAATAAAAACTTATTGGTTGAGCATTTTTTCGGCATTTTCTGCCATTTGCAATGCCTCAATAAAGTCTTCAATCTCTCCACCTATCACGGCGTCTAAATTATAAGAAGTAAGACCAATACGATGATCTGTAACCCTACCCTGTGGCCAGTTATAGGTTCTAATTTTGGCACTTCTATCTCCAGTACTTACCAAGGTTTTACGCTGACGTGCAATCTCGTCTTCTTGCTTACGAACCTGCTCTTCATACAAGCGGGTTCTAAGCATAGTCATGGCTTTTTCGCGGTTGCCCAACTGAGAACGCTCTGTTTGACAAACCACTACCACACCTGTTGGAATATGCGTTAAGAATACCTTGGTTTCTACCTTGTTTACGTTTTGTCCACCTGCACCACCACTTCTGGCAGTTTCCATTTTCACATCACTTTCTTTCAATTCAAAATCCACTTCTTCTGCTTCAGGCATTACCGCTACGGTTGCTGCAGAAGTATGCACCCTTCCTTGGGTTTCAGTATTGGGAACCCTTTGAACACGGTGTACACCACTTTCAAATTTTAATGTACCATATACGTCTTCGCCAGTCACTTCTACTACTACTTCTTTGTATCCACCAACAGTACCTTCACTTTCTGTAACTATATTGGTTTTCCAGCCTTTCTTGCTGCAATAACGCAGGTACATGCCCAATAAATCGCCTGCAAATAAACTGGCTTCATCACCACCGGTTCCCGCTCTAATTTCTAGAATAGCATTCTTATCATCCTGAGGATCTTTGGGAATCAAGAGTTTGGTAAGGGCTTTTTCTAATTCATCCTTTTTTAGTTCTAGTTCTGGCAATTCCATTTTAGCCAGTTCTCGCATGTCTTCATCAGAACCATTTAGACTTTCCTTGGCAAATTCATAATCGGCCATGACCCTTCTATAAGTCTCATAGGGCTGTACAATCTTTTCTAGGGAACGGTATTCCTTGCTCATGGCACCATATTCCTTTTGATTATTGATAATCTCGGGGTTGGTGAGTGCAATACCCACTTGTTCAAACCTAGCTTTGATGGCGTCTAGCTTATCCAGCATATCCTATTTTGATTTTAAAGTCTGCAAAAGTACGGCATTCAAGCCTATCAAGGAAGGGAAACTGACAACTGCGGAAATTCCATTAATTTCAAAGATCATTCCAAGACCAACTGATTCGCAATGAAAAAGCTACTGTTTCTCCTTTTTGTAAGTCCTTTATTGGTTCAAGCCCAACAGGCCCAGATCCTGATCAAAAACGGCAAAATCCTAGACGGAACGGGTAATTCTTGGTTTTATGGAGACATTGCTATTGGGCAGGGCAAAATTCTCAAAATTGGGAACCTCAGCGGTTGGAAAGCGGATAAAACTATTGATGCCACAGGTAGAATAGTTGCTCCTGGGTTCATAGATGTACATACCCATATTGAGGATGACGAAAGAAAAAATCCTACAGCTGATAATTTTATTTATGATGGTGTCACTTCTGTGATTACCGGCAACTGCGGTTTGTCTGAATCAGACCTTGGTGCTTATTTTTCCATGATAGATTCTTTAAAACTGAGCATCAATGTAGCAGCGCTGATAGGTCATAATAATGTACGCAAAGCAGTCATGGGTTCAGCCAATAGGAACCCAACAGAAAAAGAAATGTTGGCTATGGAAGCCATTGTTACAAAAGCCATGAAAGATGGTGCAGTTGGGCTTTCTACCGGTTTAATCTATATACCCGGTACTTATTCCAAAACAGAAGAGATTGTGCGTTTGGCTAAAATTGCTGCAGCTGCTCATGGAGTATACGCCAGTCATATGCGTGACGAGGGCGATAGTGTAACCCAGGCCATTGAAGAAGCATTGACCATTGGAAGAGAAGCCAAAATTCCTGTAGAAATTTCTCATTTTAAATTGAGTGGGCAACAGAATTGGGGAAGAAGTGCTCAGACCATTCCTATGGTTATCAAAGCAAGAGAAGAAGGTTTAGAGGTAACCATTGACCAGTATCCTTATACCGCAAGTAGTACTTCTTTAAGTACCCTTTTACCTGACTGGGTTTTGGCAGATGGGCAGGATAGCATCAAAGCCAGATTGGCCAGACCGGCAGTGAGAAAAGAGGTAGTAGACTATATGTTGGCCAAATTAAAAAAACGTAAACTCCCCCATTTTAGCTATCCCGTTGTTGCTTCATATAGACCCGATACCAGTTATAATGGCAAGAGTATTGAGCAAGTCAACCTGATGCGTGGTAACAAACACAAGCCTGCTGCAGAAGCAGAAACTGTGATCCAGATGATGGAACAAGGTGGCGCGGGTATGGTCTTTCATGGCATGAGTGACAAGGATGTAAAAACCATTATGCAGTATCCCTTTAATATGTTTGCTAGTGATGCCAGTATTCGCATTTATAAATCTGGCAACCCACACCCAAGAGGTTATGGCACCAATGCAAGGGTATTGGGTAAATATGTGCGTGAAGAAAAAGTGATCTCTTTGGAAGAAGCTATTAGAAGAATGACATCGCTTCCAGCGCAAAAATTCAATTTATCTGATCGCGGTTTGCTGCGCGATGGTTTTGCTGCAGACATTGTCATCTTTGACGCTGCCACGGTTAAAGATCAATCTACTTATGATCAACCCCATCAATACAGTACGGGCTTTGACTATGTGCTTGTTAATGGTGTGATCACCGTTGATGGCGGAAAGCATAATGGCAAAAGGGCTGGTATGGTACTTAGAAAATCAACATCTTTGAATCCTTAGACATTTATTAAAATATATGAAACATCTGTTCCTGACAACTTGCTGTTTACCCTTGCTTTTTAGTGCAAGCTCAATTAATGCCCAACAGGACTATATTAAGATTCACCAAAAAGCCATTTTTGCAGACTCGCACAATGATATCTTAACTGCCTGTATTGAAAAGAAATTATCCATGGATGCAGACCTTACGGGTAAAACGCATTCAGACTTGGCGCGTTTTAAAAAAGCAGGAGTAGACGTTCAGATTTTTTCTGTTTGGTGTGATGGCAATGAACCCAATCCCTTAGGGCTAGCCAATAGAGAAATGGATAGTTTGGATGCTGTGGTGAAACGTAATCCAGACGCTATTAGCATTGTGCACAATCAAAAGGAATTAAAAGCTGCGCTCAAGTCTAAAAAACTAGCAGCCATGTTTGGGGTGGAAGGTGGTCATATGATGAACAATGATTTAGAAAATCTAAATCGTTTTTATGCCCGTGGCACGCGTTATATGACCCTGACTTGGAACAATAGTAATCCATGGGCTACATCGGCCATGGATGAGACTACTAAGAAAGACAGTCTGGCCCGCACCCACAAGGGGCTCACAGATTTTGGCAAACAAGTAGTGCAACGCATGAATGAATTGGGTATGATGATTGACCTCTCACATGTGGGTGAACAAACATTCTGGGATGCTATTAATACCACTACCAAACCGGTGATTGTATCGCATAGCAATGCCTATGCCCTCTGCCCTATTTTTAGAAATTTAAAAGATGATCAAATTAAAGCGGTGGCCAAAAATGGTGGCGTGATTGACCTAAATTTTTATTCCGGTTTTATTGATAGTACTTTCAAAATCAAAGAAGCCAAATTTATACTGGCCCATGTAAAAGAATTAGATGCCTTAAAAAAACAGGGCATGGTGCAAGAATACGCACTTTCAGTTTTGGCTGATAAATATGCTAGTGAAGTGAAAAGTAATCGCCCACCATTGAGTGCGCTGATGGATCATATGGATTATATAGTAAAACTAGCAGGTATTGATCATGTGGGGATTGGCTCAGACTTTGATGGCATTACTTCTCAACCCCAAGACTTGGATGGCGTTTTGGACTATCCCAATTTGACCAAAGCCATGCTAGAAAGGGGTTATAGCAAAAAAGATATTAATAAAGTATTGGGTGGCAATTTGCTCCGTGTATTAAAAGCCAATGAAAACAAATAAAGCATTCTATGTTTAAATACCTGTTCTGTTTGTTGATGCCATTGAGTCTATTGGCTCAGCCCAGTCAAAAAGAAATTACCCGTTGGGAAAATACGGCTGCGCAAGTAAGCATTGTGCGAGACCATTTTGGAGTGCCACATATTTATGGCAAGACCGATGCGCAAACCGTATTTGGTTTACTCTATGCACAATGTGAAGATGATTTTAAGCGGGTAGAGATGAACTATATTGAAAAACTAGGTAGACTCTCTGAAGTAAAAGGCAGCGCAGAATTATACAATGACCTCTTGATTCGTTTGATCATTGATAGTACCGATGCCAAAAAAGATTTTGAAAACAGCCCCGCTTGGCTCAAACAATTATTACAGGCTTATGCAGATGGAATTAATTTTTATTTGTACAAACATCCACAAGTAAAACCAGCTTTACTTACTCGTTTTGAACCCTGGTTTCAATTGCTCTGGACCGATGGAAGTATTGGTGCCATTGATGTTGGGGACGTAACCGTTGGTGAGTTAAGGGCTTTGTATTCTGGAGAAACTAATAGTACAGCATACCTTCCTACTCAAACAAAAATCTTTGAAGAACCTCTACCTAGTGGTAGTAATGGTTTTGCCTTTGGTCCTTCCAAAACAAAATCGGGTAATGCCATCTTGTATATTAATCCGCACGTGACTTTTTATTTTAGACCTGAAGTGGCCATGGAATCTCAAGAAGGTCTGCACGCTTATGGAGCAGTTACTTGGGGTCAGTTTTTTATCTACCAAGGTTTTAATGAAAACTGTGGCTGGATGCATACATCGGGCTATGCCGATGTGGCTGATCTTTATCAGGAACAGGTGATGCCTAAAAACGGCGGCTATGTTTACAGCTATGACAAGCAAGAAAAAAAAGTAGGTGAGAAAACCATTAACATCCAGTATTTGGAGAATGGAAAAATCCTGTCTAAATCATTTAAAACTTATTTTACGCACCACGGACCAGTGATGGCAAAACGCAATGGTCAATGGATCTCCGTGCGTTCCAATAACCGATCTCTAAGTGCCATTATTCAATCTTGGAAACGCACCAAGGCCAAGGGTTTTGAAGAATACAAACAGATCATGGAACTGCGTTCCAATACGTCTAACAATACGGTCTTTGCAGATAGTAAGGGCAATATTGCTTATTGGCATGGTAATTTTATTCCAAGACGTGACGTAACACTAAATTGGTCAAAACCTGTGGATGGCAGCACCAGCGCCACTGAATGGCAGGGGCTGCATAGTTTGGATGAAATGATCCATGTATACAATCCCACCGATGGTTGGTTACAGAACTGCAATAGCACACCATTTACCGTTGCTGGGACAAAGAGTCCTTTGCGTGAAAAATATCCCCGCTATATGGCTACCGATGGTGAAAATTTCCGTGGCATTAATGCGGTGAAAATTTGGGGCACCACTGAAAAATACAATATTGATGACGTGATTAAAAATGCCTACAACAGTCATTTGGCGGCTTTTGATCTCTTTATTCCTGCGCTGATTTCAGCCAATGAAAAATATGGCAGCGCTCCTAGATTTGCATCGCTGCAAGCAGCCATTTCCTTGCTTGGTGCATGGAATAGAAATAGTTCCGATACTTCTGTTGCTACAACCCTTGCCATTGAATGGGCGCAGAAACTTTGGCCTGCTGTGATGAGGCAAGTAGTAGAGGGTGATGAGTCTAATCAAGTGGCCAAGACACAATTCTTTTTGTCTACTAGCAATCCTGAAAATTTGTTGCAAACCCTTGCTGTGGTGATCTCTGAACTGGAGTCTAAATTTGGAACATGGCGCAAACCTTGGGGTAGCATCAACCGTTACCAACGTCTTACGGGCAACCTCTCAGAATCCTTTGATGACAATAAACCCAGTCTTCCGGATGGTTTTGCTGCTTCTACTTGGGGTTGCTTGCCTTCTTTTGTGAGCCGTCCTTTTCCTGGCACCAAACTCCGCTATGGCTATAATGGCAATAGTTTTATTTGCGCGGTGGAATTTGGCAAACGCGTGGTGGCCAAGTCCCTACTGGCTGGTGGTAATGCTAGTGATCCTGCTTCTTCGCATTTTGGGGACCAGGCAGAAATGTACACCAAGGGGCGCTTTAAGGATGTACTGTTTTACAAAGAGGATGTACTCAAACAAGCTGAGCGTACTTATAAACCTGGGGAGTAATTTGCTGGCGCGATGTTTAGTGGTTTGATTTCTTAAATGAGGTTTTACTGTAGCGAAGTTTTACTTGAGCGAAGGTTTGGGTTCGCCCAAATATCCCACGCCCGGAAACTATCTTCTTCGCGGCTTCGCAAGCTCAAATGCCGCTCATAAGACAGTTCCCGTTCTTTGTGATGACTACTCATGCAACTTATCTTGATTGCGAAGAGGACGGAGGAACGATCCGAAGACTGTAGGTTTTGATAAGCCAATCACTTGCCGGTCCATCTTCGATGATAATTTAGCTAGCAGCCCTTTTTTTGCAGTCCTTTTTTTGCAGCCCATTTATTTGCTGCCCATTTATTTATAGCCATATTATTTGCAGCTATTTTATAAAAGCCGCAATTGTAAAAAAGCTAGGCTATTCCTTTACTTTAAAATGATACTCTTGAATGAGGGCGGGGTTTTCGGGGGTGAGGGTGAAAGAGATTTGGACCTGGCCTTTTTCAAAGTCTAGGTTAAAATAACCGCGGAGTTGATTCTCGGGAACAACGGGACCTACTTTGGTGATCTTGCCTAGTTTGGAGAAGGCTTCGGTGGCTTCTTTGGCTAGGGTTTGGGTATCATAATCATCAAAGAAATTTTCAGCGAAGATTTTGGAGGTTTTTGCGTTGATATATGATGGCAGGAGTTGCACAATTTGATCGCGGCGTTGAGTTAGAATTTTTGATGGTGGCAATTGTCTGGCTTGCAATCCCGCTGCGCGGATAAGGGTGTCTAGTACTTGCACATTGGCTAGAGATGTTGGAGCATATGTAACGTTTGCAAAAAACATGACGCCAATACCATACTCGGGAGCAATGACCCAATTGCTTCCAAAGCCAGGAAGACCGCCAGTATGACCAACGGTTTTTCTACCTGTTCCGTCTTTTGACCATCTTAGACCATAAGCATAGGCACTGGCCATTGGGGTAGCTCTTCCAGATGGATATTTGTATCCGGCATTGAGCGCAGAAAAGCGCCAGGGTTGGTGCATTTCACGAATGCTGGATCTTTTCACGGGACCTTTCTCTGTATCGTTGCGGGGAGGCCATGCGTCTTGGTGCAGGGCCATGTATTTGGCAAAGGATTCAATGTTGACTATCATACCACCCATGGCGCCATAAATGCCATCATGCAACAAAGCTTCTTCCCTCCAATTGTTGTTGATATACCTATAACCATGTGCTAGTTCGGCAGCTGGCACTTTGGTATATTCCCATTCTGCTTTGTCCATGGCCAATGGCTTCCAAATATACTTGGCAATATAATCAGCATAAGACATGCCCGTTACTTTCTTAATGATATAGCCTTGCATAGCAAAACCCATATTGCTGTATTCATAAGTCAAGCCCGCGTCATTGGAAAATGAAATGCCTTTTTTAATCATGGCAATCAGGTCAGCATCGGTCTTGGCCAATTGTCTATCGCCCCAGGGATTGTCTTCCGGAAAACCTGCGGAATGACTCATCAAATTTCTAATGGTAATTTCTGGTGCGTCCTTGGTGAGTCCCTGTCCCTTAATCTCGGGAATATATTTCCAAACGGGATCATCCAATTGTAGTTTGCCTTCATCGCGCAGCTTTAAAATAGCCATACTGGTAAAGCTTTTGCTCATACTTGCTATGCGGAACAAAGTCTTTTGACTAACAGGAATCTTCTTGTCTATATCGGCTAATCCTCCAGCACCACTATAGACCAACTTACCATCTAAGACTATCCCAAAACTGTATCCTGGAAAATGATTTTTCTCTGCGTATTCCTTATAGATTTTTTCAACTACCGGGAATAGTTTCTGCAAATTTTCTAACCGATTATTTTGTTCAAAGACAGGTGGCTGATATGCCGAGTTGGGATTATTCACCAAACTAGTTTGTGCAATGGCACCAACAGATACTAAAACCATTGCCCATAGGGCCATGTGCTTGAACAGAAGTTTTGCTTGCATACTTTCAATTGAAGTATTTAAGCTACGCTTTTACAATTTGAAAACGATATTTTTTGGCAAGAATTTCTAATGCTTCATATAGCAACTGAAGAGCGGACTCCTCTAAAGGAACATTTACCTTAACTGTCAACATTTTTCTTTTTGGCAGAATATGTGAAGCCATTCGATCAAATAGAAAAAAGGAAATAGCATCTGGGGTTGCCAATGGCGATAGTGATTCATGATTACTATTGGCTAGTTCAGAGACGCATTTTGAAAGTGCCGTGTAGATATTTTCCTTTTCTTTAATATTCATTAAATTAGTTATTCAATCAGATAATTGGATGCAACATGATTTGATAATCTTTTAAGTCCAATATCATAACTTTTGTCATTTTGATTTACATAGATGATTTTACCAAGTTTGTCAATAATATATAATCTTGGGATAGCTCCATTACCTCCAAATGCATTGATAAATTCAATATCATTATAAATATGAATCCACTTCATTTGGTATTTTTCAATCATTTTCCTATACTCTTCAATGCTTGATTGATATGCCACATATACAACTTCTAGTTTTTCTTTTGAAGCAGTTTTTAATATCTCTTGAATCATTGGAAGTTCCCTGATACATGGAACACACCATGTTGCTCCAAATATTACTAATACATCTTTTTTGTTCTTATAGTCTTCAATCCTAAAATACTTACCATCAATATCTTTTGCAAATAGAGGGGATACATAACCCATATGCTCAATAGCTAGATTTCCTTTTATATGGTTCAGGACAAATTGACCTTCTGCAGAATTCTTTAGCTCCGAAGGAAAAATTGAATTATATACATTTAGCATAGTATCAAATGGCACTGCTCCAGAAGTTAAAATAACTCTTCTAAAAAACCAATGTGAATAATAATTTATAGGATTGGATATTATGTATTCTAATTGCTTTTTGCTAACATTCTTATACAACTGTCTTATTTCAGCATAATATGATGAGTCCCCCATTTGCTTAATTAAGGCTTTCTCATCCTTGTTAAACTGCAAGAATTTTGAACTCGCAATTGAATCATATGAAGTCATTCCTTTTCTGTATTCTTTAAAATCAAGGGCATTGATTAAAGTACAATGATTAAGCAGATTATCAACACCTTTTTTATTCTCAATAATTATTGTTGCTTTTTGTTGATTTACAAAATAGAATCGTTGTAAATATTTATTTTCTTTTGTTGTATTAATATTTATTGCCGCAAACTCTGAATAATACTTACCCTTAAAATTAATTACTGTATCGCTAACAGGATTTTTAAATAATGGAATTTCTTCCTTCCCATTGTCATAAGAAATAGAAAATTTGAGAGTTGAATCTTTGGGTAACTGAATTGTTACATTGAAAGTTTTTTGAGCATGCAACAAAGAGATAATAAAAATTGAAACAATTACAAATAATATTTTTTTCAGACCAACTGTTCCAAATTTTTTCATACTACCTTTTAAAAATCGTTATTAAATTATTTGCCAAAAACTTCTTGCAATTGTTTATCCAATAGCATATCGTCAATACCTTCAAATCTTCCAATAATAATACCGTCTTTATTGATTAAAATTTTAGTTGGCACTATTAAAACACCAAATTTTACTCTGAGATTATCTTCTGGGTCTAGTCCTTGTAAAACTTGATTCCATTTCCCAGTATTATCCATTTTAATAGCTTGTTTCCATTCTTTTTGTCTTTCATCATCATCTGCAATTCCAATAATTTCAAACCCGCTATTATTATACTTATTATAGAGTTCAATTAAGTGTGGATTGTTAGCTCTGCAAGGTTGACACCAAGTTGCCCAAAAATCTAACAAAACAATATTTTTACCTTTAAAAGAAGCCAGGCTAATCATCTTACCAAAACTATTGGTTTTAGTGAAATCACTAGCAGGAAAACCGGGCTGACCTTTCAATAACAATGCAATTTGTTTTCCATGTACACTTTCACGAATATTCTTATTTAATGCACTATACAAAAGACTTATAGAATCAATACTTGTAAACCTTGTTTGTTCCCATAATTTCCTTCCACTGATATACGAATTAGGGTTTTTCACTACAAATGACAGTTCTATTATTCTTAATTTTTCTTTAAATGGAACATAACATTTTAGTATTGAATCTCTTTGCTTTAGTAAAACATCATTATTTTTATCTTTGATAAAATATTTATAATTGTTTGAAAAAGCTAGGTCCAGCTCTTTCATTTCTGAATAAACAATTGACTTTTGTTTTTCCAATTCTTCAAAATCGTTTTGTGAAATTGAACCAACAATTTTTAACTTCTTAAAATCATTATTAGGTAATGATATTTTAATTAAAGAGGGTTCTAAATAAAATTCTACATAGGAAGAATCCTGTTCTGAGTTTGATTTTATATTACCCCTTAAGTTGGCAATTACAGGTTCTTGTATAGAACCATCAAATTCAAATCTTCCATCATGAATAATTAAAGTATTCTCAATCTGTTTTTTATCAATATTATTCCAATAACTAAGCGTAATTCTACCAGTATCCTTACCAATTAATTTGCCATCAATTTTAAATGTGTTTGTTTTTAAATCATTTTGAGCATTAGAAAATAATGAACAAAGTAAAAAACATAGAAAGGTTAGTTTATACATTGGCATAATTTGTAATGTAACTTACACAAAAAAATACCTAGTAAGCATTAATATTAAAAACAAATAGAATTTTAACTATTGCTTATATGTCCTGAATACTTCCACTTTTGAAAGCTGTTAATAAGCCAACAACTTTTGAATAGTTGCATCCAACCTACTATTGGCTAGATAATTTTTTTCTAGGGAAAGGTTAAATGGAATGGGGGTGTCTAGAGATGCGCAGCGAAGAATGGGTGCGTCTAATAATTCAAAACAATGTTCGCTAATCCAGGCGCTGAGCTCGCCGCCAATGCCACCGGTAAGATTGTCTTCATGCAAAATGAGAACTTTTCCTGTAGCGGATACGCAGGCTTTGATGGCATCGTAGTCTAGGGGTGCAAGACTGCGGAGGTCAAGAATTTCTAAAGAAATGTCTGGATGGTTTTGTTGATAGTCCTTGGCCCAATGTACTCCTGCACCATACGTGATGATGCTGAGATACGTTCCAGATTGTATGGTTTGTGCCTTGCCAATGGGCAGGGTATAATAGGCGCTGGGTAAGGGTCCTGAAATGGAACGATACAAAGCTTTGTGTTCAAAAAATAAAACGGGATTGGGATCATTAATCGCAGCAATTAATAAACCCTTGGCGTCTTGCGGATTGGAAGGATACACTACTTTTAATCCGGGCACATGAGTAAACCAAGCTTCATTGCTTTGTGAATGAAAAGGTCCTGCACCAACACCGGCGCCTGTGGGCATGCGTACTACTACATCGGCGTTTTGTCCCCACCTATAATGCATCTTGGCTAGGTTGTTGACTATTTGATTAAAACCAACGGTTACAAAATCTGCAAACTGCATTTCCATCACGCTCTTGATGCCTTCTAAACTCAGACCCATGGCGGCTCCTACAATGGCACTCTCACAAATGGGCGTATTTCGAACTCGGCGTTTGCCAAATTTTTCAACCATGCCTTCGGTGATCTTAAATGCACCACCATATTCGGCAATATCCTGACCCATGATGATTAGCTCAGGATGTTGTTCCATACTTTGCACTAAGGCTTCTTGTATGGCGTCTACCATTCTTTTTTCTGGAATGCCAACCTCGTCGTCTGCATTCACTATAGATGATATCACGCTTTCAAGCGTAGGTATTGTATTAGCAGGAATAGGTGCAAATACATCGCGCAGCTCTTCTTCCGTATTGGGCGTTAGGTCTGCTGCTTGATAGGCTATTTGTAATTCTGATTCAATCTGTTCTCGATAACCATTTCTAAGATCTGCCACTTGCATTTCTGTGATCACGCCGGTTTCTATCAAGAACTGTTCGTAGTTTTTAATCGGGTCTTTTCTCCCCCATTCTTCAAAGAGTTCCTTGGGCACATACTTGGTGCCACTGGCCTCTTCGTGTCCGCGCATGCGAAAAGTCATGCACTCTATTAAATAAGGTTTCTGATGATTGATGCAGAATTCTCTAACGCCTTTAATGGTATCATAGACCGCTAAGACATCATTGCCATCAATGCGCACGCCTTCCATTCCATAGCCCTTGGCTCGGTCTACCAATCGCGCGCAGCGATACTGTTCTTCGGTTGGTGTACTGAGTCCGTAGCCATTATTCTCAATAATGAAAATTACTGGCAAGTCCCATACTGCAGCCACATTTAGTGCTTCGTGAAAATCGCCTTCGCTTGTTCCACCATCGCCGGTAAATGCCAGTGCTACTTTTCCTTGGTTACGCAATTGATGCGCCAAAGCGGCCCCATCGGCCAGCGCCAACTGGGGGCCCAAGTGTGAGATCATACCACAGATATGATGTTCCTTGGTCCCAAAATGAAAACTGCGTTCCCTACCCTTGCTATAGCCTTCTTTATTACCCTGCCATTGCTGAAAGAGTTTGTGTAAAGGCATATTGCGGGCTGTAAAGACCCCCAGATTTCTATGTAGTGGAAAAATCCATTCGTCTTGTTGAAGGGCCATGGTAGCCCCTACTGAAATAGCTTCTTGCCCAATGCCACTAAACCATTTGCTAATTTTTCCCTGTCTGAGTAAGACCAACATTTTCTCCTCAATCATTCTGGGAAGCAATAATTGCTTATAGATTTCCAGCAGGGTTTCGTTACTCAGGTCTTTTCTGTTTAGGTGCATAGCTTGCTCAAGAGAATTAGTCTCTGCTGCTCAATTTACTCAATAGTTTTAGCATTTCTATGTACAACCAAACAATGGTTACAAGTAGGCCAAATGCGCCATACCATTCCATGAATTTGGGAGCACCACGCTCAGCACCTTGTTCAATCATGTCAAAATCCATGATCAGGTTCAAAGCGGCAATTGCTGTAACAAATAAACTGATACCAATGCTGAGCAAACTGTTATCATACATGAAACTAATGTTCACGCCAAACAGGTTTAGCACCATGGTGATCAAATAGAAGATACCAATGCCTACAGTAGAAGCAATGATCACTGCTTTGAATTTTTCTGTAGCGCGTACAATTCTAAAATTATACAAAAGGAACATGGCCAATGCCACACCAAATGTGAGTCCAACTGCTTGCATTACTAGACCGGGATATTTGGTAGCAAATGCGGCGTTGAAGATGGCAGAAATTCCACCAATAAACAAGCCTTCTAACAAACCATACAAGGGTGCTAAAACAGGAGCCCAATTGGGTTTGAAAGTAATGGCAATTGCGGTAATTAAACCACCAAAAATACCTACCATCATCAAAATATTCATGGTATCCTGCTTGAATTCCGCATACAGGTTCCAGTTAAATGCGGCGCCTGCAATGAGCATGATCATGAGGAAACCAAATTTGTTAATCGCACCACGTACACTCATCACACCTTGATTGGACGCTTCAATAGCGCTACCCTTATCAAACATTTTCTCCGTTAAGGTTGGATTACCAGATTTAAAAATTGCCATAGTTCAAATAATTTTTTCAATAACAAATATAACGATTGGAAAGCTCATAGATTGTATGCTTCCCTCAATGAAATGATAAAATTGATGGTTGGTGTTTATTTCTTCAGACCGGGATAGTGATCTACGGTTTCAAATACATAGTTGGGATTGCGTTTCACTAGTTGGATAAACTGTACTAGGGCCAAACTGTCTGGGCTGCGGTGAAACATTCTGTCATGGGTTAAAATGACCAAGTGTTTGGGTTGGTGGGTATAGCTATGTGCTACTAAAGTATCTAATTGGGCAGCCAATTTTTCAGGGCTTTGAACCGGGCGGGCCGATTTATGGTCAAAATTCCATTCCATATCCCAACCAATCACATTATACCCTGCACTGTCTAACAACTTTGAAACAGGGCGAACCAACCTACTGGCTTTAATCTCTTCATTCCTAACCCAAGCATTATTGCCTGGTAATCGGATGATTTTTGGCGCTGGGGCCAGCGAATCCTGGGTTCTCAAAAAATCGGCCAACGCCATTTGGGGATGTTGATAGAAATACTTGTACTTACCCATGGCATGGTTGTAACTATGGTTAGCCAATAGTGTCTGTGGATAGTTGTTGCGAATGGTTGCCACAATTTGCTTACCATCGGATTTCATGTGCTGGTGTTGGCCTATCATGAAAAAACTGGCTTTTACGCCTTCTTGCTGGCAGATCTTGACGCAGTTCATAGTGCCATGCTGCGGTCCATCGTCAAATGTGAGGTAGATGTAGGTTTTTTGGGTATCAATATGATACACCGTATCCACTACGGGTACTGGAACAATGCTATTCTGGCTAATAGTATCTTCCTGAACAGTTGCGGCTTTGGCTTCCTTAACTGGCTGATTACTACAGGAAAAAATGGCTAAAAAACAACTAATCAGGCAAAACTGCTGTACCCTCAGCTTGGACAAATGGATCATGTATCTACTTTATATGGGGCGCAAATCTAATCAAATAGCCAAATTATTCATTGTTTAAACGTTTTACGCAATCGTTTGACCAATATCTATCAAAAATTAGCCTTAAATAAGCGTAGTTGTAGTATCTTAGCGGGGCTCAAAAAACAGCCTGGCTACGGGCCAAACGGATGAAACTTCATGATTTGCTAGCCATGGCTTCACTTATTTTGAATTCTACCAATGAACAGACAAGAAGAACTTCTACAAGACGTAGTAATCAAGTTCGCCGGCGATAGCGGCGATGGGATGCAATTGACAGGTCAACAGTTCACCAACAATACCGCTATGTTAGGTATTGATTTGGCTACTTTCCCTGATTTTCCAGCCGAGATTAGGGCCCCAATAGGTACCGTTCCCGGTGTATCTGGTTTCCAATTGCACTTTTCAAGTGAAAGGATTTATACTCCAGGTGACAACTGTGATGTACTGGTTGCCATGAATGCGGCAGCTTTGAAAGTGAATTTAAAGAGCATCAAAAAAGGCGGTAAGATTATTGCCAATATTGATGGTTTTGATAGCAAAAATTTACGTTTGGCTAACTACCCAGAAGGTGTTAACCCACTGGAAGACGGTAGCTTAGACGGTTTTCAACTAACCAAGGTAGACGTAACCAAATTAACACGTGAATCACTAAAAGATTTTACTGATTTGGGTGTGAAAGAGCGTGACCGCGCCAAGAACATGTTTGTCTTGGGTCTGATCTACTGGATGTACAATCGTAGTTTAGAAACTACCATTGAATTCTTGAAAGAGAAGTTTGGTAAAAAACCTACCATTTTTGAATCCAACGTAAAAGTGTTGAAAGCTGGATACAATTATGGCGATACTACTGAAAGCTTTACTACCCGTTACAAGGTGGATAAGGCCAAAATGGCTCCTGGTGTTTATAGAAGCATTATGGGTAACCAAGCTTTGAGCTATGGTTTGGTAGCAGCTTCTGAAAAAAGTGGATTGCCTATTTTCTTAGGTACTTATCCTATTACACCTGCAACGGATATTCTCCATGAGTTGAGCAAATACAAATCATTTGGCGTTCGCACATTCCAAGCGGAAGATGAGATTGCTGGTATTGGTTCTGCCATTGGTGCAAGCTATGGCGGTGCTTTGGGTGTAACTACCACTTCTGGTCCTGGTATGGCTTTGAAAACAGAAGCCATGGGATTGGCCATGATGTTGGAAATTCCTTTGGTAATTGTAAATATTCAACGCGGTGGACCTTCTACAGGTTTGCCTACCAAAACAGAACAGTCTGATCTAATGCAGGCTTATTATGGACGTAATGGTGAAGCACCTATTCCTGTGATTGCTTCTTCTACTCCAAGCGATTGCTTTGACGTAGCATTTGAAGCAGTGCGTATTGCCGTGCAGCACATGACACCCGTGATTTTGCTGAGCGATGGTTATATTGCCAATGGTGCTGAACCTTGGAAATTCCCAAAATCAGCAGATTTACCAAAGATTGAAGTAAGCTTCAAAACATCAAAGGACGAAGGAGACGACAAATACAAACCATACAAGCGTGACGAAAAATTAGTTAGACCTTGGGCCGTTCCTGGAACTCCAGGTTTAGAACACCGCATTGGTGGTTTGGAAAAGCAGGATGTAACTGGTAACGTAAACTACGAACCAGAGAACCACCAGCACATGATCAATGTTCGTCAAGCCAAAGTAGACAAGATTGCAGACTATATTCCATTACAAACCATTGACAGTGGAGCCGATAAAGGTAAAGTGTTGATCCTTGGTTGGGGTTCTACTTATGGTGCTATCAAAAGTGCCTGTCATGAACTACAAGCAGAAGGACATGCCGTGAGCCATGCGCATATTCGCTACCTGCGTCCCTTCCCTAAAAACTTAGGCGAGATCTTGAAAAACTTTGATAAAGTATTGGTACCTGAGATCAATAATGGCCAGTTGGTAAGAATTATCCGCGATGCTTATTTTATTGATGCCATTCCTTACAATAAAGTGATGGGTATTCCTATCACCAAGTCTGAATTGGTAGACCAAGTACACAAAATGTTATAGCCCTTAGACTAAATACATTCAACCAGAAGCAACTCCTAATCGGGTTGCTTCTTTGTTTTATACAAGCGCTTGAAAAATGCTGGATCGAATTTGCGTTTTTTGAAATTTAATTTTCTCCTAACAACCGATTCGGGATAGTAGTTACTTTTTGAATTTTTAAAAAAGGGCTGTTTTTATACTTGTTCTAGTATAAAAACAGGGGTTCTATTTTATACACGTTCTAGTATAAAACCAAAAAGAAATTTATACTCGTTCTAGTATAAAATAAAGATGCCATTTTTATACTTGTTCTAGTATAAAAATAGAGGGTTTTTGAAATGCTGAAAAACAAGTGGAGAAGGAGAAAGTGAAGAGTGAAGAGGGGGAGGAAGAAAGTGAAGAGTGAAGAGTGAAGAGTGATGAGTGATGAGGAAGAGTGAAGAGGGGGAGGAAGAAAGTGAAGAGTGAAGAGTGAAGAGGAAGAGGAAGAGGAAAGTGAAGAGTGAAGAGTGAAGAGTGAAGAGGAAAGTGAAGAGTGAAGAGTGAGGAGCGATGAGTGAGGAGTGATGAGGAAGAGTGAAGAGGAAGAGTGAAGAGATAATCACTGAAAGTCAATCGAAGTGTTTGAGTCAAATTTTAATTATATTCATTAAAATTATCCCTATATGTTTCCAAAAAAATCAATCGCGTTAGCATGCTTTTTATTAGTGTTCCTGTTTGCTTGTCAACAATCAGCAACACCGGTTAAATTACCCCTAGAAGGAACCTGGCAATTGGTAGCGGCAACCAGCACAGAAAAAGATAGTACCAAGTCTACTTTTAACCCTGACGTGAAAATGATCAAGATCATTAACGGAACACATTTTGCCTTTTTCTCTCATGATTTGAATCAGGGTAAAGATAGCAGCAAAGTACAGTTTAGTGCTGGTGGTGGAACTTATGAATTAAAAGACAGTACTTATACAGAGCACTTGGAGTATTTTAATACGCGTCAATGGGAGGGTGGAACTTTCCAATTCACCATTCGCATTAAAGCAGATACCTTGGTTCAAGAAGGTATAGAAAAAGTAGAGAAGCTGGGCATTGACCATATTATTCGCGAGACCTATATGAGGGTAAAGCTTTAATACATACCCTATATCAAGTATTAGATGAACAACACCGCGGAGAATAGATTGCATGGTTTGGATTTACTTAGAGCTTTTGCAATCACTTATGTTTTTATGTATCACTATGGCGGTATTTTCGGACACCCAACATGGGTAAACAGTATATCATCATTTGGCTGGACAGGGGTTGATCTTTTTTTTGTTCTTAGCGGATACCTAATCAGCTCTCAAATCTTTGATGGTCTAATTGCCAGGAATTATTTTTCTTGGAAATCATTTTTCATCAAAAGATGTATACGTATCATTCCAGCCTATTTAGTGGTTGTAGGAGTTTATTTTTGTTTTCCAATTGTTCATGAACGGGAAGCACTTGCGCCAATTTGGAAGTACCTAAGTTTTACTCAAAACTGGGGTTTAGACCTTTCCAAGCATGGCACATTTTCCCATGCCTGGTCACTTTGTATAGAAGAACAATTTTATATAGGGTTCCCAATTGTATTATTGATCTTATTAAAAACAAAGAGCTTAAAAATTGGAGGATGGCTGCTATTACTCTTATTTGTTTTTGGATTCTTTGCAAGGTATCTAGTTTGGAATTGGCAAGTACTTGCTTTTGAAGAATCAGATGATTTTTTACTCAAATGGTATGAATGGATCTACTATCCAAGCTTTGCAAGAATGGATGGTTTATTGTTGGGAATAGCTGTTGCAGCAGCTAGCAGGTATCAATCAACTTTTTTTAAATCCTGCACCAAACATTGGCGTTACTTTTTATTTGCAAGCATTTTAATCTTAGTTTTTGGAAACTTCTCATTCCCTGATAAATATGGCATATTCTATAGTGTTCTGATCTTTCCAATAGTCAGTTTTGGATATGCTTTTTTGCTAATAACAGCCATTAGCCCTAATGCTTTTTTGTATCGGTTAAAACATCCACTTATTAATCAATTGGCTAATCTTTCCTACGCACTTTATTTGACACACAAAATCTCAATTCATCTAACCCAATCACAGTTTTCAAAACTTGGAGTGGTAGTAGATGGAAATTCAATGCTACTTATTAGTATAATTGTTTCCCTTTTGATTGCGTGGATATTAAATAAGCTTGTTGAGAAACCAATCATGAAATTCAAAAAGTACTTAATTGCTTAACCATTCATCAAAGACTTGCTGTTAAGACTTGTAAAATTGAAGGGATTGTTTATTTTGTTGAAACAATCATTTGCTTGCTTTTTTGAATATCAAACTTATTAAAATGATCAACCAAGAAAATAATACCATTACCGTAGAAACACTAGTTGATGCACCATTAAAAAAAGTATGGGAAGTTTGGACCCAACCGGACCATATTTGTCAGTGGAACAATGCCAGCCCAGATTGGCATACACCTTCTGCTACCAATGATTTGCAAGTGGGTAGTGAATTTCATTTTTTGATGGCAGCTAAAGATGGTAGTTTTTCATTTGATTTTAATGGTACTTATGAAACCATATTAGTGGAATCATTGATTGTCTATCATATTGCAGATGGCAGAAAAGTGATCATCAATTTTAAAGAAACGGGCGCTGGTATTCAGATTACAGAAACCTTTGAAGCAGAAGAAGTGAATTCTTTGGATCTGCAAGAAATGGGATGGCAGGCCATCTTGAATAATTTTAAACAATACACTGAAGCAATAGCGTAATTATGGATCTGGAACAACTAAGAGATTATGCGCTGGGATTGGCCGATGTGGAAGAGACGCTTCCCTTTGGCCCTGACAATTTGGTCTATAAAGTTTTTGGTAAAATGTTTTTGTTGGTGGGCATGGACAATCATCCCTTGCAATTCAATCTAAAATGCGATCCTGATTTGGCGCTTGAATTGCGCGAGGAATTTGCTGCGGTGATCCCTGGTTATCACATGAATAAAAAACACTGGAATACTGTAATAGTAGATGGCAGTATTCCTACCAAACAGCTATTGGGTTTTGTAGACCATTCTTATAAATTGGTTCGGGGGAAAAAATAAGTGACAGAAAAGAGTAGAGTTGAAAGTTCTTATTTCTTTTTAGCGGCTCGGAAGTTGAATCTGATATAGTTATTTAACAGCTTTTGCATAGTACTTGCAAATGCTTTGCAAACCGCATTCTGCGCATTTGGGCGATCGCGCTAAGCAAGTATACCTTCCATGCAAGATGAGCCAGTGGTGAGCTTTGTGCACCAATTCAGCGGGAATATTTTTAATGAGTTGTTTTTCAGCAGCCAATGGTGTGGTAGCATTGGTGGTGAGGCCCAATCTGGCTGATACGCGGAACACATGGGTATCCACCGCCATATTGGGTTGTTTGTCTATAACCGAAGTAATTACATTGGCGGTTTTTCTTCCTACCCCAGGCAATTGCACCAATTCCTCCACAGTCATGGGTACTTCTCCTTCAAATTTTTCCAAAAGCATATTGGCCATGCCTATCAAATGCTTGGTCTTGTTGTTGGGATAAGAAATGCTCCTAATCAAGGGAAACAAATCATCAAAACCGGCCTGGGCCATGGTTTGGGGATCTGGATATTTTTGAAAGATATAGGGTGTGGTTAGGTTCACGCGTTTATCCGTGCACTGGGCAGATAAAATCACGGCTACCAATAACTGAAAGGGATTGTCATAGATCAACTCCGTTTCTGCAATGGGAATCTGCTCTTCAAAATACGCGATGGCTGTTTGATACCTTTCTTTCTTTGTCATGGGCAGACAAAATTACGCCTCTTTGTTCTTGTCAGCTGCGTATTTTAGAATGGCTTTTAAAGATGCTTTGCTAGGCGATTTTAGTTTTACTTTATCCAAAGCCTTCATGCTAATCTTCAGCAAGTCTAATTGATTCTTTAGTGATGGGTCTTCTTGTAAGGCCTGTTCAATAGCTTCCACCACTGCTGGCGAAGCCTCATTATATAAGTAGCTCATTAAATCCTCCTCTTTTATCTTTTTCATAAACTGGCAAAATGTGTAAGAGGATACGGTAAGTTTAAAACGGCAATGCATAGATTATATTGCCAACAAACCTGATTCCCTTACGGAAATATTAAAAAAAGTTGCCGAACGAAAATTGGGGGGATTTATTTTGAAACAGCAGCCGAATCTTCTAAAGTGAAGATGTCTTCGCCGTCTTTTTTCATCAGGTAGCGCTCACGAGCAAACTGTTCCAGTGCTGCGGGATTGCTTTGTAAATCATTGAGGGTTTTGCGAGCCTTGGCTATCTCGTCTTGGTAATAATGCTTCTTTTCCTGCAGTTTGGCCAGTTCCGCTTTTCTTTCTCTTTGCTGAAAAAAGTCTCTTTGATCAATAAATAACATCCATACCAGGAAAAAAGCCCCTGCTAGAAAATACTTATTGGTTAATATGTTGGTGACTTGTTTTAGCATCTTTAAAAAGACAACCCGGATTAAAAATAGGCATTCCTACTCTGATCCGGGTTGTCAAATAATCCACAGTTGTTTATTTTGTACCAAATTTGATCTTTCCTTTAGGATAGAACGCTGTGCTACCCAAAGCTTCTTCAATACGGATCAATTGGTTGTATTTAGCCATACGGTCAGACCTAGAAGCAGAACCAGTCTTAATTTGACCACAGTTCAATGCTACTGCCAAGTCAGCAATGGTATTGTCTTCTGTTTCACCACTGCGGTGACTCATGATGGTATTATAACCATTGTTCTGAGCCAAAGAAACCGCGTTGATGGTTTCAGTGATGGTACCAATTTGGTTTACTTTCACCAACAAACCATTGGCAATCTTCTTGTCAATACCCATTTGTAGACGGTCTACATTGGTTACAAACAAATCATCCCCTACTAATTGGCATTTGCTACCAACGGCGTCAGTAAGCGCTTTCCAACCAGCCCAATCGTCTTCTGCCATACCATCTTCAATAGAAGCAATAGGATATTTTTTCACCCAGCTTTCCCAGAATTTCACCAACTGATCGCTGCTTACTTCTTTACCGCTGCTCTTCTTGAATACATATTTCTTTTTCTTACCATCCCATAATTCGCTGTTAGCAGCATCCATAGCAATCACAATCTGTGAACCAGTTTTGTAACCTGCTTTGGTAATAGCTTCTAATACGGTTTCAATAGCTTCTTCATTGCTTTGAATATTTGGTGCAAATCCACCTTCATCACCTACGTTGGTGCTAAAGCCTTTTTTCTTCAACACGCTTTTTAATTCGTGGAAGATTTCAACACCCCAACGCAAACCTTCACTAAAAGAAGGAGCGCCAATAGGCATTACCATAAATTCTTGGAAGTCAATTTTATTATCAGCGTGTGCACCACCATTCAAGATATTCATCATTGGAATAGGCAATGTTTTAGCATTGGTACCACCAATATAACGGTACAAAGGAAGACCAGCTTCTTCAGCAGCAGCTTTAGCTACAGCCATACTCACAGCCAAGATAGCGTTTGCGCCTAATTTGGCTTTGTTCTTTGTGCCATCCAAATCAATCATCACTTGGTCAATAGCCGCTTGTTGAGAAATATCGTATCCAATCAGAGATTCGGCAATAATATCGTTCACGTTTTTAACGGCTTTCAAAACACCTTTTCCAACGTATTTTTTCTTGTCGCCATCGCGCAGCTCAACAGCTTCGTGAATACCAGTGCTGGCACCACTTGGAACCGCAGCACGGCCCATAGCACCATCATCTGTTAATACGTCTACTTCAACGGTTGGATTACCCCTACTGTCCAAAATCTGACGGGCGTGTACTTCAACAATGTAACTCATGATTGATTGATTATAAGATTATAAAATATTGTTCTTTTTTTCTTCAGCGTGTGCAATTTACACATTTGATAGCTTTTTTGCCCTGAAATCATTGATAGAACCCATGGTTTTGCGCAATAAATGCTCAGAAAACCCATTTTCAAGGTAATTTTCAAGTGTTCCTAACAGTTGGTAGCCTCTTGATTCGTATAATTTTCTGGCGCGATGGTTAAAGGAAGAAACACAAATAAACGCGTTGGGGCTTTTTTGAAAAATAATGGCTTCTACATGGTCTAATAACAAAGTTCCAATGCCCTTTCCTCTAGCCTGCGGCGATACGGCAATCACTTGTATATAGCCTACAAAAGCCCCTTTTAATTTAATGATCACAAAACCCAATGGTTCCGAAGCTTCCATGGCAATGAATGCTTGAATCTCATCTATGGGTTGTTGCATTAAAATCATGCCGTCTTCAAAACTTCTATTCAATGAAATCCAAGGCTCAGATGATGCCATCAAACGCGCGCACCACTGTTGCTCTTCTAATGTGGTGATAGGTTTGATTTGGATATTTGACATGGCTTATTGATTGGTCAAAGAGCGGAATACGTTCTCTAAAGATTGGCCCCCTGATTGAAGATTGGCAAGGGTATCATTGGCCACCATTTGACCCTTGTGTATGATAATGACTCTATCACAGATGGCAGTAACTTCTTGTAAAATATGGGAAGAAAATAAGACAGTTTTATTGCTGCCCTGTGCCTTAATTACGTTTCTTATTTCAACAATTTGGTTAGGATCCAAACCAGAAGTGGGTTCATCTAATACCAACACTTCAGGGTCATGTATCAATGCAGCGGCAAGACCCACGCGTTGTTTATAACCCTTTGATAATTGTCCAATTTTCTTGGTAGATTCTGTACTAAGACCCGTTAATTGAATCACGGATTCAATGGCCTTTTTTTTGTCTTCAATGCCGTGCACACCCGCAATAAAATCTAAGTACTCGCGCACATACATCTCATGATAGAGTGGATTAGCTTCGGGCAAATAACCAATTTTACGTTTGGCTGCAATGGGGTCAAGACTTACATCAATCCCGCAAACCTTTGCCAGACCTGCGTCTGGAGCCAAGTAGCCAGTAATCATTTTCATGGTGGTACTCTTGCCCGCTCCATTGGGACCCAGAAATCCAACAATCTCTCCCTTGTTCAACACAAAGGATAATTGGTCCACTGCTTTTTGTGTTCCGTAGTTTTTTCCCAATCCACTGACTTCAATACTCATGCCCTAGGTTTGCGCAAATTTATGCAATGCTCTTTACTTGGTTATAGGAAGATGGTTAAGGCTTTGGTAAATGCCTAGTCCTCTTCAATTTCAGCCGAGCTTTCTGGTAGGTGATCGTATTCACCCTTCCAGGCAAAATAACCAAAGAGCAACATACCCAAGGCAATGGGAATAAAAACCACAATAAATACACCCCATTGTATATAGGTATCCATCACGGGTTTCTTGGCCACTTCTGCCATGGCCGTGCGTACCAAGTAAACAGCGGCTAGTGGACCTAGTAAGATCCAAATAATGCCCGCATATCTTTTAAGTTGATTCATCTTAGTGATTTGAATATTTTAAAAAAGCAGATTAATCGTTTACATCGGGATCAATCTTGTTATTAATATAAAGTGTTCCAATAACCAAGCATATTGCTGCAATGATAATGGGATAAGCCAGTCCGGCTAATTTATCATTGGCATAAATAGTGGTTAACAAGGTTGCAATAAAGGGTGTTAATCCACCAAATACCCCGTTTCCAATATGATAAGGAAGGGACATGGATGTGTATCGAATCTTGGTTGGGAATAATTCTACTAAAAAAGCTGCAATAGGTCCATAAACCATGGTTACATAAAGAATCATCAAGAATACATAGAAGACCATTTTCCAGTAATCAGTTGTGCCCAATAGTTTCACCAGTTTTACATCGGCCTTAACGGTATGCATCACAGGATCTCCATAAAGCGTGTCTTTTTTGGTTTCTGAAATACTCATCCCATCGGCATAGAATACCTTATTGGTAATGGTCCTAAGGGTATCTTTTCCGTTGGGCAATTGCACCAAACTAGAATTGATGATCTTTTTGTCTACCAACTCAACCTTGCCTTCATTGCTAGAGAGGTTCAATAATTGTTTGAATAAAAATTGATAGCTGACAATGGCCAAGAACATCCCAGTAAGCATGATCCATTTTCTACCTACTCGGTCACTCCATGCACCAAAGACCACAAAGAATGGAGTACCCAATAAAATGGCCCAAATGAGAATGGTACGTGACTGGTCAAAATCAATTTTACATACATTCTCTATAAAAGACTGCGCATAGAATTGACCAGTGTACCAAACTACACCCTGACCCATGGTAGCGCCAAATAAAGCCAACAAGACCATTTTCAAATTGGTCTTGTGTCCAAAACTTTCTTTGAGTGGATTTACAGAAACCTTGCCCTCTGATTTGAGTTTTTCAAACAAAGGAGATTCATTCATCTTCATCCTTATATAAATAGAAACAAAGACCAAGATAATAGACACCAAGAATGGTACCCTCCAGCCCCAGTCATTGAATTTGGCAATAGACTTAGCAGCATCAGCGTCCAAGCTATGACGGGTAATCAGGATCACACCCAAGGAAATAAATAAACCAAGGGTAGCCGTGGTTTGAATCCAAGAAGTAAAATAACCCCTTCTATTGGCTGGTGCGTGCTCGGCTACATAGGTTGCCGCTCCACCGTATTCACCACCAAGAGCCAGACCTTGTAAGAGTCGTAAGAGTAAGACTAAGAGTGGAGCAAAAAAACCAATACTTTCATAGTTGGGAATACAACCAATCAAGAAAGTGGAACCTCCCATCAGGACTAGTGTTAAAAGGAATGTGTGTTTACGTCCTATTAAATCGCCCAAGCGGCCAAAGAATAATGCCCCAAAAGGCCTTACTATAAAACCGGCTGCAAATGTTGCCAGTGTTGAGAGCAAAGCTGCGGTGGGATTGGTTTTTGGGAAAAATTGATTGGCTAATACGGTGGCCAGTGAGCCAAAAATGTAGAAGTCGTACCATTCAATCAGGGTTCCAAGTGAAGAGGCGCCGATAATCTTCCAAATGCTTTTTGTTTCTTTCATGTGGGATGCTTGTGCTGAAATCGTTCTAGAATTAGGTTGAAACTTACATGATTCCAACGGTTTTACCAAGCAAAGGATTAGCGTATATTTACATTCCTAACATTTGCTATAAAAAAACTGGATCATGCCTTATCCTTATCAGATTAAATCTTACGATCAGTACAAAGCCGATTACAAAAGAAGTATTGAAGACCCTGCCGGATTTTGGGGAGAAATTGCCGAGAATTTTACATGGCGCAAAAAATGGGATGAAGTACTTAACTGGAATTTCACCGAACCCAAAATTGAATGGTTCAAGGGTGGTAAATTAAATATCACGGAGAACTGTTTAGACAGGCATTTGGAAAAACACGGAGACATGCCTGCCATGATTTGGGAGCCCAATGATCCAGAAGAACACCATCGGATTATTACTTATAAAAAACTGCACGAGAAAGTTTGTCAGTTTTCCCATGTACTCAAAAACAATGGGGTAAAAAAAGGAGATCGTGTTTGTATTTATATGGGTATGATTCCTGAACTGGCCATTGCAGTTCTAGCTTGTGCCCGCGTGGGAGCCATCCATAGCGTGGTGTTTGGAGGTTTCTCTGCTCAAAGTATTGCTGATCGTTTATACGATGCGCAAGCAGAATATATTGTTACATGTGACGGTGCATTCAGAGGCGCCAAAGACATTCCATTAAAGTCTGTCATTGACGATGCATTGATTGGAAACAGAACCGTAAAAAAAGTCATTGTCTGCACCAGAACAAGGACTCCCGTTTCTATGATTAAGGGCCGTGATCTTTGGTGGGAAGACGAGATTAAGAAAGTAGAGACCATGGGCTTGCACGATTTTCCTGCAGAGGAAATGGACGCAGAAGATCCATTGTTCATTTTGTATACATCGGGTTCAACAGGTAAACCCAAGGGCGTGGTACATACCTGCGGTGGCTATATGGTTTATACCAATTATACTTTTGTAAATGTATTCCAATACCAACCAGGTGATATTCATTTCTGCACTGCCGATATTGGTTGGATTACGGGTCATAGTTATATAGTGTATGGTCCGCTAAGTGCGGGTGCTACCACCCTGATGTTTGAAGGCGTACCTACCTTTCCAGACGCAAGTAGGTTCTGGGATATTGTTGACAAATTCAAAGTAAATATTCTCTATACCGCTCCAACAGCTATTCGTAGTTTAATGGGCTATGGCCTAGGACCCTTACAGGGCAAGCATTTGACCAGCTTGAAAGTATTGGGAACCGTGGGTGAACCCATTAATGAAGAAGCATGGCATTGGTATAGTGAACACGTGGGCAAGAACAATTGTCCCGTAGTAGATACTTGGTGGCAAACAGAAACCGGTGGTACTTTAATCAGCAATATGGCTGGTATTACCCCTGCTGTTCCAAGTTGGGCTACCCTACCCATGCCAGGACTAGAAATGGTCTTGGTAGATGAGAAGGGAGAAGAAATTATACAAGAAGGCGAAGAAACCGTTTCAGGAAATCTTTGTATCAAGAGTCCTTGGCCTGGTATTCTAAGAACTACTTATGGTGACCATGAAAGATGCCGCACCAATTATTTTGCTACCTATCCTGGCATGTATTTTACGGGTGATGGTGCCCTGAAAGACAAGAACGGATTCTTTAGAATTACTGGAAGGGTGGATGATGTATTGAATGTGAGCGGGCACCGAATTGGAACAGCCGAATTAGAAAATGCTATTAACATGCACAGCGGCGTAGTAGAAAGCGCTGTGGTTGGCTATCCGCACGATATCAAGGGTCAGGGCATTTATGCTTTTGTCATTTACCAAGGCTCACATGGACAAGACACCCATGGAACGGCCGAAATGATTAGAAAGGATTTGAACCAAACCATTACAAGAATCATTGGCGCTATTGCCAAACCAGATAAGATTCAATTTGTCAGTGGTCTACCAAAAACCCGCAGTGGAAAAATCATGCGTAGAATTTTGCGTAAGATTGCCGAGGGCGATTTGGACAATGTTGGAGATATCTCTACCCTACTTGACCCAACCGTAGTAGAAGAAATTAAACGTGGCAAAATCTAACCACCATCCCCTCCCTGGAGGGGTGGCCGAAGGCCAGGGTGGGTTTTAAGATTATTTTGCTTGATCCCCGGGCTGATGCGGCTCGGGGATTTTTGGATCCCTTAGCTGAACCGGCTTGCGTTTCACGCGCTCTTTCATGTTCATAATTTCTACTACAAAGCTAAATGCCATGGCAAAATAGATATAGTTCTTGAGCTGTAAATCATGTGCGCGTTCACTATCCCATCCTTCTACTAATAATACCAAACCAATCATCACTAGGAATGATAGGGCCAACATTTTTAAGGTAGGATGCTTGTGTATAAAAGCAGAAATAAAAGGGCTGAACAAAAACATCACAATCATGGCAATTACCACCGCCGCAATCATGATTTCTACGTGTTTGGCCGTACCACCGGCAGTAATAATACTGTCAAAACTAAAGACCATATCAATCAACATAATCTGCACTACTGCAGCGCCAAATGTCAAAGGCTTGGTGCTGATGCCAGCTTCCAAATCTGTATCACCTTCCAATTTGTGGTGAATTTCTTTCACCGTTTTATAAATCAAAAACAAACCTCCAGCAATCATCACCAAGCTGGCAATGTCAAAGGGTTTATTCATGATGGTAAACAGGGGTTTACCTTTTTGTGAGATTAACCAGCTCAGACCAAATAGTAAAATGGAGCGCATGATAATACCCGTAATCATCCAAGCAAGCCTACCTTTTTTCTGGTCATTTTGGGGAAGCCTATTGAGGATAATGGATACAAAAATCACATTGTCAATACCAAGAACTACTTCTAGGATTACTAATACTAAAAAACTGATCAGACTCTCTACGGTTAATAAATGCTCCATATAACTATTTGTGCAAATATAGGGAGCAGATAATAACCAATTTAACCGCGCATCAAATCAAGTGGTTTACCGTTCCAATCTGGGAACAGCCCCTTGCTATTTTGCAGTTTTAGATGGGACTGGGCAACATTGCTAAATACGGCCCTAAAATCAGTGGATACAGGCAGGTCACGCTTGTCTTCTAGATCTTCTTTGGCCAAGGATTTAATATTCTGATACACTTTACCTCCTTGTACATCATTACCCAAGACAAATAAGCAAGAAGCCCTACCATGGTCAGTGCCACCGGTTCCATTTTGGTGAGCGGTTCTACCAAATTCGGTCATGGTCATCACAGTTACCTCGTCTTGATATGCACTCAAGTCTTTCCAAAAAGCAGCAATAGAATCACTAAAGTCTTTTAGATTTCTAGCAAAAGCACCATTGGTAGTACCCTGGTTTACGTGGGTATCCCATCCGCCAGATTCTGCAAAAGCCAGTTCCAAACCAACCTGCATTTTAATGAGCACCGCAATTTGTTTGAGTGAATTACCCAATGCCGTTTGCGGATACACAACGTCTTTGGCGGGTTGATAATTTTTGAGCTCGTTCACGTTCAACATTTTCATGGCGTCAAAACTCTCTTTACCCGTTTTATTCAACAAGCTACTAGAAGTTTGATCATAGAGGTCTTCAAAAGACTGAGACACGGTTTTACCAGCCATGGGATTATTGCGCATTTGAATGGCAAAATCCTGCAAATTACTAATGGCCAATGCCTCATTGTCTCCATAAAAACTTCTAGGCAATGCATTGGTCAAACTCACGGCCCTAAATGGGGTGGCGTCATGACCCATTAAACCCGCTACCCTATTGAGCCAACCACTGGCAGTGCCTTTGTTAAAAGGGGTTCCAGCTTCCATATAATCCTGCGCGTCAAAATGACTACGCGTATTATTGGGGCTACCCACACCATGCACAATGGCCATACGTTTATCTGCAAAAAAAGGTTGCAAAGAAGCCATAGCAGGATGCAAACCAAAATGGTCATCCAAATTAAAGAGACCTCCTTCTTTTTCTAGGGGACTCATATACAAACCAGGACGTAAGATTTTTAAATTAGGATCAGCATAAGGGCTTACCGCCATTAAACCATCCATGGCTCCGCGTTGAAAAATACAGACCATGACCTTATTTTTTTTATAAGGCTGCAGGATCTTTTGGCCGCTAGCAGCCGATGCTATAAAGTTAGGCAACCCACCAAACCCCGTAGCAAAAAGCGCCAATGCGCCAGATTTCATAAATGCTCTGCGATGTATCATAGGATGCGTTTATTTTCTTTGAAATTCAGGTGAACCAATGATCACACCAGCCACTTGTGACACAGTGTTGTTATTGCCATTCTGATAAGCCATGGTAAAGGGTTTGTCTTTACGGTTCATAGCGTTGCGATCATTTTTTTGTTGCTGTCTGTTGTTCAAATTCTTATTCGTGCTCATGGCATCAGTCTCTTCCATTGAAGCTTCTCCCGGGTGTTTGGCACTGGCTGCTTCAATTTTATCCGCTACTGATTTGTCTGCTAACATGGCGGTTAATCTTTTAATATTTTCTTCTTGGTTTCTTTCTGGCAAGAGCAGTTGGCTATAAGTTTTCAAAGCCGCTTCTGCGCTTTCTGGTTCGTGGTTTTGATTCAAAGCCAATAGGTTGATGCTGATTCCAGGAATTTTTCCCGTTGCAAATGCCAATCCAAAATTCATCCTATTTAACAATGATCCCGTATTGATCCAGAAACTGGCTTTATCAGGAAAACCAGTAGGTGCTTGATAATAATAGAATCTTTGTCCCATTCTACTACACCAATTAAATACCTGAAAAGGTTGTTTTAAGTCTGCATTGGTAGACCTAACTGCACTAATCACTAGTTCAAAAGGAGATTTGATTTTTTCACGCAATGCGTCTGTTTGCCAAAACTCTACACTCTCAACCATGGTAATCAATACTTCTTTGATATTGCCATCCGTCTTTAAAAAACGATCGGCCATTTTCTGTACCAAGGCATCAGAAGGTTGGTCACTTACAAAACGAGTAGCCAGTTTTTTACTGATAAATTTGGCGGTAGCTTTTTGACGGCTCAACATATCTAACACTTCCATACCTTCTTGATAACCACCTTTTCCATCAAATCTTTTACCCAAAATCCATTTCTCTCCCTCGTCATGTTTGTCTGCACGGAAAATAAAATCATTCTCCAACACAAAGCCCCTTTTCTGCATTTGGTCTAGATTGGTTTTATCTAAGAGTCTTTTTCCAGGACCATCGTCTAGCAAGGGTTTTACTGCCCAACCTGTTAAGGCACGTGCTACTTCAGTTACGTCTTTTTGGGTATAACCTCCGTCTACGCCAAGGGTATGCAATTCCATGACTTCACGTGCATAGTTTTCATTCAATCCTTGTACGCGTTTGGCATTGACAAGTTGTTGTGCAATGGCATTGTTCTTCATGGAACTATCGCCCATGCGTGCTTCTAATGCCTTATTCAAATTTTGTTGTTGCTGAATTCTTCTTGGATTTTTTGCCAGCGCATTGTTGTCAGAAATACTAGAAGCATTGTCTAGGTATTCCAACATGGCGGGATGTTTGGCAGTTGCCACCAACATGTCTTTGAAATTACCAGTCACATTTGGTCTTATTGCATCGCGTTCAAATGTGAGAATGAATTGTTGACACTGGGGTTTGGTGAGAGACACATTAAAGTGGTTGAACCAAAAATCAGTTAACACTTCATGCAATTGATTTGCGCCATAAGCAGCCCGAATAATTTTTTGATTTATCAGTTGTGTCTGTAATTCAACAAATGGCTTTAAGCCTTGTTGCACCATCAGCTGTCTAATCTGTTCCCGATATTCTGGTTTGTCCTGACCCTTTACAGAATCACGAACCACTAATTTATTTCTTACTGCCAAGCGAAGCACTTGCGGAGGCGTTAGATAAGTATTGGCAATGGTTTCATTGCTTAATTGAAGCGTATTCATACTCTTCAATCTTTCATTAGCAGCGCTGTCATTTAGTCCACCCGCTAATTGTTGTTCCAACCATTCTTCTAAACCCATGGCTGCTAAAGCATCTACTTCACCAGGTCTGGCACCAAAGCTAAACCTACTCAATAAGTGGGCCGCAGCTTGACGGGTATTTAAGCCCGCTTTTTTGTAGGGCATTTTAATCTTGGCATTGCCCCCCTGCTGATGTGCTTGCGTAAAAGCAAATAGCAGGGTAAATCCGGCACCAACTGTAAAAGTCCTAAGCATCCTTTTTGGGTTCATGAGATAAGCTTTGTTTTTGGATGGTTATTGTTCTCAAAGGTTTAACCAACCTAAAAGAAATCCCGCAGTTTTGGGCTGCGGGACTAGTATTTAATCTATTCTTAACAGGTTCTTATTTTTTCATGGCCACTTTATAGAGAATGGTGCCCATGGCTGCAAACATGAGTGTGCCTAGTATAAAATACCCTCCATGTGTTAATGCGGTACTAATGCTTGATTCCAGACTCACGGCATTTAAGAATTTTTCACCACCATCAGATCCGGCTACAAAAGCAATCACCACCCCAGCAACAGCACCCCCAGCTACCAAGCCAGTTGCAAATAAATTACCCTTACCCAATTCCTCTTCTTCTGCAGACTTGGTTTCTCCTGCTTTGCTTTGTTTCATTTCTACAATACCTCTAATAGCACCACCAATAAAAATAGGTAAGGTAGTTGCTAATGGAAGATAAGCACCCACGGCAAAGCTCAAAGACTTGATACCACAGAGTTCCATGGTCACGGCTAAGAATACACCGGCAAATACATATTGCCAATCTAGGTTTTGAGAAAGAATCCCTTTGATCAAAGTAGCCATCAGCGTTGCTTGAGGAGCAGGATATTTTTCTGTACCTATGGCATGATGTATGCCCTGGCTCAACATTTCAGAAGAAGGTTTGTCTAAGAATTTCACGGTTAAACCAATGACAATGGAAGAAACAATGGCTCCAACAAATAGAGCAATCTGTTGGTTACGTGGCGTAGCACCTACAATGTATCCGCTTTTTAAATCCTGAGAAGTGGCACCTGCATTTGCTGCCGCGATGCAGATCATTCCACCCACCACTAGCACCAATGGTTCATAAGACTGACCCGTCCAACCAACACTCAAGAAAATTAAACTGGTACCCATTACCGTAGCAATGGTCATACCACTGATGGGATTATTGGAAGAGCCAATCAATCCCACAATTCTAGAAGAGACGGTTACAAACAATGCTCCAAAGATGATCACTAAAACACCAATCAATAATTTTTGAATAATGCTATCTCCAGGTACTTGTGGCAACACGGTAATCAAGGCTATCAAACCCAGACTTCCCCAACCTACCCATTTTAAACTTAAGTCTTTGTCTGTGCGCAACACAGCAGCAGCACCTTCTGCTTTTTCGGATTTCAGAGAAGCCACACTACCCTTCACAGATTTAACAATGGTGGGTATGGTTTTGATTAAGGTAATAATACCACCAGCAGCTACAGTACCCGCTCCTATTTGACGAATAAAGGCATAATACACCGCGGCAGAATAGTCTGCAAATTGGTGGGCAATAGGATCCCAATTACCCTTACCACCAGCCTTTGTAATATCGGCCAGATAGCCCAGTTTTACTAGCTGTGTAGCAATTACATCGGGTGGCACCAATGAAGACATGAGTGGAATAAAGACCAACCAACTCAAGACCCCACCTGCAACTAATACGCCTCCAATCTTGGGGCCAATAATATAACCTACGCCTAAGTATTCAGGCGTAATCTCTCCACTCACTTTTGCCGATGGGAAAAACTTATTGGTTTGTTTGGTAGCCCAATAAGGGGTTTCTGCAATTACGTGTAAAACTTTTTGTAAAAGGGCATAAACAAATGCCACACCCAAACCCCAGAAAGCAGTCTTGGCAAAATCGCCACCCTTCTCTCCTGCTTTTAAAACATCGCCGCAGGCAGTACCTTCTGGATAAGGCAGGTTATCGTGTTCGTTTACAATCAAGGCTTTTCTCAAAGGCACCATGAGCAAGGTTCCTAGCAAACCACCTACAATGGCCAAGATTAAAATGGTGAGGTAATTAAAATATTCCGCGCTATCGGGCGATGATAAAAACAAAAATCCCGGCAGGGTAAATGCCACACCGGCGGCAATGCTTTCTCCCGCAGAACCCGTGGTTTGTATAATATTGTTTTCAAGAATGGTTGTCTTCAAAAATTTTCTTCCCAAGGTAATGGCAATTACCGCAATGGGAATGGAGGCCGATACGGTCAAACCCGCTTTCAGCGCCAGATACACGGTAGCGGCACCAAAGATGACACCAAACAAACTTCCCATTAAAATAGACTTAACAGTTAGTTCCTTCATCTGTGTTTCAGGGGCCACAAATGGTTTGAATTGTTTTTTCACTTCTGACATAGCATGAATTTAATCAGGTATAAATATACGGCATAAAAAGAGGCTGTCTCAAAACTATGAGCAACCTCTTTTTATTCAGATCCTTAATGGATCTTGTATTACTATTTTCTCTTTCTAATTACATCATTTTTTTCAACTTACTAGACAAGAAGAATAAGACCAATGATGCTACCCCAGCCATACCAAGGAAGAGCATAAAGAAATCATATAAGTTGGCTATCTGGTAACCTAGAAATGAAGTGGTTTTTCCATCGGGATAATAACCACTCAATACCCCTGCCAATTTGTTGGCAAAAGCATTGGCTGTAAACCATACTGCCATGAGCAAGGATGCAAATTTGATAGGTGCTAATTTGTTCACCAAGCTAAGCCCAATGGGCGATAAACAAAGCTCTCCCATGCTATGCATCATATACATACCAATGAGCCAGATCATACTCACTTTTACATTGGCTTGTACGTCTTTTACACCAAAAGCAATCCAGAGATAACCCAGGGCCAATAAAAATAAACCAATGGCCATTTTATACGGTGAAGCGGGTTCGCGTTTACCCAACTTGATCCATAACCAGGCAAATAAAGGTGCTAACCCAACCACAAACATGCTATTCAAAGACTGGAAAAAACTGGCTGGAACCGTAAAGAATCCAAGGTCACGCTGGGTTTGCTCTTCTGCAAAAAACGTTAAGGATGCTCCCGCCTGCTCAAAGGCAGACCAGAAAAAGATCACAAAAAAGGAAACCGTAAATATCACGGAAACCCTTGTCTTTTCAGTACTGTTCAGGGTTTTATCAGAATAGATAATTACTGCTATTAAAACAATGCAACCAATCAAAAAGTAAAACAAGTAGTTCACCACTTTGGCGTCAATGTATAAAAGTCCAATGGTTGTTAGAGAAAGCAAGGCCATACCCACCACCATCACCACCGGATTCAGGAACTTCTTGGGAGCACCATCGGGCGTTAGCCCAATGATTTTTTTATCTGGATCAATCACGTATTTGTTGTTCAAGAAATGCAGGGTAAGCACACTAATAATCATCCCAATACCACCTGCTAAAAAAGCCCATTTAAAATCTGCTGGATTTCCGGTATCGCCGAAAAAGCCGCAAACAAAGGGTCCTAGCGCACCACCGGTATTAATACCCATGTAAAAAATGGTATAAGCAGAGTCAATTCTATTGTCTCCCTTTGGATACAATTGACCCACCATGGAAGAGATATTGGGTTTGAAAAAACCATTACCAGCAATCATGAAACCCAGGCCAGAGAAAAATAATAAAGATGCCGTATCCGGCGATGTAGCATAGAGTGAACCACAGAAAAACAGGATAAATTCTCCAATGGCCATCACTATCCCGCCCACAATAATGCTTCGGCGATTACCCCAATAACGGTCAGCAATATAGCCCCCAATCAAGGGTGTTAAATAAATCAAAGATGTGTAACTACCATAAAGGTTAGAAGCAAAGACTTTGTCAAATAGAAGCGCCTTTGTCATAAACAATACCAAGATGGCGCGCATGCCATAATAGTTGAAACGCTCCCACATTTCAGTTGCAAACAATACATACAGTCCTTTGGGATGCCCTTTTTGCAGGTTTTCCTGAGTCATACAGCTAGTTTTCGTTGTCAAATTTCCCGGTTGGGTGGGCCAAAATAGTGATTAAATCAATATCCGGTTCTGAAAGCTGTATTTGAGCACTTAAAATTCTACTTTCGCGCTAGCAAAATAGCATTATGAACATATTATTGTTGGGATCTGGTGGAAGGGAACACGCATTGGCTTGGAAAATGAGTCAGAGTCATCATTGCGATCAGTTATTTATTGCACCGGGCAATCCCGGAACGGCCCAGTTTGGTAAGAATATCCCCGTAGGAGTCAATGATTTTGAAGCCATCAAAACCATTTGCTTAGAAGAAAAGATTGGCATGTTGGTGGTGGGGCCCGAAGATCCTTTGGTGAATGGGGTCTATGATTTTTTTCAAAACCACCAAGAATTGCAACATATTACCGTGGTTGCCCCATCGGCCCAGGCCGCGCAATTAGAGGGCAGCAAGGCTTTTAGCAAAAAATTTATGCAGCGTCAGGGCATACCTACGGCTGCTTATGCAGAATTTACCAAAGACGAATTTGAAGCGGGCAAAGCTTATATAGCCGCGCATAGCCTGCCTGTGGTGCTCAAAGCAGACGGTCTGGCAGCTGGAAAAGGTGTGATTATTGCACAAACCACGCAGGAAGCCTTAGCCAGTTTTGAAGAAATGATCATCCACCAACAATTTGGTGCAGCTAGCAGCAAAGTAGTGGTGGAAGAGTTTTTGCACGGGATTGAAGTCAGCGTTTTTGTGCTGACCGATGGCAAGGACTACCAAATTATTGGTCACGCCAAAGATTACAAAAGAATTGGCGAGGGCGATACCGGATTAAACACCGGAGGCATGGGTTGCGTTAGCCCAGTTCCCTTTATGGACGAGGCTTTCATGGAAAAAGTGACCAAGAAAATTATTGAACCTACTGTTGCTGGATTGGACAAAGAAAACCTGGTTTATCATGGATTTATCTTTTTTGGATTGATGAATGTGGGTGGTGAACCTTGGGTTATTGAATACAATTGCCGCATGGGCGATCCGGAAACAGAAGTGGTGATGCCCTTGCTAGACACGGATTTGGTGAGTTTGTTTGCTGCCATGGACAATGGCACTTTGGCCGATGTTAATATTAATTTTGACCCAAGGTGCTGCGCTACGGTGATGGCCGTGAGTGGTGGCTATCCGGGCGATTATCAAAAAGGAATTCCGATTACCGGATTGGCAGGTCTGAATGCGCAGAAAGGCGCGGAAACACTGGTTTTCCATGCTGGCACCAAATTTGCAAGTGATAGCTTGCAAACTAATGGAGGAAGGGTTTTGGCAGTGAGTTCTTATGGTAACACGCTTTCGGAAGCGGTTCAAAAATCAAAGGATTTACTGGAAAAAATAGATTTTGAGGGCATGTATTATCGCAGGGATATTGGTTACGAATTCCCGAGCTAATCCACATTAATCAGAATGGCTTGTTAATAACCTTGAAGTACTTGATAAATCAAGCATTTCGGCTTTGTTAATTCCATTTATTTAAGACACCTTTGCTTGCATTCATTTACTTATATTCGAACTAATTATATACAATGGGATTGTTTAGCTTTTTTACTCAAGAGATTGCCATAGACTTAGGGACCGCCAACACCCTAATTATCCATAACGATGAAGTGGTGGTGAACGAGCCATCTATTGTGGCCCTAAACCGCAATAATCCAAAGGAAGTTTTGGCTGTTGGTAAACGTGCGTTGATGATGCACGAAAAGACCCACGAAAGTATCCGTACCGTACGTCCTTTGAAAGACGGGGTTATTGCGGACTTTAACGCTGCGGAACTGATGATTAGGGAATTGATCAAAATGATCTATCCAAAAAAACCTTTGTTTCCTCCAAGCTGGCGCATGGTCATCTGTATTCCATCTTCTATTACAGAAGTTGAAAAACGTGCGGTGCGCGATAGTGCCGAGCAAGCAGGTGCCAAAGAAGTATACATGATTCACGAACCCATGGCTGCTGCCTTGGGTATTGGCATAGACGTAGAAGAACCCGTAGGTAATATGATCATTGATATTGGTGGTGGTACTACTGGTATTACCGTGATTGCCTTGGCGGGTATTGTTTGTGACCAGAGTATTCGTATTGCCGGTGATGAGTTCACTGCAGATATTATGGAAGCTCTTAGACGTTACCACAGTTTGTTGATTGGTGAGCGCACTGCAGAACAAATCAAGATTACCGTTGGTGCTGCAATGAAGGATTTGGATAATCCTCCAGATGATATGCCAGTAAACGGACGTGACTTGGTAACAGGTATTCCTAAGCAAATCATGGTGAGCTATCAAGAAATTGCAGAAGCACTAGACAAGAGTATCTTCAAAATAGAAGAAGCCATTTTGAAGGCTTTGGAAACAACCCCTCCTGAATTGGCTGCCGATATTTATCGCAGGGGTTTGTACCTAACTGGTGGTGGAGCCCTTTTACGCGGTTTGGATAAACGTTTGAGTGCCAAGATTAAATTGCCCGTACATATTGCAGATGATCCATTGAAAAGTGTGGTTCGCGGTACTGGTTTGGCATTGAAGAATTACCAGCGTTTTCCTTTTATCATGAGATAAATAGGCCCAAACGCAATAGCCGGTTAATTATTACGTTACAGGTATCTATTACTGGCCCGAATTACCGCTGTGAAAAACATTTTCCTATTCATACAACGCAATTTCAATTTCCTTGGATTTCTGATCCTAGAAATTGTGTGCATTGTCATGTTGAGCAATAGCAGTAAAACCCACCAAGTTTTCTTTTCAGAAATGGCGGAGGAATCTACTGGCAAATTCAATAAGCAATACAATAACTGGCGTTACTATTTTTCTCTAAAAGAAACCAACCAACAATTGGTAGAAGAAAATGCTCGTTTGCGCAATATGCTACCTTCCAATTTTGGAGGACCAGATAGTAGTTACAAAGTGCTGGTTGATAGTCTCATGAAAGATAGTTTGGGCAGGAGTAGGAAATACAGTGTCATGCCCGCTAAAGTCATTGGCAATACCCTTACCCTTCAAAACAATTACCTGACATTAGAGAGAGGCAGTTTGCAAGGCGTGAAAAAAGGGATGGCTGTAATTGGTTCTACCGGCATTGTGGGTGTGGTGGTTGCTGTGAGTGAGAACAACTCCAAAGTCATGAGTCTCTTACACCGCAGTAGCAGGGTGAGTGCCATGCTCAAAAAAGACAATAACGCAGGAAGCATTGAATGGGATGGTGCAGACCCCTCCTATTTGATTTTGAAAAATATACCCAAGAGCTCCAAGGTTAATAAAGGTGATACGGTCTTGACCAGTACTTATAGTGCCAACTTCCCATCACATTTGATGGTAGGCACCGTATATAGTGTGGTGGCAGACCCATCTAGCAATTTCTTTACGTTGAAAGTAAAAACAGGCACCAATTTCTTTGCCTTGCAATATGTGTATTTGGTGAACAATGCTGGATACACAGAACAAATGACTATTGAAAACAGTACAGAAAAGAATCCATGAGTGACCTTTTAAAAACCATACTCCGATTTGCCCTGTTCATCCTGTTTCAGGTGTTCATCCTCAATGAGGTACCACCCCTGCATCAATTTATCATTCCATATATCTATTTCCTATACATACTCTGGCTACCTTTTAATACCAACAGATTTGTGTTGTTGTTAATCAGTTTTGCTTTTGGATTGACCCTTGATTATTTTACGGGTTCAGCTGGTTTACACGCGGCCCCCTGTGTTTTGATTGCTTATCTGCGTCCCTTCTTACTCAACTTATTAATTCCGCAAGACACAACAGAACACAGTTACTTAGAGCCCAGCATCAAGAGTATGGGTTGGGCACCTTATAGTTTGTATGTAACCCTGCTAACATTTATCCATCATTTTTTGTTGGTATTGATAGAATGGTTGCAGTTTGGAAATTTTGTTTATTTCTTGGGCAAAGTAGCTGCAACAACAGCTGTAAGCCTATTGTTGATTTTTATAACGGAAATGTTGTTTTTCAGAAAGGCCAAGTTCCGTACCAACAAAGCATAGCTATCTACCTAATTGTATAATATTTCTCTATGTCTGTATTCAATCAAAGCAGGGGCCGGGTGGTGCAAATTATCTTTGGAGCAGTATTTGTCATCATACTGATTCAATTGATAAACCTGCAAGTATTCTCTGCCAAATACAAATTGGCAGCAGAGAACAATGCCATTTATAGAAAGATTATCTATCCAGACAGGGGTATCATTTTTGATAGAAAACGCAAAGCCATGCTGGAGAATACCATTAGCTATGACCTAGTGGTAACACCTGTAGAATCAAAGGGCACAGATACTTTGGCACTTTGTCAACTGCTAAATATTGATACAGTAGAATATAAAAAGCGCATGCGCGAAATTATCTTCAAGAATACCAGTGTTAAGCCATCTGTATTTGAAGCCTTGCTTACCCAAGAACTTTTTGCCAAGCTCTACGAGAACATGTACAAGTTCCCAGGCTTTAACTTGATTGATAGATCGGTTAGAACCTATCCCTATAATACTGGTGCTCAGGTATTGGGATATATTGCCGAAGTAGATACAGGCTTTTTGAGAAAGCACCGTGAGGAAGGTTATGAGATGGGAGATTATGCGGGTATGAATGGACTAGAACGTACTTATGAAAAAGTATTAATGGGTGTGCGCGGGATTAAGCGCTATATCCGTGACAATAAGAGCAGGATTCAAGGACCTTATGAAAATGGGATGTTTGATACCACGGCTGTGGCAGGTAGAAATTTGTATACCAGTGTAGATGTAGAAGTTCAACAACTAGCAGAAAAATTATTGGCCAATAAGATTGGATCGGCGGTAGCCATTAATCCCAAAACCGGGGGCATTATTGCCATGGTATCTAGCCCCAACTACAACCCCAATGACCTCACCGGTTCCGCGCGAAGAAAGAACCTAGGCAGGATGTTGCTTGACACCGCGCGCCCTATGTTTAACCGCGCCATCAAGGGGCAGTACCCTCCAGGATCTACTTTTAAACCACTTGGTGCTGTGATTGCACTAGACGAGGGTTTGATTACACCTAGTTATGGAGTTGCTTGTTATGGCTCATATACCAACTGTGGGGTACTGGTAAGGTGTGAACACAAAAATGCAGGACACGCGGCTAATCTTCGTTTGGCCTTGGCAAATTCTTGTAACTCTTATTTCTCTGATGTCTTTAGAAAAGCCATTGACAATTCAGATTATAAAAATCCCACTGGAGGATATTTAAAATGGAAGGAATACATGAATGCCTTTGGTATGGGAACCAAACTAGACGTGGATCTTCCATCAGAAGACAAAGCCAGTGTGCCAGATACCGCAGTCTACAATCGGGCTTATGGAAAGAATAGATGGAATAGCTGTACCATTTTAACCTTGGGTATTGGGCAGGATAAAATGACCGCAACACCCATGCAACTTGCCAATATGATGTGCGTGATTGCCAACAAAGGTTCTTATTATACGCCGCATTTTGTAGACAGTATTGAACATGAAGAAGCAGAAGACAAAGCCTTCTTGGCTAAGTATCGCAAGAAGCATATAGTTACCCATGCATCTGATACGGTGTTTCGCGCGGTACACGATGGCATGCACGATGTAACTGTTTACGGAACTGCAGCAGCCATTAAAGTTCCTGGTGTAGAATACTGCGCCAAAACTGGAACCGCCCAAAACCCACACGGGAAGAACCATAGTATTTTTGTTTGTTTTGCACCCAAAGACAATCCTACCATTGCAGTGGCCGTGGTTGTAGAGAATTCTGGATATGGTTCTACTTGGGCCGGTCCTATTGGTGCATTTATGATGGAAAAATATTTGAATGATACCATTGCTACAGATAGATTAGCCGAGGTGGAAAGAATTTCAAATGCAGATTTAGTGCCATCCGCAATTAAAGAATGGTATGTGCGCAAAGACAATCAACGCCAAGCCAAACTAGCATTGGAAGCGGCTAATAAAGCAGCCGAGATGAACGAGGAAGAAGAAAATGCAGACAAGAATGCAGACAAGAACCCCGGCATCAACAAAAGACTAACGGAGGAACAATTGGAAATTGCCCCAAGCAAAGAAGAACCCAAGAAGAGCAAGGATTCCAAAAAATCCACCAAAGCCAATACCGCTTTATTCCTACATGCAGATGACAGGTTTAAAGTAAAAAAATCAAAGGCCTAACATGAGTAGTAGAAATAGTTCTTTATCCAAGGGAGTTGACTGGACCGTAGTGGTACTCTATGCCATTTTGGTGGCCATAGGCATCCTTTGCATTTTCATGGTAGAATACCGTAGCGGAACCAATTGGATGCAATTATTCTTAGGAGGCAAAACCAACTATAGCAAGCAGGTCATTTTTGCAGGCTTCTGTACCCTAGTTGCGGCTTTTATTCTCATGGCAGATAGCAAACTATTTACCGCATTTGCTAACCTAGCATATGCTTTTGGGATCTTATTAATGTTGGCCACATTTGTGATTGGTAAAGACATCAAGGGCTCTAGATCTTGGATTGCCTTAGGCGGCGGCTTTAACTTACAACCCGCAGAGCTTTGTAAAATCTTTGCGGCACTGGCATTAGCCAAATACTTGAGTATGCAGAACACAGATTTCTCCAAACTCAAATCACAATTGATTGCAGGAGGCATTGTGTTATTACCAGCAGTCTTGTCAAGACTACAACACGAGACGGGTTTGGCCTTAGTGTATTTGAGTTTTTTTATTGCCATGTATCGAGAAGGTTTGCCTGCAGGCATCTTGGTTACGGGTCTTTCCTTTGGAGCATTGGTGGTAGCCACTCTAATTGTAGACCCCAACGTGCTAGCCATTACGCTTACCGTTATAGCCATACTCATCATTTATTTTACCAGAAGACAGATTAAAAGAAATAGCAAACTCCTTCTCATTATCATTGCCACATGGGCAGTCTGTGTAGGTGTGCAGCGTTTTGCTGTGCCCTATATTTTCAATAATGTATTTGAGTGTTACCAAAGCCAAAGAATTTATTCAGCCGTGGGTAAGGACTATGATTGTAGTCAGAATAAACACAACAAAATAGAATCGGCCACGCCGGGAGCCAAAGCCTATAAACCAGATGACTATAATGTGCGTCAAAGTAAAATTGCCATTGGCTCTGGAGGATTCTGGGGAAGGGGATTTTTAAAAGGCACACAAACAAGGGGGAAATATGTACCAGAACAACATTCTGATTTTATTTTCACTTCTCTAGGTGAAGCATTTGGGTTTGTGGGATGCGCCATTTTCTTGTTACTCTATTTGTTTTTACTCCTTCGCATTACCGTGATTGCAGAAAGACAGCGAAGTACGTTTAGTAGGGTCTACGCTTATAGTGTGGCCAGTGTCATGTTCTTTCACATTGCTGTGAATGTGTGCATGACCATTGGTCTATTCCCCATTATTGGGATTGCGCTTCCGCTGATTAGTTATGGAGGTTCTTCCCTTCTCACATTCACCGTGTTGATTTTTATTCTCCTGCGACTAGACGCAGACAGACAGATGGTTTTACGTTAATAGATAAATAGGGCTCATGCAAATTATACCGCTTTCAGAAGGATCTTTTACCATTGACAAGACCAAGGTATTTGTGCCCTTTGATGTTGATACGGAAACATTGAACAATCGCCCCGTGGGCAGTTTATTGGTAGAGATTCAACCCTTTGTGGTGGTTACTGCCAGAGACGTGATTTTACTTGATACGGGACTGGGTTATAAAGACGCTGAGGGCAATGCACAGCTACACGCCAACTTGCTCAAAGTGGGCATTAATCCATCGCAGGTGACCAAGGTATTGATGAGTCATTTGCACAAGGACCATGCCGGTGGAGTAACCATACAAGGCAGCAATAGCGATGAAAGATTTATCAGTTTTCCCTATGCCCAATACTATGTGCAGAGAAGAGAATTTGATCATGCATTGCAAGTTGGAACTGCCTCCTATATTGTAGAAGACTTTCAATTATTGGAGGAGTTTAGCAAAGTAGTTTGGCTAGAAGAAGACGAGGGTTGGATTGATGAATATATTCAGTTTGAATTAACGGGTGGTCATAGTTTGTATCACCAAGCATTCTGGATTCACGAAGAAGGAGAGACAGCTTTTTTTGGTGGCGATGTAGCACCACAATTACAACAGATGAAGAGCCGCTTTGTAGCCAAGTATGACTATGATGGCAAAAAATGCATGGAGTTGCGCCAACGTTGGTGGTCCGAGGGTCAGACCAAACAATGGACTTTTTTATTCTACCACGATATTCAATCGCCCATTTGGCGCGTGGGGTAAAACCTCAATCTCAGATTATTTAAACAAAAAAAAGGCAATACAACAAAGTATTGCCTATTACAATAAAAGTTCCCCCCTTTTATTGTTTGTTCAATCCCTTTTGTAAACGCTGATCGCGTCTAGTTTCCAATTCTTTTTTGATGGCATTGTTAAAATCACGATCTAAAGTCAATGATTTATTTACTCGGTCATCTCCACCCAAAATCTTTTTCATTTCTACTTTGAACTTCTTCCGCTCGGCTAGCATTTTTTCTTCAAAAGCAATTTCATCATCTTTTTGCTCCTGTCTTATCTTTCTAGCTTTGTCTCCAAAGTCATAATACACAGGCCAGAATTTTTGTGCCTCATCTGTGTTCAGGGATAATTGCTTGGTAATAAATGCAATTTTCAAACCTTGAATATTGGGTCTATCTGCAGGTGGGCGTTCGGGTTGTGCTTGGGCAATAATTTGCAAGAAAGCCAGCAAGCATAATAATGTAACAATTTTTTTCATGATCGAATTTTTATTCAGCAATAGCTGATTCCAAATGACTGTTTTCATCCAGATAATCATTCAACTTTTCATTGCTGATATTCTGAATATGATCTGTTAGTTCTGGTAATTTTTGACTAGGATTAGCCAATACCTCGTCTACGGCAATAGTCTGGTTTTCTTCTAAGTATTGTTCTAAAGCAGCATCGGGTACTGCGTCTAATGCTGCCCCTAGGTCTTCTAACTTGTATTGTTCCTTCATCTGTTCCACCGGTTTATCAGAGAACATAAATGCACCCGTAATCAAAACTCCAGTAAGCATGGCAGCAGCAGCATACATAATCCATTTTCTCGCCTTACCCATTTGCACCACAGGAGCTTGTTTTTGGTCTAGCTTTTCTGAATCCAAAACGGAAGCTTGTTCCTCTTGGGTTTTGATCCTACTCATCAATGCTTGGGGCATGTTTTCAAAATAACCCGGAGGTGCCTGAAAAGGAAGTTTAGAATCAGCTAAGAAAGCAGGTTCTTCTACTAATGCTAGTGGGTCCAAGGCTTCAAAATAACCCTTTGGCGCTTGAAATGGCAGTACCGTACTGGCATTTGCCAAGGCTGGTGCTATCTCTTGTAATTCTGCTTGTATGGGGTTACGTGAATACATTGCCATTCTTTGACTGCAATTGATGAGTCTGGTTTAATAGTTTTTAATAAAAGCCTCAATTTTTTTTGCCGCGTGGTGGTAACTGGCTTTTAAAGCACCTTCACTGGTATCCAAGACCTTACTCATTTCTTCATAGGGCATGGCGTCATAATAGCGTAAATGAAAGACCACACGTTGCTTTTCAGGCAATTCCTGAATGGCCAGTTGCAAGCGCCATTCTAGTTGGTTGGCGTTAAAATGCAGGTCTGCTTTTACCTTATTGGCCAAGGATTCGGACATTTCATCCAGACTCTGGGTGGCTTTTCTTTGTTGCTGTGCCAAAAAACTTAAGGTTTCATTGGTAGCAATCCGGTAGAGCCAGGTAAAAAGCTGACTTTCCTCTCTAAAATTTTCCAAACCCTTCCAAATCTTGATCAAGGTATTCTGCAAAACATCATCTGCATCTGCGTGGTCAATGACCATTCTGCGGATATGCCAATAAATTTTTTCCTGGTATTTTTTGACCAATTGCGTAAAACCCTGCTCCTTAGTAGCGGCATTGGAAAATAAGGCTAACAATTCTTGATCCGAAGCGTGCATGGGTTCACTTGAAGCATTAAGACTACTGGAAAAGTAAAAAGTTTAATTGGCTTGGCCGCTTTTTTTATCTGTTGCATGACCCATTCTAAACAAATGATATATCAAGTATTTCCAGCCAAAATGCAAGAATCATTCATATCAAATTAATTACTATAACTAACAATCATTAGCCCCAAAATCAAGCCTGACAAGGTTTTCATGGCATTAGTCGAGGAATTTAGGGGGGAATTATTTATCTTGAGCTCTCAATTAGCTTATGTCTTCATCAGAATATACACTCAATTTCAAACGAAATGTGACCGATAAATACACTATTTACAATAGTCTATTTTCGGCCCTGCCCTTCTCTGGAATAGCCAATGTGGGTGCTTTATTACCCATTTTATTACAAGCCTGTATAGATGGCTACGCCGATGGCAAAACCCCTATGCAGATTGTAGACCGATTTTTTGAACAACATACCAATGCTGTTACAGAAGCAGATAAATTAGACCGATTATTCAAGTTTGTACAATATATAGAACGCCAGATTGTATTATTTGACGCCATTGAAGACGCTGCATTTGACACGGTGAACAATATTGAGGGTCCGGGTAGTTTAAAATCCCTGATCAATGAAGCCGGATTTATGGGTAAGTCCAACCTGCTCAAACAAAAGCTGAAAAAATTTAAAGTGCGGGTGGTACTCACGGCTCACCCTACCCAGTTTTATCCGGGCAGTGTGTTGGGGATTATCCATGACATGAATGAAGCCATTAGGAAAAATGACTTTCATACCATCAATGCCTATATACAGCAGTTAGGCATTACCCCGTTTTTTAACAAAAAACAACCCACCCCATTAGACGAGGCAGTGAACCTCATGTGGTATTTGGAGAATATACTCTACCCCTCAATTGGCAATATTTATAACTATATCAATCGCGAAGTTTTTGATAGTGCATATGATGGAGAAAATCCTTTTATAGAACTGGGTTTTTGGCCTGGCGGCGATAGGGATGGTAATCCATTTGTAAACGGACCCACTACGCTAAAAGTAGCCGATGCCTTAAGAAGTGCCATTGTGGTTTGTTATTATAGAGACATTCGCAAACTCAAACGCAGACTCACTTTCACTGGTGTTGATACCATTATAGCGCAGTTGGAACAACAGTTATATGAGAATGTATTTTTGCCCGAACAAAGCAAACGGATTAGCAAGGAAGAATTGTTGCACGCTTTGTATGAGGCCAGAAAATTATTGATGGAACACCATCATAGTTTGTTCCTCAATAGACTAGATAGTTTGATTCACAAAGTCAAAATTTTTGGAACCCATTTTGCATCCCTTGATATTCGTCAAGACAGCCGCATTCATACCGCTGTTCTCTTGCAGATTAACCAAGAATTAATAGCAGCCGGGGAAGCCCCTATTCTACCAGAAAATTATGGTCAATTAGATTTGTTGGGCAAATTAGCAACGCTTGCTTCTATGGAGCGTGTGATTAATCCAAGTCTAATTCAGGATACTATTTCAAGAGATACTTTAGAGAGTATTTATGCCATAAGAACCATACAGGCAGAAAATGGCGTGGAAGGTTGCAATAGGTATATTATCAGCAATTGCCAGGGACCTGTGAATATGATGGAAGTATATGCGCTGTTGCGCTTATGCGGATGGAAAAAAGAGAGTATGCCCATTGATATTGTGCCACTCTTTGAAACCATTGATGACTTGGAACAAGCAGAAACCACTATGGACTTTTTGTACCAATTACCAGAGTACAAACAGCATTTAGAACTGCGTGGCAATCACCAGACCATTATGCTGGGCTTTAGTGATGGCACAAAGGATGGAGGTTATTTACAAGCCAACTGGAGTATCTATACTGCCAAAGAAAACCTCACCGCCATTTCTAGAAAATACAAGATCAAGGCTAAGTTCTTTGACGGACGTGGGGGGCCACCATCACGTGGTGGTGGAAAGACCCATAAGTTTTATGCTTCCATGGGTAATAATATTGAAAACGAAGAGATTCAATTAACCATACAAGGACAAACCATAACATCCAATTTTGGCACCATCCAGTCTTCACAATACAACCTGGAACAGTTGTTGAGTGCGGGTTTGAGCAATGAGATCTTTGCCGATACCAGGATGCAATTGTCTCAGCATGATAGATTCCTGATGGAAGAACTGGGCAAGATTAGTCACCAAAGCTATCAGGACTTTAAAACACATCCCTTGTTCCTAGCTTATATGCAACAGTTTAGTCCGCTAAACTATTATAGCAAGAGCAATATTGCCAGCCGCCCCGCCAAACGTGGAAGCGGTGGGGGATTGCGTTTTGAAGACTTACGCGCCATTCCTTTTGTAGGAAGTTGGAGTCAGTTAAAACAAAATGTACCCGGATTTTTTGGCGTAGGCACGGCCCTGCAAGCCATGAAGGACCAGGGTTTGTGGGACGATACCAAAGCTATGTTCCGCAACGTCTTATTCTTCCGTACGCTGATAGACAATAGCATGATGAGCATGCTCAAATCCTTTTTCCCACTCACCGAATACGTAAAAAAAGACCCACAGTTTGGACCGGTTTGGGAATTAATCAAAAAGGAATTTGACTTGACAGCCACATTGGTGATGGAATTAACAGACGCTAGCACACTGATGGAAGATGACAAAGCCGGAAGGGCGTCTATTCAAATGAGAGACAAGATTGTATTGCCGCTATTAACCATCCAGCAATATGCTTTGAACCAATTACATGGAAGAGAGATAGAACCAGATCTAAAAGCGGTCTATGAAAAACTCTTGACCAGAACCATGTTTGGGGTCATCAACGCGGCAAGAAATTCAGCGTAATGGAAATCTGATTTTCAGTTTGTAGCTATTGGTTTTAAGAAGTCTATCTAGTTATTTGTTGTCTTTGTATTGCCATAGATGCAAACAAGCATAGGTTCTATACGGGCTCCATTTGGCAGAGAGTTCCAGCATTTTTTGCTTGAGTTCCTTTTTGTCTAAATGTTCTAGTTTGTAGAGTTTAATCATGGCTTGTTGAATCCCCAGGTCATCCACTGCAAATACGTCTTCCCTGCCCAAAGAAAACATAAGCAGCATTTCTACTGTCCATTTGCCAACGCCTTTGATCTGTACCAGCAAGTCAACAATGGTTTCATTGTCCATTTTTTGCAAGGTCTTGTCGGTAATCTTATGTTCAATACAGAATGCAGCCACATTGTGTATATATCCTACTTTGGCATAACTCAGTCCAATGCCGCGCAGGGTTTCAATGGGTGTATCCAAGACCTGTTGGGGCTTGGGTTCTTTGCCTTGGTATAATTCTAAGAATCGTTTAAAAATTACTTTGGCCACTGCTGTACTCAATTGCTGACTCATGATGCTGGCCATTAAACGCAAGGGGATATTCTTACGCATTTCTAATTCAGGCAATGCTTCTACCAAGGCCTTTGATAATTTGCGGTCTTTTTCTAAATGAGCTAGATATTCCATGCAATTAAGATAATACTTTTGTGCGTGATGGAAACAGCATTGTTACTAACGGCCGATGGTTCTCATACCTTGGTAGACCCAACAACTGGTGCTAGTTATCATAGCAAACACGGGGCCATTGGAGAAAGCCAAGAAGTGTTTATCCAAGCGGGTTTGGAACAAGCCTTAAAGCGCAACCCTAACCAAATGTTACGGGTATTTGAAATGGGGTTTGGAACAGGATTGAATGCTTTATTGACTTTGCAAAAAGCTACTGAATGGAAGGTACCTATTGCGTATACGGCTATTGAATTACACCCCATTCCTGCAATGCATTATCAGGCATTGAACTATGGAGAGCAATTGGGTTTAGAAGTTGCGTTTCAAACCCTGCATGATAGTCCTTGGAACCAAGTGAACACCATCAATGAATGGTTCTCCCTTAGAAAAGTTCAAAACACCTTATTGGATTATCAAACAGACCAAACATTCCATGCTATTTATTTTGACGCTTTTCATCCCGAGCTCCAACCGGAACTCTGGACCCAAACTGTTTTTGAACAATGCTTTCAAATGCTAGCACCCAATGGACTGCTCACTACATACTGCAGTAAATCCATTGTTAGAAAAAACATGATGGCTGCTGGTCTTCAAGTAGAAAAAATTCCAGGACCCTGGGGAAAAAGAGAAATGGTTAGGGCAAACAAACCCGTTTAGCTTGGAATAGAATTCCGTAGCTTTCCTAAAAAAATGAACAGCCCCAGCAAGGCCATCTTAGCCAGCCTACTTATTTTCTGCAGTAGCATTATTAGCAATCAAATCAATGCACAAGACAAAGACGAATTAGCCATTCGTAAAATTTTGGCTTCCCAAACTGAGCAATGGAACAAGGGCAATATTGCCGCTTTTATGAACGGTTATTGGAAAAGCGATAGTTTGTTGTTTGTAGGAAAATCCGGCGCCAATTTTGGCTACCAAAAAACCTTGGACAATTATTACAAGGGCTACCCCGATACCGCCGCCATGGGCAAACTCAGTTTTGATCTGATTCAATTTAGAAGACTGAGTCCGGAATATTATTTTGTCTTGGGCAAATGGCATTTGAAAAGAAGCATTGGCGATGTGGGTGGTGCCTATACCCTACTCTTTAGAAAAATCAAGGGAGAATGGGTAATTGTAGTTGACCATAGCAGCTAACTGTAAGAAATAGCAACAATTTGCTACTCATCAATTATTAAAACAAAAAACATGATTCTCATTATTTTAGGCTTGATTGTATTCATAGCCGCTTTTTCACTCAAAAACGCCAACCATCCTTTACCTCAATACGCCAATGCCGCAAGGATTACGGGTATTTCACTCATGGTGATTGGTTTTCTAACTTCTAGCATCAAACAAATTGACGCGGGTCAGATAGGCGTTAAGTCTATGTTTGGTAAAGTACAGAACGATGTCTTGACCAGTGGTTTGACCATTGTGAATCCTTTGGTAGACGTAAACAAAATTGATATCAAGACCCAGAACTATACCATGAGTGGGGTGCATGATGAAGGAGACAAAGCCGGTGATGACGCCATTCGCGTTTTAACCGCCGATGGTTTGGAAGTAGTCATAGACCTGACTGTTTTATACAGGGTCTTGTCTACAGAAGCGCCCAATATTGTAAGAGAAACCGGTTTGGATTTTAAAGACAAAATTGTACGCCCCATTACCCGTACCAAGATCAGAGATAACGCTGTATTCTATACCGCCGTTGACTTGTATAGCACCAAGCGTGACCAGTTTCAAACCAGGATCTTCAAAACCATTGAAGACAATTTCAAACTTCGTGGTTTGGTCTTGGAACAACTATTGGTGCGCAATATTACTTTGCCTGCCAGTGTAAAAGGTTCTATTGAAGAAAAAATCAAGGCGGAACAAGACGCTCAGAAAATGGAATTTGTGCTACAAAAAGAAAAGCAGGAAGCCGAGCGTAAACGCGTAGAAGCCCAAGGTATTGCAGACTATCAGCGCATCATGAGTTCTGGTCTCACTGACAAACAGTTACAGTATGAGCAGATTCAGATGATGAAGGGTCTGGTTACATCGCCTAATGCCAAAGTAATTATCATGGGTAAGGGAAGTTCTCCCGTAATCCTAGATACCAAGGATGATAAAAAATAAGAACGCTGAATAGCAATAGAGAGCATCGGCCCAGCCGGTGCTTTTTTATTGGGGTTGATCCAACTCAGAATAGCCGGGGTCTTCAAAGTCTATCGGCTTTAGCCATAACTTTTTTAAATACCTGAACAGGAGTACAAAACTCAGAATCATCCAAGTGTAAAACAGGATTTGACCCAAGTGAATACCATGATCCAAAAAACCAAATTGGTACATGATACCTAGGGTAGAATTAATGGCCATCCAAAAAATGGCTAGTGCAATGGTATTGACTATGCGCAACAGATATTCCCTAACGCCTGGTTCCATGATGATGATTGTATAGTGAATGACAAGTAGTTGCCTGAATTGTTCAAACCTAGTCAAAACTTTGGTTGCTCACGGCTGCCAGTTTCAAGATCCGGTCAAACTGGGCTGGAGTTAAGTCATTGTAGAAATAGTAAATGGGATCTACCTGACGGCCACTTCTATGTACTTCATAGTGACAGTGTGGCCCCGTACTTTTTCCGGTGCTACCCACATAACCAATGACTTCTCCTCTTTTCACTTTCTCTCCTACCCTTGCTTTGATCTTAGACATATGACCATAGAGTGTTTGATAACCAAACCCATGGTTGATCATCACGCGGTTGCCATAACCACCGGTATTAAAACCAGCATCGCTGACCGTTCCATCGGCCGTGGCATAAATAGGCGTTCCCGATGGGGCCGTAAAGTCCAAACCAGGATGCAGTCTTCTATCCTTATATACGGGGTCAATCCTATAACCAAAACCAGAGGCTATTCTATCTAGGTTCTTATTGCTCACGGGTTGAATAGAAGGCGTGGCATTGATCAGTTTTTCTTTGTTCTTCACTAGATTGATAATCTCAACATAGGACTTGTCTTGAGATTTTTGTCTAATGGCCAATAGGTTTAACTGATCAGTCATATTATTGACCAATTCCGTTTCGCCCATGCGGGCTACCAATTTTACCTCGTTCTTTTTCTCTACCACTTTTGTACGGATACTATCAGGAATGGGGTTGGCCCCAAAAATCTCACGGTACACATTATTGTCCCTGTTTTCCAATTCATCCATCTGTAATTCCAGCTCATTCATTCTTTCACTCAGAATGCTGTAGCGCTGTTTCATGTCTTCGTTTTCCTGACGTAGGAATTTCTCCTTGGGGCTATCAATGTATTTGAACACAATAAAGACTATCAGCAAACCCGTAACCATGCAGGCCGTAACAAAGGCAAAGACCTGCAAGAGTCTTACCCGCAATGGCACTTCCAGTTTTTCAAACCGGAGGGTATGGGTATTGTAATAGTATTTGATTTTCTTCATCGCTTAAGCTTCTGCTTTTGGGATTCCATTTTTAGGCTCCATTCCCGGGCTAAATACCATGTATTCCACCTAGTAATCCTTACCTTTGCAACCCCTGAAAAGCCATCAAAGATAGTTTCAAAGGGCTAAAACAGTGATTTAAATTTCCATAGAACATGAACAGCAGTTCCCAGATCCGTCAGCAATTCCTTGATTTTTTTGCATCCAAAGGGCATCAGATTGTGCCATCAGCCCCCATTGTGGTGAAGAATGACCCTACCTTGCTTTTTACCAATGCGGGTATGAATCAGTTCAAGGATTATTTTCTGGGCAACAAACAGGCACCTTCTCCACGAGTGGCGGATACCCAAAAATGTTTGCGCGTGAGTGGCAAACACAATGACTTGGAAGAAGTTGGTGTAGATACCTATCACCATACCATGTTTGAAATGTTGGGCAACTGGAGCTTTGGCAATTATTTTAAAGCAGAAGCTATTGCCTGGAGTTGGGAACTACTCACAGAAGTATACAAGATTGATAAGAACAGACTATATGTTACCATTTTTGAAGGCGATGAAAAAGAGTCACTAGAAAAAGACTTGGAAGCATTTGAAGAATGGAAAAAATGGATTGCCCCAGAGCGCATTTTGTTGGGGAATAAAAAAGACAATTTCTGGGAAATGGGTGATACCGGACCTTGTGGGCCCTGCTCTGAGATTCATGTAGACTGCCGTCCAGACGCTGAACGTGCCTTGGTAGATGGCAAGACCTTGGTGAACAATGACCATCCGCAGGTGATAGAAATTTGGAATAATGTATTTATGCAATTCAACCGCCTCAAAGACGGCAGTTTGGAACCCTTACCTGCTAAACACGTAGATACGGGTATGGGTTTTGAAAGACTGGTGCGTGTGATCCAGGGCAAGACCAGCAACTATGATACCGATGTGTTTACTGGCACTATTGCGCACGTTGAAAAAATTACAGGTCTAACCTATGATTTTAGCGCCAGCAAACAAGCCATTGCTTTTAGGGTAATTGCAGACCATATTAGGGCCATCAGCTTTACCATTGCAGACGGACAATTGCCTTCCAATACAGGAGCGGGTTATGTAATCCGTCGCATTTTACGCAGGGCCGTTCGTTATTATTATTCTTACCTGAATTATAAGCAACCCCTATTGCACCAATTACTGCCCCAATTGGCAGAACAGTTTGCTGGTGTATTCCCTGAGCTCAAACAGCAATTGGATTTTGTTAGCAAAGTGGTGAAGGAAGAAGAAGACGCTTTCTTAAGAACACTAGACAAGGGTCTTAAACGCATAGACGATTTGTTGGCCGCCAGTGCACAATCAGTAGAAAAACAGATTGGTGGTAAATCAGCATTTGAACTTTTTGACACATTTGGTTTTCCCATTGACTTGACCAGGTTAATTGCTTCTGAAAATAGCATTAGTGTAGACGAATCTGGTTTTGAAACTGAAATGCAACAACAGAAAAATAGGAGCCGTGCTGCTTCTGTCTTGGATACCGAAGACTGGGTGGTTTTGTCAGAAACAGCCGGTGAAGGTTTTGTGGGCTATCAAGATATTTTGGTGCATACCCAAGTAACCAAGTACCGCAAGATCAAATCAAAGGGTAAAGAGCAATACCAATTGGTCTTGGCTACTACGCCTTTTTATGCCGAGAGTGGTGGACAAGTAGGCGATACTGGTTGGTTGGAATTTAGTGGAGAACGCATTGAAGTAACAGACACTAAAAAAGAAAATGACCTAATTGTACATTTTGTAAATAGCCTACCTGCCAATATTCAAGCAGAATGCAAGGCCAGCATTAATGTAGAAAAAAGACTCTTTACTTGCTATAACCATACTGCTACGCACTTGATGCACGCTGCACTCAGAACCGTTTTGGGTACACATGTAGCGCAGAAAGGTTCCTTGGTGAATGAAGAAGAACTGCGTTTTGACTTTTCTCATTTTGCGCGCGTGACTGATGAAGAACTACGCCAAGTAGAACGCATGGTCAATGACAAGATCCGGGAAAATATTCCAGTAGTGGTGCGTGAATTACCCAAGGAAGAAGCACTGAAATTGGGTGCCATGGCCCTGTTTGGAGAAAAATATGGCAATACCGTACGCGTAGTAACTATTGATCCTAATTATTCTATTGAACTCTGTGGTGGTACACACGTGTATCATACGGGTATGATTGGACTTTTCAAAATTACTGCAGAAGCTGCTGTGGCCGCCGGTGTGAGAAGAATTGAAGCACTAACAGGAAGCAAGGCGTTCAATTATTTATATGATCAATTTGCTGGTCTTAGAGAAGTAAGCAGCTTGCTTAAAACAAAGGACCCGCTCAAAGCAGTTGAAAAAATCATCCAAGAAAAACAGGAACTAGAAAAAAAATTAGAAAGCCTAGAAGCCAAACAATTGGTGGTGATTCGCGAGCAATTGATTGCTGGCAAAGAAGCATTTACCTTGAATAATGGCGCTAATGGATTTTTTGTTGGTCAGGAAGTTGCAGTGAGTAGTGCCGATCATTTAAAGAAACTTTGCTTTGACCTGAAAACTGAGCTGGGTAATGATTATTTAGTAGTCTTGGTAGCTAATTTGGCTGGCAAACCATCGGTCTGCATTTTGTTATCAGACAGCATGGTCACAGATAAAAATTTAGAAGCGCCTAAGATGATCAAAGAAATAGTAACCCCACTGATCAAGGGCGGTGGCGGCGGACAAAAAACACTGGCTACCGCTGGTGGACAAGACGCCAGCAACCTTGCACAGGTGATTGCGCAGATAAAGGCATTGGTCATTTAAGCTTTAGCAACTTATTTTACATCCCAGCCCTGGCTGGGATTTTTTTTGCCCAAGCATTAACCTTGATTAACCATTGTGCAAGGTTCATTAAGGTAGTCCCCATCTATATTTGAATCATCAAACAAAAATGATTCTATATGAATAAGCAAATCATCTACAGTACCTTTTTGGCTTTGAGTCTTAGTGCTTGCGCGATGGCACAAAGCAAGGATGCACCAAAAGAAAAAAAATCTAAAGTGGAAGAAGAAGTAGTTGTCATCAATGATGGTGGCAAGGGAACAGAAAAAATGACCGTGCGGGTTGATGGCAATAAAGTGACCATCAATGGCAAGGACGTTGACAGTTTTAAAGACAGTGATTGGGAAAAATTAGGCAATAAAAAAGTGATCATTGACATGCATGGCAAGAATGGCTTTGTCATGAATATGCCTCCCATGGAATTCAATAACAAAGACCATTCAATGAAAATGGGAAAAGGTAATTTTGAGATTCGCATTCCCAACTTTGAACACAATTTTAATTTTGACGAGAACGTCATGAAAGGTGGACCAGGCAATGTGCGCATCATGAACTCCAATGGCAGACCCAAATTGGGAATGCAAATTGAGGACTTGGAAGCGGGTGATGGCGTAAAAGTGACCGATGTGGATGATGACCTTCCTGCAGGCAAAGCCGGTTTAAAAGAAGACGATATTATCACAGAGGTTAATAGCAAAAATGTTAAGTCTGTTGATGAACTTAGAGACCAGATTAAAGATCTAAAACCCGGTGATGCGGTGAAACTGGGTCTGAAAAGAGGTGGTAAAGCCCAGACTCTAGAACTTAAGATTCCCAAGAAATTGAAGTCTGCCAACCTATAATACAGCTTTTTAGTTTTTCTCATGTTGTGCAACCACGCCGCTCTCGGCGTGGTTATTTTTTGATAAAATGCCTCATTCTCACCGGCTTCTGCTACTAGAAAGCTATTTTTGCAAACTATGTCATGGAGCGATAAATATCAGGTGGTGATTGGGTTAGAAGTTCATGCCCAATTGGCTACCCAGAGCAAATTGTTTTGCGGAGACAGCACGGCTTTTGGCGCGGAGCCCAATACCCATATCAGTCCCATTACCATGGGGCATCCAGGTACCCTGCCCAAGACCAATGCCAAGGCGGTGGATTACGCCATTAAAATGGGTTTGGCCTGTGGATGCGAGATTGAGAAAGACAATTATTTTGCCCGTAAAAACTACTTCTATCCTGATCTGCCCAAGGGTTATCAGATTTCTCAGCATACCACCCCTATTTGTAAGGGTGGGCTGGTGAGGATCAAAACCGCCGATGGTAGTTATAGGAATGTACAACTAAACCGGATTCACTTAGAAGAAGACGCTGGCAAGAGTATCCATGACCTGGACCCCAATTTTACTTGTATTGACCTGAATAGAGCCGGCACACCCTTGATTGAAATAGTGACCGAGCCCGATATTTTCTCTGCTGATGAAGCCTGGCAATACGTGACCGAGATTCGCAAACTGGTGCGTTGGTTGGGCATTTGTGATGGCAATATGGAAGAAGGTTCCCTGCGTTGCGATGCCAATATCTCGCTACGTCCCATTGGTACAGAAAAACTGGGTACCCGTGTAGAAGTCAAGAACCTAAACAGTATTCGCAACGTAAAAAAAGCCATTGAGTTTGAAGTGGAGCGCTTGGCAGCTTTATTGGATGCGGGAGAAAAAATACAACAACAGACCCGCAGTTTTAATGCGGATAATGATACCACATTTGCCATTCGGGATAAGGAAGAAGCCAATGACTACCGCTATTTTCCTGATCCGGATTTAGCACCATTTCATTTAACTGATGCTTTTATTGCAGACCTGCAAGCGCAGTTACCCATGCTTCCCAATGCGCTGATAGCCAAATACAACCAAGACTTTGGCCTGAGTGATTATGACGCGCAACAACTCTGTGATGAGTTGGCCAGTGCCCAATATTTTGAAACAGTAATCCAACATACCCAACACTATAAGGCTGTGGCTAACTGGATGCTGGGTCCTATTAAACAATGGTTACACGAGCATCATCTAGAGATAGCTGATTTTCCATTAGCCCCTGAGCGATTGGCAGATTTGCTAAACCTGGTAGATAGCGGCAAAGTGAATTTCTCTGTGGCTTCTTCCAAATTATTGGGCGCCATGATAGAAAATAATCTAGCTACTGCCCTGCAATTGGCAGAGCAATTAAACCTGATTCAAGTGAGCGATACGGGTGAGCTGGCTGCTTGGGTAGAACAAGCACTAGCTGCCATGCCGGATAAAGTAGCAGAGTATCGCAAGGGCAAAAAGGGTTTGATAGGATTATTTGTGGGTGAAGTAAAAAAATTAAGCAAGGGCAAAGCCGATCCAAAAATGGTGACAGCATTACTAGAAAAAGCCCTGCAATCATAAACGAACAAGCATCCCCAAGTGGGTTAAACAACCAATATGAAAAAAATCATTCTTCCTTTCTTAGTAGCCATTTTGCTATTTGCCTGTCAAGAAAAAAAACACGGTGCGTTTGTAGTAAGTGGTCTAGTGACCAATGCGCCTGAACAAAAAATTCTATTGCAAGAAATTCCTTTTGCGGGTGAGCAACCCATTACACTAGATTCTACTACTTTAAAAAAGAACGGAACATTTGAACTCCGTGCCATGGGTAAAGAAGAAGGACTCTATCGTTTACAACTGGAAAAAGGCCCGGCCATTTTGGTGGTAAATGATGGCAAGAGTATTCGTTTAACCATAGACATGAATCATTTTCGTCAGTACCAAGTGGAAGGCTCTGAAGCAACACTGGCCATTCATAACCTGATGGAATCTTATCAGACAAAGGATTCTACACTCTATCAAACTTTTATTTTGCTAGACAGTCTGCAAAAACAAAAGAATGATTCTGCCATGACGGTTGCACTAGGTCAAAGAGATTTGCAAGTAAAAGCCATCAATAGTTTTATCAGTGACTTTATCAAAAAATCGCCTAGCCCTGCGGTAAAATATTATGCTATTGGTCTGGCTTCCAGAACCATGCAAACTGAGGAGTTAAAAAATCTGGCCATCGCGTCAGCTAATGATTTCAAAGAACATAGTGGTCTGGCTAAATTAAAAAGTCTATTAACCGTTCAGTCTGCAACGGCTCCTCCTGCTGCAAATGATCCACTGATTAACAAACAAGCTCCTGAGATTAGCTTGCCCGATGTAAATGGCAAAATGGTTAGTTTGAGCAGTTTCAAAGGAAAATATGTATTGATAGATTTCTGGGCTTCTTGGTGTGGCCCATGTAGAGCAGAGAATCCAAAACTGGTAGCTGTCTACCAAAAATACAAGAACAAGAATTTTACTATTTTGGGTGTATCATTGGATGAGGAAAAAGAATATTGGTTACAAGCTATTAAAGCTGACCAGTTAACATGGACCCACATCAGCGATCTTAAAAAATGGGAAAGCAAAGTGGTTCCTGAATATGGCATTGAGTCCATTCCCTATAGCGTATTGATTGACCCCAGTGGTAAAGTAATTGCTACCAAACTGCGCTCTGCAGAATTGGATTTGCAATTGGCGCAAATTTTCAAATAGCTTTTTTATAATAGCATATTCCCTCAGCCCTTCTTAAATATACCCTCTAGCGGGTAGATATAAGGAGGGCTGCTTGTTTATTTTCATGTTCCAAAATTTGGACATGACATATAGCAGCCCCTACTTAAAACAGCAGTATAGCAGTACGCTTCCTCTTCCAGCCTTACATTCTTTGGATGCTGCCGATATGGACCAACGAGAATGGTTGTTAAATCTGCTTACTGAGAACCAGCAACAGGACCTGCTTTCTAACTTTAGTTGGGCCAAAGAGATCAAACAGTTTGGCGGCTTTCTCAACAATATTGTTTTTTCATTTGGAGCTGGCATGGTCATGAGAAAAATTGTGCGTAGGAACAAAAGACTCAACCATATTCTGCAATTCAAGGAACTGCAACAAGTGCGTAGCAATATTGAAAAGGGTTCCTTTGCCTATGACACCCTACTCTTTGGTTTAAAACCTTGGCAAGTGCTGGAAAACAAATCGCATTTGGCCAACCTGGTTTGTCTGGCTATTTTATTTGGCGATGAATTTATTGACGGCATTGCTCAATTATATGGCAAGCAAGAAGTAAGGGCTATTTTGGCCAATCCCAAGATTGATTTCTCTTTGCGCTTTAAGCTAACAGGACATGGCGCTGAGCTCTATTATGAATTTGATATTCGGGAACTCTTACCAGACTGGGTACTAGACAGCGTGAATGAAAAATATGGGATTAGCTATCGCGATTTTTATGCCCATTTACTGTTCTTATTAACAGAAATGAACCTGCACTTGGGCAAATTATTGGCCCATCAAATTAAGCCGGCTGCAAGTTTAATCTGTCAGGTTTGCAACAAATGTTTTGACACCTACAAAACGGATTTGGCTCAGTATCGCCATGATTATAGCATGGAAGAATTGCTGTCTTATCAGCAGCGCAAAGACGACCAGATTATCCAAGTGTTGTTAGAACTGCGTTGTGTACTGCTCAACAAACACCTCAAAACTTATCAGCGCCATTTTGCCAATTGGAGCTTGATGGTACGCAGCATGCAGGTCTATGATGACATACAAGACCTTGCCCTAGACTGCGGTTATCAAATGAATTTTGTCTGCTATTTTGCCCATCAATTTTTTCCAAAAGAATGGAATTGGTTGCAAGAGCATCAAGCTGAGCTAATTCAGCTTAAGGGTTTAGAGCAGCAAATGATGGTTAGTCTGAACATGCCGGCATCCGTATTGTTGTCTATGCAATACGCCAAGCAATTGGTACAGGGCAATTTGAATTGGGTGCAACAAAAAATCACGGGTTATCTCTGGAAGAAAAACTGGTTTGGTTGGAACAAGGACTTGACAGCGGCAGAGCGTGAAGCATTTGGCGCAGTAGCCAAGTTAGAAATGGGAAAACTGTCTATATCATTTACTGAAAAAATACAGCTCTTGCAATCCAAAATCCTGAGCGTAAAAGACCCTTTGATTTCAGAAGACTTGCTCTATGCGCATTTGGCAAACACAGTTTTGCTAGACCCAGAATTGTGTAAGAACTTTATGAGCTGCTTGAATACCAAGGACCGCTATTTTTTGCAACAACAGTTCTTTCAATTCCCTACACAACAAAAAGCCGCGTTAGTCAAGCGTTGGCTCTTGCAATTGGGGTTTTAAGTATTATTTGATGAATCTTTTATGAATGCTTGAATAGCATTTATCTCATGATTTTGAGGCACGAAAATGATCCAGCACGGCCCTATCCCATTTGGCTTTCAGCTTTTGAACATGTGCCAATCTACGCTGGTATTTCTTAGATTTGTGATAATACAATAAAGCCAGATTAATCTGTCTTCTACGCCAGTGCCGCACCATTTCTCTGGCCATGATTCGATTGGTTCCCAAGGTCAGGTCATGAAAGACTTTTAATTCAGGATAGTTCTTAGTTTGCTCATAAACGCTGTCTACTATTTTATTTAACACAGTTTGAAAAGACATCAGGTCTTTCTTGTGGGCCTTAATACTATCATACCCAAATTGCTGAATCAAGGCCAAATGTAGGTCTCCGTTAATATGGGCATTCATACCTAAGAACTGGTATTGCAAACTATTGAGACTATCGCATTGGTAATAGGTTTTCCAATTGGTTGGAATCTCATGCCCCTTTACAAAAGCCTCGTGTGCCTGAAAGAATATGGGAATAAAGGCATCATCTAACTTAAGAATAAAATTACTTGCAAACTGATCCTTGGTCTTGGCGTATTTATTGGTAATGTGCACGGTTTGCCTATAAAGACCAGCAAAATGTTTAGAGATGGCATTTCCCTTTTCAATAAACAACAAACTATCTAAATAGGATTGGTTAAACTGGCTTTGTTTACCAGAATCTAATACACCCTGCCCCATTATTCCAAAATGAATGAATAGACTAAAAAAAAGGAGTAAATAAATTCTTAGGGCCATCTTGCAATTTACAAAACTGGCAATAAAAAAGCCGCCCCGATTGTATCGGAGCGGCTATATCAATGAGTACTAAGCTTGATTAGAGTTGAGAAATTCTCAAACCAACTTTGGCATAGTTAACACTTGCTTTGATACTTGAATTGTCTACCAATTGCAATACTAGGTCTCTAGCTGTTGTAGAAGAAACACCAGGATTTAAGATAGCAATATCAATGGTTCCAAAACTACTGTTGGCAGGAATGGTTCCTTTACCAGTAATAGCAGTATAGTGTGTACCAGGTGTAGCAGTACTTTCACTTGCTACAACATAGTCAAAACTGATAGGAGTGCTACTTTGAGCACCAACCAAATTAACGCGCAAAGTTACCGTACCAGAAGCCCTAGTTAAGCTAGGTTGGGTGGTTCCAGTAGTTGCATTAAAAGTTGGTACGCGAGTCATCATTGGGTAAGTCAGACCTGCAGCATTGGCGTTCCAAGAAGCGGCATCAAATTCCACTACTGATCCTGTAAATACAGTGAGTTCGTTTTTAACGCAACCCGTTAGGAACAAGATGCACAACAATATGGAGGATGTGAGTATTTTTTTCATGTTTCTATATTTTAATATCCAGCATTTTGTTTCAAATTGGGGTTACCATCAATATCACCTTGAGGTAAGTTAGGAAGCATACGAGTATCAGTAAAGGCAACATTATTATAATGTGGCGCTTTAATCAAATCTCTTCCCAAACGCTTCAAGTCAAAGAAACGGTGTCCTTCAAAAGCAAATTCAATTCTGCGTTGACGCAAAATCTCTTCCAACAATTGAGGTTGAGTCATAGCGTTATCGGCAGTTTCTTGAGCAGAACCTGTATAGTCTGTATACCTTCTAGCTTTAATGGCTTTTAAATCAGCCAAAGCAGCTGCCAAATTCAATACTGGAGAACCAGCAGTAGCTTGTGCTTCAGCGCGGTTTAAAATAGCTTCAGAAATACGAATCACAGGAACGTTATCCAGATTAATAACCCCATTCTTTCCAATATATTTGGTACACTCCACTTTAATGTTTCCACGACCTGCAGTACCTGGCTCATACAATAGATTACGAACGTCTGTGCTTCTTGTAGCAACAGTAGCAGGGTTGGCAAACACAGTTGTAGTATTACCACCTGTTAAAGTGATCCCCAAATCATTCAATAAAGTAATGGTTGGAACCAAGTCTCCAAATCCACCAGTTGAGGCTTGGTTACCAGGTGTAACCAAAGTTGTAAACGATGTTTGTAAAGACTCATTCACACCAATATTTTCTGCAGCAGTTGTAAAACGAACTTGAAACAACATTTCTGTGTTTGATTCTGCTCTCCACTGTGCTACATAATTTGAAGTGGTGGTTAACCTTGCTGAGGATGAAGTAATAACCGCATCAGCCCATTTTTTGGTTTCTGTATAGTCTTTGTTATACAATTGTACACGAGATAACAAAGCCTGTGCTGCATTCTTACTTGCAGTATAGGTAGCAGTTCCAGTATTAACCGTTAACCTAGCTTCAGCCGCAACCAAATCTTTGACAATTTGAGTATACACGTCTGCAATAGGAGCTCTAGAAGGTTTCCAAGCCAAGGCATCAGCAGATGTTGCAATACCACTCAATGATAATGGAACACCACCTCTGTCCTGAGAAGCTACAACCGCTCCAGGAACATATCCGTAAACTCTTACTAGATCAAAATAGTACAATCCACGCAAGAAGTACAATTGTCCCAACCATCCGTCAATTTCAGTCTGTGTCAATGCAGGAGTAATTGTGGAAGTATTGATTGCGGCAATGGTATTGTTGATTTGGTTAATGGCTGCATAGCTATTATTCCAAATAGTAGTGGTAAAATGCGCACCTTGAACGTTATTAGCTTCATTGATTAATCGTCCAGACTTGTTGGTAGCAAAACCATTGTCTGACAATGCTTCAGGCAATGCAACCATATCTTTTCCATACTGACGCACGTTTTTTAAACTTGCATAAATTGAAGTGATAGATGCATTAATAGCGTCTCTAGAGCTCAACGCGGTGGCCGCGTCTATGGATTGTCTTGGCGCAATCTCCAATTGTTTTTTACAACTAGAAAAAATCACCAGAAAAGCCAGTAAAGCCAATCCAATTTTATTTATTTTCTTAGTATTCATGTCTAATTCGTTTGTTTGATTTTTAATTAAAACCCAATTTGAACACCCACAGTGTAGTTCTTGGTTTGTGGAACAATACCAGTGGCTGTACCTACGAATTCAATATCATAGCTGAACCAATCGCTGGCAGTCCAGAGGTTGGTACCTTGTACATAGAAACGGAAACTGCTCAATCCAGCTTTCTTCACTAATGAAGGAGAAAGATCATAATAAACAGCTACGTTTTTCAAACGAACATAATCAGCTTTGAAGAAGGTTCTGGTGCCACTTTGTGCTCCTGATCCTTTAGATTCTGCACTAGTCAATAAATAACGAGGGAAGAAAGTCATTTGACCTGGTGTGGTCCAACGCTGATCATAAGCATCTTTCAACACGTTGATACGAGCAATATTCTCAATCAAGAAGTTTGCTTGACCATCAGAAGAATATCTGCCATACTCATATTGGAAGAAGAAGTCAAAAGTGAAATTCTTGAAAGAAAGACTGTTTCTCAGACCACCTTGATACAATGGTGTATTCTGAGGTCCAATGATTTTACGGTCTTTAGCCAATACTTGGTAAGTTAAATTACCCAAAGAATCATACCACATAGGGCGTCCAGTGGCTGGGTTAACTCCAGCAAATTGCTGTGTAAACAACACACCCAAAGGTTGACCAACTTGTACAGAGTTATCACTTGGTAAAATCTGAAGACCATCATACAATTCTTTTACTTCGTTTCTGTTGTAAGCAAAAGTGAATGTGGTATTCCAATTAAATCCACCTTGTTTTTTAGCTTTAATGATATCTCCATTCAAGGTTAATTCAATACCCCTATTAGTTAATCTACCTACGTTAGAGGTAATAGAACCAAATCCTGTTGTAATTTGAATTGGCTGAGAAATCAATAAATCTCTGGTCTCTTTATTATACACTTCAATACTACCATTAATGCGATTACCAAATAAACCAAAGTCAAGACCCAAGTTAGTGGTAACGTTGGTTTCCCATTTCAATTTAGGGTTGGCTAATTGTGTAAAGGCAATACCAGATCCATTGTTATAGATTCCACCACCGCCATACAATCCTAGACCGTCAAAGTTTCCAATTTGGTCATTACCAGTACTACCATAGCTAGCACGTAATTTCAAAGAATTGATGACATCTGAATTTTTCAAGAAATTTTCTTGGTCTATATTCCAAGCACCAGAAATTCCCCAGAAAGTACCGTATTGGTTATCAGAACCAAATCTAGAAGAACCATCACGGCGTAAAGTAAAGGCCACCAAATATTTCCTGTCAAAGCCATAGTTCACTTTTCCAAAGAAACCGTTTCTACGGAATCCAGAGAAGAATTCACCCACAGAAACTGGCGTTGCTGCGTTGTTCAATGAAGTAAACTGATAGGTTGGGAATACTTGTCCGTTGGCAGTAATGCTTTCGTTGTTTTCTCTTCTATACTCAAAACCAACTATTCCATCCAAACGGTGTTTGGTGCCAAATGTCTTATTGAAGTTCAAGGTTTGGTAGGTGTTGATATTGGTATTCCAGTTACTTTGAACGTTTACGTTACCCTTAAGGTTAAACCCGTCAGCAGTTCTGCTATCACGTACGTTCTTACCTTGGGTTAGACGATAGTCCATACCTACCAAGGTTTTGAAAGTTAACCAACTGTTGATTTTATAATCCAAAGTAATGTTACCAATAATTTGGTTGGTACGTTGATAACCGCTGTTATAATCATTTACTTGAATAATATTCTGGTTCAAAGTACCAATTAAGTTGGCGGGAGTCTGACCAGGAACACCATAGTAAGTGCCATCTGGATTATAAATTGGGTTTACTGGAATAATACCAGATGCAGAGAACGCAGGGCTTCCTAAGAAAGAACCACTGGTTGCAAATGGGTTATTCTGCATAAACGTACTCAAGTTCACACTTGATCCAATAGTCAAACGGTCAGTGGCTTTGTTTTGAATATCAAAACGGATACCAGCACGTTTAAAATCGGCCTTGGTAACATTGGCTTCTTGAAAAGAATAGTTACCTGCTACACGGAAAGTAGTTTTGTCATTACCACCGCTAGCACTTAACTCATAGTTCTGAATAGAACCTGTTCTAAATGCAGCGTCTTGCCAATCATAAGTAGGCAATGCTGCCGCAGCTGCTAATGCTTGATCCTTTGTCATCGTACTAGTGTTTGGCACACGTAACTCTGACAAAGTAGTTTGCAAATTGGTTAAATCATCCCAAGCACGGTTATTACTATTACCATAAGCTTCAGCCCTCATACGGAAATATTCCTGAGAGTTAGACATGTTCAATTTCTTCATCAATTGAACAGAACCCATATATACGTTAGCATTAAATTTGGTTTTACCAGCTTTACCTTTCTTGGTAGTGATAATCACAACTCCATTTGATGCGTTTGAACCATAGATAGCAGCAGAAGCCGCGTCTTTTAAAATATCAATGGTTTCAATATCGTCTGGGTTTAAGAAAGCTAGTGGGTTATTCTGGGTAAAGTTACCATCAGAACGAGTGTTAATTTGAACACCATCCACAATGTACAAAGGATCATTACCAGCTAGGTATGATCCCTGACCACGGATACGCACGTTGATGGCACCACCTGGTAAACCATTGGTAGCTTGAACCAATACACCAGCAGCCTTACCTTGTAAAGCTTTATCCAAAGAGGCGTTTGGTAGGTTTTCAATTTGAGCAGCTTTAATAGAAGATATCGCGCCAGCTTCATCCCTTTTCTTACGGGCTTGATAACCAGTAACCACTACTTCTTCTAATGGATCTACTTTCTTCTTTAGCGAAACAGCATACACTGATTCACCATTCAAAGAAATTTCCATGGCTTCTGATCCTACATAGGATACAATAATGGATTTTACACTAGGGGCCACCTGTATAGAGAAAGAACCATCTGCCTTGGTTAATACGGCAGTTTTAGAACCTTTCGCCTGAACAGATGCGCCTTCCAACAATTTGCCGGTCTCGTCAGCTACCTTTCCGGTAATGGTCCTGTTTTGGGCCATTAGGGAAGAACATGCCAACACCACGCACAGGAACATCGTGAGTACTCTTCTCATAGTTTGTTTTTTTGTTTTTGGGGGCGATTGTTAAATAACAAGGTGATAACAATAAAGACATTGCTTTGTTGGCTTAAGCTGCAACAATGGAAATAAAAACGAACAAGTGTTATTATTAATATTTAAAGGCTTTGCTAAGGCGATTTTAAACATTAGACAAAAAACACTTATTATTTTTTTCTCTCCTATTACTGCAAAAAAGCGCAATAAACTGCTATTTTATTGTTATTTCTTGCTGAAACAAGATGCAAAACTAGCTTAATCAGGGTTTCTGCGGTTTACTAAATCAGAAAAAATACAGTTATATGACAAATGGTACATATCAACGGAGGCTTGATTAAATAAAAAAGGCTGCCTAAGTATAGACAGCCTCTTTGATTACTAAAACTACCTCTATGGATTGTGCATGATTAATGATGCACCTAGGGCCTGAGCAGCGGTGGTACCTGGTCTTCCTGCGGCATATCCACGTGCAACCAAAGAGTAGGCTTTACCCTCTCTTATAGTTAATGTTGTTGTGAAAACATTAGTTGTTCCCGATACTAATGCCAAGGAATAAGTACCAACTGGAATATTGGTAAAATTGGACAATGTGGCTTCATTGGGAGTAGTACTACCCACATAGGCAACATTTCCAAAAGTGGTTGAACCTGTTGTGGCAACTCCAAATCCGTCAGCTGTTCTTGTTAATACTGCACTTAGCACAGCGCTAGTTGGCGATAAATTCAAGAAACGCAGATTGGCGGTACCCGCAGCAGAAGCTGTCATATTATTATTGAGCGCAATTGCTTTGATAGTTCCAGCAGGAGTTAATGTATCATATGCAAATACTGATGTTGCACTTGAAGCATTTAAAGTGGCAGATTTACTGACCAAGTCGGTTGTACCTGTAAGGGTTCTCAATCCAATAGTAGTAGCTCCTGGCTTCACTCCAGCATAAGGCCCAGATAAGTTTCCGCCATATGCAATGGATGCTGGTGCACCCAATACTGATAGGTTAGCATTGTTTAACATCACAGTCAAATTGGACGGTACCAAGAGTGCAAAATTATGCACTGCTACCAATGCAGATGGAGTGGGATCAGCTTCTGCTTCTGGCAAATCCTTAGAGCAGGAGTTCATAGTGGCCATTGCTCCAAACAGCAAAGCAAATAGACCAGCTTTATTGAAAATTTGTTTTTTCATGCTTTAGTTTTTTGAAGATTAATAGCCTGGGTTTTGAACAATAATTGGATTTTGAGTAACCTCTCCAATTGGAATAGGCCAGATAAAACGGTAATCACTATAAGGAATACCTGGTTGACCCAATGTTACTGGTACACCAATGCCGTACAAAGCACTACCACTGGTACCATTGGCCAATTTGGCTGGGATACCCGGAGCCCTTAGTGCTGAAATTGGGTCAGCAGCTGTTCTATGAATATCGGGCCAACGTCTACCTTCCGCTAAGAACTCAATTCTGCGTTCTAATAAAATGGCAGCAATTAAAGCAGTTGCATCTGCAAAACTGGCCGTTGTATATTGAGTAGTTGCAGGAGCAACACTAGCACGATTGCGAACCATATTCAACAAATCAATAGCTCTTTGTGAAACTGCTGAAGGTGAAAGTCTTGCTTCAATTTCAGCTTGGTTTAATAATACTTCTGCAAAACGGATGATAGGACAATTGTCTCCTCTATTCACATAGTCTGTGTACTTGGTAGTCATAATAGCCAAACCAGCAGCACTGGTGCCATTTGAAGTACCACCCATACGGTATAAGTTACTTCTTCTGGTATCAGAACCCAACCAACCAGCATTGTTCCAAATAGTTGGAGAAATAGATACCAGACCGCGTCCACCTAAATCAGCAGAACCCAACATTTGTGCCATGGCACCATTTACACTACCGTTATCTAGAGGATCATTTTTGAAAGAAAAAATATTCTCAGCGGTAACGCTATTGCCACCTGGCAATCCAAATGCAGCTGCAGGATTAGCCAATAAACTATGGCCACCAATTACACTTGTAGTAGTTGATGGAGTTAGTGGCGTAAGGGTTGCAGGAATTAATTTAGCACCTTCGGTTTTGGCATTATCCCACTGTCCCATATGCATGTAGATCCTTTGCTTTAAAGCAATTGCAGCAGTTTTGGAAGCCCTGATAACACCATTTGTATTGGGTAAATTTGCTTCTGCAAAATTTAAGTCATTGATAATTCTACTATAGTCATAGGCAACAGTTGGCCTAGGTTCAGTTTTTAATTTGTCCAAACTTGCACTACCTGTAATAGCATTTTCTCTGTATGGTACACCTAATGCAGCTCCATTACCATCTAAAAAAGGACGGGCATAGTGAACCAACAATTCATGAGTTCCTAATGCTCTCAAGAACCTACATTCTGCTTCATATTGCGTTGCTAATGTTGTAGAAATAATTCCAGAAGCACCTACTTTCCTAAAGCCATCAATAGCAATATTGGCTTTATTAATCATATTGTAAGTGTTATCCCACATGGCCTGGTTATTGGCGGTGGTAGGTGTATAGGTTCCCTGGTAAGTAATCTGATAGAATGCGGCTAGGTTTACCATGTCTTCTCCGCGGCACTCACCTTGTTCTACTGTTGCAGCTCCAAAAGGATAACCTCTACCACCTAAGGTAGTGCTTCCAGTTTGACCGGCATCGTATACTCCATTGAGTGCTAATAAAGCCCTTTCTGGAGTGGTAAATACACTCTCATCAGTAAAGGCAGTATAAGGAGCTTCATCCAGAACCTTTTCGCAACTTGTAACAGCCAGTACCAAGACTGAAACTGCAGTAGCTGTAAAAAATTTATTGAATCTCATTTTGTTTGTTTTATAGTTAATGTATGTTTTAGAATCCAACGTTTAGACCAAATGAAAGGGTTCTTGGTTGAGGAGACACCGCATTGTCTTGTCCTCCTTGTGAAGCATTCTCAGGATCTAATCCAGAATATTTGGTCCAAAGGGCTAGGTTCTGTCCTTGAACAAAGAATCTCATAGACTTCACATAACCATTAGTATGATCTAACAATCGCTTGCTATCAATACTATAACTGAATGTTACGTTTTGTAAACGAACAAAATCACCCGGTTCAACAAAACGGGAAATAGCTAGACCAACTTGGTTAATATTATTGCTTTGACCTTGCACCAATCTAGGCACATTGGTTACTTGACCAGGGGTAGTCCAACGATCCAAAATCTCAACACCATTGTTGTGGAAGTTTTGACTTAACAATGCTTCTTGACGCGTAATATTCATCACTTTGTTTCCACCTGAATAGCGAATCAAAAATTCTAACCCAAATTGTTTGTAACGGAAACTATTAGAGAAGCCACCAAAGAAAGTTGGTAAGCTCAAACCTAAATTGCGTCTATCGGCCAAGCCCAAAGAAGTTTGCGTACCAAGGGTAGGATCATTCTTACTATTTGCAAAATAATATGCTCCATTGGCAATATTGTGTTGTACCAATTTGTCATTATTATCAAAATACATTGGGTTACCGTTAGCAGTATTAACACCCGCATATCTATAACCATAGAGATAGTTCAATGACTGACCTACTTCTATATTATTATAAGAACCAGGAATGGTTAACACTGGAGTTCCACCAATGGTATACAAAGACTTGATCTGGTTTTGAACATTGGTATAGTTGAAGCTTACATTCCAGTTGAAATCCTTGTTACGGATAATGTCTCCACCAATGGTTAACTCAATACCTCTGTTTTCAGCGGTACCAATATTCTGAGAAATACTGTTACCTGGAATACCAGCAGTTGGAGGTGTTGGAACAGCTAATACTAAATTATCAATATCGTTTAAGAACCAGTCAAATCCAATATTGAACCTACCATTCAAAATAGACATTTCAAGACCTAGGTCAAATTTCTTAGAAGTCTCCCATTGTAATGAACGGTTACCAATTAAGTTTGGCGCCAAACCACTTATATTACCATAGTTGGCTGCAGAGAAAGTACTTAAGTAAGGGAAGCCACCCAATGGATTACCTACTACGGCATAAGAACCTTTTAGTTTAACATCGCTTAGCCATTTGTTTAAACCAGCATTATTAGACCAGAATTTTTCTTCTGAAATTCTCCAACCTGCAGAAAACCCTGGGAAGATACCAAATCTAGATTCTGGAGCAAGAGAGCTTAATCCGTCTCTTCGTACGGATGCTTGCAAGAAATACTTACTGGCAAAGTCATAGTTAATTCTTCCAAAATAAGATTGAAATCCAGACTTACTAAATCCACCGCCACTTTGTTGCAAAGTAGCTGTTCCACCAATAAAATTATTTTGCAAAAAGAATAAATCGGAAATAGTTGAACCTTGTCCTGATACATTTTTTGATTGATCAGACTGGGCTTCTTGTCCTAAGGTTACAAAGAAATTGTGTGAACCAAAAGACTTATTGTAGTTGATATAATTCTGCCATACAAAACGCTCGGTCAAAATATTTTGGTTAAAGGCAATCCCTTGACTGCTAAAACCATCACCATGTCTGGGATCCAGTCCTTGGAAACCGTAATCACTGAACATATCGTAGTTGAAAGCAGAACGGAATTTTAATCCTTTAAATGGACTGATCTCAATATAGGTATTGTTGTTAATCCTGATTTTATCAGAAGCATATTTGTTCACATTCATGGTGAACAATGGATTGGTATAGTTATCATCCACTGGAATGGTATTAGGACCTAATCCCACTTGGTTAAGCAAAGGCCACTGAATATTATATCCAGTTGAGTTAGCAGGATTATAAGGATCTACGTTTGGTAGCATTCTCAATGCAGATGCAACAGATCCACTCAAAGCATTAGAACCATTGTTCTGATCAAAGTCATACACTTTAGCCAAAGTCAGGTTATTACCCACTTTTACATACTTGTTTACTTCAGTATCAAAATTGAAACGCATCCTGTATGCTTTCTGGCTATTTGAAATAAGCATTCCCTTCTGGTCTGAATAGTTCAGAGAGAAAAAATAGGATGACTTAGCTGTTCCGCCAGAAAAACTCACGTTTTGCTGCATAGCCATTGCATTGTTGTTGTATACCAAACTCTGCCAATCGGTGTTGGTGCCAATTGGACTCATACGAGCTGCAGTGGCTAATCCTGCGTTCACACGCTTTTCATTTGCAATGGTTACAAACTGTTCTGCATTCAACATTTGGTACACGCTTCCCGGAGATGTGAAACCCAAGGTAGCGTCATAGTTCACTTTCATCTTCCCCCCTTTGTCGCCTTTCTTGGTAGTAATCATAATTACACCATTAGCAGCCCTAGAACCAAAGATGGCCGTAGCAGAACCATCTTTCAAGATTTCAATATTCTCAATATCATTGGGGTTGATATCGGCCAAGGTATTACTGTTTGTTACTGCAGCAAGGTTTCCTGAGATAAAGGGCACCCCATCAACAACAATCAAGGGATCTTGACCTGCACTAACTGAGTTTACACCACGAACACGGATACGTGCAGGTGTACCTACGCCACCACCAGAATTACTTACTTGCACACCAGCTGCTCGTCCACCCAATTGCTTGTCTATGGAAGGAGTAACTAATTGGGCAAATTCTTTGGGATTTACTTTAGCAGCAGAACCTGTAAAAGCTTTTTTCTGTTGGGTTCCATAACCAACTACCACTACATCAGATAGAGCTTTGGATTCGGAAACCATGTTTACATCAACAGATTTTCTGTTTCCAACGGCCACATCAACATCTCCAAATCCAACATAGCTGAATTTTAAAGAAGCCGCTTTGGCAGGTAATTGAATACTGTACATACCCTTTGCGTCTGTAATGGCGTTGTTGGCAGTACCTGCAGCAGAAACTGTTACACCCACAAGAGGATTTCCGGAGTCATCCGTTACCTTACCGGTAACAGTCCGGTTTGATTGTGCGTACGACTGTGTTAAAACCAACAGTACATACGTTACCAGAACTACTAGTTTTCTCATAACTGTTTATTAGATTAATTAAAAAAATGCTAGGGATAAAACTAGCAAGTCTAGACTAACAAACAGTTGTAGAAGTCAAGCCAAGAGGGGTTTTCAAGGAGTTCATTACAAAAAAATTGATGTTTTTTTTAACATTTTTTTTTGAATGTTGGCTCAACAGTATTGTCCTAATTAGATGAACTAACGGAAAGGGATTAAAAAATTGTTACCTATTTTTTAACAGTTCCTTTGCTATAAAAACTATTGATCAAAACGGGTAATAATACCAGATTGGTCAATGTTCCTACCACCAAGGTTAGTGAAGTGAGCCAACCCAAGGCAAAGGTTCCTCCAAAATCACTTCCACAGAAAATAACAAACCCTGCAATCAACACCAAAGAGGTATAGATAATGCTGATACCGGTATGACGTATGGTTTGAACCAAGGTTGGAGCTACCTTAAAATTCATATGTGGCAGTTCTTGTTTGTAATTGATTAAAAAACGAATGGTAACGTCTATGGCAATACCTAATGCCACACTAAATACCAATACGGTACTGGGTTTTAAGGAAACACCTGCCCAACCCATGGTTCCTGCTGTAATCACCAAAGGAATCAGGTTAGGAATCAAAGAACAAACCAAGATCTTGAAAGAGCGGAACAAGTAAAGCATACAAAGGGTGATCAATAAAAATGCCCAGAATATGCTTTCTTTTAATCCTTTGATAATAAAGGCTGAACCTTCTAAAAACGTAACACTACTTCCAGTAAAAGTTACTTGATACTTAGTAGAGTCAAAAATACTGGCTGATTTCTTTTCAAGGTCTGCAATCAAGACAGGCAATTTGATACTGCCAATATCTTTCATGTTCACACTAATCCTGGTTCTTTGCTGATTAGAATCTACAAACTGGCTAATCAATTTAATAAACTCACTATTGCCACTATTTTTATTACTGCTTCTTAATGCTGTAGATAGTGAAGCTGGTATTTCTAAGGGCAATACATAACTAGCAGAATCACCTCCATAAAACCCTTGATTGGCAAATTTTAAGGCTTCCACTATACTCAAGGGTCTTGCCATTTCAGACTTGCTTTTGGCATAATCACTAAACTCCTCAATGTCTAGCATGGTTTCCATTTTAAGGGCTCCACGGCTTTTCTTGGCGTCAACAATAATCTCTAATGGCATCAATCCTTGAAACTGGGTTTCAAACCATTTTAGATCTGTATATAGTTTGTCTTTTTTAGGTAAATCATCTACAATAAAACCCTCGCTCTTGATTCTAAAAATTCCCATGACAGCAATAATGGTTACAATAGCTGTAATGCCATATACCCAACCTGCTTTTTTGAATGTCCATTTTTCAATTCTAATCAACACCTTCTCAAGAAACTTATTATCCAAATATCTGGTATGCTTGGGTAATGGTGCTGGTAAATAACTTAATACTGCGGGTATGAATAAAAGTGATATGAAAAACAACGCCATGATATTAATCCCTGCTACCAATCCAAATTCTTTTAATAGTGCACTTTTGGTAAAAGCAAATACAGCAAACCCAATGGCAGCGGCTATATTACAGAAAAGGGTAACTATACCCATTCTGCCTACCATGGTTACCAAGGCCTTGTTCTTATCTGGTAATTCTCTATAGGTAGTATGGTATTTGTTTAAAAAATAAATACAATTTGGAATTCCAATCACCACTACCAAAATAGGAATCAAGGCAGTGAGCAATGTAATTTTATAACCAAATAATACAATTGTACCCAAACTCCAAACCACCCCCATTAATACAACGGTTAAGCTCATGAGAACCGCACTAATTGAACGGAAAAACAAGAATAAGGTTAATGCTGACAAGAGTACCGAAGCAAGCAAAAAGATATTCATCTCTTCCTTGATTCTATTTCCCATCACAGTGCGGATATAGGGCATACCACTTTGGTAAATAGTCATGTTATTGGCTTTCTCAAAAGCAGTTACTTTGGCCACTATATCATTGACCAATCTGGTTCTACTCTTACTATTAATGGTATCCTTATTTACACTCACCCCCATTAAATAGGCATTGGTTTCGGGATTATACAACAATGTTTTATAAAAAGGCAGTGATTCAAAAACGGCTCTATCGCTATCTAAGGCAGCTTGATTAGAATAGGGATGATGGAAGATTTTTTGTGGAGATAGTTTACCTGTAACAGAATCAGTTCCCAGTGTTACTGTTTCTGGAATACTTAAAACGCCAGTAACACCGCTAACCGTTTTTAACTCTTTGTGTAGCTCTGAAACCTTATTAAATAATTCTTTACTAAAAAAAGACTTGGACTCAATACCTAACACAATGGTATTGCCATCGGCTCCAAATTTTTGCAAGAAGTTTTGATAGTCTACATATTTAGGGTTGTCTGTTGGTACCGCCCTTGTAAAATCATAGCTTAGTTTAACTTGGGCAGCATAATAACCCATAATTGCAGTTAAAACCAGTAGGGTCAATAAGGCTGCCAAACGGTTTTTGAGTATTTTTTTACCAAGACTATACCACATAAGCTCTGAAATTGAGCGCAAAGAAACGGATTATTCTTGGTTTTATAGGATGGGCCAGGCTAGACCAGATGGGTCTTTAACCTTATTTTATACTTACCACCTTTTTATTATCTTACATACATGAACACAGTAAATAGCCAACATATTCGCCAAATCAGCTTTTACATTCTGCTGGTTTTTTTGGCAGTCTTTCTGTTTTTGGAACTCAAATCCTTCCTCCCAGCTTTATTGGGAGCAATCACTTTTTATGTGCTCATGCGCAATCGGATGCAAAGATGGGTCCACGTTAAAAAATGGAAACCCGGACTAGCCGCAACAGTTTTGTTGCTGCTTTCCTTTGTCATAGTCTTGTTACCCGTGGGTTTGTTTATCAATATCATCACTGCCAAAGTAAGCTATGTGATTGGTCACAGTAACCACGTGATAGAGACGCTGAGAGCAGCCATTGCCACCCAAGAACATAAGTACAATATTGAAATACTGAACGAGGAAAACACAAAGAAGTTCAGTATGGCTGTTGCTAATTTTTTACCTTCTATTCTTGGCGCCACGGTTAACTCAATTACCACAGTAATCATGATGTACTTGATCTTGTATTTCATGTTAGTGAGTAGTAGGCCTATGGAAAATTGGCTTACCCATTATATACCCATGAAAGATTCAAACGTTTCTTTGATTGCTAGAGAATTGAATAAACTGGTTATTTCAAATGCAGTGGGAATTCCGCTTACCGCTCTAGTTCAGGGCACAGTGGCATTATTGGGATATTGGGCCGCGGGTGTTCCAGATCTGGGTTTTTGGTTTGTCTTTACCTGTATCACGTCTATGATACCCATGGTTGGTTTGGGTATGAGTTATATACCTATTAGCATTCTCTTATTTGCAGAAGGAGAAAGCACTAAAGCGGTTTTAATCATTCTATACTGTGCATTAATAGTGGGATCTGCAGACAATGTATTCCGTTTTGCACTTCAAAAGAAACTGGGTGATGTACATCCTTTAGTGACCATTTTCGGTGTCATTATTGGACTCAAAATTTTTGGATTTATTGGATTGGTTTTTGGACCCATTCTAATAGCCCTATTTATTCTCCTGATTAGGATTTATGTAAATGAATTTGGAAACGTGAAAACATTTCCCATTAAGGATGTGATAGAAAACTAAGAAAAAGCTTTTTTAGAAAACAAACCAATAAGCAAAAATTTGGCAGCCCACTCCTACCAATAAGCCGGTATAAATTTCTTTGTTGGTATGATCACTAACCAGAAATCTGGCCGTACAAACCAGACCTGCTAACAATATGGTTAAGCTTATTAAGCCTCCCATGGGTGTGCCATAATGCATAGAGAATAACACAATTGCTGCAGCTCCGCCTCCAACAGCCATTCCATGCAAGCTAATTTTGAAATAATTATTGAGAATCAATCCAAAAACGGTTGACAGAAAAATGCCCATGAAAAAGAACTTCAAAACAATGGGTTGGTCTTGAAAATTGCGGCTTAAATAATACATCCACCAGTAAAAAAACATACTGATCACATAGGGTACAATTCGCTCTTTTTGGGTGCGCAAAAATATACTATTGCTAAATCCTAAACGCCACAAAAGGAATACGGCAAAAGCAGGAAAAAAAGCAGTTAACCAAAATACCCCAAAAAAACGCATTTTCAATTGCCATTCTGTAATGCCTGCAAATTCATAAGGAAACTGCCACATCAAAAACAGAAATATATAGGTAGGAATGAAAATAGGATGAAATACATAAGAAATTAAAGAAGCAGCCCTCTTTAACCATTTTTGACCCATTCCCATGCTTGGAGTAACTGTTTGATCCATGATGTTATTTTACAATTCCTTACGCAACCTTGCTACCGGAACATTGAGTTGTTCTCTGTATTTGGCTACGGTTCTTCTAGCAATATTATACCCTTTTTCTTGAAGCATATCGGTCAATAGCTCATCGCTAAGGGGTTTGTGCTTGTCTTCTGACTCAATCATATTACTCAAGATCTTCTTCACCTCTCTGGTACTTACTTCTTCGCCACTATCGGTACTAAGTGATTCCGAGAAAAAGAATTTAAGCCTATAAGTACCAAATTCGGTTTGTACAAACTTGCTATTGGCCACACGGCTCACCGTACTAATATCCAAACCAGTAATCTCTGCAATATCTTTCAAAATCATGGGGCGCATGGTGGTCTCGTCTCCAGTTAAAAAAAATTCTTGTTGGTGACTAATTATAGCGCTCATGGTATTGATCAGCGTTTCTTGACGCTGTTTAATCATATCTATAAACCATTTAGCAGAATCAATTTTTTGCTTGATAAAGAGTACCGCTTCTTTTTGACGCTTGTCTGTTTTGGCACCCTTTTCATAGTCTTTTAGCATATCTCTATACCCCTCACTTACCCTAAGGTCGGGAGCATTTCTGGCATTGAGGGTGAGCTCAAGCCTACCATTATTGTTGAGCACAAAAAAGTCAGGAATAATATAAGTTTCCGCCTTATTTACTTCTCCAATATTCCCGCCTGGTCTGGGATTCAGCTTAATAATCTGATTAATAACTTCTTTAATTTGCTCATCAGTCAGGTTCAGATTGCGCTGAATCTTTTCGTAGTGCTTCTTGGTAAATTCTTCAAAATACTTACTCAAAACCTGCACTGCCAATGCCACGGATTTACCCTCTCCTAATTTTCGCTCCAACTGTAATAACAAACACTCTTGCAAGTTTCGGGCACAAACACCTGGTGGATCAAATTGCTGGATTTCTTTAATCAGGGCTTCAATTTCCTTTTCTTCTACCATCATGCTTTGTCTAAAAGCAAGGTCGTCTGCTATGGAACTCAATTCTCTTCTCAGGTATCCGTCATCGTCTAAACTTCCAACAATTTGCTCGGCAATTTTAAAACTTCGTTCGTCTAATTCCAACATACCCAATTGATCTATGACCATGTCATGGAAACTGGTCTCTACCCTAATTGGAATCACTTTCTGATCATCCATTTCGGGATAATTATCATCTCTGGTTTTGTAGTCTGCAATTTCACCATCATCGTCCACAATGTATTCGGTCATGTCTGCATTCTCATAATCCTCCTCACTCCCATCCATAGATTCATCCGTAGAACTATCAAAATCATCTTGCAAATCTTCTCCAAACTCATCTTCATGACCTTCCTCGTCCATTTCTAATGCAGGATTTTCTTCTAGTTCTTCCTTGATTCTTTCTTCTAAATTGGCAGTTGGCACCTGCAACAATTTCATCAACTGAATCTGCTGTGGAGACAGTTTTTGTAATAGTTTTTGTTGAAGGGACTGGCTTAAAGACATTTTTCCGTATTTGTTCCGCGCTTAGATTTCCTTTTATTAATAGGTAATCCTTAACTTATTCGGTTGTAAATTTACATACAAATAAAACTAAGAAGCACTTGAAACCAATTTGTTTGTTTGTGAATTTATTGCTAATTACAGCCACCAAAAGCCATGCCCAGCAACTATTCCCTGCAAGCAAGCCTCAATCAGCAGATAGTTTGAAATATTTCTCTATTCGCAGCATTCCCCAGAACTTGTATACTAAAAACCTAGCTTTTTTTTGCAGAACAGAATTGCAATTAGAAAAGCGCACTAAAGTTCCCTTCCGCTTCCGTTTGGGTAGCATGGATTATGTAGACGCCCTTGAAGGCAAGAAAAGACAATAATTTTTATTGCTGGGCCAATACTTTTTTTATGGCTGCGGCCATTTTTTCACCCTTCTCCTTAATTTGTTCTTCTGTCCAAACCAAACTGATGGCTGTAGAAATACAACGACTCATGACTGCGTCACTTGCAGGAAACTGTTGTTGCTGCAAGCTAAGCAGGGCTTGTTTTTGAGGGGCACTAATCCCATTTAAGGTTGTGGCTTCTTTTAAGTGATCCCATTTGCTGATATAGTGCCAGTTGTTAACAAACCAGTAGAAATTACCAGCCATGATGCCTTGTTCTTTGAATTCGGCAACCACCGCTTTGGTAATGGCTTCTGAGGGTAAAAACCAGCTCAAGAAGCTACAGCTATCACCAGCTTCGTCTGGCACTTTTCTAAAACTAATTTCTGGAATGGCTTCTAAGTGAGCGCGTAACGCTTTGTTGTTTTTCTTCTGAGTTGCCAAGAAACCATTAAGCTTTCTAATCTGCGCCAAACCTACTGCAGCGTGTAATTCAGAGATTCTGAAATTATATCCAATAAAAGGATGCAGGTCTGCGCCACGGTCTACTCCCAAGTGGTCGTGTCCATGATCCGTATACCCATCGCTTTTTACAAAAATGTCTTTTTTATTGGTCATGACCACACCGCCTTCTGCACAAGTGATGGTTTTTACAAAGTCAAAAGAAAAAGTACCTGCGTCGCCAATGGTGCCCAAGGATTTTCCTTTATAAGTACCACCAATACTTTGACAAGCGTCTTCTAATAAAATCAAACTGTGTTTTTCACAAATGGCTTTTAGTGCATCCAAATCTGCCATGCTTCCACACATATGCACAGGCATCACGCACTTGGTCTTGGGAGTTATAGCAGCTTCCACTGCAGCAGGACTCAATGTGAGGGTCTCATCTATATCTACCAAAACAGGCACAGCTCCAACACTTAATACGGCTTCAAAACTGGCTACAAAAGTAAAAGATGGCATGATTACCTCGTCTCCATATCCTACTCCAAGCGCACTCAAAGCGGTTGTGAGTGCCGCGGTACCACTGCTGGTTAACTGCGCAAAATCACATCCAAACACCTCGGTGATGGCTTTTTCTAATTCCAATGCTTTCCAGATACCCTTTCTAGGTCCATCAAATCCGTAACGCATTAAAATGCCTGTTTCCAGTACATCATTTACTTCTTTTCTTTCCTCAGCACCAAACAATTCAAAACCTGGCATAGTATCAATTTTAAGGAACGGCAATCCCGTTCTAGAAACGCGAAGTTAGAAAAATATATCTTTGAACCATGAATCCTACGCTTTACTATTGTTATGATGCCTATTGTGGCTGGTGCTATGGTTTTAGTCCCGTGATTAAAAGAATTGCCCTTGACTATGCTACCATTCTTCCCATGGAAGTGCTTTCTGGAGGCATGATTCTTCCTGAAACACCTATTCCAATTAGTGTAACTGCCGGCTATATTCAACAAGCTTATCAGACAGTAGAAGCTACTACGGGGATCAAATTTGGAGATGATTATCTCTGGCATATTAACAATCCAGACAAAAGCGATTGGTTTCCCAATTCTGAAATGCCGGCCGTAGCGCTTTGCATTTTTAAAGAACAATTCCCTGAAAATCAAGTAGAATTTGCTGCACAATTGCAATATGCCCTACACTATGAGGGCAGGGATCTCACAGATAAAGAAGCATATAGGCATTTATTAGAAAAATGGGGCATTGACCCAGAGGATTTCTATGAAAAGCTAGTCAGCGAAACCTATTTAGAGCAGGCACGCTATGAATTTCAGCTCTGTAAACAGTTGCAGGTTACCGGGTTCCCTTGCGTATTGTTGCATATGGGAGACAATAAATTTCACTTACTAGCTAGAGGATTTACCCCTTATGAAGACCTAAAAGCCAGACTGGATGCGGTTTTGAGAACTGTCCAGCCAAATCAATGACCGGACAGTTGTTGCATTTCTTAAAATAATTGCTCATTGGGTGGTTTAATTCCCATGATGCGGATATAGATGGTACACTGACCACGGTGATGGGTCTGGTGTTCAAATGCTTTTTGCAACCAAGCAAATCTGCTGGTACCACTGGCACCTCGTTTAACTATTTCGCCCATTTTTGCCGGATCCATAGCCGTAATAGAAGCAATGGCATAATCATAACTGGCGTTCACATAATGTGCAACAGAGTCTCTGTTTTGTGCCGTTGGCGATTTTTCCATATTAAAACCGGGGTAGATTCTTGTGGCACCTGTAGCGGTAGAGATTAATCCAATATTGCCCGATGCTAGGTGCAACATTTGCTCCGCAAAGCTTCTAATAGAGTCAATAGGGTGTTTGGCGTAATTGTCTGCTGGCATGGTTTTTAAGTAATCGGCCGTATAGGCTTTGGCCCTTTGCCAGTCACGAATCATTTGTGCTTTTACAGTATCTGCGTTGAAGGCTTGTGCCTGTAATGTTTGATGCATAGAAAAAAGCACCAAGGCTAGAATGGGGAGGAGAATTTTTTTCATTTGGATAGTTTTAAGTGTTCGGGGCTATTCAAAATAGGGCTAATTCTTACAAATCCGCAAGAAAATTTCATAAAAATTTGGTCAGAACAACTGTTAAAAGTCCTCTTGGCTGAAACCGATAGAGGGAGTTGCTTGATTTTATCTTTACTTTGCAGCTCTTAAACAATCAATAATGGAGTATAGTAAACTGATTTCTATTACCGGCTTATCCGGTTTGTTTGAACTAGTTGGTAGCAAAACCGATGGTGCCATTGTAAAATCACTAGACGACAAAACAACAAAATTTGTCAGCAGCCGTGTGCATAATTTCTCTCACCTTGAGAGTATTGAAGTATATACCATTCGCGAAAATGTGAACTTGGTAGAAGTATTCCAAGCTATGAAGAATAGTGGGGAAGCTCAGCCTTCTGAAAAAGATCCTGCAGCTGTAAAAGCTTATTTTCAGAAAGTATATGCCGATATTGACTTTGAACGCGTATATGCCAGTGACTTAAAGAAAATGGTAAAATGGTTTGGTATTTTAACCGCCAATAATATTGACCCTGTGTTAACAGAAGTGGAAGACGATGCTGCAGAAGAAGCAGAAGCTTAATCCAAATTCAAACGCTATTGAGCCGCCCACACCTGTTGGGCGGCTTTTTATTTTCAGAATGTTTATCTTGTAGTTTCAACGTGCTTATATGAAGAAATTTAATATTGTTAGTGCCATCTGCTTGATGCTTTTTTCAGCAAATTCCCTTTTTGCACAATCTTTTTATGAAGAAACACCACAAGCAAAAAAATGGGTCAAACAGCAATTTAGAAAACTCTCCAAAGACCAACGGATTGCGCAGTTAATGATTATTAGAGCACATAGTAATCTTGGGCCTGAGCACGTACAAGAAGTAACTGATCTTATTAAAAAATACAATGTTGGTGGGCTTTGTTTTTTTCAGGGAGGACCTGTTAGACAAGCCAATCTGACCAATTTTTATCAATCCATTGCTAAGACCCCTCTCATGATCTCCATTGATGGAGAATGGGGTCTTGGTATGCGTTTAGACTCTGTGATCAATTATCCCAGACAATTGATGATGGGTGCTGTTAGTGATTCAAAATTAATTTTTGATTTTGGAAAAGCTGTTGGAGAACAATGCAAGCGTTTGGGGATTCAGGTAAATTTTGCACCTGATGTAGATATCAATAATAACCCAATGAATCCGGTGATCAATGACCGGAGTTTTGGAGAGGACAAATACAAAGTGGCTCTTTATGGCATTCAATATATGAAGGGTATGGAAGCTTCTAGGGTATTGGCATCGGCCAAGCATTTTCCTGGTCATGGAGACGTGGCTGTGGATTCTCATAAAGACCTACCCATTATTTACAAAACCAGACAGCAATTAGACGAATTAGAACTCTATCCTTTTAGAGAAATGATTAAAGCCGGGGTAGGCTCTGTAATGGTGGCGCACTTGTCTATTCCAGCAATTGATACTACTGCAAACTTGCCTACCAGTCTTTCTCCCAAAACCATTAATGGATTACTTAGAGAAGAATTGGGTTACAAGGGTATTTCCTTTACCGATGCTTTAGAAATGCAAGGGGTGGCTAAATACTTTCCTAAAGGAGCTGCTTCTGCACAATCCTTAATAGCAGGAAATGATTTGCTTTGCCTTCCCGGCGATATTCCTGGCAGTATTGCCGCCATTAAACAAGCTATTGATTCAGGCAAATTGAGTTGGGACATCATTGACCAAAAAGTAAAAAAAGTATTGTTGGTGAAATACCATTTGGGATTGAACCAAAAATCAGTGATTGATACCAATCATTTGGTGGCCGACCTCAACTTCAAAACTGATGAAATTAAAACCCGACTTGCTGCTGAAGCACTAACCCTTCTTAAATTTTCTGACAACAATTTATTACCCATGAAAGCCAAGCGTGTGGCTTATTTGGGAGTAGGCATAGACAAAAGCAATGCATTTGCAGAGCAAGTGCAAAAAGACTATCAAGCAGACTTATTTTTCTTTGGACCAAAAGACGGTGCCAAAAAGAAAGACAGTTTACTCAATATCTTGAAAAAATACGATGGTATTGTTTTGGGGATGCACAATTTTAGCCGCAGACCAGCCAATAATTATGGATTATCAGAACAAACCATTAGCCTATTACAACTGGCTCAAAATCTTCCCGTAATTAATTTTGTTTTTGGCAATCCTTATGGCATGAAATACCTCTGTAATGCCAGCAATATTGTAGCCTGTTATGAAGACGATGCTATTACCCAAATCACTGCTGCTAGTTTATTAAATGGTCAAATTCATGCAAAGGGTCAATTACCCGTTTCGGTATGTGATCAATTTAAAGTTGGTGATGGAATTGCCTATGCTGGTTATTTACCATCGGCGAAGCCAGAACAAGTTGGACTAGACGCTGAAAGCCTTGCCCGCATTGACAGAATTGCCAATGACGCCATTGCTGGTGGAGCCATGCCAGGTTGTGTGGTTTTGGTAGCACGCAATGGAAAGATTGCCTATAACAAAGCTTTTGGTTATACTGATTTTGACAAAAAAGAACCCATCAATACATCCATGGTTTATGACTTAGCTTCTGTAACCAAGGTTTCTGCCACTACTGTTTCTGTAATGAAATTGTACGAAGAAGGAAAACTGGAATTGGATAAAACTTTGGGAGATTATCTGCCATGGGTAAAAGGATCGGATAAAGCTGGACTAACTCTTAGAAATGTACTCTTACACCAAGCGGGACTAAATCCCTTTATTCCTTTTTACAGAGAAGTGATTGATACCGCTACTGGTATTCCCAAGCCACAATATTTTTCTACAAAACAGGATGCGCAACACCAATATAGGGCTGCTGAAAATTTATACGTTCGCAATGATTGGCAAGATAGTTTGTACCAACGCATTCTAAAAAGCAAACTCACAGAAGCGGGGCACTATGTTTATAGCGACAATGATTTTATTTTCTTGGGCAAAGTGGTAGAAGCCATTAGTGGCATGCCTTTGAATGACTACGCAAGGGTCAATTTTTATGAGCCACTAGACATGGCCACAACGGGATTTTTACCTAGAAAACATATCCCACTAGGAAATATTGTGCCAACTGAATTAGAAAAACATTTTCGTCAGCAATTGATTCGCGGAGACGTGCACGATGAAGGCGCTGCTATGTTTGGTGGTGTAGCAGGTCATGCTGGTCTATTTAGCAATGCTTATGATTTGTCTAAACTTTATCAAATGTTATTGAATGGAGGAGAATTGAACGGAAAACGTTTGTTAAAAGCATCCACGGTTCAATTGTTTACTGCTTACAATAGTAACATCAGCCGCAGAGGATTGGGCTTTGATAAGCCAGAAAAAGACAATGCCAGCAGAAAAGAGCCCTATCCAAGTGCCAGTGTTTCTCCGGAAACCTTTGGTCATACGGGGTTTACAGGTACCTGTGTTTGGGTAGACCCCAAGGAAAACCTAGTCTATATTTTCTTATCCAATAGGGTTACTCCTACGCGCAATAACAACAAACTCAGCTCCTTAAACGTGCGACCAAACATACAGGAAGCCGTTTATCAGTCTATTTTGAAGTAGGTAATTTTCCATAGGGCTACTAAATACTAAGGGCTAACTTAGCGTTACAAACTTAATTGTAGCACTATGTTTAGCAAATTCCGCCTGATACCTGCACTGGTTGCAATGGCTTTCTTAATTAGTTCTTGTGGTAGCAATGCCCCTAAAGAAGCAAGGTTTATTCCAAAAGACGCTAGCGCTGTCTTAATTGTAGACCCCAAGAACATGGAAGACAAATTGGAGAAGTCTGGAATCAGTATGGATACCTTGATCAACCACCTCTTTAAAAGAAATGCCATGGATACAACAGAAAGATCCATGTTTCAATCCATTAAAGACAGTGCTGGTATGGACTGGAGCAACAAAGTATTTTTATTTGCCTTACAAAATGGCAATGCCAATACTGGAAAATCAACAGCAGTTAACCTAATCATGGGTTTAAAAAGCGGTAGTGAATTTGAAGCTTTTCTAAAAAGGCAACCCAGCTTAGGAACTAAAAAAATCCAAAAAGAAAAAGACTACACCTACTTGGTAACTAGCCCTGAATCTATGATTGCATGGGATGATAAAAACGTGATTGGAACTTTTTATCAAAATGAAGTAAAGCCTTATTATGACACGGTTGCCATGAAATTTGTGGTACCTGAAAAAGGCAATTCAGATTCAGCCATGCGCGCTGAAGTAAATAAGTATTTTACCCAGAAAAAAGACGCGTCTTTGGCAAGTGTAGATGCATTTAGTAAAATGTTTAAGACCAATGCTGATGGATATGCTTTTGCTAGTACCAATAGCTATTTGAATGTATTGAGTGCTATGCCTTTGCAATTACCCAAACTAGAAGAACTGGTTAAGGATAATTATATGGCAGCTACTTTGAGTTTTGAAGAAGGAAAAATAGTAGCCACCACTACCACTTTTACCAATCCTTTTGTAAGTAACCTCCTGAAAAAATATGCTGGTCCAACTGTTAATCTTTCATTACTAGAACACTATCCTTCTGAGAATATTAACATGATCATGATGGCTTCTTTTAATCCAGCCATCTTTGGTGGAATACTCAAAGAATTAGAAGTAGAGGGCTTGGTTAATAGCTTTATGGATAAGACCGGATTTAGCGCGCAGGACTTGTACAAAACATTAAAAGGAGATATTGCAGTAGTTGTTTCTGACCTAGGTATGCCAGGAAAAGAAATAGGTGTGAAAAATGATTCTACCATTAGTGTTTCTAGAAAACCCATTGGTAAAATGATTTTCACTGCGCCTGTTGGCGATACTGCCAGTTTTGCCAAAATTATGAACAAAGCTGTTGAGTTGGGCTATTTTAGCAAACAAGGAAACACTTATAAAATCTCTTCAAAAATTCCTTCATTGGGACTCTATATGCAAGCTGATGATAAGAATCTGATTATGGCCAGTGATAGTCTTACTTATGCGCAATATGTTTCTAATAAATCAAAAGCTGTTGTTGGTAATGATGCGCTGAACTTATTCAAAGGCAAGTCAACTGTAGCTTATTTTGATATTACCAATACCATTAAAGGGTTTATGAATAGCACTGGTAGTAATTATCAGAACAGCATGAGTTCTGCCAAAAATATTCTAAAAGACGTAATAGCTACTACTGATAATTTTGAGGATGGCGCCGTTAAGGGTAAAATGGAAATTAGACTTAACAATGAAAAGCAAAATAGTTTGGCAACCTTAACTGGACTATTCACTGATATTGCAGTTGACATGCGCATGGCAGCCAAAAAAGAAAGCGAACAAAGCATGTTCCCCTCAGGAGTACCTGCTATTATTCGTACCAATTAATGTGAGACCGGTTCATGGAAATTAGTTTGCAATCTTTAATCCCTATTCCACTCAAAGACAGGAAACTGCATGAGCAGTCTGCTATTTGGAAATCCAATTGCTTGTTTCGCCAAGCGGAATGGATAAAGATTCAAGCCCCCAGTGGAACAGGCAAGACTAGTTTCCAACATATTTTGTATGGCATTCGTCATGATTATGAAGGTACGGTCATGTACAATCATCAAAATTTAAAAGACTTTGATGAAGACGCATTGGCCAAATTACGTCAAGAGCAATTGTCTGTTATATTCCAAGATTTGAAATTATTTGGCAACCTAACAGCATTTGAAAATATTGAATTAAAGAGATTGCTATCTCCTGGATTTAAGACAACGGAATCTATTCTAGAAATGGCCACCCTTTTAGGGGTTGATGGCATACTGCATCAACCAGCTGCTATTTGCAGTTATGGCGAACAACAAAGAATAGCCATTATTCGTGCTTTGATGCAACCCTTTGAATGGTTGATTATGGATGAACCATTTAGTCATTTAGACGATGTTAATATTCAAAAAGCTGCTACGCTAATTGCCAGTGAATGTAAGGCTAGAGGCGCAGGCCTTATTATCACAGACCTTGAAGCAGACAACCATTTCAACTACCAAAGAGTACTTTACCTATAATCAGCATTATGCTTCATCAACTACTTAGTAAACTCATCAAGAATAGCGCAGGGAAAACCCGGTTCTTGATGGCATTAGTAGGTATGTCAGTAGCCATATTTTTAATTCTTTCGGCTGTTCAGTTGCAAGTAAACTATTACCAACTTTTACACGCTAAAGACAATCAAGACAGTATTGCTAATTTTTTGGTGGTAAACAAAATTATGACGGACCAGAATATTGGTTCAAGTAGTTTGTCAGCAGAGCAGATCAAAGACATAGAAGCGCAACCATTTGTAGAATCTGTGGGAAATTTGATTCCAAGTAGATTTAAAGCAGCCATACAAAGTAATAGTGAAAGATTTCCTTTTTATACTGATATAGCATTCGAAAGTGTTCCTTCAGAATTCCTAGACATTACAGCAAAGGACTGGATATGGAATGAGCAATCTAACTACCTACCCATTATTGTACCCAACCAGTTTTTAGACATCTATAATTTTCAATTCTCCATTTCACAGAACCTTCCACAGCTAACACCTGCAGTAGTTAAAATGCTGGTCTTTAAGGTAACTATTCAAACACCTAGTGGACCATTGAGTATGAATGGAAGAGTGGTGGGTTTAAGCAATAGAATTTCTTCTATGTTGGTGCCGCAATCGTTTATGGAATGGGCCAACAAACGTTTTGCCAATAGTCCAGGAACCAATGCTTCTTCTAGAGTAGTTATTAGAACAAAAGACCCCGGTAATCCTTTACTAGTGAAATATTTAAAAGAAAAGGGCTTAACTACTGATGCAGACAAAACTAGGTTTAGTAAATACCGTCAAGTAGTAGATTTTGTAGTCAATATTTCTGGCATCACTGGCATTCTTTTATTGGTATTTGCTTTACTAATCTTTACACTATTTATTCAATTAACCATTGCTTCTTGTAAAGATGAAATTGCCTTATTGGTTTTGATGGGTAGTTCTCCAAAACAATTAAAACGTTTCTTAATGCTACGTTTTTATCCGCCCAATATTTGGATAGCGGCCTTTGGATTAATCTTGATAAGTGCAACACAATACTGGCTTTACCAATTCTTAAAAGGAAAACAAATAATTCTGTCTCCCTTTATCTCTGGCTACACAATAGTAGCAGCTATTGGCATACTATTGGTAATTGCTTATGTGAACAATCATAGCATTAGAAAGTGGTTGCGCCAGAAAAAATAGGGTTATCCTTTTAAGATTCCTTCAACAAAATCTACAGAAAGCGGCTTAGTAATATAGTCAATGACCATATCATAACTCCTAGCCCTATTTCTGTCGTCATTATCAATACTAGATGAAAGCATGATGACTTTAGACTTGGTATCAAATTTGGTGTATAAATTCAAAAAGTCCCAACCATTTTTTTCAGGGAAATTGATATCCAAGAAAATCAGATAATCGCCTTCATGATCACTTGTTCTGAGATAATTGATAGCGTCATCTGGATTAGTGAAAATCTCTATAGGCATGTCTTTGATGACCATTTGAATAATTTTCTTATTCAACATATTGGTCAATGCATCATCGTCTACCAAGAGCACTTTTTTGAATTTAGCCAGAACACCTGTGCTTTCAAAAAAGCTATCATTTTGATTAAATGAGAGTTTGTGATTGATCTTAAAAATACTACTATTAATAATTTGAATAGACTGTTTAGCTTCTGCTAATAATACCTGTCTTTCATTCTCATCAATAAATTTATTGTCAACTAGTTGTATGATAGATTGAATCTTTGCATATTCATGACGCAATTCATGAGAAGTGATAAAAGAAAGTTCTCTGAGTGTATTAATGTTGCGCTGTTTGTGCAATTCATATTTGCGCTTTTCAGACATGTCTTGGGCCATTGCCAATAGTTGCTTAGCCCCATTTTCAACTTGTTTGAATATGGAAATTCTAACCAAATAATAAGTATAGGTATCTGAACCTGTTTTTACCCTAAGTTCCATACTGGCTACCTCGTGCTCCTGTAATTGGTTCACTTTGGTTTCCATGTCATCTATCAAGGAAAGATCATCTGCATGAATCATTCCCTTAACTTGTTCAATTCCAATATCTTCTGTGGAATTTTCTGGCAAACCAACCAATTTATTCATGGCAGGGTTACGCATTTGTATAGTTCCAGATGCTAGATCATATACAAAAACCAAATCCATAAGGTGTTTGAAAACCGATTCTAACAACAATGCCTTTTCTTCCAGGCTGTTCTTCTCTAAATTGATTGCGTTCATTAATTGGGCTTTATGGGGGATGCGCATTGATGGACCTAAAATTAAGCTTTGAATTGGTAGTTTTTTCAGTTAAAACACCGTATTTTCAAAGGTGTTTTTCCCGTATAAATTTAAAATGAATTTGTTCTAGTAGTCTAAAAGGCCTGTAAACATAGGTGTTTCCACCATTTTTGGTACCGTGAAAACACCGAATTTTTAAAAATGCCTATTTTTCAACTTATTGATTATCAACATTATATTTATTTTATTACAATTTGTAGTTGATTTACGACACTATTTTTTCAAATAGGGCGTTATCTTAGTGGAATCATTTAAAAAAGAAGTTTATGAAAAAACTATCCTTAATTGGCAAAGTTGCTGTAACCATGTCGCTGGTTGTGTGTTTAATGGCTTGCCAGAAACAACAGGAAGCTACTGTTGAAGCTACTGACGAAAATATTATACAGAATGCTGCAGGCACTGGAAAACCTGATGGTAGCATTGACCGTGATGACGCTGAAGATTTAGCAGAATCTTTCAAAAAAGCTGGATCCGGTGGTACTGAGTATGTAGCCTTTAAAATCAAAGACGTTCAGAAATATTTGAACAATCTGCAAGCAAAATACAAATCAGACGTTGTTTATGTAAACTTGGGAGTTTACACTGAAAAAACTGCACCAAGTAAGAATTTGATTGGTAGAACAACCATCTTCTTCAGCGGAAACAACAATAAGAAATCTTTTGGTGGCATTGTTAAAACCAATGAATTGGCTGAACTTGATTTCTCTGACTATCTGAACCACGGACAAATTTATCCATAAACGAGCCTTTGATGTCGATTGACTTCTTTTTCGAGATGCTCAGTCTCGTGATTGCAATATTTTGTTATACAGCACTGAAACAAACAAAAATGGTATACTTTATACCATTTTTGTTGCTTACAGTAATCGTTGAATTTGTTGGATACCTAGCAGTTACTTATGGAATTAAAAATCGTAACTATTGGATATACAATATATTCAACCTGATTGAATTCCTTTTTTACGCATACCTTTTTGCATCTAACTTCCAATTGAAGTTTTTACGCTTATTGGCTTATGCTTCCATGCCAGTCCTGATTTTATTTTCTTCGCTTAATTATATTTACATTCAAGGGTCAGAAAATTTCCATACATATACCTTATTACTAGGTTCCTTTTTTATGGTATTTTTTTGTTGCTGTTTCTTTTACGAATGGGTATTACCGGAGCAAATTACCCAGAACTTAATTAGACAACCATTTTTTTGGATTTGTGTTGGATTACTCCTATTCTATTTAGGTTCGGTAATTATTAATGCCTTGTTTGAATATCTTAGAAGTAGTGATATGATCCAGGAAGGCAAGAGGATTTATGTATTTATCAACCGCAGCTTGAATATCATTTTATATACTTCGTTTAGCATTTCATTTCTTATATGCCGAAAGAACAGGAAGGAATCCTTGTCACAATTGTAGTTGCATCGGTATTTTTTGTACTGGTTGGTATTTTCTTTTTAATCCTGATATTTTTCTTCCTACGCAGACAAAGGAAGTATAAAATGGAAAAAGAAGAGATGCGGAATCGCTTTGAGCAGACCTTGCTGAAAACCCAGTTGGAGATTCAAGAGCATACTTTCAATTATATTAGTCAAGAAATTCACGACAATATTGGTCAGATTCTTAGTCTTGTAAGAATCAACTTAAATGTGCTTGCAGAGAATTTACCAGATGTTCATTTTGAAAAAACAGATGAATTATTGGGTAAAGTGATTCGTGACTTAAGAACGCTAAGCCATAATTTAAACAGTAATAGATTACAAGAAATTGGGATAGTAGAAGGCTTAAAATCTTTGTTACAGCAACTTGAAAAAACAGGTAAATACAGTACTGAATTTAATGCCCCAATCAGCTCCCTTTCCTTTGTCAACAATGACAATAGCCTGATCTTATACAGAATGGTTCAAGAAGTGTTGAATAACATTATTAAACATGCACATGCAAGTAAAATAATCATTGATATTGAACCTAAGGGTCCACAATGCCATTTATTGAAAATTTCTGATAACGGAAAAGGCTTTGATACCAGTAAATTGCAAGAAAACAAAACTGGCATTGGTTTGCAGAATATTTTTACCCGAGCCAAAATGATTAATTCTGCTGTGAGTATTAAAAGTAGTGAGCAGGAAGGAACTTCTATTGTATTTGAAATAAACAATCAACCCATACTCAAATGACCACTATAGCACTAGTTGACGATCATGAATTATTGCGTTCCGGTCTGGCCGCCATTGTAAATACCTTTGAAGGTTTTAAAGTTGTTATGGAAGCTGATAATGGAAAGGTCTTTATCAACAATATGAAGGGTAAACCAGCACCAGATATAGTTTTACTTGACATAACCATGCCAGTAATGGATGGATACGAAACGGCTGGTTGGATTAAAAATAATTTACCAGACACCAAAGTCTTGGTATTGAGTATGCTGGAAAATGATGGAGCCATTATCCGGATGTTGAAAAATGGAGCAAGGGGCTATATATTAAAAGATAGCAATCCAAAGATTTTTAGATCCGCATTGAATAATATTCGTGACACGGGCTATTTTATCAATGACCTTGTTAGTAATAAACTGATGCATTATATTAATCAGGATGAAACAACAGAAATGCAGGTTTTGCCACTTCAGCATTTGAGTGACAATGAACTCTGCTTTTTAAAGTTGATTTGCACAGATAAAACCTATAAGGAAATTGCAGAAGACATGAGTCTTAGTCCAAGAACAATTGATACCTATAGAGATAACCTGTTTAAAAAATTACAAATCAAAACCAGGACTGGCTTGGCCATTTTTGCCATAAGGAATGGCCTGATTGATATGTAATTATCCTACTAGAAAAGGTTTTTTATCTAGGGAAAATAGATTCAACAAATTCAAAAGAAAGGGGCTTGGTTACATAATCCAATACCAAGGGATGTGATTTTGCCTTTCGTTGGTCACCTGTATCAATACTGGAAGACAACATAATTATTTTACTGGGCTTTTTAAATAATTGATATTCATCAAGAAAGTCCCATCCATTTTTTCCAGGAAAATTAATGTCTAAAAGGATCAAGCATCCTCCATCTTTATCTGACTCTTTTAAAAAATCAAGCGCGTCATCAACGTCTAAAAAAACCTCTACTGGCATGTTTGGATTAACTGACTGTATCACTTTACGATTCAGCATATTGGTTAATGCATCATCATCCACCAAAACAATTCGGTTGAACGATGTAGACATCGTATGGGCTAACTTTTCAGTCATCATTGGTTGGGTTAACAAATCAAATATTATAAGCCCGCCACTTTTCAGTTTTGGACATTGGATCTAGTTAAGAAATCCCCTCCTGGAAAGGAAGGGATTTCATTGTTGATGGGGAGCACCCCTAATTGCTTCTCCATCAATTTACTGGCTTCTGACTTTATCAGTTAGTTGGTTAGCTTCCCAAAACCGATTTGTTATAAAAGTCTTCTATCCAGCAACTTTGTTTGCGCTTGGCACTAAATTTTTTCTCTAATAAACGTTGTTGATGTTGGAATGAAAAGCTTCCTGGTGCTTGATGCGCTTGAATAGAACTGTTTCTGCTTGTTGACATACTATTAGGGGTTAAGGATATCTAATTTGCTTGCTAATCCGCTCTTAATGCAATACTGTAAAGTTGCATCATGACATTTGCAGCTATTGTAACAAGAGACGGGATTCTTTTGTAGGATTTTTGCTACAAAAAACCTGCAGTTTGCTGCAATGCTTAACTTTAATCTATGCGCGGTTTTTTCTATAGCAAAATCAGTTTAGATCAAATGACCACCTATGCTATCAAAGGCTTATCCCTGTTGGCTTTTACAGGATTTATTGGCCTGAACAGCTTACATGCACAGGAAAACAAGATTCCTCCCATTGGCCAATGGCGCGAGCACTTGAGTTATATACAAGCCCAGCAAGTAATAAAAGGGAACCAACTTTACTGTGCTAGCAATAATGCCGTATTTAGTGTTAACCAAGAAGGCAGCTTGAACAGGTATAGTAAGATGAATGGCTTGAATGATCTGAACATTAGCGCAATAGGTTGGGACCAAGAAAGTCAGCAATTAGTAATCGCTTATACCAATAGCAATTTGGATGTTTTAAAGGGTAGTATTGTCAAAAATATTGGTGACATTAAACGATCTACCATTGCTGGCAACAAACGCATTGCTAGTATCTTTTGCAGAAACGGACTTGCCTATCTGAGTACGGGCTTGGGCATAGTGATAGCTGACCTAGGAAAATATGAAATCAAAGACAGTTGGTTCTTGGGTAAAAATGGGGCCCAGGTATCTGTCTTTTCTTTTACTGCTGATGCTACAGATTTTTATGCAGCAACAGAAGAAGGGCTAAAAAAAGCAATTATTTTGGACCCCAATTTGTCCAATAGCAATAACTGGCGTTTATTGGGAGCGGCAAATGGATTGAGCACTGGGGCTGTTCAACAGGTATTAACCCTGAATAATAAAATCTTGGCGGTCAAAAACGATAGTCTGTTCTTGCAAAACAATGGATTATTTAGTCTTTTCTATACAGACAAAGAATGGCCTATCACCAATGTAACAGTCAGTGGTAATAGCTTACAGATCTGTCAAAGAAAAACTAGTGGTGCTTCAAGAGTATTGCTTTTAAATGAAGCTGGCGGCATTGTTCAAAATTTATCAAAGCCTGGTGTCATCAGCTTTCCCAAAAATGCTATTCAAGATGGATCAGCCATTTGGGTTGCGGACTTATTTGGGGGTTTGTCCAAATTTGAAAACGGTGCTTCAGAACAATATCTTCCTAATGGCCCATTGGGTATTGCCACTGGCGATTTGGTTTTTCAATCAGAGCATTTGTATGCAGCCGCTGGTTCTGTGAACGATGCCTGGAATTACCAATACAATAGAAATGGGGTCTATGATTACATAGACGATTCTTGGAATTTTAAGGGCTATTTTAACCAGCCTGTTTTAGATTCAGTATTGGACTTTGTAAGTCTGGCTATTGACCCTAGAGATGGCGCTCTATGGGCAGGATCTTATGGTGGTGGGCTGGTGCGCTTTAAAGAAAATCAGACCAGCATTTACAAACAGAAAAATAGCAGTTTGCAACCCGCTTTGGGTGATCCAAATAGTTATAGAGTATCTGGTCTGGCTTTTGATCAGGCAGGTAATTTATGGATAGCCAACTATGGTGCAGCACAAAATATTCAGGTACGTAAAAAAGATAGTAGCTGGGCATCCATTAGAATACCATTCTCTCATACTGAAAATGCCCTTAGTCAAATATTGGTAGACCAAGAACAGCAAATCTGGTTGATTAGCCCAAAAGGGAATGGCATTTTTTGTTACCAACCCGGCAATAGCATTGACGCTACCAGTGACGATAGGTGGAAAAATTACTTGGCTGGATCTGGCAATGGGAATCTACCCAGCAACAATGTTCGCTGCATGGCCATGGACAAAAACGGCTTTATCTGGGTGGGTACGGACAAGGGGATAGGCATTATCCAGTGTAGCAATGAGGTTTTTGGTAATGGATGTGAAGCCCTACTTCCGGTAGTGCAACAAGATAGGTTTGCTGGTTTATTGTTTCAAGACGAAGACGTGCAATCCATTGCGGTAGATGGGGCCAATAGAAAATGGGTAGGCACCAAGAATGGCTTATGGCTTTTATCGCCCGAAGGGGATAAAATTATTTACCGCTTTACACAGGACAATAGTCAACTCTTGGGTAATGACATAAAAAAATTGGCCATCAACAGCTTTACCGGAGAGGTATTTATTGCCAGCACCAATGGCATTTGTAGTTTCAGAAGTACCGCCACCGAGGGAGGCAACACACAAGAAAATGTATTGGTCTTCCCTAATCCTGTTCCAGCAGGATATAACGGAACCATTGCCATACGTGGTTTATCCAATAATGCGCTGGTAAAAATTACAGAGCTCAATGGTCAATTGGTTTACCAAACCAGGGCCTTGGGTGGTCAAGCTATTTGGGATGGAAATCGCTATACTGGCTCTAAAGCAGCAAGTGGGGTGTATTTAGTCATTGTCAGAGACGATACTGGCAAAGAAAAAATAGCCACTAAAATAGTCTTGCTCTCTGGACGTTAATCATCATCCTTATCCGCCTTTTTTCCTTCTTTATAAAAAGCCGCACGCTTGGGTCCAGGGAATGGCACATTGTCTCCTTTAATACCATGCCATAATACATAATTGAATTCTAAATCAGGTACGGCGTCTTCCTTAGCCAAATTGAATTTTTCACTTCTACGTTGCCATTCATTCATAGCCGTGTTCTTGTCATTAAAATCAACCTTATTCTTTAGTGCCGTAAATCCAGTTGCATTGGGTTGGTTGGTGAAGCAGCGCCAAAGTGGGGTTGCAGCTGCATCATATTGACTCATAGGTGGTATACCCAAAATCAATTCCATGGTTCTTAATACGGAAGAAGTGGAATACATGGTATGGTCTATAAATCCTCTTTTTACAAATCCACCGGCAACATAAACCGGGCTTCTATGTGCGTCTACATGGTCTGCACCGTTTTGCGCATCGTCTTCTAAAATAAAGACCACACTCTCCTTCCAAATAGGACTCTTACTCAAATATTCTACAAACATACCCACCGCCAAATCATTATCAGCAACGTGCGCAAAAGGAGTTGGTCTTCCTTTTTTCATACCCTCCGTATGGTCATTGCAAAAACGCAAACTATTAAAACTTGGAACAGCACCTGCGATTAATAAGGAATCAAATTCACGCTTCCATTGACTAAACCTAGTTGTATCTCTTACTTCATGGGTATAGCTGGTAAAATAAGGGCAAAAATGATTTTTCAACACGGGTATATTGGCTTTGCCATTGTCTGCAAATTCTCCATAAGTCCTATAAGAAACACCCGCTTTTTTACAATGATCCCAAATAAATCCACCCTTGTTATTGGCAACAGGTCTATTACCCTCTGCATCATAACTACCTCCACGATTACCATAACTATTGACCCAGTTTTTTTCTAAATAATCAGTAGCATAAGCACCTGTACTCCAATTATGACCATCGGCACTCACTTCTCCATCTACATAAAAATTATCTAACAACACAAATTGCTTTACCAAAGCGTGTTGATTGGGGGTTACTTTTTCGCCAAACAAAACCAAAGAAGGATCACCATTTCCTTCTTTTACATCGCCCAATACTTGGTCATAGGTTCTATTTTCTTTGATAATATAAAACACGTGTTTAATAGGACTAGCTGCTCCCACTTTTCTTGGAATGGGATTTCCCTCTTCGCCTACAGCAACGGTTTCTTGTTCTTTTTTATAAGGTGTGTTTTTGTAGACTTGTTGAGAATACAATGCCAACTGTGCTTCTGAAGGAGTTTCAATAATGCTGAGTGTTCCTTTGAATAACCCTCCTATATATTGAACACCAATGGGTCTATTAGGATCCCCTTGCTGATATACAACTTCTTGTTTGCCAACATATGGGCTTGGACCATACGGATTGGCCATGGAAGAAAATCCTTTACCATTACTAACTAGGATTTTCTTACCTAAAACTTTCACATTGGTGGGATACCAACCAACAGGAATAAATCCTTTGCTCTTACTGGCGCCTTGCTTACTCACGTCAAACACACTCAAACAGTTATTGTCTGCATTGGCAATATAAATAGTTTTTTCATCTGCACTTAGCGCCAAACCATTGGTAGTAGAACCATTGGGCGCGTCAGGATACAACGCAGCGTTTAGGGTTTCCACTACTTTTCTGTTTTTCAGATCTATTACTGAAACAGCGTTATCATTGCTATTGGCAACATAGGCCCAATTGCCTTTTTTACTCAAACAAATTTCATTTGGATTATCACCCACAGGAATATTGCTGACAATATTGTTCTTCTCTGTATCAAATACATAGAGCTTGTCACAACCCCAGCAACTGATATACAATTCTTTTTTATCAGGAGATAATAAACAAGCATACGCTTCTCCATCTAACTGATATTGCTGGTGGGTCTTGGTTAAAAGATCAACTATATAGAGTGATTTACTATCTCTTGAAACAACATACAATTTATTAGCCGCGTTATCCAATGCAATTCCGGATGGTCCAATTTTATTGGGCCATTTTTTTCCAAGGACAATACTGTCTTGCAATACTAATTTCTTGTTTTGGATGGCATATTTTAAAATCCAGTTATCGTGACCACCTGCGGCATACAAGAATTTTTCATCGTCACTAAAAGCCAATCCATACCAACTCTTGGCAATGACTACAGAATCTAATAATTGCTCTTTCTGTGGATCAATTAATTGAATACTTTGAACCCCTTGTCCATTATTGGTAACTGCTAATAATTTGCCAGACTTACTCAAAATCATATTCAATGGCAGATCTCCCAATGGCATGCTTTTGCCAACTGGCGTAAGACTCCATCCGTTGGGTAACCGAACAGATTGGGCTTGCATTTGATCCAGACTTTGGGCATTTACTTGTCCTGTAGTCAATAGGGCAACAACAAGTAAAATCTTGCTAACTAATTTCATGGGAGCTATTTAAGGGAACTAAGATACAAAAGCCTTTTGCCAATTGAATCAGATAACAGAAACATCACATACTATTCAAAACCGGGATCTGTGGTTGGGCAAATATTTGAGAAGCCTTTTGCGGAATTTGTGATAGTCTACGGTAATGGTATGTCTGGGAGTTTGAATTTGCTCAAAATCAGGATGGGCCAATTCTTCTTGAATCAAGGCAGGTACATTTTTGGGGCGCTTCCACTGGCCACTTAATTCCCTAGCCATAATTTTAGATTGCAGTTCTGACCCTGGCCAGATACAGCCCAAGGGTTGGAATAGTCCAATAAAATACAAATTCTCTATTGTGGGGTGCATCATGCGTAACCAAAGGGGCACAGCTCCTTCAGAATAATCAATCAGGTTTTTGTTAAAAAAAGGATGGGTAATCTGATAACCGGTACAAGCAACAATGGAGTCATATTCTCCCTTGCTTCCGTCTACAAAATGAACCGTATTCCCTTCTAGTTTTGCAATGTCTTTTCTGGGCTTGATCTTCCCATGGCGTATACTAAAAAACAAGTCTTCATTTACTGTTGGGTGGTGAGAACCCAGTGGTGCTTCTGGATTTGGCAATCCATATAATTCATTCTTGCCATTGCGCAATTGCAGGCTTAACGCCGATACCTTTTGCCAGATGAATCTTGGCAACCAATTGATTTTGGCACTGAATACATCGGCCGGACGGCCCATCATAAACTTGGGTACTATCCAATAACCCCTTCTCCAACTCATGTCTACGCTACTAGCCACCCTACTACTTTCTACTGCCACATCACAGGCAGAATTACCACCACCAATTACCAACACCCTTTTACCTGCAAATCTGCTAAAGCGTTTTACTACGTGTGAATGAATCAACTCTCCACTAAATGTACCAGGATATTCGGGCATTCTAGGCTGCCAGTGGTGCCCATTGCAAATGGCTAATGCGTCAAATACACGCGTACTAGATGCGCCAAATTTCTCAATAGTGACCACCCATTTTCCCTCAGCATTGCGCTCACATGATTTGACAAGGGTTTGAAACTGTATATGGGGATAGAGATTAAACTCACGGGCATATGCCTGAAAATAATCAGCTAGTTGTTTGTGACCAGGATAATCCGGATAGTCTTCCGGCATGGAAAAATCATCATACTGACTAAAGGCTTTGGAAGAAATAATATGGGTGGTTTCAAAGACGGAGGAATGACTTTCTTCTTCAGTAAAAACCCAGTTGCCTCCTACTTCTTTGCCAAAATCATAGACCGTTACATTTAACCCAGCGTCTAAGAGGTTTTTGGCTGCGGTTATACCCGAAGGACCAGCCCCAATGACACAGACCTCTTGACTCATGCTATGATGGATTATTGTTTCTTAAATTCAAAACTGCGAATCACTTTGAATTTTTGTGCGCCGTTCTCTCCTGGCACCACTCGGTACTGCAATTGACGCATCATACCTGATGGTTCATACTTAGTACTATCTACTTGTTGATAAACTGGAAATCTACGCATGAGGTTGCCCTCAATTAAAGAATATTCATCAAAGCCTCGGTACCCAGTTCTTAATTTGGGATCATCCAAAATATCAGGAAAGCCAATTGGCCCAATGGTTTCATTTTTCTCAGAATAAATACCAATTACTTTACCAAAATTGGCATCTACTCCTGTAAAAATATACATGACTAAGTCAGGAAATCCATCGTTATTTAAGTCATCAGTTTCAGCAGATTTAATTCTACCCTTGATTTCAAAACTTACTTCACGTGCTTCTTTTTCAAATCCAACAGGGGTAATGGTTACCGTATTTTTTTCAGGGTTCTTGTTATTACAATACACACGGTATCCGGCTTTGGCCACTTTTAATGTGGAATCATATTTTTTAAACTGTGCGTCTGAACTCAAATAAAAGCCCACCAAGAGCAGCAAACAAACAAGGATTCTTTTCAACAACATATTTTTTAATTAGCGGGCTTCAAGATAGCTATTTTGCTACATATTTCTCCGATACTGCCCTCCTACTTGGTACAAAGCATGGGTAATCTGCCCCAAAGAACAATATTTAACCGTTTCCATGAGCGCTTCAAACAGGTTCCCATTTTGTAATGCTATGGTTTTGAGTTGTTCTAAGGCAGCCTGATTTTTGGTGGCATTGCGTTTCCAAAACAGGTGCAGGTTCTGAATTTGCTGTTCTTTTTCTTCGGTAGTAGAACGGATGACTTCTCCAGGTAGAATGGTGGGACTACCCTTCTTATTTAAAAAAGTATTCACCCCAACTATGGGCAATTCGCCGGTATGTTTCAGTGTCTCATAATGCAGGCTTTCTTCCTGAATCTTGTTGCGCTGGTACATTCTTTCCATAGCACCTAATACCCCACCCCTTTCTGTAATACGGTCAAACTCTATTAGCACGGCTTCCTCTACCAAGTCTGTTAGCTCTTCCATTAAAAAGCTTCCCTGATTAGGATTCTCACTTTTAGCGGTACCCAATTCTCTATTGATGATTAATTGAATAGCCATGGCCCTGCGTACACTCTCTTCTGTTGGTGTAGTAATTGCTTCATCATACGCATTGGTATGCAAACTATTGCAGTTGTCATAAATGGCATAGAGGGCTTGTAATGTAGTACGGATATCATTAAAGTCAATCTCTTGCGCGTGCAAACTCCGACCCGATGTTTGAATATGATATTTAAGTTTTTGAGAACGATCATTCCCCTTATACAATTGCTTCATGGCTTTTGCCCAGATTCTTCTGGCTACTCGGCCAATCACGCTATATTCTGCATCCATTCCATTGCTAAAGAAGAAAGAGAGGTTGGGGGCAAAATCATCAATATGCATACCCCTACTCAAGTAATATTCCACATAAGTAAAACCATTACTCAAAGTAAATGCCAATTGGGTAATAGGGTTGGCACCAGCTTCTGCTATGTGGTAACCGCTAATACTAACACTATAAAAATTGCGAATCTTTTGTTCAATAAAATAGGACTGCACATCACCCATTAATTTGAGGGCAAACTCTGTAGAGAAGATGCAAGTATTTTGTGCCTGATCTTCTTTTAAAATATCGGCCTGCACGGTACCCCTAACTTGGGTCAGTGCTTGGGATTTTAAATGTTGGTAAACATCTGTAGGAAGTACTTCATCACCACTAACACCAAGAAGCTTCAAACCCAAGCCATTATTGCCTTCTGGCAATCTTTCTGGTGAAGCGGGGTTATAATAAATAGGTCTTGGACTATTCTTGAATTTTTGTTCTAGATAGGTTTCTACCTGTGGCCATAATTGATGTTCCGTAATGTATTTTTCACAGAGTTGATCAATGGCTGCATTCATGAAAAAAGCCAATACAATGGGTGCAGGACCATTAATGGTCATACTTACAGAGGTCTTGGGATCACAGAGGTCAAAACCACTATACAATTTTTTAGCATCATCCACTGTTGCAATACTTACGCCACTATTACCAACTTTACCATAGATATCAGGTCTTGGCGCAGGGTCTTCTCCATAAAGGGTGACACTGTCAAAAGCAGTAGACAATCTAATAGCTGGCTGACCTAAAGAAACATAATGAAAACGTTTATTGGTTCTTTCTGGACCACCCTCACCTGCAAACATTCTGGTTGGGTCTTCGCCTTGTCTTTTTAGTTCAAATACACCCGCTGTATAAGGAAATTCACCAGGCACATTTTCTTGTAATTGCCATTTGAGTAAATCTCCCCAGTCTTGGTATTTGGGTAAAGTAATTTTAGGTATTCTGGTTCCACTCAATGACTGCCCGGTTAAAGCTAGTTTGAGGGTTTTGTCTCTCACCTGATATTCTAAAAAGTCTGCTTGGTATTTTTTTACTACTGCAGGCCAACCTTGTATCAATGTCTGATTAGAGCTGTCAATTTTAGCAGCAATATGATTCTTCAAATTTTCTAAAAATGTCAACTGCTCTGCTTGGTTAAAAGACTTTTCTCCCATCATAGTTTTGATGGTTCCTTCTATTTGATACAGCTTTGAAGCCAGTGCTGATTGTTCTTTGACCCATGCATCATATTCCCTATTCTTGTCAGCAATTTCTGTTAAATATCTAACCCGTTTGGGAGGAATAATTTGGGACTGGGTAGTGGTAGCATGTTCCCGGTCTTGTTTAAACAACCTGGTACTAGTTTCTCCAAAACTCAATCCAGTCTTGGCTTCCAACACAGTGATCACTCTTTCAAATAATTCATTGACACCACTGTCATTGAACTGAGAAGCAATGGTACCTACAATGGGTAATTCGCTGTCTTTGGCAGTCCAGAGGTTGTGGTTGCGCTTGAATTGTTTGCGTACATCGTGCAGCGCATCTAAAGCGCCTGCTTTGTCAAATTTATTGATGCAAACCAGGTCTGCATAGTCTAACATATTGATCTTCTCTAGTTGTGAAGCGGCACCATATTCGGGCGTCATCACATACAAACTAGCATCGCAATAATCCAAGATACTGGCATCACTTTGACCAACCCCAGCAGTTTCTAAAATAATCAGGTCAAAATCCATGGCTTTGCAAGCGTCAATAGCTTCTTGCAAATAAGCACTCAAGGCCGTATTATCATCTCGTGTGGCCATGCTGCGCATATAGGCCCTGGGATGAGAAATGGCATTCATTCTAATCCTATCGCCCAATAGGGCACCCCCTGTTTTTTTCTTAGAGGGGTCAACAGATACTACAGCAATGGTTTTGTTGTCATAATAGTGCAAAAACCTGCGTACCATTTCATCAGTTACAGAACTTTTTCCTGCACCACCAGTACCCGTAATACCCAAGACCGGAATTTTCTTATCTGTCTGTTCTAAACTATCACCAGACGGCACTGCATTTTCTGCGTTGCTAATTTGGCGGGCAATTTTGCGAATATCTTTTGCCTGGACCATTGTCATGGCTTTGGCCAAATTTGCTTTTGCAGGCAGTGCAAAATCACAGTGTTTAATCAGGTCTTCAATCATTCCCTCCAGACCCATTTGTCTCCCATCGTCTGGGCTATAAATGCGGGTAATGCCGTATTGGTGTAGTAGTCTAATTTCTTCTGGAAGAATGGTTCCACCACCACCGCCAAAAATTTTAATGTGGCCGCATCCATTCTGGTCAAGTAGGTCTTTCATGTACTGAAAAAACTCTATATGCCCCCCCTGATAAGAGGTAATGGCAATGCCCTGCGCGTCTTCTTCAATGGCACATTCAACAATTTCTAATACACTTCTATTATGTCCTAAATGGATAATTTCTGCGCCCTTGCTTTGCAAAATTCGGCGCATGATATTAATGGCAGCATCATGCCCATCAAAAAGGCTGGCGGCTGTTACAATCCTGATCTTATGCTGTGGGGTATATGACATTACTGTAATTCTTGAACCCCAAAAATACAGGTTTGGCGTCAATAGTTAACAGCCGTTAGTTTTTATTCAATATCCTTAACAGGTTTTTGCATCATTAATCCTCCCATCATAATGAGGGCACAAAGAATAATCACTTGAATAATTAAGGATTTATTGGCAATTCCAGCTACTTGTGTAAGTGGGATAGACAAGAACAATAAAATGGTGATCAAACCTCTTGGGGCAAGAAATAATAAAGGGCTGGCGCGATAGCCAAAGGCCTTTAAACAAAGCCATCGGATTAAGAATATGGCAGCAACTATACTAATGGCCCAACTAATGGTAGCAAGATTGAGTAATTCCTTTGTTTCAATTAAAAAACCAAAGAGCAAAAAGAATAAAGAGCGAATCATGAAAGTGATCTCCGTAATCAGTTCTCTGAATTTATGTACCTCTTCTTGTAGGTTTTCCGTTTTTAATTTTTGAATAAACTTCAAATGTTTTAATTCATCCACATTTCCCAAAAACAAACCAAACAACAAAATGAAAATCAGGGATGGTAGGTGAAAGGTTTTAGAAATAGCATAGATTAAAACAACCATCAACATGATTGGCACAAATTTTACATGGTGTTTGATATTGCCTAATAAATAAGACAATAAGAGGGTGCTTACCAAACTGATAGCCAGAATCAAGATAAGTTGAATAAAAAATTCACCATAAGACGCAGCTGTAAATTCATCATTCAATGCCACAAAATTGAATAGGATTACGCCAAAAATGTCTGATAAACTGCTTTCATAAGTAACAAATTCCTTTTGGTCTGACAAAAGATTTCTAGCACTGGGAATGGCAATGGCACTGCTGATTACGGTAAAGGGAATGGCATTGACCAAACCAATTTTAAAACCCGTGTGGCCAAAATAATCAAATGCCCAAGCAAGCCCAACACTCAAGATTAGCATGGGAATTAAAGCAATCAGTGAAGACTTTCCCACTAAGGGTAATTTAGAACGATTAATCTCTAATTCTAAAGATCCCTCTAGCACAATCAAGATCAAACCAACTGTTCCCAATAATGGCAAAATAGGATTTAAATTATGTTCTTGGAAACCCAAAAAAGAGGAAGCCTGTTTTACACCCCAACCCAAGGCAATTAATAAAATGACTGTGGGAATTCTGGTTTTAGAAGCGCTGAGGTCAAAAACATAACTCAGCAAGAGTAATACACAAAGAGAAATAATGATAGACATGATTAGGGTTTTTCATTTTGTTTGGCAAAGAACCAATTTAAGTTGATCCAAATCATCCAAATAAGAACAGATGCAAAACTGATTTTCTGAACAAGCGGAAGATACTTAATTAAACTAGGATCATAGTAGAACCAATTGTTTAAAAGCACCAAGAGCAAGTTGAATAGCCCAAATACAAAAATGGCCATTTGTTTGTTTTGATACAATGCCCACATACTTGTCAAAATGGCTATTAAACCAAATAGAGATGCGGTATTAGTGATTACATCATGATTAATATTGGTAAACAATAGACAAGCCATTACCATGGAGCTGACCCCAGTTATTCTAATGATCTTAGTTTGAATTTGGCTTAATGGCAAATAATTGGGAAAGCTCCACCAGAACAAAGCAAGTGATATTGCTAAAACTACTAAGGAAGCAAGGGCAAATGTCTGTCCTTGGTTGGTTTGCCCATTTATAGCAGTTTGATTTAGTAGGTTGCAGAAATAATTATTCATCCAACTAAAGCCCTTAGACTGTGGGTCAGCTTGTGAGCCGCCTGGGTATTGTAAACTGGCTAAAATATACAATGAAACAAAGGCAATAATCCCCACAATGGGCAAGATTAATGGGTACTTGCTAGTAGTATTGTTAGGGGTAACAACTATTTGGTTCATACGAGAATTCTTTAGACAATTTAGCATATATCTGATTGTGGTTTTGCTCTATCTGCAAGAAAACTTTCGTTATTTTTATGCTTTAAGCCATAACTATGTCATTCTCCGTTCATATAGACCATTCACAAGCTGCACCTGTTATTACACTTAAAGACGCAACCAGTAAAACGGAAGCCCAGATTTATGCTTTTGGGGCTTTATTAAATGCGTTTAGCATGATAGATGGTTCCAATAAAACCAATGTGGTTGCTGGTTTTGAATCAGTAGAGGATGCTCAGAACAATATTACCAATGGGTTCAAAAGCGCCAAGCTTTCTCCCTTTGTATGCAGAATGAGAGAGGGAAAATATGTTTGGGATGATGACCATTTTCAAGTGAAGAAATTTTTCTTAGCCAACCATGCTATTCACGGTATTTTATACGATGCCATTTATGAGATTCAATATACTGAAGCCAATATGCATCATGCCAAAGTTGAAATGCTTTATAGCTATCCTGGCAATGTTGCGGGCTATCCCTTTCCATTTTTAATTCAGGTTCAGTGGACACTGGAAAAGGGCAACCAACTGAGTGTGGAAACCAGTGTTACCAATGCCAGCCCCTCCAATATTCCACTAAGTGATGGATGGCATCCCTATTTTAATCTGGGCGGAACTGTTGACGATTGTAGTATAGTGTTCAGCAGTAACCAACAATTGGAATTTGATGCAGACTTATTACCTACAGGCCAACTCATAGAAGACAATAGATTTGTTCAAGGCGCCAGTTTGAATGGCATTTTTCTGGATAATTGTTTTGAACTAGACAAGTCTTTGGGACAACCTTATTGTACGCTATCTAATCAGTCACTGGCATTAACCATTGAACCAGAAAGCAGTTATCCTTATTTGCAAATTTATACACCACCAACCAGGGATATGATTGCCATTGAAAACCTGAGTTCAGCACCTGACGCTTTTAATAATAAAATGGGGCTCCAAACCCTGGAACCCCATACTACAAAGGTTTTCAAAACAACCTATACTATTCGGAAATTATAATTTCTCAACAGCTGTCATACTAATTTCTACATTCACACCTCTTGGCAATCCTTTTACTGCCACGGTTTCTCTTGCAGGAAAGTCTCCAGTAAAATAAGTACCATAGACTGCGTTTACTTGGGCAAACAAAGACATATCGCTCAAGAAAATGGTGGTTTTAACCACGTGTTCAAAACTAATTTTTGCCTCGGCCAATACCGCTGCAATATTTTTCATTACTTGGTGTGTTTCTGCTTCCAAACTAGATTGTTCTAATTCTCCCGTTTCAGGAACAAATGCTACTTGTCCACTTAAAAACACAAAGCCATTGGCTCTCACAGCTTGGCTATATGGCCCAATGGGTGAAGGGGCTTTTTCTGTATTGATCACTTGTTTTGCCATAATAATTCTTTTATGGTGGCAAATTGATGCATTTCCTTGAACCAGCCAACCTAAATTTGCAATTCATTCAGTTACATGCAAATTCTAGTTAAAGCAAGTTCTAGTCAAAAAGCCATCTTTGCTGCATTACCCATTGCTGCCAATGCTAGCATTTTTTGGCATGACCAAGATCCAGATAAACAAGCAGATGCTTATTTTGACCTTTGCTATGAGGAGGATGGACCTGCTTTTTCTTGGGTACACCACCAACCCATTTTTGTCAATGCGCTGACAACTGATGCCGCTTCTTTACCAGAAAACGCCATCAGGATCAATGGATGGAATGGTTTTTTAGAGCGCAAAATTTGGGAATTGGGAAATGACCACCCTAGCCATCGCGCCAAAGCGCAACTGGTTTTAGAAACACTGCAACAGGAATTTACTTGGGTACCCAATGAGCCAGGTTTGGTTGCTGCTAGGGTCATTGCCATGATTATCAATGAAGCTTTTTTTGCCTATGGCGATGGGATTAGTTCAAAAACAGATATGGATACAGCCATGAAATTGGGAACCAATTATCCTCTTGGCCCCTTTGAATGGGCTGATAAAATTGGGTTGACTAAGATCTTGCAATTACTCAAAACACTAGAGAAAGAACACCCTCGTTACCAACCAGCTCCTGAATTGGTCAGGGAAGCATCTGAACTTTTACTAAATCAAGGATCATAATGCAACCATTGATTTTACATATTGATACTGCCACTGAATTTGCTAGCATCTGCCTAACCAAGGGTGATACTTTATTGGGAATGCGCAGTTGTCAAGACCAAAAACAGCACGGGTCATTTGTACAACCCTCTATTCAGGAATTAATGCAAGAAACGGGTTTTGAGCTTAGTCAATTGGATGCCATTTCAGTAGCCGAAGGGCCTGGAAGTTATACGGGTTTGAGGGTTGCTATGGCATCGGCCAAGGGCCTTTGTTATGCGTTGGACAAACCCTTAATCACAGTTAATACCTTGAAAATCATGGCACAAGCTGCATTGGAACAGGAAGCTCCAGCCTTCCCCAATGCCATTTATTGCCCCTTGATAGACGCCCGTAGAATGGAAGTATTTACAGCCCTTTATACTCCTGAATTGGAGCCCATTTTGGAGCCAGAAGCAAGGATTATTGACCAAGACAGTTTTAGAGACCTATTAGATAAACAAGTTATAATATTTACAGGTTCAGGAGCAGCCAAGCTCCAAGCCATACTAGACCATCCTAATGCGGTGTTTAGCTCTGTAAAACATAGTGCCAAACAGCTTGCAACACTTGCCAATAGGACTTTTGCTGATCAAATATTTGCCAATCTGGCTTATTGTGAACCCTTTTATTTGAAGGCTTTTTACTCAGTACCTGCCAAAAAATGACGATTCTCTTACATGATATTTGATTATTTTCATATGCAATGCTAAAATATTTGTATAACTTTAATATCAGAATCTAGTATTTTTGTTTCACTAATTAATACTCCCCCCCATGAGTCAAACCATGCAATCCGTTGTGTTGAATGCAGGTAAAACAGCTCTGAAAGTTGATTTTATCCATACCAAGAAAGCAGCATTAATTCTGCGTTCCATCAACCACAAACTACGACAGCAAATCATCAAACTCCTTGATGATCAACAAAAAATGACAGTTACTGAAATCTATGTGAAGTTGCGTCTTGAGCAATCAGTAGCATCACAACACTTGGCCATTTTAAGAAGGGCAGGTATTGTATCTACCTCTAGAGACGGTAAATTCATTTATTATTCTGTGAACTATAGCCGTTTGGCTGAAGTGGTTTCTTTTGTAGAAACCCTGGTAGGTTAAGGAGCATCACATATTCTTCTTCTGACTTTCTGGCGACTAATGATTTTGGCCTGAAGCTTGCTATATCTTTGTCTAAATTTTAAGCCATGCTGATAGAGCAATTATATACCGGCTGTTTAAGCGAAGCCGCTTACTATATTGAAAGTGAGGGTGTTGCAGCTGTAATAGACCCATTGAGAGATATTGAAGAATACTTGAAACTTGCTACTGAAAGAGGTAGTACCATCAAATATATTTTTGAAACGCATTTTCATGCTGATTTTGTGAGTGGACATTTAGACTTGGCTGCTGCAACTGGCGCTACCATTGTCTATGGGCCAGACACAGTGACCAAATTACCTGTGCACATTGCCAAGGATGGTGAAACATTTCAGATTGGTGCAGTAACTATGGAGGTTTTGCATACACCGGGACATACCCTGGAAAGCTCTTGCTATTTATTGAAAAATGAAGCAGGTAAAGACCATGCCATCTTTACCGGTGATACTTTATTTGTAGGGGATGTAGGTAGACCAGACCTAGCACAAAAGTCCAATGAAATTACCATGAATGATCTGGCTGGCATGCTTTATGAAAGTTTGCAATCCAAGATCATGCCCCTGGCCGATGATGTGATTGTTTATCCTGGTCATGGTGCAGGAAGTAGTTGTGGTAAGAATATGGGACCTGAAAATCATAGCACCATTGGAGCCCAAAAATTGGGCAACTATGCTTTACAGCAACCAGACAAAGCCAGTTTTGTAACAGCTGTGACAGAAGGATTAGTTGCACCTCCTAGTTATTTTCCCATCAACGCCAAGATTAATAAAGAAGGTTACGAGAATATCAATGCTGTAATGGAAAAAGGCTTGAAACCCTTGAATGCATTGGAGTTTAAGCAATTGGCTGATCAAGATGATACCATCATTTTGGATACCCGTTTTGCTGCAAGATTTACAGAAGGTTTTGTACCAAATTCCATTAGTATTGGCCTGGAAGGCAGATTTGCCGAATGGGCAGGGATGATTCTTCCATTTAATAAAAACATCTTATTGGTGGCTGAACCTGGCAAGGAAAAAGAATCCATTGTGCGATTGACCAGGGTGGGTTTTGAAAAGTTTATTGGCTTTTTAGACGGAGGTTATCCTACTTGGGTAAATGCTGGTGAAAAGATTGACATGATCATTGATGTGGAAGCAGATGAGTTAGCCATGGATATTCCTTTTGATCCCAATATTGTAATTATTGACGTACGCAAAGAAGCAGAGTACGATGAAGCCCATGTAAAAGACGCATTGAATATTCCATTAGCAGATTTAACCGATCCTGCTAGCATGGCTAACCTAGATGACCTCCATAATATTTATGTACACTGCGCGGGTGGTTATAGAAGCGTGATTGCTCTTTCTCTGCTAAAACGCGAAGGATTCCATAACCTCAGAAATGTGGTTGGTGGCTTTGGTCTAATCAAGGAATTAGGCGACAAAATTGAGATTGAAAAAACAGAAGCAGCATTGAATTAATCAAACGCTACAGATACCAAAAAGTCCCGAACAATGTTCGGGACTTTTTTATTAAACTAGTTATAGATAATCCCCGTTCATTCTTCACTCTTCACTCTTCATTCTTCACTTTCTTCTTCCCCTCTTCACTCTTCACTTTCTTCTTCCCCTCTTCACTTAACAAGTAGTTGTCCATGCTTTTCTTGGTCAAATTCCCATTTCCAACGCCTATGACTCCATAGATAATTAGCCGGTTTCATTTTAACCGCGCGTTCTACATAACCCGCAAAGACCTGTGTTAATTCTCCGTCTTTATACAAATTAGGAGTAGTAGTAATAACGGTTAAATCTACCCGATAGTACCCACGTTTTACTTTATAAAAATGTCCAAAAACTACCGCGGTATTATTTAATTTGGCACCTTTCTCAGGACCAACAACAAAGGGTGTTAACCTTCCAAAATAGTTGACCCAATGGGCTTTGAACTGATTGGGCGGATTTTGATCCGCTGCCAAACCCAATGCATACCTATCTGGCACATGGGCTTTGAAATTGTTTTTGAATTCATTGGCAGGTACCAAGATGGTGCCATTCTTTACCCGCATATCTAACATCATCTTATTAAAGACTTTATTGGTCAACGGTTGGTACACACCAACAAATGGATATTTACTTACACGGCTAATACCAAGGTTGATCACTTCCCAGTTAAAGAAATGTCCGCATTGTAATTGCACATTTTGTCCGCTGGCATAGAGGTCATTTAACACGTCCACATTGGAAGAAAATCTTTTCTCAATTTCCTGATTGCTAATAGAAAACATTTTGATGGTCTCAAACACCATGTCAATGAAGTTGTGATAGAAATCCTTGGCAATCCGGATTCTCTCAGCTTCTGATTTTTCTGGAAAGGCAATGGATAGGTTTTTCATAACCACCGCTTTTCTATACCCAATCACATAATAAACCAAGCCATAAAATGCATCGGCTATCAGGTACATGATGGGCCAGGGAATAAGCGACAACAAATAAAAAAATCCGTAGGTAATATAGTACATGTGACAATTTCTAGAAGCAAGTTACAAAATGATATTTTGCAACAAATCCGATTTCTGTTGATGGTCTGTATTGTAATGCAATCCCCTACTTTCTTTTCTAAACTGAGCACCCTTTACAATCAAGTATCCTACTGTAATCAGGTTGCGCAATTCACTCAATTGGGGAGATACTTTGGTAGATCGATACAGGTCTTCTGTTTCAGTGAATAGCAGGTCTAGGCGTTTCATGGCCCGTTCTAAACGCACGTCAGTTCTGACAATCCCTACATAGTCACTCATGATTTGAGTAAGCTCTTTTTGACTTTGGGTAATCAGGATCATTTCTCTAGGATCACTAGTGCCTGTTGTCTTCCAATCTGGAATCCTTTTTTCAAAGCTTAATTGGTCTACTTTGTCTGCACTATCTAGATAAGCCCTATGCGCAAAGACCATGGCTTCTAACAAAGAGTTACTGGCCAATCTATTGGCTCCGTGCAAACCCGTACTAGCGCATTCGCCACAGGCATAGAGATTTTGGATAGAAGTTCTACCCCATTCATCTGTTTTAATACCACCACAACTATAATGTGCAGCAGGAGCTACGGGTATCATGTGTTGCATCACGTCAATTCCAATACTCAAACACTTCTCATAGATATTGGGAAAATGGTGAATGAATTTCTCCTTGTCCATATGCCTAGCATCTAAGTACACGTGTTCAGTACCAGTGCGTTTCATTTCATTGTCTATGGCTCTAGCTACAATATCCCTAGGTGCTAGATCTTTTCTTTCATCATATTTTTCCATGAAAGCCTCTCCAGCTTTGTTGCGCAGAATCCCCCCGTCTCCACGAACGGCTTCTGTAATCAGAAAAGAGGGTGAAACACCTGGTTCAAATAAGGCTGTTGGGTGGAACTGGATAAACTCCATGTTCTCAATTTTACCTTTGGCCCTGTAGACCATAGCAATTCCATCGCCAGTGGCAATTCTGGGATTGGTAGTAGTTCTATATGCTTGCCCGCAACCACCAGTTGCCAATACAGTTATCTTAGAAAGAATGGTTTCAATTTGGTTGGTCTGTCTGTTTAACACATAGACCCCATAACAAGTAATGTCTAAAGTAGATTTGGTAACCAAGTAACCCAAATGGTGTTGGGTAATAATGTCTACTACAAAACAGTGATTGATTAAATGAATATTGCTGGCTGCTTCTAACTGTGCTAATAGCGCACGCTCCATTTCTTTTCCGGTAACATCTTTGTGGTGCAAGATCCTATTTTCACTGTGTCCGCCTTCTTTACCCAAACTATACTCCCCTTTTTCATTGCGGTCAAAATTGGCGCCTAGGTCAATGATCTCTCTAATTCTTTCAGGGCCTTCTTTGACAACAAGCGCAACAATGGATTCATTACAAAGACCATCACCGGCAACAAGGGTATCTTCTATATGTTTGTCATAACTGTCTTTGTTTTCATCCCAAACACCGGCAATGCCACCTTGTGCATACTTGGTATTGGTTTCATCCGCATCGGTCTTGGTAATAACAGTAATGATTTTATCAGGATGGGCCTGACTCATTTTCAGGGCATAAGTAAGCCCCGCAATACCAGAACCAATAACCAGAAAATCTGTTTCCATATCAGGAGCTTTATTAAGCCGGATCTATCCAGGCTTCACTGTCTTTGAGTAATTGGATGAGTTCGTTGACCGCAATAGTACTATCAATATTTTTCTTCACTACTTCTTTACCCTTATACAAAGTAATGGTACCTACGCCACTTCCTACATAACCAAAATCGGCGTCGGCCATTTCTCCAGGTCCGTTTACAATGCAACCCATGATAGCAATTTTTACGCCTTTTAAATGATTGGTTACACTGCGAATCTTAGCCGTGGTTTCTTGCAAATCAAATAAGGTTCTACCACAACTGGGGCAGGAGATATATTCTGTCTTAGAGATTCTAGTTCGGGTTGCTTGTAGTATACCAAAAGCCGTATTGTTCAAAAACTGTTCTACGCTCTGGTTGTTCAAATAGTTTCTGCCAGAGGCATTGTTTACAGCAGATGATGTATAAGCATTGCTAGACATGCCCAGACAAATACCATCGCCAAATCCATCTAAGAATAAAGCGCCACATTCAGTACTAAAATGAATCAAGTGTTCATCAGCTGTTTGCCAATTGCTATCTGTAATCAACACTACTGGATTATTAATGCCCTTATTGATCAACTCCAAAAACATTCTTCTTACCGCTGGCATGGCTTGTTGGTGCTGACTACTCAAACAGAGCACTACAGTAGGATCATTGGCTACTTGGTCTAAATAGCTATAATCATTAATAGGCGTCTGGTCTGAATAACAATCTACCATCACAAAATTCAAAACGGGATGTTTGTAGTCCGATTCCAAATAGCCTTGTGCATCAAAAATGGGTAAGCATTTTGTTTGGTCATTTGCTAGGGCCGCTGTAGCGGGATAGCTAATGACTTTCAAGGTTCCAGGTAGTGCAAAATCCAATACTTGGTTTCCTGTAAAAACATAATCGGCGGCGGCGTCACTGATATTCCACTTGTCAGTTGCTTGGTCATATCTATAACCAATAGCTGCCAAATCTGATGCTTGAATGCTGGACAATTTGCTTAGGTCTGCCACTACTACGGGCACCTGTTTGCCACCAATATTGTCAACGGCAAATGTTTTTCTTCTGCCATATACAAAGGGGCTATATCCAATTTTTTCTATTGCTGGTATGGTCTGAGTGGATGGTGCTGGTTGGGTATACCTTTTAACCAAGTCTCTACAAACCGGAATTTCAAATTCTGGGTCTTCGGTTAAACTCACGCGCACCGTATCTCCTATTCCGTCTTCTAATAATGTTCCAATGCCAGCAGCACTTTTTACCCTTCCGTCTTCCCCGTCTCCTGCTTCTGTAACGCCTAAGTGCAAGGGATAGATTTCTCCAAACTCTGCGTCCATTTGTTGGATCAACAACCTATAAGCCTGCACCATTACTTGTGGGTTAGAAGACTTCATGCTGAGCACAATATTGTGGTAAGACTCGTATCGCGCTATGCGCAAAAATTCCATGGCTGATTCTACCATACCATTGGCCGTATCTCCATAGCGGCTCATGATTCTATCACTGAGAGAACCATGATTGGTACCAATACGCATGGCAGTTCCATACTCTTTGCAAATGCGTAAAAGCGGGGTGAACCTTTCTTGGATGCGTTCTATTTCTTCTGCGTATTCCGCGTCTGTATAGTCTATCTGTTCAAACTTTTTCTTGTCTACATAGTTTCCCGGATTCACGCGCACTTTCTCAACTATTCTGGCGGCAATCTCGGCGGCATTGGGGGTAAAATGAATATCGGCAATGAGTGGGGTATCGTATCCACGTTTGCGTAATTCATTTTTAATATTTTGTAAATTCTCTGCTTCATTTCTGCTGGGCGCTGTAATCCGCACCAACTCAGCTCCTGCTTCTATACAACGAATGGTTTGTTCTACCGTTGCAAGGGTATTCATGGTGTCTGTGGTGGTCATGGTCTGCACCCGAACAGGATGAAAATTGCCCAATGAAAGGGATCCAATCTTTACTTCCCTTGTGGCCAAACGCGTTCTATTGGTAAGCGAATTACAATACAATTGCATAATACAGGTTGTGTTACAAATCTAAAGTTAATCTAACAACTATTTGGCGGAATGGTTTAGCGTTTACCTTCTAGAAATCCTTGTTCTTTCAACACCGCTTTTAAGATGTCTTGTCTAATGGTTCCTGGCTTGGTATCATGGGGTGCTTCTACATTGAGCACAAAGAAATGCACGTGCTTGTTTTCTTCTATCCATCCTACTAACCAACCTAAGGCATTGCCGTTCTCTCTATATCCCCATCCTGTTTTATAAGCCAGTCTATAATTGGCATTGTCTTCTTGTACCATTACTTTGCGAACAATCTCCTGGGTTCTTTTTTGAAAGGGCAACAAATTAAAATAGAGTTTCTTTACTAACCCCATTTGTTCATCAGCCGTAATTTTCAAGCTATTGTCTAGCCAAAACTGGTCTACGGTTTTTCCCATTTGTTTGTTACCATATTTGAGTGAGTCTAGCCAGAATTGTAACGTGTCTTTTCCTATACGCCTTGCAACTTCTTGAAAATAAGGAACGGCAGACCTTTTGAATGCTTCTTCCATGGTCAGGTCTTGATTCCAACTCATGCTGCTATCTCCGTTTGGAAAATCGCGCACCACACCATCCCATTTAATGACCATTTTCTCATTGAAAATCTTGCCTGTTTCTAGACCAATCAAGCTATTGACAATCTTAAAAGTAGAGGCAGGCAAATAAGCGGTATCGCGGTAGCGAGCAAGGTTATAAATAGTAAATTGACCACTGCCATTGTCATAAATGGCAAAACTGCCCGTAACGCCTTTGGCATCAAAATGGGCTTTGATCTTATTGTCAATGGTAACATTATTGGGTGAACAGGCAGCAAATGCCAAACCTATTAACAGAAATACAGAGAAATAAACGCGCATATGGGTTAATTGAGCTGCAAAGTTAACCCAAATGCCTATTGTTTTACCAGCTGGTAATCCTTTACTTGGTACATACTCATTAAATCCAATACTTTGGCCAAACTATGGTCTGAATATCCCTTAGCCGTAATTAGACTAAGTGGTTTGGCATGAAAAGCTGCTTCATTTGTTTCTAGAAAGGGCCTCAGTGAATCAATATGCAATTTCATTTGAATATTGTCTAAATGCAGTTCTAAACTATCGGTATTGATCTGTATGGCATAAGACAGGTCATAACTTACCCTTGTCTTTTCAGGCACAATGGACTGAATAGTTACAGGCTCTACAGCATTTGTAATTGATGTATTGCCATACCATTGAATACCAAAATAGGCTGCAACAGTTAGGAGCAATATAGCTACTATGGCTAGGACCCATTTTTTCATGGACTATTTTTTGATGTTATGATTTTAGTACACCTAATTCCTTACCTACTTTAGTAAAAGCTGCTATGGCTTTATCTAAATGTGCTTGTGTATGCGCAGCACTCAATTGCACCCTAATTCTTGCTAGACCTTTTGCCACAACGGGAAAGAAAAATCCAATTACATAAACCCCTTCTTCTAAAAGGGCCGCTGCAAATTGTTGTGCCACAGTTGCTTCATACAACATAATGGGAACAATGGGATGGTCTCCATGCTTAATATCAAAACCAGCTTCAGTCATTTTGGTTCTGAAATATTTGGTATTATACTCTAGTCTATCGCGCAGCTCTGTGGTTTCTGTTAGCATGTCTAACACTGCAATACTTGCCCCTACAATGCTTGGTGCCACAGTGTTTGAGAACAGATATGGTCTGCTTCTTTGGCGCAACATTTCTATCACTTCTTTTTTTCCTGAAGTAAATCCGCCACTGGCTCCACCCAAGGCCTTGCCTAGTGTTCCTGTAATAATATCTATTCTTCCCATCACGCCCCTGTATTCATGAGTACCCCTTCCGGATTTACCCAAGAAACCAGATGAATGACATTCATCAATCATCACAATGGCGTCATATCTGTCAGCCAAGTCACAGATCTTGTCTAATTGCGCAATGGTTCCATCCATACTAAAAGAACCATCGGTTACAATAATCCTACTTCTACAAGCAGCTGATTCTTTGAGTTTTGCTTCCAGGTCTTCCATATTGTTGTGCTCATATCTATAGCGCTGCGCCTTACACAACCTAACGCCATCAATAATAGAAGCATGATTCAATGCGTCACTGATAATGGCGTCTTCTTCATTAAACAAGGGTTCAAAAACACCGCCATTGGCGTCAAATGCAGCAGCATATAAAATGGTGTCTTCTGTACCTAAGAACTGAGCAATTTTCTGTTCCAATTCTTTGTGAATGTCTTGGGTGCCGCAGATAAAACGCACAGAACTCATACCATAACCATGGCTTTCAATGGCTTTATGTGCCGCTTCAATGACTTTTGGATGAGAAGAGAGGCCTAAATAGTTATTGGCACAGAAATTCAAGACAGTTTTACCATTTACGGTAATCTCAGGTCCTTGTTCACTGGTGATAATGCGCTCTTTCTTAAAAAGCCCTGCTTTTTCTATTTCTGAGAGTTCTGCTTGGATTCTATTGGCAAATGACTGGTTCATATGTCTATTTTAGGTGCCCAAAGATAAGGGGGTAAGCGGAAAAAAACTACCAAGCGTTAACATGGTTTACTACCTTTGTTTGATGCGGCCCTTAACCTTTGTTTTGACCTTTTTTTTATTGCTATCAGCGTGTAGTAAAACTGGGGGAACTGATCCTATTGTAGACCCTGTTCCCCCTTTGCCACCTGTGCCAAGTCCTAATGTCAATTTCATAAGGGGATTGGACCTTTCTTTTAGCCCAGAAATTTTAGCTGCTGGAACAAAATTTTATCAAGCAAGCCAACAGGCCGATTTATTACAAATCTGCAAAGACAAGGGTATTAATACTATTAGGCTCAGACTATGGCATAGCCCGGCAGACGCTCATTCAAGTTTAAGGGAAGTAGTTGAATTTTCCCAAACCCTTGCTTCAAAAGGATTTGGCATTTGGCTAGACATTCACTATTCAGATACTTGGGCCGATCCCGCTAACCAGAACAAACCAGCAGCTTGGAAAAATGCAACAGGCACAATATTGAAAGATTCCATATACCTATATACCACTAGGGTTATGTCTATTTTTAAATCTGCTGGTATTAGTTTAAAAATAGTACAAGTTGGTAATGAAACCAATGCAGGATTTTTATGGAATGATGGTAAGGTTGGTGGAACTTATGATAATAATTGGAGCAATTATGCATTGCTTTTGAAAGAAGGACTACGTGCTGTAAAAGAGTCTGATCCCAATATTAAAACCATGGTACATTTTGCAGGTATAGATGGGGCAGAATGGTTTTATAATAATTTGGCTTTGCAAACTGTTTCATATGACTATATAGGACTTTCTTTTTACCCTATCTGGCATGGAAAAAGTTTGGATGCCTTGGGTACTGGAATGAACAATTTAATCAGCAAGTTTCAAAAACCAATAGTGATTGCTGAAACATCTTATCCCTTTACGCTTGGCTGGAATGACTATACCAATAATGTGTTGGGTTTATCCAATCAATTGATTCCAGAATTCACAGCATCACCTGAAGGACAGCAGGCATATACTAAGGCGCTGATGGATGTTTTAAGGAAATTACCTCAACAACAGGGAATGGGTCTTTGTTGGTGGGCACCAGAATGGGTGGCGTTTAAAGGTCCTACAGCAACCAATGGTTCTAGTATGGAAAACCTTACCCTGTTTGACTTTAGCAATAATGGACTTCCCGCATTGACAAGTCTAGGTAGCTACTAAAAAAGCCATCCTTTTCAGAATGGCTTTTCAAATTTTATGGTTGTATTATTTCTTAATTTTTACAGGAAACTTGTGAAACATATTGGGAATCACCACTTGAACGGTTGACTTAATATCCATTAAACTTGACTCTTCTTTTCTAGCCTGAGCCGTGCTTCTCCATACCACTTCATTGGTTTTGTGGTCAATCATATCAATGACCATTGTGCCATCTCTAAATGATTCCAGTTGAGCACTTCCATTGTATACTTCAGGTCTATTATCAGAACTAAAATAATAGATCTTGGGTTGGTTTGGCATATTAGCTGTCTCAATATAGGGGCTATAGGTAATCTGCTGGTCACGGCTTACCTGATAGTCTTTTTTCATAACCAAATTGTACCTGAAAAGTACGTCTGGATTGGCTGTATCATAGACCATCCCTTTTTCACTTAACACCCTAAACCCCTCTTCTGTAAGTGCCGCCACTAATTTTCTGCGATCAACAACTTTGGAATAAGAAGTGTCTTTGGTAGGCAAAAACGCATAGGTTTTATACTTGCTAAAGTCTACGCCTTTGAGGCTTTCTGAACTATACATTTTTGGGCCGCTGGCACAGGCGGCAAACAATAAGGCCATTAGGCCTGCCATGGCAAAATTCTTAATCATGCTGCAAAATACAATTCAGCGGCCAATTTTGGCGCTTTTTGGCTTATCCAATTACAAATCGGTAGCCAACTCCCTTAATGGTAATGATTTCTAACTTGGGGTCCTCTTTTAAGTAAGAGCGAATCTTGGTTATATAAACGTCCAGATTTCTGCTATTAAAAAAACTATCATTCCCCCAAATATGGTTCAATACATCTCTTCTATCAATAATGGCATTGCTGTTTTTATAGAGGTATTTCAATAGCTCGCTTTCGCGATAGGATAGTTTTTTTTCAATACCACCTTTTTTCAATACTTGTTTGTTCAGTTGAAATTGGTATTCTCCTAAATGAATCTGTTCTCCAGAAATGTTTAGGGTTTCATCTTTCCTAACCCTTAGTGCATTTTCAATTCTCACAATCAATTCTTCCATGCTAAAAGGCTTGCGGATATAATCATTCCCACCAATTTTAAACCCATGTACTAAGTCTTCTGTTTGGGTTTTTGCAGTTAAGAAAAGGATGGGAATATCATCATTGATTTTGCGAATATCTTCGGCAATTTCAAAGCCACTTCTATGCGGAAGCATTACGTCTAAGACGCAAATATCAGGAAGTTCGTCTTCAAAGGTTCTGAGTACATCTGCACCATCTGTTTCCATGACTACTTCAAATCCACGGCTCTCTAAAGTTTCCTTGACAATCTTGCCCAAAAAAACCTCGTCCTCTACATACAATACTTTGATGCTCATGCGTTGGGTAATTTAATAATGAATGCAGAACCCTTACCAGGTTGGCTTTCTACAGAAATGCTTCCTCCGTGTTGCTGCACAACGTGTGCGGCATAACTTAGTCCAAGACCATATCCCTTAATATTATGGTGATCTCCTGAAGGCACTCGGAAGAATTTTTCAAATACTTTATTGGCGTATTCCGGTGAGATGCCAATTCCATTGTCTTCTACCCTCAATTTAAATTCTTGCGGTGTTGCTGCCAACTCAACTTTAATCTCTGGCTTGTAACCTCCATACTTCAGTGCATTATCTAACAAGTTATAAATTACACTGGTGACATGTAATCTATCAGCGTGAATGACAAAGGGTTCTCCCGCTGTTTTAAAACTAATATTGGCTTTGTTCTTTTGGAATTGCAAACGCATACTATGCATGACTTCTTCTACCAATTCTTTTAGGTTAAAATGGGATTTCTGCAATTCAATGTCTTTGTTTTCAAACATAGACAGTTTCAATACTTTGTCTACTAAGAGGCTAAGCCTTTGCAATTCAGAAGCAGAAATGTCTAGGTATTCTTTGGTACGTTCTGGGCTTTGTAGTGCATCAAAATTTCTAAGTGCTTCAATGGCCACATTCACTGTTGCAATGGGGGTCTTGAGCTCATGGGTGATATTGCTGATAAAGTCATTTTTCATGAGGGTCAACCTTCTTTGAGCCAATAGGTTTCTATACAGGAATAAAAAACTGATAGAGGTAAATGCAACCAGCAACAAGGAAAGTAAAATCTGTGGAGCAATTTTACGCATGAGAAAACTTGTAGGTGCTTCAAAACTAGCTTGATATGCATTCTTGCTCAAAAAACCTACGGGTACTTTTGACGTGCTAAAGTGCATGCCTGCAATAGAATCCGGTCTAAATAAACTATCTCTTTTAATACTAAATGCGGCATTGATACCCGCATTTGACAAAGCAATTTTATAGGCAGAATCAATTTGAGGAATTGAAATGGTATCATTTAATGTTCTGGATTTTACTAGAAAATCCTGGGTCATTTTTCTAACCTTATGAGAAGCTGGTCTAGGGGGGGCTATGGGCTGTTCTGATCTAATGAATTCAGATACCGTATCCAGTTCATCAGTAGCATGGAAACTAATTTTGGGTGTATGGTCTTTGGCTTCTGACATACCCATCTTTATTCCTTCTTGGATCAATTGGGTAATATTAATATTGCCAGACTTGACGCCTGACTTAACTATGGAATCCATTCTGCTACGAAAGATGACTACTGGTCTTTTCTCTATTAATGAGTCTTCATCTGTGTTTGTGATTGGACCATTAAAGTGAAACTTGATACTACCCGTACCTTTCTTCTCATTTGGAGACTCTATACTCAAGCCATTTTCGTTCATGGAAATCTCCATTTCCTTAGACTGCTTATTCTTGGTATTGATCCTGATTTCTGGCAATTTCTTGGCAACCAGGTCAGCTACATCGCCTAAGAAATTATTTTCCTCTGGAATAATTTGATAAAATAAGGAGTCCTTTTTCAAACGTTGAGCTTGAACTTTGTACATGGTTTCCCTGAATACAATGTCAGTTGTTTTTTTAAACCCCGCTGCTTCTTCCATATAGAGTTTTTGTAACCAATATGCCTGAAACGCCACAATTAGTAAAATTGCAGCTACCATGAGCATTCTGGAAACCCCTAGTTTAGATATGGAAAAATGGAACATATGGTTGTTTACAACTCAAAGATAATTGGCTATTCAACCCAATAAAGCTTTCATTAACCTAAATTAACCAATAATCAAGCTATGTTAACGGCTCAATGTATAGATTTGATGCTTAAACCAATTTACATGCGAAAAGTTTTACTATCCTTTACCTGCTTAACAGGTTTTCTGATGGCCAATGCCCAGCAAAAAGAAGGAACCATTGTGTTTGAACGCAAAATCAATATGTACAAAACCATTACTGACGAACAAATGCGGGCAATGATGCCTGAATTCCGTACCAGCAAACATATGTTGTTGTTCAGTGATAGCATTTCTGTTTATAAAGCTGTCCCTGAAGACGAAGCCCCCGATCCATTTGCAGGTGGCGGTGGTGGTAGAATGATGATGCGTTTTGGCAATGATGGCGGAGATTTGTACAAAAATTTTGAACAATCCAAATCTATCCTTAGTTCAGAATTAGGCGGAAAAAATTTCTTGATTGTAGACAGTATTCGCCCTCAGCCATGGAAACTCAGCATGGAAACAAAACAGATTCTGGGTCATACCTGTCACAAAGCCACCAGAAAAATGCCTGCGCCTCAAATGACCATGCGTTCAGTAACCATGGGTGGAGGAGGTGCTGTTACAAGAGACACTACCGTACAAAAACCAGTTGCAGCAAAAGAGATGGAAATTGTTGCATGGTTTGCAGACAATATTGTTAGCCCAGTTGGCCCAGAGAGTTATGGTCAATTACCCGGTGTGATTTTGGAATTAGACATTGACAATGGTAAAACGGTGTATACCGCAAAAGAAATTAAGACCACTGTAGATGTTAAAGAATTAAAAGAGCCCAAAAAAGGCAAAGTGGTAACACAAGAAGAATACCGCAAATTGATGATGCAAATGATGCAAAACCAAGGTGGTCCATCTATGTTCCGCAGGAGTGATAATTAATTTTTACATTCTATAAAAAAAGCCGTCCTATTGATTTGGACGGCTTTTTTGTTGCCCTATGTTAGCATAATTTCTGAAGTACCTATTTATTATTAAGAGCCAATTATAGACAGTTTAGGCTTGTATTAATTACCCATAGTCCTAACTACCACACGAGCCCCACTAGTTGCAGAAGCTGCTTTGTTTAATCGATAACTGGCTGTGAGCATAAAGTAGCGTTGCAGTACATTATAACGTGAGTCTTCTATATAATTCTGTGAGGCATTTCTTGAAAGGCCTACATTTTTATTCAATAAATCAAAGACGGAAAACTTGATTTCTGCACGATTATTTTTCAGGAAACTTTTTGCCATGGACATATTCCAAAGGGGTAAGTTTAAATTATAACCATCGGCCCTGCCAGTATTAATGGTATAATTAAAATTACTATTCAACAATAAGCCCCAGGGCAAGTTATTATTGGTTTCTAGACCATAAATCTGTTGTAGATAACGGCTATTTAACTGTGGTTGTAAAGCGTATTCAATATTGCTAAAATTTAACCTAACAGAAAGGCGCAAATCAAATTTGTTATCATTAGCATATGACCAACTTAGATTAGGGCCCACACTTGAATTGACAATGGTATTTTTTGCTAGGTTAATAAAAGAAACATTGTTCATATAACTAGCCCCCATACCAATATCTAATCTAGATTTGAGTTTTTTAATGGGGAGTCCCATGTCGGCATTGGCAAATAAATTATATACGCCATCCGTATTTACAGGGCTGCTGATTCTTGCGCCATTTGTTTGTACAATGTCTGAATTTGCAATGGCATTATTAGATTTTGAAGCAGAAACAAAGGCAAAGAAATTAGATTGGGTAAAGGTATTGGCGTTAAAATAATTCAGACTCAAATTCTGCACATAGGTTCTTTTCAAATTGGGGTTACCCGTATAAGTATTTAAAGGATCACTCACATCTATGATTGGCTGCAACTGAGTAGTAGATGGGTTCTGCGTAGATGTATTGTAATTCAAACTTAGGTTGCGCGTACTATTCAATTTATATTGCAAATTCAGACTAGGCAGCCAATCTGTGAACTTTTGCTGAATGCTATTCCCATTGGAATTATTGGTACTCACCAAACTAGTAGTTTGCAGAGAAGTACCAAGGGTATAATTGATTTTCTTTTGGTTGCTTCTCCAAGAAATACCACCTCCACCATATTCAAAATTATTATTGAAGTCATTGCTTTGCAATTTATTCAAGAGGTCATATTTTCCAGTAGCAACATTAAAATCATAGGCTTTTCTAATACTCTTACCTTTAGAACTATTATAAAATACACTGAACTCTATTAGTGATTTTTTACCAATAGGCTCTGTGTAAATTAAGTTTCCGCCAAAGCTACTACTATGTGCATCTCTACTATTTCGCTGGTTAGTTATACTATCTTTTAAGGAAACCCCAGAAACATAAAAACTATTTTTATTCAACAATGCTCCAGTTTGGGTGCTGTTGTTGTCATTCCAATTGAGATTGGAAGAAATGGTTCTTCCTTTCTTTTTAAGTCTTTGCCTATACTGAGCATTGGTCACCCAATTGGTGGCTTCAGACCTAGAACTATTCTCACTGCTACCGTCATTGATTCTTACCCCTTTTGCATCTGTACTCACATATTGACTACGGCTATTATTGTCATTTTGTTGAAGCGTAATTTGGGGTACAATTTTAAAAGAAATAAAGCTATCTACTTTTTGATCAATACTAAAATTGGCTCTTTGTTGTTGCACCCTTTTTTGACCACTACTATTGGATACATAATCAAAACTATTGCCTGGAAGCAGGTTCTGTCTATTGTTACTCCTATCTGTACTAAGGTCAACGTCAGAAGCAATAAATGACCCATTTACATCTGTTTTCTTTTTCCAGGTATCGTTGAAATTGACCCCCCCAGCAAAGGTTTTGGCCACCCCTTGTTGGTTCTGCCCCAATCCAGAAATGGGCAATCCATTATCATCACCACCACCTATTTTAATATTGATTCCACCTCCAGAACGCATACCCCTAGAGAGTTCTCCAGAAAAATTGAGCACATCATTAATGCTAAATCCCTGGCGATTGGTATTATTGGCCATACCCAACAAAGAGATCTGCTGGTCTCCATTGAATTTATTGATATTGGTCTGTGCGTCAAAACGCTGATCGGTTCCCAGTCCAGCAGCAACTTTGCCAAACAGAGATTTATTCCTGTCTTTTTTGAGTTTGAGGTTGATGGCTTTTTCTGATTGTCCATCATCCACACCCGTAAAAGCTGCCCTATCAGATTTCTTGTCAAAAACCTGTACTTTATCAACTGCATCTGCATCTAAATTCTTGGTAGCCAATTTGGGATCTCCTGTAAAAAATTCTTTTCCATTAACCAATACACGGTTAATTTTCTGACCATTCACCCTTACCGTTCCATCTGCATCCACAACCACCCCTGGCAGTTTTTTAAGCAAGTCTTCCACAACTGCATTGGGCTGAGTCTTAAAATTCTCCGTATTAAATTCTAAAGTGTCATTGTTCATCACCACTGGGGCGCGTTTGGCATTGACAGTAACAGCAGAAGCGCTATTGACATCTGTCATGGCCATGATACCTAGATTGGCTGTCTCTCCCTCTTTTAAGTTAATAGGCATCCATACAGGTACAAATCCTACATAAGAAGCGGATACCAAATAATTGCCTTTGGCGATATTTTTTAGTTGAAATGCCCCTGTTGAATCAGCTCTTAAAAAACTGATCAAAGAAGAATCTTTTGCCTGAACCAATGAAATGGTTGAGTAGGAAAGCCCGCGCTTAGAAGCGGTATCCATGACCATTCCCTTAATGGTGCCAGTTGGTTTTTGCGCATTGGTTACTACAAAACATAAGGCTGCCAGTAACACTAATAAACATCTATTCATCCAGTTAGTTTGGCTAAAACTACTGCAACCTATCTAAAACAAGTGTTAATGAATATGGGCCAATGGTTAATCAAGGTTAATGATTGGGTTTATTAGCCAATATAGTTTCAATAGCGTCTAATTCCTCAACACTAAAAGACTTGTTTTGAAGTGCGTGCAAATTATCATCCAATTGCGCTACTGAACTGGCACCAATTAATACAGAAGTTACACGTGGATCCTTCAATAACCAAGCAATGGCCATCTGTGCTAGAGACTGATTCCTGCGCTCTGCAATATTTTGCAATGCATGTAATTGGGTCAATAATTCTGGCGTAATTGCAGCGCTTTGAAGTGCTCCATGTTCTTTACCTGCCCTTGAATCAGCTGGAATACCCTTTAGATATTTATTGGTCAATAATCCCTGAGCCAAAGGAGAAAATGCAATACTACCTACTCCCTTTTCTTGCAAAACATTTAATAAACCTTCTTCCACCCATCGCACTAGCATGCTATATTTGGGCTGATGTATCAGACAAGGCGTTCCAGAAGCTTTGAGTATTTCTATAGCTTTGGCAGCAAGTTCTGCGGGATAATTTGAAATACCCACATACAAGGCTTTACCTTGTTGCACTGCTGAAGTTAGTGCACCCATGGTTTCTTCCAAAGGTGTTTCAGGATCAGGTCTATGAGAATAGAAAATGTCTACATAGTCCAAATCCATTCTTTTCAGGCTTTGGTCCAAACTAGAAAGCAAATATTTTCTAGATCCCCAATCACCGTAAGGCCCGTCCCACATTGTAAAACCAGCCTTGGTAGATATGATCATTTCATCGCGATAGCCGGCAAAATCTTTTTTCAAAATAATACCAAAATTCTCCTCAGCTGATCCTGGAGGTGGTCCATAATTATTGGCAAGGTCTAAATGGGTAATACCCGTATCAAAAGCCCTCCACAAAATTTTTCTAAAATTTTCAAACTGATCAACTCCCCCAAAATTATGCCAGAGGCCAAGTGAAATTTCGGGTAAGCGAATACCGGATACTCCGCAACGGCGGTATTCCATGTTTTGATATCTGTTGGTTGCTGGTTGGTATGGCATGACTATTTTTTTATAGGTTGAATTAGGTCCCAGAGATTTCCATAAAGGTCTTCAAATACGGCTACAATACCATATTCCTCTTCAGCAGGTGGTCTCACAAAACGAATACCATCGGCCGTCATACGGTTGTGGTCTCTCCAAAAATCATCGGTATACAAAAACAGAAAAACCCGTCCACCGGTTTGGTTACCGATGCGGGTTTGCTGTTCAGGGGTTGCCGCTTTTGCCAATAATAAGCTGGCATTGGATTGTCCCGGGGGGGCTACCATTACCCATCTTTTGGTACTGGAAAGTATGGTATCTTCTATTAAACGAAAATGCAATTTTTGGGTATAGAAAGCAATGGCTTCATCATAATCGGCTACTACCAAGGCCAAATGTGCAATCTGTTGTTCCATTTTTTAATCCACTTTTATTAAAGCTAGAATTAAAAATAAGGAATTGAGAGGAACTAACCACGGTTCTACTACAAGCGAATAGATAATCCCAATTTACTATTGCTGGCACTATTGCCACCACTAAATTCTAGATTCAGACCAAGTTTATTATTGAAATAATACCTGCCGCCTATTTGGGCGCCAATGGCCAAACCTGAACTATGGCTACCACCATAAGTGGTTGGAGAAGTCCAAATATTGAATCCAACATTTAAGCCAGCATAAAAGTCATAATTAGCTGGAATGTTTAGGACATTATTAAAGTGGTAATTTCCATTTCCTATAACACCTATAATTTGTTGCTTGTATGTTCCGTTATTCCAGTCTTCATTGTAATTTCTTACAGAAACTTCAGCACCAAGGGTAATGTCTTTGTTAATGCCATAATCTAGTCCTAAATAAACAGGGATACCCCAATTAGAAAGTCCCACTCCAAAATTCAATTGAGAGCGTCCTGTTGCCAAAGCATTCTGAGACTGGGCATTAAAGCAAATAACTGATAATAATATGATTGAAAGTAATTTTTTCATGTTTGTTTGTTGATTGAAATCATGCCATCTGAATCTTCCGCTACAAGAGATGCGGTTTTTCTAGAAACCAGGTTAGTCATGATGATTTGCATAATTGTACCAATGGAATTTCTGATCATTCCTTGAGCTGGTCCAATGATTAATTTTTTTGTAATAAAACCTCCTGCCAATCCTATTAGGCCGCTAAATATTCCTTGCTTTATTTCAGGTGACCCTACCAAATCTCGAATACCGGATTTGACAAGATTAACTGGCTGAAGGCTTTTGTAGCTAAATTCTAAGTGGGTCTTTAGATCTTCAAAATACATATCGCGCTTTTTCTCTAGCATTAATATGGCTAATGAAAGAGTTTCAGTATTATGAGGTGCTTGCATGGCTGTTTTTTAAAATGGCATGAATAAATGCATTTCTTACTGGCCACTTGATCCAGTGATTGCGCATGATGTAAATTAAAATTCCAATTAGTCCAAATACAAATCCAGTTAGTAAAAAACCAAGTGGCATATTTGAAAAAAAAGACCCAAGAAATAAAGCCAATCCTACAGAACAAAAAAGGAAGGAGATAACAAAAATGAATAACAAGAGCAAAACCTTGGTGGTTGAAGCCAACAATTCTGCCGATTTATCTACTGCTTTGAGTTTCCACAATTCAGTAGACAGTTTTCCATATTGGTTAGCCGATTCTAATAATTGTTCCATATGATTGGCAGTTTCATTCATTAGACTGTGGCTTTTTTTACCATGTCATTGGTATGATCCATAGCTGATTTACCTTTTGAAACAAGCACTTCCACTTCGTGTTTAGTGTCATTAAATTTATCCGTCATGCTATCCACAAAATCCTCATATTTATCTTGTAGATCATTGGAGAATTCTTCTCCTTTGTTTAAAATCATCTTTCTTGTTTTACTACCCTTGTGAGGTGCAAACAAAATGCCCAATAATGCTCCTGCGGTAATTCCTGCCAGGATTCCTAAAACCATTGTTCCTTGTTTCATACTATTTTTTTTAATTATTACTAGATTCTTTTTCCTTGAATTAACCTTAGCAAAATGGCAATTACTGCTATCACCAATAAAATATGAATAATTGCTCCCGTATTGTAAGCAAAGAATCCTATTGCCCAAAGTATAATCATGACAACCGCAATTGTGTAAAGTAAGTTTCCCATTATTAATAGTTTTTGTTCAATTCACAAAGCTTGTCAATTTCAGATTAGAAACTGTTACAGTATTTTGCTTTTGGATTACATGATTTACACTTGAAGCTGCCATTAAAATCTTATGATGATTTAATGATTTCTCCAAACACAATCTGGCCATTAAATAACTAACAGTGGATTCAGCACCTTGGTTAAGATTCACATAATCCGTTTCAAGCCCATCATAACACCCACCAGTACAGGGATTATAAATAATTTGATGCAAGTGATTGGCTCCTAAAAACCAATTAAAAGCCCCTTGCATTTTTTCCAAATATTCTCTATCCGGAAATTCTTGATGAAATTTTGAAAGTGCTAAAATGGTATAAGCAACATCAATGGGTTGTTCTCCACCCACTTGTTTGCTTATATAAAAATGATTTTTATGAAACCACTCTTTGTTTGAAACTACATGAATACTTGTTCCAGTAAAAATATTATCCAAAAGAAATTGAAAAGACTCTTGTGCAATATTTTTATAAGTATAATCTCCTGTAGCCATCCATGCACACAATATTGATTCAGGTAGTATACTATTGGCATAGGTCAAATAACTTTCAAACCACTTCCAATCTGAAGAAGCTTCGTGTTTATACATCTGTACTAATCTGTTAGCAAGAGATTTTATTAATGCAATTTGTTGCAGGTTTTTTTGTTGCGTATTACTATAGTAAAGCCCTTTAATGGCAAATGCCATAGCTCTGGTTGAATGTATATTTGGTAAATTTGAAATGGCTTTTTTAAACAATTTATCAGCAGCATGTACTAATTCAATTGGCAACCAATTTGACAATGACAACAAATAACCAAGTGCCCAAATTGCCCTACCGTTTGAATCTTCCAAATTTGTCTCTTGGTTTTGCAATGTAAATTCTCCATTCTTGTCAACATAATTTAAAAAATCGGCCTTGGCCTGAAAACAATATTCAATAAAGCCAAAATACCTGATAATCAGTGGCAATAATTTTTTGTCTTGGCGTAATTCAAATAATTGACAAAAAGCCACCATGGCTCTGGCATTATCATCTAAAGTATATCCCCACTCACGATCGGGCTGATTAATATTGCTAAATTGCAACATCCCAAAATGGGTGGTCATTTTCCAAATATGGTCTAAATTAACCGGTGGCATATTATAATACAAAGGAGACTGATTTGTAAAATACTTCCTGAATAATTGTGCATGTGCAATACTGGAGTTCTGCCAGGCGGACGAGGCCATCAAGTGTATGGCATTATTACTAATTTCAATTCGCCTATCACTGTCTTTCATTAACATGTTTACTGCATTTGCCAGTTGAAGACTACTTCCAAAGTCAATGATTATTCCAGTATCTTGTTGTAATACCTCTTTGGCATGTGGAATGTTAGTAGAAACAATGGGGCAACCACAACTGATAGCATATGAAAATGTTCCACTAACAGCTTGGTTGGGATCTTTTGAAGTGAACAAATAAATATCAGTAAGTTGTAAGTATTCTAGCAATTCATCTAAGGGCATAAATCGGTTAATAAATAACACATGACCCTGTAGAGAAAGGTCTATTACCTTTTTTTCTAGCATTTGTCTGTATTGCTCCCCTTCTGTTTTTACAATAGAAGGATGCGTTTTCCCAATAATCAAGAATAATGTATTAGGATTTTCATAGATAATTTCTGGAAGAGCATCTAACGTAGTTTCAATACTTTTCCCAGGCCCTAATAAACCAAATGTTGATAATATGGTTTTACCTGTAAATCCATATTTTAATTTGAGGGTAGTTTTGGAAACATGAGGCACCAAGTGTGTTCCATGTTTTATAACGCTAATTTTATCCTGATCTATGCCATAATCTTGTATTAGCAAATTAGATAAACTCTTAGTCATTACTACAATTCCCTCCACGGCTTCAACCATTCTAATCAGATTGGCTTTCAATAAATCATTTGGCAATGGAAGAACTGTGTGAAAAACAAGCAATACTGGTTTTGAGAGCTGCTGCAAGAATCTTTGGAATCTTTCTTCTTTGCCACTAAAAAAACCAAATTCATGTTGAATTAATACAACTTGTATTTTGTCATTTTCATTAATTCTTGTTATTAAAGACGCAAAGTCTGCAGGTTCATCTACATTAAGTAAATACGCAACGTCGCAACCGTATTCATGTTGTTCTGAATTAGACTCTAAGGCACAAACCTGAACATGAAAAGACTGGTAAAATCCCTCTTGTAGGGTTTTGACCAAATCTTGACTATAAGTAGCTATGCCGCACTCTCTTGGAGGATAAGAACTAATCAATAAAACTTCAGGCAATGATAGTTTGGGGAATTCCAGTTTCATAGTTGCATAATTTTGCATCATTCACAATTGGCTAACAATCTGAGTTTGTGGGTATGATGCAAAATAGCTTTGCTACATCTATATTATGTTATATGGTTTCGTATTTGTATTGCAAAATTAATTTCCCTAAAAAACGGGGCCTGTTTTGTCTTGATTTAAAGTTGCATCATGGTCAACTAATTCTTTATATTCTTCTGAAAGAGACATAATTTCAGATTCTGTTTTACCTTCCAAATCAATTACCGTATTACTTGCTGGTTCGTGAGAAGATACCAATTCATTTAATTTCAAGTGCAGGGTTGCCGAAAATCTATTCACAGATTTTTGGATTAGAAAAAGACATAAAAACGAAACTCCAAGGATCAGGTCACCAATCATCTCATGCAGATTTTCGGTAATTGATGCCCTATTGCCTAACCAAAAACAAACTAAGATAAATGCCAAGATAAATGTGAGGGAGTTCCCCATAATCCCAATAGCCAAAAGGCTTATTCTTTCAAAGATTTGCTCTGAACGGTGTTTAATATTCATTATTTGCTATTTACATCCTATCCATATACCATTCCAATTGGGATTTCATTTTTTTAATCTTTAAAATATCGGCAATGGTTCTTTCAATTCTCAAAAAAGCAGTTTCACTTTTAACAATATAGTCAAATGCTTTATGATGCATACAGTCTACTGCTACTTGTATTCTGTCTTGTCCAGAAAGCATAATTACAGGTATATTATCATCTTTTGCCTTAATACCATCTAACGTTTGAATTCCATTCATAGCTAATGGATTCAAACCATCCAGCAGGTAATCTAATATTATTATATCAGGTTTCTCATCCAATGCCGCAAGACATTCCTCACCAGTTTGAAAACTAACTACTTCAAAATAGGGCGTACTTGTAAAGTCAATTTCTAATGATTTCAGAAATACTGCATCATCATCAACCAGGTACAATTTAATCTTGGGGGGATTACCCATAAAATCGGTTTTATTTTTCAGTGATTGGGGCAGGTATTGTTTTGTTTTTCTCTATTGTTTTGAAAGCTTCCTGAAGTTCAATACAAGCTTGTACACAAACAGTCTCTAATTGTAACACTAAGGAATAAATGCTTTCATTCTTTTGTTGTGAAAGCGCAAATTCTTTTACTTGCTTAGCCATGTTTTCAAAATCAGGGCTAATACCCATAATTGAAAAGGACGGTATTAATTTGTGCATAGCTGCGTGTAAAGATTGCCAATCTTTATTTTGCCAACTAAGCTTCATAGCAGCAATTAAAGTTGGGGTTTGTTCTAAATATAGTGCAATCATTTCTAGCATCAGTAAAGGATTTGACTTGGTCCTTTTTGTGAGGTAATTCAAATCTGTGCATTTGACTAAAACAGAATCTTGGCTTATTGGGGTGTCTGTTTTCCACAATTTGCTTGCATGGTTTTTCTTAGACAAACTTTGAATCTTATTAAATAATATCTTTTCATCAACGGGCTTAGCAATATAGTCATTCATCCCAACCAACTTACACTTGGCCAAATCTACCGTAGTTACATCTGCTGTTAATGCAATAATGGGTATGTTTGAATGCATTACATTTCTAATATATTGAGTAGCTTCAAATCCATTCATTTCTGGCATTTGCAAATCCATTAACACCAAATCATACTCATTTTCTGCCATCATTTCTATGGCTATTTTACCATTTGCTGCAATCTCTCTTTCAAAGCCAAAATCATCCAACAGTGTTTTCATCAATAATTGATTCAAAGGAATATCTTCTACTACCAATACTTTTAAATGGCTATTAACACATTCTAAAGATTCTGAATCAATAAAGGGTTCAACTGTTTGAGATGTTTTAATAAATTCTAATAGAAAACTGAATTCTGAACCACTGGCAATTTGACTTTCAACAGAGACAGACCCACCTTGCTGCTCTACCAATTGTTTTACTATGGCTAATCCCAACCCTGTTCCACCATATAATCTAGACGTGCCACTTGAGGCTTGTTGAAAATTTTCAAAAATGGTTTGCATTTTTGCCTCCTGTATACCAATACCAGTATCCTTAATTGAAAAACGAATACGTACAGATTCTGAATTTTCTTCTACTAGATTTACTCCAACAGTAATTGATCCTTCACTTGTAAATTTAACAGCATTACTTAGTAGGTTAATGATTATCTGATGTAAACGAATAGGGTCACCTAGTAATACTCCTGGAATAGCATTGTCAAATTCTTTAATTAAGCGCAGATTTTTTTCATGAATTTTTGGCTCAAACAAATGTAACATGGCAGTAATAGAATTGGCCATATTGAAAGGAATGTGTTCAAAAATCATTTTCCCTGCGTCTACTTTTGCTAGATCTAAAATATCATTTATTAAAACAATCAAGGCATCTCCGCTGCTCTTTATGGCATTCAGGTATTCTAATTGTTTTATGGAAAGGTCAGTCTTAAACAACACTTTGGTAAACCCAATAATGGCATTCATGGGAGTTCTAATCTCATGACTCATATTAGACAAAAACTGTTGTTTGGCTCTAACCGCTTCTCCGGCAATTAACGATGCGGCTTCTGCATTGTCTTTGGCATGTTGTGCAATTTCTGTAGCTAATTCCGCAAAAACCTTTGCTTCTGTTAATTCTTTTTCTATTCGCTTTTGCTCAGTTACATCTCTAGCTACCACTACTGCACCCAATACTTGACCTTGTTCATCTTTGAAAACTGAACCGTTAAAAAGTACATCTGTTAATTTATGATCTCGCATCACCAACGGATAGTTCTTTACAAATCCTTTGGCAAAAACGGCTCCATAAACTTGCCTTGCTTTTTCCGGTTCCGTGAAATATTCAAAAAAATCTGTCCGGATAAGTTGTTCTCTAGTTTTTCCGGTGATAATTTCCATGGCATGATTCATGTCCATGATTTTTCCCTCTGTACTTATAGTAACCAAAGGATCCAAACTGGCTTCTATCAAACTCCTGGCGTATTCCAGTTCTTTGTAATTCATGATGGGTAGATTGCTAGACTTATAATTCCTCTATTGGATTTCTTTTCCTTTCTTTTAGGCGTTTGAAATGGGTAGGACTTAAGCCTGTTACTTTTTTAAACTGATTAGAAAGGTGCGCCACACTGCTATAGTGCATTTTCCAAGCTATTTCAGTTATATTCAATTCGTTATAAATAATCAACTCCTTAATGCGCTCTACTTTGTTTGCAATAATGTACTGCTCAATAGTTGTTCCCTGTACTTCAGAAAATAAATTAGACATATAAGTGTAGTCAAGCTGTAATTTTTCACTTAAGTAGTCAGAAAAATTGATCAATAATACTTCATCAGAATAATGAACCATTTGAATGACCACATTCTTAATTCGCTCAATGAGAACGGATCGTTTGTCATCCATCAATTCTAAACCAGATTCTAATAACTTGGCTTTAAGTTGTTCTCTTTGAGTTTGCGTAAGTGTTTCCATTAGGTCAACTTCACCTAACTCAACAATGATAAAATGCAAACCCATTGCTCTAAGTGCATCCCTTGTTGCATTCTTGCAACTAGTGCTCACCATGTATTTTATATATAATTTCAATAGGACAAGACTTTACTGATTGTGTAAAGTTCCTAGCATTCAAAGGCCCAAATGTTTCACAATTCAAGCTATTTATTGTATAATTCACTGTTTAGTTAAATAATTCAACCAATACTGTCTTTTGGAAGTTTGGGTTGTTTTAGTTTTTGTTTCAGCTTTTTTTGCCTTAATTCTTCTTGTTTTATTTGTTCTGCTTGTTTTTTGGACTCTTCTCTTTTTTTCTTATTAAAATAACCCTTGAGCAAGAAATTACTTTTTGCAGCTTCCATATTTTCACTTAACCCTTTGGATCCTGTTTTTAGATTAGTCATGGTGCTATCCAACGAATTAGCAAATCCTGTATCGCTCACTAATCTAGACAATGCACCATTCCCGTGATTCATTTTCCAAGTAAATTTTGCAAATTCTTCAGAACTGCTTTCAAGATTCAAAATGGTCCCTTTAATACTTTCAGAAAATTGCTCATCAGAAATTAATTTTGATAACGCGCCTTTTCCATTGTTCATTTTATAGGTAAATCCCGCCAATTGATCTGTAATTACTGCCGCATTGTCAACACTTTTTTTCAAACCGGCAATAAGATCTTGCATTTCAATTGCTTCACTAGAAGCAATCTTTGAACCATTTTTTACCAATGCTGAATTTGGTAGACCCGGATTAATTGTTAAGACTTTGTCTCCCATTAATCCATCTGATCCTATACTGGCTTTAGAAGTTACTCTCAAAAAAGGTTTGGCATCTTCCTTTATTACTAAGTACACCATCACAGAACTATCTGTTAACAAAGCAATTTCATCAACAGTGCCTATATTAATTCCAGCAAATCGTACATTATTACCCACTTTTAATCCACTAACAGATTTGAATTCAGTTCTTAGTTGAAAAGTGCTCCCAAATAAATTTTTCTGCATGCCAATTAAATAAATGGCTACAACCAGAATGCCAAGCCCTACGGCAACAAACATTCCCAGTTTCCATATATATCCGGTGTTGTCTTTCATGTGATGTTCTTTCTAGTCTATAAAAAAATCTTGTACCCAGGGCAGGTTTGATTTTGACACTTCTTCATACGTTCCTTCTACGCCAATTACCCCATCTTTTAGAATAGCTACTTTGTTACCTGTTCTTTTAGCACAGGCAAGATCATGTGTAATAATGATTGAACTACTTTGGTGATCCTCTTGAATTTTAAGCATCAAGTCGCTGATTTCTCTAGAAGTGATGGTGTCTAATCCAGTTGTGGGCTCATCATAGAGCATGATCTCTGGTTTAAGTATCAACGTCCTTGCCATGGCAATACGTTTGCGCATTCCACCAGATAGGTCAGAGGGCATTTTTTGAATAGCATCTAACAATCCAACACTTTCTAATGCTTCTTTAATGCTATTGTCAATCTCTGATTCTGAAAGCTCTGGCGAATGCCTTCTCAGTGGGAAGCCTAAATTTTCCGCAACCGTCATAGAATCATATAGTGCGGCACTTTGAAACAGAAACCCAATTTTTAATCTAGTCTCATTTAATTGCTGGGGGCTCATGACAAGCATATCCTTGTCAAACACTTTAATTGATCCACTATCTGCAGCAATCAATCCAACCATACATTTAATGGCTACTGATTTTCCAGAACCGGATCGCCCAAGCAACACAACACTTTCCCCTTTTGCTACTTTCAAATTCAACCCTTTCAATACTTGATTTTCTGGTCCAAATGACTTAGCCAATCCTTGAATAGAAATTATGGGTGTTGGGTCTTTATGGGACAACTCTGTTTGCATTATATAATAAGGTCTGTAATTTGAACTGCTAGCATGTCAATTATAAAAATTGAAAGGGAAGCAATTACTACCGCTGAATTGGCGGCCCTTCCAACACTTTCTGTTCCATTTGATGCATTGAACCCTTGGTAACAACCAATCATACCAATGAAATAGCCAAAAAAACAAGACTTGATAGTGGCAGGTATAATATCAATAAAATCAAGCGACTCAATTACTTTGGTGGCATAGCTTATCAAGCTGATATCACCTTTAATACTGATTCCTGCAAATCCTCCTAATATTCCAACCAGATCTGCAAAGAGAACCAATATTGGAACCATGAGGGTTGTAGCTACAATTCTTGTTACTACCAAATACTTAAAGGGATTGACCGCCGAAACCTCCATAGCATCAATTTGTTCAGTGACTTTCATGGATCCCAGTTCTGCTCCTATCCCTGAAGAGATTTTCCCTGCACAGATTAAGGCAGTTACCACTGGGGCTATTTCTCTAATCAAAGAGGTTCCCACCATGCCAGGCAACCAAGATTCTGCACCAAACTCTACTAGGGTTGGTCTAGACTGAAGGGTCAGCACCAAGCCCATGATGAATCCTGTAATAGAAACTAATGGCAAAGACTTCCATCCCATCAAGTAGCACTGCTTCAAGGTTTCACGCCATTCCGTTGGAGGAAAAAAAAGCTCCCTGAAAAACCTTAAGTTAAACAGGGTTGCTTTTCCCATTGCCAAGAACAATTCCCTCAATTGTTGCAAGACAAATGTATGCTTGGAGACTTCTTCCATATCAAGTAAGATTATTCATAACCACTCTTGATTACCGTTTGAACCAATTTGAATCTGCCATTTGGCCTAATCAAGTTTGACGCATGAGCTGGAATTACAATAGAATCGCCGGTTTTTAATAAATGGGATTGACCTTTAATAACAATGTCTGCTTGTCCTTCAATCACTTGAATAAAACTGTCAAACGGGGTTGTCTTTTCGGTTAGACCTTCGCCACTATCAAAAGACATGACACTTATATTACCCGTTGTTTTTTTTAGGATGGTTTTAATGACCACGGAATTGGGGATGTATTCAATAATTTCCACTGTAATATGGATTTTGGATTTCTCCAATTCGCTGTTGTCCATGATTGAAAGATTGCTATGCATTAATTATTATGTTTCACCGTAAAATCTTTCAACGCAATTCCTAGTCCATCCAAGTCATGGTTAAACTCTTTTTTAAAAGTTTCCCAATCAGTCATAGTCTTACTATAATTGTCCACTTTTGATTGCAGCATTTTGTTCTGCATCTCTAGTGTGTCAACTCTTTTAGCATTCAAATCATCCATTGGATAACCAGAACGTTTGATTTTTGACTTCAATTCGCTAATGCGGATTTCGTTGGTCTTAATCTTGGCTTCAGATTCGTTTTTGAAAATTTTCCATTCCTCTGCATTGGCTGCTTTCATTTCTGCAACTTCAGCTTTGGTTTCTACTTTTTCCAAGTTTTCTTTGGCGTTGTCTACTTGTGTTTGGGCATCGTTTACCTTTTCATCTGGAGTTTTACATCCGTTAAGGGATATTCCGCCAATAAGAATGCAAGCAAGGTAGAGTATTGTGATTGGTTGTTTCATTTTATTTTATTTATGTTTTTAAATTAATTCCATCTTCCTTTTTGCCATGTCTTTCCACGCGGTCCCAGCTTCCAGTGACCTTGTTGATAAGTACGTCCATTTCTAGGTTGTTCCCAACGTCCGCGACCTTGTTGGTAGGTTCTGGATTGGCTACTCCAATTCCAGTCTCCTTCTATCCAAATATGATTCACACTGGGACGCATGGGGCGTTCATATTCAACATAGGCAGGCTCTATACTTACATAAGCCGGGCCACAGGAGTTAAAACTGACTATTGCCAAGAGCAATACTGCCAGGTAGATTGTTTTTTTCATGTTTGATTTTTTATATTCAACTATTAGAACTATCCAGGTACTAATTCCATATCCATCACTTTTACACCCATATTGGTTAATTCCATTTCACAGAAAATATAAACTTCGTCATCAACAATCCAACCTCCTGCAGCAATAATATGGTTCCATTCCAATCCCCAATCCTTTCTATTAATGACACCTGTTACTGTAAATCCAGCTCTTTCTTTTCCCCATGGATCAACAATCAAACCACCAAAATGAACATTTAAAGAAATACGCTTGGTAGTTTGCTTTATAGTCAAATCACCCCAAAGTGTGTGATTCCCTTCCTTATCTGCCTTTCCTATGGTATGAGATTGAAATGTAATTTGGCCGTGGTGTTCAACATCCAAAAATTCGTCTGCTTTCAAGTGATTGTCTCTATCCTTGTCTCCACTTGATATTGAATCAGCATCAATCCATAAGTCTATATCGGCCGTGCTAAAATCAGCACCTTCTGTATGTATGCTTGCATCAAAATTTTTAAAGGAACCTTTTACGTGTGAAATCATCAGGTGTCTTACCCTGAATCCAATTTCGGAATGCGCTTGGTCAATAGACCATTTGTTGTCTTTTCCCATGGGTTAAATTTTAAAATTGAAATAATTATTCTTGATATCTCCTTAAAACCCATGCTATAGATTCATGTTCTTCCATAAGGCCTGTTAAAAAATCAGCAGTACCTGCATCATTTATTTTTCCAGCTATTTGAGTAACTGATTTCCTCAAAATAACAATCAGACTTTCATGATCTAAAAGCAATTCTTTTAGCATTTCTTTTGATGTTGGATATTTACCTGGAGATTCTTTTAGACTAGCTAGTTGGAGAAATTCTTCCATTGTACCAGGTGTTTTCTGACCCAACTTACCCATCCGTTCTGCAACTAAGTCAATAGAAAGCTCCATTTGTTTGTATTGCGACTCAAATAATTTATGTAATTCCAAAAAGCTTTCACCGCTTATGTTCCAGTGAAATTTTCTTGTTTTTACGTATAAAACCATTTCATCTGAAAGGATTTCTGATAATAGTCCAGAAGACTTTACCAAGTGTTTGTCTGAGATGCCAATATTTGTTTTCATGATTTTTTTTGTTGGTGATCAAGCATTTCGTGAACAACCGGTTTTCTGAAGAATTCTCGTACAAAAGCCTGTTGTTGATTTTCTGTCATTTTATCAGCCTGTCTAAGTGAAAAATGAATATGAGAACATGCCTTTTCCTCTCTTAATCTGTTGAATAATTCAACCTTTGCTTCAGTAGGTCCAAAAAGTAAAACTTCATCATATTCCTGCATTACAATACCCAATTGCTTGTAAAAACTTTCTTGCATTTGGTGCTCTTTGTGATGCATCAGCTTCTCTCCTTTTTCCATACTTTCTGCCCTTAGCTCGTGTGTGAAACTTGATTGAATGGTTTTTAAATTTGGCTGTTCCAAAGAAAATTCCATTAAATGAGCTTCATGATGATCCATCCAAACCCCAAGGCATCTGTTGTTTTTCATGATTTGCATTTTTACTAATAAGATTGTTTGCCACCTAAAGTTGGCATTAGATAAGTAGCTTTCTATTACAGGTAGAACAATCTATTTTACAAGATTCACACGTTGTCTAAACCAGAACGTTTCTTGTTTTTGATAGACTTGAAAAAAGAGGGAGTAAGGCCTGTTATTTTTTTGAACTGATGAGAAAGATGTGCAACGCTGCTATAGTTCATCTTCCAGGCAATCTCAGTTAGATTTAATTCATTGTATATAATCAACTCCTTAACACGTTCAATTTTGTGGATCATTAAATAACGCTCAATGGTAGTTCCTTCTGTTTCTGAGAATAAATTAGAAAGATAGGTGTAATCGTAAGACAATTTCTTGCTCAAGTGCTCAGAAAAATTGACTTCTAACGGCTCTTCAGCATAATGCACTAGTTCTACAATTACTTGCTTTATTTTTTCAATCAATACCGCTTTTTTGTCTTCCATTAACTCAAGACCAAAAGGTAATAATACATTGTTGAGAGCAAGTCTTTCAGAAGGAGCTAGATCATTTGGAAGATCAACTTGCCCAAGTTCAACATAATTAAATGGGATACCTAACTTTTCCAATTCTGCTTTCACCACCATTTTACAACGGGTGCTTACCATGTATTTGATATAGATTTTCAATCTCGAGGCTTAAATTGGAGAATCTTGAAATAGAAAACATTGAAAGCTACACTTAAATTTGCAGTACTTTCAATTATTTAGTTTGATTTTTGATGCAAGGAGTTTGCTGACCGCAAACTCCTTGGTTCATCAAAATGGATATGGATCAATACAAGATAAATGCAACTCGTCTATTAGCTTGTCTACCTCTTTCGGTTCTGTTTGTTTCAATTGGTTGAGTTTCTCCAAAACCAATTGCTTCAACTTTGTTAGCATCAACACCTTTAGAAACCAGATAGTCTTTAACGGCATTTGCTCTATTGTTAGAAAGATTCATATTAAATTCATCTGATCCTTTTGAGTCAGTATGTCCAGATAATTTTAGTCTAAATCCTTTTTGGATTAACATGCCAGAAAGATTATCCATATACCTATATGAACGTTGGCGAATGGTTGATTTACCAAAGTCAAATTCAAGGTTTGCAAAAGTATCGGCAGCTATTTTTCTATCAGCATCTGTAACTATATATGTATTCCTAATGATGGTAGTGTCTTTTGAAGGCAATACAACAGGCAATGGGCATCCCGCTCCGTCTACTTGAACACCTTTTTCTGTATTTGGACATTTATCAAAATAATCAGAAACACCATCTCCATCAGTATCTGTTTTCATACGTTGCATTTCTGAACGCATAGCTTCCATTTCGGCAATTTGAGCTTTACGTTTTTGCTCCATGGCATCAATTTCAGACTGTAACGCAATGTATTTGTCTTTGAATTTTCCAGCCATTGCAGCAGGCGGGTTATGCCTGGCCAATTGTGGTTTCTTTGAATTTCCAAGTACAAATTCTAAACCAGCATGTGCATAGGAAAATTTATCGCCTAAATATGGTGATTTCAAATACCCGTCTAAGTTGTCTGCATCAACATAAGTCATAGTATAGCCTATATTTAAGTTGACAGATTTACCTAAATTAGCCCTAATACCCAATCCGAATGGAAGATAAAATTCAGTAAGACTACCTGTAGGTTTTACATCTACTACAACCCCTGTCTTACTTGTGGTTTTAGGATTAAAATTAATACCCCCTCCACCAACTGAAATATAAGGCTGAATACTAGTATGTAATTGAGACCAATTGATATTGCCCAAATTAAATACTGCGCTTAAACTACTTGCCCAATTTACATCTGTTTCAAAAGAGGCTAAATCACTTACTGGTGCAGCACCATACCAAAGTTTATCATTATTGGCTTTTAACTTACCTCTAATTACATCTAATTGCAATCCAATGGTATGTGAAGCCTGATACTTTATATAAGCGCCGTATCCTAGTTGTGGAACCCATTTAGAAAAATCATTTTTTCCACCAGCTGCCGAAAACGGAGCTAACATACCAGCATTAAGTCCAATGGACCATGTTCTGTAAACTTTTGTGCCTGTAAATAGTTCTGGATTTTCTACGGTTGAACTACTTGGAATTTCTTGAGAAATAGCAGACAATGATGTTGATAACATCAAGCATGCTATTAGAATTTTTTTGTTGTAACTTTTTTTCATAAATCAGTTTTAAATGTTGAATTGCTAATCTTAACCATTTCCTTTCTTGTTATCATTGCCCCTTCTATTATCATCTCCTCTTTTATTGTCATTGCCTTTTTTATTATCATTTCCTCTTCTATTATCATTCCCTTGACCTCTGCTTTTTCTTTGTTCTTCCCTTTGCCATTCTCTGTGTTCAGGGTGTCCTTTTGATTCAAAATACTTACGCTCTCTACTATCTCTAATAATGGGCTGGCTCCTGTCTCCCTTATAATTTGCGTATTGCTGTTTGTAGTAATTGTTTCTTAAATAGGGCCTGGATTCATTGATCACTACTTTGTGTCCACTATAAATGTTATAGTTTCTTGCCCTATAAGGCAAACTTGAAGAAAAACGCCATCTTCCAGATTGGAGATATATGTATTGACGCTGAGAAACGTTATAATAAACGTCTATATCTGGCATATAATAATACTCAGCATAATCATATCCTACGGGTCCCCAAACGGGCTGATTTCCAATATTAAAGCTGATCCCCAACTTTATTTGCGCATCAGATGTAGATGGAATCATCCACCCCATCAATAAAAAACTAAATAATAATATTCTTTTCATGTTGTATTTTTTTATGGATTCAATCATTAGCTGCAAAACTGAATTAAATAGCTATGCTGATTGTTACACACTGAGGGCTTAAAATTGTATAGTTTACTGATTAGACATGAATGCAATCAGATGTAGTGACTAAAATAGTTTTAGTTGCATGGTTATTTCTTTTTTATTACATTTATACAACCCAATTGTCTCCCCCCACAGATTGGTCTGCCAGATTATTTTCAATACATGAGTGAAGCAAACAAAACTTTCACACTAGAAAGCAATGCTAGTAAAGAAGCTATTTTGTCCTATCATTTGGACAATGGCCCTTTTGCTGTTATAGAATGGGATTCTGCATTCAGAATTTCACGTTGGTCAAAAAAAGCAGAACTTCTATTTGGTTGGAATTCACAAGAAGTAATTGGTCTTCATTACAATGACTTTAATTTTCTACCTAAAGATGAATTTGAAAGAATCAAAGAAAATATTAATTGGATAGATGTTGGAAGCGGAAACACTTTGATTATTGAAAATAAGAACTATCATAAAAATGGTCAATTTCTCCATTGCAGATGGCACAATAGTATTTTAAGAGACAAAAATGGAAAGATGATTTCTATTTTTTCCATGATTGAAGATATTAGTGACTTAAAGCAGATTCAAGAAAATCTCAGAAAAAGTGAAGAAAGATTTCAACTGGCAGTTGCTGGTTCAAAAGATGGTATTTGGGATTGGGATATTGCAAACGATTTAGCATACTTTTCTCCAAGGTGTCAAGAGTTCGTTGGTGAACAATTTGATTCACATATTTCAGGAATGGAGGCTTTTGTTAAGCATGTTCATCCTGATGATATAACTAGTACTATCAACGCATACAAACTTCATTTATATGAACGCAAAGAAATGCAAACGGAATACCGTTTAAAAATTGCCGATGGTAGTTATAGATGGTTTTTAGTAAAAGGACAAGCTATCTGGAACAAAGATGGAAAACCAATAAGAATGGTTGGATCCATTTCAGACATTCATGATTCAAAACAAATGGAAGAGGCGCTGGAAAACAGTGAGAATAAATTCAATACTGTTACAGACCATATTACCGATATAGTAAACATGATTGATAGAAGGGGTATTATTAAATATACCAATCAATCTGTAGAAGGAATATTAGGATACCATCCTGAAGAACTCCTAGGAACTCATTTTCTGACTTTAGTTCATCCAGACGATCAAATCCGTATTTCTGAGCGTTTTCATGTTCAACTTAATAGCAAAGGACCTGGCACTTTAATACAATTTAGATTAAGGGCAAAAGATGGGTCTTATGTACCTTTTGAAGGAATTGGGAATGTACAATTACACCATCCTGCCTTACAGTCCATCATCATGATTTCTAGGGACATTACTATCCGAAAGAAAGCGGAAGAAATCATTATTGCCAGTGAGGAAAAATTCCGATCCTTGGTGCACAATATCAGCGACATTATCACCATCATCAGCGCCAATGGAGAGATACAATACCAAAGTGCATCGGCTAGGCAGATTATGGGTTATGAAGAAAATGGTTTAAGAAAAAGAAATATTATGGAAGTAGTTCATCCAGATGACCTTCAATTGGTATTGACTACTTTCCAAAACTTAGTGTTAAATGGAGGCAACTCAGAATTAAAAGAATTCAGATTATTAAACACTAATGGAGAATACTTTTACATTGAAGCTCAAGCCACCAATCAACTAAACAATCCAAGTATAGCTGGAATTGTAGTCACTTCTAGAGATGTCTCCATTAGAAAAAAGGCTGAGGCTGAAAAACAATCACTTATACAAGAGCTCACTAAAAACAATGCAGACCTTAAGCAGTTCTCTTATATAGTCTCTCACAATCTTCGTAGTCCTTTAACCAACCTCATATCCATGACTAACTTACTAGATATGGATACTATTAAAACCGAACGAAGCCTTAAACTAATCAATGGCTTCAAAACAACCACCACAAGATTGAATGAAACCTTGAATGATCTGATTCATATTCTCTTGGTAAAGAACAATACAAATATTGAAATAAAACCATTATCATTTAAACTAGCATTAGAACAAGTTACCCAATCCATAACGGCAGTAATGGAGAATTCTGGAATTGAATTGGAAATTGACTTTTCTGGTGCCCCAAATGTTTTATTTAACCAAGCCTATCTAGAAAGTATTTTCCAGAATTTGATTACCAATAGCATCCGATACAAAAGTCCAGATAGGGTTCCTAAAGTTCTAATTAAGACGTTTAAAAATCAACAAGACATTCATTTAGTTTTCAGTGATAATGGCATTGGTTTTGACATGGAGCTAGTGAAGGACAAGATTTTTGGGTTGCACCAAAAATTTCACCACCATCCAGAAAGCAGAGGAATTGGCCTATATTTGATTCATGCTCAAATTACCTCATTAGGTGGTAGCATCAGTGTAAAAAGCGAGATAAACGTTGGCACTATATTCAGCATAGTATTTAAACAAAAAATGACATGATTCCCCTAGTAATGTGCATTGATGATGACTCGATGGTTCAAATGCTTAGTGAAATCATTTTCACAGACCATCAATTTTGCAAAGAAGTAGTAAAAGCTTACGATGGTTTTTCTGCTCTTCAATATTTTACGGATCAATCTAAACTTGATAGTAAAGATCAACAAATACCAAGATTGGTTTTTTTAGATATAAGTATGCCAATTTCTGACGGATGGGATTTCTTAGACAAGTTCAGTAAGAACTTTCCAAGTATGCAACCACAATCAAAAATCATTGTTTTATCTTCCGCTATTCATCCTGAAGAAATAGAAATGGCTAATGCCCATCCACTAGTGTATAAATATTTTTCCAAACCTTTGGAACCCAAACATATTTTAGCACTAAAGATGGACCCTGATTTTAGCCAGTATTTTACGGTCAATTAAGCGTAATGTTTGATTGATTATCTTTGCGCCCATGTTACAGAAACCAGCCCTGCACACCGTATTGTCTCCAAAACTGTTAAGTCTTTACGATATCAGCAATAGCATTGTTGTCATTATTGATGTATTTCGCGCTACATCTACCATTGCTACTGCCCTTTACAATGGTGCTAGTAGGATTATCCCAGTAGCCGAAGTGCAACAATGCATTGAAATTGGCAAAAAACTGGGGGGCATTACTGCCGGCGAAAGAGATGGAAAAGTGATTGAGGGATTGTCTCATGGAAATTCACCAGCAGAATATCCACGTTCCTTTATTCAAGGCAAAACCTTGGTATTAACCACTACCAACGGCACCAAATTATTACACATGGCCTTGAATAATGGTGCTTCAGAAATTATCACAGGAAGTTTTCCCAACCTTTCTGCCGTATGCGACCATTTGGTTGCTTCTCAAAAAAATGTCATTCTAGGATGCTCTGCTTGGAAAGACCGATTCAATTTAGAAGACAGTCTTTTTGCCGGTGCAGTCATTAATAGAATTCAAGAACATTTTACCATTCACTGCGATAGTTCTTTAATGGCTTCAGAATTGTACCAGACCCAAAAAGACAATATGGCCAATTTTATCCGGAAAACTACCCATTGGCACCGGTTGGCTGCCTATGGTTTAGAAAAGGATTTGGAATATTGTGTTACCCCAGACAAGGCTAATATCCTTCCTATTTACAGAAATGGAGACTTAGTTGCCAAATAGTGTGCATTTAACCAACAAATCATCCACATTCCTTTCAATTTTGTGCTAAAAGCCATTTGGTTTTTGTTAGTTTTGCAAATTGCCCTTTTTCGAAACCTGGGCCCTCTTGAAAAACCATGGCACTACCATACTTAGTCAAACATATTTACAATAGCGGCACTGAAGAAGTGATACGCAGAGGGAAGAAGATTCACGCATTGGGCAATGTAGAACTCTTAGAATATGATGACCTAATGGGTACGGTGATTTTCCGTGTCAAAGACGATGGATATGCAACCTTCTATAAAGTGCATATTACACAATTCAAGGATCCCAAAACTTTGTCACTACGCTGCTCCTGCCCTTACAACCTTTCTGAAATCTGTAGACATAAAGCCGGTGCATTGTTTCACCTACAAGATCTTTTAGATAAGAATCTACTAGGAGATAAAGAAACCGTCTATCAACAAAGCCATACGGTGGTTAAAATGAAACAGTTAGATTTAAAATTAATCAGACTGTTAACAAAACAAGAGAATTTTGAAAAAGCAGAAACTTATTTAAGAACTGCCAAAGCTTCCATTTTAGAAGCCAAGGAAGAAAGAGTTTTAGCTAGCATGGAGATGGATGGCTCTGAGCACAAAGTGCTGATTCAGAAAAATGAAGAAAGAAATTTTGATACCAGCTGCGCTTGTGACTCTGATAGCGAACACCCACTATGCGTGCATAAAAGTGTTGTGCTATTGCAATTACTACAACAATACGGTGCCAATTATTTTGATAGTATCAGAAATTGGGACAAAGAAAAAAATAAATTATTGGCCCTATATGGCTATTCGCTGAGCGATGACCTAAAGGGGAAATTTGAATTTACATATACTGACAACAAACCTTTCTTAAGGGTATTAGATACCAGCATTAAAAGGGTGTCTACCTTGCCAGGTGCTGAAGCTAGACCAAGGCCAACAGTAGAAAACAATTTGGAGAAAACCTTGGAGCAAGCAGTTTCTGACAAGAGGGTGGAATTGAAAATGGGAGTTGTGATTACCAATAGTGATCAGGGTTACCCATATGTTTCTCTAGAAGCGGTTCAGGGCGAGGCCGATGAAACTCAAACCAAATATGTTTCTAAAACAGTAAAAATAGACCTGGCAAAATTTGTCAATACCGAGGTTTTCAATGAGGATGATAAAATGCTACTGCAGCAGTTGCGTAAACTCATGCAGGGAGAAGTAAATAGGTATTTGAATAGGAATTCTCCATTTAGCGGCATTTGGGAAAACATTATTCAACAGCATAGTGACGAATTGCCTGAAGAGACTAGGCATTTGATTAATGAGTACTTGCATCCCAAGTTTAAAAAGTTATTTGAAGAACTGAGCCAGTCAAAATTTGTATTTTACTTGCCAGCTAAAAAATCTTTTACAACGGCCAATTTAGTATCGGCAGAAATAAGTCAGGAATTTATCAGTCCAGAATTTGAAGTAGGATATGCAAATGGTTTTTATACTGTTGATTGTAGAATCAAATTACCGCTAGCTGATTTAAACATTGCTGATAACGAATCTGAATCAGCATTGCTATTCCAATACCATAATCAGTTTTATACTTGGAAACGGGCAGAAGATATTATGCAGGTTGAGCGTTTTTTACCAACCGGTAAAATACAAATACCGGCAGCAGAGTGGGGCGTACAATTACAGCAATTCCTCATGCCTCTTTCAAAAGAATACCATGTACATTTTACCAATGTTCAAAAAGAAGAAGTAAAAGACATTAAGCCAGATTGGAAAATCCTATTAAAGGAAAAAGGGGACTACCTCTTATTTCAACCAGTATTCATTTATAGGGGGTATGAAGTAAAGCAATCCGATAAAGAAAAAATTATACTTCCAGAAGCAGATAGGTTATTGATTATTCAAAGAAACCTGACTTTGGAAAAAGAGATGATGCAAAGAATTGAGTCTTTGCACTCCCAATTCATTCATCCTTCAGAAAGTAATACCCTTGCCCTAAAAGGTACAGATGTTTTGAAGAACAACTGGTTCTTCTTATTTATAGACGCTGCCAAAGACATGAATATTCCCGTTCATGGATTTGAAGCTTTGAAAAATTTTCGTTTCAATACTGCCAAACCAAGTACTCAAATCTTTATCAGCAGTAACACAGATTGGTTTGACGCCAAAGTGCAGATTAATTTTGGTGAACAACGCGTTACCGTTGAAGACGTTAAAAAAGCGCTAGCCAATAAACAACAATTTGTTCAGCTGGGCGATGGCACTTTGGGTATTTTACCAGAAGAATGGATCAAGAAATACAGTTTGCTATTTCGCGTGGGCGATGGTAAGCAGGGAAGTATGAAGCTGAGCAAGTATCATTTTAGTGTAATAGAAGAACTCTATTTACAAAGAGATGAAGAAGAGCTTTTCTTCCAACTTGAAGAGAAATACGAAAGACTAAAAGAAAACCATCAAATCAAAGCCATTCCTGCTCCAGCGCATTTACAATCAATTTTGCGCCCTTATCAGGAAAGTGGGTTCCAATGGTTGAACTATTTAAGAGAGGTGCAATGGGGTGGCATTTTAGCCGATGATATGGGTCTTGGTAAAACCATACAAGCACTTAGCTTTTTACACCATTTGAAATCAGAAAATGGCACATTAAAAGCGCTGGTAGTTTGTCCAACAACCCTAATGTATAACTGGCAAAATGAGATTCGCAAATTTACACCCAATCTTAGTTTCTACATGCACCACGGTGGGACAAGAACCCGGGGTAGTCTTTCCGATGCCAGTATTGATGTAATTATCACTACCTATGGCACCCTAAGAAGTGATATCAAACAATTTGTAGACGTGGCTTTTGATTATGTGATTTTGGATGAAAGTCAGGCCATCAAAAACCCTTCAAGTAAAGTAACCAAGGCAGCAGGTTTATTGCGTGCTAAAAATAGGTTATGCTTGAGTGGTACACCATTACAGAATAACACATTTGACATATTTGCTCAGATGAATTTCTTGAACCCCGGTATGTTAGGCAGCGTAGAATTCTTCAAACACGAATTCTCCATGCCCATTGACAAATTTGGAGAGAAGGAACAGAAAGACCATTTGAGAAAACTACTTTATCCTTTTATTCTGAGAAGAACCAAGGAACAAGTAGCTAAGGACTTACCTGAAAAACAAGAAATGGTCTTGTTCTGTGAAATGGGTGATGAACAAAGAAAAATTTATGACGCTTACAGAAATGACTATCGTGATAAAATTTTAGGTGTTGTAGAAAATCAGGGTATTCAGAAATCGCAGTTAACCATCTTGCAAGGCTTGATGAAACTGCGTCAAATCTGTGATAGTCCTGCCATTGTAAAAGAAGCCGAAAGATTCCCCAATGTGTCTGTTAAGCTAGAAGAAATTGGTAGGGAAATCACTGAAAATATCAGTAATCACAAAGCCTTAATCTTCTCTCAGTTCTTGGGCATGTTGTCACTCATCAAAGACAAAATGCGTGAATTAGAGGTAGACTTTGAATATTTTGACGGAAGCAGTACTATCAATGAACGCGAAGCTGCCATTCAACGTTTTCAAAATGAAGACTCTTGTAGGGTATTCTTGATATCGCTGAAAGCAGGAGGTGTGGGTCTGAACTTAACCGCTGCAGACTATGTATATATTGTAGATCCTTGGTGGAACCCTGCAGTTGAACAACAAGCCATTGACCGTACCCACAGGATTGGGCAAACCAAGAATATTTTTGCTTACAGGATGATTTGTACGGATACTGTAGAAGATAAGATCCTGAAATTGCAAGAGCGCAAACGCAATCTGGCCAAGGATCTGATCACTGATGATGAAGGATTTGTGAAAACCTTGACTAAGGAAGACGTAGAATATTTGTTTAGCTAAACTGGAATTCTAAACATTTTCAAAACCTAATTGAACCGCAATAAAAAACCGCCTAGTATTTCTAGACGGTTTTTTTTATGATAAGTTCTGATTAGTCATGCGTTTTGCATTCACCAACAATATAGTGGAAGGTTTCGTGCGCTTCAAACATTAAGGTTCCAAGGGTTTTCTCATCCTTGTTAGACTTTACAGCAGCATTAACTGTTTCACACTGCTTTAATAATTTAGCAATAGACTCAGCAGTTTCTTTTGGCTTATATCCCGCAGGAATTTTGGACGCTTTCCATTGTTTGGCAATAATTACTAAGCTATCTGACTTTTCTTTAAGGGGTTTGAAATTACCTTCCTCAGAAGGGTGAAAAGTTTTGCTCATGATACCATGAAACTGTTCTTGTTCTTTCCAAGTAGTTTTTTCTTGGGCACTAACTGCTAGTCCAAATGAACAAAGCAATGCCAGTAACATCATTTTTGGGGCTTTCATATACTTGTGTTTAAATTATTTTAATTCTGCAGCTGCAATTAATGCATCGGGATTCTTTTTGAACTCGTTCTTACACTCGGTTCCACAGAAACCCAAAACTTTGTCTTTATAATGTGCTGTATCAGCAATACCAGCTGTCACGGGCATCCCACAAGCCGGATCTTTCTTATTGTTAACCAATGCAATATCATATGATTTGGTAGAGTCTACTGGCATAATAGCTGTTGCAGCTGGGGCTGGAGTAGTTTCTTTGGGTTTACTAGAGTCACAAGCAGCAAAGGACAATGCCATTAGGGATGCAATCGCGAGGTTGGTACGCATGAAAAATTTTTTGGGTTAAAAATGATTAAACACAAATTTAAAGCATTTTGGTCTTTCTAAGTTTCCCGCCTATCCCTTTCTTCCGTTCACCGATTATTTGAGCCCCTATCCCAACTATCCCGCTAGCTTGCCGTTAAATGAGTTTGTTCTCATAGTTTGAATTCCCACTATAGTTTTGTATTGTAAAAATATCCCATGCGCAAATTACCATTACTAATTCTCGGCTTTTTACTAACCCTGGGGGCCAATGCCCAAACCAGTGCTGTTGTAAAAGGTAAATTAATAGATTCTGTAGGCAAACAGATTTTAAAAGACGCCACGGTTACCGTGATTGACGCCAAAGACAGCACATTGATTGTTTTTGGTTTGGCCAAGGCCGATGGAAGCTTTGAATTGAAAAACCTCCCATTTGAAGACTTGATCTTCCAAGTTGGTTTCCAGAGTTACGAACCATTTAGCAAAAAAATCAGCCCGAGCAAGAGCAATACTGAGATCAATTTGGGTAATATCTACCTAAGACAAATGGCTAATGACCTTGGTAATGTGACAGTTACACAATCACCCATCCAAATTAAAAAAGACACTGTAGAGTTTAATGCTTCAAGTTTCAAAACAAAACCAAATGCAGTAGCTGAAGATTTGTTGAAGAAATTACCAGGTATTGAAGTAGACAAAGATGGTGGGATTAAATCTCAGGGTGAAACCGTACAACGTATCTTGGTAGATGGTAAGCGCTTTTTTGGAGATGACCCCAAATTAGCTACCAAAAACCTGCCTCCCGATGTAATTGACAAAATTCAAGTATATGATGGATTAAGTGACCAAAGTGCTTTTACAGGTTTTGACGATGGAAATAGGGTTAGAACCATTAATATCACCACCCGCAAAGACAAACGCAAAGGATATTTTGGAAGAGCAACCGTAGGTGGAGGAAGCACAGGAGACGAAGGCGTATATGACAATAATATTAACCTAAGCCGTTATAACGGAGACAGACAAATTACCATTACTGCGCAGGGCAATAACGTGAATAAACAAAACTTCACTGGCCAAAATATCTTTGGCGGTGGCGGTGGTGGATTTACTGGAGGCGGTGGTGGTGGCGGCGGCCGTGGAGGTGGAGGATTTAGCACCGGAGCTACAACAGGAAGCAGTGGCATTGTAAACACTTGGGCTGCTGGTCTAAACTATAGAGACGTTTGGGGCAAGAAAACCCAAGCTTATGGTAGCTATTTTTTCAATGACCAAAAAACCTATACTGATCAGAAGAGCTTTACCGAAACCTTGGTGAGTGGCAACCCCGATTCTTCCAACTTTAGTAATAATGTAACTAGCAGTATCCGACATAATCAAAACAATCGTGTCAATTTCAATATTGAAACCCAGTTTGATTCTAGCAATAGCATGATCCTACGCCCCAATATTAGTTTCCAGCATACTGATAATGAAAACAATACCACATCTGCTGCTACTAAGGGCAAATTAAATTTGAATAATTCTGTTTCTAGAACCACTAGTTTGAACGATGGTTACAATGGTGCATTGGAAGCTACTTTCCGCCACCGTTTTGCTAAAAAAGGTCGTACTTATTCTATTGGTATTAATCTTGGTGGAAGCACCAACGATGGTAGTGGAACCAACCGTTCTATTAATCAATACTTTACTCAGAATAGAGTAGATACCATTAATCAAATCAATAATAGCAATAGCGATGGTAAGAACTTTAGCACCACACTTGCTTATACTGAACCCATTGCAAAAAATCAGTTGATTGAATTCAACTACACTTATTCTTATAGTGATAATACCAATGGTAAAAGCACATATGGATATAATAAGAACACAGGTCAATATGATCTTGTTGTTCCTAATTTGAGCAATACTTTCCAAAATACCTATAGCTCTAATCGCGGTACGCTGAGCTACCGGATTCAAACACAAAAATTGAATTTGAGTGTGGGATCAGGTGTACAGTTTGGCGATTTAAAAAGCAATAATTTAACCAAGGATTCTGCTATTAATCAGCATTATGTGAACATGTATCCCACTGCCAATTTGCGCTGGGAATTCACCAAGACTAAGAACCTTAGGGTTAACTATTCAGGTAGAACCACTCAACCAAGTGCTACACAATTACAACCCGTTGCAGACAATAGCAATCCGTTGAATATTCAATTGGGTAATCCTGCATTGAAACAACAATTTGCACATAGCGTACGCATGTTGTATTCTTCTTTTGATGTATTTACACAACGTAGTTTCTTTGCTACTGTAAATGCAACCACCATTGCAAATGACATTCAAAACTCAGTGACCATTTTGCCAGGTGGTGCTCAAATAAGTCAACCAGTGAATTTAAGTGGTACCTATAATGTGTCTGGTTATTTTAACTATGGTTTCCCTATTAAGAAACCTAAGAGTAATATGAGTTTCACGGGTAATGTTTCTTATAGCCAAAGCCAAGGTTTAATTAACAATGCCAGCAACTATACCAAGAATACCTTGGTGGGAGGTACTGTAAAATGGACAACCAACTTGAAGGATAATTTTGACATGAATTTCTCTTCAAATTCTAGTTTCAATTTTGCACGTTATACTTTGCAACCACAACAGAACGCAGATTATTTTACGCAAACATTTACCACAGATGCAACTTACTATACCAAGAGTGGTTGGGTAGTTTCTACAGACTTTGACTACATTATTAACCGCGGTCAAAGTGCTGGTTATAATACTACCATTCCTTTGTGGAGCGCTAGTATTGCCAAGCAAGTGTTCAAGAAGAAAGAGGGAGAAATTAAATTATACGTATTTGACTTGTTGAATCAGAATACCAGTATTCGTAGAACGGTTTCTGGCAATAGTATTTCAGACGTAGAAACCAAGGTTTTGAAAAGATATATCATGCTAAGCTTTACTTATAACCTACGCAGATTTGGCGCCCAAGGCCAACAACAAAGGGGTAATAACCCAATGAATCAGATGTTCCGCGGTGGCGGAGACCGTGGTCCTGGTGAGATGCGCAACTTTAGAAGCGGCGGCGGAGAATAGTTGTTGTTTGAGTTACATTCAAGGCCGTCCCATTGGCATGGGCGGCCTTTTTGCTTACAAACGTTAGGTTAAAAGCAGCAAATTTCACAAGATTTTTGGCCTTCATTCTATCATTTTGCCCTACTTTTACACCCTCAAAACAAAAAGTCCTTCATTGAAGCAGATAAACAACTATTCTTCGGCATCCTTTACACCCAGACAGGTGAGGCCGTTGGCTGCTATCAATTCACCGCGACCTCGACGCGGTTTCTGATAGGACGAGCAACTGGCAATTGCCCCTATCAGTGGAAAATCCCCAATAACATTATCTACACGATACGTGTATTCTGTTCAAGCTTATAATTTTATTGCAGTTGGAAACCAAGGAAATCATTGTCAGGGTAGCCACTCACCTTGATACACATTTTGCACAGCGCATCACAGACGAGATGGAATCATCGGCCAAGGCCAGAGGTACTGGTATTGCCAAGCGCTCACCTGAATACGTTGCTGGAAAAATGCTAGACGGAAAAGCCGTGATAGCTGTAACCAGATTGGGTCAATGGGTGGGCTTTTGTTATATAGAAGCCTGGGGTCACGGTAAGTTTGTGGCCAATAGTGGTTTAATTGTCTCACCTGAATTCAGAAAAAGCGGTGTAGCAAAAACCATTAAGAAAAAGATTTTTGAATTGTCTAGGATTATGTATCCTGAATCCAAAATTTTTGGTCTGACAACTGGTTTGGCAGTGATGAAAATCAACTCAGACCTAGGTTATGAACCCGTTACCTATAGTGAACTCACAGATGATGAAGAATTCTGGGCAGGTTGTAAAAGCTGTGTCAACTATGATATTTTGATGAGCAAAGACAGAAAGAATTGTATGTGCACTGCCATGTTGTATGATCCTGCCGATCATTACCAACCAGAAGAGACAGCCCAAGAATTCAAACAAAACAGTAAACTCTATGAGCGCTTCATGAAAGTAAAACAGAGTAAACTGTTGAGCATTTTCAGAAAGAAAGACGGTGCCATTGGTGGTGGAGCTGGTTTAAAACCCAAATCATTTCTACAACAGTTTTTTAATTTTTAGATACAAGGAGATTTTATGGGAGTTGCTATTGCTTCTATCTCCTTTTGACTTTTGACTTTTTAATTATTATATCATGAGTGTTCCTAAAAAAGTTGTTCTAGGTTTTTCAGGTGGATTGGATACAACCTATTGTGTAAAATACCTAAGTGAAGACAAGGGTTATGAAGTACATAGCATTATTGTTAATACCGGTGGATTTACAGAAGCTGAATTAACCCATATTGAGCAGCATGCTTATAGCCTTGGCGTAAAAACCCATACTACTGTAAACGCAGTAAAGTCTTATTACGAAAGCATTATTAAGTTTCTGATTTACGGAAACGTACTCAAGAACAATACCTATCCACTAAGTGTGAGTGCAGAGCGCTTGAGTCAAGCATTACATATTGCCGAACACGCAAAAAAATTACAAGCAGACGCTGTGGCCCATGGCAGTACCGGAGCTGGCAATGACCAGGTGAGGTTTGATATGATTTTCCATATCATGATTCCAGGTACTGAAATCATCACTCCTATTCGTGATTTAAAATTGAGCCGTGAAGACGAAATCAGTTATCTGAAATCAAAGGGGGTGAACATGAACTTTGAAAAGTCTATGTACTCTATTAACAAGGGACTATGGGGTACCAGTGTTGGAGGTAAAGAAACACTGAATTCAAAAGGTATTTTACCAGAAGAAGCTTGGCCTACGCAAGTAACCGCTTCTGAAAGCAGAGAAGTAAAATTACATTTTGAAAAAGGAGAATTAACTGCTGTAGATGGTCAAATTTTTGAACATCCAACTGAGGCTATTCAATACTTACAAACTATTGCCGGTGCATATGGTTTAGGCAGAGACATACATGTTGGAGATACCATCATTGGCATCAAAGGCCGTGTAGGCTTTGAAGCTGCTGCACCAATGGTGATTTTGAAAGCACACCATGCATTAGAAAAACACGTATTGACCAAATGGCAATTGGGTTGGAAAGACCAATTGGCTCAATTCTATGGCAACTGGTTGCACGAGGGTCAGATCCTTGACCCTGTAATGCGTGATATTGAGGCATTCCTAACCCATAGTCAACAGAATGTAACGGGTGATGTATTTGTACAATTACTACCTTATCGTTTTCATATCATTGGTATTGAATCAGCTTTTGATTTGATGAATAGTAAATTTGGTAAGTACGGAGAAATGAATACCGGCTTTACCGGAGAAGACGTAAGAGGCTTTAGTAAAATATTTGGCAACCAGACATCTATCTGGCACAAGGTGAATCAATCATAACAACATGACATCCATTAACCATACAACAAAGATCAGGGTTGGCATCATTGGTGGCGCAGGCTATACAGGTGGAGAACTGATCCGCTTGTTGGTGCACCATCCTCAGGTAGAGATTGCTTATATCCATAGCAAAAGCAATGCGGGGCAAAAGATTTCAAAAGTACACGATGATTTATTGGGCGATACCAACTTGGTATTTGCTGAGAACATGCACCAAGAGATTGATGTATTATTTCTTTGTGTGGGTCATGGAGATGCTAAGAAATTTCTTGCAGAAAATCCAGTGGATGCTAGGATTAAACTCATTGACCTTTCACAGGATTTCCGTTTAAATGCCAATAAAAAAAGTACTGATAGGGAATTTGTTTACGGACTTCCTGAACTAAATTATCATAGCATTCAAACAACTCAAAATATTGCTAATCCTGGTTGTTTTGCAACAGCTATACAATTGGGATTATTACCATTGGCAAAAGCTGGTTTACTTACAGAAGTGCATACCACTGGTATTACGGGTTCTACCGGAGCTGGACAAAGCTTGAGTGCTACATCGCATTTTAGTTGGAGGGCCAATAATATTTCGGCTTACAAAACCTTAGATCATCAACACTTACATGAAATAGGAGAATCTTTGCATCAGGCATCGGGCAACCATTTAGATACATCAGATTTGATTCATTTTGTTCCTTGGCGTGGAGACTTTACCCGGGGTATTTATATTAGCTCTGTTGTCAAGTGCTCATTGGAACTAGAAGCTGTAACCGCATTGTACAAAGATTACTATGCCAATGCAGCAATGACCCATGTTAGTGATAGCATGATTCACTTAAAACAAGTGGTTAATACTTCTAAATGTTTGATTCATATTGAAAAACAAGGAAGCCGAATTGCTATTCACTCTGCTATTGACAATTTGCTAAAAGGCGCATCTGGTCAAGCGGTTCAAAATATGAACCTCTTATTTGGGTTGGAAGAAGGATTGGGATTGCGATTAAAGGCAAACTATTTCTAGCCCTGCTGGATAGTTTGCCCAAGTGCTGAAACCATTTTTTCAAAAACAAAAATCAACACCATGAAACTATTTGACGTTTATCCCATTAACAATATCACCATTGAAAAAGGCCTTGGATCCTATGTTTGGGACAACCAGGGACAAGAATATTTAGACTTATATGGCGGCCACGCTGTCATCTCTATTGGTCATACACATCCCCATTATGTAAAGCGCGTAACAGACCAATTAAACAAATTAGGTTTTTATAGCAATAGCATTCATATTCCTTTACAAGAAGCATTGGCTTCTAAATTAGGCGACCTAAGTGGCAAAGAAGATTATCAACTCTTTCTATGTAATAGTGGTGCTGAAGCCAATGAGAATGCGCTGAAAGCTGCTTCCTTTTATAATGGTCGCAAAAAAATTGTATCCTTTACAAAGGCTTTTCACGGTAGAACTTCTTTGGCCGTTGCCGCTACAGATAATCCCAATATTGTGGCGCCTGTAAATCAAACGGACAATGTTGTCTTTTTGCCGTTTAATAATATAGAAGCCCTACAAGCTTATTTTGACAATTACGGAACAGAAGTATCTAGCGTAATTATAGAAGGCATTCAAGGTGTTGGTGGTATTAATGTTGCCAGCGATGAGTTCTTACAAACCATTCGTAACCTTTGTGATCAATACAATGCTGTATTTATTGCGGATAGCGTGCAGTGTGGTTATGGCAGAACGGGAAAATTCTACGCCCATGACCATAGTGGCGTTGCGGCAGACATTTATAGTATGGCCAAAGGAATGGGCAATGGCTTCCCTGTTGCTGGAATTTCTATCTCTCCAAAAATTCAAGCAAAGCATTATATGCTGGGAACTACATTTGGTGGTAACCATTTGGCTTGTGCAGCTGCTTTAGCTGTTTTAGAAATTATGGAACAGGATGCTTTAATGGCCAATGCCCATAAGATTGGAGATTACTTAATGCAGGAACTAAAAGGGCTACCCAATATTAGAGAAGTAAGGGGCAGGGGTTTAATGATTGGCATTGATTTGCCAGAAGACAAAAAAGAAGTAAAGAAAAACCTACTTTTCAAACACCATATTTTTACTGGAGAAGCAAAACCAAACGTCATCCGTTTGTTACCCGCTCTTAATATTACTCAAAAAGAAGCCGACCTGTTCTTAGAAGCATTGGCTATTGAACTTAAATAAACCTTCCAAACAAACCAGCATGAAAAATTTCATTTCTGTTCATGATGTAAGCAATATCAACAGTCTTGTAAAAAAGGCATTGTCTTATAAAGCGCATCCTTTTAAGGATAGAAATTTAGGTGCTGACAAAAGAATAGGATTGCTATTCTTGAATCCAAGTTTGCGTACACGCTTGAGTACACAAGTGGCAGCCAAAAATTTGGGCATGGAAGCCATTGTGTTCAATGTAGACAAAGAAGGTTGGGCCTTGGAGTTTGAAGAAGGAGCCATCATGAGTGGCAATACCGTTGAACACGTAAAAGACGCTGCGCCTATCTTGGGTCAGTACTTTGACATTCTTTGTATTCGTACTTTTCCTGGTTTAAAAAACAGGGAAGATGATTATAGTGAAATGTTTATTCACCAATTTATAAAATACGCTGGTGTACCCGTGATTAGTTTAGAAAGTGCTACACTGCATCCTTTACAATCACTTACAGATATTATAACTATACAAGAAACCTGGACCCTACCGCGCCGACCGAGAATCGTGCTCACCTGGGCACCCCATATTAAACCATTACCCCAATGCGTATCAAACAGTTTTGCACAGTGGGTAAATGCTTGGGGTGAGGCTGATTTTGTGATTACCCATCCAGTGGATTATGAACTGGCTGAGCAATTTACCAAAGGAGCTATGATTACCCATAACCAGGATGAAGCACTTAAAGATGCAGATTATGTGTATGTCAAAAACTGGAGTACTTATACAGATTATGGCAAGGTATATGAGAATGATCCTAGCTGGATGCTCACTGATGAAAAAATGAAATTAACCAATCAAGCCAAAGTGATGCATTGTTTGCCAGTAAGAAGAAATGTGGAATTGAGTGACGAAATTTTGGATGGCCCTCACAGTTTGGTTACCCGCGAAGCTGGTAACAGGGTCTGGGCCGCACAAGCAGTCATTGCTTCCATTTTGGAACAAAGTAAGTCATAAACATGTCAACAGCAGATACCATATTGCAAAAAGAACCCTTACTAGTCATTAAGATTGGTGGCAATATCATTGACCATCCTGCCAAGTTGCAGCAATTTCTGAAAGATTTTTCTGCCATTAAAGCCAAGAAAATCTTGGTGCATGGTGGCGGTAAAATTGCAACCCAATTGGCAAAAGACTTGAGTGTAGAACAAGAGATGGTTGATGGTAGAAGAATCACTGATGCTGAAACCTTGAAAATTGTGACCATGGTGTATGCAGGTCTGATTAATAAGGGAGTGGTGGCGCAATTACAAGCCAATGGCAATAATGCCATGGGATTTTGTGGTGCAGATGCTAATTTGATTCAAGCGCACAAGCGATTACCCAATGCTTCTAATGGCATTGATTATGGTTTTGTGGGCGATGTAGATAAAGTGAATACAGCTGCTATTGAACCCTTACTAGATCAAGCCATTTCTATTGTGATTGCACCAATTACACATGATGGTGCTGGACAATTGCTCAATACCAATGCAGACACAATTGCGCAATCAGTTGCTACTGCATTAGCCAAAGTTTATCAAGTATCCTTACTCTACTGTTTTGAAAAAAGCGGGGTTTTATTAGATGCCAATGACGATAATACCGTGATTGCCAGCATTAGCCCTGACTATTACACAACACTGAAAAGCCAGCAACTCATTTTTGCCGGCATGATCCCTAAACTTGACAATGCATTTACCGCCATAAACAATGGTGTAAGCAAAGTCATCATTGGCAAGGCTGAATCTATACAAGATCTGGTAGCTGGTACCGCTGGCACCACCTTGCAAACGAATACCATAACTCATGAACAACAACAATGACATACAAGGTTTAACGCAGGATGCCATTAGTTTGCTCAAACAACTAATAGCCACCCCTTCCTTAAGCAAGGAGGAAGACAATACTGCAGACCTGATAGAACAATTTTTACAATCAAAAGGCGTAACTGCTTTTCGTTTTCTAAATAATGTATGGGCCAAAAACCAATATTTTTCTCCAGAAAAGCCCACACTCTTATTAAACTCTCACCATGATACCGTAAAACCCAATAAGGCTTATACCCTAAACCCATTTGAACCCATTGTCAAAGACGAAAAATTGTATGGACTAGGAAGCAATGATGCCGGTGGATGTTTGGTTTCTTTAATAGCTACTTTCTTACACTATTACCATCGCAGTGACCTGCAATACAATTTGGTTTTGGCAGCTACGGCAGAAGAAGAAATTTCTGGACACAATGGTGTAGAAATACTCTTACCTAGGTTGCCTAAGATTGATTGTGGCATTGTAGGTGAACCCACATTGTTACAGATGGCGGTAGCTGAAAAAGGCTTATTGGTATTAGATTGTACTGCTATGGGTAAACCCGGGCATGCTGCTAGGGATGAGGGGGATAACGCCATTTACAAAGCAGTCCAAGACATTCAATGGTTTAAGGATTACCGTTTTGACCGGGTATCAGATTTATTGGGTCCCATGAAAATGACAGTGACTATTATCAATGCAGGTTCTCAACACAATGTGGTGCCACACGAATGCAAATTCACTACCGATGTGCGCGTGAATGAACGCTATACCTTTGAAGAAGTATTAGAGATTATTAGGGCCAACACCTTGTCTGATGTGCAACCACGTAGCAGCCGTTTGCGCTCTACTTCTATTGCACTGGATCACCCATTGGTAAAGTCTGGGGTAGCATTGGGCAGAAGCTATTATGGATCTCCTACCACTTCTGACAAAGCTTTGATGCCCTTTCCTACTTTAAAATTTGGCCCAGGTGATTCTGCTAGAAGTCATTCTGCTGATGAATTCATTTGGATCCACGAAATTGGAGAAGGCATAGACATGTATATTCAACTGATTGATCAAGTAATTGTACAACCATGAAACTTTGGCAAAAAAACACCACCGTCTCTGCAGCAGTAGAAAAATTCACTGTTGGAAAGGATAAGGAATTTGACCTTCTCTTGGCACCATATGACGTACTTGGTAATATGGCGCACGCTAAAATGTTGGCCAGTGTTGGTTTACTGAAAGCTGAGGAAGCAGCAGCACTTGTAGAAGAACTACAAGCCATTTATGCCAAAGCCATTACTGGTGAACTAACCATTGCCGATAACGTAGAAGATATTCACTCTCAAGTAGAGTTTATGTTAACACAAGCGCTGGGCGATACTGGAAAAAAAATCCATTCAGCGCGCAGTCGCAATGATCAGGTATTAGTAGACATTAAACTCTTTCTGCGCGCAGAAATTACCCAATTGGTAGCAGCAGTTGAACCTTTTTTCAAATTACTGCAAAGCCAAAGCGAGCAATTCAAAAACCATCTACTACCAGGATACACCCATTTGCAACTAGCCATGCCCTCTTCTTTTGGGCTTTGGTTTGGCGCTTATGCAGAAAGTTTGGTGGATGACCTGATTACACTTCAAGGGGCTTATAAAGTGGTAAACAAAAATCCTCTAGGATCCGCAGCAGGATACGGTTCTAGCTTCCCTATTAACCGTACCATGACCACCCAGTTATTGGGTTTTGCAGACTTAAATTACAATGTGGTCTATGCCCAAATGGGCAGGGGCAAAGCAGAACGCATTACGGCTCAGGCCATGGCCAATCTTGCAGAAACCTTGTCTAGAATGAGTATGGACATGTGTCTGTACCTAAACCAACAATTTAGTTTTGTGAGTTTTCCTGCAGAACTGACAACAGGTTCTAGTATTATGCCACACAAGAAAAACCCAGATGTATTTGAATTGATTCGTTCTCATTGTAATCGCATTAAAGCACTACCCAATGAGATTAGTATGATGACCACCAACCTACCATCGGGCTACCACCGTGATTTGCAACTATTAAAAGAACATTTGTTTCCTGCTTTTCAAACGCTGAAAGACTGTTTGTCTATGGCACAATTGATGTTAGAAAACATACAGGTGCAGGAAAATATTATGGCTGATGAAAAATACAAATACGCATTTAGTGTAGAAGCCGTGAATGAATTGGTGTTGCAAGGGGTTCCATTTAGAGATGCTTACAAACAAGTTGGGCTTACTATTGAAGCTGGCCAATTTGAACACGGGGCATCTGTAAACCATGTGCATGAAGGTAGTATTGGCAATTTGTGTTCAGAACAGATCAATAACATGATGCAGGAGGTATTAGCTGGATTTGGTTTTGAACAAACCGAAAATGCTATTACAGCCCTGCTGCAAAACAAATAGAATATCCTATTTTTAACCCCCACAAACAATTCTTTATATAAAACACGAACCAATAGTATGAATAAATTTGCTTTGGCTTCCATCAGCCTATTGATGGGATTTTCTGTAATGGCTCAAACTACTAAGAAGCCTACAACAACTACTAGCAAGCCCGCTCAGAAACCAGCAGCTGCTTCTCAGAAACCAAGTACCCAACCTCTGTTGGCAATCAAAAATGCAACAGATAGTGCCAGTTATGCCCTGGGTGTACGTATTGCTCAAAACATGAAAGCACAGGGTTTTGATAAGTTGAATATGGCTGTTTTTCAAAAAGCCATCAATGATGTTTTGCAAAACAAACCATTGGTGATTGTAGACGATGTATTGGATCAGTGCATTGGTACTTACCAACAAAAAGCCAGTTCTGCAAAATCAGCAGTGGCAAAAGCAGAAGGCAAGAAATTCTTAGCAGAGAATGCTAGACGCAAAGGTGTTGTAATCACTCCAAGTGGTTTACAATATGAAATTATTAAAGCTGGAACTGATACCGTGAAGCCCAAACTCAATGACAAAGTAAAATGTCATTACCATGGAACGCTCATTAACGGAACCGTATTTGATTCTTCCGTTGATCGCGGCGAACCTATTAGCTTTGACGTGAATGGTGTAATTGCTGGTTGGACAGAAGCATTGCAACTGATGACTGTGGGTAGCAAATGGAAACTCTATGTTCCATCTGAATTGGCCTACGGCGATCGTCAAATGGGACCTAGTATTGCACCAGGTTCTACATTAATTTTTGAAGTAGAAGTATTGGCCATAGAAAAATAATTTTAGACTTCTTGCAAGAAAGGATGAACTGCTATAGATTAGTAGTTCATCCTTTTTTTATGCCTAGTCAAACCCAACCTTGTAAACATTGTGGCAGGGCCGTAAAGGGCAGAACAGACAAACGGTTTTGCAATGATGGCTGTAGAAACCAATACCACAACCTGCGTAATAGCTGCCAGAATAATTATATGCGTCAGGTAAATCACCTACTTCAAAAGAATCGCCGCATTTTGGCGGCTCTTTTTATAGGCGCTTCAAGGAATAAAACCATTGTCCATCAACAATTGGCGGATCAAGGATACCAATTTAGGTATTACACACATGAGACCAAGACCCAAGACGGCCCTGCCAAATTTTGCTATGAATATGGCTACTTGCCCTTGGAGGGCGATGTTTTGTTGATTCTGCACCAGCCTTCGGTTGAATCAACTATTTTTGCTGGCTAAGCAGCAAACATGGCAATAGATAGAACAACAGCACCCGCAATCAAAGACGCAGTGGAATTTGAAGTTACCCTCAAACCCTGTGAGCAATTTAATTTAGACAATGGCACCCCTGTCTATAGTATTGATGCTGGAGCAGAAGAAGTGGTGATGGTTGAATTAGTCTTTCACGCGGGCAATTGGTATGAAGAAAAAAATATTGTTGCCGCTACTACCAATCACTTATTAAAAAACGGTACCAAGCGCCAAAATGCTTTTGAAATCAATGAGCATTTTGAATTTTATGGCGCTTATCTTAGCCGTGCCTGTTATAATGAAACAGCAACCATTACCCTACACTGTTTGAACAAACATTTAGAAAAATTGTTGCCCGTTGTTACAGAGCTTTTAACTGATGCCATTTTCCCAGAACAAGAATTGGCTATTTACAGACAGAACCAAAAACAAAGACTGGAAGTAAATCTGAAGAAATGTGATTTTGTTGCCAACAGATTAATAGACGAGTATATCTACGGCTTTCATCATCCTTATGGAAAATATACTTCTGCGGATGATTTTAGCAACTTACAACAGCAAGACTTATTAGACTATTACAAACAGTATTATACCCATGGCAAATGCTTGGTATTTGTAGCTGGTAAATTGCCAGCAAATACCCAATCCCTCTTGAATAAAACTTTGGGGCATTTACCTTTTAACCAAGATCACTTTTCACTCAAAGAAATTATTCAAACACCTGCTGCTACAAAAAAATACAGCATTGTCAATGACGCGGATTCTGTACAAGCGGCCATTCGCATAGCACGTCCATTCCCCAATAGACACCATCCTGATTTTCCTAAAGTACAGGTGCTCAACAATTTGTTTGGAGGATTTTTTGGCTCCCGTTTAATGAGTAATATTAGAGAAGACAAGGGATATACCTATGGCATACATAGTTATATTCAAAACCATTTACACGATACGGCTTGGATGATCAGTACAGAAGCGGGAAGAGACGTAGCAGTAGCCACTATTAGTGAAGTATATAAAGAAATGGCGCTACTGCGCAATGAATTAATAGAAGCAGAAGAATTGGACCTAGTGCGCAATTATATGATTGGCTCATTGTTGGGTGATCTTGATGGCCCATTCCAAATCATTGCCAGATGGAAGAATTATGTCTTGAACAATCTTGGATCAGACTATTTCTATAATAGTTTAGATACCGTTAGAAATGTAAGTGCAGAAGAATTACAGGAATTGGCTAAGAAATACTTGAACCCAGAAGATTTCTATGAATTAATGGTGGTTTAAAAATGAAACATGATGCGCCTAATTCCATATCTATTATTGGTTTTATTCATAGGATCTTGCAAAAACAAGTCTACAAAGGATGATCCCAAACCAGTTTACAGCAATGAGAAATTAGACACTATTTTGTCTCCTTACATTCCTATAGTTAGCAAGCCTGAACTTTTTGAAAAAGCATTTATCAAAGGCAGTCAAGCAATGTCTAACGGGGTTATGTTTGACCTATTTGGATTTAATATTGGCCAAATAAAGATCTCAACTGGAAAAATCATCTCCTGTGATCCATGGCTCATGGATGAATATGCAAAACCATACAAAGACAGCTTTCCAATTGGTAATTTTCCAATGCAGTTATCCCTTGCTAGATTAAAAGATGTTGAAGTAGTAGCTTTTGCAAGAATTCTTTTTAGTGACCAACCGGTAGTGAGGTGGTCTTATGCCTTATTGCCAGGGCAAGAAAATATACCCATTGGTGGTAAAGAGATCATTGGTTATCACGTAGATGCGCAACTAGGATTATTTATGGATCAAGCAGCGTATCAAGCTTTACAAAAAGACACCGTGAATAATAGAAGAACCGTTATTCTAAAGGCAACCAGCACCCACAAACATGAAGGATGGCGATATGGGATCTATGAGTTTGAGAATCAAAATTTAGCCGTTTTTACTTCCGGTATTGGAGATGGTAGATACGCCAATTATATTGGCTATGATGCCAATGGAAAGATTTGCAGACTTCTCACTGATTTTGCTATTTTCAATTGGTAAATCAAGCAGCATGAACGTACAAAATGCTTATAACGAGTGGGCCGAACAATATGATACCAATCAAAATAAAACTCGTGACTTAGAAGCTATTATTCTCAGAGAAACCTTAAGTAAAATCTCTTTTAATTCTTGTCTTGAGATTGGCTGTGGCACAGGAAAGAATACGGTTTGGTTACAAACAAAGGCACAGCAAGTTTTGGCAGTAGACTTTTCAGAAGAAATGCTTTCAAAGGCCAAGGAAAAAATCAGCCAACCAAATGTGCAATTTTTACAGGCTGATATTACAGAACCCTGGCATTTTGCGCAACAGCAATTTGATTTAGTAAGTTTTAGTTTGGTATTAGAACATATAGAAGACCTGACTGCTATATTCCAAAAAGTGGCAAACTCATTGAACCCCAATGGTCATGTTTATATTGCCGAGTTACATCCTTTTAAACAATACAGTGGTTCTAAAGCTAGATTTGAAACAGCTACTGGCACACAGGTGGTTACTTGTTTTACCCATCATGTTTCTGATTTTGTCATTGCTGCAAAGCAAGCAGGGCTTGAATTAGTGAGCTTAGAAGAATACTTTGATGACCAAGATAGGAATCAAATTCCAAGAATTTTGCAACTTCTATTTAGAAAATAATGAGCTATTCCAAAGTATCAAATATGTTGCTACAAGAATACCAAACCTGCTGGGCTTATGAATTTGAACAATTAAAAAATAAAATCCTTGCTCCTATCCTGAATCTTCCCGTTCAATTAGAACATGTTGGAAGCACTTCAATAACTGGACTAGCTGCTAAGCCCATTATTGATATAGACTTAGTATTTCAAGGACAGATTTTTAATCAGATTAAGCAAGCATTGGAATCATTGGGATATTACCATGCGGGTGACCAAGGCATCAAAGACAGAGAAGTTTTTAAAAGGGCCTTAAATCCTCATTCTGACGCCATACTAGACCAAATTAGCCATCACTTATATGTTTGTCCATTTGAGTCAATTGAATGGAGAAGACATGTATTTTTTAGGAATTACTTAAGAACCAACCCAAACATGGCTAAAGTTTATCAAGCTTTGAAAATAGCAATTGCTGAAGCTGCTAGTCAAGACAGGAAAAAGTATGCTTTGCTCAAAGAAACTAAGGCCAAAGCCTTTTTTGATTCCATCTTTTTAAACGCAGACTTAGACACTGTATTGAAATCCCGAATAATATGATTAAGAATAAATTAGGATGTCTGATTTTGGGTTTGTTGCTTGTAATTGGCCATCTGTGCGCACAGAAAGAAAAAGCAACTGCTTCATCTATTCAAATCCCCTTTCAATTGACCACTTATAATAACCTATCTATTCAGGCAATTTTGAATGGTGTTGATACGGTTCAATTAATGTTTCATACCGCAGCCAATGCCCTAACCCTTACAGAAGAAGCAGTGAAACAATTGAAAAGCATTCATTTTGTATCTACTACAGATAGTGTTAAGTCTTGGGGTGGGCAAGCCAATAGTTCTAGGTATAGCCCCAAGAATCAGATTCAGATTGGAGGCCTTAGTTGGGATAACCAAGCTATTTGGGAAAATCAATTGTCTGGTCAATACACGCAGGGGAAATTTGGGATGGACTTATTTAAAAACTGGGTAGTAGAAATTGACTATGACCATTCCCTCATTACATTACACAAAGAACTACCTAGCAAGATTAAGGTTTATCAGAAAACCAAATTGTATACAGTTGATGATATGTTCTTTATTGAAGCGGCATGTACCATTAAAGACAGTCTATTTCTAGAACGTTTTCTCATCCATTCAGGTTATGCAGGAGATTTACTCATCAATGATCAATTTGCCCAATTGCATCAGTTGGGTAAACAATTACCCATTGTAGGAGAGAAAAAATTAAAAGACAGTTTTGGCAATACCGTTGTTTCTAAACAGGCAAGTTTGCCCCTTTTTTCTACTGCTGAAAATACCCTTTCAAATGTTCCAGTAGGATTTTTTGAGGGTTCACTTGGGCGCCAACCTTATAGCATCATAGGAGGCGATTTACTCAAGCAATTTAATATTGTCATAGATGCCCAAAGACAATTTATCTATCTCAAACCAAATGGTTTATACCACACGGAACAACAAACAAATGCCAATTCTTTTGGGAAGGCCCTGATTCCAGACATGGTAGCTGACGCCAGTATTCAAATGATTGATGGTGTTTTTTATTGTTATGCCACAACAGATGGTTATGATAATGGACTAAAAACATCGGGGCCTCCTGTGGTTTGGACTTCTAAGGATTTTGTACATTGGTCTTTTAACGGCTACCTTTTTCCATCGGCCCTTGGCCAACTGTATTGGGCACCAAGTAAAGCAGTTGCTGTCAATGGCAAATACTACCTATACCCTACTATTAATGGATTTATGTATCCGGCAGTTGCAGATAAACCAACTGGCCCTTTTAAACTGGCGCAAGGAATAGATAGTTTTTACAAACCATTTACCAATGCCACTTTATTAAAATCATCTAATCCAAAAGGTCCAGAGGGCATTGATGCAGAAATTTTTATTGACAAGGATCAACAAGCCTATTTGTATTGGCAAAGAAGAATGGCTACCAAAATGAATGCAGACATGATTTCTGTAGACACCAGTAGTATAACCATTCCTACCAAAAGAAAAGGCTATTCAGAAGGCCCCATTTTCTTTGAAAGAAACGGAATTTACTATTATCTCTATACCCTCGGCGGCGATGAAAAATATCAATATGCGTATGTGACTAGTAAGCAATCGCCCATGGGGCCATTTGATTTTCCTAAACAAGATATTATTACTACCACCAATTATGCTACAGGTGTTTATGGACCTGGTCATGGAAATGTGTTTAATATTCCTGGCACCGATGATTACTATATAGCTTACCTAGAATTTAGCAGGGCTAGCACCAATAGACAGACCTATGTAAACAAGCTAGAATTCAATGAGGATGGCAGTATCAAGCCAGTATCACTTAACTTAAATGGGGTTGGTGCTTTGAAGCAAATAAAACAAGCTACCCCTCTTGCTATAGTTGCTAGTACTGGTTCTAGCACAAGAGAAAACTTGGTTATCAAGCCTATGAAAGACAGTCTTTTTAAAAGAACCGAATCTTTTAATAGCAGCTTTGCTTTTGATCATGCCAATGGCTCTAGGTGGATGGCAAGTACTACGGACCAAAATCCTTGGTTAATTGCAGACTTAGGAAAGGTTCTGGAAATTAAAAAATCTGCTCTCTATTTTGTTAGACCAACTGCTGGTCATGCTTATCTTTTGGAATCAAGTCTAGATGGCAAAGAATGGAAAAAAGTTGGTGGCCATGACAACCTGAAAATTCAGTCACCCCATGAAGATCAATTCAAAATCAAAGCCCGGTATTTACGCGTAAAAATCAATAAAGGACTTGCAGGTGTTTGGGAATGGGAGATTTTCTAAATCTTTAACATCCATTAACTGAAAAAAATAGGCCATTCACAAATAGCTACTTATTTTCATTCTCATGAAAGTAATAATCCCTATTTGTTTGCTTTTCTGTTTTCAAACAAAACTAATTGCACAATCAGCGCTAGTTATACCAAAAAAGACTATCCAGATTGTAACAACTGATATTAACAACTTCTGGCAGGCTTACGATAAAATCCTATCAACAAAGGATAGTGCAGAACAATATCGTTATTTAAATTCCTATTTTTTAGAGAAAGGGAGTCCCGGATTAAAAGCCATCATGTCTGTTAGAAATTATACAGCCACCTCCTATATTGACGCCATACACAACTATCCCAAATTTTGGGAATCCATTAGATTCAACACCCTTAAGGCTGAGACCTTTGCTAAAGAAATTGAGCAAGATGTCTTGAAAATTAAACAAGTATTTCCCAAGCTCAAACCAGCCACTATCTATTTTACCATGGGTGCATTTCTAACAGGGGGCACCACAATGGATAGCATGATCTTGATAGGCAGTGAAATAGCATTAGCAGATGAAAAAATAGTAAGTTCAGAATTGCCCCAATCATTGGAACATTTGAAAACCTATTTCAAGTCAAATCCAATTCAACAAGTTGCTTTTTCCAATACCCATGAATTAATTCATACCCAACAAAAAACTACCGTTTGTGATAATTTAATTGGGCAGTCTTTAATGGAAGGAGTTGCAGAATTTGTTGCCGTTACCGGTACAGGTAAATCTTCTAACCTACCTGCTATGGAATATGGCAAAAAAAATCAACAAGCTATTCGCGATGCTTTTAGTAAGCAACTATTCAACAGTTTTACAGGTTATTGGCTGTATAGCAATGCTGACAATCCTTTTGAAAACCAACGAGACTTAGGATATGTAGTGGGTTATCAAATTTGCCAAGCCTATTATCAAAAAGAGAAAAACAAAAAAGCAGCAATAGAAAAAATGATCCTGCTAGATTATAACCAACCTGGTGATCTTGCAGCTTTTGTTGACCAATCGGGCTATTTTTCTAAGACCATGAAAACCCTACAACAAGAATTTGATCAACAACGGCCTTATGTAACCAAAATAGAACAGTTTGCCAATGGCGATAGCATGGTTAATTCAGAAATCAAAGAACTGACTATTCACTTTTCTACACCATTAGATGATCGATATAGAAACTTTGAACTAGGTCCTTTAGGTGAGTCCAACCTACTTCGCTTAGCTGCTTTTAAAGGAATGTCAACAGATAAAAAATCTGTCAGTTTTGAAATTCAATTAAAACCCAAACAACATTATCAACTGGTAGTAGGTTCTGGATTTAGGACTCAGGGAAAAGAAAGTAAATCTTTAAAGCCCTATCTAATAGATTTTACAACTCGCTAAATTCTAACACAATGAAAATTAGTTTGGTTTTTTTGCTCATTTTTAGCTTAACAATAAAAGCAGATGCACAGGCTCCCATGATTATTACCAAATACTCAGAGCCTTTGTCTGTTTATAATTTCACAAAAAGTCTATTACCCTCTCAAGGTGATAATGCATTTAAAAATATATTTACCCAATCCAATTACAATACCAAAAAATACCAAGACCTAATTGCTGCACTGGATACTTTAAGAATTGAATACAGCTATCAATTTACTGAATACCCTTATGGTTCAAAAGTGCCAGGCATGACCACCGGTTTGCTAAAAAAGAATTTGATAGCAGCAAATAGTTTAGAAGGTTTTAAGATAAGCTCCGTGGGTTTAATTCCTAATAAAAACCTAGTTCAATTTACCCAAATACTTCAAGCATTTACGCCAGTTTACAAGAGCTTGATTTACGAGCCCAACAAGGGCCAGTTTGAACAACAATTAGCAACCATTCAAGGATTTGTAAAGGACAAAAATCTGGCTGCTTTTTTTATGTCAGGAGTCAAGTTTTATGGTACTGAATGGGACAATTCTATACCACTTGAAATTGTATTACATCCATTACCAAATTCTCAAGGATTTACCGCAGAGGCTTTTTATAATGTAGGCGTGAGTGCTATACAAACTAATTTGAAAGATTACAATGTATTACTGAGTGTCATGATGCATGAAATTTTTCATATTCAGTTTGACGAACAGTCGCTTGAAACCAAAATGAAATTAGAAGGGTGGTTTTTCCAAAACTCATCTACTTCCAACAAATACGCCTATCTCTTACTCAATGAAGCTTTAGCAACAGCCATTGGAAATGGCTTTGTATTTGAACAACTAAATGGCAGTTTAGACAAAGGTGAATGGTATAATTGGCCCTATATTAATCAATTGGCCAAAGAAATTTATCCATTGGTACAAACCTATTTGAAAGAGGGCAAATCTATTGACCAAGCATTTGTAGATAGCTATATCAAGATCTATGAACAAAACCATCCAAACTGGTTCAAAGAATTGAATCACACCATGACCTACCGGAATATGTTATCTCAACACCAATCAGATTTTCAGGTTGTCAGTAAACTTTACCCCTACTGTTCCATCTTTGAAGCTGAGGACCAAATTTCTGAAGGAAGTATAGAAAAAATAAAAGCTACTCCATTAACAAAAATCATCCTTGTATCAAAAGACAATACAACTAAATTAGCCCTAGTTAAAAAACAGTTTCCTGAATTAAAAGATTGGAAATATGATTCCAAAAAAGAATTCACTGTTTCAAAACTTTTAGATGACCATACTTGGCTCTACGTTATTAATCAAATAAATTCTAGTACCGAATCCTTGATGAAACAACTTAAATAATGAAATCATCACAAATTCAAACCCTTCATCCTATAGCGGATAAAACCAATAAAAAGATTGCGCTTGATAAGTATGAAACCATTCGTGATCAACTGATTCAGATACTTCAAACAACAGAACCAACGCATACAGAACTCATGGAATTGTTGTACCAAAATGTCAAAGACTATTTTGTTGGAGGTGTACAATGGTATGGTGAAACCGTTAAATTAGATCTAGAAGCAAGGGGTATGATTGAACGCTTTGGCGCTAAACCAGAAAGGTATAGACTAAAAAAGGATTAATACTAATAGGTTGTTGGCAACCGCCTGACCCCTAAAAGTTCCGCTTACACTTTTATCAAGTAGCTGATTGGTATTTTATTGCATATTGTATCTACCAAAACAAACCTCTATGAACCAGCAGCAAAAAATCTACTCGCCAAATTTCTGGGCCCGAATGGGCGGTATTGCCTATTTGATTATCATCATTGCTGGCGCTTCAGGAGAACTATTGATTAGAAATAAAATTGTGATTTCTAATGACCCGCAAACAACAGCTAATAATCTATTGAGTCATGCTTTACTTTGGAGAATTGGTATTGCAGGTGATTTGCTCATGCATGTTTGTGACCTTTTTCTATCCATTGCTTATTTCCAACTATTCCGCTTAGTCAATCGCCCTATGGCTAGATTGTCTTTGTTTTTTGGGCTCATGCAAACTGCTGTTTTAATTGCCAATAAAATGAACTTGGTCATGCCCCTATTATACTTGGAACATGCAGACAAATTGCAAGCATTTAGTCTACCCCAATTACAAGAAATGGCTTTTCTTTCTATACAAGCCCATGACTATGGATTTGGCAATGGTCTTATCTTTTTTGGTTTTGCCTGTATCATAGATGCCTATCTGATCATTCAATCCGGATTCCTACCAAAATTCCTTGGTTGGTTCATTGGTCTTGCTGGCATTTGTTATTTGATTAATAGTTTTACCCTTCTTTTAGCTCCTTCATTTTCACCTCAGGTATTTCCGGTAGTCATGCCAATCATTTTTTTAAGTGAATTATCACTCTGTTTGTGGTTACTCATCAAAGGCGTGAAAATGGAAAAATCCAGCTAAATTCCATTGCTTTTATTAATTTACCGGAATACAATTAAGAGGTCATGCGGATAGCTCCATATTTGGTCATACTAAGTCTTCTCTGTTTTTGCAATTGTCAAACTGCTCCAGAGCAGATTGAACAAAGCAAGCCAATTGAAAAAGAAGCACCAAATGGGGGGTTATTTTTACCAGATGGGTTTTCAGCCATGGTGGTTGCAGACAGTGTTGGTCTTACCAGACATTTTGCGGTAAATGACAACGGTGATATTTATATGAAGTTGCGGATCACCAATTCAGAGCCAGGTAATATGGCTATGCGCGATACCAATAGAGACGGCAAGATGGATCTGTTTCAAGCATTTGGAGACTATCCCAATGATGGCAGTTTTGCCACCGAAATGCGGATCCACAATGGTTATCTCTATTTTAGTTCTGAACAAGTAGTTTATAGACAAAAAATAACGCCAGGCAAATTGGTTCCCGATGGCAAACCAGAAGTGTTGGTCATTGACCAACACCCCATCCAATGGCATAATGCCAAGTCTTTGGCATTTGACAATAAAGGAGGCATGTATGTCACTTTTAGCGCACCAACCAATACCTGTGAGGACTGGGATTCCGGAACGGGTGATAATCCTGCTGGCGTAAAAGGTCATTTTCCTTGTTTGGAATTGATTACTCAAGCAGGCATCTGGAAATTTGATGAGGCCAAGCAAAATCAAACCCAAGCAGATGGCAAATTATTTGCAACTGGTATTAGAAGTGTAGTAGCCATTAGCTGGAATGAAAAGGACAATCATTTATACGCCATTCAACACGGGCGAGATTATTTACACGAACACGCTCCTCAACACTATAGCAATTGGGATAATGCAGTACTGCCTGCAGAAGAGTTTATGAAAGTACAACAGGGAGAAAATTATGGTTGGCCTTATTCCTATTATGACCCGTTTAAAAAGAAAAGAATGAAGGCCCCAGAATATGAGGGGGATGGTAAGAAAATTGCAACTGGGTATGCCAACCCCATCATGGGTTTACCTGCACACTGGGCACCCAATGATCTATTGTTTTATAAGGGCAATCAATTTCCAGCTAGATATAAAAACGGCGCATTTATTGCTTTTCATGGATCCACCAATCGCGTGTCTTATTCTCAAGGCGGATATATAGTAGCATTTATTCCTTTTGAAAATGGTAAGCCAACGGGTCAACTTGAAGTATTTGCAGATGGCTTTGCTGGAACAGATGTGATTAGAAAAATGGAAGAAGCCAAATTTAGACCCATGGGATTGTCTGAAGGACCCGATGGATCCCTGTATATTTCTGAATCCAAAAAAGGAAGGATTTGGAAGATTTCATTTAAAGGAGATGCTAGCAAATTTGGCGTTGAGCAGTTAGCCGCAATGGAAAAAAGAAAGGAACGTGCCTATATTAAAACACCAGAAAAAAGCATTGATAGTTTGTACGCTAAATAATCAATAACCTAAAAATTTAAACCATGGCAAAAGCTAATAAAACTGTTGAAACGCAGGCCAGCGTGGATGATTTTCTAGCAACCATCAAGGACACTGCTAAAAGAAAAGATTGCAGTAGCATTATTGCAATGATAGCCAAAGAAACCAAATTCGAACCCAAGATGTGGGGACCATCCATTGTAGGGTTTGGCAGTTATCATTATGTTTATGAAAGTGGCCGTGAGGGCGATGCTCCCCTAGTAGGACTTGCTTCCAGAGCCAGTTCCATTACTTTTTATATTGGATCAGATTATGCCAAGCAAGCAGAACTAGAAGCCAAACTGGGCAAGCATAAAAAAAGCGGAGGCTGTTTGCATATTGGCAAATTAGAAGACGTGGATCAAAAAACACTGATCACTATTATCAAAAATTCCATTGCGCAGCGAAAAAAAGAACACAAGTGTTAAACCATACAACTTATGAAAAAAGCTATCCTCTATTTATTGTCTACAGTTTTGATTCTTGCATTTGGGAATGACGCGTTTGGTCAAGACAAGCCTGCCAAATATGTTCCTGATGACCCAGCGCTATACAAAACTATTGTAGCCATGGATAGTGTTTTTTTTGACGCCTACAACAACTGCAACTTAAAGCTGGAAAAATATGCCAGTATGTACGCAGATAATATTGAATTCTATCATGACCGCGGAGGCTTGTCTTCCGTAAAAAAAGACATAGTTGAATCCACACGTCAATATGTTTGTGGCAAAGTGACAAGAGAACTCCAAAAAGGTAGTATTGAAGTGTATGGCATTCCAGGATTTGGGGCTGTTGAATTTGGTTTTCATTGTTTTCACAATAATCAAGAACCCAATACCCCATCACATATGGCTAGGTTTATGATTATATGGGAAAATAAAAACAATGACTGGAAACTATCAAGAGTTGTTAGCCTGCATTAATGAAAAGGATTTGGAACATATTGTTATTGCTCAGCTTCCTGTTTGGATACTTACAGTGGGGCAAGGATCAACACTTATTCCTGTTTCAGGCCATTGGGGAATTGTATACAAAAGCAAAACTGCATCCCATGTCTGTGTTACACCCATTGACCCTTTTACCTTTTATAGGCATGCTTTTATTCCTTTCCACCATCTTTCAAAAAACACCAAGCAGAATCATCACTTTTGCTGGTGCTATTGGCATGAGTTCCATCATGCTCATGATTTTACTCATTGGAATACTGGGACCCAATTTTAAAATGCTGCTTTCTGTGCTGCCCTTTTTTACTTTTTTGTTTTTTGTAGTCAAAACAAATTGGAGAAAATTAGACATTTGAATGTTTGGTTCATTAGATAAAATCTTGACCAGTAATTTTCAAACAATAAGCGTGCTCACAGGGTTTTTGCATGGGTAGTTGCAGTTTTAGACCATCTGATTCTCTACTAAATTGCAATGTTCCATGGCCCAATAATTCCACATGTTCAATCTTACCTAAGACAATGCCACCAACTGACGCTAATGACTTTACATTCACACTACTGATTCCATTTTCTGGCCAACCCATAAAATAGGCATAGAGTGTTTTACCCTTGGTAGTAAAACGAATATCTTCATGGGAGAAAGTCTTACGTTTGTTTTCATTAAACTGCGAAGCTGAATTCACTTCTTTCTCATTTTTTGCCACATCTGTTAATGGTCCAGCTCCAAAAATTTTCCAGGGTCTGGTTCCATAAATCCCTTCCTGATTTACATTCATCCACTTAGTAATACCTTCTAGGATATTGATTTCATCTTGATCCAACATACCACTGGCTGGTAAAGGGAAATTGAGCATCAGGTTGCCATTCCGGCTAACGATATCAACCAACAAATCCACCACAGTTTTAACAGACTTGTACTTACCAATTCTATCCCTATTATAATGCCAATCACCTACACAGGTATCCGTTTGCCATGCTGTAGGCCAAATACTATCTACAACACCTCTTTCTACGTCAAATACACAAATTCCCTTTTGTCCATCACCGTCTTCCGGGCGTTTACTAGTATAAACTGCTTGGGTAATGCCACCATGTTTGGCAGCACTTTTATTATAAAGATGTGCTAATAAACTCAAGCCTTCGTCTTCAAAAGGCATGGGGCCGTCACAATACAACAAATCTGGATCATAACTTTCTACCAAATCCATCATTCTATCTAACCAATGTTTTCTCCAAGCTTGGGGAATGCCATTTTCATTCCAATCCAATTTCTTGTTAAACACTTCCTCACACTTGCCATAAAAATCAAAGTATTTAGGATCCGCGCCATCATAGGGCACACCTGCCAATGGACCATCTTTATCTGCACCTTTTGAAGTACTAAACCATTTATAAGTAATCCATAAATGGTCACTAATACCAAATTTCATCCCCTGCTTCCTAGCTGCTTTGGCAAAAAGACCAACAATATCTTTTTTGGGACCCATGTTAACTGCGTTCCATTTGTTGTGTTTGGAATTCCATAAATCAAAATTGTCATGGTGCACACCCATTGACATAAAATATTGTGCACCTGCTTTCTTGTACAAGCCCATTAAAAAATCAGCATCAAATTGCTCCGCTTTCCAAAGTGGAATGGTGTCTTTATATCCAAATTTAGAAGGGTGTCCATAATGTTCTACATGGTGTTTGTATTGTTTATGACCTTGCAAGTACATATTACGCGCATACCAGTCTCCCGCTTCAATAGCAGATTGATTGCCCCAATGCGCCCAGATCCCAAACTTAGCGTCTCTAAACCAATCAGGAATTTTATAAGACCTTAGAGAAGCCCTACTTGCATTAAATGGACCATTTGCCATCCAATCAGGAGTATTATTCAATGTTGTATGGGGAGATAAAGCAAATCCAGGATTCAGTTGTAAGGCAGGCACACCCAGGGCCAAACTTTTCAAAATATTTCTTCTTGAAATAGACATGACAATCGTTTTGGTTGATTACATCTAATTTAAGTAAATCAATTGGTTTTTGCTATTTCTACCGCATAAACCTGTGACTCTCCTTCAAAATTGGCGCGGAAAATAATCCATTTGCCATCAGGACTAAAATGCACATTGGGTTCTAATTTGTATTGGTGCTTTTTCATATTCACCAATTTCTCGGCTTCAAAATGGTCACCATTTGGAGTGAATAAATAAATCCATTGTCCATTGGGTGCTTTTGCTACTGCGCCAGGATCTCCCCCATCACCGGCAAACAAGGTTTCGGTTGCATTACTAGTATAGTGAACACTCCATTCATTTTGCTGTAATCGAAATTTTGATTCTTTGCCTGTAGCAACTTCATATTTGCCCACAAAAAATTCATTGCCTCTTGGTTGTTGTAAATCAAAATAAATATTCTTTCCATTTTTGCCAAACCATTCATGCCCCCAAATTTCCATATCCATACTACGATGATGGATTTGGGTGATGGCCTTGGTATTTACATCAATGGTCCAAACCCTATTCACTTTATGCCAAGGGCCTTCATGACAAAACATGAGTAAACTAGGATTGGTAGAAGAAAACTGAACATGGTTCAGCCAAGCACTATCGGTAAAAATCTTATTCAATTTACCAGAAGCAACATCAATGGTAAAAAGAGTTTTAGGCAATTTTGCTTCATAGATTAAATTAAAATAGCTGCCCTTATTGGGATTGTTTTTCAAAATATCTTTTTCTGCTTCCGTAGCATAAGAGCCTGCCAATAACGTACCATTTACGTTAACGGCAGAAATGCCAGATTTAAAATCAGCTGGGAATACAAAGACCAATTTTGGTTTTGTTTCACCTTGTTTCAGGGCAAATACAGAATCTTTGATTTGATAAAAAACGGTTTTGGTTTTTTCACAAACCACTTCACCACTCATAGCAGTACGCTCATTGGTAATGCGCTTTGTTTTTAAGCTTGAAAGGTCAATGGAATACAATTGACGATTATTCAAATTTACCTGACCCGCTTCTACGTGTTTCATATCCGTTACATCTTCTGCTTTCTGTCTACTGCTATTATAAAACACCATTTCATTTCCAATAAATGGATAATTGTGAAAATAAAAGCTTTGAGAGTTACCTTCTAAACTAGCGGAAAGTTTGACTATTCTATGCTTGGTATCCTTGTCAATCCAAGTGGCTGGCATTTTCTTACCACCGGTTTCTAAAACCTCTTGAGCTTTAGCAAACTGAACAAATAAGATCAATAGAAAAAGGGGGAGCAATAATTTCATGGCAATGATTTATGGGTTTAATGTGCAATCTTCTCTCAAACTAGCATTTTTACAACCTTGGCCATCCTGTGGCAACCTGATAGTTCTTATTCCACTTTGATTTAACTTTAGGTCTATGATGAAGAGCTTTTGGGCAAGGCTGGTGATTCAAACCAGCATCAAAAACAAGTTGCGCAAGCAATCTGGTGATGGCAACCTCACTAGCTATGCTTTTGCCAAGAGTTACCGAGCCTATTTGGTATCAGTAAAGCATTTGTTTACTGATGGATTATATATTCTCACGGGCATATTCTCAGCTGCATTTGGTTTAAAAGGTTTTTTAATTGTCAATCATTTTATTGATGGAGGTGCAACAGGGATTTCTCTATTGGCATCGGCCTTAACAAAAATTCCCCTTTACCAATTAATCATTGGGATAAATATCCCTTTTATGATATTGGGTTATATAGTGATTGGTAAACAGTTTGCTATTAAAACCGGACTAGCCATTTTGGGTTTATCCATTTGTTTGGCCTTGGTCAATTTCCCCCATATTACCAATGACAAATTACTGGTGGCTGTTTTTGGAGGGATCTTCTTAGGGGCGGGGATTGGATTTTCTGTAAGAGGGGGAGCCGTAATAGATGGTACAGAAGTATTAGCCATTTACCTCAGTAGAAAATTTGGAACAACCATTGGAGATATCATCATCATCATCAACGTTTTTATTTTCTCTGCGGCTGCATATTTTTTAAGTATTGAAATTGCGTTATACTCCATGATCACCTACTTATCTGTTTCAAAAACCTTAGACTTTATCATTGAAGGTATTGATGAGTATACTGGCGTAACCATTATCTCTAGTAAAAGTGAAGAAATTAGACAAATGATTATTACAAAAATGGGAAGGGGTGTTACAGTTTATAGTGGAAAGCGAGGTTATGGAAAAAGGGGCGAAACCAAAGAAGTGGATATTATCTATACCGTGATCACCAGATTAGAATTAAATAAATTGAATACTGAAATAGAGAAAATTGAACCCAATGCATTTGTTGTCATGAATAGTGTCAAAGACACCAAGGGTGGTATTGTAAAGAAGAGACCTTTGAAACACTCATAATCAGCAGAAGATTGAACAAAGTTGTAAAGTATCCCTACCTAGCCATAGTTCTGGCAATGCTATTAACCTTAGCACAAAAGGATTCTATTGCCCAACATTTTAAAAAACAGGATAGCAGTTCTATCAAACACTCAATAGAAAGCTTTAGAAATAAAATCCATTTTACCCTAAGTCAAAATACAGATAATGAGAATTTATCTCAAACCACTGGTCAAAACAATTTTCATTTAAGCCCCAATAATAGCAGTATTTCTAAACTTAGTTTTAGTTATCAATTCATCTCATTTAGCATTCGTTTTATTCCCAAATTTATCCCTGGTAATAATGATGTAGCAACCAAGGGTAATACCATTAGTCATGGACTTGGGTTAAATTATAATTACAAAAATTGGTATTCACAAATGTCCTATCATAAGACCAGTGGGTACTATTTAGAAAACAGTAGTGATTTTGTTGCAGGCTGGCAACCTGGTGACAAATACTTACAATTACCAGATATCACATATAAAGAATATCAACTTAATTTATTTTATAGATCCAACGCTTTATTTTCCTTTAATGCTTTGTTGAATCAAACAGAAAGGCAATTAAAATCTGCAGGCACTTGGCTTCCTGGTATTTCTATTAGAAATTACATTATTGACAACCAAGGTGCTACTCCTGGCACTAGTAGCCAAAGAAGTAATAACATTGAAGGATTATTATCTGCAGGTTATCAATATACAGCAGTAATGAACAAAGGTTGGTTTGGTAGTCTTGGCTTTATTCCTGCCATGGGTTTATTGAATGTAAAGATTACAACTCGTTTGCCTTCCGGCGATATCCATTCCTCTGAAAAAAACACTGTTTATAGGTTAAGGGGCATTGGAGGAATAGGTTATCAGTCTAACAAATGGTATGCAGGCTGTTATGCCAATTGGAATTATCTATCTTATAAACAAGAAAACTCCAGTGTACAAAACAGCGAAGATAAATTTAGTTATCAGTTCTATTTGGGAATAAGGTTGAAAAGCCCAAAACTACTTGAGTCAAAAACCAATGACGTAAAACATTTGATTGAAAAATAATTTAATTTCAAAATACAAATTGAACCCATGAAATCAGGAATGCAGCCAGCCAAAGACATGGATAGCTATATTGCAGAATTTCCTTCTAGCACTCAGGTAAAGTTGAAAAAAATTAGAAAACTCATACAACAACTTGTACCCGCAGCAACAGAAGACATAAAATATGGTATGCCCACTTTTGTGTTAAAAGGTAATTTGGTGCATTTTGCAGGCTATCAACATCATATTGGATTTTATCCAACTCCTGCTGTGATTGTTCATTTTGAAAAACAATTAAAACCCTACCAAACTTCAAAAGGAGCCATTCAATTTCCTATTGATGAGCCCATCCCTTTTGACTTAATAGAGTCTATGGTAAAATATAGATTAAAACATCATCAAGAGGGTTTGGCCATGAAAGAATTAGCCAAGACTACCAAAAATAAAAAAGCTTAATGATGGTTTATCAAGAAGATCAAGAATTCCAAAAAGTAGATTATACAGAGAAAGGTTTTCCACAAGGATCTTACGAATCTTGTACATTTATTGATTGCAATTTTTCCAATACAGATTTATCTACTTGCAATTTTACAGATTGCGATTTCAAGGGCTGCAATTTAGGCATGGCTAAGTTATCCAATACTGTTTTGAACGATGTTCGTTTTAATGAATGCAAACTATTGGGGCTACATTTTGAAGACAGTAATCGGGTTCTTTTTTCTGTAAAGTTCAAAAAGTCAAATCTGCATCTTTCATGTTTCTATCAATTAAAAATGAAACAAACTAGCTTTCTAGAATGTCAATTAGAAGAAGTAGATTTTACAGAAACTGATTTAACTAGTGCTGTTTTTGAGCAGTGTAATTTAGCTGGAGCCGTTTTTGATAATACCATTTTAGAAAAAGCCAATTTTTGCAGCTCTTTTAATTTTCAGATCAATCCCAACCAAAACAAAATGAAACAGGCCCAGTTTTCTAGAACAGAACTAGCAGGTTTATTGGGTAGTTTTCCTATCAAGATTGTTTAAATACCCATTGCAGGGTATGGCAAGCTAAAAGGGTTTACAAACCTTTGAGCAAAGAAATTTGCATGAAAAAACTGCTTGCGCTTTTAGTTTGTAACTGTTATGTACTTGTCCATTTTGCTCAGGAAAAGCCAATACCAACCGCTATTCCTGGTACAAAATTTCAAATGATAGCACCTCCTGGATTTCAACTAGCGCAAAGCTTTAGTGGTTTTTCTAATGATTCCTTAAAAGCTTCTATTATGGTAAGCGATATTCCAACTTCCATGAAGACTATCGCCGCAGGCTTTACTAAAGAAAAACTAAGCGCAAGTGGATTGAGTCTAATATGCACAGACAGTTTGTTACTAAATGGGATGCCTTGTCAATTGCTACATATTACCCAACAAGTGGGAGATATCAAATATTTAAAAAAAGTCTTACTCTTTGGAGACAGTTCTAAAACAACCATTGTTAATGGCATTTATCCAGCAACAGCAGCGCACTTGGGTAAACCTATTCAAAACGCTTTATTGAGTATTGAGTTCAATAACAATCTGGATGACGACCCCATGCACGCAGTCAATTTTTCTATTGACACCATTGGCTCTGGATTGTTGTTAGCCAAATACCAAAATGGCACATTACTATTTTCAAAGGACGGAAAAATACCTACTACTGCTCCTACCCTAATTGTAGGCAGTTCTTTTTCTGCTCAAAACATAGCGGATAAAAAACAATTTTCCATTGATAGGTTGAAACAGTTGCCCGGAGGTCTTACTGCCCAGATCCAAAGCCTGATTCCTGTTAAGCAAAGCAATTTAGAAGGTTTTGAAATAGTTGCTAGTGCCAAAATCTACAGCGACAAGGAGGATTTGCTCTACCAATGCCTGTTTTTTGATAAAAAGGGCAATTATTTTATGGTAGTAGGCCTTGCCAATATAGAAATGACAAAAAATCTGCAAGTCTTCCGTAAAATGGCAGAAAGCTTAGAGCCCAAATAACTAACAGGCCCAGATTCCCATTTTAATCATGTTTTGGAATGACATTAGTCATAAAACTAAGAACCGTTAGTTTTTAATTTTAGGATGTAAAAAACAACTAACATTCCTAACGATTAAACAGTAACAAATGAAAACGGAGTATTGGATCAATGTTAAACGGGTGGATAACCGTTTACTCATTTTCCTTAATGGCGAAACAGTTTGGGACAGCGGCATTATCCATGATGACCCAGAAATGGATCATTATATTCAAATAACAGAACAACTGGTTTTACACGCATCGCATACCAGCGAATTGATTTTTGAAGGCTTTAATGATTCTTATAATGGCAATGCAGACAATGGTGAACTTAATCCATGGCATTTCCATTACAGAGTTTTCTCAAGAACAGTTGATGCTTCAGGTACAGTGATCAACGAAACAGATTTGCTAGCCCCTTATAATGAAAAACATCTCTCTAATCCCAACGTGAGAGCTATTAACAATCGCTATCAAATTGTGCGCAAGAACGCAGAATACAAAGTGGTGTCTAACTCACTTTCACAACATTTCTACAACTAGACAGGGGACCAAGTGTCCCCTTCTTTTTTCTTTTTTTACTCACTAAAATTGTAACAATGGCACAAGCAAAAAAAGCCGTCAAGTACGTCTATTCTTTTGGCGGTGGCAAAGCAGATGGAAATGAATCCATGAAAAATTTACTGGGTGGCAAGGGTGCAAACCTAGCAGAAATGGCAGGTCATCCCAAGCTCAGACTTCCTGTTCCTCCAGGGTTCACTATTACTACTGAGGTATGTACTTACTATTATCAAAACAAGAAAAAATATCCGCCGGTATTACAGGCGCAGTTGCAAAAAGCATTGTCGGAAGTGGAGAAACTGATTGGCAAAAAATTTGGCGACGTAAATAATCCTTTATTGGTTTCAGTTAGATCTGGTGCACGTAAATCTATGCCAGGAATGATGGAAACCGTATTGGATATTGGTTTGAATGAAAAAACCATTGAAGGTGTGATCAAACAATCTGGTGACGCTAGGTTTGCTTACGATGCATATAGAAGGTTGATCATGATGTATGCCGATGTGGTGATGGAAAAAGCAGGCGGCATAGAAGTGAAAAATGGCAAGGGCATCCGCAAAGTATTGGATGAGAAACTGGAAAAAATCAAACACAAAAATGGTTACCAGTTTGATACCGATTTAAAAGTAGATGAACTTAAAGCCTTGGTAAAGGACTTTAAAGCAACTGTGTTAAAAGTATTGGGCAAACCATTCCCAGAAGATCCATTTGAACAACTATGGGGTAGTATTGGGGCGGTATTTAGCAGCTGGAGTGGTAAACGTGCCATTGAATATAGGAGAATTGAAAAAATTCCTGATGAGTGGGGAACCGCCGTGAACGTTCAAGCCATGGTATTTGGTAATATGGGTGATACCAGTGCTACTGGTGTGGCATTTACTAGAAATCCAGGCAATGGTGAAAATAAATTCTATGGAGAATACCTATTGAATGCACAGGGTGAAGACGTGGTAGCTGGTATTAGAACTCCCGCACCTGTAAATGAATATTCTAAAAATGACCAAAGCAAACACTTACCCACACTGGAAAAAACTATGCCAGTAGTGTACAAAGAATTGTTTGCTATTCAAGCCAAATTAGAAAAGCATTACAAAGACATGCAGGATATTGAGTTCACCATTGAAAAAGGAAAACTCTATATGCTACAATGCCGTATAGGTAAACGCAATGGTATTGCTGCGGTAAAGATTGCTTCTGACATGTACAATGAAAAAATCATTGATGTAAAAACAGCAGTGATGCGTGTAGGACCCAACCAATTGGTAGAATTATTATTACCCATGTTGGATCCAAAAATTCAAGCAGCCACCAAACCCATTGCCAAAGGATTACCAGCCGGTCCGGGTGGTGCCAAAGGCCGTGTGGTATTTAGTTCCAATGATGCTGTAGAATGGGCTAGCAAAGGAGAAAAAGTAATCTTGGTAAGAGAAGAAACTTCTCCAGAAGACGTAGACGGCATGCACAAATCTCAAGCAATTTTAACCACCAAGGGAGGAATGACTTCACACGCTGCATTGGTTGCTCGTGGTTGGGGTAAATGCTGTATTGTAGGCTGCGCCGATATTGAAATTCATAGCGAGACCAAATCTTTTAAAGCAAACGATGGTACTTATATCAAAGAAGGTGAATGGATTAGCTTAGATGGAACCAAGGGTCTGGTATATCATGGCAGCATGCCGTTGGTAGACATTGATATTGATAAAAACCAGGCTTATAAGAATTTGATGAAGCTGGTAGATAAGGTAAAAGTAATGGGTGTTCGCACCAATGCTGAAACTCCTAATGATGCTGCTCAAGGTTTAAAATTTGGTGCAGAAGGTATTGGTCTATTCCGCACAGAGCATATGTTCTATGGAGAAGGAAGTGATGAACCACTATTCTTGTTGCGCAAAATGATTGTGAGCAAAACAGAGAAAGAAAGAAGGGTGGCATTGAATGACCTTTCTAAATTTGTAAAAAAAGACGTGAAAGCTACCTTGCTCACCATGCATGGTTTGCCTGTTACTTTCCGTTTATTGGATCCTCCACTGCACGAATTTGTACCACATGATGCGGCCAAACTAAACCAGTTAAGTAAAGAGCTGGGCATTAGTATGAGCTTGTTAAAAAGAAGGGTGTTGGCATTGCATGAGAATAACCCCATGTTAGGTCACCGTGGTGTTCGTTTGGGTATTAGCTATCCTGAGATTACAGAAATGCAGATCAGGGCCATCTTAGAAGCTACTGCTGAATTAATCATTGCTGGCAAGAAAGCACTTCCAGAAATCATGGTACCAGTTACTTGTACCGTGAATGAATTGGTGCATCAAAAAGCCATTGTAGACAGGGTATACAAAGAAGTTTGTGAAAAAACCAAACTGAAAAAAATTCCATATCTCTATGGCACTATGATTGAAATTCCAAGGGCCGCTTTAAAAGCAGAAAAAATGGCTACTGTAGCTGACTTCTTCAGCTTTGGTACCAATGACCTAACACAAATGAGCTTTGGATTTAGCCGTGATGATATTGGCGGATTCTTACCCAACTATCTTGATCAAAAAATCTTGGAAGATGATCCATTCCAAACCATTGACCAAGAAGGTGTGGGTGAATTAATCAAATTTGGTACAGAACGTGGACGCAGCACTAAGCCCAATTTAAAAGTGGGAATCTGTGGTGAGCACGGTGGCGATGCCGAGAGTGTGATGTTCTGTCACAGAATTGGTTTGAACTATGTTAGTTGTTCTCCGTTCCGTGTGCCCATTGCCCGTCTGGCTGCGGCACAGGCTGCGCTATTATTTCCTAGGAAAAAATAGACAGGGTACTGTTTGAAAAAACAGTTTTGTTTGATCCCCGGCTTCAACCACCGGGGATTTTTTATTTTCTATTTAACCAATCTGCAGGAACAGTAATGATGCAAATATTCATGGTTCTATTATCGGCCGATAACATAGCGGATTCAATTTGAATCTTGGTACCATCCGGACTCATGGTTGGATGTGGATGATCCCCAGCAGTTGTTTTGTGCCCCGTGCTCAGCATTTTCATTTCATGGGTTTTTCTATCAATCAAATAAATGCTCCTGCTAAAGTCATCGCCCACGGCCCACCTGCCATCAGGAGAACCACTCACATGCCAGAGTCCGCTACCACTAGGTGTTTGACCCACTATGGTCATTTCTCTGGTTCTTAAATTCACAATCCCCAAACCCGTTGGTTTTTCTCTGGTTCCTGAAATTCCCCAGGCAGCTTCCTGACCAGGATTGGCGCCACCAACAGCAGTGCCCGCAGCAACATTAGTTTGCGTATTTGGAATGGGTCTATGCCCCATAATGGCAATAGCTACTTCGTCTTTTGAAATCACGGCTTCATGCGTGACCCATTCATGATCCGCTTCAGGATATAATGGTCTTAAACCTGAACCATCAGACAAAACAGTCCAAGTTCGCTGGGGCGATTTACCACCTGTTTCCCAACAAAAAACTATCTCACCTTCTACCCAAGGGTTTGTTTGAATATGACCAATTTGAAAAGGTACTGAGACTACATATTTTGTAGCTCCAGTGATAACATTCAAAGCTCCAATCCCTGATGGACCAGCCCCCATATTTCTAGGACCATAATTGGATTCTAATTTGGTGCCAGGTTTTAAATACTTAGCAGCCGCTTCTCTACTCACGCGGAAATAGACCCATTCTTCCATGCCGTCCAAAGCCATATCGCCACCGGCGCCCCATTCTGCAGGCGTGACACCGCAAACGCGTTGGTAATAAGATGCCTCTTTTAATTTTCCCGCTTCACTGTCTTCAAACAATTTTTTCAAGTCTACTTCTATGACTTGTACTGGAGCATTTCTAGTGGTATCTCTGGTCTTGGTACCAGGAATCAAAGTGTTGCGTAAGAAATAGAGTTTCATAGACCTTCTGGCAATATTGAGCATGCCATTGTATCCACCTTCTGTTACTTGCACCAAGTCTCCTGTTGCTTCATTCACAGCCATGGCTTCTCCTTTTACCATGCCTGAACTAAAGATCAACCATTTACCATCCGATGTCCATTGATTATGGGTTTGATAAATTTTCCTATCGCCATGAGGTTGACTGGTCAAGAATACCAATTCGGTTCCTGTAACTGGATCTTTGACAATCTTTTTTTCTGAGGGAAATCGCTTACCAATTTGTGCAATGCTAGCAATTAGCATAAAGCAAAACAATGGCAGTAGGAACAATCGTTTCATATAGCAATTTGAAATTGGCCCGGAACCCGGTTTTTAAAACTACTGGTAAATGAATACCCCTGCGTCCTGAAGCATCCTGTCTGGCATTAACAAAGCAAAGTCCCAGAAATTACTACCTTAGTTGCAAATACCCACTATGCGATTTATTTTAAAAACCCTTATCACAGCCATAGCCGTTTTAGTTGCAGCCTATATTTTAGACGGAGTTCATGTTAAAGACAGCATGACGGCTGTATTGGTAGCAGCCGTATTGGGATTGTTGAACAGTTTTGTAAAACCTATTTTGATTATCATCACCATTCCCATTACCGTATTTACTTTGGGATTGTTCTTACTGGTGATCAATGTTTTGATTATTAAATGGGTATCTGATATAGTACCCGGATTTAGAGTAGATGGATGGGTCTATGCCCTCTTGTTTAGTTTGGTAGTCTCTATTGCTACTTCACTCATGGAAAGTTTAGTGGGGACCAATCAGCCCCCACCAAACAATATATAATGTCAAGAAACATGTAGCAGCTTATAATTCCAAAATCAGCTCTTTTACTTTTCCACTGATATAGTCACGCACTTCATTAAACTGCTCTGGTTCCATATACTTGGGGTCTGGAATTTGCCAATCCACAAATCGTTTGGCAGGCATCCAAGGACAAGCATCGCCACAGCCCATGGTTACCACCGCGTCAAATGGGGCATACTGTTCAACTTCTTGCAAAGACTTGCTGTCATGAGTAGATAAATCATAACCTAACTCTTTCATGGCGGCTATAGCTTTGGGATTCACAATCCCACTAGGTTTGCTACCCGCACTATAGGCTTCTATATTTCCCGCACCATGAATCAGCGCAAATGCTTGACTCATCTGGCTTCTATTGCTGTTTTCAACACAAACAAATAAGAGTTTTTTATTTGACATCTACTAGAATTTAAATTGCTTTTTTATTTTAATTGCAAATCCTTCAATTTTTTTTCACTCTTCATTCTTCACTCTTCACTCTTCACTTATTTAGCAGCATCCAGAACCTGGTGCACAACAAGCTTTTTCTTCTACGGGTTTATCAGCATATACAGTAATTGAATAAATACCCATACCACTATTTCTGAACTGTTCAATTTCAGCTTTTGATAAATAGTTGATTAAAATATCATCCGGAATAATAATCTCTTTGCTTTTTTGGATGGTGATATTTTTAAAACCAGTTGTTTCAATTAATTCCATATATACTGCTTTCTGAATGGCTCCAGATACGCATCCAGCATACATTTCAGCAGCTTGCTTTAATTGTGTTGGCAATTGTCCTTCTAATACAATATCAGAAATACTAAAATGTCCGCCTGGTTTTAATACGCGATATACTTCAGATAATACATTGAATTTATTGGGCACCAAATTCAACACGCAATTACTCACAACTACATCAGCCATATTTGCAGATACAGGCATTTGTTCAATATCGCCCAAGCGAAATTCTACATTGTGGAAATTCAATTTTTCCGCATTGAGTCTGGCTTTGGCAATCATTTGCTCTGTAAAATCAATCCCAATTACTTTTCCCAATGGACCTGTGGCCGCGCGTGCAACAAAGCAATCATTACCTGCTCCACTACCCAAATCAATCACGGTATCACCTTCTTTGATTTTGGCAAATGCAGTTGGCAAACCACATCCCAGCCCAAGATCTGCATCAGCATTATAGCCTTTCAAATTGGTATAGTCATCTGTCATGATATTGTATACTTCGGTACTACAACCACCCGCACCACAACATGATGATGCATTGTCTTCTCTTGACTGCTGCGCAATGGCTGCGTATTTTTCTTTCACCAATGCCTTTAATTCATTTTCGTTTTTCATGTTCTTATTTTTAGTTTTTTAAAATCATTTTAAATTCCGCTAGCAACAAGATTTTCCTTTTTGCAATTGCAGTGCTGAAAACATGCCATTAAAATCCTGCATAAATTTTTCCATGGCTTCCCAGTTAATGCAATAACAACTCTTGGGACCTTCAACCGTACCCTTGATTAATCCTGCATTCTTTAATTCTTTTAAATGTTGTGATACAGTAGCTTGAGCCAAGGGTAGAATTTCTACAATTCTTCCACAGATACAGGCATTCTCTTTGGCCAACACTTTCATGATGGCAATTCTTGCTGGGTGTGATAAGACTTTTGCAAATGCTGCTAGATCCTGTTCTTGCTGGGTAAATTCGTTTGTTTTTGCGATTGCCATTACTTTATCGTTTTTATACGATAAGCAAATCTAGGAGGAATTTTTCATTCATCGTACAAATACGATAAAATATTTTTTTGAATGGCAATTTTACAGCTAGTCAGTGATGATATGATGGCTATTTGACTAAATATGGCCCCTGTTTGTTCCATCCAACTGGCACACTGGAAAGAAACCAGGTTTTGCCCTTGTCTTTATTTCCTTGAAAAAATAAATGGTATTTGCCGTCTTCTGCTTTGAATATTTTTGGATGTCCACTCTCACTTTCATTCCAAGAACCGGGTGCTCCATTAGTTAAAAATGGTTGATCAGATAGACGTTTCCAATGAATGCCATCTTTGCTAACTGCTACACCAATTTGTTGTGGCTCGTTATTATAAGCACCCGCATAAAACATATACAATTGCTTACCCACTTGTATACAGGAAGCCGCTTCTATGCAATTCTTTTCCCAAGACAGTTCTGGTTTGAGCATGGGCATTCCTGCAACTTCTTTCCAAGATGTTCTTGAAAAATCAGATGCTAATGCTGCAGTTGCAACGCCCTGCTGTTGTATCTTATAGGCCGTATCTCTAGTAGCGTAGTATAAAAAATATTTTCCTTTGAAGGCTATTACTTCTGCATCAATGGCCCTTCCACAAGTCCAGTCAGATATGGTAGGCCGGAAGATGGGATTGCTTGCATCTTTTGTAAAATCTATTCCATTGTTAGATACTGCATGACAGATAGCATCGGCCCTGCCATTACCATATGACTGATAAAATAAATGCAATTGACCGTCTTTGATCAGTGCAGATGGAGCGCAGATACCTTTGGTTTCAACTGAGTCTAAACTTGGTTTTAGATTTCCTTTTTTTTGCCAGTTGACTAAGTCATTACTTGTTGCAATACCAATATACCAAGTCTTTCTATTGGCATCTGGCACGGAATAATACATCCAATATGTTCCTTTAAAATAGATCACATAGGGATCTTTTGCATAAGGTCTATCAGCAACGTCTCTGTCTCCATAATACATGGCTGGAGTCTGTGCCATTGGCGATGCTATAGCTAATAAGTGCAGCAAACTAAGTAAAACAATGGTTTTGAAATGGCCCATATAGACAGTTAGGAATAGTTAGAACTCTAAAGTAGGTCAGAACCAGCTTTGCCCCATCAAATGGCAGAGATTTTCCGCCATTTATCAAGAAATGGCTCCGTTTGTCATTTGGAAAATTTTTACAAAAATTCTATTACACTGATAATCAATTAATTATATTATACCTATTACAACCCGTTACCGATTACCTGAAAAAACTTGGTACTATGTGTTGCATAGTACCAAATATTGTTGCATCTTTGTTCTGTCAAAGGGAAACAACCCCAACAAAAAACAAAAAGACTCAAAATAAAAGATCATGAAAACGCAAAACAACCAACTACTGAACAACTTAGAAAAAGTTAGTGGAAACAACTCTTTTCAAGAAACAAGGGAAACCGTGACCAACAACCACAATACCCCAACCCATAAACACAGCTTGAGCAGTGCAGACCTTTGGAATATCCAACGCATGGCTCGCAGCAGAAGCACCAGAAGATTCCTGGTTTCCTAATTCAAGTACCTCAAGTATTCATAACAGGTCTACCCAAACAAATCAGGGCCGACCACAAAAACTCCGGCTATGGACATTCAGAACACACAAAGTCAAATGCGAAAGGGCGTATTGGAGTTTTGCATTCTTTCCATCATCCGTCAAGGGGAGGTTTATCCCAGTGACTTGGTGGATAGAATGAAAGCTGCCAACCTTCATATTTTGGAAGGCACTCTCTATCCTTTGCTGACGCGATTGAAAAACGCAGGACTATTAACTTACCGTTGGGTGGAAAGCAATAGCGGACCGCCACGCAAATACTTCATCATGACCGATCTAGGTCTGGAATTCTACGGAGAACTAGAAAGAACCTGGAAAGAGTTGGCCGATGCAGTACACACATTAACCCAACCTGCAGGAGAACCAGAAGTCTCCACAGAAACCCAACCCCAACCCTAACCACACAAAAATAACTGACATGAAATGAGCATTGAAAATTTTTGATTCAAACTAGAATTTTCAAAAGCGAATTACATGTAGCCAAACTCAAACTAAAGAGACATGAAAAAGGTAATTAATATAAACTTCCAAGGCAGGGTAATCCCCATTGAAGAATCTGCCTATGACATACTGAAGCAGTATGTGGATAGTTTACGCAAATTCTTTGCCAATGAAGAAGGTCGTGATGAGATCATCAATGATATTGAAGGCCGAATTGCCGAACTATTTGGCGAAAGCTTGAAAAAAGGCGCCACCTGTATTACAGAGGAAACCGTGAACGGTATCATTGCCAGCATGGGTAGACCAGAAGACTTTGAAGGTGAAGAATCCAACGTAAAATCACAATTGGGTGGCGAAGGCAAACAATCACAAAGCAGTTACCAGTTTTCTCCTAATGACGCTCCTAGAGGACGTTTATATAGAGATGACAATGATAAATTGTTAGGTGGTGTCTGCAGTGGGGTAGCCAATTATTTGAGACTGGATCCTACTATTGTAAGATTGGTCTTAGCACTGATTGCATTCCTTGGTGGTAGCGGTATTCTATTGTATATCTTACTTTGGATTATCCTTCCTTCAAAACCACTAGTCAATACGGTTTCTACCAAAAGACTATATCGTAATCCAGACGAGAAAGTCATTGCTGGTGTTGCAAGCGGAATCTCAGCTTATTTTGATATAGCTGTTTGGATTCCAAGGTTAATCTTTGTATTCCCCTTGGTAACCGGTGTGATCTCTAGTATTTTCCGTCACAGTTTTTGGTGGGATGGAGATCCTTTTCCAGGCATTGTATTCGGATCATTTGGAGGAACCCTGTTTATAGTCTATGCCATTCTATGGGCTGTGATTCCAGAAGCCAATTCTGCTTCTGAAAAATTAGAAATGCGTGGAGAAAGAGTAGACTTGAACACCATTAAAAATACCATACAAGAAGACTTAGAAGGATTCAAAAGCCGCGCAGAAAAATGGGGTGGAGAAGTGAGTGCTAAAGCGCAGGAATTTGGTTCTGAAGTAAAACAAACCTTTACAGAAAAGGGTGCACAATTTGGTAGCGAGATGCAATTTGTTGCCAAGAAAAGTAAGTTCAGCATTTTCAAAGTGTTTGGCTTTATTTTCAAAGCGTTCTTTCTCTTTATTGCTGGTGTAATAGCATTTGCACTCTTGGTAGCACTATTGGCTTTCTTAGTGGCAGGAGTAGGTGTATTTCCTTTAAAGAATTTCTTCTTGGAAGGTTTCTGGCAGAACTTCCTAGCCTGGTCTACCCTTTTATTATTCCTTGGTGTACCTGTAGTAGCATTTACTACCTGGGTGATCCGCAGAATCATGGGTGTAAAATCTGGTAACAAATCTATAGGATTCACTTTTGCAGGTATGTGGGTATTGGGATTGATTTCTGCACTTACCTTGGCTTTCTTAATCTCAGAAAACTTTGATGCAAGAGCAAGGGAGAAAGCAGAGTTAACCATTAAACAACCAGCTACGGGTAAGATGATTGTAACAGTTCCAGAAAGCAAGGTAAAAGTATATGGCAGATGGTTGAAACTAGATGGCTTAATCTCAATGACAGATGATAGTTTGTTTCTCAACAATGTGCGCATTCACTTGATCAAGAGTAAAGACAGTTTGTTTCATATTGAATCTACCAAGTACAGCAATGGCAGTGATGAGAGCTCTGCACTAAAAAATATCAAAGAGATGAACTATGGTATTAACCAACAAGACAGTACCGTTTATCTTGATAGAGGTTTTTCTGTACAACGTGGCACTAAATTCCGCAACCAGGGCGTAGTAATCACCATTCAAATTCCAGTTGGCAAACGCATCTTGATTGACAAAAAGGTACAACGCAGATTAAATCATTTTAGCCTGAACAATGGTAGGAATGATTGGGATTCTGACGAAGACTGGAATGACTACTACGGATGGGATTCAGATGTGGAATATGTAATGACAACTGGTGGCTTGGAAAGAATCAAAGACAATAAGAAAATTGACAAGGTTGAATCAACTGACCAAGACAATGACGGTGTATCTGATGCTGTAGAAGAGTACAAGAAAAGTAAGGAAGAATTGAGAAAAGAATATGAGAAGAAGCAGAAAGAAGCAGAAGAACTGAAAAAAGAATTGGACAAGCCTGTTGATACTACACAGTACAAATACAAAAAAGCAGTTGTATTGAATACTGAATCAGGTAATAAATCAAATGCTTCTACAAAAAAACCGGTGCAGCAAGAAGAAGAATTGCTAGAAACACCCAAGCTTTTATTAATGCAAATGGTATTATAAACTCGGTTGAAGTTGGGAATAAAAGGACCCCGTTCTGATCTCGGGATGGGGTTCTCCCTTTCATAAAAAATTAAACTCAAAACTACTAGCATGAGAAAAATACTAATGGTCATGGTACTAGGGATTTTTATAATGGCAGGTTTTTTCTGCTTTGCATTGTACCATCTTGCCAACAATACAGATATCAATATCACGGTCAATGACTCAGATGATATTTATAGGGTGGAAGCTAGTTATGGCAAAGAACAAAGCAAAAGGATCCTTAGTTATGTAGACGCAGAGCTGAATAATACCAAACGTTTTAGAAATACCCATTTAGACGAAGACGTAGACTTAGATCTAAACACCCATTTTCATATTAATACGGAGCCAGGGCATTTAGAGATTACGGTAGACAAGGATGAAAATGACCCAGAAACCATTGAAAAATTCAAACGCATTACAGAGGGAATTAAAGTCAGGCTCTCTACAGGAGAAAATGAATAAAAAAGCATTCGTTTTTGAAAAGCGCCCTCAGTGGCGCTTTTTTATTTTTATAGCCACCCCGCATCGCTTATTTTTGCCCACCTAAACAAGTATCACTCAAAGATGAAAAACACCGCATTCACCCAGAAACATATTGCACTAGGCGCCAAGATGGCCGAATTTGCAGGTTATAATATGCCCATTAGCTATAGCGGCATCAATGATGAACACGCAGCCGTAAGAAAAAATGCTGGTGTTTTTGACGTGAGCCATATGGGTGAATTTATCCTAAAAGGAGAAAATGCTCTGGACCTGATTCAGCGCGTTACTTCTAACGATGCTTCAAAAATTACTGATGGTCAAGCCCAATACAGTTGTCTTCCTAACAAAGACGGAGGTATAGTAGATGACTTGATTGTGTATTGTATGGAATATAATAAGTCCTATATGTTGGTGGTGAACGCCAGCAATATTGAAAAAGACTGGAACTGGATCAGCAGTTTCAATACCAATGCTGTTGAGATGCACAATATCAGTGAAAAGACCAGTTTATTGGCCATTCAGGGACCAAATGCTACCAAGATTTTGCAACCCTTGGTAAATGTAGACATCATGAATTTGAAATACTACACTTTTGTAAGAGGTGTATTTGCTGGAGTTGAAAACGTGATCATTAGTGCTACTGGATATACAGGAGCGGGCGGCGTTGAAATCTATTTTGAAGACAGCAATGGGGCTTCTGATATAATCTGGGATGCCATTTTTGAAGCAGGTGCTGAAGCTGGCATTAAACCCATTGGACTTGGTGCCCGCGATACCTTACGTTTAGAAATGGGTTATTGCTTATACGGTAATGATATCAACGATACCACTTCTCCACTAGAAGCAGGATTGGGTTGGATTACCAAATTCACCAAGGAGTTTACCAACTCAGCCGCTTTAGCCAAACAAAAAGCGGAAGGTGTAACCAAGAAACTGGTTGGATTTGAAATGCTGGAACGTGGTATTCCTAGACATGATTATTTGATCAAAGACGCAGCTGGTAATCAAATTGGTGTTGTTACCAGTGGTACCCAAGCGCCTTCTTTGAACAAAGCCATAGGATTGGGTTATGTGGCCACCGCCCATGCTGCAGTTGATTCCGAAATCTATATAGATATTAGAAATAGTTTGGTAAAAGCAAAAGTGGTAAAAGCACCTTTTGCATAAACTTATATAACTAGATAAAAAAAGCCCGTCATGATTATTCAATGACGGGCTTTTAATTTATTAGACATTAATTCTTTTTGCTCAAATACCAAACCGTATTACTATTGGTTTCTGCAAAGAGTTGTTGACAATATTGCTGAATATCTTCTTGGGTTACTGCATAATATTTGTCCAATTCCGTATTCATCAAATTGGCATTACCCAACAATTCATAAAAAGCCAATGAGCCTGCCCTACTGGTAATGCCCATGTCTTCAAAAGCCATGACGCTCTCTGTTTTATTTTTCACTTTTTGCAATTCTTGCGCACTCACCAATTCTTGGCAAATCCTGTCAAGTTCTTTCATTACAGCAGCTTCAGCATCTGCTATGTTTACACCTTTTACCAATTTACCTTCAATGGTAAATAGTCCTGGGTCAATACTGCCATAGTGGTAGCAATCAATGCCAGAAAACAATTGTTGCTCTTTGACCAAGGACTGAAATAACCTGGAAGAACCACCACCACCAAGAATTTCTGTAACCAAATCGGCCACATAATAACCCTTATCTAAACGCCCTTCCATATGCCAAGTCTTGACAAATGCATCAACAGGAACATTGGCTTGAATCTCTAACCTGTGAGCCTCTGTTTGAACCGGCTCTACTGGCAAATTGCGATGGTATTTTTCTCCCATGGGAATGGGACCAAACCATTTTTCAGCCATGGCTTTCACCTCTTCAACGGGCATGGGTCCTGCCACTACTAATATGGCATTGGCGGGACAATAATGCTTTTTAAAAAAAGCCTTTACGTCTTCTATTCTGGCGTCTTCTACGTGTTTGAGTTCTTTACCAATGGTCATCCAACGATAAGGATGTTTTTTAAAAGCCAATTCACGCATCTTATGCCATAAATCGCCATAAGGCTTATTGATATAGTGCTCTTTAAATTCTTCACAAACTACTTTTCGTTGAACAGACAGACTCTTTTCACTAAATGCCAAACTCAACATTCTATCACTCTCTAACCAGAAGGCTGTTTCCAAATTCTGCACAGGAACTTGGCAATAATAATTGGTCAGGTCATTGGTAGTATAAGCATTGTTTTCTCCCCCAGCTTTTTGAAGTGGCTCATCATAATCAGGAATGTTCACACTACCCCCAAACATCAGGTGTTCAAATAAATGCGCAAAGCCTGTTTGATCTGGATGCTCGTCTCTTGCACCAACATCATACAACACATTCACTACCGCCATGGGGGTAGACTGGTCTTCATGTACCAAGACCCTTAGGCCATTTTCTAAAACAAATCTTTGAAATGCTATCATAATTTCTGGAAAGAAGCTGCAAATTAAGCAATGCAGCAGTAATTGGCTTCCTAAATTGGAAATCCTATTTTTTTCTGATGTCTTTCACGTTCATGGTCAATACAAGAGGCATTCTTTCTCTAAAGACCACCACCTGAATTCTACCAATGGCATTTTGGAAAAGGTTTTTGTAGACCTGAATATTTTTGGAATAATTATTTTCAATAGAGAAAATGATATCTCCCGTTTGAAAACCGGCTTTATCACCTGGTGAGCCCTCCATCACGTCTACCACTTTAATTTCTCCATCAACCTGATAAATACCCAAGCCCGTATAGGAATAGTCAAAGCTTTCATTCATATGGGAATTGGGCTTGATATAAATGGTCTGTTCTGGGTAATTGACAATTAGATTAAATCGCCTAAGCAAATCATTGCCAATAATCCCACCTAATGTGGGATAGGTTGTTACATTGTATTCATCATCAAAAATGTGTACCGGAACCGATTTAAATTTGTAGGGTCCCAATTTGACTTCTTTTAGTACCGTGAGACTCATTACTTTTTTACCACCCAATCCTTCGGCTTGTGTGGGATAGATTTTTCTTCCTTTCCTTAAAACCGTACTGTCTTCAACAAAATCCTGAGATAGCAAAAAACAAAGCCCAGCCCCTGTGTCAAAAATAAAACGGCTATTGATGGGTCTACTATCCATGACCATCGCATTTTGCATGGGCAGGGTTGTAAAATTTGGCCGCATCAAGTAACCACCCCTTGGATACTTTAAACTTCCAGGCGTATATACATTGATTTGCATTAAGTCATAATCAATCTTGACTATATACCTTCTGAAAAAACTAAAACCTACTACCCCATCAATTTTCACCCCATACACACTGGTCAATAGTTCATAGTCATTGATATGAAAATCCAAATGAGGCACGTCTAAACCCGGCAGTTTTAGAGTATGATCAAAGGCAAAATCCACGGTTCGCATGCCAGCAATTCCCCTAATGGTTCGTTCTGTTTTGGTAAGGGGTATTTTTAAAGCAGTGGTGGTAGCTGAGTCTAGAGAAATCCCCCCACTACCGGTATCTAGTACAAAATTGAGTGAGTCAGGATAGTTGTCTAGCTTGGCTTTGATGAGAATAATGCCCCCGCTTAATTGAGTAAACCTAAACTTGGTTAAATGTCTGGCTGGTTCTTGTACAAACTCTTCCTGCGCCTGCAATTGAAGGCAGGTGCATAGCATTCCTATTAGCCATGGCAAGAGTTTAGGGTTCATAAACTGAATATAGCCATTTTCTCCTACTAGTGAAACGGGTTTAGATAAACTGAATTAATCAACTATAAACGGTAAAAAGGGCTTGAAACCAATACAAGCCCCTACCTTTGCATCCGAACAAAATTTGAAAGAATGCAATTAGCAGACCTATACCAAAAAGCCCTGGCTTTTGAGTTCCTAAGCATTGAAGAGGGGATGTTTCTTTTTGAACACGCGCCTTTAACAGAACTGATGCATGTGGCTGATGAATTAAGAAAGATTCAAGTACCACATGGCAAAGTTTCCTGGCAGATTGACCGTAATGTGAATACCACCAATGTTTGCATTGCCAATTGCAAATTTTGCAATTTCTATAGGATACCCGGCCACGCTGAAGCTTATATCACTGACATGCCAACCTATAGGAAGAAAATTGAGGAAACCCTGAAATATGGAGGAGATCAATTGCTGTTACAAGGTGGACACCATCCTGAACTAGGTCTGGATTTCTATACCAAAACCTTCCGTGCCATTAAGCAGGAATACCCACATTTGAAATTGCATTCTCTTGGACCACCAGAAGTAGCGCATATTGCCAAATTGGAAAAAATGAGTCATTATGATACCCTCAAAGCTTTGAAAGAATCAGGTTTGGATTCCTTACCTGGGGCTGGAGCTGAAATTCTGGTAGACAGGGTTAGAAGGCTGATTTCAAAAGGTAAATGTGGGGCCGATGAATGGCTAGAAGTAATGCACCAAGCACATAATTTGAATATTACTACCAGCGCCACCATGATGTTTGGCCACGTAGAAACCTTGGAAGAGCGTTTTATTCACTTGGTTAAAATTAGGGAAACCCAAAGCCGTAAACCGGCCGATGCCAAAGGATTCCTTGCTTTTATTCCTTGGACCTTCCAAGACGTAGACACCCTATTGGCAAAAATTAGGGGCGTTCAGAACCTGACCACACCTGATGAGTACATTAGAATGATTGCCATTAGTAGAATCATGTTGCCCAATGTGAAGAATATTCAAGCCAGCTGGTTAACAGTGGGTAAACAAACCGCGCAAATCTGCTTGCATGCTGGCGCCAACGACTTTGGTAGTATCATGATTGAAGAAAATGTGGTAAGTGCCGCTGGTGCTCCACACCGTTTTACTTATAAAACCATGCAGGAAGCCATTAAAGAAGCTGGATTTGAACCACAGTTGCGGAATCAACAATACGAATGGAGAGAAATACCAGCAGCCATTCAAGAACAAGTGATTGATTATTAATGATAAAAAGCCCCGAAATCGGGGCTTTTTTAATACAATTTGTCCAATATTTCCATTTGCATTAGTAGTATTTATAATCTGAACAACATTCTCCTATAATTATACGTTAGTTCCTTAAATTAGTAGAGATTATTCGTACTATGAATATATTCAAATCTTTAATATGTTTGGATTATTACAATCTTAGGTTGCAAAACCGGGTGCGTGAGGCCAAAAAAGGTGGTGTTCATCGCATTGGTATTGCTTGGATTTGCAATATTCTATCTGCACTTGGAGGTTATTTCATTTATTTTAAGTTGCACAACCAACCAGACGTAGTCTACGACACCCTGTTTCAATTACACTATTATGAAATTGCTGGTAGGGTGAGTATGATGGTTATTTTATCAATTATTTATCTCATTGCTTTTACCATTTACGGAGACAAGGAAACTTTTGAAAAGACCATTTTGGAGTATTTAAAGAAGACACCTGAACAACAGGAAAAAATTGCCAATCGGGCTTCTCGCTATTTTAATTTCTCCATACTCCTATTCTTGACCATTACTGGGGTCATTATCTACCTTTTTAAGCTCTAATTAGCTTTTATCTGAACGGTAAGGCCGGTTCTATTAAATATTTTTTCTTTGCATTGTAACATTCATTTGCGCTAAGCGTATAACCTATATAAGCAACCAATTTAGATATCCCTGCAACGATGACTGAGAAAGAATACAACCTTTGTGTAAACCAATATGCCGACAATGTGTATCGGTTTATTGTAAAAAACCTCCGCCATGAAGAGGACGCAAGGGATATTGTGCAATCAGCCTTTGAAAAAATGTGGCGTAACAGGGAGTCGGTAGACAATACCAAGTCTAAATCCTATCTGTTTACGGTGGCTTATAATCAGATGATTGACCATATTAGAAAGGTCAAGAGAATTGAATTAAAGGATAGTTTCTTAGAAGATGGTAAGAGTGTAGAACAGGGAAATAGCCGAATGAAGCAAACTTTGATGGAAGCCCTAAACAGGTTAAATGAAACCCAGAAAAGTCTGGTGATGCTCAAAGATTATGAAGGTTATTCTTATGAAGAGATTGGAGAAATCATGGGTTTGAATAGCAGTCAAGTAAAAGTATACCTGCACAGGGCCAGATTGGCACTACGCAGTTATCTGGTAAGCCCAGAAAACGTTAGATAATAATAGACATACAACAACATGCAGATTAATAGAACCAATTACGAAAACTTTTTCCTACTCTATGTAGACGGCGAGCTGTCTACAACAGAGATGCAGGCGGTAGAACGCTTTGCTTTGGAAAACAGTGATCTTGGTTCAGAGTTAGATGCATTATTAGAAACAAAGCTTTCTTCTGAAGACAGTTTGGGTTTTATTGACAAAGAAATTTTATACCGCACTGCTTCCAATTCTATTAACGAAATAAACTACGAAGAACAATTTTTACTCTTCTTAGACAATGAATTAACGGAATCAGAAAATGAACAAACCAAGGCTTTTTTGGTAGCTCATCCTGAATTGCAGGCAAATTTTGAATTATTGCAAGCCACCAAATTGCCTCAGGAAATCATTTCTTTTGGAGACAAATCTGTTTTGTATCAAAAAGAAGAACGCAAGCCTGTGGCGATGGGTTGGTGGAGAATGGCGGTAGCTGCAGCCATGATTGGTTTAATGGTTTTGGTTTGGAATCTTGTACCAACCGGCAAACAAGTAGATCCATTGGTCAAATCTGGCAAAACAACAGAATTGCCTACTAAAGACAATAACATAAAAGTGAATGATGCAGAATCTGCTGCATCCATGGCTAACAATGTGACCCAGGATAACAAAATTCCAAGCTCCTTAAAAAATAATTACACAGCACCAATGTTGGCTGCTACTAACAATACAGCTCCTGTAGTTACCAACAATAATGAAGTTTTTACAAATGAGACTTCTACAGAAATAGCAAGTACAGAACAACCATCTAACACAATTGTTACCAATAATACTGTTCCAACTATTTTGGAAAATGCAGATCATGCCAACCAATTAGGACACGCAACTTCAACACCGGATGGCAGTAATGATGCAGCCATCATGCATCAAACAGTATATAAAGAATTGGACACTGACGATGAAAATAAAAGTTTGTACCTAGGCAATCTGGAATTGAATCGTGATAAGCTACGTGGCTTTTTTAGAAAAGCTGGTAACCTCTTTAAAAGTAAAATCAAACCGGAGGAAGACAGGTCAGAGAATACCAATCCTCGCACATTGAAATAAGCTAAAACCAAGAACCATGAAAAGACTAGTACTCATTGCAGCAATCTTTATGATTGCTAAGGCAGGAAATGCACAAAAAGACAGCAGTGTTGTTGCATCAGCCAACACAGATACTGTTAGAGTTGGGAATTTTGTCATTATCAAGAAAAACAAACCAGGCTCAGAAACTAATGCTAGTAGCAACAATGTTTGGAAAGACTGGGATAAAACAGTTGATGTAAAAATTGAACGCGTTCCTCGCAGACAAAGAAATATCACAACCAACTGGTGGATCATGGATTTGGGATTTGCCAATTACCGTGATCAAACAGACTATGCTTATGCTCAAGCAGGTTCTTATTTTAAAACATTAAGACCTCAGGACGGCAAAGTAAGTGAATCTAGTTATGCGCTAAATACTGGCAAGTCTAGCAACTTTAATATCTGGCTATTTATGCAAAAACTCAACGTGGTAAAACACGTGGTAAACCTGAAATATGGTTTGGGTTATGAAATGTATAACTACCGTTATGACTCTAGATTAAGTTATAGAAAAGACGCTTCTAACTATGTATACAACGATAGTATCTCCTTTTCTAAAAACAAATTATATGTTAGCTATATCACTGTTCCTTTAATGTTGCATATTAATGCTACACCAGATAGAAGAAGAGGATTCAACTTTAGTGTGGGTATGAGTGCAGGTTACTTAGTAGATAGCCGTAACAAACAAATCAGCGCAGAAAGAGGCAAACAAAAAACCAATGGCAATTTCAACTTTGAGCCATGGCGTTTTGCAACCATTGGAGAAATAGGTATTGGACCCGTAAGATTATATGGTTCCTATAGCTTGAATAGATTACAAAAAGATATTACCCGAGTGGAGCAATACCCATATACCGTGGGCATCCGCTTCAGCAGCTGGTAGAACTTTAAGGGATAGTCCCTTTCTCATGTTATCGCGCGCCCCCTTTTTAGGGGGTGCTTTTTTATATAGAATGCCCCATTTTGAAGGAAAATGAACATAGTTAATCGGTATTTAACCGGCTCCTAACAATCTTTTACCTTAGTTTGCGTTTAGAATTCTAAACCCTGACAATGAAAAAAGGCAGCATTTTCCTGATTTTGGTTGGCATCATTGCCCTCCATGGCTCTTTCAGGCTGCCCAAACATTACGCAGATGCTGCACATGCCACCAAGGATAGTTATTTTGTAGTGGTCACCAAAAGCAAATATGAACTGCAATTATTTGATGCCCAATCTGGGGAATGGATTGCCAGTTATCCTGTTGTTTTTGGAAGCAAGGATCTTGGTGATAAAATGATGCAAGGCGATAGAAAAACTCCTGAAGGAACTTTTCATATAGTAGCTAAAAAGAGTCCACACAAGTGGTCTAGGTTTATGGGCATAGATTACCCAAATTCCGAGAGCGTTGAAAAATTCAACCTTAGAAAATCACAGGGATTAATTCCTTCTAATGCCAAAATTGGTGGAGAGATTGGCATACATGGTGTATGGCCTCATGAAGATTATGCGATTGACCAGTACCAGAACTGGACCGAAGGTTGTATCAGTACCAAGAACAATTATATTCAAGAATTATTCAACCTGCTTCCCATTGGTACTGCAGTTACTATTCAGCGTTAAATTATAGACTTTTGGGAGCTTTGTTCAACAGAGGCTAATTCAAAAATTTACCCACCGTACTCATCCATTTCTCATGTTCATTTTTCAACAAACTCTGATGTCCTGAACGGGCATAGACCATGAGCAATTTATCATGACTGGCTAGGTTCTTAAAAATGGCATTTGTTTCATCCTGTGTTACCCTTGGATCATTCAATCCCCATTGCAATAAAACAGGGCAATTTAATTTGCTAGCAAAGTCTTGTGGGCGATGGTCAAAAGCCCAAAATCCTTGTTCTACTCCTCCCCAAAAAGCAAGTAATGTACTCATGGGTTGTTCAGGCACTTTCATCATGCGTAAGCGCCCCTTTACACCATCTACCAAAGTACCAAAAGGCATTTCTAAAATTACTTTTTCAGGCTTGATACCTTCATGATCAACTGCTGTAAGAATAGTTGAAGCGCCTAAAGAAATTCCGTAAAGGACAATATTCTTTTCTCCCAATGCCCTTGTATAATCAAAAGCAGCTTTCACGTCTTTTGCTTCATTGGCTCCAATGGTACAAACCTCTCCTTCACTATTTCCATGAGCCCTAAAATCAGTTAGTAATACATTCCAACCCATCTTATGAAAGGCAGTGGCTTCCGCAATTATGCCACTCTTGCTAGAACCATGACCATGAAATAATAATATAGTACCCTTGGCATTACTATCCGCTTTGGCATACCAAGATTCTAGGTGCATACTATCATTGGTTGTCAAACCAATTGTTTGATGGGCAACCGAAAAACTGTCTACTACTTTGCTTTTAGAAAATTTGTTGCCAAAAAAAATAGCGCTGGTTTTTTCTAAACCTGTCATCTCTTCTGGTTTTTTTGCTTTTGGAATACCTGCATAGAAATGGGTAAACTTGTAGGCGTGAAAAGCTGCCATGATATTGAGCAGCACAAAAATTCCAACAAAAAAATAGAGAATCCGTTTGATTGTTTTGGCAAACATGGTATGGATTTTACCCCGTTACCGGGGGATGTAAACTGATGCGCTTTGCATCTATTAGTTAATAGTAGTACCACCAAAATAAGGACGCAATACTTCTGGCAATTGAATACCTTCTGCCGTTTGAAAATTCTCTAACAAACAAGCCACAATTCTTGGCAAGGCTAGAGAAGATCCATTGAGTGAATGCGTTAATTGTGTTTTACCATTCTCGTCCTTGAAGCGGCATTTCATTCTATTGGTTTGGTAGTTTTCAAAATTGGAAACACTACTTACTTCTAACCATCGCTCCTGCGCCGCACTAAAAACTTCAAAGTCATAGGTAATGGCAGATGTGAAACCCATATCTCCACCGCAAAGTCTTAAAATCCGATAAGGCAATTGCAAAGCTTTTAGCAGGTTCTCAACGTGCAACACCATTTCATCCAACACTTCATAAGAAGTGTCAGGTTTAACTAGTTGTATGATTTCAACTTTGTCAAACTGGTGTACCCTATTCAAACCTCGCACGTCTTTACCAAAACTTCCTGCTTCTCTTCTAAAGCAAGGGGTATAGGCCGTCATTTTAACTGGCAGTTCTGATTCTTTAAGAATGGTGTCTCTATAGATATTTGTTACCGGCACTTCAGCAGTTGGAATCAAATAGAAATTATCTGCAGTGGCATGATACATTTGTCCTTCTTTGTCTGGTAACTGGCCTGTTGCAAAAGCACTAGCTTCGTTAACCATAAAGGGTGGAATATATTCGGTATATCCTGCGCCAGTATTATAATCTAAGAAATAACTAATGAGGGCTCTTTGTAATTTGGCACCCTTGCCTTTGTAGAGTGGAAAACCACTACCCGTAATTTTGGCTCCGGTTTCAAAATCAACCAAATCATATTGCTTAATCAGGTCCCAATGCGGAACAGCACCAGCGTATAAAGCTGGTTTTTGACCACCTTCTCTTACCACTTCATTTTCTTCAGGGGTTTTTCCTTCTGGCACAGCAGCAGCAGGTAAATTAGGTAACACCACCAACTTTGACTGCAATTCTTCCTCCACCTTGGCCATTTGTTCTTTCAAGGGTTCTAAAGTTGCTTTCCAGGCAGCAACATCTGTCTTGATAGCTTCTGCTGCTTCCTTATTGCCTTGGGCCATGAACTTTCCAATTTCTTTGGAAGCCGCATTTACCTTGGCCTGGGTTTGGTCAAATTCATTTTGTAAACGCTTGCGCTCATCATCCAATGATATGATCAGATCTACCAATTCGGGTTGTTTGAACTGCTTTTTGGCCAGTTTTTGCTTTACTTCCTCCGTATTGTTCCTAAGAACCTGCACTTGTAACATACAATCAATTTTTGCAAATATAACTCATGTGTCCTGATGATGGCAAGCTTGCAAGGTTTACCTTTGCAGAATGTATATTCAAGACGATTTACAACAGCGTTGGTGGGCTTTAGAAGCCAAACTTCTGGAGAAATTTGGAAAAAAGCCAGACCTAGAAGCCGTTTTGTTCCTAATTGGGATGCAGGAAACGGGGTTTATTGTAGAAAAAATTAGCAAAGAACAGAAGCAAGACCTGATGCATGTGGCCGTTTGTACTGTTTTGGGACAAAGCGGATACTATATAAAAGAAGGAAATGATGAGGAAGGCTGGCCTCATTTTAAACAGGTAAAAGAAATGCCTCCCATGATCCTACATGAACAAGAAAACTTTATTAAAGATCATGTGCTACTCTATTTTGAACAAAGCGGATTTTAAACGAATATTTATCCAATATTTGCAATACTAAAACTCAAAACATGAATTTTCCTGCAACACTGAAGTACACTAAGGACCACGAATGGATCAAATTAGAAGGCAATGTGGCCACAATTGGCATTACTGATTTTGCCCAGCATGAATTGGGTGATATTGTATATGTAGACATTAACACAGTTGGCAAAACCCTTGCTGCTGAAGAAGTGTTTGGTACTGTAGAAGCAGTGAAAACTGTAAGTGATTTGTTTTTGCCTGTTGCTGGAACCGTTACCGCTATCAACCCTTTGTTGGAAAAACAACCCGAATTGGTGAATACTGATGCCTATGGAGACGGTTGGATGATTCAAATGGAAGTAGCCAATCCAGAAGAAGTAGCTGCCCTAATGGGAAGTGATGCTTACAGTGCTTTGGTGGGATAAATCCAAACTTCCCTATTTATCGTATCTGTTACAACAAAATATCCGGAAACCAGCTATTGGATCTGATTCAAACATACAGCGAACCAGAATTGGTACTCTTGTTGCAACAACGGAGCCAAACTGCGTTCAGTTATCTGTATGACCATTATACTGGTGCCCTACATACAGTGATTCTATCCATTGTTGGGGAAGAGGAATTGGCCAATGATGTGTTGCAAGAGGTTTTTGTAAAAATCTGGCGACAAATGGGCAGTTATGACGCAAGCAAAGGAAGACTCTTTACTTGGATGCTCAATATTGCCAGAAACGCCGCCATTGATATGGTTAGAAGCCGCCAATTTCAAAACGGCAAACAAAACCGAGAACTGAATGAAGACGTATATAGGGCAGCGGGAAGCACTGAGAAGAAAATAGAACATATTGGGTTGCGAAAATTGGTTCAGGGTTTAAAGCCAGAATGGCGCAACTTGGTTGAACTATCTTATTTTGAAGGCTATACTCAGGACGAAATTTCCAAAATGTTGGACATTCCTTTGGGTACGGTTAAAACCAGACTGAGAAGTGGTTTACAAGCATTAAGACAATTATTACAAAACGATTAGTGGATATACAATCATACATATCGTCTGGGGCCATTGAAAGCTTTGTGCTTGGTCTGTCTGATGCGGCTGAAATAGCTGAGATCAATGTTTTACGTTTGGAGCATCCCCAAATTGAAGCAGCCATACTGGCTTTTGAAAAAAGTCTTGAAAAACAAGCTTTGAATGCCCCTACCCAGCCTGTTCCTGAAATGAAACAGGTATTGATGGCAAGGTTAAAAACGGAGTTTGCCCAGATTGACCCAGCCATCGCCGAAGGCAATAAGGATAAACAAACATCCTTAGCCCCAGTTGTTCCTATAAGCCAGTCTAGTACCAGTTCTATTTTCAAATACTTGTCCATAGCAGCCATGGTACTGTTAATAGCCAGTGCTGGTTTGAACTTTTATTTTTACCAAGAATTTCAATCTGCCAATAACCGCTATTCCGCCCTATTGATACAGAAAAACAGCTTGGAAGCCAATATGAATGGGGTTCAGACCAAGATGCTAGACATGTATCAAAGCATGCAAATGATGGGAGATCCTGCCATGGTTAAAGTGATGCTTCCAGGCATTAAGGGAAAGGAACAAAACATGGCTACCGTATACTGGGATAGTCGTTCTAAAGACGTTTACTTATTACCCAATAAACTTCCACAACTTCAGTCCAATAAACAGTACCAGCTTTGGGCCATGGTAGACGGCAAACCCGTTGATGCTGGCATGATAAGCGATTGTGCAGGACTTTGTAAACTCAAGAACATTCCAAGGGCAGAAGCTTTTGCCATTACCCTAGAAAGCATGGGTGGCAGTCCAGCACCCAATATGGATCAACTACTGGTGTTGGGTAAGGTTGGATAAGGCAACGCTAGCTTAGCTAATTCTCTACCGCGTATATTTGCGCATGTCTCTGATAAAAAAATACCCCTTTGCCCCAGGCATTTTATTTTTCCTGATTAGTTTGTTTTTATTAACCCTGCCGGGCGATTCCATGCCTTCCGTTGGATGGTTCAATTTCCCTCAAAGAGACAAGGTAATTCACTATTTTCTTTTTTTTCTGCTTTGCAGTTTGTTTGCCATTCCCATTAAATACAAGACCTATACCAAGCAATCGGGTATTATTTGGCTCTGCATTGTTTGTCTTATAGGTATTGGATATGGCATTTCAATAGAGTTTGTACAAAAATGGTGGATTCCAAATAGAAGTTTTGAAGCCCTAGATATTGTGGCGGATGCTACCGGTGTAGCGGGTGCTTTTGGATATAGCTATATGAGATTTATTAGAAACCGCTAAACCAAATGCTGGCAACTTAATGAGGGTTTAAAAAAAGATTGGCCCCTGTGGAAACAGGGGCCGCAACCAAAACTAACTGCTTATGAGAAAAAAGGTAATAATCGTTTTACAATATATATAACGCAAATCGGATGCCAAAGGATTGAAGAGAAATGTTAATAGTTTCAAAAACATCTAAACAGAACCAATAGCTGTTTTTTTCCGTTTGCTTACACAAAGCTCACACTTAAAGACTAAATAAAGTGTCAAGATTATAAGAAGAATTTGTTAATTACTAGGGGCAGGGAATGGCGTGCTCTGAGCCATTATTCAGCAAGGGGCTTACATAGGGTATATTGAGGTTCATCCCGCGTAAAATTAATAAAACACCCATGATGACAATAAAATAAGGAATGGCTTTTTTCATGGTATTTCTAGCTTCCAACCCAATCACAGATCCAAAAAAAGAAAGTACCAACAAAGCTGGAACCGTACCCATGCCAAAGGCGGTCATAAATCCAAAACCACCAGTAATGGTGCCTGCTGCCAATGCTCCGGTAATGGCTAGGTAAACCATACCACAAGGGAGCAAGCCATTTGCCATACCCAATACAAACATGGCATACAATTGCTTTTTGCGAATATAATTACCAATAAATACCTGCAGCTTTTGTTGAAATTGATCAAAAAAAGGAATGCTGATTTTACGCTTTTGCAAAATAGATTGAAGTAAGATAAGCAAGATAGTAGCGCCAAGAATAATAGAAAATACTTGCTGCCCACCAGCCAGAAAAAATTGCCTTCCAACAAATCCAAAAAATACGCCCAAGCTGGCATAGATAGCAATCCTGCCAAAATGATACAACAAGATTCCAACCACTTTTTTATGCGCAGGGAGATAGTAAACAGGTAAGGAAAAAGCAATAGGTCCACACATTCCTACACAGTGAAAACTGCTAACAATTCCCAACAAAAAACCTGATATGAGTATTTGCCAAACCACTATTGAACAATTACTTTCTGCTCATTGTAAAATGCATCCTTACCTACTTGCCAATTTAGTTTTACTTGATAAGGCGCTTTCTGAAGTTGTTTTTTCATAACTACCTGGGTAGCTGTAGAATCTACCTGTAATGGCAATTTAAAATCTTTGCTTTCGTCAGTAATACAATAAAACAATACTTCCCCTTTTACTGCATATCCCTTATGTTCTTTAGGTAGTTGAATTTGAATGGCCGTAGCGTCTTGACTAATGGTAACATCACCCAGCGCAACAGTATTCTTTACACCGTCAATTCTTTCTTGATAACGAAGCTCGTCTTTATAATAATCCTTGCTTACCAAATCATATTTGGTACTCAAAGCACGGTAAACCATATAACCCATGAACAGTGCAAATGCCACAAATACTACTACTAATTTATTACCCCAGTTCATTGTTTGCTTTTTGGTTAAGATACAAAAATAATTATTGCACAGGACCTAGAAAATTGGTTTTCATGCTGGCTACTTTTTTCTCGCCCTCATATAAATCCAATACCAACTCTGTTTTCCTGTTCTTGATATGGGTGTTTGGCAAAACAACAAAGAAGCTGCCAGAACCTTGACCTTCTTTTTCAATAGGAATGAATTGCTTTCCAATGATTTCAATTTTACCCCTACCATCTTTCAACCTAATAGAGAGTTCAACAGGTTCAACTGTTTTATTAACCACTTTAATATTGTACAGGTTAGAAATACTATCGGTACCTCTTTCTTGAAATAGTTGACCTGGCGTACGCATGATGGTAGCGTCAATGTCTTTTCTGGTAAATAGGATTACAGAAAGTATGGCTAGTACCAATAGACAAAGTCCTGTATATACCTTCATTCTAGCAGTATAATGCAAGGGCTCACCACTAGCAATAGTGTTCTCTGAAGCATAACGGATTAACCCTTTTGGCTTGTCTATTTTAACCATCACATCATTACATGCATCAATACACGCAGTACAACCCACGCATTCCATTTGTACACCATTGCGAATGTCAATTCCGGTTGGGCAAACTCTAACGCACTGATGACAATCAATACAATCCCCCAAGGGCTGGTCATGTATTTTTTTGGCATTCCCCCTAGGTTCTCCCCGTTTGTAGTCATACGCTACAATCATACTATTCTTATCTAACAGAACACTTTGCAATCTGCCATAAGGACAAACTACTGTACAAGCTTGCTCTCTAAAAAAAGCATACACGGCATAAAATACCGCACTAAAAATCAAGATAGAACTAAACTCTACCATATGCTCTGAAACTGGCTCCACTATAATCTTTTCCAAATCCTTGATGCCAATGATATAGGCAAGGAAAAAATTGGCAATGGTAAATGATAACAGATAAAATACCAGGTGCTTGAGTACTACCTTAAAAGTCTTAGACGCCGTCCAAGGGGCTTTTTGCAAAGCCTGTTGTTTTTGAGCATTACCCAGAATCAGGTATTCCACTTTTCTGAACATCATCTCCATAAAATTGGTCTGCGGACAGGCCCAACCACAAAATAACCTACCAAATGCAGCTGTAAAGAGAATGATAAAAAACACAAACGTAATCATGGTCATCCCAAATATGAAAAAATCCTGGGGCCAGAATACTTTGCCAAATATGATGAACTTGGCATTGGGTATATTGAATAAAAACAAAGGTCTTCCATCTATTTGAATAAATGGAAGACCAAAGAAGATCACAAAATAGAACCAACTAAGAACTGTTCTGATACTATAAAACCTGCCTTTGGGTTGATGAGCGAAAATCCACTTGCGTTTTCCACTCTCATCTACTGTGGCTATCCTATCTCTAAAATTCTCTGTTGTTGGCTCATTACTGTGCTGAATATGACTCATATTTTTTTTATTGCAACTACTATTTCACTACTACAGCGGCAATCTTGGTAGTATCGCTTACCGCTTTTGAACTATCTGCACCAGCTGCTTTTTCTTCAAACAAAACTCCCTGTGGCTCTTTAGCCTTTGCAGGTTTTGTTCCACCCAATGATTTTACATAACTGGCAATCTGAGCCAATTGTTGTGGGGTATAATCATCTTTCCAACTCTTCATCCCTTTTTCTGGCCATCCATATTTCAAAGTTTTGAAGATGTCTTTAATACCACCGCCATGGATCCAATAATTGTCTGTTAAGTTTGGTCCCACAGAACCACCGCCATCGTTTAAATGGCAAGCGGCGCAAACGGTAGTAAATACTTTTTTACCGGCGTCAATGTCTGCAGCATCTTTTAAATATACTACTGTGTTCTCATCTACTTTATTGGCAGATTTTTTCAGGTATTCTTCTTTTTCAACAGCTGCTTTTTCCATTGAGATGGCCAATTCTTCCTTACTCAAAGGTGCTGACTGTGCTACGTGATAACGGTAAATATAGATACAACCAAAAATAATGGTAATGTAAAATCCATACAACCACCATGGTGGAAGACGATTATCTAATTCGCGAATACCATCGTAGTTGTGACCCAAGTCAATATTGGCTTCTTCCTGAATAGGTCTAAATTTATTCAGGTTATCCCACCACTTAACCAATGCAGACTCGGTTGGTTCATCGGCCACTTCTGTGCTTGCTACTAGCGCAGCTTCCTTAGACAACAATTTTTTCAGATTGCCCAATAAAACCAGTAAAATCACTAGTTCTAGAACAATCACAGAAATCAATGCATAAAAAGAATACAAACCAAGACCAGCAATAGTAGTTTCAGCAGGGGCTGCTGCTGCATCAGCCGCAGGAGCGTCTGCAGCAAACAATGCGGTGCTCACCAAACAGAACAGGATTACTGCTACGGTTTTGCCTGCAGCATCAGAACGCTTGCGTTCGTCTTTAAATCTTTGTAAATACACTTGCGCGGCCCCAAGTATAACATTGGCCAAAAGGCCGATGGCTAATAATAATCCCACTATTATTACTAGCAATACTTGTGCTAAAGGGTTGGATAATTCCGACGCTTTAGGTGGGCCTGCCGCAAATGCATCGTTAGAGCCAAGTCCGATAGAAATCACAACTATCAGAATCGCCTTGACCCAATGAGCTATGGAGAAACGATTTTTAAACATATCAATGGTTTTAAGAGGTGCTTAATTGTCAAGTGGTAAATGGTTGATCTTATCTAGCATTTTTTTATCTGCTTTGTACATCCATAAAAGAACTAGTACAAAAAAGCTAAAAAAGATGCAGAGAGAGGTCAATCCAAAAATGTCCACTCCAGTTATTTTTTCCAGGTAATTGATAAATTTCATACAATTCAATTTTTAAAGTTGGCGGCTGCTTTAACAGCCGCCAATTCATTTATCTTGAGGCTGTAGTTGCAGGCTTTGCAGCTAGTTTAATATCTGTACCCATCCTTTGCAGGTAGGCAATCAGGGCTACAATTTCTGCGTCTGCAGGTGTAATTAATTTTTCAATTTTCAAATTGATCCTAATCAGGTTGGCTTGTTGCATCAATTCCTGGTTAGCTATTTTGTCATAGCCTTCTGGATATGGTACACCTAGGGTTTGCATAGCCCTAATTTTAGCACCTGTTAAAGCTGTATCAATCTTATTGTCAAACAACCAAGTATAAGAAGGCATAATTGAGCCAGGACTCATACTTTGAGGTTCTAACATGTGGTTGTAATGCCAGCTGTCTGGATACTTACCACCAATACGCGCTAAATCTGGACCAGTACGTTTACTACCCCATTGGAATGGATGGTCGTATACAAATTCACCAGCTTTGCTGTATTCGCCATACCTAGCAACTTCATCACGGAAAGGACGAATCATTTGTGAGTGACAGAGGTAGCAACCTTCACGGATATAAATATCCCTACCCTGTAATTCAAGCGGAGTATAAGGTTTCACCGCGGCAATGGTTGGAATATTGCTCTTGATTAAGAAAGTAGGCACTAATTCAAGGATACCACCAATAGCTACTGCTACTAGAGAGAATACCAACATTTGAATGGGTCTTCTTTCAATCCATCTGTGCCAGTATTGTTTGCCATGGGTTTCAACTTCATCGCCTTTGGCAAGAGCAGGAGCTTCTGCACCCTCTTCCGCTACCAATGAACCAGCTTTTACAGTTTTCACAATATTATATACCATGATAAATACACCCACTAGGTAGAGCAAACCACCAACGCTACGGGTAACATACATAGGAATAATATGGGTAACGGTTTCTAAGAACTGGAATTTTAAAGTTCCTTCTTCTGTAAATTGTTTCCACATTAAAGCTTGTGTAAATCCAGCCCAATACATAGGGATGGCATACAACACAATTGCAATGGTTCCAATCCAGAAGTGTGTAGTAGCTAATTTCTTAGAATACAAAGGAGTATTGTACAATTTGGGAATTAGGTAATAGAGAATAGCAAATGTGAGGAAGCCATTCCAACCCAACGCACCTACGTGTACGTGTGCAACAGTCCAATCAGTAAAGTGCGTAATGGCATTAATGCTCTTGATACTCAACAAAGGACCTTCAAAAGTACTCATACCATAACAGGTAATGGCTACCACCATGAATTTCAAAATAGGATCTTCTCTTACTTTGTCCCATGCACCACGCAATGTGAATAGTCCATTGAGCATACCACCCCAAGATGGAGCAATCAGCATCAAGCTAAACACCATACCCAAACTCTGTGCCCAATCTGGCAAAGCGGTATATAATAAGTGGTGAGGTCCAGCCCAGATATACAAGAAAATCAAAGCCCAGAAGTGAATAATAGACAGACGATAAGAGTATACTGGTCTGTTAGCCGCTTTGGGTAAGAAATAATACATAACTCCCAAATAAGGAGTAGTTAAGAAGAAGGCCACCGCGTTGTGACCATACCACCATTGTACCAAGGCGTCTTGCACCCCTGCATAAAAGCTATAGCTTTTTAACAGGCTAAAAGGAATTTCAAAACTGTTCACTATATGCAACATGGCAACTGTGATCCAGGTAGCAATGTAGAACCAGATGGCTACATACAAATGACTTTCTCTTCTTTTGAGAATGGTACCAAACATGTTGATCCCAAATACCACCCAGATTAGCGTAATCAGAATGTCAATAGGCCATTCCAACTCAGCGTATTCTTTACCAGTAGTATAACCAGTTAACAATGTCAATGCTGCGCAGACAATGATTAATTGCCAGCCCCAGAAATGGATTTTGCTAAGCAGGTCACTAAACATGCGTGCCTTACATAAACGCTGCAGGGAATAATAGACTCCCATAAAGATGCCGTTACCAACGAAGGCGAAAATCACCGCATTCGTGTGTACTGGTCTTACCCTACCAAAAGTGGTAAAGGGTAGGCCAAAGTTGGCAGCCGGGAGATAGATTTGAACAGCAATCAATAAACCCGCTAGCATCCCAACTACACCCCAAAGGATGGTTGCGAAGGCGAAGTTTTTGACCGTCCGGTTGTCATAATAGAACTTTTCTACTTGCATGTGGATCAGTTTGTGGTTTTAGTTGTTGGTTGCGTATGATGAATGGAATTGTTGCTGTTTGGAGCCCCTTGTTGAACGGGAGGTTCAGGACTGATTGGTGTTTCAAGCAACATCCTTAGGGGCGGACTGATTTCATCATTGTACTGGCCGGTTTTGACACTCCAAAGGAAGGCCCCTAAGAAGAGGGCAGCAACGGAGATACTGGCTAACAATAGAATTAGAATGACACTCATAGTGGGATGCTGTGATTTATGTAAAAGTATGGGCAGTAAAAAAGCGATACCATGATATTACTCAATAGGTTAAATGATATTTGTCATGAAATTGTCAACTTGTTTAAACATTGATTCCTAATGGTTTGTCTTGTTTAAACCCAATTTCCAAGCCACCAGATTCCCAGCCCCAAAAGCCACCAATAAAATGCTCATGCTACTTGCTGGCATTAAAATAGCCGCTACCATGGGAGAAAGCAATCCTTGAACCGCAAATCCTTCCCCAACAAAATTGTAGAGGATAGAAATGATAAATGCCGCTACCACCAAGATCTTGTTCCATTTGCACATTAATATAAACTTATATAGATTGGGTAACATATCTGCATCCATAATGGCATCACTGGCTGGTGTAAACTGGGCGCTGTTTTCAGAAATGGCCAAGCCCACATTGGCCTGACGTAATGCTCCGGCATCATTTAAGCCATCTCCCACCATCATTACCGTATGCCCATCTGCCTGAATTTTTTTAATGGCTTCTAACTTGTCTTCAGGTTTTTGGTGAAAGAGAATAGTAGCATTTTCACCCAATAGGGATTGTAAATAGGCTTTCTCACCAGCATTGTCTCCACTGAGAATGGTAATTGGATACCCCATTTTACCCAATCGCTTTAGCAAAGCAGGTACTTGGTCTCTATAATGGTTCCTAAAACTGAAACGCCCCAATTGTTCCCCATTAATGGCTATGTGTACCGCTGATTGAAGATTGGAACCAATTGAATCATTGGTTACAAATAGGGCCGAACCTAATTGTATCAAACTATCTCCCACTTTAGCTTGAACGCCTTTGCCTGGAATCTCCTCAAATCCACTAACCTTGAAACTAGGGGACTGTTTATCGGTTGCCCATTTGGCTATGGCCTTACTCATGGGGTGCATTGACTGACTTGCCAGAGCGGCAATCTTGGCTTTAGTAGTTGCGTCAATGGGTTTGCCTTCATATTGAATGTCTTGGTACCTGCCGGTAGTGAGTGTGCCCGTTTTGTCAAAGACTATATGATCTACTTTGGCAATGTCTTCAATGGTTTCTGCATTTCTTAGATAAAAATGATTTCTTCCCAATTTGCGCAAAACATTTCCGTTGGTAAATGTATTGCTGAGCAAAAGAGAACAAGGGCATGCTACAATAAGAACTGCAGTAATTACTTGACCAACTTTTGACGGGTCAACTATCCACCAGTAAATCCCTGCCACAAGGGCGATGGTAAATAAGATCCAAGTAAAATATCTACTTAATAAATGCACAAATGAACGCTCATTGTCATTTCTATTTTGTTGCAGCTCTGACCTATTCCATAGCTTTGTTAAATAACTTTGTGCAACTTCTTTAATCACTAATAATTCTATGTTTCCACCAATTTGTTTGCCTCCTGCATAAACAATTTCACCCATTTCTTTTTCTACGGGCAATGACTCTCCTGTAACAAAACTATAATCTATCAAAGCCTTACCCATGGTGAGGATGCCGTCGGTTGGAATCAATTCTTGGTTGTGAATTAAGAGGGTATCATTCAGCACAATATCAGGTAGGGCAACCGAAGTTGTTACACCATCTTTGATTCTTGAAACGGCAATGGGAAAATAGGCCGTATAGTCTCTTTCAAAACTCAATGATTGATAGGTTTTGTCTTGCAATACCCTACCAATCAGCATAAAGAAAACTATTCCACTCATAGAGTCAAAATAGCCAGCTCCTGTGCCAGTAAATACTTCATACAGACTTCTTGCAAATGCAACAACTACCGCCAATACAATGGGTGCATCAATATTTAAAAATCCGTGCTTCATGCTTTTCCAAGCACTGATATAAAACTCAGAAGTACAATAAAAAAAGACAGGCAAGCTAAGTATAATGTTCATGTATCTGAACGTGCTCATCAAATACTTTTCTTGCGCATCAATGCCTAAGTATTCCGGAAAACTAAAGAGCATGATATTGGCAAAACAAAAACCGGCCACGCCTAACTTATACACTTTCTGCATATTCAGGCCCGGTTGCTGCTTTTTCAAATCATTAAAACTAATATATGGTTCGTATCCAATGGAAGCCAATAATTCAGCCAACTGGCGCATGGATACTTTGTTGTGATCAAAAACTATATCTGCTTCTTTTCTTTCAAAATTTACCTTAGAAGCAATAACTGCCGGATTCAACCTATGCAGGTTTTCTAACAACCAAAGACAGCTACTACAATGCATTTGCGGCATGTAGAAATTAACATGGGTTTCTTTATCATTGGTAAAACTGAGTAAGGATGCTTGAATTTTGGTGTCATCTAAAAAGGCAAATTTGTCTTCTCTGACCCTGATTTTTTGACTGGTGCCTGGATTATTACTGAGTTCATAATAATCGCACATTCCGGTCTGATTGAGAATCTCAAAGACCATTTTGCAACCGTCGCAGCAAAAAGCTTTGTCCTGAGCCATAATGGGCTGATCAGTACAATCTTCTCCGCAATGGTAACAATTCACAACCGGTTCATGCTTAACAGTGGGGTGTGGCATGTGTTGAATTTACTGATTATTTAGGAATAGTAGAAATGAATAATGGGTGATTTGAAAATCAATTGTGGTGCTTAGTAGACAATTTTGGATAGAGTAAACTGCCCTCAATATGAATCCACTGATAGATCTTTGTTTCTAGCAAGAACATTTCATTGACACAGTCTTTCCAGTCTTTGTGCCAATCGGGTTGAATATTGTAATCACCCAACAAATGTCTTAGCTTCTGTAGCAGGTTCACAATCACCTGTTGCCGCTGATGAATAGTTTGCAAAACCGGATTTTGCAAATGCGTCATGTAGGATTTATCCTTATGGTCTTTTTCTTTGTGTTGTTTAACACTTTTCTGAATAGCAGGAAAAATAATGCCTGATTCTTTTAAGAAGAAATGGCGAATCTCATCGGCCAATTTCATAAATACCAAGTGAATCAATTCTGACGATGGAATGGATAAATCCTTCCCAAATTGGTTAGATAACAGGAAGTCCTCAATTTTCCTGCAGGAGGTATTGATGGAGGGATGATACTCCCTCTGGATGAGGACGCACAATCCATCTGGGCTTAATAGCTCATTGGAAAATGTATCGGACTGATTGAGTAACATGATTCCTAATTTGATTGCAAGATAGAAACCTGCAATTGGAACCTAAATGACAGTACTCAACCGGCTACATGATTTTTATCATGTTTTATACAATGTTTACAGGGATTTCGGGCTATTAATCTTGCAAATTTGCCGTTCTAATCAGCTCTTTTTGGCGGAGAATCTTAATTTTCTTGCCCTCTAATTCTACCATGCCGTCTTTTTTAAATTCACTCAATAAACGGATAGTAGATTCGGTAGCAGTTCCCACTAAATTGGCAATTTCTTCCCTAGACAATCGCACATTAAGGGTTACACCATCGGCTTCGTAACCATAGGTTTCTTTAATAAACAACAAGGTTTCAGCCAATCTTTCTCTAATGGGTTTCTGTGCTAAGTGCGTTAATTTAACTTCTGCTTTGTGTAACTCATCACTAAGTAGCTTCATCATCTCAAATGCAAGCCCAGCATCGTTTTTAAGCACGCTAATAAATAACTCTTTTGGTATAAAACAAACTTGGGTGTCTTCTAAAACAATGGCACTAGCACTATATCTTTCTCCACTTAATAAGGCTCTATATCCTAATACATCGCCCCCGCGTAACAAACGAATAATTTGTTCCTTTCCATCATCTCCTAAGTGTGATAATTTCACCTTCCCTTCATTGATGCAATAGACACCAAATGGATAGGAACCTTCATTGAAAAGTGTCTGTCCTTTCTTATAAACGTTGCAAACTTTCTGTTCGTTTATTTCTGCAATAAATTCTTGTTTGGCTTTACAAAAAACAGAGGTGAAACGTTGATTGCAAGATTGACAAGTGGTGGCATCATGAAAGTGGGTCATGAATAAAAATTAAAAAGTGAAACAAATTTGGCCTTTAGGGGACCATTGAATAACTGCTTGTTTAAGTTTTATACCTAATTACCGAACAAGTTGTAAACGGGTGCAAGTTACAGCATTTAAGCAATAACCCTGTTCCAACTTTGACATTGAATGTAAGGAAATGTTCTATTTTACTAAAAAACAGTTGTCAAATTTTGTTAATTAACTGTTCTTTGCTTCACTGCCTTATTTTTACAGTCTTATGGTGTATTTTAACTGGAATGACAGCCTGAATTTGATGAAAAAGCTGACTTTCAAGCGTTTTTGGAATGCTTTGAAAGTGTATTCCAGCTTTCAAGTAACTAAATTAACCGGGAAACCGGTACAATGGGGCTACCCTATTTCCATTTCTTTTGAACCTACAACTTCTTGCAACCTACGTTGTCCGGAATGTCCCAGCGGTCTTAGGGCATTTACCAGACCCACCGGTATGTTGGAAAAAAGCTTTTTTAAGCAAACCATTGATGAGATTCACCAAGAATTGCTATACCTGATTTTTTATTTTCAAGGAGAACCCTATTTGAATCCAGATTTTCTTACCATGGTCCAATACGCCCATGAAAAGGGTATATACACGGCTACTTCTACCAATGCACACTATTTAACGGATGAAAAAGCCAAACAAACAGTAGAAAGTGGCTTGGACCGATTGATTATCTCTATTGATGGAACTACACAGGAGGTATATGAACAATATCGCGTGGGTGGTAAATTGGATAAAGTTATGGAAGGGGCTCACAACATTGTGAAATGGAAAAAAGCCCTGAATAGTAAGACTCCTTTTGTTTTTTTTCAATTTTTAGTAGTCAAACCTAATGAACATCAAATTGATCAAATTAAGGCATTGGGTGCAGAAATTGGGGTAGACCAAGTTAGATTTAAAACAGCCCAAGTTTATGATTTTGAGCAAGACCCTAATAATTTGGTACCAAGTATAGATAAGTATAGCAGGTATAAAATGGGGAAAGAGGGAAAAAGAGTGGTCAAAAGTGGCTTGAGCAATCATTGCTGGAAACTTTGGCACGCCAATGTGATTACCTGGGACGGTTTGGTAGTACCCTGCTGTTTTGACAAAGACGCCACGCACCAATTGGGCAACTTAAAAACCCAAAGTTTCAAAGAAACTTGGAACAATAGCAATTACCAACAATTTAGAAAAGAACTGAGTACAAGCAGAAAACAGATTGACATTTGCGCCAACTGTAGTGAAGGCTTGAAAGTATGGGAAGAATAGCTGATAAAAGTCATATTCATTTATGCCTAATATCAAAGTTCTAAGCAAGTTGTGGACATAACTTTACGCTAAGAATTGAGCCCCGAACCAAAACCCGGATCTTCTAATACCATGGGAATAGAAAAAGAAATACAAACACTGAATTTTAGAAATGAATATCAGAAAGTGGGTGTGAATATCATATTCACAGCCAACTGGTTTACAGAAAGATTCAAACAAATCTTGGATGTATATGATATTACCAACCAACAATTCAATATTCTTAGGATTTTACGTGGTAGTAAACGACCATTAAGCACCCTGCAAATAAGGGATCGCATGCTTGATAAAATGAGTGATACCAGTAGAATTGTAGACCGATTGGTAAAAAAAGAATTGGTTGAAAAAACTGTTTGTGAGGCGGATAAACGATTGGTTGACATACGCATAACCGACAAAGGCCTAGCATTATTGATGGAAATGGACAATAGAAACGAGGATACAGACAATCTTTTAAAAGGCTTGAATCCACAGGAAGCAGAACAACTCAACCATTTATTAGATAAGCTGCGCGATATTCAACTTTAAACAATGTGCATTACCCCATTTAGTTTGGGGAATCATTCCACATTCCATTTTTGCCTGAAAACAAGGTTTTATCTTCACGGGATGAAGCTATTTCCCGCATTATGTGCTGCAATGATCTGCAGCTTGTTTTCCGGCAATGCCCAGGTAAAACATTCCAACAATTATGAATTCAGAGCGGTCTGGGTGGCAACAGTAGACAATATTGATTGGCCCAGCAGCAAAAATTTATCCGTTGCTGAACAAAAAGCGGAGTTCATTAAATTGTTAGATATGCACCAACAAAATGGCATGAATGCTGTTGTGGTGCAGATTAGGCCTGCCGGCGATGCTTTATATCCTTCCTCTCTGGAACCCTGGAGTGAATTTTTAACCGGCAAACAGGGTAAGGCTCCGGTTCCTTATTATGATCCCCTTGAATTCATGATTCAAGAAACACATATTCGTGGTTTAGAATTTCATGCATGGATGAACCCTTACCGTGCGGTGTTTAACATGAGAACTTCTTCTGTTGCACCTACACATTTAACCAAACTGCATCCAGAATGGTTTTTGGTGTATGGAGATAAAAAGTATTTTAATCCCGCATTACCAGAAGTTCAACAGCATACAGCAAGAGTAGTAAAAGATATTGTGAATAGGTATGATATTGACGCCATACATATGGATGATTATTTCTACCCTTATCGCATAGCTGGCAAAGAGTTTCCTGACCAAGCTTCTTATCAATTGTATGGCAATGGCATGAATAAAGAAAATTGGCGTAGAAGCAATGTAGATAGCATTATCAAACTCTTGTATCAGACCATTAGAACTACTAATCCACGCGTAAAATTTGGCATTAGCCCCTTTGGTATTTGGAGAAACAAAAGTCAAGACCCCATGGGTAGTGATACCAAGGGCGGGCAAACCAATTACGATGATTTATATGCCGATATTTTGCTTTGGTTAGAAAAAGGTTGGATTGATTATGTGGTTCCACAACTCTATTGGGAGCGTGGTCACAAATTGGCTGACTATGATGTGTTGCTTGATTGGTGGAACCAACACAGTTATGGCAAACAATTATTTATTGGACACGGATTTTATAGAGCAGGTACCAATGCAGCATGGAGAAACCCAACTGAAATGCCTAAGCAAATAGAATTGTTGCGTAATTACCCAACCACCCAAGGATCTGTTTATTTTAACAGTAAGGTATTTGAGAAAAACCCCAATGGTTGGAATGATTCCTTGAGAAACAATTATTACTACTACCCTGCTTTAGTGCCTCCCATGCCTTGGATTGATGACGCTGTTCCTGACCAACCTACCGTTACCAAAAAATCAGGTGGCATGGTGTTGCTAGAGAATAAAGGATCAGAAACCATTAAAGCATTTGCTATTTTTATTCTTGACCCAGGCCAACCAGTAAAATTGGTGAACGCACAATTAGTACAATTGGTTGTGAGTGACAAATCAGCTTTGTTAGACCTTTCAAAAGTACCAGATACAGAAGGCAAGCGCATCTGTGTGGCTGCCGTTGACAGAAATAATAATGTAAGTCAGTTGTTAGAGTTGAAATAATTAAACCAGTTGTTTTCTTTTTAAAGGGATATCAGTTTTTTGGTTAATGACCAAGGGCACATATTCTACAACAGTTACAGCCGTGTCTAGTCCAAAAGCTTTTTGGTCTGATTGAGAGACATTCTTGATGCTGAAATAAGTATCCATAATAAAACCTTCGCGGAAAGAAAAGTCATTTTCAACAGAAAGGAATGGCTCAATAATCACATAGGTAATATCGGCGTGAAAGCTTTTAGGGTCAAGACTTTCATACTTGTTTTCTACATAGATTTCTTTTTGTGTATACATTTCCTGCATCACTTTTTTAAAGAGCAGGTTTACCCTAGGTTGAATTCTAAAACCTAAATTAAAATCAATCCTAATCACTTTTCCTGTTACCAATTCCTTTGTACTATATTCCATGGTATAAGGATTGTCTGAGCGATTGATATGCACAAACCAATACACTTCTGCGCGCTTGGGCTTTCTATGTAGAATACTATGCATGATTCTTTTTTCTATTTCCCCTTCATAATCGGCTTTTGTCAAATAAACTAGGTGTGATGCATATTTAGGAAAGTCTTTATCGGCACTCAAACTAACCAACCTAGGTACATAATCCGAGAGTTTGACAAATTGCAAATACTGATTGGTGATTTTTCTAGCCCTATACCAAATAACCATGATAAATACCAGGATCATGTCAAAGAGTAAGAACATCCAACGGTGTTGAATCTTGGCTACATTGGCTATAAAAAAACTAATTTCAACGGTAGAGAAAACCAACATAATAGGCAGTACTATTGCCAAACTCCATTTCTTCACATAACGCATATAAACAAACATGAGGGTGGTGGTCATCATCATGGTAATAGTAATAAAGAAACCATATGCCGCTTCCATGTGTTCACTCTTACGGAAATACAACATCATGCCCACACAACCTATCCAGAGGATCCAGTTAAGGCTAGGAATATAAATTTGACCTTTTACATTGGTTGGAAATTTAATGGCAACCCTTGGCCAACAATTCAGGCTAATGGCTTCACTGATTAAAGTAAATGACCCACTAATTAAAGCCTGTGAAGCAATGATGGTTGCCAGCGTTGCAATGGTGACCCCAATTAGCAAGAACCAATCTGGCATTAATTCATAAAAAGGATTCAATCCATTTAAGGTGGGACTGTGGTGCGCTAACAACCAGGCGCCTTGTCCCATATAATTGGCAATTAGGGCAAACTTGACAAACATCCAACTTACTTGAATATTCTTTCTACCACAATGTCCAAGGTCACTGTACAAAGCTTCCGCACCAGTTGTACAAAGGAATACCGCACCTAAGATCCAAAATCCTTGTGGGTAATTCACCAATAACTCGTACGCGTAGTAAGGATTGAAAGCACGAATAATACCTGGGTTATGTACTATTTGAATGAGACCCAAAGTAAAAATCATACTAAACCAAACAAACATAATGGGTCCAAAAGCAAAACCCATCACTTTGGTGCCAAATCTTTGAAAGAAAAATAGCAAGGAAATAATCCCAATCACAATACCAACAGTTAAGTTATTTCCCGCCACAATGGTTGTTTCCAAGCCCTTGATCCCACCCAATCCCTCTATGGCAGAAGATACAGAAATAGGCGGTGTGATAATCCCATCCGCTAAAAGTGTAGCAGCACCAATAATGGCTGGAATATAAAGCCACTTGGCATATCGGCGCACCAGCGCATACAAAGAAAAAATGCCACCTTCTCCCCTATTGTCTGCTTGTAGGGTTAGAAAAACGTATTTAAAAGTAGTTTGTAAAGTAAGGGTCCAAATGACACAGGAAATTCCCCCATAAACCAAAGTTTCCGAGATTTGCCTATCTCCAATAATTGAACGGAATACATAAAGTGGTGAAGTGCCAATGTCTCCATAAATGATTCCAAGCGTAACTAATAAACCGGCAAAACTGATTTTCTGTAAGGAACTATGTCCTGAATGGGAAGAGGATTCCATGCTATTTATATAAACACTTTATAAGTAGATAAACTAATTGATTCCTTACAACGATCCTCCCTCTACCAAAATAGATTCTAAGAAAACGGTTTCTTTTTCCAAATTGGCTTTGAGTCTGCTAAACATTTGTTGAAATGCCAGTTTTCCCAATTTGTATCCACTGGTTTCTACATAAGTAATCTTAGGCTGATAAAGAGTTGGGATTAATCCATTACTAATTCCAATCACCGCTATGTCTTCAGGCACTTTCAGATTCAATTCATGTAATGCGTGCATTACACCCATGAGTACCATGTCTCCCATGCAGAAAATGGTATCTGGTAAATCTCCTTTTTGAAAAACATCCAACACCAATGCTTTGGAAGCTTCTATCTGTTCTGGATAATGGATGGTTAATTTGGTTTGGGGCGATTTTGCAGCAAAGACTTCTTTAAAAGATTTACACCTTGCTTTAGTAATACTCAAATGTGGGTGTCCAAACAAGGCTAATACCTTTTGTTTGTTCTTTCTAATAATGGCTTCCGCTGCAATTTTGGCTGCGTGTTCATCAGACAAACAAACCCTACTAAAACCTTCTTCTTCTGCCACCCTATCAAAAAACACCACCGGCACATTAGAAGCTTCCATTTTACGGAAAGGCGTTAGGTCTTCGGTTTCAATAGAGATTGAAACAAACAAACCCACTATCTTATTTCTTCTAAACACATTCATGTTAGAATTTTCCAAAGACAATTTGTCTAAGGATTGCATGATCATAATGGAATAGCCATGCTTAACGGCTTCTTCCTCAACAGCAGCTATAAAAAAATCGTAAAAATAATTGTTGATGCTTGGCACCAAAATACCTAGCATATTGCTTTGCTGGGTGCGTAACTGAACCGCAAAATGATTGGGTTCATAGTCCAAAGCATTGGCCAATTCCCTAACACGGGTCTTGGTTTTTTCAGAAATATCCGGATGATCTTTTAGCGCTCTGGATACGGTTGAGATACTCAGACCCAATACTTCAGAAAGTTGCTTTAATGTGTTTTGTTGCATCCGATGGCGGCTGTTAAGGTTTTTCAGGGATTGGCCGCAGTCTAAAGGTAATTTTTAAAACCCAACTAAATGCTATCAATTGAACAACACTACTTTTTCTTGTCCACCAGGCCATGCGCCAAATTTTTGTTCGGTAGCAAAAAAACGATGGTCAAAGATTCCTTGCAATTGTGATTGTACAAATAAACTGTTGGCTATGTCTCCAAAAATCCAAAGCGGTAAGCGATAATGAACTATATCGGTCATTTCTACACCGCCTTCTATGGCTTTGAAATGGTGTTGGTGGTGCCACAGGTTATACGGCCCAAAGCGTTGTTCATCAATGAAATAGGACTGCTCCGCAACAGTAGTAATCTCTGTCATCCAATATAATGGAATGCCCATAATGGGTTTTACCGTGTATTCTATAATTTGACCCGGATACATGGTAGAACCATGGTGTTTAGATTTGATGAGAAATCCAAGATTGCTGGGGGTAATGTCTTTTAGGTTGTCAGGTTTGCTAAAAAAATCCCATGCTTGTGCAAGAGGAACGGGGATTTTCTGAACGGTTTTAATAGAATAAGTCCTAGACATACTGTTTGTTTGCTAGTATAACAGTATTTGACTTAGAATGTTTGACCATCCTGAATTTTGATCCGGAGATATACGGCAAGGATGTTTGATTATCTTTAACCTATGGCAAATCAGGAGGAACAAAAGGCCCGGTTTTTAGAAGTATATACCGGTTTGAACAAGGAACAGAAAAAGGCGGTGGATACCATTGAAGGACCTGTGATGGTCATTGCCGGTCCTGGTACGGGCAAAACCCAGATCTTAGGCGCCAGGATTGGTAAAATTTTATTGGATACTGATGCCCAACCAGATAATATTCTTTGCTTAACCTATACAGATGCAGGTGCTGTTGCCATGCGCAAAAGACTGCTGGGTTTTATTGGCGCCGATGCCTATAAAGTACATATCTATACCTTTCACGCATTTTGTAATAATATTATTCAGGATAATCTATCGCTTTTTGAAAAGACCAGTTTGGATCCTGTTTCTGATTTAGAAAGAATAGACCTGTTCAAACAATTGATAGATAGTTTTCCAAAGAATCATGTATTAAAGCGCTATCGCGGCGATGTCTACTACGAAATTGGCAATCTACAGAACCTCTTTAGTAATATGAAAAAAGAAGGTTGGACACCTTCACATATCAATGAGCGGATTGATGCTTATTTGTCAGAGATAGAAACCCGAGATGAATTTGTCTACAAGCGAGCTTACAAACAATTCAAAGCTGGAGACAAGAAAGAAAATAAAATTGCAGAAGAGCGAGAGCGCATGGAAAAACTACGCGCAGCTGTAAATGAATTTGACCGTTTTCAATTGTTGATGCGCAATAGAAATAGGTATGATTTTGACGATATGATCAATTGGGTGATCAAGGCTTTTGAAGAACATCCTAATTTGCTCATGCGCTACCAAGAACAGTTTCTCTACATTTTGGTTGACGAATACCAAGATACCAGTGGTACCCAAAATAAGATTGTGGAATTGCTGATTAATTATTGGGAACAACCCAATGTATTTGTGGTAGGTGATGACGACCAAAGTATTTATCGTTTTCAGGGAGCCAATGTAGAGAACATGACGGCTTTGGCCAAACGCTATGAACAAGACCTAGTTAAAGTAGTCTTGACCAATAACTATCGATCTACCCAACCTATTTTGGATATTGCCAAGACCTTGATAGATAGGAATCAGGAGCGCTTGATCAAACAGATGCCTGGCTTGAGCAAAGACCTAATCAGTTCCAATGGAAAATTAACGGGTATAACAGACCCTCCGAAGATTAAGGAATACGAATCCATGCGTCAAGAGATGATTGGTATTTGTTTAGAAGTAGAAGCCTTATTGGCCAGGGGAATGGCACCTGGGAAAATTGGCATTATTTATAAGGAAAACAAATACGGAGAAGCCCTTGCACAATTTTTTAAAGAGAAACAGATTCCTGTTTATAGCAAACGAAATCTAAACTTACTTGAGATACCACTGGCTCAAAAGATTATTCTCTTCTTAAAATATTTGGCAGCAGAATGGGACACAGCATTTGGTGGAGAAGAAATGCTTTTCCAGATTTTGCACTTTAATTGGTTTGGTATTCCAGCCATGGAAATTGCAGAAATCACAGCCAAAGTAGCGGATCTAAAATATGGCGCCAACAAAACTTATTTGCGCAAACAGATCAGGGAAAAAGCAAATGCACCAGCGGCAGATTTATTTAGCCCTGCTCCAGCCAAAGGATTTGCCCTAGTTAGTATTGCCATTGAGAATTTGATTGCAGCCATTGCCAATAGTAGTTTGATTAATCTGGTAGAACAAGTAATACAACAAACCAAGGTCTTGGGTTGGATCATGCAAAGCCCAGACAAACACTGGCACTTACAAGTCTTGAGTGGACTATTTGAATTTATCAAGGAAGAAGCTAGACGTAACCCTAATTTAAGTTTGGAACAACTAGTCAATATTTTTTCTTTGATGGAAAAAGAAGACCTAGCATTGCCCTTGGTACAAGTGAGTGGTACAGAAAAAGGGGTCAACCTGATGACCGCACATGGTTCCAAAGGATTGGAATTTGAAGCAGTATTTTTTGCGGGTTGTAATGCTTCTAATTGGGAGAAAAAACGCAAGCCCGGTGGCGGTTACCAACTACCAGACACCATGTTTAGCACCGCACCTGTACATAGTGAGGAAGAAGAATTGCGTAGATTGTTTTATGTGGCACTGACCAGGGCAGAATTGCAATTACAAATTTCTTTTAGCCGTTTTAAAAATGACGGCAAGCCCTTAGAACCCACCATGTTCCTAGCTGAAATTTTAGAACAACATAGTTTGGGCATTCAGCCAATAGCCCTATCTCAGGAAGCATTGAGTGAATTTGCCTTACTAGATTTTGAAGCAGAATTGGCTCCTGAAATTGCCAAGATGGAAGCAGATTTTGTGAGCAGGATGCTGGAGAAATTTGTAATGAACGTAACGGCACTAAACAACTATTTAAAATGTCCTTTGCAATTTTATTACCAAAACTTGGTGCGTGTTCCTTCTGGAAAATCTGAAGCAACTGAATTTGGTTCCGCGGTACACTATGCTTTGGAAAAGCTGTTTAGCAAAATGCAGGAGCAAGATAAATTTCCTGAACTCCGGGTTTTCATAGATGATTTTGAATGGTATATGCACAGACATAGAGAAAACTTTACCAAGGAAGAATTCAATAGAAGAATGGAACAGGGTCAGATAGTCTTGACCGAGTATTATCAGAACTACATCAATACTTGGAACAAAGTAGTAGCCGTAGAAAGAAGCATTAGAAATGTGGTGGTAGAAGGTGTTCCCTTAAAAGGAAAACTAGACAAACTTGAATTTGACGGAACCAATGTTAACGTAGTTGATTACAAAACCGGTGACCTAGAAAAAGCACGCAAAAAGCTCTTGGCTCCGGATGAAAAAGAACCCAATGGTGGGGACTATTGGCGTCAGGCGGTGTTTTATAAAATCTTGGTTGATCATTATGACCAGAAGAATTGGAAAGTAGTGAGTACGGAATTTGATTTTATTGAACCCGATAAGAAAAAGCAATTTAAAAAAGAGAAGATTGTCATCAGTCCTGCAGACATGACTACCGTTACCCAACAGATTAAAACGGTTTGGAAAAAAATTCAGGATCGAGAATTGTATACGGGTTGTGGCAAATCAGACTGCCATTGGTGCAATTTTGTTAAGGAGAATGATATGGCCATTGCACTTCATGAATTGACCGAACCCGATGATGAAACAACCGAATAATTAACTTTTTACTCTAGGACCATCGGCCTGAAAAGGCTCGATGGTTGTTATATTTGCAGCTATGATAACATGGAACTTGAAAAACACCGGATTAGCCCTACTGATTTTAGTTGGTCAAATGCTGCTTTTTTCTTGCGCCAATATTATTCCTCCTGGAGGTGGCCCCAGAGATACCATCGCCCCAAGGCTAATCATGGCCAATCCCAAAGACTCTTCTAAAAATGTGATCTCTCAAAATATCACTTTAACCTTTGACGAGTATGTTGAGTTACAAGGTGTGAATGAAAACCTAGTGATTCAACCATACCCCAAGAATACCCCACTAGTAGATTACAAACTGCGTAATGTAACCGTAAAGCTCAAAGACAGTCTAGAGAAAAACACCACTTATGCCATCAATTTTGGCAATAGTATCAAAGACGTAAATGAGGGCAATTTGGCCAAGGAATTGACCTATGTTTTTTCTACTGGCAATCAAATAGACGGTAATCAGTACCAGGGCATGGTCATGATGGCTGAAACTGGTAAAACTGATAGTACTTTAATTATAGTACTACACAATATTTTGGTAGACAGCTCTATTAAAAAGAATAGACCTAGGTATATGACCAAACTAGATGGCAAGGGAAATTTTCGCTTCAAATACTTGCCAGATGGGCGTTTCAATGTATACGTGTTGCCCAATGATTTTACCAAAAAATATGATGATAGCACCAAAATCTTTGGCTTTTTGGATGCACCCATACTCATCAGTGGTAGCACTAGAACAGATACCCTTTATGCTTATCAGGAATATAAAAAGGTGGAAAAATCTAGCACTAGTTCCAATAACAATAATGCCAAATTGAATGAGCGAAAAACAGAGGACAAACGCTTAAAATACACGGCAAGTTTAGACAATGGTCAACAAGACCTACTAAACCCCTTGGTCTTGACTTTCAATAGAAAAATCAACCAATGGGATAGTAGCAAGATTCGTTTAATGGATACACTCTATCAACCCATTTCTGGTTACAATATTAGTATGGACAGTACCCAAACCAAGTTTAGCATTCAATATCCTTGGAAAGAGAAAACCAGTTTTAGAATTATCATTGCCAAAGATGCTTTCAGCGATACGGCGGGGATAAACTTACCCAAGGCCGATAGTGCCCGTTTTGTGACCAAACGAGAAGCGGAATATGGCAGCTTTAGACTCCGTTTTACCAATTTGGACCTTTCTAAGCACCCTGTTTTGCAATTGATTCAAGAAAATAAAATTATTGAGTCAATTCCGCTAACCGGGCCGGATTATATTAGAAAAAGGTATCGCCCAGGCGAATATGAACTCCGAATTTTGCTGGATCAAAACCAAAATGGGGTTTGGGACCCAGGCAGCTATTTACTAAAGCGCCAACCTGAATTGGTGCGTGCCTACACCAAAAAAATGGTGATTAGAGCAGATAGAGATACGGATCTACGGTATGCTTTTTAATGATAATCTATCTAATAGATAATATGAGACCTTTTTATTGGTCTCATATTATTTTATGACCCTTTTCCTCAAAAAAAATGATTCATGTTTGTTTTCTAAATCACAAATATGAAAAAACAATTGACAGTACTTATTGCTAGCATCCTTTTTTTAAGCGCTTGTTCCCTATTTTCAAGTCTTACTTCAGTAACCACCATCCAACCCAAACAAGCGTTTGTATTGGGGAACAATGAACACGGGAATTTTAAAGTAGAAGCAAAAAACTTATCCAAGCAGCCGCTTAAATTACATTTTGCGCCAAATGATGGAGGGACCCACTCAAGTCAAATCATCCAGCCCAATGAAACAGTTAGTCTAAAAGTGGAAAAAAACACCGCATTGGTTTTTGCCAATCCCAGTAATGACACCATCAATGTTTCATTACATGTAAAGGGTGATCTTGGCTTATCCATGGGGTATCAAAATAAACAAGCACCCTAGATGTTGCTTATTGCTTCTGAAATCATTTAAAATAGCAATAATTAGGCTCGGATTATAATAAAATCTGCATTCCGGCCGTTTAAAGCCATATAGATTGATTTCAACATGAGCGAAACCAATATTAAAACCCCTTTTAGAAATAGCCTCAGGGCCAAAAATACCTTCATTTTCAGTGTGGTTGTTTTACTTTTTTGGGTATTGGTCAACAAGGTTCCTACCTATGAACTGGTTTTAGTTGGAGTGATTTTGGAACTGCTATGGATGCCCATGTGTCTTTCTTTATTGATTATTCCAGTAGTGTCTTATTTGGCTTGGAAAAAAGAACAGTATCATGCAAATTCTTTGCATTTGTATTCCATTTTGATGGTCATTTTAACCATTTTATGGGTAATGATTCATAATTTATAAACCCTTCCCCCCGGCAATTTGATGGAAAAATGGGCATTAAAAATGCCATTCACAAACTCAAAACAACCGTTTACTAATTTAGCCTTGAAACCTTTTGTTGTTTGAACATTTTTTAATTAACTTAAAATATGTTGTAAATTAACATAGAAACCTGCCCCCGGTTACTAATGATTTAAAATTGTTCCCACATGAACGATCATTACCATATAGAGGGGCATAGTCGTGAGGATTTGATTCTCATGCTCAATGCATACCAAAAAGCCACGGATGAAAACATCTTTTGTTCCATTACAGACAAGGATGGAAAGATTATTTATGCCAATCAAAAATTTTGTGACATTTCTAAGTATAACATGGTAGAATTATTGGGACAGACCCATAACCTTGTAAATGCAGGTTTTCACCCTGAATCATTTTTCAAAGAAATGTGGGAGACTATTGAAGCTGGTAATGTTTGGAAGGGTGAAGTCAAAAATAGGGCCAAGGACGGTTCCTATTACTGGTTGGATTCTGTTATTATTCCTATTAAAGATGCTGATGGAATTATTCACCAATATTTCTCTTTACGAACATTAATCAGTGACAAAAAAGCTGCTGAAGAAGCCAAAAACCAACGGATTCGAGAACTGGAAGAACTTTTACATATGCTATCACATGAAGTGAGGCAGCCAGTGGCAAATATTTTAGGCATCAGCAAAATCTTTGAAAAATACCTAGACCAACCGGAAGAACTGATTAAACTGCTCTATTTTATCAAACAATCAGCAGAATCCCTAGACGCTTTTACCCGCAAACTCACTTTATACGTGCACGAATTGGGGGTTAATGAGCGTAAATAGGGCATTTGGTGACTGTTTTCTAGATTTAGCTTTCATTTTCAATTAATAAGAATAATTTTGTTGGAGCGTGAAAAAGCTATTGGTCACCATATTAGCCCTTGTATATCTTGGCTCCTCAACTGGGGCTGTAATGCATTTGCACTATTGCATGGGTAAATTGGCAGACACTAGTTTTAGTAAGAACAACAATGCTACCTGCAGCAAATGCGGGATGAAAACTTCTCAAAAAAAAGGGGGTTGTTGTAAGGATGAAAGCAAGTTTGTCAAAAACGAGCAGGATCAAAAAACAAATCTCTCCCATTTTGAATTTCAACAACTGTCAATAGCATTATTGCCCTCTACTACTTGCATGGTACCTGAGCCAGCAATTTGTCATCTTATGCTCATTGCTTACGCGCCAAATGCGCCGCCTGATATTCATGCACCTGCAGTCTACCTGCGTGATTGCAGTTTCTTAATTTAGTATTTACCACTGATTTACAGCCTAACACTCAAGTTGGGCTATTGGCATTTCCTGACTTTTATTTTTCATTTTAAATTTCTACAACATGAAACAGTTCAGATTAATGCTGGTACTTGCTACCAGTTTATTGAGCGCCAGCTTGATGGCACAAGACAAAAAAACACCACAAGAAACCAAACAAGCACCTCCGTCCAGTTATGTCTGCCCAATGCACGCAGATGTAACTGCTAGCAAAGCTGGTAAATGCAGTAAGTGCGGAATGGCACTTAAAGAAGTAAAAGCAACTAAAGCTGCTTTTGTTTGTCCCATGCATGCCGATGTTACTTCAGACAAAGCAGGTAAGTGCAGCAAGTGTGGTATGGCTTTGAAAGAAGTAAAAGCCAATCGATAATCGGCCTAGGCCATATAAGCAAACCTTATGGTTCAGAAACTGATTGAACTAGCACTGCGCAACAGGCTCATTGTACTACTTGCATCGGGTCTACTTTTTGCTTGGGGTATTTATGCTGTAAAGCAGAACCCTATTGACGCCATCCCTGACTTGAGTGAAAACCAAGTGATTGTTTTCACGGAGTGGATGGGTAGAAGCCCGCAAGTAATAGAAGACCAAGTTACCTACCCCTTGGTGAGTAATTTGCAAGGGATTCCAAAAATTAAAAACATCAGGGGCTCATCCATGTTTGGGATGAGTTTTGTGTATTTGATTTTTGAAGACAATACCGATATCTATTGGGCAAGAACCCGAGTCATGGAGCGTTTGAATTTTGCTCAACGCTTGTTACCACAAGGTGTTAGCCCAAGCTTGGGACCTGACGGTACTGGTGTAGGTCATGTTTTCTGGTACCATTTAGACGCTCCAAAAATGGATCTGGGAGAACAACGGGCTTTGCAGGACTGGTATGTAAAACTAGCCCTGCAAACCGTTCCTGGTGTGGCAGAAGTTGCTTCATTTGGCGGCTTTGAAAAGCAATACCAACTAGTCATTGATCCTGTAAAATTGCAGTATTACAATGTTTCCTTGATGGATGTGATGAACAAGGTAAAGGCCAATAACAATGATGTAGGAGGTAGGAAATTTGAAATGGCCGATATGGCTTATATCATCCGAGGGTTGGGCTATATCAAGAACAAAGAAGACGTAGAAAATATTGCATTGGCCAATTACAACGGGATCCCCGTAAGAGTTAAAGACATTGGATCTGTGCAAATGGGTGGAGACCTCAGACTGGGCATTTTTGATTTAGACGGAAAGGGAGAAGTGGTTGGCGGCATTGTGGTTATGCGCTACAATGAAAATGCCAATAAAGTAATTGAAGCGGTAAAAGCAAAAATGAAAGAAGTAGAAAAGGGTTTGCCAGATGGTGTTCATTTTAAAACTTCTTATGATCGTAGCACTTTGATTCAAGAAGCAATTGAATCTGTCAAAGGAACGCTGTTAGAAGAAATGATTGCGGTATCCATCATTGTGCTCATCTTTTTATTTCATTGGCGCAGTGCCTTAATTATCTTGATTCAATTACCCATTTCCGTTGCACTAGGATTTATTCTTTTACAAGCATTTGGTATTTCTTCCAATATCATGTCTTTAACAGGTATTGCCCTTGCCATTGGTGTAGTAGTGGATGATGGGATTGTGATGGTTGAAAATGCCTACCGGCATTTGAGTGAAGCACAAACAGCCAAGATTCAATCATCCAAAAAATCAGCGTTATGAGAAATTGGTTTAACAGAGAAAAAGACCCATTAACGGCTGAAGAAAGGATGGCTATTATAGAGAAGTCTTCTAAGCAAGTAGGTCCAGGCGTTTTTTATTCTACCATTATTGTAGTTACCTCTTTCTTACCTGTTTTTCTTTTAACAGGTATGGAAGGAAAATTGTTTCATCCATTGGCTTGGACAAAAACTTTTATTTTATTAGTTGACGCTGTATTGGCTATTACATTGGCTCCGGTTTTAATTTCTTTTTTCTTAAAGGGAAGACTTCAGCCAGAATCGGCCAATCCCATTACCAGTGTTTTAGAAAAAATTTATACACCCATCCTTAACCTTTGTTTGAAATTTAGGAAAACAACCCTGTTCTTGAATTTGATTGCACTTGCCATTGGCTTATTCATGCTCACCAAAATGGGTTCTGAATTTATGCCTCCTTTGGACGAGGGAAGTTTGCTCTTTATGCCAGTTACCCTTCCGGATGTATCCAATTCAGAAGCCAAACGAATTCTGCAAGTGCAGGATAAATTAATTGGTTCTGTTCCAGAAGTTGCACATGTATTAGGGAAAGCAGGAAGGGCAAATACAGCTACTGATAATTCTCCCATCAGCATGATTGAAACCATCATCCTACTCAAACCTAGACAGGAGTGGCGCAAGGGAATGACCAAGGACAGTATCATCAATGAATTGAATGCCAAACTTCAAATTCCTGGTGTAACCAATGGTTGGACCCAACCCATCATCAATAGAATCAACATGCTTTCTACTGGAATTAGAACCGATGTAGGATTAAAAGTTTATGGACAAAACCTAGATAGCATTTATGCATTTGCACAAACCATTAAACAGCAATTAGAGGGAATTGATGGTGTAAAAGACTTGTATGTAGAACCCATTACCGGTGGGCGATACATAGACATTCGCATTAAACGTGATGAAATAGGTAGATACGGTTTGAGTATTGATGAAGTAAACACAGTCATTGAAAGTGCCTTGGGTGGCATGAAATTAACCACTACCATTGAAGGGCGTCAACGCTTTAGTGTGAATGCCCGTTATGGACAAGACTTTAGAAACAACCTACAATCGCTTAAGCGGATTCAAGTACCCACCATGAATTTTGGCCCCATTCCATTAGAGGCTGTAGCAGAGATTGGACTTTCTGATGGACCACCCATGATTAATTCAGAGAATGCTTTGTTACGCGGAACCGTTCTATTCAATGTAAGAGAACGGGATCTTGGCAGTACCGTTCAAGATGCACAGAACAAACTAAACAAGATGATGCTGAAACTACCCAAGGGATATTTTCTGGAATGGAGTGGACAATGGGAAAATCAAATTAGGGCTAAGAAAAGTTTGATGATGATTCTTCCTTTTGTAATTGGGATCATTTTTCTGGTCTTGTACTTTACCTATGATTCTTTAAAAGAAGCTTTGGTAACCATGCTCACCGTTCCTTTTGCATTAGTAGGCGGTATTTTCATGGTCTACGCATATCAAGTAAATCTATCTGTAGCAGTAGCTGTAGGATTTATAGCACTATTTGGCATTGCCATTGAAACGGCCATGCTCATGACCATTTACCTCAATGAAGCCATGGAAAAAATGGTAGCCGAACACGGCAATGACGCAAAAAGTTTAAACGCTAGCATTATTAGAAAATATGTGATAGAGGGTTCTGTGAAAAGGTTAAGACCCAAGCTCATGACCGTATTGGTTGGGCTATTTGGTCTAATCCCCATTCTTTGGTCAACAGGTGTTGGCAGTGATATCATGCGACCCATTACCATTCCATTAATTGGAGGCGTGATTAGCTCTACCATTTATGTATTGCTAATTACACCCGTTGTTTTTGAAATGATCAAGGAACGCGAATTGAAACGTAAAGGTAAAATTGAATTGATCCATGCAAACCATTAAGCAAACCCTATTCTACCTGTTACTTGTATCAAGTAGCAGTTTGTCTGCCCAAACCATGGGTCTGGAACAAATCATTGACAGCATTCAAACCAAGCACCCTGTGGTTAAAATGTACGAGCATGAAATTAGGTCAATAGACGAGGCTTCCAAAGGGGCTAAGTCTTGGATGGCCCCTGAATTTAGTACGGGCTTTTTCATGACACCTTACAATCCCAATATGTGGAAGAAGTCAGAGACCAATATGCCTGGAATGCCACCCATCCCAACCAATGGTATGGGGCAATACATGATTGGAGGTCAACAGATGTTGCCGAATAAAAAAAAGCAGGAAGCGGATCTAGCTTATATGTCTGCCATGTCTAGTGTAGAAAAAGAAAAGAAAAATGCAACTGTGAATGACTTGGTACAAGATGCTAAAAGCAATTATTTTGACTGGATCATTCTTCAAAAAAAGTTGGCTGTATTAAAGCAGAACCAACAATTGCTTGGCTTCATGATCAGCAATGCAGAGATCAGATACAAAAATGGATTGGATAAAATCAGCGCCTATTACAAGGCCAAAGCGGCCATTGGCAATTTAAAAAACATGCAGTTGATGTATGAATCCGAGATAGAGGAAAAACGGATTAGACTCAACAGCTTAATGGGCAGAAACCCACAAACCTTTTTTAAGATTGATACTAGTTATCAATTGGCTAATTATGCAACAGTGGTTTTTGATAGCAGTTTATTTTTTCAACAACGTAGTGACTTACGCGCCATAGATAGAGACATTCAATTGAGTTACTTAAAACAGGAACAAGAAAAGTTGGCATTAAAACCTCAGTTTGGTGTGCGCTATGAACATATGTTTGGATTTGGAGGTCTACCCATGCAATTTACTTTAATGGGTATGCTAAAACTACCCCTTACCAACTGGTCTTCTAAGATGAACAAAGCCAATGTAGAAAGTTTGAAATGGAAGGCCAGCGCCTTGCAGAGTCAGAAAGAAATGTTGGCCAATGAATACAGTGGTATGGCAAGTGGCATGCGCAATGAGTGGTTATTAAAGCAAAAACAAATGCAATTGTATGATAAGGAGATTATCCCGGCCCTTAACAACAATTACAAATCAATGCAGTTGGCTTACGAACAAAATACGGAGGAATTATACATGCTGTATGATGCATGGGAAACACTTTATATGACACAATTACAATACCTAGACCTATTATCTGGCGTATTTAAAACACAGGTGGCTCTTGAACGATTAATGGAAAAGAAATGAAACAACTCATCGGTTTTATAGGCTTATCATTGGCATTGACTAGTTGTCAATGGCTTAATCACAAAAAGCAGCAAAGTATGGCTTCAGAGAAAGTCATGACGTATCAATGCCCCATGCCACAAGATTCTGTATTTAGTGACCACCCTGGAGATTGCCCAAAATGCGGTATGGCCCTGGTAAAAATTCAAGTGGAATCCGCTACTGCTGAAGTAAACTTAGATGACTTGCTCAAACCCACCAACCAGTTTGTGGTTTCCAATATTGAGGTAACTACATATCAAATGAGCAATCAAGAACTATTACTAGAATCCCTTGGCAGTATTGCTTATGATACTAGGTATGAAGGAAGTATTGCTGCAAGAATATCAGGAAGAATTGAAAAGCTCTATGTAAAGTACCGATACCAACACGTGGAGAAGGGAGAAAAGATCATGGAGATCTATAGTCCAGAGATCATGACTGCAGAACAGAACCTGCTGTTCTTATTGAGGAATGACCCATCCAATACCTCTTTCATAGCGGCCGCAAAAAATAAGTTATTGTTACTAGGTTTAGATGAACGCGCTTTGCAAGAATTAATCAGTACCCAAAATCCCAAAGCTACTATTGCTGTTTACAGTAATTATAGTGGCCATATACACGAAGCTGGGAATGGATCCGAAATGAAAAAGGAACCTGGAACCATGAAAGACATTTCTCAACTAACAGAAGAACTAGTTTTAAAAGAAGGCATGTATGTTCAAAAAGAAAGAACAGTATTTCAAGTATTGAACCCTGACAGAGCCTGGGCCATTTTGAATTTATACTCAGACCAAGTTGCATTGGTAAAAAAAGGAAATTTGGTAGAGATCTTCCCAGAAACTGCGCTTGAGAAACATTTTCAGGCAAGGATTGATTTTGTAGAACCTTTTTTTAGAAAGGATAGCAAAACCCAAACTGTTAGGGTATTTTTCAACAACCAGTCTTTGAAAATTCCGATAGGTTCTCAAGTAAAGGCAAAGATTCATGTTGCATCTGGCAAAGTCAATTGGCTGCCAAAAGATGCGATACTTTCTTTGGGCATGGATAAAATGGTATTCAAGAAAGAAGTTGCTGGATTTAGGGCATGGAAAGTGCAAACGGGCATGCAGCATGGCAACTTGATTCAAGTGACAACTGGTTTAAAAGAAACAGATAGTATTGCCACTAACGCGCAATACCTCATGGATAGTGAAAGCTTTATCAACACCAAGCAATAAGTATGAAACAAATAATATTTGGCCTATTCCTTTTGTTGTTTTGCTCCTGCAAAGGACTAGAAAAAGAACAACCCATCACTGAAACTGGTTATTATTATACCTGTTCTATGGATCCACAAGTTGTTAGTGATAAACCTGGCAAATGTCCTATTTGCAAAATGGAACTAACCAAGGTTAAAAAGCAAAGCAGTGAAGCAGGGGGCTATTTAGAACTCAGTGAACAACAGATTAAATTGGGCAATATTCAAATAGACAGTATTCAAAATGGTCGCATTGGAGACGAGTTAGTGTTAACAGGCACTGTAAATTTTGACCAAATGCACGCCAATACAATCAGCGCTAGGGTGAACGGTAGAATGGAAAAATTGTATTTCAAAAATCTAGGAGACTATGTAAAAAAAGGAGATCCAGTATTTGAATTGTATAGTGAGGAATTGAACAATGCCAAACAAGAATATTTACTTTTGCTAGACAAGCAACGGGCATTTGCCAATGAGCCCTTGATCAATTTTCAACAATTACTTCAAGCAGCAAAACATAAATTATTACTCTGGGGCATGTCTGAAAAACAGGTTGCAGAAATGGCTACAAATAAAAAAGCCAGTTCCAATACTGTGTATTATAGCAGTGTTAGTGGCTATATAACACAGTTGAATTTTAAAGAGGGAGACTATTTAATGGAAGGTTCTTCCTTAGTAAAAATTTCTGACCTTAACCAGGTTTGGGTAGAAGCCCAAGCCTATACTTCTCAGCTTTCAAATATTAATATCAATAGTCAAGCTATTACTCGGTTTCCAGACCTAGCTGGTTTGGAATTAAGAGGGAGCATTGCATTTGTAAATCCAGAAATTAATCCAGACACTAGGATCAACTTATTAAGAGTGAGCATTCCCAACAAAGAACATCTGCTTAAACCGGGCATGGCGGCCTATGTAGTTTTAAAATCGCCCCCGAAAAAAAGTTTAACCTTACCTACCAATGCCGTTATTAGAGATGCCCATGGTGCTATGGTTTGGGTAGCTTTATCTGCCACCAAGTTCCAACCAGTCATGGTCACAACAGGACTAGAAAATGATGACCATATTGAAATCCTTTCTGGTTTAAAAAATGGCATGGCCATTGCTGTTTCTGGGGCATATCTTTTAACCAGTGAATGGGTATTTAAAAAAGGAGCCAAGCCCATGGAAATGCATTCTCACTAAAAAAAGCCATGAGTTTGAATCAGAAGCCGGAGGGCTGCTTATCTTTACAAAATGCAACTCCCTTCCGCCTTACTTGAAAACGCAGTACTGCAATTTTCCAAACTCCCGGGTATTGGTAAAAAGACCGCTTTGAGGCTGGTCTTGCACCTGATGAAACAAGATGTGAATGAAGTGCAATTTTTTGGTGAAACCATTGCCAAAATGCGCAGGGATATTCGTTTTTGCCAACGCTGTTTTAATGTAAGCGATGGTAATATCTGTACTATCTGTTCCAATTCTCAGCGCAACCAACGCATGATCTGTGTAGTTGAAAATATTCGTGACGTGATTGCTATTGAAAGTACACAGCAGTTTAATGGCACATACCATGTATTAGACGGCATTATTTCTCCACTAGATGGTATTGGTCCAGACCAGCTGAATATTGAACCCCTGATACAGCGTATCAAAAATGAAAGCATAGAAGAGTTGGTCTTTGCACTCAGCCCCAATATTCAGGGAGATACCACTATCTACTATATCCAGAAAAAATTGGAACAATTTCCATGCAGGATTACCACTATTGCAAGAGGAATTGCTTTTGGCGGTGAGTTGGAATATGCAGATGAGATGACACTTGCTAGAAGTATTGCTAATAGGCTTCCGATTCAGCAATATGTAAAATAACCCCTATTTAATTTTTTTTCTCGGGCAACTTTCCCAAAGCATTTACCGTAATTCTGTTTACGGGTCAAATGGCTGGGGAACTATAGCATTTTACAGATTAGAATTGATAAATTGAGTAGTCTAACCTTCCATCAACCTAAAAACAACAACATGAAAAACGCATTATTGATCTTATCCCTGTTTTGTGCCTGTCAATTGTCTGCACAGAAAATGTATAGCACCAAATCAGGTCAGGTTAAATTTAACGCCAGCTCTCCCTTAGAAACCATTCGTGCGGTGAACAATCAAGGAGACAGCAGGTGGTTAGAAAGTAATGGTCAATTGGTTTTTAGCTTATTGATCAAGGGTTTCAAGTTTGAAAACCAATTGATGGAAGACCATTTTAATGAGAACTATATGGAGAGTAGCAAATTCCCTAAGGCGGAATTCAAAGGCTATATCAACGACTTGCAAAGGATTGATCTAACAAAAGCCGGGGCCAATGAAGTGAGTGCAGAAGGCACCCTAACCATTCACGGAGTTAGTCAAAAAATGACCGTTAATGGCACCCTAACCGTTTTGAGTAGTGGTAAGATCATGCTTAAGAGTGACCTAAAAATCAAATTGAAAGACTTTAATATTACTGGCAGTTATATAGGATCAAAAATTGCTCCTGACGCCACTATTAGCCTTTATTGCATTTACGAATAAAACAGAAAACCTTGAAAAACAAACACCCACTTGTTGCATTTGCATGTTTACTGCTGTTGATGAACAGCCTTTCTTTAAAAGCTCAAACTGACTTATTCAAAGACAGTAGTAGTCCCGTAAAAGAAAAAGTGAGATCCACTTTTAAGGGAACCAGAATTGTAAGCGGTCATTCTGTTGAAAATGTAGGAAGGGGCATTTTGGATTTCAGGATTTCTCACCGTTTTGGTACTTTAAATTCAGGCTCGTATAATTTTTTTGGATTAGACAACGCGTATACACGTTTAGCACTAGATTATGGTATTACAGATAGATTGATGGTTGGTATTAGCCGTGGAACTTATGACAAGGAATTTACCGCTTTACTCAAGTACAAAATTTTACAACAAACTACAGGACCAACGGCCACGCCAATTACCATGAGCTATGTTGGAACCGGCATGTGGCGTACTATTAAAAACTTTGACCCACTGGCTTCTGCTTTTAAAACACAGAATTTCTTTCATTCCCACCAATTGTTGATTGCCAGAAAATTCAATGACTATACTTCTTTGCAATTGATGCCAACCATGGTGTATTATAGCGCCACTCCCAAACCAACCGATAACAATATGATGTGGAGTTTGGGCGTAGCTGCACGCCAACGGGTTTCTAAAAGGGTTAATTTAACTGGGGAATACTATTATCAATTTACCCCATTTGATGGCTATACCAATTCCATGTCTTTTGGGGTTGATATTGAAACAGGTGGTCACGTATTTCAATTGCATTTGACCAATTCTTATGGCACCACAGAACGCAGTTTTATACACGAAACAACGGGCAAATGGGGTGATGGAGACATCCACTTTGGTTTCAATATTTCAAGGGTATTCACCATTGTAAAACCCAAGGATTTAAAGAACAAATGGTAATTAGTCACTAAGATTAAATTTTACAGCTCATGAAACAAAAAGTAATCATTGGTGCATTAATAACTGTTGTACTGGGCGTGATAGGCGTATGGTTCTTTGTTTTCTATGCCCCAACCCATTACAAAAGGGATGTGGCAGATGAAAAAGGAATTCAATTGACAGCGGCAGCTTTGGTAAAAGCTTATCAAGAAAATGAGTCCAATGCCAATGCGCTTTATTTAGACAAACCACTTGAAATCAAGGGAGAAATCAGTGAAACCAAGGTTGATCAAGTGGGTAATACCACGCTTACGCTCAAGTCTGAAGACGCATTTGCCAGTGTATTCTGTACCCTAAAAAAAGCTGATCTCAGTTTAAAACCTGGCCAACAGGTTACGGTAAAAGGAATTTGTACTGGATTTCTGAGCGATGTGGTATTAAAAGACGCCATTATTGTTCCATAATCTGATAGAAGCCGGTTGTTACAACCGCTTCCCACACGATATTCTTGGAAAATCAAGCTCCGCCTGCTATTTTTGCACAATAGCAGGCGGATTTGTTTATTGTTCGGCCTGCAATCCCCATACGTGGGGACAAACGAACTAATAAACGTCTTGAAGAGCTCCACAGCATTCTCTCCTTGCGTTTTATGGTTCAAATCTATTCACTTTCCGGTGCTAAGCACTAGGAATAAACTATTGGTATGGATATAAAACAAGCATTGGCAGAGCGGATATTGGTGATTGACGGAGCCATGGGAACCATGATTCAGCGTCATAAATTGGAAGAGGCCGACTATCGCGGTGAGCGATTTAAAGACTGGCATACAGACGTAAAGGGTAATAATGACCTGCTTTGCATTACCAAACCAGAAATCATTATTGGTATTCACGAATTGTATTTAGAAGCAGGTGCTGACATTATTGAAACCAATACATTTAGCAGCACAGTGATTGCTATGGCAGATTATGACATGCAATCTTTGGCTTATGAACTCAATGTGGCAGCAGCCAAATGCGCAAGAATTGCAGCAGATAAATACACAGCCCTTAATCCCGCCAAGCCGCGTTTTGTTGCTGGGGCGATAGGCCCTTTGAATAAGACCCTTAGTTTGTCTCCCGATGTAAACAACCCAGGGTACCGTGCGGTAACTTTTGACGAAGTAGTAGCTGCCTATTACGAGCAGATTGGTGGATTGGTAGATGGTGGGGTTGATATTATTTTAATTGAAACCATTTTTGATACCCTCAATGCCAAGGGTGCCATTTTTGCGGTGAAAAAATATTTCCGTGACAAGGGAATTCCTGAATTACCTGTAATGATCAGCGGTACCATTACCGATGCCTCTGGTAGAACCTTGAGTGGACAAACTTTGGAAGCATTTTACACTTCTGTTATGCATGCAAACCCACTTAGCGTTGGATTGAATTGTGCCTTGGGTGCTGCTGAAATGCGCAGTCATATTGAAGAACTAAGCAGCATTGCAGCTTGTCATGTATCTGCTTATCCAAATGCAGGTTTACCCAATGCCATGGGTGAATACGATGAACAACCCCATGAAACAGCACATTTTATTGAAGAATGGGCTGAACAAGGTTTTGTAAACATTGTAGGTGGATGCTGCGGCACCACGCCAGACCATATCAAACATATTGCACAGAACGTACAGCGCCTAAAACCAAGGGCTTTACCAGTACTTGAAACGGCACTTTAAACTTTAACTATGTTCAGCATCAAACCATACTTACGCTTATCCGGATTAGAACCCTTGGTCATTAGACCAGAGACCAATTTTGTAAACGTTGGAGAAAGAACCAATGTAACGGGTTCCAAAAAATTTGCGCGCCTGATCAAGGAAAACAAATACGAGGAAGCGCTTTCTGTGGCGCGCCAACAAGTAGAAAGCGGCGCACAAGTACTAGACGTGAACATGGATGACGCTTTGTTAGAAGGCGTTCAAGCCATGACAACCTTCTTGAACTTGATTCAATCAGAACCAGATATTGCGCGTATTCCCATCATGATTGATAGTTCCAAATTTGAAATCATTGAAGCGGGTTTAAAATGTGTTCAGGGCAAGTGTATTGTGAACAGTATTTCTATGAAAGAGGGTGAAGCCAAATTTATAGAACAAGCATTTATCTGTAAAGCATTTGGTGCGGCTGTGATTGTCATGGCTTTTGATGAGGTAGGCCAGGCCGATACCAAGACGAGAAAAGTAAGCATCTGCCAAAGGGCTTATAAAATTCTAACAGAGCAGGTTGGTTTTGATCCACAAGACATCATTTTTGATCCGAATATTTTTGCTATTGCAACGGGTATTGAGGAGCACAATAATTACGCAGTAGATTTTATTGAAGCTACCAGAGAAATCAAACAATTGATGCCATTAACCAAAGTGAGTGGTGGTGTCTCTAACGTTTCTTTCTCCTTCCGTGGTAATGACCATGTGCGTGAAGCCATACACAGTGTATTCTTATTGCACGCTATTAAAGCGGGCATGGATATGGGGATTGTGAATGCTGGACAGTTGGTAGTCTATGATGAGATTGAACCTACATTGCGTGATTTGTGTGAAGACGTAATTCTAAATAGAAATAACGACAATAACGAAGCCACTGAAAAGCTGATTGCCCACGCTGAAACCGTAAAGGCCAAGGGTAAGGTAGAAGTGAAGGATGAAAAATGGCGCAATAATAGTGTTGAAGAAAGACTAAAACATTCTTTGGTAAACGGGATCACAGATTATATTGATGCTGATACGGAAGAAGCTAGGCAAAAATATCCCAAACCATTAGACGTGATTGAAGGGCCATTGATGGCCGGAATGAATGTGGTAGGTGATTTATTTGGTGCAGGTAAAATGTTCTTGCCACAAGTAGTGAAAAGTGCCCGTGTAATGAAGAAGAGTGTGGCCGTTTTGACACCCTATATTGAAGCCGAAAAAGAAGAACGTAAACAAGCCCATTTGGCTGCAGGTACCCTAAATGAAGAAAGTGCAGGTGCTGCCAAAATATTATTGGCAACCGTAAAAGGTGACGTGCATGATATTGGAAAGAATATTGTAGGTGTAGTATTGGGTTGTAACGGTTATGATATTGTAGACCTTGGTGTAATGGTTCCAGCGGATAAAATTCTGGAAGCAGCACAAAGGGAAAAAGCAGATATTATTGGATTGAGTGGTTTGATTACCCCTTCACTAGATGAGATGGTACATATTGCTAAGGAGATGAAACGCCGTGGCATGACACAGCCTTTGCTGATTGGTGGCGCTACTACTTCTAGAATGCATACAGCCGTGAAAATTGCGCCAGAATTTGACAAGGGTGTGGTACATGTACTAGATGCATCGCGCAGTGTAACCGTTGCTGGCTCTTTGTTGAACAAAGATCAGAAACAGGATTTTCTGGCTGGTTTGCAAAAAGAGTATACTGATCTGAAAACGGCTTTTGATAATAAGAAAACCACCAAAAATTATTTGCCTTATTCCGAAGCCAAAAAGAAAAAGACGGCTATTGATTGGGCAAACTTTGAACCAGTAGCGCCAAGCTTTTCCGGGACCAAAGTATTTGACACTGTTGATGTTAATGAGCTTCGCCCCTATATAGATTGGAAACCCTTCTTTATTGCTTGGGAAATGCACGGTAATTTCCCTGCTATTCTTACCGATAGTGTGATTGGCGCAGAAGCTACCAAACTTTATAACGATGCCAATGCCATGCTTGACAAGATCATTGCAGAAAATTGGCTACAAGCAAAGGGTAGTATTGGTTTCTGGGAAGCATCAGCTCAAGAAGATGATGTAACGGTAAAAGCAACTGAATCTGTAGAATTAAATTTCTTGCGTCAACAAATTCAAAAAGCAGCTGACCAACCCAACCTTTCACTGGCAGATTTTATCGCGCCAGCAACAGCTAATAAAAAAGACCATATTGGTGCATTTGCCGTAACCATTCACGGGATTGAATCACATATCAAGGCTTTTGAAGCAGCACATGATGATTATAATAAAATCATCTTGCAGGCATTGGCCGATAGATTGGCTGAAGCATTTGCTGAATACCTACACTTAAAAGTGCGTAAGGAATATTGGGGTTATGCTACGGAAGAACATTTGTCTAACGAAGAATTAATCAAGGAACAATACTTGGGTATTAGGCCCGCGCCAGGTTATCCGGCTTGTCCTGATCACACGGAGAAATACAAATTATTTTCACTGCTCCAAGCAACCGAGACCATTGGAATTCAACTTACAGAATCCTTGGCCATGTATCCTGCTTCTTCTGTTTGTGGTTGGTATTTTGCCAACCCGCAGAGTCAGTATTTTGGCATTGGTAAAATTCAAAGAGACCAATTAGAAGACTATGCCAAACGGAAAAAAATGGATTTGCCTACTGCTGAAAGGTGGTTAAGCCCCATTTTAGACTAGTATTTCATGGAATAGCCATGCCCTATTTGTACCTTTGCGGCAGAAAATGAATGGTTATGAAAAGCTTTGGTAAAATCCTGTTATTGGTATTAACTGCAATGCCCCTGTTTGTGTTGGCTCAAACCAAAAAAGAACGCAAGGGTGAATTCTATTTTTCTTGGGGTTATAACAAGGAATGGTATACTAATTCCAATGTGAAAGTGAGTCAGCCAAGTTTGAACAATGACTACCAATTAAAAGGCATCAAGTCTAATGATAACCCAGGTTGGAACCAAGGACTGTTAAGCAAACCCATTAGTATTCCACAATACAATTATAGGATTGGTTATTTCTTCAATAAGAAAAAGGGATTGGCTTTTGAAATCAATTTTGACCATACCAAACATATTATCACTGATGGTCAACAAGCCCGTGTAGTTGGCACACTAGGTGGCAGACAGGTTGATACTTCTGTTAATTTTTCTAAGTCAAATGGATTTTATTATTACCTAAATAATGGTGCCAATTTTCTACTCTTCAACATAGTAAAACGTTGGAACTGGGCAGAAAGCAAGTCTGGTAAATTCAAAGTAGACTTCCTTGGAAGAGCAGGTATTGGACCAGTGATTCCCCACGTAGAAAATAGTTTGTTTGGAAAACCAAATGAAGATGGTTTTCAGTTTGGTGGTTGGAATGTTGGTGTAGAAGCTGGTGTACGATCAACTTTTTATAAACACGTATTCCTAGAATTTACCAACAAAGTTGACTATGCCCGTTATAGTAATTTAAAAGTCTACCAAGGAACGGCCAAACAAGCATTTGGAACTTATGAATTGATCTTGACATTGGGTTATACTTTTCCAATGGGCAAGCGAGTTGTAACACCTTAATTGGAATCTGAGTCCTTGTCTTCCACTTCCTTAAGGTTAGTGCTATCATCACCCTTTCCCGTTTTTACTTTTGGATTTTCTTGCGTGCCAGTTACTGTCATAGGAATTCCAAAGATACCCAGTGGAGGCAGACCTAGTCTGAATTTCAGGTTCATCTGACCGTCAAAATTTACCTGACCACTTAGTTTTAAACGGAAGGGGAATACCCTGATCTTGGTTTGTTCTAGCGTGATGATATTGTTCTTAATAGTAGTTTTCAAATCTACTTTAGAAAGGTCTGCATTTCCAGTGAGGCTATCTTTGCCTGCTGCTTTTCCGGCCGCACTAAAGAGTTTGAACCCTTTCATCTTAACCGCTTTTACTGAGAGCACCCCACCACCTTCTAGGGAAGGATAAATAGGGAACATGGTTTCATTCAGTTTACCTTTTAAAGTATAATCTAATGATACAATACCATCTGCACTAGCAGCGGCAGAAGCCATGTCATGGAAGAGTTTAATTTCTTTATACGCTTTAGAAATGCTGAATTCCTTGGCCACAAAATGTGCCGTAAATGCTGCGCGATTGGGATTGAGTGCTTGATAACTTGCATCAAGTACTACAGGTGCATCAATCAGGGTAAACCCTGTTTGCTTAAGGGTTAATAAGCCTTGTTTAATACTCATTTCACCAGCAGCATTTTTCAGGTCCATACCATTATAAGTAACCTTATTAACGGCGGCTTTGAAGACTAGGTCCAAATTGGTTGGAACCAACACAACGCCTGTGCTAGTGGCAGTGCTGGTATCTCCAGCAAAAGCCATAAAATCATCCGCAATTAAGTGTTGGCTCTTCAGGTTAAATTGACCTTGTAAAGCCTGATCCTTCATGGCATAATTGACAATATTGGCCATATACCCATCCAGTTTAAAATCAGATTCCTGATAATTACCTTTAAAATTTTCCAGCCAAATTTTATCCTGCTTAAAGCGCATGGTGCCATTACTAATATGGAATGGGTGAGGGTAATAGTCTGTACTAACAGAAATGTTTTTTACTTGCAGCGTTCCACTGTTACGGAGTTTTTCATATAAGCCAGCAGTAGCATCGCTTTGTAAACCAGCTAGATTTACATCAGCAATCACCAAGCCAGTTACATCAATCCCCTTTCTAGAAAACACCTGATAGACTTTGCCAATATCTACAGTTCCTTTTGACAATATTTGGTATTGTACATTGTTGAAATTCTTCATACTGGCACTCAAACTAAAGGGCTGTCCTTCAAATTGGAAGCCAATGGGCTTAATGGAGAAGTCAACGTCTTTGGTTGAGGGGCCTTTACAAACCAAACTAGCATCAACATTAATTTTCTCTATAGGATGGGGGTAGTATTTAGATTGAACAAACCCGTCATTCATGGTAAAATGTGCGTCTGTAACAGGGAACAGATTTTTGGCTGAATTGTACTTGCCCTTGGTCTTGATATCCATGACCAATTTCCCTTTTAGGGTAAGGCTATCAATGGGATAGAAAGATTTAATATCGGCCAAATTCAACAACCCCTGAAAATTGGCTTCCATGGGAAAATCTTCCGCACCACTGATTTGTAAATTCCCTTTCAGGTAATTACTGAGCATCAAGGCATTCATATTATTAATGCTCAAACTGGCTTTGTGATAATCGCTGGTAGGAGAAATTGCAACCAAGTTAAAAGAGACTTTTTCAACTGCCTGAGGTAATGCTGTGTATTTGAAATAACCGTCTTTTAAACTGGCATTTATTTGAAATACTGGAACAGATGTGATGATAGTATCAGGCCTTAATTTTTTGGGGTTCTGCTCACGTACAAATAATCCATCGGCTTTGCCATGTACGGAAACATGACCCTTAAATGCTAATCCAGGTAAACCAACGGCTGATTGCCATTTTTCTAAATCCATTTCTCCATTGAGTTTGGCGTGAATCTCTGGCTTATTTAAACCTTTGACCAAACAGATAGCACTGAGGTAATCCTTACCTACATTTCCATAAATAGAATCTATGTTAACGTACAAACTATCCATATTGAATCCTGGCAATCTGGTTTCAAAATTGAGGAATAAATTATTGAGTGGTTCAGGTGTTTTGTTATTGGCAATATATCCATCACGGATGCCTAAATTCATACTAAACCCTGGCATGGTTCCTGTTTCCGCTATATATTTTCCACTTAATGCTGCTTTAAAATTCACAGAACCCTTGATATCAGTATGTTCCATCCATTTCAAAAATTCCGGAGGAAATGCAGTAATAAAATTATGGAGTGAGGTTTCATTGCTATTCACTTTAAAATCCAGATCGTATCCATTTTTCAAAAACGCAAATCGACCTTTAAAATCTAAGGGCAATTGATTGATAAACAGGTCATTTTTTTCAAACAAGAATTCAAGTGAATTGGTATTAATCTTGGTTACCAATTGGGCGGATACAGTTTTGGAAACAAAATAATTTTGCTTGTCATAATTAAAATCAATGGCGCTTACTTTTAGTTTAGATGTAAGGTCAAAAATGGATTTACTAAAATCTCCTTTCCCCTCATACTCAAATCCACCTGCGTCTACGTGCATGGGAAGGGAGAGGTCATCATAAACAAAATGTGTTTGTTCAATAACTATTCGTTCAATTTTTAATGAAGCCGATGCAGTATCTGCAGGATTTTTCTTGGCAGTACTGTCCGGGGCAAATACATTATAATTAGCATCGCCTTTGGCATTTACTTCTATATTAATAAAGCCTTTATTGACAAAAATTTGGTTGACTTTTATAGTTGATCCAAATAAAGATCTAAGGTCAACACCCAATGACAATTGTTTGGCTGAAATTAAAGTGTCTTTGGTAAAGGGTTCAGAACCTTTTAGAACAAAATCATGCAGGTTAAGGGTAAGGGCTGGAAAATGGCTAAAAAATGAGAAGCGCGCTTTAGAAAATTCTAGTTCCCCTTTTACATTTCTTTTGGCTAGGTCTTTAATGGTATTTGATATGGACTCCGGAAATAAGAAGGGGGCCAAAAAAAGAATGGCCACTATTGATCCCAAACTGATACCCGTATACTTGGCTGCTTTGATCAAACTATTTTTTGCTACTGCTTTCATGTGTTGCTGTTAAACGGTTCCGGTTAGGGTCCGGTAATGACCCTAAAGTTAAATATTAGCTTGAAAAACATCCATTTGCTTTAAAAAATCATCGTTTTTCAAATAACCACCAAAGTCTTCTTCGCTTTTTAACCTGATAATTGTTTTGAACATAGGTTTGAATATGGGTCATAGCTTGGTCCATATCATCGGTCAGCAAGACCAATTTCATGTCCTCGGGAGAGATGGTTCCTTCCTTTGCCATGAATTCAATATAATCCATCAAGGGTTGAAAATATTCCTTGCCGTAAAGTACAATGGGAAAGTCATTGATGGTTTTGGTTTGTACCAAGGTTAGGGTTTCAAAGAACTCATCCATGGTACCAAATCCCCCTGGCATGATGATAAAAGCATAAGAATATTTTACCAAGATTACTTTTCTAATAAAAAAGTAACTCAGTGTAAAGGAATGGTGCACATAAGGATTGGCGTGTTGCTCAAATGGGAGTTTGATATTACATCCAACGGATTGCCCTCCGTTTTCAAAAGCCCCACGATTGGCTGCTTCCATAACACCAGGCCCTCCCCCAGTAAGGGTGGTCATACCCATGGCGGCAATGCGTTTGCCAAATTCTCTAGATGCTATATAGTATTTGTGGTCTTCCGCAAATCTAGCAGATCCAAATACGGTAATACAGGGTCCCACAAAGTGCATGGTTCTAAATCCATGGATAAACTGCCTAAAAATCTCCCAAGCAAAGCTCAGTTCATTCATCCTAGGTTTGGGGCCGTCTAGGTAAACTGGGTCTTTGGAAGAAATAATACGTTGTGTTTTAGCCATTTGGAGAGTTTTTTTCTTTCTATCTTCAAATTAGCATAAAATTTGATGTAGACTAACTGCCATCCTAAAAAACTGACATGAAGAAAAATTTATTCCACCTGTTTCTGTTACTGTTTACGGGTATTAGCAGTCAAGCACAGCCAGTTATTGAACTAAAATCAGTGGATTATTATAATTTTTCAGGAAGAACCTTAAACTATCTAGAATTTCCTGAGATCCGCCAGCAGCTAGTCAAGTCTTTAGACTCTTTGAGCAAGAAATACTTGCAAATACCTGTGACAGCCGCATTGGATTTTAAAATCAATAAAAAACTTTACCAGCAAAACTCCTTGTCAGAGCACCTGAATCTAGCATTGACTAATATGGCAACTAAAGAAAAAATTAGTGCCGATGCCACTCAACAACTATTGAACAATGGGGTTGCAGGAAACCCTACTAAAACTAATTTCAAATTAGAAATTGCAGAACTGCCCTTAAATAGTTTAAGACAGTTTCCAGACCTTGATAGTCTGTTCATTCAACAACTATTGCAAAAGCAGAATATTGCGCTCATTCAAATGGTGGCCAAATTACAAGCAGCAACAGGAGAAATGTTGATAGATAAACAGGTATGTATGGTATTGTCTAGAAACAAACAACCTGTATTAATTGGGTTTAATCATCCAGACTATTTAATTACACCTAAAAGTTTTGGAAAACTAATGGAAGCCGGTTTGTCTGTATTATTAGATAGAAATAATGAAACAGAAATTCTACAAATGACTTCTCTTGCTGCCATAGTGAATGACAATTTTATTCAACCTCATATTAATAATCAACCCAGGCTCAGTTTTAATACCCAAAAAGGGATTATTCAATACCTGTGGAAAGGAGCACTTCAATACCTGAGATATCAAGAACCCCTTTATGAAAATATTGTAATAAGAGGTAAAAAAGCTACGCCCATTGCAAATAGTTTGGTGGAACAAATTACGGCAGACAATATGTGGGAGCCCCTTTTTCTAAGAGAAGAATCTAGGGATATATTGGCTGATAAAAACTATATGCTCCAATGCGTAGTCAATGTAGAGCGTGACCCATATGGAAAAGGAACACCATTTAATAAAAAAACAGGTCTCCCCTTTAATTTCTTGAGTGGCAATTCCCACGTGTTCTTACAAGACAAGGATACGGTAGCTCTATTTAAGATCAAGAGTAATCTACTAGATGGCAAGAAGAAAAAAATCCTGAACCAATTATATCTAGCCACAGATAGCAGTTTTTTTGCTGTTGAAAATACCCCCAGAGAAACTATTCAACACTATGATTTTGAATTGGAAGGCATCTTAAAAGGACAAGCTTTCAAAATCTCATATACTGGTTTAAGAGGATCCCCAGAATCAATTAGAGAAATATATTTAAAGGAAAAATTAGTGGCTGTAATTGAAGGAAAAGACACCCCAGAACTCTTGGTAGTCCTTGACAAGGATATAGATGGCATTACCTTGAATCAGTTGCTACTATTGTCTTTTAGCAATCTGTTTTAATACCTAAAAATAGTTGGCTGCTTTACTAGTAAATAGGCATAGTATTTGTTATATGAATCCTATATCCAAAATAATTTCATGAAAAGTAAACTACTGCTTCCGCTAAGTCTCTTGCTCTATTTACAGATTCAAGCACAAACAAGTTTAGAATTAAAAAGCCTTCGCTATCATAATAATTCCGGTAAGACTTTGAACTATTTGGAATTATCCCAAACCAAAGCCTCATTAAATAAGATCTTGGATTCATTGAGTAAAAAGTATTGGCAGATTCCAAGCCAGCTGGCTAATGAATTAATTATTCAAAAAACAAATGCTTCACTTAGCCCATCTATTATTCAGTTGTCCTTGATTGATCCCAAACTTGGGAATGCCAAACATATTCTGTTGACAATAGACTCATCCAAACAAGGAAATAAATCAAATCCTAACTACTTTCTTAATATTGAAATGGCAGAGTTGCCAATGAGCAGTTTAAATAAATTAATTAACATAGACAGCAGTTTGCGCAAGCGTTTTTTGAGTGCCCCTAAAATTGGATTGTTTCAAATAATAGCTAGTATTCAATTGAACAATGGAGACACTGTTTTCAAAAAAACCGTCTCCTTACTAATCTATAGAAACAAAAGAGTTAAGTCTTTTGGTTTTCCTCATCCAGATTATGGGATTTCTCCAAAAAATTTTGAAAACCTATTAGCAAAGGGTCTATCCATAGTATTAGACCAATCTAATACTATTGGTTTGCTTGAAATAGAATATGATCAGGTGAAGATGAATGACTATTTTATTCAACCCTTTATTCAAGATCAGCCTAAAGTTTTTATATCCTCAGAAAAAAATAGTTTGCAATACCTGTGGAAAGACCAAATGCAGTATTTGCAATATGAAGAACCAGGATATGAAGAGATTTATTTGACAAAGAAGGAAAAAGACTCCTTGCCCAAAAACTTGATCAAAGAAATTAGGGCTGTTGATTTACGTTATCCTTTTTTTGCATTAGAAGATAGTAGGGATATTTTCTCAGACAAGAATTATACACTGAAAGCAACTGTCTATGCTTTGCGTAATTCCGCTGATGAGCCTAGAACATTCACTTATAATGTTAGAACAGGATTACCCTTAGTTTTTGTAAATGGGAAAACACATATATTTTTAAAAGACAGGGATACCCTAGCCCATTTTAAAGTTAGCATAGATACAAAGGATTCCAAAAAGCAGAAATTCCTACACCAGATTGTTGAAACTTACAATGGCAGTAGTATCACAATGGAAAATAAGCCAAGAACAAGTACCCAACAATATGCATTTATTATAGAGGGAGCATTTAAAGGAATGTCCCTTAAAATAAATTGCAGTGGTATGCGGGGGATGCAAACGGTTATTCGTGAAATCTATTTAAATAATAAACTAATAGCAATTGCTCAAGGTAGTACCTCGCCAGAAATATTGACGGTCTTGGACAAAAACCTAGACTCAGTAACCTTGAATCAGTTATTACTATTGTCATTTAGCAGACTCTTTTAAGATCCGGAAAACACGATGATATAGCTAAACTAAAGGTATCAGTAAAGGATTTTCATAATGGATTGATCCTTAATAAAACACTACTTCTATTAAAGATCAATCCACATTTTTTATTCCGCTTGTGCGGTTTTATTTGGTCCCAACATCAAAAGGTCTGAAGCCACCACTTCTGTAACATAGTGTTTCACACCCTGTTTGTCTGTGTAATTACGGTTGACCAGTTTTCCTTCAATGGCTACTTCTTTCCCTTTTACCAGGTACTTTTCTACAATTTCTGCCAACTTACCCCAGGCTACCACTTGGTGCCATTGGGTTTCCGTTACTTTTTCTCCCTGCGCGTTCTGGTAACTCTCATTGGTTGCCACAGAAAACTGGGCCAGCTTCTTTCCTGTCTCTGTTGTTTTTACTTCTGGTGCTTGACCTAGATTGCCGATCAATTGCACTTTGTTTTTCATTGCGTACATCGCCTTTCATTTTTTTGTTTTAAATCCCGGTTTCCCGGGGATGACAGAACAAATATGAAAAGACCTAAAGCGCTTAGTCGGTATTTAAACATTTGTATCCAACTGTAAATGTTTGCAAACGGCTAGGGAAGCGTTTTAAGGGGCAATACTTTTTAAAAGCTTTGCGTATATTGTTCATCATTAATAAATCAAGCTTTATGCGTACAATCTTGCTTTTGATCATGGTAGTAATTGGCCTAGCCAGTTTTGCCCAACAACCCAATATTTCTCCAAATAAAAAATCAGTTCTTAGTTCTGTTGAAAAACACCAAGAAGAGTTGATCAACCTAAGTAATCAGGTTTGGGGATTTGCAGAAATAGCCATGCGTGAAAATAAATCAGCCAAAGTCTTAGCAGACTATGCGGAAGCGCAGGGTTTTAAAGTATCGCGCGGCGTAGCCAAAATTCCTACCGCATTTATTGCAGAATATGGAAGTGGCAAACCCATTATTGGCATCTTGGGAGAATTTGATGCATTACCTGGGTTATCGCAAAAAGCACAACCAACCAAGGAGGTTTTAAAGGAAGGAGAACCGGGACATGGTTGTGGCCATAATATGTTTGGGGTAGGTAGTTTGGGTGCGGCAGTGGCCATAAAAGAACTCATCGCCGCAGGCAAATTAAAAGGTACCATCCGGTTTTATGGTACTCCTGCAGAGGAAGACCTAGCTGGCAAAGTGTATATGGCAAGGGATGGTTTATTCAATGACTTAGATGTTTGCCTTGACTGGCACCCCGATTTTGAAAACAAAGCCAATATGCAAAGTTCACAAGCCGTCACTGATTATACCATTAGTTTCAAAGGAAAATCGGCACACGCGGCAGCCGATCCTTGGAATGGAAGAAGTGCATTGGATGCTGCTGAATTATTTGCACATGGCATGAATAGTTTGCGTGAACACGTGAAACCTAGCGTGCGCATGCACTATGTATATACCAAGGCTGGCAAAGTTCCCAATGTGATTCCTGATGAAGCAGCTGTTTGGTTGTGGATCAGAGATAGTAAAAGAAGTGGCGTGGCCGATGTTGCTGAAAGAATGATGGATATTGCCAAGGGTGCTGCGCTAATGGCAGGAGTGCAATATGAGGTTAAACTCAATAGTGGTCTCTATGAATTATTATTGAATGAGACTGGTGCAAAAACCTTACAAAATAATATGAATTTGGTAGGACCCATTAGTTATACCAAAGCGGAATTGGATTTTGCCAATACGATCATGAAAGAATATGGTATGGAAGCAAAGGGCATCAATGGAGCCATTAAACCCTTGGAGCAAACCAAGGAAACGCCTCCTGGTGGTAGCACCGATGTTGGAGATGTAAGTTATATAGTTCCAGAAATTACTTTACTGGCTACAACAGCACCCAATGAAGCCCCTTGGCATTCTTGGGTAGTGGTGGCATGCGGTGGCATGAGTATTGGACACAAGGGCATGCTCTTTGCATCAAAATCTTTGGGCACAACCATGGTAGACCTTTTTGAAAATGAGCAACTCAGAAAAGATATTAAAGAAGAGTTTATCAAACGCAAGGGTAATGAAGTATGGAAAGCCATGTTGCCTGATGCACCACCGCCAGTTCCAAAAGATCAATAACAAAGGATTCATCTTCCAATAGAATCAATAAAAAATGCGGACCGCCAACTGTCCGCATTTTTTTATTTTAAACCTAGATGCTAGAATCCAAAAGTTAATCCAGCCATTAGGTTGAACCTTTTGCTATTATAACCTACCACATCAAAATATTCCTGATTGGTCACATTCCGCAAGTCTATAAACCACTTGGTGCGCTTGGTTAAAGCATACCCCATGTAAAGGTCAATAGTGGTATAAGCAGGCATTTTCTCCGGACCCGCGTCATAAGTACCTTTTAGCCTTGTGCCAATATAGCGGAGCGATGGCATGAGGGTAATTTTTGCAGTTGGCTGCCAAGTTAAAACGGTATTTAAAACAACATTGGGTCTGCGATATAGATTCTTAGTTTTAAAACCATTGTTCTCCCCTTCACCGTCTACATAAGTGGCATTAAACACCCAATCCATTTTTGCACTAAACGCAACGCGTGTTTCTAATTCAAATCCATAATCATGTTGTTGGTCGCGATTAATGTATTGGCTTACAAAATTGATGGGATTTGTATTGAATACAATCAAGTCTTGAATTTCTCTTTTAAATCCTGCCAAACGAACACTGATCCTACCCTTTTTGTCTAAGAAAGCAAAACCCAATTCATAGTTGGTACTTTTTTCTGGACTCAGTCCTTTGTTTCCATACTCGCTATAGAGTTGGTAAAGAGATGGAATCTTATAAGCAGAAGAGATATTAATAAACAATTTTAGTTGCTTGTTAATATGATAAGATGGATTGATGGTATAGGTACTATTGTTGCCATAGATATTATGATGGTTGATTCTAAAACCCGCTTCTAAATCAAACCCAGCCAAATCATTTAAGAGAATAGAATTGTACCAAGATAGGTTATTGGCTTTGGCAGAATCACCCAGGGCTGTTTCAAATGGACCAAATGAACTGATGCTCAAATAATTTTGACTGGTTTGTTGTTGTTGATATTGTAAACCAGTAACCAACACTATTTTTTTAGAAAGGTTAAAATTTCCAAATGTTTCAGTAATAGCAGTATTGCCATTGTATTCTCCACGTGAATATTTGGAAAATCCGCCAACAGAAGCACTATCATCAGTATAGATTCTTCCTGCTTTTAAAAAACTCTGTGTCAGATGCCATTGAATATTGGTTCCGGCATATCCTAAGTCTATATGATGTTGGGTATTCTTGTTGTCAAATACATTGTCCTTGTCATCTTGAAAAGCACCGGCGTCTGTGCTGCCAGTGTATTTTAAAAACTGGTGAGAAGTAGTGAGAGACCAGTTTTTATTGAACTGATAACCCAGTGCTATTTGCCAATTGTTTTGTTTGAAATTGTCCTTGTCAAAATCTTTTTTACCCGTACTATCATGGGCAGTTGAAAATCCCTTTCCGTTGGTAAAGTCATACCCTAGGCGATAACTAAATTTTCCAATGGATCCATTGAGTCCAATATTTCCACGTAAGGTTTGGTAACTACCATAGCTCAATAAACTACTCAAGTGTTGACCATTTTTTGTGGATTTTCTAGTAATGATATTGATGACCCCAGCAACTGCATCACTACCCCATAGTGTGCTTTGTGCGCCTTTTAAAATTTCCACTCTTTCAACTATTCCTAGTGCAATCATGTTCAGGTCAAAAGTATTGTTGATCTGAGAGGGGTCATTCATGGGAACACCATCTAATAAGATTAAGGTATTTCCTAGACCAGAGCCACGTAAATAAATGTCTGGATTGGTGCCCAGATTATTTCCAGCGCCATTGATAAATACACCTGCTTGATAATTGATGATTTCCGATAAATTCTTTCCCGCGTTGCGTTGCAAGGTTTCTTGGTTAATGACTGTAACCATTTTACCCGTGCTGCTTTGCTTTTGTTGCAAGCGATTGGCTGTTACAATTACTTGGTCCAGTTGTCTAAAACTAGTACTGTCTTGTGCAATTAATTGACTGCTGAAAATAGTAGCAGCCAACCATAAAAATGTTCTTTTCATTTGAAAAGGTTTTTAAAGTGGCCGCTTTCAGGAAATGAATTCAGAAGGAAACATAAATGTCTTTCGACCCTTACATCTCATGCCTTTCACCCGAAAGCTGAAAATTGTTAATGGATGCGGCAGGTCTTCTGACTTGCTCCGTTATCCAAGCCTTCCCGTGTTGGCAACAGTGGCGTGAGTGAGGATAATTTGCTAGGAGCTTACAGCTACGGGGATAGTTCCAGATTTTCACCGGATTCCCTTTTAATCCATTACCTGTTTTACCAAGTGCTGGAACCGAAACCGGGGCAAATGTAGTTTTTTAACAGAATAAAAAGCAAAATGCTAGTATTAAATCTTCCTATAACTTTATTAGGCATTGTATTTGAATCAATCCCTAAAAAAACAAGATGAAACATTTCATATGGATAATTTGCATTGTCCTTTTAGGAATATCTGCCTGTAGAACAGTTAAGCCAGCAGTTCAGCCAACCGTTGAGCCAGCAGTTCAGCCAGCAGTTCAGCAACCCCTTGGACTTACTGAAACCTATTGGCGATTGGTTGAATTAAATGGTGAAGCCATAGTAAAGGAACCTTCTGCTACAAGAGAAGCCCATATTATCCTTAAAAAAGAAGGTCTTAAAGTAAACGGGAATAGTGGATGCAATAGTTTTTTTGGATCCTATACATTAAAAGGAAAACACGAAATTCATTTTGGAAAAATGGGTTCAACAATGATGGCTTGTAAAGACATGCTCATGGAAAGAAAATTTCTATACGCTATCACTAACGCTGATCAATACAATATCAAAGATGGTCGTTTGATTCTCTCAAAAGGTACAAAAACCATCTTAGCCAAGTTTGAAAGTAAGGACCTACGTTAAAACAATCGCGCGGATTTATAAGTTAAACTGAATCCCTGCAGATACCCATCGCCCTGGCATAACCGAACCCAACAAGTCACTATAATTGGTATTCAACAAATTATCTGCTTGCAAATAGCACCCTAATTTTTGTTGGAGTACAAAGACTTGAAATTTTGCATTGAGCAGAAAATAATTCTCAGACAATTCTGCCCCAATGGCCGATGAACTTGCAGCTGATCTTATTTTATAAATAGTATTTCCGCTCAACTGCCAGTGTTTTGTGCCATAGAGCAAAGAGCCATTAATGAGTAGTTTGGCGTGTGAGGAAAGATAAAAAGAAGGGGCCGCGTCAAAAGTTTTGCTGTCTAACCAAACTAGACCTGCTGTTGCCATCATTTTTTTTCCATTGGTCCATTGGTTTAGATATCTAAGGTCCGTTTCCCAACCTAATACATTTACTTTGGCAACATTACTGGCTAGTGCATAAGTACCTGTTGAAACCAAGTTGGTTTTCCTTGGCATTTGGTCATAAGGAGTAGGCGTCCAGTCTATAACTGCTGACTGATTTCTTTGAAATAAAGTATTGGATAGACGCCAGTGTGCATTGGCTAATAAATCCATACCCAATTCATAACTCCAACTGGTTTCTGCTTTTAGATCAGGATTGCCAATACTACCGCTGCTAACCAAGGTCTTATTATAATTGTTGTAACGCTCTGTAAAATCGGCTTGTCTAATGGTTTTACCTATACTTCCGCGCCATTGAACCATTCCAGTTTTATAGGAGAAATTGATTTGTGGCACTAATTCTGCACCAATGTTTTGGGTGTGGTCTAAACGAATGGATCCTGCTACCAAGAATTGCTCAGAAACCTGTTGATTCCATAATAAGAACAGACCTGTTTGAGTTAATTGATGCTTGCCCCTATCATTAGATTCTATCAATTTTTGCTGCACTTGCAAGCCTGTAATCAATTGGGCACTGTTAGAAAAACTATGCTGATATCTTCCTGCAAATTGCAATAGTTTAGACAGGTTTTCATTGGCTGCGGCAGCACTGTTAAAAGCATAGACATCTTTTGCTTGTTTGTATCCAGCATCTAATTGTAGTTGGTCTTTGTTTTTTTGATAAGTAAGACTCAATTGATTCCAATAACCACTTACAGTTTCCTTAGCAGTATCAGACTTGAAACTGGTATAAAAATTCTGCGCACTAAAATAGCGTTTGTCATAGGTTGTTCTAAATGCCAAACGCCAATATTGATTTAGATAATGACTAATGGAAAAAGAAGCTGTTTGGTTTTTATAAAATCCAGTGGTTCCCCTTTGTTGCTGACCATCCGCTTGGTTGAGTAAAATGCCTGCGGCGATGGCCGTATGCTGTTTTTGATAAAATACCCCAGCATTCACTCCAAGCATGCCGTACTGCCCAGCATTAGCTTGTGCTTGAACCTTTTGTTGCGAAGTATTTTTCTTGGCAGTAAATGTTTTGGTAATCACCTGAATAACTCCACCTACTGCTTCACTTCCATAAATGCCAGAAGCGGCGCCTTTTAGAATTTCTACCCTGTCAATTTCAGATGGAGAAATGGGAATATAAGCACTAAAATGCCCGGTATTGGGATCGTTTAAGCGCAATCCGTCTAACAACACCAAGACTTGCTGATAGGTTCCTCCTCTGATTACAATGTCTGCTTGAGAACCAGCAGGTCCTCTTTGTTGCACTTCTACTCCAGGTAAATATTTAAGTAGATCATCAATAGAATGAATGGGTAATTGACTAAAATAAGCACCACTAATACTGGTTATATTTCTGCCTGTTTTGGAAGCGGGCAATTCTTGTAGAGAGGCAGTTACAGTAACAGGATTTAATAGGCTATCTATATTTTGAGCCTTGGCTAATGAGCATACTATTAGAGCTAGCATTAGAGTGGGAATCTTCATACTAATTGGATTGTTTAGGGACGCAAATATAGGTTTCGTTATTTTGTGCATCTTTACCGCCTAAAAAAAGTTTCATGAGAATCATTTCTTATAATGTAAATGGTGTTAGGGCTGCCATTAATAAAGGTTTTACGGACTGGTTGGCCACAGACCCTGCCGATATAGTTTGTTTACAAGAAACCAAAGCCCATAAAGACAATGTGGACTACAAAAAGATTGAGGCCCTTGGGTATGAAACTTATTGGTTTTCGGCACAAAAAAAAGGATACAGTGGGGTAGCAATTTTTACCAAGATTAAACCAACAGCAGTTTTTTATGGTAACCAAATTGACCATAGCGATTTTGAAGGACGCGTGATCCGTGCCGATTTTGGAGACATCACCCTCATCAATGCCTATTTCCCTTCTGGCACTAGTGGCGAAGAAAGACAAGGCTATAAATACAAATGGTTGGATGAGTTTTTTGTGTACTTACAAGACTTAAGAAAAACAAGACCCAATATTGTCTTGTTGGGAGATTATAATATTGCCCATCAAGCCATTGATATACATGACCCCAAAGGGAATAAAAATAGCTCGGGATTTTTACCAGAGGAAAGGGCTTGGATGGATCTATTTTTATCAAATGACTGGGTAGATAGTTTTAGGCATTTGCATCCTGACACAGTTGGTGCTTATAGTTGGTGGAGCCAACGCTTTCCCAGTGTTCGCTTACAGAACAAGGGTTGGCGCATAGACTATATTTGTGTGACCAAACCACTTGCCGCAAAGATTGTTGAAGCAGCTATTTATCCAGACGTAAAACACAGTGACCACTGCCCCATTTATCTATCCTTAAAAAAATAAGACCATGTATATCTATAATATTACCACCAAAGTGCATTCCAGTATCCATGAAGCATGGGTAGAATGGATGAAAATGCATCATATTCCGCAAATCATGGCTACTGGATGCTTCACCGAAAGCCAGTTTGTGCGCTTATTGGAACTAGACGATAGTGAAGGGCCTACTTTTGCCACTCAGTTCAAAGCTGACTCTAAAGCAGACTATAACCGATATATTGAAATTCACGCCCCTGCTTTACGTAAGGATTCTTTGTCAAAATGGGGAGATAAAATCATTGGATTTAGGTCTTTAATGGAACTTGTGCATTGAGTGTGGAAACTTTTGTTTTTCCCGTTTGGCAATCACAAATCTTTCCTATATTCCCTTGAAAGCCTTATGAGACAAGGATTTCAGCGAGATTATCCTGAAACCCTTTACCAGCAATGGTTTCAGCGTTTACAAGCATACAAATTGCAGTCCTTTTTCTTGGTATAAAAATGGCTGAAACCCTTTAAAGCAAAGGATTATACCGAAAAAAGGTGCAGAAAAAAAATTTTGCTAGAACTGAAAAGCAAATAAATTTGTCCTGTTTCAAAAACAACTTAAAATAACATCTATGAACAAAGCAGAATTGATTGCCCAGATTGCTGAAGACGCAAGCATCACCAAGACCCAAGCGAATGCCGCTTTGGATTCTTTTGTTGACACCGTAACAAAAACTTTGAAGAAAGGCGATAAAGTTACATTAGTTGGTTTCGGTACATTTTCAGTTTCTAAGCGTGCAGCTAGAACTGGCCGTAACCCTCAAACTGGTGCTACCATCAAAATCAAAGCTAAGAAAGTTGCCCGCTTCAAAGCTGGTAAAGAATTGGCTGCAAAAGTATAATTTGCATCAAGCTTACAGAAAACCCTCGCTATATGCGGGGGTTTTTCTATTTTTGCACCTCACCTAATGTTTCACTCAAAAAACACCATCATGGGAAGAGGCGATAAAAAAACCGCAAAAGGCAAGCGTTTCAAGGGTTCTTTTGGTAAAAGCAGACCCGCTACCGCTACCAAATCAAAGAAACCAACTGTAAAGCAGTCTTAATAAAGGGACGATAAATCAGTACAGGAAGCAGTTTTGTTGTAAGGCAAAGCTGCTTTATTTTTTCTTTTCGGCTAGTTCCGTAATGGCTTTGACCAATTTATCTAGGTCTTGGATTCTGGTATAAACATGCGGCGTAATACGTACGCAGCTAATATTCTCCCATACAATTCCCACGGTGTGAATCTTATAAGTATTGAACAAAGCGCTATCTAACTCACTAGGTGTCATACCGTCAATGCTTACTCCACAAATAGCACAGGAATATTCAGGCTTAAAAGAAGTATGAATTTTTACCTTGGGCACTTCAGCTACTTTTTTAGCCCAATAATTTTTCAAATACCTAATTCTGTCTTCTTTTCGTTTTCCCCCAATAGCCATTTGAAAATTCACGGCTTCTCCAATTCCCTGTTCAATGGGAAAGCTGCGCGTGCCAAGGGTTTCAAACTTTCTGATATCTGTTCCTTTGGGATCACCATTGCAAAGCAGTGGCCAAATTTTTCCAATCTTTTCTTTTCTAATCCAGAGCATGCCACTACCAATTGGTGCACTTAAAAATTTGTGCAAGCTGGTTCCAAAATAGTCGCAATTCAAATCTGGGATTTTATAGTCTAACAAACCAAAACTATGAGCACCGTCTACAATCACTTCAATGCCATGAGACTTGGCCATGTCCGCAATTTTTCTGGCTGGCAAAATTTGACCAATCCAGTTAATGATATGGGTAATATGGATGATTTTGGTCTTGGGTGTAATGGCGTTTTCAAAAGCCTTTACTATTTCAGCATCATTTTCTATAGGAAACTGAAAATTCAATTGTTTGTATACTATGCCCTCCCGCATTTCTCGCTGCTTCCAAGCTTGGATCATATTGGGATAGTCCTGCTTGGTACCTATGACTTCATCACCCGCTTTCAGGTCTAGCCCAAAGATCACGGTGTTTAAAGCTTCTGTGGCATTTCTGTTGATGGCAATTTCTTCTGTACTGCAACCAGCCATCTCAGCCAATTTATAGCGAAGGGGCTCTCTACCCTGGTCTAAGATTCGCCACATATAATAAGAAGGACCTTGGTTGGTGAGTTGGTTATAGCGCTCAACGGCTTCTTGTACTACGCGGGGCGATGGGCTGACCCCACCATTATTCAGGTTGACAAAATTGGAATTCACCGTGTAAGCCTGTTGAATCACAGACCAATAATCTTCATCCGCTGCAATGGCATCAGCACTTAAATGTTGCACGGAGGCTTGGGCCGATTCAAAATTGGCAGCGTGCAATTGGTTGAATAAGCTATTGGCAGAAAATGCGCCAGCAAGTACACCCATTTTTTGTAGAAAGGCCCTTCTTTGATTCACGGTGATAGGTTTGAATCAGGAAGTTACTGAAATAGACTAATTGTTCCAATTGGAAATTCATTGACAGATGACCCTTAAGATAGGCTTCTATCCTTTTTGCATGATAAGCATTTGGTGTCTATCATCTTGCACAGGCGCTTTTTGTACGCTAAACCCAATACTTGTTGCCCAATCAATCAAATCCAGATCTATAGCAGGAAAATCGTATTCGTGAATATGGTTGGCAATCATGTCTTGTTCCCTAATCTCTAGTCCTGGCCAGTTTTGCCTGATTCCTCCAATATAATCATCCATATAAGCATCCCTAGACTGATCCTTTTTGCGCATGACATCTACCATTAGAAAAAGACCATTGCTGTTTAAATGATTATACACTTCTAGCATAATTTCCTGCTTGCCTAGATCAGACAGATGGTGAATGGCATAACTACTATAAATCAGATCCCAAGTATTGGTAGCGTCTTGAATTAGGTTTTCCATTCTACCCAGACTTAGTTTTTTTTGAGCGGGCAAGTACTGCAAAAAATGTTCTGCCTGCGCTAGTGCAGCTTCAGACAAATCATATCCCGTATATGTATCAATGCCAATGCTGGCAAGGTCTTTGGCAATCAATTGCGCATCTCCACAACCTAGGTCCAATACGGATTTGATAGGAATGGAAGCAGTTGACAAAGCTTCTCTGGTATAGTGTGAGAATTCTTTGTGCAACATATAATTGTTGGCAATAATCTTCTGGTAGACATTCCAATTATCTGAGAAAAGAATAGCGGGAAGTGGATTCATGTTACAATTGCCTGTTGATAAAAATCAGGTTTTCGTGTTGCATATTGAAGGAGAAATCATACTTGCCAATGGCATTGAACAAGGCTTTGGAAGCACCTGCTCGCATATGGTCATGCAACTCAATAATAATGGCTTTTGTACGTGGCAACCAGTATTCGTAACCTGCTTCAAAAACTTCTTTTTCGGACCCTTCAATATCTAGTTTGAGAATATCAATGGTGTCCCAGCCCTCTGAACGCATAATGGTTTCAATACTTACGGCAGCCAATGCATCTGGCGCATCCGCAGTAGTTTCTTCTACCATAAATGCATTGTCATTCTCAGATTTATTAATGATATGTAAATGCACGTCTTTGTTCCAAATGCCTTTGTTCAAACCTTTAACTTTTGAAAAGGCAGCAATGTTTTTTTGTAGCACTTCAAAATTGCCATCACTAGGCTCTACTGCAACAATACTTGCCTTTGGATATTTGTGCGCAAAATAAGCAGCAGCTAGTCCAATATTTGCTCCACCATCAATAATGGTTTTGGGTTCAAAGGGAAAAGACAACCTATATTGGTCATCTACAAATACTTGGTTAAAAGTATATCGGTCTGAAAAATTCTTGCGCAAAAAAAAGCTGGCCCCGTACTTGGAAGAATAAAAACTACCGTGTGGAACTGCTTTGAACTGTAAGTAAAATTTAATGCCATCGCCTAAGCCAAATGCCTTGATCAATGGTTTGAATCTGGAAGCCATAGTCCTGCTTTGATTGGTGGCAAATTAACCACTAATACCCGGAATGAAAAAATATGCTGTTTTACCCTATATCTTTGCAGGGTAATTCTTCCAAAATGCTACGCAAAATCAGTCTTCTATTGAGTTTTTTCTTACTATGTCTGCTCTTGAGCAATTCAAGCATGGCTCAATGTAGTATTTGCACCAAAACGGCTTCTCAGTTAGGAGAAGGCCCTGCCAAAGCGCTGAATTCAGCCATTGTCTATTTGGCGTTTACTCCCTTTGCCATCATGGGTTATATTGGATGGCGTTGGTGGAAGAATGAAAAAGAATTAAACGGATAGTTTTATTCAATTTTCACAAACATCTTTAAACAGAATAACCACCTTCTAAAGGCATTTCTGCGCTTGTATGACATAATGGGACCATTGTAGGCAAAAAAGGTAAACATTCTTTTAAAGTTGTTATAGAGGCTAAAACTCTGATAGCTCTCATACAATGCTTTAAAAACTTTTTTCTCTTCAACCAAGGCATCCGGCACTTTTTGGTAGAGTAAATAGATTCTTTCCCTTGCTTTTTCTTGCAATACCTCTTTGGCAATTTTTTTTGCCTTAGGCGCCGTTCTATCTGCTGCTTTAGCAGCGCCAAACACATTGGCATCGTGTTGCCTATAACGTACCATGACCCTATCTAAAAAATAAACTTGACTTTTAAATGTGGCTACAAAACCCAACCAATAATCATGCGGAATCATGGTAGGAAAAGTTCCGCAATCCTCAATGACTTGTTTTCTAATGAGCATGGCATGACCCGGTGCCGAATTACCAATGGCATAATTTAAACAGGAATCAAAACTGTCCAAACGCTTGATATCAGAGAGTTGCTGACCCATCTCTTTTCCTTGAGCATCAATTAAAACAGAATTACAATAGATGATGGCATGGTCACCTATATGATCCATTAATACCTGCAATTTGTCTAATTCCCAAATATCGTCTTGGTCACTGGGAGCAATCAAATCTCCCTTTGCAAGACGCATGCCTTTTTCAAAATTCTTGACATATTTTAAATTGGTCTCATTTTGATAAACACGAATATTGGGATATTGGGCTGCATATTCTTCCAAGATAGACATGGTTTCATCTGTAGACCTATCGTCTGTAATCACTACCTCTATATTGGGATAGGTTTGATGTATAATGCTGTCTAATTGCTCTCTAATATAGCGAGCACCGTTGTAGGTGGCTACCACAACGGAAATCAAGGGTTGATGGTAAGAAGATGACTTTATTTGGTTGTTTGTTTGAACTGACTCCATTACCGTTGATTCAAAATTTGTTGATAGGTTGCTAGATAAGATTTGGCGCTTGCTTTCCAAGAAAACTCTTGAGACCTTAATATGATCTTTGCTACAAATGCTGGGTTAGCGTCATAATTTGATAAGCCAACTTTTAGATCCATTTGCATTTGCTCTGGATCAAAGGACTGAAAATAATAGGCCAAATTGCCTCCAATTTCTGGTAGACTAGTTAAAGTAGAAAGGAACAAGGGTTTGCCAAAAGCCATGGCTTCTACTACGGGCAACCCAAAACCTTCCATGAGTGATGGAAATACAAAAGCCCTACAGTGTTGATAATACCAATATTTTTCTGCTTCAGAAATGGGACCAGTAAAAATCACTCGGTCTGCAACACCCAAGACGAATGCTTGATCCAAAATAAGTTGCTGCGATTGCTTGTCATGAATAGCACCCGCAATCAATAATTGCATGTCATTATTTTGCAATAAGGCTGGCAAGGTTTGAAAGTTCTTTTTTGGCAACACCGTTCCAATGGTAAACAAAAATTCACCCCGTGGCTTGATCCTTGGTTCTGCCAAGGTTTTTGTTGTTTTAATATTACATCCATTATAAATCACTTGCAATTTAGTTGGATCCAATTGCATATTTTCTCTCAAGTCTTTTGCCACAAACTCAGAAATGGCTACTACGCTATCTGCCTTGTCTAGCTTGCGTTGTAGCTTGTCTCTTTCTCTTGCCTTCTTTTGATTGGACCTATATGTTTCGTGTAAGAAATTTAGGTCATGTACTGTTAATACAGTTGCAATGATGTCTTTCCCTGGATAATAATCCGTGGCTTGGTGAGTAGCATGCCAAAGCCCCCATTGATCAAGGTTGGGCATTAAAAATTTGTGCAAAGCAGATTGCTCTAAAAAGCCTGGTCTTGATGCAAATTGTTGTTGCACTTTCTTTTTGGCGTATAGATCAATCTCTATTCCAGTTCCCTCACTTTGTGCAATTAATTCCTGACCCAATTCCCAACAAAAATGATAGAGCCCCGTATGAGGATATTTCATGCGCTCGCAGTCAAACAGAATTTTAGGATGCGCTTGCTGCATTAGTTAGAAAATTGTTGTGCTATGAAACGGAATAAATTAAAATCAGGTAATTGCATGGCTGCTTCAATACTTGATTTTAATCCTGTTTTATTTATATCGCGCATGCGTTGTTGTTGAATTAACTGAAAAGCGCGCTCTGTAAGCAACCAAGCTTTTCTGCTAGAGACTTGCATACGTTGTTGGTGATGGGTAATGGCCTCCAATAATGGAATAATACCTTCCTGTTTGGATGCCACGGTTTGCAACACCGGAATTTGATAACCGTCTGCGGCCGGATGCGGAAGAATAGCCAACAGGTTTTTGACAAATCGGCCCGCATCCGGCCGGTCACTTTTATTCACCACAAAAATGTCTGCAATTTCCATGAGTCCTGCTTTCATGGTTTGAACTTCATCTCCCGCTTCGGGCACTAGGACTACCACGGTGGTATCGGCCAAGCCCGTAATATCAATTTCACTTTGACCTACCCCTACGGTTTCCACCAAGATCTGGTCAAAGCCTGCGGCCTGCAACAATGTAACAATGTCTAAAATATGGGGATGCAATCCACCCAATGCTCCCCTACTAGCCAATGAGCGAATAAACACCAAGGGTTCATTGTACCATTCACTCATCCTGATCCGGTCTCCTAAAAGTGCCCCTAGATGAAAAGGGGAAGAAGGGTCTACACAGAGCACGGCCACTTTTTTACCCTCTGCTACCCAAGCCCCAATCAACGTATCTACCAAAGTGCTTTTCCCTGCGCCTGGTGGGCCAGTAATGCCGGTTACAGGCGTTTTACCTGTAGGCAGTTTTTGCAAAAAATCTTGATAGCCTTCCACTTCATTTTCAATCAATGAAATGGCACGGGCCAAGCTTTTAAAATCTTGCGCAATAATATGATTAACTAGTTGAGACCACATGTTGATTAGCTGGGCCTAAATGTAAGACGGTGCTGTCAATTAGCAGAAAATTTTACAAATAGAAATGGGATCCTAATCCCATCTCCCAAAAAATCAGTAGCATTGAAGTTCAGACCATGTTAAAAAAACAAATTCCTATTTTCTTATTTGTCTTGCTGCTCGCGGGCATGTTTTGGAGTAGGGCGCTTATGTCTCTAACCCAAGGCGCTTGGTGTATGTTTGCCATAGCCATTGGTTGGAAACAGCTCTCATGGAAAAATCCGCTCTTTATCTGGAGTCTGGCTCCAATGGCACTTTGGCTTTTAGGCGCATACCAAGGACCCATGTCCCAGGCCAATGGAGATCTGGCTCTTACTTGGGCCATGTATCCAGCCACGGTTTTGGTGGTGCAAACAACTTCTGCTGAAATTAGACAAAACCATTGGATCAAAATCTGGTTAGCAGCTGCATTTGTTGGAGCTGCATACCCCATAGGATATTTCTTAACACATGCTTTTTCTGCCGTGCAGGATTATGGCCAGGGCAAGAGTTTGCCAACGTTTATGGATACAGACCATGTGCGCTTTTCCATTTTTCTCTGTGCTAGTTTTTTATTGCTCTTAACCCAACCCATTCTGCAAAAGAAAATTCGCTTTTTTTTAGCCGCAGTTTTAGCCATCATCATTGTATTCTTGTCTGTAAGAACGGGCTGGGCCATACTGATTTTGACGCTATTTCTCTACCCTCTATTGGAATGGAAACAATTACAAGCAATCACAAAGAATAAAGCGGGATACCTAATATTCATTGTACTTACTTTAATGACAAGCGCCTATTTTCTCTTCCCTACCGTGCAACAAAAAATTGCCTATAGCATTTGGGAGTGGAAACAATTTCAGCCTGGGCAATACAACCCCACATATTCCGATGGAACCAGAAGGGCTATTAATTGGGCAGCTTGGCAAGCCATTCAAGAAGGTCATTCAAATGCAGGATGGGCAGGCATTCCAGCTACCCTATCCCAGTCTTTTACCCAACTATTTAATGGACAAAGCACGGAATTTGGATGGCCATTTAATCAGTGGTTGTTCTGGTGGATGGGTGCTGGTTGGTGGACGATGATCTTGTTTAGCGGATGGCTACTCTATCCTATTTGGCAAGGCATCAAATTGAAAGAACCAGGTCTGGTTATTTGGACTATTGCTATAGCCATTAGTTGTTTGATAGAAACCACTTTGAACTACCAGTTCGGAGCATTCCTGCACCTATTTCCACTGGCTTTATATTGGCAGCAAGCCATGGAGCATCGCGCTAGCGAATGATCTTATAATTCTTAAAATCAAAAGGCCTAATCCCTGTGATTTTTTCAAAATGATAAAGGAATTTTTCCTTTAAGCTGAATTTTTTCTGTTGAATATCTAAGTCTACTTGAAGGTTCTTGCTGGCAATTCTTTCCTTCATCACAACAGGGTGTGTACCGGTAAATTTTGCCAAAGAATCAAAGTCTGAAAAGTCAAAAAAGTTCTCGGCTTCCATGACGCGTTGCATTTGATCTTCCCCTACCCAAAACTGAGAAACATATTTTTGTTTTTGGATCATTTGCTCCAAAGATTTCACCCATCCATAGTGATAAATATAAGCTTCAATGGGTTTTACAGCAATCTTTCTATCGGCTTCACCAACGCGAAAACCCTGTGCGTCTTTATAGGCGTGAATGGTTTTGTTGTTCTTGATTACGCGAACTTCTCGGTGGTACCATTTTCTACTATCACCCACATAATCATAGGTACCATAAAAATGCAGGTACTTAAACAACAGACCTTCTACTTTGGTGTCATCTTTGTACTGAACACATGCTTCTCTAATAGCTGCATGGTATTGCTCATGAACTGCTTCATCCCCTTGAATATAGAAGGCCCAATCTGCGTTAGGGTCAATTAATTGAAAGGCTTTATTGGTTTCTACTGCCAGGACAGCACCTCCACTTCTAAGACTGGTATCCCAAATAGAATGATGAATTTTGATTTTGCTGTCTCCAATGGATTCAATCAGGGCCAAGGTTTCATCAGAGGAATCACCTACTAGCACCACCATCTCGTCTACCACGGGTAGAATGGATTTGATGGCTTCTAACACGGGATAATCGTTCATAACCGCGTTGCGAATGATGGTAAAACCTGAAATTTTCATATTCCTTTCAATAATTCCGCCAAAGAACCGAAATCTTTTGCATCTTGCCTACTATTCCCACACATACCAATACCATGCAAAAAACCTGTTGTTTTGATTTTGGCAATACCAGACTAAAATGCGCCCTTTTTCAAGACAGGGAATTGCTTGAGATGGTGGTGCTTGAAAATGGCCATCCAGATACCGTTCAGACCCTGATCAATAGCTTTCAACCTGATAAATCTATTTTGGCTTCCGTGATTAACCATGATCCGGAGGTAGAAACCGTTTTGGCAGCTTCAACCCTGTTTCACAAACTGGGTCATACCAGCAAGATTCCCTTTAGTACACCGGTGGGCAAACCCGAGACCATTGGAGCAGATAGACTGGCGGCCGTGGCTGCTGCGGTGGATTTATTTCCAAAACAGCACAATCTGGTGATTGGATTAGGTACTTGCATCACCTATAACTATGTAAATCCTAGCCACGAATTTTTGGGTGGGAGCATTTCTCCAGGCATGCAAATGCGCTTCCGTTCCATGCACGAATACACGGCTTTATTACCCTTGGTAGAGGCCGAAAACAACTTTCCATTAATTGGTTATGACACCAAAACCAACCTTTTGAGCGGTGTTATTCTGGGAATGGCAAAAGAAATTGACGGAATTATTGACGCTTATGCGTTGAAATTCAACAACTTTAACGTGCTATTAACCGGGGGGGATATGGCTTTTTTTGTACCACACCTAAAAAACAAGATATTTGCCGACCCTTACCTAATTTATAAAGGCCTGTATGCGATCAGTGAGTTTAACAATGTTTAGGTTTTTTGCGGCAACAACTGCCGTTTTCTCAATGCTGTCTGTGCATGCCCAGGAGAACTCCCCTTATTCCCGTTACGGAATGGGTGATTATTTTCAAGGACAGCATATCAATAGCCGCGGAATGGGTGGTTTGGGTGCGGCTTATGCCGATGGTACGGCCAATAATAACGGTCAAACCGTGAATTTTGTCAATCCAGCGGCTTATAGCAATTTGTACCTGATTTCTTATGATATAGGATTAACCTATGATTCAAGGTCACTCAAAAGCAATAACCCTAGCGGCAAATTCAGTTCTAACTACTTAGTGCCTTCTTATTTTGCCTTGGGTATGCCACTAAACAAGAAAAGAGGGATTGGTATGGCTTTTGGCCTCAGACCCTTGAGTAGGATCAATTACAGCATTATTGAAGCTGGAAGATCAGCAGGTGACAGTACTCAAAAAACATATAGCGGCTCAGGCGGTTTAAACCAAGCCTTTATTGGTGTTGGTAAAAAATGGAAGGGCTTTAGCATTGGGTTTAATACTGGAATCAATTTTGGCAGAAAAGAAGTATCTACTTTTCTAACTTTTGTAAATGATTCCATTGCCTACAAACAATCCAAATCAGGTACTACCAGTACTTTTAGTGGATTATTCCTTTCTGGTGGAAGCCAGTGGGAATTTGCCATTAAAAAAGTCAATATCCCAAGAATTAAAACAACTGAAACCTATTTGGTGAGGTTGGGAGTTACTGGAACTTTGGGTAATGACATGAAGGCCAAACAAGATATTGATAGGGCAACTGTTTCTTTTAATTCTATTGGAGAATTGGTAGGAATTGACACCGTGTACAATGTGGCCAATCAAAAAGGAACCATTACCATGCCAGCTACTTATGCTGCTGGTATTACATTTAGAAAAACTGTTCTAGCCCCAAGGGGATTGTTTGATATCTGGAGCATTGGTGCTGAATACACTGCCACCAAATGGAGCCAATACCGCTATTATGGCCAGGCCGATGCGGTTTCTGATAGTTGGATGTTCAAGGTTGGCGCACAAATTTCACCTGATCCCGTTAGTGGTAGATCTTATTGGGGAACCGTGAATTACCGCTTTGGATTTTTCACTGGTTTAGAATACGTGAATCCTGATGGAAATGGCTTAAAAACAACTGGTGGATCTTTTGGATTGGGCATCCCAGTTAGAAAGTGGAATACTTATAGCAATCAGTTTACCATTGTTAATACCGCTATCCAATTTGGAAAACGTGGAACTTCTGTGAATAATATTACAGAAAGCTTTTTACGATTGTCTTTTGGACTTAGCTTGAGCGATATCTGGTTTATCCCACGCAAATATGACTAATCAAATTTCACATAATTTATACAAGCTAGCAGCCATAGTTATTGGCTGCTTTTTTGTGTGCACGGGTTGTGAGAATGATATTAATGTGGTCAAGAGTTTGGGTGTGAAAGTTAAAGGCGTAGACGAGGCCAATAATGTCTTGAGCTATATGAGCCAAGACGGCAAAACCAGGGCCAAATTAACGGCACCACTGATGTTGTTGAGCATGGATGAGAATGGAAGAAAAGTAGAATACCCCAAAACCTTAAGAGTAGATTTTTTTACAGACAGCCTAAAACTGCAAAGCAAATTGTTTGCACGATATGGCAGTTATATAGAAAGAGAAAGCAAAATTTTCTTGCGCGATAGCGTAATTGTTTTTAACGTAAAAGGAGACACCCTCATTTGCAAAGAACTTGTCTGGGATCAAACCACTCAACGTTTTTCAACGGAAAAAGAAGTGTTTATCAGTCAATCCAACCCATCGCGCCAGCGACTATTTGGGATTGGTTTTAATTCAGACCAGAACCTGGCAGACGTGCATATTAACCATATTCAACCCGGCAGTTTTTTTGTAGTTCCGGATAGTAGTACTATCAAGTAAGGCTTGGTAGTTCTAATAGAAAAGATTTTTTTGAGTATTAATTCCAACCTTTTTCCATTCGAGCACTCTTATAACTGTACAAGATTTGGAAGCAACTAACAACATACCTGCTACACTGGTGCAAAAAGCCATGAAGGGCGATGCTTTGGCGCAGGGTCAGTTGTATCAATTGTACAGTAAAGCCATGTTTCAGATTTGCATTAGGATGACGGGCAATCGGGAACAAGCAGAAGACTTATTGCAAGACGCATTTATCCTAGCTTTTAAAAAACTGGATCAATTAAAAGAGCCCTTGCAATTTGGAGGTTGGTTGCGCAGAATTGTAGTGAATGAATGTATCAGGCATAGCAAGAAACAAATCAGGTTAGAACCCTGGGAAGAGCATTTAGAAGAAAGGGCAGACGAGGAAGGAATGGCTTGGTGGAAAACGGTAAGTCTAGACCAACTACACCAACAGATCAAGGCCTTACCAGACGGATGTAGAGAAATCTTTAACCTTTATGCTATTGAAGATTTGAGTCATAAAGCAATTGCAGAGCAATTGGGAATTTCAGAATCAACCAGCAAGAGTCAATATCATAGGGCCAAACAATTATTAAGAACACGCATTAGTACCGCAATTCAAATACATGGATGAACTAAAAAAATATCTTCAAAACCATCGGGACCAATTAGGAGATGATGCTCCTAGTCCAAAAATTTGGACAGGCATTAGCGAGTCTTTGGAACCCGCTGTAACACCTGTGTTTCGTATAGGCTATAGATGGGCGGCAGCAGCTATCTTGCTATTGATAGCTGGAGCTGGTCTCTGGTATTGGAACCAACCAAATCAACCAACGCAAGAATTGGTTAAAGAAATAAAGCAACCAGTTCTACCAACTGTTGAACCAAGTTTGGTGGATACCATTGAAAGAACCATTACAGCAGCCCTTACAAAACCAGCTGCAAAAGCCAAGGACATACAAAGAGGCTTTCCTGCTGCAACACCTATCACCACCATCCATACAGTGAGTGAACTCTCCAATAATGATCTAGTAAAAATGGCCTCCTTGGAGTCTAGTTTCACCCAGGTGATTAACCTGCAAAAAGCCAGGATTAGCACTACCCCACTGTATGCAGAATCGCCCAGTTATTTTAAGGACTTTAAGTTGCAAATGCAACAGATGGAAAAAGACGAAAAACAAATCAAGGTGTTCATAAGCAAGAATGGCATGACGGATGAATTGTTGGATCAACTGATCAATGTATACCAACAAAAACTCACCATGCTCAAACAATTGCAAAATGAAATGCAGAAACTCAATACGCGCTACAAACAAAACCGCGAATCAGTTGACACTGCAAAAACCTATTTCTTGAATCTATAAAAACAGCATATGAAACCAATTATCAGCAAATTACTCACTAGCATTTTTTTAGTCAGCAGCTTCACAGCTTTTGCGCAACAGGCAACAAAACCATCCTTAAAAGCTGAAGCTGCTAGAGTACAAGCAGAAGGTGACAAACTTCAGGCGGAAGGTGTCAGAATACAGTCTGACGCAGACAAACTACTTCGAAATATAACTGTTGTGGGTTATAAAGAGATTGACCCCAAAGACCTAAAGTCAAAAGAAATTAGCACAGAAGTAGCTGCTTCAAAAGCACAGGATATCTATATAGAAAATAATAACCGCACCATTGAAATCAAAACTTGGGAACAAGCTAAGGTGAAAATAGTAACCACTATTTTCTACGAAGGTGAAGGCACAAAAATTTCTGATGAAGAGTGGTTTGAAAAACTCAATATCAGTTTGCGTTCAGCAGCAAGTTCTATTAAAATTAAATCTGGCACAGTAGGCGGAGGGTCTTATACTGTAAACGGCAGTGCTTTTGCTTGGAGCAGTGGTAGCAACAATAGTACGGCAGTCTTTAATGCCGATGGTAAAAATATTGGCACCCAATCTAAATTGAAAAGACAGGTAACCATCTATGTTCCTAAGGATAACAAAGTAGACTTGGAAACCAAATATGCGGAAGTTTTAATTTCTGGCAATTTGAACAAACTCAATGCAGATATTACCAATGGTGGTTTGGAAATGCAAGACGTGGGCAACCTAACCCTACGTTCAAAATACGCCAATATTAGTGCTGGAAATATTAGATCTGCAGAGGTAGAATTAATCAATGGACGCTTTATCATGAAAGATGCCCAGGAACTAGACTTGGATACCAAGTATGCTACTATTGAAGCGGGCACCGTTAAAACAATTACCATTCGCAGTATCAATGATGAATATGAATTGGAAGACGTTGGAAGTTTGCAAGGACGCAAAAACTATGGCAACCTGAGAATTACTAAACTCAATTTTGCCTTAGACCTGGAAGGTACTAATGCCGATGTGAAAGTGCGCAATATTGCCGCATCGCTGGAAAGCATTAAAATCAATAATAAATATGCTGATATTCGCCTGCCCATGCGCAATGTAAAAAGTTATGCTGTTGCTTATATAGGAGCTTATAGCACCGTTTATGCTGGATTTGAGAAAAAGCCTGTTCTTGTTGAAAAAGAAGCACTTACAAAATCTGGCAATGTCAAAGAAGATGGCTTAACAGAAAACCTAAGATCCATTAACCGCTCCCTTGCCCGTAGTACCGGAGATGGGGATTCAGATAGTCATTTTACAGCTACAGTTGGAGACGGAAAAGGTGCCAAATTGGACCTGAAATGCCAGAATTGTACGGTAGATTTTAAATAATTCAAATCTGTCCGGTTGGATATGCCAACCGTTTCTCATGTTGTTAGTTAACCCACGTGCCCCAATTCCTTGGGGCACTCTTGTTTGCTGGCTTTACCCTAGCTTTGCGTTTCAAGATTTTTATACTATTTTTCCTATATGTCTGAACTATATACCATCCTTTCCATCATTGGCACACTTGTGATGATTGGTTTTTTTGCAGGCTATGAAATTGCCTTTGTTAGCGCCAATAGATTGAGCATTGAATTAAAAAAGAAACAGGGTAGAAAATCCGCATTAATGGTGGCCAATTTTATGGAACACCCTGCCAAATTCATCGGCTCTTGTCTGGTGGGTTTGAATATTTTCTTGGTTATCTATGGTTTGCTTTTTGATGAATTGCTTAAAAAAATTGCTTGGCGTCCCATTCATATTGAGAACGGTGGCATCCAATTATTTGTCAATACCCTGCTCTCTACCTTGGTGGTATTGGTATTGGGAGAATTCATTCCCAAAGCCATTTTCAAAGCCCGTAATGATAGTTTGTTAACCAGCTTTGCGCCCATTGCCCATTTCTTCTATACCTTATTCCAACCCATTGCCAATTTGTTGGTGAGTATTTCTCAGTGGATCCTGAAGTATATTTTCAATATGCGCATGAATGACAAGAATGAAGCTTTTAACAAAGTGGATTTGGAGCATTTTTTTCAGCAAACAAAGGAACAGGATGAGGACAATCCTGAATTAAATACAGAGCTTTTTGAAAACGCATTAAGCTTACCAATGGTCAAAATTAGACAGTGTTTGGTTCCTAGAACAGAGATTGAAGCTATTGAAATTCATGAAAGTATTGAGGAATTGAAAACCCATTTTATCAATACTCAGTTGAGCAAGTTGGTGGTCTATGACGATAATATTGACAATATTTTGGGTTATGTACACCAATTAGACCTATTTCAAAAACCCGCCAGCATACAATCTATCATGCACCCCATGATGGTGGTTCCAGAAAGTATGAGCGCCACAGACCTAATGAATAAGTTTACCAAGGAACGCAGGAGCATTGCCTGGGTGGTAGACGAATTTGGTGGAACAGCTGGAATAGTGACCATGGAAGACCTGTTAGAAGAGATTTTTGGAGAGATCCATGACGAGTATGATGTTGAAGAATTTGAGGAAAAGCAATTAACCGAGGATGAATTCCTGTTTTCTGGCAGATTGGAATTGGATTATTTGAACGAGAAATACAAATTGGATTTCCCCGTAGCAGACTCAGAAACATTGAGTGGTTATATCATTAATGAACACGAAACCATTCCCAAATTGAAAGAAAACATCATTATTGGCCACTATAAATTTGATGTGGTTGCCGTGAGTGACACCCGTATAGAAATGGTTAAAATGAAGATTTTAAAATAAGTTGTTGCCATAACTGCCCTTTGAGCAGTACTAGCCCCTAACTTTGCCGCCCATAACCGCTATCAGAACAATGGCTTTATTCAATAGAAATCCCGATTCCGAAAAAGCAGAGATGACTTTTATAGATCATTTAGAGGAACTGCGTTCTCATATCATCCGTTCCGTTTTGGCCATTTTGGTCATGGCTACGGTCATTTTCATTTACAGGGACTGGATCTTTGATTATATTATTTTAGGGCCTGTAAACCCTGATTTTATTAGCTATAGGGCATTGTGCAATTTTAGCCACTGGGCACATATGGGCGAGGCTTTGTGTATGCCCCCTGTTAAGGTAGAAATGCAAACCACCACTTTTGGTGGTCAGTTCTTAGGAGCTATCAGCATTGCTTTAGTTGGTGGTGTTATTGCAGCTTTCCCCTATATTTTCTGGGAATTCTGGCGTTTTGTAAAACCCGCTCTAAAAGACACAGAGACCAAGAATACCCGCTTTATCATTTTCTGGGTGTCTTTCTTTTTCTTTTTAGGCGGTGCATTTGGCTTCTTTTTACTTGGGCCATTTACCTTTAATTTCTTGGGTGGATTCCAATTGGGTACCAAGGGTATGCTAACCACCAGACCTACATTTGCTGACTATGTAGACAATTTGACCAATATTATCCTAGGTTGCGGACTGGCTTTTGAATTGCCAGTTTTGGCTTTTATCCTAACCAGGATTGGTTTAATTACCCCCATGTTTTTACGTAGCACCCGTAAATACGCCATTGTTGTTATCCTATTGGTGGCTGCTTTTATTACGCCAAGCCCAGACTGGATGAGTCAATTGATTGTATTTATTCCTTTATTCCTGTTGTATGAATTGAGCATTATTGTTTCTGCTAGAGTTTACAAGCAAGAACAAGCCAAGGAAAAGGAAGAATGGAGCTAATCAAATAAGCTTTATCCATTGATACTTTTTTTGAGGTGAGATAAGTGCAAACAATTAACTTCGGCACCTATTAAACCTGAATGTACATGTCTTTTGTTTTTGACAGCAGCAAACCCATTGCCATAGGTAGCGACCATGCGGGTTTGGAATACAAGGCAAACCTAATTGGCTTCTTAGAAGCAAAAGGGATTGCGGTAAAGGATTATGGTACTTACACACCTGATTCAGTTGATTATCCAGACTATGCGCATGCAGTAGCAACTGCCGTGGAAACAGGAACGGCAGCTTGTGGGATCCTACTTTGTGGAAGTGCTAATGGTGTAGCCATTACTGCCAATAAACACCAACAGATTCGCGCAGGTCTATGCTGGCAGAACGATGTGGCTTTGCTGATTCGTCAACACAATAATGCCAATATCATTTGTATTCCCGCCCGCTTTGTATCCGTGCACGTAGCACAACAAATGGTGGAAACCTTTATCAGTACCGAATTTGAAGGCGGCAGACATGCTACCCGTGTTAATAAAATAGCTTGCGAATAATTCAAAACCAAAACCGAGAAATGAAAAAACTGTTATTCCTCTGCCTTCCCTTGATAGGCAGCATGGCTTTTGCTCAAAGCAAAGAAGACCTGACAAAATACGGGTCACTGATTACCCAACAAGGTTTAAAAGAAAAATTGTCTGTGATAGCCAGTGCTGAAATGGAAGGGCGTGAAACCGCATCTCCTGGACAGAAAAGAGCAGCCGCCTATATTGAGGCCCAATTCAAAAGAATGGGATTGAAACCAGGTAATGGCGATAGCTATCAGCAATTGTATCCTGTTTACCAAGACGCTTTGACCAATAAAAAGCTGAGCGTGAATGGTAGAAATTTTGAGTGGGACAAAGACTATAGTTTTTCCTTGCAATCTATTGCCAGTGGCGATTGGGGTTATAACAATACCATTTTTGCTGGTTATGGCATAGTAGATTCCGCCAACAAAATCAATGACTACGCCAACTTAGACGTTAAGGGCAAGGTTGTTTTGGTATTAGAAGGAAGCGCCACCGCTACTGCTGCTCCGGCTCAAGGTGGAAGAGGCATGAACACCAGCCCTTCTTCTTCTTTTGCTAAAATGCGTGTAGCTATGACAAAGGGTGCTGCTGGCTTGTTGGTCATTTCGGCTGACTTTCCTAGAAAGAACCCAACTCCTGTAAAAGGCAATATGTACCTGAATAAAACTAACGCAGCATCATTTTTAATGGCCACTATTTCTACAGAAGTAGCTACCGCCCTTGTTGGTAGAACAAGTCAATTAAGCGTTGCTGATTTTAAAAATTTAAAGAAAGGCAATTATGTTGCCGAGCTTAAATTGGCTGCAACCAAAACCACAGAAAACCTAGAAAGTAGCAACGTGGTTGCACTGCTTCCTGGTACCGATAAAAAAGACGAATACCTGTTTATTACTGGTCACTATGACCACTTAGGTAAACGTGGAGACGTGATCTATTATGGTGCTGATGACGATGGTTCTGGTACTGTGAGTGTGATGCAAATGGCTGAAGCTTGGTCTGCTGCCGCTAAAAAAGGTAAGGGTCCAAGAAGAAGCATTGTATTTATGACTGTGAGCGGAGAAGAAAAAGGACTTTGGGGTTCTGATTACTATTCTGAACACCCTATCTACCCTGTTGAAAAAACCACTGCTGATCTAAATATTGACATGGTTGGCCGTGTAGATACTGAGCGCAAAACCGCTGATTCATTGAACTATGTATATGTGATTGGTCATGACAAATTGAGTACTGATTTGCCTGTTATCAACGAAGCAGCTAACGCCAATTCTTCTAAAATCACTTTGGATTACAAGTATGATGATCCTAATGATAGAAACAGAATTTACTTCCGCAGCGACCATTACAATTTTGCTAAAAAAGGAATTCCAATTTTGTTCTTCTATGATGGCATGTTGTTGGCTGACTATCACCAACCAACTGATACCATTGAGAAAATCAATTTTGACCTCATGCAAAAACGCGTCTTGATGATTTTCCATACTTCATGGGAAATTGCTAACAGAGATAATATGTTGAAGCGTGATTTGAAATTGAATATGCCAGGTAGATAAGTGAAGAGTGAAGAGTGAAGAGTGAAGAGTGAAGAGTGAAGAGTGAAGAGTGAAGAGTGAAGAGTGAAGAGTGAAGAGTGAAGAGTGAAGAGTGATTTTATTAAATTAAATAAAGAAACCCAAGGCATGCCTTGGGTTTCTCTTTTTGTACAAGTTTTTCTTTTACTAAAACTTAGGCGCAGCCTAAGTAACTCGCATACTGAGATCAGCGTCCATTCTTCACTCTTCACTCTTCGTTCTTCACTAAAAATTTACCAACCAAGTAGGTACGCGAAGATTAGTGGAACTACAATGGTTGCATCGCTTTCCACAATGTACTTAGGTGTATGAATATCTAGTTTACCCCAAGTGATTTTTTCATTGGGAACCGCACCAGAGTAAGATCCGTAAGAAGTTGTAGAATCACTGATCTGGCAGAAATAGCTCCAGAAAGGAACATCGTGCCATTCCAAATCTTGGTACATCATGGGCACTACGCAAATTGGAAAGTCTCCTGCAATACCACCACCCACTTGGAAGAATCCAACGCCTTTTCCACCACTATTGGCCCTATACCATTCGGTTAACCAAACCATGTATTCAATCCCGCTTTTTACGGTTGATGCTTTTAATTCATTCTTGATTACATAGCTAGCAAAAATATTACCTGTAGTACTGTCTTCCCAACCTGGAACCACAATTGGAATATTTTTCTGAGCAGCAGCAATGATCCAGCTATTCTTTGGATCAATCTCATAGTATTGTTCTAGTTCACCAGACAAAACGGTTTTGTACAAAAACTCGTGTGGAAAATAGCGCTCACCTTTTTCTTCAGCGTCTTTCCATTGTTTTACCAAGTGCTTCTGTAGTCTACGGAATGCTTCTTCTTCTGGAATACAGGTATCTGTAACACGGTTATAATGGTTCTCTAACAAATCCCACTCGTCTTGGGGAGTCAGGTCACGATAATTGGGCACACGCTTGTAATGGCTATGCGCTACCAAGTTCATTACGTCTTCTTCCAAGTTGGCACCAGTACAGCTGATAATGGCAATCTTGTCTTGTCTAATCATTTCTGCCAAGCTAATGCCCAACTCTGCGGTACTCATGGCACCTGCCAAGCTTACTAGCATTTTACCACCCTCTAACAAATGGGTTTCATAGCCTTTTGCAGCATCTATTAGGGCTGCCGCATTAAAGTGACGGTAATGGTGTTGTATGAATTGGGATACGGGTCCTTTGCTCATAATGGTACTTTATATGTTGAAATAATGATTTAAGGGGGCAAAAGTAATTTTTTTAAGGCGGTTTTCAAGAAAGTTCAAAAACTAGGAATATTAATATTCGGTAACAAATCTTCCGATATTTTTGTAGACGGCTCAATGCCCCCCAGATGGAGTTTTTATTCAAACATATCAAAATTGGCAAATGGGCCATCCCCTTTCCAGCATTCCTTTGGTTTGCTTTGGCACTGGTAGCGGCATCCCTAGAAATGAGCCGGGGCCTAGATGACATTAATAATTACTTGATTTACAAGCAGGTATTCTGGCATACCCTGCAACAACAAAACCTATTTAGCCTTTATCCAACTGAATATTTTGACGCTAATCACTATGGGCCATTGTTTGCTTTATTGATTGCTCCTTTTGCCCTATTGCCCACCTTATTGGGCTGTTTTTTATGGTGTCTGGCCAATGCAGCTGTATTGTTTTTTGCCATTAAACAACTACCACTTTCTCAAAAGCAACAGTCCATTGTTTTGCTCATTGGCGCCATTGAAATGATGACCGCCATTCATAGTGTTCAATTCAATCCCATGCTCACGGGTTGGATGGTTTTGAGCTATGTGTATACCCAACGCAAACAGGATCTCTGGGCTACCTTCTTTATAGTAGCAGGTTTTTATATCAAGATCTATAGCATTGTTGGTATTGCATTCTTTTTCTTTTCAGACAATAAAATCAAATTTGTTTTGAGCGGATTGGCTTGGTTGCTGATCTTGTTTTGTGCGCCCATGCTCATTTCTTCACCTGCTTTTATTATTCAATCTTACCAAGACTGGTATCATTCTTTGGTTGACAAAAATGCTACCAATATTGTGATTGATGTTTTGGGTATGCAAGATATTTCTGTGATGGGTATGGCTAGAAGAATCACCCGTATTGGAACCCTTCCCAATTATTGGTTTACTGTTCCTGCAGCCATTTGCTATCTCTTACCTTTTTTGAGAGTCAAACAATACAAACAGATAGGATTTCAATTAAGCTATTTGGCACTTGCACTGATTGGCGTAGTCATTTTTAGTTCAGGTGCTGAGTCCCCTACTTATGTGATAGCCGTAACAGGTTTGGCCATTTGGTATGCCAATGAATCCATACCAAGAAGTAAATGGATCATAGGCATTTTGGTATTGACCTTTTTACTAACCATTCTTTCTCCTACTGATTTAGTTCCAAGATTTATTAGAACCGAATACATAGTCAAATACAGTTTAAAAGCCCTTCCTTGTTTTATTGCTTGGTCTGTGCTAATTTTCCAGTTGCTGTTTAAGGATTTTGCCAAAAACACCCAGCATGACTAAGAAAATCTCCATAGTAGTTCCCGCTTGCAATGAGGAAGGCAATATCCCCGTATTGATAGATGCTGTGGGTCAGGTTATGGGAAACTTGAAATATGAATACCAATTGATCTTTGTAGACGATGGTAGTAGTGATGGAACTTTGGCCCTATTAAAAGCCATTTCAACAACCAATTCCCATATCCGTTATATTGGATTGTCCAGAAATTTTGGACACCAAAATGCGCTAAAAGCTGGGCTAGATCTTGCCGGGGGCGATGCTGTCATCATGATGGATGGAGACATGCAACATCCACCAGCATTGATACCTGTGCTATTAGAACAATGGGAAGCAGGCAATGATATTGTTTATACCATACGCAAAGACCACCAAGACATGCCCATGATGAAACGTAAAACATCTAATATGTTTTACAACCTCATCAACAACTTATCAGACATTGAATTAGAACAGGGCACGGCCGATTTTAGACTCATGGACAGGCGTGTGGTAGACGTATTTAGAGAATTTAAAGAAACCGATTTGTTTTTGCGCGGATTGGTTAAGTGGATGGGGTTTCAACAATCAGGTATTGAATACGAACCCGCAGAAAGACTCAAGGGAAAGTCTAAATATACCATGAAGAAAATGATTCGATTTGCGCTGCAAGGAATCACTTCTTTTAGTACCAAGCCATTATATATAGCAACCTATTTGGGCATGAGTTTCTCATTGATCTCCTTGCTCTATGTACCCTATATTATTTATAGTTATTATTTTGGACACGCCATTTCTGGTTGGACATCTATCATTGCCACTATAGCTTTCTTTGGTGGATTACAATTGATGATCTTAGGAATTATTGGCATGTACTTGGGCAAGCTATTTCAACAGAGCAAACAACGACCGCACTATATTATCAAGGAAACCAATTTGGTATGAAGCCACAGGTACTCTTGAGTTTTGACGTAGAGGAATTTGACATGCCTTTGGAATATAACTTTCCAATCTCTGTAGAAGAGCAGATGCATGTGGGAAAAGCGGGGCTAGATGTTTTAATGCCCATGATAGACGCACACGCAGTTCCTGCTACTTTATTTACCACCGCTAATTTTGCACAACATTTTCCTGACGCTATTCGGGAACATGCTATTAAACACGAGATTGCTTCTCATACATTTTATCATTCGGCATTTGAGAATGAACACTTATTACAATCAAGAGAAGTATTGTCTAACATCAGTGGTCAAGAGATTCGAGGACTAAGGATGCCAAGGATGCGCAAAGTGGAGATGTCAGAAGTAATCAAAGCAGGGTTTAGTTATGATTCTTCTATTAATCCAACTTGGATACCCGGCCGTTATAATAACCTGCATCTTCCAAGAACAGTTTATCAAGACCAGGGCATGACTAGAATGCCAGCTTCTGTATCACCCATGCGGATCCCTTTATTCTGGTTGAGTTTTAAAAACTTCCCTTATTCCCTATTTCTTTCCTGGACCAAAAACACGTTGAAAAAAGACGGCTATGTCTGCCTCTATTTTCATCCCTGGGAATTTGTTGCTATTGAAGCTTATGGACTGCCCGCTTATACCAGAACAGATTGTGGACCCAAGTTATTAGACAAACTCAATCGTTTGATCAAAGACCTTAAATCAGCAGGTTACGGATTTAATACCATGGGAACTTACCTGCAATAAAAAGCCCCCAATAAGATTTAAATTTATTGAGGGCGTCATATTTTTATGAATCCGGTAATAGAAAATAACGATCTTATTTACCTAAACCTTCAAATTTGCTTACTTCTCCATATAGCGATACAACTAGAATCTGTTTTCTATTTCCTTTTTCCAAAGAAACATAAAAATTACGGTCTCCCTTTTGATCAAATTCAATGGTAGAACTAACTTGGTAATTAGCATAGTCCTGTTGAATTTTTTCAATTGCACCCAATGGCAATTGATTGAATTCAGCGTGACGGCTGGTACCTATTAATTCACCCTCTTTGTCAAAAAATGCTTCTACGGCTATTCCATTTACGGTAAAATTAGCCTTGGTAAATTGTTCTTTAATGGTCCATTCCACTTGTGCTGCATTGCGGAATTGTTTTTTAAAACTGTCCATTACTTTAAGACTTACTTTACTTGCGTCTGCTGCAAAAGCGGAGCTGATAATGCTTGCTGCAAAAATGGCGGCGATGATAATTTTTTTCATTGTTTGGTTTTTTGGGATTGTTGATTGGATTTGGTTGTCTGTTTTGACAAGACAAACATAGAAATGGAATAGACTTTGTTTTGTGGAATGTGATGAGGTTTTTGAGAAGGGAACTGTTTTAGGATGAACGGTGTTAAAAACGGCGTTAAGCAAGGTTAATAAAAGGCTGAAACCCTTTGACCACAATGGTTGTGCTAGAATTCACAAAAAAATCTTAAAACCCGGTTACCATTGGGTTAAAAATTAAAAGCGGTTTTAACATCGGTTAACCTTGACATTTTTAAATAGTTCTTAAAGACAGATTTTATTAAAATCACTGTCCCTACAAAAAATTAATTTGGTGATTCGATTAATATTTAGACATTTGTCTAAATATATAATTAACCTTGAACCACCTATTCAAAGCATTAAACGATCCCACCAGGAGAGCCATCCTTGAGATGCTCAAGGAAGGAGACCTGAATGCGGGCGAGATTGCCGATAGGTTCCATATGTCAAAACCAAGTATCTCCCATCACCTTGATTTACTAAAACAAGCAGAATTGGTGGTTGCTGTTAAAGAAGGACAGTTTATCAATTACTCCTTGAATACTACGGTGATGGATGAAGTACTCAAATGGGTAGTTCAGTTTACCAAAACAAAAAAGAAATAGCATGAAAAATAATCAATCCCTTAATATTATCATCATCCTAGCAGCACTGGGTATGCCCTTGGTCTATCTGGCTTCTGTATATTCTTTTTTACCAGATACTGTACCCACCCATTTTAATTTAGAGGGCAAGGCCGATGGTTTTGGAGAAAAATCCACCCTCATATTTACCACCATTTTATTGGATGTAGTTGGACTTAGCTGCTATTTTTTAATGAAATTTTTACCACAAATAGATCCCAAAAAATCGGCTGGCCAATCCCCTGTTTTTCTCAATAAGATTGGGTTGGTATTGGTAGTTTTTATGGGTATTCTCAATATGATTATTCTTCAATCTGCGGTTAATAGCAGTTTCAATGGTACAAAATTTATTTTGCCATTGATGAGTCTATTGTTTGTATTCATGGGTAATTATATGCATACCATCAAACCCAATTATTTTGCGGGTTTTAGAACGCCTTGGGCTTTAGAAGACCCAGATAATTGGCGTGCTACCCATTTATTGGCAGGAAAGATTTGGGTAATTGGAGGCTTGGTTGCTGCTATCCTGAGTTTGGTTTTACCTAGCGTTGCGGGTTGGATTGTGTTTACTGCCATTACAGTAATCATATCTATTGTTCCCTTTATTTTTTCTTACCGTTATTACAAAAAACACCAATCCTAATACCATGAAAAAAATCTCCATTCTTATTTGCCTATTGCTTGCTGTATCTACATCTCAAGCGCAAAGCATTGTTGGTGTTTGGCAGGGTTTTCTAACTGTGGGTACTAGACAGATCCGTTTTGTGATGCACGTAGATAAAACAGGTAACGAATACAGTTCTAGTTTTGATAGTCCTGATCAAAATAGTTTTGGTTTACAGGGTAGTAAAACAGAATTGGTGGGAGATAGTATTTTAGCTGAGATTAAAATCATGAATGCAGGCTACCGCGGTAGCTGGAATGGCAAGGATAGCATACACGGGAATTTTAAACAGGGGAATTTTAAAACGCCCTTAAACATGAAGCGGATGGATGAAAAAGATGTTCCTAAACCTCCAACTGCTCCTGTTAGACCCCAAACACCTAAAGCGCCTTTTGGGTATGTAGCTGAAGAAGTCATTTACAAAAATGCAGATAGCAGTTTGCAATATGGAGCCACATTTACCAAACCGGCTCAAGGAAGCAATTTTCCAACCGTAATCCTTATTTCGGGCAGTGGCACCCAAGACAGGGATGGCACCATGTTTGGTCATAAAACCTATGGTGTATTAGCAGATCTGTTAACCAAGCAAGGTATTGCAGTATTACGTGTGGATGACCGCGGTGCTGGAAAATCAAGCCTGGGTCCCAATCCAGCCAAATTGACTTCTGTTGACTTTGCTGGTGACGTAAATAATAGTATTCAATATTTACTGAGCCGCTCAGATGTTGACAAGAAAAAAATTGGATTAATTGGTCATAGTGAAGGCGGTATGATTGCGCCCATGGTGGCGGTGAGTAATAAGCAAGTTGCTTTTATAGTCTTGCTTGCAGGACCAGGCCAAATGGGTCAAGAGATCTGGAATTTTCAAATGAGACGCAGTTTTGAAATGGCCAATCTTTCTGCCCCTGACAAAGCTTTGGCGGATAGTTTGATCAATGGCATGAACCGTGCATTTGGAAAGTCAACTGATTTTGATGCCGTTCAATCAGACATGAAACAGGTATATGGCAATTGGAAAAAATCTGTTCCAGATAGTTTGGAGAAAAAACTCTTTATCACATCGCCGCAGGCAGCGATGCTTTCTATGGCCCAACAATACAAAGCTGGACTTGCTTGGCTGAATTATTTTTTAAACTATCAACCCAGTATCAACTTAGAAAAATTGAAAATTCCTGTATTGGCTTTAAATGGAACTTTTGATATTCAAGTGTCTTGTGATGAAAATCTAAGCGCCATTGAAACCGCTTTGAAAAAAGGGAAGAACAAGAAATATGAAGTACACGCGCTTCCTAATTTGAACCACTTATTCCAAACGGCTAAGACAAAAGTTCAGACCTATGATACTATTGATGAAACCTTTTCACCAGATGCTGCTAATTTGGTGGGTGCTTGGATTTTGAAAACAACTCATTAAGAAAGCTAGGTTTCGGTTATTATTGCAGCATGAATCTTCTGGCACATGCTTATCTATCATTTGACCAGCCCCAGCTCTTGGTGGGCAATATGATCAGTGATTATGTAAAGGGGAAAAAACAGTATGACTACCCCCAGGGCATTCAAGAGGGGATTCGCTTACACAGGGCCATTGATGCTTTTACAGATAGCCATGCTGCCACTGCTAGGGGCAAAGCAATATTCAAACCTGCAGTAGGGCTCTATGCTGGGGCTTTTATGGATGTGGTCTATGACCATTTTCTGGCATTGGATAGTAATATCATGGATGAAGCCGGATGGCAAAATTTTTCTGCCCGCGTATATACTTCCTTGATAGCGCAGCACTCTTTTTTGCCAGAAAAATTTGCCCGTATGCTACCCTATATGCAAACACAGGACTGGTTGTACAACTATCGCTTTACCTGGGGTATTGAAAAAAGCTTTGGTGGGTTAGTAAGAAGAGCGGCCTATTTATCAGATTCGGCTGTAGCATTTCAATTATTTGAAGCCAATCTGCCCTTATTAGCAGATTGTTACCTTGATTTTTTTCCAGCTGTTAAAAATATGGCAGAAAGCTATTGGCAAGATTTGCAGAACCATTAGCCCCTTATCTTTGTTATTGTTCATCAATCCTTCAAGTACTTTCTATATGAAATCAATCCTGTTATGCTGTTGTATGGCCATTACCTCTAGTATTTGGGCCCAACCAAAACCAACCGAACTAGACAAATCGCCCATGGACATGAGTTATTGGCCTGCCAATTACCCCCTTTTAAAAATGAAGGGGATGGCCAAAGACCAGCCCATTGCTAGGGTGATCTATGGCAGACCTTTAAAAGGTGGTAGAACCATTTTTGGAGGCATTATCAAATACAACGAACTCTGGAGACTAGGTGCAAACGAAGCAACAGAAATTGAATTTTTCAAAAACGTCAAGATTGCCGGTAAACTCATAGCCAAGGGCAGGTATACTTTTTATTGTCTTCCAACTGAAAGCAAGTGGACCCTGATCTTGAATAAGGATAATTTCTGCTGGGGCAATTTTACTTACGACGGCAAAAAAGACTTGTTACGTACAGAAGTGGATATTGATAAAAACAGTGAAAACGTAGAAGCATTTACCATTTATTTTGAAGACATTAAAAATGGCGCCAATATGGTCATTGTTTGGGATGAAATTAAAACAGTGCTACCCATTACACTTGCTCCAGAAACTACTACTAAAAAATAATTATGAGCCAAAATAAACAAACACCCGGTGTTAGACTAGGTACCAAATATATACATGCAGGTGCTGAGCCTGATCCTTCTACAGGAGCTATTATGACGCCTATTTACCAGACTTCTACCTATGTACAAGAAGCACCTGGTGTAAACAAAGGTTTTGAATATGCGCGCAGCCAGAACCCAACCCGTAAGGCTTTGGAAGAAGCTTATGCGCAACTGGAAGAAGGTAAATTTGGTTTGGCATTTAGTAGTGGTGTGGCCGCTACGGATGCGGTCATCAAACTCTTGGCCCCAGGTGATGAAGTGATTGCGGCCAATGATATGTATGGCGGTACTTATAGATTGTTTACCAAGATCTTTGCCAAATTTGGCATCAAGTTTATTTATGTAGACACTACAGATGTAAGTAATATTAGCAAAGCCATTAGCCCAGCTACCAAACTCATTTGGATTGAGACGCCTACTAATCCACTCATGAATATTACAGATATTGCCGCGGTATCAGTGATTGCAAAATCGGCAGGTGCCTTGCTTTGTGTAGACAATACTTTTGCTTCTCCTTATTTACAAAACCCCTTAACCCTTGGTGCTGATATTGTCATGCACTCTGCCACCAAGTATTTGGGCGGTCATAGTGATTTGATTCAAGGATGTTTGATGATGAATGATGCTGATTTGCGTGAGCAATTGTATTTTATTCAAAAATCATGTGGTGCAGTTCCTGGCCCTATGGATTGTTTCTTGGTGTTACGTGGCATTAAGACCTTGCACGTTCGTATGCAACGTCATTGTGAAAATGGAGAAAAAATTGCTCGCCATTTACGCAACCATCCAAAAGTGGAAAGGGTTTATTGGTGTGGTTTTGAAGACCACCACAATTATGCCATTGCCAAACAACAGATGCGCGGTTTTGGTGGCATGATGAGCTTTACCCTTAAAGACGATAGCGTTGAAAACGCCAAGCGTGTACTGAGTTCTACCAAGGTATTCTCCTTAGCAGAAAGCTTAGGCGGTGTAGAATCTTTGATCAATCACCCAGCCAGCATGACCCATGCTTCTATACCTAGGGAAGAACGCATTAAAAACGGTCTAACAGATTCTCTGATTCGTTTGAGTGTAGGGATTGAAGACGTAGAAGATTTAATAGAAGACCTGGATCAGGCAATAGGATAAAATTAAAAAAGGCCCCCGATAAAAAATCGGGGGCCTTTTTCATTTAGTATCAGTTTAGTTTATTGCAACTCAAATCCTTTCTCCAATACATTTTTAGAATCTCCACCAACCATGATTTTAAAGGCGCCATTTTCTAAACGAGCATTGCCTTCTCCATCATAGAAAGACAGGTCTTTACCAGTAAGTACAAAACTGATTTCTTTTGACTCACCAGCTTTGAGGAATAGTTTTTGGAAAGCTTTTAATTCTTTTACTGGACGTACAATAGATGCAGTAACATCACGGATATACAATTGCACTACTTCTTCTCCATCAACCTTTCCGCTATTTTTCACGGTTACACGCACTTGTAAAGGTTGAGAGCGGGTAATTTTTTCAGAACTCAAAGAAAGATTGGAATAGTTATAAGTAGTATAACTCAAACCATATCCAAAAGGATACAATGGTTCATTGGGAATATCGCGGTAGCGAGACTTCCAACTAGCATCACCTGTTTCAGGTGCTGGTCTATTGGTGTTGAAATGGTTGTAATACACAGGTACTTGACCCAATGCAAAAGGGAAACTCATCACGGCTTTGGCAGATGGATTATAGTCTCCAGCCAACATGGCTGCAACGGCGTTTCCAGTTTCTGTTCCAAGAATCCAAGTTTGTACAATAGCTGTAGTTAGGTCTTGAATATTGGTTAACACAAGCGGTCTACCACTGCTTACTAGTGCAATTATGGGTCTTCCTTGTTTTTGCAAAGCACGTAACAAACGCAGTTGACCCTCTGGAATATTAATATTAGACAGTGCCCTGTCTTCACCTGCCATTTTACCACTGATACCAATATTCACCACCACCACAGAAGCTTTATCGGCTGCAGCTACTGCGTCTTTTACCAATTGTTCATCGGTGGTACCATCGGCCAAATAACCTGCCGCGTAGTTTACATTATTGGCACCAAATCTTTTCTCTAAACCTTCTTTAACAGTAACAGCGTCATTGGCTGTTCCATTGGCAATCCAGAAGTCAAACAAGTCTTCCTTACTATTGGCAAAATGTCCAATCAAAGCAATCTTAGATCCATCTGTTTTCAGCGGAAGTACATCATGGTTGTTCTTGAGTAAGAGGATACTTTTTTTAGCTGCTTCTAGTGCTTGGGCACGATTGGCTGCGTTGAATAAAGTTGCTGCTTCTCTGTCTGCATTAGAATATTTATAAGGGTCTTCAAACAAACCCAATTTGAATTTGAAATATAAAATTCTACCAACTGCATCATCTAATTGTGCCATGGTTAGTTTACCTTCTTTCACCAATTGGGGTACAAAACGGCCAGATACATTGGCTTCCATATCCATATGGCTACCGGCTTGCAAAGCTTTCAATGCTGCGTCTTTTTCATCCACTGCATAACCGTGATTGATCATCTCTCCAAAACTACCCCAGTCACTTACCACAAAGCCTTTAAAGCCCCATTTTTTCTGTAAGATATCAGTTACCAAATATTTGTTACCACTGGCAGGAATACCGTCAAACACGTTAAAAGAATTCATCACCGTTGCAGCACCTGCTTCTACTGCTGCTTTATAAGGAGGCAAGTATTTGTTCCATAGCGCTACGCGCGATACGTCTACATTGTTATACTCTCTTCCAGCTTCAACCGCACCATACACTGCAAAGTGTTTGATACAAGCCATGATATGTTCTGCGTCAAATTGTTTGCCTTGCAATCCTCTTACACGAGCTGCTGCCACCAATCCACCCAAATAGGGATCTTCACCAGCACCTTCCATGACACGGCCCCAACGAGGGTCATTGCTGATATCGCACATAGGAGCAAAAGTCCAGTGTACCCCAGCTGCTGCTGCTTCTTTGGCGTGAATGCTTGCATTCTTCTCAATACCCGCTAAATCCCATGTTCCGGCTTCCGCTAGAGGAATGGGGAATACGGTTCTATATCCATGAATTACGTCAAAGCCAAATAATAAAGGAATCCCCAAACGAGAATTCTCTACAACAGCCTGTTGGGCATTTCTGGTTTCAGTAACACCAATTACGTTTAGAAAAGAACCAACGCCGCCTTTTTTGGCCAAATCCAGTTTGGCTTTTTGCCCAGGATCATTGGCCGCAGGGCCTGTAAAAACACCACCATTTACCTGGTTTAATTGACCTGCTTTTTCTTCCAGAGTCATGCGCTGCAACAAGTCTTTGATGCGCTGTTCAATGGGAGCTTTGGCATTTTTGTACAAGGGTGTGCTAGCAGGCTTTGTATTTTGCGCCTGCACTGCAATGGCCATGACTAGAAGGGCTGCCACTGCAAAAAACTGCTTTCTCATATGTTGAAATTAAGATGATGGAAATCGCGTACAATCGAGACATAAAGTTAACCCAGAATCGCACATATTCCCGCTGAAACACTAATTTTCACCATTATCGGCAAAAAAACCACCAAGTCTTGGAACAGGTCAAAAATCTTGCATCGCTCACAGCCTTTTTCAACGAAAAAGTGGACCGTTATAACCGGCCAAGTTTTATTGCTGCTGACCCAATTTGTGTACCTCATTTGTTTAGCAAAAAACAGGATATAGAAATAGCAGGTTTCTATGCCGCCATCTTTGCTTGGGGCAATAGAACAACCATTATCAATAAGGCCAAGGAATTGATGCAACTCATGGATCTGGCCCCCCATGATTTTTGTTTGAACCACCAAGAGACAGATTTGAAAAAAATGTTGGGTTTCAAACACCGAACATTTAATGCCACCGACCTTTTGTATAGCATCAGCTTTATGAAGATGCACTATAGCCAACACAAAAGTTTGGAGTCCGCTTTTTTTAACAAGCAGGCGCTGGCAGAAGAGCAGGACAAACGCATTGAAGCTGCACTCACTGGGTTTCACCAATACTTTTTCTCTTTAGAAGAAGCACCCAATAGAACCAGAAAACATATTGCAACCCCTTATAAAAATTCTTCCTGCAAAAGATTGAATATGTATTTGCGCTGGATGGTGCGCAAAGACAAGCAAGGGGTAGATTTTGGCATTTGGAAAAGCATTTCACCAGCTGATCTCATCTGCCCCATTGACCTACACGTAGCAAGGGTGGCCAAACGTTTTCAGTTATTAGATAGAAAACAAACTGACTGGGCCGCAGCCGTAGAACTAACCCAATACTTGCGTACCTTGGATGCAAAGGACCCAGTAAAATATGATTTTGCCTTATTTGGCTTGGGTGTGATGGAAAAATATGTTTGAACAGATTTTAAAGCATGAATAGCATTACTGATTTGCAAGCCTTAGAAAAAATGAGCATGGATGATTTGATTGCACATATCAATCATCTAATAGCGCATGATTTTTCCAAACTGGTTTACTTGCTCTATGCCGTAGACGTACCTGAGAAAAAACTCAAACAATTATTAGCAGAAAATCCAGGAGAGAACGCAGGAAAAATCATTGCCCAATTAATGCTAGAAAGACAGGAACAAAAACGCAAAAGCCGTGAACAGTTCCGTCAAGATCCCGCTGATATTCCGGAAGAAGACAGGTGGTAATTTCAATGAAATAAATTGTCAATTCTTTGAAACAGATAACCCTTGCTTTTGAGATAGACAATTAAGCCATCTAAATAATCATAAAATTTGTCCTTTCTTCTAGGATCTGTTCCCACATGAATCAAGAGTATAGTGCCATTCAAATGATTGGAATTAGTCTCTTCAAATTTTTTCAAATTGCTAATAATCTGCTCACTACTCTTATAAGAATTACCTAGCTCTGGCCAGGTATAATCTGCATTGGTTCCTGTACCGGAGGTAAAATTAAATAAGGTAATTCCCTTTTCATTACTCCACCTAGCAATATCATCATTCCACCATTCATAGGGAGGAATAAAAAACTGTTTACTCCCCTCATACACATTTACTTTTCTTACTTCGGCTATATTTTGATTAAAATCATATTGAAACCTAGCGCGTGTAACTAGGGTACTATCTCTTTTTGTCCAATCACAATAAAGCAAGTGTTGATCAGAATGTGGACCCATCTGGTGTTTTTGCGCTAACATTTTTATATCCTCTTGAAACAAAGGGTTTCTGTAAAATCGTCCAGTAAAAAAGAAGGATCCCAAGACATTGTTTTTATCAAGCGCTTTTCTAATGGTAGATAAACCATCTCCATATTCATCGCCCGTAAACACCAATGAAATAATTGGTGAACTTGTACTTGCTCTTACAATTGCCCCATGTGAATAGGTGAATTGATCCGCTACGGGATTGATCCAAGGCATTCTCTTGAGATCTGCTATTTCCTTTGAAGATTCATTTGCTTTTGCCGCCAACAAATACACCAAAGAAGCAGTCCCGTCCATGGTGGGTTCATTGGTGCTATAGTCTCCATAGTCATCGTGGTAAACAGCTAAGTCACTTTGGAATGCTGCGTATTCGTCTTCCTCATTGAGTTTAATACCAATCAGATTTTGATAGATAGAAGTATACACCGGACCGTCTACCAAACCACCATCAATGGGATATTTTTTTAAGTGTGTAAAAGCGGAGTGTGGGTCAACAGGTGTATCGCCTTTGGCAGGCAAACCATAGACCATACTGGTTCCCCATGGATTACAACCAAATAGCCAGTCAATATTAGCTTGCTCTAATTGCTGATACTTATTATTTTTTGTTTGAGTTCTATACCAATAACATTCCATGGCAAAACTTGTGGTCAAATTATTGCTACACCAAGTAAAAGGAACTCCTCTAAAAAACGCATTGTGCATGGCCTTTCTCCAAACCGCATAAATCTCATTTTCATATAACTGCATGGTTGCAAATGATGTTACAGGTAGCTCGGAGGTTTTGGCCAATTCGTTAACACCTAATTGTATAAAAGGGTACCATTGATAATGTCGCATGGTATCATTTCCCATCCAAGTGGAATCAACTGACTTATGCAATTTTTGAAAACTATTTTTTAAGTAATTTCTGTCCTTGGTAATTTGGTATAACTGCGTCTCTGCCAAAGCCATATCATCCTGCCAATCGTCTTCTTCATAAAAATAAGGTGCACCTCCTGGAGCAGTTTGTGCAACACCTGGCATTTTTAAACCAATTTCATAGGCAGAAAAACTTTTCTCATAGAGCGTCTTGGCATAGTTAGGATTGCGTTTTTGAAAGAGTTGATAACCCAAAGCAAAAGCACTGGAAAATTTACCCGCAGTAGAAGCCGCACCTGTTGCACGATTCTTATATTTAAACAAGCCCTGTGGTTTGCCCGTGACAAAATACACAGGGCGTTCATAACCGCGATTATAAAAACTATCTTCTTTGGGAATGCGCATACTTCTATGATCCCTATCATCGGCCAATTGGTTAAAGAGCCAATCTTTTTTGGGATGCATTTTGAGCAACCAATCTAAGCCCCATTTGGCTTCATCTAATACATCGGCCTGGCCATTTTTTCCATCCAATCCATTGGCTTGTTTTATGTCTTTGAACTGTTGAGGAAAATCGCGATAAGCAGCTAGCAAATGATAAGTAGCATTGGCCGATGTTGCGGAGTACTGCAAGTAATCACTAGCATCGTGCCAACCACCACTAACGTCTATATGGGTGCCATCAGGTACAGGGGCATAAACAGTATAACCGTCATGGGTATGACAACTGTCTTTTAAAAATGGATTAAAGCCACTTCTTTGTTGACGCATATAACGCAAACAGAAATCAGCCGTTCCATCATAGACCTGATTATTAATGGGAAAAATGGGTGATTGAATATTGCCTGTTTTCAAATAATAATTCCCGGAATTGGTAAATGCAGAAAAGTCTAAACGAAAAGTTTGTTGAAAAGGCCCATAAGCGCCAAAAGCCTTTCCCGCTGCTGCGCGATAGACAGTCTTGTTAGTTTTTGCGTCTACCAATTCAAATTCCTTTAATGCCACAGATTGTTTGCTACACCATACCGCTACTTTGATAGATTTTTGAGGATAGCCCAATTGGTTGATCCTGATCCATGTGTTGGGATTGGTTGAAGCTACTATTATAGAAGCCTGACTGCTTTGTGCCAATGCATTAATCATGACTTGTTTGCCCAACAATAGGGTTATCAAGGGCAGTAATTTAGAAAGGAACCTTTTCATAGATTAAATGTACCAATTAGCAGCGCATTTTCCGCTATTTTCGCCTTTCAAAACAACCAGTATGAAGCTTGTCTCTTATATGGCCGATGGCCGCGATCAATTGGCATTTTTAGTAGAAGGATATTTGTATGATTGTGACTTGATGCACCCAGAATTACCCAATAGCATGAATATGTTTTTGCATTATTGGGAAGATATGTTTCCTATTGCTCAACAAGTTGATACAGCTATTAAGTCTGGAAAGATTAGCACAGACAGGGGCATTGCTATAGAAGGTCAGGATGTATTGGCGCCCGTTCCTTTTCCCACTTCTTGCAGAGATGGTTATGCATTTAGACAACACGTGGCTGCTGCTAGAAGAAACCGCAAAGTAGACATGATTGCAGAGTTTGACCAATACCCCATTTTTTATTTTACCAATCACCATAGCATTCAAGGACCTGGGCCCATTAAATGCATGCCAGACCATTTTGAAAAATTGGATTTTGAATTAGAAGTAGCCATTGTGGTCTGCAAATCCGGAAGAAACATACCTGCAGAAGAAGCTGATAGTTATATTGGTGGACTCATGATCATGAATGACATGAGTGCAAGGCGTTTGCAGATGGAAGAAATGTTGCTCAATCTAGGACCCGCTAAGGGCAAGGATTTTGCTACCTGCATTGGACCAGCACTAATAACCTTGGATGAGTTAGAACAATATGAAGTGCCTGCCAAAGAAGGCCATGTTGGAAAAAACTGGAATCTTTCCATGACTTGCAAAGTCAATGGGGTACAAGTGAGTGAAGGCAATGTGAGTCAGATGGATTGGACCTTTGCAGAGATCCTGGAACGCTGTGCCTATGGTGTTGATCTACAACCTGGCGATGTTATTGGAAGCGGCACTGTTGGAACAGGCTGTTTTTTAGAACTCAATGGTACTGGCAAATTGAATAACCCAGACTACCAAGAACAGTGGTTGCAAGATGGCGATGTGGTTGAAATGGAAATTGAAGGTCTTGGAAAATTGGTGAACCAAATTGAAAAAGAGGATTCTGATTTTTCTATTCTAGCACGCAAAAAAATCTAAGCCATGCGCATCAATTTTAGTGAACTCAACACCATGGAAAAACAGCAATGGTTGCAAAGCGCCATTGCCCCCAGACCCATTTGTTTTGCTAGCACCATTGATGCGGCAGGCAATCAGAATTTAGCGCCCTTTAGTTTTTTTAACCTCTTCTCTTCTAACCCACCCGTGGTTGTATTCTCTCCTTCAAGAAGGGGCAGGGACAATACGCTAAAACACACATTAGAAAATGTGTTGGAAGTACCTGAAGTGGTGATTAATATGGTAGACTTTGACATGGTACAACAAATGAGTTTGGCCAGTTGTGAGTTTCCAAAAGGGGTAGATGAGTTTGTGAAAGCAGGATTTACTAAAACAGCTGCAAGCATTGTAAAACCAGCCATGGTAGCAGAAGCCAAGATTCAATTAGAATGCAAAGTGCTAGAAGTAAAAAGTTTGGGAGAGCAAGCAGGAGCAGGACAATTAGTGATTGCAGAAGTGCTTTGTATGCACGTGGCCGATGCAGTGATTGGAAGTAACGGAAAAATAGACCAGCACTTATTGCATTTGGTAGCCAGACTGGGCGGAGATTGGTATTGCAAAGTGGAACCAGGCAATATGTTTCAAGTAAACAAACCCAATACACAATTGGGTATTGGTATAGATAGTTTACCAGAAGGAATTCGTAAAAGCAATATTCTTACTGGCAATCATTTGGGATTACTGGGAAATGTGCATGATTTGCCAGAAGTGAATCCAGCTTTTGAAGACGAGCGCTTAAAAAGCATTATCCAATACTATAGCGTGAATCCACACGAGATGGAAAAAGAATTACACCACTATGCAGCGGAGCTTTTGAATTGCAACCATGTTGATGCCGCTTGGCAAGTGCTATTGGCTATGGAAAATGTTTAAATTATAAATCTCCCAACTGAGGGCGCATAATAATATCTTCTACTACTGCCTGCGGCGATAGGCTTGCTGCAGCAACCATCATCTTGGCAATATCATTTGTTTCCATGATGCGTGTAGGATCAATTTCAAACCCATCCCAACTGGCACTCAAGGTAGCACCAGGACAAACTGCTGTTACTTTTACAGCATGGGGTTTCATTTCTTCACGCAAGTTTTTGCTAAAACCCAACATGGCAAATTTGCTAATACTATAAGCACCCCCATTGGCATAGGCTTGCAAAGAAGCAATGGAACAAATATTAAACACATGACCCTTTTTGGCTTCCATCATGGTTGGCAAAATAGCGCGTGTTAAATGGTATGCACTATACAAATTCACCTGCATCATTTGTTCTAATAAACCCTCTGCTTCATTATATACAGAACCTGGCTGAAACTGTCCCGCATTATTGACCAAGATATCGGGCTTGCCATATTGCAAGCACCAGGCTGCAAAAGCATCCAGCTCCTCCCTCACAGCAAGATCTGCGGCTTTGGCCTTGATCACTGCATTTGGGTATTGTTCCATTACCGTTGCCACCAGCGCATACAAATCCACTTCACTCCTACTACAAACCAATAATTGGTGCCCTTCTTTGGCAAATGCTTCCACAATGGCTTTTCCAATTCCTTTTGATGCTCCTGTTACAATAATATTCATGGTCATTAATTCTATATGCTAAGTTCCAACATTTTATTGAACCAATTGGTTCATAGAAAAGCTAGTTTTAGTTTTAGTCCGTATTTTGCGGCATGCAATACCGTCACTTGTTTTTTGACCTTGACCATACTTTGTGGGATTTTGAAACCAATGCCAAGGAAACATTAGAAGATATTTATCATGCCAACCAATTAGCCGAGCGTGGCGTGAGCGATTTTGAAGTCTTTTTTAAACACTATAGCTATCACAATGAAAGATTATGGGATAGGTATACCAAGGGTTTTATTAAACAAGAAGAACTTAGATGGAAAAGAATGTGGCTTTCTTTGTTGGAATTTAAGATTGCAGACGAGCCCTTATCAAGAAAATTGGCTGTGCAGTTTTTAGAAGGGCTACCCAATAAAAAAAGACTCTTTCCTTATACCATTGAAATTTTAGAATACCTAAAAGCCAAGGGTTATCATATGCACTTGGTGACCAATGGTTTTGAAAATGTACAACACAATAAGATCAGGGAAAGTGGTATGAGCGGCTATTTTCAACAAGTGATTACTTCTGAAGCCAGCAATAGTCTCAAGCCTAATAAAGAGATTTTTGATTATGCCTTATCAAAAGCAGGTGCCAAATTGGAAGAAAGCATCATGATTGGAGACAACCAAGACGCGGATATCAAGGGGGGTATGGACGCTGGGCTGGACACCATTTTTGTAAACCATTTGAAAGTAGTGCCCAAGATCAAAGCCACGTATACCATTGAACATTTACAAGAATTAGAAAACATCTTTTAATAAAAAAAGCCTCCAATTGGAGGCTTTTAAATGTTATGAACAACTACTATGCTTTTGGCTTTGGAGTTGTTTTTACGGTTGCTGTTTTTGTTTCTTTTTTGCAACACTCTTTGCCATTTCCTTTGGCGTCTTTCTTACATTCTTTACCATCACATTTCTTTCCTTTTTCGCAGAAATTAGCGTTGGCTACACCAACAAATAAAAAAGCGGCAGTTGCTAGTACAAGTAGTTTTTTCATATGTCTTTGTTTTATGATTGTGAATATACGTAAATCAATATCAAAAACTGTTACCAGGATGCTAAAACAGTCACCCCGCCTTTTACTACCTGATTCAACTCTACGTTGATTTTGGCGTTCAAAGGCAAAAGCAAGTCTACGCGGCTGCCAAACTTGATAAAACCGTATTCTTCGGTTTGTTTTACTTTCTGCCCAACTTTGGTATAGTTACAAATCCGCTTTGCCAAAGCACCAGCAATTTGTTTGTACAAGATTTCTCCGTGTGGGTTTTTTACTACTACGCTCCAACGCTCATTCTCAGTTGAAGACTTTGGATGCCAGGCCACCAAGTACTTACCCTTATGGTATTGGTTATAAACTACTTCTCCATCAACAGGATTGCGGTTTACGTGTACATTGGCTGGGCTCATAAACACGCTCAACTGAATCCTGCGATCTTTAAAATATTCAACATCGGTTACTTCTTCAATCACCACCACTTTACCATCTGCTGGGCAGATGATTTGGTTGGGGTTAATAGTATGAACCCGATTGGGCATTCTGAAAAAAGAAACCAAGAACAGGAATACAGCCAGTGTTAGAAAAAATATCAAAATGGCTACCCAAGGTAGGCTAGCACTTAAAAATGTAAAAGATGCAAGGTTAATTCCACCAAATACCAAGGCAGCAATGCCAATGGTCTGATATCCTTCTCTGTGTATGGTCATGTTTCAATTATTGAGGGGCAAATGTAATTGATTTATAAAAACAGGTCGGCAAAGATCCAAACATAAGGTGTTGCCAACAAAAGGGAATCAAATCGGTCAAGAAAACCACCATGTCCTGGCATCATTTGGCCACTGTCTTTTACACCTGCCATACGTTTTAGTTTACTCTCTAATAAATCGCCCAGCGTACCAATCACTGATGCTAAAAAAGAAATGAAAATCAAAGGTCTAAAGGGCAGATCAAATAGTCCATGACCACCATAACTCACCACCATCACGGCCAAGATAATCCCGCCAATAGTGCCTTCCCAGGTTTTGTTGGGTGAGATACTTGATAAGGAAGTTCTGCCAAAAATTGACCCCATGATATAGGCCATGGTGTCATTGATCCAAATAGAAGCAATTAGAATAACGGGCAAAATCCATCCTAGATCGGCCTGAAAACCTGGGGTGATTCTGCCACGTAGTTTAATCATTAAGGCCCAAGCCAAAGAAATATATAAGAATCCTGCCACCAAGCTTAGCATACTGTCAAGACTAAGTTTTTTAGAAGATAATAATCCTGCCAAAAGGGTCAATGCGCCAATGACCAAAATGAGGTACCATCCCAAATCATGTAAGTTCCAATTTGCCCATAATGGGTAAGACAAAGGACTACTCATCCAAAACATAAATGCTACGCCTAATGCCATGACCAAATAGCGCAGATAAACAGGTACTTGCTGAAATTTGGGATCAATCTTATCCATCAATTTGTAGAACTCCCACCAGCAACCAATATGTATGATCAAGAATAGTGTTAAGAAACTCCATTGATTCCACAGCAATCCCGCCAACATAATGGCCACAAAAAATACAGCACTTAGTGCCCTTGTTTTAAATGTTGTAATATTGAAAGCCATGATTGAAAATCTAATGGTTAGAAATGGGCAGTTAGTTTAAAATAGTTTTGTTGATGATTTGCTGAGCGGTTTCGTTGAGCAAGTCTGGAACATAGAGTTCTATATCCCCAAAATTCACATAACTACTGTCTTGTTTGTTTAATACCTGAACGGGTATTTCATTTTCTTCCAACAAACCTTGAATAATACTGGCTTCTGCGTAATTACGAGTGCTAAAAATTTTCTTCCACTGTTGCATGGGTTGCTGGTTGGTTGTTGGACACCAAAGATAGGGCAAGTGTAGATTCCTTGCGGAACATTTGCATCAATACCAATACCGCACTAATAGCAAAGACACCCAACCAAAGGGGCATATTTTCATCCATGGTTTTTTCCAGGCTTTTACCCTTTAATCCAGCAAAATAAAGCTGGGTTACTATTAGACCATTATAAATAAAGTGCATAGCAATATTCATCCAAATATTACGGCTATAATAAAATACATACCCCAAGATCATACCCAAAGCTGTTCTAGGCAGGAATCCAAAAAAGGAGAAATGGATAGCGCTAAATAGCAAACTAGTGATCAGGATTCCCAAAAAGGGGTTCTTGGTCCATCCAACTAAAATTTGTTGGAAACCACCCCTAAATAAGATTTCTTCAAAAAAAGCGGGGGCTGCTGCCATAACCAGCATGGCCAACAAATAATCCCAAACCGTTTTCATGGTAATCATGGCCATCATGGATTGTTTGTAACTGGCTTCTAGTTCTTTGGCCTTGGCCAACCATTTGGCAGGAAGGGGAATGTTTTGGTTTAATTCTCCCAAAGCCCCACTCATAATCAAACCTGTAAATCCAATTAAGACTACCAAGAGTAGTTGTTTTGGTAACATAACCCTATTAAAACCAAGCCATTGCAAGGGTTTTTGGTCTACTACCCTTGCTAGAATAAGGGCTGGTGTACAAAATACTAGAAAGCTGGCAAGGGTATTTAAAAAGCGGGTGGTTTGTAAATGACCTGGTTGAGTAAGGGCTTTGGCCACTTGGGCAATAGGTATTTGCATCATCACCGAACCCAAGGACAGAACCAGTAAATTTCCAACAATCATACCTAGGCCTAATAAACCCAACAAAATGGCAAATTGCGATGCATATGTAAGCGGAATAGACCTTTGCTGCATAAAACTGAAAATAAGCCTGTAAATTTGCATTTTTGTGCAATGCCCCTGCAAGTTAAAGGATAAAAGGCAGGCCGGAATCAATTCAAAACGCCCAAAAGCAATATCAAAGGTTTTCATGGTCAAAATAGAGAATATAGAATTACCCGATTTCCCACTGTTATTAGCGCCCATGGAAGACGTGAGCGACCCGCCATTTAGGGCCGTTTGCAAAGACAATGGAGCTGATTTAATGTATACGGAATTCATCAGCAGTGAGGGATTGATCAGGGATGCTATTAAGAGCAGACAGAAATTGGACATTTTTGACTACGAAAGACCCATTGGAATCCAGATTTTTGGGGGTGATGAAGACGCCATGGCATTGAGTGCCCGAATTGTAGAAACCGTGAACCCCGATTTACTTGACATCAATTTTGGGTGCCCAGTAAAAAAAGTAGTAAGCAAGGGAGCAGGTGCCGGAGTTTTAAAAGACGTTGACCTGATGATTCGCTTAACAGAAGCTGTTGTAAAGAGCACCAAGCTTCCTGTAACAGTGAAGACCCGTTTAGGCTGGGACAATAATAGTTTGAATATTGAAGAAGTAGCAGAGCGATTACAAGACGTAGGTGTAAAAGCTTTGTCTATTCATGGTAGAACCCGTGCCCAATTATACAAAGGGGAAGCAGACTGGACCCTGATAGCCAAAGTGAAAAACAATCCTAGGATCAAGATGCCCATTTTTGGCAATGGCGATATTAATTCTCCCCAAAAAGCCAAAGTTTATAAAGAGCGCTATGGCGTAGACGGAATCATGATTGGCCGAGCAGCCATTGGTTATCCATGGATTTTTAGAGAGATCAAACACTTTATGGAAAAGGGCGAGCTGATGGCCCCTCCTACTTTGGAAGAAAGAATCATTGTTTGCAAAAAACACTTGCACAAATCCTTTGAATGGAAGGGTGGCATTGCAGGCATTTATGAAATGCGCAGACATTATACCAATTACTTAAAAGGCTTACCCAATATCAAAGAATTCCGCGGCCGATTAGTCACGCTCAATACCGTAGAAGAAGTAGAAGCTGTGTTGGATGAAATTGCCGTTCACTACAAGGGCTATGAATTTGAACGACTCAATATTGAGTTGATTGACTATCATCAGAATTGTCCGGTGTAAAAAAATTTTAGTTTTGATTATTTGCTATCAATTTCCATTAAAACAGCCTATTTTGGATTAAGAAAAAAGATACGTATATTTGAAATAAACACACGTATAATGACAACTAAACTCACTCTATCAGTAGAGAAAGAAGTTATTGAAAGGGCTAAGTCTTATGCCAAGAAATCTGGCAGAAGTCTTTCTGAGATTATTGAACAATATCTTGATAGTATTACCAATGAAAATAACCATCAATCAGTTTCTCCAAAGTTAAAAAAAATGATAGGCGTTGTTAAACTACCTAAAGGTTTTGATGACAAAAAGGAGCTTCAATCATATTTAGAGAAGAAACATTTATGAAAAAGGTATTCTTAGATACCAATATTCTTGTAGATCTAATTGCAGATAGAAAACCATTTAGCAAATTCGCTATAGAAATATTTCAGTCCTCCGAATCAAATAAGATTCAACTATTTACATCATCACATAGTATAGCAACCACTTATTATTTACTTAAGAAATTTGTTGACGATAAATCATTGCGATCTACACTTTTAGGTTTATTTGAATATTTAACAGTAGTACCAGTGAACACAGATATTCTTACAAAGGGATTAAGATCAAAGCAAAAAGATTTTGAAAATGCTGTTCAAATTTTTTGTGCAACTTCAATTGAAAAAATGGATTGCATTGTAACAAGGAATATAAAAGACTTTAAAGGAAGTGAAATTCCTGTTTTAGCCCCAGATGAATTCTGTGCCAAAATATTTTAAGAGTTTTTTTAATAACTATTACTTGACTAAACTTTAAAGCACCTACTATGAGCTTATTCCAAAAGAAAGAACCCATTACCGTGGAAGTAAAGGGTAAAGAATTAGTATGTCCCATCTGTTCCAACAATTATTTCTGGACAAGATCAGCCCAGCTAAATACTTCTGCTGCTACCTTCTTTGGACTAGATTGGGCCAACCGTTCAGCAACATGTTTTGTCTGTTCTGAGTGCACACATATCCATTGGTTTTTAGGTTAATCCTTCTCTTAAAGCATATCACTATAAGATTGCTGCATCATTTGATTAGTTTTCAAATTAAATAGCTGCTGGTAATGGTCACATTGTTCCTGCAATTTTTCTAGCGAGTATTGTCCATCATTATCAATGGCTTCAACTTCCAGAAAAGTGCCCAGATCTTTTACTTGATCAAAGTGGAATTTAACGTTCTCAATAAAATAGATTTTACGGACTTTGTCTACCACCATTTTAATACCCAATTGATGGGTTAAGATGGATTTTAAAGCGGGGTCTGGCTGGTGCCGATATAAAATGACAGAAGATAGTTTTGAACCTGCTTGATTCTCCCTGTCATAATTGATGAGCGCGTTTTCTATATTGCCCTCCCTTAGTTTCAATCGCCCTTTGGGCACATTAAAATAAGTGTCTATTTGGTGGTCTACGCCTTTAAAGATTGGCTGCAATTCCAATAGTATATTTTCATAGGATTCAATCGAATCTACTTTGGCTTTGAATTCTATATTGCGAATATTCACTTTATCTGTTTTTTGAAAATTAGCTGATTGCCTTAATAAAAGAAAATAATCTTATTAATATCCTAAATCTAATTTCTGTTGATTCCAATACTTATGTAGTTCTGTATATTTAATACCGGCTCACCAATTATTGAATAAGACAAATTGCGATTTATGCGAACACAATTTTTAACTGTAGCTTTTATTTTTTCCTTGACCAGTTTATGCGGACAAAAAGCAACTAATCAACTGGACATTACAGCTTTGGCTGGCAATTTTTATATCTATACCACTTACAATGAGTATCAAGGAAGCAAAACTCCTGCACATGGCATGTACTTGGTCACCAAGAACGGCGTTGTTTTATTTGATACACCTTGGGATACCACACAGTTTCAACCACTTCTTGACAGTATTCAAAAAAGACATCAAAAGAAAGTTATTTTTTGTTTAGCTACCCATTGGCATAGTGACAGAACTGCGGGGCTTGAATATTATAAAAAGCAAGGAATCAAAACTTATACCACAGCACTTACTGATCAATGGAGTAAAAAAGAAAATGCCAAAAGGGCTGCCAATCTAATCTACAGGGATACTGTATTTCATTTTGATGAATATAGTTTTGAAACCTATTATCCAGGAGAGGGTCATACCGCTGACAATATAGTAGTCTGGTTTGGAAAAGAAAAAATCTTATACGGAGGTTGTCTCATTAAAGGCGCAGACGCAGAAAATTTAGGCTTTTTAGGAGACGGAAATACTAAGGCATATGAGACTACTTTATTAAATGTTCAGAAAAAGTATAGCAACCCAACATACATTATTGTTTCCCATGCCAACTGGATCAATAATGCCTCATTAAAACATTCTATTGAATTAGCAAAGAAGTTGAAAAAGGGTAAGGATTAATTTTAGAAGAAAAAATCAACAAAGGCATTTTGATTACTGATCATTTGCATCAAGCTGTTACAGACATCTGCGACAACTTATATGTTTTATCAAACGGAAAAACGCATTTAACCAAAAATCTAGAAGATCTTGAGAGGCTTGGTTATGTAAAATGGAATTAACTGCATCTATATTATCAAACTGCATTTAGTTACTATAAATTAGCTAGCATGAGACAATTCCTAGTGCTTTTATTTTTAATCATACGTTCCATTTGCTATTCCCAAGAAGATCTGATTATTAAATTAGCGTTTAGTGACAAATCCAATTTTGACATCACTCAAAAATTTGGTCATACGCGTCCAAAAAAATACTGGGTGCTCAATAAAACAAATTCATGGAATGCTACCCGTTTTCATTTGGAGGAAGACATTACCAATGATAGTATTAGAAAAGAATTAGAGCAAGATGAACATTCCGCATATAATAACACTTATCTGTTCACAGATAGTATACTCAATCAACTATTTAATGAGTCTCAAAAAAGACATTTATTCCATTTAGCTGAAGCAAAACAGCCCAGACAATTGATTGACACATTCAAAATCTTTAGTCTTATCCCTTCTTTTGAAAAAGCTAGAAATGGATTTTTCTTTTCGATTTCTGACCCCATTTTTACTCAAGACAAACAATATGCGTTTATAGATATTGTAACCCATAGAAAGGATAATGAAACAGAAGATCTAAACAGTTCCTATTTTGGAACAACCCTACTCATCTTTCAACATTTTAGAGATAAGGGTTGGAAAAGAATCAAGAAAGTAGATAGGCTAATCTTGTAACATTAATGAAACATCCTTCTAACTTAAGCAAAAATTGAAAAAAAGTAACATTCTTAACTATTGCCCGTCTATGCAATAATCTAAAGAAATATATCATGAAGGTGAAAATGAGGATTATTGCCATTTGTCTGATTTTATCTTATTCTACCTTAACAGATGCCCAATCAATCAAAAAGATTGACCAAGCAAAATATAAAGACAGTCTTACCCAAGCATTAACCAAATTCTCCAAGAAAAGCCTGATTCCAGGTTTTGCTGTTGCCATTGTCAATGATAAGCAAGTATTATATACAAAAGGCTTTGGAATGGCTGATATAAAAAAGGGTATCCCATTTAGTCCAGAAAACATTAACTGGGTGGCCTCCATATCCAAGACATTTGTGGCATTATCTATTATAAAATTAGTGGAACTAGGAAAATTGAATTTAGACCAACCCATTAATCAGATACTTCCATATTCAATAGTTAATCCGCACTACCCAAATACACCCATTACCGTTAGGCACTTGGTAACGCATACATCCAGTATGATTGATGACGCTTTTGTCCCTTACTATATTGGTGAAGCAGATATTTGCATAGTCAATGACAGTAAACAATATGATAGTTTACCAGCCTATCTACAACCTAATCTTGCATACTATAGAATGGGTAAAAAAATCTCTTTAGATGAGCATATTCAAAAATACACGCAACCCAAAGCCAGTTGGTATACCGATAGTAGTTTTTTGAAAAAAGAACCAGGCAAGTTCTTCCAATATTCCAATTTAGGCGCAGCCATAGCTGCTAGAATAGTGGAAATAAAATCTGGATTATCTTTTATTGACTTCACAAAAAAATACATTTTCCAGCCCCTACAAATGAATCATACGGGATGGAATTTTGAAGATGTAGACAGCAAATTGGTTAGTAAGATCTACGCACAAAATGATGAACAAAAGCCCTCTGGCGTGGTGGAACATCCACAATATTATATGACTAATTATCCAGTAAGTGGTCTTAAAACCAATGCCATTGATTTAAGTAAATACCTAATAGAAATGATTAGAGGGGCAACAGGTCAAGGAAAATTACTTAGCCAAAAATCTTATCAACTGTTATTCCAACCGCAATTGAATTGCGATGGGTTGAACAATACTGATTCAAGTACATTTAATGACAAATACAATATTGCCACATTATGGTCAGTTACTGCCAAAGGAACTGTATTGCATTTTGGTGGAAATACTGGCGTATATAGTTTTATCTATTTCAATCCCAAAACAAAAAAAGGCGCACTAGCCATTTCAAATCTAAGGGACAATAGTTTTGGTGAGATTCTCACTTTGGTAAACAAGTATGAAAGGTTATTTTAGTTGTAAGTAAAAAATGCTATTCCAACTAGGCATAAAAAAACCGCCCCAAATTGGAGCGGTTCACTATTACAATTTTTAAATTTTAACCTCTTCCTACCCTACCTCTTCCGCCAGCAGGAGCTGGTCTACTTTGTGGCATTGGCCTATTTTGAGGTGTAGGTCTTGCCTGCGGTGTAGGTCTGGTTTGAGGCATGCTTGGTCTTGTCGAAGGTCTATTATTAGACGGATTAGACGGGCGTTGCATTTGCTCTCGGGTATTGGCCCTATCGCGGCTGCGATCATCCCTACTAATATCATTGGGTAAGCGACTATTGTCTGCGGGTTTCCACTGATTGTTATCGCGTTGGTTCCAATTGCCCTTATTGTCTTTCTGGAATATATTCCCTTCCTTATCAGAGAAAATATTGTTTTGTCCTCCTGTAGCAGGTCTTGCATCTGGGCGGTCAAAACCTGATGGACGGCCATTATTGCTATTGCCATTGGGCAAACGATTGTTACCGTTATTGCCAAAATTATTGCCGTTTCCATTGTTGTTTGGTCTACCATTATTGGAAGGCCTGCTATTGTTCAAACTTCCAGGTCTGCGATCCACATTATTGGTGCTAATCACATCCTTCCTATTTTTATACAGGTTGTTGTGGCTATTGTTGATATTGTTGTTGTTGCCAATATTGATGCTATTGTTGGGTCTGTTGATATTGATATTGGGATTATTGATCACAACATTGTTACCACCGGGTCTATATCCAGGACGTCCGTAACCACCGCCATAATAACCACCATGATAACCCCATCCACCATATGGAGGACGATACATTGGGGGTCCAAACCAACCACCGCCATAACCGTAACCATAGCCACCTGTGCTATAGCCAAAATGGAACCAGCCCACGTTAAAGCTCATACCAAAACTCATGCTCCATCCAGAATAAGGATTGTAGTGCATACCAAAGCCATAGGTAACTGGTCTAGGATAATAAATGCTACCATACCAAGGGCGGTAATACCATCCTGTTCCCCAAACTACAGTAGGTCCATAAATATAACCTCCCATATAACCAGGTGTGTAACCTGTATATACATATTGTGGGGTGCTTTCATAAACGTAGACATACTTGGTATTGTAAGCAGAACTACTTGGTGGAATCTTCTCTACATCACTTGGTCTTTCTGTACTTACTTCCCATGGACCAGTGGCTTGTTTGCTCTGGAACCATACCCCGTTCTCTACTGCAAAATATTTATTGCCTGCTTTGATCACAGTGATATTACTATTGTCCGCAACGTATAATGTGGTATTATCAATTGGTGAGAATTTTGGATCACCATCATAAGTAACCGTACACTTAGCAGTGGCCCTATCAATCTTAGCAGTTTGTGGAATCACCGCATCGGCCTTGGCCTCTTCTGCAGCATCTGTGCCTGCTACGCTTGCTAATACGCCATCTTTCTCGGAGCCAGCAGGGATTTTGGCAAAATCAGCAGGTAACTGATCCGCTGCCACAAAATCCCAAGGGCCGTTCATAGAGCTACTGCTATACCAACGACCTGCAATCAAGATATAATTCTTTTGAGAATTGATGTCTTTAAAAATCTCATCCAAAGTATTGTCTGCATAGAGCAAACTGGTACCAGAAATATTTTTAAAAGAAGCCTCTCCTTCTGTTTGAATTAATTCAGCAGGTACAGTAGAAATGACAATCTCGGTTGGAGTAGTTTGTTTTTCTACGGGCTCTTTATCCTTGGCAGCTGCCGCTTCTTGTTCTTTAATTTTTTTGTCTAGCTCCTTCAATTTGGAAGGCAGGTTTTTTACATTGCTATAACCACCGGTTGCATTGCTGGAAACATACCAGTTACCACCACCATAGAGATAAAACTTTTTGTCTTCAGGATAACGTATGATCAAGGAAGGCGTATTGATTACGCGCTCCATACCCAGGTTTTTGTCTTGTTGAATCTTGGGCTCTCCATCAATAGTAACCAGGGTAGATGCTTTGGTAGTATAGATGATTTTGGGTGCATCATTTTTCAAATTAGGATTGTTAACCGTCTGCTCTTGCTTAATGCTGGCTTTTAACCTATCCAATGACATAACAAGATCCCATTTGGGCACTTCTTTTTCAATTGCAGCAGCCAAGGCTTCAATTTGTTTACTATCATCTATGCCCGGGAATTTTGACTGCGTAATAGTTAGACTTTCTAAAGTAGCCGTGCCATTACCCTTGTCTGTGTTTAAAACGGCATCCATCCAGATGGCGCCAAATATGGGTTCTTCCCCCGCTTTCTTTCTAATAGATACGGCTGCCCTACCAGATAGTTTAATACCATCCAGTTTTTCAGGTTGGGGTTGGTAAATAGTAATTTTACCACCAGACCCATAGGGGATTTCTTTTGGCCAATCTGACTGTGCCATGGCAGCCAAACCCATGCCCATCAAGAGCAATAAGTACAGGGATGCTTTTTTCAATTGATTCATCATAGTTAATTTATCGTGTACAAGTTACTTGAAATCCAAAATCCATGCCAATGGACAGGAAATCTTCTTTTTTTAAGACTATTCAACCTAATCTCTGTTTAAAACAGCTTATTTTTTAACAGAAAATGAGCTAAGCGCTGCTGTGTATTCGTGTGCCCTTTTCTCGGCAAAATAGTCAGCCCCTAACATTAATATGGCTTGAATAAAGAGTGCAAATCCAAAACCCTTCCAGAATTCTTGAATGGCATTTTCTCTAAAATAGACATAGAGTCCCATTCCTACCAAGGCCAAGGCTATTTCAACCCAGCGGTAAATGACAAAATTTTTGTTCACCACTTCCATTCTTGGAAGTTCTACTTTGGTTAGCTGTTCTGGATTCATGTCTAAACTATAGACAATGTCAATCCTTTGTTCATCGCTCCGCGAATACACCGTATAACCCACTATGATTTGTAACAGCGCAATGGCTAAGAAAGGAATGGATGCACCTTTCCAAAATGCTGTTTTAAAATAAAGCCAACCAAGAACAGCCAGAATAACAGCAATGATACCAATACTGATAAATAACAAACTCTCCTGCTTCTCTGCTAGAAAATATTTTTCAATGAGTGTCTTGGTTAACATGATTATTGAATTTGGTCTGTTAATGCAGCATCCAATGGTGATACGGTTTGGGCAAAAAAATGGGTGAGCACACCCGTTTCATTCACAAGGTACTTACTAAAATTCCAAACAGGCTGTTGGTTGCACCAACCATTTTGTTCAGCGTGTGAGAGCCATGCAAACAAAGGATTCTGACCAGAACCTTTGATCACAGAAGATTTCTTTGCCAATAGAAAACTCACACCATAATTAATTTTGCAAAATTCTGCAATAGCGGCATCGTCTTTTTTCTCCTGGTCTTTAAAGTCATTGGCGGGAAAACCAATTACTACAAGTTTGCTGCCATACTGTTTGTGTAATTGTTCCAATGCTTCATATTGACCAGTATAGCCACAGTCACTAGCCGTATTGACAAAGAGCATTTTCTTTCCTTTAAACTGATCCATTCTAATTTTAGTACCATTGTTCAATTCCAATTCTAAGTCATAGATGCTTTGCGCAGGCAATTTGTTAGAAGTGTTTTTTTGAATGGCTTTGGCCGATCCAAATAATTTGCCCGGCAGCATGATTAAGGGATAAATGGCTTTTAAAATAGATTGTCTATACGTCATATTTTGTTGTTTAACTAAGAGCAGTGCTGCTACCAACACTACTATTAGCAGGATGAGTTTTTTCATACTATCGGATAATCCATTTGAACAATTTCAACTTACCTTTTAAAGGAGGATACTTCATGGCAGGATCAAACCAAGTAGGCGTTTTCATCACTGCTTTTTGATGACTAAAAGTATCAACAGAAAACTTGCCATGATAAGCACCTGTACCACTAAAACCCCTTCCACCAAAGGGCAGGTTGTGATTGGTTAAGTGCCAGCTGGCATTGTTTACACAAGCCCCGCCACAGGGAACAGCTTTTAACCAATCTTTTTCTACAGACCCCGAAGCAGTAAACACATAAAAGGCCAAAGGGTTGGGATGACGCTGAATAATCTGCAAAGCTTGCTCTTTAGTTTCAAAAGCAAAAATGGGCAAGATGGGACCAAAAATTTCATCGCGCATGATGCTGGCATCTAATGATACCTCTTCTAATAATGTGGGTTCAATAAAAAGTATTTTTCTATTCACCCTACCCCCATACAAGATTTTTCCTTGGCTCAGATAAGCACTTACCCTATCAAACTGTTTTTCATTGATAATCTTACCATAGTTCTCACTCTCTTCAGGCAAAGCCCCAAAATATTGCTCAATTCTTTTGCGCATAGCTTTCACCAAAGCGTCTTTTTTACTGGCATGCACCAATACATAATCAGGTGCTACACACATTTGACCAGCGTTTGAAAACTTGGTCATGACTATGCGCTTGGCTGTAATTTCAATATCGGCATCGGCTTCTACCACACAGGGGCTCTTGCCACCCAACTCTAAAGTAACAGGCACCAAATTTTCAGCCGCCATTTTATAAATCAGTCTCCCTACAGCGGTACTCCCTGTATAAAACACATGGTCAAATACAAAGGACTGCATCATAGCAGGAATTACAGAAGCACCGTCTCCAGGAACAAGTACAATATATTCTGGCGCAAAACAGGATGCAATAATTTCTTTCATCACTTGCTCTGTGGCGCTTGCAAATTCACTGGGTTTCAACACCACGCAATTGCCTGCGGCGATGGCTCCTATTAAAGGGGTAAACAATAATTGAAAAGGATAATTCCAAGGACCAATAATCAAAACCACACCCAGTGGTTCTTTTTCAATTCTACTACTTGAAGGTAGGTTCAACAAATTGGTAGGCACTGGTGTGGGTTCTAACCATGCTTCTAAATGCTTGATAGTAGCATTTAATTCAGAAATTACGAAACCGTTTTCGGTGACCCAACATTCTTCTTTCCCCTTTTTCAAATCTTGGTATAAAGCAGCAAAGAGCGCTGCTTCGTGCGCTATAATAGCATCGCGCAAGCGCAATAACTGTGCTTTTCTAAAAGACAGGGACTGGGTGGCACCCGATTGAAAATAACTACGCATGCTGGCAAGCATCTCTTCCATATTGCAGATTTAACTTGGGTAAGTTATAATTCTTCTTGCAATCTCTTGCAAAATCAATAAATTCATAGCCTAAATTACAAGTACAACCATACCAACGATTCTTCCATGAAAAAAAACGAACCAACCAACAATTCTCGTCGCGGGTTTATCCGCAACGGAGCACTGGCTTTAGCCGGTTTTACCATTGTTCCGCGTCACGTGCTGGGCAGGGGCTTTACCGCACCAAGTGATAAACTACAAGTGGCCGGTATTGGCGCTGGTGGCAAGGGCGAAAGTGATCTTTGGAATTTTTTCCAGAGTGGCAAAGCCGATATTGCTTTTCTCTGCGATGTAGATGAGCGCCAAACTGCTAAGAGCCGTGCGCGTTATCCCAAAGCAAAAATCTACAAGGATTTTCGTGAGATGCTTGATAAAGAACATAAGTTGATTGATGCTTGTTCTGTATCTACTCCAGATCACCAACACGCAGTAGCAGCTATGGCAGCCATGCAATTGAAAAAGCATGTCTATGTTCAAAAACCATTGACACATGATATCTATGAAGCGCGCATGGTTACCAAAGCGGCTCATGATCATAAAGTGGTTACACAAATGGGAAACCAAGGTTCATCAGGAGACGGTGTTCGTCAATTGATGGAATGGTATAATGCTGGTATTATTGGTGACGTACATACTATTTATTGTTATACAGACCGTCCGGTTTGGCCACAGGGTATTGCTTGGGCCAAAGAAAAATCTGCCATTCCAAAAGAATTGGATTGGGATCTTTGGCAAGGAACTGCTCCAGCAAAAGATTATGTAGAAGGTTTATTGCCATTTAACTGGCGCGGCTGGTGGGACTACGGTACCGGTGCCCTTGGCGATATGGCTTGTCATATTATGGCACCTGCTTTTGCTGTATTAGGTTTGGGTTATCCAGACGCAGCAGAATGTAGTGTTGCAACTAGGTATGTAGCTAACTGGACCAAGGCAGCTTATCCAGAAAGCGGACCCATCTCTTCTCATATTATCCTTACTTTCAAAGGAAAGAATGGCAAACCAGATTTAAAACTCCATTGGATGGATGGTGGCATTCAGCCAGAGCGTCCAGAAGAACTAGGACCAAACGAACAAATGGGTGATGGTGGTAACGGTGCCATCTTTATTGGCACCAAGGGCAAGATGATGTGTGGTACTTATGGTATTAAACCACAATTGTTGCCTACCGAAAGAACCAAGACCATTGTTGTTCCACAAACCATTGCTCGTGTGCCTAAAGGCGATGCAGGACACTATGCTGCTTGGGTAGAAGCTGCCATTGCAGGATATGGTTCTGATAAAGCCAAGAACCTAAGTTCTCATTTTGATATTGCAGGTCCTTTAACCGAAAGTATCTTGATGGGTAACCTAGCCATTCGTAGCTATGACCTAGAAAAGAAAAATGCCACTGGTGGTATGGATCATCCAGGACGTTTTATCAAATTGCTTTGGGATGGACCAAACATGAAGATTACCAATTTTGACGAAGCCAACCAGTTTGTCAAGCGTACTTATCGCGATGGCTGGTCTCTAGGTATTTAGTCTTAGATATTGCATAAAAGAAAGGGACCCCAAAATAAATTGGGGTCCCTTTTTATTGCTGTTTGTAGTAAGTACTAATAACTAAATCCTTGTAAGTAAGCAGAATCCAATTCGGCACTTTCAATGGGGTTTGATCCAGTGAATGCTTCTTGTTCAACCACATAATATTTTAAACCAGCATCGGTTCCAGCTTTAATGATGCTTTTAAAATCAATGGTTCCCTTACCCAAGTGGCAAGACTCGTGACCAGCTTTGGTCTTGGTCAAATCCTTGATATGACAGAGACGGAAACGGTTAGGATATTTTTTGAAATAAGTCAATGGGTCAATGCCTGCGGCAACTACCCAATAGATATCCATTTCAAAATCAACCGTGTCTTTGTTGGTATTATCCATCATCACGTCCTGAGGAACTTGTCCGTTCATAGGAACAAAGGAATAGTCGTGATTGTGATAAGCAAAACGAATGCCGTTCTTTTTACAGATCTCACCATTCTTATTAAACTCGTCTGCAAATTTTTTGTAGTCGTCAATAGACTTTTGTGGTCCCTTGTAAGGACAGATCAAATACTTCATACCAATGGCAGCAGCTTCTGCAGCTTTTTTCTCAAAATTGGTATTGGTATCACAGTGTGCTGAAACAATTTTCATTCCCAACTCGTCCATATACTTTTTGAAATCCTTGTGGTCCATGCCCCAGAAAATTCCTTTGGATCCTTCAAAGCTTTCAATTTGTTTGTACCCAAAAGAAGCCAGTTTTTTCAAAGTACCCTTGGCGTCTTTTGTCATGTCTTCTTTTACTGTCCAAAGTTGAATGCCAAATGCAGGCAATTTCTTGGCGCCGAATCCTTCAAAAAGGGATGCTGATTTTCCAGCAAATGGCAAGGATAAACCTGCAGCAGCAAATGCGCTCATACGCAGGAAATCTCTTCTGTTGTTATTCATACAATCGTTTTTAAAAATGAATAATCCCGGAATGAAATATTCATCCCGGGATAAGAATCAAATGAGAACTACTAGGTAGCCCAGGCCTTGTCTCCTTTTTTATAAGGAATGCAGCCTTCGTATTTTCCTGGAACCGCCACATAGCGCAATGCTTTGGTAGCACCTACTTCAGAAGTGAAGAAACCCAATAGAGTTAGTTCTTTCATCATCTTGAAATAGTGGTTAGGGTCTGTGTCTTTTTTGGCTTTTTGGTATTCCTTGGTTTCTTTATCCAAGTCTACCAATAAGTCATGTCTTTGTTCTGGTGTGCTTTCTAGGAAAGACTTACCAGATTTTTTCTTAGCAGCTTCGTCAAGCTTTTTAAATCCTTCTAAGAAAATGGTTTGGTCTTTTTCTTCATAGCAGTCTTTTACATAGACGCTCATGAATTCGCCCACTTTGGCTTCTTTGGCACCGGGTGTGGCGGTGGCAGGTAGGATGGTTTCACCAACTTCATTGAGGAAGGCAATATCGTCCTTGCTTAAATTGAAACCAGCTGCACCCTTGTCTGAAGTTTTGCAACCAGACAAGAAAGCTTCTGCTCCAATCAAAGTTCCGCCCAACAGTAATGCAACACTGGAAATGGCTTCTCTTCTGTTCATTATCTTTTGTTTAAGTGTTTGATTAAAGGTTTTGTTTTTTAAGTTCTTCTACTGCAAAAGCCGCAGCCCTAGCAGTAAATGCCATATAGGTCAAGCTTGGATTCACGCAAGAAGCGGAAGTCATAAACGCACCATCCGTTACAAAAACGTTGGGTGCATCCCATACTTGGTTATTACCGTTCAAGACAGATGTTTTGCGGTCTCTACCCATTCTAGCCGTACCCATTTCATGGATCCCTTTTCCTGGAGTTCCGTCACCATCCCATCCTTTTACGTCTTTAACACCAGCAGCAGTAAGCATTTCAACCGCATCTGCTACGCAGTCTTTGCGCATTTTCTTTTCGTTCTCTTTGAGTTCGCAGTCAATGGCCAAAACATTCAGACCCCATTTGTCTTTTTTGGTTTTGTCAATGGTAATCTTGTTGTCGTGATATGGTAACATTTCACCAAAGCCACCCATACCCATGGTCCAAGAACCTGGTTCAGTAAGGGCGTCTTTAAAGTCTGCACCAATACTAAATTCAGCAACCTGACGGCTCCATCCTTCTCTGGTTCCACCACCTTGGTAGCCAAATCCGCGTACATAGTCGCGCTTGTCATTACCAACGTTACGGTATCTTGGAATATAAATTCCGTTTGCACGGCGTCCAAAATAGTATTTGTCATCGTATCCTTCAACTTTTCCACCAGCACCTGTTCCCAAGTGGTGGTCCATTAGGTTATGACCCAGTTCATTTGAACTACTACCCAAACCATCAGGCCATACATCCGTGGCAGAGTTCATCAAAATCCAAGCACTGTTTAAAGTACCTGCATTCAAGAACACAATTTTGGATTTGTATTCAATGGTCTTATTGGTTTCACTATCTAATACCTCAACGCCAGTTGCTCTTTTCTTGTCTTTGTCATACAAGACTTTGGTAACAATAGAGAAAGGTCTAAGCGTAAGATTACCTGTTTTTTGTGCGGCAGGTAAGGTAGAAGATTGGGTACTAAAATAACCTCCAAAAGGACAACCCAACCAGCACTTATTTCTAAACTGGCAATTGGTTCTTCCTTCGTGTGGAACGGTTAAGTTAGCGGTACGGCCAATGATCATGGCACGTTCGCCTTTGTACAAATCTTTGATTCTTGCAGCAACGTCTTTTTCAACGCAGGTCATATCCATAGGGGGCAAAAACTGACCATCTGGCAATACGGCCAAACCATCTTTGTTTCCGCTGATCCCAGCAAATTTTTCTACATAATCATACCAAGGCGCAATGTCTTTGTAGCGCACTGGCCAGTCAACACCAAAACCATCTTTGGCATTGGCTTCAAAGTCTAAATCGCTCCAGCGATAACTTTGTCTGCCCCACATTAATGATTTACCACCCACATGGTATCCGCGGAACCAGTAGAATGGTTTTACTTCTGTATAAGGGTGCTCACTGTCTTTACACCAATAGTCTAGGTTGGTTTCATTCAATGGATAATCCCTTTTCAAGTTGGGATAGTCATGAATCATTTGCTGAGTTCTTCTTCCACGGTGTGGAAAATCCCAAGCTTCCTTGTTGGCGGAAACATAGTCCTTGATGTGTTCAATATTGCGTCCTCTTTCAAGAAGCAATACTTTCAGACCCTTTTCAGTCAATTCCTTGGCGGCCCAGCCACCGCTGATTCCTGAACCAACTACAATTGCGTCATAAGTTTGATCGGCCATTTTTGTGGGTTTGTTTTTGGATGTTATGGATTTATTTAGATGTCACAGATTTGAATTGCCTTACGCAGAGATGCAATAGGGTCTGGGTTTGATGGAATAAATTCCTGAGCCACATAACCTTTGAATCCTGTTTCATGAATGGCTTTCATGATGGCGGGATAATAGAGTTCTTGGGTCTCGTCAATTTCATGACGGCCTGGAACCCCACCAGTATGATAGTGTCCATAATATTCGTGGTTGGCACGAATGGTACGGATGACATCGCCCTCGTCAATTTGCATATGGTAAATATCATACAGCAATTTAAAATTAGGAGAGCCCACACGCTTTACTAGTTCAACGCCCCAAGTACTTCTATCACACATATAGTCTTTGTGATCCACTTTACTATTGAGTAATTCCATTACAAGGATTACGCCTTTTTTTTCTGCTTGCGCAACAATTTGCTTTAATCCTTCGGTACAGTTTTTTAAACCAGTTTCGTCATCAATGGTTCCGCGGTTTCCACTAGCGCAGAATAGATTGGTATATCCTGCGTCAGCTACTAGGTCTATATGCTCCGTATAATTCTTAATTAATTGTCCGTGGTATTGTTTGTCATTCCAGCCCTTGGTCAAACCCAATTCAGCACCATTACACATGGTAGAAATCAGGTTGTATTTTTTGAGCATGGGCCAGTCTTTGGGACCCACCAAGTCCATACCTACTAATCCCAATTCCTTAAACTGGCTACAAAGCTGTTCTAAGGGAATAGAATTATAACACCAACGGCAGGCGGAATGGTTGATATTGCCTTTCAAGGCTTGTGATGGTTGATTCATATCGGATTTAAAAGAAGACAATCCTGCACCAGCAGCCAATGCCGCAGAACCTGCAACAATGTTTTTGATGGCATTTCTTCTATTGGATGTTTGGGACATAGGTATCAAATAAATTGAGAATAATTTATGCTTTGGTCAGGGTTTCTTTTTGACGGCCTTTCATATAAAATAGAAGACCAGCAAAAGCAACAATCAATATTACTGGAATAATCAAAGTGGCATTGATGATTTCTGGACCGGCTGCTTTTTTGGCTTCATTTAATACATTGGCAAATTCGGTTCCAGGAGCAGCATCATTATATTGCGCTATGTCTGCACCTGCAGGTAATTTTCCGGCAATCAAACGGTCATAATAACCACCCATGAACATCATATATACAGATACGGCAAACATACCGGCGCCACCCATAAAGTTCATACCAACTGCACCAGTTTTGGGTAAGTTTTCAGAAACAAAGCCAAGCATGGTGGGCCAGAAATAACAAACCCCCATACCAAATACAATGGCACCTACAAATAGCATATTACCAGTGGTATGACCCAATAGGTATAGACCCAGTGCAGCCAAAATAGCTGAAATCAATAACACCCCTGCAGGAGAAAATTTGTGTACCACGGGTTCAGCAAATGCCCTACCCAAAACCATCACACCTGTTTCTATGGTTAACAACAAGATGGCGTTATCAGAAACATTTTTCAATAACACATCTATCCACTGACCAGTAAACAATTCGGTAATAGCTGTACCAAACATGAGTACAATCATGAATAAGAATAAAGGATTCAATACCGCTTTGTACATGTCTGCAGTAGAAACTCCGCTGGCTACGCGTTCTGTAACAGGGAAGGTTAGTTTGCTAAACAAGTATCCATAAAGAATAGTAGGGATGATCATCAGACCAACTTGAACCTGCCAGCTAATACCCAGCTTGCTCAAGAAATAAACAATCAAAGTTCCTATTACAATCCCACCAGGGAACCACAAATGAAAGTGGTTGAGTTTAGTGGTTTTATTGTCTGAATAAATAGTAGCTACTAGTGGATTACAAGCTGCTTCTACGGTTCCGTTGGCAATCCCAATACAAAGTGTAGAAATAAAGAGACTCCAATAACCACCCGCAAAAATGGTGAGTAGTATCCCAATCAGGTGAAAACTAAATGCAACTAGCAATAGTTTTTTCATACCAATAATGTCTACAAAAATACCACCAACTACAACTGCCAAGGGAAAGCCCCAAAACGCAGTGGCGGCAATAGATCCAAGTTCTTCGGCATTTAAATGAAACTCGGTACCAAGTTGACCAAGAATGCCTGCGCGGATTCCAAAAGATAAAGAAGTTACCAATAAGGCCAGACAACTGGCAACAAATAATTGGCTACGCTGTGGGGTAGTTTGCATGTGGTTATAATTATGGAAAGCAATGTTTAGGAAGCTAAATGTAATTTTTTATTTTTAAAAACGGCTTGAATTCATCGGCAATAGGTCTATTTTTTTCGGCCATTTGGCCAAACCATTGCTTTGTGTCTCTGAGACACTAAGAAAAAGTCAAAAAATCAGTCTACAAGAACAAAATAGTATCAGTGTAATAAGTATTGTAAAATATTCATCCGTCACTGCTTCCCTTGCATTAAATTTGAAAGGAATTTTTTAAGCTTCACCCGATTGCATCATTAATTACAAAAAAGCTATATGAATCGTAAACTTAGAATGGGCATGATTGGAGGCGGTAAAGACGCTTTCATTGGAGCCATCCACCGTTTTGCCGCCAATATGGATGGATTAATAGAAGTGGCCGCTGGCGCTTTGAGCATTAACCCAGAAATTGCCGTTGAATCAGGCAAAATGTTGTTCTTGCCGGCAGAAAGAACTTATTTAACCTTCCAAGAAATGATTGAGAAGGAAGCTGCCCTGCCCGCAGACAAGCGCATTGACTTTGTAACTATTGTAACACCCAATTTTGCGCATTTTGCCCCAGCCATGATGGCATTAGAGCACGGCTTTCATGTAGTCATAGAAAAACCCATTGCTTTTACCTTAGAAGAAGCGCAGCTACTCAAACAAAAAGTAGAAGAGACTGGTTTGATCCTTTGCCTCACTCATACTTATTCTGGTTATCCCTTGGTAAAACAAGCCAGGGCCATGGTGGCCGATGGTGTTTTGGGTGCTATCCGCAAAGTTTGGGTAGAATATCCGCAAGGTTGGTTGAGCAAATTGTCAGAGCGCGAGGGTAATGCCCAAGCTGCTTGGAGAACCGATCCTAAGAAAAGTGGCAAAAGTGGTTGTATGGGCGACATAGGCACACACGCAGCACACTTATCTGAATATATTACAGGCGCTCAGATTACCCATCTCTGTGCCGATTTAAACGCCATGGTACCCGGCCGTATGCTGGATGATGATGGTAATGTCTTGTTGAAATTCAGCAATGGCGCACACGGGGTCTTGATGGCTTCACAGGTAGCAGCTGGAGAAGAAAACGCCTTAAAGATTCGCGTATATGGTGAGAAGGGAGGTATTGAATGGGCGCAACACGAACCCAATACCCTCTTGGTAAAATGGCTGGACGCTCCTACCCAAATCCTACGAGCTGGAGGCAATTATGGAGACCGTTTGAGCAGTTATGCTACCATGAATTGCCGCACTCCGGGTGGACACCCAGAAGGATATTTAGAAGCATTTGCCAATATCTACCACAATTTTGCCAAAACCCTTTCTGCTAGAATTGACGGCACTGAACCAACTAAGGAAGAATTAGATTTTCCTGGCGTGGCCGATGGAATCAGGGGCATGGCCTTTATTGACAATGTAGTGGCATCTGCACAATCAGATATTAAGTGGACCGAATACAAGATCTAACCAATTAATCAGCGATTATGACCAATATTAAAGGGCCTGGTATTTTTCTGGCCCAATTCATGGGCGATACCGCCCCGTTTAACCAACTGGATACCATTTGTGCCTGGGCCAAGAGTCTAGGTTTTGTAGGTGTTCAAATTCCTAGCTGGGATCCCCGTTGCATTGATCTTCAAAAAGCGGCAGAGAGCAAAACCTATGCTGACGAAATCAAGGGTATTGTCAACGCAGCTGGTTTGGAAATTACCGAACTCAGTACGCATTTACAAGGACAGTTGGTTGCCGTGAATCCCGCTTATGACGCATTGTTTGATGGGTTTGCGCCAGAGTCTGTACGCAATAATCCAACAGCCAGAACGGCTTGGGCAGTGCAGCAATTGGAATATGCAGCCAAAGCATCTAGGAACCTAGGATTAGATGCTCACGCAACATTTAGTGGTGCTTTGTTATGGCATACCGTGTATCCTTGGCCACAAAGACCTGCAGGACTAGTAGAAACCGGGTTTACAGAATTGGCCAAACGCTGGTTACCCATCCTCAACAAATTTGAGGATGTGGGTGTAGACCTTTGCTATGAAATACATCCAGGAGAAGACTTACATGATGGCATTAGCTATGAAATGTTTTTGGAAAAAGTAGGTAACCACAAAAGGGCCAACTTACTATATGACCCATCGCACTTTGTGCTACAAAGCCTAGACTATCTAGCTTATATAGACTACTATCATGAGCGCATTAAAATGTTCCATGTTAAAGACGCAGAATTTAATCCAACAGGCAAACAAGGCGTTTATGGTGGATACCAAAACTGGATTGATAGAGCAGGTAGGTTCCGTTCGCTGGGCGATGGTCAGGTAGATTTCAAATCTATTTTTAGTAAGCTAGCCGCTTACAATTATAAGGGCTGGGCAGTCATGGAATGGGAATGCGCCATCAAGCACCCAGAAACCGGTGCTGCAGAAGGTTCTGTGTTTATCAAGGATCATATTATTCGCGTTACAGAAAAAGCTTTTGACGATTTTGCCAATACCGGTTCTGACGAAGCATTTAATAAACGCATATTGGGAATTCAGTAATAACTTTAACCATTCATATTTAAAATTCAAAGCATTGAAAAAGTATTTAGTAGCAATGAGTGCCTTACTAGTTTTGGCAGCTTGCGGAGGCGGCAGTACCTCAGAGAAAAAAGAAACCCCTAGTGTTAGTGCAGAACCAGCAGCACCAGCTGCCAATGATATTAGCGCTAATCCTGATTATGAAAAAGGCTTGACCTTGATTGCTAAATCTGACTGTTTAACTTGTCACAAAACCGATACAAAGAATATTGGACCGGCTTATAAAGACGTTGCAGCCAAGTATGAAAACAATGATGAGAACCTGACTTTACTAGCAGGAAAAATTATCAAAGGTGGTTCTGGTGTTTGGGGTCAAGTACCTATGACACCGCATCCAGCGCTTTCAGAAGCAGACGCCAAACAAATGGTGAAATATATTTTCTTACTACGCAAATAAAACAACATGCAAACATTGCTTTTAGCCAGTCTTGTTTCCCTTTCCCTAATGATGGGCAATCCTGACAAACCAACAACACCCATTCAAACTGAAAAAGGATTCAAGTCTCTCTTTGATGGCAAAACCACCAAGGGTTGGCATGTGTATGGCAACAAAACAGGCGGAGAAGCTTGGAAAGTTGAAGACGGTGTACTTCACTTAGATGGTGCCTACAAAAAAGCCAATAAAGGCAATGGCGGTGGAGACTTGATTACAGACGCTGCTTATGAGAATTTTCACCTGAAAATGGAATGGAAAATTTCTCCTAATGGTAATAGCGGTATCATTTTCTATGCACAAGAAGACACCGTAAAGTATAAGGAATCTTGGTGGACTGGACCTGAAATGCAGGTATTAGATAATGACGGCCATAGCGATGGAAAAATTATCAAACACCGTGCAGGTAACCTCTATGATTTGGTAGAAGGAAAAGAAGGCGTAGTTAAACCTGTAGGTGAATGGAACCTAGCAGAAATCATCAGCAATAAGGGCAAATTGGAACTGATGTTAAACGGCGTAGTAGTAGTTTCTACAACTTATGGCGATGAAAACTGGAAGAACCTGATTGCCGGAAGCAAATTCAAAACCAAGCCAGATTTTGGAAAGGTATTCAAAGGCCATATTGCTTTGCAAGACCATGGTAATGACGTGTATTTCCGCAATATTCGCATTAAGCAACTCTAAACACTCAAACAACAACCAATACCAACAATTGCCATCCTCTAGGGGATGGCTTTTTTGTGCCCATGCATTTGCTTTATCTTAGCGTTATGGAAGTACAGGGCGATGAATATTATATGCAACAGGCACTCAAAGAGGCGCAGAAAGCCTATGACGCAGACGAAGTGCCAGTAGGTGCCGTGGTGGTTCAAGACGGCAAGATCATTGCCCGTGGGCATAACCAAGTTGAACTCTTGAATGATGCCACAGCCCACGCAGAAATCTTGGCTATTACTTCGGCCTTTGCTTTTATGGGAGCCAAGTATTTGCCCGATGCTACTCTTTATGTAACCTTAGAGCCCTGCCTCATGTGCGCCGGAGCACTTTACTGGAGCAAGATTGGGCGCATTGTTTTTGGGGCTTATGATGCCAAAAACGGCTACCAACATATAACCAAGGAACAGTCACCCTTTCATGTAAAAACCGAACTAGTGGGCGGGGTTTTAGAGGCCGACTGCAGTTTTATCATCCAAAGCTTTTTTAGGGCCAAACGCTAGGGCGTTTTCGAGATGGGAAAGAATTGAAATGTTCGGGGGTTAATCAACTTTAAGGGAGTAAATTTGTTTTCACCTTTTATAAAAACCATTATTATATGTCATTTACACTAGCACCTTTACCGTACGCACACGAAGCTTTGGAACCACATATTGATACGCTGACCATGCAGATTCACCATGGCAAGCACCACCAAGCTTATGTAGACAATTTGAACAAAGCCGTTGCTGGCACTCCTAATGAAGGCAAGACCCTTGCTGAATTAGTAGCCGTAGCTGGTACCATTAGCCCTGCTGTTAGAAACAATGGCGGTGGTCACTGGAACCATACTTTCTTCTGGGAAAGCTTGGCACCAAACGCAGGAGGAGCTCCAACAGGCGCTCTAGGCGATGCTATTACTGCAGCATTTGGCTCATTTGATGCATTCAAAGAAAAATTTGCAGCAGCAGGTATGACTCGCTTTGGTAGCGGTTGGGCTTGGTTGATTGTAAAAGATGGCAAATTAGAAGTTTCTTCTACGCCTAACCAAGACAATCCTTTGATGGATGTTGCTGAAGTAAAAGGCCAACCTATCTTGGGTGCTGACGTTTGGGAACACGCTTATTACCTAAAGTATCAGAACCGCAGAGCAGACTATTTGGCTGCATTCTGGAATGTGGTAAACTGGACCAAGGTAGCTGAACGTTTTGCAGCTGCTCATTAATCTAGCAATCGGTCTTTGAAACAGACCATTCAAACAGAAAATAGCTTAGTTTTAATCCCGCTTCGGCGGGATTATTTTTTTTAAAAACAGCATCATGAAACAATTGACTTACAGCCTTCTTGCACTAACCTTATTTGCATCTTGTTCTTCTAGTATCAAACGCGTATATGTGCTGAGTAAGGGACCAGCAACGGTTGATGAAGCAGCCAAGACTATTAGTGCTAAAGACGGTACTGGTCATGAAGAAAAAGTGGTGAACTATACTGATGCTACTACTACTATTCAATTAGACGCTCCAGGTGGCAAAACCTCCGTAACCCTTACCGATAAAGGTTTGTACGTATTGAATGTAAAGAATGATACCATTATTGGTGCCTTACAAAATTATACCGCACCCAAATTGCAACAGAACCTGTTGACCCAGGATGACCTGAAAATGAAGATTGATAGTTTGCAACAATTGGTAGCAGGAAAGATTGCTTCAAAAGAAAAGAATTTCTTTATCCTACCCAACCAAGCGGTAAAAATCACAGATAATTTAGAAGCCATTATTGTAACCCCTTATCATCAAATGCGCTCTGCTGAAAAAGTAGACGGACAAGCACCAGAAGTGTATCGTTTTTATTCTATTCGCGAGATCAGGGAAACCATTGGCAAATTAGAGGAGTTGACCAAACCAACAACAGCTGCTGAGCCTGCAAAAAAATAATTGGAAACAGATAATAGATCCAATGCTTTATCATCATTGGATTGTTTCTCTTAAATAAGAAACTACCCTTATTAAGGAACGGGATCATATCCGTGCGGGCCACCAGGATGACACTTAGAAATTCTTTTGAGTGCTAGGCCTCCACCCTTCCAAATTCCATGCTTTTTTAGTGCTTCTGCTGCATACTGAGAACAAGTAGGCGTAAAGCGGCATTTAGGGCCCATTGCGGGCGATAAAACCCATTGGTAGAACCGAATTAATACCATGAAGGGGAAGATCAATATTTGTTTGATGATATCCTTCATGACTTTGGTTTGGAGTTGGAGAATTTAGTTAGTGATAATCTGTCTTTGGAGCAGTATTGATTAATCAGTTGTTGCATTTGCAACAGCATCTTTGAAGCCAAATTGGTCCACTAATTTTTGCATCAAGAACTGCATCTTGTTTTGAATGAGTTTGCCATCAGGCAATTCTTTTCCTGTATAAATAAAAAACAATTGCCATTGACGGTCTTGGGGCAATCCTGTTTGCAAGATGGCTTGCTCTAGCCTAAAAGATTCACGCAGGAGACGCTTGATTCTATTACGGTCTACGGCTTTTTTAAAATTCCTAGAACTGGCTCCCACACCCGCCATCAGGGTCTCTCCAACAAAAGGACTATTGGTCTGGTAAATTAATTTAATAGGAAAGGCATTCAAGGATTTACCTGACTGAAACAACTTACCTAAGAGCTTGCGGCTCTTGAGCTTTTGTTTGCGCGGATACGTAAATGGCCCTTGGTTCATTTGTCAAAATTAAAAAAGCCCCGTTCCGAATGAACGGAACAGGGCTGAATATTTTTACAACTTTGTTGTGGAATTATTTCAATCCTTTTTCGCTAGAAACAGAAAGTTTCTTGCGACCTTTCGCTCTACGGCTAGCCAATACTTTGCGGCCGTTGGCAGACTCCATACGTTTGCGGAAACCGTGAACGGTTTTTCTGCGACGTTTATGTGGTTGGAATGTACGTTTCATTTTATCGATTTTTTACTAACCCGGTAATATTGTTACGTTTCATGCCTGCAGTCACCATACTGCTGCTTGTGAAAGGACGGCAAAGGTAATGGTTGTGATGGAAACTTGCAAAGGAATATCAAAAAAAGCCCTAAAAAAATCCGCAAAGCCTTTCATAGGGCGGTTTTCAGCCCAAAAATCAGCTTGTTTTGCATTCCTGCATGATTCTTTAAAGGCCAAATTAGCCCTGTAAATCAACGTGTTGCGAAATTACTGGTTGGCCAAAAAATTGACTGGCGTGAGCGTCAAAATCAGCGGCCGAATCCGTGGTGCAAAAGCGAATGACCCCGTTTTTAGAACATTGTTCCGCCATTTTGGGGTGTTTGGCCAAATATGCTACCAAACTTTTTGCTACAATCTCTCCTTGAGAAACGATGGTTAATCCAGCTGGTGCAAACTGCTTAATCTTATTCATGAGCAAGGGATAATGGGTACAAGCCAATAAAACAGTGTCAATAGTTGCTGACTGTTGCATTAATTGGTTCAGGTGTTTTTGAACAAAATAATCAGCCCCTGGCTCATTGGCTGCCCCATTTTCAACCAAAGGAACCCACATGGGGCAGGCTTCTTGAAAAACTTCCATGCCTGGAAAGAACTTATGAATCTCAATGGGATAACTATTACTCAACACGGTTCCTTGGGTTCCTAAAATACCCAAATGCCCGGTAGTGGAATAAGTACCAATGATTTCTGTACTTGGTCTAATTACACCTAGCACTCTTTTAAAGGGATCCATTCCTGGCAGATCCTTTTGCTGAATATTACGCAAGGCCTTGGCCGATGCGGTGTTACAAGCAAGGATCACCAACTCACAACCTTGTTTGAAAAACCATTCTACGCATTCTAAAGTATACTGGTATACCGTATCAAAAGACCTGGGACCATAGGGTGCTCGTGCATTGTCACCCAAATAGAGATAATCGTATTGGGGCAATTGTTGTACAATTTCCTTGAGTACGGTTAAGCCACCGTAACCACTGTCAAATACACCTATTGGTTTGTTTTGCATACCCAATTTGTTTTGCTGCATCCCCAAAAATAAGAACCCTGCCGCAAGGACAGGGTTCCATTATTAAAACTGGTTAGAATTAATCAAATTACTTCTTAACTGGAGCTGCAGCTGGTACAGGTGCACCTTGTGCTTTTAACTCGTCTAATACTTCTTTAGGCAGTGTTAGTTTTAGGTCTAACGCTACTTTAATAGAAAGGTTATCGCCAATAGGAGACTTTAACAAAGCATCGCTACGGAAGATATGGGTGTATTTCTGCTCACGGATAATTTTTTCCAATGAAGCATAGATTTTTTGCTTGTAAGGAACCAACAATTCTTCTTGTTTTTGTTGAACTGCTTGTTGTTGAAACTGCTGCCAATTCACCAATTGGTATTTCAATTGGTTGATTTCTTTTAAAGCTTGTTCACGAGCCCTAGCTGGCATGGTAGCACTGTCTTTCTTGAAAATGCTATCTCTGCGCTGAAACTCACCCACTTTGTATTCATAGTCAACTTGTAATGAATCCTTAGCGTAGCTCTGTAAAGCAACGGTAACCTTGTCAATATCTGGCATCAAACCCAAAACGCTTTCTTCGTCAAACGTGCCTATTTTGGTTTGTGCATTGGTGTTGCTGCTGAACAAAAGGCTTCCAAGTACAGCCGCACACACAAATAATACTTTCTTCATCTTTGAGAATTTATAATTGTTGGTTGTTTAAAATTTTATGCCCAATTCTTTCAAAACGTCATCACTCTTATCCAGCTTTGGGTCGGCAAATATAACGGTAATTCCTTCACTTTTATCTAGTACAAAATCATAGTTTCTAGCGGTAGCCAGTTTCTGTATGGCATTATAAATCTTGTCCTGAATGGGTTTTACCAGTCTTTGGCGCTCTTTAAACAGGTCTCCCTCGTAGCCAAAACGCTTTTTCTGTAAATCCCTCACTTCTTTTTCTCTAACAAAGAGCTCGTCTTCTCTTTTTTTCTTGAGTTCGTCTGTTAACATGAACTGTTCAGCATCATAGTTCTTGTACATTTTGTCAAGAACACCCTGACGGTCATCTATTTCCTTTTGCCATTGCTGACTAACAGCTGCCAATTTCTTGTCAGCGTCTTTGTATTCTGGAACCTTGTCCAGGATAAACTTGGTGTCAATTACTGCATAACGTTGCTGCGCTTGCAGGCCTAGGCCCAAGCCGCAAACCATTAACAAAGAGAGTACTAATTTTTTCATGATGCTTGTTTTTAGGTTTATTCCGGTTCAAAGCCCAGCATGAAGGTGAATCTTGCTGCATCTTTCAACGCGTTGTTTGGTGTAAACCTATCCAATCCTATGCCATAATCAAATCCAAGCAGACCGAACATGGGCAAAAAGAAGCGCATCCCAATACCAACGGACCTTCTAAGCTGGAAAGGATTGTAATCTTTCATAGAATACCAACCATTGGCTGCTTCAAAGAAGCCCAAAGCGTAGATAGTACTACTTGGGTTCAAGCTAAGCGGGTAGCGCAACTCCATGGTGTATTTGTTGAATATGGTAAAGTACTGACGGGTACTTTGTTGGTCAGGGTTGATCTTAGGATTAGAACTGCTATATACAGGATATCCACGGTGCGCAATAATATCATAACCCAAGAGTGCAAACTGGTTACTCAAACCGGCGTCACCCACTTGGAATCGTTCAAAAGGAGAAACCTGTAAGTCTTGGTTATACCTGCCCAAGAAGCCCAATTTAACAGAGGTTCTGATCACAAATTGTTTGTTGTGTTCTGCTCCACCTGGCTTGCCCAAAGGAATAAACCATTCTCCATTGAAACGCCATTTATGGTATTCAATCCACTCGTAAGGGTTGGTTGAATTAGCAATCTTATCGCTGATCATGGTGTAAGGAGGCGTAAACTGCACACTGGCCATGAAGTTAGAACCGCTTCTAGGGAACAAAGGTTGGTCCACAGAAGAACGTTGTAAAGTCAGTTTCAGGTTCACGTTATGCGCATAACCATTGTCAAAACCAGGAAGGTTTACGGGGTCAATGGCATAGTTATTTAAGTTATATCGCGTAAAGCTTACAGCAGTTGTCAGAGAGAAATAGTCATCTGGCCATTTCAATTGTTTAGCCAAAGCCACGGTTACACCAGTAGTAGTAATAGAACTTTGGTTAGAATAGTTGGGGTCATACTGACCTGTAACAGGGTTATAGGTTTGACCGTACTTGGTATTATAAATACTAAATGACAAGGCATTTCTTTTCTTACCACCAAACCAAGGCTCGGTGAAAGAGAAGTTATAAGAACGGAAGGCCTTACCATTACTTTGGATACGCAAGCTTAGTTTTTGACCATCTCCCATGGGTAATGGATCCCAAGCAGATTTCTTCCAAATATTGCGAATAGAGAAGTTGTTAAAAGAAACACCCAAGGTTCCTGTTAAACCAATTACACCACCCCAACCAGCACTCAATTCTAACTGATCGCTAGATTTTTCTTCTACGGTATAGTTGATATCAACGGTTCCGTCTTCAGGATTAGGAATGGGTTGGATATTGATTTTTTCTTGGTTAAAATAGTTCAACTGTGCAATCTCTCTATTAGAACGCACCAAGTCTGTTCTGCTGAATTTCTCACCAGGAATGGTTCTTAATTCTCTTCTGATTACATACTCCTTGGTTCTATCATTACCAGCAATCCTGATATTCTTGATAGTAGCTTGAGGACCTTCTACTATTCTAATTTCAAAGTCAATGGTATCATTGTATACCGCTGTTTCAACAGGGTCTGTACGGAAGAACAAGTAACCATCATCTTGGTACAGACCGCTAATATCTCCCCCTTCGGGCGATGCGTTCTTACCCAATTTCTTGTCTAAGATTTCCATGTTATAGGTATCGCCTTTGCGGATGCCCATAATAGAAGTTAAAACAGAGTCACTGAATTTGGTATTACCTCTCCAGGTAATATTTCCAAAATAATATTTTCTACCTTCTTGTAATTTGATGTCTACATTCAAATCACCTTTCTTGGTATGGTACACGGTGTCTTGCAAAATCACCGCATCGCGATAGCCCAAACTATTATAGTAAGTTAAGATATTGTCTAAGTCAGACTCAAATTTCTTGTCATTGAATTTGGCAGAAGAAAACTTGATTCGCACATAAGGATCCAATACTTTCTTGGTTCTGCTAAAAGTGAGGTAGCCCTTTTCTTTTAAGTAATCATCAAAAGTATAGTGCTTGGCTTCAACAATCATTCCCTTGTCATAAGTGGGGAATAGGGTAAACCTAGATTGTTCGTGGGTGTCTTTTAATTGCTTTTTCAGCTTGCCTTCTTCTACATTGGCATTGCCACCAAAATTGATATTGTTGATATGCACTTTAATGCCTTTGTCAACAATGAAATTCAAAGTAAGGGTATTGTTTAAGCTAGAATCCTTGGTTTCTTGAATCTCTACTTTTGCGTCTTGGAAACCTTTTTCAGCGTAGTATTTTTTAATGGCTTCTACCGCAGTAATCTTCATGTTTTCGGTTACCACGCGATTGGGAACCAAACCTGTTTTACCAGATAAATCTTCGCTTTCTGATTTACGGGTATTTCTAAAATAGAATTTAGACAACCTAGGTCTTTCTGTCACTTCAATTTCTACCCAAATATTTTTACCTTCTAGTTTGGTCAAATAAATTTCAATATTGCTGAAATAATTCTGACTCCAGAGTTTGGTAATGGCTTTGGCAAAATTGTCGCCTCCAGGAATTTTAATATCATCACCTACGTTGATATTAGCAATGGAGATCAGCAAGTTCTCGTCAAAGAAACGGTTGCCCACCACTTTCACGCCAGCCACTTTATAAGTCTTAGGTGTTTTCTGTTGGAAGATATTGACCAAATCTGCTTCAATGGAAGTGATGGTGGTATCTGTTGAACCCGTGGATGATTGAGACTGGGCCTTATTACCCAACAACAAAACAAGGAAAGCCAACACTAAATATTTGTACAATTTCTGCATCCGGTTCTTTTTGTGATATTCCAGTCTAAAAACAGGTTCCAAGCTGCTTTCAGCGTTTTTCAAGGTTTTAAGTTGGGCAAATTAACGGGAATAATTAAAAGTGTTTGTTAAAACCCCCTTTATTAACCAACTGTTTTGAATATAAGTTGTTTCAGACCAATTGGGCTTCCTCCTCAATCTGTTTGTCTGTCTTCCCAAAACGCCGTTTCCGACCTTGGAAATCCAGTATGGCTTCAACCAGGTTTTCTTTCCTGAAATCGGGCCAACGGGTATTGGTAAAATAGAGTTCCGCATAAGCCAATTGGTACAAAAGAAAATTACTAATGCGGTATTCTCCACTGGTTCTAATCATGAGTTCGGGATCAGGAAACTCACTGGTAGCAAGGTATTGCTCCAATACTTCCTGATTAATACTAGCTGCTTGAATTTTGCCAGCTTCAACGTCTAGGCCAATTTGTTTAACTGCATTCACCAATTCCCAACGGCTGCTATAACTTAAGGCCAGAATCACATTCAGACCCGTATTATGGCTGGTCATGTCTAGTGCTTCATGCAGTTCACTATGCGCATCTGCGGGTAATAAGCTTAAGTCTCCAATCACATGCAGGCGAATATTGTTTTTGTTCAAAACAGGTACTTCTTTGCGAATAGTGTCTACAAACAAAGACATCAAGCCCTCTACTTCTTGTTTGGGTCTGTCCCAGTTTTCGGTACTAAACGCATACAAAGTCAGGTATTCAATACCCAACTCAGCACAGCCTTCTACAATGATTCTCACAGATTCTACCCCATGGAAATGCCCATAGAGGCGCTCCTGGCCTTGCTCCTCTGCCCAACGTCCATTCCCATCCATAATGATGGCAATATGCCTAGGCAGGCGATCTGTTTTTATTTTAACAATGAGGTCTTCCAGCATGGTATACCCTTCATTTAGGCTGCAAAATTAACAAAAAGGCTTGTGTTGACAGGATTTAATTGCAGAAAAAAGGGCCCAAATCTCTGATTATGCAAGAATTAAGCTAGTAATTGGTGGCTTTGGGGCAGCGATAGCTTTGCAAATTGAAGGAAAGCCCCACTTGAACGGTCAAATATGCGTCTTTTTGAAGGCTATTTCCTCTCTGGCGCCCCTTGATGCCTATGGAAGTTCCCGTTTCATAACTTCTGTCTTGTAACAAGAAAGCTGTGGAGGGAGAACCATCTGGTAGGGGAGGAAATGCATCTGGCGCATACGTGGTACTTACGTCATCTAAGAAATCTGTTCTGGTAAAATGGTAGACCGCTTCACCAAACACATTCATTCTATCGGTTAAAGCATATTTAACGCCCACCCCAAATGGAATGGTTAAGGCTATGGGATTATAGGGCAATCTGTCTGGATACAAACTACTACCCTGACCTTCAGTACCCAATGGACGAAGCAGGTATTTCTCCCCATTCAAATAAGCATAGGGATCAAAAGACATGACGCCCAAACCCAAGCTGATATAAGGTGTATAGCGGTATTGCTCAAAACCAGGAATGAATTTGAAAAAGTTGAAATCGCCAGAAACGCTGAGTTCCCAAACATTGCTGTTAAAGCTCAGGTTGCGCTGTTTTTCTGTGGGATTGCTGCTATATACATCGGAATAACCCAAGAAAGCATAGCCTCCCGTGATCCGCACCCCTATGTAATTGTTAAACTGTTTTCTAAAGAACAAACTACCCGAGAACTTGGGCCTGTTGATTTGCATATTGGTATTCAGGTCTCCAAAATAATGACCCAAACCAACGGCAAAGCCATACTCACCTTGGTGCACATAGCTTTCCATGCTCTGCGATTTTGCAGTCATGGAAGACAAAAACAGTAAAACAACAACTGCAATTCTGTAACGCATGTGACTATTGGATCTGGTTATTGTAAAATAGCACCAAATTTTTTGAACGTAAAAGTTAATTTCTTTTATCTAATCCCCAAGTGAGCTTGGTCCGGAGGGTGGAGAGGAAGTTATTTTCATTCAATCTGGCCAGATTTACATAAAAATTCTCCTTTCTAACCGCCAATTGAATGGTTTTGTTCACAATCTCTCTTCTGGCGTCCAAGGCACAAATGAATTGGTCGGCACGGCCTTCCACTTCAAAAGAAATCACATTGGAATCAGGTACTACGATGGATCTAACATTTAGGTTGTGTGGCGCCACTGGTGTTATCACAAAACTGCTAGATTCTGGAAATACAATGGGACCATTGCAACTCATATTATAACCCGTTGAACCAGTAGGGGTAGAAACTATCAAACCATCGGCCCAGTAGGTGTTCAGGAATTCTCCATTCAAATAAGTATGAATTTTCACCATGGGAGAAATATCCCTTTTGTGTATGGCAAATTCATTCAAAGCAAAAGGAATATCACCAAACAAACCCTCATTAGAATCTAGGTGAATCAGGGTTCTTTTTTCAATCAAAAAGGTTCTATTGATCAGGGCATCAACTGCCAAAGACAGTTCATTCCGGCTAATGCTGGCCAGAAACCCAAGACGGCCAAAATTGATACCCAGAATAGGAATATTCTTTTGTTTCACCAAGGTAACGGCGTCTAACATGGTGCCATCGCCGCCAAGGCTAATCAAAATATCTATATCGTTACTTAAATCGGCTGAATTATAAAAAGGCTTGAGTTTTTCCTGCATTTGGGGCGGGAAACTAAACTGTTCCAATAATTGATGGAAGATCAGAATACTAGTTTCATGCCGCATGAGTTCCTCTAACAATAGTTGAATGGGGTTCTCCTGCTCAAAATCCAAACCGCGGCTGTAGATGGCTACTTTCATTGCTGTAATTGAGTGGTGCCTAGGGCACTAGAAATCGTTTCTGCTCTGTAAATATAAGCCATCCTTGCCTAGCTGGTTAAAGCTATATTCAATCTTGAACACAAAATCATAGATAGAAATAATGTCTAGCCCAAAGCCATACGTGTGTAAAACCTTGTTATTGAGGGTGTTAGTAGCTTTTGGACTGGTAATATGGGCATACCCAAGGTCAGTATAGGCTTTTAGATAGAGTCTAAAAGGAATTTTATCATGGGTCTTGCTTTTAAAAGGATTCTTCACATCAAACCCTATTAATTTCTGGTGGATGGTGGTTTTGAGCATCCCCCCCTTCATACCATCCACTACATTGTATTCCAAACCCCGCATTTGCATGCTACCATAACCCATTAAGCGCTGGTCAGTAAATGCGCTATTCACCGGAAACTTCATTTGTACCAAACCTTCTAAGTGCAGAAAAGATGTTTTGGCTAACGGTAACGCATATACGGCTCGGGCATTGACCATCCAGAGTTGTGACTTTCCAAAACCTCCGCGCTGGTAAAGATTACCCTCAAACAAAAAGCCATCGGTGGGGTAAGCATTATAGTCTGCATTATAAAATTTAAACCGATAGTTCAGGTCTAGATAACGAAACTGCTTTTCCTGATTAATAAAATAATTGGGTGTTTTTTTAATCACCGTATCGTCTACAGATTCATCGTTATAAGATATGCGTATGCTATGTCTTTGTTTTACGCCAGGGCGATAGGAATAAGTAAGATCTGCTCTAATTAATTTTCTCAAATAGCGATCTTCTAACTTGAAAAACTGTTGCTTGTTATCAGCGGTGGCATAATTGACTTCTTTCTGTGTGCCATAAGCCAATCCAACATTAAATCCACTCCTGAGTTTTTTATCAATAAAGGGTAAATCATATCTCAGGGTTACTTGTTGGGTATACCCTGTAATGAGCCAAATATCTAGGTTGTCATTTCTACCAGTAACATTGTTTTGAATGAATTTTACACCATAGTTCACCCTGTCTAAACTTCTTTTCTGTTCTACCCACCACTGGTTAAAATTTCTATCAATGAGTTTAAAATAAGGCAGGGGAAATAAATACCAACGCTCTTTTAATTGCACTTGCATTTCTACCGTAGAATCTGTTTGAACAGGTATTACTTGTGCGTCTACAAACAAAGCCGTATTCATCAACTGGCGCTTAGCAAGTAGGGTCTCTCTTTCAAGATCATGTTTGGCAATGGGTGTTCCTTCTTGAAAAGGAAGTTCCCTTCTCACAATCATGAGTTTGGTACGCTTATTTCCAGTTACCAAAATAGACTTTACCCAAACCGTGTCAGAAGTTTTGGCTGGAATCAAAATGCTATCCCATTTTTCTTTTTTTGAAAAACTCTTTTCTTGTGCCAACGTGTTTAAAGAAAACAATACTGAAAGAACCAGCAACAAAATGCTGAATAACCTTTTAGGGCAGCCATTACAATACATTATGGAAGTAGGCTGGCTAGACATTCAGGTAAGCCAGTAAGTGGTTGTAATTGTCTTTCAATTCATTGGTGTAAGACTCTTCACCAAAATAATATCGCACCGCGTAATCATAGCGCTGAAATGTAGCAACAATAGCAGAGATCTCTATCTTATTTACTTTGAGTGTAATAATGATGAGTCCAGTTTCTGGTTCAGTAAAAGTATTACACTGGGTAATTAAAGCGTCATTGGTTTCTACCAAACGGCTGATCTCTCCAAAGCTGTAATTCCGTTTAGAAATTTCCAAAACAATCACACCTCCTTTTTCTTCATTGCCTACAAAACGGGATAATTGTTGAATCAGGTTAGAGAGGGTAATCACACCCAATAATTCAGACTGTTCATTGATCACGGGCACCAAAGAAAATTCTCTTTCTGCGGCCATTTTCAGGGCTACCAGAAAATGCTCTTCTCCCTTGATAGAGAGGTTGGCAAACTGGTCTTGAATAGTAGCAATAGTTTGATCTTCGTCAACATCAAGCAAATCAGATTTGGCTATTAACCCAACATAGTGCTCCTCGCTCAACACGGGTAAGTGTTGTACGTCATATTCATCCATTAACTGTAATGCCAATGAAACCCTGTCTGTGAGGTGCAAAGAGGGGAATCCAGTATGCAGTATCTGTGAAGCTAACATGTGCCGTTTTCAAATGATACAACAAAAATTAAGCAAGGGTTGCTGCTGGCGCCTTCAATTTATCTAAAAATGTTTCTAGAATTTGATTGAACTCACCGGGAACTTCCATCATAGGTGCGTGACCACATTTGTCTATAAAATGCAGTTCTGAATTGGGAATCAGCTTATTGAATTCTTGTCCAACAAATGGGGGTGTAATGCTGTCATTGTTTCCCCAGATCAATAAAGTAGGTTGCTTGATCCCACTAATTTCTTCACCCAGATTATTACGGATAGCACTTTTGGCTAGAGAAATAATCTTGATGACTTTGATCCTGTTATTGGTAATTTCAAATACTTCGTCTACCAATTCTTTGGTGGCAGTAGCGGGATCATAGAAAGTAACCTGTGTTTTTTTCTTGATGTATTCGTAGTCACCACGTTTGGGATAACTATCGCCCATGCCATTTTCAAACAAGCCACTGCTACCAGTGAGAATGAGTGATTTAATTTTTTCTGGTTGTTTGAGTACGTGCACCAAGGCCACATGACCTCCCAATGAATTACCCAATAAATGAATATTGTTGTACCCACGTAGTTCAATAAACTTGTGTACGTGTTTTTGCAAACCGCCCACCGTGGTATGAAAAATGTCTAATTCAAATAGGGGCAATAAGGGTACAATTACTTTGTACTTTCCCCTAAAATGTTCTACCAAATCAGCAAAATTGCTAAGTGCACCAAAAAGCCCGTGTAACAATAAAAGCGGCTCTCCCTCTCCCTCCTCTATAAATTTGAATTTATCCTGTTGTTTGATCTCGTAATCCATGTTATAATTTCTTATGCAAGCACGCTTGGTTTCATTTAACGGCACGGCCCAGATTTAAAACGCTTTTTCTCTTACAATCGTATCTGCATCTGCAAAATACAGATTTTAAGCTAAAACAGGGCAATTAGCGGCTTTATCAATAGGTTAAGGGCTTAGTTTTTGGCAATTCTTTCAAAAAACAAGGTCAATTCCTGAAAACTGTCCTTGAAAATGGGAATGACCTTTCCAAACCAATGCATCATGGTGGGAGCCAGAGATTCCAAGTAAGGATAGGCTTTTGAAGCGGATAGGTCTACCGATTGTAATAGTTGCAACTGTTTGGCGTAAAAAAGCAGGATGCTAAAAACGGTCAGGTATAAAAAACCATAGACCAATACACCCCCCACCGTATTCAACCAACCCAATAAAACCATTTCAAATGCGGCTTTTACCAAGGCTGCACCCATTCGCACCAATACCCAAACACCCAACATGATCAACAAAAAAGCCAAAAAGGGTAACCAGCCTGCGGCAATATGGGTATAGTTGCCCAAGGCTTTGGCCAACATAGCACTTAATTTAAGTGCTGCTGCTAGCCCAATGAAAATGCCCAGAAAAGCAAACACCGCTACTACAAGGCCTTTTTGAAAACCCTTGTAAATGGCAAGTGCCAGCAAAACCAGGCAAATCACATCTATGCTACCCATGCGGTGATTATCCCAATAGGGTTTTTACAGCTGCAGAAATGGCTTTGCCCTCGGCCTTGCCCGCCAATTGTTTGCTGGCAACACCCATTACTTTTCCCATGTCTTTGGCACCTGCGGCACCGGTTTCAGCAATGATGGCTTTTAAAGCAGCTTCTAATTCTTCTGCACTCATTTGTTGGGGCAGGAATTTTTCAATCACAGCAATCTCTTCTGATTCCTTGGCTGCTAAATCTGGTCTATTCTGTGTTTGATATATTTCTAAAGAGTCCTTTCTAGACTTTACCAGTTTTTGTAACAATTTGATTTCAGTATCTGCGTTAATTTCTCCGTTGGCTCCTGGCTCTGTTTTGGCCTTGATAATTTCAGCTTTAATAGCCCTCAAACCACGCAACAATGGTTCGTTCTTAGACTTCATGGCATCTTTCATCTGGTCCATCACCTGTGTTTCTAAACTCATATACTAGGTTTTATTTGTTCTCTTTTAATTGAATGTCTCTGAATTTTTTATAGAAATCCTTGGCATAAGCTTTCATTTCTTCCACCAATTCTGTTTGTTGGGTAGCCCGATGAAAAGTATCGGCCATGCCCATAAATGTTTGGTAATAAAAATCGGCCATCTCGTCTACCATCATGTCTTTGGTCCAAAGGTCAATCCTTAGGGCAGACTTGTCTTGGGCGTCCCAAAAAGCCACCATCATAGACTTGGCGGGCTGCATGGCATCAGCGGTGGAGTCAGAAGCTGACCAGTTGATCTGATCCGGTACTTTGTTTTCATCTAAATGAATATCAATGGAAATGGTTGATTTGTGCATATTGCTATTTTTAAATACTGGCGCAAAACTACGTTTTCTGTTGCAAGTAGCTTATTTGGCTATGGCAAGGATGATTTCCCAAACCCCTTGAGCGGTTTTATCCCAACTAAAATCTTGGGCCCTTTCCAAACCTTTTTCAATTTGAAAATTGCGCAGTTTTTCGTCTTTATAGAGTAGGAGCATTTGTTTTGCTATGGCATCTGGGTCATTGGGGTCTGCGTATAAAGCGGCGTCTGCCCCAACTTCTGGCATACTGCTGGTATTGCTGGCAATCACAGGCACACCAGACTGCATGGCTTCCAAGATGGGCATACCAAAACCTTCAAAAAAACTAGGATACACCAAGGCATAGGCCGATGCTGTAATTCGGGTTAATTGTGCTTCTTCTAAAGCTCCCAATAAAACCAAATCTTCTCGGTATTTATAGGTTTTGATTTTCTCTAAAAGGTCTTCATATTGCCAGGCCATTCTTCCGGCCACCAATAATTTCATATTGCTTTTCTGCCATTTTTTAAACAGCGAAAAAGCTTTTAAAAGGTTGAGTAGATTTTTCCTAGGATGAATACCACCCACAAATAAAAAATATTCTCTACCATCAGAAAAACTGTCTTTTACTTGGTTCTTTTCTTCCCAACTCAAGGGCTGGAAACCTGCACGGGCAGCGGGATAGACCGTATTAATTTCATTTACAGCACTTGGAAAATTTTTCTCAATATCTGCTTTTGAAAAATCAGAAACCGTTAATACCTGCTTGGCTTTTTTAATAAATCGGGGCGTAAATAATTTGTAATACCAGTACTGGTGCCAAGCAATAAATTTGGGATAATGCAAATAGGCTAGGTCATGCACCATTAACAATTGTGGAATGCTAGTAGTAGTGCTACAAAAGCCATAAGGATTAACCCAAACATCGGGTTTGTACTTTCTCAATGCAGCCGGAGCCGCAATATTGTACCAATAGAAAAAATTGCCCGGATGCCTAGCTGGGGGTCCAACAACAATAGCTTTGCAATTGGGCGCAAACACAAAACTTTCATCATAAGGTCTGTCAAAAACGAATAAAAATTGGTGCGCTGGATATTGCGTGGCCAAGCGGCTAAATACCTCCTGTACAAACCAACCATAACCTTCCATCTTACCCTTCTGAAGAAATATTGCATTAACCGCTATGAGCATCTGGCAAAACTAGGCTTTGCTCAGTCAAAATTCAAAATTTGACTTTTCAGTTTTCACTTTCTTCCTCACTCTTCACTCTTCACTCTTCACTCTTCACTTTCTTCCTCACTCTTCACTCTTCACTCTTCACTTTCTTCCTCCCCTCTTCACTCTTCACTTATATTCATAGAAACCCTTGCCGCTCTTCTTTCCCAAATTCCCTTCGGCCAGTTTCTGCGCTTGAATGGGTGATGGTTTGAGTCTTTCAGGTTGACCAAGTGCATCATACACAATTTGGCTTACCCCATAATTAATATCCATACCTATTAGGTCCATGAGCTGAAAAGGCCCCATTTTAAAACCACTGGCAGTTAGGATCTTGTCAATGCTGGCGGGGTTAATTTCTTCTCCATTTTCCTTTGCCTGAGCCAACAGCCACATGGCTTCTAGATAATAATGTCTGGCCACCCTATTGACAATAAAACCGGGTGCGTCTTTGCAAACAACCGCAGTCTTGCCCATTTTCTGACAAATTGCTTGGAGTAGGGTAATCACTTTTTCATTGGTATCCTGACCTTGAACCAGCTCCACCAATTTCATCACCGGTGCGGGATTAAAAAAATGCATTCCCACAAAACGAGAAGGATGTTCTAGTCCCTGGGCAATGGTATTAATAGAAATAGAAGAAGTATTGCTGGCTAAAATGGTATTCAATGGGTTAATCTGTTCCAACTCCCTAAACAGGTCTGTTTTGGCCACTAGTTTTTCAATAATGGCTTCAATAATCAGGTCTGCCTGACAATCAGCGAGCTTATCGGTAAACTTGATCAGGGACTGAAACTGGGCCAAATCATCAGAATTGATTTTCCCCTTGGCTAAGAGTTGGTTCCAACCTGTTTCAATAGATGCCTGTGCTTTTTCCAGCACGGTTCCATTCAAATCAAATAGAATGGTATTAAAACCAGCCTGCGCAGACACCATGGCAATTCCGGACCCCATGGTTCCAGCTCCACAAATACAGATGGTCTTGATTTGGTGCATGTGCTTTTTTGCAAAGCTAGCATTTCAATAGCTTTCCCCAGTAAAAGCCTTCTTTTCCACCATGGCCCTTGGGCTGTAACAGGGCCAAGTTAGTTGTACTACTTTTAGGGCATGGCAGGACCTTTGCAACAATTAGACTTATTTGGATTTCCCATTGAAACAGCGGCACCAAAGCCCAAGAAAGAACGCGTTGCCAAACCTGCTGCTCCCAAACCACCGGTTGAAGTATTACAGGTGCCCGTGGCAGAACCCGCCATGGTCTATGAAAACCAAAATATTGGGGTCAGGATCAAGGTTAAAAAAATAGCCGAGCCCAAGGAATCCATTGCCATTGAAGAGAAGAAAGCCAGCAAACGTGGTAGAAAGTCTTTTCGGGAAATGGATACGGAACTTGACCTGATTGATGTTCCAGAAGAAAGCATTTTGGCTCAGAAGCTCTATTATAGCATCAGCGAAGTAGCGGGTTGGTTCAAAGTAAACACATCGCTCTTGCGCTACTGGGAAAATGAATTTGACATTCTGCAACCAAGAAAGACCAGAAAGGGAGACCGTTTGTTCCGTGTAGAAGATATCAAGAATTTACAACTGATTTATTTTCTGTTACGCCAACGCAAATTCTCTATTGAAGGCGCCAAGAATTATTTGAAAAACAATAAGGCCCAGGCCGATACTCAGGCACAATTGGTACAGACCCTGAACAAATTCAAAGGATTTCTTTTGGAATTAAAATCCAATCTGGCTTCATGATACGCTCCCTGTTTGCCATTTTTTTATCCGTACTCTTATTATCCTGTGCTACTAGCAAACAAAGCGCCAAACCCAATTACCAAGTATTTACAGATACCAATGGTACCAAGGCTTTAAAGGGCATTATCAATAAATCCTTATTGGTGAATGAACCCAGCTTTCAATGGTTTATAGAGAATGGCAAATACGGTGACGCCGATGCCAGTGCTGTGGCTGCTTTTCAAAAAAACGGTTCTAAAATTAGCCTCTTGGTATTCTGTGGAACATGGTGCCATGATTCACAAAACCTACTTCCCAAATTTTATAAACTGATAGACAAAGCAGGATTTCCTGAATCGAAAATTGTCTTGGTGGCAGTAGACAAATCCAAAATTGCAGTGCAAAATCTGCATGTGAAATACCAATTGAAAACGGTTCCCACTTTTATTGTGTTGGTCAATGGCAAAGAAGTTGGAAGAGTTGAAGAATATGGCAAGACCGGCTATATGGAAAAAGAGCTAGGAGAAATAGTAGCTGCCATTCAGTAATCTATCTATACCTCAGCCGTATAATTCTTAACCACTACTTCTGTATTCTGTGCGGCCAATTCTATTTTATGCTGCTCTAGTAATTCTAAAATGCCTAAGTTAATCTGCTCTCTGGTTTCATTAAAGTCTTCAATATTTTGCTCCATGCTGGTAAAATATTCCAAGCTTATCTGGTGAACTGTTTTACCCGTATCGGCAAAAAACAAGGTATAGGTTTCTATATCTGGATGATTTTGCAACAAAGAGCGGAGTTCTTTCATCCAAGCTTTTGTTTGAGCCGCAGTGGTAAGCAAACTCAATTCCAATTTCAATTCTACCTTGCGTTGAGAGCGCAGAGAAATATTGTCTATAATGCTGTCAACCATTTGTTTGTTGGGCACAGAAATCAAGGTCTTTTCAAGGGTTCTAATTCTGGTACTACGCAGACCAATCTTTTCAATATTGCCTTGGAAATTGCTGCCTTTAACTAGGTCTCCTGTAACAAAGGGCTTGTCAAAGAAAATGATAAAAGAGGCAATCAGGTTTTCCATACTCTCGCGCATAGCCAGTGCAATGGCTGCACCCACAATGCTCAAACCAGTGAGTAGGTTGCTCACGTCTTTGTTAAAAGAGAAATGGAAGACCATCAAGAACCCAATGATCACCAGTAGCACTTTGAAAAAGTCTTTGAAAAAAACAATCAATTGGTTATCACTCTGGTCCTTGGTTAGATTTGCCTTGTCTTCTAAGATCAGGGCAATAAATTCTATGACCCGAATGCAGAGCCAGATGAATAAAATAATCATGACCCCATTGGCTACAGACTCCAATAATTGCCTAAGGGTTATATGATAGACCTTAACTTCAAAGGCTTTGGGGTAGTTGAGCTGGTCAATGGCAATTAGTGAAATCACCACTACCAAGAACATGTCTAGGGGTTGCACCACCAAATCAAAAAAGGATTGCTTCTTTATATTTTTACCTGCTTTGCCCACCATTTTGTAGAGCAGGCTAGCAAAATATTTAGAGATCAAACGCTTGCAGATAATGGCCAATGTAATAATGGCAATGACCATCAAATAGCTTTCAATGCTATTATTGAGCAGGATGGTTTGCAAAATCTTTTCCATAGCTTAGGATGATTCCCATTTGTGTAAGTTCAACGATTGACCATCAAAACTGGCATAGGTAAAATTCCTAATCCAATCACCCAAGTTTAGGTAATAAGCTCCTCCTTCTAATGGCAGTTTGATAGGGTAATGTCTATGACCAAAAATAAAATAGTCAACCGGATCTTTTTTCAAATAGTCTTTTGAAAAAATAATCAACCATTCATTCTCTTCGCCCAAGAAATTGGCATCAGCATCTCCCGTTTTTTCCCTGCTTTTGCGGCTGAAAAAATTGGCCAACCCAATGGCCCAGTTGGGATGTAATAAATTTCCAAACAGCCATTGACAAATAGGACTTCTAAAAATCTTCTTGATAAATTTAAAACCGTGATCACCTGGTCCTAGCCCATCGCCGTGGCCAATAAAAAATCGTTTGCCCGCGCGCTCAATGATCTCGGGTTCAAAATAAACTGGAATATTGAATTCCTCTTTAAAATAACCACGCATCCACATATCATGGTTACCCACAAACACGTGCATGGGTATGCCGCTATCAGAGAGTTCGGCCAGCTTACCAAATAACCTGGTAAAGCCTTTGGGAACAACGGTTTTGTATTCAAACCAAAAATCAAAAATATCTCCAACAATAAAAATCTCGGCGGCTTTGTCTTTAATGGAATCCAAGAATGCCACCAGTTTTTTTTCTCTGATCAAACTCTGCGCATGATTGGGTGCACCTAAATGAAAATCGGACAAAAAATAAATCTGCTTTCCTGGGTTAATCTCCATCTTATTTTTTTTGTTGCTGTTGGTGCAGGTATTCCAACACATCGCCGGAGGCAATTAAAGGTTTGTCTGCTATGCTACCACTAAACCAATAAATCCAAGCAATGGTATTGCCAGATTCAGTGATCACTTCTACCAGTTCTCTTTTAAAAGAAACGGGTGAGTCTTCTGGAGATTCATTAATACCCTCGTATTCATCCAATTGGTCTAAGGCCCAACCAAATTCTTCTTCCTGTTTAATGGCGTATAATTCACCCAGCAAAAAATGGTCTTGTTGAGTGGGAACAGCAGCAGGGTATTCGCCCATATCAAAGAGTAGTCCTCTCACTTTGGCCGGTGCTACCAATTGAAAATAGCGGCTGATATATTCATAAGCAGGGGCATTGAATCCGCTGCGTAGGGATCCATATACAAAAATCTGATGAACGGTTGTCTGGTTCATAGGTTAAAGATACTGCTAAGTGTTTATTGCCTGTCTAGTAAAAAGCAAAAAACTTCTTTGGGACCATGCACACCCACCACCAAGGTTTTTTCAATATCGGCAGTACGGCTGGGACCAGAAGCAAGGGTAATCAATGAGGGAAGATTTAACCTATAACGGTCTATTAATCCATTAATCCCATCAGCAATATCATAGACCAATTGGTCTGTATACGCCACGCAAATATGTACGGGTGCATAAACGCTCACGGTTCTTCCACTGGCCTGTCCACTACTTAGCAAGAGAGAGCCTGTTCTGGCTACCAACTGTTCACAATAAGTAATAGAAGCATCGCAGGATGCAAGGTCTGTAGCGTTTGTATTGGTAAAGCCTTTTTCTGCTAAGACTGTTTTTAAAGCGGGTTCAATGCAATAGACTTTAGACCATTTGCGCTGAGCGGCCAGTGCGTTTAATTGCACCGCCAACTCGGCTTCATTGGCACAGTAAGAAAACCTACCCTGTAATTGGGTAAAGTTTTCAGCAAAAATGATTTCTAAATCTTGGTCTGCAGGTTGAAACAAAAACTCGTTTCCTTCTGAGGCAGGAAAGGGAACAGGCACTGGTTGTTTCAGTGCCTGTTTAATCCTGTTCATGATATTTTCTCTAGCGTTATCGGCCATTTTTCAACAATTAGCTGATGGGGGCAATAGGTTCTTCATCTGTTCCAATGATTGGAATAATGGGTAACTCTCCTGGTGTTGGAGGAATGGGCACTTCTAAGATTTTCTTTTCTTCAAAAGGCCTTTTACCAATCAATTCTTCTACATCAGATTTGTGTAAGACTTCTTTGTCTAACAATTCCTTGGCCAAGAGTTCTACTTCTGCCCTACGCTCAGTGAGCAAGGCAATAGTGCGTTGATAAGCTTCACTCACCAGTTTACGAACCTCGTCATCAATCATCTTACCAGTCTCTTCACTAAAAGGTTTGGTAAAGGTATTTTCTTGAGAAGGATCATAGAAACTGATATTACCAATCTTATCATTCATACCATAAGTGGTGATCATGGAATAAGCCATCTTGGTAATCTGTTGCAAGTCATTAGACGCACCAGTAGAAATTTTACCAAAGAAGATTTCTTCTGCAGCCCTTCCACCCAAGGTCATACACAATTGGTCAATCAATTGCTCAGTGGTATATAGGTATTGTTCTTTGGGTGTATACTGCGCGTAACCCAATGCAGCGGTACCTCTTGGAACAATGGTCACTTTTAACAAAGGATAAGCGTGTTCTAAGAACCAACCACAAATAGCGTGTCCCGCTTCGTGGTAAGCAATCACTTCTTTCTCGTCCGGAGAAATGATTTTGTTCTTTTTCTCTAGACCACCAATCACACGGTCAATGGCGTCTTGGAAATCGCTCATATCTACGGCCAACTTATCTTTTCTTGCAGCAATCAATGCGGCTTCATTACATACGTTAGCAATATCAGCGCCTGCAAAACCTGGGGTTTGCTCGGCCAGTTTATGAATGTCTAATGTTTCAGAAATTTTGATGGCCATCAAATGCACTTTGAAAATGGCTTCTCTACCTACCACGTCTGGGCGGTCAATAGAAATCTGACGGTCAAAACGGCCTGGACGCAATAAGGCTGAATCCAATACGTCTGGACGGTTGGTTGCTGCAAGGATAATGATGCCAGTGTCTCCACCAAATCCATCCATCTCTACCAACAATTGGTTCAAGGTATTTTCACGCTCGTCATTGCTCATCATGGCATTTCTACCACGTGCCCTACCAATAGCGTCAATCTCATCAATGAAAATAATACATGGTGCTTTTTCACGAGCTTGCTTAAACAAGTCACGCACACGGCTAGCACCCACACCCACAAACATCTCCACAAAATCACTACCGCTCAAGCTAAAGAAAGGCACTTGTGCTTCACCCGCCATGGCTTTTGCCAAGAGGGTTTTACCGGTACCGGGAGGTCCAATGAGCAAAGCGCCTTTTGGAATCTTACCACCTAGAGAAGTATATTTCTTGGGATTTTTTAAGAAGTCTACAATCTCCATCACTTCTACCTTGGCTTCATCCAAACCAGCTACATCAGAGAAAGTGATATTTACTTTAGCGCCTTTGTCAAACAAAGTAGCTTTTGATTTTCCAATATTGAAAATGCCACCTGGGCCACCACCACCTGATGGGCCACCCATTTTGCGCATGAGCAATACCCAAGCAGCAATGATGATCACCAATGAGAAGATGGTATTGGCAACTGGTCCAAACCATTCGCCCTCGTCTTTAATGGTTGCAGCTACTTGTTTTACTTCTGGATGGGCTACATAGAATTCTTTCAAATTATCATTGAAACTTTTCCAATCTGTTACTTTGAATTCAAACAAAGCCACTCCATCAAACTTGGTTTTGTCCAATGGTTTCTTGCTGAACTTTTGGGTATAGAACGCTTTAGACAAACTATCTTTTGAGATAAAAACCCTAACCAGGTTTTTGTTGCTAATCAGATCTAGTTTCTGAACATCGCCCTTGGCCAACATTTCCTGTTTGAATTCCAGTTCATTGGTACTGGTAATGTCTGGAGAGAAACTCCATAAATTAGAGGTGATTAAAACCACGGCAATGATTCCGTAAATCCAATATAAATTGAATTTAGGTCCTTTGCGTGGGCTATCGCCCTTATCGTTCTGAATGTTGAATTTTGGACTCTTGTTTTCCTGTGACATATCTTAATTCCTTCTAGTAATTGATGATCTATGATTGCTTATTCGTTGTCATTGTGTAGTAGCGCAGATGCGTCACTCCACATTTCTTCTAGTTGATAAAACTTACGAGCTTCTGGTTGCATTACGTGCACTACTATGTTCACATAATCAATTAAAGCCCATTGACCGGTGGTTCTACCCTCGTGTTTGTAAGGCAATTCGCCGCAGGCCAAACGCACTTGCTCTTCCACAAAATCGCTAATGGCTTTTACCTGGGTAGTAGAAGTAGCTTGGCAAACCACAAAAAAGTCTGCAGATGCTTCTTCAATTTTTCTCAGGTCCAAACTGATCAGGTTTTCCCCTTTCTTGTCTTGGATGGCTTTGACAATGGTTTTGAAAATCTTTGAATTTCGGGTAAGCCGGCTACCAGTGGTCTTTGTTCGGCTATTAGATAGAGAAAGCGTTGCCAATAATTGTGTTTGTTTAATAGTGATTTTATCTTGAGAACTCCGGGTTTACCTCAGTTGTTCTAAACCTTTTGATGACCCATGAGTGCTACCTTTGTCAAAAATAGTAATTCTTTGTTACCTATAAATGCTAAAACTCCCATTGGTCACCCATTTTTGGTATTAGCTCAAGTAGATAGTACCAACATCTATGCCATTGACAAGGTTCAGGCTAATTTGGCTGCTCATGGAGCGGCTTTCTTTGCTCATCACCAAACCAAGGGTAAGGGACAAATGGGTAAACAATGGAAAGACGATTCAGGTTCAAACATATTGTTATCCGTGGTCATAAATACCCAATTTTTGTTAATTAGCCAGCAATTTGCCATTAGCATCATGACCGCTCTGGCCTGTTATGACTTTTTTAGCCAATATGCGGGGGATGAAACCAAGATGAAATGGCCAAATGATTTGTATTGGCGTGACAGAAAGGCAGGGGGCATTCTCATTGAAAACCATCTAAAAGGCAGTAACTGGCAGTATTCCGTTTTAGGGATGGGTATTAATATTAACCAAACCGTTTTTGATAGCCAGCTCAATAACCCCGTTTCTTTAAAACAGATTACGGGCAAAAAATTTAATCCGGTTGAGTTAGCCAAGCAGCTTTGCCAATCTTTGGAAAAAAGATTCCAAGAATTGGAAAATGGCGGTATGCAAGCGCAGTTAGAAGCTTATAATCAAATCTTGTATAAAAAAGGTGAAAGGGTTTCTTTGAAAAAAGACAATATCTTGTTCCAACCCATCATTAAAGCAGTTAGGGCCAATGGCCGATTGGTGGTGGATAATGGCCTAGAAGAAGATTATGACCTGGGCCAATTGGTTTGGGTAATTCCAAGTTGATTGACCGTAATTTGCAGTTCAAATAGATTCCATGTCTGAGATTAGATTAACACAATATTCCCATGGCGGTGGCTGTGGATGCAAAATATCTCCTGCTGTTCTGAGCAATATTTTAAAAACAGCCGTGGTGGCACCGGATTATCCTGCCCTCTTGGTGGGGAATGCCAGCAATGATGACGCAGCAGCCTATGATCTTGGAAATGGAACGGCCCTGATTAGTACCACGGATTTTTTCATGCCCATTGTTGATGATGCTTATGCTTTTGGTCAAATAGCATCTGCCAATAGTATTTCTGATGTCTATGCCATGGGGGGCAAACCTTTAATGGCCATTGCCATACTGGGATGGCCCGTAGAAAAACTACCCGCAGAACTGGCGCAAAGGGTGTTGGAAGGTGCGCGTAGCATTTGTTTGGAAGCTGGTATTCCACTGGCTGGCGGGCATAGTATTGATAGCCCCGAACCCATTTTTGGTTTGGCCGTTACTGGACTAGTAGACCTACCCAACCTCAAAAGAAATAATACGGCACAAGAAGGAGACCTGCTTTTTTTAACCAAGCCCATTGGTGTGGGAATTTTGGCAACGGCTTCTAAAAGAGAGAAAATCAGTACCGAACACTTGGAGCAATTGATCAAACAACTGACTACTTTGAACAAGGCTGGCGAAGCCCTAGGAAAAATTGCGGGCGTACACGCCATGACCGATGTAACCGGTTTTGGACTAATTGGTCACTTAATGGAAATGGCCCAGGGTAGTGGACTTGGTGCAGAATTGGATTATGGCAAGACGCCTATTTTGGAATCGGCCAGGGTATACCAACAACAAAAGATTGGACCCGATGCTACATTCCGTAACTGGAATAGTTATAGCAGTCAGGTAGGATTTGGCCCGGGCGTGAACGTGATGGAAGCGTTTCATTTGTTGCCTGATCCTCAGACTAATGGTGGACTACTCATAGCCGCAGCACCAACTGCTGTTGCTGAAGTACAAGCTGTTTTGGCATCTTTTGGACTGGAAGCATTTGCTCAACCCATTGGAAGATTAACCGCAGCGGGAGAAAAAACCATTCAGGTAATTTAGAACTGGCTAGAAAATCATATTGCCCTTGTTCTTGATCTGCTCATTGGTGAGTTCCACCACCAACTGCACACCAGCAATACTATTCACTGTTTGACGAATAAACTGGCATTTTTCGTCGTCTACAAAATCGCCCTTCATGAGCCAGAGATAATCTATATGTCTAAATTCTGGCAATAGGTATTCTCCGTCAAATTGGTTGTGGTAGAGATAGTGTTCTAAAAAACTATTGGGTTCAGAAGATTGATAGACCGAGAAATAATAGTTGCGATCTTTTTTGCGCACATGAATATCAATATCTGTGTTCAACCTAAACTGATAGCCCAATAAACCATTGAGTTGCAAACAGAGCTGGTAACTTTTTAAAGGAGCCATAATACCCAGCAGACGCGTGTCTTCAAAGAAATCTTCGTTGATTTCATCCATGTTTAACCGCAGCTTCTGCACTTGACTCATAAACTAGAATTGTACCTCAAATGTTTTTTCTTCTGTGCCTCTTTTGATTTTCAAACTGGTTTTATCACCCTTATTGAATTTGCCCAAAGAAGTCATATAACTATTCACGTCTACAAATTTGAACTCACCCAATTGCAAGAGTACATCACCCGCTTGCAGACCCAATTTTTCTGCTAGCTTACCAGGGCTCACACCGTCTATGCGCATACCTGTTCCACTATAACCATAATCAGGAATCACACCCAAACTCACGCTAAAACTGCGTTTGCCAGTTTGCTGTTCGCGGGTTTTGGTAAAAGCCAGTTTACCCTTGTCATCCATATAAACGATTAATTGGTAGATAGATTGTACAATCTGGCGCTCTGCCTCATAATTGATTTTATCCCAATCGTCTGTGGCTTTGTGATAGTCAGGATGGCTACCCGTAAAATAAAATAATACGGGCATGTCTTTTCTGTAAAAACTAGCATGGTCGCTGGGTCCACTACCTGCGCTGTCTAGTTTCACCATCAGGTTGGTACTTGGATTGGCGCTAAAATAAGCACCCCAAGCTGGAGAAGTACCGTAACCACCAATAGTGAGTTTGTGTGCGGTATCATAGCGGCCCACCATATCCATATTCAGCATATAGTTGGGGGTAATGGTAGTGGTAGGATTGTCTAACCAATACTTGCTACCAAATAATCCCAGCTCTTCTGCAGAAAAATGAATGATCAAATAGTTGTTGTTCTTAGGTGCCGATTTTTTGAGCAAACGGGCCAATTCTAATAAGGCTGCGGTTCCACTAGCATTGTCATCAGCACCATTGTGGATGATATGGCCAGTGTCTAAAGCGTTTTTGTCTTCATTATAACCCAGGTGGTCATAGTGTGCACCAAGAATCACGGTATTGGTTGCATTATTATTGATATAGCCCACTACATTAGTAGCATTGCGTTTGCGCTCACTGATAGAGATTTTCAGGCTTAGTTGCAAACTGGCAGAAAGGTCTGAAAAATGGTCTTTGATCCCTGTTTTGGTAATATACACAACCGGAATGGGTAGGTCTGCGGTTTTATCATTTTTATTAAACTGTACATTGTCAGTAATGCTAGAACTATTGTACAAGAATAATGCAGTTGCGCCTTTGCCTGCTACCGCCATAGCGTCTTTTTGAATGGTCTGATCAAGGTCAAAATGTGGATTGGTTTTATTCTCTTCCAATACCTCTTTTAGGTCTTTGAACCAGGGTTGACCGCGCTCGTTCAAAGCCATGGCAGGACTGCCTTTTAGGCTTTTCTGAGCACTATTGGCTAGTGGAAAAAAATCTGTATGTAGGTCAAGTGATTTGTCATTGACTACCAAGGAACTACTGGGATCAATTTGTTTGCCCTCATTGATCTCAAAAGTTTGCAAATACCCATCCTTACCCTTGGGCTCTAAACCCATTTGGGAGTATTGCTGTACTAGGTACTGGTAAGCTAGTTGCTCACCCTTGGTACCCGTTCTTCTACCTTCTAATTTATCATCGGCCAAGAACTGCACGTGTTGCTTTAGATTGGTCATGATTTCCATGGCTGCTTTCTCTTCAGCCTGGCGTTTTTTCTTTTTACTTTGGGCATTGGCAACTGTTGTAAATAACAGGACTAGCAGCAGGAGTTTTTTCATGGTAGGGTTCCTTTGGTTTGCAAAAATACAGGTGCGGGTTCAATTCTTTGCCTTTTGTTACCAATCTCGTAAGGATTAGCCATTGAATGCCAGTACTTTTGCCCCCTTAATGTATTGATGCAGAAACCTTATCTACATATTGCCTTGGTTGGAAACCCCAATAGCGGAAAAACCTCCCTGTTCAATGCCCTCACGGGTTTGAACCAACAAGTGGGCAATTTCCCGGGTGTTACGGTAGATAAGAAAACGGGAATGGTAAATTTGGACAATGGGCTTAAAACCCAGTTAATTGATTTACCAGGTACTTATAGCCTTTATCCCCGGAGGGCAGATGAGTGGGTAGCTTATAAAGTACTCATGCACGCCGACCAAGAAGTGGAACCAGATTTGGTACTCTTGGTGGCCGATGCCAGCAATCTGAAACGCAATCTCTTGTTTTGTAGTCAAATCATTGACTTGCGTGTACCCGTTGTAGTAGCCCTGACAATGAATGATTTGGCTGAGAAGAAAGGCACTATCATAGACGTTAAGGGATTGGAAGCAGAATTGGGTGTACCCATAGTGTTGGTGAATCCCAGAAAGAATAAGGGCCTGGCAGAATTGAAAACCATTTTGGCCAATTTTGCCAAAGCTCCAGCTATCAACAATCGCGCAGACTTTATTGAGAATCAGAAAATGGCACCAACAGCCATTGCAGAAGTACAAAAGCTATTTCCACACTTAAGTGATTATGCGGCGGTGCATTATTTGATTAACCACGAGAATTTTCCGCTTTCAAGTACCGTACAAGAACAGATTGAACAAATTGAAATAGACAATCAGTTTAATCCTACCAAAACACAGGCAGACGAGATTGTGCAGCGCTATGGTCATATCCGTCAGATTATGAAGGACCATGTTACGGAGCCTGACCCCATGGAAAGCAAAATGTTCTCTGATAAATTAGATGACCTATTGCTACATCGCGTTTGGGGTTATCTGATTTTGATGGCGGTTTTGTTTCTCTTATTCCAATCCGTTTTTTGGATGGCCAAATATCCCATGGATGGCATTGAATCTGCCTTCAAGGGATTGGCAACTTATTTGACCACGCATTTGGAACCCGGTTGGTTTGAAGACTTGTTGGTGAATGGGATTGTAGCGGGTCTGAGTGGCATATTTGTGTTCATTCCACAGATCATGATTCTGTTTGGAATTATCACCATTTTAGAAGACACGGGCTATATGGCCAGGATTAGTTTTCTGAGTGATAAACTCATGCGCAAAGTGGGTTTGAATGGCAAGAGTGTGATGCCCATGATCAGTGGCTTTGCATGTGCCGTTCCTGCCATCATGAGTGCCCGGAATATTGAAAATAAAAAAGAAAGATTGCTCACCATCATGGTTACACCCTTGATGAGTTGCAGTGCCAGACTACCGGTATATACCATTTTGATTTCTTTGGTTGTAGACGAACACTACTATTTTGGTTTCTTGAGTTTACAAGGTTTGGTGATGATGGGTCTTTATTTATTGGGAACGGTGATGGCCTTGATTGTGAGCTGGGTGATGAAGTTTACCATTCGCATTAAAGAGAAAAGTTTCTTCATTTTGGAACTGCCTATCTATAGGGCTCCGCGCTGGAAAAATGTGGGTATTACCATGGTAGAAAAGGCCAAGATTTTTGTGACCGATGCGGGAAAAATTATCATGATCATCAGCATGCTACTTTGGTTTTTGTGTTCACACGGACCCGGCACGCGCATTGCCGATGTAGAAACCAAGTATGCCGCGCAAATACAGGCCAGACCTGCCGATGAAGCACAACTAAGCAAACAATTATCCGCAGAAAAATTGCAAAATTCTTATGCAGGCATATTGGGTAAAACCATTGAACCCGCCATTAGGCCCTTGGGTTATGATTGGAAAATTGGGATTGCCTTAATTACTTCCATTGCAGCGCGTGAAGTATTTGTGGGTACCATGGCTACTTTGTATAGTGTAGAAGAAACCGATGATAGTTCTCTCAGACAAAAATTAAAATCGGCCAAGCACGCAGACGGTAGTCCTGTGTATACTTTACCTGCAGCTTTTTCTTTGATGATTTTTTATGTATTGGCCATGCAGTGTATGAGTACTTTGGCTGTTGTAAAAAGAGAAACCAAGAGTTGGAAATGGCCCGTGATTCAATTTGTCTATATGACGGGGCTGGCTTATTTGATGAGCTTATTGGTCTACCAAGTATTTAGTTAGGCTAGGGCCGATGCAGCTTTTTTATTGATGGCCATTTCATTGGGAAAACGAATAGTAACTGATGTTCCCTGACCAATTTCGCTTTCTACTTTTACGGTTCCACCAAGCAATTCAATAAAGTCTTTGGTCAAGATCAATCCCAAACCAGAACCTTTTTCATTACCCGTACCAGACGTGCTTTCATTCTGGTCTCCGTGAAATAATTTTTTGCAGGTTTGTTTGTCCATACCCACACCTGTATCACTAATAGAAAGTATTATTTGTTGTCCTTCAGCTTGTGCAAAAACGGTGATCACGCCCTCTTTGGTAAACTTGTTGGCATTGCTCATGATATTGCGCAAAATAAAACGCATGGCGTTGATGTCTGCGTGAATAAACAAATCATCATCCACCAAATTGGCCATAATATTACTCTTGAGCGATGCTATGACTTCAAAACTCTTGTACATATTACTCACCAAGGTATAGAGGTGAATTTTTTCTGCCTCTGCTCCCTTGCCCTTCATTTGCATGGAACCCCAGTCTACCAAGTTGTTCAGCAATTCAACCGTTCCGTCAATTTGCTTGGCAGCCATTTGCATGAGTGCTGCAGCGTCTTGTTTACTCAGGAGTTTTTTACTACTGAGTTCAATGATAGATTTTACTGCGCCAACGGGATTGCGCACATCGTGCGCAATGATGGAAAGAATTCGGTTCTGCAATTCCATCTGCTCTTGCAGCTTAATCCTTTGTTGTTCTAATTGCTTGTTGACAATATGCTGATCCAATAATTTAATTACCTGCTTTGCCAGGGTTTGCAAGAAAAAGATTTCATCATCATTGAGTAAGTGTGGCTCCTGGTCCATGACCATGAGCGCACCCATGGTGAATCCATTTTTGTTCACCAACCTGATGCCCGCAAAAAATCGTACAAAGGGTGCACCCGTTACCAAGGGATTGTCTAAAAAACGCTCGTCTTGATGGGTATCCGATACTTCAAAAAATAAATTATTGGCTTCTAGAAAATGAGAGGAAAAAGAAACGTCTCGGGGAAAAGCATGGGCGTCAATACCCAATTTTGCTTTGAACCATTCGCGTTCGGCGTCTATCAAAGAAATTACTGCAATAGAAGTATCGCAGATGCGAGCCGCCATGGCCACAATATCATTGAACTCTGCTTCATCACCTGTGTCTAATACCCCATAGCCATGCAGTTCTTTCAGACGCAACCGGTCATTCGGTGGAATCTGAGGGGGTGGCATGAACAAGCTAATTTGAGCCAGTGGCTCTTTCTTTTTCTGCATAGGGGATGCCGATGTTCCCTCTAAAACGTATAGATGTGCTTTTTAGTGTATTTGTAGTTGAGAATTACTGCTTTATAACAAAAAATGCCCCCGAAATCGGAGGCATTCTAGTTTTTTAACCTTTGTCCTATCCAAGTTCTGCCCAAGCCGCCAGAATTTCTTCTGTATGGTTCTTGGTGTCTGGCTTTGCAATGATTTTGACAATTTTACCTGTCTCGTCAATCAGGAAAGTGGTTCTGGTGGTACCCATATAAGTACGACCCATGAATTTTTTCTCGCCCCAAAGATTGTATTTGTCTACAATTTTCTTGTCTTCATCAGACACTAATGGGAAGGGTAATTCAAATTTTTCCTCAAATTTCTTGTGGCTAGCCACAGAATCAGTGCTCACACCTACTACTTGAAAACCTTTTTTGATCAAGGCACTGTAATTGTCTTTAAGGTTGCAGGCCTGTGCCGTGCACCCCGGTGTATCGTCCTTTGGATAGAAATATAGGATGACTTTTTTTCCTTTGAAATCGTTGAGGGAGATTGGCTTGCCGTTTTGGTCTACTGCTTTGAAAACGGGCGCCTTGCTACCTTCTTTTAATACTGCCATGTTATTTTGTTTATGTATTCAATCAATAATATAACCTCTAATCAAGGCTTTTGTTCTTAAAAAGCCTCTAAAGAAAAATTAATGCCAATTTTGGGCCTTCCACCTTACATTTGCACAATTTATTTTTTTGCAACCATGCCCAAAGACAATTCCATCAAATCAGTTTTAATCATCGGATCCGGTCCAATCATTATTGGACAGGCCTGTGAATTCGATTATTCCGGCACCCAGGCCGCCAGAAGCCTACGTGAAGAGGGGATTAAAGTGATACTGATCAACAGCAACCCTGCTACTATCATGACCGATCCAATGATGGCTGACAAGGTTTACTTGCTTCCTTTGACCGTTGAAAGTATAGAAAAAATATTAGAAGAGAACCAAATAGATGCGGTTTTGCCCACAATGGGTGGTCAAACAGCCCTAAATCTCTGTAAAGAAGCGGACGAATTGGGTGTTTGGGAGCGCTATAACTGCCGTATGATTGGGGTAGACGTTGCCGCCATTGACACGGCAGAAGACAGGGAGAAGTTCCGTCAATTGATGGTGAAGATTGGTATGGCCGTGGCTCCAAGCCGTGTAGCCAACAGTTTTCTAGAAGGAAAAGAATTTGCCCAAGAAATTGGATTCCCACTGGTAATTCGACCATCTTTTACTTTGGGTGGAACCGGAGGCGGATTTGTACATACCAAGGATGATTTGGATGCGGCGCTGGAAAGAGGTTTGAAAGCATCACCTATTCACGAGGTATTGGTTGAAAAAGCCGTTTTGGGTTGGAAAGAATATGAATTGGAATTGCTGCGCGATCGTAATGACAATGTTGTTATTATCTGTACCGTAGAAAACCTTGACCCCATGGGTGTGCATACCGGAGATTCTATTACCGTAGCACCCGCCATGACGCTGAGCGATACTGCTTTCCAAGAAATGCGTAATAAAGCCATGCTGATGATGCGATCCCTGGGTAATTTCTGGGGAGGATGTAACGTACAGTTTGCCTTGAACCCAGAAACCGAAGAACTGATTGCCGTAGAGATTAACCCGCGCGTAAGCCGTTCTTCTGCCCTAGCTTCTAAAGCAACCGGTTATCCTATTGCCAAGATTGCGGCTAAACTAGCCATTGGCTATTCTTTGGATGAATTGAAAAACCAAATTACCCAGACTACATCGGCCTATTTTGAACCCGCATTGGACTATGTAATTGTAAAAGTACCCCGTTGGAACTTTGACAAATTCAAAGGCGCTAATGACACTTTGGGTTTACAAATGAAGAGCGTGGGTGAGGTAATGGCCATTGGTCGTTGCTTTACAGAAGCTTTGCAAAAAGCCTGTCAGAGTTTGGAAAATGAAGCAGTTGGTTTGGGCTATTATGGTAAGAGTTTGATGAAGAGCGAGGAGATTGTAGAATATATCAAGACTCCAAAATGGGATAGGATTTTCAGGATCAAAGACGCGCTGATGCAGGGTTCTACCGTAAAATCCATCGCGCAAGCAACTGGGATTGACCGTTGGTTTTTGTACCAAATTCAGCAGATCTGCCATATTGAAAAAGAGATTGCCAATTATACCCTAGATACCATTCCTACTGCGCTACTCAAAGAAGCCAAGAAAAATGGTTTCTCTGATATTCAGATAGTGAAGATTCTACAAAATACTTGTACAGAAGACGAAGTGTATGAGAAAAGAAAGGCCCTAGGCATTACCCGTGTCTACAAAATGGTGGATACCTGCGCAGCAGAGTTTGAAGCCAAAACTCCTTATTTCTACAGTAGTTTTGAGGGATAAGACCCTTTTAAAAATATGATAAAGTAAGTCCTGCTAAAATTTTAGCGGGACTTTCTGTTTAACTTGCAGTCTAGCATCATTTTTGCTTCTTAACCCCCTATGGCTCCCAAAGAACCCGTACAAATATTTCAGACCAATAACCCTACTCGCTGGCAGCGATTTAAGTGGGGAGGAAGGTTTATCCTGTTTTTAATGGTCATGGCCATTGCGGTAGTAACCATTGCCCTTAAGAACCTATACATGCCCAACCTACCACAGGTAAGGGGTCAGGTGATGAAAGAAGTATTGCAATCAGACAAACCCACTACAGAACTTGCTAAGAATTACCAGGGTTTTAGAAAATTCATAGATGATAAATGGAAAAGAGGAGCCGGTTATAGACAGGAAGATAGTTTGGACAACCAAATAGGTTCTTTGGCCAATATTGATAGCTTGGGAATTAGGGCTGCATTTTATGTGGCTTGGGATGCACAGGCATTTTTCTCCTTGAAAAGGAATATCAACAAAATGAACTTGGTGATTCCCGAATGGTTTTTTCTGGATGCCAAGGGCGATTCTGTTTATACCAATATTGACAAACGTGGACAGGCTGTGATCAAGGCTTCTGGCGTGAAGGTCATGCCCATGCTCACCAATAATATCAATGGCGTTTTCCGAGGCGATGTGGTTCACCGAATTCTGAACAATCCAGCCAAAAAAGAAAAACTGATTTCAGACCTAATTAGGCTCATCAAACAAAACGGTTTTGTAGGAATCAATATTGATCTAGAAGAATTAATTGAAGAGAACAATGAGACCCTAAGCAATTTTCAAAAGGAATTGTATACCCGTTTTCACGCTGAGAATTTATTGGTCTCACAAGACGTGATGCCTTTTAACGAGGACTACGAATACAGCGCCTTGGGCAAATACAATGACTATGTTTTTCTAATGGCTTATGATGAACACAGCTCTGATACCAAACCCGGGCCCATTAGTTCACAAAGATGGATTGAAGCAGCCGTTGACCAGATGGCCAAAAAAGTGCCCATGCACAAAATTGTATTGTGTATGGCGGCATATGGTTATGACTGGGTAAAAGGAGGTGAGGGCGTAGACGTTACCTATCAACAAGCACTCACCATTGCCAGAGAAAGTGAGGGTAAAGTGATCTATGACAATGACACGTATAATTTGAAATACCATTATTGGGATGAGTATGACAAATACCACGAAGTGCATTTTACGGATGCAGCTACCAACTTTAATACTTTGCGTTTTGCCACTGAATATCCACTAGCAGGAACAGCGCTTTGGAGAATGGGTAGTGAAGACAGTAGGATCTGGGACTTCTACCACAAATCCATGAGCAGAAAGGCTTTGGAGAAATTTGATTTTACAGAATTCAACAAAGTAGAAGCAACGGATGATGTGGATTTTATGGGAGACGGAGAAATTCTTGATGTACTCTCTACGCCTCGTGAAGGGCATATCACCCCAGAGATGGATCTGGAACAAATGCTGATTAGTGAAGAGCGTTATGATAGCTTACCTAGCATGTTTGTGGTTAAACAAATGGGACGCGCAACGGGTAAAAAATTGGTGCTCACTTTTGACGACGGACCAGACCCTGTGTATACCAAACAGATCTTAGACATACTAGCCAAATACAAAGTGCCCGCTAGTTTTTTTGTGGTGGGGTTAGAAGCAGAGAATAATATCCCCTTAGTCAAACGCATTTTTAATGAGGGACATGAATTAGGGAATCACACATTTACGCATCCCAATATGGCCAAAGTGAGCAGACAGCGGGCGCTCTTAGAAATGGATGCTACTAGGCTACTCATAGAATGTATTACAGGTCATAGCACCATCATGTTCCGCGCTCCCTTTAATGCCGATGCCCAACCAGAAAAAATGGAAGAATTGATTCCGGTGGCACTAAGCAGGACCAGAAACTATTTGACCATTGGAGAAAATATTGACCCAGAAGACTGGGCTGTAGATGAAGTGCCGCATTTTAATGCAGACACCATTTTTAATAGGGTAATGCAATTAAAAGACAGGGGCAATATTATTTTGTTGCACGATGCGGGCGGAGACAGAAGACCCACCGTAGAAGCCCTTCCAAGAATTATTGAAGCCCTACAAAAAGAGGGTTACACATTTACAACAGTAGCAGATTTATTGGGTAAGAAAAAAGAAGACCTGATGCCACCCGTACCTCCAGGAAGTGGTTATAAATTGCTTCAGTTCAACAGCTTTTTGGCAGAGTTGGGTTATTATACGGGACAATTATTTTATGCACTCTTTGTCATCTTCTTAATCTTGGGTAGTATTAGATTAATCATGATGTTGGGTCTTTCTATTTTGCAACGCAAAAAGGAAAAAGCCAATGCCTTGCTACCCTTTGTAGGAACCCCCTTGGTTTCCATTATTGTACCTGCTTATAATGAAGAAGTAAATGCAGTAAGCTCATTAGAGAACCTACTCAAATGTGACTATCCCAATTTTAATATTGTGTTTGTAGATGATGGGAGCAAGGACCAGACTTTTGAAAAAGTGTCTGCTACTTTTGCAAACCATCCCAAAGTACAGGTCTTTAGCAAACCCAATGGTGGCAAAGCTTCAGCACTTAACTATGGCATTGCACAAACCAATGCCGAATACGTGGTTTGTATAGACGCTGACACCAAACTCTTGACCGATGCCGTGAGTAAACTCATGGTGCATTTTAGAAATGAGCAAGTTGGCGCCGTGGCTGGAAATGTAAAAGTGGGTAATGAAGTAAACATACTTACGCGTTGGCAGAGCATTGAATATATTTCTAGTCAGAACGTAGACAGAAAAGCATTTGCTTATTTGAATGCCATTACGGTGGTGCCTGGTGCAATTGGTGCGTTTAGAAAAGAAGCCATTGAAACAGCGGGTGGATTTAGTACCGATACCTTGGCCGAAGACTGTGACCTAACCATTCGAATTCTGCGTTGTGGTTATTTAATAGACAATGAGAACAAAGCCATTGCCATGACCGAAGCCCCAGAAACCTTGAGTCAGTTTATGAAGCAACGTTTCCGCTGGACTTTTGGGGTGATGCAAACATTCTGGAAAAACAGAGATGCACTCTTTAATGTGCGTTACAAAACCTTGGGTTGGTTGGCCCTGCCCGATATTTTGTTGTTCAAATACATTATTCCATTGTTTGCACCACTGGCAGATCTATTGATGCTGATTGGACTATTCACGGGCAATGCAGAAAAAATTGGGGTCTATTACCTGATTTTTATGCTGGTAGACGCTGCCATTGCAGCACTAGCCTTCTTCTTTGAGAAAGAGCCTTTGTGGAAACTGATCTGGCTCTTACCTCAGCGATTAATCTATAGGTGGTTGATGCTGGTAGTATTATTTAAGACTTATAGAAAGGCGCTTAAGGGAGAATTACAACACTGGGGCGTACTCAAGCGCACGGGCAATGTAAAAGACGTAGCAACAGCTTCAGAAACTTAATACCTGAAAATAGAGCCCTAATGGCCAATAACTGCCCTTCTTTTTGTTACTTTGCAGCAATTTAAAACCAGCGGATGAAACTCAAGGATATTCAAGTTCTGAATGAAAAGGAAACAAGGGGTGGCTTCGGAGAAGGCATTCATGAAATAGGTAAAGAAAACGAAAACGTAGTGGTGCTCACAGCAGACTTGGCTGGCTCCCTAAAACTAGGACCCTTTATCAAGGATTTTCCCAACCGTTATGTACAAGTGGGTATTGCAGAAGCCAATATGATTGGGATTGCTGCTGGTATGACCATTGGCGGAAAGATTCCATATACCACCACATTTGCCAACTTTTCTACTGGCCGCGTTTATGACCAAATTAGGCAGAGTGTGGCTTATAGCGGAAAGAACGTAAAAATCTGTGCATCGCACGCTGGTCTTACCCTTGGTGAAGACGGTGCTACCCACCAGATCTTGGAAGATATTGGACTGATGAAAATGTTACCTGGCATGACCGTGATTGTGCCATGTGACTTTAACCAAACCAAGGCTGCCACCAAAGCCATTGCTGCTTATGAAGGTCCTGTTTACCTGCGTTTTGGCCGACCCAAATGGCCCAATTTCACCGCAGAAGACGGTTCTGATTTTGTGATTGGCAAAGCCCAACAATTGAGTGAGGGAACCGATGTTTCCATTTTTGCTTGTGGTCATATGGTATGGAAAGCCATTGAAGCCGGTAGAATTTTGGAAGAAAAAGGCATTAGTGTAGAAGTCATCAACATCCATACCATTAAGCCATTGGATGAAGCAGCTGTAATAGCTTCTATTAGCAAAACCAAGTGTGCTGTTACCGTAGAAGAGCACAATGTAATTGGTGGCTTGGGCGATGCCATTGCACAAGTAGCTGCTAAGCACTTACCTATTCCAATTGAATATATTGGCACCAATGATACTTTTGGAGAAAGTGGCAAACCCACCGAACTCTTAACCAAGTATGGTTTGGACACTCCTTATATTGTTGCCGCTGCTGAAAAAGTAATGGCTAGAAAATAAACTGTAGATCCACTTTAAATAGTTTGAAAAGGTTCCGAGATTTCGGGACCTTTTTTGTTTTATGATTTCATTTGCATAGTTGCGCACGGCATTTGTTTTAGTAAGGGTAAAGATCCAATCACCTAAAACCAAACAAATGAAAAACAACTCTACGCTTAAAATGATCAGCCTTAGTATGGCCATCTTGCTACTGGCTTCCGTTGCTTCTTTTGCACAAAGGGGAAGGGACAGAGATGAGAGAAATGAACGTTATGATCGTGATGACCGCAATGAGCGTTATGAACGCCGTGATCGTGACCGTTATGACCACGACAATCGCAACAATCGTAACCGCCGCAATGATTGGGATGACCGTTATGACAACCGTTATAGAAATTCACGTGGCCCCGTTATAGTCTATCAACAAAGACCTTCTTTCTATATTGGTTATGAAACCAGAATCATGCCTCGTGATGCAAGAATAGTCATGCTCAATGGCTGCAGACACTATGCATATAATGGTTATCTCTACCGTGAAATGCCTAGAAGAAATGGATTGATTTCATTTCAGATTACTGCTAGACTATAGATTGCATTAAACTAGGGTCACAATGTTATGCCGTGATTAGCGCTTGAGCGGCGATAGTCCGTTTAGTTGGGGGAATGTTATGGTGACTGTAGATTATGTTTTTTAATGAAGAACTTAGTTATCGACTACAATAATCATACCTCAACCTGAGTGAGCCATTCGGCTAATTGATCTTCTATTTTTATGACTGCTTTACGCAATGTTTAGATCTTTAAATGTTTATTCAGGATGTTGGAAGAAAGTATCAAGTATCCGATTTAGATGTTGAGGGTACAGCACCTATTTGGTGGCCAAAAAGTTGGAGCACCTGGTTCACTTTATCCAAGCGCAAGGTTTCCTTTCCCTGTTCCAATTCACGAATAAAACGCAGTCCAACACCCGCCTTTTCGGCCAGTTCCGGTTGGGTAAGCTTTACCAATTTTCGTTTGTTTTTTACAAAGTCTGCAAGGTTCATTTTATACCCTTTTGGGTAAAAATTTAGTACTTAATTTCAAATTTGTACCCTATCGGGTGTACTTATTTAAATATATTGACAATTATACCCTATCGGGTGTAAATAGTGCAAATTTTACCCTATTCTAGTTGGCTATTGCTCCATTCTCTGCCAATTTGTAAGTATCAAATATTGGCAATAAAACATCCAAATTGTGGTTGGTGAGTATCTATAAAATATGCTTGTTAACTTGGCAAGTAAGTAAGGATATTTTGGGTTCAAGAAAACATCACTCTCAAGATTTTTAAAATGTCTTGCCCGGTTTCAGCATCAAGGCTTCCAAGAAGTTTAGAAAGCCGGCTTTTATCAACTCCTCTAATTTGGTCTAACATTACTTGACCATCTTCATTTTTAAAATTGGTAAACACCCTAGTTGGATAGCTTTTTTGTGTATGTGTAAGAGGTGCTATTAATACGGTATTCAAAGAAATATTCATTGCCTGTGGAGATATAATCACACTTGGTCTTTTGCTATTTATTTCAAGGAATAATCAAATGTATTTGACATGTTTTCAAACACATCTTTTTCAGGCAGCTGCCCATTTTTAATTGCTAATTTAAACTGCGCTTCCCATGTAGATAAGTTTAAATTTAAATGAGGTCGCATTTTCTTTTCAATTTTAATTGGTTTTAAAACTAATGCTGATTCATCATTTATAAAAACTTCTATCTCTTGTCCATCAATAATATTTGATTTATCTAAAATTTTCTTAGACAATATTACAGCAATTGAATTACCTATTTTACTCAATTTGGTTTTCATTATTATCTGTTTCATAAAAACAATTTTAAAACATTATAAAAATAGTAATTAAAAATTCTGATTAATAATAATTGACTTACAAAAGCAAACAAAACATTGGCAATAAACTACAGGCACCAAAACATCCCCCAAATAAACGGATTATCGCCGCTCAAGAGTTGTGTCTTCTGAGCGACATTTCTGGAGCGGTGCCGGAGGCAGGGCAATTAGCAGCTCTGCTGCTTTTTGACCAGCTCCAGGGTAGACGCGAAGGAGATACAACTTTGAGCAAGTGCAAATCACGGCATAACATTCTGACCGTCTACAAGACAGTGACAAATTTCAAATGCCTCAGTTTTGCTGCAGCTAAAAAAACAGCATGGCTACAAAAATGGCGGCAATCACAGAGATTAGGTCTACTAGTAACATGGTGAATAAAGTGTAACGCGTGTTTTTGACTTTGATGCTACCAAAATAAACGGCAATCACATAGAAGGTGGTTTCAGCAGCACATTGAAAAATGCTGGCCAGACGGCCGGTGAAAGAATCAGCGCCATAAGTGCGCATGGAATCAATGAGAAAGCCCCTGGAACCCGCGGCATTAAAGGGACGCAGGATGGCAATGGGAAGCGCGTTGACAATGTCTTTGTCAACACCAAAAGCCAGGAAGAGCTTGGCCATCCATCCAGAGATGATTTCAAAAACACCACTATTGCGGAACAAAGAAATGGCCACCAACATGCCCAAGATATAAGGGAAGATTCTTTTACCCGTGCTTAGACCAGAAGCGGCGCCTTCCACAAAAGAGCTGAAAATGTCTTTGTCATTGGCAGCAAAATATTTCTCGCGCATAAAGGCATAAAGCAGAATAGCAAAGATGATCACCAACAAGATCACGTTAGAAAGGTTATTGGTAAAATGGTTTTTACCAATGATGTCTAGGCTGGTGATATAAAATAAAAGACCCGCAATAACACCAATGATGGTACCAATAGAAATGATCAGCGATGCACTTTTAAAATTGATCTTTTGTCTAATACCCACAATGACCAATGCCGCAATGGTACCAATAAAAGAAGTGATGATGCATGGTAGCATTACATCGGCAGGGTTCTGTGCATTTTGAGCTGCGCGATAGCCAATGATAGAAGTAGGAATTAAAGTGAGACCTGCAGCGTGCAGGGCCATAAACATGATCTGAGAATTACTGGCTTTGTCTTTGTCTTGATTGAGTTCTTGCAAGCTCTCCATGGCTTTTAAACCAAAGGGTGTGGCAGCAGAATCCAGCCCCAAAAAGTTGGCAGCAAAATTCAATGTCATATAAGAAATGGAAGGGTGATTCTTAGGAACTTCCGGAAACACTTTTACAAAAACGGGGCTTAAGAGTTTGGCTAATTTTTCAGACGCACCAGAATCAATGAGCAATTGCAGGATGCCGCAGAAAAAAGAGAGATAGGCAATCAGTGGTAAGAGCAAATCAAAAATGGTATTCTTGGCCGTTGGCAAAATGCCATCTGTTGCTTGCTTGCCAACTGCAATGCGTACAATTTTATTATCCAAGATGTACAAGGAATCATTAAAGGTTACACGGTGGTCCTTGGCTTTTTGCAATGTGTCTTGCAATTGAACAGACAACTGGTTTAGGTACAATTCTTTCTTAACTAGTGGATCATCTTTCTTGCCATTGACAACATAGTCAATAGAATAACTGCTGCCACTAAACAGAGAAGCTAGAATATAGGTAACAGAGACCAAGATGATGGTGAGCCAGAATCTACTAAGTGCCATATCAAAAGATTATCTGGCAATATATTCCATTTAGCCAATACTTGTATCTTATGGGGCCAAACGCTCAATAATCCAAAGACCTTGATCATTTTTGCGGTACTTAATCCTATCGTGCAAACGACTGCTCCTACCCTGCCAGAATTCAACGCTTTGAGGTTGTACTAGGTAGCCTCCCCAATGATCGGGTTTGGGAATGGGACCATCGCCAAACTGGGCTTGGTACTTGGTAATATTGTCTTCTAAAATTTGTCTGTCAGCAATCACGGTGCTTTGAGGAGAACACCAGGCACCAATTCTGCTACCCACGGGTCTGGATTGAAAATAAGCATCGCTTTCAGCAACAGATACTTTTTCAATGCTACCACTGATATTCACCTGACGCTCTAATTCCTTCCAAAAAAAGACCAGGGATACTCTGGGATTAGCAGCAATGTCTTGCCCCTTCTTGCTATTATAATTGGTGAAAAATACAAAGCCTCTTTCATCATAACCCTTTAACAACACAATTCTGGCCGATGGTGCACCAGTTGCATCGGCCGTGGCCAATGTCATGGCATTTACTTCATCCAACTCACTTTCAATAGCGTCTTTCCACCACCTGTCAAACTGAGCAATGGGTTGTTCTGCTACGTCTTTTTCTTGCAAGGATTGCAGTTTGTAGTCTCTGCGAATATCGGCAATGATGTTTCCCATCTGTTGGAATTTAGACTGCAAAGTTACCCGCAACAGGGTTAATAAAAACTAATAATTATCATGAAAAAAGCCCCGTGTTTTACGGGGCCTTCACTATTGGTAAAGATGTTTCAAAAAGGATTCAAATTCTTTAAAATGACATCCGTTTATTCACTGATTTCTATTTTCTCTGTTTTGTGTTTGCTAGAGATATACGTGTATACCGCAGGAATCACAAAAAGGGTTAGCACCAAGGAGAACATAATTCCACCCACGATAACTATACCCAAAGGAATACGGCTGGTACTGGCTGCACCCAAACTCAGGGCAATGGGTAGGGCTCCCAAAGCGGTAGCTAAGCTGGTCATGAGAATGGGTCTTAAGCGTTGGGCCGCAGCGTCTAATACGGCTGTTTTTTTATCTAGTCCAAATTCTCTTTTCTGGTTGGCAAATTCCACAATCAAGATCCCGTTTTTGGTAACCAGACCAATCAGCATGATCATCCCAATCTGAGAGAAGATATTCAAGGTTTGATCAAATACCCACAAACTGAGCAAGGCACCCGCTACGGCCAGTGGTACGGTAATCATGATGGTAAATGGATCCGTGAAACTTTCAAACTGTCCGGCCAATACTAGGTAGATTAAGACCAAGGCCAAGATCAAAGCAAAATTGGTATTGGAAGAAGATTCTACATAGTCTCTGGAAGGGCCACTCAAATCATTTTGAAAGGATTCATCCAAAACCCTTGCACCAATGGCTTGCATAGCTTTTACCCCGTCTCCAATGGTCTTACCATCGGCCAAGGAAGCAGAAATAGTTGCTGCTTTAAAACGGTTAAAGTGATACAGGGTTGGAGGGTTACTATTCTCTTCTAATTTCACTACCGCGGTTAAAGGAATATTGTCTCCACGGTTATTGCGCACATAGAGTTTTTCAATATCAATGGGTTCATTTCTATCGGCCCTCTCTACTTGATTAATTACTTGGTACTGTTTACCATTCATGACAAAATAAGCAGCGCGCGCACCACTAAATGCGGATTGAACGGTAGCAGCTACATCGGTAGTAGTGAGTCCCAAATCTTTGACCTTCATGCGGTCAATGGTCAACTGCATTTCTGGTTTATTAAATTTCAGGTTCACGTCTACGTTTTGGAAGGTCTTGTCTTTTCTAGCTTCTTCCAAGAATTTTGGAATCACAGCTTTGATTTTTTCAAAGTCTAGATTTTCAATAATGTATTGCACAGGTAAAGACCCTCTAGAACCCAAACCAATAGAAATAGTTTGTTCTTGTACTGCAAAGATTCTAGCGTCATTGAATCGGCCTACTTTCTTTTGCAGATCCATGGCAATTTCATTCTGACTGCGCTTTCTCTCAGCGGCTGGAACTAATCCAATACGGGCAATAGCACTATTTACCCCCGTACTTGAAAAACTTGGGGTACTATTAAACACAAACTCTCTTTCTGGAACTGAATCAGTTAAATAATTGGTTACTGCTTCCGATGTTTTGAGCATTTTGTCATAACTGGTTCCCTCTGGTGCAGTAAAACTAAAACGTACACTGTTCTTGTCCTCCATGGGGGCAATCTCACTCTGCATGTCTTTGCCTATAAAGAAAATGATCCCCAAACAAATGACCACTATGACCCATGCCATCCAACGGATTTTCAAAAAGCTGGTGAGCAAGGATTTATAGCCATCTTCCATACCACGGAAAAAGGGTTCTGTTTTTTCATAGAACTTGCCATGACCCATGTCTTTTTTATTCAGGTACACGTTCAGTACCGGGGTAATGGTCAGCGATACAAAGGCTGAGATCAATACCGCACAAGCCACTACAATTCCAAACTCACGGAACAGTGATCCCACAAAACCTTGTAAGAAAATCACGGGTAAGAATACCACGGCTAGGGTAATAGAAGTGGAGATAACCGCAAAGAAAATTTCCTTACTACCCTCCAATGCCGCTTGTCTAATAGGTAAGCCCCCTTCTAGTTTTCTAAAGATATTTTCCGTGACCACAATTCCATCATCTACCACCAATCCCGTTGCTAGTACAATCCCCAACAAAGTCAATACATTAATAGAGAAGCCCGCCACATACATGATAAAGAAAGTAGCCACCAAGGAAATTGGAATATCTATCAGTGGTCTAATGGCAATTAACCAGTTTCTAAAGAAGAAGAAAATTACTAATACCACCAAGCTAAATGAGATCATCAAAGTCTCAATTACTTCTTCTAAAGACTTGCGAATATTGCGGGTATTATCAATCAGTACGTGAAACTCAATATCGGATTTATTGCTTTTTTGAATCTGTGCCAGACGCTTGTTAAACTCATCCGAGATGCGGATATAGTTGGCTCCTGGTTGGGGTGTAATATTGATGCCCACGGCTGGAACCCCATTGTATTTCCAAGAGAACTCTTCATTTTCTGGACCCAATTCTACTTTGGCTACATCGCTCAAGCGAACAATACCATTCGCGTCTTCTTTGATGATCAGGTCATTGAATTGCTTTTCAGTAGTTAGCTTACCCAGGGTACGAATAATCAATTCTGTATTGTTGCCATACAATTTACCCGCGGGTAATTCTACGTTCTCTCTATTGAGTGCTGTTTGAATATCATTGAATGCAACTCCATAGGCAGATAATTTATCGGGCTTGGTCCAGATGCGCATAGAATAACGCTTCTGTCCAAATATGGAAACCCCACTTACTTCATTGATGGTTTGGAATCTTTCTTGCAACACGTTCTCTGCATAATCACTCAACTCTAACAAACTCTTGGTATGACTCTGAATAGCCATGAGGATAATGAAATCACTATTGGCATCTGATTTGGCTACCACGGGTGGTGCGTCAATATCTTGTGGAAGATTACGAATGGCCTGACTCACTTTGTCTCTCACGTCATTGGCAGCTGTTTCCAAAGCCACGCCCAGGTTGAATTCTACGGTAATATTACTAGAGCCGTTTGAGCTAGATGAATTGATACTGCGGATGCCCGGAATACCATTGATCTGTTTTTCTAATGGTTCGGTAATCTGGCTTTCTATAACATCGGCGTTAGCCCCTGTATAAGAAGTTCTCACGTTGACCGTTGGTGGGTCAATGGCGGGATAATCCCTTACTGCCAAAAAGGTAAAACCTACCACACCAAAAAGCACAATCATGATATTCATGACCGTGGCTAGTACTGGTCTTTTTAACGATAGTTCTGATATATTCATCTGATAATTTGGGTCAAACTGGTAAGTAATGCTGTTGGCTAGACTAGTTGATCAGGTCTTCTATCTTTTTCACAGAACGCACTTTTAATGGTGCTCCCGGACGTGCAAACAACACACCGGTTACCACTACGCTGTCTCCCACTTGCAAGCCCTTGGTCACTTCTACTGCTCCGGTATTGCGCACACCGGTTACAATGTCTACAAAACTTGCTTTGCCTTTTTTCACTACTATCACTTTCTTGTTTCTAGCTTCTGGAATAATGGCATTGGCTGGAACCATGATGCTCTTGCTATTTTCACCTGCGTCTACATAGACTTTTACAAATGCACCGGGATTGGCTTTCCCGTCTAGGTAAGCCCTAACTTTTAAGTTTCTTGTGGCGGTATTCACCAGTGGCTCGGTAGCATAAATGGTGGCTTTCTTTTTACCGGTTCTGCCGCCATCCACATCTACTTCAATGGTTTTGCCTTTGTGAATTAAGTAGCTATAATTTTCTGGTAGGGTAAAATCAATTTTTAGTTTGTTTACCTGCTGAATACTGGTGATGATTGTGGTGGGAGTAATATAAGCGCCTGGACTAATTAGTCTCAGACCAAGAACGCCGTCAAAAGGTGCTTTTACAACTGTCTTGTCTATGAGTGTTTGGGTATAAGCCAGGTCTGCTTTTAGGGTGTTTACCTGATTCAGAGCCACGTCATAGTCATTTTGATTGATGCCTGAGATGTTGAGCAATTTGCGATTGCGCTGCTCAGTGATCTCAGCCAAATGCAATTGGACCTTGGTTTTAGCTATCTGGGCTTGTAGATCTGCGTCATTGATGCGGGCAATCACGGTGCCTTTGCTCACATAAGCTCCTTCGGCCACATTCAATGCCACTACGCGGCCACTGACTTCGGGTTTTAGCTCGGCATATTCATTTGCCAAGACATTACCATTGGCTTCTACGGTATTGCTAATCTTTTGGGTACTGGCAATAATCACGTCTACGGTAGCATTTTGTGGACCGTTATTCTGCTTGGGTTCGGCTTTTTTTGACTTGCAGGCAACTAAGAAAAGCAAGCTGGTACCGAATACATAGATAAGTTTCAAAGGCTGAAGTTTTGGAAAGCTAAAGATAGAAATAATTCAGCAGCAAGCCTTTACAATCCATGAATGGTTGAAGCCTTGAATTAATCCGATAAATAATTAGCAAAAAAGGGCAATTGCTATGTAAATTCATAGAATTGAAGGGATTAGACAAAACGCTATTCACCGACAAAGCAACGATTAATGCCGCCATATGTACCAATTAAGCAAATCTCACCCTGCTAAAAGGGCTTTTATTACTGGTGCCGCTTCCGGTTTGGGAAGGGCTTTTTCTCATGAACTAGCTGCTGATGGATGGACCATTGGCATGGCCGATATTAATGAAACAGAACTGGCTGCCGCTGCTGCGGAAGTGGAAGCCGCGGGTGGTAAGCCGCTAACCTACCGATTAGACGTATCGGACAAAGTGCAATACAAACAAGTTGCCGAAGCATTTCTGCAAGACGCAGGTGGCATTGACCTGCTTTTTAATAATGCCGGCGTGGGCGATGGTAGTCCTTTTGAAGAATACGCTTTGGAGAACTATGAATGGATGACGGGGATTAACCAATTGGGTGTGGTCTATGGTTGTTATTATTTTATCCCAGCCATGAAAAAACAACAATCGGGTCATATTCTGAATACGGCAAGTGCCGCGGCCATTGGTTGCGCGCCTACTATGGGAGCATATAATATGACCAAGGCCGCGGTGGTAGCCATTAGTGAAACACTTTACGGTGAGCTGATGGATCATGGCATTCAGGTCTCTTGTATTCAGCCCACTTATTTTAAAACCAATGTGATTCAGTACGCCCGTGGTGGTGCGCTGGTAAAGAAAGCCACGCAAATGTTTATAGACCGTTCGGGACTAGAAGCCAAGGAAGTGGCGCAGGAGATTTTGGAGCGCGCGGGGAAGAAGGAACTCTATATTATCCTGCCCAAGTCCGCGCGGACCATGTGGAACATGAAAAGATTGGCACCCACCTGGTTTAGAAAAAAAGTAAAAGAGCAGTTCATGGATGCTATGAAAAAAGCCATGAAAAGAACCAAAGCATAAACTCCGCGCGAAAATTTTTTAGCGCAGCAACCATATTCAACATCGTTCAACTATCAACATGACAGACGCCAATCAAATATTTAGTCTTCAAGGAAAAGTGGCCCTGGTAACCGGTGCCAGCAAGGGCATTGGAGAAGCCATTGCCCGATTTTTTGCGGCCTGCGGTGCTACCGTAGTGATCAATTCAAGAAAACAAGAAGACCTAGACCAAGTAGCTGCCAGCATCAGAGATGCAGGAGGTAATTGTGTAGGTATGGCCGCCAATGCGGGTGACTTGGATGCTTGCAAAGAACTTGTGACAAAAGTGATTGCCCAATTTGGGGGCATAGATATCTTAGTCAATAACGCAGCTACCAATCCCATTTATGGCCCGCTCTTGCAAGCCGAGGAATGGGCTTTTGACAAGATCATGAACGTGAATGTAAAAGCCCCTTTTGAATTGGGCAAGTTGGTACACCATAGCATGAAGTCAAGGGGTGGCGGCTCTATTATCAATATCAGTTCTATATCAGGTATAACACCAGATCCCGGTTTGAGTTTGTATTCTGTTTCCAAAGCCGCACTCAATATGCTCACCAAGGCCTGCGCCAAAGAATGGGGGCCCGATGGGATTCGCGTGAACGCCATTTGTCCGGGTCTGATTAAAACCAAATTCTCAGAAGCACTTTGGCAGAACGAGCAATGGCTGAACCGATTTGTAAAAATGGCCCCACTGAGCCGCATGGGAACAGTGGATGAAATTGCAGGACTGGCTTTGTTTCTGGCTTCTCCCGCATCGGGCTATTGCACTGGAACCTTATTCACTGCCGATGGCGGTGTTACCATTTAATCTTGGATCATGGAAGCCCTATTTGCAACCGAGCGCATAAAAGAACTAGCGCCCATTCTCAAACAATTTGTGTTAGAAGAATTGGTACCACTAGAGAAGGATCATTTGACCCGTCCTTTTAAACAAACAGAAATTATTCTGCAAGAGAAGCGAGAAAAAGTAAAAGCATTGGGGCTTTGGGGATTACACTTGCCCAAGGAAGAAGGTGGACAAGGATTAACCCTTTGTGAGTTTGGACAATTATCTGAACTCATGTCTCTAGCACCCTATTATGGGCAATACAGTTTTAACTGTCAACCACCCGATATTGGCAACACAGAATTGATTAGCAAGTTTGGTTCTGAAAGTATCAAGCAACAATTTTTGCAACCCTTGTTAGAAGGAAAAATCAGGAGTTGTTTTTCCATGACTGAACCAGAATTTCCTGGCTCTAATCCAACGCGTTTGGGAACTACTGCGGTGCGCGATGGAGACCATTATGTGATCAACGGACACAAGTGGTTTACTTCTTCTGCCGATGGTGCTGCATTTGCTGTTGTGATGGCGGTAACCAATCCGGAAGCCTTGCCGCATGAGCGCGCCAGCATGATTATTGTTCCAACCGATACGCCGGGCTTTGAGCTGGTGCGCAATATTCCCATTTTTGGTGAAACCGGTGAGGGCTGGGCCAGTCACGCAGAAATCAGGTATACTAATTGCCGCGTGCCGGTGAGTAATTTGATTGGTCAGGAGGGGGCAGGTTTTAGACTGGCGCAAGAGCGATTGGGACCGGGTAGGATTCACCACTGTATGCGCTGGATTGGCATTGCAGAAAAAGCATTTGACCTTTTGTGTAAGCGTGCAGTAAGCCGTGAAATGGAAGAAGGTGTGATGCTGGGTGAGAAACAATTTATCCAAGGATTTATTGCAGAGAGCCGGGTAGAAATTGATGCTGCGCGATTGCTGGTGTTGAGAACTGCACACAATATTGATTTGTATGGGGCTAAAGCCACCCGTGATCAAATTGCCGGGATTAAATTTTATGTAGCCAATATGTTTTTGAAAGTATTGGACAGAGCCATTCAAGTACATGGCGGCATGGGTCTCACCGATGAAACCATGCTAGCTAATTTGTACCAACACGAACGTGGTGCAAGAATTTGGGATGGTGCAGATGAAGTACACAAACAAAGTTTGGCATTGAGCATTCTCAAACAATATGGTCTAGACATAAAAAAGAAAAAGGCAAACAAATAATTCTTTCATGCAAACATTTCCTTTAGATAGCGCCATTGCACTCAAAAATACTGCGGCATTTAACCAAGATGCACTGCAACAATATTTGGATAAAGCAGCGCCTTCCTTTGGAAAAATATTAAGCATCACTAAGTTTCCCGGCGGCTATTCCAACCAAACCTATTGTTTGCAAACAGAGCAACAGGAATGGGTTTTACGCATGCCGCCAGTAGGAGCTAATATTCAGAGTGCGCATGATATGGGTAGAGAATATAGGGTGCTCAATTTGTTAGAACCGCATTATAAAAAAATTCCAAAACCACTATTGCTCTGTGATGATGCCAGTATTATTGGCCAACCCTTCTACATTATGGAACGCTTGTCTGGCGTGATTTTGCGCGCAGGCAATGCTCCTAAATTAGGCATCTCATATCAAGAGATGCAAGACCTGTCCACAGCACTCATCAATAATCTAGTAGCATTACACGCCCTTGACATTACTACCACCGGACTAAACCAACTTGGCAAACCAGAAGGTTATGTAGACAGACAGGTAGCCGGTTGGACCAAGCGATACCAAGCCGCACAAACAGATCAAATTGAGAGCCTTGATCAGGTTGCTAAATGGATTGCTGCCAATCATCCGCGTGCACAAGCAGCCACCCTATTGCACAATGATTACAAATATGATAACCTGATTCTTGACCCCAATAACTTATCCAATATTATTGGTGTACTGGATTGGGAAATGGCCACAGTGGGTGATCCACTCATGGACCTTGGGGCCACGCTTGCTTATTGGTTTGAAGCGGATGAAAACGCTGTTTTTAGAAACTATAATTTGAGCTGGTTACCCGGAAACCTATCGCGCCAGCAATTGGTAGAAAACTATGCCCTTGCCACTGGCAGAGACTTGACTGATATTGTTTTCTACTATGTTTTTGGTTTATTTAAAAACGCCGTGATTGCCCAACAAATTTATCACAGGTATCAACAGGGCAATAGCAATGACCCACGTTTTGGAGCCCTGCTTCCCATGATTCAATTACTTGGCGCTACTGCAGCATCTGCCATAGAGAAAGGAAAAATTTGAAAAAGGGTATAAAAAAAGCTGCCATAAATGGCAGCTTAGAAATTTAATTAGAAATATTTAAGGCTTAACCCTAACAATTTTACCATTGATAGAATACACCAAATCTGTATTCATTTTCTTTTTGAATTCTATTAAGTTCTTGTGTACTTTTTCAAGTCCTTCTAAAAACTTATTTGCGTCTTCACTTCTATTAGAATGTTTGCTTACGCTTTTTGTTTTAGTTTGTTCCATTTTCCAAAATTTAGAATTTTCAATTCAGAAGTCTTTCTCTTTTCAGCAATTAATTCATGTTTAACTTCTGAATTATCAATAACTAGAAATTCATCAACTAAAGGTATATAAATATTGAACAAATTATAAATCCCTTTGCTATATCTCCTCACTATAACATCTTCTAAAATATTGTGTCCGCCCTCTAAAACCACTGAAACTTTTTCTGGTTGAGATGGCGATAATCTATTTGCAATTTCATCTGCATTGATAAATTCTTGACAAAATAAAATCTCAGGTAAAATTGTAATAGAAGCAGTTGTTTTACCAGCACCATTGCAACCTGCAATAATGTATAATTTCTTGTTCACTAATTTTAATTATAATAATTTAAATTCAAAATGAATCCACTATTACAATGTATTATTTAGAAAATCGAGAAACAATCTTTGTTACAAAAAGTATTTTAGTCATCCCTTCTTCTCAAACTACCGCGGTTCTTAGCTTTCTCAGACTTGTAGATGTCAAATGTTTTTTCAATATAATAGCCCAGTTCTAAGTCATTCATCTGTTGCATGATTTCATAGTCTGGACGGTAGCGGCGCATGAAAGTATCTAACTCTGGAGAATTGAGTTTGGTGAGTTTGCGCACAAAGGGTTTGGTATAACGATGGTCTACGTATTTGTCTTGTTCTTGTTGTAGCAATCGGTTTTGCAAATTCAGCAGACTCCTGTTGCGCTTAAAGCGAAACATATTGATGATCTCATCTAGGTCAAACCCAACGGTCACGCCACCTGGATTGTATCCAGGATTATTACTCAAACGTAGACCCGGTTTTTTAAAGTCAAAAATCTTGGCGTAGTCTTTTCTATTTTGCACTGAGTCAAACTTGTAATAGTTGTTCCGCACTTTTACATCGGGCAGGTCAAAGGCACGAACATGGATCATCACATTAAAACTCTCAGTATTGGAAATGGTATCTACCGGATACTTCATGGTAGACTTGCCAATCATGGAGAACCAAATGGAATCTTTGAGGGGAACCCGAATACTATACCTACCCATGGAGTCTGTGATCACCCCTTTGCCGGAAGTACTCATCACAGCAACGGCTTCCAAAGGTCTTCTGGCAGAAATATCGTACACCGTACCGCTGATATTGATGGATTGTGCTACCGCACGATGCCCCAACAGTCCGCAAAACAGGAATATACAAACAAGAACCTGGTGTAGCTTTCTTCTCAAACAGTGATATTAAGCTGTAATATTAAAACAGTAGGGGCAGATATCCTGAACAGTCAAATTGAATTAACATGTTTTTGGAGAATCTAGAACTTGTTCTCTAAAATATAGGGCAGCATTTTGATCCAAGTGGGCCAGTCATGCTTTATATCTTGTCCCCAAACGTCTAAATCATACCAAATGCCTTTTTCGTAAAGAATGCCAGCAAAACGCTTGCCTGCTTCAGGGTCTTCATAGTCCCCACTTCCGGTATAAATATGAATATGGTGGCTGGCTTTGATCTTGTCTAGATAATAAGGATCATTCAAACCCGGCATATAGTGCTCGGGGCTATTGTAGAAAACTTGGTCATCCCAAAAACCCTTGGTGTATTCGGTTAAATTATAGACCCCACTCATGCTAATGGCACCATTGATTATATCTGGTCTTTTCAAAAACAGGTTCATGGCGTGCAATGCTCCAAAACTAGCACCGCAGGTATAGATCATGATTTCAGGACTGGTGCTATTTCGGATAAATGGAATTACTTCATTAAACACATATTCGTTAAACTGATTATGTCTGATAGCTTTGTGCTCTCCCAACATTTGGTTGTTCATCCAGCTTTCCTTGTTCATACTATTGATGCTGTAGACCCGCAGTTTACCCGCGTTGATCATGGGTGCCAAAGCATCAATTAACTGAAAACGTTCGTATTCCAAATAATCCGCTGCGGCAGTTGGAATTAACAACAAGGCAAAACCATAATGACCATAAGATACTATGGGCATTTCTTGTCCTATTGCAGGACTATGCCAGGAATTGATTTTTCTATCCATTGGATTTGGGGTTTGAGGCGGCAACTAAGTTAGGGCTGCAAGATAAGCCAATCAGGCAATACAGGTTTTCTTGATCTCTTTCCATAAATCCCGATAACACTGTGCTGCATAACTACTGGGTGCATAATTCTCCAAGGGAGATTCATTCATACCCATTTTTTCTACATCGCTCAAATAAGGAATATAACTCTTGAAGAAAATTTTGTCTTTGTAAAACTGGTTCATCACTTCATGGTGTAGGTTTTTTCTATGATCTACCATACTAAAAAAACAACGCAGTTTAGGCAAACTGAAACCATTTTGTTCAAAATATTCGTGTATGGTTTCATAAGAGCGAATAGACAAGGTAGTTGGAATATTGGGCATGATCACCCAATCCACTCCCGCAAAAATGGCATCGTGCAACAAAGAGATTCCTGGAGGGCAATCCAGAATGACCAAGTCATATTCTTTTTTTACACCTTGCAATAATTGTCCTATTTTTTTTCTGCCTTGCTTCATGTCATGCAACAAGGTTTCCGCATGACGTGCAGATAAATCTGCAGGAATCACGTCTAAATTGTCATAGGCGGAGCTCAACACTGCTTCGGAGAGATCCATGTCTCCGCCAAACAATTTCTTGGATGCGTTCTTGGTATTTGAACTTGCCCCTAAATAAAAAGAAGCTGAACCCTGGGGATCCAAATCCCATACCAATGTTTTGTATCCTTCCTTGGCAGACAAATAAGCCAGGTTTACGGCGGACGCAGTTTTGCCCACACCGCCTTTGAGGTTATAGATTGCAATTGTGACCATACCCTAAGTTAAGGATTTATCCCTAAAATCTGCTCAAACCAGCCATCCTAGCAGCAGACAGCCCAAAACAATAAAGGGGGCTGGAATCTTATTGCTCTTTAAAAATAGGAAAGTGACTATCACTATACCCAGTTGCCAGAAGCCAATGGGCGATAATTCAATGAGGTCAAACAGAAACTGATCCTTGATCAAATAGCAGGTGGCACCAGCCATAATGCCCACTACAGCTGCATTAATCCCCTCTAGAGATCGGAAGATGACAGCATATTTTTTAAGGTTATGCCATACCGGAAAAAAGAAGAGTACCAACAAAGCACTGGGTAGAAAAAGGGCCACGGCACCAATGATACAACCCATTAACTGAGCAAACATTCCCTGTTCCCGAAGCACCATGCCACCAGTAAAAGCCCCAATGGAAAAGACCGGGCCCGGTATAGCTCTCACGATGCCTGAGCCTGTTAGAAAATCCTCTTTGCGCATTTTTAATACGTCTCGCTTATTCTCCAATATTCGATTGGATTGCGGACGGGTTACATATTGCTCATACATCATGGGCATGAGCACATCGCCCCCGCCAATTACCAGACTGCCATTACGGAAAGCACTTTCAAACAAGTTAAATGCTTTTCTATTGGACCAGTTTTCTCTAGTAGCTGTCTCTGAAAAATATCCGGCTACAGCAAAAATGGTCAAGAAAATGAGCAGATTGCCCCACTTGACTTTTTTTGGTGGAATACCTTTTTGCGGAATGCGTTTGTCAGAAAAATTGGTAGCAATCCCCGCGGCAACTATCAAACCGGGGAAAACCCAAGGTGTTTTAAAAGCCAAAAAAGTAACCAAACTGGCAACTATCATAATCACCGTGGTAATGGTATTGTGTACACCCACGCCCCAGAACCGATAAGTGGAATAGGCAATAAATCCAATGGCCATGGGTTGGATAAACTTAAAGATCCCAAGTGGAACACTCTGATCATCCATATAATCCAAGAGAAAAGAAAGACCTCCCATAATGGCCGATGCGGGTAAGATCCAGATTAACAAAGTAAGAATGGCCAGTGGAATCCCACCCCGCTTATACCCAATCAGGGTAAGGGTTTGTGTAGATGATGCACCAGGTAGTAATTGACAAAACCCGTTGAATTCAACTAATTCTTCTTCTGTAACATCTCTGCGTTGTTGCACAAATGTTTTCATCATCATACCCATATGACCCTGCGGTCCGCCAAAAGCAGTAATGCTATGCAGGAGCACGGCTCGTAAAAAAGGTATATGACGGAATAAAATCAAAATTTTCAAGCAATTTAATAATTAATATACAGTTACCGCTTAGCTATGAAAAGCATTTTATAAAAAAGAAGGACAGAAAAATGGGAAACACCTTAAAAAATAAAATAAAATTTTACAAAATCCAGCCTATTAATATTTTGATGTTTAAACTCCTAGTCTAATATTTTAACAACATGATTGGAAACATAAAACGGATTTTATAACTAAATTATTTTTACAATAATAGAATTCGATTAGCATACAATTTTTATACATTTTAAATCAAATAAAATGCTTTCAAAATCACAAGCCAAAGTATTCTTTCTGGGTGGCACCATTGTTACATTTTTAATCTTCCTTTTATTGTCATGGAATTCATTAAGTAAAGAAGTTCCCAAAAGAACACATGAAGAGAATCTCTCTGCTCAAGTAGTTGCAGGTAAACGTATTTGGGAAAAAAACAATTGTATGGGTTGTCATACTATTTTAGGTGAAGGTGCTTACTATGCACCCGAACTTACTAAAGTATATGAACGTAGGGGGGAAGTTTATATAAAAGCCGCATTAATGTCTAAAACACCTTGGCAACCTAGAGGAAGGAAAATGGTAGCTTATGCTATGAATGAACAGGATGCAAATAACGTAGTTGCATTTTTAAAATGGATTGGAGAAATTGATTTGAATGGATTTCCGCCAAAACCAGATTTAAAAAAATAATGTTTTAAATTTTAAACACACTAACATGAAATATAAATCACAAAAAGTAGCATACTGGTTCTTTGCCTTCTCTATGTTACTCTTGGTTTTACAAATTATTTACGGTTTCATTATGGCTTTTGCCCATACCGGATATGACACACTACATCCAGTAATCGCCTTTAATACCGCAAGGGCTGTACATACAAATCTTTTAGTGGTTTGGCTCCTTTCTGGATTTATGGGTGCTGCATATTATATAATACCTGAAGAAGCAGAAAATGAATTGGTTAATGTTAAATTAGCTTATATACAATTAATCACACTAGCACTAGTTGGTGTAACTGCTGTAATTGGCTATCACTTTAACTATTGGGAAGGTAGGAAATTTTTAGAAATTCCCAGACCCTTGGATTGGTTAGTAGTTGCAAACGTACTTACATTTTTAGGAATCATATTAGCCACCCTTTTTAAAGGAAAAAAACGAACTACCACTTCACTAGTTTTGACTATGGGTTTGGTATTTGCAGCTTTGCTTTATCTGCCAGGTATGATTTGGTTTGACAACCAAACAATGGATTCATTTTTTCGTTGGTGGGTGGTGCATCTTTGGGTAGAAGGAGTATGGGAATTGATTATGGGAGGCATCCTTGCTTTCTTATTAATCAAAATTACAGGAGTTGATAGAGAAGTAATAGAAAAATGGTTATATGTAATTGTTGGATTAACGTTTATATCTGGTATTCTAGGAACAGGACACCATTATTATTATATAGGTGTTGGAAAAGTCTGGTTAATTATTGGAGGCATATTCTCTGCACTTGAACCATTGGCTTTTTTAGGTATGGCATTATTTGCAATAGCAATGTATAGAAAAGGCGAGAAAAAACATCCAAATAAAATAGCTTTGAGTTGGACACTGGGAACAGCCATTGTTTCTTTTGTAGGTGCCGGTCTTTTGGGGTTAGCACATACCCTTCCACAAGTAAATATGTATACCCATGGCACTTTAGTAACAGCTATGCATGGTCACCTAGCCTTTTGGGGGGCCTATGGCATGATTGTACTTGCATTTATTAGCTATTCTTTGCCAAATTTAACAGGCAGAAAATTATATGATAGCACCTCTGGTTTATTAGCCTTTTGGCTATCAAATATTGGAATGATTGGAATGACAGTTGCATTTGGAGTTGCAGGAGTTGCCCAAGTATATCTTGAGAGAAAGGTGGGCTTAGAATTTGGTGATGTTCAAAAAGAAATACAAGTACATTTCCTAATTTTAATTATTTGTGCTACTATGTTTACAACGGGTATAGGTATGTTCATTTATGAGTTTGTAAAATACGGACAACCAAATGACGAAGCCTTGATTGCAGTTACAGAACAAGAAGCCTAATTCGGGGTCAATTGAATCAATCTAAATTTAATGAAAGGGTGGAACTGCTTAAAATGTTTTAATAAGCAGCCTCCCTTTCTTTATATGTAATACAAATAAAAAAAATACATGGCAGAGAGCATTCCATATTATCACCCCATAGGCAAGGAAATAGAAGTCTTTTCCCATGCCTATCAAAACAAATTACCTGTCTTATTAAAAGGACCTACTGGATCTGGTAAATCCAGATTTATAGAATATATGGCCAGTCAATTGAATAAAAAATTGTTGACCATCAGTTGTCATGAAGAGACATCTTCTACAGATTTAATAGGAAGATTTATTATTAAAGGAGCTCAAACCATTTGGATTGATGGCCCATTAACCATTGCCTTAAAAGAAGGACATATAATTTATTTAGATGAAATAGCAGAAGCAAGACCAGATGTGATAGTAGCCATACATCCATTAACCGATCACCGTAGAGAATTATATATTGATAAACTAGGTGAAACCTTTAAAGCACATGAAGATTTTATGTTGGTAGCATCTTTTAATCCGGGATATCAGCGGGGGTTTAAAGAATTAAAACCATCCACAAGACAACGATTTGTTGCCATGTCATTTAATTACCCAAGTGCAAAAATAGAAGCAGAAATTCTAATTATAGAAAGCAAATTAGAAACTGAAATGGCTAAACTGTTGGTTGCCCTTGGCTGTAAAATCAGGAACCTTACAGAACTTGGCCTTACAGAAACAGTTTCTACTAGACTTTTAATAGATGCAGGTAAGTTAATTAAATCTGGCTTGCCAAAACGACTTGCTGTTAAGGTGGCGGTTGTAGAACCACTGACAGATGACCCCCAGATTTTAACAGCATTGAACGACTTGACCGATTTAATGATTTAAAGAATTTATTTACTTATTGATGTGATGAATTTTTAGAAATACATTAAATTTTTTAATGGATGTCATTAGATGAATACTTATTTGGAAAAGCTGCAAATTACTTTAGGAAAACAAAAAAAGTATCAGCAGAAATTACTGAAAGAACAGTAGAATTGGAGCATATAAAACAACGGCTCATCATATTATCTAGGGCTATTACCGGAGATACTATTGAAATATTTCCTGCGGAAAGAGAAGGTGGATACAAAGACAATAATTTTTTTCTCCCTTCCACTTTTGCGCTATTTCCAGAACAACAAGAAAACCTTTCCTATTATTTCTTTAGAATTCTATTTTTGTCAATACAAAAAAAGCTTGTACTTAATTGGTATGGTCCCGAAACTTTACCTTTAAATGAAGCTCGAAAATCTGCAGAAGAATCTGCACCACTAGTCTTAGCGCAACTTTTCAATGAATTCCCATCAACTATAGAACTACATCAAATATTTAAGGCTCATTTAAATGATTTTGCAACACCAAAAATTGGTCCAGATTATAGTTGGCTTTATGGCAAGTGGATGCTTGATAGTATTTCAAAAAAACAACAGGCCGATTTGCAAAATATTTCAGCCCAATCAAAGTTAGTTACAGAACAGAAAACACCAACGGTGATAAAAGCAAAAGCTGTTGAAGAAGTAATATCTATTGAGGTTGATAAAAAACAACAAGAAGAATATGTGTTTACCCACAATTTTGAAAAAGTAGAAACAGCAGATGAATTTAATGGAGTTTGGCGTGACTTTGATGGAGAAGACGAGTTGGAAAAACAAGCTAATGCCTTAAATGAGTTAAAAATGAAATATACGGTAAGGGTAGACGATATGGCGCATTCTGTTTATCAAGCAGACTTTACAGAAAATACTAACTTGAGTTATTGTGTTGAAACGGAAACATTGGGGCTTCATTTTCCTTACCCAGAATGGGACTATTCCAAACAAGCATATAAAGAAAATTTTTGTAAGGTCTATCTCTCTAATCCATCAAAAAAGACCATTAATTATTATTTAGAAACCTTAAATAAAAATTCATCTACACTTTTAGGCCTTCGTAAAATGTTAACGCATGTAAATAACAAAATGCAACAGCAAAGGAGACAGGTTCAAGGAAATGAATTTGAGATAGACGCTGTTACAGATTTATATGCAGACATACACTCGGGCCATACTCCTTCTGAAAAAATATACCTCTCAAATAGAAAAATAGAAAAAGATTTAAGTATCCTAATTTTACTTGATATTAGTTTATCAAGTGATGGTTATGCAAATGGAAATAGGGTAATTGATGTTGAAAAACAAGTAACCATTTTATTTGGAGAAATACTAAATGAATTCAAAATTGATTTTTCTATCAATTGTTTTTATTCTAAAACTAGAAATCATTCTTCCTATTTAACCATAAAGGGATTTGATGAAACTTGGAATGAAGCCAAATACAAAATAGGAGCTGTTGAACCCTGCGGCTACACCAGAATTGGTGCGGCTCTCAGGCATTCAGGAACTTTACTTGACCAGCGTAACTTTAAAAATAAATGGGTCCTTTTAATATCAGATGGCAAACCAAATGATTACGATAAATACGAGGGGAAATATGGCATCCAAGACGTAAAACAAGCATTAAGAGAATTGAATATCCGTCAAATCAATTCATATGCACTTGCCATTGAAGCAGAGGCTAAATTCTATCTGCCACAAATGTTCGGCCAAAATCACTATCAAATTCTAACAACACCAGTAGAATTATTACATGCATTGGTAAAACTTTACGAAAAAATTAAACACCAATCATAAGTATGATGAAAACCGATAATGCTAGTTCTAATAAAATATTTTATCCTCCGGGTGGAATTCTTCTCTGGATTATTATTTTCTTAGAATTAATCACTTTTGGAATGGGTATTATAGCCTTTGTGTATTATGGCAAACAAGATTCGGAACTGTTTCATCTAAGTAAGTTGAATTTGAATAAAACAATTGGAGTAATTAATACGCTTCTATTGTTAACGAGTGGATTTTTTATGGCTGAATCTGTAAAAGGTATTAGACATTTAAATCTACAAAAAACTAAATCCTATTTACAATTAACCATGATGGGAGGATTGCTTTTTACTATACTAAAAGGTATAGAATATTTTCAAAAAATACAAGCCGGAATTACCCTAGAAACTAATTTGTTTTATACTTTTTATTGGCTATTAACAGGCTTTCATCTAGCTCATATAGTTGTAGGAATGATAATCTTATATTTTATGTATCATCAGTTAACTAAGAAAATAGCCACTGTTGATGTAGATGATTTTGAAGCAAGTGCAGCATTTTGGCATATGTGTGATTTGATTTGGCTGTTATTATTCCCAGTGCTATACCTTCTTTATTAAAAATCTTCAACCCATGGAAATGAAAATTAACAATAGAATTACTTGGGTTGTCCTAATACTACTAACCACTACAACTGCGCTTATTACTGAATTTAAATATGCCGCCTATTTCATTATGGGGATTTCAGTGATTAAATCAATGTTGGTTGCCTTTCAATTTATGGAATTAAAATACGCGCACCCATTTTGGAAAACTGCACTACCCTTGCTTATTTTACTATTAGCAATTATTATCTTACTAATTCTACAATAGTCATAAAATAGGAAAGAGAAAACTAGCAACTTTTAAAAACCTATTTTTTTAAACCAATTTCTCTAAGACGCTCATCTAGGTATTCACCTGCGGTGATGTCTTCATAGACTTTTGGATGTTCCGCGTCTATACAACCAGGCAAACAGGCCAGACTCATTTCACTGAGTGGATGCAAAAAGAAAGGCATAGAAAAACGACTGGTATGCCAATGCTCTCTTGCTGGATTCACTACCCTGTGCGTGGTGCTGCGCAGTTTATTATTGGTGAGTCTCTGCAACATGTCTCCCACATTCACCACAATCTGGTCTGGCAAAGAAGTTACGGCTACCCAGTCTCCTTGTTTGGTCAGAATCTGCAAACCATCGGCCGATGCGCCAACCAATAAAGTAATCAGGTTAATGTCTTCGTGTTGTTCGGCCCTAATAGCACTCTTGGGTTCTACTATAATGGGTGGATAATGGATGCATCGTAAAATGCTATTCCCGTTTTTGATATGTGGGTCAAAATAAAATTCATCCAAACCCAAGTAAAGGGCAATGGCCTGTAACATAGCCCCACCGCTTTTTTCAAAATGCCTGTAGGCACTAAAGATGGTGGGATTAAAAGCAGGAATTTCTGCTACTTGTACATTGTCAGGATAGTGTTCGTTCACAACATCGCCATTGGCAAGTGTTTGGCCGTATTGAAAAAACTCTTTTAAGTCTGGTGCTTCACTGCCCTTGGCGTGCTCTCTTCCAAAACTGGTATAACCACGCTGACCAGCTAGTCCAGGAATTTCATAAGTCAATTTTTTCTCTAGTGGTAGGGAGAAAAATTGTTGCACATACTCGTATTGTTGGGCAATTAATTCATCTGGAATGCCATGATTTTTAACGGCCACAAAACCCACTGTTTCATAGGCTTCTCCCAATTCTTTGATAAAAGCCTGTTTGGATGCTGCCGTGCCATTTACAAATTGGTCAAGGTCAACTACTGGTATACCCATATGTTTGATTTTGAGGTCTGCAATCGGTTTTAAACTTCAACAGTAATAAAATTACAAAACAAGCCGCTATTTAGTTCCTATGTATAAAACTAGACAGTCTGCTAGTTTTTTATCAACTTTAGCGCATGAAACATTTACGGCCCACCGCGTTCATAATTGTTATTTGCCTATTGGCTGCCTGCTCCAACAAGTTAGCAAAAATTGCGCAGTTACCCGCTTATCAATTCAACAGCAATGACGGCGTACCGGATTATAGCCAGCTTCAGTATTGGGCAGCGCATCCACAAAAACACGACCCTTCCGATTCGGTTCCTGCTTCACTATTAGCAGATTATAGACCCGATAGCACGGTAGATATTTTCTTTGTGCATCCCACTAGCTATACCAAGGAAGGTCGTGAACTGGGATGGAATGCAGCCATTGATAACGCGGAACTCAATGCCAAAACGGACTATGGTTCTATCCTGTTTCAGGCATCGGTTTTTAATGCTGCGGGCAGGGTGTTTGCGCCAAGATACAGACAAGCGCATTTGTCTGCCTATTATCCCAAAGACGCAAGTGATAGTGCTGGCGCGATGGCTGCTTTTGAGCTGGCATACAAAGACGTGAAAACTGCTTTTGAGTATTATTTGGCGCATGAAAATAAGGGCAGACCCATGATCATAGCTTCTCATAGTCAGGGAAGCACGCATGCCAAACGTTTATTGAAAGAATATTTTGACAACAAGACTTTGAAAAACCGATTGGTGGTGGCTTATGTGGTGGGCATGGCTTTGGACCCCGCTATGTATAGCAGTATTCCTATTTGTAGCAACCCTAATCAAACCGGTTGTATCTGTGCCTGGAGAACATATCAAACAGATTATAAACCACCATTTGTACTCAAAGAAAATTTTGTTTCTGCAGTGACCAATCCGCTCAGCTGGGATACCAGTTCCGTTAAAGTAAGCCGTGATTTAAACAAGGGAGGCATTCTACTCAATTTTAATAAAGCAGTTCCAAGAGTGACCAGTGCCCAAGTGGCAGGTGGTGTGCTCTGGACCGAGAAGCCACATTTCTTTGGAAGAATGTTTTATACCAGCAAGAACTACCATATTGCCGACTACAATTTATACTACCAAAATATTCGGGAGAATGTGGCTCAACGTATCAGCGCTTTTTGGAAACGATAGGCAAAAAAAGACCCCGCTCTTTCAAGCGAGGTCAGCCGGTTTACCCTAGGAAATTGGATTTTACTGTTTGGTAAAACGGAAAGACTTTATAAAAGAATCCCTAAAAAAAGCATTCAATACATAGACCCCGCTGCGCAAATCGCTCATATTCAAAGCTATTCGCTGATTGCCCTCTTCCATGGAAGTGACTACTGTTTTGGCCACCCTGCCCTGGATATCCAGAACTTTGAGTACCAACCTACCGGTTGTGCAGTCTAGCACAGTTAGGTGGCTGCTGTCTTCCACCAGCATGGGTTGTAAACTTTCAATGTGCATCTGGATGCATTTATCAGTGAACGGTTTAGGGGCGGGGGGACAATCCAATGACACCGCGGCAGCAAATTCTGCTGCTTGATTTTTTAAAAAGCGGAAAAATGGGGGTTTTATTGTGTTGCATGAATGGAATTTCTATTTTCCTACCTTTTTATTGGACTTTATCTCAGTTTTTAGGCTTTCTAATTCTTTTTGGAGGGCTAGAATCAATTGGTGAATGTTTTCAATTTCACGCTGGGTAGCGATGCCATATTTTTTAATATCGTCCTGGGCATTATTTAAAGGCACTGGATGGTCATGAAAGAAAACAGCTACATCCACTTCCAGAATTTCAGCAATCTGAAGCAATCGGGTTGCAGAAGGGTCTGATTCTCCCCTTTCTATTTTGGCATAGGCTCCAGCCGTTATACCCAATTCCATACCCATATTTTCCTGGCTATAATCCTTGCTCTCCCGGAGCTTTCTGATTCTATTTCCGATGGTTTTCTTCACCCAATAAAATTCGCATACCCTTTTTTGCTGAACTGTCCTCAGACGGACTATATCTGTTCTTAAAGTTCATTTATTGTCATATTAGTATATATTTGAAGCCTAAGGACAGTTTTTCTGTCGTTTGGGGACTATTACATGCCAATATTACACTGGATAGGTAAGGACAAGGTGATCAACCACCATCTGGATGTTCCATTCAAGGTGTTGGAACAGCAGTACCATTATCCCAGTGAAGTATCCATCCTAGGCAATGAGTCCCCTTCTAGCGGAAACAAGATTATTCACGGAGACAATTTGGAAGCTTTAAAAGCCCTATTACCTGAATATGAAGGCAAGATCAAATGCATTTATATAGATCCCCCTTACAATACTGGAAATGAGGGATGGGCGTACAATGACAATGTCAATGACCCCAAAATAAAAAAATGGTTATCTGAAACCGTAGGAAAAGAAGGAGAGGACCTTACTCGTCATGATAAGTGGTTATGCATGATGTACCCTAGATTAAAACTCTTGCACAAGTTATTGGCAGAGGACGGGGCGATATTTATTTCTATTGATGATAATGAACAGGCTAATCTGAAATTGATTTGTGATGAAATTTTTGGTATAGGAAACTTTGTTTCAAATATTATTTGGGAAAAAAATTACTCCCCTAGAAATGATGCCAAATTTTTTTCAGCATCGCATGATTTTATAATTACGTATTCAAAAAATAAAATCAAATGGAATAGAAATTTACTACCAAGAGGTGAAAAGCAAAATAAATTTTATAAATACAATGATAATGATGGAAGAGGGAATTGGAGACCTGACAATATTCTTGTTAAAACATTTTCAGAATCAGGTGTATTCGAAATTTTTAATACTAAAACCGGAAAATATCATTTACCTCCAAAAGGTAGTTGCTATAGAATTTCTCGAGAAAAAGCCAATTCTCTTTTAGAAGAAAACAAAATCTATTTTGGAAAAGATGGAAAAGGTAAACCCCAACTTAAACGATATTTATCTGAAGTAATACAAGGAGTTGTGCCACAAACAATTTGGAAATATGATGAGGTTGGACATAATCAAATTGGCAAAAAAGAATTAAATGAAATTTTCGAAGATAATGTATTCGATACACCAAAGCCTTCAAAATTAATTGAGGCAATTATAAAATTATCCTCTAATAAAGGAGATATTATCCTTGACAGTTTTGCTGGATCAGGAACCACCGCCCATGCTGTTATGAACTTGAACAAACAAGATGGCGGCAATAGAAAATTCATTTTGATTGAAATGGAAGACTATGCCAAAGACATTACCGCTGAAAGGGTAAAACGGGTAATATCAGGCTATGCCGATAAAGAAGGAACAGGAGGCAATTTTGATTATTATGAATTAGGTGAATCCTTATTTGATGAAGATGGATTACTGAATCAAGCGGTTGCGCCAGAGAAGATCAGGTCTTATATCTATTACACGGAAACCAAGAAAGCATTAGCAAATAGTACTGAAACAGACAATGCTGCTTATCTGGGAATGGACAACCAAACTGCTTATTATTTTCATTATACACCCAATGAAACAACCAGTTTGAACCATGATTTTCTAGCCACCATCAAGACCAAGGCAGAACAATATATCATTTATGCTGACAACTGTAACCTTGCCAAATCATTTCTGAATCAGAACCATATTATTTTCAAAAAAATACCCCGAGACATTACCCGTTTTTAACCCTACTATATGGAACTGAAAAACTATCAACAGGAAGCCATTACTGACCTTGAACGTTTTTTGGAGAATATTCAGGAAACAAAAGATGTTTATAGAGCTTACAATAATTTCTGGACCACCCATCCCCTATCTCCTGTTCAGCCCTTTCCAGGTAAACCCATAGAACCCTATAAAGACAATATTGTTGGTGTCCCTCATATTTGTTTTAAGATTCCAACTGCTGGAGGTAAAACTTTCGTTGCCTGTAATGCAATACATAGCATTTTCAATGCCTTTCATTACCATGCCAAAAAAGCCGTTGTATGGCTGGTTCCCTCCATCACCATTTTAGAACAAACCATCAATAACTTAAAAGACACCACTCATCCTTACAGGCAAAAAATTAATTCGCATTTTGGTAATAAAGTAGCTGTATTTGATAAAGCTGATTTATTAAATGGAACAGGCCTTAATCCCAGTAGCGTTTCAGAACAACTCAATATATTGGTACTTAGTTTTGATAGCCTTAGAGCCAAGAATAAAGAAGAAAGAAAGGTTTACCAAGAAAATGGCAATCTCCAACCATTTGCTCATGAATTGGGAGACAGGGAAGACATTTCATTAATGCGGGTCATTCAGTCATTGAACCCTGTGGTGATTGTTGATGAGAGTCATAACGCAGAAACGGATCTGAGCGTGGACATGCTCAAAAATCTGAACCCCTGTTTTATTTTGGACCTAACAGCCACACCAAGAAAAAATAGCAATATCATCAGTTTTGTTGACGCCATTGAATTGAAGAAAGCCAATATGGTCAAACTTCCTGTAATCTGTTATAACCATTCAGACAAATCGGAAGTCATCAATTCTGCCTTACAATTGAGACATAAGCTAGAGGCACAAGCAATAGAAGAACAAAAAAAAGGTGGAAGGTATATTAGACCTATCGTGTTATTTCAAGCACAACCCAGAAATGCAGAAGACAATACCACTTTTGAAAAGCTTAAAGCGCAGTTGATAGAACTAAAAATTCCAGAAGAACAGATTAAAATCAAGACTGCTAGTATCAATGAAATAAAAGGACTTGATCTAATGAGTCCGGATTGTCCTGTACGATATATTATTACCATCAATGCCCTAAAAGAAGGATGGGATTGCCCATTTGCTTATATCTTGGCATCACTTGCAGACAAATCATCAGCTGTTGATGTGGAACAAATATTGGGCAGGGTATTAAGGCAACCTTATGTTACCAAACATCAATTCCCCCTATTGAATCTATGCTATGTACTAACAGCTTCAGCCAAATTCCTTGAAACATTAGACAATATTGTGAAGGGCTTGAATAGGGCTGGATTTAGTGACCAAGACTATAAAATGGCCGATCCCTTACAAGTGGAAATTGCCAGGGAAACGGAGAAAATTGACCAACTTAATGTCTTTACTCAATCCACCGTTCAACCCAACTTAATAGAGCAAACAGAAGATATTGACCTTTCAAAAATTACACCCATTGATCAAATAGGCAACCATACAGTAGGATTAACTGCCATAGAAGAAACAGCTGTTGCAGAAGTAATCAATTTTGAAAAACGTTTAGATGCAGCAGCTACTAATAACCATCTACCCATACCAACAGTTTTAGAAAAAATGGTCAAGAGCTATTCTATTAAACCTGTCTTTCAGGAAACAGCATCAAAGATCTACTTACCCCAATTCTATTTGCAATTGCCATTCTCTGATATGTTTGGTGGTGAAAAATTATTGGAAAAGGAGGAGCTCATTGAACAGTTCAAATTGGCTCAGGAAGACACTAAGATTTCCTTTGAAAATATTTCTTCGGAATTATACAAAATAGACCTTGATGAAACCAGACAGGGCCATACTCCAAGCTTTCTAAAAATTGATGGGAAATTCAAGGAAAGTATTTTATCCTACATTTTAGATCCATCTAGAAAAGAGGAAAGGGTTAAAAACTTTAGTAAAAGATTGGTAGATCAGATTGGAAAATTGGATCCCATACCCGAAGTAGATATCCTAAAATATGTACAAAGAATTTTAGAAAATTTTACAGATGAACAGTTTAATGATTTGGCTAGTAAGGAATATAGTTACGCCAGAAAAATCAAAGAAAAAATCAGAGATTCCGCAGATAGATATTCTGAAAAAAACTTTTTCAAATACTTAGACATTGACAAGGTATTTATAAAGCCCTCGTACCAATTTCCAGAACAGATCATACCAGGCGCAACGGCCAAAGACATTACCAAGTCGCTTTATGAAAAGGAAGGGGAAATGAATGATTTTGAAGAATCCGTGATTAATGCTGTAGCCAATATGCACAATATAGCTTTCTGGACCAGGAATATAGAAAGAAGGGGATTCTGTATCAATGGATTCATTAACCACTATCCTGATTTTATCATTCATACAAAATCTGGCAAAACCATTGTGTTAGAAACCAAAGGAGATCACTTGGATGCGGAACAAAAAATTAGACTAGGAGAACAATGGGCCAAAAAAGCGGGCAATCATTTTCGTTATTTCATGGTTTATCAAAACCGAAAAGTGGAAGGTGCTTATACCCAGGATGCTTTCTTGGAAACTATATCTATGATTTAAGCTTTCTCCTTACAACATGAGTTTTATCCATTCTTACGGTATTTAAGTCAACCGTTTGAGAAATTAAGAAAGTAACAGCTTCTAATCTTTGAATCACCGGTTTAGATAGCCAATAGTTTAAGTCATTCAACTTTTCATCAAATGAATTAAGTTTAGCCTTATGTACTACTGGAGCAATGTTCATATAAAATATTAATACACAAATTACTTAAAAATCCGTGTTTCACGGTATTTCTGGCAAGGGGGCGCTGGATATTTTTGGGTATGAAAAAATTAGCCCTTTTGCCCCTTTTATTTTTTTGTTTGTTGGCTGCTGCTCAAAGTCCCAGTGCTGTTCCTGTAAAATTTGGTTGTCTATCAGGCAATTGTGAAAACGGAACGGGTAAGTTTAGGTTCAAAGACAATAATCTTTATGAGGGTCAATGGAAAAATGGCAAGCAGGAAGGCAAGGGCAAAACCACCCTTATAAGCGGGGCTATTTATCAGGGTGATTTTAAAGCCGGAAAAATGCATGGCAAGGGCCGATTTACACTGGAAACAGGTGACTACTTAGAGGGTGATTTTTATGATGACCGTTTTGAAGGTCAGGGGGTGTTTATTTTTAAGAATGGCATTAAAATGGGCGGCAATTATGTAAACAATAGCATTAAGAACGGCTATCAAATTAACAAGGATAGCTCCCGCTATGATGGTGATTTTATTGCCAATTTAAAAGACGGAAAAGGAGTGATGCAATATAAAGACGGCATGGTCTATTCCGGTGATTGGAAAAAAGACAAGAGAGAAGGCAAGGGTGAGATAAAGGATAAAAACGGTGCCCTCATTTACAGTGGTGACTGGGCTGCGGACACCATGATGCACCCACAACAGTCAAGCCTTTTTAAAGAAAATCAGTTTAAATTCTATGTTGATGTTTTTAAAAGACATTACAAAGGTGGGCAAGAAATTATAATCAATGGAATTAAGGGTAGTGTTCTTTTAGACATTGATTTTAAATTCTTCCAAGACTATTCCTTGAACGCCATCTGTGTAACTAAATTAACCATTGAAGGCAAGACCTATACCAAGAAAGCTTCTTGTGTTGGAGAAATCAATACCACAACAAATCAAGTCCATTTTTCAGAAAAAGAGTTTCTGGCCAAAGACGAATTTCCATATCAATTAAAATGGCAGTATAACTCTTTTTATCTAACGCTCTTCAACGACAATGAAAGACCTGGACACTATTTGATGAATAGCATTGGAACAGACAAAGACGCATTGAGAACAGAAATCAAAGACAACTAAACACGAATCATGAAAATTAGTTTCTTATTAACTGCTTGCTTATTGGCTTTAACAGGCAAAGCCCAATTAAAACATATTGATCCCAATCAGGCCAATAGCATCAGTTTTGCTTGCAACTTTTTTGACAAGAATACCCAATATGTTCCGGTTCCAGCTTCGGCGGTTTCAGATGCCGCTGCCGAAAAATGGATGGCCGAGATGGTGAACAAAATCACCAATATAGTAGGACTGAAAAATAGGTTCAGACTCTTATCTTTAAAAAAATACAATAACTGTTCCGCGGTTTGTTTTAACAACAATATTGGGCAGGAAAGATTTATTCAGTTTGACAGAGATTTTCTAGAAGCTTTTCAGAAAAAGACCAATAATAAATGGTTTGTGGTGGGTGTATTGGCCCATGAGTTGGGGCATCATTTTAATGGTCATTCCTTAGACGGCATAGGCAGTAGACCCGATAAAGAAATTGAAGCGGATGAATTTGCGGGTTTTATCTTGCAAAAACTTGGTGCTAGCTTTGAAGATTCAAAAGGTATATTTAGTTTCTTAAACGAAACCGATGGACCTCCAACCCATCCGGTAAGATTCAAGCGTTATGCAGCCGTTGGCAAGGGTTGGGACAGGGCCGCCGGTAATGATATTTGGGTGTCTTTGGCACTTGAAAATGACGCAGACAAAAAGGAAATTGCCTACCAAAAATTATTAGCAGCTAGAAAGGAATTTGACCCCGCTAAAAAAATAGTATTGATTGATGAGGCTTTGAAAAAAGTTCCAGGCTATGCCGAAGCTATTAGTGAGAAAGGCCTAATCTATCTAGACCAAAAACAATACCAACAAGCTGAGAACTTTTGTGTACAGGCTTTGCTACTAGAACCTTATATAGGTTTGTTGCGATTGAACTTAGCCAAAGTATGTTATGCTCAAAAACAGTACGATACTGCCATGCAATTTGTCAATGACGCTATCTTTATCAATCCCATATTTCCAGATGCCTACCATTTAAGGGCGCAATTGCAATTAGACAATCGGGCTTTTCAGCAAGCAGTATCAGATTGCAATGTGGCCTTACTTATGAGGCCAGCTAATAATTATGTTAGGGCTGAAATCTTGGGCACCAAGGGGATGGCATTGGACCAATTACAGCAAAAAGCTGCTGCACAGGAATGCTTTCAGGAAGCCAAAAAGCTTAACCCCTTAAGTCTTCGCTTATTGCAGTACCAACAAACCAAGAAAATCAATTAGTTTCCGTAAACACTCAAGAACTTGATGCGCATGATTTTTAGTTGTTCCCAACTATAATCATTATCACTTAGCTCCTGACGCGCTACGTCTAAGGAAGATGTCTGGCAACTTTTGAAATATTCAATAATGTCTTCCTGATCGTATTCATCTAACCACTCGTCAATGGCATAGTCTAGGTTGAGTCTGGTTCCGCTAGCAGCAATGGTTTCCATTTCTTCTAACAACTCGTCTAGTTTTAAACTCTTGTTTTTGGCAATGGTTTCTAGAGGAATTTTCTTGTCTACGTTCTGGATAATATAGATTTTGTTATTACCCTTGTTGGCCACGCTGCGCATGACAAAATCATCGGGTTTTTCAATCTCATTTTCTTCCACGTATTTGGCAATCATTTCTACAAATGATTTACCGTATTTAATAGCTTTCCCTTTACTCACACCCTGACATTTCTCCAATTCTTCCAAACTGGTTGGATAGAGGGTTGCCATGTCTTGCAATGAGTTTTCCAAGAAGATCACAAATGGTGGTAGGCTTTTTTTCTTGGCTTCTTTCTGACGCAATTCTTTGAGCATTTCAAAGAGTTTTTCATCAGCAGCTGCACCGGTTTGATTGGCGTTCTCTCCTTCTTCATCATCCGCATTGGCGTCTTCAAAAAGGTTGTTCAACACAATCTTAAAGGAAGCCGGTTTTTTCAAGAACTTCTCTCCCAGCTCGGTGACTTTTAATAAACCGTATTCTTCAATGTCTTTCTTAAGTAGGTTCTCCAACAACATTTGTCTAATCAGACTACTCCACAAATGGTATTCCTTGTCTGCACCAATGCCATAAACCGGAAGGTTGTCATGACGGAACATGCTGATCTGTGGGGTGAGTTTACCCATGACCACACTGACCACATAGTCTGTAACAAAACGCTCATCCAATGCTTTTACCGTATTGAGTATTTTTACTACGTCTTCTTTGGCTTCTATTTTTTCTTTGGGGTTCAAACAGTTGTCACAATTGCCACAGTTTTTTCCTTCCCAGTTCTCTCCAAAATAATGCAACAATACTTTGCGGCGGCATACAGCAGATTCTGCATATGCCACGGTTTCATCAATTAATTGCGCACCCACTTCTCTTTCACTCAATGGCTTGTCGCGCATAAAATGTTCTAGCTTGGACACGTCTTTGTGAGAATAGTACAATACACAAAGTCCTTCCATGCCATCTCTACCAGCCCTACCCGTTTCTTGGTAATAGTTCTCAATTGATTTGGGAATATTAAAGTGAATCACAAAACGGATATCTGGTTTGTCAATCCCCATTCCAAAGGCAATGGTGGCTACAATTACCTGCACGTCTTCATTCAGGAATTGATCCTGTCTTTCTGCGCGCAGCTTTTGATCCAACCCTGCGTGATAGGCCACGGCCTTGATGCTATTGGCTACTAAGAGTTCTGCTAATTCTTCTGTGGTCTTTCTGTTCAGGGTATAAATGATGCCGCTCTTGCCCTTGTGACCACTGATGAATTTGACAATACTTTTTACGGTCTGGTCTTTTTTAATCTTGGGTTGAATCTCATAATAGAGATTGCTCCTATTAAAAGAAGAAATATAAATATTGGGTTTGCGCAGACCAAGATTCTTTACAATATCGCTCTGCACTTTAGGAGTAGCAGTTGCAGTCAGTGCAATTACGGGAATGTCTGGATTTATAATATCCATCATCTCGCGCAAGCGTCTATACTCTGGTCTAAAATCGTGACCCCACTCAGAAATACAGTGGGCTTCATCTACTGCAAAAAAACTAATCTTTAAATCTGAGAAGAATTCTAAGTTCTCTTGTTTGGTCAGGGTTTCAGGTGCTACATACAACAGCTTGGTCATGCCAGAAGTTAAATCGTCTTTGACTAATTTAATCTGACCCTTGTTTAGAGAAGAGTTGAGAAAATGCGCCACATCGTCTTTTTCACTATAGCCGCGCACCAAGTCTACCTGATTTTTCATCAAAGCAATCAAGGGCGATACAATAATGGCACAACCCTCCATCATCATGGCGGGTAACTGATAACACAAACTCTTACCACCTCCTGTGGGCATGATCACAAATGTGTCTTGTCCATTGAGCAAACTGTTGATAGATTGTTCTTGGGTACCCTTGAATTCGCGGAATCCAAAATATTTTTCTAGTCCGGCATAGATATCGTACTCGTGCACAGTGGTAATGGTAGCCGTATTGTCTTTGCGGGGTGAACTTTTCTTACTGCTTTTTGCGGCTGGTTTAGCAACCGCTTTCTTGGTAGTAGCCATGGATCGAATATGTTTTGGTCCCAAAAAGGAACCACTATTGTTATAAAAGTTAACGCTTTTTGCCGGGATTCCCCCTTAAAATTTCTTAAGCTTGATTTTTACTGGGAAACGGTGGCAATCCGGATAATCGGTTCCGGTTTTAGTATATAAAATCCTAAAAAAGGGTAGCGAAGTTAACGAAACCCACCCTGAAATGCTAGTTAAAGCTGTTAAAGTTTACATTTGCAGGGCATGAAAGCTAATATCGCCGCAACGGCCCTTAAAACCATTCAATTAGAAGCCCAGTCCATTGCCGGATTGGCCCCTTTTATCAATGAAACATTTGAGAAAGCCATTGCTACCATTCATGCTTCCAAGGGTAGGTTGGTGATTTCAGGGATTGGCAAATCGGCCATTGTAGCCCAAAAAATTGTGGCCACCCTGAATTCTACCGGTACACCCGCCCTATTTATGCACGCGGCCGACGCCATTCACGGAGATTTGGGCATGGTGCAGGATGAAGACGTGGTTTTGATCATCAGCAAGAGTGGCGAGAGTCCTGAAATTAAAGTGTTGGTTCCCCTGATTCGTAATTTTGGCAATACCCTGATTGGGATGGTGGGTAATAGAGAGAGTTTTTTGGCCAAGGAATCTGATATTTTGCTAGATACCACAGTAGAACAAGAAGCCTGCCCCAATAATCTGGCCCCAACCAGTAGCACCACTGCCCAAATGGTCATGGGAGACGTGATTGCAGTTTGCCTCATGGAACTTAACGGTTTTAATGGACGCGATTTTGCCAAATACCATCCCGGTGGTAACCTAGGCAAGCGTTTGTATTTGCGCGTGGGCGATTTGAGCAAGGCCAATGAAGTGCCGCAAGTCTTGCTAAACGCTAGTTTAAAAGAAGTAATTGTAGAAATTACCCAGAAAAGACTGGGTCTCACAGCTGTACTCAACCAAGATGGTCAATTGCAGGGAATTATCACCGATGGTGACCTACGTAGGATGCTGGAAAAAAGCAGCAGCATTGACCAGATTACCGCTGCTGATATCTTGACCCCCAACCCCAAAACCATTGCCCCTGAAACTCTGGCTGTTGAAGCCCTTGACCTGATGCGAAACAATGATATTAGTGCGCTGTTGGTGGTGGAAAATCAACGCTATCTTGGGGTTCTTCATTTGCACGATCTGGTACGCGAAGGAATTGTTTAATCCAAGCAATAAGTCACAGGCTATCAACGTTTTTAGCCCGTATCATTCCCTAAAATGAGTTAAACCTGTTTCCCACATGAATAAGCACCATTATGTAGCCATTATGGCTGGAGGTATCGGCAGTAGATTTTGGCCTAAAAGCCGTACCAGTTATCCAAAACAGTTTCTAGACATTCTGAATACCGGTAAGTCATTGATCCGTTGGACCTATGAACGTTATGCGGCATTTATTCCCAACGAGAATATCTTCATAGTTACTTCTGAAGAATATGTTTCTATCTGCGCCGAGCAATTGCCCGAGCTGCCATTAGAAAATATCTTGGCCGAGCCTAGCAGAAAAAACACCGCACCTTGTGTGGCGTATATTTCATACAAGCTTTTACAAAAAGACCCTGAAGCCGCGCTAATTGTGGCTCCTAGTGATCACATGATCTTAGACCAAGACGCGTTCCGCGCCATTACTTCCAAGGCCTTGGATTTTGTAACACAGATTAAATCATTGGTTACACTGGGTATTAAACCTACGCATCCCAATACTGGATACGGTTATATTCAACACGAGCCATTGGCCGCTGGCGATGGTATTTACAAAGTGAAAACCTTTACAGAGAAACCCAATCTGGAATTAGCTAAGACCTTTTTGGCCTCCGGCGATTTTCTTTGGAATGCAGGGATCTTTGTATGGCAGGTGAAAAATGTAATGAAGGCTTTTGAACAGTATCAGCCAGAAATGTATGAGCTGTTTGACAATGAGAAAGCACATTTTAATACTGCTGGTGAAAAAGACGCCATTAATCGTATCTACCCATTGTGCACCAATGTTTCTATTGACTTTGCCATTATGGAAAAAGCAGATAATGTATTTGTGATTCCTTCTTCTTTTGGCTGGAGCGATCTGGGAACCTGGAACTCCGCTTATGATAACCTAGACAAGGATTATTTAGGCAATGCTGTTACCAGCGATAACGTGATTGTGATTGACGCTACCAAGTGTATGATTTCTGCCAACCACGATAAATTGGTCTTGGTTCAGGGGATTGATGACTGCATTGTCATTGACACCAAGGACGTGTTGATGATCTGCAAAAAAGAAAAAGAACAAGCTATTAAGGAATATGTTGCCGAAGTAAAACGCAATAAGGGCGACAAATACCTATAATATTTTATATGAGTTTTATAAGCCCTGATTCTATGAATCGGGGCTTTTTGTTTGAAAAATGTTGAATTGGGCTTTTGTTTGGAGCATTTTCTTAAAATAGTGCTTAAGGTTGCATAATTGTTTAAATTTGAATGCTTTGCTTTGAAGAAGTTAATTGAACATTATGCCTCTAATTAAAACCGTGATTACCGGAACCGGGTCCTATATCCCACCCCATATCAAGACCAATCAGGATTTTGTGAACCAAGCTTTTTATGGAGAGGACCACCAACCACTTACTACACCTGCTACAGAAATAGTAGAGAAATTTAAAGACATTACGGGTATTGAAGAGCGCCGTTATGCGGGTCATGAATTCAATAGTTCTGATATGGCACTCATTGCCGCCAAACACGCTATTGATGACGCTGGTGTGGACCCTGAAACCATTGACCAGATTATTTTTGCGCACAATTTTGGCAATATTGTTACGGGTAGTATTCAGTCCGATGCCTTACCAGCACTAGCTTCTAGGGTAAAACAAGGATTGGGCATTCGTAATCCAGCTTGTGTGGCTTATGATATTTTATTTGGCTGCCCAGGATGGATTCAAGGCGTGATTCAAGGTCATGCTTATATTATGGCAGGGATGGCCAAAAAATGTTTGGTCATTGGTTCAGAAACTTTGAGCCGTGTGATTGATCACTATGATAGAGATAGCATGATCTTTAGTGATGGAGCTGGCGCTTGCGTGATAGAAGCGGTGGAAGGTTCAGAAAACAGTGCGGGTATTTTATCAGTGAGTGCACAAAGCCATTGCGTAGATGAAGCATTTTATTTGCAATACGGTGCTTCAAATTTTCCTGACTCGGACCCCAATGTGCGATACATGAAAATGAAGGGCAGAAAGGTATACGAATACGCCATTAAAAATGTACCATTGGCTATGAAGGATTGCATTGACAAAGCGGGATTACACGTGACCGATGTTAAGAAATTCTTCTTGCACCAAGCCAATGAAAAAATGGACGAGGGTTTTGTAAAAGCGTTGTATAAATTATACAGCATTAGAGAAGTTCCAAAATTTATCATGCCCATGAGCATTCATAAATTGGGTAATAGTTCTGTTGCTACCATTCCAACATTATACGATTTGGTAAAACGTGGAGAAATGCATGAACACGAAATTGCAGCCGGAGACATAGTAGTCTTTGCCTCAGTTGGTGCTGGCATGAATATCAATGCTTTTTGTTACCGAGTTTAATAGCCCCTTACATTTTTTCCTTCCATATAATTGAGGAAGGCTTTGTTCACCACGCGGTTACCACCAGCCGTTGGATAGTTTCCGGTAAAGTACCAGTCTCCTGTATTGGTTGGACAACAATCGTGTAGGTCTTCAATGGTTTGATAGATTACTTCTACACTGATTTTGGAGCCTTCTGGTGTAATCAATTGGGCAATTTTATCAGAGATTTCTAAAGTGGTGAATGGCTTATAAATAGATCGCACTACGTTCTCAGTATGTAATTGACCCGTGCGTTGTAATTCCTTGATCTTATCTGCAGCATCGGTAAGTACATGCTCCATGTTGCGGTCTTTCAACAAAGCAACTGCTGCGCGGAAGGCAATAAAATCGCCCAACTTACTCATGTCAATCCCATAGCAATCAGGGTAGCGGATCTGTGGAGCAGAACTTACTACTAAGATTTTCTTTGGAGACAATCGCGTTAGCATTCTGATAATACTTTCTTTGAGCGTAGTACCTCTAACAATGCTATCATCTATCACCACCAATGAGTCCTGGTCTTTGCGAACGGTACCATAAGTAATATCGTACACGTGTTGCACCATCTCATTTCTGTTGGCGTCTTCTGTAATAAAAGTTCTGAGCTTAACGTCTTTGATGGCAATTTTTTCCTGACGGATTTTTCTGTTGACCATCTCTTCTAACTTCTCTGGTGTAAAGTCTTTACCCCAGCTCAAGATGCGTTCAACCTTAATCTTGTTTAGGTATTCTTCCATGCCCTTCACCAATCCATAGAAAGCAACTTCTGCGGTGTTGGGGATATAAGAGAAAATGGTATTCTTTAAATCGTGGTCAATTCTTTTCAAAACGGTCTCACTCAAGTGGTGACCCAGTGCAATGCGTTCGCGATAGATTTTTTCATCACTACCACGGCTAAAATAAATGCGTTCAAAGCTACAAGCCCTGCGCTCCTTGGGTTCTAGAATTTGTTCAATGCGGTAATTACCCTTGTCATCTACCAACAAAGCCGAACCTGGCATGAGTTCCATCACTTCATTTTCACCCACATTAAAAGTAGTTCTAATAGCGGCTCTTTCAGAAGCTGCTACAATTACTTCATCATTGATATAGTAATAAGCTGGCCTAATTCCGTGTGCGTCACGCATTACAAAACTATGTCCATTACCAATGAGTCCACCAATAGTATACCCACCATCAAATAATGGTGTTGCTTTGCGCAGTACGTTTTCAATATTGGCATTATTGGGGCTAAGCTCGTCTTCCTTGGTTAAGAAATGGTGTAACACTTCTAACATGGCAGCAAGATCACTCTGCTTTTGAAAATCACCCGGGCTCATATTGATTAGGTCAAAAAGCTCATCTGTATTCACCAGGTTAAAATTCCCAGCCAATGCCATGTTTTTGCCTGGCATTAAATCACGCTTGATAAAAGGGTGGCAGAACTCTACATTGTTCTTGCCCTGTGTTCCGTAACGCAAATGACCCAAGATCAGCTCTCCCAAAAAGGGTAAGTGCCCCTTCATTAAACCAGGGTGTTGCTTGATATCGGGTTGGTATTTTTCTAGCTCGGCCACTTCTTGTCCAATCCTGAAAAACAGATCGGCAATAGGTTGGGGAGCATTGCTGCGCATGCGATGTAAATAAGGATTCCCAGGTTCAGTGTCTAGTTTCACGGAAGCCAGACCGGCTCCGTCCTGACCCCGGTTGTGCTGCTTCTCCATCAACAGATAGAGCTTGCTGAGCCCGTAAGTAACCGTACCGTGCTGTTGCAGGTAGTAGGAAAATGGTTTTCTTAGGCGGATGTAGGCAAGCCCACATTCATGTTTGATTTCGTCGCTCATGATAGTTATTAAAAGAAAGTGGCGAAGTTACAACTCCGCCACATTCTTTGTTTGTTAATTATGAACAGTTTCCGGTTTTAAAGTCTGCGCCAACCATAGGAACTCATTGATAAAGAGATCAACGGGTTTCTGGAAGTTTTCATCTAGCAAAACACCCTCTGAACTAAATTTCTTATCCACAAATGGGGTGATCAGCATATAAGGGGATGCAATGCCAAAAAGGGCAGGAATCAACAAAAGTAATTGCTGACTAGACCTCATTCCACCCATTCCACCTGTTGATGCCGGGGCAATACCAAAGGCTTTATGCGCTTGTTTGGGAAAATGGTCCAGCAAATTTTGCAAAGCGGGTGAATAAGAGCCATTGTATTCAGGTGTAACCAAGATAAAAGCATCGGCCGCAAACATTTGTTCAGCCAAGGGCTTATAGATATCTGGGGTTTTTTCAACGCTGCTGAATACGTCTTGCAACAAAGGCAGGTTCCACTCCCTAACGTCAATGATATTGATTTTGTGGGTGGTCTTTGCTTCTAATTGCGCTTTCAGAAAGAGGGCCAGACGAAAAGTAACACTATCCCTTCTGGGGCTTCCTGCTATAATAGCTATGTTCATACGATTGCTTGTTCTTTGCGAAAATACTTGAATATATTTCCCGAAACTGTTTTGTTTAGGCTTGTTTGATCATTTGTACGTTCAAAGCCAATTTCACGTCATCGCTTACCATCACGTTACCGGCTTCTGTTACAGCACCCCAGGTAAGACCAAATTCTTTGCGGCTGATTTTACCATTGATTTCAAAACCAGATTTTACTTGACCATAAGGATCAGTGGCAGTTCCACCGTATTCCACATCAAATTCCACTTGTTTGGTTACGTCACGGATGGTTAAATCACCCACCAATTTGTAATCAGAACCACTAACCAATTTCAGGGTACCATTGTTCAAAGAAAGGGTTGGGAATTTTTCAGCAGAGAAAAAGTCATCACTTTTCAGGTGACCATCGCGCTGTTCATTGTTGGTGCTGATGCTATTTACATCCGCTTCAAAACTAATTTTTGCGTCTGTAAAGTCTGCGGCTTCTGACTCCATATTGGCGTCAAATTTGGTGAAGTTGCCTGTTACATTGGTGATCATCAAGTGTTTTACTTTAAAGGTAATTTCACTGTGTGCTGCGTCAATTTTAAAAGTTGCCATGTTTGTGTTTTTTTAGTTTGATTGTTTGTTATTTGATTCTATTTAAATTATAATGATTGAAAATTCTTTGATTGCTTCTTCTCATTCTTCACTCTTAACTCTTATCTCTTCACTTTCTTCCCCCTCTCTTCACTCTTCACTCTTCACTCTTCACTCCTCTATGAGAACCCCCATTTTCCCCAACTGGTAGTCGCGGAAAGATTCCATGATCTCTGTTTGATTGTTCATCACAAAGGGACCATGAGCTGCAACTGGTTCATTGAGCGGCTCTCCAGTGCCAATAAAAAACCTTGCATCGCTCAGCGCTTCTAATTCAAAACCTCTTCCATTTAATTCAAAATTGGCTAGGTTTAAAGGCTCCAACACCTGATCACCATTGATTTTCAGCTGCCCCTCCATTAAATAGATAAAAGCATTGTGGCTCTCAGGAATAGGAAAAAATTCCTTAGCTCCAGCTTGCATAGTAACTGTGAATGTATTTACATCACTCAGCGTATGTATGGGTCCTTTGATGCCTTGAAAATGACCAGCAACAATATTTACTTTGGTTTTTGCATCAGCTGATTTCCATACAGGTGTGTCTTCCGCAGTCAAGGGTTGATATGCCGGCTGATCCATTTTATGTTTAGCAGGAGTGTTCACCCATAGTTGGATTAACTCTTGAACGCCACCAATTTCATGAATATCAACTGGAGGTCTTTCACTGTGAATTATACCCATACCCGCATTCATCCATTGTGTACCACCAGCATAAATCACATTGTCATTACCCCTGCTGTCTCTATGGTGCACACCACCTTTGAAAATAAAACTCACAGGTGAAAATCCTCTGTGCGGATGCGGACCTACACCAGCTTTTGTTACTGGAATATGCTTAGGCACTTTTACTTCTGCGTGGTGCAATAACAAAAATGGATCTATCATTTCTATGGCAGCTGTAGGTAAGGGTTGCCTTATAGGTAAGCCTCCCATATCCATGGCTGCTGCGTAAGAAATCTGTTTGATGGTTCTGTTCATGATATAAATTTTTTCACCCCGCCCCCACCCCGCCCTTCGGGCACCCCTCCCGCAAGCGGTTGGGAGTTATTTAGGCTAGGGACATGGGGATTTCTATTAAAACTATTTGTGCGTTTGTGCTGGCTTTGATGTCAATGGTATCAACTTCTGAAATACCTAGACCGTCTCTGGTGGCGATGTTTTGTCCATTGATTTCAAGACTTCCTTCCAGGACAAAAATGTAAACTCCGTTGCCTGATTTTTTTAGTTGATAGCGGGTACTGAAGTCCTTGGTAAAATTGCCTAAGGAGAACCAAGCGTCTTGGTTAATCCATACAGCATCTTTATTGTCAGGAGCCACTACCGTCAACAATTGGTTCACCCTATTTTCAGGTTTGAAAGATTTTTGTTCATAGCGTGGTTCAATATTTTGCTCTTTGGGCATGACCCAGATTTGCAAAAACTTGACAGGCTTGTCTTTATTGGCATTATATTCACTATGGGCAATGCCACTACCAGCACTCATGATTTGTACATCGTGTTCACGGATAATTTCATCCCTTCCGGTGCTGTCTTTGTGGTGTAAGTCTCCACTCAAGGGAATGGACACAATTTCCATATTGTCGTGCGGGTGTTTACCAAAACCCATACCTGCACTAACTGTATCGTCATTTAATACTCTGAGTGCGCCAAAATTTACGCGCTCTGGATCATAGTAATGACCAAAACTGAAACTATGGTAACTGTCTAACCAACCAAAATTGGCGTGACCCCTTGTTGCTGCTAAATGTAATACGGTTTTCATAATGATAATTTAGATGTATGTACATGTATTAGTATAAAAAAATATTAAGCTTCTTTTTGCCTGAGTTTTTCAAGCAGTTCATTCAACTGTTTGGCTTCCTCATCGGTAACGCAAAGTTGATTATCAAACAACTCATCTGCCTTTTTGGTTGTTACTTCTAATAATAACAAACCAGCTGCTGTTAATTGGATCATGGTTTCCCTCTTATCAAAACTGGATACAGAACGCTTTACCAATTTTTTAATTTCTAACCTGTCTACAATCCTTGGCACGTTTGAACTCTTTTCAATCATGCGGCAAGCAATATCGCGCACGCACATTTGTTCTGGGTTCTTTCCTTTCAAAATCCGCAACACATTGTACTGCTCATGCGTAAGACCATATTCTTTTAGCGCCTGGCTAAAACTGGTCTTCAACCACCAAGCAGTATACAAAATATTCAACCCGGCTTTGTGGGTTTCGTTTTTAAATTTGGTACTTTGTATGGCTTGTTCCAATTTCACAACACAAATGTATGTACATACATCTAATTGGCCAAATTTATTTTCCCTTTTCTTTGGAATGACCCGCCAATTGAACTGCCAACCGAACTGCCTACCGCACCGCTAACCAAACCGTACCTGCTTTTTGGAGTTTTGAAAAAGGGCATTTTTTATACTTGTTCTAGTATAAAAAAGGGGTGTCTAAATTATACTTGAACGAGTATAATATTAGGTTGATTAATGATTGTTGCAGATAGGTACAAGAAAATTATACTTGAACGAGTATAATATTAGGTTGATTAATGATTGTTGCTGATAGGTACTAGAGAATTATACTTGAACGAGTATAATAAAGAGATGATGAATTATTGTTGCTGAAAGGTACTAGAGAATTATACTTGAACGAGTATAAATAGGGTTGATTAATGATTGATATAGGTAATTACCGGAAAGTATACTAGAACTAGTATAAAATAGAGGGGCTGTTTTTATACTAGAACTAGTATAAAATTGGGGGTATTTTAAAATACCAAAAAACAATACCCGTCTACCGGAAATCAAAGAGTTAGGAACCTTTATCAAACCCATTAATCAAACAAGATCTCTTTAAGATTATGAGTTTGCAATTTAAGTTGCTGATAATTTGAATGAACATTCCCAACAGAGGAATGAGCTCAATTTAAAATTGTTCGCAAGATTGGCTGAAGCTGACAACTAGTTTTTAACTACGTTGTTACTTGCTTTTTTCCAGTCTTCCAAGCCGGCGCAGTTGCCAAACTCTTTGTCAATAGAAATATAGTAGGTAGGGATATGCTCCTTAAACCATTTTTCCAAAATCCCGGATTTCTTATCTTCCAAAGCGCGTTGAGATACGCGGTTGTAATCTTCTTTCAGATTTTCGCGGTGTGGCTCGGTGCGATTTTTCAAATAGATCAAGCGTACTTTTTTAGAACCACGCTCATCAGTAAATACCTGTGGTTTGGAATAAGAACCGGGCTTCATGTCTTTTAATGCTACCACCATTTCCTTGTCCACTTGGTCAATGGTTATAAAGGTTGATCCATCTCTTCCAGAAATAGCACCTGCACTAAACTTGCTTCCTTCGTCTTCTGAATATTTGCTTACGGCTTCACCAAATGAAATAGAACCCGCTACCAATTGCTTACGGATAGAATCCAATTTGGTCTTGGCTTCTGTAATTTCCTCATCGGTTACTGGAGGAATACGTAAAATATGCCTTACTACTGCATCGTCACCGGCACGGCTCACCATTTGAATAATGTGCAAACCAAATTTAGACTTGATCACAGAAGAAATTTGACCTTCTTTTAAACGGAAAGCACCTGAAAGAAATGCGGGATCCCACATATTCTTGTCATTGCGGTTCAAGTTATACTGTCCGGCGTTCTCTGCTTTTCCTGGATCTTCTGAATAGAATTTTACCAGCTGTTCAAATTTCTTAGAACCTGATTCAACCTGCTTTTTGTAGTCATACAATTGTTTGGCTACATATTCTTCTACATCCTTATTGGCCTTGGGTTGCAATACAATTTGACTTACTTCAATTTCACTTTCGTAGAAGGGAAGACTGTCTTTGGGTGTACGGCTATAATAAGCTTTCACCTCTGTTGGAGTCATCTTAATACTACCCAATATCTTAGCACGCATCTGTTTAGCCAATTCCTGTTCTTTAAGGGCTTCCCTAAAGTCTTCTTTCATTTGATAAATAGTTTTCCCGGCAATTTCTTCTAAGACATCTTTAGAACCATAGGAGCTGATAAAACTTCTTATCCTATTCTCCATATCTGCCTCAATGTCTTCATCATTAACGGTCAAGGAATCCTTCATGGCTTGTAATACCAAGGCCTTTTGAATTAACTGGCCTTCTAATATCTGACACTCGGTTGGAATCATAGCATTCTCCTGTCCTTGAGACTGGCGCTTGATATCGGAGATGGCATTGGTAATATCGGAATGCAGGATAATCTTATCACCTACTTGTGCAATGATCTTGTCCGCTACCACTTTCTTTGATTGCGCCTGAGAGGTTAATGCCCCTGACATGATCAACAAAACAACAATTACACGCTTCATAGTATACAATATCATTCAAAAATAGCAAATCAGGCCGCGAACGGCCTGATTCACATCAGCTTTAACAAACTTATAAAGTACGCTTCACTTCTTCTTCCTCAAATGCTTCTACAATATCACCCACGCGTAGGTCTGAGAAGTTCTTGATGGTCAATCCGCACTCCGTATTGGTAGCCACGTCTTTTACATCGTCCTTGAAGCGTTTCAAGCTGCCCAACTCGGCTGCCTGTCCTTCTCCTTTGGGATACTCCACAATACCGTCACGGATAATCCTGATCTTAGAGTTACGCGCAATTTTTCCTTCCAATACAAAACAACCTGCAACGGTGGCTTTGTCAAATTTGTAGACTTCACGAACTTCCACATTGGCTGTAATCTTCTCTTGGAACTTGGGTTCCAACATACCTTCCATGGCGCTCTTAACCTCGTCAATGGCTTGGTAGATAATAGAGTACAATTTAATTTCCACACCTTCTGTATCGGCCAATCTGTTGGCTTGTTGAGAAGGTCTTACGTTAAATCCAATGACAATGGCGTCAGAAGCAGTTGCCAACAACACATCACTTTCAGAGATTTGACCAACACCCTTGTGAACAACGCGCACCGCAATTTCTTCGGTACTTAGTTTCTGTAAGGAATCACTCAAGGCTTCTACAGAACCATCCACGTCACCTTTGATAATGATGTTCAGTTCTTTAAAGTTACCCAGTGCCAAACGGCGTCCAATCTCATCCAAAGTAATATGCTTACGAGCACGCAATCCTTGCTCACGCAATAACTGCGCACGTTTGGTTGCTGTTTCTTTTGCTTCTGCTTCGTCTTCAAAGACACGGAATTTTTCACCGGCCTGTGGCGCACCATTCAAACCAAGTATTACTACTGGAGTAGATGGAGGAGCAATTTCAATACGCTGGTTACGCTCATTGAACATAGCTTTCACACGTCCATAGTGTTGACCAGATACAATCAAGTCTCCTTGACGCAGTGTTCCGTTCTGTACCAGGATGGTGGCTACATAACCACGTCCCTTATCCAAAGATGCTTCAATAATGGTACCAGTTGCTTCTCTTTCAGGATTGGCTTTTAGGTTCAAAATCTCTGCTTCTAACAATACTTTTTCAAGTAACAAGTCTACATTCAATCCTTGTTTGGCACTCAATTCTTGGTTCTGGTATTTACCACCCCAAGCTTCTACCAAGATATTCATCTGAGACAATTGCTCATAGATTTTCTGTGGTTGTGCACCGTCTTTATCAATTTTGTTCACCGCAAAAATCATCGGCACTGCCGCAGCTTGTGCGTGGCTGATGGCCTCCTTGGTTTGTGGCATCACTGCGTCATCGGCAGCTACCACAATAATGGCTATATCAGTTACTTTGGCACCACGAGCACGCATGGCCGTAAAGGCTTCGTGACCCGGTGTATCCAAGAATGTGATGGCTTTTCCGTTTGGAAGGGTTACTTCATAGGCACCGATGTGCTGGGTGATACCACCGGCCTCACCTGCTACTACATTGGCACTACGGATATAATCCAACAAAGAGGTTTTACCGTGGTCAACGTGACCCATGATGGTAACAATAGGTGCTCTTTCAACCTGTGCTGCTTCATCATCATCTTCATCGTCCTCGTCTTCTTCGTCAAGGTCATCAATTCCTATGAATTCCACTTCAAATCCAAACTCACTAGATACTAATTCAATTACTTCTGCGTCCAAACGTTGGTTAATGGATACCATGATACCCAATCCCATACATTTTCCAATTACTTCCGCAAAGCTTACGTCCATCAGGTTGGCCAACTCACTTACGGTAACAAATTCTGTTACTTGTAATTTGTTGTCTTCCGTCATCTCGCCCATGTTCTCTGCAGCTTCATCGCGCTTAGCCCTTCGGTATTTGGCTTTTAGGCTCTTTCCGCGTCCACCTGTACCAGATAATTTGGCCTGTGTTTCACGGATTTTTTCCTGTATTGCTTTTTGGTCAATTTCTTTGTTGTCATCACCTCTACGTGGAGCTGCACTTCTGTCTCTGTTTGGTCCGCCTCCGGCGCGATTTCCACCACCAGCACCACGGTTAAATCCGCCACCGCCTTGTTGACCACCACCGCCTCCGCGATTGAATCCACCATTATTATTGGCTGGAACAATGGGTCTATTGGGTCCAGTTGCCCTTGCAGGTGCACCTGGAGCTCCTGGTGTACCAGTTGCTGGTGCATCAGGTTTTTTGTCAATAGGAATACGTTTGCGTTTGCGTTTTTCATCCCTGCCCATTGGTTTTGGACGGGTATCGCTATTGATTGGCAATTCAATTTTGCCCAAGATTTTTGGTCCTTCCAGTTTTTCAGCCCTAATATTTTCAATCACTGGTCCCGCTTCCACTTCTGGAACATCAGGAACCACTGTTTTGGCAACAGGTGCTTCCACAACTGGCGCAGCTACTGGTTCAACCACAGCAACTGGTGCTGGAGCTGGCGTAGGTGCAACAGGAGCAGGTGCTTCTGTTTTTTTAGCCGTTTTCTTTGGTCTGGTAGAGGAATCAATGGCCGAAAGATCAATTTTGTTGATCACTTTTGGCGCTTCAATTTCTGGCGCTTCAATCTTTGAAACCGGGGCTTCTACAACTGGGGCAGCTACTGGTTCTACAGGAGCTACTACTACTGGCTCAACAACTACCACTGGAGCGGGCTCTACCACTACTGGTTTTGCAACTGGAGTAGGGGCAATTTCTACTGGAGCAGCAGAAATAAGGGTTGGCGCAGCCGGTTGTTCGGGTTCTGCTGGCTTAGCAGGTTCCGCCTTAGCCGTTTTGTCTTCTTTCTTAACAAAACTGATCTCTTCTTCGTCTTTTTTCTTCCTTGGTTCGCCTTGCGCACCTTTAGGTATTTCTACTAGGTCAGCCTTGTTCTTGGCTTGTTTGTCCTGTTGGAACTCTGCCTGAAGGGCATAGTAATGATCTTCTGAAAGCTTTGCCGTGGGCTTCAGATCGTCGCGGTTAAATCCTTTCTTCACCAAAAATTCAATCAGGGTATCCTGACCAATGTTGAATTCTTTGGCGGCTGCTAACAGTCTTGGTAATTTCAGTTCTGACATTCAGTTTTTTTTAGTCAACAAACCGGGGCGGACCCCGATTCTTATTTTGTGCTTACTCCCTGCCTTCCAAGTCTGGCAATTGGTCATCACACAGACAAAGATAGCTTGTTATAAGCTGCTTATTCTTCCCTTTGAAATTCTTCTTCTAGTACTTTGCGAACTTCTATAATAGTTTCCTTCTCTAAATCGGTTCTTCTTTCTAGTTCGTCAGCTGACAATTTGAGTACGCTTCTGGCTGTGTCACAACCAATTTTCTTGAACTCGTCAATGATCCAAGTCTCAATTTCATCGCTAAATTCTTCCAAGTCAATATCAAATTCATCCACCACTTCTTCGTCTTCACGGAACACGTCAATCTCATATCCGGTAAGCTCACAAGCCAGTTTAATGTTCACCCCACGGCGTCCAATGGCTAGAGAAACTTGGTCTGCTTTTAGATATACTTCAGCGTGCTTTTTCTCATTATCCAACTCCATATAGCTGATTTTAGCCGGCGTTAATGAACGCTGAATCAACAATTGGATATTGGTAGTAAAGTTGATCACGTCTATGTTCTCGTTTTTCAATTCACGTACAATTCCGTGAATACGGCTACCCTTCATACCCACACAAGCACCAACTGGATCAATCCTATCGTCGTAAGACTCAACCGCTACTTTGGCTCTTTCTCCTGGATCACGTACAATTTTCTTGATGGCAATTAAACCGTCAAAGATTTCAGGAACTTCAATTTCTAATAATTTAGACAAGAACAATGGGCTAGTCCTTGACAGGATAATCACTGGTGAGTTGTTTTTCAGGTCTACCCTAGCAACAACGGCACGAATATTTTCGCCTTTTTTGAAATAGTCTTGTGGAATTTGTTCAGACTTAGGAAGGATCAGCTCATTACTTTCTTCATCCAGCAACAAAACTTCTTTTTTCCAAACCTGGTATACTTCTGCACTAATGATATCGCCCACGCGATCACCATATTTCTTAATCAATGCATTCTTTTTCAGGTCACTGATACGGCTAGCCAATGTTTGTTTAGCTGCCAAAATAGCCCTGCGTCCAAAATCTAGGATATCAACCTCTTCATACAATTCTTCACCCACTTCAAAATCCGGTTCAATTTTTACAGCTTCTGTATAACCTACTTCTGCCAAAGGATCCAAGACTTCTCCATCATCCACAATCATCCTTCTACGAATAATTTCCAAGTCACCTTTTTCGGCGTTTACGATTACGTCAAAGTTCTCGTCACTGCCAAATTTCTTGCGCAACAAGGTTTTGAACACGTCTTCTACCACTTTCATCATCGTGGGACGGTCAATGCTCTCTGCGTCTTTGAATTCTTGGAATGCCTCAATCAGGTTGATACTAGCCATAACTTAATTTTTTTTTCGATCTGCAGACCCCGTCTGCAACTGATTAAAATTTAATTTGAACGGTTGTTGTTTTGATATTACTGAAAGGAATCAACAATTGTTGTGTAATTGCCTTCTTACCCTTACCCTCTGTGGTTTCTAGCAAAATGTCTGCCTCTGTTACCGCCAGCAATTTGCCCTCTTTGGTAGTGCCATCTAGAAAGATAATTTCTAGTGATCTTCCTATATTGCGGTGGTATTGTCTGTTAAACAAAAGCGGCTCACCTAAACCAGGAGAAGATACTTCCAAAGAGAACTCTCCCTCTGGGTACCATCCCTTTTCTTCTATGAGCTTGTAGAGCTGACGATTGAATTTTACGCATTTTTCAATGGAAATTCCTTCGTCCCCATCCATAAACACTTTGATATTATTGGTGGGTTTAATTTTCAGGCTCACCAGAAAATAAGAAGGTTCCTCAACCAACAATTGGTTGATGAGTGCTTCTATCGGTTGTACTTGTGCATCCATTACTTCAGGTATGTAAAAAGGAGAAGGGAACGGTAGCCGTTCCCTTCTGTTGATCATTTCCATTGCAAATATAGCGCAAACAGAGCCAATCATCCAAATTTGTCTTTATCCTGCGCGCTTGGTCTTTATCTTTGCGCTATTATGATTAAGCTTATTTTCTACGGATTGGTGGTCTACCTGATTTACAAACTGGTATTTGAATTTGTGATTCCTGTAAGCAAAGCAAGTAACCAAATGCGTGAAAAACTGCAGCAAATGCAGGAACAACAACGTTTTCAGCAGGAACAAGCGCGTGCCCAAGCACAGGCCCAAGCTAATGCTGAGCCAGTTACTAGCTCTAAAACTGCCTCAACAGACAAGGATTATATAGAATTTGAAGAAATCAAGCCTTAAAGACCCAAATCCAGTAAGGTTTGGGGCCATACCAAATGATGGGCTAGCATGCCTGCTTCCCTTGCAGCTTCCACGTTTTTAATGGTATCGTCAATAAATAAGGTTTCGGCTGCTACCAAGCCCTGTTCTGCAAGAATGTGCAAAAATGGAGCTAGGTCAGGTTTGCGCATACCCAAATGCTGGGAATAATAAGCTTTTACAAAATAGCTGTCAAAATCATCCCGGCCTGTTTGTTCCTTGTACATGCCATGAAAAGCATCATGGTGTATTTGATTGGTATTAGAAAAAAGATAGATTTGATATTGATCTTTGATGTTGTTTAGCCAAGCTAGGGTTGGGAGTCTAAAGTCTAATAAAAGTGCATTCCATGCAGTTTTAATTTGCTCATTGGTTAATGGAACCCCTGATGCAGCCCTAAAAGCCTCATAAAATGCTGGTTCTGACAAAGCCCCTGTTTCTAATTGAATAAATAAATCATTGGCATGGTGTTGGGTAAACATTTCATGAAAACCAGTAACGCCTAATTCCTTGAAAGCAGATTCGGTTTTGGCAAAATCAATATTAAACAATACCCCTCCTAAATCAAAGATGATGTTTTTTACGCCAGAGAAATCCTGTTGAGCAGCCATATTATTTGTTCAGTTTTGCTTGAATGGCGCTAAGATATTCTGCTTTTTTGTCTGCGCGCATTTTCTGGGAAGTTTTTGTCCAATAATGGTGTTTCCCCAAAAAAGATAATTGCAACATATTCCAATCGTGTTCATCATGGATCATGCCATAACCATAAAGTTCAGAATAAAGTTTTTTTCCAATCAACCAAAAATCATCCCTTCCCAAATAATCCAAGTCTGCGTCACAAATAATCTGCTCTAAATGATTTTGTGGCTCCTGAGGAGTTTTGGTTACAAGGATTAACTGGCAGATCCTTTCCTTTTCATTAATGGTTAATTCATAAGCCAATTGTTCTGCGTCTTCCATGAAGATGTCACAACTAACTTCTTCATGATTTAGATAGGTTTTAAGAAAACCCGTATCATGGTAAAGGGCTGCTATTTTTAAAAGCAATGCATCCCTTTCATTGTCTATTCCTTCTAATTGCGCAATTCTTTCTGCCTGCAATAACACATCAGAAGTATGCCAAATGGTATGATAGTGCAATCTTTGATCAAGGTCTTTCATACGCATGAAAACCCTATGCTTGATTTTCTCTAACAAGAAGAAATCGTTGACAAAATACATGTCTATAAATCCCTTGTTTTTTGCAAGAATCTTACCCCGGTATTCGCAATCAAAACATTCTTTGATTAAAGCATAGGTATTACCACTGATATTAATCCTGTTCACGTCACTATTCTCCACCATTCTAGCAGCAGTGTTCACTGTGTCTCCCCATATATCATAGGCAAACTTTTTAGAGCCTACAATACCAGCCACTACTGAACCTGAACTAATGCCAATGCGAATATCAAAATACAATTTTGATGCTGCTTTTTTTATCCGTTTGTTTTCTACAATAAATTGTTGAATAGCCAGAGCCGCTTCCAATACTTTTTCTGCGTGTTTTTCTTCTTCTAGCGGCAATCCGCATACAGCTAGATAAGCGTCTCCAATGGTTTTGATTTTCTCTAGACCAAATTGAGTTGTAATATGATCAAAGTTTTTAAAACAGAAATCCAATTCTTCTACCAAGTCTCTAGGTCCAAATTGCTCAGCTAACTTGGTAAAATCAACAAAGTCTGTAAATAATACCGTTACGTGATCATATTGTTTGGCAACTGAGCTTCCTTTGTTTTTTAATTCTTCTGCAATTTCACTGGGTAAAATATTCAACAACAACTCTTCTGATTTCTCTTTCTCAGCTTGCAATTCAGAAGTTCGTTGTATGATCTTTTGTTCTACATTATTGTATAAAGTGGCATTCTCAAAAGAAACCGCAATTTGCGATGCCAATAATTTTACAATCTCAGTTCGCTCATGCGTAAATGCCTGATTCAAGAAATTATTCTCTAAAAGAATTAGACCCTGTACTGCATTGTTTTTTAATACAGGTAAACAAAGTAGTGAACGAACCTGATTGCTTTGTATATACTGGTCATTTTTATACGCAGCTTCATTGTAAGCATTGTTTAATAATAATACTTGTCTTGTGCGATATACATATTGTACTATGCTCAATGGCAAATTTCTTTTGGAAGCGGATACTAGTTCTGTATTTACTGGATCCAACCCCTTTTTAGAAGCATAAATGGTAAACTGCCCATTGGCATCTGGGATAATAAAAAATGCATTTTCTGCAGCGGCATTTTCAATGAGTACACTGATAAGCTTAGACAATAACTTTTCCAAGTTAATTTCTGAAGCTATGCTGTTAGAGGCTTTGATAAAACTCTGAAAATCATTATCCAATGCTACGTGCAAACGCTGTGTTGCATGACCCTCTTTTCCAGTAATCAAAAAGGGATACTCTTTTTCTAATTGTCTTACAAGAAGTTTGGCTCCCCAAAAATTAAATTGGGTATGGGCATGTCTAATATAAGTTTTCTCTAGTTCCCCCATGCCTTGTTTTTGATAGCATTCGGCTAATGACTTTGTAGCAATTCCTGCCGTCATGTATTGTTCATACTTGATAGCAGTATCAAAAGCTTTTTGTAAAAAAAACATGGTTTTGGCAGTTTGCTTTTTCCTTGCCGCCAACAATCCCATCAGCAACCATGATTTGGCTAAATGATTTTCTTCTTGCTGCTTTGCCCAAGCTTGCATTAGTTGTATGGTCTTTCCAACAAACCTAAACTCCCAAAATTGCAAAGACCTTTCCAGTTTTAAGATTTTCAAAGCCAAGAAAAAATGGTGCATGACAAAACTATTCACCATTCCTAACTGCGCTTTCATAGTTAGCATTAACTGAACTCTTTTTTTGGATACTTCATAATTTCCTGAAAAGAAATCATGCATTTCTTCTAGAATATGAATATGGTTAAGGGCCGTATATTCCAATTCCAATACAGCTTTTTCTTTGATACTACTAATATTGGAAAGGTGCTGAACCATGGGCTGGGAAGCAAAATCCTGACCCATTAAGTCCAAAGAAAATGCACGCAATATTTCTAGATATTCTAATGCATTTTGTTGTTTATTAGTTGCAACAATGGGGAGTATTTCTGACAATGATTCTAGCATTTTCTCCAAATTGGATTCTGCATAAAATCGATTACTAAAATGGGTAATTAGACTAAAAAAAGCAATATTAATTTGACCAATTTGCCTACTGAAAATATAATTCTCATACAGCCTTTCACTACACTGCTTCCAAGAAAGATGGTTGATGCCAATAAATGTGGCATATAAAAATTCAGTTGTTGCAATGGCCACTGAGTCTGAAAAACGTTCATTCATGGTCACCGCAATCTCATAGGTCTTTTGCGCTTCTTTGGGCTTATTACTATACATACTCAGTATAAAACCATAACAAGCCAAACAAAGTCCAAACAAATCAGAAGCCCCACTTTTAATGGACAAGGAGAGTTGTTTAGATGTGAGTTCTGGTATCATTTTAGGCGCGTACAAATAAGCTGCGCCCATGGCATTCTGAAGCAACTTGATTTTTATCAGTGCCACTTTATCAGAAACGGTAGGGAGTTGTTCTATAAATGCCATGTCTTTTCCACGCATGTCTTTTTGCAAGCGGATCATGGAAAAAATAATTTTTGACAAATTGGGTTGCGTACTAATAGTTACATTTAATGAATGCAGGATTTCAGCTATAACTTGTATGGATTTTCTAAAATCCTGCTGTACAAAAAGGGCATTGGCATAGTAATATCCAAGATTACCTAATTGTAATGCTGTCAATTCTTTTTGTCTTAAAAATTGATAGGTGTTTTCACAGATATCAAATTTGAGTACCAAAGAAGCCGCTTTAATGTACTCCATATACAAATCAACCAATTCCTCTGAACGATGCTGCCAATCTGAAGGCGATAGCATCTCTATCAAATGTCGGTAGCAGCGGAAATTGACCTCAAACAAGGCAATCTTTTGTGCCCGTTCTATTCCCTTCCAAAGCATTTTCTCAAAAGGTTTGCAAAACCTTGCAGGAACATTTAATAACTTATCTAACAATACAAAAAACGCCTCTTCCATCTCTGCAGTTTCCGGAATGCTGGTATATGCCGCAATAATGGACAAGTAAATTTCTTGCAAACTTGTATCTGGACTATTGCGCAATAGAAAGGAAGCCAGTTCCATTTCACTGAATGCATAGAATCCGTGTTTGCCTGCGGGCATTAGTATCCCTTTGTGCAATAGTTGGTCTAGTAAGTTAATGGCAAGCCTTTCATTTTTAATGGCTGTTTTAACCACTTCAAACCAAAAAGTATTCCCAAATGCTGCTGCATAAGTGAGTAAGATCAATTCCTCATTGGTCAGCCTAGAAATCAGAACTTCATAATAGGATGCTGGATTATTGAAATTAATATTGGTAGAAAGCGCAAGGTCTTTGTTGAGCATCCAACAACCTTTTTCAAAATCAAAAGCCAAACCTCCTGTTTCAACCAATTTTTCACAGGCTTTGTCTATGAGATTGACCAAGCCGCTAGTTTTAGGCAATAACAATGCAGTGGTTGGTTCTAGATCTTTCTCACAAAGACCTGCCATAGAAAGTAACTGAATAGTTTGAATAGCAGTTAGGGGCAATAAATTAATCTTAGCTTTTACAAAACCCTGCTCTTCAATATTCTGCCATTTATGCAAATAGGTTAACTGTTCTTGATTGAGTTTATGATTTTCATAAGTAAAAATGAAATTGATTCTAGTTGCAGGAAACTCATTTAGAAAACCTTGAATTAGTTTTAACACCTGTGGGGATGCATGATGAATATCTCTTAAACAGATGAGCAAGCGCTTATCCATTTCTAGAAATGTTTTCAAAAATGTAGCAAAGGCATAAATTAATTGATTCTGTAATTCCAAGGGGCCTTCTTCCTTGTATTGTTTTACATAGGGAATAATCTGTTTTAAGTCTGGGCAAATGTCTATCAAAATGTTAGATGCAGTACCTAAACGCTCTTTACAAGCATTGATAAATGCATTCAATTCTTCTTGACTCTGTGAAAGATAATACTTGGTTATTTGGTCAAGAATATTTTTGAATGCATCATAAGGTACCGGATCATCTTTGAGAAAAATAGCGTCTACTACTAGGTTTTTTCTATTGGCAACCAATTCACAAAAATGATTTACAGCATATTGTTTACCAGATCCTTTTACCCCTTCAACAAAGAACAAAAAACACTCCCCACCTTCCGCAGCTTGGTGGTAATGGTTTTGAAAATAAGTTGCTTTATTTTCAAAAACAGAGGGAAAATGATGCGTTAGTATAAAATGTTGTTGTTGAGAACTACTTACAATCCCCAACTCTTCCTCTAAGTCTCCTTTTTCAAAAATTTGTTGGGCCTGTTCTAATGAAAACAATGCTGCTTCAGTACCCATTACTCTTTTTTGAGGATCCTTGTTTAATAAACCAGTAATTAGACCCGAAATGGCTTTACCCATAAAAGTGTTTCGCTCAAAAGCCGCTACCGGTTCAAAAGTGAGGTGCTTGTAAATGATACCCATGGTATCGTTTCCATCAAATGGAACTACCCCTGTGAAAAGTTTGTATAGCGTAGCACCAATACCATACATATCTGTATAATAGCCCGGCTTTACATTGTACCTACCAGTTTGTTCTGGCGCTATATAGTGAATTAATCCGGTTGAAAGATAGCGCTCCTTTTCTAAGAGCCTAGGCTTTCTAGCATCAGTTAAAAATGTCCATTCACTCAAGTGAATTTGATCATTAGTATCAATTAATAAGTGATGTGGGTTAATGGCCCCATGTAAATACTTTGACTTATGTAATTGAGCAATAATTTGTATTAATTGTTTGGCAATGGCAAATGCCTTTCTAGTATATACGCGGTCAATTTGGTGGGTTTCAATCCACTGGTCTAGTGACTGTAATTGAAAAAAAGGATAGTATAATCCTGCCTCTCCATCTTTGCCAATAGGTGTAAAAAAACGCCCATTTAAGGGGAGCATTTTGGCATTGTCTAATTCCTTATCGGCCATGCCAGGCCATGGAGATTTATATGCTTTTAACAACACAACACCGCCATCCACTGTCTTTTGAAAGAAATGGGCATGGATGGTCTCCAGCATTTTTGTGTCTTTTATTTTACCTGCATCCATGCGTTATTGATAGTGTGGAAATACTTCTTTTTTCATAAATGCTTCCAGCAATTCCTTTTTTTCAAGGTTAGTAAATCTATTCAAGACTTCTGTATAATCTTCAACGGGGTCTACCACATAGTCTGCTGGAGATGGTTCACAATCGGCAATCCAAACGGAGTGTATGGTAAATGCATATTGGAGGGCATCGTGCGCCATTTTACAAACAGGACCCTGACTTAAATTTGCTGCATCAAAGAACCAGACCTCACGGGTATACTCATTCGCTTCAAGGTTTTCTGTTCCATTAACCATGGTGCACAAGATATAACCATTTAATTCCGGAGGCAAGTTGGTAGAGGCATTTTTCTTGGGTACAAATTGTAATGACCGTAGGTTTTGGTTCATCTCAAAATGAAACCAGTCTTCAAATTCCATGGTAGCCGTGTTCATCCTACTCAAACAAAACGGAACACCTTTCTTAGTATACTCCAGCATTTTCTTAACCGGAATTTTTCTGTGCTGGTATTTGCCATACATTTTTCGGATAAAATTTGTGAGCAGTCTATAGTCTAAGCCATAAGATTGCCAAAAGATATAAGGAATCTTATTGGTAGGAACATCGGCGGAAGCCATATCTCTAAAAGTATTCAACCCTACCGCCCAGGTATGTGCTTCTTTGAGTTGGGTTGTATCATCTCCTTCAAATCCTTTTTGCCAAATTTTTACAGACTCCCTTTTCTCACCTGTATTGCCATTAATCACAAACTTACCTGCCCTACCAATATCCATTTCTCCACTGGCCATTAGGCCGATGGTATTTTCTAAAACTGGCTTGGTAGGGTCAATGCCCAATGTATCATAAGGTCTTACCCATTCCGCTGCACAGGAAGCCGCGTTATGCGATGTATAAATGGTGATATCGTTGTTAGGATTTTCATACTCAACAGAATAATGTACGGTTTCTAGGTCTACCATTACTTTGCGCGCTTTTACATCTGTTACCCCTTCTACTAAATCTGAACGCTTTACCAAATATAGTGGAGTATTGGGTTCCATGGCTTTTGCTACACACCAACGGATGATATTATTGAGCAAGGGATATTTTGGAAAAGGCATATTGGTCATAATATCCAAAGCAAACTTGAGAGAACTATCTACCAATATGATAAAATCCTTGCTCAATGCTGTTTGGTGCATGGTCTGATGAATGACCAAATTTTTACCCTTGGGGCCTACAATATTCCAGGTCTGTAATTTTCCTTTCCCCGACCATTTTAAGATGCTCACAGAATTGACCATCCCAAAAATGTCTTCCTGTTTCTCTTCATTGGGACTAGTATCATCTGCATGCAATTTTTCTACATATGCTGGAAAAACAAATCCCATAAAAGCCCTTGCAACACCCCTAAATAATTTGCCAATCCAACGCATAAGGGATTGTAAAAAGCGATAGACTTTCTTAAAAAAACGATTGGTCACATGCCAAATTCTAGTGAGGTCTAAACTGAATATGCTTGTGAAGATTAGATTATTCATGTTTTTACGAAAACAAACCGTAAAAAACTCTTGGGTTACTGGATCAAAACAAGGGTGTGCGGAGGACTGTATTAATTCAAATACGTCTTCTTGAATCACAAAAGAAAGTGACTCACTCCATTCTTTATTATAACCAATGGCAGTAATCACTTTCATGGATTTGGGATCCACTTCAAAAGGACGTCCCGCATCAAAATTCACCGTGATCCTAGTATGTTGGTTTCCTGGAAACCTAAAAGCTGCTATAGAAGTATTGGCTTGGTTGCGAGAGCCCAATGTGCTTGATGTACGTGCAATGCCCTTGCTCTTAAAAAAAATTCCTTTTTTATAATAATCCGTTCCCCACTTACTAGCTTCGTCTGCATAGTAGCAAGGTGTTTTTAGCAGGGCAGATTTTACCCTTACTTTTCCCGGCACACTGCAATCAAAACGAAACAACATGCCGTCTCCATTAAATACCATCTGCCCCCACTCTGGGTTATCCGTTCCATCTGGATTCTTTTTAGGAATGGGTGTACTACTATTGACTGTTCCAACTGGAGAATTAATAAACACGAATCCATCCATGTCTGTGGGTACAACACCTTCTATACACTGCAAATCAACTTCTATCTCTTCTCTTGATGCATAAGTTAGTGCTGTTTTTCTCATGAAAACGTTTTTAGGGAATCAGTAAAAATGAGATTCAAATTAAGAAAAATAATGATAAATTGGGAGGGGGATTCAAATATAACTAATGTACTAAGACCAACACATTAATCAAGTGTAATTTTTCATCTTGCTGAATTTCTAAGACTTCATTGATGAATACCTGTTCTGATAAAGCACTGATAAAGGATCTTCCCACCAATCGTTGTGGAGTGGTCAAAAGAATGGTAGTTCCCTTCTTCAGAAAATGATGGATCATGTTTAGCAATGCATCAAATTGACTTGGGTCATAGTTCACATCGCAGAGTAAAAGGGTATCGGCATTAAGATCTGGGGGCAGCTGATGCCAGTTGATTTGTTTGGCTTCAATGTTTGATAAACTATTGAGCTCAATATTTTGCTGCATCCATTGAACCGCGTCTGCTGCATAGTCAGACACAATGGTGTTTGATGCAAATTTGCTTGCATAAAAAGCGGGGAGCCCTAGCCCTGCGGCTATTTCAACAAGTTTTTTGTCTTTAATATAGGCTGGATGCGCTTCCAAGAATTGAATCATGGCTAGTGCAGAAGGCCAGGCCCTACCCCAAAAAGGGGCATCGCCGTAGGCACTTTTTTGATGACTTGTTTGCAAGGCTTGAAAATTGGGCACCCAAATTTTTAGTGTTTGATTGCCCAATTTGAATTCCTGTAAGTCTGCTGCAATTGATTCCATAATTGCTCAAATGATGGTAAAATGCCTTTGATAGACTAGTTTCGCAAAAAATATATTTATGAGCGAACAAATCTTAACAAAGGGCCAGATCCATACCGCTAAGGGCATCATGAGTTTTGAACTTTATGATGATGACGCACCCATTGCTGTTGCCAATTTTAAAAAATTGATCAATGAGGGCTTTTATAACGGTCTAACTTTTCACCGTGTGATCCCAAATTTCATGATCCAAGGTGGTTGCCCCGATGGTACTGGTGCCGGCGGCCCAGGATATTCCATTCAGTGTGAAACCAGCGGAGCAAAGCAAATTCATGACCGCGGCGTTTTGTCTATGGCACACCGTGGTAGAAATACCGGAGGTTCTCAGTTTTTCATCTGCCACAACCGTGCAGGCGTAAGACATTTAGATGGTGTTCACACTTGCTTTGGTAAACTCACCGATGGTTTGGATGTATTAGACCAAATTAAAGGCGGAGACGTAATGACCAAAGTAGAACTCATCTAATTACAAAGTCTTTTTAGGAGGAAGGGCAAAAGCCTTTGCCTCATGTTGAAACTCACCCTTGTGCGACCCATCGCAGAAGGGTTTGTTTTTACTAAGACCACAGCGGCACAAACCCACTACTTCTCTACCTGCCAAATCATAGACATTTCCTTCTCTGTCTACAATTGTAAAATCTCCTTCTACTTTCATAGATCCATTATCGTTAATAGTAATCTTGGTTGCCATATTTTTTTGAGCGAAGATAGCGGTTGACAAGCAATAGCAATAAGATTATGGCAGATCTACCAATTTGCGCACCACTTCACTAAAATAGGCAGCATTGCCTGGACCAAACCAATTCATGATCCTGGTTTCATAGCCCGGCTGGTCATAATAACTGTCTTTGGTGATATAACCCACATAGCCTCCATTAAAACTGGTGACCATTAATTGCTTACCCTTGGTAGCGGCATAGTCTGTTAGGTCTTGCATGAGCTCTCCACTAAAGTCACAGGGTAATCCCACCATGACCAAATTACCCATTCGCAACATTTTTACCTCATTATCATAATCGCCATAAAGTTTGGTCCAAAGCCAATGTCTAAAACACCAGTCTTTTGCAAATCGCCATTGCGGCTCGCGCATGGGCAGGTGCAGGGTCATGACTTGTAAATTGGGTTTTAGTGCAGTGATTTTACTATTCTGTTGAATGGCTGTTTCTAATCCATTGGCCAAATGATGCAATTGTTCCCAATCAGTTGTCCCTTCTTCTTCCGGCCCCATGCTACCCACAGCACCTGCTAAGTAAATGGCTTGGTCAAAACCAAGATTTTTCTCTAATCCATCTACCAATTGGCCTGGATAGTCTCTGCTCAAACGCATGACTGAATCACTAAGTGTAGTTGCGTGTGCAGCAAAGGAAGTAAGGATGGCACTAGGTGCTCTTGGCTCCAAACCCAACAAATAAATCATACGCAAAAAAGGATCTTCTGTTCCCTTGTCACCCACCGTTCTATTTTTCACCAATTCAGGTTTGGCTATACTTGCATATGACAGTTGCACGGGCCTTGCTTTGCCTTTGGCGATGTTCACTACATGTACAATTTTTCTTGCTAGTTCCTGCACCATTAGGGAGTCATATTTACCAGCAAAGAGTTCTCCAATATAACGCTTGCCCCATCCACCAATACTATTATGTGAATGAGTAGCACCAATGTAAACTTGTGAGAAATCTAATCCAATGCTGGGCATCATTTGTTTTAAAACCAGGGTTAGTTCGGGCGGAATAATGAGTAAGTCACAACTTACAATGGCTGCCTGGGTTTGTCCCTGTTGCAAATAAATGGCCCTAGCATAAATACTATCATGTATGGTTTGATAAGGCTTGCCTTCTCTTTTGCCATAACCCGCTGTGGGCATGGGTTTGGTGGGACTAATATTGGCTTTGGACCAACCTGCTAGCAGCATGGAGCTGGTATCTATTTTAGGAGCATGTTCTTTTGCACTATCTAATATAGCCAGCATTTCTGCATGGAATGCTGATTGATCTATGGGTGTTCTATCGGCCCTACGAATAAAAAAAGGTAGCACCATCATTATCAGCGCCACAAGCAACATGATGCTTTTTACCAAGATTTTTACAAGCTTCATGAGTGTTTGTTTATTTGGATGGTGATTGAGACCCATAAGCAAACTGTTCCATCATCTCCATTGATTGAATGGCGTCAGCTGCAGAACATGGGTTGTCTGCATTTCCCAAAAAATATTGGACAATTTTTCCAATCATGGGTTGTTGAATATGCTGGGGAGGTTGAAACTTTTCTGTTTCAATAATGCCATTGCGTTCAATGGTTAATGCATGACCAAATACGGCAAAACGCAAACTCCCTGTTGAGCCTTGAATTTCAAATAGGTCTTCTTCGTTTCCCTCAGGTGTAGTAAAGCACCAGGTTCCATTAAATAAAACATGATGAGGCAATTGCGCAACACCTACCACTAAATCTTCGGCAGTATATAATCCAGCTTGATTTACTGCCAACCCAATGGAACTTGTTGGTTTGCCCAAAAAATGAATCAACAGGTCTAATTGATGTGGTGCTAAATCATAGAATAATCCTGCTCCAGCAATTGTGGGATCAACGCGCCAATTATTCCCCGTTTTGGCAATCATGGCAGACTGGTCTGGTTGTAACAAACTGATTCTTGCAAAACGAATGTTTCCAATAGCTTGCTGATCTAGCAATTCCTTGACTCTTATAAAAAGTGGCAATGCCCTTCTATAATGAGCAACCACCAATTTTACTCCTGTCTCTTTTGATACTTGTTCCATGCGTCTGCATGCGGCCAAATCCAATGCCATAGGTTTCTCTACATACACTGGCTTTCCAGCTTGCATGGCTGCAATGGCGTATTCCTCGTGCTGTTTGGGTGGAGTAGCAATATAAATGGCATTAATCTCTGGGTCATTGATTAAATCATGAGCATTGCTATACCATTTTGGAACTGCATGTCTTTTTGCATAATCCTCCGCTAGGCTAGCGTCTCTTCTCATCACAGCCACCAAACTACTATTGGCTACCTTATTGAATGCGGGACCACTTTTAACTTCAGTTACGTTTCCGCAACCGATGATGCCCCAGTGAATATTTGTAGTAAGCGGATCAGTCATATTGTAAAAGGTTTAGATGCCATAAGTAGAAGAAGATTATTTAATTGTCTAATGTAAATAGAATTCATTTATTTATTAGCTAGTAGGCAGCATTAAAGATATAGTTTGTATCTCATCATTGTGTAGTAGGAAGAACTATGCCCAGTCTTCAAAGAGGCAATGCAACTATTTATCCTGATAACACAAAATAACGTTAAAACGTAATCCCCAAAATTTTATTGATGTCTCTTGGCATGATAATTTCTGTTATCCTGTCAATGGATAGATTTTTACCTATTGTTTAGTATTTATTGAAACACAACATGAGAAAGGTATCATCCATTATTCCATCAGGAACAAGTCCTGCATGGAGGAAAGTAAATTTGTTAGGCAGCATCTGTTTACTGCTACTATTACATTCTTGCTATTACGATAAAGCAGACACGCTCTACCCCACTAAGGCAGGAACATCGGGAGCTTGTGATAGCGCTGGTGTAGTTACTTACTCGCAAAAAATCATCCCCATTTTTCAAACAGCTTGTTATAGCTGTCACTCTATTTCAAATCCTTCCGGAGGAATTGTTATGGCTACTTATGCTTCAGACAGAGCCATTGCACTAAATGGAAAATTGTTTGGCAGTATTAGTCATGCAAGCGGCTATTCACCCATGCCAAAGGGTATGGCTAAATTGACCAATTGTCAATTAGCCACTATTAAAAAATGGATTGACGCTGGAGCTTTAAACAACTAATTTATCTAGTATGAAAAAAAGGAAACTTCTTTATGCAGCCATTGTTGTTACACTAGCGCTATGTTCTGTATCAATCTTTGCCTACACAGAGTTTAATAGAAAAGTAAAAAATATGCAGGATCTGTCTATTGACAAAACAATCTCTGCAGAAGATTTGATTAAGGATTTTTCAATTGATGAAAAAATTGGCAATAGCGCATATTTAAATAAGGTATTGCTTGTAACAGGAAAATTCAAAACCATGGATCAAGCTGCTGGCAATAGGTTCAGCATATTACTAGGAGATAGTAGCTCAAGTATCAGTATCAGGTGTAGTATGGATTCAAGCTACCAACATCCATTTGAATATAAGGTTGGTCAAGTAATAAAAATTAAAGGCGCCTATACTGGATTCAATGCCGATGACCTTGGCTTGGGTGCCGATATTTTGCTCAACAAATGCATCATTAGTCAATAATCCAATAAACAAAAAACAACATGAAAAAGACAGCCCTTCTTTTTGCCATGATTGTCTTAGTTGCAAATGCCAAGGCACAAGACAAGTATTTTACAAAATCCGGAAAATTAGGATTTGATGCAACAGCTCCTAAGTCTCCCGAAAACATTGATGCGGTTAACAAGTCAACCCTATGTGTATTAGACACTAAAACTGGAGAAATTCAATTCTCCTGTTTGATGAAAGGTTTTGAATTTGATAGGGCATTGATGATGGAACATTTTAATGAAAACTATGTAGAAAGTGATAAGTTCCCAAAAACAGTCTTTAAAGGAACCATTGCCAATAATGCTGCAATAAACTATAATAAAGACGGGGTTTACCCTGCCAAAGTTAAAGGGCAAATGACCCTTCATGGCGAGACCAAAGAAATTGAATCAGAAGGGAAAATCATTAACAAAGCCGGTAAAATTCAAGTAGAAGCAAATTTCAATTTGCAATTCGCTGATTTTAAAGTGGTGATTCCCCAACTAGTCTCAGACAAAGTTGCAAAGTCTGCAAAGATTACTGTTGACTGTATGTTAGAGCCCCTGAAAAAATAATTCCCCCATTTCCAATACTAATCACATGAAGCAATTGCTCATGAATGGCAGCGCCATTCTACTACTTTGCCTAATCTACCTAAAGCCATTTGCTCAAGACAATGATTTACTGAATCTTGTAGAAGACAAAACTCCTAAAAAAGAAATTGTCAAAAATGCTTTTAAATCTATTAGAGTAATCAATGGCCATTCCATGGAATTCCTTTCTCCTGGCACTATGGACTTTAGAATCTTACACCGTTTTGGACAATTAAATCAAGGCTCCAAGAATTTCTTTGGACTTGATCAAGCCAGTATGCGTTTGGGGTTTGACTTTGGTATTCTTCAAAATCTTCAGGTTGGCGTGGGTAGAAGTACATTTAAGAAAGAACTTGATGGGTATATAAAATACGCCCCCATTAGACAATCTACAGGTTCACATGCATTCCCAGCTACCATTGCTTTTGTAGCAGGTATTACTATGAATACCATGGATTTTGCAGACCCTGCAATGGGTAATTATGCTTCCAATAGAATGGCCTATTATTTTCAATCCATTATTGGTAGAAAATTTAGCGAGGGTCTGACTTTACAATTCAGTCCCACCCTTGTTCATAACAATCTGGTTCCCTATACCTATCAACCAAATGATGTGTATGCTCTTGGGTTTGGTGGAAGGGTAAAAATGAGTAAACGCATGGCATTTACTTGGGATTATTTCTACCTATTTAACGGGATTGAAAAGAATACAAATTACAATCCTTTGTCAGTTGGGGTTGATATTGAAACTGGCGGTCACGTATTCCAATTGCATGTTTCCAATGCTGTTGGCATGAATGAACGCGCATTTATTACAGAAACAACCAGTAGCTGGGAAAATTTTGACATAAGAATGGGATTCAATTTGTCTAGAATCTTTCAAATCAAGAAACACAAAAAATAATCTTATGAAAAAAATACTGTTTTGTTGCTTGGCAATGGTACTTGCATTTGCCTGCAAACACGAAATACCATTTACAGTTGAGGTGCCTACCAATCTAGTTTATGCTCCATCCATCAGTAGTATCATTAAAGGTGCTGCAGGTAATTCTGTAAAACCTTCTATAGAAGATGGTGGAGGAACTATCAGTTTTAGTATTACCAGTGGGGTAATCAACGGCATAAGTATTGACAATACAACTGGTGTAATTAGTTGGAACAATACGGTAGCTGTGGGGAATTATAGCATTTCTGTTACGGCTACCAATGAAGCTGGAAGTACCGCAACTACCTACCAATTGATTATTAATAATACGGCAACTGCGCCTTTAGACCTTGTTTATTCTCCCCCCAGTAGCACGATGGTGGTTGGCACTGCTGGCAATAGTGCCATACCATCTTTAAATAATGGAGGCGCCACTTGCAGCTTTAGTATTACAGGCACAGTGCCTGCAGGAATTAGTATCAATAGTACAACTGGTGTGATCAGTTGGAATAATACAGTAGCAGTTGGAGTTTACAATTTAAATATTCAAGCAAGTAATAGTGTTGGCAAAACATCCGCAGTTTATAGCTTAACCATCACAAACGCTGCAACTGTATTAGCACCAAGTTCCTTTTTGTATAATCCTGCCAATAGTAGTATGGTTCAAGGGACCATTGGCAATTCTGCAACCCCCACAATTAATGCTGGCTTGGGTACCATTACGTATAGTTTTGCTGTAACCCCGGCTAATGGCATCAGTATCAATAGTGCTACAGGGATCATTAGTTGGAATGCCAACCTTGCTGTTGGACTCTATAGTCTAACAGTAAAAGCAACTAATAGCGCAGGGATTATTAATACTAGCTATACATTAAACATCACCACTGCCACTAGCAATGGACAAGTATGCTTTTCTAGTGAAGTACTTCCTTTATTCCAATCCTATTGCGCGCAATCTGGTTGTCACAATAGTGTATCAAGAAAAGAAGGGGTAATTACAGATAGTTATGCCAATATCATGAAGGGCATTAGTGCCAACAAACCTAATAGTAGCAAATACTATACTGTGATTACCAATGGTAGCATGCCGCCCAATGGAAGTGCCAAACTATCTACTGTTCAAGTAGAGATCATTAAAAAATGGATCAATGAAGGCGCTAAGAATACTACCTGTGCTTCGGCAGTTTGTGACAGCACCCAAATCACTTATAATAATGGTCTTTCCCAATTATTTGCCACTAATTGTAATGGTTGCCATGGAGTAGCACCGGGAGCAGGAAATGTAGTATTAAGTGATTATGCCAGTGCAAAAGCTGCGGGCATTAATATGAAGACAAATTTTTTATCCGCCATCAATTTTACAGCTACTACTGCTTCTAAGAATATGCCACCAAGTGGTAAGATGAGTAGCTGTCAGGTGGCTCAGGTTACCAAATGGATTAATAATGGATGTCCTCAATAACCTTTAAATAAATAGGTCATGAAAAAGATTATCATATTTGCCTGTACCATTAGTTTATTGGTATTTGCATGTAAACAAGATGTTCCAACCACGGCAACTGCAGCACCATCCAATTTTAGTTATGCAGTAGCAAGTACTAGCATTCTCAAAGGAGATGTTGGAAGTTCTGTTGCACCTGACATTAATAATGGAGGCGGAAAACTAGTATTTACTTTAAACGGGACTGCTGTTTCGGGAATTAGTGTAAATAGTAGCACAGGTGTCATTACTTGGAGCTCAGCACTAGCAGTTGGAACTTACCAAATTGTAATACTTGCTACCAATAGTATGGGTAGTTGTTCAGGCACGTATTCCTTGGTGGTAAAATCAAATGGGCAAGTTATCAGTCCATCTAATTTAAGTTATAGTACTACTAGCAGTACTATTATTGCTGGGACCGCAGGATCTTCGGTGGCACCACAAATCACCAATGCAAGCGGAACAGTCAATTATGCTTTAATAGGATCTACGGCAATTGGAATTAGCATCAATGCTAGCACGGGTATCATTAGTTGGACAAATGCTGTAGCAGTGGGAACTTATAGTTTATCTGTTCAAGCAACTTATACTGGAGGGTCTGCTACTACCAATTATGCTTTAACCGTTACAGCGCCTTCTGCAACCATTAGTTTTTCTGCAGTAATTCTTCCAGTAATGACTACCAGTTGCGGTGGATGTCATTCCTATACAAAAACCTATGTTGGGATTACAGGACACTTAACAGGTTGCACTTCTATTCAAGACAAAATTGGCACCACTTATTGTGGCGGAAGCCGCATGCCAGTGGGAGCAAATCCATTGCCAGCCACTTATATTGATGACTTTAATACTTGGATTGCACAAGGCAAATTGAATAATTAAATCTATAGGCCAGCAGTTGATAAGACTGCTGGTCTTTAATCTTTAATGAGTAATTCTGTGTGCAATAGTTTTCCATTCTTGTCATAGAGTCTTAACAGATAAGACCCCCTGATTAGATTTGCCATAGGCAAACTACCGCCATTGGAAAGACTATTTTGTTGTACTACCAATTTGCCAGAAACATCATAGAGCAGCGCTTTCAATGTGTTTATGCCATTTAACTGGTACTGAACTTTCAATTCACTATGTACTGGGTTAGGAAAAGTTTTAATGAATTGTCCAGCGCTCAAATTGACCAATGCAGTTGGAATATAATTGGTTGCCGAAGATATGGTAGAGCTACAACCTCCCTGAACCACTTTTACAGAATAGTTGCCACTAGATGTGGGTTTGATTTTCTGAGTAGTATCCGTCATGAGCACATTGTCTTTGTACCAGGTATTATTATACAATGATGATGATACTAAATAGTTGTCAATGTCTTTGGTAATTGTGGGAGTAGCAATTGTATTGCAATTAACCGTAACGGGGATTCGCTCAGAAACCGTCCATTTTTCTGTGGTTGCCGTTTCTGCAATTGAAACAGTAATGGCTGCCAAACCATTGAAACCTGTGGCTCCATAAACTATCACAGAATCTCCGCGTACAATGGTTTTTAGGTCAGCAGTTTCTGCTGTTGCCGTTAAAGACAATTGGGTATTTGCGGTATTATAATCGTTGAAATCGCGATAGCTAATTTTTAATCTTAGCGTATCAAATTTGGTAAAAGATTTTGCTCCAATAGAATCCATGGTTGGATATCTATTAATGTTTCTATTGATTTTATAAAAGGCAGCTGTCTTTCTTGGAAAGACCCCTGTTGTCAAATCTCTAGCTGCCACTACTATTCTATCTCCAGATGCACTAGCCCAACCCGATTGTGATTGTTCTCCTGATCCTGCTCCCATATAGGTTGCACGATTGGCCAAACTGTTTCCACCATAACGAGAATACACATCAACTGTTCTGTCTGCACTCAAAACAAAACTTCCATTGAGAATACTATGTTTAACGGAGTTACTGCCTACACTTGCAATGGCCCTTCCAGAGGTTCTTTCTGTTACAATGGGACCAAACCCAAATACAGGACCCGTAAATGAACTATCCACTGTTGCATCATATCCAAATGTTCCTGCAAAATATTGTACAGCTCCATCGGAATCTCTAATCACGGTTCTATCTTTTGACTTGGTACCAGTAACCACATATCCATTGGCAATAACCAATCCATTTACAAAGGGCCATCCACCTATATAGGCTTTCCAAACCAGTGTACCATTTGATACGCGATACTTGCGTAAATACATGTCTCCACATCCCGCATACACAAACTGTTCATCATCAGAAAATACTATTTTCCGCACCTGACCAATATCTGTATTGCCATTAGTAAAATCTGCAGGATTGCTCCATAAAACGGTTCCACTACTTCCATTATTTCTATAGAGCGTAAGCCTTCCAGTTCCAGTTGTACCAAGAGCAATATATTGGCCTGTTGCAGAGATGCCCACTTCTAATCCTTCTTGCGTTTGTTGGTTGCCACGGAGTCCCCATTTTTTTTGACCCGTTGTTCCATCTAATACGCCAATCCAATCTACTGCTGGGTTATTTTCTAATCCACTTTCAACCCCTCGTTGATTGATCATGTACACAATATGTTTGCCATCCTTACTCACAGCACCTCCCCAACATTCAGTGGGCATGGCAAATTCCCAAAGTTTGGTTCCAAACCCCGCCCAGTCTGCTTTATACTTGATAATTTTTGATTTGGCCCTATTGGCATTGCGTTCCGTATTAGTAGCCCCAAACCAGTTTTCTTGACCGGGAAATACCGTAAGAGAACTATCGCCCTGCGCAAAAACCGTTCTCCAAAATCCTACTTCTGTTTCATGTGTAATCACAGAGTCAATACTAAAGGATGCTTTTCCATAAGGCAGCACAGTTGCACGCAATGTGTCATTTGATGCTGAGGTTGGAACAACAATGGTTGTGGTAGGAACTAACAAAGAAGTATTTGTAGAATTGAATTTGGCTTCAATTCTATAATCGGATCTAGGGTCTACCGTGATATTAAATCTGTAATACCTATTTCCAATACTATCAACTGTTGTAATGGCAGATGGGGTGTTGGGATAAATGGCCCAAGTAAGTCCATTGGTAGCAATGGAGAGTGTATTAAGACTAACGGCAGTTTTAATATATCCAGGTATAATGAATTGGCCTCTTAAACTTTGGCTTGCCGAAGTTTGAATGACTCCTATCTGCGTTTGTTGTGATTGAGATCTTTGAACAATGACCATGGGTTGGATAATGGTATCTGCTAGCGCGATGGTACCATCGGGCAAACCATCTGGACCATAAAAAGTAGAGTCGTAAGCAAATATGAATCGGACAAATTTATTGTTATTGCCATCATTGATACAACTACATTCTCTCCATCCACTAGACCATCCTTGCACAATGGTAGTATCTCTTGAAGCTAGGTTAACTGATCCTCCATTTGGAAATGCCGCAAATCCCCCGCCACTAAGCGTTGGAACCGAACCATCCGCATTTAATCCGGTATAACTAACCCTCACATTCGTTTTAGCATTGGGACCAATATTTTCCACTTTTACGCGGTGATTGGGTTCGTTGTCAATGGCTGGTTGTAATAAAGTGCTGCTGACAAATGTATATCGCAGACCCATTCTACCGGTTTGGGTAACGGCAGCTGGACTAGTTGGTAAGGCGCCAAAAGGTTGGGAAGTGGCATCTGAAGTAATAAGCAATGCCAATAAAAAGTAAATAATTCTCATGAAGTTGGGATTGGTGTTAGCGTGTCAAAACAATCATTTTTGATGAATGATTGGGTTTGATTCATGGGACATTTCTATAAACAGTCTTAAAATACAAAATATTGTGTCAATTATTAAAAGCATGCTTGTCTTCCTCACCTTCTTTAATGGGGTCTTGACCTATATTTAGCTGCTTTTAATGATTGAGGACAACATCATGGTATACCTTTGTTAAAAGGTTACTTATGAATAGGTACAGAATTAGTTGGGTTTGCTGCTTTTGTTATTTTTTATTTTCATATACGAGTATTTTTGCGCAACCAAAAGCCAACATTAGTGGAAAATTGGTAAAACAGGACAATCCTATTGCTTTTGCAAGCCTGCTGCTTTACGCTTCAAATGACAGTTTAAAACCTATTTCCAATACCATTTCTGATAGCTTAGGCTTTTTTGAATTAAGCGGTATGGCTGTTGGAAAGTATCGTTTAAATATCCGCTCTATTGGCTTTTTACCCAAAACATTGGATCTAGAAATTACATCGGCCAACAAAGTCCTGAACCTAGGAAACATCAACTTGAATGATGCTGGTGAAACCCTCAAATCAGTTACTGTAACTGCTGAGAAAAAACTTATTCAAAGAACTAGTCAGGGATTTGTGGTAAATGCGTCAGCAAGTATTACACAATTAGGAGGAACTGCAACTGATTTACTAAGAAATACACCTACTGTTTTGGTTGATGCCGAAGGTGCTATTACCATGCGAGGTAAGACTCCCATGATCCTGATCAATGGCAGAAATTCTAGTATTACCAATACCGACCAAATTGCAGCTTCTTCCATTGAAAGTATAGAAATCATCAATAGTCCAGGTGCCAATTATGACGCCGATGCAGAAGGTGGCATTATCAATATTAAATTAAAAAAAGGCAAACAATCAGGAACCAATGGAGCATTGGCAATAGGCACAGGTTTTGGCGTAAAAGGAAGGGTAAATAGTTCACTTTTGCTCAACCATAAAACAGAGAAATGGAACCTAGGTCTGGCATATGATAATCGATTTGCTGGAAGAGACAGAACAATTGACGCGGCAAGAACTAATTTTAATTCTATTGATCAATACCAACTAAAGCAGTTCCGTTATGACGACCGTTTGGAGTCTTTGCAAAATCTTAGGTTAAGTGCAGACTATGCACCCAGTAAAAATACCAGCATTGGATTTGAAGCCAATTTTAATAAAGAAGGCCAAGACAACAATGAAACCCTTACTAGTACCACTACTACATCTTCTAATAAATTCAATAGCAAATCTCAAAGACAGTCTATAGAGATTGCTCGTTCTAATATTGCAGAATATGCTGCTAATTTTAGCCACAAAGCCAGTAGCAGTGGCGCTTTACTTACAGCAAGTGTAACAAGTTCATTTAACAAAGACAGGGAAAACACAGATATTAATTCCTTAAACCTTTCAGAAAATGGTACACAGATTGGCAGTACTTTCTATCAAAAGACACACAATTATGAAGACGTAGTGGTAGTGAATCTTAAAACTGATTATTCCTATCCACTATCTGATAAATCTAAAATAGAAACAGGTTACAAGGGGGTCATTCGTTCTTTGGATGCAGATTTTCAATCTTATGACTTGACAAATGGCATTTATGTTCCCAATGTAAAAGCTAGTAATGTTTTCCAATTTCGTGAACAAGTGCACGCAGCCTATGTGCAGTTTAGTTCATCCGTTGGAGAGAAAGCAAACCCGCGTTTTAAATACGATATTGGATTAAGAGCAGAAGCCATTAACAATAATGGAAAAACCATTAGCCAAAACGTAGCATTTGACAACAAGTATTTTAATCTTTTTCCATCTGCTAGTTTGGTATTTTATAATAGCCCAGAACAGTTTTGGAAAATAGGGTATAATAGAAGAATCAATCGCCCCGGGCTAGGCCAGTTAAATCCTTTTGTTGACATTACTGATTCGCTTAACCAGCACGGTGGTAATCCTTATTTAAAACCTGAATTAGTGAATGCTTTTGAACTAGGCTTTAGTAAAGAATGGTCAAATTATAGTTTTTACAGTGCCTTGTTTTATAGAAATGCTACCAATGCTATTAGAGAGCAAACTATAGTACAACCCAATGGTGTTGCTATTAGAACTCCGGTAAACTTTGGCAATGCTACTACTTATGGATTAGAAAATATTTTTACGGCTAAGCCATTTAAGGTTTACGATTTTAACCTGAGTCTTACGCTGTTCAAACAGCAGTATAGTGGGGAGAATGTGAACACAGATCTAGTAACTGATGTATTTAGTTGGAATGGAAAATTCATCAACAATTTTCAAATATGGTCTGGCGCTAAATTGCAAATAACTGGCATCTATAATTCACCTGTTGCTGCTCCACAAGGTGAGCGATTAGCCAATTACAATGTAGACCTAGGTTTTCAACAAAAACTAGGCAAGGGTAATAGTAGAATTGGATTAGTAGTAACCGATATCTTCAACACCTTACAAAACGGTAATAATACCTATGGCACCAATTTTAGTGGCTATAGAATTTCAAAATCTGATACCAGAGCGGTCATGCTCACTTTTGCACTTACTTTTGGAACTAGTTTCAAGGAAAAATTAATGGAGAACAAATTCTCTATAGAGTAAAATTCATTCCTTCTTCAGCCACTTGGTATCCCTGCTTGAGTAACAGATCTTTTTGTGGAGAATGTTTTTTAATCAGTGGGTTAGTGTGATTAAAATGAATAAAGCAGATTTTTGATTTATCCTTTGGTGAGAGTTGCGCAAATTTTTTTAAACTTTCTTCTACAAAGGGATGCGGCACTTCTCTCATATCTCTATTTGGCAATTCCCCATTTTGAAAAAACGTGCCATCAATCAAAGCAAGATCTACTGACTTTACCATTGCTACAATTTGTTCTTGCCATTTTTCCCATTTGTCAATATCTGGGATAAATAATACTGATTTACGCTCCGATTTAATAACAAAGCCAATAGTTTCTGAAAATTCATCACGATGCGGTACTAAAATGGGAGTTACTGTGAGCTTAGTACCTAATTCAATAGGCTGTTGGTGTTGGATAGGTTTTAAAGCAATATTATTTAGTTGCACCAACTGGCTCCAAGGTCCATTGTTACGCAAGAATTGTTCCATCCTAGGCATGGCATATACTGGAATACTGGATGCTCCAAACGCTTCCCTTCCTAGAAATTGCAACCCCGTATAATGCCCCATATGAGCATGAGAAATAAAGATTCCTTCTGGCAATTGAAAGTTTGGGGTTATTAACTCCTTTTGCATGATGTCTAATTGCAGACCCATATCTGGAGTTGCTTCAAAAAGCCAATACTTATTGTTATTCACCAAACCTAAGGAAACTACATTTTTCCTAGTCTCTTTTCCTTGTTTAATGGCAGTACAACAAGCTTTGGTACAACCCAATTGTGGATAGCCACCATCTTGTGCTATTCCTAAAATTTTAAAATAGACGCTGTCTTTTGTAAATGCAGAAATTGGCATTGCATTACTAGCATAACATAGTAATAACAAACAAATGCCATGAAAAAGGATTGCAAGATTTTTTTTCATACTGTAATTTACAAATTAGGTTGGAAACAGTAAATCATGCAAAACCTATAACTAATTGGGCAATAAGTCAGCTTGTATTCCATTGAACTTTGTTACCATACATCTGGAACCCCAATTAATAGGATTAATCCCCTCATCAATATATAAGTCATGATTGAAATAAAAAAAGAAGGCATTGTGCTTTCTAGGAGTCTATTAGAATTTGAACAAGAAGGGGTTTTAAATCCTGGCGTTATAAAAGAAGCTGAAACAGTTCATATGTTTTACCGTGCCGTTGCTTCCGGAAATTATTCCACCATTGGGTATTGCAAATTAACCGGCCCCTTAACCTTGCTGGAAAAAAGCGATCATCCAGTGGTGGTTCCTGAATTTGATTATGAGTCTCATGGAGTGGAAGATCCCAGAATTGTAAAAATTGAGGACACATATTATTTGAGTTATACAGCTTATGATGGCATTAATGCGCTTGGGGCATTGGCCATATCAAAGGATTTGATTCATTGGGAAAAGAAGGGCGTGGTAGTTCCACAGATTACTTATGCAGAATTTCAGGAATTAGCCGGATATAAAGTGGGCCTCAATGAAAAATACCCAAGATACAATGAACATAATAGGATACTTGAGTTAGACGAATTTCAAGACAGGTTGCTTTGGGATAAAAATTTGATTTTTTTTCCAAGAAGAATAGACGGCAAGCTATTTTTTCTTCATAGAATTAAACCTGATATACAAATTGTAGCAGGAGTGTCAGAAATTGCTGATTTAACACCAGCTTTTTGGAAGAACTACCTAATCAATTTTGATAGCTGTATTGTGCTTACCCCGAAGTACCCACATGAAGTAAGTTATGTTGGTGGTGGTTGCCCCCCAATTGAAACGAAAGATGGTTGGCTGATCATTTATCATAGTGTACATGACACTATAAATGGATACGTGTATTCCGCATGCGCTGCCTTATTAGATTTGGACAATCCGCAAAAAGAAATTTGTAGGCTTCCTTATCCGCTTTTTATGCCAGAATTGGATTGGGAAAAAAATGGTGAAGTAAACAATGTTTGCTTTCCAACTGGTACAGCCCTATTTGACAACCGTTTGTACATTTATTATGGCGCAGCCGATTCACGCATTGCAGCTGCTTCTTTAAATCTTTCAGACTTATTAGAAGAATTGCAATTGCATAAGGAAGTTTAACTACAGCTCCACTTTACTCAAAAATTATTAGTAAATTGATTCCAATAAAGGTTTATGTGGTTGAAGTACCTCTATGTTTTTCTTGCCAGTGCCGCAGTAGATATTGTTCCCCTACCGCTTCCGCCTGCTTTTGTGGTAATGGTATTTTTACAAATTCGCTTTAATTTAGAAGTTTGGCCAGTGATCATCATAGGAGTTGCCGGCTCTGTATTGGGCAGGTATATACTTACTTTATACATTCCAAAAATTGCGCATCGTATTTTCAAACCTGATAAAAACGAAGACGTACAATACCTGGGGAAGAAACTAAAAGAAAAAGGTTGGAAAAGTCAATTGGCCATATTGAGTTACTCCCTTCTTCCGTTACCAACTACACCTCTTTTTATAGCTGGGGGTATGGCCAACCTAAAACCAATTTATATTATTCCCGCCTTTATAGTTGGAAAATTCACCAGTGATGCCGTGGCGGTGTTTATGGGAAAATTTGCCGCCGAACACGCCAATGAAGTCTGGAATGGGGTTGTATCTTGGCAATCTATTACCGGACTGATTTTCGGATTATTGTTAGTAGCCGCTTTCTTGTTTATAGACTGGCGTAGCCTTTTAAGGGAAAAGCACTTGAGATTTAATTTAAAAATCTGGAAGTAATTACAATTTCTTGACCAAGATGGGATCTTCTGCAACACCATCAATAATCATCTTATACCCTTCAGAAGAAAGATAGATGGTAACAGCTGGTCTAAATAAATTGGTGAACACAGTACCTGTAGGATAATCCTGTTTCCATACGTCTTGATTCACCAATCTGAAAGAAGTATTCCCATCATATCCTTTAAAGTTTCCATCAATATTGGACTCAATCACTTCTTGCATTTTATTAACCGCAATCAATTTCTCAATTCCTTGAATTTTCATCTTGAATTTTTTCCCTTCTTGGTATACCAAAATTTCAGGAGTAGGATATAAGGATTTCTGGTTGATCTTATCATTCAATTCATAAAAATGAAAATTAGCCGTTTTAATTAAACTACCTCTTATAAGAGTGGCTGTTAAGGGTTTAAAGCTGGTTGTTGAGTCAACCAATTTCATATTAGCGGTAACCTGGGCTTTAAGAACGAATGTTCCAAACAAAACCAAGCTTAATAAAAGTACTTTTTTCATGGCCTATTTTTAGGCAAGGTAAAGATAAATTCGGCCCCTTTATTTAAATCTGATTTAACTCTTATTTTTCCTCCATGCATTTCCACAATTTTTTTGCACACCGCTAACCCAATTCCGGTTCCGCTGTAGTCAGAAAAACTATGCAGTCTATTAAAGAGTTCAAATATAGATTCATGATATTGAGGTTCTATGCCAATACCATTGTCTTTTACGCTGATTTGCCAATCCTGATCTAACTCATTTGCGCTGATTTCAATAACCAACTTTTCCTCCGATTTGTATTTAATTGCGTTTCCAATCAAATTTTGAAATACTTGAAGCATTTTTAAATACATGGCATTAACAATAGGTAATTTGCCAATTTTATACTCCACATCTGTATCTGCATGTGAAATTTCAAACAATTGAGTTATGTCTGATACTATCAGATTTAAATTAACTTCTGCATATTCTTCAATTCCTTTCCCAGAGCTACTATATTCTAATAAATCTCGAATAAGGTACCTCATCCTTTCTGCTGCATTTACCGCATAGTCAATATACTTTTTGGCAGTGGGATCCACCAGATTAGTGTATTTCTTTTCAAATAATTGCAAGAAACTAGTTACTGTTCTTAAAGGCTCTTGTAAATCATGCGAGGCAACAAAAGCAAATCGCTCCAATTCTGAATTGAGCTTGGTCAATTCTTCTGTTTTGAGCAATAAGTCTTCATTCATGCGCAACAATTCTAATTCATTAGTCTTGCGCATGGTAATATCCTTGTCTACTCCAAGATACCCTGTTAATTTGCCATTTGCATCAAATACAGGAAAACCATTGGTTAACAAACAAACCTCGCTTCCATCTTTATGAATATTCCAGTTTTCCAAATCAACAATGGCTGAATTGGATGCAACAATGTCTTGAAAAATTAGTCCCACTCTTTGTTTTTCATCTTCGCGCATAAAATCAAATGGCGACATGCCAATAATTTCTCCAACATCATACCCTAAATGACTAATTGCTTTTTCAGAACAGTATGTATAAGTACCATTGGCATCTACTTCCCAAATCCAGTCAGAAGAAGAAAGCAAGATATTATTCAATCGAATATTGGATGCTAATAATTCTAATGCTGCATATTTGCTGGCAGTTATGTCTTTAGATATTATGGTAACGCCAATGGTGGTATCCCCATTCAAAATTGGATTAATATGCAATTCTGACCATTTATCAATTCCCTTGTCAGGTAGTTGAAACTGAACTTCCTCTACAAATACTTCTCCTTTAAAACCTCTAATAAAACAATTACCGAATCTGGTTTTTAGATCCGGTGAAAATTTTATGCTATCTAAAAGATGGTCTCCAATTTGTAAGGAGTTTTTAATTGATATGGGTTGAATAAAGTTGAGAAAATTTAAATTGGCTGCTATCAAATGAAATCCCATATCTACACTATACATAAAGTCACTACTAGACAATATATAGGAATCCATAATCTGCTCTTTGAGCCGATTGTCTATTGCAACAATATCATTTGTATACATTGGGGTCTTTGACAATTAAATTTTGGGCAAACTGTAACCGTTGTGATAGGGTTTCATTAAATATGCTTTATTCACTTCTTGGTCAGTGAATTCCATTTTAGTTTTATCCCACTGTAATTTCTTACCTGTTCTATAAGAAATATTCCCCATCTGCGCCACAGTTGCTACATGGGCTCCATCTTGAATAGAACAATGTAAATCCTGCATTTTCCTAGACTTAACTACGTCTACAAAATTAACCCAGTGCTTTTCCAAACCACTATCAGAAGATTTTTGAAAAGGAACACTCACTTTATTTTTGCCTTGCTTTTCTTCTATTACTTCCCATCCACCTCTATTGAGAATAAGTGTTCCATTATTACCAATAAATGCTATTCCGTGATCACGATTATAGGAACCGTTATCAATACCCATGGCAGAATCCCAAACCAAGTTAAAGTTGTTGAATTCGTACAAAGTAGTAAGCGTATCTGGTGTTTCTTCTGCTAGTTCTGGATAGGCAAATTTACCTCCCATTCCATCAATGGTTTTGGGCAATTCGGCTTTCATACCTATTAATGCATAGTCCAATAAATGAACACCCCAATCGGTCATGAGTCCGCCGGCATAATCCCAGAACCATCTAAAGTGAAAATGAAACCTGCTAGCGTTAAATGGCAATGTTTTAGCTGGTCCTAACCATTGTTGATAATCCACTCCTGCAGGAGGTGCTGAATCTGGAACAACAGGTTGAGGTCTCATCCAGCCCTGATAACACCAAACCTTGGTCATACGAATATTTCCTAATTGACCACTATGTACATAGTCAACTGCATCTTTAAAATGCTGTTGGCTTCTTTGCCATTGACCAGCTTGTACAACACGATTGTATTTTTGCTGGGCTGCTACCATGGTGCGGCATTCAATGATAGAATTACCTACAGGTTTTTCTACATACACGTCTTTACCAGCTTGACAGGCATGAATCATTTGCAAGGCATGCCAATGATCTGGGGTACCAATGATAACTGCATCAATATCTTTCTGTTCTAATAGTTTTCTATAGTCTTTGTAAACTTTAATAGATGAAACATTGGTTCCTTTATCAGATAATTCTTTTAGTCTTTTTTGAATCACCGATTCGTCTATATCGCAAACTGCAACAAGATTCACACCTGCTACTTTTAAAGCAGCTTTCACATTACTCCATCCCATGCCATTTATGCCAATAGCGCCAATATTCAATTGGTCAGAAGGCATAATACGGTTTTTGAAATAGGCAAATGCTCTGTTATCTAAGGCAGAAGCTAGTGCAGCTCCACCCATTAGCAGTGAGGACTGCTGAATAAATTTCTTGCGAGAGGTCATTGGGGTAGACTTTAATTGAAAGAATCGTTAGAACTACAATTTACTAATTCTTCTTTGAATCTAAGTCAACTTTACAAATTGCTGCTTCTACTTAACTACCTTGTTTTCTTACGTATTTAGTCAAGATTACAATGGTTTGTCCTTCTATTTTACCCTCAATTTGTTCTGTGTTGTTTTCTACTAATCGGATATTCTTGACAACGGTACCCATTTTAGCATTTAAAGTAGACCCTTTTACATCCAAAGACTTGGTCAATACTACGGTATCGCCTTGTAACAATTGAGCACCATTACTGTCTTTGTGTAAATCAACTGAAGCGTCATTTTCATGATCACCTGTGGCTTTAGCCCATGCCAGATTTTCATCTGTTAAATAGATCATATCTAGTAAATCAGCAGCCCAACTTTCTTCTCTCAACCTGTTTAACATGCGCCATGCCACTACCTGAACACCCGGAACCTCGCTCCACATAGAATCGTTCAAACATTTCCAGTGTGCCTGATCTAGGGCAATTTTTTTATCAATTTGACTTAGGCAATTGGCGCATATAGCAATGCAATTGTCATGACTGGTTTTATCCTGTGGCGGCACTTCATAAACGCTTACCGATGCAGTTGATGCACAGAGTTCACACTTGTTGTCACTTCTTTTGAGGATTTCCGCTTCCAGTTTCATGCTATAATTTTGAGGCCGCAAGTTAATCAATTTATTAACCCCAATTCCATTTTATTGTAGCATTATTGAAGTGTATACTGTTTTGCCAGATGCAAATAAGCATCTACTTGACTGTTCACCCACTGTTCATCATTACCCAATTCTCTTGCCATGATTTCTGCAACGGGCCTAGCAATTCTTGCACTTTCTTTTGCATCTAACAATAAGGTTCGGGTTCTTCTGGAGAGCACATCTTCTAGTGTTCTAGCCATTTCATTTCTGATGGCCCAGATAACCTGCACTTCATGAATATGCAAAGATTCACTGATCCAACTATTGGTAGATCCTTTCATCATCTTGCTTAAGCTAGATGCTTCCGAGCCATAATAATAAAGTGGGTCATTCCAATCTGTGGTTACTGAAGACCCATGAATGGGAAGCACTTCAGTAGCAGTTGGTCTTGATTTCCATTGTAATTCACGCTCAATTCTATTGACCATGTCTTCACCCATTTTACGGTAGGTGGTCCATTTTCCTCCAATAATAGTAAACAGGCCTGAAGGCGATACTAAAATTCTATGGCCTCTAGAAATTTCTTTGGTTTTCTGCCCCCCATGTTCTGGCGAAGCTAGTGGTCTTAGTCCTGCAAATACACTCAAAACATCTGCTCTAGTTGGTTTTTTGTTTAAGTAAAGACCTGCTGTATCTAAGATAAATGCAATTTCTTTTTCTAAAGCGATGGGCTCTAAGGAAGCATCTGTGACTGGAGTATCCGTTGTTCCAACCACCAGTTTACCATGCCAAGGAACAGCAAAAAGAACCCTACCATCACTGGTTTTCGGAATCATTAAAGCATCTTTGGCGGGATAAAAAGACTTGTCTAATACTAGGTGAATACCCTGACTAACACTTAAGGTTTTTCTGTTTTGGGGGTTGTCCATTTGAAGTATCGCGTCAGCAAAAACACCTGTAGCATTGACTACCGATTTTGCCTGAATGGGATAAGTAATGCCCGTTTCCATGTCTTTGATGGTAACTCCAGAAATTTGCTCTTGGGCATTTTTTCGCAAATTGACTACCGAACAATAATTGATGGCATACCCACCATGATCCCAAATGGTTTGTGCTAAATTCAATGCCAGCCTTGCGTCATCAAACTGACCATCATGATACACAACACCACCTACCAAATTTTCTTGTTTAATACCAGGCATCAACAATAAGGCTTCCTCTTTTGAAATAAAATAAGATGAACCCAAACTCATTTTCCCCGCTATCCAATCATAACATTTTAAACCAATGGTATATTTTACACGCTCCCACAGGGTATATACTGGAATGATAAACAACTGGTCTTTGACCAAATGTGGAGCATTATGATAGAGCCTCCCTCTTTCAATACTGGCTTCTCTCACCAACTTGATTTCTCCATTAGCTAGATACCTAACACCACCATGTACCAATTTGGTACTTCTACTAGATGTTCCTTTTGCAAAATCTGACTGTTCCACTAATAAAACGCGATATCCACGTGTGGTGGCATCTAAAGCAATTCCCAATCCTGTGGCACCGCCCCCTATTACAAGTAAATCCCAAACTTTATCAATTTTTTTGATTTCATTCAAACAATTGACCCTTTGATCATTTACCCCACTAATGTCCAAGTTTGGTTCTTTCATAGTACTTTGCAAATGTTACAATAGAAACAATCTATAAAACATTTTAATCTATATGAAAATAATTAAAATTATTAGAGATTAAGCTATTGCAGAACAAATTGTATAAGCAAAAACAAGATAGTTAAGATTTGTCCCTAATCAAATTATCTAATTTTGAAATTGCCATAAAATGAATACTACAACTACACAAAAGAATCTGATAAAGATTCTGTTTATTGGATACTTATTATTTTCTACACTTTTTAGTGCATCTGCGCAAAATGATAGTTTACAGATTCTCCTTCAGAACATGGGAAATAGTAGCTCTGAACAACACTCAAAAGCTGTTCAGCAAATCTATGAACTGGCAAATCGTCAAGACAACCAAAGTTTAATGGATTTTTTCAAACAAGCATTAGAAAATTCTGCCAAAGCAGGTATTTCACCCGCTCTTTTAGATGAAATGCTATACAATTTTTCTGAACAGTCAAAAGCTAAGCAGCTTGAACAACCTTTCACTTTAATGCTGTTAACGCTTGAAAACAATCCAGACTTTTCCAACCCAGAACTACAATTGCAATTACAATACTATTATGCTAGTTATTTCTATTTATTGAAGGAGTATTATTATGCAGAAAAATATTGCAACCTATATCTTAAAAATCTAGAAAAGTTGCCTTCTGCGGAAGAACACAGCAAACAGATTCTTAACATGATGAATGTTTCTGCTTTAATTGATCAGGAGCAGAATAAAATTGATCAGGCTATTGAAAAATTCAAATCAACCATAGATAGCGCCAAGTCAAAAAAAGAAGATGCTTGGATAGGGATTACATCTGGCAATTTGGCCTATTGTCTTTTCTTGGGTGGTAAATATGCCGAAGCCATTCCTTTATTCGAAAAAGATATACAATTAAGTAAGGTAACATTTCAATTAGGCAGTGCCATAAATTCAGAAATTGTTTTGGCTGAGATTTATCATGCATTAAAAGACAATCAAAAAGCTTTTGAATACGCAGATAGTGCTAAAAAACAATTAGCGCTTTTAACAAGTATTAATCCCAATAATTATAGGACCTATATGGGAGAGCGTTCTCAAGTCTCAAAGATTTTGGGGAAACTGTATTTTGAAATGAGAGACTTGGCCAAAGCCAATGAATTTATCTACCAATTTGTATCACTAGAAGACTCGCTAAAACTACTCAACAAAGTAGGAGAATTCAAAAGCATTTTACAAGCGATTCAGTTTGACAAACAGATGATTGAGGTAGGTGAGTTGAATACAAAAATCAAAGAGAAACAACAACAACTTAATCAGATTATTCTAATTGCCATCATTCTTTCACTTACTATAATAGCTATCTTATTCCTTGTTAGGAAAATTTCAAAGGCCAATAAAAGCTTGAATGAAAAGAATAGCATTATCAATGAGCAGAATCACTCACTAGAGAAAATTAATGCAGATAAAGACAGGTTATTCTCCATTATCAGCCATGATCTAAGAGGACCAGTTGCTACCATTCAAGCTTTGATGAAGGCTTTTTCAGAAAAAAGGATCCCCTTACATGATTTTGAAACCCTACTACCTGGCATTGTAAAGAATACTAATAATTTAAACAATACTTTAGATAATTTACTTACTTGGTCTATGTCTAAAAATGGCATTCAATTAGTGCCAGAACAATTTAATATTAATCAGCGTATTCAAGAAAGTTTGGCATTATTAGAAGAGCAAATGAGTTTGAAAAATATAAGTACGCAAAACAATTGCATTGACTTTGAAGTATTTGCAGACAAGAATCATTTAGACGTGATTTTACGCAATGTATTGAATAACGCCATTAAATTTTCGTACCCAAATTCTACTATTGAAATAGACGGGTTTGACCATGGTGACAAAATTGAAATAAGGATTATGGATCATGGAGTAGGCATGTCTGCAGATCAGTTACGGAAAATCAATAATAACGAAGTCTTTAAAAGTGCTACGGGAACTTCCGGAGAAAAAGGAAGTGGACTAGGCTTGCAATTGGTAAAAGAATTTGTAGAAAAAAATGGCGGAAGATTTCACATTGAGAGTAAGGAAAAGATTGGGACTACCATGTGCTTTACCATTCCTAAGTTTTAACCAAAAGCAAAGATTATACTTCAGACAACTTTGACAAGAATTGTCTATACCAATTGCCAGACATTTTGATGGTTCGTTTTTGCGTTATAAAATCAATATGAACCAAGCCAAAACGAGGATGATACCCCTCTGCCCATTCAAAATTATCCATTAAGGTCCAGACAAAATATCCATTTACTGGAATTCCTTTTTGTTGCGCTAATCTTACTTGGGCAATATGCTCCTGTAAATATTTGGTTCTTTGGATATCAATTACTTGATTGTCTATTAGATGGTCTTCAAATGCAGCCCCATTTTCTGTAACAATAATTTCATTGATTTGAGAATAAGATCCATATCGTTCTAAGGCTTTGAAAATACATGGAGGATATACTTCCCAATTCATTAGGGTGCTAGGCACCCCCCGTTTATTGGCCTTGACAATTTTAGCCTGCATAAATGGAATCATGTAAGAATGGGATATTTTTTCTCTGGTATAATTTTGTAGGCCTATAAAATCCATTGAAAAAGCCAATTGTTTTTCATCATCCTGGCGCATAAATTTTTCAATTCTAGAAAGCAATTTCAATTCTTTTGTTGGATAGCCTAAACCAAGCAAGGGCTCAAGAAAAAGTCTATTCAAAAGTGCGTCTACTTTTTTAGCTGCCTTTATATCTTTATCACTAGTTTCTAAAAATGGCTCAATATGGGAGTAAGAAAATGTAGTTCCAATTTTTAAATTGGATTGCATGGACCTTAAAATTCTCCCGCCTTCACTTTGGCAAAGTGCGGCATGATGTGCTGCCGCCAAAAAATTATTTAACCCCCTCTTACCTGGAGCATGTACCCCCAAAAAATATCCTGCCCCTGTAAAAACCATGGGTTCATTTAACACCATCCAATGTTTCACTTTTGACCCAAAATGCTTGACACAGGTTTCAACAAAAATGCTAAACCATTGGATGATATCTCTATTAGTCCAACCTCCTTTTTCATGTAAAGAAAGTGGGAGATCCCAATGATATAAGGTTATCCAAGGTTCAATCCCTAATTCAACACAAAAATCTATTACTCTATGATAATAGTCAATCCCAGCTTGATTTACTTGACCCACACCATTTGGAAGAATCCGTGACCACGAAATTGAAAATCTATAATTGGGAATTTGTAACCTTTTAACCAAGGTTAGATCATTGGTATATCTATGATAAAAATCACAAGCAATATCTCCAGTATGTTGATTGAGTATTTTCTTTTTCCTCTGTACAAAATCATCCCAAATGGAAGGCCCTTTTCCATATTTATCATGGGCTCCTTCTATTTGATATGCTGCTGTTGAAACACCCCAATGGAAATTGGGTCCAAAGTCCTTTGCTGAAATATTCATTTTTATTAGTCTGTAAGCTGCTTGAGAATATTCCCAAAACTTCGGTGCTTGAATTGTTTCCAAGTATTGATTCTCTGACCCAGTACTTTGATTGAAACCCTTGATTTCTGATAATTTTCGTTAATCAGCGTATTTATAATTTGTTCTGTTTGATTTGGAAAATCTACTACTATATTCTTTTCAAGTCTAATCCATTGTTCAATTGATCCAATATGTTTTTTCTTCAAAGATTTAATGACCGGCACACCCATTTCTTTCAGTGCCGCAGCATTGCAATGCTGCTCATATTGACCCTTCATGGGAATAACCATTAACTTTTTTTTCAAGAATAAAGCTTCAGCTGGGGTTTCAAAGCCAGCCCCACAAAGCATTCCAGTACAACTAACCATACTCTGTACAAATAACTCATTATTGATGGGTTGAATATGCACATTCCTAACCTTGTATTCTTTTTTTGTGTGCTTACTGAAAACCTGCCATTTTACCAAGGGTATTTGGGTCAAGACTTTTAACAATCTCTCGTCATTATAGGCAGGAAGATAGACCGTATAGTGTCCGGCGTCTTCAGGTTTTGCTTGACGAATTTGATTCCTAATAACAGGAGTGAAAATTTGTTTGTCGTATTGCTTAAAATGAAAACCATAAGAGATGTCTACTGGAGCATAATTATTCAGAACGGCTTTACCAACCATATCTGTTTTATTAGGCTTGGGCGATTTCTTATTGATCACTGCTGATTGATGACTCAATCCAATACAGGGTTTATTTTTTAGCTTACATGCCCAAGAGCTAACGGGCTCAAAATCGCTGATGACCAAGTCATAATCTTCTATAGGTAACGACTGAATCTCTTGATACAATCTTTTTAAATTGCTTTTTCTATAGGTATCTAACAGATCTATTCCACCTTTCTTACCAAAGATGAAACTTAAACCCTTCAATTGATACTTGATTTCATAAGGAAGATCTACATCAGATTGGATTCCGCTAATCAAAAGATCAACAACTCCCTTTTCTTGTAAATATGGAATAATGTCCCTTGCCCTACTGATGTGGCCATTTCCAGTTCCTTGAATGGCATACAATATTCTCATTACTGTTTCATTAAATTGAATTCTTCTAACAAGCTGTCAAACAACTGTTGATTATCTGGTTCCTCTTCTTCTGTTTCCGTCTCATGTTTCCATTGTTCATGATTAAACTTATAAATAGTCCATTGGCCATTTACGTATTCCAAAGAAGTCAAATTTTCAATCCAATCACCACTATTGAGGTACATAATAGCGCCATCATGATTTTCAACAAGTCTCATTTCAGGCTGATGAATATGTCCACAAACAACATATTTATATTGATTACAAATACCAATATCTGCAGCGGTTTCCTCAAAATTATTGATGAACTTAACTGCAGACTTAACACTGTTTTTGATTTTTTTTGACAATGAAATTTTGCCTTTTCCGAAAATTCTTTCTGAAATAAAATTTACAAGGCGGTTAATCAAAATCAAAGTATCGTAACCTACTGCACCCAATTTTGCCAACCACTTACTATGCTGCATGGTTACATCAAATACATCTCCATGAAAAAACCACGCTTTGCCATCATTGGGCAAATCCAATACAACCTTATTGACTATTTTCAAACTTCCCAGTTGCCAACCTGTGAATTTTCTAAGCATCTCATCATGGTTGCCAGGGATATAATAGATTTTCACTCCCTTACTCATCCAATGCATCAAGTGTTTTACCACTTTCATATGTGACTTGGGCCAGTATCTTTTACTGAATTGCCAAATATCAATAATGTCACCGTTTAGAATTACGGTTTTAGGTTTTACAGACTTTAGATAATGGAGTAGTTCTTTTGCATGGCAGCCATAAGTGCCAAGATGAATGTCTGAAAGGACAAGTATATCAAGCTTCCTTCTTTTCTGCTCCATTAATGGATTTTATGGAATTTGTACCCTTGATATCCTTTTAACAAAAAAGGAATACTTAGATCCACAAGCATTTGCAGGAGAAAATAGGACAACTTTTTCATGTTGGGCGGTTTAATAGATACCGCAAATTAAAAGGCCTAAGTAACCAGAATGTTAAGACAGTTTTACCAGATTGTTACCAATTACTAGTTTTTCAGTTGCTTTTTGCATGACTATCTAAATAATCTAGTATGGCAGTATCTTCTTCAGGTACAAATTTTCTAGCAAAGAATTTACCTGAAGAAATAAGCATTTCAGCGTCAGATAGTAGAAGGGTTCTAGGTCTATAAGTACCTTTTATAAATTTGATCACACGCAAATGGTCATTTACAATGGAATCTTTAAAAGGAGAATTGAGTAGGATGGTTTGAAAGATCAATTCATCTACACAGAATGTCATTTTAAAGAAATGCTTTGCTAAAAAATTCTTCTCTAAAAAATGGACAATATAAGTGGCGGCATCGGAAGTAATGGTCATCCATTGAGAAAACCCATATGGCTTCATCCCACCTGGCGCCTTCCTTTCTGGCATGATTTTATTCAGGATTCCTTGTAATTGATATCGCAAAGGAAATTGATAGTCACCCAAATCATATTTTGTAATTCTTCTGATAGATTCAGGCCACTCTTCAAAAATGGGTTTGAATTTCATGAATGATTTATCCGGATTGGCAAAAAAGAAATCCTCAATGATTTTTGCGTCTTTTAATGGATAGTCTTGTCCGCTGATTAGATTAATATGGCTGTATGACTGACCAGATGCTAAAATCTGCTTGTACCCCTGTATGGTGGCTTCCACCATACTATACAAACCCCAAGTAACATTCACCCTGTTATTTACAAACTCCACATTACTCAACTGGCCCAAATGTTGAAAATCAGCCATATTGGCTTTGATATCTAACTGTATATAGATATCGGCATTGGCCGTTATTAGTCTTCTAACCAAACGTTCCAATTGAACTGGTTGATGGTATGCCAATATCAAATGGGCTAAGCGCATTTAGGTAGTTTGTTCGTTTGCAAGTTCCTGATTAAGTTGGTCTAACTTCTTTTGCAGGGTCTGAGCAAAAATACGGTCATTTGGGGGAAAAAGCATGTCTTTATGGTCTCCAGGAAGATGGTGTTGTTCAATGCCATCCAAGGCTAAATTTTTCCAACCCATATATTTGGCATCGTCTATAAAGAACATCCGCTTGGCAGAAATGAATTGATCAATTTTTATGTGCTGTGGTTCAAAATGATAGTGGTAATAAGCATGCTCCATCTTGTCTGCAATCCGCATCATGAAAACAGGCATATTCTCAGAATCATAATCTTTATCCAATAGCTTTTTATATCTATGCGTATAAATTGTTTTCAAGTAATCTAAGGTATCAGCTGGATAGGAAAAACTTGTACCTAACCTAAACAGCAATTTATTCCATTGACGCAATAACTTTTTACTGATTCGCTCCACTAAAGGTTTCTGATATAATTGTTCTTGAATATTGGTATCCATCATGGCCAACATGCGAACATCTTTACCCATTGCTTTTAATTGACGAACCATTTCCCAAGCAATATATCCCCCAAAGGAATAACCGGCAATAATATAAGGACCAGTAGGATTTTGCATCAAAATTTCTTTATTATAGCAACTAGCAATTGCTTCCATATTGTCCAATGGTTCATCAATACCATTTAATCCTAGGGCTTGCAAACCATATACTGGTTGGTCTGCATCCATTAACTGTATCACATTGCGCAAGAACATCAAGTTCAACCCAATGGCATGTACAATATAGATGGGCATTTTGGAGCCAGTTGGTTTCATTGGAACCAAAACTTTATACGGACTCTCGGCAATATTATTTTCAATGACTTTACAAAGTGCCCTAATAGATTGGTATTGGAACAGTGTTGCATTGGGTAATCGTTTACCTGTTTCCTGTTCTACCTGCAACATGATCTTGGTTGCAATTAAAGAATTTCCACCGAGGTCAAAGAAATTGTCTTCCATACTAATTTTCTCTAAACCTAAATTTCTAGACCAGATGGTTAACATCAGGTTTTCAAGGGTTGTTTCTGGAGCAATAATTTCTCTGTCAATCACTTGAAGTACTGGCGCTGGCAAGGCTTTCCTATTTACTTTGCCATTAGACATTAAGGGCACTTCTTGAATAATCATATAGTCTGTAGGAATCATGTACTCTGGCAACGTAGCACCTAAGGATGCTTTAATTACTTTGAATAATTCAGGTTCTTGATTAACAGGAATGGGGTTTTCTAATTCTACGTATGCTACCAAACGCATATTGTCTATATGGTCTTTGTGACCAACAACAATAGCGTTTTTAACTTGATCGTATTGTTTAATTTGAAATTCAATTTCCTCAGTTTCAACCCTATTGCCTCTAATCTTGATTTGATGATCAATTCTTCCTAAGCATTGAATTTCTCCATTTTCTAATCGCTTTCCAAGATCACCTGTTTTATACATTCGAGTACCAGGTTCTTTAGAAATAGGGTCTTGTAAAAATGCTTTTTCAGTTAGTTCAGGTCTATTGATATAACCCTTACCTACTTGAATGCCTGAAATATAAATTTCTCCCACTTCATCCACCGGCATTTCTTGTAACTGTTCATTGAGTATATAAGCCTCTACATTATGCATTGGTTTTCCAATAGTAATGATGGGGTCTGTTGCATGAATTTGTTTCACTGTAGCCCAAATGGTAGCTTCTGTTGGACCATATACATTCCATAATTCTTTTACTCTTGAGCATAATTTCTGAGCAAGATCCATACTCAATGCTTCACCGCCACACAGGGCCTTGAAAGGCATTTTTTTCTGCCAACCTGATTCAATTAAAATCTGCCAGTTAAAAGGAGTTGCTTGAACTATAGTAATTTTTTCTTTCTCAATTGTTTCCAATAATAATCTTCCATCTCTTGACTCATCCATATCTGTAATAAACAATTGCGCACCACTAATTAATGGTAGGAACAATTCTAATTGTGCAATATCAAAAGTGATGGTGGTAATGTTTAAAACAATATCTTCTTTAGTAATTCCGGGAACCAATTGCATACTCAACAAATGGTTTAAAAAACTCTTCTGTGCAATCTCTACCCCTTTTGGCAATCCAGTTGATCCAGAAGTATATAATGCAAATGCTGTATCCTCTGAATGATCAATACCATCATCTGGCATTTCTTCTAAACTGTCTTTTACACTTAAAAATTCCTCAGCAAAGATGGCACCCGGGTATTCTCCATATTGATCCTTGAACTTATAAGAAGAGAAAATATGACCGGTGTTACTGTTCTCTAAAATATAGTTCAACCTATCTTTTGGATAATCAGGCAAAATGGGTAGATAAGTGATACCCGACTTTAATAAGCCAATCATAGCTATCACCATATCAATAGAACGATCCATGGCTATAATGATAATCTCATTCCTTTTGACAGATTTCTGAGCCATAAAGCTGGCAAACTGATTGGCGGCTTTTACTAATTCAGCATAAGAAATGGATTTTCCATTGTACTTGATGGCTACTTTATTGGGATGCAACAAAGACTGGTTACTAATTAATTGATAAATAGGTGTTTGATCAAACTGGGTTAAATCCATATATGAAACCTTAATAAAAAATAAACAAAATCTTAATGAAGTTAAATATTAACTAAAGAAGTAATAAGAAATGACGAATTGTTGATATTTATTGCCTATTTAAATACTTTTACCGCATTTAATAGGATACTAATCTCAAAAACCGCTCTTAATTAGTATCTATTAGATTCTGTAAAAATTCTGTTGTTTTGGAATTCTTGGTTTACATTCAATCCAAACAAAACTGACCTTATGCGTAGGATTGCATTATGCTTTTTGCTATTCACGGTAACCATGGCAACTACCATGGCCCAGAACGTTCCCAATCCAAAATCTCATTTTGGTTTTGCCATTGGAGACAACTATCACTTAGCCACATTTACCCAAACAGAAGCTTATTTAAAAAAGTTAGCCGCAGTTTCCAAAAAAATGAAACTGATGAGCATTGGGAATACGGAAGAAGGACGTAGCCAATATATGGTGGTAGTTTCTGATCCAGCCAATTTGGCCAAACTAGACAAATACAAATCCATCTCACAACGCATGGCCAGGGCAGAAGGCTTGAGCGATGCTGATGCCAAAACATTGGCCGCAGAAGGAAAGGCTGTTGTTTGGATTGATGGTGGATTACACGCTACAGAAGTAGTAGGCATACACCAGTGGATAGAAACCCTCTATCAGATTATAACTAGAACGGATGAAGAAACCAATCGGATTTTAAAGTCTACCATCATCCTATTTGTACACGCCAATCCAGACGGACAAGAACTGGTTTCAAATTGGTATATGCGCAATGCTGATACACTGAAACGCACAACAGACAACCTTCCTAGGCTTTACCAAAAATATATTGGGCATGACAATAACCGAGATTTCTACATGATGAACATGAGTGAATCACGCAATATGAGCCGCCAACAATATATTGAGTGGATGCCTCAGATTTTGTATAACCACCACCAAACTGGACCAGCAGGAACGGTAGTTGCAGGTCCTCCTTATAGAGATCCATTTAACTATGTATATGATCCATTATTGGTAACAGGTATTGATGCCGTTGGTGCTGCCATGAGTAGCAGATTAAACGCAGAAGGCAAACCTGGTTATACCATGAAAAGTGGTTCAGTGTATAGCACTTGGTGGAACGGTGGTTTAAGAACAACCGCTTATTACCACAATATCATTGGTCTATTAACCGAGATCATTGGAAACCCAACGCCATCAAAAATCAATTTTGTTCCCAATAGGTTAATTCCAAATAGTGCTACCCCTTTTCCAATTGCACCACAGCAATGGTACTTCCGAAATTCTATAGACTATTCCATTTCACTGAACTATGCTGTACTAAATTATGCAGCTAGGTATAAGGACGAGCTATTGATGAATATCTACACCATGGGCAAGCATGCCATTGAAGCAGGTAATGCAGATCATTGGACCCTTTCTCCCAATAAAGTAGAAATGGTAACAGACTTGTATAAGGAAGACAAAAAAGAAATGCGTGGCGATACCCTACCACTAGAATATTTCAATAAGATCTATCGCAAGCCAGAACTGCGTGACGCTAGGGGTTATATTATTCCAGCCAATCAAACCACTACAGCTACTGCCTTTGTCAATATTCTAATCAATAGTGGTATCAAAGTAGAAAAAGCTACCAGCGATTTTAGTGTAGAAGGTCAGAACTATCCTGCAGGATCTTATATTGTAAAAACCAATCAGGCATTCAGAGCGCACGTGATTGACATGTTTGAACCACAGGATCATCCTAATGATTTTCAGTACCCAGGTGGTCCTCCAGTTCGCCCATATGACGCCGCAGGTTGGACCCCAGCTTATACCATGGGTATTAAATTTACACGTGTCTTAAACAGTTTTACTGGGCCATTTGAAGCCATCCCTTATGGAACTGTACAAAATCCAAAAGGCGCTATAGAAAAGACTGCCACAACTACTGGATTTAGTTTTTCTACTAAGGATAACGCCAGTTTTATTTTGCTCAATGACCTCATGAAAGCAGGTGTGCCAGTTACAAAAACTGCTGATCAATTTTATGTAGCCAATAGTGTGGCAAGCACCCCTATTTTAGAAAAAGCTGCTAGTGCTTATGGTGTGGTACTTACCGCTTCTGAAGCCCCTTCAAAAGCCAATACTATCAGTGCCAAGCGCATTGCACTTTGGGACAATTATGGCGGTTCTATGTCTGCCGGTTGGGTAAGATGGATTTTAGAACAATACCATTTCCCCTTTAACCTTATCTATGCCAAAGAGATTGATGGTGGGGCACTCAAAAATAAATATGATGTAATAGTATTTGTGAGTGGTGCTATTCCAGCAGTAAGAACAGAAGGTGCTGGTGGTCCAGGTTTTGGTGGAGGTGGATTTGAAGGAAGAGAACCAAAGCCAGAAGAAATTCCTACAGAATTCCGTGACCAATTAGGCAGAATCACTGCTGCTAAATCCATTCCTGCCCTCAAAGAATTTTTAGAAGCAGGTGGCAATATTGTTACTATTGGAAGTTCTTGTAATTTGGCTTATCACTTGAAACTACCTGTACGTAATGCCTTGGTAGAAATGGTAGCAGGCAAAGAAAAAGCATTGCCCGGAGAGAAATTTTATATTCCTGGTTCTGTGATGCAAGTTGCTATTGATACCCGCCAAAAAGCCAATTGGGGATTGGGCCAGCAGGCCGATGTTTATTTTAGCACGAGCCCTGTATTTAAAATTCAACCGGATGCTATTTCTAAAGAAGAAGTGACACCACTAGCTTGGTACGCTTCAGAAAAAACACTAAGAAGTGGATGGGCATTTGGTCAGTCTTATTTGCAAGATGGTGTTGCCGGATTTAGTGCCAAAGTAGGCAAGGGAAAACTCTTTGTATATGGTCCAGAAATTACGTTTAGAGGACAAACACATGGCACTTATAAAATGTTGTTCAACCAATTGTTTGGTCAAGACTAATATCTACCAAGTTATAAAACAAAAAGGGGCTCTGTATGGAGCCCCTTTTTTAATGCAGGTAAAAGAATTAAGCTTCTAATAATTTCTTAGCATAGTCAAAACAGATCTTGGTTTCTTTCACTGCGTCTGATCCTGCAGGAATATCATATTCCAATTCAATAGTAGCAGGAATCTTGTATTTTTTTTCTTTGAGCAAGTTTAAAATTTCTTTGAGTGGGGTATTTCCATTTCCCCATACCATATTGGCTCCTCCATTTTCTTTAGACTTTCTATCTTTGATATGCATGCTAGTAATCCTATCATGCTTGGCTTCAATTAAAGCCAATAAAGATTCCTTTGTGTTCTTACCACCAGCAGCAATATAGTGACCACAATCTAGGTTCATAGAATTATAAGCAGATTGGCTCAAAGCTAGATCCCAAGCAGTATCTGTTGCCTGTGTATGCGCGTGATAACCAATATAGACTTTGTGTTTCTCTGCCAATTTTCCCAACCTTTCTGAATGCTCTGCTTTAGTAGGTAACTCTACTGTTACACTATTAGCACCAAGTGCTTTTGCAGCTTTTAATGCGTATTCAATTTCTGCATCGGTATTGTTTGGATTAATTGCATTGGGTTTAAAAGCATAAATACTTACACCCGCTTTCTGATATTGCTTGCGCAAAGCTTCAAATTTTTCCATGCCAACAGAAGCACGCCATGCAGCTACGTCTTTTTGGTATTGGGCCATTTGTGCTTTCTGTTCATCACTGAGTTGTCTTGGTTGGCCTGGGGCAAATTTGACAGGACTAGCAGGTTTACCTGCATAGTCTTCTACCGCGTCTCCCATCAGTTCAATGGCGCTGATATTACAATCTATACAGTATTGCAACAATTGGTCAACAGATCCAGGCATACTTCTCCAAGAATAAGTAATTGCACCAATTTGTACTCCTTTGATTTTTGAATTGGGTTTGCCGTCTAGAAAAGCAGTTAAAGAATTTGCAGAAGCTGATTGGCCAGAGCAAATCAAAGCTAGGGTAGCAAAACTACTATTGCGCAAAAAACTGCGACGAGAATGATTTGATTTCATATTTGCAAGCTTGAATTTAGAAGGATAAGGTACTAAAAAAATAAAGGAATTTCAAAATCAAGTACTTATTTGTAATTTTAAAAATAGCTTCAAATTGGATGAAGCATTCTAGTTATGAAACAGTTATCCATTTTAAAAATAAATCAGGCTTTCATTTATAGGAAAATAGGGTTCAGTTTAGGGCTTGCGCTCGCTCTCTTATTTAATTGGTATTGTGCTATTGGACAAACAACAACCCGTTACCAGCAGTTTTCAAATGAATTTTCAGATGTTGAATCACTGGGCAAAAAATGGACCCTAGAATTTAATTTGGGTCAAAGCTATACCAGCATTCCACCCAACAACCATAGCCCCTTTGCCAAAGCATCACAGTTTTATTTGCGAGGTTGGGCCCATTACTATCCTAGTGCTAGGTGGAAACTCTCTTATTTTTTAGCATTATTTGGCAATGTGTCTATTCCAGATATTGAACAGGCCAAAGATTTTGAAATTAGGTACGCCCTACAAGGCACGTATTATATTAATAAGATTGGATATTCACTGCTAACGCGATTTAGACTAGAAGATAGGCGAATACAAAATGATGCCAAGACCTTTGAAGCCTATTATAGATTGCGTACACAATTAAAATATACGCAACCCATCAATGGCAAAGTAATTAGAAAGGGAATTTATTATGCAGTGGCATCCGATGAGTTGTTTGTGAAAACACAGGCCGCCATTACTGGTAAAGACTTTTTTGATAGAAATAGACTAACACTTGGGGGAGGTTATGCATTAACTGACGACACTCAAGTTGAATTATTGTTTAGCAATGAATGGCTACCAAGGTCTTCAGGCAATTTGGTATACAATACCTATCAGATTAATTTTTCTTTTACAGATCTATTCCGCAAATTCAAGGATAAAAGCAAGTCTATGGAAATGCATAGTGTAGATAATGGCAACTAAACTTTATTTATTTTTTTCCGCTTGTATTAAAACAAGCCAATTGCTTTTGAATAGCATCAGGATGCAAGACCAATTTATATGTGGCGTTATCCGCAGTGCCATCATTTAAAACAATGCTACTGATTTTATATTGCTTAAAGTCGGGGATGTCTTTGCTGTTAAATAAGTAAAGCAAAGAGAAACTACTATCCTTGTCTAAATACCTGGCATCAAAGTGTTTGAGCGTATAAGTCTTTTGATTGCTTAAAGTTACAGTTAAGTCTTTCTTTACTTTTGAACCCGCTGGTTTTGGCAAAAAAGGAGTAGGCAAAATTTCTAGAAAATAATTTTCATTATCTGTGGCCAATCTTTCTACCAGTTTCTTTTTAGAAGTCTGATACATGAGGCTATTTTCCGTTGAAAGAAATAGGGAACCGTCTGCATTTTTTACCTGTGAGATCTTGCATTGTCCAATTGACCAATAGCTAAAAAGCATACAAACTGAACAGATTCCTAATACTTTTTTCATAAGAAATGTTTGAATCAAATGTACAAAGAATGTTGTATTTCAATCTTTTTCAAAGGTCATTCTTATTAGTATTTCGTCAAATGCTATTATTAACTGGTCAGTTGTACAAGTGGTAATAATTTTAAATAGGATTTCTTGTAACTAGTACCGAGTAATGCTTATACAACCATGTTCAAGGTACTGATAGCCTGTTTTGATAATTGGGACACCATTTCAGAAATCCCATATTTGCTGCAAGCGGCAGGATGCACGGTAGATGCATTTTGTGGAGATCTTTCTTGGCTTTTGACAACCGACTATGTAGACAATTGGTTTGATAGTGGTGAAGCGGATGCAGGCTATATTAACAGGTTAATTGATCATGTGAAAAATAATCAATATCAATGGGTCATTTTAGCTGATGATGTATTAATCAAACATATGGCAGACGCTATACATGATCAAGAATTGTGTAGCATGATCTTGCCAATTGGTTTAATACATAACAAAGCTTTACTCAGTTCTAAAAAAGGCTTGTCAGAATTTTGCCTGAACAATGGAATAGATACCCCAGGATATGCTGTATACCAACATAAAAACAATATTGATCAATTAATCACAGGCTTAAATTTTCCTTTATTAACCAAGCAAGACTTAAGTTATGGTGGGGCCAATATGGCGGTGAGTCACACCATTGAAGAGTTAGAACAACAAATTTCAAAAAGCTGTGGGTCACAGGATATTGTAATACAAGAATTTATTGAGGGAGAAGTGATTTGTGTAGAAGCACTGTTTTATAAAGGTCATTTACTGCACTATCAAAGTTCAAATGCAATTGCGCATGCATCAAATGAGTTTAGCTATACTACTAAAAGAAATTATTATCAAAATGATGCCATTGCCCCACCATTAATTGACTTGGGTAAAAAAATGGGGTTGAATGCTTTTGCTAATATTAGGTATATCCATGATCATACAAGTGGAAAGTATCATTTAATAGAAATGGATCCCAGACCCAATTCATGGATAGCTTATTCAAAGTTTTTGGTAAAAGAAGATTTTATTGCTGCTGTTAAAAGAATTATCAGTGGTGATTATCTATCTGGATTCAAAGCCCCTAAAATGAATAAGCCTCAAATTGAAATGGCGCTTTTCTATAAAGACATCCGTAGAATTTCTTGGAAAAAAGATTACCAAGGTCTTCTATCATGGGTGCTCAATTTTAAAGGCTATTGGAAATTTATTCCCCTACATGACCACGCGCTCATGCGCAAAATCTTCAAACAGTTCTGGATTGAACTAGTAGTTTTTCGATTCAGCTCTTTAAAACAAAAACTTCATCTAGGACCTTCTACAGTTATGGGTTCCGATCCAAGATTTAATAAGTGCTAGTCTTTACACACAAATAAATTGAATAGAAGCTTTTAAGGGCTTCTGCTTTGTTGATAATTTCTTACATTAACAGAGTCAATTATTTAATAGCATGAAAACAGACTCTTCCAACACCCGTAGAAATTTTATCAGTGCCATGGCTATGGGCGTTACCGCCAGTAGCTTGTCTATTTTAACCAACCCCCTGTATGCAAGTGATGAGCGATTTTTTCCCAGTCAATTAGACCAAGCTGATGCTTGGTTCAAAAATATCAAAGGAAAACATAGAATAGTGTATGATGGTGCCAATGTGAATAGCGGCTTACCCATTATCTGGAACTGGGCCTATTATGCATCCAATAACCAAACTGGTTCAAAAGACCATGAAATTACTGCCATGACTGTTTTAAGACATGGGGCCACTGGAATTGCTTACAACAATAGTATTTGGGAAAAATATGAATTGGGTGCTTATTTCAAAATCACGGATACCCACACCCAAAAACCCAGTATCAGAAATCTCTATTATGAACCCAAGCAAGGTGATTTTCCATTGCCTGAAGTAGACGGGATCAAAAACCTGCAAGCAAGAGGTGCATTGTTCTGCGTTTGTGATTTGGCCACCAAAAAATTAACCAAAAACATGGCTGCAAAAATGAAATTGGATCCAGCAGATGTTTATGCAGAGTGGATCAATCATTTGCTTCCCGGTATTCAATTAGTACCATCAGGTGTTTGGGCACTAGGTAGGGCACAGGAACATGGATGTGGTTATATTTATGCTGGCTAATCTTAAAAAATAATTTTCAAATCAATTCTATAGTATGAGAAAGATGCTCTTATCGGCTCTAAGCCTTTCACTTGTATTAACAGCAATAGCCCAAGGCCAAAGAGGCAATGGTGGCGCTCCAACTTCAGGAACTGCAGCACCAGCAGCCCCTGCGGCAGCGCAGGATGCCAAAACTGCCGCTTACAATATTCCTTTTAATCCTGACCAAACTGTCAGCAGTGAACACGAAGTAACCATCAAGGGTACCAAGGTTCCTTACAAAACCGTAACAGGTATGATGCCGGTTTGGGATGAGGAAGGCAAAGTGCAGGCTGGGGTATTCTTTACTTATTATGAAAGATCAGACGTTAAGGACAAGGCCAGCAGACCCTTGGTTATTTCATTTAATGGTGGCCCAGGCACACCCTCTGTTTGGATGGAATTGGGTTATACCGGACCCAGGGTCTTGAATGTAGATGACGAGGGATACCCCGTACAACCCTATGGCTTACACGATAATTCCCAATCCATTTTAGACGTGGCTGATATTGTATATGTAGACCCAGTGAACACTGGATTTTCTAGACCCGTGAGCAAGGATATTCCAACCAGCCGCTTTTTTGGCGTTAAGGCCGATGTGAAGTATCTCTCAGAATGGGTAAACACATTTGTATCCAGAATGAACCGATGGGCATCGCCAAAATATTTGATTGGAGAGAGTTATGGTACAGGAAGGGTATCGGCCATGGCCTTAGAATTACAAAATACGCATTGGATGTATTTGAATGGCGTAATCTTGGTATCGCCCACCAACTTAGGTATTGAAAGAGAAGGACCAGTAGACATTGCATTAAGGTTGCCCTATTATGCAGCAACAGCTTGGTACCACAAAGCACTTCCCTCAGATTTGCAAGCCAAGGACTTAACCGCCATGTTACCAGAAGTAGAACAGTTTACCATAAATGAACTGATTCCTGCTATTTCAAAAGGTGGATTTTTAGAAGATGCAAAACGCAAAGAAATAGCTGCTAAAATGGCCCGCTATTCTGGTATTGCAGAAAAAGTATGGCTACAAAACAACTTGAATGTTTCTACCAATTTGTTTTGGAAGGAATTGCTGCGCGATAAAGGCTATACCGTTGGCCGTTTGGATTCAAGATACAAGGGAATTGATGGCAAGGACGCCGGTGAAGCACCTGATTATAATTCAGAACTTACTTCTTGGCTACATTCCTTTACACCAGCCATTAATATGTATTTGAGGGATGAGTTAAAATACAAAACCGATTTACGCTATTATATGTTTGGCCCAGTAAATCCTTGGGATAGAACTGGAGATAAGAGTGGTGAGAACCTAAGATTGGCCATGGCAGAGAATCCTTATCTGCATGTGCTGATTCAATCTGGTTATTACGATGGTGCTTGTGATTATTTCAATGCCAAGTACAGCATGTGGCAAATGGACCCCAGTGGTAGACTAAAAGACAGACTTAGTTGGGAAGGATATAGAAGCGGACACATGATGTACCTGCGCAAACCCGATCTAGAAAGCAGCAACCAAAGCTTGCGCAATTTCATTAAGAAGACATTACCAAAGGCGGATCAGCCTGCGAAATATTAATTAAATCATTTCAAATTGTACATATGAAAAAAGCATTTTTCTTCTCCATGATCCTCCTGCTTAGCAGCAATTTTTTAAATGCACAAAAAATGGAAAAAAAGGTATTGAGACATGTGGTCATGTTTGGATGGGACAAAGGAGTTGATAGCAATTATGTGAATAAGGTTGTCAATTCTTTTAAAGCATTGCAAGGAAAAATTGACTTGATTAAGGCTTTAGAATACGGCACCAACAATAGTCCTGAAAACCTGAACAAAGGTTTAACCCATTGTTTTTTATTGTCATTCACTAGTGAAGCTGATAGAGACGCCTACTTAATTCACCCTGCTCACAAGGCATTTGTGGCATCTCTGAATCCATCGCCTACGGCAGTAACCGTATTTGATTATTGGGCAAAATAGGAATGCTTTTATAGTTACTAGTATTCATTTTCCAATTACAAATAGACGGAAGGTTTGCTTTAGTTACTATTTTATCACACAAGGATACATATGTCTGATAAAGAATATACCATCAAATATTTTGTTCCATTGAGCAGGATAACTTTTATGAACGTTATTATCGCTGACACAACTTTTCATTTCAAACTCAGTTTTAAATTGAGGATTCAATAAATTGAATTTTTTAAAATCAACAAAAGCATAATTGGTTGATTTGTCAATCCAATTTTCAAAACCATTTTTATCCGGGTTTTCCACTTTGAATGGTTTTGTTCCTATTCTACCTGCTTCTCCATCATAAGAGGTAAATCCTATTGAATACGTAAGTTTCTCTATCTCTTTATCTTTTACAAATTCAGTAGCCATTGAAATATTGTTATTTAAAGAATTCTTATTGAAATGTCCCATATACTTGGAAATATGATAGTTGGCTGCCCATACAATTATTTTTTCATTTGGGTATTTAACTTTGTACAACCATTTAAGATTTTCTGCCATTTGAATATCCCTTACATTAACCATTGCAGTAAAATCATTCTTCAATAATAACTGTTGCGAAAATGCAATTATGTTATCAATTAAAATACAACCAATATATTCAACTCCTTTTTTGGCTTTGAATTCATTTTTAAATACTGTTAAAGCATTAGAGGCGTCTTCATAGAATGATTTACTTTCAGAAACACATAACATTGGATTAGAAAGTGTTTTAATACTTGCCAAAACAGTTTTATACAATATTTCATTGTTTAATATTTCCAGCTTGCAATCCCTTGCTAAACTGTCGCAAAATTGAGACAAATTTGAAGTTGCATATTTATAAAATTGTTGGTTATCAAAGCCTGTGATAATATATGGATTAGCAGTGTTATAACTTTCTGGAATAACTTTAGTAAACAAGGAACTTACTGCATCACTTAATGTCCAATATGGAACTAGATTTGCTTTGTAATATTTGAGAAAGTCTTGTTTTGATGTAGCATTATTCTCAAATCCATAAGTAGCCGAGAAAAAATCACTTTCAAATGCAATGATGTTAAACCCTTTTTTCTGATGTAAATATTGAATGAGTCTTGTTTTTGCTAAAAAAGTAGGTGCGTCACCATGGTCTTGTTCACCAAGCATAACAATTCTAGCATTTCCAATGGCAGTTCCTATTGTTTCTAAATCAGAAAAATCTAAAGAATCAGGGCTAATTGATTGGATTGTGCTAGTATTGGTTGTAACATAGGTTTTGATATCAGTCTGGGCATAAATAAAAGTGGCAAAAAATGAAAATATGCAAATAAATAGAAATTTCATACTGCTAATTTGAATATTATATACATGACTAACCTGAGGAATTTAAACTCTTTGTGGGTACAACCCATTTTTAAAACGAAAGGAATTAAAAAATGTTACAAGTCAATGAGCTATTTAAATGTATTGTAAAGTTTGAAATAATAAAGTAAATTCAATTGAAATACAAAACTGTGAACATAAAGAGAATTCATTTGATCCTGCTGGTTTTTGTTTTTTTCTTGAATCAGTCTTATCAATCTAATAGTGTTGATTCAAAAAAGAAACCAGTAATTGTATGGCAACCATCGCACCAGACCAATACGGGTGTTGATTTTAGTGAAGCTGCCACTTGTAATGCTATTGTGGAAGCAGCCATGGAAACCAAACCCCATTTAAAGGAATACAAAGTCTGGAGTTTTGGGGGAGACCGGTGTACATCATGCCAATGTGGGTAGCAATACTTCTGTTGCAGAAACATCGGCTATGGTAGATGGTAAAATATCTGGTTATGCTTTTGAATTAGAAGCGGCCAACAAACTACAACCACAGGTATTGATTGCGGTTCACAACAATGGAGGTACCAAAAGAAATGCGGTATGGGGTTATATACATTATGGAGACAGTTATGAATCAGCAAACCGTTTGCTGGCTGCCAGGTTAATCAAAGCCATTTCAGCTGCAACCGATTTGGAAAACAGGGGCGTATTATTAGATAGTACTACGGGGAGAAATGATTACAAATGTGCTGCAACTGGTAAGTTGAGTTTTTACAGTTTAGACGAGCACGTGAATAAAGCTCCATATAGGGTCTTGTTAGAAATTGGAGATAATGCCGTGAGTAGGGCTTTATTAACGGACCCTGCCAAACAAAAAATCATTGGCGCAGCTATTAAAAAGGAATTGGCTGCTTGGATGGGAGAAACTTTTTAAAACTATTCAACACATTAGGCACATTGGTCAAACATGATTTCATCAGAACTGCCAATTTTATTACTAGGCTTTTCAATAGGTAAAGTAAAATAAAAGGAAGACCCTTCTCCTTCCATACTCTCTACCCAAATTTCACCGTCATTTTTTTCTAAAAACCCTTTTACCAATAGCAATCCAACACCAGCGCCTTTATGCTGTTTGCGGGTTTCTGACAAAGTTTTCATTTGTGGGGTAAACAGTTTCTCCATAATTTCCTTAGACATACCAATTCCTGTGTCTTTAACTTGAACTATCAGTTTGTCTTCTTTGGTATTGGCTGAAATGGTGATTTTCCCTCCCTTTTCAGTATGCTTGATGGCATTTGAAACAATGTTTTGAATAATGGAAATGAGCATTTTTCCATCGGCAAATACAGCCGTATCCTCTTCAACCTCGTGATGAAGGTTGATGGTGTTAATTGAAGCAGATTCTTTTAATGTTTCAAAAACTTTATTAATGTAATCAGTAAGTTTTAAAATTGTTGGGGAGAATACATCTGAAGCATATTTGATTCTAGCCCATTCCACTAAATAGTCTAACATTTCTAGTTCATCAATAGAAGATTTATATGCCATGTCAAGCATATCTTGAACCATGTCAGGTTTCATTTGACGAAAATTCGTTTTCAAATATTTGAGTGACCCAATAATGGCTGAAAGAGGACTTCTTAGATCATGTGAAAGAATAGCCAGCACAGATTCTTTGTGTGTATTCAATTCTTCTAAGTCAGTTACATATTTTTTAATAGCGTCTTCTGATTTTTTTCTTTCTGTTAAGTCACGTAATATTTTAACGTAACCCAACATCTCTCCATTCAATCCAATGAGCGGGAATACCAAACCATAAGCATAAAACAGACTCTTTTCTTTGGTGATATGCCACCTATTGTCAGTAGCTCTTCCTTCTTTAAGTGCAGTTTGAATTTCTCTTTTGGCTACTGCAATTGAGAGTATCAATAGATGGTAAAGAACTAATTAACCAGTATAAAGCAACTTAAAGTAGTTGAGTTTATTGGTTTAAACTAATATAATGTTTCAGCAGCTATTGTTTACAGCTTAAGTAGGTTAAAATTAGCTTGGCACTACTGTATCAGAATACAATTTAGGCTTGAATTAGATTCAAGACCACTATTTTTTTAAATAGTCCTGTTCTGTTACCTGCTCCATCCATTCAACCACTTTTCCATTCAGAAATTCTTGAATAGCAATATGGGTCATGCCTGTTGTAGCAGTTGCGCCATGCCAATGTTTTTCGTTGGCTTCAAACCAAACAATATCACCTGGAAAAATAGTTTCAATAGGCCCACCTTCTCTTTGAACCCAACCGCAGCCTGAAGTAACTATTAAGGTCTGCCCAAGAGGATGTGTATGCCAAGCAGTCCTTGCGCCTGGTTCAAACGTTACACTGTAGCCTGCAACATTTCTTGATTCATTGGGTTCAAAAAGTGAATCTACTCTAACTGATCCAGTGAACCAATCATCTGGACCTTTGTAAGAAGCCGTTGATCCTATTCTTGTAATTTGCATGGCAATTTTATTTAACTAATTCAAATTTAACACTAATATTCCCAGAACCCAAGGCTAAAGCCAATCCTGTAACATCATCTATTTTTCCAATATTGCTGTAACTATAGGGTGTAGAAAAAGACTTGTAGAATACTACTAGGGTTTGATCTCCATAAAGCAAAATGTCTCCAATACTAATCCTACCTGGATTAGATGCATTAGTAGGTAATGGACTATCTAGTTCTGTATATTTTTCATTCCCATTTAATTCTATCATTTTTAACTCAAAGGGCAATTTACTTTTAAAGGCATGCACTGTTTTATTATTGGCTAATGAGGCTGTAAAAGTATTAGCCCCAATTGTCAACTTAATTTTAATAGGAATCATCTTTGCTTTAGTTGATATAGGTATACGAGCTTGCGATTGAAAAAAAAGAATACAGGTGAATAGACAAGCAAACTGCTTCATAGTTGATAGTTTGTACAATTCAGATGACAATTTCTATAATTAGTGGGTATTGACCAAAATCTAAAACAATTGGGATGATCTATTGTAGTTTTATTGATACGCCGGAATTATTTTAACTGTTGAATTAAGATTATGACAAACAATAATAATTGGATAGTAGAAAACAACGAACAAGTAAAAACATTTCACTTCAGTGATTACAAAGAAGTGATGGCATTTGTTAATGAGGTCATGCAAATAGCAGACAAACAAAATCATCACCCCAGCCTCTTGGTTGAGTATGCACTTGTTAAAGTTGCCATTACTGACCATGACCTGGGTAGGGTTTCAGGAAAGTGCATCAAATTCATGGAAGCAGTAGATTTGATACAAATCAAGACTAAATCATAGGTTTTACAAGATTTCATGCCTTTAAAAACCCTATTCCTCCTTTAATATAAAATATCATTCAAAATAAGTATATGTACTTATTTTTAGTTAGTTTACAAATAACAAACTAACCAAGTCCTTTGTCCATTTCTGCACGCCCAAGTTTTTTGTCTACCTGCTTTTTGAAAAAAAGCTGTTTCCCCGTTTTAATGGGTGCTTGTTTTTGGGTAAATCTGCTTCAGGCACAGCCCATTGAAAAAATCTACTTAAACCCCAAAAATCCCACCATTCAAAAACAAAGCAGCTATGTAGACAGCATTCAGTTTCTACCATTGGCTTCTGTTGAAGGAATTGTTTTTAATGAATACGCCAACGTTAGATTAACGGAAAAATATTTTTTAATCACGGATAATGCTGCAGGATATTTATATATCTATACCAAAAATGGCGCTTTTCTAAAACAAATCAATTATAAGTCGCAGATCACAAACTTATATCCTAGTTACAATTCTAAAACCAATGAGATTGTCTTCTTTGGCAATAACAGTAATTATACCCTTACCTCTAAAGACAGGGTGAAGATTCAATTAGATTGGAGCAACGAGCATAACCTCAAGTATTTCAAAAAATACGTGATCAATTTACAGGACACAACCTTTGCTATTAAAAAAGTAAAGCCTACCAAATATGATCTGATTGGCGCTTATCCTTTTTATGCTAATCAGTATGTTCAAACAAAAATCAATACTAGTACCTTATACAAAGACAGTATAGGTTATGAGCTGAGCGTTTATGAAAAGGAGCAATTGGTTAAAAACTATTTCCCTTATAACCGAGTGAACGAACCCAAGTTTTTATTTAGTGAAGAATCTGTAGGTATTGCACTTACTGAAAAACTAGATCTTTCTTATTTGTTAAGGCCCTACTGTGATACTATTTATCAATCTGTAAAAGGTGTGCTAACCCCTTTGTACCAATTGGTGATGCCGCTAGAGAATAGTCTTTCTCCTAATTTTTTCATAGAGAGGCCAGATAGCAAAGCTGATAGGGAAAATTTTAAACGGAACAATGGTTGGTTGTTTCATCAAATTAGAGATTTCTATGAAACTCCCAAACTGATTTATTTGACTATCAGTTTCTTTTCACATTATGAAGTGTTTGTGTATGACAAGCAAACACATACTGCTTACAATGCCAATAAAATTAAGGGTGACGCCAAACAATATAATCTGTCTTTGTTAACCCCATATAACATAGTAAGATCTGGTCAAAGATTTTATAAGTTATTGAAAGCAGATATGATTGGTACCTTTTTAAAACAACATCCAGAAGTGGAAGTTCCTAAAGAATTGGCTGCAGATGCAAATAAGCTTTCGGATAAAAATGGTTTGCTAGTAGTTGCATTCAAGCTCAAAGATTAATATGAAAAAAATTATCCTGTTCTTGATCATACTGGGTTCTGTTATGGTGGCTTTTGGCCAGACAGGAAAACTAAAACTGGTGGTCTTTGATTCTACCAGTAAAACCGTGCTTGAAATGGCTACGGTTAGCCTGTTTAGGCCCGATTCAAGTTTACTTACTTATCAATTATCCGATAAAAATGGGGCCGTTTCATTTGAGAAACTAACACTCAAAAACAAACTGTTACTCAATATTAGCTATGTAGGATACAATACTTATAATGCTCCTTATCTGGTCACTGGAAAAGATAGCTTGAATATCTATTTATCTTATAATGCCAAAGACAGTAGTTCGGTTGTGGTTAAAAGCGTGATTCCTGTGCGTATGAATGGCGATACTTTAGAGATAAATCCGGCAGCATTTAAATTAAAAGACCACCAGGTGGTGGAAGAATTATTAAATCAGGTGCCGGGCATGACGGTTTGGGCCGATGGAAGTATTACGGTTTCTGGCAGAAAAGTACAAAACGTTTTTGTAGATGGTAAACCTTTTGCTGGATCAACAGATCCAAGAATTGCCACTCAAAACCTTTCTAAATCTGCCATTGACAAAATTCAATTGTACCAAGAATATGATAGGGAGAATATTGGGAATACGAGCCGTCAGCAAACGGATTCTATCTTGTCCATGAATATCAAATTAAAGGAGACGGCTAAAAAAGGCTATTTTGGAAAAGGGGGTGCTGGATTGGGAACAGATGACCGTTTTGAAACTGACTTAGCATTGCAGACTTATGATAAAAAATTCAGTTTAAGCGTTGGTGGAGGATATAATAATATCAATAAAGATATTGGCAGCCTGGATCAGATGATGCAGAACAACACTTATAGAACCAACAATCCCAACCTATTTAGAACAGGTAGGTTTGGCGTGGGTGGTATTAATAAAAATCATTCCGTAGGTATTTCATTAACACAAAATTTTAAAGCAGAAACCAATAGCAGAGAAAACAACCGCCTAACCGCCAACTATACTATGAGCGGGGGCGATAGTTGGATAACCAACCTGCGCAATCAAAACAGAATTGTTGCTGGAGCAGAACAATTAATCAAAGAAGAGGGACAACAGGCCAGTAACAGCAACAATCATAGTATTGGATTTAACTATGTCAAAAACAATTCTTACAATGATAACTTCAACTTAGGTGGCTCTGCCAGTATCAATGATAGAAAAGGTGTTTCTACTAATCGCACTGAAACCGCTGATTCCAAGGGTGCTATTCAAAGTACCAATGATGTTGCAAGTAGTCAAACTAGCCAATCCAACAATCAAAGTTTAAATCTGAGTTATTCAAAATCTGATAATGACCAGCCACTGACAAACCTTAGTTTTAATGCCAATCTTCAAAATTCACAGTCAAATTCAGAAAGAAATGTAGTTAGTATTTTTAAGTCATTTACTGTAAATAATAAGGATACTTCTTATAACCGCCTTTACCTAAATGACAACAGCAATTTTGGTATTAGGTCCAATCTCATTTATAGAGGATTGCGCAGACTATTATTTGGGAGATACAATTTAGGGGGCATTGATATAAGACTAGACCAGGCCTTCAATACAAACCAATCTAATAGCAATTCTAGAGTGAGTGATTTTGATAGTGCTTCCAAAAAATTTATTGTCAATAATAACCTGACTAATGAGAATAACAGAAAGACAATGGGTTATATTCCTGGTTTGTCCTTTGCAAAATCCTTTAACAAAAACAGGTTATCAGTTTTTAAAAGCTTGAATATTCAGGCTAAGATTATGGAAGACTTTAGATGGGAAGACAATCAATCATCTATATCATGGCGTAATTTAAATAGGCAAATGCAATTTTTCAGGTATGAAGCTAGTATCAACTATAATAGTTTCAATAGCCAGAAAAACAATTATAATCTTTCCATGAATTATAATAAGAATTTTGAATATCCCTCTATAGACGCCTTATTTACTATTGTTGATGATATTAATGCTTACAATATCAACGTAGGTAACCCCAACCTTAAAAATACCGTGATCCATAACCTCAACTTGAATGGAAACTATAATACACAGAACCAGAAATCGCCTTATGGCATCAATGCCTTTTTTGGCGCTAATTATAACCTATCAGAGAACCCTGTTACAGACAGCGTGATCAATGCTCTTTCCGGAAAAAGGATCACCTATTATATTAATGCAGACCAAGGCAAAAATCTGAATCTGAATTATAATGTGAATGTTTCTAAACGGATGAAGAAAAACACTTTACAACTGATGTATAATGGATCCTACAATTTGGGCAATCAACCCAATTATATTGATGGCATCTATAACATTAGTAAAAGTTCTAGGCTATCTAATCAAATTACTTTGCAGTTTTCTTTGGCAACAATGTTGGTTGCTAGTATTGCGGAAAGATTGGAGTTTAATCAAGTAAGTCAAACCGTGAGTCAACTCAACAATTTTACCAATAGTAGCAATACAACCAATATTAGCATCAACCTCAATTATCCAAAAGACTTTAGCATTGGCACTACCCTAGACCACATAAACAACTCAAGCCTAGCTAAACCTACAGTACTTTGGAATGCATTTGCCACTTATAGATTCATGAAGCAGCAAGGAGAACTAAAATTGGCTGCTATGGATATTCTAAAACAATACCAGAACATTACCAACTCCGTAAGCTCATACGGCACATCTACCAATATCACCAATGGGCTACAGCAGTATTTTATGCTCACTTTCTCTTATTATCCTAGGAAATTTGGGAAGAAGGGTGGAGATGGTTTAAGGGACTAATTGAGAAATCTTCTTTAAAATAAAATCATTGTTCTGGTAAGTATTTCCATTAAAGCTTGATTTAATAATACATATTAACTCACTTTCTGAGAATTGTAAGTTGAGTTTTTTTAATTGAACTGCATCTGGCCTGATTTAAATATACCAGGGGGTAATCCTAAGTAACTATAATATCCATTTGCCTCTGATAATATTTTTGCAGCAAGCACTCCTTGCTCATTATAAATATCTATATAAATCCGCTCCATTGGGATTTTCCCATTTTCTGTTTGCTGGTAAACTGTACCCGATACCTCAGCCATTACTGTAATGGGGATTTCAATATTCCTGAATTCATTAGAACGTACAACTAATTTTATACTACCTAACTTAATTTTCCAGCTGATTTTATCAAAAATATTTTTATCAATTTTTACAAAGTATTCGTAAAAACTGAATGATGGTCGGTTATACCCCCTCGGAAATTGAACTAATCATAGAAGCAGGTGCAACAGTTGTTTTAAGCATGGCAAAAGCCATATTTGCAAAAGGCAGTTGATAACGAAAGTCTATATTAATACTTTGAAAAAGTTTTGGAGGTTGCTTTCGAAATAAAGATTTATAAGAAGTTGTAAGGAAAGGTAGAACATGGCGTAAAATAAAAAACCACCTATGAAACAAATCATAAATGGTTTAAGTGGGCCTAGTAAGGCAATAGAAATATTGCCAATTTTAATCTTTCACTTCCTTTATAAATTTTCCTTTCTCATCAAAGATTACATCCTTTCCTTTAATTTCCGCTTCATAGTTTACAGCTCCTCCAGCTTTAGTAATCTTGGCAGCTCCCTTGACTGTATCCCTTTTGTAATGCTCTTTCATGTAAGCTGTTACAACAGTAGGCAGATCAGTGACTTTCATTTCCTGTTCAAACTCTAACAATGTTCCTTTGGAATCATAAATGGCAGACGCTTCTTGGCCATTCAATGTAAAGGATACTTCGAAATTACTATTTTCCTTTTCCCATTTTACATTTTTGGCTCCGGAATAGGCTTTTGAAAAAGCCGCCTTTGCCGCATCGGGGGCAACATCGTTTTTTTGAGCAATACCTGCTACTGTGATAATAAGAGCAAGTACCAATAAGATTTTCTTCATAATCATTTATTTTTTCTCAAACCTATCACTACATTTTGTTGGGATTCTGAATTTTATGCTGGTTGAGTATTAAAATAAATCATGAACACGTGTTCCTGAGATATGAAACTATATTCTATACTAAAACCGGCCAAAGTACAGATTTCATTTACTATAGCAAGTCCAAGACCTGTACTTTCAGCAGATTGTTCTTCCTTATAAAAACGCTGGAATAACTTTTGCTTATCTAAAGCTCCATTAATTGAATAATTTTTAATTGACAGTTCGTTGACTGTTAGATATATTCCAACAGATCCATGCAAAGGAGTATAGCGAATCACATTGTTAAGCAGGTTATTGATCATAATCTCTGCTAAATGCTGGTGGAAATGTAAATGAACTTCTTCTAAAATTACTGCAACTTTCAATTCTTTTGCTTTGATAATCAATTCACGTTCTTCTAATTTAGACTGCAAAATAGAAGTAAGATTAACAGGTTCAATTAGTTCAAATTGGCGGTTTTCAAGTTTGGCAAGTAAAAGCAATGACTGATGCAATCTTGAAAGTTTTAAAGTTGCATCTTCAATGGTCATCAATTGATGAACCATAGCTTCTTGTCCTTGGCTAAGTTGAAGGAGTGATTCCACTTTTGAATGTATAACTGCTAGTGGTGTCTGCATTTCATGTGAAGCATTTTCTGTGAACATTTTTAATGCATGATAATCCTGGTGAATGCGTTCAGTCATTGAATTTAGGCTAGTGTTAAGTAAATCAATTTCGTCAAGTTTTTCTCGAGGTAGTTGAAGGGCTTTCTTTTCAGCCAGCCTATAGTCTTTGATGGTGCCAATGGTTGTATAGAAAGGTTTCCACAATACAGTTACTAGCTTCCTGTTAATCAGATAGTTAGAGAGTAATATCAAAGCAATCATCAAGATTATCACCAAGATGATCATTTGTAACAAATCCTCCGTTTCCGTTTTAGATTGGTTGATAATAACCCTATATAGGCGTCCCCCTGCAGCTATTGTAAATACCAATTGTCGAACATGTTGTATTTCATTTTCCAGTTTGTTGAAAGCTTCTGTTGTAGTTGCTTTGGGAAGGGCAATGGGTTTATTGATTAATATATATTCTGTCCATTGATGTTTTGTGGTCAGTGGTTCTGGCACTTCTTTATGTTCCTTAACAAAGTCTACAATCTCGGATTGTTCAACAAGCAGGCCGCGGTCTAGTTGACTAGTAAGTACATAATCAAGAACAAAATAGAATGCAATGCTGCCAACTACAAAAGTAATAATGGTAGATGTTAAATTAACCCGATTGTATTTGTCAAATAATTTCATAGTAGCTGCATTTTATATCCTTCCCCATAAATGGATTTAATGCAATCCTCTCCGCCTGTAGCAACAATTTTCTTTCGAAGGTTCTTAATATGCGAATAAATAAAATCATAGTTGTCGGGAAAGTCCATACTATCCCCCCAAAGATGTTCTGCAATTGTATTTTTGGATAGTACCCGGTTTTTATTGATGACTAAGAACAAAAGTAATTGAAACTCTTTTTGTGTTAATTCAACAGTTTTGCTACATATAATAACGGATTTACTAACAGTGTCAATCTGTATATCACCTGCGCTTACAACAGATTGCCCGTTAAAGTTTTTCCTTCTAATAATCGCGGCTATCCTTACACTAAGTTCGGCAATATGGAAGGGTTTAATCAGATAATCATCGGCTCCAAGCTGCAAACCCTCTATTTTGTCTTCAAGGGTACCGCGAGCAGAAATGATGATTACCCCATCTGTTTTTTTATCAAGCTTAAGATAATTCAAAAGATCTAGGCCTGAACCACCCGGTAGCATAATGTCTAACACAATACAATCATAGCTGTAATAGTCAATTTTTTCTAACGCAGCTTTGTAACTGAATACGGATTCACATAGATAACCAGCCGCACTTAGGAACTCCACCATACTTTGGTTCAAGGTAATTTCATCTTCAATAATCAGAATTTTCAATTGCAGCCCAGTTAAGGTTGTAAAATACAGTTTAATTTTGGAGAGAATCTGAAGTCGTAACTAAATCCTAGTTCAGATTTGCAACAGAATTTGTTTTTTATTTTGAACTATGAATTACAAAAATCAAATATTATTTTTTCTTGCCTTGTTTTTTGTCCCGGTTTTTGCCTTAGCCCAGTCCAGTGTATCTATTTCAGGTTTAACAAGGCATGGTAAAAGCAAAGCCCCAATATCTTATGTAAGCATTCTAATCAAAACTAAAAAAGACAGCAGTTTTGTAGGCGGTACCATCACTAACGAGGAGGGAAGGTTTACGCTTAGTGGAATCAAAAGCGGCACCTATTTAATGGAAGCTTTGTTAGGAGGCTATGTTAAGCATCAGCAAGAAATAATTGTTGGTACACTTAGCGCCTATCTAGACCTTGGTAACATTGAACTGTTTGAAAACGTAAACAAGCTAACTGATGTAATTGTTACAGCTTCTAAGCAGAAAGATGGGGTAAATGAAAAAATGGACAAAAAGGTATTTGCGGTAGGCAATAACATTTCACAAGCAGGAGGATCAGTTTTGCAAGCCATGCAAAACCTACCAGGAGTAACTGTTCAAGATGGAAAAGTGCAACTTAGAGGCAATGACAAAGTTGCTATATTAATTGATGGCAAACAAAGTGCCATTACGGGTTTTAACGGTCAAACTGGGCTTGACAATTTACCAGCTTCGGCAATTGAACGTATAGAAATCATCAACAATCCTTCGGCTATTTATGATGCAAACGGGAATGCAGGCATCATCAATATCATTTACAAGAAAAATAAACAGGAAGGTTTTAATGGGAAGATTGGGATTATGGGAGGGCTTGGTGCTCTTTGGGAAAGGAAACCAAATTTGCCAACAATCAGACCGCAGTTTAGTGCAACACCAAAACTCAATCCATCAATTTCTTTAAACTACCGAAAGAATAAACTCAATACATTTCTCCAAGGGGATTGGTTATATACACAGACCCTGAACCGAAACGAATTTTCAGAAAGAACTTATTCCAATGGAATAGTCATTAACCAACAAGTAAAGCGGAACCGTACAACCACTTTTGCAACGGTTAAAACTGGGATTGACTGGACACCGGATGCATCTAACAGCTTAACGGTATCTGGCTATTTTAATCGTGAGAAAATTCTGGATGATGGAGATGTTCCATATTTCAACAAAGACTTTTCACAACGTTTACGCTTGTGGCAGTTTCTGGAAGACGAAGTTAAATATACAGCTATAGCATCGGCTAGTTATCAGCATAAATTCAAACAACCAGGACACCAACTTACAGCTGGATTCAATTACACTTTTCACCGGGAAGATGAGCAATATTTCTTCACCAATATCATGCCTACTTTTACTGGTCAAGACGCTTTCAAGTTGTTATCTGACGAACATGTTTCGGATTTAAATGTAGATTATGTGAGACCCTTAAAACACGGCAGGATTGAAACAGGCATGAAGTTCCGCTACCGCTCAATTCCTACTAACATGCAGTTTTTCCCAGGACTGAACTCACCAATTGATAGCAACGCAGGAGGTTGGGCCAATTATAAAGAAGCTATTCCAGCAGTATATGGGAACTATGTTTTTGAAAACAACAAAATAGAACTAGAAGCGGGAATCCGCATGGAATACGTTAAAGTGGATTATGAAGTGAATCCAACTCATCCTACATATACTTCAGATGGATACAATTATGCGAAACCTTTTCCAACTATTCGCTTTGGATACAAGGTTAACAACCGCAATAAATTAACCGCATTTTTCAACCAACGGGTAGATCGTCCCAATGAAGTTGATATTCGAATTTTCCCAAAATATGATGAACCCGAATTACTCAAAGTTGGAAACCCAACATTGCGTCCTCAATTCACAAATAGGTTTGAAATTGGGTACAAATTGGGCTGGTCAAATGGAAGTTTAACAACTTCCATCTATCACAATAGCGTTAATGCTACTATAACAAGAATTGCTACCATTGTTCCCGGAAATACTTTAATCTATAATATTTTTCAGAATGCAGGGAAAAGTAGCGCAACCGGCATAGAAACATTCCTTCAACAAGAATTTTCAAAATCTTTTACGGCTAATTTAAGCGGGGCATTGTACCACAATATTATCAATGCTTTTACCATAAACAATAAATATCCAGTACCTACTATTTATTCTATTGAAGAAACATTTATTACTTCGGGGAATCTAAAAGCAAACTTATTTTTTAAGTTACCAGGAAAAACAGATTTACAATTAACAGCAATCTGGTTAGCGCCTGATATTATTCCACAAGGAAGAATAGAATCGCGTTTTTCAATGGATTTGGGTGTCAAGAAACAAATTCAAAAAGGAAAAGGGGAACTTTTTTTGAATGCAACCGATTTGTTTAATACACTGGTTTTGACCAAAGTAATTATAGGTAATGGATTTACTTTAAGGAGTTCCGATTATTTGGAAACCCAGGTGTTTAGGCTGGGATATAGCTACAAATTTTAAGCGGTTTTTTATGCAAAATGTTTATACAAATAAAAAACAGCGAGGAAGCAAAAGGGAGAACTAACATTGGCAGACTGGGAAGAAGGGAGGCAAGGGCAGGTTTGATTAAAGGAATACCTATTTTGCTCTAATTGCTCTAATGGTCCAAAACGGGATTTCTCTTCCCTCAACATTATTGATTTCTATCTCTCTAAATGGCCCAGTAAGCATTCTGAACCGTCTACTGATATAGAAATCCTTATTTTGAGTTAATTTGACAAACTCATCAAAGTCATATGATTCATCTATCTTTTTAGGTAATTTTTTAAAATTGGAATTATCCAAATTGCTGACTTTCCCGTTGAATTTGATCATCAATTCTGCTAATTTGACAAATGCGTGATTCGCTCCATCTGGTGTATTCCTAAACCGGCATTTATATTCACCATTATTGGTAAAAAACCAACCTTCATTTTCAATGCCATTATTGACATCTGAATTTGATTGATTAAAAGTTGTAGTCACTTCAGGTAACTGTGCTTTTGATATGTTCACTGAAAGAACAAACAGCATAATGGCAAGTAGTCTCATATTTTAAAGATAGTATGCGGGTTAAAAATTCATTGAATGGCCACCCGAAAACCGCTATAAGCATAACGAAAACCGGGTTCGCTACTACCACGGCTAGCATTTCTACAACCTAGGGCTGGTGTAGTAGCACAGCCTCCTCTTATGACACGTGTACCCCTAATTCTATCATCCTTTTTATTGTCTTGAGCAAATGTATAGGCTTCAAAGATATACCAGTCCAAACACCATTCCCATAGATTGCCTGTCATGTCATAAAGACCTAGTTCATTTGCTTTTTTTTGGGCTACGCATGAACCAAATTTTTGCTATTGTTTTTGTTCCAAGCAACACTTTCTATGTTTTGTCCCCCACTATATTGATAGCCCTTGCTTTTCTTGCCACCCCTAGCTGCAAACTCCCATTCTTCCTCTGTTGGTAATCTATATTGTTTTCCAGTTTTATTGCTAAGCCATTTACAATAAGCAATGGCATCTTCCCAGCTTATATTGACCATGGGATCATGATCAACCCATCCCCCTTGGGGAGCTTTGGGCATTGGTAGACCAGTTGCATTGCAATAGGTTTTCCATTGCAACACGGTAGTCTCCGTTTTGGCAATCCCAAAAGTTTTTACGGTTACACTATGTACAGGTAGTTCATCCTTTTCTCCTACTCCCAATTCATCGCCCATTTTAAATGAGCCTCCTTTTACCTTAATCATTTCTGGATATTGTTGGGCATTCAGATTAGACCCGTACAATAGGGTCAATATGAAAAGGAATAGGAAATGTTGTTTCATTTATTCATTTATTGACTTAAACTAATGGAGCCATTGATTTATTGTATAAAATTTTGTGATGTTAGGGGAAATAAAAAAGCAGTTATGAACTTTACTTCATAACTGCTTGATTTACAAGTGGACCTAGTAGTGTATAATCTTAAGCCCTCTGTCTATCAGGATTTCTAGGATTCTATTTATGCCTTTACCCGTTTGGTGGGAAACCTAGGTATTAATTCCAACCTCCACCAAGTGCACGGTATATATTGACCTTTGCTTGTAATTGCTTTAATTTAGTTTCAATTAATTCCATTCTGGAATCTAGCGCTTCTCTTTGTGTTAGCAACACTTCAATATAGTCTGCTTTAGAAGAAATAAACAATTTGTTAGAAATTTCTACTGACTGATTGAGAATTTCAACTTCTTTAGCCTTGGTCTCATAACTATTTTTATAATTGCTAATAAATGATAATTGATTAGCTACTTCTATAAATGCACTTAGAATGGTGCGTTCATATTGATAGGCCGATATTATCTGTTTTTCATTGGCGTTTTGATAAGCAGCTCTGATTCCATTTTTATTAATCAATGGTCCTACCGCATCACCTACTAAATTAAAAAGCAATGATTCTGGTGTGAATACAAAACCAGGATTGAATGCCGTAAATCCTGTACCAGCACTTAACCTAAACGAAGGATAAAAATTTGCTCTAGCAACTTGCACATCCATCTTAGAGGCAGCCAATGCTAGTTCGGCTTGTCTAATATCCGGTCTATTTAATAATAACTGTGATGGGATTCCGCTTTGTACCATTTCATTGGGGATGTCATTCAACAAAGTATTTGCTCTTGGAACATGCTTAGTGAATCTACCTGCAAGAAAATTTATTTTATTTTCTGTTTCCACAATTTGTTGCTGAATATTATACTGTAGGTTTTGCGTATGCAATAATTGTGCATCAAATCGGTTAACTGCAAGCTGAGAAACCTTGGCCGCCTCTTTCTCAAGCTTTACCATGCGCAATGCATTTTGTTGCAATTCAATATTCTGTTGCACTATAGACATCATATTGTCAAGCGCTAATAATTCATAATAAGAGCTTGAAATCTCTGCAATCAAATTGGTAACAAGAAAATTTCTCCCCTCAATAGTTGCAAAGTATTTTAATGTTGCAGATTTTTTTGCATTCCTCAGTTTTTTCCAAACATCCAATTCCCAAGTGGCATAAACACCTACTCTGAATTCACCAATATGCTTTGGTGCTTTGTCAGGATTGGCTTTCAAATCTTCCTCGGAAAGACCATCCCAGGTGTATCTTCCTGTTTTATCTACTCCTGCAGCACCAGCAATATTTACAAAGGGTAAATACTCTCCTTTTCGCGCTTGAATTTCATTCTTGTCAATTTCAATTTCACGAAGTGCAATATTTAATTCCTGATTGTTCTTTAATGCTGAATCAATAAGGGCAATCAAATACGGATCCGTAAAGTACTCACGCCATTTGATGGATGCAATATTAGTTGAATCTTGAGCTGTATTATAATATGCAGGTACTGTTTTGTCTTCTTGTTTGGTAACTAGTGCCGGTATTTTACAGGCAGCAAAACAGACGATAGTCAAAAAGACTAGTATTTTATTGTTCATTGTTAGTCCTCCTTATTCTTTTGATGATGCTTTTAATCTGTTTAGTGAGGGCGGTGTCTTCTTTGCTTTCTACATAATTTTCTGTCAATGGGTTCAAATCTTCTCCTTTGATGAGCGATCTGCCTTCCTGAAGTTTGGCGAAAATGTAATAAAGACCTGGAACAACAATGACACCAAAAATAGTTCCGAACAACATTCCTCCAAGTGCAGATGCACCAATAGTATGATTTCCAACTGCGCCAGGGCCTTTTGCCAAAACAAGTGGAATCAAACCCGCAATGAATGCAAAGGAGGTCATGAGAATTGGACGAAAACGCGCTTTAGCACCTGCAATGGCTGATTCTAAAGCTGTTGCACCTTGATTGTGTTTTTGTACCGCAAACTCAACAATCAATACTGCGTTCTTACCCAGCAAACCTACAAGCATAATTAGTCCAACTTGTGCATACACGTCATTAGACAAATTCATTGCCTTTAATAAGAAGAATGAACCAAAGACTCCAGGGAAGATTGAAAGCAATACAGCCATTGGCAAAATAAAACTTTCGTATTGCGCTGATAAGATCAGGTAAACAAAGAAGATAACTACTAAAAAAATATAAAGTGCTTCATTTCCTCTTCTTGATTCATCAAAGGAGATACCTTCCCATGCTATATCATATCCTCTTGGCAAAGACGTTTTTGCTACTTCCTTAATGGCATTGATAGCATCTCCAGAAGAATAGCCTTTTGCCGGGACCCCATTGATTAAAGAGGAGATATAAAGATTATACCTAGAAATCTCATTTGGTCCTTGTGTTTTTTTAATACTCATGAAAGCAGAATATGGAACCATATCTCCATGATCATTTTTAATAAACATATTTAAAATATCAGATGGCTGCTTTCTGAATTCTGGAGAAGCTTGTGTATAGACTTTATAATAATTGTTAAACCGTATAAACCCTTGCTCATACGTACTACCCACCATAATGTTTAGGTTCTCCATTGCTTCACCAATAGATACCCCTTTTTGCATGGCTAGACTATTGTCAATTAAAATCTCGTACTGCGGATATTTAGCAGAATAAAATGCAAACAATCCACTGAGTTCTTTTCGTTTTTTTAGTGCTTCAACAAATTCGGTGTTTACCTTGTCAAACTCTTGGTAATCCACATCACTTCCTTTGTCTAACAAACGCAAGGAGAAACCGTCTGATGTTCCATAACCCGGAACAGCTGGCGGTTCAAAGTATTCAATGTTGGCTGGAAGGTCTTTTGATTTTTCCTCTAACTCAAGTATCACTTCTTTTACAGAGTGTTTTCTTTCTGACCAATCCTTCAAGTTAATTAAACAAGTACCTGCGTTTGAACCACGCCCTTCCGTTAGAATTTCATAACCAGCAAGTGAAGTCACAGAAGAAACGCCTTCTACTTGTTTTGCAATCAATTGCAGTTTTCTAGCTATTTCATTGGTACGCTCCAAAGTAGTTCCTGGAGGTGTTTGAATGATGGCGTATACTTGTCCCTGATCTTCATTTGGAATAAACCCAGCAGGAAGCACTTTATTGATTCCCATGATCCCAAATCCAAAGACAATCAAAATACCAAAGGTCAATACTTGTCTGTTGACAATTAAGCCAAGGAATTTTTCGTATTTGTCAGTAGCGCGGTCAAATTTTTTGTTGAACCAGTTTAAGAAAAGACTTACTGGTGTTTTTCTCTTACGTTGCCCATGTGTATTTTTAAGTAAAATAGCACATAACACTGGTGTGAGTGTTAAGGCCACAAATCCTGAAATCACAATGGAACTTGCCATAGTAAGTGAAAACTGACGATACAATACACCTACAGGGCCGGTCATAAAGCTTACAGGAATAAATACAGAAGCCATTACTAAGGTAATTGCAATAATGGCACCACTAATTTCCTTGACTACTTTTTGTACGGCTGCATATGCCGATATATTTTCTTCTTCCATTTTTACGTGCACTGCCTCAACTACCACAATGGCATTATCAACTACTATACCAATAGCAAGTACCAAAGCAAATAAAGTAATGAGGTTAATACTTATCCCAAAAGCATTCATGAATACAAATGCACCAATCAAAGAAACTGGTACCGCAAGAATGGGAATAATGGTTGAGCGCCAGTCACCCAAAAAGATAAATACCACTAATGCAACCAGTAAAAATGCTTCTACTAAAGTGTGTAATACTTTTTCAATGGAGGCATCTACAAATTTTGAGACGTCGTAATTGATTTCATAATCAATACCTGGAGGAAAGTCTTTTTTAATTTCTTGTAGTTTTTCTTTTACATCGTCAATGACAATTCTGGCATTACTACCAGGATTTTGCTTTAATACCAATGAAGCAGAAGGATGTCCGTCTTTATTGGAATAAATATCTACAAACTCGGATCCAACTTCTACTTTAGCTACATCTTTTAGTTTTAAGATCTCGCCATCTGCGTTGGCTCTAACAATAATATCTTCGTATTGCTCTGGTTTATTGTACCAACCTTTATAGGTAAATACATATTCTTGAGATTGTGCCGTTTTACCAGAACTCAAACCCACTCTACCCGGTCTAGCCAAGACACTTTGTTCGTCTATAGATTTTAATACATCTTTTGCAGAAATATTATATGCCCTCATGCGTTCAGGATTTAGCCAAACACGAATGGCAAAAGAACGGCTACCAATTGCTTGGGCAAAACCCATTCCTTTAATACGTTGTAGTTCTGGTAGGATAAATGTATTGGCATAGTTGAATAGAAATTTCTCATCTACACTATTGTCCTTACTATAAAGGTTTAGGTACATCAACATACTTGGTTGCATGGGAGAAATAACCACACCCTCGCGTTGAACAAGTGGAGGAAGATTGGTCATTACCTGATCTACTCTTGATTTTACCCTTACTGCTGCTAGCGTTGGGTCTGTACCTGGTTCAAAGATAACTTCAATACTTGCCTCACTGGCACTGGTGGCGTCTGAGAGCATGTATTGCATACCCTGCACACCATTAATAGCCCGCTCCAAAATGGTAAGGGTTGATTTTACCAATACATCTGCATTTGATCCAGGAAACTCAATGGCAATATTTACCCTTGGTGGTGCAATTTCCGGAAACTGTGCTATGGGAGATTTGGTGATTGCGATGATACCAGTAAAGACTATTGCTAAAGACAAAGCAATGGCTAGTACTGGCCTTTTTATAAAATTATTAAACATGCTTGCGTGATTTTCTTGCCTTTATTCGGCGTGAATGTTTTTGATTCCTGCCAATTCTTTTTCAAGAGAAACAAAATTGTACTTGATCTTTTCGTTGTTCTTTACTTTACCCAAACCTTCCAAAAGAATTTTATCAGTTGGCTTTAATCCAGATGCAACAATGTATAGATGAGAAATTTCTTGTGCTATTGTGATTTGGCTAGATGTAATCACTCCTTTTTCATCTACTATATACACGTATTTTTTATCAAGCACATCAAAGGTTGATTTTTGTGGAATGATGATGGCATTTTTTAAGCGCACAGGCATCATAATATTACCTGTTTCACCATGACGCAGAACGCCTTTTGGATTTGGGAAAGCCGCCCTAAACGCAATATTTCCTGTTTCGTTATTAAAATCTGCTTCAATGGTTTCAACATAACCGCTTGATTCAAACAGTTTATTATTAGCCATTTGTAGTAACACTTTTTGCTTTTCTTTTGATTTTACTTTTTGGATATAATCTAGGTATTCTGATTCTCCCACATTAAAGTATACCCACATTTTACTATTATCAGAAAGGCTAGTAAGCAACTCGCCTTCGTCTATTAAACTTCCAAGACGTGTGTGAAATTTGTCCATAATACCATCGAATGGCGCACGAATCTCAGTGAAACTTAGATGTGCTTGAGACAGTTGCAATTCTGCTTTAGCCTTATCAAGCTTGGCTTTTGCCAAGGCTAGTTCACTTATAGAAACTACGTTATTGTCCGCCAAACCTTTTGTGTTTTTATATTCAATTTCTGCAAAGTTTAGTTCCGCTCTTGATTTGGCTACTTCCGCTTCATAAATAGCGGGCATCAATTTGAACATTAACTCTCCCTTTTTTACAAACTGACCTTCGTCTACAAATATCTTTTGTAGATACCCTTTCTCCTGTGATCTAAGTTCAATATGGTTGGCAGAATGAATCTGCGCTACATATTCCTTATAGATAGTTGTATCCGTTTGAATAGGGCTTGTTACTGTAAATGTTGCGTCTTTTACAGTTTCTGCTTCATGTTCTGAACAAGATGCAAAAAGCATGATAGTTGCCATATAGGCAATGATTAAGAGTCCTCTCATTAAATTTATTTTGACTGATTGATGAATACAAGAATAGAAAGCTACATGCATGCAAATGCCTGTAAACTATTGCGCAATAAAGAAGTGTAAGATTAAAATAAGGTTATGCTAAGTGGCTCTTCCAAGAATGGTAGAGTATAAAGAAAGGTAAATCAACTTTGTGTTGATTATTGGATGCTAATCTTAAATAAAGGGTATTAACAGCATCTGAATAATGAAAAGCTTTAAAAGATTGATAGTTGTCAATGAACCCATTTACATGTTCTTGTTCATTGTGAACATCGTCTTCATCTTCCGACTCGGCTTCTACAAAAAGATTTATTTGAGGATCATGCTGATCTGTGGTTCCCTTTTCAAAATAGTTATTTTGAGTGACCTCAAAACTTGAGCCTGTGAATCCAAAATTTTTGGGAAGGGTGTCAAATGAAAGATGCTGAAAAAGAAAGCCAATGCATATCAGAATAATAAAACGAAAATGGACCAACTTTTTATGTTGCGCACTTTTCATATAACGCTTGATAACTATTAAATTGTTTTTATGCATTACCCTTCGAAAATAAGCCAAAACAGTTATTCACCTCAATTTTCCTTCTAAAAACATAAATCTTAGCAAATACTTGGCAAGTGAATCCCTGAAAAAAAACTACCTGCCAATTTCCAATGCAAGCAATTGATTATGTGTATTTTATAAAGGTTTTGAAGCTATTTGGAGATAGTGGTTGAAAAAAAACTCTTTTTTAATAAGTTGCTGCTTTTCTACTTTGAAATGCCTCTTAGTGAGGAACATATCATAATCATCAATATCAAACTGATGAGGATGTAATACATCTCCAGGTATTAATTTGAAAATGCTTTTAAATATTGAATAGTTGTGTGCGTCAATTGTTAAAACAAGTTTTCCGCCAGGTTTAACTAAATTACATAGCACTTCATAAGCATCATCAATATTATTCACGTGATTGATTGCATTCATGCAAAAAACAATATCAAATTGAATATTTGAAGAAAAATCCTCAATAGAACTATTCACAAATGTCACATTTGGATAAGCCTCTTTTCTATAATGTGGAATATTCTTTTCGTATTCATTTAACAAGGGGTCAATAGCTACAACTTGTTGCTTTGTACAAACCATAAAAATTCCTGCTGGGCCACAACCTGCGTCTAATATGCTGATATTATCATTGACTGTTAATTCTGGGCTGCATTCTTTTAGAATACCTTCCCAATAGGCTATTTTATATTTGGTATAATCTGTGACTTCTTTTTCTTTAAGATAATTTTTCCACCATTCAAGCTCTGCAAATTGGGCAACTTTCCACCTGAATCTAGTATCCATAAGTTAAAAATTTAAAGTCTTTAGATTTTAATTGATTCAGGAATGAACCTAACCAATTTGTATGGTATTGAATAAAATCAATTATTTAAAAGCAAAATTCCACTTACATAAAATGCAAGTGGAATTTTTAAGTGGGCCCAGTAGGGCATGATCCTACGACCCCCTGATTATGAGTCAGGTGCTCTAACCAACTGAGCTATAGGCCCGAAAACAACGGGGTTGTTTTCAAAATTGTCTATGTCAAATCCCGTTTAACTGTCTAAACGGTTCCATTTCTTAGTAGATGGGCGGCAAAAATAGCCATTTCGGGCGTTTTTCCAAACCGGATCTTGGATAAACCTAATTTGTTGGGTTTGGCGCCTCGGGTGCCGGTCCGTTGGATCCGCTCTGTCCATTAGGTTCGCTTGCTCCGCTTGGGCGGGGCCGCTCTGGCCTGGGCATACTGGGCGTAATAGGTCTGTTTGGTCCACCACCCTCTGGTCTAGGACCATTGGGTCTATTGCCAGTTGGTCTTGGAGCACCTGAACGTTGACCATCGCCGTTAGGCCTAGGCCCTCCGGATCTACCGCCGTTACCGCCATGACCATCGGGTCTTCCACCACCTGAACGTCCGCCACTATTTCCACCGCGCCCACCACCTCTTCCACCGCTGCCGCGATGCGCACGTGGATTGTACTCCGGTGCAGGACCAAATTGCTCTGGTACGGGTGACTTGGTTACGGGTTTGCCCAAGAGTTCTTCAATCCGTGCAAATTTCTGTTGCTCCTGCTCACTGATAAAAGTATAAGCAGTGCCCTCAGAAGATGCGCGGGCCGTACGTCCAATCCGGTGTACATAGTCTTCTCCGTCATTGGGAACATCATAGTTAATGACTAGGTCAATGTCTTCAATATCAATGCCTCGGCTCAAGATATCGGTAGCTACCAAGATCTTGAGTTTCTTGTTTCTAAAGTCTTGTAATACCTGCTCACGCTGGGTTTGCTCCAGATCAGAGTGAATTTCTTCAATAGAAAATCTGGCGCGTTTGAGTTCATTACTCAATGCTTTTACATTCTGTTTTTTAGAACAGAATACAATCACGCTTTGAAAATCTTTTTGACTCAACACGTGTTTCACCAAAGGAATCTTCTGACCCTCATACACCACAAATGCTTCTTGTACAATTTTCTCTGGTGGCTTAGAAATGGAGATATTTATTTCAAGCGGATCAACCAAAATCTTGCGTGCCATCTCACGCATTTTCATGGGCATGGTAGCTGAGAAGAGTAGGTTCTGTCTTTGCTTTGGCAAGAAAGAAATGATCTTCATGATATCGTCATTAAAACCCATGTCTAACATGCGGTCTGCCTCATCTAAGATCAAGTATTTTAAACCCTGCAATTTTACATAGCCCATATTTAAGTGGGCAATCATGCGGCCGGGTGTGCAAATGACAACATCAACACCGGTGCTCAGTGCTTTCTTTTCAATGGCAAAAGAATTACCATCGCCACCGCCATAAACGGCAATAGAACTAACCGATGTAAAATAAGAAATGCCCTCCATGGCTTGCGCAATCTGCACAGCCAACTCACGCGTAGGAACAATGACCATGGCATTAATATGGTGGTCTTCATGCGGCGTGGTAATCAATTTATTCATCAAAGGCAGGAGAAATGCGGCAGTTTTGCCGGTTCCTGTTTGTGCAGATACAATCAAATCCTTTCCATCCAAAATGGGTTGCATCACTTGTTCCTGAACCGGAGTTGCCGTGGTATAACCCATGGCGTCTATCCCATCCATTAATCTTTCGTCTAAACCAAATTCACTAAAATTCAAAATAATTACTGTTTTAAGTATATGTGTAAAAGTAAACGATTTTCTACAGAGGAGCAGTATCTTTAAAGGGTATAAACAGGCATTATGCAGCAAGCAAGTAGAATCTACAGCATTTTAATCTTATTGACACTTTGTTTTGGAACCTTGAATGCTCAAGAAGCAGATCCAAAATCAACCATTGACACCAGCAGTTCAGACGGATTATTTCAAGCCGCAAGAACAGCAGCTTTTGATCACAAAGACTATCCTTTGGCTAAACGATATTGCTTTAAAGCATTGGAACTTAGCCCCAATTATGCCGATATTAGAATCTTTCTAGGACGTTTGTATACTTGGTCAGATCAGGTAGACAGTGCCAAAACCTGTTTTGAAACCGTGTTACAGCGTGAGCCAGACAATGAAGACGCTTCTATAGCTTACGCCGATTTACAATATTGGAATGACCACTACAAAGAAACCATTGTCATCTGTGATGAGGGTTTAAAGGCCAATCCCAATTCAAAAGATTTGTTGATCAGAAAAGCAAAGGCATTGGCGGCATTAAAGGATTATGCTGGCGCGATGGTTATTACAAGTGCCATGCTCAAAACAGATCATACCAATGCTGCTGCCAGGTCATTAGAAACCAGTATCAAGGACGATGCTGCCAAAAACAAGATTGGCATCACTTATGACTATACTTATTTTGATAAACAGTTTGACGCACCTTGGCATTTGGTAAGTGTTGACTATGGCAGGTCTACTAAGTTGGGATCCATCATTGGACGTATCAACTATGCCAATAGGTTCTCTTCTTCAGCCACGCAATTTGAATTGGAAGCTTATCCAAAAATCAGCAAAACCTTTTATAGTTATGCTAGCGTAGGTTTTGGTGACAACTCAGGCATTTTTCCAAAATTTAGAGCCGGCTTTTCATTGTATGCTAATTTACCCAAGAGCTTTGAAGCAGAACTTGGTTTTAGGTATATGAAATTTAGTGGTGACCCCACATGGATTTACACGGCCTATTTGGGCAAATACACTGGCAGTTGGTTATTCGGTGCCAGAACCTATATTACCCCAAGCAATTATGTGCAGCAGGTTTCGGTTACTTATAATGTGCTAGCGCGATATTATTTTGGAGGTGCCGATGATTATTTTGGATTTGTGGGTGGTTATGGTATTTCACCAGATGACCGTTACAACAATATTCAATTGAATGGCACCCCTCTTGATACTTACAAATTAGGCGCCGCGTATAAAAAGAAATTGAACATACACAATATTCTTACAACAGATTTTACTTGGTTTAACCAAGAATACTTACCCGGCACCAAGGGCAATCAATATACAATTAGTGTTGGATGGCTGTTCAGGTTCTAAAGAAAAAACGAATTTGGAAAGATCTACGTTTTCTGATTTTTCTGATTGCCCTACTTCCTTTGTGGATGTGGTTATATTGGCTATTGACGCCCAAACAGGAATTTGCTGTAGCTATTATTGACAAGACAGTTTTGAATAATCGTAATCAAGAACATCGGTCCCTGATCTGGATTTTAAAACACGAAAAACTGGTTAAGAAAAACAAGGAATTCTATATTGGCTCTCAAGACTATTTTGGATTTTTCCCTGGCGATAGTGGCAAGTACCGAATCAAAGGTTTAGAAAGATTTAATGAACCAAAATTGGACCAATTGGTGAGTGATTGTGACATGGTCTATGTTACAGACACTTATGGGGTATATACCCAAGAGTGGCACCATTTAAACGTTTTGGGTGATAGGTCTTCTCTCATTTACGGAGGATTAACAGAACAGGATCTCTATTTTTTAAAAGCCATGAAAGCTGCCAGTAAATTGGTAATTGCCGAACATAATACCATTGGATCTCCCACCACAGAAATTGTCAGGAATCAATTTGAAAATAGTTTTGGAATTAAATGGTCACACTGGAATGGCCGATATTTTAGCTCATTTGATACATTGAAAAATCCAGAATTACCTAGGTGGCTTTATCGCAATTACATGCAACAACACGGTGGTGCATGGCCTTTTAAAAATGCCGGAATAGCTTTTGTAAACCTCAATGACCAAGTGGTAGTTTTAGAAAAAGAGCAACATATAGGATTAGCTGATTTTCCAAAAATTCTTGCAACAACTACTACCCAAAAGCACTATGGTGTGCCAGCAAAAATGGATTACAATTATTGGTTTGAAATCATGGATGTAGATAGTAGCCAAAATGAAGTATTGGCCCATTTTGAATTGCCCTTAAGTAAATCCGGAAAACATATTTTAGATTCTTTGGGTATTCCAACTAAATTCCCCGCAGTGATTCATTCTTTGAAACAGCATCAGCCATTCTTTTATTTAACTGGTGATTTTTGTGACAATCCCATTAATATGAAAACCGTGCATTTTGCCGGAACAGATTATTTTAAGTGGATGTTGTATAACAAAGAAGATCCCATGGAGCGCTCTTATTTTTTTTATAACTTTTATAGACCCTTGGTTACTACTATTATTCAGGATTATAGAAAATCAAAACAATAATCTTATTTCTTGACCCTTCCATATTTGATTAACAAACTATCCGGCAAGATTTTGGCATTTTTCTGAATAGTATTGTTTCTGGTTTTGAACTGATTGTAAGCAGCTTTGATTTTATTAATTTCCTCAGGCTCTTCCATTACTGAAAGATTCATTTCAGCATTGATTTTAAAGACTTGATTACCTTCTTGGAATAATTTACCCAGAATAAAACCATTGACTTCATTCTTGGTTTGCATGAGTGGATAAGCCCGCGTACTATTAAATTCTTTGGTGGTGTCTAATCCCGCGCCCATCCATGTGGCAGTTGCCGGAACGCTTAATTGATAGCTATGTTTGAGCCACTGCAAAATACTTGGTGTAATATCATAGTGGGTAGAAATGGCATGCATTTGTACAGGTCTTTTTAGCAAAGCTGAATAAATGATTAATGGCACATGGTAACGGTCTAGTTTGGTGGTCATGGGAATCTCAGGTAAACGGTGGTCTCCAGTTACAACAAAAACAGTATTGGCAAATTCAGGTTGCTTACTATACTCATTGAAAAAATACTGAAGTGCTGCGTCTAAGAAAAGCACACTTGCTAATTGTTGTTTGTATTGTCTCAAACTCCTTTTAGCGTTTTCATTCATTTCCAATTCTGTCATGCGCGTTTCAAACCTGTCTATCCATTTTTGCTGATCATTGACTAAGAAAGGACTATGGGTAGACAGGGTTAAAATGGCATTTACATATGGACCTGCAGGCTGTTTTGCCAATTCAGCAAAATATCTACGGAACAATTCTCTATCACCATATCCCCAACTAAATCCTGAAGAACTGGATGGCATTTTTTGATACCCAACCCCAAAAGATTTTATATCCTGAATTTTTCCAATCCCTGCTTTGCGCAAATAATCATCCATAAAATCAAAATGCGCATCGCCCCCATAATAAAAAGAACTTTGATATCCATTTCTACCCAATACAGAAGCTAGTGATAGATGTTCTGGCATTTCAGTACCCATTTCACTAAACCCGTTTTTACCAAAGGGTAAGGAACCTAATACTGATGGTAATACTGCAAAAGTTCTTCCACCTTCACTTAAGAAATTTGGCCAATACAAACTTTGTTTAGAAAGGGAATCTAAGAAGGGGGTAAAATTACCCATGTATGCTCCTTTATTGGTAAAGGCCCTTCCCAAACCTTCCACCATCATCAAAACAATATTTGGCGGATTTTTACCCTTGTTAAAAAAGAGAGACAATTTATCTGCACTACTGTCTACCGAGTGTAAAAAAGGGTATGTGGTTGGTTCAACATAATTCAATGCCACAAGGCTACTGTCCATTTCACCTCCAAAATCACCACTATATTGGTCATCATAGATATTGACAAATTGCTGTTTTGGAAAAAAGTATTTGATACTAGATGCATAAAAGTATTGCGGCTTATTAACGCTTAGGTTTTGATTGTATTCCACGGCAATGGGTCTGATTCTTCCACGAATCGGTTTTTTGGAAAGGATTACAATAAAGCAACTTGCCACTAATAGCCAGGCTATGTTTACATGTACTTTGAGTTTGGTTGGTATTTTTTTAAAGACCCAAACCAATAAAGCCATAATTCCCAAGATTAATACAATGGTCCAAAAATTCAAAACGCCTGAAGCACCAACTGTTAACTTAATCTCTGCAAGAGAATAACCCCATATATCTGCGCCCAATGGCACTAGGGTGGTTAAGAAATATTGAGAAAGAAAGATTTGCATTAGGATCAATACAAAAAATGCGCCTTTTAAAAACCAGTCCGCTGTTTTTTGATGCAATTGATAAATAGCTGTATAGGGAATGAAAAAAGAAATCCCACTTGAAAAAAGAAATACAAAATCAGCCAATACACTATTGACTAATAAATGACTCACACTCCCTTCCAAACCGTGTTTCCAATAACTATATCCAAATTCATAACCCCTAAACAACAAAAACAACAAAATCCCAGTTAGAAATACTTGTGCAAATTGCTGTACAGGGAAATAGATATTTTTCTTGTATGCATCCGTATTCTGAATCAGTGTTGGAGTAGCCGTTTGTTGGGGTGCAAATCCGGCCCTAGACATTACCCCCCATGATTTTACGTCTTGAAAATAATCTGCAAAACCATTAATGGCAGACCAAACTACCAAGGGATGATAGACAAAGGGTTCAATCATGGCCATCAACAATAGCTTAGCTAGATCGCCTTTGTTTTTATACTGATTAAAAGTTGCCGCTTCCATTAAAATGGCAAAAGCTGAAAAGAAAAAGGCACATGTCCAAATGAAAGCAAAAAACCAACCAAATACTGGCCAATTGATTTCTCCCAGAATACCCATGATCACAAAAAATAGAATCCCAAAAAATTCTATCGGCGCAGCCATCATTTCAAAAAAGAACCAATAAGGATAACTCAACATTCCAAGTAAACCAAACTTGGGGTTGAAGAATAATTTCCGGTGGTCTCTTAATGTTTCAATGGTTCCCCTGGTCCACCTATTTCTTTGTCTTTGTAATACTTTTGCGGTTACAGGTGCTTCTGTCCAACAGAGTGGTTCTGGAATATACACTACTGAGTAGGGTAATCCTTGTTCGTGCATATACCTACGCATTCTTACCACTAACTCCATGTCTTCTCCAACGGTATTACTATTATACCCACCACATGCAATAACAATTGATTTGTCAAAAGCACCAAATGCACCAGAGATCAATAACAATCCATTCAATCTACTCCAAGCCATTCTTCCCAATAAGAAAGACCGGATATATTCCAATGATTGCATTTTTGCCAAGAAATTGGTAGGCAGATTTACTTGTACCAATTTTCCATGCTCCACCACACAGGAGTTAGCAATTCTTACTACGCCTCCAGATGCAATTACTCGCTTCTCTGAATTTTCAAGAAATGGTTTTACAATTTTAAACAGTGCATCTTGTTCTAGAATACAGTCAACATCTACACAAACTATAATGTCACCAGATGCAATATTGATCCCCGCATTCAGACTATCGGCCTTGCCACCATTTTCTTTATCTACAACCAATAAACGTTGATAGGCTGGATTGGTACTTTTATAAACTGCTCTTACTGGTTTAGTTTGAATCAATGCTGGAACAAATAAATCTGTTTGAAGCAGGTCATAAGCCTCAACCATTTTTTCAATACTATTATCCTTACTTCCATCATTAATGACTACAATTTGTAAATCATTATAGTAAATGGTGAGTAATGATTTAATATTTTCTATAATAGTAGCTGACTCATTATATGCCGGAGCCAGAATACTAATACTGGGCGATTGAGTAGAGGGTGCTAAAATTTTAAAATCAGAAGCTTTTGTTTTGCGTTCATAAAAATTCAATTCCCGCATGGAGAAAAAAGACAACCCTATATAACAACATAACAGTGTTATTGAGTAGAATAATAAACCATACTCAAAAAACAAACTGATCATATTTTCCCAATTGAAACTCATGCTAGGGCTTGTACGTGTTTAAATAATTGTTCGCGCTTACTAGCATTTTCTTGATTGCCTAATAGCATGGATGCAACATCCTCTGGAAATTTTAAAGCAATTAACTCTGCTGCTAATTGTTTTACCCGATCATCTGGATGATTCAAGTTTTGCAATAAGAAATCCTTTCTTGGAATAGGATGTATTTTTTTTAAGGTTTCTAATACACCTAATTGGTTGTTAATGGTTTCTTTTTCAAATTGTGCTTCTAATAAAGAACAAGTATCAGATTGGGCTATGTTACTACAACAGCGAATGACTTGTTTTCTAATAGCTTCATTACCATGATGCAAACAGGTAATCATATTGGGATAATATTGTTCATCAGGATAAGCTTCTAATAATTTGAGTGCAAACAGTACAACAGATTCATTTTCCAATACCAACCATTCTGGCATTTCTACCAAAGGTTTGGGCTCAAACAAGTTTAATTGGTGCAATAGGTTAATTTGATCCCAACTACTCAAACTATTATGAATGCGTTTGAGAAATTTCAACGCTTCAAAACCTTGTAGGTTTACTAATCCAAATTGTGCTTCTGATCTAATAAATGGATTTTCATTATCTGCAAATGCAAATAGTTGATCCATGGCATCATACTGGTCAAAAATGTAAATTTCGTGTATGCCCTTTACCACCCTACTCCAGATATAGCTTTTTAATTTTTTGTCTGTTTCTTTTCTAAGCTGCAGTTGCTGATATAATTGTACCACTTCATTCATAGCATGGCCCTTCAAGTATTTTTTACAGATTAGCAACTCATCCAGCGCTAATAATCGGTAATATTTTTTCAACAACAATTTTTCTAATTGAATACTAATAGAAAAGTTTTTCTCGGGAGCCATTACCCTATTTGTAATAGCTTCTGCCAACCAATTTCTAAACAGTTTCTGAAACCGGATTCTCTTGCGTCTTCTAATCCGCCTTACCAATACAAATCCAAGGATCACTAATAAAACAATGAGGCAAGAGATTAATGCCACTACCGTTCCATTTTGCAAAAATTCTATGGATACAGCAATATTTAAAAAGCCATTCAACCCATTAAATGGAATGATATTTAACAACAAGTGCATCAATGCAAAATGGATTGTTTGGTTTTGGCAACTTTATTTACTTCTTGGAGCAATATTTCTAAATCAAAGGGTTTGGTTAAATAGGCGGCGGCACCCATTTCATAGCACTGATTTTTAACATCATCATCTATCAAGAGTGCTAGTATAACAACTTCAATTGGATTTGTTTTAGCCCTAGCTGCTTGCAATAATTCAATACCACTATAGAATGGAATCAGAATATTGGTTAATAATAAAGTTGGTTGAAAACTGTCTATCAATGAAATGGCCGTTTTTCCGTCTGAACAACAGGCAGTTGTCCAGCCATCAGCCAAAAAACGTTGATTCAGAATTTCAAGAATCACTGCTTCTTGTTCTACTATCAACAGTTTTTTCATGGGCTGCCTTAGAGGGATTAAAGACAATTGAGAAACCGCTACACTGAATCAGAAAAATTTCTGGGAATAGCGAATATTAGTATTTATTCATTTCAGCTTCTAGTATGGTAACCACTTTGGCATATTGCTCTTTCATCTGTTTCACCATGCCTTCTAGTTGATCAAGATGCTCCAATTTCTTGGCATACATTTCCATTTTGCCAACCAATAAGCGCAGGCTTTCTACATTGATCACAGAAAGAGAAGATTTGGCATAGTGGGCTGCTTTTGAAAATGCATCCCAATTTTCATTGGCAAATTCTCTATCAATTTGTTGAATGGTTTCTGGCATGGTCTCCAAAAACATATTGATAATGGTCTTCTTGTATTCGTTGTCACTTTCTGACAATTCATTCAACATAGTCAGGTCTACCAAGGGCATATCATCTTCATCATCTGCCACAAAGCTTTGAACAGGTGCAGGTGTTGGCTCAGGTTCAGCAGGTGTGATTACAGGAACAGTAATTTGTGCTATTAAAATATCGTCCAAGGTCTTATATAATGCGTCTAATCCAAATGGTTTGGGCAAGGCGCCATTCATACCTACTCGTTCAAACTTGTTGGTATCCTCCTTACTGCTCCATCCGGTCATAGCAATAATGGGAATATTGTTTTTCAAGGTCTTTCTAATGTATTCTGTTGCCTCAAAACCATCCATCTCGGGCATATTAATGTCCATCAAGATCAGGTCAAAATCATTTTCCAATAAACATTCAATGGCTTCTGCTCCATTTCCGGCAATGGTGAATTGAGCACCTGTTGCCTGCATGGAATGCATGATCAATTTCTGGTTTACAAAATCATCCTCCGCTATCAAGATCCGCTTACCCTTTAAAAAATCATTCTTCATTCCGCCGGTTTTTCTATTAGTTCGGTTGTAAATTAAAGAATTACAGCGCATTTATGGCTTTATAGGGTATTAAATTGCCAAATGAATACGATTTACCTAATTTTTAACCAGTCCTTGCAGGCTTTTCTATTATTTTTGCGCACTTAGTGCGGAAACGCGTCATTAATTCAGATACATGAAACAGACTTTTTTATTGCTTTTGGGAATAACTGTTGCCTTTTTGTCTCAGGCTCAAAGCCTCAATCCAACCAAACCAAAGAAAGATTGGTCTAAAATTGACCTTTCAAGCAGACCTGCTGACCATTTTATGATTCAGTATGGTATGGATGCTTGGTCAGGCCGCCCTGACAGTGTTAGAACCAGTGGTTTTAGCAGACATTTCAATTTCTATTTCATGTTGGATAAGCCTTTCAAAACCAACCCTCACTATAGTCTAGGACTAGGAGCTGGTATTGGAAGCAGCAATATGTTTTTCAATAACACTTATGTGAATTTGAAAGCAAATAGCGCCAAACTGCCTTTTACCAATGTAGATAGCGTAGACCATTTTAATAAATTCAAACTCACTACCCTTTATCTAGAAGCTCCTGTAGAATTAAGGTATTTCTCAGATCCAGAGCATCCAGGAAGTTCTTGGAAAGCAGCTTTGGGTGTAAAAGTGGGTACTTTATTAAAGTCTTATACCAAGGCTAAAAACTATGTGAACAAGAATGGCCAAACCATTTATGGTAATACTTATGTACAAAAAGAAAGCAATAAGCGTTTCTTAAACGGTACTAGCCTAGCTGTTACTGGCCGTTTTGGATATGGCATTATTTCTCTTGATGCCGGATATTATATACTAGGTGTATTGAAAGATGGTACTGGTCCAGTGATGAACCGATATACATTTGGATTGACTATCAGCGGTTTATAATTCAATTTCTCAAATATTTGGAGCCTCCGTTAAAATATAACGGGGGCTTTCTTTTATCCCCCCACTAGGGCTACCTTTGTCAAAATAGTTTTAGCGTTGATTGAGAAAAAACAAGGATTAAAAGTAGAGCAGAATGCCGTTCTGGTGGGCTTGATTCAAAAAGAGCATACCCAAGAACAGGTTACTGAATATTTAGACGAGTTGCAATTCCTGGCAGAAACCGCCGGAGCCACTACCGTTAAGCGATTTACCCAACGTCTGCCCCACCCTGATAGTAGGACTTTTGTGGGCAAGGGTAAATTAGAAGAAATCAAGGATTACCTCAATGGCCGCAATATTACCCTGGTCATTTTTGACGATGAACTCACCGGTTCCCAGTTATTGAATATTGAAAAAGAACTCAAGGTTAAAACCATTGACCGGAGTGATTTGATCCTGGACATTTTTGCCAATCGTGCCCGCACGGCGCAATCCAAGGTACAGGTTGAGTTGGCTCAATACCAATATTTGCTACCGCGATTAAAGGGTATGTGGACCCACTTGGAACGTCAGGGAGGTGGAATTGGATCAAGAGGTCCGGGTGAAACCGAGATTGAAACAGATAGAAGGATTGTGAAGGATAAGATATCGCTCCTGCGTAAACGCTTGGGCGAGATAGATAAACAAGCATTTACTCAACGCAAAGAAAGAGGTGAGTTTATTCGCGTGGCCTTGGTGGGTTATACCAACGTAGGCAAGAGCACGCTCATGAACCTCTTGAGCAAGAGCGATGTGTTTGCCGAGAACAAACTCTTTGCCACCCTTGATACCACTACCCGCAAAATAGTGTTTGAAAACACCCCTTTTTTGCTGAGCGATACGGTAGGGTTTATTCGCAAACTGCCTCACCACTTGGTAGAGAGCTTTAAGAGCACCCTAGACGAAGTGCGCGAGGCCGATATTTTGCTGCACGTAGTTGACGTTTCTCACCCCCAATATGAAGACCAGATTGGTGTGGTGAACAAGACTTTGCAGGAGTTAAAAGCCTTTGAAAAGCCCATTCTCACCATTTTCAATAAGATGGACCTCTATGCCGAACGAACATTTGACGAGTGGCTAGAAGATGGCGTAAAAGAAGAAATTCTTCGTGATCTTAAAGACAAATGGGACCAAATTACCAATAACAATTGCGTCTTTGTTTCTGCGGTGGAGAAGAACAATATTGAAGCCCTACGCGGTCAGATCTTGGAGAAAGTACGTAATCAGTACCAAGTGCGTTATCCCTATAGAACCCAATTGTATTAATGCATGGCTGAGAAAAGCTATCAATGGCATTTATTGGCCTTGTCGGCAACTGCCATTTCATGGAAACCCAACAACTTGGCCCAGGTAGAAGTGGCGGGCAAGACCATTACTTTAAGCCTATTTGAGGGACAGGTCAGCGCCTGTGCCCATAAGTGCCCCCATTCCGGCGGCATCATGTCTGAGGGCTTCCTAGACGCTACGGGCAAGATTGTCTGCCCCCTGCACCGGTTCAAGTTTGATACCCGCAATGGGCGAAACACCAGCGGCGAGGGTTATTACCTAAAAACCTACCCGGTAGAACAGCGTGAAGAGGGTCTATTTATAGGAATTCCGGAATCCAGTCTATTTAATTGGTAATTTTTTTGAGTGGAAATTTTGTTGCTAACCATTTTTCCCTATTTTTGCTGCCCATTAACGAGAAATCGTGAAGGGAACACTCCTCAATAGCTCAGTTGGTTAGAGCATCTGACTGTTAATCAGAGGGTCTCAGGTTCAAGTCCTGATTGGGGAGCAAGAAGCACTTAGCAAGTAACATTGACTAAGTGCTTTTTTTTTGAATTAACGCTAAGGTTGCTTTGATTATAAAAATTTAAATTAAATAAAGTTCTAATTTAAATTACAGTTTTAAAAGCTAATGGAAGACATTATAGTGATATTCCTTTTGGTTTCTTTTTTGCTTGCTTTTCTTGCAGCAGCAATTTTAATTTGGGTAAACAAAGACCAGCAACATAGCAACCGGTTTTTGGGTATGCTATTAATTATTCTTGCTCTAACAAATTTGAATGATGTTTTCTTATACAAAGCTTGGTTTTTGCAATTTCCCTACCTGCACAAATTTGTATTACCTATTACTTTATTAATTTTTCCACTTGCTTGGTTATATATTAGATCTGTATTACTAGGAGAATTAAAGAGCAGAAGAAAGGATTGGTTAATCCTGATTCCAACCATTGCCTGTATCATTGATTTATTGCCCTATTATACCATGCCCATTGCAGATAAGGTTGCTTATCTCAAAGAATTTTTTGCGCACCCTTATTTGCAAGCCCGCTTTAGTGAAGGAATACTATCACCCTATGTTTTTACATTTGTTAGGGTAATCTGGTGTGCAGTGTTTATTACTTTAAATTTTAGGCTAATTAGGCAATTTAGACATGGTTTCTCAAAGACAAGATCTACTCAAAATAAAGCTTTGATTCAGTGGTTAGCGCTTTTTAACTGGTTACTAACCATATTACTTGCTTCTTCCTTCATCAATGCTATTTTATCTCCATTGTTTAAAACCAATATGTTTTTGGTAGACCTAATCTCTGGCATTACGGTGATTATTATTTGCCTAAAGTTATTTACTAAGCCTAGTTTATTATATGGGGTATATCAGCCAATTGCTAGTTATGATACCATCACTGAAGTACCACTATCAATACCAAGTCAAGAAGATCAAAAACAAGAAAAGCCATTGACAGCCGAAAAATTGGAAACTGGCTTTATAAATGAGAAGTCAGATCCTCAGATTGTCATTAGCCAAGCCGATAGTATTAGGTATAAAAAAATCATTGAAGCCTTTTTTGAAAAAGAAGCCCCTTTTTTACAGAAGGATTATACACTTGAAAAACTAGTCATTGATACCAATTTACCTAGGCATGTCATTTCTGCATTTGTAAACAGGGAGTATGGTATGGGATTTAGGGAATTTTTAAATAGGTACCGGGTTAATTATTTCATTGATAATAGGAATAACCCTGATTGGAAAAATCTAACCTTAGAAGCCATTGCAGCAGAATGTGGCTATAGTACCCGTTCAACTTTTATTGCCAATTTTAAACAAATAACTGGATTAACCCCTTCAGAATACATCAAAAACGTTTCAAAATAGCTTGCTCTCAGTAGCTTAAAACCCAATATTAGCGGGGTTATTACGTTTTAAAACAAATAATATTACGGTTTGCTACAAAAAACGTAGTAAATATTTTTTTGTAGCGTTAATTAAATTAAATTTTATAACAGATAAATGCTAGCATTTTCAACATAGACTCAATCATCCCTATCCTTGACCTAAAAAAAAACCATGAGATTTATTGCATTTATATTAGTGGCGAGCAGTTTATTTACTGCCAGCTTGTCTGCCCAAGACAGCCTTCAAACCAAAAAAAATATTGATCCTTCAAAGCCTACTAATCTTTATACGCAGGTTAATACCAATTTGGAGTATCAGGCTGGAAAAAACCAAAACTTGTTTGGTATAAGGGCCAACGTTCAGTATGCTTTTAATCCTGACAATTTACTTTTAGTAGAATTACCATTACTCAACAATGACCGTACCAGTAAATTTGGTTTAGGAGATACAAGGGTCCGTTATTTTAATGCCATCAAAAGAAATATTAGTAAATCCTTTATTGCCATTGCTCCCTTTGCTGATATCAGTTTACCTACCGGATCTTACCTGAATGGATTGGGTACCAGTAGTTGGTCCCTAGCAGGCGGAATTGTCTTTGGGTTTGTTGTTTCTAAAAAACTCTCTTTATTTCCAGGTATCAATTATGTCCATATTACAAAGCCTTCAACAGATTTAATTCCTTCTTCTAGTAAATTTAGCAGCAATGGGGTTGGGTTCCAGTTCAACGCCAGTTATGTCATTAACAAACAAACTTTTTTGTTTGTTAATCCTATCCCCTCATTCTTAAACAGTAATGGAAGTTGGAATAGTATCTGGGCAGCTGAATTTAACCTTAACAGAATTGTAGTACCCAATAAATTCAAAATGAATCTTAGTTGGAACCCCAACTTTACCTACCACATAAATGTATTTAGATTGGGAGCTACCATTTTTTTATAAGAGATACTCAAACAATATTAAATAAATCAGCACATGAAACTCAAGAATTATTTATTAGCAGGCTTACTCCTATTAATTTTTGTAGGCTGCAATGAGCCTTCCAGCAAGAAGGCTGTTACTGAAAATGCAGACGTTATATATTATGGAGGAGATATTATTACTTTAGAAGGTGATAGTGCCATTTATCCTGAAGCCGTTTTAGTTAGTCAAGGAAAAATCAGTTTTGTTGGTAACAAAGAAGCGGCTATCAAACAAGCGAGTGAAGCCTATTCCATGGTTGATTTAAAAGGCAAAACATTGGTACCAGGTTTTATAGACGGTCACCAACATTTTTTTGCTTTAGGCGCCCAAGCCATTTACGCTAACCTATTGGCATCACCCGATGGAAATTGCAATTCAATTGATGATTTGGTTAACGAACTCAAAAGCTGGCATGAAAAAAATGGCACTACAAAATCTCAAGGTTGGATCATGGGTACCGGTTTTGATGATGCAGTGCTTAAAGAAAACCGTTTTTTGACAAAAGACGATTTAGATAAGGTTTCAAAAGACATACCAGTAATGGCTACACATATATCTGGGCATTTTTGTAGTGTCAACTCTAAGGGCTTAGAAGTTCTTGGCATTACTGCAAATTCAAAGGATCCCTCAGGTGGTGTTATTAGACGTGTAAAAGGAAGTAAAGAACCCAACGGCGTTTTGGAAGAATTGGCAGCTATTCCGCATATGATGAAACTAATTGCACCTCCTCAAAAAGAAATGAGCGATATGTTTATGGATGCTGGTCAAAAACTTGCAGCTAGTTATGGCTATACCACTTGTAATGAAGGAAGGGCTACTGGTAATCATGAACTATTAGCAGACTATGCAAACAGGGGTAAATTATACTTAGACGTAAACTCCTGGATTGATTATTCTGTACCAAAATATATGCGAAGTGAATGGAATAGTAAAGATTACAAAAACCACTATCGCATTGCGGGTTTAAAATTAACCCTTGATGGATCACCACAGGGTAGAACGGCTTGGCGAACAACCCCTTATTTAATTCCACCTGATGGCCAACAAAAAGGATACAAAGGTTATCCAGCCATACCAAATGACAAAGACATTCAAAATATTGTAGACAGTTCTTTTGCTAATAACTGGCAATTAAAGGCTCACTGTAATGGCGATGCTGCTGCTGATCAACTGTTTAGAGCAATCAACAAAGCCTCTGCTAAATATGGCAATAATGACAGACGTACAATTTTGATTCATGGTCAATTGATTCGGATGGATCAGTTAGATAGTCTCAAAAAATATGATATGGTTGGTTCCTTTTTTCCCATGCATACCTTCTACTGGGGTGATTGGTACAAGCAAATTATTGGACCAGATCAGGCACAAAAAATCAGTCCTATAAAATCTGCTATGAATAAAGGGATCAGGGTCACTAGTCATACCGATGCCCCAGTTGCATTACCCAATCTTATGATGATCATGTATACCACTGTCAATCGCGTTAGCAGAAGTGGAACTGTGATGGGACCAGATGAAAGGTTGACTCCTTATGAGGCATTAAAATCCATTACCCTTTGGGGCGCTGAGCAGTTTTTTGAAGAAAAGAAAAAAGGTAGTTTGGTAGCCGGAAAACTAGCGGATATGGTGGTGTTGGATAAAAATCCATTAAAAGTAGATCCAATGACTTTAAAAGACATTATAGTGCTAGAAACTATCAAAGAGGGCAAGTCCATTTATAAGAAAAATTAAAGAAGGGGTTTTGAAAAACAATTTGATTTGGCCTAACAAAGAGAATCAAGCTTTAATAGATTGTTCAATTATACCCTGAAAGCGCCATACATGGCTTCTTGCTCAGATCTGCTGATTCCAATATTTGTGGCTATTGTTTTCCAGTTCTTAACTGCTGCGGTTACATCTGCAATGATTGAATCCATCTGTGTATTATTTAACCGAAAATAAGAACCCACGGTTTTCGCTAGCCCAAAATCGAGTGAATTATCATCCATATCAATATTGAGCGCCAGACCACTTTTGTCCACAGAAGGATTAATGTCGTATGCAGGTGAGAGGTACCATCCTTTATTCACTACAATAAATCCATGATTACGATAGTGATCATCTGTATTGGAAATAGCAATATTGAAGATGATCCTGCGCCAGAGCTGTTCAAGGTCTAGGCTTATATTCGATCCAAAGTTTTGTATGGCTTCGGCTATCTCCAGATAACTCCCTGGTTGGTCTCGAATAGTGTCTTCGCTATTGCCTGTTAGGGTCATTGCAGAAGCAAAATGAATTCTTTCACCTTCTGAACGGTCAAAGCGTTTGGTAAAAAAAGTATGGTATTTTCCAGCCACCTGTTCAATTCTTGACTCAGACATGAATATACCCGCCTCCTTTGCAAGCAGGTATGCAAGATACTCCCAAGAAGCCTTGTCCGTAGTATCTGCGGAAGAAGGGAATTTGGCAATCCATGGATGATGCTTTTCATCCAGAATATTTGCCTTTGGTCTTGCACCTCCTAAGGATGAACCTGGCGCCATCAGCAGAGCAATCCATTTTTTAATCTCGTCATCATCCTTATCTGCTTCTATCATTTCAGCTGCATGCTGCAATTCACGGATACTTGACCAGTGTGGCGTGGGAAAAACTGTATAGTTATCTAGAAAAGCACCCTCCGTTGCTGTTTTGAAACGAAGTCCACCCATCCTGCTTTGGTCGAAGACACCAAGCAAAAAATCAATATCGTATAAGGTTCGTGGTGACCTGCCTTCTTCTCGTGCAATTTGAGCTTCTCGTCTTTTCATCAATGTACGCCCCCAGTTATCCGGCATACAATCCTGAAACACTCCAAAGTTTTCCTTTTTAGGGTTCGGGTATTGGGGGCCTGGGTAAAAAGCAATATCCGGATCTAGCACCAGTGGCGGGTTGGAACGTAGCCAGTCTTTATCGTATGCGAAACTGAACGCCTTTTTGCCCTTGGCCTGTTGGGCCGTAAGCACGCCAATGCTGGCAGGTTCCTGCATACCCTGCCAGTGTGCGTATACGTATATATCAGTATGGGATGCCATCTTAGTTTTTATTGATCAGGTCCAGGTCCTGTAATTTTCGTCCATACTCATCGTCGGATGCCAGCTTCAGAAAATCGTCTTGCAGTCCAAGTACGCGTAAGGTATTAAAATAAGCCCCCAAGGAAACACTAGGTGTGCCTTTCTCAATTTCATACAAAGTTGACCTGTCTACCCCAGCCCGTTCTGCCACCTGGATGGTGGTCAGTCTTCGGCGTTTCCGGGCAAGTTTTATGTTCTCCCCAAGTTGCTCCAATACTCGTTGGTATTTAGGAAACAATACCTGCTTCTTGGATTTCATTTGTTGGTTATTTTCCACAAAAATATACATTTTGTTGATAATTACCAACATTTTAAATAAGGTCACAATTTGAGTTGATTGTCAGAAAAAGATTGAACGGATGGTGGATTAAATAGTAAAACAAAGTATATCTAATTGAATATTAGGAGTTGAATGTTTAGGCATTGAATATCCTTATCTTTTGAAGAAATTAAACAATCATAATATGATTACTAGAAGTTCCATAGTAAGTGTTTTGATGCTTCTATTGACATTCACTTGTATTCAATTAAAGGCACAGAATTCAAAACCCATGTACAGAATTGCAAAAATTAAGGTAGATGCCAACCAATTGGATAAATATACATCTGCCTTAAAAGAGCAGATGAATACGGCAATAAAATTAGAGCCTGGTGTTTTGTCTTATAATGTTGTTGCAGACAAAAAGGATGCAACACAAATAACTATTTTAGAAGTTTACGCTAGTATTGAAGCCTATCAATCACATATTCTAACAGCACATTTTAAGAAGTATAAAGAAACCGTAAAGGATATGGTATTGTCTTTAGAGTTAATTGATACTGAATTGGTAGCAAGGGTTCACAAAGAAGGTTACTAATGTAACTAATTGCTGAAGCTACTAAAAGCTGCAATCAATTATATTTACTTCAGATACAATTGTTATGAGAGTCAGTTTCATTCTATCCGCATTGCTCAGCTTTTCCGTTTGTATAGGGCAAACAGATCAACAGGTCAATACACAAACACCTAAGGAGCTGGTAGCAGATAATGGTAAGCTGACTGTGAAATTTGATTTAACTAGGGGTGGTGCTATTTCTTGGATCTCCTATTCTGGATCTCAACGTAGTTTGGTAAATATTGCCGACGAAGGCCGATATATTCAACAGTCTTACTACGCTGGTAAAAGCCTTGATAGAAAAGCAGCGGGACAATCACCCAATTGGTCTCCCTGGGCATGGAACCCCATTCAAGTAGGTGATGCTTTTCGCAATCGCGCAAAAATTCTGGACTACAAACAATCAAAAGATACCTTGTATGTGAAATGTATTCCTATGCAATGGGATATGAATAACCAACCCGCAGAAGCGGAAATGGAACAGTGGACTTTTTTGAACGGGAATGTCTTGACCATCAGAAACAGGCTTACTTGTCACCGTACAGATGAGATCTATGGCGATAGTTTGATGCGTAACCAGGAACTACCTGCAGTTTATCCCATTTCTGCTTTGAACAATCTATATACCTATGATGGGAATGCACCTTTTACAAACGCACCTTTTAAAAAGCTAGAAGTCAAGAATCTATCAAGTGGATTTTGGGGTAGATATAAAGAAGTGACTGAGAACTGGATGGCATTTGTAGATAATGCAAATATTGGTATGGCTGTTTACAATCCACAGTGCCTGATGTTTTTGGCAGGAGTGGCAGGTGAACCCGGGAAAGAATCAACCGATGGATCTACCTCTTATATAGCACCTATTAAAGACGAGATCATTTATAAAAATTCAGTTTATGAATACGAATATTATATTTTGATTGGTTCTTTGGCGCAGATGAGAGAACAGATCTATGCTATCAAAAAAATAAGATAAAAATAGAAGCTGTTAACAATGATCTTTTAAAATATCGTTTTTGAATTCAGTAATGCTTTTTTTCATCTGTCTGAACTCTTTTAATTTTTGTTCTAGTACCAAGATTTTTTCATCTAAAATAGTTAGCAAATGCTAAACCAATTATGTTGGTTCTTACAACATAGATTCTAATTGTTGAAAAACAGGAATGAGCATTTTTCCTTTAAAGGTTAGCGTATACTCAATATGTAAAGGCTTATCCGCTATAATCTCTTTTTTCAATACCCCATTTTCTTCTAACTCTTTTAATGCTATGGAAAGCGATTGCTTGTTGGATCCTTCCAATTGACGCAAAAGTGTATTAAACCTAACTGGACCTTCCTTAGCCAACTTGAAAATCTGTGGCTTCCATTTGCCTGAAAGCATTTTAATTAGTCCTTCTGCGGGGCAATTATTTTCATTTTCATTCATAAAGGTCCTAGTCAATTTTTTCTGACTAATTGTTTTCAACAAATAGCCGCCTGACATTTGCTAAATAAAAATACAGAATTAATATTAGTATGTCAGATCTATCCCATCAAATTTACAATCCAATGCTTTGTGATGTTGAATCAGGCGTTTGTAGCATTCCTGAATCCAATTCAGGTATCAATGAAAATAGGCTTACAGCGGAACAAAAGCCAATCAAAATTATTTATTTCACTGATCCTATTTGTTCCTCCTGCTGGGGAATTGAACCACAAATGCGCAAATTGAAATTGGAATATGGGCCTATTTTTGACATGGAATACAGGATGGGTGGGCTATTGCCCGATTGGAACTATCAAAGTGGAAAAATTAACAAAGCATCTGATGTGGCTCATCACTGGGATGAAGTGAGTGTTTATTATGATATGCCCATTGACGGTAATATTTGGTTGGAAGACCCATTGCATTCTTCTTATCCCCCTTCTGTTGCTTTCATTGCTGCAGCTTTTCAGAGCAAAGAAAAAGCAGTAACCATGTTAAGGGATCTTAGGGAAATGGTCTTTTTGAAAAAACAGAATATCACTAAATGGGAACATATAAGGGAAGCCGCCACACAATCTAAGCTTGATATTGACCAACTAAAAACAGATTATGAAAACGGGGCAATGCTGCGTTTTAAAGAAGACCTAGCATATGCACAAAGTTTGGGGGTCCGTGGTTTTCCAACATTTATTTTTGCCAATGCTGATGGGCTCCAGGAAAAATTGTACGGAGCTAAACCTTATGAAGCATTTGAAAATATCATTTTAAAATTGGCTCCTTTGGTTCAAGCAAAGAATTATAAAACTGATTGGAATAGTTTGTTTGAGATTTATCCAACGCTTAGCTCAAGAGAGTTTGCGGAACTTTCTAATATGAACCGTTCTGAATCAGATAATTTATTGCAAGCGCTTTTTGAACAGGGAATAATTGGCAAACTTGAGATTAAAAATGGAAAATTTTGGCATAGGGTTTGAGCATTTAAATGAGTACTTTCTCTCCAAAATGACCGAAGAAATAACGCTTATTAGTTAATAATAAATAAGCTGTTGGATCATTATTAAATTTAATTAGATATTACTATTTCTAGGCGTCAACACCTATCTTCTAGAACATCATTTTTGAATTCGGTGATAAGTTTTTTCATCTGCCGAATCTCTTTTAGTTTTTGCTCCAAAGCCAATAGCTTTTCATCTAATATAGCCAGCTTTTGTTTTTTGGAAAACTTGTTGCTATACCAAGCATCTATGAGTTGCGCAATTTCACTAATGGTAAAACCAACGGATTTTGCTTCACTGATCATTTCTAGTCTTTCCAAAGTTTCTTCATCAAAATGATAGTAATTATTAGAAGTAACTGACTCTTTACGATAGCCCTTAATCAACCCTGATTTTTCGTAGAAACGAATGGTATGGGTAGAAATACCTGATTTTTTGGAGAGTTCATTGATTAACATATTGCAAATATAGGCTGTGGAAAAATAAATATCAACCTTAGAGCATACTCTAAGGTTGTTGGTTTTAATTTCTTACCCTAGGTTTGTGACCACAAAACAATAAAAATGAAAAAAACTATTCTAATAACTGGTACTTCAAGTGGAATTGGCAAGTCAACGGTACATGTATTTGCAAGCAAAGGATGGAATGTAATTGCTACCCAAAGAAACCCCGAAAAGGAAACCGATTTCATTAATCTTCCTAATGTAACACTCTATCCATTAGACGTTACAGATCTAAAAAGCATTGAAAACGCTTTTGAAAAAACCATTGCCAATTTTGGAAGGATTGATGTAGTAGTCAACAATGCAGGATATGGTGTGGATGGTGCTTTTGAAGCCATGACTGATGCCATCATTGAAAAACAATTTAATACTAATGTATTTGGTTTGATGCGGGTAACCAGACAAGCCATACAGTCCATGAGAAAAAGCAATGGTGGTAGTATTATACAAATCTCCAGTATGGGTGGTAAAATCACTTTCCCATTATATAGTATTTATCATGCCACCAAATTTGCAGTAGAAGGTTTTACAGAGTCTTTACAATATGAATTGGCCCAGTTTAATATTCAAATGAAATTGGTGGAACCAGGACCTATTGTTACTGAATTTTATGGCAGAAGCAGACAGTTTGTAAAGCCAACTGACTCTGATAGTTATGATGCCTTTATTGAAAAATTCACTGACGCTGCAGAAAAAGTAATGAAGGATGCAGAAGGTCCAGAAGTAGTAGCAGATATGATTTACAAAGCAGCAACAGACTCATCAAATAGAATGAGGTATGCCGTTGGAAAACCCGGACCCCTATTATTAGTATTGAGAAAACTACTTTCTGACCGCATGTTCTTTTGGATGGTTAAGAAGAGTTATAACTTATAATTTCATTTAACAAATCTCAGAAAAAAAGCAGGTACTATACTTACAGTACCTGCTTTATATTATTAGACAATTTTTTGCTTAAACCAACTGCTCAGCAAAAGGCATTTTCCTAATGCGTTTGCCGGTTGCGGCAAAAATGGCGCTGGATAAGGCTGCGGCAATAGGTGGTAATGCTGGCTCACCCAAACCAGTTGGCGCTTCTTCTGAAGGAACAAATTGTACAACTACATCTAATGGAGCGTCTTTGATTTTGAGCATACTGTAACTGTAGAAATTCTTCTCTACAACGGCACCATTTACAAATGTTACTTTAGGGAACATGGCGTGGCAAATACCATCTACCACGGCTCCTTGAATTTGGTTTTCTGCGCCACTAAGGTTGATGACTCTTCCACAGTTTACTGCGCAATAGACTTTGACAATTTTGGGTTTGCCCTTTTCTAATTTTATATCTACTACTTGTGCTACATAGGTATTAAAGGAAAACCAGGTTGCAAAGCCTCTGAAAACGCCAGGGGTTTTGGTTCCCCAATTAGACATTTTAGCAACTAGTTCTACTACGCTTTTGTATTTGTCAGGATTGTAATCAAGCTTACCTACGGGTTTTTGTTTGGCTGCTTCAAATAGTTGTAAACGATATGCTACTGGATCTACTTTCAATTCAGAGCAAACTTCATCCATAAAGCTTTCTGCTACAAATGCCAGTGTATTAGCACCCGGAGCACGCCACCAACCCGTTGGGGTATTGCTTTTTAAACCCTGACCTTCTGCTTTATAATTTTCAATAGCGCCTGCTACATAACTGTCTCCTCTAATTGCCCTACCAATACCCACACCTGATTGGTGCCAAGCCAATAATTTGTCAGCTGTTAGTGCTGCGCGATAGCGATACATTTCTGCTGGGCGATAAAAATCGTTTTGCATATCGTCTTCTCTGGTCCACTGAACTTGTACTGGACATTTTGCAGCAGCAGAAATCAGCGCAGCTTCCACGCCATTATCTGTCATGAGTTTTCTACCAAAGCCACCACCCTGTCTTGGAGAGCTGATGGTAATTTTATCTTCTGCAATTTTTAATTGTTCTGCTACTTGTTTTCTTACCGAGTCTGGTACCTGTGTTGGTCCAAATAGTTCTGCTTTGCCATCTTGTACATTGGCATAAAAATTCAAGGGTTCCATCTGACCATGCGAAAGGGTTGGAAGCTCATAAGTCACATCTAAAAACTTGCTGGCTTTTTGTTTGGCTGCTTCCCAGTCTCCATCGGTTCTGGAGGGGTTGGTACCCTTTTCAATCATTTCTTTAAATGCCGCAAAATGTTCGGCAGAGTTTTCTAATTTCTCTTTTGCCTCCCATTGTATGACTAATGCTTCTCTTCCTTTTTTAGCAGCCCAAGTAGATGTTGCTACAACCGCTACGCTGTTTTTGAGTTTGACAACTTGTTTTACGCCATTTACTTTTAGGGCAGCTGTATCGTCAACCGAACCAAGTGTTTTTCCATAAGCAGGTGGTCTTGCTACCATGGCATACATCATGCCTTCTTTTCTGGTATCAATCCCATACAAGGGTTGTCCAGTGACTATTTTATAGGCGTCTACGTCTTTGACCCTTGTTCCTAGGAATTTAAAATCCTTGGTCTCTTTGAGGGTGGGATTTTTGGGCACTTCAAGAGTTGCTGCTTTTGCGGCTAAATCGCCGTAGGCTAATTTTTTACCACTGGATTTATGGGTTACTACTCCGTCTTCTGCCATACATTCTGCAACAGGCACATTCCAGGTTTGGGCAGCTGCTGCCACCAACATTTCTCTGGCAGTGGCTCCTGCTTTGCGTAAGTCTGTAAACCTTCCTCTTACTGATCCACTACCACCTGCAGTTTGTCTACCAAATCCAGCTTGTAGTGGTGCTAGTTCAACAGTTACTTTTTTCCAATCCACACATAGTTCTTCTGCCACAATCATGGGCAAAGATGTTTTTACACCTTGTCCAATCTCAGGGTTGGGTGCCATGATCACAATGCTGCCATCGGTACCAATCTTGATATAGACATTAGGTGAAAAAGCAGTATCAGCAACGGTTTCCGCGTTGGCAGTATTATTTAAAAAAGAAAGGCTGAGCATCATTCCACCGCCAGTAATGGCAGATACCCTCAGAAAGTTTCTTCTGGTTAATTCTTGCTTCATTTTACTTGTTTTTTAGCGGCTACATGAATGGCTTTTCTAATTCTTACTTGTGTACCACAGCGGCAGATATTGCTGATATTATCGTCAATATCCTTGTCTGTTGGATTAGGTATTTTCTTGAGTAATGCTGCAGCAGCCATAATCTGACCTGCTTGGCAATATCCGCACTGCGCCACATCCAACTCTTCCCATGCTTTTTGCAGTGGATGATCTCCCTTTTCACTCAAACCTTCAATGGTGACAATTTTATTAAGACCCACCGCAGAAATAGGCAGGGAGCAAGATCTAAGTGGTACATCATTCATATGAACGGTACAGGCGCCGCATTGGGCTACGCCACATCCAAATTTGGTTCCAACTAGATTCAAATGGTCTCTGAGTACCCATAATAGTGGGGTATCTGCATCGGCCTCAGCCTGCAGTGTTTTACCATTGACAAATAAGGAATACTTAGGCATGATTCAATTTATTTTTAAAAACTTGATTAAGCAGATGCTGTTTTGACTTTGTAATTTAGTTTTTATCAAGCTAATTCAGGCAAACTGTTTAAACATTTTAAAGGCTTGATTGGTTCAGTGTTGGAATTGATTGATTTTCTGATAAATAGCTATGCTCAAGAGATTCAGCTATTCCATGAAAACATTTAAAAATGAAGCACCATTTCCTTGTTAGGTTCTAACATTTTCCATGCATTGACCAATTCCTTGTAATAGTCCCTGATTTCATTAATTTCATTTGTGATTAAATGCAGGTCAGGAATATTTTTATTCATCTGCTTCAGAGATTGATGAAACACCTCGTTAAAATCTTCAAACGCTCCTTGGGTAATTTCAATTACAAAAAGATTGGCCAAACACTCTGCATACCATGCTTCATTTGAAATAAGCATTTTGTCTCTTGCTTCTTTATTTTCAAAAACACTTGGATGAATCCCTGATTTGATCAATCCCCAAAATGCGGATTGATAAGCTAGCTTAGTTTCAATAGCATAATGACTCAGATCATGGAGAATCAGAAAACAATCTGCTTCTATCCATCGATCTGGTAAAGAGGGGCGTAGGTAGCTAATGATGTTTTTACTACCAGTTCTTTTTTTGAAACTAATTTTCACAGTCTTTTATTGATCATAAAAATACAATTATGATTAATGAAGGGCTTCACAATTTTTATAGATAAATTTACAGCTGTTTATACAGCTATAGTTCCATTTATTAAAGAATAATCATGCCATTCAAATTAGTCATAACAAGTTTGGTTCTAGCCACCTCCATAATAGCTAGTGCCCAAAAAATGACTTGGGAGAAAAAGGAATGGGAACTGGTGAATACCACCGCTAGTATAGTAAGCTTGGGCAAGTTTGATCAGGTGTTGAAAATAGAAAGAGATTTGACCAAGTTTCCCTTTGATGAAAAAAAACTAGACGCAACAACAGATGGACCAAGTTTTGTAAAACTGACTAACCTAGACATGGAAAATGGCAGCATAGAAGTAAAGGTCTTGAGTAGGATTCAGGAAAATAATCCATTCCCTGCTGCAAGAGGATTTATAGGTCTAGCTTATAGAATAGATGAAGCAAACAAACATTTTGATGCTATTTATTTAAGACCCAGTAATGGCCGGGCCGATGACCAATTGAGACGCAATCACTCTGTTCAATATTTTGCCTATCCTGATTTTGGATTTAATCGGTTGCGAAAAGAAGCCAATGGATTATATGAGACCTATGCTAATATTGGATTGGATGAATGGATTACCATGCGCATAGAATTTCAAAACAAGAAAGCCCGTCTATATTTAAATCAACAAGAACAACCTGCTTTCGTGGTCAATGAAATGCTGGGAAGTTCCAAAACTGGCAGCATTGGTCTATGGGTAGAAATAGGAACAGTGGGATATTTTAGGGATTTAAAAATTCATCAAGATTAATTCCTAACTATCTATTTTAGTTTATCCAACAAGTTTATCTGATAACTATAACTGTATTTTTTGTCCAACAACCTATACTTGTCATGTGGCAAAGCACCCCAACTATTGTCACCACCTACACCTCTTTGTTTATAATCTATTTGCAGGTGTATATTATTGTCTGGAGGCAGATTGGATGGGTGTTGTTGTTTCTTGGTCATTCCAGGATCCATACTCTCTGTAGAATGATTGATGGCGCTAAAACAAATGGGTTGAACACCTTCAAACATTAAGCCTTGGCCTTTTTGATTGGTGAGTGAAAACCATCTTACATCTGTTTTGTATCCATTTTCTTGAGGTCTAATATAATTGCTGGTAAATTGATTAGCTACATTGTCTTGATAGTTGCCATAAAAGGCAGATTCATTCCTATCACTATAATTTTCCCAAGGCCCTCTTCCATAATATGCCAGGTTACTTAAGTCTGATGGCAATTGCATGCGCATGCCAAATCTTGGCAATTCTGGCAGGTCTCTACCTGTCATATCCATGGAAGCGGTAATCTGAATACTTCCATCGTTCTGAATTAGGTATTCAAGGGTATATGGCACAGCAATTCCTGTTAACTCATATTCCACTTTAACTGCAATGCCCGCTTGGTTCTGTTCCCCTACCAAAACTTGTTTTACCTTTTTTGTCTGGTGTGCAGATCTCCAGATACCAAGATTTACTTGCATATTACTTCCAAAATCATTGTCAGTAGGAGCTCTCCAGAAATAGGGCTCCGGCATTCTACCCAATTGGAACCCGTCTTTAATCCGATAATTTCTAAGAGCGCCGTCTCTTAGGTCTATTTCTCCAGAAATATTTCCAGATTGAAAGCTCAATCTTCCCGCCTCTTTTTTAATAGACAATATTCCTGATTTGATTTTTTTATTGACAAAATAATTGCCTGAAAAATGAAACTGTTCATTAGCCACTATATGCCCTTGCGCTATTAATTCTGTTGCGTTCTTGGTTGTTGCTTCAACGATCAAGAAATATTCTGTACCTTCTATTAGAGTAAGATTTGGATAGGTAAGTTGCAACTCTTTCTGTTGGTGTGGCGCCAATGCTACATCAAAAACACCCTCAGAAACCTTTTTGCCATTACCTATCAAATGCCATTTAAATTGATATTGATCTAGGTTGGTAAAATCAAACAGATTTTTAATTGTTAATTGACCATTTGCAATATCCGTACTTGAAAAAACAATATTCTGATATACTTTCTTTACTTCATTCAACCCAGGATGAATGGTTCTATTAGCAGCAATTAATCCGTTGGAGCAAAAGTTTTCATCATTGTGTAAATTAAAACCTCCCAAGTCTCCACCATAACCCCAATAATTATTTCCGCTGGCATCTTTTTGTTGGTACCCCTGGTCTACCCAATCCCAAATAAATCCTCCTTGCATTTTGGGACTATTCATGATAATATCATAATACTCTCTAAAATTGCCATTGCTATTGCCCATAGCGTGTGAATATTCGCACATGATATAGGGTCTGGTCTTGGAGCTATCAGCAGCATATCGTTTCATATTGCGTACATCGGGATACATGGGGCAAACAATATCTGTATTCCAGTCTTCTCCTGCTTGCTCAAACTGAACAGGTCTGGTATTGTCTCTTTGCTTGAGCATTTTGTATCCATCATGAAATACGGGTCCATTGCCACACTCATTACCTAAACTCCATATAATGACCGATGGATGGTTTTTATCCTGTTCCTGCATTCTTCTTTGTCTGTCTAAATGTGCAGGCGCCCACTGTGGCAAATAAGCCACGTGTTTGGCTTTGTCAAACCGGCCCTGCAATTCTGCTCCCATTCCATGACTTTCAATATTTGCTTCGTCTACCACGTAGAGCCCATATTGGTCACATAGCTGATACCAGAGCGGATCATTGGGATAATGTGAACACCTGACAGCATTAATATTATATTGCTTCATGAGCTGAATATCTTTGATCATCAATGCCCTATTAGGTACATGGCCATTTAGGTCGTCGTGCTCATGTCTGTTCACACCACGTACATAAGTGGCTAGGCCATTGACCAATAGCTGGGAATGTTTGATCTCAATTTTTCTAAATCCAACTTTTGCACTGGTATAAGTAAGGGATCCTTGTTTTCCTATAGCATGGCTAATAATGCAATCATATAAATTAGGGAACTCTGCACTCCATTTTAATGGACGGGATAGGATTCCAGAAATTCGAATGGTTTGAAGACTGTCTTTGCCCAATTGATAGGGTCTTTTTTGAGAGAAAACTATCTTACCATTTTGATCTATCAAGTCAACTTGCAAAATACCTTCTGTTGCTGCGGAACCTGCATATTTGCGAATATCAATGTCGGCGAAAAATAATCCATCTTGGTAATTTGCATCTAAATCAGCTTTCAGAAAAAAATCGTTAATCACTAATTTGGGTTTGGCGTAAATAAATACGTCTCTTTCAATGCCACTTATACGCCAAAAATCTTGGTCTTCCAAATAACTACCATCGTGCCAACGAAAAACTTGTACCGCCAATAGATTCTTGCCTTTGACTAGGAATTTACTAATGTCAAATTCTGCTGCAGTTTTGGATGCTTTTGTTAGACCCACATTTTTCCCATTCACATATACCATGGCACAACCTGTGATAGAACCAAAATGCAAAATGGTCTGGCTATTCAACCAATTTTCTGGAACGTTGAATTCTTTTCTATAAGTTCCAACAGGATTATTGTCTCCAACAAAGGGTGGATTCTTAGGAAAGGGATAAACAATATTGGTATAAATAGGCGTACCAAATCCTTTTAACTCCCAGTTAGACGGAACTGCAATATTGTTCCATGCATGATCATCCAATTTGGTGCTATAGAAATCTTTAATCCGATCAGCCTGTTTTTCTGCATAGACAAATTTCCAGGTTCCATTCAAGGATTGATAAAAACTAGACTTGGCATAGTTGTTGGCTTGCGCATCTTGTTTGTCTGTATATAACATAAAAGAGGCATGTGGTGCCTCTTTATTGATTTCATATTTTTCAGGGTTTTCCCAAAGATTGTTCGCTGATTGTGCCATGGTCATATTGGCAAATAAAACAAGGCAAAGACCAAATAGTGATAATAAATGATAGCGCATATAATTAATATAAAATCAATGTTTAGATACAGGTTGTTGAAACCAGTTCATATTCCAATTTTCCATCCACTGAACAGTGGGAATTTCAGTGTGTAGTTGAATGGGGAGCCAGATATACCTACTGTCTTTCAAATTTCGTGAATTCCATTTATCCGCAATAAAAATAAATTGATCCTTTTTGCCTTGTACTGGAAGCACATAAGTGGATTGCCCACCAAAAGTCTTGTCCCATTCCAAACCCCTCATTGGGTTTAGGGTTGACTCCACCCAATCTCCCCAGATATTTTTGGTGGCGTGCAAAGAAGCTTTGTTTGGTTGCCAGCCCGTACATCCACTAGTAATCAGATAATAAAGGTTATTGTGTTTAAAAACCGCTGGTGCTTCGCGATGGTTACTGAACAACATTTTGTCTTTTGTTGTAACAGATAAATAATCATCCGTTAGCTGTGTTATTCTTAAATCATAATTCTCTCTGGAAGAATAGATCAGATAGGCCAATCCATCATCGTCCTGAAAGATGGTCATATCTCTAGACATATTTCCATTGGGTCTAAAACTTCTGACAAATTGATAGGGACCCGTAATTTGATTACTAACGGCTACTGCCACCCTTGCAGCTGCATAGCCTTGTCCTTTTAATTCCAGATGAAACCACAAAACATATTGTTTGGTTGCCTGATTGTAGATAATCTTAGGCCTTTCCATGACACAACCTTCTTCAATCTCACTATTCGTATCTGTTGATACTGGTGCCAATGCAAGTGCTTCAAATTTCCAATTGCATAAATCTGTGGAGGAATACACATTTACGCCTTCTGAAGCACTCGTTCCTCGCTTCTCACCAAACCAATAGTATTTTCCATCTTGAAAAATAACTGCCCCACCATGGGCATTAACAAAATTGCCTTGATTGTCCAACAGTTTTTGTCCTGGCAGGAATTGATTGTTTGTACTTACTGGTTGAGCAATGGCTGTTCCAATAGCTATTACAAAACTTATTGCCACTAAGATGCTTGTCTTCATGCAAGAAGAATTCAATTTTTAAAAAGACAGTTTTATCAGGCGTCAATGACTATATATTACCATCCAGGGTTTTGTAACATGGATGGCATTTTCCTGACTTCCCCATCTGGTAAAGGAAGCAAATGCATTTCTGGTCTAAAACTGTGTAAACGAATAGATTTTAGTCTATCATAGGTATAGCTACCATTTGCATTTTTAGTAACTCGCATCACACTATTGTATTGATTGCTCACCGTCATGGCAATTTTCCATCTGCGGATATCGTGCCAACGATGGTCTTCAAAAGCCAATTCAATTCTGCGCTCATTCCTAATAACTTCGCGCATTTCTGCTACCGTCATATTGGCCTTTAATCCATATAAAGCATCGGCGCCAGCATCAATGCCTGCTCTTTTTCTGAGTTCAATTAATTTGGGATAAGCCAAAGCTGTTTGTCCTGTTTCATTAATGGCTTCTGCATAGTTCAATAAAATTTCTGCATACCTAATTAATGGCCAAGCTCTATTGGTATTGGCACTGCTATTTGCACTAATGGCATCATCACACATTTTTCTACTAAAATATCCGGTGGTAGTACCTACGCCAAAAGCATCTGCAGTTTGACCAGTTGCGCCAGTGCCATTAACATAAGTAAACACAGGTACTTTACTGTTGGTAGTAGTGCTAAAATAGTTTGCTCCGTTATAGATAATGGAATAGTTGAAACGCGGATCTCTGTTCGCATATGGATCTGCTGCATTGTAGCCAGAACTACTACTAACAGTGCCATCTGCATTCAATGGCTGTCTGCCATTTTTCATTGGAAATGCATCTACCAAATCTTGAGTAGCCATACTATTTTTGGCGCCTCCTCTGGTTGGTGGATTATAAAAACCTTCCATATCCCTATTGGGTGCACGGTAATAACCAAAAATATATTCCGGATTCACCCTTTGTAAAAACACATTAAAGAATCCATATCCTGGGGCCGTAGTATTGTCCACCAAGAGCGAAAACTGGTTGCTGTTAATCACAGCATTGGCCGCATCGGCTGCCGCCTGCCAATAACTGGCATTTGCGGTAGGATAGCTTACTATAGCCGCTAATGTTGGATCAGAGGTAGTTGCTCCACCGTTAAACAGTGGGCTTGCCGCATATAAGAGTAGTCTAGATTTCAAAGCAAGGCATGCACCTTTGGTAGCCCTTCCATAATCTAAACTATTGCTATACACATCTGGCAATAAAGCTGCAGCAGCATCCAATTCTGTAGCAATATATTTTACGGTATTGGCAAATGTTTCTCTTGGCAGGTCAATGATATCATCCTTTCCATAAACATTGTCTTTTACAATGGGCAAACCCCCATAACAAACCAGTAATTGTGTATAATACCAAGCTCGCAAAAATCTGGTTTCACCTTTCATCCTGTTTTGCATGTCTGCTGACAAAGGAGTTGTGGGCAGCTTACTCAACATGATATTGGCCCTGCGAATATTGGCATAGGGTGTGTTCCAGAAATCCAATAAAACGTTATTCAAATTCACATATGCCGTTGGCGATATGCTACCATTATATAACACCACGGCTGCTTGTCCCGTTCCTGAAAAGTTATACTCTGCATCATCTGTGGCTTGCTCCGTATTTCCGTGAGAGTTCCACCTGCCCTTGTTAAAACTAAACGCAATATCAGAATAAATGCCTGTTAAAAAGGCTACTGTTCTAACACTGTCAGTAAAAACGGCTGTTTCATCTAAGGCAATGGCTTGCCCATCCAAAAAGTCACTATTCTTCTTGCAGGCAATTAGGCTGGTGAATAGTAATATGGCTATGCTGATTTTTTTCATATAAGTCTTTTTGAAAGAAGTTAGAAGGTGATGTTTGCTCCAAAATTGATGATTCGTTGTGGGGGATAAATTGTTCTATCTGTATTAGTGCTGATTTCTGGATCAAAATCATATAGCTTATCCAATTTGGTCCAGGTAAATAGATTGTATCCATTTGCATAGACTTTTACATTTTCCACTTTGAGGAATTTGGTCCATTTCTGGGGAAGCGTATAGCCAATCTCTGCAGTTTTTAATCTTAGATAATTACCCGAGATAAAATAGAATGTAGAGGGATAGGCAATGGCATCACTTGCGCCTCCTAACATAGACAGTCTTGGGAAACGCGCATTATCACCCAATTCTGGCGTCCAAGCATATTTATGAATCTCCTGTAAATTAGAAGAGAATGGACGAATGGCTTCCGCTACTGCTCTCACATTAAAATTAGCAGCTCCTTGAAAAAAGGCACTCATGTTGAATCCTTTATAAGTAAATCCTACTTGGAATCCATAAGTGGTATTGGGGATATTGGAATAACCCGTTACTTCTGTATCAAAACCATCAATTTTCCCATCATTATTTAGGTCTGCATATTTTAAATCACCTGGGAATGGTTTAGTAGAGGGTACGGCACTCTTTGCTATATCGGCACTGTCTTTATAAAAACCAATACTTCTGTACACACGTTGCATACCAATACTGTTTCCAGTAAATGCTTGATAAGGGAATGCATAAGAAGGTTCATCAGCATATACTATTTTGTTCTTTGCTACTGAAATGGTTCCACGTAGTCTATAAGTAAAATCCCTACCAATTTTATTGCTATAATTTAATTCTACTTCAAAACCGGTATTGTCTACAATACCTAGATTCACTGGTGGCAGGTTTTGACCAAAGACTGCAGAAACGGTACCCCTGGTGGTTAGGATATCATAACGCTGGTTTTTAAAATAGTCAATAGTACCAGTTAGTTTATTGTTGAACAAGGCAAAGTCTATACCCAGGTCTAATTTTTTCTCTTTTTCCCATGTTACTTGGTCATTACCCAATGTGCCTTCTCTGATACCAGTGAAAGCATTGCTGCTGGTACCAAAATTGATTGATCCGGAATTGCTCCAGGAAGGCAAGTAATAATAACTAAAGGAACTACCAATTTTATCATTACCCACAATACCATAAGAAGCCCTTAGCTTAAGATTGTTGATGACTTTAGCATGATCCCTAATAAAATTCTCTTTTGAAACATTCCATCCAATGGATGCAGCTGGGAACAGCCCAAATCGATTGTCTTTTGAAAACCTGTCCGATCCGTTATACGCCGTATTAAATTCAATCAAATACTTTTCTAAATAATTATATCCAATTCTACCTGTAAATCCTCTGAAATTATTTGGAATATAGTTGTAGATATTATTAGAGTTAAAACGCAAATCGGTGTTTTGATTGAACAAAGCCAATCCATAAATATTGTTTTTGCCAAAACTTCTATTATAATTCAACATGGCTTGGACGTTCAGCGTTCTTACCGTGCTTCCTGCATTATAACCACTGAAGAATCTGCGCACCCTATACACATTGGGGTCTCTAGGTGTGTAGGTATTGGCAACAGGATCATAAATAAATGATGGAAACTGATCCCTAGTCATGCTTTTGGAATAGCCATAGTTGCTTGTATAAGCCACCGTAGTTTTAAACGAAAGCCCCTTTGTGATAAAATCAAGTTTTTGGTTGGCCGCTAATATGAAATTCATATTGTTTTCATAGGTTCTATTGTAACCATAGTGTGTAAGCCTACCTATAATATTGTTGGTATTATAACTACTGCTTGTTCCTCCACCGCTAATCTGCCAATTGCTATAACCATAAGAACCGTCTGGGTTATAGGTTGGATAGGCAAAGGGTGCCAGTGATAGAAAACTACTATACTCATAAAACACATCATTGTACCCAAATGGACTTCCCACATTGGGTACATTAACTTCATTGATATTGCCATATAAATCAAGACGCAGGTCGGTGGTATTGGTTACTTTAACATCTAGGTTAGAACGATAATTGTAACGTTGGTTATAATAGTTATTGTTCACGTCTTGGTTCTTACCAAAATCCTTAACCATCCCGTCTTGAAACAGGCCTCCCAAAGAAATAAAGTATTTAACCCTTTCTGTACCACCACTAATATCAAAATTGGCCCTGTACTGTTTGCTAAACTTCTTGAACAATGTCTCATACCAATTCACATCTGGGTGCCCGTAAGGATCATCCCCTGTTCTATAATGTTCTAAATCTGAAGCTGAGAACCTGGGTGTAAACCCTGCTACTGGACTAATCTTATTGTCATTGATTTGAGCCTGATTATAGAGGCTGGCTGTTTCATAAGCATTCAGGTACTTTGGAATCCTGGTGGGTTGTTGCATACTAGTCTCTACCCTAGCAGAAATTTTGGGCGGACCTAATTTTCCCCTTCTAGTTGTGATAATGACTACGCCATTGGCACCTTTTACACCATATACCGCTGTTGTAGAAGCGTCTTTTAAAATACTCAATGATTCAATTTCATTGGGGTCTATTCTAGCAAACTGGTCATAACTAAACTCAATATCATCCACAATAATCAAGGGAGAGTTTGAACCCGTATTATAAGAACTTTGTCCACGAATAAAGAAAGTGGCACCATCGGCCCCCGGCCTACCAGAAGGCTGTACAGAAAAGAAACCTGGCAGTCTACCCGCCAAAGTGTTTTGCAAACTGGCTGATGGATTTTCTCTTAATGAAGCACCGGATACCGTACTGATTGCTCCTGTTAGCGTTACCCTTTTTTGTTTGGCATATCCTACAACTACTACGTCTTCTAGTCCGTTGGCATTATCCGCAACTAAATTGATCTGCAATTTTCCGTTACCAACTACGTTTACATCTTTATTGACATAACCAACAGCTGATACAGTAATCAGATTTGACTTTCCTTTTAAAGTAAGTGTGAAATTTCCTTCTCCATCGGTAGAAACGCCATTGCCAATAACGCCTTTTTCCAGAATGCTAACACCAGGAATAGGACCAGCGCTGTCTTTGACTTGTCCGGAGATAGTTTTTATTTGAGCATGAATTTGCAATACAGCTATCAATTGTATGGCAAGTATGTATAGTATTTTTTTCATGTTTAGATTTTTTGTGGTCTTGAAGTTGAAAACTACCATCCTTCATTTTGAATGAGTGTCTGGTTCTTGACTATTTCATCATAAGGGATTGGCATATGGTATAGTTTGTTTTCAAACTGCATAGTGCCTACCTGTACCTTGTTATAAGTAAAATTGGTACCAGATTTAATAATATTCATTCCGTAAAGCGGTACAGCAAAATCAGTTGCTGCTGTTTTCCACCTGCGCACATCCCAAAATCTATGCTCTTCAAAACTCAATTCTATTCTTCTTTCATTTCTAACTAGGTTGCGCATTTCTGCTTGCGTAATTCCCACTTTAATACCATACCTGGTATCTGTACCAGCGGTTATCCCTGCCCTAGCCCTCAGGAGTTTGATTTGTGTAACGGCATCTTCCACCCTGCCAACTTCATTTAAAGCTTCTGCATAGGTTAAGATGATTTCTGCAAATCTGAAAATGGGAAAATTGTGGCTTTGATTGGAATAAGTAGTTCCCGTTGGAAAATTGCCCAAATATTTTCTCAGATAATAACCCGTTTTTGTTTTAACAGCAATATTGGAATTGGTTGGTTTATCCAATCCTCCTTCAAAAGTTTCTACTGCTCTTCCCAGCCAATTGTATCCATTTCTAAAAACACTCACATCTAGTCTTGGGTCACGGTTGGTATAGGGGGCTGTTGCATTATAACCTGAACTTGCATTCACTGTTCCATCTGCATTAAATGGCTGCTGTCCATTTAACATGGGAAATGCGTCTACAAAATTTTGTGTTGGGCTGGTAAAGCCTTGACTGGGTGCGCTTCCTGCATAGCCTATTGGCGCTTGCGTATTTTCTAAATTGGTGCTATTGGCACTCTGTTTGGCTAGAATGATTTCAGTGTTTTTCTTAGTAGTAAACAAAGAAGCAAATCCAGTTGGTGTTCCTGTAGCAATCAATGTATAATAATTGAGACTTCTAAGTTCTTCTGCAGCAGCAATTACTGCCTGCCATCTTGTTGCATCAGCAGTAAGATATCCTGTCAAAGCCTTTTTTGTAGCATCGGTTTCTATGCCACCTCCGTTAAAGAGTGGACTTGCTGCATATAGTAATACCCTACATTTTAGTGCCAGTGCTGCTCCTTTTGGAATCCTTCCCCAATCTGCATCTGCAATAGGTTCTACGCGCAAACTATCTTTTACTATATCACATTCCTTGACAATATAGTTGACACAATCTTCAAACTTGTTTCTAGGTATTTGCAAATTATCATCCAGGGTAAAGATCTTGTCTCCAATCAAAGGAACTCCACCATAGCGTTTTAATAGTTCAAAATATAAGAAACAACGTATGAATCTGGCTTCCGCCCTCCAATACCTTCTGGTTAATTTTGCTGCTGTACTATCTACTGTTTTCACAATGGGTACGTTTCCAATATTTTGCAAGAAGATATTGGCGCGCCTGATGCCATAATAACTATTGGCCCAATAACTGTCTGGATTATTCAGTGCACTTACCCTGCGATTGGTATAATATTCTATCAGGGTATTGTTTCTGCTTGGAATAGCATCATCCGTTGCTGCGTCTAAAAAATCATTACTGATTCTGTTAAAGCCATTTGGAATATAGTTATATAAATCGTTTAGATTAAATGCGGCAACTGTTCCCAATCTATCCAGTGTATCAAATACCAGGTCTGATCCAAACCAGTCTTTGGGTTCTGTTTCAACTTTCTTACAGGAGCTAATGGTGAATACTATTGCAATAGTGATACTGCATACAACAGTGGTTAAATATATTTTCGTCTTATTCATATAGCAGTTTTTTAGAGTTTTATATTGATACCAAAATTCACCAAGCGTTGCATAGGATAGCTGAAACCACTGGTGATTTCAGGATCCCTATCGTCTAGTTCTTTTGATTGTAAAGTGAATAAGTTATACGTCCTTAGAAAAACCCTAATGCTTTGTAGCTTAATATGATTTAATACATTTTGAGGAATAGTGTATCCCAATTCTAATTGCTTCAGCCTAACATAATCTCCATTGCGCATCCAATAAGAAGACTGCGCCTGATTATTGGCATTTGTACTAATATTTAATCTTGGATAAGTGGCAGAAGCCGCTGTTGATGGCGTCCATCTATTGAGGTTGTTTTCATATGCTTGTCCAAATCCGCCATTTTGAAAAGCCCAAATGCTATTACCCCCTACATAGACATCTCTATTTACAACACCTTGGATTAAGGCACTAAAATCAAAACCTTTATAGGCTGCTCCTAATGACAAACCAAAAAAGACCAATGGCTTTCCTACCCTTCCAATGGGTTTAATGTCTAGCTGATCAATGATACCATCAGCATTTAAGTCTTTGTATTTTATATCACCTGGCTGAGGGGTATATCCCACGGTTGTTGCACTAGCATTTGCTTCTGCCTGTGTTTGAAAAAGACCTTCTGCTTGATATCCAAATGATTGACCTATACTTTGGCCTGTTCTTTTCATCCAATCATAAGGCCTATATACTTCATCCGCAAAAAGCACTTTTGTATGTAAGACACTGATATTTCCAGTGGCATAATATTGAAATCCTTTTTGGGTTTTTTCTTGCCAGCCAAATCTTAGGTCTAATCCGGAATACCTATTCTGTCCAATATTTTCTCTTGGATAGTCATTGCCAATAATGCTTGTACTCAAACCCCTGATTTGCATGAGGTCAAAATATTTGTTGTTGAAGTATTCAACAACCACATTTAACCTATTATCCAAAAAGGCCGCGTCAACGCCTAGATTAATTTTATTGGATTTTTCAATGCCAATATTTGTATTGGCCAATGGCTGCTCTGTAATAGCGGTTTGCGTTGCAGCTGAAGTTCCTAAATAGATACTGCTTGCGTCAAAAAAGCGTTGTATATAGGAGAAATATCCGGGGTCATCATTTCCATTTCTTCCTATTGATCCAAACAATTTCATGCGGCTTAACCATTGCTGTCCTTTCATGAAATTTTCTTTTTCCATATTCCAAGCAAGACCTAGAGCAGGAAAGAATCCTCGTTTAAAATCGCCATGCGGCGGATACCTATTTGATCCATTGTAGCCAAATGCAGCTTCAACCACATACTTGCTTTTGTAATCATACGCTACTCTACCAGAAATGCCACTAATGATATAAGGCAGATCACTATTGACTACATAATTATCTCTATTGGCCAAAAGCAATGCACTGATACCGTGGGTCTGTTTGAATTTTTGGTCATAACCCATTGAGAACTCTAAATAATTACTCCTTCCTTGATACGCAATTCCGTTTCCGTTTGCTTGTGTACCATCTACCCCATATTTATTATAGGCAGTGGGTGTAGAACCTGCAATCATTTGATACACTGCAAATGATTTGCTTCTATTATTGTCTTCAGAAAGTGTTGCATTGATAGCTGTTTTTACCTGCGCCCATAAACCAGGTGTAATCCCGTCCAATTTTTGTTTCAGATAAAAATTGGCCAACATATCTCTTTTATAATTCAGTCTATAGCCACTAGAAACAGTTTGCGCCATAATATTATTGGTGAACTGACTAGTGCCACCATAAGAACCATTTGCGTTATACACAGGGTAAGCATTATTGGGTGTGTTGATCAAAGAACCAATAATGGAATTGGCTGTGGAACCAGGTTCTGAGCCACTCAGAATTCTACCCAACAAATAGATGCCACCTGTCAAGTTTTGATTGATAGACACATCTACATTAGACCTGATTACATAGGTTTTAAAATCGTTGTTGGTATTGTAGGAATTAGCAGGAGAGGTAATCAGGAATCCCGTTTGATTAACATGCTCCAATGAAATATAATACCTGGCAAATTTGTTACCGCCTGTTGCATTCAAAGAATACCTGTCAAATCTTGAGGTAGATTTGATGACTTGATCACGCCAATTAACATCGGGATGTCCAAAAGGGTCTGTTCCATTTTTATAAGCATCCAAGTCTGCTTGGGTATATTTGGGAGCCAAGCCATCATTGATAGATGCTTCATTATATAATGTGGCATAATTAAATGCATTCAAGACTTTGGGAACGCCTAAGGAACTTTGCAAAGAAGTTTGAGCTGTAAATGAAATAGACTGACGCTCTGCTTTCCCCTTTTTGGTAGTAATTAATAAAACACCATTACTACCCCTTACTCCCATCATGGCCGTACTAAGGGCATCTTTTTGTAAAGTAACCGATTCAATATCTTCTAAATTGAAAATGGACAAATTGGCTACCACACCATCTATCATGACCAAGGGGTCTTGACCATGTAATGAAACAGAAGCGCCATCAGATCCTGGTTGGCCAGAACCTTGAATGGAATACAATCCGGCCAAGCGTCCGGTTAGCGCATTCTTGACACTAGTGAGGGGAGACTTCAGAATGTCTTTGGAATAAATGGCTTCTGTTGATGTTGCTGTTAAATGGGGGGCAACCTGCGTATAAATCAACTCCGTCTGAGCGGATTTTTTACCCTCCAAGCTGGCATCTGTACCTTTAATGACTACGGTATCCTTTAGGGAATTTGAGGTTTGAGCCGCTTTTTTGGTGCTTTTGGAATTGGTCTTTTGAACAGCTGTTTGCGACCCTTGGGTTGTTTGAGCCTTTGACCCAAAACTAGACAATAGAAAGAAAAAGCCCAACATAAGTCCCAATCCATTTTGGAAACAATGGCTGCCATTTTTGAGAAAATCTGGTTGAACTAGGCCAGAAACCCTTTTTTGGGGAAAATTGGATGCCAAAGTAGATCCAATTGTTTGGGCACCCTGAGAAATAGAAAATTCATTCATACAGCTTAGTTTTCGTGCAATCGAAATAATGATTCGGTACCAAAACTAGCTATAACAAGGGGGGTAAATGGGGGTATTTGTCGGATAAAAAGGGGGTAAATTCGTAATTTATAGCCAATTTCAAGAAAATGATTGCGTCGAGAACCTTATATTAAAACGGCTATTTTTCGGTAAATAAGGAATTTTTAGGGGCAAAACAGCTCAAAAACTCAGTTTTTGATCAATTTTTCGTTCAATTGGAAGCTTTTGCCCAGATTTTTGCGGTATTTTTCTATGTATTCAGAAGGTTTTAAGCCAAAAGTTTTTTGAAATTGCTCCCGGAAGTACTTAATATCTTTCATACCCACATAAAATGCCGTCTCATTGACATTATAATTGGTATTAATAAACATTTCTGCGGCCTTTCTTAAACGGATAAATCTGATAAAGGCATTGGCAGATTGTCCAGAGATGGTTTTGATTTTCTTGTACAATTTACTATGGCTCATCCCTATTTCCTGGGCAAATAATTGAATATTAAAGTCATCATTGTCCAAATGCTTTTCAACAATAGCAATGCAGGTTTCTAGAAATTCCTTGTACTCTCCTGAGATTTTCAAAGAATTTTCCTGGTGGGTGATCTCATTATAGAAGTATTTCTGCAGGTTTTGCTGGTTGCGCAACAGACTGGCTACTCTGGCAACCAAGAAGTCTTTTTCAAAGGGCTTGGTGATATAATCATCAGCACCATACTCAATACCCTTTAATTTAGATTCGGAAGAAGTACTGCCCGTTAATAGGATAAAGGGAATATGGTTGGTGGAGGCGGTTTCTTTGATAGATCGGCAAAAATCTATCCCTGTCATGTTTTTCATGACCACATCACTAATGATAATGTCTGGTTGCTGTTCTTTGGCCATTTGAAGACCTTGGTCTCCATCAATTGCTTCATGTACCAGAAACTCCGCTGAAAATAGTTGGGATAAATAAGAGCGCATTTGATCGTTATCGTCTACTACCAACATGGTCTTTTTTTCTGTTACTAGTAGTTCTAATCCATTGGTCAGAATTGGTGTCTGCTCGGTTAGACTGTCATTCCCGGCCCTGATTTCATCTAATACCAAGTTCTGACCTACGGCGATATCATGTGTTTCTATATTCCCAAAATGTGCTTTACCCTTTAAAATACTAATATGAAACAGGGTTCCACTTGCCGGGTCACTTTTGTAGTCAATGGTACCATGATGGTTTTCAATAAATTTCTTGACCAAGTATAATCCAATTCCAAAACCAGGTTTTAGTGGATTGGTTAAATCATTTACGCGATAATATTTTTCAAATAATTTGTTCCCTACATCCTTTGGAATACCCTGCCCATTATCTGCCACTTCCACTTCAATAGTATTGTCTTTCTCCAATAATTTTAATGAAACACTGCCATTTTCAGCTGTGTATTTCAATGCATTTGACAAGAGATTGTAAAAAATGATTTCTAGTTTTTCCTTGTCACCAAAAACTTCTATGTTTTGATTGGGGCAGATAAATTCATAATGAATGTTTTTGCTTTTGGCCTGCTGCGCAAAATAAAGGAATGTATCTTGGCACAATTGGCTAAAATTCACCTTAGAAATTTGCATGACCCCGGTATCACTTTCTGTTTTTCTAAATAATAGCAATTGATCTACCAGACTAAGTAATCTGCGTGCATTTCTATAAACAAAATTGAGTTCGCTTTTATCTGCATCATTGGAATCCTTATGAAGAATGTCTTTAATGGGATTGATGATTAAAGCAAGTGGTGTTCTAAATTCATGAACAATATTAGTAAAAAATGCTTGCCTGCTTTCATTCACCTCCCTTTCCTTTTCAGCATTTATTTCAGTCAATTTTACTTTGAACTTGAGGTTGTCTTGGTTGATTTTATATTGGATAATAATAAAAGCAATTGCAGTTACAAGGAGCGCGTATAAAGTATAGGCCCACCAAGTTCTGTACCAGGGAGGTAAAACAATGATTTGTAAAATGGTTTCTTTGGTATTCCATTCTCCATTGGCATTAGTACTTTTTAAACGCAGTTGGTAACTACCTTCTGTAATATTATTGAAGTTAATGTTCTTGGCATTCCCAGTATAGTTCCAGTTTTTATCCCAGCCATCAAGCAAATAGGCATATAGTATTTTCTCTGGAGATGCATATTCCAAAGCATTAAAGCGAAAAGACAGTACCGCTTCACTATAAGGAATCTGAATAGACTTAATCCCTAACTCATCTGCTTCTTTTACAAATTCTTGCACATCAGATAAAGGCTTATTATTGATTTGAATATCAGTGATGTACAAAGATGGCATATAGCTCCGCACCAATACCTGATCAGGATTAAAAAGACTAAATCCATTAATGCCACCAAAGACCATTTCTCCAGAATGCAATTGCAAAGCGGCATTATAAGAAAACTGGTTGCTTTGAAGCCCATCGCTCTGGTAAAAATTCTTAAACTTTTCTGTAACAGGATCAAACTTAGATAGGCCATTAAAAGTGCTCAACCAAAGATTGCCAGCATTGTCTTCATTAATGTTCAGCACTGCATTATTACAAAGCCCATTGGCATCAGAATAACGCTTGATGATTTGCCCCTTTTGTCTATCAAATAATACAAGTCCGCCACCTTCAATACCTAACCAGAAATGCTGTTTTTTATCTTCATAAATGGCGCGTATGGGTTTGCCAATATTGAACTGCAAGTGTTTTTGATTCTTTTTGTCAATTTTAAATAATTGACTGGCATTGCCTCCCCATAAATTTTGCTGATTATCCTCAAACAAAGAAATCAAGTTCTCAAACTCTTGATTAAACAATTCAAACTTGTTTAGTTCCCTGTTAAACTTATACAATCTACCCCTACTAAATGTGCTTGCCCATAAACTGTTGGACCTGTCTTGATACAGCAGCCATACATTGTTGTTTTCAAAATTCTCAACTGCATTAAAACAGGAATAATGCTCAAATTTTCCTGAGTTGCTATTGAACTTACAAATTCCGCCTCCAAAAGTGGCAATCCAAATATTACCCAAATAATCTTCTTTTATGCTAGTAACTGAATTATGACTCAGCGATTGAGGGTTCCCTTCTACATGTTTGAAATTGGTAAAACTGTTTTGCTTTCTATTCCAAATACTTAATCCTCCTCCATCTGTACCAACCAATAAATGCTGGTTTTTATCTTCACAAAAGGAATAAATAAAATTACTAGAAAGGGTATTTTGGCTTAATGGATTACGAGCTATATTAATGAATTGATTCTTCTGATTATCTACAATATGAACGCCTCCCTTAATAGTGCCAATCCACATTCTAGACTCCCTATCCATGACAATAGAATAAACCGATTCGCTGGATAATTTATTTTTTCCTTCTTCCGGCAATATATATGAGAAGGTTTTGGTAACCGGGTCTAAAATATTAACGCCCCCGCCATCTGTGCCAATCCATAATTTTCCTTTTGCATCAAAACATAAGCTAGTAATTAAAGTGCTATTTAGTTGTTTATCCGCAACCTGATAGTGTGCTGAAAATTGGTTAGTGCTTGTTTGGTATTCATACAATCCATTATCAGTTCCTATCCAAATATTACCCGCTTTATCAGGCAATAAACAGGTTCCCGACTTAATACTAGCATTGATAATCTTTATCTTACCAGTTGTAATATCATAGCTACATAGACCAATATCCAGAACAGATAGCCAAACCTGGTTCTTTGTGATACAAATAGACCTTACATTATAACCAGAAACGGCTTTTTTTTGTACCAATAAGGGAATTTGTTGAGCTGCTTTTTCATGGGCTTTTTTGACAATCAAACCCCAACCATTTGTTCCAATAAAAACATTGCCCACTTTATCTGATGCTATTGTATTGGCATTAAAAACTGCTTTTGATAAAACCGTAGAAGCATAGGGATAAAAATTGGCCGTTGAAAATCTTCCTGTAGTAGCATTGTAAATAGACAAGCCTTGGCCCGTTCCTACCCAAAGATGATGTTGTGCATCTTCGTGCACTGTATAAATATAATTATGAGGCAAAGAAGTGGAGTCACTGATTCTATTTCTGAATATTTTAAATTCAGTGCCGTCATACCTGTTTAAGCCATCGTAAGTACCAAACCAAATGAACCCTTTGTTATCTTGGTATACACACCTGACTGAGTTATTAGAAAGTCCGTTTTGAATGGATAGTTGAGAAATATTATGTTCTTCGGCACCATTTGAAACAATAGGCCAGCAAATTTGAAACAGAAGTAATATCAGAAATCCACAAACAAATCTCATCTTGTAAAAATAACAAATATGCGCTTTAATCTTAAGGCAAGTTGTAATTTAGTATACTAATCAGTTTTTCGTATGCCCAAACTAACATTGATTTTAATTGCATTATTTATTGGTCTTAATAGTCCGGCGCAAACCCCCAAGGGTGTAATGACTCCTTCTCAACTAAGCCAAGTAGAAAGGGGTTATGGTATGTTTATCCATTTTGGTTTAAACACGTTTAATGAAACCGAATGGTCTAATGGAACACTGCCTGCAAATTCTTACAAGCCCACCAATTTAGACTGTGATCAATGGGTAAAATTTGCCAAGGATGCGGGATTCAGGTATGTGATCTTGGTAACCAAACACCATGATGGTTTCTGTCTTTGGAATAGTAAATACACAGACTATGATGTTGCTGCAACCTCTGTACCCACCGATGTTGTAGGTGAAGTAGCTAAGGCCTGCAAGAAATATGGTTTGAAACTGGGTTTGTATTATTCTTTATGGGATAGACATGAACCAAGCTATAAAAATACCCCAGCCTATTTGGACTATATGAAAAAACAGTTAACAGAACTGCTGACCCAATATGGAGAAATTTGTGAACTCTGGTTTGATGGTGGTTGGAATAAAAAAGACGCTGAATGGAATCTGCCTGATGTCTACAACCACGTAAAGTCATTGCAAAAAAATATCTTGCTAACGGTGAATCATTCTATTGGCAAACCTGAGAACCATAGTGCTATTCGTCAACCAAAAGATTATGCCAAGGGCGATCCTATCAGATACTACCCCATTGATTTTAGAATCAAGGATCCCAATTTTGCCAGGTGGGATGACCCCAAATATTATGACTGGAAGGGACAGTTATACTATCTCTCTTTTGAACACACTATTTGTTTATCCGATAGATGGAATTGGTTTCAAAAAAAACAGGTCTTGGCTGCAAGACCCTTGGATGAATTAGAAGAATTGTTTTATTGGGGAACAGCCAATGACAATATTTTAATTGTGAATGTTCCACCAGACTTAACGGGCCGCATTAGAACCAACGAACAAATCAGGATGCTGGAATTAGCAGATAGATTGGGTATTAGAAGTGGGGTTAGCAAACTACCATCGGGGCCTAAAAATCTAGCATTCAATTTGCCCATTAAAGCTAGTTCAGAAACCGAAAAAGAGCCAGCGCAACAGGCCATTGACTTTAGTTTAGAAACTGCATGGACTGCAACAGATACCCTTGCTAATTTGGAAATTAGTTTTCCAAATCCAATTGTTTTTAATCGCGTTAGCCTATTAGAAAATGCTTTTATGAAAGACCTTGGCGATGGATTTTCTAGTATCCGCATATTCAATATCCAAGAATTTGAATTGCAATCCTATGCCAATGGCCAGTGGAATAGTTTTTATACAGGCGAAAATATTGGTGCTTGCAAAACCATTCAATTACCCATAAATATCAAGGCTGAGAAAATCAAACTTGTTATTCGAAAAGCATCAGGACCACCTTCTATAAGTCATATAGCTGTAGCCGATATTGCTACTAAAGGCATTAGAAAAGTAAAAAACAATTGGTAAGGTTTTAGCAGAGATAGTCTTGAGGTCAAAACGGTAAGCTGCTTATTTTCTTATCTTTAGAGCAAAGCTGAACCATGAAGAAAGTCTTGCTCTTAGTTGTACTATTTATTGCTCAAAGTTCTTTTGCGCCAAAACCAATCACATGGGTTGCCATTGGCGATAGCATTACTTATTTGAATGACCATCAGAATGAAACGGGCAATAGGGTTACAAAGGGCTATATGACCAGGGTGCAAGAAAAAATGCCCCAGCTTCAATTCACCAATAAAGGATACAATGGATGGACTGCCATTCGCATTGCCACCGAAATAGAAAAACTGGGTTTGCAAAAAGCAGATTTGTATTCCGTGTTTCTAGGAACCAATGACTGGTGGGGTTCTAAACCTTTGGGAATATTCGCTGACTATGAAAATAACACTGGACCAACAACCGTATATGGTGCATTCAGGGTCATCATCAATAAACTCCGTAGCCTCAATGACCAAGCCAAAATTGTACTGATTACACCCATGCAGCGCGTAGATTTTGTTTATATCAATAACCCTAAGAACAATGCCTACGGATCTTATAAACCAAAGAACGGTCAGCAATTAGAAGATTTTGCAAAAGCAGTGGTGGCCATTGCAGACTATGAAAAGATTCCTGTGCTTGACCTCTATCATCAAAAGGGAATGGATCATAAAAACTTGGTGCAGTTCAAACGATTAAAGGATTCCACAACGGGCAACTATGTGAATTATCCTTACCCTGATTTTATTGATAAACCTTTTCATCCAGGTGTGGATGAATATCCCTATCCAGAAGCTGCACAGAATATCACTTTTGACGGTTTACACCCTTCAGATAAGGGCTATGAACAAATTACCAAAGGACTTTTGAAGATTTTTAAAAACTTGGATTAACTGATTTTCTGACAACTTAGTATCTTTGCCCAATTGAAATATGCAATTGTCATATTAATTATTGTTGCGGTTTTTGCGCAAAGCTTTACTAGGTCTATCCTGATAGCGGATTATTTAGTAAATATAGAAACCTACCAAAAGAACTGTGAAAACAAGGCCAAGCCCATGCTTCATTGCAATGGCAAATGCCAAATGTTCAAAAAAATCAAAAAACAGGAAGGCAACAATCAAACTAGTATGCCTGTTCCAAAATTTAATCAAGAAGAACTGGTTTTGTCTTCCAAGTCTTTTTTCCCAAGTATTGATCAGGCTATTTTATTGAATCAATTGGCATATTCCTATTATAAAGGAACCAATCCCTCCAATTATCAGTGTTCCATTTTTCATCCTCCAGGAGTCTAATTCTTCTCTTAGTTTTTATTTTTTAACATGAAGCAGTTTTATGCCTGAGCATGATACATGCTGCATGCTGTTATCTATTTATTTTATTATTAGAACATTACCATGAAAAATAAACTGTTCCTATTGGCAGCTTTTGTCATTTTATCAATTGCGTCCAATGCCCAATCTGTTCAATTGCAGTTCAAGAACCAATTCAATGGAGCCCCGCTTTCCTTTGACCAATTGTATCAAACACCAATAGGTGACTCTGTAAAATTTTCCACCCTCAATTATTTCATAAGCAATATTGAACTCGTAGACAAAAAAGGAAATAGTTATAAAGTTCCTCAGGATAGTTCCTACTTTTTATTAAAACATCAAAACGATAGTTCTAAAACCATTAGCCTATCTAATATTCCTGCGGGTAAATACCAACAACTGGTTTTTACCATTGGCGTTGATTCTGTTAGAAATACTTTAGACGTTAGCAGAAGAACCGGAACACTTGACGTAGGTGCAGCTGCTAGAGGCATGTACTGGGTTTGGAACTCAGGATATATCTTCTTTAAGTTGGAGGGAAAAACCATCAATCAAGTAGATAGTTTGAGAAAAAACTTTCGATACCATATTGGGGGCTATGGCGGCTATGATTCCAAAACCATCAATAATATCAAAGTCAGAACAATTCCTTTGAAAAGTTTGGTTGTAAAAAAAGGCAAGAACCCTGTTATTACTATAGATGTTGCAGTTGAGCGATTTTTCAATAGCATTATCCCGGTTAAAATTTTAGAGCACCCTAGCGTAATGTGGGGAGATTTTTCTGTTAAACTGGCCAATAATTACGAACAGATTTTCAATTTGGGAGGAATCAAATATGAATAAGCAAGCTTGGATCTTTGCTTTAATGATTACGGTGCTGACATGTAGTTTTTTTGTCGGCAAACAGTCTGTTACAGCTAAAGCTTTGCTGATTCCAAGCAATTTTCCAACGCCAACCTATGATCTAAGTAAGAATCCGCTAACGGAAGAAGGTTTTGCGTTGGGAAGAAAATTGTTTTATGATCCCCTTCTTTCAAAAGACGGGACTATTTCCTGTGCCAGCTGTCACCAACAAGACGCAGGATTTGTTCAAGCTGATCATGATTTGAGCCATGGTGTTGAAGACCGATTGGGTAAGCGTAATGCCTTACCCATATTTAATGCATTGTTTAGGAAATCCTTTTTCTGGGATGGCGGTGTTCCAAAGCTGGATTTTGTACCAGTAAATCCTATTGAAAATGAATTGGAAATGGATGAGAAAATGGACAATGTGGTTCATAAATTAAATGCTGCAGCAAACTACAGAGCTCTTTTCAAAAATGCATTTAGTGTTGATACTATTTCCTCAAAAGAAGTATTGCAGGCTTTTGCCCAATTCATGTATGCTATGGTATCGGCCAATGCCAAGTATGACAAATTTGTAAGAAAGGAGAACAACACCCTATTGGATAAAGAAGAACTTGCTGGTTTCAATTTATTTAAGGATAAATGTGCTTCTTGTCATAGTACTGATTTGTTTACCGATGATAGTTTCAGAAATAACGGCTTAGACAATGAACATCCCAAAGACAAAGGTAGGGAAGAGATTACTTTGAATTTGGCTGACAGAGCCAAATTTAAAGTACCTAGTCTTAGAAATGTGGCACTCACTGCACCTTATATGCACGATGGAAGGTTCAATAGCTTAGAAGAGGTAATGAATCATTATGCCAACTCTGTTCAAAATAGTAGCACATTGGATCCTTTATTAAAATCAGGCACAAGGTTGGGGGTTCCATTAACATCAAATGAACAGAAACAATTGATTCTTTTTCTGAACACACTAACTGATAGCACATTAATTAATAACAAAGATTTTTCAAACCCAAAACACTAAAATAAAATGAAACAAATTATTGGAATTTTATGCTTGCTTTTTTTGCAACTACAAGTATCAGCTCAGAAAAAGTCCGAACCTCAGATAGATCCAAATAAGAAACTGATGACTGTTGAAGCATCTTGTGGTCAGTGCCAATTTAAAATGGCGGGTAAGGGTTGCACTTTGGCTGTAAGGTATAACGGGAAGGCCTATTTTGTTGATAAAGCAAATATTGATTCGTTTGGAGATGCCCATTCCAAAATGGGATTTTGTAATGCCATTCGCAAAGCAAAAGTGCAAGGAGAAGTAGTCAATAATAAATTTGTTGCCACTTATTTTGAATTGGTAGACGCAAAAAAATAGGGAATTATGAAGCCAGTTATGTGAATGAGGCTGTAAGGAAAGTTGTTTCAAAAAGCTGTTTAAAAGATTCTAGTACCTTTGTCAGCGAAAGAATTTCATGAAGAACCAACCAAAACAATTACACCTCATTCTCATACTGGGCTTTCTCACAGCAATTGGGCCACTGTCTATAGACATGTACCTGCCCGCTTTCCCAGACATTGCTAAAAGCTTAAACACTACGGTAGCATCAGTGATGTTATCGCTTTCCTCTTTCTTTATTGGTATTTCAGTTGGGCAATTGATCTATGGACCCTTGTTAGAAAGGTTTGGAAGAAAAACGCCTTTGTATTTTGGATTGACCATTTATGCCATTGCCAGTTTTGGTTGTGCTACAGCCCAATCAGTAGAAATGCTTATTCTACTAAGATTGTTTCAGGCATTGGGTGGTTGCGTGGGTATGGTGGCTTCTAGGGCCATGGTCAGGGATTTGTTTGAAGTAAAAGATAATGCCAAAGTATTTTCTACCCTGATGTTGGTGGTGGCGGTATCGCCCATTATTGCTCCAACCCTGGGCGGATTCATGACAGCCCATTTTGGATGGAGAACCATTTTTGCCGTATTGGTGGCCATTATTGTTTTAATTATTGCAGCCGTATTCTTTCTGCTTCCAGAAAGTAAAAAACCAGATGCCAATTTTTCTTTGAAGCCTGCGGCCATCTTTGGTAATTATTTGGGCATTGTAAAAACGCCTCAGTTTGCGGTGTATACTTTTACAGGAGCTGTAGCTTATGCTGGTCTATATTCCTATATCAGCGGATCACCCTTTGTATTCATGGTCTATTATCATGTAAGCGAACAACAATATGGTTGGATCTTTGCCCTTGTGGCAGCAGGATTAATTGGTGCAAGCCAAGTGAACAATTTTTTGCTAAAGCGATATGCTTCAGAACAAATTTTCAAAGCAGCACTCAGCATTCAAAATCTCTTTGGTCTCTTATTGGTCTTGTCCATTATCACAGGTTGGAATAATATCTATAGTAGTATTGGCTTGATCTTTTGTTTCCTCTGTTGTCAGGGTTTTCTTTTCCCAAATGCTTCAGCACTCTCCATGGCACAGTTTGGTCATAATGCAGGAAGCGCTTCTGCCTTAATGGGATTTATACAAATGAGTGTTGGCGCTTTGTTCTCAGCCTTTGTGAGCATACTCCAAACCGATAGCCCCATTGCCATGACAGGCGTAATGGCTTTCTGCTCTTTATCTGCTTCCTTGATCTATTCTTTTGGTAAAAAACTGATTGTTAAAAAAGCCAGTCTCATCTTGGTTGAGGAGGAAGAGGTAGATATGATCAATACTTTATAACCAGATTCAACATCTACAGGATTTAAGGATTCCACATCTAAGATCAGCATTCCAAAAAATGAAATTGGCCTGAATTGTTTGAAATCAGCTTGAAATTGGTTATCATTGTGTCAGTAAGACACAAACAATAATTTCAATAAAACGATTCTGCCATGAAATCTACTATTTCAAAATGGTTGGTGCTGCCATTGCTACTCTTGTTAATAGGCAATGCCAAAGCTCAACAAGCACTTCCTCAACTAGGTAAAAGCCCTGTGGCCGATGTGGTGAAAGCCATGACCCTAGAAGAAAAAATTAATCTATTGGTTGGTCAAAGCATGTATGTTCCGGGTATGCCCATGCCCGGTTCTGGTCTTCCTCCTTCTGAACCTCAGAGAAGGGTAACTGGTGCTGCTGGTGCAACTGGTGGTGTTCCTAGACTAGGCATTCCCGGTATTGTAGTTTGCGATGGACCTGCCGGCATTCACGCATTCAATGGCGGCAAGAGCCGTTTGTATTATGCCACTGCTTGGCCTATTGGAACCTTATTGGCTTCTAGTTGGGATACGGCATTGGTAAACAAAGTGGGCAAAGCTTTGGGGGCTGAAGCCAAAGAATATGGGATTGATATTTTGCTAGGACCTGGTATGAATATTCATCGCAATCCACTGGGTGCCAGAAATTTTGAATACTATTCCGAAGACCCTATTGTTACAGGAAATATAGCAGCGGCCATGGTGAACGGGATTCAAAGCAGCGGTGTAGGTACTTCTGCCAAACACTTTTTTGCTAACAACCAAGAAACCAATCGCAGTAGCGTGAATACTATCATCAGTGAAAGGGCTATGCGTGAAATCTATTTGAGAGGTTGGCAGATCATGGTAAAACAGTCTCAGCCATGGACCATCATGAGTTCCTATAACTTGGTGAATGGACCATTTACTTCTGAGAACCCAGAATTATTGCGCACTGTTTTGCGTGATGAATTTGGATTCAAAGGATTTGTCATGACCGATTGGTTTGGTGGTAAGAATGCAGTTGCACAACAAAAAGCGGGTAACCATTTAATCATGCCTGGTATGCCTAATCAGAAAAAAGAAATCTTGGATGCGGTAAAAGCAGGTCAATTAGATGAAAAGATTTTGGACCAAAACGTTGCGGAATTGTTGAACGTTATTTTGTTGACACATACTTTCAAGGGATATAAATTTAGCGATAACCCTCCATTAAAAGAAAATGCTCAAATCTCTAGAAATGCTGCAGCGGAAAGCATGGTGTTGTTAAAAAATGAAGGCAAATCTTTACCCATCGCCGCAGGCAGTTCCATTGCCTTATTTGGTAACAACCAATTAGACTTAGTAGCTGGTGGAACAGGCAGTGGCGACGTAAACAAAATGTACAGTGTTCCATTAGCAGACGGTTTGTTCCGCGCTGGATATGCATTGAATACTGATTTGTATAGATCATATAGTCAATACATGGCTGCAGAAAATGCCAAACGTCCAAAACGCAGTTTAATGGAAGAATTGATGAGCCCCATTGTTCCCATTACAGAAATGAGTGTTACTAATGATCAAATTAAAAGCGCGGCAGCAAAATCAGACATGGCTATCATTGCTATTGGAAGAAATGCTGGTGAGGGTAATGACCGTAAAGAAGTTGATGATTACAATCTTACTCAAAAAGAGTTACAACTAATCAAGTCTGTTGCGGCTGCTTTTCACGCACTCAATAAGAAAGTAGTAGTTACGCTCAATATTGGTGGTGTAGTTGATGTGATGCAATGGAGAGATGATGTAGACGCCATTTTGCTAGCATGGCAACCTGGCTTAGAAGGTGGCAATGCTATGGCCGATGTGGTTTCTGGAAAAGTAAATCCTTCTGGCAAATTGGCTACTACCTTCCCTGCAAAATATGCAGATGATATTACTGCTAAAAACTTCCCGGGCCGTGTAATTCCTGGTTCTGAAAAACCTGGTTTGTTTGGCCAGAAACAAGTAGATGCTGAAGTAATATATGAAGAAGGCGTTTATGTAGGATACAGGTATTACAACAGTTTCAATGTGATTACAGCTTATCCCTTTGGTTATGGATTGTCATATACAACTTTTAGCACCAATAACCTGAAATTGAGTGCCCCTGTATTTACAGACAAAATTCAGGCTACTGTTACTGTTACCAATAATGGAACAGTTGCAGGCAAAGAAGTGGTTCAATTATATCTGTCAGCACCTGTTTCCAAAATTGACAAGCCCAAATCTGAATTAAAAGCATTTGCCAAGACTAAGGTATTGCAACCTGGCGAATCTCAAGAAATCAGCTTTAGCTTGACTGCGGCTGAATTAGCATCCTTTAATACTGCTGCTGGGGCTTGGGTGGCTGATGCAGGTGACTATACGGTGAATATTGGCAATGCCCAACAAGTCATTGCATCTGCCAATTTTAAACTTTCGAAAGAAATTGTTGTTGAAAAAGTAAATAAGGTATTGGTACCTAAGATTGCTATCAACGAATTAAAAAGAGCGGTTCCAAAAACCAAGTAATAAACTCCCCCGGTTTAGAAAGGCTGTTCCCTGAAAAGAGAACAGCCTTTTTGTTTGCTTTTTCGTAACTTGTTATCTATTAATTGATTAGCATCAACTCAAAGATTATGAGCAACCTTAACACCAATATGCGCGTTTACCACCGTTACCTAGGATTTTTTCTTGCCGGTATTATGGCAGTTTATTCCATCAGTGGAATTATTTTGATTTTTAGAGAAACAGATTTTCTGAAATCAGAAAAAACAAAAGTACAAACCGTTGCAACAAATTTAGATGCTGTTGATTTGGGTAAAGCCATTAAAATTAAAGAACTAAAAGTCTTAAGTGACACCAATAATATTGTCAGCTTTAAACAAGGAACTTATAACAAAGTATCCGGTGTAGCTGAGTTCAAAGTAAAAGAGCTTCCCTTTGTTGTAAGCAAGATGACCAATTTTCACAAAGCCAGTACCAAACAACCACTGTTTTATTTGAACATCTTTTTTGGACTGTCCTTATTCTTTTTTGTGATCTCTTCCTTTTGGATGTTTATGCCTCAAACTTCTATTTTTAGAAAGGGACTTATTTTCACGTTAGTGGGTGTTGTGTTAACCTTGGTCTTATTGTTTATCTAGTTATATTTAACCCGCTGCAATTCAAAATTACTATATGGTGATACTATCATAGGGTATTCCTCTATGATAACATCTGATTTCTCTAAACCAAAAGCCTTTGTATCACTTTGACCAAGCTGTTTGAGTTTAAAATAAGATTGTAATAAGATTCCGTCTTTAAGGCTAAATTCATTTTCAATAGAAAGGAATTTTTCAATGACTACAAATTTAAAGTCTGGTTCGCTATTGTACCTGGTGCTTCCATCTGGTCTAATATGCAGATTCAATTCGTGATTAGCCACTAAGTCTTGTACAATTTTTTTGAAATAGATTTCTGTTTTGGGTTGAATCCTAAATCCAAGGTTGATATTGACTTTAATAACCTTATCATCCACTAATTCAGACACGTCATAACTCAGGGTAAAAGGATCTTCCGTTCTATTGATATGCAAGAACCAATACACATCTGCGCGTTTGGGCTTTTTAGAAAAGATGGATTTAATTACTTTTTCCTCAATTTGATTCCTAGTATTTGCCTTTGTTAAATAAATCAAGTGGGTACTAAATTTTGGTATGGCATCATCTTTACTCAGGTGTATTAAATCAGGTACAAATTTTCCTATCTCAACAAATTTCAAAAACTTGTTTTGAATTTTCCTGGCATAATACCAAACATACATGGTCATGAAAATAAAAAGCTCAAAGAACAAAAACATCCATCTTTCCTTGATTTTTGCCACATTGGCAATAAAGAAAGAAATTTCAATAATGGCAAATAAGCCAATAATCAATGTTACATAAATCTGACTCCACTTTAAAAGGTATTTGAGATAATAGTTTAATAAAATGGTTGTCATCATCATGGCAACCGTAATACTAAATCCATAAGCCGCTTGCATGTCAATTGACTTTTTGAAATACAACATCATTAACACACATCCAAACCATAAGATACTATTCACACTAGGAATATAAATTTGTCCCTTGATGTCTGAAGGCTGTCTTACGGTTACCCTTGGCCAAAAATTTAAGTTCATGGCTTCACTAACCAACGTGAATGAGCCACTGATCAAAGCCTGAGAAGCAATAATGGTTGCCGCGGTTGCAATTAAGATACTTGGCAATAAGAACCAATGTGGAACCATTTCAAAAAATGGATTTAACCCATGTAAGAAATTATGGTTAATGGGGTCAGCTTGTTGGTATTCCATGATCCATGCAGCCTGACCCATATAGTTCAACATCAAACTTAATTTTACAAAGGCCCAAGTAATTCTAATGTTCTTAACACCACAGTGCCCCAAATCACTATACAAGGCTTCTGCACCTGTTGTTGCTAAAAACACTGCTCCTAACAACCAAAATCCTTTGGGATATTTCACCAATAATTCATACCCATAATAGGGGTTCAAAATCTTGAAGATCCCTGGCGTTTTGATGATAAAGCTAGCCCCAATGATTAAAATCATGGCAAACCAAATGGTCATGATAGGTCCAAACGCTTTTCCAATATTGTGTGTTCCAAATCTTTGGAAGAAGAACAAAAAAGATATTATAGCAATAGTTATCCCTACCGTTAAATGATTCCCTGGAACAATAATATGCTCCAGACCGCTTACAGTAGTTAAGCCTTCTATGGCTGATGAAACAGAAATGGGTGGTGTAATAATCCCATCTGCCAACAAAGTGGTTGCACCAAGAATGGTTATGATAGATAGATTTTTACTATACCTTTTCACCAAGGCAAAGAGTGAAAATACACCACCCTCTCCATGGTTATCCGCTCTTAAAGTCAACCAGATATACTTTACGGTAGTTTGAAAAAAAAGGGTCCAGAAAATAAGACAAACCCCACCATAAACCAATACTTCATCAATTTTCCGTTCACCAATAATGGCACTCAATACATACAAGGGACTGGTTCCAATATCCCCATAAATAATTCCTAAAGCAACTAGCAGTGTGGCAACGGTAACTTTATTGCCAGAATGAATTTTCTCCATGATCTTGATTTGATCACAAAGCTTTATTTAAAAGCATCAGCAAAAAATAAAGAAAGAGCCGGGGATATAAAGAAAATATAAAGACTTACATAAAGCGATATCCAACACCGCTTTCAGTAATGATATGCGCGGGTTTATTAGGATTTCTTTCAATTTTTTTTCTGAGTGTCCCTACAAACACGCGCAAATACTGTGTATCGGTTTGGTATCCAATACCCCAAATTTCCTTTAACAAAAATTGATGGGTTAATACCTTCCCTTCATTTTTTGCAAACAATACCAATAATTTATACTCTGTACTTGTAAGCTTAACCAAGGAGCTTTCATTCATGACAGTTCTAGCTACTAGATCAATTTCTATATTATCAAATGATATAACGGTGTTTTGTTCTACATGCTGTGCTCTTTTTAAACAAGACCTAATTCTTGCCAACAACTCATTTGTCCTAAATGGTTTAGTTACATAATCGCTTGCACCATTATCTAGGGCTTCAACAATAGCAGATTCTTGATCCATCACAGAGAGCATGATGATGGGATTATGGTACCAGGCTCTCAATTCTGATAATAATTCTAATCCAGTTTTATCTGGCAAGCCAATATCTAGAATAATCAAATCAGGTAAATGGTTAGCCGCTAAGCGCAATCCCATATCTGCCGTATCTGCTTGTAATATCTTATAGCCATTCGTTTCTAAATTGATTTCTAACAGCTTTCTAATCTGCGGCTCATCGTCAATGATGAGGATGGTTTCCTTATTCATTGTTCAATTTGTTTAAGTAGGAACTTTGTACAGGAATCCTAATAATAAAACTAGCACCTTGTCCTGCAGTTGATTCCAGTATAACTGTTCCAGTATGTGCTTCTACAAATCCTTTAACAATGGATAACCCTAGACCAGATCCTCCAGCTTTATTATGAGGCAGTCTATAAAATCTATCAAAAACTTTATTTTGCTCAGTTTCCGGAAATCCAATACCATTATCCTGAACAATCATTTCAAAGATGTCATGATCCATGCTAGTTTGAACCAAGATTTTTGTTCCAATAGGATTATACTGAATAGCATTATGTATTAGATTGAACAACACTTGTTGCATTAACAATCCATCTAATTTGACCAAGGGCATGTTCTCATCTTGTTTCAGGGTTAACTGAAACCCTTTTGATGTTTCCTCCAATTTGTTGAATACCGCATTTACAAGGTCATTCATGTCTACCCAATCTAGATTTAATTGTAGGACTCCTGACTCTAACCTACTTGCATTGAGTAAGTTTTCAACTTCCTTATTTAATCGATTCCCCGCAATACCAATCTCATTAATTAATTCTTGTTGGTGTTCTTTATTTAGGCTATCCTTACTTTCTTGTAAGGTATCAACTGCACCAATAATGGTAGCAATAGGTGTTTTCAATTCATGAGACAAAGAATTCAAAAGTGTATTATATAACTTAATGGCATTAGCTTTTTCTTCTCTATCTCTTGCTCGTTTCTCCGTTTCTCTAATCTTGTAAGTTAATGCCGCATTGACAAGGGCTACTACAAAATACATGAGAAAAAGAAAAGCGTCTTCAGAACGAGCTATATGAAAAGTAAAAATGGGTGGAATAAAAAAATAGTTCCAAACTATGGCACTTAAAAATGCGGAAACTAGTACTGGCAAAATATCAAATAACATGGCCAGAATAGATACTGCCAATAACAAGATCAAGGCTGTCACTTGATAGTAAACCGGATTTACCGTGTAAAAACAGCTACTAGCCACAAGAACAATCGTCAGTACACTAATCAGCGTCTGAATACTTGTAGAAATTTTATGAAAACCGGCGATTTTCAAAAAGTAGTTTTAAAATCAAAATTAGCTGGAAGTATATAAAGAAAAAATAAAGAAGGGCCAGACTATTTGTCCGGCCCTTAGTAATTATTTAAAATCTGCGCCTTCGCTAACATCGGCCCAGGTTTCAAAATCATTCCGTAGCTCTTCTAATTTGAGTCTGGCTCCTTTAAGTGCGGCTGCTCCTAGTAACAATCTGAGTGGTGGATTTTCTGTTTCGGTTACTTGAATCATGGCTTTGGCAGCTTTAACCGGATCTCCGGCTTGGTTACCACTAATAGCCCTGATATCACCCATATTTTTTTGTGCAGTTGTTGCATAGTCATCAATACTAATGGCTGTGTTTTTGGCAGAACGGCCAGCCCAATCAGTACGGAATCCACTTGGGCAAATCACGGTTACTTTTATGCCCAATGGCGATACTTCTTTGTATAATGCTTCACTCAAACCATCCACCGCATATTTGGTGGCATTATAAAAACCTACTCCAGGAAAAGAACGCAGACCACCAATAGAAGCTACATTCAAAATATGTCCACTTCTTTGTTTGCGCATAAATGGCAGAACTTCTTGGGTTAGTTTGGCTAGCCCAAATACATTGATCTCAAACATTCTTCTAACTTCTGATTCTTCGCTTTCTTCTACGGCACCAAAATAACCAATGCCGGCATTGTTCACCAATACATCAATTCTTCCAAAATGGGCAATGGCTGCTTGTACAGCAGCTGTTACTTGTTCTGGTACGGTTACGTCCAAAGCTAAGCCCAGTGTATTGGCTTCATCAATAGCCAATATATCTGCTATGTCTGCCACCTTACGTGCAGTAACCACAACTTGGTATCCTTGAGCTAATAATTCTAAAGAAAGTGCTCTACCAAATCCGGTAGAACAACCTGAAATAAACCAAACTTTTTTCATGGTATTTGTTTTAATGTATTCGCAATTGCGAAATGTTTTTAAATTTTAATTACAAACTCCGTCAATACTGCAAGTACCTTCAGCAGAACCAAGATTTACCAACGGCTGCTCTTCCTGCCAAACCTTTTCTAAGACTTCTGAGAAAACTGAACTTGGTTGAGCGCCTGAAACAGCGTACTTATTATTAAATACAAAAAATGGAACACCTTGCACACCAATCTGTGAAGCATGGTATTGGTCCATTTTTACATCATTGATAAATTCATCGCTTTCAAGCATTGTTCTTACTGCCGCTGGATCCAATCCAATTTCTTGGGCTATCATTACTAGGGTATCTAAGTCTCCCAGATCCCTGCCCATGGTATAGTAAGAAGCAAATAAACGTTCCTTGGCTTCTTGCTGTAAACCCTTTGTCTTAGCAAAATGCAAAAGCCTGTGAGCATTAAGGGTATTACTGATCACTGCTTTTTCAAAATCATATTCCAAACCAACTTCCTTGGCCATATTGGTCATATAATCATTCATCTCTTTGCCTTTTTCTAAAGAGACGCCTTTTCTATCGGCCAAGTATTGGTGAACAGAAATACCTTTTGCAGGCGCCATTTCAGAATCCAACTGAAAACTCTTCCATTCAATTTCCACTTGTTCTTTTTGATCAAAACCTTCTAAGGCTTTTTCAAATTTTCGTTTGCCAATATAACAGAATGGACAAACCACATCGGACCAAATTTCTATTTTCATCTTGAAAGTATTAAGGATTGGTTGACCAAATAGAAGATGCTTTTACAAATACCCTTCTATTCAATTTTAGTTGTGCAATTACCAGTTCTGCAAAATCTTCTGGGTGCATCAACCGGTCTTCATTGTTATTAATCAAGTTGGCCGATACAGCCAATTCTGTTACCACAGTACTAGGCGCCATAGCAGTAACCCTAATATTGTGTTTGCGCACTTCTTGCATCAAAGATTCTGTTAGTCCCATCACACCAAATTTAGAGGCGCTATAGGCACTGGTAACGGCAGCACCAGTGAGACCTGCAGTTGAAGAGACATTGACAATATCGCCTGTTTGTCTTTCTATCATTTGTGGCAACACAGCCCTAGTAGCATAGTAAACACCAAATAAGTTCACTTTAATTTGGTTCTCCCATTGCTCAGGGCTTAGTTCTAAAAACTTACCAAATGTACCAGTGCCTGCGTTGTTGATTAAAATATCGGTATTCCCCAATTCAGATTGAATACTTTCAACTGCTTTGTTTACTTCCGCAATATTGCTAATATCCGCTACTGCAAATGCAGCTTTCACACCTAGTGCTGTAATCTCTGCAGCAACGGTTTCCAAGTCTTTAGAAGTTCTGGCTATTAAACCAACCTGAACGCCTTCTTTTGCTAATGCTATCGCGATAGCTTTTCCTATGCCCTTACCGGCTCCGGTAACAATGGCAATTTTACCTTGTAATGATTCCATATGATAGATTTAATGTAATTGCAAATAGTCTGCAAAAATACATCAATGTGCCTCATGCTAAAATCAAGAAATTGTCATTTTGCAAGGAAAGCGTTGTATAAACAGTTCACTGTGTTTCGAATTACGGAATTAAAACCATTGGTGTAACTGGGGTCGCAGCCATTGCTAATGACTACTATGCCAAATTTTTCCTTTGGTTGAAAAAACATAGCACTATATAAACCATAAGCAGATCCTGTATGCCCTTTCAAGGTTTTACCCTCAATTAACTTATCCGTGGTCATGATGGCCAAACCGTATCCCTCTTCTGAAGACCTAGCCGTTTGCATGGCTGCTGCACTTTTTCTAGAAATGATTCTCACACCATTATTTTTTCCTTGTCTGCTATGCATGATCATATAATTAGCCAATCCCGTTGCCGTAATTTTCATGCCACCTGTTGGAGAAAAAATGGGTGTTGTATAACCCATGGTATAATTGGCAATCTCAGCAGACCTTGGCGCATATGCCATGGGCGATGGAATAAATTTTACAGAGTCTTTGTTATATTCATAAATACTAGCAAACCTTGATTTGTCTAAAGAGTCAACGCAATAACCTCCATAAATATTCAGTGGATCTAATACATGGTGTTTAACGTATTGGTCAAATCTCTCACCAGATATTTTTTCAATAATAGTACCTACCATATTAAAATTCAAATTGCAATACTGGTATTTGGTTCCTGGCTCGTAGGCATTGTAACAACTGGCCCAATTAGGATTCTTGGCTGGGTTAATGGCATCTAGTGTAAAATAGCCTTGACTATCATTGATTGAGGATAAGTGAGAGAGTGCCATTTCTAAAGTAATCACCTTCTCGGGATATTTGGGATTACGAATCTGGAATCCCACTAATTCACTTAAGTCTGTTTTTAAGGAAAGCTTCTTTTGTTGAATCAACTGCATCACGGAAGTGGCAGAAAAAGATTTTGAGATAGAAGCAATTCTAAATAAGCATTCGTCTGTAAGTGGCTCCTTGGTTTCAAAATTTTTATAGCCAAAGGAATGCGTATAAATGATTTGATTGTTTTTAACCACAGCCACAGATAACCCCATTACTTTGGATTGCTCCATAATAGTTTTAATACCTGCTTCTGCTTGATCTACTTGCGCAAAGCTTTGGGAATTATAACCCAGCATCAAACTAGCAACAAAAAGGGCTCCTATTAATTTTTTCATTGTCCTTTATTTAAATAGTTGTTGAAAGCTATTCAATAAAATTTGAAAAATCAATAGAAGCCCCGTAGGAATTAAATACTAATAACTATGGTGCAGTCCATTTTACGTCAATGGTAAAACTAGAAACAGGTGTAGTACTTTGAGAAATTGCAGAATAATCTACCAATTTATCATTTACATAAATCAAGGCCTTGCAACTTGCATTTCCATTGATTAAAGCACTAAAGCCTAGAACTTCTCCTGTTTTGGGGGCCCAGTTGGTATTACTATATGACCAAAGATTATTCGCGTCTAATTTCTGTCCTGTAGTTAACGTTCCGGTATTATTATAGTAAGATATAGCACTTGTGATAGCTGAACCGTTGATGGGTTTGCACTCAAGTTCGTATCTAACAACATTTGCAGTTGCCGCTGGTGTACTGGTACTGTCTTTGCTGCAAGATAAAAAGCCAAAAAAAATGATAAAGAGGGGTAGAAATTTTTTCATACTATATTTTGAGGAGCGAAACTAGTGATAGCTCCAAAAAACATATATCACAAATGGTTCATTTAATGTTTTACCAACATCATGATACAGCCAATCAGCGTAAGTAGCATGACCAATTTTCTATAGTGCTGGTCCTTGATTTTTCCAACCAAGGCCTTGCCTTCCCAAAAACCTAGGGCCAATGTGGGAATTAGCACTGCATCAATTTTTAAACTATCTACCGTAATATTTTTCCAATAGAAAACCTGAAAGGGTAATTTGAATAAGTTCATGAATAGAAAAATCCAAGCAGCTGTTCCAATAAAATCATTCTTTGATAAGCGCATAGCCAAAAAATAGAGATTGGAAAATGCACCGGCTAAATTTCCAAGCATAGTAGTAAATCCTGCAGCCAATCCGGTGGATGCAGCAAACAAGGGATGGTCAGGTACTTTTTCAGATTTCCTATATTCCATAAAAAGTACAATCACAATGGTAATCAGAATAATCACCGCCATGATTTTTCGGAACATGGTTTCATCCATATCCTTTCCCAAATACACTCCCAGTAAAATTCCTACAATCATCCATGGCACAATTTTCCAAAAATGGTTCCATTGCGCGTGACGATTATAATAGGCAACAGCAGCAATATCGGCCAAACATAACAGTGGTAAAACTATTCCTGTAGAAGACTTGCTTCCAAATACAAATGCCATTAAGGTTACACTTAGCATGTCTACCCCTTTCAATCCAGCTTTTCCCATTCCAATGATAAAGGATGCCAATAAAATCATCAACCACTGGGAGAAACTGAAAACGGTGATAAAATCCATCTTATTTAAATTTTCTAATACTACTGATCAAGGCCATGGCTATGACGGCACCTACAAAAGCAATTCCCATGTCTTTTTGTGCGTCCCAAATATCTCCTTGGGTACCAAGATAAGCCACACCTTCTTCTGGGAAAAATATATCGGCCACCAGCCATTCAATTAATTCATAGAGCGCGGAGAAGGATAGGGTAATTTCAATGGGCAAAATCCAACAAACCCAATTGGGCCATTCAAAATGATTTTTAAAATAATCCCGCATGGGATAGGTTAATAAAAAACCAAAACTAAAGTGTACTATACGATCATAATAATTACGATTCAATGCCAATGTTTCTTTAAGCCAATAACCAAAGGGATTTTCAGCATAAGTATATTCTGCCCCATAAATATGCAATAAGAGATAGACCGTAATCATGAAATAACTCAGGTCAGAAAATTTAAACTTTTTATGACTGATACTAAGCCCTAATAAAAACAATATGGTAAGCACATTTTCTGTATACCAATTAGCTTTATTAGGCGTAGAGACAAATGTGCCTATCCAAAAAATGAAAAATAGTAGGGCAAGTATTTGAAGTAGACGGTTATGTTTAAATGCTACTCTTTCTTTGGAAGATGCAGTTGTAAATGACATGGCTTATGATTTCCTTTTGAAGATAGCATAATATATCTCCGTTCTTACTTCAAATCCAAATTTCCTATACACATGTAAAGCCGATGGATTGTCCTGTCTTACATGCAAAAAAGGTTGTTCTCCCTTGGCAAAAATGCGTTCGCATGCATGTTGTAATAAGATAGAGGCATACCCCTTTCCCATTTGATCCGGTTGCGTACAAATGGCGCTGACTTCTGTAAAACCCCTTGATTTCATTCTTTCGCCAGTCATAGCTAATAAACGCTTCCCTTCAAATATGCCAAAATAATTGCCAAAGTCCCTTGTATGCTCATAAAACGGCCCTGGCTTGGTCAATGCGGTTAAGTCTAACATTTGCTGCAAATGCTTCTTACCAAGTTTTTGCAAAGGCATGTTAGGTAATGTTTGTCTATTTAAACTAGAACAAACCATTTGATACAAAGGAATTTCAAACAACACTTCAAAACAATCTGGAATAATTACTGGTTTTGACAATGGTATGGAAAAGGTTCTTCCAGCTGGTAGACGCTCTTCCAAAGCAAGCAGATCTGAAGCGTCCCAATTTTTTAATCCCACAAAAGAAGCCACATCAGTCGGGAAATATTTGAGTTGATGATCTCCACTATTAAAACGCTGCTGTCTTCCGCTTAATGCAGACCATACCGGATTGTCTAATGGGTGTGCCATTTGGCAAATCTATTAAAGAAGCCTTTAGAAATTAGGAATCAATGAATTATCTTGTAGGGGTTATGCGTAGAATCATTTTTAGCTCCGTGTTGGCTTTTGGATTTTTGAGTTTACAAGCTCAAAATAACAGTACCCTTATTCGCAACGTTCAGTTGATAGATGGCATGGGTCTACCTGCCAGACATGCCGATGTTAGAATCAAGGGTAATCAAATTGAAGCCATTGGACAATTGAAAGCATTGCCAGGAGAAACCATGATTGATGGAAAAGGTCAAGTACTAGCACCTGGCTTTATTGATACACATAGTCATGTTGGGGGCTCCTTGAAAAAACATCCTGATGCTATAGCAGACCTGAACCAAGGTGTAACCACCATAATTGGAGGTCAGGATGGCTCGGGCGATGGTATAGATAGTATTCAATCTGGCATAAAACAAATTCCAATTGCTGTGAATTGGGCTACTTATACTGGGCATACTGATTTGCGTGAGGCCGTGATGGGAGAAAAGAATTTAGGAAGGGCCGCCACTGATGCAGAGATTAAACAAATGCAAGTTTTGTTAGAACAAGAAATGCGCAAAGGCTCATTGGGATTATCTACAGGTTTGGAATATGCGGGTGCTTATTTTTCATCTAGAAAAGAAGTGATTGAACTTGCCAAAACGGCTGCAGCTTTTAAGGGCAGGTACATGAGTCATTTAAGAAGTGAAGACGTAGCTCTGGCAGATGCACTTGATGAAATTATAGACATCGGCCGGCAGGCCAAACTTCCCGTTCAAATTTCGCATTTTAAACTAGCACTCAAAGATGATTGGGGAAAGTCAGCACAAATATTGGCACAATTACAAAAAGCCAGAGAAGAAGGAATTGATATAACGGCGGACTGTTATCCCTATGATTTTTGGTCAAGTACCATTAAAGTCTTGTTTCCAAAAACAGACTATACCAATGCACAAAGTGCGCAGTATGCAGTGGACCACACATTTGATGCAGATAAATCTATAGTTACCAGATTTGCAGCCAATCCTGCCTACGCTGGTAAAACAGTATCAGAAATTGCGGTTATGCGCAAGGAAAGCGCCGCACAAACCATTATGGGTTTGATTGCTGAGTCTACTGCATATGGTAAAGCGCATCCAGAAGCTAGCGGATTAGAAGGCATTATGGGCAAGTCTATGACCGATGAAGACGTGGTGAATATTCTAGCTTGGTCACATACTAATATTTGTTCCGATGGCTCTTATGGCAGTCATCCCAGAGGCTTTGGATCATTTACTAGAGTGCTTGGACATTATGTTCGGGAGCAGAAAATCATGAGTCTTGAAACAGCCATTCAAAAAATGACTAGTTTGGCTGCGGAACAAACAGGGATTAAAAATAGAGGCATTATTGCAGTTGGCTATTTTGCGGATCTGGTTTTGTTTGATCCCGCTACTGTAAAAGACAACGCATCGGTAAAAACGCCACAGGCTTTATCTACAGGCATACATAAGGTTTGGGTAAATGGTGTATTGGTTTATGAGAACCAAGCCCATACCAAAAAATATCCTGGAGTTTTTATTAGCAAGTAAAGATGATTGGTGACAATTTTAATGGTTTTACCTTTTGAGTTTTTTGAATTTTGATTTTATTATAAATGAAGGAAAATAAAATTTTACCAAAAGCCATTGTACTCACCAATGGAATGCTCACACACTCAGATGCCAAAACCGCGCATGGATTGATTCGCGGATCAGAAAGATTTGATGTGGTGGCAGTGATAGACCAGTTATCAGCGGGTAAGGATGCTGGAGAGGTCTTGGATGGCAAACATAGAAATATTCAGGTTTATGCCAGTGTTACAGAAGCATTGGCTGTGTTAGATAATATTCAGTATTGCATTATTGGGATTGCTACAGTAGGTGGTAAACTGCCAACAGATTTCTTGCCAGTATTAGAAAACTGTATTCGAATGGGAATATCTATATTCAATGGGTTACACGAGTTCCTATCAGACATTCCAAGCATAAAGGCATTGGCTACTGAATACAAAGTGGAATTGATTGATGTAAGAAAACCCAAAGCAAAAAAGGACCTGCATTTTTGGACAGGAGAAATTTTCAAGATAAAAACGCCCATACTGGCTGTGATAGGCATGGACTGTGCCATGGGAAAAAGGACTACCTGTAGGTTGATTAGACAGGCTTGTGAAACTGAAGGGATTAATGCCCAAATGATTTATACTGGTCAAACGGGTTGGTTGCAAGGTGGACAATATGGCTTTGTGTTTGATAGTACTTTGAATGATTTTATCTCTGGTGAATTAGAACACGCCATTGTTAATTGTAACAAGGAGACTTCACCAGATCTAATACTATTAGAGGGTCAATCAGCCCTTAGGAATCCAAGTGGGCCCTGCGGTTCAGAATTATTGGTTTCTGGTAATGCCAAACAGGTGGTATTGGTTGTAACGCCAAAAAGAAAGCATTATGAAGAACTACCTGAGTGGGGAGAGATTCCATCCGTGGCTTCTGAAATAGCACTAATTGCTATGTATGGATCAAAAGTAATTGCCGTGGCAATTAATACAGAACATTGCAGTAACGAAGAAGCTTTTCAATACCAAGCCTCATTGGAAAAGGAATTGGGGGTTCCTGTTTTATTACCCTTACAAGAAGGCGTTGGCAAATTGATGCCTGTTTTAAAAAACCTGATCAAACCTTAAGATGAAAATCAAATCAATACAAGTTAGTCTGCATCATTTGCCCTTAACAAAGCCTTATACCATTGCTTACAAAACCATGGTTGATACAGAGATTGTCTTGCTTGAAATAGCATTAGAAAATGGAGTAACCGGTCTTGGAGCTGCAAATCCATTTGAAGATGTTGTTGGTGAAACACCACAGCAAACTTTTGAGTTATTGCAAACTGGTTATCTTGACAACTTTATTGGCAAAGACATTGAAGACTTTTTAGATTTAATTACACAAGCTGCTGCTCATTTTGAACACAAGCCCGGAGCCCTTGCTGCTATTGATATTGCGCTTCATGACCTTTATTGCAAGTACAAAGGAATTTCCGTTTTAGATTTTTACGGAAAATGCATGCAAGCCTTACCAACTTCCATCACCATTGGCATAAAACCCTTGGCAGAAATGTTAGAAGAAGCTAGGGGATATGAACAACTTGGATTCAAAATCCTAAAAATCAAAACAGGATTGAATGTTGATGAAGATATTGAACGGGTTGCCAAACTTAGTGAACTATTTGGCAATAGCATGTTGATTAGGGTAGACGCTAACCAAGGATATAATTTAGAAAATCTGCGCAAATTTATTCATGCTACACAGCACTTGAAATTAGAACTAATTGAACAGCCACTAAAAGTAGGAGAAGAAGCCGCTTTGTTATCATTAACAGCATCAGAACAAAATATGATAGTGGCTGATGAGTCACTAATTAATTTAAAATCTGCCATTAATTTATCCGCTGCACCACAACCCTATGGGGCTTTTAATATCAAACTCATGAAATGTGGTGGAATCATGGGTGCTAAAGCCATAGCAGGTATAGCTGCTAATGCGGGTATTGAATTATTTTGGGGTTGCAATGATGAAAGTATCATCAGCATCACAGCTGCACTACATTGTGCTTATTCCTGTAACAATACCAAGTGGTTAGATTTGGATGGATGTTTTGATATTGCCAAAGATTTGGTGGAGGGTGGTTTCCAATTAAAAGATGGATACTTACATCCAATTGGACTTCCTGGTCTGGGACTCAAAAAAATTATTTAATCCTTATTTTACTTGCAAGCGAACCAAGGCAACACCGTGTGCTGGAATGGTTTGTTGAAATTGCTTGGCAAAAACACCTAGATCTTTTTGCAACCACAAATCTCTAACTCCTGTTTTTGTTTTGATTCCAAGACTAGCAAAATCTAAGCTGATGTTTTTGTCAGCATCAGAAATATTAAAGAGTCCAACATACAAGTCTTTAGAGCCTGTAATATTTGACACCCAAATCATGGCGCCATCTTGTTTGAGTATTTGTTTGGGATTTTCACCTTGCTGATTTACCGCCAATACTTCTGGATTACTAAAGAGTTTAACCTCTATCTCACGGTTCTCAGGAAGATTGCCGCCCAACATTAATGGCGAACGAAATAGTGCCCAAAAAGACATGTGCGTATACAATTCAGCTTCATTAAAACGGCTATACCTTTCTTTGCCAACAGGTCCTCGTTTGCTGAGTTTGCCAATAGTGAGCATATCACAATCAGGCCAGTGGCCAGGACCACTAACACCTTCCCAATTTTTGGCATAATCAAACATCTTGAGCATCTCTTTCCATTCGTCCCAAAAGTCATCGGCCATGCGCCACATATTGGCGTTTTTAACCGCGTGGTCAGCAGCAGATCTTGGTGTTTCTCCCGGAGACAAACTCAAGACCATGGGTCTGCCAGATGCTTGAATGGCTTTTTGATAACCTGCAACTTCGGCATCACTATAAGGCCTAGAAAGATCATCCACTTTTAAAAAATCTACATCCCAAGAAGCATATAATTGCACAATAGAATTCAAGTATTCCTGTGCACCAGGTTTACTCATATTCAATCCGTACATATGGTTAAGCCATTTACAAACAGATGCTGTATCGGCAATCATATCCGCTGAAACACCAGCTGCGCCTAGTACGGGGGTCTTGGACCAAACAGCTTGTCGTGGAATACCACGCATTACATGAATTCCAAATTTCAATCCCTTGGAATGTATATAATCGCTTAAGGCTTTAAAGCCATTGGCCTGAAAGGCCGATGGAAATTTATTGACATGGGGTAATAATCTACCATAAGCATCCATGGCCAACCATGGCAAAAATGATCCATCATTTAGTCTTAATTGTCCTGGATTACCAATCTTACTGGTTGGGGGATTATCATAGCTCCACAAGAAATCTACTACCACATATTCCCATCCAAATTGTTTCAAGTTCACTGCCATATAATCGGCATTGGCTTTGACTTCTTTTTCTAATACTGCAGATCCAAAACAGTTATAGCTATTCCAACCCATGGGTGGCTTATTGGCTAATTGTGCTTGAGCAGCAACAAAAAAGAAAAGAACTAAAAATGATAGAAATAAGTTTTTCATGTATGAATGCATTGCAATTACTGATGCTATAAATATACAACTTCATCAGAATCCATCTATCCTGCAACTACTTGATAGTTATTTTTTGCAGCAATAATTCAGGCTCATTAGTAGTGATAAAATCAAAACCCTCTTTGATGAGCCAATCCATGATAGCGGAATCATTCACAGTCCAGGCATTGAGGATGAGTCCCAATTTTTTGGCCTCAACAATCCATTCTGGTTTTTTCTGAAAAACAGAAAAATGATAGTCCAATCCATTGATGCCGTCTTTTACCAATTGCTCTGGTGACTTATCGCCATTTAAATATTGGGTAATAGCTTTGGGGTCAAGTTGGTGGATGGTTTTGAGCATTTCATAATCAAAACTAATATAGACAGTCTTAGAACCAGCTCTTGTTGCTTTTACAGTTGCCAATACTTTGGTGACAATTTGCACAGCTCTTTCTTTGCCTATATCGGATGGTTTAATTTCTAAAACCAACCTGGTTGTTTTGTTATTGGCAAGACCTGCTTGCAGATATTCACTAAGTGTTGGAATTACTTCTCCGTTAGAGAGAGATAGTTTACGCAAGTCTGCAAACATTGTTTTATCAATCACCAATTTTTGAAATGCGGGGTCATGATTTATGACCAATGAGTCATCTATGGTCATTCTCACATCAAACTCAGAACCCGTACAACCCAGTCTAATGGCTTCTTTGAGAGAGGCAATAGAATTTTCCGGAAACTTATTTTTCAAAAATGCACCTCTATGTGCCACTACTGGATTGGATGCAAAACTTACTGTCTTGTTTGCTTGTTTGGAACTAGCACAGGAAAGTGCAAGACTTGCTGTTATAAGCAAAACCGAATGTCGTATGGCTATTTGTAAGGAAAACATTTAAGGTAATTTGGGACTTTGAAAACCTAATTTTTTCAAACCTATTTTAATCTCTGGGCTACTCATGAACAAATTCCAAAGCAAACCGCTTCTATAATTTTCCATCATCACCACAATAGGTCCTTGATCAATAGCAAGATAATGTGGTATATACCAATTATCAGTTTCACTAAAAGCATCATAGAATCCATATTCACCAAATAGTTTGTCTTTTTTAGTGGCATACCAATGCATCATGGCAGCCATAGATTGTTTGGGAGTATAAGGAAAAGCAGACAAAGCAGCCGTTGGCGATATCACTCCAAGGTCATTGTTTTTAGATGGCGCATGCCCTGCATAGCCTTTAACGGAATAACTAGCAGTAAGTCCCCAATTATTGGGGCCATATCCTTTGAACTTACCAGGGTTGTCTACACACCACTGATAGTTAATCAATGACTGGTTGGTATTCTCTTTCCAATAATCTGCATATGCGTCTTTTAAACCTCTGGGGTCTAATCCCAGATAAGAATATTGAGACCAAAACAAGGGACCACCATTCACCGCATTACCTTGATGATGTAATTGCAATGACATTCCTGCATAGCGTAAACTGTCTGCTTTGATTTTGCCATTATTCGCCCATCCTTGGTAATAGACTTCAGCAGGAACCCCATGCGTTGGAGATGCAGCTGCCAAGACATACATGATCAAACATTCATTATAACCACGAACTGGAAAATTCATCTGCCATGCATAGTCAGGACTCCAATGCCAATACAATACATTTTGACCATTTCTATACCAATTAAAATCTACTTCTTTCCATAATTTATCTGCCCTGGCCGCTAAAGCTTTTTCTGCTACAGTTCCATGTTGAAAATATTGTCTCATGCAAAGCAAGCCTTGCAACATATAAGAAGTCTCTACCAAATCTCCCCCATTATCCTTTCTACCAAAGGGTTTTACTTTACCTGTTTCTCCATTCCACCAATGTGGCCATGCTCCTTTAAAGCGATCTGCTGTTTCTAAAAAATGTAGGATTTTTGACAATTGATCAATCCCTTCTTGTCTACTAATATATTTTCTTTCCATGCCAACTATCAATGCCATTACCCCAAAGCCGGATCCTCCACTGGTAACTACTGCTTGATCTTTTGAAGGATAATTTCCATCTAGATGAATTCTTTCTCTACCCATGCCACTGATGGGTTCCGCTCCTTTTCTAAAGTATTCAAAACTGGCTTGTTGTACTAAATTAAAAATCCTTTCTTCTTCTTTGGAATTGAATAATTGCTTTTTTCCACTTGCTTTTGGCGATTGGGCAAATACAGCAAAATGGCTAATCAACATCAGCAACAAAATCTGATTTCTCATGATAGGTTTTTTGACAATCAATAATTGAATGTAATAAAAAAATAGCTGCACAGGTTTCCCCATGCAGCTATCTGAATCTGAAAATACTACTTATTAGCCATGCCCAAATTGTACAACGCTTTAACGTGCGCATCAGGGAATGTTTTGTTATAAATCCGTAGTTCGTCTATCTGCCCTGTCATGGCAGCAAATGTTACATCTGTGCTTACTGATTTTCCTGGAATACTGTTGTAATTAGCTCCAATGATAATTTCACTGGGTTCCCAAGATTTGTACAAGCTAGTACCAACACCTCTGTTAGGGAAAGCCCCCACTTTCACAGCATCGGCCCAAATATTAAATACACCTGTGGTACCATCATAGGTTAATACCAAATGGGTCCACTTGTCCATGCCAATAGTTGGAGACAAAGTGCTATTCAAATTGTCCTGAGTTCCACCTCCTACAGTAGTAAATGTTGGTTGAATCCGCAAAGTATTAGTAGTAGCGGCTGGAAAGGATTGGGTATTCAAGGCAAAATTGATATTGCCATTAAAAATACCTGGTCTAGCCAGTTGAAACAGCATGGTTCGTTTGCTACCATTGTTCAGAATTTTTACCCAAGAACTAATGGTCCAACTCTTGAGAGAGTCGGCTTTGAATTTTTGGAATTGTACTGGAAAATACAAATATCCAGCTGCAAGGCTTAGTGCTTTTCCTCTTACACCACCCGTTACATAACTGTCATTTGCAGAAGCTGTTGGTGCCGTACCGGTTACCAATTCATTCTTGGTATCATCAAAACTCCAGTAAGCTATTAGGTTTTCAGGGAAGACCTCATTAGAACTGGTGTATCCATCAATCTTTCCATCATAACTAGCGGTACTAACGCTGGGCAGATTGTTGGGATTTCCATCCTTCTTACAGGAAACGCCCATGATGGCAAATACTGCCAGGATAAGCAAGTGTTGTATGTTAATATGATTAGATAGTTTCATTGCTCAATTTTTTGTTGTAATGGAATCAATAACCTGGGTTTTGTGTTAACACGCCTGCACTTAAGTCAATTTGAGTTTGTGGTATAGGCAATAATCCGTCTCTACTACTAGAGAAATTGGTTTTACCTGCAGCACCCATGGCGGCTTGGGCAATACCCCATCGAACTATATCAAAAAATCGCTCGTGCTCCATGGCCAACTCTATGCGTCTTTCTTTTCTAATGGCGTCTCTCAAGCTTACTTGATCAGCAGCGGTAACGTCTGGCAAAACACCTGCAACGCCATTTCTTGCACGCAAGCGAACACTGTTCAGTGCATTTCTTGCATTAGTCAAATTGGTGGCTCCACCTACTTCATTGGCAGCTTCTGCATACATCAACACCACGTCTGAATAACGTAGTACACGTATATTCATCCAATAACCAAATCGATTACCTATAGAGTTACGTAATACTGGATTGGTGTACACTTTGTTATTGTAACGGGGATTGGGCAAAGCCAATGGCAATACTTCTCCATATAAAGATTGATAAGTAGTAGTGGCCGTACTAGTATACAAGATGGTTCTGTTCTTTCTAGGATCATTGGGTTCATAAGCTGCTTCTAGCATAGTACTGGGTGAATTCCATCCCCATCCCATATCAAAAGCTCCTGAACCACGAACACCCTGAATCTGGGCATATTGCACACCATTGCTAGTTGGAAAAGAAGCGGATGCTGTTGCTTGAACTTCAAAAACTGATTCCCTACTATTTTCTCCTTCTTCCCTAAAAATTCTATCGTAAGAAGTAGAGAGGTCATATTGACCAGAACTCATCACGGTATTGGCAGCATCCATGGCTTGTTGCCATTTTTGTTGATAGAGATATACTTTGGCCAATAAACCAGTGGCTGCTCCTCTTGTAGCCCTACCTGCAAAATTGGCGTCCCAACTCAAGGGTAGGTTATTTGATGCAAAAGTTAAGTCGCCCTCAATAAAAGCATACAACTGAGCAGAGCTGCTTTGAGGTACATTGTTTTGTAATGCTGGATTGGTAAACAAAGAATCAATTAAAGGGACCCTTCCAAACAATCTCACCATATTAAAATAAGCATAGGCTCTTAAAAATCTAGCTTCTCCAATGGTTTGTTGTTTAATGGGATCAGTTGCTACAATTAGGGTATTGGTATTAACTTCTTTGATGGTTGAATTGCATTTATTAATCAAAGAATAATATCCTAGCCATAATGCATTTCCAAAACTATTACTTGGGGTTACTGGAAAATTGTCCATATCAATAGCAGCTGCTCCGCCATCTGCTGGGGTACTGCCCTTGTCTGCATCATCACTTCTAATGCTGGTTGCAGTAATAAAAGCTTGGCTATGTACATTAAAACTTCTCAACTCATTATAAGCTCCAAAAATAAATTGATCATAAGGACCAGAGCCACCAGGATAAGGATAGTTGTCTGCATCATAACCACCTTGACGCTGTGTGTCTAGAAAACCCTTTTTGCATCCGCTGGCAAAACAGCCCATCATGATAATGGAAACTGTGATGACAATTGTTGTGGGGAATTTGAATATTTTTTTCATGTTGAATGGATTGTTCAATTAAAAACTAAGGTTGATTCCAAATGTGTAAATAGCAGGTACTGGATATGAACCATTATCTGCTCCTCCACCCAAAATACTTCCTATTAAAGGCTCAGGAGAATAACCAGTTACCTTACTCCAAGTTTTCAGGTTTTGTGCATTCAAGTAAAGCCTTGCTTGTTTAATGCCTGCCTTGGTTAAGATCCCTTTTTGAAAACTGTAACCTATTTGAAGATTTCTAATTCTGAAATAATCTCCAGGTTCTAAATAATAAGTACTCATCAAGAAATTATTACCCCTGGTATTATCTAGAATAGGTTCTACATTGGAAGTGCCTGGTGTGGTATACGCATTGAGTCTATTGGCTTCATAGTTCAACACAGCAAATGTGGCTGTTCTTCTTTGGGTATAAATTTTATGTCCCGCCATTCCTTGTAAATCCAACTCAAAGTCAAATCCTTTGTAAGCCAAGGTAAAATTACCTCCAAAGCTATAGGGAGGAAATGGTGTGCCAATATAGCCCCTATCCGCTGGTGTGATTACGCCATCTCCATTGGTATCGGCATAAGAAATATCGCCGGGTAAGGAGTTACTAAACGCTGCTTGTTTACTTAAGTCAGCTGTAGATTGGTAAATCCCTGTTTGGGTATAACCGTAAAAATATCCAATGGATTGTCCAGTGGTAGTAAGGTTAGCACCACCGTTTCCAATGATAGAGAAATTGAAATTGTTGCCAATTGATTTTACTTCATTGGTGTTATGACTATAGTTGGCAGAAATACCATAACTCCAATCTTTGTTAATCACATCATTCCATCCAAGAGATAGTTCAATTCCTTTGTTGCTAATTTCTCCTAAATTGGTAAAATAGCTTCTGGTTTCATTAGGCAAACTTACCGCAGTTAGAATATCTGTTGTTGTTCTATTGTAATAAGTAAACTCTGCATTCAACTTATTATTCAAGGTTTTCAGGTCAAACCCAACGTCAATTCCACGAACAGTTTCCCAGTGCAAATTGGGATCAGGAATATAGGCTGCTTGAATAGAGCTGTAAATATTGTCTCCAAAAATAGCGGTACTTGCATTGGATACACCTGGCTTGTACAAGTTGTCTGCAAATCCATTGGCATTTCCGGTTAAGCCCCAAGCACCTCTAATTTTTAAGTAATCAATTGCTTTGATTTTTTTGAAGAATTCCTCATCACTGGCTACCCATCCTAGACCAACACTTCCAAATGTTCCCCATCTGTTTTGTGGAGCAAATTTGGAACTTCCATCTCTTCTAATAGTTGCATTCAAAAGGTATTTTCCCAAATAGGAATAACTCACCCTTCCAAATGCACCAGCAATAGCACTCTCTCCACCACCGCCGTCAAAATTGCCTGGATTGTTTGCATTAGAAACGCCAATATACCAGAAATCAGGACTATTGTTGATGTTCACAGAAGTATCTCTGCGCGTTCCATTTACATAGCTATTATAACTATAGATAGAACTATAACCCGCCATAGCAGTTACTGCATGACCACCAGTAAATGATTTGTTGAATGTAAGGGTATGGTCTTGCTGATACCTCTTGGCTTCACTCTGACTTTGAGACACAGAAGTTCTTACCGTATTATCATATGTGGTAGTAGTTGGTGCAGCACCTTCTCCTAAATTCACAAAACTAAAAGGAAGGCGGCTAAAACTTCTTGTATTATTGAAAGAGAAGTCTCCGTATACAACAGATTTCCATGTAAAGTATTTAGCAAATTTAATTTCTGCAAAAGCTGATCCAATAAAACGATAGCCTTTTTCAATGCTATTACCATCATTGCGATTCAAAGCAGCAATGGGGTTTCCCACTTGAGCTCTCTGAAAAGATGGCATACTATAATAAGTATTATCGTCTTGTTTAATTCCTACAATGGGTGCAGCCCATAATGCATTGGAAATAGAAGCAGCAGGAGGATTACTATTCCAGTGATATCCTGTAATATCTGCTCCTACTTTAATTTTATCTGTGAACCTGATTTCTTCATTTAAACGAAGCAGGTAACGCTGATAACTATCGTTACGCAAAACACCTTCTTGATTGGTATAACCCACGTTCAAATAAGTGCTGCTTTTTTCAGAACTATTTGAAACACTTAAGTTACCTGTTGCAATCATGGCATTGCGCAGCACCAAATCCTGCCAATTGGTATTGGCGGTATAATTGGTATAATCAAATGGTGCAGCATTTAAATTCTTTAACTGAGCCGTATACAAGGTTTTGAAACCTGCAGCGTCTACCAATTGAATCTTATCATTTACTTTCTGCATGCCATAGGCAGATTGAAAATTAATCTTGGTTTCTCCTCTGGCTGCTTTCTTAGAAGTAATGGCAATTACACCATTGGCTCCACGTAAACCATAGATGGCAATACTGGAGGGATCTCTTAAGATATCAATAGATTCAATATCTGCTGGATTCAAAAAGTCTACGTTATCATGTAAAATACCATCTACCACATAGACAGGGCTGGCACTATTGGTACTATTGATACCACGAATTCGAACTACTGGACTTGATCCAGCACGGCCCGAATTGGAAACGGTTAAACCTGCCACTTTACCTTGCAGGGATCCAATAGGATTGGTACCTGGCATTTTTGCAACGGTCTCTCCCTTTACAGTAGAAATAGAACCCGTTAAGTCTTTTCTTCTTTGGGTGCCATAACCCACTACTACCACTTGTTCAATAACAGAAACAGTTTGTTTCAATTTGGTCATCACAGTAGTTCTTCCATTGATAGCAATTTCTACTGTTTCATATCCAACATATGAAACTACTAATACGGCATTGGGTGCAACTTCAATTTGGAAATTACCTTCCGCATCAGTTTTGACCCCGTTACTAGTTCCTTTTACCATAATGGAGGCTCCATTTAAACCCTGCCCTTTTTCATCAGTGACGGTTCCAGTCACTTTTGCAAATGCAGGTTCTTGCACAATAGCTACAACAGGGGTTACAGTAATAGGCACTGAATTTTTGGCTGTAATGGTAATGGTTTTATTGACAATGGAATAGCTCAATGGTTGATTGTCAAAAACCTGAGCCAGCGTTGTTTCTAGGGGTTGGCGTTTCACATTAAGTGTTACCGGTTTACCCTGTTGCAACAAATTAGCATCGTAAAAAAACACGAAGCCTGTTTGGCTTTTAATAGATTCAAAAACTTTGAGTAAGGGCATATCCTTTCCTGAAAGAGAAACCTGTTGGGCGGATCCTTTTGCAGAAACTTGGAGAAATGCCACTGTTAGTAGGATAAATGTTAGTCTCATTGCCAATAAGATTGATTTGTTTTTTGTAGACAGGCATTCTAAGTAATCCTGGATGCTTGCAGTCAAATGCCGCATTCCGGAAGCCGGCTTGCCATCCCGGACATCAATAGATAATTTCATACTTTTGCAATGTTTGGGTTAATAAAGATGATTCCTCAAGAGTTTGATTTTTTAAATCCAGCATTTGCCGTTCCAATTGCAGTTGGAGCGGTTTTTTTATGGATTATATTCCCTGTGAAAAGGCTTTTTTTATGGCATAACAATTAGTTTATCGGTTTCAATTTTAAAGTGAACATTATTTTTCTCTAGAATTTTTAGCACTTCAGATAGGTTTAGGTCTCTTTGCATTTCTCCTCCAAATACCCTTTTGGGAATATTTCCTTGGTACACTACGTCTACATTGTACCAACGAGATAATTGGCGCAAAACAGACTTTAGATCAGCATTGTCAAAATTGAAAAAGCCATTTTTCCATGCTACCACTGCGGATAAGTCTATATCATTCTTAACCTGAATAGCTGTTTGTTTTTGTTGATCAGAGAGATACAATGCTTGCTGACCAGGTTTAATGGCAATAGCCCCAGAACCATTGGTCTGCAAATACACTTTTACACTACCTTCTAATAGGGTCACTTTTGTAAAGGTCTCGTCTTGATAACTATTAATATTGAAATGCGTACCTAATACCTCCACAACACCCTTGCCCGCAACAGCAACTTTAAATGGCTGGGCTTTTTTAGCCACTTCAAAATAAGCCTCCCCTGTAATTTCTACCTGTCTTTCAGCAGCCCCAAATGCAACTGGATACCGTAGGGAGCTTTCACTATTTAGCCAAACCTTGCTTCCATCACTTAAAACCAATGTTACCGGTTTACTACCTCTTGGATTATTCAGGGTATTGACCAAGTATTTGTCTGAAGAACCTTGGTAGACAATAGAACCCTCTGCGGTTTTGGTTAACTGCACATTTCCTTCCGTGGCCAATAGCCCCTTTCCGGCACTGTCTAAAATAATTTGTTGGCCATTACCTAGTGTGATGATGGCCGTATTGGAACTGGGGGGAGCAATATCTTGTTTGAGGGTGATTTTTGAAACTGGAACTGGTTGAACCTGCTTGGAACGCAGATATATCAATGTTGCAGCAGCCATCAAGATTAACATCGCGGCAGCAACAAACCATTTTTTCCAATTAAGCTTAGGTTCGGTTACCTGTGTTGCTTGTATTTGCTCATGTATTTGAGCAAGTAAACGTTCTGAAACAGTTGCTGGGAGATTGGTTGATTGTTGTTGGTCTTGTTCAAATTTTTCTTGCATCAACTGACGCAAAGCGTGTTGATCAGTTTCCTGAAGGTATTCCAACATCCAAGCCTGTTCTTCAGAAGTCCAGACAGATTTGGTTAAAAGCCTTTCTAATATCTCTTGGGATGGCTCCACTAGCAATCGATTATACTATAAATACAAACGGCAACCTGATTCGGGGGGGACTGTTGTAAATTATTATTGGGAGATGACCCATAAAACGGGTAGGGCCAGCTTGTATTCGGGATGTGCCAATGCGTATTCTTTAATAAATGCCATGGCGCCAGCTAAGTATTCTTTAACGGTATGGGCAGAAATATTTAATTCCTTTGCTGTTTCCGAGTAGGTTTTGCCCTGCAATTTGCACAATTCAAACACTTTTCTTTTCTGGGGCGATAGCTGACTAATGGCTTTTTCCAATAATTGCATTTGTTGCTCATACAAATCAGGAACTGATTCTTCTAGCAATTTGTCTGCAATAATGCGATTCATCTTGGCCTCTAGAAGCTTTTTCTTCTGCCAATTCACCGATTTATGGTAGCAGTTGACAAAAAGCCACCCAGATACAGAACTGTCTGCTTTGAGTAAATGCTTTTTTTGCCAAAGACTAATAAAAGTTTCTTGAATAATATCTTCTGTAACATCTTGGTCTTTGACCAACTTGAATACGTTGGCATACAAGGCCTTGTGGTATCTCCAATACAAGCTATCAAAAGCCATTAGGTTGCCTTTTTGCAAAAGCAGCACTAACGAAGCATCGGTATTGGAATTTAGTTTGGGCATGGCATGAGCAACAATTACCTATTCAAATGTAGGTAAAATTGTCAACCTCAAAGATGAACTAATGGTGCATCATAGGCTATCAAACTTAAAATATCCTAAATGCAATTCGTCTTTTTGCTCTTCCAGTATTGGGATCAATTCAATGCTGTATTGTTCTTTGGTCAATTTAGGTAGCACTTCATCAATGGTATAAAGATCATCCACGTCTATGCCGTACTTGTCGTCTACGTGTGAATTAGCGCCTTCAAAATGGGTATGCTTGAAAAAAGCAGTTTGCTTGGCTTGTTGAATAGCAGCGGCTTTGTCCTTTGCTGCTACAACCATTTTATAGTGAAATTCTTCAAATTCGTCTTTTTTGTAGCCGCCCAGATTAATAAAAAATAGCTGGCGCGATGCTGCAGTTGTTTGACTGCCTCTAGGAACAATATTTATTTGCTGCCCATCTACCTGATTTACTTCTCTGAATCCATCAACGTGCATTCTTCCCTTGGCTTCTGGCCAAAACTGATTGAACTGAGGAATCAATTCCTTTAAGGACTCTGCTATGCCAAAAAACATATCGTGTTGTTCTGTATGTCTGCCCTTGGGTTTGCCCCCAAGCAATACCATGTATAATTTCAATGCCATAAGATTCAATTGGATATGAAATTATGGGTTATCTTTTTATATAGAAGATTCTAGTTTATATAAAAAGATATTTTTATTTTCAATGATGCGAAAAAAATATCTCTTCTCCTTTTTGCTGTTTCAGTTTCTAAGTAATGTTTTGTTTGCTCAACAAGTAGTCACATTTAGAAATCAAAATTGGCAAATCTGCAATGAAAAAGAAGCTTTATATGTTTCCGTTAATGAGCCCGAAAATGGCTTGTGGCATAGAAAGGATTATTTTCTTTTAAGTAAGAAATTGCAAATGGATGGTTACTATAAAGACTCTGCTAGCACCATTCAACATGGAAAGTTCACTTATTATTATCCCAACAAATCTGTTGAAACCATTTCCTATTTTGAAAACAATCAAAAGCAGGGAGAATATTTCAGCTTTTATCCAAATGGTATCATGCGAGATAGTTTTCATTTTAAACAGGATATCCCAATTGGCATCTGTTCGGGATGGTATCCTAACGGTTACATTAGGGTAGAAATGCAAATGGATACCATTGGAAAAGGAAAGGGACTGGCTATTGGTTTTTTTGAAAACGGTAATACTTCGTTTAAAGGACTTTTTAATGAAGGCTTGAGAAAATCAGGAAATTGGTTCTATTATCATGAAAATGGAAATAAAGCATCCGTAATTCAATTTCCCAAAACGGATAGTACAACCATTATCAAACCAAGAATCAAATTTGATCAATTTGAAAGCATTTATTATGATAGTACAATAAACTATTACAATGCTTTTTGCTATGACCAAAATGGATATCAATTAGACAGTTGCCGGCTAATAAACAAAGGTCCAGAATTTAGAGGAGGAATAAAAGCATGGACTAGTTATTTGGAGGGAAAAATGTTTGAAATAACTAGAACCCTTACTGGTGACCCTGGGTATATTAATATAAAGTATCGAGCTATGTTTATGATTAATGCCAAAGGCGCTACATCTCAGATTATGCTGGACAACGCTGTTGAGGAAAAAATGGATGAAAAAGTAGGAGATATTATTCGGAATTCTAAAAACTGGATTCCAGCTAAACACAATAATAGAATCATTCCATTTTTACATACGCAATCAATGACTTTTATGCTCAATGTAAATTAAATTGTGTTTATGCAATCCATACCCATCAATCAAAGAATCCAATCAGTAGATTTTTTCAGAGGCATTACCATGTTCCTCTTAGCGGGTGAAGCAAGTGGATTGTATGAACACTTAAGAGAATCTGATTGGGTATTAATTAAAGGTCTTGGTCAAAGATTGGATCATCACGAGTGGCATGGACTTTATTTTTGGGATTTGATTCAACCCTTCTTTATGTTTATAGTGGGGGTGTCTATTCCCTTTGCTGTGGCCAATAGGCAAAAAGCAGGCGAATCCATTAAAACCATTACCCAACACGCATTTAAGAGAGCTGGCTTATTATTATTCTTTGGCTGGGGTTTGTATTTTGTAAACGCAGGTCATTTGGTATTTAGGTTTCAAAATGTGTTGGCACAGTTATCGGTGACTTATATAGTAGCATTTTTAATCAGAGACAAATCATTCAAATTTCAACTGGGGCTTTCTTTGATCCTGCTTTTATTGATTGACCTTGCTTACCGGTATTTTCCAGTTGAGGGATTTAACCATCCTTGGGTGCCATTTGAAAATCTAGGGGCATGGTTTAATAACACCATTGAAGGGGTTGAGAAAGCTTCTATCTGGTCAAGTTTAAATGCAGTATCTACCACGGCACATACTATTTGGGGGGTGCTTTGTGGCAAATTATTGATGCAAGAAAAACCTGCTCAGGAAAAAATTCAAAGCCTAGTGCTTGCTGGCGTTTTTTGTATGCTATTTGGTTATAGTTTAGACCTATTAGACATTACACCCATCATTAAAAAAATAGCTACCAGTTCTTTTGTTTTTGCCAGTGGCGGATGGGCAATATTGGTATTATCCTTTTCTTATTGGTTAATAGACGTACAACATCAATTTACCAAGGGCGCCAAATTCTTTATCATAGTAGGGTCCAATAGTTTGTTTATCTATTTGTTTTTTAATATTGGTGGGGCTGAATTATTACAACATATATTGGAGCCCTTTGTCAAACTCCTATTTGCTTGGAGCGGCGAATACAGCGCCAAGATACTCACCAGCTGTTCCGTTTGGTTGGCCATGTGGGGCATCTGTTATTGGTTATACCAGAAGAAACTATTTTTTAAATTTTAGTACCCATTTGAAAGGGATCTGCCGCCCTTTAGCTCAAATTGGAATCCCTATTTTTTAAACCCATACAGAGTATGCATAATCCAATAATCCTTTTCCATTAACCCTGCCTAAATGCCCATTTCCTTTACTACAATATCAAGAAGAGATTTGAAGTCTTTATATTGCATGGATATTAAATTAATTTTCAGGCATTATTAAACGCCTCAAAGTGGTAGCTCCTATGATTATGATACTGAAATAGAAAAATTAGAACTTAAAAGCAATGCTTTTAGAATATTTAGATTTAATATGACCTAAGAAAAGCTTTTTGCATCTTCTAGAAATTTAGCCAACCCAATATCTGTTAGTGGATGCCTTAAAAGCCCTAAAATTGAATCTAAAGGACAAGTACAAACATTTGCCCCTGCCTCAGCACAGCGAACAATATGCAAAGAATTTCTTATTGAAGCTGCTAAAATTTGAGTTTTAAAATTTTGAGTAGAATAAATCTGAGCAATTTGTTCTATTAGTTTTATCCCATCTAAACAAGTATCATCAATTCTACCTAAAAAGGGAGAAACATAAGTAGCACCAGCTTTAGCAGCGAGAATAGCCTGACCAGCTGAGAAAATCAATGTACAATTAGTTCTAATCCCATTGTCTGTAAACCATTTGATAGCCTTAATTCCATCTTTTATCATTGGCACTTTAACTACAATATTTTTATGGATAGACATTAAGCTTTTGCCTTCCTCGATCATGCCATTAAAATCAGTAGAGATTACTTCAGCACTTACATCACCATCAACCATTTTACAAATTGTTTTGTAATGTTGATTAACTGCTTCAGTACCTTTAATTCCTTCTTTAGCCATCAATGATGGATTAGTAGTAACCCCATCTAGTATTCCAAGATCATTGGCTTCTTTGATTTGAGCTAAATTAGCTGTGTCGATAAAAAATTTCATATTCTATTTATTTAAATTTTTTGATTGGTTAAATACAATCTTATGTTTTGTCTGCTTGAAAAGCAATGCAAAACCAATACAAATAATCAAAGCATATAATGCAAATGTTAACCAAATTGAATGCCAGTCCTTAATTTCATTTTTTGTGTAAAAATCAACTATAAAACCACTGCCATAAGCGCCAATTACTGCTCCAATTCCATTTACCATCATCATAAATAAGCCTTGAGCACTAGATCTAATTTTACTGTCTGCCGAATTGTTTACAAATAAAGAACCGGATATGAAATAAAAATCAAACGCCATCCCATAAATAAACATGGATAAAATAAGAAAAAACAAACCAAGTCCTTCTGGTGCACCAAATCCAAAAAGGGCAAACCTAAATACCCACGCAGTCATACTCATCATGACTACTATTTTTATACCAAACCTCTTAAAAAAATAAGGAATTAGTAGGATAAAAAACACTTCAGATAGTTGAGATATTGACATTAGAAAAACTGAATGCTTTACAGCAAATGAATCTGGATAAGCCATGTTGAAATCATTTAAAAATGGCACTCCCCAAATATTGGTTACTTGTAATGAAGCCCCTAATAGTATAGAAAAAATAAAAAATATCTTTAAGGGTTTTTGTCTAAATAAAACAAATGCATCAAGTCCAAACCTTTGTAACATTGTCTTATTAGTAAGTTTATTGGTAGGTACTTTAGGTAAAGTAAATGAATAAAGGCCTAATATTAATGAAGACACTGATGCTAGGTAAAATTGACCACTTGTGATATTAAAACCTAATAAATCAATTATCCAGGCTGCAATAATAAACCCAACTGTTCCCCAAACTCTAACAGGTGGAAAATGCTTAATTGGATCAAACCCTTTAGTTTCAAGATTATAATAAGAAATTGAATTATTTAGAGCCAGAGTTGGCATATAGGCCGAAGATACTAGTAATGCAATGAGATAAAAGTTGCCATAAGAGCTAGTATAGCTTAATATAATGAATAAAGCACTTAACAATAAATGAAGGATCCCAAGAACTTTTTCCGCTCCAACCCATCTGTCTGAGATTAATCCTATAATTGGAGGAATAAATACCGATGCAATTCCAAGTGTTGCATAAACTGACCCAACTTCGACTCCTGAAAATTTTAAATTGGTAACCATGTAAGCACCAATTGACAATAGCCAACTTCCCCAACAAAAGAATTCTAAAAAATTAAGTATTAATAACCTTAGTTTAATATTCATACTTGTAATTTGATAAGTTTAAATACACTCAAATGCTAGTTCAATCATACTATTAAATGAAAGCAATCTTTGTTCAGATGACAAAGCTTCCTTTCTAAGTATATGATCTGAAACTGTAAGTATTGAAAGTGCTTTTTTCCGGTATTTTGCAGCAAGTGTATAAAGTGCTGCTGTTTCCATATCTACACCTAAAACGCCAAATTCCTTCCAACTTTTAAAATCGCTTCCATAGAAATTTTCCTCATAAAAGAAATCACTGCTAAGAATTGTTCCGGTTTTTACGTTTTTCTTTTGATTTAAACTTGTATTCCAAGCTTTAGTTAGAAGACTGAAATCAGCTACAGGTGAAAAATCACAATTATTGAAGCGTAATTTGTTCATATTTGAGTCTGTACATGCCCCAATAGTTAAAACTATGTCCATGAGTTTTATTTCTTCTTGTATAGCTCCACAAGATCCAATACGAATTAGATTGTTAACCCCGTAGGTTTTAATTAATTCTGTTACATAAATACTGTGAGATGGCATACCCATTCCTGTTCCTTGGATACTTAAACGTTTGCCATTATAGAACCCTGTATATCCTAACATGCCCCTGACATTATTATAACAGTAGAAGTCCGTAAGATACTTTTCAGCTATATATTTTGCTCTTTGAGGATCTCCAGGTAAAAGAATAGTATCAGCAATATCTCCAATTTTAGCTTCATTATGAATAGCCATGGCATTACATTTTTAATTAAAATATTATTATTTCTATTTAGTTGATTATATCCAGTTAAACTGTTGCGTTATAAACTTGAAGCTGAGATTTATTTTTTATTAGAATCGCTTACGAATTTGTTCCAATCGTTTTGCAAATGAATCAATGCTACTTTCCTTTCTTCATTTTTTAATGATGAATAGTTGATAGAGTTAAGGACTAATTTTTTTAACCCAGTTAGTTCTAAATCCCAAGCCATAAATGCAACCCAAAAATCATAGCTTAATCCATCATACCCAAAAACTCCTGGATCGTCACTATTAATAGAACATTGAATACCATTTGCCATTAAAACTCTGGCTGGATGATTTCTTAAATCACTTACATAACCCAATTCTTGATTGCTCAAAGGACTTATCTCAACTAAATTGTTTCTGGACTTTATTTGATTCATTAAGGCAGGGAAATAAATTAGATTTAATCCATGTCCTATTCGTTTATTTAAATCAAGAGGGAGGTTTAATAAATTTGTATTTGACAGATTATTACTTTCACCAGCATGCATATACAAAGGCATTTTAATACCATACTGATTTTCAAGTGTAGTAATGGTTTTCAATGTGCTTTTAAAATAGGCAATGTTGTTGCCTGTTGCCTCATCTGCTACTAGATCAAATCCAGAAATGTAGTTAGGATATTTTAGTTTTAGTTCAAATGCATTTTTTAATTGATGCTTTACTTCTATACTATCTAAAAACTTAAAACTCGTATATATTAATTTTAATGTAAACTTGGGGTTCCTCTTTTGTATATGTAATACAATATCATTTAAATCATGAATGGTGGTATCAGATGAATAATTATTATTTAATTCATCAAATAAATTACCAAAAATGTATCTTATTTCAAGATGTTGAATGTTATCCTTCAAAAGAACATTAAATGAAGTGGCATAATATTCTTTAAAAAACGGCCGATACTGAAGAAGTAAATTTATCCGTTTAAACCTTTTTTCAAATTCAATCCAATAATCTAAATATTCAACAAGGGTTGCTCTGTTTAGAGTAAGTTGTTTTTTCAATATTTCTTTTGCATCTTTTTCTTTCTGCAAATAGTCTGATAATGCTGTAAAACCAATAGGTTGAGTTTTGTTTAAAAATATTGCAAGTTGACCTTTTATATAGTCTTTGGTTTCTGTACCAGTGTAGACATAACTATCTTTAAACTTTAAAGCTATATTAATTATTGAATCTGGGTTTAATATACCACCACTATGACTATGCAAAAGTCCACCTTTCGGCATAGAATTAAGTAGTCTAAATAATTGCGATGACTCAATAAAGGGTTTTAATTCTGTAAGAGAACTATTAAATAATGGTAGATGTTTTTCCTTTGATTTTTGTATTATATCAAACCTTAAATTATTTAGTTTATTATTAAGTGTTTGTTCATCATATGTTAACTGAATATTACAGGCAAAATTCAATGTATCTTTTGGCTCTTCATTTTTAGTGTATATCTGACTATTATCTGTTAAGATATTGCTCAACTTTAGATTTGATGTTTTACAACCCAGTATTATTATTGATGCCATTAGGGCATAAAATAACTTTACCATATATAAATGATTTAATTAACAAAATAAATTGAATAGTTATTACTCTGAAGAGTAGGGACCAAATACTCTTTTGATCTGTACTTTATTATTTAAAGTTTCCCCTATTAAAGCATAATATGTTTTTCCCCCAGGAAGCACTCGTATTATTATATGACCAAAAATGCTTTTATAAGTATCGGTAAGCCAAAAGCCTAAAGTGGTTTTTGTTTCATCCAGTATATTAGTTGCGAATACATTTTTGTTTCCATTATATATCATACGGTGTAATACTTCTTCACCAGGATGATTACTACTCCATGTTTGTTGAACTATTGTTTGAGGATTGAGGTATTTAAGAAAATTTTCATTAGCCGCATCTCTACAACCATGGTGGCATAATGTAGTAACTTCCACTTTGCCCACAGCTTTTGCCATAGGGGTTTCTACATCATACCAATTAGGCATTCCAAATCCTCTCAACCCCGTATTGTCACCTCCTGTAAAGTAGTCGAACTTGCCATATGAAATTTTAATAGCAAGACTCATTGTATTCTCATTAAAAAATCCGTTTCCATCAATAGCACTATCCGCATTAAAGTATTCAACTGTTTCAGTTCCTTTACCAGTCCAGATTGTTCCATTTGCTTTAATTCCGCGAATAGAAAAAGAAGGGTAGATGCTTTGTTTGTATTTAAGTTTAATTTGTTCTTCACTACCTGGTTTTAATTGTTCTGCAACCAAGCCATTGTTTTTTTGTTGGTAAGAAATAAATTTCTGTAGATTTAAAAATATGCTTGGTTCTTTTTGATACGCTATATTCAAGTTTGTAGGAAAATTATAATTAGGATAATTTCTATCAATTAGCTTATTAATTTTTAATGATTCTCCAACATCTGTTATTCCGGTTATCTTGTACGCTCCATTTGTGGAAGTTTGCGTTGAGGCTGTAATTCCTCCTATATGATCATCATGGAAATGGGTTAATAAAGCATAATCAATTTCTGGCTTAATTGCATTTGGCAATACTTGCTTAATATATTTCACAATCCACTGTCCAGCGCTGTTTGAATTGTCAGGATAAGGAGAGGTTGGCATTAACGGATATCCCCCTCTTCTCAATTTTCTATCGCCTATATCTCCTGCATCAACTAGCATTGTTGTTCCATCAGGCATTATAATAAAAGCACAATCACCACTCCCGGTTAATATATGATGGATATCAAGATACCCTTCTTTCCATTCAATGCTTGATGTATCTGCAACAGTTTGAGCATTAACTGAAAATATTAATATTAAACCTATTAGAGTAGCAATTGTACTTTTATACATAATCACTGTTAATTAAAAATGTATCTAATACCAAATTGAATTCTATATCTAGAGCTTGCTGCCGAATTAATTGTTGAATTTAATTTGGTGTCAGAAATGAATTCTCCTTGTTGTAATAAAGTTGGATTAACCTGAAACGTAGATGATGACAAAGCTGTTATTGGAGTTGCATTAGTTAAGGTTTGATAGACACCCCAATTCTTATTAATCAAATTAGTAACGTTTAAAATATCCATTGTGAATTGAATAGTATTTTTAGTTGACTTTTTGAGTAATAAAGCACTAAAATCTTGAGCAATTCTTAAATCTGCTTGAGCATACCATGGGTAAATCACACCATTCCTTTCTGCAAACATTCCTCTTCTACTATTCAAATATTTTGAAGAACTAATAAATGTATTTAACGCATCCCATTGTTGCTGTACAGTTGCAGTTGATGATGCTACTAAGTTTATTTGTGAAATATCTTTTGGTATAAATATTAAATCATTTATTGTTGCTCCATCTTTATTTACATCTCCCGTACCTGCGTACGTGTATGAAGCTCTTCCTTGTCTAGCTGCTTCAAAAAACAAACCAATACTTGTTGACATTTTATCTTTTGCATAATTAATTTTATAACTAGCACTAGCAACAATTCTATGCTGTAAATCAAATTCACTGTTAGCCAATACTGGAATATTACTGTTTCCGACTACTGGCATAAAATTAAATGCTCCAGATGCAGTTGTACTTCTAAAACTAAATCCATCTTTAGAATTTCCATAAGTATACGAAACACTAGAAAACCAATTTTTACTGAATTGTTTATTTAAGGAGGCAGTCACAAATAGCTGTTGTCCCATATTTATATTGCTTAACAAATATGCACCAGTTACAGTGGGATTGATTCTATTGGTTGTATATTGGAATCTGCCATTATAACCTGTAGTAGTATTAGCTGAGTTTAAATTCACATTTTTATAAAATGGCGCATTAATATCTTTACTATATACCAATTCAAGACTTGCAACAAAATCCATTGGAAGTTTAAAATCTAAACCCAATGTTGATCTCCATGTTTGTGGCAATTTAAAATTTTTAGAAACCAGATCTACCTCATATGTACTATTTGTAGCTCCGTTTGATGGTTTATAAAATGCAGGTGTTGGGTTAAATGGATAATTTGCTGCAGCTGCACCATTCGCTACTATTGAACCTTCATTTAAACCATTAACTGCATAGCTTGCAGATATATATGCAAAAGGGATATTACCCGTAAATATTCCAGTCCCTCCTCTTAGTTGCACAGATCTATTTTCAGTGATGGCCCAATTAAAACCTATACGCGGAGAAACTGCAACTTTTGTACCTGGCGAGGTTTCGGTAGAATATTTTTCAGGTTGACCTAATTCATTTTGAAACGTCATAGCTTCTACAGCTGGATTATTTACTGGTTTTCCAATAAAAGAAATTGCATCTACTCTAATACCGGCAGTCAGTTTAAATAAATTAGAAGCAAAAAAGTCATCCTGAACATAAAGTCCCAACTGACTCATTTTAGGATTTACAAATGTTACTGCATTTCCTTTCTGTACAGTATAATTAAGCGAATATGCCGATGGAAGACCTAATCCAGTACTAGTTCCAATTGGAGTTTGGGTTCCAACTGGAGATGCATTGTAGAAATTTGCAAGGGATGCAAAAGTAAATGAACCTTGAGGATTTATAGTAAAGCCATTTGAGAAATTAAAGTGTTGAAAACTTGAGCCAACTGAAATTTTATGCTTATTAAATGTAAAATTTATATCATCTTGAATTTGCAAAACCTTTTGTCCAACTGTATTCTCTCTAGCAGCATTATTTGTTCCAAAAGTATAGGTCTTTCCATTATCGTTAATATTAACAATTGGAAATAAAGTTCCAAGATAGTTTCTATAATCTGGCAATGAGGTATAAGATGCAAATAATCTATTACTTACTTTACTATTAAAATTTGAATTCAATTCACCAGTAATAGAAAAGATATCATTATTTCTGCTATAACCATTATTGCTGAATCCAATTGCATTTAATGAACTTGTTGCTGCAAAATTGCTAAAACTATTAAGCTGATTATATCTTATACTCGCTTTGTTTTTTTCATTAATATTCCAATCTAGTTTAATTAAAAACTTTTTACTTTCCGTAGGTATATTATAATTTTCATAACTACCAGGACTATAGTTATATGCTGAATTTACAAAATTGGAAATGGTATCTAAAGTTCCGGCCCTTACATTAGAAACATCGCTACCCGATATATTATTTCTTGAAGCTCTGAAGGGTGCACCAGGTTGAATATTTTTTACTTCTTCGTAATTACCAAAAAAGAAAAGTTTATTTTTTATAATTGGTCCGCCAAATCTAAATCCAATAGTACTTTCTGACAAATCGGTTCTAGGAACAGTTGTAGATTTTACATCTTGGCCTATCTGGTTTTGATTACGGAAAAAATAATATACTGATCCTCTAAATTCGTTATCCCCACTTCTTGTTACTGCATTAACGCCAGCTCCTGTAAATCCACCTTGCTTAACATTATATGGAGATACATCTACTGAAATTTGTTCAATAGCATCAAGGCTTATTGGTTGAGAATTAGCATTTGCTCCGGGGACACTCGCAGTTTCTGTACCTAACCCAAAACTATTATTAAAAGCAGCACCATCAATTGAAATATTGTTGCTCTTCCCTCCTTTACCTAACATACCATTTGCACTAGCTTGTGGAGTTAATCTAGTAAAATCTGATAGGCTTCTTGAAATAGTTGGCAAATTATTTATAGTTTCTCTACTTACTATAGTATTTGAACCGTTCTTATTTGATGTTAAAATAGTATTCCTCCTACCTTTAACTGTAATATTTGATAGATTAGTAGTTTTAGATTGTAACAATACCTGAAGAACTAACTCCTCTCCTAGTTTAATTTGTCCGTTTTGAATTGTATCAGTTAAATAACCGGTGAAACTTATTATAATTTGATAAGGCCCGCCAACCTTAACATTCGGAATAGAAAAACTGCCGTCTTTTTGAGATACAGTAAAGTATTTTGAACCTGACGGTATGTGCTTGGCTGCTACCATAGCTCCAGGTAAAATTTCACTTTTTTCATTTTTAATAGAACCTAAAATTGAGCCAGTTGTAACACCTTGTGCTAAAATTGTTATTGGCAATAGCAATACAAGTAATACGGATAACGATTTAGAAAATTGTTTCACAGTTTTGATTTTTACAATTATGGTTGGGGTTTAGACAAAAGTTTACTGTTTGCCAAATTCACTTAGGCACTACTTTACAGATATATTATTTTTTGATTTTAGATTACCTGGATCTATTAAAATTTATAACCTATCAATTACTCGATTATGTAAATATTATTTTCAAATTTTATTTTCCAACCGTATTCTTTAGCTATTTTTTCTAATATTAATTTTGGAGATGCGTTTTTATCAAAACTTCCAGTAAACTTCTTATCAATTATTTTTTCTGTGTCATAGTTTATTTTAATTGACATCTCTTCTTCTATCTGATTTAGAACAATTTGTAGTGGTAATTTATTGAATGACATCACTGCATTTACATTATCCCTATTTTGTTTTCCCAGATCCTCTTGCATGATTTTCTTGCTTGGATTTTCTGTTTTATTATAAGGGATAATTCTGTTTAGCTTAAGATTATATACCATTTCTTGGCCAGGAGTTAAAAAAACATCTTTAAATGCATTTGTTCTTTTTTCCAAAGCCTTTATTACTACTTTTCCTTCTAGTAACCTTACAGAGAAAAGATTATTTTCATTAGAATTTATTTCAAACTTTGTTCCTAAAGCCATAGTACTAAACCCTTCTGCAAAAACAATAAAGGGTCTATTTGAATCCTTTGCCACTTTGAACAACGCTTTTCCTTTTAAGTAAACTTCACGATTCTTAGACCGAAAACCATCAGCAAACTGAATATTTGTTTTAGGGTAAAGTCTGATTATACTTCCATCTGACATCAAAGTATCAACTACTGTATTACTATTATTTGAAAATGATATCAAGGCAATTTCAGTACTCTCTTGTTTGATTTTAGAATTACTTGTCCTTGATGAAATAAACCAAAATATGCTACAAGCAACTAATAAAAGAGATGCAGCTGCAATCCATTTCCTTTTATTCCAGTTGGAAATTTTAAATACTGAATCTTGTTTTGTTTCAAACTCTAACCTGCTTTCAATCTTTTTATAAATACTTTTTAAAACAATATCATTTTTAGAAGCATAAACACTATTCTCTTTAACTAATTGAATAAATGCATTATACTCTTCGTCAGAATAATCTGTTACTTTTTCCTCTAATAATTCTAATAGTATTTTAGAGTCTGCTGAATTCAATTTTCCAGCCCAATAATCTTTGACTAGTTCATTAATTTCTTTCATCGTCTTATTGAATACCCAACTTTTGAAAAAGGGGGGTCTTTATAATTGTTAAATAAATGTTAAGGGGTCTTATTTGGAATAAAGGAGCCACAATATAAAAATTGTAGTAGACGCAGTTCTAGTAGATTTAGAATTGATATGTGCTAATATTGATTTTCTTGCGTCTTTGATATAACCTTTTACTGCTTCTTGACTAATTCCCATGGCATTGGCAACTTCAGTTATAGTTTTACCTTTTATTCTATATTCGTAAAAAGCCATTTTTTTCCTTTCTGGAAGGAGTTCCATTGCCTCATAAATCGCATTCAATTTTTCATCAACATCTGGTTGATGTTCCGTTTCATCGGCAAACAAGGATAAATCTAAGCTATCAGTAATTAGAAGTTCTTCTTTAAGCTTCTTTTGCAAATATTTCAAAGATTTGTTATAACTAACTGTATATAGCCAAGCTGCAACACCTTTGTGGGGATCAATTTTATGTCTGTTTTCCCACAAAGCAATAAAGACATCTTGCAGTAAATCGTTTAATACATTCTCGTCTTTAATTAGTTTTCTTATGTTTGATTGAATAGCTGGAGAATATAAATAATAGAGCTCTTTGAAGGACTTTTGACTCCCCTTCAGCATTTCAGTAATTAGTATATATTCTTTTTGAGTTACAAACACAATAATTCAAAAGTATAGTTTACCAAGTAATTTTACGGCTGTTTAAAGAAATTTAGATTTTAAAGTACCATTCTTCATTAAAACTAAATTCTTTAAAATCAAAAGAAAGTCAAATTGAAATGTAATTATCATTTTTTCAATTAAAGTAATAATTTGATAATTCAAATAGTAAGTTTGATTTTAGTGATCCAGAATATATAGATCTAATTTTTAGATACAGTTTCTAAAATTTCTTTTTTTCTTACTTTTTGCTCCGTATCAGATAATAATTTGTCCAAAGCTTTTCTGTTTAGGTAAACACCTTTTCTAATCAGGCTATTAATTTTTTGGGTGTTCTCAATATTGGTCAAAGGATTAGCGTCTAAGATTAAGAGGTCTGCTATTTTATTAGTAGCCACTGCACCAAAGTCTTTTGACAAATTGAAAAATGCGGGGCCATTGATTACCGATGCTTTGAGCGCTTCATGAATGGGTAAACCATAATGCACCATCATGGCCATTTCCTGATGCAAACCAATGCCTGGATAATTATAGGAATTCAAATAACCAGCATCTGTTCCAGCCAAAAATGGAACACCAGCTTGGTATAGCCAAGGGATTAAATGTGCTGCGGTTTCAAAATTTTGGTGTCTTGCGGCAATAGCTACCGCATTATCCTTAGCAGCTCGGTCTACCCTCCAACTATAGGTTCGCTTTAATGCTGGTCCTAGGTATTTTAAATAGTCATCCTGTTGGTGATTGTCTTGATCAAGATAAGCTACTACGCGTGATCCATTCATGGTGGGTACTACCGAAGTGCCATTGGCGGCAAGCATTTTAAATTTACGAATGGCCGTTGCAGAATCCATGGTCTGCATGAGTTGGTCATTAGCATCTTTTGAACTAAGGGTACCCAGTCTTCGGGCTGTGGTAATTCGCTCTTCTTCTTTTGATGCTGCCCTTAATAAATAAGACAGATGTTCCACCGTAGATAAACCTGCATCAGATAATTCATTCAAAGTGTATTGAACAGGTGCGTGCCCTGATACTTTCCATCCCCTTTTTCTGGAAGCCTTAATGGAGGATAAAAACAGTGCAGGATCCAAGGCATTATCAGTAATCTTAATAAAGTCAACTTGCAATTTCTTTAAGGAATCTAAAGCCAAGTTCATCTCAGTTTCATTGGCAATTTCTAAGTCACCAGGCCAAATTGATTTTGGACCCTCTAGTTTAGGACCTGATGTAAAGATGGTGGGGCCTTCTAATTGACCTGCGGCGATTGCTTTTTTCCACGCCAATAATTCAAGACTAATATCGCCCGCGCAATCCCTTACTGCTGTAACTCCTGCTGCTAAATAGAGGGGAAGCAGCCATTTGTTTTCTTCCTTTAAGGTATCTCCACCAAAATGCACGTGCATATCCCAAAGTGATGGCATGATAAACTTCCCTGTAGATAGCAACAATTGCGCAGCTTGGTATTTTTTTCCAATGGCATTTCCACCCACTTCTACTATTCTGTCCTTTGCTATGACAACAGTTTGATGCGGAATCAATTTATTATTGGCCACATCTACTATGGTAATGTCGCGCAAAATCAAGTCTGCTTTTTTAAGCTGTGCACTTGCACTACTAAAGCATATGAGTAGGATCAAAAAAAAACTGGTCTTCATGCCAAAAATTTGTTGAATGTACAGAATTAGAACTAAGAAGAGAAGCAGAAAATGAGTACATTACTGAAGACTTCTTCAATGCCATCTATGAAAAAATCAATTGCATTCTTATTCTGCCTTTTCTTTCTTACAAATATAACTTTAGCACAAAGCATTGTAAAAGCCACGCAGGATTTTATTGCCCTGCTGGGCGATGGTCAAAAGAACAATACCCTTTTTGCTTTTGATGATCCAGAAAGATTCAATTTTCATTTTGTGCCCATGGCTAGAAAGGGAATCACATTTAATGAGATGAATCCTGCTCAACAAGCTGCAGCTTTAAAAATGCTATCGCTCTGCGCCAGTGAAAAAGCATATCAACAATCTCAAGAGATCATGCAATTAGAAATTGTTCTCAAGGCTTTGGAGAAAAGAACTGAGTCAGACCGCTATCGTGATCCAGGTAATTATCATATCTCTATTTTTGGCGTACCAACCAATCATAGCATTTGGGGTTGGCGGTTTGAAGGTCATCACCAATCTTTCAACTTTAGTTTTAATGAAGCGCAAAAGGGTGTGGGTGCTCCCATTTTTTTGGGTTCCAATCCTGCTATTGTTTTAGATGGGCCTTCCAAAGGCAAACAATTATTAAAGGCAGAAACGGATGGGGGATTTACCCTTTTGCATGCTTTGAATCAAGAACAATTAAAAAAAGCCATTATAGACAGTATTGCTTTTAAAGACATTTTGAGCTTTGATAAACGCAGTGCTTTGATTGGAAATCCCGTTGGAATCAGTTACTCAGATTTGACAGCGCCACAACAAAAATTACTACTGAATTTATTAGAAATATATGTAAACAGAAATACCAAGCTGTTTGCAAAAGACCAGATGGATCAAATTAAAAAAGACAATTTGAATTTGCTCTATTTTGCCTGGGCAGGTGCTACTACGGAAGCATTGGGCAAAGGAACTTATTATCGTATTCAAGGACCTGGTATTTTGATTGAATATGACAATACGCAGAACAATGCCAATCACGTACATTCTGTATTACGTGACCTGAAACATGATTTTGGGGGAGATGTCTTATTGGAACACTACCAACAAAGCCACAAATAAAATAATAGTAAACGGCAACCTAGCATATTCATTTGCCGTAAGTAGTGGAAATAAAACCCACTATGATGAAGCCTAATACAAAGATTGCGATACTCTTATTAATGGTATCCACCGCATTTTTATCTTGCAAAAAGAATGAAACCGTTCCAGATCCAACTCTTGTAAAACATTGGATGTTAACGCTTTCGGCAAAAAATGAAGTACCTGCTCCAGCTGGCAGAAATGAAACCGGTTCTGCTATGTTGGAACTATTTAATGATGGTTCTTTAAAGTATACCATCAGCGTTACGGGTCTTGCTAGTGGTGATGCATTAACCAACTCACATATCCACGTAGGCAATGTGTTGACTAGTAGTGGTGTCATATTAGATTTTAAACCCAGTTTTAGCAATGGATCTGCTTCTGCTACCATTACTGGTTTGAGAAGTACTTTTATTGATAGTTTAAAAGACGATAATGTTGATTTGTACCTAAACGTTCATTCTACTCAGGTACCAGGTGGACTAGTTAGAGCTCAATTAAACAAAACCATTGAATTAGCCGCTGATGTAGCTATGACAGCTGCTAATGAAGTTCCTGCAGGAACTAGTGCCGCAACTGGATTGGCCATTATCCGTGTAACTTCAGACAAATTGGTGTATGCAAAAATTACGGTTTCCAATTTAGAAACAAATGATGCACTTACTGCAGCCCATATTCATAAAGCTGCGGCTGGTGTAAATGGATCAATCATTGTTGGTATTTATGCAGCAGCATCAGATTTTGGTACAACAAAAATTCTAACCATTGATGATGCAACGCTCACTTCTTTAAAGAATGACGCTATTTATGTAAACGCACATAGCACGGCAAAACCAGGTGGTATTGTTCGTGGTCAAATCAGATAAATAATTTCCCCAACTGATATAAAAAAGGCTGTCTTAAAAAGAGACAGCCTTTTTTATGTAGCTTATTTTTTCTTTTTGTATTCCAGTCCTTCTTTAAACTTAAATAATCCATAACCTGGGCCCTTTAGATTTCCAGGAACATCGGACAGTTGTTTTTCAACCACTGCCTCAGAGACAGGAGTAGTAAAAGGCATTTTTCCCGTGGGATTAAATCTGCCAGAAACTATGTCTAATAAAGCATCAGAAGTAGTTCCAAAACTAGCAAGTACCGCTTTTACATTGGGCTTGGTAGCATTATTGTAAATCTCATCAATCACCCAAGGATTGGTATAGTTAATGGCTAAGATGGTTGGCTTTTTTGCCATCAATCCTTTTACATACTCAACGTCAACTGCATTTTTGGAAAGAGAAAGATAGATGGGTGAACCATCTGAACCAAACAAGGATTTCCCACCAGGGTGTAACCAAAGTAAAATCATATCTGCTTCTTCTGGTGTTTTTACAAAATCCAAATTAGGGTCTGCGTTAGCTGGTTGATACACCGTACTAGGGCTTGCACCACGTTTTTGAACATAGGTTTCAAAATAAACTTTGGTTTTAGTTTTTAATGGAAGTGCTTCTGATTCATTGCGAAGTAGTACAATGGATTTACGCATGGCGATATCGGCCTTGGCCTGAAATTCCTTATTGCCAACAAATTGGTCTGCTTTGGTTTCATCTACATAGGGATTTTCAAAAAGACCCAAAGTAAATTTTTCCATGAGCAATTTATATACGGAACTATCAACCATTTGTACATACTGAGGGCCAGACTTAACGGCTTCCATAAGTTTTGAAGGATCTGCTGTTCCTGAGTAAATGTTTACTCCTGCTTCCAATGTACGTTTGTAACGCTCTACTATTGTCAGGTTTTCTGCTCCCCATGGCATCATTTCTATTGGCCCTGTATCTGAATTGATAATGCCTTTGAATCCAAGACTGTCTCTTAATAAGTCTTTGATCACAGCTTTATTATAAGCATACGCAATCTTTTCATACTTGGTATCTAAAGGCAGAGAGTAGTAGGGCATGATGGCCGAGGTGCCAGCTTTGATGGCTGCATGAAATGGGATCAGGTTGTTTTTAAACATCCCTCCGGGAAAGTGTTCATACTTACCCCAGTCAAAATGGGGATCTTGTCCACCAACACCAGCACCGCCACCAGGAAAGTGTTTGGTGGTCAGTGCCACAGAACTATTAGACAATTTGTTTCCTTGAAAACCCAATACTACTTCCGTAATCATTTTGGCTACCCAATTAGCGTCTTCGCCAAAAGTGCCTTCAATTCTTTGCCAACGGGGCTCTGTACTCAAATCGGCCATATACATATAACCCTTGCGCAATCCAACCGCGGCCCATTCTTGGCGAGCAATATTGGCAAAGGTTCTAACCATGGACAAATCATTCATAGCAGATAAACCCAATTCTCCTGGCCAGGTTGAGAAGACTGTTTTACCTACACTTAAACCAACAGAAGCATCCCTAGTAATATGGTTTCTTGGATTAGACGCTATGATGGCGGGAATACCTAAGGGTTCAGATTCACATAGCGCCTGTAATTTATTGGCCCATTCAGCCATGGTTTTTGCTGGCGCATTGGCCCTAAGAATAAAATGACGCAAATGAAAATCCTTGACACCCTTGCTGCTACCTGCAGACATCATCATTTCTACGGGAAGCGGTTTGCGCGTAAACATATTGTTTTTTTGAACCTGATCTTCTTCATTGAAATCGCTGGTAATGGGAGCAGGTGCAGCTCCAGGTTCTGTTCCTCTATCATTTTTCATCCTGGCAGTGCTGATGAGCATAAACCCTACTTTCTCCTCCAAACTCATCAAGGATAATAGATTTTTAGCACGTTTGTCATTGGATAGCCGCCAATCTTCATAGGCGTCTAGTTTCCCATTTTTGTTCAGGTCTTTGAAGCTGAGTCCTTGTGACTGAATTAAGACAGCAGACCTGGTTCCTAGTTGAGGTTGTTTGGGTGATTGAGCAATTAAAGACAAACTAAATAAGCATAGGATCCCATTCAATAGGATGTATTTTTTCTTCATGGCAGTTCTTTATGTAAACAATTTACAATTTTAGACAAGCTTTGGCTGATTTACTCTAGAAAATCGGTGAACTAAGTAGGTGTATTTAAGAAAACGATTTCGTTGATTTACGTTTACAAAAAAGCCATTTTAATATCATTAATTGAGCAAATAATAATTGTATTACGTCATTGTCAATGTCTCAACTTTCCATATTTATATTATTGATAAATTAGGTTTGAAACACCCCCATGCACCAACTGCTGCAAAGACAGATTGAGAAATTTTTGCCCCCTGAATACCTTGAGAACAAGGAATTCAATGAATTTATTCATGCAGTAAACCGAACCTATCAAAGTTTTGAAAAAGAACACAAGATTACAGCTAGGGCTTTTGAAGTTTCGGATAAGGAAAACATGGAAGCCAATGCTTCACTACAATTAGAAATAGTTAATAGGGAGGCTTCTATCAACAATCTCAAAGAAGCTATTCACATAATTAAAGACAAACAACATAGTATTGAAGAAGAAGATGTTTTGGTGTTGTCAAATTTTGTAAAAAATGAATTAGCTAAAAGGAGGAATGCAGAATCTGTTTTTTCATCAATCATCAATAACTTAAAAAGTGGCATTCTATTAGAAAATGAAAAACAAAAAGTGCTTTATTGCAATAGTCAATTTAGTTGCCTGTTTAAACTAGATGAAGAAAAAGAAACGTTACAAGGCAATAATTTTATTCCCCGCCTTCTTCATATTAGTAAATTGTTTGTTCACCCAGAAACTTTTCTGAAAAGGGTAGAACAAATAATGATCAACAAACAAGACATCTCTTCTGAGACTTTAGAAATGAAAGATGGTCGAATTTTAGAAAGAAGCTATGCCACTATTTATCATAATGGAGAATTCAAAGGTCATTTTTGGAATTATTGGGATATTACTGAAAAAAAGAAAGCTGAATTAGAAATCATTAGACAAAAACGTTTTTTTGATGAAGTCTTAAATAATATTCCTGCTGATATTGCGGTATTTGATAAGGACCATACCTATCTTTTTCTAAATCCATCTGCTATTAAAAATGAAACAACCAGAGAATGGATCATTGGGAAAACTGATTTTGACTATTGCACATCAAAAGGGATTAGTCAAGAGATTGCTTTAAAAAGAAGAAAGATTTTTGAAGAGACCATACAAGCCAAAAAAGAAATACAATTTGTTGATGAACACCCACATCAACTTGGTTCTAAGTTTGTCCTTAGAAAATTCTTCCCACATTTTGAAAATAATGATCTCAAGTTTGTAATTGGTTATGGTATAGATATTACTACCGTTAAGAAAGTAGAATTGAAATTAGAAGACGCCATGAACAAACTCAAGAAGACCAATGAAGAATTGGAGCAGTTTGCTTATGTGGCTTCACATGATTTACAAGAACCCTTAAGAATGGTAAGTAGTTTCTTGTCTTTGCTTGAAAAAAAATATAGCAAAGATTTAGATGAGAAAGCCATGTCTTATATCAATTTTGCTGTAGATGGTTCAAAAAGAATGCGACAAATTATTTTAGATTTATTAGAATTTTCTAGGGTTGGAAGAATGGGTGATCATGAAATGGAAGATTTGGATTTGAATAAAATCGTAGAAGACGTGATTAAACTTCAAATGCAACAAATAATGGATACTGGCGCAAAAATTAATTTTGGCGTACTCCCACAGATAAAGAATTTTAGAATTCCACTTACTCAAATAATACAAAACCTTGTAAGTAATGCGTTAAAATATAGCAAAGAAAAAGTTTCCCCAATTCTAGATATTTCAGTTAAGGACAAAGGTTTGGAATGGGAGTTTGCATTCAAAGACAATGGCATAGGAATTAATCCAAAATATTTTGACAAGATCTTTGTCATCTTTCAAAGACTACACAATAAAAACACCTATTCAGGAACCGGTATTGGTCTTTCTGTAGTAAAGAAAACTATTGAAAATTTAGGTGGTGAAATTTGGGTAGAATCAGAAGAAGGTATTGGAACTGTTTTCTTTTTCACCCTTCCTAAAAATATACCTTCCTATATTTAAAATGTTGAAATATTGGTATCTGCATCAACATAAATGTCTTAAACGTCTTTTTCTTCAAAAGAGATTTGCAAGTGTTTTATTACTGTTACAACCTGTCTACACAATACACCGGCATTTTCTAACATGCGCTTAGACGCTTTTGCTGCATCAGTAGATTCATATTTATCTGATAAGTATACTACTTCAGAAATACCAGATTGAATAATAGCTTTGCTGCATTCATTACATGGAAAAAGGGCCGTATAAATTCGACAACCGGCCAAATCCATGCCAATATTATTTAGGATGGCATTCAACTCCGCATGACATACATAAGGATATTTGGTCTCCAAAAATTCGCCTTGCTTGTTCCAGGGAAAATCATCATCACTACAACCTGCGGGTAAACCATTATATCCAGTACCAACAATCCTGTTTTTCTTATTCACAATACAGGCTCCAACCTGGGTATTAGGATCCTTGCTTCTTTTGGCAGAAAGAATGGCTACTCCCATAAAATACTCATCCCAAGAAATATAATCGTTTCGCTTTTTCACAAATCAGGTTTTTGGTACTGTGATAATCACGAATTTATGCTATTTTGCTACTATAACATTGCAAAACCAACCATGAAAAAAATCACCCTAAGCTTGTTCGCAGTCTCCACCTGCTTACTGGTCATCAGTTGCAAGAGTGGCCCACAAAAAGATACTGTTAAAGACACAAGTACCACAGGACCCGTTGAAACCAGACCATCTAAATCCGGTTATAAACCTGCTTTTGAGGGCCAGACCAGGGTTAACCGTGTAAAGACAACTACTGCCTATCAAGTAGAAAGAATTGCTGAAAAAATTGGAAATCCATGGGCCATCATTAGTATGCCAGATGGAAGATTACTCATTTCTGATAGGTCCGGATATATTAGTTTGTTTGGCGCTGATGGAAAATTAATTAAAAAAATCACCGGACTTCCCGCAGTAGAATTCAAGGGACAAGGAGGATTATTAGACTTAGCGCTGGATCCTGACTTTGCAAAAAACAAAACCATTTATTGGAGTTTTGCGCAAAAATCTGGACAGGGCAATTTGACTGCAGTTGCCAAAGGCTCACTCTCTGCTGATGAAAGCAAGATTGAAAATTCGGTAGTCATTTTCCAAGCAACACCAGATTTAAATAGCGAATTACATTTTGGATCCAGATTGTTATTTGACAAGGATGGCAATTTATTTGTGAGTGCTGGCGAAAGGTCCATTTTAGATGGAAGGAAGCAGGCACAGTGGTTGAATTCTGGACTGGGTAAAATTTTTAAAATTACCAAAGACGGCAAACCCGCTGCAGGAAATCCATTTATTGGCGTGGCCGATGCTAAACCAGAAATTTATTCTTATGGACATCGCAATCCACAAAGTCTAGACATTCATCCGGTAACCGGAGAATTGTGGGAAGCAGAATTTGGACCACAGGGCGGTGATGAACTAAATAGAATTCAACCAGGTAAAAACTATGGATGGCCTACTATCACTTATGGCTTGGAATACGATGACCGCAAAGTAGGAGATGGCATTCAACAAAAAGAAGGTTTGGAACAACCCGTTTATTATTGGGAACCCGTACTTTCTCCAAGTGGCATGGTGTTTTATACCGGTGATGCCATTCCTGAATGGAAAAACAATCTCTTTATAGGTGGGTTAAGTAGTACACATATTGCGCGTTTGGTGATTGAAAACAACAAAGTGGTGGGAGAAGAAAGACTATTAGAAGACCAACACGAGCGCATTCGTGATATTACCCAATTTAATGGAGTACTCTACGCTGTATCTGACGGCGGCATTCTGTTCCGAATAAGCAAAAAATAAGTTAAGATACTTTAGGTATTAAACCTGCGGATCAACTGGTGGTCATAGTTTAAATTGAAAACTATGAAACAGTTGATCCGCTTTTTTTTATTAGCTATGACCATTAGTGTAGCTAGCACTTCCATGGCACAAGACAGCAGCATGGCCAAACCCAAAAGAAGCCCTGAAGAGCTGACTAAAATGCAAACCCAACAATACAAAAGAAAACTGTCTTTAACGGCAGAGCAAGAACCAAAAGTATCTGCCATTCTATTGGATTATTCTACCAAGTTAGTAGCAGCTAGAGACAGTAAGGGTGGTAAAATGAAAAAAATGCAGGAGCTAAAACACCTCTCAGACGCTAAGGACAATTCCATGAAAACAGTTCTAACTGAACAACAGTATACAGACTATCTGAAACTTATGGAAGAGCAAAAAGAAAAGCTCAAAGAAAGACGAGGTGGTCAGAAAACTAGAAGATAATTATCAGTCTGATTTTTCCAAACTAAATAAAGACTCAACAGGTTTTGCAAGGGCCTTAGAAAGTTTTAAAACTAATATGGCTGAGGGAATATATTTACCCGTTTCAATGGCAAAAATGGTTTGCCTAGAAACACCAATAGTTTCAGCCAAAGCCTGTTGAGTCATTGCTTTTTCCAATCTTTCTTCCCTAATATTATTCTTCATTTGCTTGCAACTTGTTTTTAATGAGCACAAATTGATAGCAACTGATATAAGAAAACCAAAAAAGTAAAATAGAAGCTATTAAAAATAATTCCAGCCCAGCATCACCTGATAGCTCTTTCTTAAACAAGAAGATATATAAAAAAGCCAATAAGAAAAAAGTCATTTGAACAAACGCCGCCAGCTGAAAGGATTTCAAGCGCAAATTTGCAACATATTCGTCTTCTTCTTTCTCCTTAGAAAACACTAGAAAAAACATACCAATTAAGCAACTGAAAAAGGAAATTACTAAAATAGTTACTTTTAAAAGATGTGCGTTTTCAGGCACTATTCCCATAAAAACTTTTGCTATTGAGTCTTGTGATAATTTCAATTGACCCCAAATCCAAATAATCAATCCTGCAGGCATCATTACCGCACCAACAGGTTTAAACCTATAAGGTAAAAGAAAGCTTCTTTGCATTTTTTTCTTAAAACTAAGAAAGTATGCAATGTAAAGCAAACTTTACATTGTTAAAATTCAATCCAGTCATGTCTGGGAGTTATTTTCTCCAATCCCAAAGCACAATATCCCATGCAATGCCACCATAACTGAGGGTATCTATTACTTGGTAACCTGTGTTTTTGTGTGCTTTTAAGGAGCGGGTATTGGCCTGAGCAACATCGGTAATACAGAAATCATATTCCGCTTCTAGGCAGGTTCTAAAATGACCATAGAGTTGCTGTACCAAACCTTGACCACGATAATCTTTTGCTACACAGAGCTGGCCAACCACAACATAGGAGCTATTTTTAAGGGTATCCCCTTCAAATTGAGTTTGGTCAATGGTATTAAACAAATCGGCCAATAAATCATGTTCATCCCTTACTGCTTGTGTAGCCACTAATGCATAACCCACCACTTTTTCACCGTCTTTGGCAATAATACTGGGAGATGCTTGGTGCATGGCATGTAGAAAATCCAAACTGTACTCCGCCATTAAAAAACCCTGACTGGCTGCTTCCTCAGTATTAATATGTTTGCGCAGATTTTCTGCTTGTAATTGCTGAATGCCTTGTAATTCTTGGGTATTGCTAACTCTGGTAATTTGGACCATTTTCAGTTATTTGGTAAAAATGAACATGCAGGTTAATGAAACCAATTTAAAATTAAGCAAGCGGCTTAAATGCTCATTGCAATTCAAAATCAACCTGATAGGCAAAAATATGAGGAATTTATAGAGGCAAGAATTATATTTGGATATGCTCAAACAGTTAATCCCTAAGATACTGATACTGCTATTTTTCTTCTTGCCAGTGCTGTCTTTTAGTCAAGCAAACAAGGAAATAGATAGTTTAAAATTGCTACTTAAAAATAGCAAAACCGATACCTTTCAAGTAAATACCCTAAACAAGATAGCTTATAGGTATTCCACATCGGATTCTACCAACACATTTTCTTATGCCAATCAAGCTGCAGAAAAAGCCAAATTGTTGAAATTTAAACCCGGTTTAGCTGGTTCTTTAGATGTAAAGGGCAATTTCTTTTTGTACAAAACCAACCCTTTAAAAGCCTTGCCCTATTTTCAAGAATCCTTGATTCTTTGGACAGAACTGAAAGATGAAAACCAACAAGGTCTCACCTATAGAAATATTGGGCAGGCTTATTTGCTCATGCAACAATACGCTAATGCCATTGCAGCTTTGGATAAAGCAGAAAAGATTTTCCTAAAAACAAAGAATCAAAAAGGCTTGTCAGCAACTTATCATGCCTTGGGTTTAATGTACAATGAAAAAGGAGAAAAAGACATAGCTATTGACTTTATGGTCAAGTCCTTAAAAATACAGGAAGCAAATAAAGACAAGGATATTGCAGGAACTTTGAACAACCTTGGAAAACTCCATATGGATATTAAAAATTATCCTGAAGCCATCCGTTATTATAATCTTTGTATAGACAATGCTAGTAAGAACAATGACTACCGCAATATTGGCATCTCACAAATTAATTTGACCAATGTTTATGTAAACCAACTAGACTACCCAAGAGCACTTGAATATCTTGAAAAGGCCAAAGCTAATTTTGAAAAATCAAATTTTAAAAGAGGCGTTGTTGTCTGCTATAATAATTTGGGAGCAATTAATATTCGCTTGGAGCGATATGAAGAAGCCATTCCACATCTAAAAAAGGCACTAGAAATTAGTCAGGAAAATCAATCCAAACAAGGTGTTGCATTAGTTCAACAAAATATTGGCTATGCTTATACCTTACTCAAAAAATATCCTGAAGCACTCAACTGGTTGGTAGATGCAGAAAAAACCGCAGTTCAATTTGGTGCAGACGAATACACGTTTGGCGAGATCTATAATCATCGCGCCATGTTGGATTCTGGCATGGGTAATTTTCAAGGAGCTTTCAATTATAGAAGTAAATACGTGGCCATTAATGACAAAACATTGAATGAACGCGTAACTCGTCAGGTGGCAGAAACTCAGACCAAATATGAAGTAGAGAAAAAAGAATTACGCATTAGTTTATTAAATAAAGCAGATAGTATTAAGAGTTTGAAAATTAGCAACCAGCAATTGGCTTTATTAGACGCTGATTTACAAATTACGCAGGATAGTTTAGAGCTCAGAACCAAGAATGAAATTATTCTTCAAAACAGGTTAGATAGCACCCAAAAAGAAGAAAAAATTAGGACCCTTGACAACGAAAAGCGGATTCAATTATTAGTACTAAAAAATCAGGAACTAGCTCTAACCAGACGCAACCAAACCATCATTGGCATTTCTATTCTTGCAATATTGCTTTTGTTAAGTGGTTTTCTATTTTATAGGCAAAGGGTAGCCAGACAGGAGCAACAATCACAAATGGTATTGGCAGAACAACAAGAAAAAGCAACGATTGCCATTATTGAAGCGGAAGAAAAAGAACGCAAAAGAATTGCCAGTGATTTACACGATGGTGTAGGTCAATTAATGACTGCAGCTTGGATGAATCTGCAAGCATTGGATGAATCTATGAAAGAAGCGCAATCCCCAACATACCCCATGTTCAATAAAACCTTGGAACTGGTCAAAGAAAGTTGCAATGAAGTACGTCAGGTAAGCCACAACATGATGCCCAATGCACTCTTAAGAAAGGGATTGGTAAATGCGGTTAGAGAATTCATTTCTCAACTCAATACAGGAAAACTCAGCATTCATTTAGCAACAGAAGAACTAAAGAACCCTTTACCCTCACACGTAGAAACCATTTTGTATAGAGTAATTCAAGAAAGCGTGAACAATGTGGTCAAGCACGCACAAGCAAGTGCATTAGACATTTCTATTAATCAGGATACTACTGGAATAGACGTTTTGATTGAGGATAATGGTAAAGGGTTTGACCCAAGTATTACCAGGCCAACTGATGGCATTGGTTTACAGAATATCAGCTCCAGAATCCAATACCTAAAAGGAACCGTAGAATGGGATTCAGCACCAGGTAGGGGAACTTTAGTAGCCATTCATATTCCTTTTAACGCTTAAGTCTTTGTCAAATTTGTAGATTTTAGAACAGGCTTAATGCTTTGGTTGTAGTTTTGACTACTAGAATCTAAGTTTCTAGAATTGTTTCATCTTCAATGATTGCAAATTGACTGCTTTACTCTTTCAACCGTTTCAACTTAAGTCTATCCAATTAAAAAACAGGATAGTAGTATCACCCATGTGTCAGTATTCTGCTATTGATGGCATGGCCAATGATTGGCACTTGGTTCATTTGGGCAGCCGCGCCATTGGTGGTGCTGGTTTAATTATTGCCGAAGCCTGTGCTGTTGCAGCTGAAGGTAGGATTACCCCCAATGACCTTGGGCTCTGGAAAGAAGAACAAATTCCCGCACTTAAAAGGATTACTGATTTTATTAAGGAACATGGCAGTGTTGCTGGCATTCAACTAGCGCATGCTGGAAGAAAAGCCAGTTTTCCGCAACCATGGGTTAGCACTGACTTATTATCAAAAGACCAAGGTGGTTGGGAGCCCGTTGCTCCATCTGCCCTTGCCTTTAATGATCAATACGCTTTACCCCATGCACTAACAACCGCTGAAATTAAACTATTGATAAACCAATTTGCTGATGCTGCTGTAAGGGCTCATCAAGCAGGATTTGAATTAATAGAATTACATGGGGCACATGGATATTTAATCAATGAATTTTTATCGCCACTAAGCAATCAAAGAACAGACGAATGGGGAGGAAATTTTGAAAATCGATGCAGGTTTTTAATAGAGATAGTTAAAGCAGTTAAATTGGTATGGCCAGAAGAGTTACCCATTTTTGTTCGCATCTCTGCCACAGAATGGGTAGATGGTGGATGGACTATTGATGATAGTATTGCATTAGCTAAGAACTTAAAAAGCCTTGGTATAGACTTGATAGACTGTTCTTCTGGTGGCAATGCAGCTAACGCAAAAATCACCCTAACACCAGGCTACCAAGTTCCCTTAGCAAAAGCAGTAAAACTAGGAGCTGACATAGCAACTGGCGCAGTTGGATTAATCACCAATGCAGTTCAAGCCCAAACTATTTTGGAACAAGGAGAAGCGGATCTAATTTTCTTAGGCAGGGAATTGCTACGCGATCCTTATTTTCCATTACACGCTGCCAAAGAGTTAGGTGAAGACCTTGTATGGCCTGTTCAATACCAACGCGCCAAAAAAAAGGCATAAAACATTATGCTATCAAAAGTCTTAATTAGGCCTTTTGGGATAAATGATGAATTACAGTAAACTAAAAAGTTAAGAGTTAAATGCTAATAGCACCGCTCTTTAGTTGCCCAACAGCATAATCCACAGCCCTTGCTGTTAAAGCCATATATAAAATTGAAGGACTTTGGTTTCCGGTACTAGTCATACATGCACCATCGGTTACAAACACGTTTTTGCAATGGTGCAGTTGGTTCCATTCATTCAATAGTGAATTAGCTGGATCCTTGCCCATTCTGCAACCACCCATTTCATGTATATCCAATCCTGGGGGTTGTTTGTTGTCATGCCAATTAATAGAATGTACCCCAGCTTTTTCAAACATCCTTTTTGTTTCATGAATAAAATCTTGGACCATTTTGTCATCATTCTCATCATAATCAACCGATACTACCAATTGAGGAATTCCATAAGGATCTTTTTGGTCTTCACTTAACCGAACATGGTTTTCTTTTTTAGGAATGGTTTCTCCTTGCATATAAGCATAGACATGCCAAAAGCCTGGTTCTTGCAAAGCAGATTTAAATTCAGCTCCAATAGTTTCCTCTGAAGTACTTGTATCCAATCTTTCTCTATAGGCACCAGTAAATGTGGTATAACCCCCTTTAAAATCCGTATCCTGTTCATCCAGATTGCGATAATTAGCAATAATGGCTTCAGTTGGATTTCTTCCTGCATAATACTTGTCTATAAATCCATCAATTTTACCATTGAGATAAACGCGATAATTATGATGGCAAATGTATTTTCCGAGCAACCCATTATCATTCCCAAGCCCATTGGGGAATCGCTCTGACTTAGAATTCAATAATATCAAATTGGTATTTAGTGCCGATGCGTTGACAAAGATGATTTTAGAAAAATAGTCCTTGCTTTCTTTTGTATGTGCATCAATTACCCTAACACCAATAGCACGCTGTTTGTTAGCATCATAAAGAATTGAATGAACCACTGCATCCGTTTGAATGGTGAGGTTTCCCGTTTTTTCTGCCCAAGGAATAGTAGAAGATAGAGAACTAAAATATCCCCCAAAAGGGCAACCGCGCATACATAAATTTCTGGATTGACATTTGGCTCTTCCTTGTTCCAGATGTATGGGTTGAGGGTCTGTAATATGCGCCCATCTTGCGTGCACCAAATGCCTATTAAAATTTGTTTTTAAAACTTCTTTTAAATGTGTTTCAACACAATTTAGGTCAAAGGGTTTTAAAAAATGTCCGTCTGGCATAGATGCAACCCCATCGGCATTGCCGCAAACTCCAATAAATTTTTCTACATGGCTGTACCAATCTGAAACATCTTTATACCTAATGGGCCAATCAAATCCATATCCAAAACGCTTTGGACCATTGAATTCATAATCACTCCATCTTTGACAAGCCCTTCCCCAAATAATGGACTTGCCTCCTAATTGATAGCCCCTAATCCAATCAAATGGTTTTTCCTGCACATAGGGTTGTATAGCATCTTCAATAAAAAAATGTGCATTGTCTTCTCCAAAACCAGCAGACCGCGTGATTAAAGGATTTTTTTTGCGGAACTCATTTGTAATATTTCCTCTATGCGCCAATTCCCAAGGAGCTTTATTAGCTGTTGGATAATCTTTTATATGCTCCAATTTTCTACCTCGCTCTAGCATGAGTGTTTTCATTCCTTTTTCACAAAGCTCTTTAGCTGCCCAACCACCACTGATTCCAGAACCTATGACAATGGCATCGTATTCAATCTTGTTAACAGACATTTGGTAGAATTAATAGAATGTTTAAACTAAAAATAAAAGTTAATGGATTTTTTTGGTTAGGATATAAACCTTCCTACATTTGAACAGTCAAAAAGCTACAAAAGCATACTTCCCCCAGAAGTCTCAATGCAAGGAGGATGTAACATCCAACATTGCAATGTAAAAGTTTACTCCATCCTTCTTTAGATAGATGGTTGGTTTTAACCCCTGGATTATTACAAGTTAGGTGAATCTATTGCCCATAGGTTATGGTATCACTATGCGCCAAGTTTTGTATTTAATTAGAAAAAGGGAATTGAATTTATGAAAAATTGTAAGCTTTTAATGCTGTGTTTTTTTGAAAAATTTTTGGTCTGTTTTTTACTTGTTTTTTTATGCAATATACTTGGCCAATCGCTTTATGCACAAATGGTGCATCCAGTTGCAGCGGGTGAACAACCCAAGTTTACGGTGGCCATTGTACCACATGAGTCTTATGCAGATTTAAAGGTTTATAGAGCAGATTCTACAGATGAGAATCTGAAGAAAAATATTGGTTATTGGTTTATTACAGCGTCTAAAGATTCCAAAGCCATTCCTATTAACTGGATTTCTGACCCCATAACAGCAGATTTGAAAATAGTCCTGGTCACTTATCCTGAAAGGGCTGGTTGGATCAATAAATCAAAAAAATCCCTGTTAAAGCAATAAGTTAAGGCAGGCTGGGCCGATAGTCTATTAAAGCGCGGCATAAAATTTTTTTAATCCAGAAACTTCCCTAATTTTAAGTATTGATTACCGGTTTGTAATCTGTCTGCGTCTTTGCAAGATGCGTTTTACCCCTCATTAAGATATTTCTGTAACACCCGATGACCCACAGCAAATGCCATTGCATTTGATTGGCAGTACCAACTGTAGTTTTCATTCTGTTAACCGTTGACCAACCCCCGTTGAAATGCGTAAAGGAACCCTATGGGTTTAGTCCTGCTGTTTGTTGAATGAATTTTCATTCATGCTGATTAATCTAAAAAACAAACAGATGAAAAACCAATTCAAAAAAAACGCATTCATGGCATTATTAGCCATCCCTTTGATTTGCCATTTTAGCAGCATTCAAGCACAGGTAGTACACCCAGTAGCCAGCAAAAAAGAAGCAAGGTTTAGCGTAGCTATTGTACCACACGAGTCTTATGCAGACTTAAAAGTGTATAGAACAGACAGTCTAAATAGTCAGGTTAATAAAAATATTGGTTACTGGATCATTTCAGAGACGCAAGACAGTCAAACCATCCCCATTGTTTGGGTTTCAGATCCTATTACGGCAGACTTAAAAATTGTATTGGTTAACTACCCAGAAAGGGCGGGTTGGGTAAATAAGCACAAGAAGTCTTTACTCAAATTGTAAAGACAATTGCTTCCTGCAACCAAAGATTGCTTATGAAAAAATTCCTGACACTTGTATGCCTATTTTTTATTGGTCAACTTGCAGCCCAATGTCCACCCAATCTGGATTTTGAATTTGGCAATTTCAACAATTGGGTAGCCAAAACAGGAAAATATACTGGTGGTAATATTACCAATTTGGTTACTGGTGTTTCTGCTGGAAGACATACCATTATTAATGCAGCATCTAGAGAACCATTAGACCCCACTAGTGACAAAGATTTCTTTGGGGATTTTCCATTGCTTTGTCCCAATGGTAGTAAGCAGTCTGTGAAACTGGGATCTGTTGAAATTAATTATATAGCCAGAACCCTATCCTATACCATTAATATACCAGCCAATGCCAATAACTATAGCATTACTTATTGGTATGCAGTAGTATTCCAAGACCCTGGTCATCCGGTTTTGGATCAACCCAAATTCACAGCTAAATTATTAGACAAAAACAATGTGGCTTTGAACTGCGCCAGTTATACCTATGTTGCCACTTCCAATATTCCCGGATTCCAACTCTCTCCAAAACAATACAAGGGAGTGCCTGTTTATTATAAAGGATGGACCCCAGTAACTTTTGACCTTTCTGGGAGAGGTGGTCAAACCGTTACATTAGAATTTACTGCAGAAGATTGTGGGCAGGGTGCGCATTTTGGTTATGCCTATATAGATGTAAACAGTAGTTGTGGTAGTGCTGTATCAGGTGCTTATTGCGCAGGAGCCAAAGACCTTCAATTAAATGGACCATCTGGTTTTCAACAATATACTTGGACAGATTTAAAAACCAATCAAGTGGTGGGTAGTAGTCAGAATTTAATTTTGTCTCCCGTGCCTCCTGTTGGAACTACCATGAAATTAGACTTGATTCCTTATCCTGGATTTGGGTGCCCCTATAGTTTACTCACGCCCATTATTCCAACTACCCTACCAACCGTCAATGTCAATGGAGACCAAATCATTTGTTTGGGATCCTCAGCAGATATCAACTTTAATTTTACAGGTTCTCCACCATGGAATATGCAATACACTGATGGAACCGTAACACAGAACATCAGCATCAACAGTAGTCCCTTTGTTTTAAATGTACAACCAGGAACCAGCACCAAGTATACCGTCTTATCTGTTTCAGATGCCAGTTGCACCAATAATAACCCCAATGCTATTGCCAATATAACTGTGGTTAATAATGCCGCCCTTTTTCAAGTTAGCGGAGGTGGTAATGATTGTGTGAATGGCAATGGCAAACCCATTAATTTATCTGGATCTCAAATAGGATTTAGTTATCAATTATTGTTAGATGGCGCACCAACTGGTAGCCCTTTGATTGGAACAGGAACTGCGCTTAGTTTTGGAAACCAGAAAAAAGCAGGTACTTATACGGTGCAATCAAGTATCAGTAGTAATGGCGGTTGTAATACAGCCATGACGGGTACAGCCATTATTACCATCAATCCCATTCCATCTCCTTTTACCATCACGGGCGGTGGCCGATTTTGTTTGGGAGCTGCTGGTATAGACATAGGCACTAATGGTTCCAATATCAATACCAGCTATATCCTCTATAGGAATAATGTTCCCGTTACAGACTCTTTACCTGGAACAGGATCCGCTATGAACTTTGGCAAACAATTAATAGGAGGCACTTACAAAATCAGCTCTTTTGACAATAACGGTTGCCAATTGATTGTGCAAGACAGTGTTACTATTGTTGTAGATAGCTTACCCAAAACCTTTCAAGTAATTGGTGGGGGTGGATTTTGTAGTGGCGGTACAGGCAAACCTATTTCATTAAGCGGATCAGTAAGCGGATTTCAATATCAATTAGTTTTAGACGGAAAACCAGTAGACAATCCTTATCAAGGAACTGGCGATAGCATTCATTTTGGAAATAAAACCATTGCTGGAATCTATAGTGTGGTTGCTATCAATAATAGTAATACAGGATGCAAACAAAACATGCTTCAAAATGCAGCAGTGACTATTTTCCAAAATCCCAATCTACAAATTCAAAGTAATGCAGGTACTTGTCAGGGTAATCAATTAGAATTACTTGGAACAGGAGCATCGGTTTACCAATGGGCCAATAACGATAGTTTGTCAAAGATTATCATTAAACCTACCAAGGATACGGTGTTACAATTAAAGGGCATTGACGCCAATGGCTGTGAGGCTACAACCAGCAAAGCCATACAGGTCTATGCCACTCCTAGTGTAGCTATTTTTCCCAGAAAAGATTCCAGAATTTGCCAGGGCGATAGTCTTTCATTTGCTTCTTTGGCTAGTGCAGGAAGCGGAAATATTCAACAATACCAGTGGTATCATAATGGCAATAAAATAGGAACCGATAGTGCTTTGATTACAAAATTATCTGGCATATATGCGTTAGAAGTAACCAATAGTTTTGGATGCGTGAATAGGTCCGGAGAATCTACTGTAAGCCTTATTCCACAACCTACTGGCATTATTGAAACGCCAAACATCAATACCATTTGTGAAAACGGATACAATAGCATTGCTGCCACTCCGGGATTAACCGGATACCAATGGTTACTCAATGGGAAACCCATACCAGGTGCCACCAATTATTTGTTAAGAGCTACACAAGAAGGTAAGTATACAGTGCTATTGAAAAACGAAATTTGTGTGCAACCTGCATCAAATGCTATTGATCTTACACTTCTTAAAAAACCTGTGGTAAAATTTGCAGCAGCAGGATTCTGTATTGACCAAGTTGCCACATTTATCAACCAAACTGATACAAGTAAAACAGGACCTATTCAATGGCAGTGGCAGTTTGGAGATGGCACAACGGCTAGCAGTTTTCAGGCAAAAAACATCTATCGCAAACCTGGAAAATACAATGCCATTCTTACCGCTATTCCAAGTGCTTGTATAGACCTAAGCAGTAGTAGTTCCGGTTTTGTACAAATTGATGCACCAGAAAAAGCTACTAGGTATGCTAGCTTGAACGCAGTTGCAAATGCTTCCATTCCTTTAACGGCAAGGTCATTTGGAAAAACCTATGCATGGTCTCCAACCATTGGTATTAGCAACAGCAACAATAGAACCGTCTACTATAACGGTAACAAGGAAACGGATTACCTAGTTAAGATTACCACGGCTTCTGGATGCGTTACAGTAGATAGCATATTGGTCAGGGTCTTTAATACGGGAGACATTTTTGTTGCAAAAGCATTTACACCAAATACCGATGGCGTGAACGAAAAAATCTATCCACTCACCGTTGGCATCAAGCAGTTTCATTATCTGAGAATTTACAATAGATGGGGCCAGCTCATGTTTGAGACCACCAGTATAAGCAATGGATGGGACGGCACCAGCAATGGAAAAAAACAACCCATGGACACTTATACTTGGATAGTACAGGGCGTTACAGAAGACGATAGGGTCATTCAAAAAACAGGAAATACTTTATTAATCAGGTAAAACAAACACATGCAAGCAATTAAACAATTCTGGCTCATGGGTATACTGCTTGGGTGTGGCTGTCTGCAAATGGTTCGGGCGCAGGATCCTAATTTCTCTCAGTTTTATGCAGCGCCTTTTAGCATTAACCCCGCACTTACTGGAAATTTTTATGGGAGCATGAATGCTATTTTTAATTTTAGAAATCAGTGGTCTGGACCAATTGATCCCTATCGCGCCATGGGCGCATCTATACAATACAAACTCTTGGAGAAAAAGCTGCCTCAAAAAAACGTATTGGCCACCAGTGCCATGGTATTAAGAGACCAGACCATGGGTGGGGCATTCAATAGTACGTATGCATCTTTTAATTTGGCATACCATATTGGATTGGACGCAGAAGGTTTGCAAAAAATTGGATTTGGTTTGGGAGGAATTTATGCGCACAGAAGAATTGATTATAACCTGCTGAATTTTCCGCAGCAATTTACCAGTGGAGGTTTTGACACCAACCTACCAACAGGAGAAACAGGCTTTGCCAATATCAAACCTTTTTTATCCATGTCTGCAGGGGTAGTGTATTCATTTACTAGTGAAGACCATGGAACCAATTTTGATATTGGGGTTGCAGCTTTTCATTTAAACAAACCACAGCAAACGGCCTATGAAGACCAGAACCAATACATACAACCACGCTACACAGTCTATGGAACTTATTCTAGTTTCTTATCGGACAGGGCCAGCATGAGTTTAAACGGCATCTATCAAAACCAACAGGCAACAGAGTTCTGGCAGTTTGGTGGTGTATTGGGTATGTTATTAGATAATAGTAATGAACCTCCGGTTTTTAACTTGGGGGTTTGGTATAGAAACCAAGACGCAGTGATTCCCTATATAGGTTTTAGTACAAAGCTTTTTGAATCCGTGGCCCAAGTAGGCATTAGTTATGACGTGACTGTTTCACAATTTAAGAATGCCAGAATTAGACCACAGACACTTGAATTGTCATTGATCTTGAGATCATCTAGACCAGATGGTTCTGTGCCTTGTCCTTGGAAATAATTATTGTTTATCGGCTGTAAAGTCTATTTTTTCCACATAAATGGAACTATCGTTATTGGCTCTGGTGGATGTGTTTTTGATAGTTGCATAAGATTTAGCACCAGTACTAGGATAATATAACCTTACCACTAGTATATAGTCTTGTTTGTATAAAAAGTATCCGGGCAAGGTTTCCTGCCAACTAAAGGCATAAAATACAGACACTTTATCCTCTGACCTGTTTACAAGAGGCAATTTGTAACGCTTGGAATAAATAGAGGTTTTGGTGTCAATGCTGACAAAGACTGAATCAGAAAGATAATTGTAAATGGTAAAACTGGAGGAATCATCCACCCCTTTAAAACTGTTTGTATCAAGCAGTGCTTTTTCCCATTTAAGTTTGCCTGGTTTGTAAGTGCCGGCTACATCAGAAATGGTAAACACAGCGTCATTTGGGGGCACATAGGCTTTCATGCAAGCTGCCAAGAGCAGGCTTGATACTATGACCAATACAATTTGCCTTTTATTCATTTACCTGATTTGTGCGGGGCGCTTATTTGGGTTAAGAACGTAAATCTGTTGATTTTATTGGATTAGACCAAGTGTTTCTTGTTAAAAACGCCCTTAACTAATTAGTTTTATGAACCCTTTTAACCTAGTATTGTTCCTAGATCATGCAAAATAGCCTGTTTCCAGAGTCCAACACTATTCTGCCCTTTCAGGGCGATATACAGTATGAATCAGCTTTTTTTACAAAGAAAGAATCTGATGAATGCTTAAAAAGACTTGAATTGGAACTGCCTTGGAAACAGGAACCCATTGTGCTCTTTGGCAAAAAAATCATGCAACCCAGACTCACAGCATGGCTGGGAGAAAAGCCCTACACCTATTCTGGCATTACCATGCAACCCCATCCCTTTGGTGAAACCATGCTGTCCATTAAAAACAAAGTGGAAGCATTTACTCGCTGTCAGTTTAATACAGCTTTACTCAATTTATATAGAAATGGAACAGATAGCATGGGTTGGCATAGGGACAATGAAAAAGAACTGGGACCAACGCCCATTATTGCTTCTATCAGTTTTGGAGCAGTCCGTGAATTTCAATTTAGGCATTACCAGACCAAGGATCATCTAACCAAACTGCCACTGGCCCACGGCAGTTTGCTCATCATGCGTGGCGTAACCAACACTTATTGGGAACATCGGATACCAAAGACAAGTAAGCCTTTACAACCTAGGATCAATATTACGTTTAGGATGATCCAATAATAATTTCTTAATCTAGTAGATGCTGAAAATGAGACGAATAGCCTAAATTACCGTTTATGGCAAACGACCATCTTTCTAGAAAACTAACACCTACTTTATTGTGGGGTCTTGGAGTAGGTTATGTGATTTCAGGAATGTATTTTGGTTGGAATCTGGGTCTTGAAAAAGGGGGCAGTTATGGAATGGCTGCTGCTACTCTGTTGGTGATAGTGCTCTATAGTTGTTTTAGTTTTTCCTATGCAGAATTGGCCTGTGCCATTCCAAAAGCGGGGGGCGCTTATGATTATGCCGAAAAAGCATTTCACAAAGACATTGGTTTTATTACCGGACTAGCACAAATTATTGAATTTGTATTTGCCCCACCGGCCATTGCCATTGCTATTGGCGCCTATCTACATTTAGCGTTTCCCACAGTTCCGGTATTGGGTGCAGCCATTGCTGTTTACTTGGTTTTTACCGCACTTAATATCTACGGCATTAAAGCAGCTGCCAATGTTGAATTAATTGTAACCATTCTTGCAGTGGCAGAATTAATCCTATTTGCTACTTTGACTATCCCCCATTTCTCAGTTGCAAAATTTGCTGAAAATCCATTTCCAAATGGTTGGTCCGGGGTATTTGCCGCACTGCCATTTGCTATTTGGTTTTTTTTGGGCATAGAAGGACTTGCCAATGTTGCAGAAGAAACCATGCATCCACAAAAAGACATTTTAAGAGGATTTGGTTGGGCTTTATTAACCTTGGTCATACTCTGTGTAATGGTATTTTTTGGAAGCATTGGTGTGGGTGGATGGAAGGCCATTGTCTATGCAGCTGACGGAACAAGTTCTGATTCACCATTGCCATTAGCACTAGGTCAACTATTTAATCAAAATCATCTATTCTATCAACTCTTGGTAGGCATTGGTCTCTTTGGATTAATTGCCTCTTTTCATGGATTGTTATTGGCCAGTGGAAGGGCCAGTTTTGAATTTGGCAAGATTGGTAACGCACCCAAATTTCTGGGAGAAGTGCATCCCAGATTTCATACCCCAGCCAATGCCTTGTTGATAAATGCAGCATTAGGAGTGCTCATTTTATGTACAGGCAAAACGGCTGAAATTATTATCCTATCTGTATTTGGGGCTTTAACCCTCTATATTTTTTCTATGTTGTCCTTACTCAAACTCAGAAAAACAGAGCCCCATTTACACAGACCTTTTCAAGTACCTTTCTATCCAGCTACACCAATTGTAGCACTAGTACTTTCCATCATTTGTTTTATAGCATTATGTTATTATAATCAGGTTTTGGGATGTATCTATTTTGGCATCTTGGCATTCCTTTTTCTTGTTTTTAAATTATTGAAGCATGAGCAACCAAGCAGTAATTGAGTATGTTCGCAACCATCCATCAGGTAGGGTTAAAATAGCCGTGGCCGATATAGATGGAGTATTACGCGGAAAATATATTTCTAGTGAAAAATTCTTATCCGTAGCCCAATCAAACTTGGGTTTTTGTGACGTGATTTTTGGTTGGGATATGGCCGATGTTGCTTATGACAATGGAACATATACCGGATGGCATAGTGGCTATCCAGACGCCAAAGTGCAAATAGACTTGAATAGTTTTAGAAAAATTCCTTGGGAAAATGGAACACCCTTTTTCTTAGGTGAATTCATAGATGCAGCCGGCAACCCATTGGCCATCTGCCCCAGACAGTTGTTGCGAAAACTGATAGCGCGCGCCGCAAACATGGGATATACCGCACAGTTTTCGCAAGAATTTGAATGGTTTAATTTTCAAGAAACTCCCCAAAGTTTTGCAGCCAAAGAAGGTAGAAACCTAACTCCCTTAACACCGGGTATGTTTGGTTATTCTATTTTGAGAAGCAGTGAAAGAAATGATTTTTTTACTGCCTTATTTGACCAACTCAAGGCCTTTGATATTCCTTTAGAAGGATTGCATACAGAAACAGGACCAGGGGTATATGAAGCAGCTATTACTTATGGTGAAATATTGAGTGCCGCAGATAGGGCCATCTTATTTAAAACATCGGTCAAAGAAATTGGATACCCATTGGGCATTTTGGCAACCTTTATGGCCAAGGTGAATGAAAACTTACCGGGATGCAGCGGACACGTACATCAATCACTTTGGAAAGAGGGCGTTAATGTTTTTCATAGTGATACTGATCCGCATCAAATGAGTGAGACCATGCAATACTATCTGGCAGGACAATTGCATTGCTTACCAGAGATCTTACCCATGGTAGCACCCACCATTAACTCATACAAAAGATTGGTAGAAGGTGCATGGGCGCCCACCACCCTTACTTGGGGATTGGATAATAGAACCGTTGCTCTTAGAGCATTAACGGGTGGTGCAAAATCTTGTCGCTTAGAAACAAGGGTAGTGGGTAGTGATACCAATCCTTATCTGGCTATGGCGGCATGTTTGGCTGCGGGTTTATACGGCATTGAAAACAAACTGCCGTTGCAAGCTGCAACCAAGGGTAATGGCTATCGCGATGAAAGCCATGGTAGACTTCCTAAAAATTTAGAAAGCGCCAACCAAGCCATGAAGGAGTCTAGTCTTGCCAAAACTTTATTTGGAGAAACATTTGTGCAGCATTTTACCGAGACCCGTGATTGGGAATTACGTCAGTTTGCCAAAGTGGTAACCGACTGGGAAACCAAACGCTATTTTGAAATCATTTAATTTGAAACATAACTTTGAACATGTCTATTGCGCAATTTAATTTCCCCACCACCATCCGTTTTGGTGCAGGAGTAGTAGCCGAGCTTCCGGCTTATTTAGAGAAACAACAATTAAGCAAACCACTGATTGCTACTGACCCAACTATTGCTACCCTTGGATTTTTTAAAACCTTGGTGGCCAATCTTCAAGCAGCAGGATTTACCCCAACCGTATTTCATAACATTCATAAGAACCCAGTAAAGAGTGATGTGTATCTTGGAACAGAAGCCTATGACGCTGCGGGTTGTGATTGTATTATTGGTATTGGAGGCGGTGCAGCTATTGATGTGGCGCGCGCCATACTCTTGCGGATTAATCATAGAGAAGACTTATTTAAATACGATGACCTGATTGGTGGAGATGTATATGTAACCAATGAAGTGCCTCATTTTATTACTATCCCTACCACCGCAGGAACAGGAAGTGAAGTAGGACGTTCTGCGATTATTGCAGATGACGAGACCCATCAAAAAAAGATCCTGTTCTCGCCAAAGCTCTTGGCTAAAATAGTATTTGCTGATCCTTTGTTAACCATGGAACTACCTGCATTTATTACAGCGGCAACAGGCATGGACGCACTTACCCATAATATGGAAGCTTTCTTGGCAAAGAATTATCATCCGCTCTGCGATGGAATTGCACTAGAAGGGATTCGTTTAATTGCTGGGTCTATTGAAAAAGCAGTGAAGTCTCCAGATCTGGAATCACGTTCCAATATGTTATTGGCTTCTATGATGGGGGCTATTGCTTTTCAAAAAGGATTGGGAGTAGTGCATTCTTTGGCTCACCCCTTATCCAGTTTATTAGATACCCACCATGGTTTGGCCAATGCAGTAAACCTTCCTTATGGAATGGCCTTTAATATTGCAGGATTTGAAGACCGATTTGCTAGAATGGCACAAGCCATTGGATTAGAAAATCATACTGGTGAAGCAGTGGTAACTTGGTTAAAAGAATTAAATCAGAAATTAGGCATCCCAGAAAATCTGAGTGGCATTGGCGTGAAAGCAGAACATATAGAGGAATTGTCAAAACTGGCTTTGGCCGATTTTGCACACCCCAATAATCCAAAGCCCGTTAGTCTGGAAGATTTTAGAAACTTGTACTTAGCAGCTTTGTAAAGCTGTTGCTGGTTTAAACAAGCAATTCTTAAGCCTTCAATTTTCAAGTATTTATAAGATGATTAAAATAGGCATTACCATCACAGAAGCCAAGTACGCTAATTATCCAGCATGGATCAAGTCTGCTGGAGCAGCTTATGAAATTGTGGAACTAGATTGGGAAAAAAATAATGCAGCAGACCTCATGCTATGTCATGGTCTATTGCTTAGTGGAGGCGTTGATATTGACACACAATTTCATGCGGCTGAAACAAAGGAATATCCTTTACAGCCTGCTGCCTTCAACAGCACGCGAGACCAGTTTGAAATAGGTTTATTAAATGCAGCACTTCAAGCAAAAATACCGGTACTGGGTATTTGCCGTGGACTGCAATTAATCAATATTAGTCTTGGTGGAAAATTGGTCTTAGATATTGAAAGCATTGGCAAACCCAATCATCGGGCTATGAATGGCGTAGATCATGTTCACCAAGTTGAACTTGACCCACAATCACAATTAGCAGCCATTACTGGATGCAGTTTGGGAACCATTAATAGCGCACACCACCAAGCAGTATTAGAACCAGCACCAAGTTTAAAAGCTGTTGCCTTTTCATTGGAAGATGGGATTGTAGAATCCTTAGAATGGAAAGACCCAGCGCAACATGGACCCATGGTTTGTGTACAATGGCATCCAGAAAGAATGGCCAACAAAGAAAACGAACCGCTCTCTCAAAATATCCTTGAATGGTTTTTGGCAGCAGCAAAAAAATACCAGCATGAACATCATTAATCCAGCCACAGAGACACTGATTACAACCCTTACACCTGATACAGCTACTAGCATTGCTGATAAAGTACAGCAACTAAAAAAAGGACAAACAGTCTGGGCGCAAACTCCTTTAACAGATAGGGTTGATGCACTAGAAAGATTTGCAGCTTTTTTACAACAGCACTTAGAAGCCTGTGCAGAAATCTTGAGTATGGAAGTTGGCAAACCCTTGCAGCAAGCGCGTAATGAAGTAAATGGTGCCTGCGCCAGAATTGCCTGGCTAACCAGCAATGCTAGTAAATATTTATCAGAAGAATGGATGGTTACAGAAGGTGGCACCAAAGAGAAAATTGTATACGAACCATTGGGTGTAGTATGCAATATTTCTGCCTGGAATTATCCTTATTTGGTAGGCACCAATGTATTTGTTTCTGCGCTACTTGCAGGCAATGCGGTTTTGTACAAACCCTCTGAACTGGCCAGTTTATCAGGGATGCAAATTCAAAAATACTTGTACGCAGCCGGCATTCCAGAAGACGTTTTTCAAATTGCCATTGGCGATAGACAGGTAGGAGAAATCTTATTAGACGCAGACTTGGATGGTTATTTCTTTACGGGTTCTTACAAAACAGGTAAATACATTTATGTGCGCGTTGCTACTAAAATGAAACCCTGTGGTTTAGAATTGGGTGGTAAAGATCCTCTGTATGTAACTGATGATATTACAGATATTGCAGCAGTAGCGGCAGGCACGGCCGATGGTGCTTTTTACAACAACGGACAAAGCTGTTGCTCCGTAGAAAGAATCTATGTACACGAAGCTGTATATGATGAGTATGTAGCTGCTTTTGTAAAAGAAGTGAAATCTTATCAGGTGGGAGATCCGGAAGCGGATGGAACTTATATTGGGGCATTAACCAGAAGAGACCAACCCGCTTTTTTAGCGGCTCAAGTAGCAGATGCACTTGCAAAAGGTGCTACAGTTCTTTGTGGCGGAAAGCAAATTGACAGAAAGGGATATTATTTTGAACCTACCGTGATTACGCATGTAACACATGGCATGGACCTAATGCGCGAAGAATCTTTTGGACCCATTATTGGCATCATGAAAGTGAGTTCTGATACAGAAGCTATTCGCTTAATGAATGATACCAAATATGGTTTAACAGCAGCAGTTTACTGCAATGATGAAGAAAGGGCATTAGCTATTCAGTCTGCCTTAAATGCCGGAACCGTTTATTGGAATTGCTGTGATCGCGTTAGCGCATCATTACCTTGGAGTGGTAGAAAAAACAGTGGCTTTGGCAGTACGCTATCACACGCTGGTCTGCGCGTATTTACGCAACCAAAAGCTTATCATTTGCGAGGTTAATGCGTATGAATCATGGCCGGTTCTCAAACATGAAATATGAGCTCCAAAATCTAAGCAATTACCAAACATAAGTAGCTGCAGCACCTGCGGGTAATTTGGTAGAAACCATTTTCCCATTGCTACTAATGCCAAAGGATTGTTCTTGTTTACCATCGTTGAAAACCAACAAAACCTTTTTTCCATCTGGTCTTTTAAAAGCCACATTGGGTAAATCAGTTGGAAGATTGCTGGCAATTCTTACTGAACCTACAGGCACAAATTTGGAAGCCTGACCAATAATATAGTATGCCACATTTCTAGCAACTGCATTTTGTTGAATGGTTAATGCACCCAAACAATTGGTGCATCCTCCTGGTGTATGGGGTTGGTACTCAGCATCTGCAGCCAGGTTCCATTCAAGCGCATTTTTACTCCAATTGCGCATTGAACCAATGACTACATTTTTAAGATGCCAACCAAAATCTCCAGCAAAATTACTAGGGCCACCTACCCATTGTTCTGTAAAATAAAGGGCTTTGTCTGGGTGTGCATCATGCACAGCAGAAAGAGCTTTAATGTCACCACCGTATAAATGAAATGCAGAGCCATTGATAAAAGGCTTTGCTTTAACGTTGTTTAAAATGCTGATGGGGTAATCTGGTCTATCACAGTTATGATCATAGAGTACAATCTTTGTTTTGATGGCCGCTTTTTGAAATGCAGGACCCAAATGATCAGCAATAAAAATGGCTTGCTCCTCTGCCTGCATATCCAAACTTGGATTGTTCTTGGGATTCAGTGGTTCATTCTGTGGGGTAATAGCGTCAACCAGAATCCCCTTAGCTTTCATTGCTTGTATATATTTGACCAAGTATTGGGCATAGACTTGATAGCATGCTGGTTTTAATTTTCCACCAATAGAATTGGCATTTGTTTTCATCCAAACAGGCGCCGTCCAAGGGGTTGCCAAAATTTTGATCTTGGGTTGAATGGCAATAATTTCTTGTAACACCGGAATCAAGTTTTTTAAATTTGGGCCCAAACTAAAATGCTTGAGAGCAAAATCTGTTTCACCCTTGGGAGGATCATCATAGGTAAATACTGTAGCGTCTAAGTCTGATGCTCCCACACTAATTCTTAGATAACTAATGCCAATCCCGTTTCCCTTGGAGCTAAATAATTCTTGCAACAATGTTTGGCGTTGGTCCTTAGGTAATTGATACAATAGCTGAGCTGATCCACCAGTTAGGGTATACCCAAAACCATCAATGGTTTGAAAGTGTTGTTGTTCATCAATACTAATAATGGGCATTGACTGATTAACAGCACCCGTTTGCCAATTTGCTTTTCCCTCTTGCAAAAGTGCAGACTGATCTGCAGTAGTTAACCAATAGGAAACGGGTGTTCCTTTTTGTGCCATTGCTCCCAGAGAAAAAAACAAACAAAATAGAAAGGTTTTAATCTGCATCTTATTTTTTGAATTGAACTATATATGAAGAATAATATTCGCTGCTGTCTTTGTACTGGTCTTTGAAAAAGAGTCTTGCTTTTTCTCCCAATTTCAAACAAGTGTATTTGTTTTGTTCATCGCCTTTTTCATTTAAGGGCTGAAGCGATGGATACCAAATAATATGACCTGGCATGTCTAATAGTAATTTGGGGGTAGCCCATTCTTGTGAATTCTTTCCCTGACCTAGGTCTTCATTTTTATTAAAGGAAATATAAATGCCTGAACCCTTCCAAGAAGTTCCCTCAGACCTAGCCATGAGCATGACCCAAGATTTTAAATGCGTGTTCCAACTAACCGATGGTCCCCAATAATATTTTGACTTAGGGTTTGATGCCGGACCACCGCCCGCAGATTTAGGAATCTGAATAGACGCAATAGGTGAACCAATGCCATCGTAAGCAGCGTTAAATCCTTTGCCATCCCAACGCTGGGCCTTGCCCTCGGGGGCGTCCAAATCACTCAGTTTAATTCGGGCAATGCTGATACACTGACCACTATGTTCTAAGTCTGGATTATAGCTGGCTGAATCATATTTTCCTGCATAGCCATATTCGCCATAAAATAGATAAAGCCAATCGCCGGAGGCAACAGCAGAGGGATCACCCACCCCTCCTGCAAAATTGATTCCATTATTATGTGGCTTGAGAATGAGTCTGGGTTGGTTGTCTTCAATAAAAATGCCCCGGTTCTCCCAAGACCTTCCACCATCTACTGATTTCATGACCCCAATTCTACAAACAGCCGTTGCAGTAGCAGGACCTCTTAAACCCTCGGGCCAATTTTTGTTTTGATAGCCCTTGCCCGTTAGGGAATCATAAGGAAGGGTAGCTGGATAGTTTTCATTATGGTAAATACCATACAATGTTTTACCACTGGCGTCTTTCTTGTCCTGATAAATGGTTTCAAACCAAACAGCTCCGTGTAATCCAGGAGTACCTGGTTTAGTATTGGGTGGCATAATGGGCTCTGTGAAAGCGGATGCAGGACTGGAAAAAGCAGCGTCTACATTATGACCATCGGCCCATTTTAAATCATGTGATTCTCCCCAAACGGGGTCTTCTCCATATTTACCTGGAAAGATTCTAAACGTATCCCCAATCCAGAATTCCGCCATATTACAATCTACAAAGCTGTTGAAATGGGTTTTCTCAGTAGGAATCAAAACGGCTTCTGGGGTATTATTACAAGCAAGGATCAAAAAAGACAAGCAGATCAGGGATCCTAGATACCTGAAGAATAGATTCTGTTTCATTTGCAAGCATTAACTATTTTGAAATTAAGGATTGCTTTTGGATTAAATGGGAAAACATTCAACAAGGTTTTTTGTAATAGATAACATATCTAAAAAATATTACGCGGTTCAACAAATTCCTTTTTATATTTATATACTTGACCAATTTAAGCCTCAACTATGCAAACACAACAGCTGCATTTTGTACACAACGAATGGAAAACCAAAGATTCTAGTACTGGATTTTCTGCCAAGGATGCCCAATTGGTTACTTTATTTGGTTCCAGAGAAATGGTTGGCTTGACTCAGATTTATGAGCATGTTGCGGCCCAATACCCCAATGCACAAATTATTTCCAGTTCCACTGCCGGAGAAATTATTGATGAAGAGGTTTTTGACGATTCTGTAATTGTAACGGCCATGCAATTTGAAAAAACCAAGGTGAAAGCCATTAAAACCTCATTTAATGACCATGCAAATAGCTTTGAAACAGGTAAATTCTTGTACAATAGTTTAAATGAACCTGATTTAGCGGGTTTGTTTATCCTTTCTGACGGTACGCAAATCAATGGTAGTGAACTAGTTAGTGGGTTAAACGAAGGCAATGAAAAAAAGATTCCCATTACTGGTGGACTAGCTGGTGATGCTGCGCGATTCTCTAAAACCTTGGTGGGTTTGAATGAGACTGCATCAGAAGGAATTATAGTTGCTGTAGGTTTTTATGGCCAAGATGTAAAAATTGGCCATAGTTCCCTAGGGGGATGGGATGAGTTTGGCAAGGAGCGTGTGATTACCAAGTCTGACAAGAACGTGTTATATGAAATTGATGGCGCTTCAGCCCTTGATTTATACAAAGAATACCTAGGCACATATGCCGATGAGTTACCCGGTTCTGCCCTTTTGTTCCCATTGTCCTTGAAGCTAGAAGGATCTGACCAAAACCTGGTTAGAACTATCTTGAATGTAGACAACGACAATAAGACCATGACATTTGCGGGCAATCTACCCGAGGGTTCCAAAGTTCGATTTATGAAAGCCAATTTTGAAAAGTTGATCAAAGCTTCTTCAACAGCGGCAGAAAAATCATTCCAGACCAGCAAATCACCGGACCTAGCCATTTTAATCAGCTGTGTAGGTAGAAAACTCATTTTACAAGAACGTACTGAAGATGAAGTTGTAGCGGCAAAACAGATTTTTGGAGAGGATACCTGCATTACAGGATTCTATTCCTATGGTGAGATTTCTCCTTTTAATACCAATTTTAAATGCGAGTTACACAATCAGACCATGACCATCACTACATTTTCTGAGCAATAAGAAATAATCCTATCTTCGAACCATCTTCCAATTATGGGCTACCACAGCATTCTAGAAAAACAAATTCGCAAATTACTCCCTGAAAATTATCAGGTAGAGGCTGTGATGCAAGAATTACTGAATACGATCAGTAGTAGTTATCAAGCATTTGATAGGGATAAACGTTTGGCAGATCATGCTTTTGAAATTAGTGAAAGAGAATACCAAAAAGTAAACGCTGACCTTCAAGCACAAAACGATATTAGAAAAGCTTCTATTCTCAAATTGAAAGAAGCCATCAGATCTTTAGACCCAACAAGGTCTTTTAGTTTTGACGAAAAGGATGAAGACTTAATTAGCATTATCTCATTCCTAGAAGAACAGATTGCTAGGTCCAAACAAATGGAAGCCGATTTGATTCTTGCCAAAGAAACTGCTGAAAAAGCCTCCTTGGCCAAGAGTGAATTCCTTTCTATCATGAGTCATGAGATTAGGACTCCATTAAACGCCATTATTGGAACCAATAATTTATTGCACTATCAAGACCCACTTCCTTCTCAGAAAGAGCTCTTGAATGTGATGAAGATTTCTTCTGAAAACTTATTAAGCTTAATCAATGACGTATTAGATTATGGCAAGTTGGAAGAAGGTAAAATCATTTTGGCAGAAAGAGATATCAACCTCAAGCAGTTTGTCAAAAACTTGCGAGCAGCGCATCGTCTGCGCGCAGAGGAACGCGGTAATAACCTGCGTTTGATGTTTGATGAAGATATTCCTGATTTTATTATTGGAGACGATATTCGTTTGGGTCAGGTACTCAATAACCTCATCTCAAATGCCATTAAGTTTACCAAGAAAGGCACTATTACTATTGAAGTATTATTGAATAGGATTGCCGAAGAATGTGTGTATGTAGACTTTGCCATCATTGACACAGGTATTGGTATACCTCCAGAAAAACAAGAATTGATTTTTGATAGATTTACACAGGCCAATAATAATATCACCAGAGAATATGGTGGTTCTGGACTAGGCCTAACCATTATCAGACTCCTGTTGAAACTGCAGAACAGCGATATCTACTTAGAAAGCGAAGCCGATAAGGGATCTAAATTCTATTTCACACTCTGCTTCAAGAAAAGCGAAACCGTTGCTCAGGAAGAAAGCAAGACCATGCACGCCGATGCACCAGATTTGAAGGGCTTACAAATTTTATTAGTAGAAGACGTAGAGTTCAACATTATGGTGGCAGAGAAAATGTTGCAGAACTGGAATGCCAAAGTAGAGATTGCTGGTAATGGACAAATTGCTGTTGAAAAAGCTAAAGCCACTCAATTTGATATTATCCTAATGGATTTACAAATGCCGGTGATGGATGGATATACTGCTACAAAAGCCATTAGGGAATTTGATACAGAAACACCCGTAATTGCGCTAACAGCATCTATTACTATTGACATACAAGGAAGGGCAACCGAGTTTGGTATGAACGATTGTATTACCAAGCCTTTCAACCCAAGAGACTTGTTTAGCATTATTGCCAAATACACCAGCAAAGACAAATAGTCTTAGAACCAACCCCGCTTCTTAAAGGTATAGAGCATATAAGCTGGTATCAAAATCATGAAGGATACCGCCAAAAAAAATCCATATTGGTTATGTAGGGTGGGTATGCGATCAAAGTTCATTCCAAAAATGCCACCAATCACAGTAGCAGGTGCTAGTAAACAGGTTACTATGGCCATCACCTTCATCACTTCATTCATCTTCAGGTTCACATTACTTAAGTAGAGATCCTGTAAGTTGATCATCATGTCTCGATAGTTTTCAGACAGATCTGTTGCTTGAATAATATGGTCATGCACATCTTTGAAATACTTGGTGGTGCGCTCTTCTAACAAATCACTATCGCTTCTAATAAAACCATTGACCAAATCTCTTACTGGAACTACATTGCGTTTAAGCACAATCATCTCTTTGCGCAGGTTATTGATATCTGGCAAGGACCCAGTATTGGAAAAACGAATAATTTCTTCTTCTAAGTTTTCAATTCTTTCACCCAATTGTTCCATGACTACATAATAGTGATCCACAATGGTATCTAGCAAGGCATAGCAGAGATAATCTGGTTTAGATTGGCGCAATTTACTTGCGGGCATTCTCAGTTTTTCACGCAGGTTGTCAAAAAGATCTCTTTCTGCATCATCCTGAAAAGAAATCACATAGTCTTTACCCAATAGAATACTGATCTGTTCGGTTTCTACCGTACCCGTTTCTTGATTAAAGTAGAGCATGTTTAACAAACAGAACAATACATTATCCATCTCATCCATCTTGGGGCGCTGATCCACACTCAAAATGTCTTCCACAATCAGGTAGTGAATATTAAAATGGCTACAAATTTTCTCTACCTCTTCTTTGCGGATTCCCCCCACATTGATCCAAGTAAAATGCCCATTGTCTTTATATGAAAAACATGCATCAATGGCTGGGTGTTCTATTTCTGAAAAATGATCTGGTGAATAATCAAAGACATGAATATGGGGAGCAGGAACAGATTCTCGCTGAACAGGAAGCACGGGGTTTACATGAAATAGTTCCCTAGTTCTATCTAGGTTATGCCCCTCCTTGGTTTTTACGGTCTTTTTATGTCTTTTGCTAGCCATTTATTAAAGTTAAATCAAAGGGGCAATGTTGCCAAGACCATTCTAATGCTGGCGTAACTGATTCTATCTGGGAGATTGTCCTTTAATTGTTTCAGGCTGTTGACACCATAAGTGTCAATAGCGGCTTTGATCAGGGCTTGGTGTTGACCAGAAACAAACGCGTCTAGTTTGAGCATGCCCTTATTAATGTAAAAAGAGAGGTGTTCTGCAATGGTATTGGTTGAAAGGTTTCTGGCTTCGGCAATTTCTTCAATGGACAAACCCTTCTGATAATATTCAAAGCTTAGTTTCTTGGTTTCTGTTTCTTTTTCCTTTACCGGTTTTGGTTTCTTCTCTTTCAAAGGCCCTTTTAAATGCATGCGTGTGGGCAGTTGACCTGCAATACAATAATCCTGCACCGCTTCCAAGAAAGCATTCCCGTATTTTTCAATTTTAAAAGCACCAAATCCTGAGATATGCTGTAGGTCACTGTGTTTGATGGGCAAATAAGTAGACAGTTCCATTAAGGTGCTATCACTGAGAATAATATAGGGTGGCACATTTTCTTCTTGCGCAAATCTTGTCCTGAGTTTTTTAAGGTCTTCAAACAAAACTTTTTCATGGCTGGCTTTCTCATACGTTTTACTAGGCTCTTTCACCTGTGCAGGTTGATTGGGTGCAGGTAGCATTACCTGCTCTCCATTGTATAAAACAGCCCTGCTTTTGGAGGTCAATTGCAAAATGGGATACTCACCACTACTTTGTTGTAAGTAGCCATCTTGAACCAATTCACGCAAATAATGCTGCCAGATTTCCTTGCCCAAATCCTTACCCTTTCCAAAAACGCTCAAGCCCTTGTGCTCAGGTCTAATTTTTTCAGCCATACTACCACGCAACACATCAATCACATAATTACCCCCAAAGCGTTCATTTAATCTGGCCACTGCGCTGAGCAATTTTTGTGCTGGTATAGTAGCATCTATTAGTTCTGCTTTGTTTAAACAGGTATCACAGTTGTTACAGTGTTCTACTGTTTTTTCTCCAAAATAATTGAGCAGGTATTTTCTGCGGCAGCGTTTGGTTTCACAGAATTGTACCATCAAGGCTAATTTCTGCATGAGTATGGCCGTCTGTTCTTCATTGCCTTCTACTTGGGCAAAACTGCGCAGTTTTATTACATCGCCCTGGCCATAAAATAAAATAGCTTCAGAGTCTAATCCATCCCTTCCGGCTCTTCCTGTTTCTTGGTAATAACCTTCTAGATTTTTTGGAAGGTCTGCGTGCACTACAAAACGCACATTGCTTTTATTGATGCCCATACCAAAAGCAATGGTGGCCACCATAATCCGAACTTCATCTCGGAGAAACTGTTCCTGTCTAGTTTCTCTGGTCTCTCTTTCTAATCCTGCATGATAAGCTGCTGCCTGAAAACCATCATCACAAAGATCTTGTGCTAATTTTTCTGTTGATGCCCTGCTCAAACAATAAATAATACCCGCGTCTTCTTGGTGTTCCTGCAAATAAGCCACCAGCTCTCCATAATAACCCTGTTTGGGTTTTACGGTATAGCGAATATTGGGTCTATTAAAACTGTTTTCAAAAACAGGGCAATCTTCTAAGTGTAATTGCGCAATAATATCATCGCGGGTTAAGGCATCGGCCGTGGCCGTGAGCGCAATCAGTGGTGTATTAGGAAAATAATTTTTGAGCTCGCTTAACACCCGGTACTCCGGTCTAAAATCATGCCCCCATTGACTAATGCAGTGCGCTTCATCAATAGCAAACAGGGAGACTTCTACCCCTTGTAAAAAATGCAGGAACTGTTTATTGGATCCTACCAAACGCTCTGGGGCAACATAGAGCAGTTTGAGTTCATTGTTCCAAACCTGTTGACTAATGGCAGCTTGTTCAGCAGCAGAAAGTGTACTATTTAAAAAAGCAGCTTTAACGCCACTTACCAATAGCGCATCTACTTGGTCTTTCATCAGTGCAATCAAGGGACTGACCACAACGGTGAGCCCTGGCAAACAAAGTGCCGGCACTTGATAGCAAAGACTTTTACCCCCGCCTGTAGGCATGAGCACCATGGCGTCACCACCATCCAATACTTGGTGAATGATGGCTTCCTGGTTATTCCTGAAACTATTGTATCCAAAAATGTTTGCGAGTACCTGCTCAGGCGATGCGATTAGTGACATGTGTTATTGTAATTCCCTGATCCAGATATTGCGGTAGCTCATGGGATTGCCACCATCTTTTCCATGGTCTTGTAAGATGAGTGTTTCTTTTTCTTTGTGCGCTGTGTATTTGGGTTGACCAATCCATTCAGTACCACCCTTGATAGCAACATGGTTCTGCACCAAAATGCCATTATGGAATACGGTAATATAGGCTGGTGTTTGCAAATTGCCATCGGCATAAAATTGTGGTGCAGTGAACACCACGTCATATACCTGCCACTCTCCTGGTTTGCGACTAGCATTTACCAAGGGAATATGCTGCTTGTACATACTTCCTGCTTGACCATTTACATAGGTTGGATTATCATAAGAGTCCAATACTTGTAATTCATATCGGCCCATAAAAAAGATCCCGCTATTACCCCTGCTCTGACTTGATCCTGCAATAGCTGTAGGTTCACGCCATTCAATATGTAATTGAATAGAACCAAAAGCTTGTTTGGTTTCTAGATTTCCAGTTCCTTTTACAACAGTGGTTGCACCGTCTTTGTCAATTTTCCAAGTGGGTGCTCCACCATTTTCCTTTTGCCAGGCATTTAGGTCTTTCCCATTCATGAGCACAATGGCGTCAGAAGGCGCTTCTCCTGCAAGTTTACCGGGAGTTACTTTGGCGGGAACGGGTTCCCAGATCTCTGTTTTAGCAGCTTCTTTTTCCCTAGCAGATTGAATGGCTTTTTTCTCAGCATCTGTTTTGGGTTGGGCCAATGACATGGTTGCAAATGCCGTAAAGGCAGTAATGGTCAGGAGGATTTTCTTATCTAGCATAACTTGAATTGTGCCAAAAATTAAGAAGATTTTCCCATATGGGCTCATCAAACTATTTGAGTAGTTCAGGATGGAATTTCTTTTCTCCTATTTTGAGTGCAATGGGTAAGATATTTTGTTTGGGTGGCAATGGGCAAGTAGCATGTACGGTAAAAGCACATGGTGGGTTAAAAGCTTTATTAAAGTCTATGACCGTATGACCTGTTGCGTCTGGTTTTGGTACATACATAAACCTGCCCGTAGGATAAGTTTCTATTTCATTGGTAGCGTCTCCAAAAATCACAAACAGTTCATCACCTCCCTCATCTAATGCGTCTAGTTTATAAGTAACCCCGTTGATTTGAAAAACCAATCTACCCGGTGTTTCCTGTGCAGTTGTTTGACCCAGCACATTGGTGATCATTAATTTGTTGGAAGCCGGTTTCTCCAAAATTGCATCAACTCTGTATTTGATATTAATAGGATAATAGGGAACCGATTTGAATTTTTTCAAAGAAGGTGCATTTACATCGCGCAAGCGAATCCCTATTTTATTTTCTCTTTTGATCAGGTTCCAACGCAGACTACCCAAGGCAATTTGTGGTGCTTGTTTCTCATTTGCTGAAAACAAAATGGCTTCCTGAATCAGGCTATCATTGATCTTGGTAGCAATGCCTTTTTGAGAAACCCAATTAACAATTCCGTTTTCCCAGTTAAAAGTTCCAGCTTGATCGGGCATGTCTTTGTGTTGAAAAATAATCTGATTGCTGAAATCAGATCCAAATTTATTTTTACCCGGACTCAACCAAAGTAAACCCACCAAGTTCACCCAACCATTGGGTGCTTTTAAATCCTGTATTCTTTTTTGATGCCAGGCCACAATGCTATCCTGATAAGTTCGGGGATTTTGCGCAAGCAAACTCATTGGCAGCATCAGCAGCAACAAAAAACTATATATCATCAAGCGTTTCATAAGATCAAGTTGAGCGGCAAAATAAAGGAAAATTAATTAGTGCACCAATTCAATAGGATAAAGGCTCTTACATGAGAGGAACCAATGACCTACTCAATTGTGCAAAGCGTTGAAAAGCCTGTTGATACTCATCTGCCAGCACTGCATTGGGTTGCAAAACCTGGTTTACTGGTATTTGCCATTGGATGTTTGGAAAAGCCGCTTGTATACCCAACAAAATGGCTCCACGTGCCGATGCGTCTCCATCATGGTTTAGCTCCACGGGTAGTTGAAACAAATTGGCCAGCATCTGTAGCCAAGTGTTATTTTGGATAAATCCTCCACTGGCCATGATTTTTTTGGGCTGCACTTTTAAGGGCAATGATTGGGCAATGGCATAGAGATTAAATAAAACTGCTTCCATGGCTGCACGCACCAAATGTGCCTGACCATGCTGGGGACCCATGCCAAAAAAAACGGCTTTTGCCCCTTCCTTCCAAATAGGCGCTCGCTCACCTGATAAATAAGGCAAGACCGTGAGGCCATCAGACCCTATGGGCAATTGGGCTGCTTGTTCAAAAAAATCCTTGGTGGCACCTTGGTATTGAAAGAGTTTGGTTTGCATCCATTCCAATAATTGTGCGCCATTATTAGAAGCTCCACCAACCAGGTATTGACCCTGAGTAATAGGATAACAAAAACTGCGCATAGATGCATCCAAATGAATTTGGTCCTGTATGATTCTCACAGCAGCACTGGTACCAATGGTAATGGCCAGCGTACTTGCATCTATTGCATGAGAACCCAGATTGGCCATGGCACCATCGCTAGAACCCAAGACAATCTTGGTAGCAGTTAGTGAAAATGAATTCCCTTCTAACAAGGGCAACATGGTTTTGGCGTCCTTGATCTCAGGCAATTGCTGGCGCGATATCCCTGCCATGGCAAGCGCTCCATTATGCCAATCAAGACTATGAATATTTAACAGCCCTGTTGCAGCAGCCACTGCGTGATCCACCACCCAAGTGCCCGTTAATTGGAATAAAATATATTCTTTGATCCCTACAAACTTGAAGGCTTTATCAAAAACCTGTGGTTGATGTTCTTTCAGCCATTTGATTTTACAAAGGGGTAACATGGCGTGCATGGGCACCCCAGATTGCTGGTACCAATCATTGATAGATGGATTTTCTCTAAATGCTTGGGCAATTTCCGCTGCGCGATTGTCTGACCAAATAATGGATGCGGTTAGTGGTTTACCATCAGTGTCTACAACCAATAAACAATGCATGGCTGTACTAAAACTAATCAGTGCTGGCGTGGCATTCAAAGAATTAGTCAGTGATGTCAAACAATTTTTCACCGCCGCTAATACAGTATTGGGATCTTGCTCAGCCCATCCATTTTCGGTTTGAATGGTAGCATAACTAATTTGCTCCTTGGCCAATAACTGACCAGTTGCGTCAAAAGCCAGGGCCTTGGTAGAACCTGTGCCAATATCAATCCCTACATAGTATTGCATGGTAGAGAATTAGTCGTTTGCCTTTACTACTGCGTGACCACCAAACTCATTTCTTAAGGCTGCCACTACTTTACCAGAAAAAGTATTTTCCATTTGAGATCTATAGCGCATCATCAAAGAAAGTGCAATCACGGGAGTAGGAACACCTAGATCCAATGCTGTATCCAAGGTCCACTTACCTTCTCCAGAACTATGCATCACTCCCTTAATGGCGTCTAAGCCTGGGTCTTTTTTAAATGCATTTTCAGTGAGCTCCATTAACCAGCCCCTGATCACGGAACCATTGTTGAACAAATGCGATAATGCGGCAAAATCATATTTGTAATCAGAACGCTGCAAAACTTCAAAGCCTTCGGCAATGGATTGCATCATCCCGTACTCAATACCATTATGAATCATTTTGGCAAAATGACCACTGCCCGATGGGCCCGTGTACAAAGTACCTCCTTCAACAGAAATAGCGTCTAGCAAGGGTTTTACCACTTGATAGGCTGTTGGGTCTCCGCCAATCATGGTGCAAGCACCTTGCAAAGCGCCACTGGTTCCACCACTGGTACCACAGTCTAAATAATCAATACCCAATGTGGCCAGTTCTCCATTTCTGCGAATACTGTCTTTATAAAAGGAATTACCTCCGTCAATGACAATGGCTCCTTTTTTTAAAAGCGGTGTAATCTCTTGCAATAACTCATCCACAATGGGACCAGCAGGTACCATTAACCAAATAACTTGTTTTCCTGAGAAGCTATTACACAATGTTGCTAGATTGGCTGCTGGATGCATGCCAAAAGTTCCTGCTTTTTGAACCAGGGCTGTGTCTTGGTCTAATGCAATGACTTCATGACCCTTTGATAAAAGGTTGAGACCAATATTGAATCCCATTTTACCCAATCCTATAACGGCTATTTGCATTTGTTTCTATTGAATTTGGTCAAAGACTGTTCAAACCTAAAACTAATAAAAATAAAGGGCATTCCTTTTGAGCTTGGCCAAGTACAGATGTTTTAATTTTAACCCATCATGAAAGCGGCCAGTATACAGGAAATTAAAGCGGAATTACAAGCAAGCAATCTAGTTAAGCTCAGAGAGCTTTGTTTGCAATTAGCCAAATTCAAAAAAGAGAATAAGGAATTACTCACTTACTTACTATTTGAATCGCATGATCAAGAAAGCTATATAGCGGAAGTAAAGGAAGAGATTAATGAAGGATTTTTAGAGCTTCCTAAGGCCAATATTTATCTGACCAAGAAAGCCCTGCGCAAAATTTTACGCATTGCTGGTAAACATATTAAATACATGGGTAGCAAACAGGGTGAGGCCCAAGTGCTCTTGCATTTTTGCCAAAAACTAAAAGCATCTGGCATTGCTTATCACAAATATCCCGTTTTGAACAACCTCTATCAGATGCAATTGAAAAAAGTAAACAAAGCCATTGATGGCATGCATGAGGATGAACAATATGATTATGTAAAAGAGATGGCAACACTTTAATTAGTAGCCATCGCGCCAGCATTTAAGACTCTTCGTCAAAATAGAGTTTGTAAAAATGCTTGCCACTGAACTCGTCAAAACCCTTTTCTATCAAGTCTTTGCGGCCATGGATATACACGTGAAAATTCTTGTCTAGTTTTAAAATACTCTTGAATACACGTTCTTGTTTTTTCACCGCTTTTAAGTGAATATCAAACTCGTCTTCAATATTTACCTGACGCGCAATTTCATAAGTTTGTTTGTACTGGGTAAAAGTTTCTATCATTTCTGGATGGTGCAAGACTTCTTCCGCAAACTCCTCCATTTTAAAAGCCTCTTTGTTTTTAAAGTAGTCCATGCTTCTATTGAGTAGGTCTATCTGGTCTGATTTGTTAACCTCAAATTTTTCTTGGAGCTCATTGCTGATAAAGAGTTTGCACATGCCCATGGCGGCATCGGTATGATAATAACTATTGGCGCTGGGAGCCACTTGTAAAAAATCTTTGATCCAATACTGTGCGTCTTGCTGTTTATTGGTATTGTCTACTACACAAACCACATACCCCTCAGACTGGTTTTTTCTAAAGATCAGACAACCCTTGTCTAACTTATTTATGTTCACCCCGTCTTCCGCAATCACTTCCCAACTCTGTCCATGGGGGAATACTTTTAGAAAAGTCTCCTTGGTTTCGCTCTTAAAAATGCCAATGGCGTCTACATAGTCTGTTTCAAAGGGCACATTGCTAAAATGCGCCAAATACATTTCTCCTTCTTTGACCTTGCTATGGGTACTCTTGCTATAAAGAAACTGCGCCAACTGCACAGATTGCTTGGAAAACTGCTTATTGTCCTCAAAAAGAGCTTTTACGTATTGGTACACTTCATTGAGATCCAAACTACTAATATGGGTAAAATGGTACTGTTCTTGCTCATTAAAAGCCCCCAAAAAGTATTTTGTCAGCATGCCCTGCACAATGGGATCATTGAGGGTCAATGGGTTGGCAGAAAGGCCCAAAGCCTCGCCCCTGCTTGGATTTCCCACTTTGTGGACTATTACCTGATTCAATTGAACGCTGTCTATTCCTGTCATGATGCAGCGAAGATATTTAAACGAAATTCGTTTTTCGGCCATAAATAGCGCACCTTTACAATATTATTGACTGGCTAACCCAATTTGGGACTGCTTTCTACCTCATTAAACCGTTATTCGATTATGTACACCCAGATTTGGAGCAAATACCTGCCGATTATCAAAATTTTGTTGAAACGTTCTGCCAGTGGCAACCAAACCCTTGACTTGAACAGAATTGATTTTGAGCGTGCCGGTAGCGGACGCAAAGCAGGTTATAAGTTTCTAATTGAGCTTGTAGGTGGAAGAACCGTAAATGTATTAAGCGGGATTCCTTTGGCAAAAGACTTGGCCGATGTGTTATTGGCTGACGCTGGTATTCGTGAAATCCTGAACAAGGGTAATTATGAAGTGGCTTTGAATACCCGTTTCCAACTGAGCATTAAGAATGTGACCCCTGCGGATCATGTTCCTGCTGAACCTAAAGAAGATTAATATTTGCCTGCGGCGATGTAACAATCAAATAGGCCTAAAATACTATCACCCGTTTTTCATTCAGAGAAACGGGTGATTTTTTTACCGTCATACCTATATAGGCCGGTGTTTCTTGTGCCAATCCAAATATTTCCCTTTTTATCTTGTAGCATGGAGTGAACAAACTCTTTTCCCAAACCCTCCGTGATAGAAAAATTGACAAAGGATTTGCCATCATATCTCCAGATGCCATCCTTGCTTTCATAGGTTTTATCTCCTTCGCTTCCACAGAACCAAATGTTTCCAGTTGCATCACAAAGCATCACGTTTCCTATATCAGTCCTTAGATTGAAATTGTTGAACGCCTTTCCATCAAAATAAAAATTGCCTTTTAGTCTACCACCAAACCAGATCCACCCCTTTTTGTCAGGAACAATATATCTGATCCAACTGTCACCATTGGGTTTGACACTGGTAACAGACTTACCATCAAAACGGCAAACACCTTCTAAACCAGGGGGCATACCTGAAGCAAACCAGATAATTCCCTGCTTATCTTCATAGATGACGTCTATCATTTTGAGTTTAAGAGATTGTGGATTTAGGATTTGACCTTGCTTTAAAAAACGCGAATAGGATTTTCCGTCGTAACAAAAAACGCCATCTCCCGTGCCCAACCAAATTTTACCCTTGCTATCAAGTAGCATACTCCAGATGGCATTTTTAGAAGAGCCATATTCATTGGTATCAAATCCTAGACTTCCTTCTAAGCTTACTGGACTAATGACTTTTCCATTAAACATAGAAAGACCTGCATCGGTACCTATCAAAATATTGCCTTTCTGGTCTTGCAATAGAGACCAAATGGCATTGCTTTTCAAGCCCTGTTTGGTAGTATAATTCACAAATTGCTGTCCGTCATATTTATAGACCCCGTCTCCGGTAGTACCAAACCAAAGATTACCAGTCCTGTCTTCCATCATGCAATGAATATTATCAGCCATTGCTTGCGCCTGATTAGAGAAATGATTCTTGACTAGTTTGGAAGCTGCAATGGAGGTTTTCAATAATTCCGAATTCTCTGGTTTTCCAGATTGATTAGATTGGCCAATACAGGAATAAAAATGGGGAAATAGCAGCATGATAATGGCAAATCTTAGTTTCATGTGGATCTCTATTTTTGGAAATTTCTTTTATGAATGAAAACTAGGATTTTAATTTAAGCGCTAATATCAGTTTTTCCATGGTTGATTTGTCAAAACCCATCTTTTCAAAATACTCAAAATCTTGCAGGATATTCTTTTTAAGTGTTGAACTGTCCATATTATTTATAGCCAAATAGCTTTGATAAACAGTTACTGCTTTTTGAAAATCTTGGTTCCATAAATAAGCGTGTGCTAGGTTTAACTGCACTGAAATATCTTGTGGCTCAAGTACCATGGCCCTTTGCAAATTAGGGATGGCTGCTTGAAACCGCTTTGTTTCTATTAAGTGCCAAGCATAACTATTTAATTGCCCTTCATTTGTTTTGATGGTATCTAGACTTACCAGTTTTTGCGCTGGACTAAACTCCTTGCCATTGACTTTTCTTGCAAAACCAGTGACCGTTCCATTCAAATTGGTTAAAAAGGATTTTTCTGCAAGAAATTCCATGTTTACAAAATCCTTCTCTGAAGTAAAATACATTTTTACGTCTTGCCCTTGTGTCCAATAATATAAGCCATCTTCTTTTTTTGTTACTTCTGCCAATACTCCATCGTACAAATAACTGCCTACATATTTAGCTGCTACACTATCAGAAATTTGAATGGTATGGATGTTTTGTGGTTTATCAAATCCCTTCCAATCATATACGTTTGCTACACTTGCCAATAATTCCAGTATAATATCCCCATCATCAGAATTTACAAAAACAATTACCCCATTTCCACCATCCAAGCTTCCATAAAACATGCCTCTAAAACCTTCGTTGGCCGCATCATGGAAAAAATAACGTTCCCCGTTTTTGTCTAAGGTAAAAACACCCATTGCAGCAGATTGGTCAATAAATGGCGTAAGGTGCAAACGGGTCATTTCTTGATTAAGCAGTTTAGATGATCTTCCTTTATAGGACAGTTGTGTTTCTATCAAATACTTTGCTAATTCTGTAGGCGTAGTCCATAGTCCCAAGGGAGCTTGTTCCGGATATACCCTAAAAGTAGCGGCAACTGTGTCGCCATTTTTGGTGTACCCAGTGGCAATTTTATTCAAAATCTGTTTGGTTGGGGGAGCGGCACTGTAAAAACTATTCAGCATTCCTAGTGGTTTTAGCACCCTGTTGTACATGAATTTTTCATAGGATTGATGACTATTCTCCGTGAGTATCAACTGAGAAATAATGGTTCCGCCACCAGAATATTGAAATTGCAGACCCGGCTCAAATAAGGACCTCACGGCTGGTGTGTTTGCTGGTGCTTTCCCGTCTAATATTTCTGGAATGGTTGGTAGTTTTTCATTAGGGCTATACCCAGGAAAACCTCCATAAACAGATAATCCCCCAGTATGACTTAATAAATGGGCCAAGTTGATTTTTTTTCCTTTTGATAAACTATCATAGGGAAATTTCCATGATGTCAAATACTCGTTGATGTCCTTATCAAGGCTCAACTGTTTTTCTTGAACCAATTTTAAAACACCCAAAGCATTTAAGGTTTTACTAATAGACCCTGGCTTGAACAAAGTATTAGTAGTTACGGGTCTTTGTTCTTTTTCATTTGCCCATCCATATCCTTTAGCCCAAACCATCTGATAATTATTAATCACTGCAATGCTCAAACCCTTTACATGATAATAACGCATTCTATCCTGAAGGTTATAAGGTTTGCCATTGATGATAAGTCTTCCAGCAAGGTTGTTTTCCACTTGCGCTATCTGACTAGCAATTGTTTGAGAGTGTAGTCCATTAATCAATAAGGTGTTCAGTAGCAAATAAACGGCCATCCATAATCCAGCTTTTTTCATTCCTAATTGTTTTAATTAAAACTAGTTGAATGCCAAAAGCATACAGCTGTTAAAGTGTAAAATCTTGTAAAACCAATGTAAATTGATCTTTGATGGAGAATTTATGAACTATTTTGCGCCAATGAAGCCCTTGCCTCTATTTATTTCCGTTTCAGCATTATGCATCATTTTGTTTTCATTTTTTTTGTACCAGTCAAAAAATGATCAGGCAGAAAAGCATAAGGTATTGGTCTTAAGAAATATTGGTCACCAGATCTTGCTTCATGCAGAGGATTCTAGTTCAACAGTCCTACCAATACAAAAAATAGATAACCATACTTATCAGATTTCATTTCAACATTCATTTGCCTTTATCCCCGATAGTTTGATCAGTTTGGTTCAATTGGAATTGAAAAAATCCGATTTTCCTCAAAATTATTATGTCAGTGTCATTGATTGTCAGCAACAATCAACCATCTATGCATTTGAAATCAATGCAAAATCGGGGAATTTAACTCCTTGCACCGGTAGAAAACAGGGCAGTGGCTGCTATTTGATTCAAATTAGTTTTGACAATTCAAGTCAAATGCAACTATTTGTATGGATAGGATTAGTATGCTTATTGATTGTTTTGGGGTATTTTTTTAGAAAGAAATTCTTGGTATCCAAAAACAAAACGTTGATACTAGAAAATGTTGAAGCTAGAAAGATTGGGAATTTTTCTTTTTATCCCAGCAAACAAAAATTACAAATTGAAGACAGGTTGATCCCATTATCTGAAAAGGAAACAAAGTCTCTGCTCATTTTTATGGATCATATAAATCAAGTAATAGAAAGAGAGAAACTAATCAAAGAAATTTGGGAAGAAGAAGGAATTGTTGTGATCAGCAGAAATGTTGATGTATTGGTTTCCAAATTAAGAAAAAAATTGAGCGATGATCCCAGTATCAAATTCATCAATATTCATAATAAGGGCTATAAACTTGTTATTGAATAAAAACACTTCAGCTGAAAATTTTATTCAACTATTCCATTTGCCCCAATAATTTTTTCAATATGGGTCATTTTTCCGGCAGCATTAATTCCTTCTAATACTAGTCTAAAGGATTTGGAAAAATCATTGTTGAAAAATTCAACCTTCAAATTTTGTAAGGTCTGATTGGTAAAGATGTCTGGATTCCAATAAAGGGTTGTTCGGTTATCTGGTTTTACAAAACTAGCATCCGGTTGCTCGTAGTTAGGATAGTAAAACTCTTTGAACTTGTTATATCCCGATAGTTTGAGGGTTTGAAGCCCGGGTATTTCAGGAGGAGTATAATCATTCCCGTTTCTGGTGTAAACAATCACGGCACCACCAGCTCCTCCGCCAGTTGCAAACATAAATATTGGCGGAAAGGCTTTGATCATGGCCACATTGATGAGTGGAATGGCACTGAGTGTTGCAAGATCCGTTCTCACTTCATTTAAGTATAAATTGGGGCTAGATCCACGCCATTGCATAGACCCATTGCCACTAACCACCAACCCAGGAACCCTACTGGTTAAGTATTCCATAATAGTACTAGCAGCCACCACCATATTGGGATTTGACAGGTCTAGGATATAAGATTTTCTAGCAGGATTTTCTCTGAAAAAACCGGAAGTGTATTTTTCGTCTAGCTTGGCAACAGGCGTTTTCACGGTTGCAGTAACCGTTACTTCTTTAAGGGTTGTTTCGGCCAATTTTTTCCGTAACTGTTCCTGCTTCAACCATAAACTATCAAGCTTTTCTTTAGTGGAAAGTTCAATTTCTGTTTTATCCTCCCCATTAAAAGCTTGTATGGGTTTAGCAGATAAAGGCATCAAACCGTTTTGAATTTCCAATTTAATTTTTTCTGTAAGGATGGGATCATTGTTGATACTGTACAAAATTTTTGCGGTATCAAATAATATGATGCTGTGTTCAAAGCTGCCATCTTTTTGCAATGTAACAGACACAAATTGCCTGCTACTGTCTTTGCTTACAATGACCATGTTTAATTCATTGGTCTTGTCTGTTTTAATTCCAGAAACCTTTCCAACTAATTTCATGTACCCTTTCTCAAGAGCATAAGGATTTTGTGGTCCAATCTGCGCTTTGATCTTTTCCCAGTCAAATCTACGCCAACCATTGGTTAACATCACAAGGTCTAGATGCGATGCAATTTCATCGGTATTTCCAGAAAGATAATATCCGGGATTATAAATCTTACCCTTGATCTCACTGTTCAAAAACATATCAGAATAGATAGTATGTTGTGAGGGTTGACTGGTAATTTCATCTGTGATAGACAAAGACATACTGGTAAATAAAGTATCTGGTACTTTTATTTCTAGCACATTTTTGCCACGTGCATCTACATTTGTTTGTGATGCTTTTAATTCTGGGTGAAATTCATGTTTTTGGTTATTGATAAACACAACCCTTTCTGCTACTGGAATCCAGTCAGCATTAAACAAGGTAAACTGCAGCAATCCTGTTGGCAAGTCAAGGGTTGGAATTTCTGCATTAATCCGTTTTTTCTCCCTTGTATTAATGGCCACCTGATAAAGACCTACTTTATTCATGTGTATGACCAAGACCATGTTTTTAAAACTAGATGGTGCTTTGTCACTGCGTTCCACTTGAAACAAAACCTTTTCCTTAATTCTAGTAACCGTCAATTGCGCCCCTTCTGTTTTAGCAATATTGATTGGGGTTATGCCAGTGTTACCATCTTGGTCTATCCAATTTAAATGGTACTGATGTTGAGGCTTTGCTGTTAGAAAAAAACTGCCCATGCCATCATGTAGTACTTCTAGAGAATCAATGATACTGTTGGTTTCATCCGCTATAGCCCCTTTGATGAATACAGGATTCCCAAATGCATTAGTTGCTTTAAAAGCAATTCTGGATTGCAAGCCTTGAATCAAATTACCGGATTCCGGAAAAACAGCAACCGTGGTTTTTGAAACAGCGGGGCTTGTAGTTTTTGTACTGGGATGATTAATCAATAGCTGACGTCGATATAAAAATTCGGGATCGTCATTGAGCATCCACTTAGTGTATGCCCTAATCTCAAGAAAATCTCCTGTATAGTTTGCGGGGATCTCAAATGAACCAGCAGCAGCAGACAAAATAATGGGGGATGCAGTCTGACTCAATGGCTTTCCATCTGACCCATACCATTCCAAATAAATATTCATACTAGCAAAACCGGTATCCCTGCCTTGCATCAAATAGACTTTATACCAAACGGTTTCAGCTTTGTTATAAATATTTTTATCAAAATGAATGTGTATACGTTCTGTTGCGGAACCGTCTGCATACACATTCATCATTGAATCAATATTCTGCGCAATACTTGTACTAGAAATAAATAGAAAGAAGAATCCAATCAGGATAGGGATATTAGATTTTTTCATGTGCTGTTGTTAATAATCTACCTCTAATCCCACAATTCCTTTCACGCTTACTTCTTCCACTCTTCACTCTTATCTCTTCACTTTCTTCTTCTTCCACTCTTCACTCTTCACTTTTCACTCTTCACTTTCTTCTTCTTCCATTCTTCACTCTTCACTCTTCACTCTTCACTTACAAAGTAGCTAAGTCAATCACAAAACGATATTTCACATCGCTTTTGATCACGCGCTCATAAGCTGCATTAATGTCTTTCATAGCCACCATTTCAATATCAGAAACAATATTGTGTTCAGCGCAATAGTCCAACATTTCTTGGGTTTCTTTAATACCTCCAATCATGGAACCAATGATTCCCCTGCGCTTGCCCACAAGTTGGAAGGCAGAAATTTTGCTATCCTCAGGAGGCAGCCCTACTACCAACATTTTTCCGTTAACGCCTAACAGGTTTAAATACATATTCACGTCATGGGGTGCTGCAACAGTATTAAGGATAAAGTCAAAACTATTGGCGGCTTTGGCCATGGCTTCCTTGTCTGAAGATAATAAGAAATGAGTGGCTCCCAGTGCTTTTGCATCGGCTTCTTTAGATGGGCTAGTGCTAATCATGGTTACTTCTGCCCCAAAGCTTGCGGCAAATTTCACACCCATATGACCCAGACCACCTAGACCCAAAACGGCTACTTTATGACCCTTACCCACACCTGCATAACGCAATGGAGACCAAGTAGTAATACCTGCGCAAAGCAGGGGCGCTACAGCGGCTAGTTGTTCTTCCTTAAAATTACCCACGTGCAGGGTATAGTGCTCGTCAACTACAATCTTATTGGAATATCCGCCAAAAGTGGGGGTTTTACCGTCGCGCTCATACCCATTATAGGTTCCGGTCATGCCCTCATCGCAATATTGTTCAAGGTCATCTTTGCAGCAGGCACATTTTCTGCAAGAATCTACAAACACTCCCACTCCGGCCAAGTCTCCCACTTTGAATTTGGTTACACCTGCACCAACTTCCGTTACCCTACCCACAATTTCGTGCCCAGGCACCAATGGATAAATAGACGGCCCCCACTCACTGCGGGCCATATGAATGTCTGAGTGGCAAACGCCACAGTACATAATATCTATTAAAACGTCTTTATCGCCAACGGCCCTTCTGCTAATGTCTAAGGGGGCAAGTGGACTGGTTTTGTCTAAAGCTGCATAAGATTTTACTGCTATCATATTGTTATTTTGAGTGATTGAAATTAAGTGATAAAATGACAAGGCAACATAAGAGTAGCAAAAAACAAATTCCTTGGAGGAATGTTGCAAGTATTTACGAAATCGTTTTTGGTGGGGCCAAAATTTCATAAGAAGCTTTCCGGTTTAAAAAAACTATGATAACTTTAGCTCATGCGCCCCAAACAGAAAAAGAAAACCAATTGGTATCCTACGATTACCATTTTCCTTGCATTAAGCATAGGAATAGGCTTTTATGTAAAGACGGCCTACTTCACTCCCAAAGAAGAAATTGTAGAAGTTGATGAAACCAAGAAGACTATTAGTACCGCCTCTGGACTTGAAATTGCAAAGGATGCCAGTAGCACGGACAAGAGCCTGAACTATCGGAAAAATTGGAAGGATTTTATTTATATCCCACCATTACACAAAGACGTAGAATTTACACTTACAGAAGATGGAATGGTTACCAACCTAAACATTCCTGTAGTAAACAAAACCGAGTATCCCATTGAGTCCATTACTATTAAAGTATTCTATATTAATCCTAGTAATAGAAATACGGTAGACACCAGAGAATTTGAGATCAAGAACGTACAACCAAATAACCGCATCAGTTTTAAGGGGCCTGAAAATAGTATTAAGGGTGTAACAGTGATTTGTGATATTATCAAGATAAGATCCAATAATTTTAGTTTTTGCTTTGATCAGGATTTGTTGAAGGATTCTCAGGTTAAGGGAGGTTTCAGTGGAGACCCCAATGACCCATGGCATTGTAAATGATTGCTTTATAATAAACCACCCTGCCACCATGAGAAAGTTCTCTATGCTTTTTGCTGCCCTGCAGTTACTAATTCTTTGTGTTCAAGCCCAAGTTCAAGTCAGTTCCTTATTAACAGAAAACAAGTCTAACCCCATTGGTTTGGGCACCACAGCACCAAGGTTTAGTTGGAAAATAGTTTCTGACAAACGTGGTACGGTTCAAACTGCTTATGAAATTAAGCTTAGTGCAGACAAGGATAAAGGTTCTAATTGGAATACAGGAAAAGTAAATTCCAATCAAAGTGTTCAAGTAAGTTATGCTGGACCTGCACTTAAAAGCAATACGCACTATAGCTGGCAGGTACGCAGTTGGGACCAAAGCGGTACGCCATCTGCTTGGAGCAGCCCCGCTAGTTTTCAAACTGGGTTGTTAGCAATTTCAGACTGGACTGCGCAGTGGATCAAGGCAGGATTTCAAGAAGATTCTGTTCTAAGACCCAGTCAATTATTTAGAACCTCATTCCAATTGAAAAAAACGGTGCAATCGGCCACAGCTTATATTACCGTACATGGTATGTATGAAGCAAGTATCAATGGTCAGCGCATGGGCAATGACTATCTCACACCAGGTTGGACTTCTTACAACAAAAGAATCCAATACCAAGCCTATGATGTGACCACCATGCTCACCAAGGGTGAAAATGCCATTGGGGTAACCATTGGCAATGGTTGGTTCCGTGGCAACCTAGCTTGGGGTAATAACTATAATATTTATGGCAAAGAATTGGCCCTGCTCATGCAGGTAAATATTGTCTATACCGATGGCAGCAAAGAAACCATTGCCTCCAATCCTAATTGGAAATCCAATACTGGGGCCATTCAATACGCTGAGATCTATCATGGTGAAACCTATGATGCTAGAAAAGAACCCATGGGTTGGAACAAAGCAGGCTATTCAGACAAAGATTGGAAACCTGTTGCTGTTGCCAATATTCCCTTAAAGGAAATTATTGCAACTGAAAATGAACCCGTGAAAAAGCAAGAGACTTTTCCTGCATTGAAAATCTTTACTACACCCAAGGGAGAACAAGTAATTGATTTTGGACAGAACTTGGTGGGATGGGTAGTGATCAAGGCTCGCGGAAAAGCTGGAGATCAAATCAAGGTATCGCACGCAGAAGTGTTGGATAAGTATGGCAATTTTTATACAGAGAATTTACGTGCTGCCAAGTGTGAGAACAATTATATTTTAAAGGGTGGTGGAGAAGAAATTTTTGAACCCCATTTTACCTGGCAGGGTTTTAGATATGCCAAGATTGAAGGCTACCCTGGTAAATTAAGTCCAGCTGATATTAGTGCCGTGGCATTGTATTCCAATATGCCGCTCACCGGGAATTTTGAATCATCTCATCCTTTGATCAACCAATTACAACACAATATTCAGTGGGGGCAGAATGGTAATTTTCTTGACGTGCCTACGGATTGTCCGCAGCGTGATGAGCGTCTTGGTTGGACTGGTGACGCACAAGCATTTTCTAGAACCGCTTCTTTTAATAGAAACGTGAATAGCTTTTTTGCCAAATGGTTAAAAGACGTAGCAGCTGATCAGTTACCCAATGGTAGCGTGCCTTTTGTCATTCCCAATGTATTGGGTGCAAGCTCTGCAGGTGCCACTGGCTGGGCCGATGTGGCCACCATTATTCCATGGAATATGTATTTGGCTTACGGAGACAAACGCATTTTAGCAGACCAATATCCCAGCATGAAAGCATGGTTGGGATACATGCAAAAAGAAAGCAAGAACAATTTGTGGAATACCGGATTCCATTTTGGTGACTGGTTATTCTATAGACCCTTTGATGATAATGATGGACGCTCTGCTGTTACAGATAAATATTTAATTGCCCAGTGTTTCTATGCGCATACCACACAACTCTTGATCAATGCAGCAAAAGTATTGGGCAAGACTGAAGATCTACCTGCATACGAAAAATTGTTGGCCGATGTAAAAGCAGCATTTCTTAGAGAATACGTAACACCCAATGGAAGATTGGTTTCTTCTACTCAAACAGCTTATGTATTGGCTTTGAATTTTGATATGCTGCCAGAAAATTTGCGCGCACAAGCTGCCAACAAATTAGTAGAAAATGTAAAAAGCTATGGTAATCATTTAACCACAGGATTTTTAGGAACGCCCTATCTCTGTGAGGTATTGACTCGTTTTGGACATACTGAAACTGCTTATCAATTATTGTTACAAGAATCTTATCCTTCTTGGTTATACCCCGTGAAAATGGGAGCAACTACCATTTGGGAAAGATGGAATGGGATTAGAACCGATAGCAGTTTTGAACCCGCTTCTATGAATAGTTTTAACCACTACGCTTATGGTGCTATTGGTGACTGGATGTATAGATCTGTGGTAGGTTTGGATACCTATGAAGATGGTGTAGGCTATCAGCACAGCAAGATTCAACCGCATTTGGGTAAGGGTCTTACCCACGCATCGGCTAGTTTGGAAACATATTATGGTAAACTGTCTTCGGGATGGAAAATAGGCAATGGCATCATTGAATGGAAAGCTACTATACCAAGCAATACCAGAACAACAGTCATCTTGCCCGCCGCTTCTGTAGAGGACATTAAAGAGAATGGTAACCCACTAGACGCTAGTTACAAAGCAGTCAAAAATGCAGATGGAACAGTAAGTTTAGAATTGGGATCAGGCGAATATCAATTTCAAATTAAGCAAGCCGCTAAATAAAGCTAAGCATGAATTACTGGAAAAAAACCATTGCAGCAATGCTGCTGTTTTGCTGCGCGATGCCTTTTGTAAGTAAGGCCCAAGAAATAGACCTTGAACACAAGCAGTGGCCTGCTTATTGGATTGGATTACCCAATATGTCTTGGAATGGCTATGGTGTTTATTTGTTTAGAAAAGATCTACAGCTAGACAAGCCAGTCAGTAAATTCTTGGTACATGTAACCGCAGATAATAGGTACAAACTTTATGTAAATGGACAATTGGTTTCTTTAGGCCCATCCCGTAGTGATATACAACACTGGAATTATACTACACTAGACCTTGCAGCATATTTAAAACAGGGCAAGAATCATATTGCTGCAAAAGTTTGGAATGAAGGAGAATTTATGCCGGAGGCACAGATTAGCCATAGTACTGCTTTTTTAATTCAGGGTAATGGTGAACAAGAACAAGTGATCAATTCAAACAATAGTTGGTGGGCAAAACAAGACAGTGCCTATAGTCCTATTCCTGTTAAAATGAAGACCTACTATGTGGCGGGTCCCGGAGAAGCCATTGATTTTGCAAAACAAATTAAAGGATGGGAAACCATTGATCCAGAAAGTTCTGGTTGGAAACATACCCTCAAAATTCGCAATGCCAACCCCAAGAATATTTACAAATTAGACATGCCCGTTAGTTGGTCACTTATGCCAAGCACCCTACCTGAGATGGCTTATGTTCCACAACGCTTTGCAACAGTGAAAAGAGATGGCGGTCTTACCATACCTACTAGCTTTCCTGCTTCTAAAACAACTGTGACTATTCCTGCCAATAAAACCATTAGCATTTTATTGGACCAAGGAACTTTAACCAATGCTTATCCCGTTTTGGAATTTGCAAAAGGAAAATCAGCCAGTATTCAATTGGGATATGCAGAAGCACTGTTTACCCAGTATCCACAAAAGGGCAATAGGAATGAAGTGGATGGAAAAACATTTATTGGAAGAGAGGATCAATTAATTTCTGATGGTTCAGAAGGCCAAGTCTTTAGCTCTTTGCAATTTAGAACCTTTAGATATTTATTGCTAACAGTAACTACTAAAAATGAAGCCTTAGAAATCAAAGACCTCTATAGTTATTTTACAGGCTATCCTTTTGAGCGCAAAGCCCAATTTGCCTCAAGCAACCCGCTCTTTAATCAGATCTTGGATATTGGTTGGAGAACTGCTAGACTCTGTGCTTGGGAAACTTATATGGATTGCCCTTATTATGAGCAGTTGCAATACATAGGTGACGCACGCATACAGGCCATGGTTTCTTTGTACAATACCGGTGATGATAGGTTGGTGCGCAATGCATTAACACAGATGGATAATTCAAGAATCTCTGAAGGGCTTACTTATAGTAGGCATCCATCTCATACAGCACAATTGATTCCAACATTTTCGCTTTGGTATATTGCCATGCTCCGCGATTATTGGATCTATGGCAAGGATGAAAAATTTGTGAAAGATAAATTAGTAGGCACCCGTTCCATTCTAGATTATTATAGCAAGTACCAACTGGAAGACCACAGATTAAAAGAACTACCCTATTGGAATTTCACGGATTGGTGTACTACCAAGGGCTGGGATGGCGGAAGGGCTCCCATTGGTAAAGATGGCGCTTCTGCCGTGGTAGATTTTTTATTCCTCTATACTTTGCAACAAGCGGCGTCTATGGAACAGGAAATTGGCATGCCAGCTTATGCAACAAAATATCAAGAAGCCATCAAGGATTTACAAACTGCCATCAGAAAAAAATACTGGAACCCTACCAAACAATTATTTGCAGATAGGGCAGAACAAGACTTGTATTCACAACACGCCAATACCTTGGCTATTCTTACAGGAACCGTAAAAGGTGCAGAAGCAAAATCCTTGGCAGAAAAAATGATGCAAGACAAAAGCCTAACTGAAGCCACTATCTTTTTTAAATACTATGTGTACCAAGCATTAGTAGTTGCCGGCTATGGCGATGGTTATCTAGATTGGTTGGGCATCTGGAAAGAAAATATTCAACAAGGCTTAACCACTTGGGCCGAGATCTCAGACATCAACAATGCAAGATCTGATTGTCATGCATGGGGTGCTAGTCCCAATATTGAATTCTTTAGAACCGTATTGGGTATTGACAGTGATGCCCCAGGTTTTAAAAAGGTCAAAATTGTTCCGCACTTGGGTAAGGAAACCAAGATCAGCGGTAGTATTCCTCACCCTTCGGGAACCATCAGCGCCAGCTACCAATTGCAAAATGGCAAATGGGAAATAGCCATTGAACTACCCAACAATACTAGCGGTTATTTAGACTGGAAGGGTAAGAAATTAGCGCTTTCTGCTGGTAAGAATCAATTTCATCTATAACTATTTCATCCATTTTACAATACCGTTAATACACCCTTTTTTAATCTTGAAAAAAGGGTGTATTAACCCCCCATTTTTGATTGGAAGATATCAAAGGCATTTGTAATTTGATGATGCATTGGCGTCCCTGGCTAATGGTTCATTAAAGACCCAACATGCCCGTAACCAAAACGCCGGACCAATTCTTACAATTTAGCAGAGACCTGTTCTTTGTATTGAGGGGCATTTGGGTATTAATTGTTTTTTTCTGTTTTGCCATATTGGCCTTTCTTTTCTTGCCACAGGGAACTGATGTCTTATTGCTGTTACTGGAAAACAGTTTTCAGGTGGGTCATCCTACTACATTGCTGTTTTTATTGTTGGGGGTTTTCTTCTGGTCTATCTCGGCTGAATTTTGTTGCAGAATGCTGTTATACATGACAGACAATTCAGGCCACTCCCTTTCAATAGCCTCCGTACAATCTAGAAAATCATTACAAGTGCTATTGGCAAAGTTTTGTTTGTACACACCCATACTCATCTTAGGTTTAGGTTTGGTCAAAGCCTATTTTCAAAATCAGACTGATAGCCATTTTCCACTAGCAGTATTAATGATCCTGTTAAGCCTATTAACAGCTGAATATTGGTTGCTTTTTCAACTCTATCATGCTAAAAGAAAAATCCCCTTGTTCAGAAAATGGATGCGATTGTCTGCTAAAGAAGCATTTTGGACAGGCAAACTCTATGGCATTTTTAATTTATACAGAATTGATCTTCCTGCTGGCAGCTTGCTTATTAAAGGAGAACCTGAACCAAGTAAGTCAAAAATTGAAAATGACCTTCCTAGAGAAACACCCTTACCCAATGGATCTTTTATTCCAGTTGGTTTTGTTTTAATGGAACAGGGAATTTACCATCAACCCTATCCTACACATACCTGGGTCTTTAAGATTCCATTGTCTTTTTACAGTTGCTTGATCAAACAATTGTTGATGCTCTGTGCAATTTCAATTTGCTTAATAGTAATTTTTACACTACTTCCTTTACACGCTTATACCTTGGTAGGGGCTGCAGCCCTTGTTTGCTATGGCTTTGGCTGCTGGCAATTGGTTTATGTTTTTTTGCAATTTCTAGATAAGGCCCAACCCTTGGGCAGGTTCAAATTCACTTATCGTCTATCTGTGATTGTTTGGGTCTTGTTTTGTTCTTATATCAATCAAGACCATCCCATTAACGTAATCAGCCAACAAAAGAAAAAACAAAAGCTAACTGTTGAAGCGCATTTTGATGCCTGGGCTAGACAGTTAGAATCAAATAGCCATTCAGACAGTATTCCCATTTTCTTGATTGCAGCAGAAGGAGGAGCACTAAGAACTGGCGCATTTACCGCATTGCTACTTTCAAAATTGGCAGATGCTGACCCTAGTTTCTCAAAACGGGTCTATGCTTATAGTACCGTATCTGGCGGCAGTCTTGGCGCTGGATTTTTTCAAAGTATCCAAGGTTTAAAAGACAGTTTAACTGAACATAAGCTTAGTCCTATAAGTAGACAATTTTTTGAAATGGATTTTCTCTCAGCCACAACGGGCAAATTGGTTTTTGCTGAAATAGTACAATGCATGATTCCATGGCATCTCCCTGTTTTAGACAGGGCCATTGCATTGGAGCAATCTTGGGAAATGGGTTGGGATGCTGCAACGCTACCTAATAATTTGCCCAATCATTTTGCGCAAGAAATTCCAAATTCAAACATCGCGCCAGCTGTATTGTTTCAAACCGTTGAAGCAGAAACGGGTATGCCCTGTGTTTGGAGTAACCTGAATTTAGAAACTATAATTCCATTTTCAAAAGAAAGAGACCTTGCCACTAGATATTCGGTTCCAATGGCATTAAGCACTGCAATTAACCTAAGTGCAAGATTTCCTTTGATTTCACCTGCGGCCATGTTCTCTTCTCAAATAGCAGGAGTTAAGATAAGAAGGCATTATGTAGATGGTGGGTATTTTGACAACAGTGGTCAGGAAACCTTGTTACAATTATTGCGCAAACTTCCCTTTGAACATCATCCTAGACTCCAACCCAAGATTCTTTGTTTCAATTTTTCAGGCATGGATACTAGCATTCACAAAGGGATCCGTTTGGCCAATGAGTTTTCGGAACTATTGAATGCGGTATATCAAACAAGGAATGCTAGAACAACCCTTGCCATTAATAGTTTAAATGAGTATTGCTTACAAAGGTTTGGACCTACTCATTTATTGCAGTTAGAATTGGGTATTAATACCAAGAATTTACCCATGAACTGGGTAATTTCTCATACTGCTATGCAAAGAATGGATTCCTATTGTAATGACATGCTTGAACAAATCATTCCATTTATTTCATCATCAAAATAAGACTCTATGAAAACCATTGTCATCCTACTTAGTTTGTTTTTCTTATTCCTTTTCAGCTCCTGCGCAGGTGTAAAGATTTATAGTGATGCAGAACTAACCAAACCATCCGCTATAAAATTTCATTATCCCAAACCTTTTTTATTAGTGGAGAAAAATGCCAATGCCAATGGTGGCAAAAAAGCCAGTATAGTGTACTTGCCAGACTTATCTGAAGCATTTTATGCCAAGACCAAATCGGGTTTTGGGCAGAGCGATTTGAAATTGGTTTTTGAAAACGGATCCCTTGCCTCTTATGGAATTGGCACAGATGCAAAAATTCCAGAAACCATTGCAGCATTGAGTGCTGCTTTGAATACGGGATTGAGTCAATTACCCAAACTAAACGCTGATGATAAGCCTTTAAAAACGAGCGATCCAGATTTTGAATTGTATGCCATTCTGATATTGGATGGCAAAATGACCCTAAGAAAATTAGAAGTAAAACAATAATTGCATGCTTCTAAAAACGGTTCTTGAAATTTGAACTATGAGTGAGTATTGCAAAGAAAAAATCACTTGATCAATAGCTTGTGAAATTTCTCTACTTCTTTTTTCTCGTCTGGGTTCAGTAATTGATTGTTGTTAATTTTGGATTGCAAAAAAAGCACTCGTTTGTGTAAGGGGTATTTTCCTAAAATTGCTTTGATCCAGTTTTCCGTATTCAGGTCTTTTTCTTCAAGGGGTTTTAAAGACGCTGCTGGCGTTTTATCACGGTTGGGTCTTTTGATAATTTCTGCTTCTAAAGTGGCCAACCAATTGGGTGGCAGGTCTGGAACCTTGGCTGCTTTTAGGTATAGACCCTCCATTTGTTTTTTACTCAAGGAACCTCTTTCCTCATACTGGTGCATGAGACTCATGATAAACAAAGCGTCTGGATTGTATTTGTAACAAGCATCCAGAATCTTATCAATAATATCTATACCAGGTTTTTTCTTAATCATGAAAGTGCAACAGCACTTAGCTGTTGCACAAAATTAACCATAATTTGCTTGTAACTAGAAAGCAAGTGGTGGGCCAACTACTTGCATATCATGGTCTGCAAAAATTTTGGCTCCTTGTTCCGGACTTGGTGCTCCTTTTAAGGATCCAAGAACCCTAAAAAAGTCTTCCATCTTGCCTGAGGGTTGAAACTGAAAATACATTTTACCCTGTTCTGATAACTGGGCCCAAGTATGGGGAACATTTCTAGGCAGAAAAATAGTGTCTCCTGTTGTTAAGGTATACTGTTCATCTCCTAATTTGAATAAGAAAGAACCTGACATAATGAAAAAGATCTCGTCTTGGTTGGGATGAATATGTAAGGGTGGCCCACCTTTTTCATTACCCGTGTATTCAAAAATGGTCAGGTCTCCGTTGGTGTCCTTGGTAGAAACCTTAATATCATTGGGGCTTTTACCGCCCAATTTGGTTTGTTCACCAAAACGGCTTTGACCAGATTTGACTACAAATCCTTTTCCTGTTCGGATGCTTTTGTTTTCTGATGAGCTTGCCTGTTGATTGGCAAAAGCTAGTACGGGCAGGGATAATGCTGCGGTACTGAGAAATTTTCTTCTTTGCATGATGTAGGTTTTGATGCCTTACAAAAATGCAACGTGACTTAGATGCTTTACTGGTAAAAAAACGACATTTTAATAGGTATCGGCTTCGCCAAACTGCCTTTCTGGCCCCGCCGAATCTAATAAGTGAAACTCGGTTGGTGTTTTTCCAGTGAACTCTTGGTATTCTTTTACCAGGTGTTGGTAATCGTGATAACCACAGTGAATGGCAATGCTTAACCAATCTTTATCTGGAAATTGATTTTTCATTCTAAAAGCATTTTCAAATCTGACCAGTCTGCTGAAATACTTGGGAGTCACACCCATCCTGTCTAGAAATTTTCTTTCTAATTGCCTATTACTTAAATAAGACTCCTTGGCCATCCAGTCTATAGAAACCCCATCTTTCATGGTCAGTACTTGGTTGCTTACATGATCTAAACGATGTGCATCTTTTTGTTGTTTGGCTTCTGCTTGGGTTAGAAATTTTTCAACTACCTGAATCATGGATTTGAAATCAGGTGAATGAAATAATTGCTCATTAACCTCTTTGATAGTTGAAGGAAAAACGGTTTCTGCGTCTAGGGACTGGTTGGTGATTTCATGTGAGGGAATCCCTGTTAGCCTATACAATGCCCCGGGTCTAAATACTATTTGAAACACCAAGAAATCCTTACCCACGTATCGGTTGGTCACTTCTTGTTGTTGTCCAAACAAGACCGATTTTAAATTGGTATGCCATTTTCCACTATCAGCATATTGTACCTTTTCAGTATCTCTAGGATAAAAACTCAAACAATGTTCAGGCCTAGGTGGATAGCATTTGAAAGGAATGTTTTCCGGATGATCAAACATGAATTGCACAATCCGGTATACGCGCACGTATTCGGTTAGTCTGGGGCTTGGTTGGAATTCAGATAGAACCATGTAGGATGATCTATCTCCAAGTTAGTAAAATCAATTGGATTGTTTCATACCAGCATGAATGGCTAAGAGCATGGCTTTGTCCATTTCCTGAGCCAAGATCTGGCAATTGGGTTCTTTGAACATGGTGTCATGGTTACCAGGAATATTGTGAACCTCTACACCAGTTAGGGCATATTTGCGCCATCCTAGAAAATCAAAATCGTCCACAAAATAAACGCGATCAAGAGCTTTAAAAAGCACTACTTTATCATTAAATGGCTTTAGACTGTATTGAAACAATGCTGCATGGTGTACTGCATTAATTTTGTCCATCATCAAATAATAACTATTTACTTCCGGGAGTTCCGCTTTTGATCCTAAGTTAAAATAGGCTCTGAATCTATTATTAAAACTAGTCAATTGATACCCCAATGCTTTTGCTGGATTTTCAAGTATGGATTGTGCAATCCATTTGAATTTAGGAATCTGACGCAATAATTTTCTGCGCAATTGTTTACTCCAGGTTAAGTAGTTTTCTGCATTGATCACATTGGTATCAAATAATCCAATCATCAACACTTGCTTGTTTGCTGCTTTTAATTGCTTGGCCATTTCTACTGCTACATATCCTCCAAAGGAATAGCCTGCAATGGCATAGGGACCTTCTGGAAATTTAGCCACAATGGCTTGGTTATAATAGGCTGCAATACCTTCTATAGAATCAATAGGATCCGACTTACCATCCATACCCTTTGGTTGTAATCCATAAACAGGTTGGTCTGGGTGAATATATTTGGTCAATCCTACAAAGCTCAACACGTTCAAACTGTCTCCATGAATTAAAAACAGCGGAGGTCTGCTACCACTGGCTTTCAGCGCTACTAAAGTGTGATAAGCTTCTGGTGTTGGATTGCCTTGAATTAGTTTGGATAATTTTTCAATGGTAGCATATTCAAACACAGAGACAAGTGGCAATTGCTTACCTTTTTCTTTTTCAATCCTAACCATCATTTGAATAGCCAACAAACTATTGCCACCCAAATCAAAAAAATCATCTTTGATACCAATGCTATCTAAACGCAATAAGTCTTGCCACAAACCGGTTAAGTAAAGTTCCATTTCAGATGTGGGAGCTACAAATGCATCTATTTTGGTACTGCCAACTTCTGGAATTGGAAGTGCATTTCTATCTACTTTACCACTCACGGTATAGGGGAAGAAATCCATCATCACAAATGCCGATGGAATCATATAATCAGGTAGCTGATTTTTTACTTCTTCTTTTATCTGATCAATAGTCAAATGCTTATCCGTAGGTATTATATAGGCCACAATTCTTTTCTGGTTGGTATAGTCTTCTCTAACCATTACTTCTACCTGCCTAACACCAGTGATCTTGCTAATCACTACTTCTATTTCTCCCAATTCAACACGGTTACCTCCACGGATTTTAACTTGCCCGTCCATTCTTCCTAGAAATTGCAAACTACCATCAGGATTAAGGCTGGCCAAATCGCCCGTGCGATAAACCCTTAGCGCTCCTTTATAGGGATGCACCCACTTAATAAATCTTTCATTGGTCTCTTTGGGTTTGTTCAAATACTCCAATGCCAAACATTCTCCTTCAATTAAAATTTCACCGGGAGAACCTTCTGCAACTTCATTTAAATGTGGATCTACAATATATAATTGAATATTTCCAATGGGTTTACCAATAGATGGAATGGCTGGCCAGTGAAAAGCATCGCCTTTTAACTTTAACTCAGTTACCCAAACACTGGCTTCCGTTGGACCATACACATTCATGAGTGTAGTGTCTTTTAATACTCCAAAAAAATGGGCTATCTGTGGCGTAATTCTAAGTAATTCTCCACCTGTGATAATTTCTTTAACGGATTCAGGATACTGTTCATAGGTTGCTGCGGTTTCTGCCAGCATTTGTACCATAGCATAGGGCAGAAATAACCTTTGAATCTTATGTTCGTTAATATATTGTAAGAGATTTCCTGCATTTAAGCGATGGGTATCGTCTACAATATGTAAGGTTCCGCCGGTAGATAGTGGTACAAAGATTTCTTGGAATGCTGCATCAAAACTCAAATGACAATACTGCAAGGTTCTCACACCAGATTTGGCAAAACCATTTTTGATTTGCCAATTCACTTGGTTTAACAAACCTTGTTGAGGCAAACAAACCCCCTTGGGTACACCAGTAGATCCAGATGTATAGAGCACGCAAACTGCAGGATTAATAAAAGGGATTAATCTATTGGGCAGTTCATAGGTCTTATCTGAGATAATGCTGTTTAATCCAAGATCTTGGAATAAACTTGATTCATCTTCCTTACTAATACAAAATTGAATCCCAGAATCTTGAATCAATTGTTCCAAACGAAGTTTGGGATACTTGGTATCAAGGGGTACATAGGCTTTTCTTGCTTTAAGAATAGCTAAGACGCCAATCACCATTTCTAAGGAGCGAGTAGCACTGATACCTATATAAGCTTCTTGATTGGCCTGTTCTAAAATTGCTTTTGAAAGGTTGTCTACCTTTTCCATCAACTGGTCATAGGTCAAAGACTGCTCACCATACACTAAGGCACAAGAACCCCCATGCAATAGAGCCGCTGATTCCACTGATTGGTAAACAAGCATGGGGAAAGTTTAATGAAGAAGGACTTCCCAAATATAATTAAAAATAACTTAAAGGAATCGAGTTCTGTTGAATAAAAAATGCTACTCTTCCTTCAATTGATATAACAGTTTGTCAGGAATTTGTTTGCTAGCCGCAGCACCCATTTTTTTGAGCTCTTCTACTTTCCCAATCAGGTTACCTCTTCCAGAACTCAATTGTTTCATGGCAGCTTCATAACCAGTTTGTGCTTCTGACATTTTCTTTCCCACTACTTCTAGGTTTTCTAAAAAAAGCACAAATTTATCATAGAGCAAACCTGCTCTTTCTGCAATTTCAACGGCATTATTGGTTTGCTGGGTCACTTTCCAGATATCGGCAATGATTTTTAAGACGGCCAACAAATTGGTGGGGCTGACCAGCATGATTTTTTTGTCATAGGCATTCTTCCAGAGTTGGGTATCTTTTTTAACCGCTTCTAAAAATGCGGGTTCAATAGGGATAAACAGTAGCACATAATCCAGCGCTTGAGCATATTTGGGATAATTCTTCCTTCCCAAGCCATCCATATGGGCCCGAATACTGGCGATATGCCTTTTTAAAGCTGCTTCTTGTAAAATTGGGTCGGTTTCAGAACTGTATTCATCCCAGGCCACCAAACTAACTTTTGAATCAATGATGAGCTTTCTTTGGTCGGGATAGAAGATGGTTACATCGGGCTGCAAGCCCCTACCGTTTTCATCTTTAATAATATTCCCCGCCTGGTCTTTGATAAATTCTTGCACCAGGTATTCCCTGCCTTTTACCAATCCACTATGTTCTAAAATGGATTCCAAGATCATCTCTCCCCAATTGCCTTGTAATTTATTGCTCCCTTTTAATGCCGTAGTAAGGTTATTGGCTTCTGTACTTACCTGCAAGCTCATCTGTACTAAGCGATCAATTTCTCTACCAAGGGTGAATCGTTCCTTGGATTCCTTGTCGTAGGTTTCTTCCACTTTTTTTTTAAAATCTCCTAGCTCTGTTTTAAGCGGTTGCAGAATCTGGCCAATCTGTTCTTGGTTTTGCTGGGTAAACTTCTTGGAATTGGTTTCCATGATTTGTTGCGCTAGTTCTCCAAACTCTAACTTGATCTGCTCATTAAAATGTTTGGCTGCTTCCTTGGCTTCTGCCAATGCCACATTGGACATAACCAATTTGGTTTCCGCTTGGGTTGCGCGCATCAGGTACTGCTCTTTTTCTGATTGGATATTTTTCAACAATTGTTGCAAGTCTGATTCTGCTTGTTGTTTTTGTTGCAATAGGGCTTCCATTTGCAAAGCCTTTCGCAAGGTAATAGCACGGTACAAAAAGAAGGTAATACTAGATCCGGCAATGGCCGATATTGCGATTAAGGCAATGCCCATATTGTCTATCATAAAGGAATCATTAGGGGGAATGAGAATGACTATGCTGTTGCAATGATACAAACAGCGTTGCTGTTAGCAAATAGTTTATTGGGAGTTACAAACCGAATTCAAAGATAACCAATTGCCTGAATTTATTTTAGTTGACGCCCATCTTTTCATGGAAAAACGGGCTTGAGTTTGTAAAAGGTCGTTTTAGGTTTGTGAATGGTAAAAAAAATTTAAATCGGTACATTCGTCGTGTACAATGAACATGATATCCATGTTGGTACACAAACGGCATGTCTCAAACCAATATTAGTTTTTCTAGAAAATTTGCGGGTCAACCAATTTTTAAATGGTTGTTCCTACTCACTATATTGGCAGTATTAATTGGTAGTTCTGTAGCGTTATTTCTTTGGGCCCTAGACCAAGTAACCTTACTGCAATGGAGTCAACATTGGTTATTGTTTTTATTGCCATTTGCTGGAATCTTGATTTATGCCTTGTACCATTATTGGGGCAAAGGTTCAGAAGCAGGTAATGGTTTACTCATAGATGGCATTCACAATTCCCAAACCAAGGTTCCTGCAAGAATGGCTCCACTGGTTTTGCTCACAACATTAATCACGCATTTGTTTGGCGGGTCAGCTGGAAGAGAAGGTACCGCTGTTCAAATGGGAGGAGGCATGGCGGCTTATTTAAGCAAATGGTTTGCACTTAAAAAAGCGGACCACAGATTGATTTTAATGTGCGGAATGGCTGCTGGTTTTGCAGCTGTATTTGGTACTCCATTAGCGGGAGCTGTTTTTGCCGTTGAAGTCATTGTCATTGGTCGCATTCAATACAAGGAATTTCTTCCCTGTTATTTTACTAGCATAGTTGCGCACTTGGTTTGTCTAACTTGGGGTATTCACCACACCAACTATCGTATTGATTTTGCTGGCAATGATTTGATGTTGCATTTTGACATAGCACTACTGGCTAAGTCTTTGTTATCAGCTATTGCTTTTGGTTTGTCTGCCTTTCTATTTGCAGAAGTGCATCTACAAGTCAAAACGCTTTTACAAAAATGGATTCCTATTAAATGGCTGATTCCAGTTATTGGTGCAATATTGGTCATGGGTCTTGCTTATCTGCTTGATACCCGTGATTATTTAGGTCTTGGGGTGATGTCTGAAAATCCCAATGGGGTTTCTATTGTATCCGCATTTAAAGAAGGAGGCGCAACACCTTATTCCTGGTTTTGGAAATTGTTGTTTACAGCAATTACACTAGGAAGCGGATTTAAAGGAGGAGAAGTAACTCCCTTATTTTTTATTGGCGCAACCCTTGGTAATACCTTGGCTTGGATCTTGGGGGCACCAACAGATTTATTTGCAGCCCTTGGATTCATTGCCGTTTTTGCAGGGGCTACCAATACCATCTTTGCTTGCACTATCATGGGCTGTGAACTGTTTGGAACGGAATTCGTCCTCTATTTTTTAATTGCTTGTATCGTAGCAAGATTGGCCAGCGGTTATTCCAGTATCTATCCCACACAAAGATTGGGCAATACCCAACAAAAAGTGAGTGAGCACCCCAGCCATAGCATTCAAAAAATCTGGGAGCACCTAAAAGGAAAATAGTTACTATTTTACGGACCAATCCTTGTTATGAAAAGAATTCTTTTTTCTTTGAGCTGCTGCCTATTGGTTGCAACAGCCATCGCGCAAAGCGCACCAAAGCCTTATGGCGTTTTACCTACAGAAAGACAACTGCGTTGGCAGGAAATGGAAATGTATGTGATCATGCATTTTACCCCCACTACTTTCCAAAACAAAGAATGGGGATTTGGAGACGCTGATCCTGCCATTTTTAATCCCAGTAATTTTAATGCAGACAAAATATTTGCTGCCATCAAAGCCGGTGGCTTCAAGGGTTTGACACTGGTTGCCAAACACCATGATGGATTTGCACTCTGGCCCACAAAGACTACACCTTATAATATTAGCGCATCGCCATTTAGGGAAGGCAAGGGAGACTTGGTTAAAGAAATGATGGATGCTTCTAAAAAAGCAGGATTGGCTTTTGGTCTCTACTGCTCACCATGGGATAGAAATAATCCGCATTATAGCAAACCCGAATACGTAAACAATGTGTACCATCCGCAGCTGGAAGAGCTCTATACTAATTACGGAAAATTGTATACCGTTTTCTTTGATGGGGCCAATGGGGGCGATGGTTATTATGGTGGGGCCAAAGAAAAAAGGTCTATCAATGCATCGGACTATTATGACTATGAAAAAATCTGGGGCATTGTCAGAAGCAAACAACCCATGGCAGTGGCGTTTAGTGATATTGGACCCGATATTCGATGGGTGGGTAATGAAAGGGGTGAAGCAGGTGCTACTTCTTGGGCCACATTTACGCCACAGAGTCCTGTGCCCGGAAAAAAATCTTCTCCTGGATTTGTAAAAGAAGAAATTCTACCTGTTGGTACTAGGAACGGAGATTTTTGGATTCCAGCAGAATGCGATGTGCCTTTGAGACCAGGGTGGTTCTACCATCCAGAACAAGACGGCAAAACCAAAACGCCTATTCAACTTTTGAACTTATATTATAAAAGTGTGGGGCGTGGGGCTTCTCTAGATTTGGGTATTGCACCCATGCCAAGTGGAGAATTGCATCCTGATGATATAGCCAATATGAAGGCCTTCGGCGATATTATTCGTGCAACATTTGCTAACAATCTTGCGCACGGAGCCATTATTAGCGCCACAAATACCAGGGCCAAAAGTCTTTTGTATACGGTGAACCATTTAACCGATAATGATAGGTATAGTTATTGGGCTACGGATGACAATGTAACCACGGCCAGTCTAGAAATTAATCTGCGTTTACCCAGTAAGTTCAACGTGATTCGCTTGCGCGAGAATATTAAATTAGGCCAACGGATTGAAGCGGTAGCTATTGATTCATGGAATGGAAATGATTGGACAGAGATTGCAACTGCCACCAGTATTGGGGGTAATAGATTAATTAGGTTACCCAAAATGATCCATACCCAAAAACTTCGTTTGCGTATTCTACAATCTCCTGTAAGTATTGCGCTGAGTGATTTTGCCCTTTTTGCTGAACCAGAATCTGTATTGGAAGAAACTGAAAAAGCGGCTGCCGCTGCATTAGTCAATGCTAAAAAATCTTGGAAACTGCTGCCTTCACAGGATTCAGCAGCCATTGATGGTAATCCTGCAACATGGACTTATGTAGGCGACCCTAAAAGAGAGCACTTACTCATTGACTTCCAAAAAACACAGACCATCTCAATCATTGATTTTTTACCCAGACAGGATGGCTTGAAAACGGGCATGGTAGACCAGTACCTCTATGAAACCAGTTTGGATGGCGAAAACTTTAGCATTGTGGCCCAAGGAGAGTTCTCCAATATTGCCAATAATCCTGTTCAACAATCAACCGTATTAAAAAATCCTACACAGGCACGGTTTTTGCGCATAACGGCAAAACATACCATTGATGGCTCTGCACCAACAGTAGCAGAGATTGGAATTAGATAATGTATATCCCTAATACACATGAAAAAAATTGTTCTTTTAGTTTCAGGATGCTTGTTTTTACAAGTCATTCAGGCACAGCCTAAGCAGTTTCAAAAAGCCGATGGCAAAAAAATAGATACCAAACTGGCCGAGGCCCAAATCACAGACCTGATGCAACAGGCAGAAGTGACAGGTTTATCCGTTGCCGTGATCAATGACAATAAACCCCTCTATGTAAAAGCCTTTGGTTTTAAAAATAAGGGGCAAAATGCCATGAGCGATACAAGTACTTGCTTTTATGGTGCTTCCCTCTCTAAATCACTATTTGCTGTTTTGGTCATGCAATTGGTAGAAGCTGGAAAACTCAATTTAGACAAACCCATCTATACCTATTTACCCAAGCCAATTCCAGAATATGATGATTACAAAGACTTAAGCGGAGACAGCCGCTGGAAGTTGATCACTGCCCGTCATTGTTTGACACATGCTACCGGCTTCCCCAACTGGAGGCAATTCAATCCCAAAGAAAACAACAAGCTAGAGTTTTTTTTCACACCAGGAGAACGCTATGCATATAGTGGTGAAGGCATTGCTCTATTACAATTAGTAGTAGAAACCATTACTGGCAAGCCCTTGGAAACCCTGGCTCAGGAAAAAATCTTTGGTCCACTGGATATGGTTAGAACCTCTTATTTGTGGCAGCCCCAATTTGAAAACAATTTTGCAGTAGGACACGATTTTAATGAAGAAACACTTGATAAGTCTAAGAGAAAGAAGGCCAATGCAGCGGGTTCTATGGAAACTACCATTGCTGATTATAGCAAGTTTCTTTCTGCACTGTTGCGTGGCAAACTCATTTCTGATAAGAGTAGAAAAGAAATGACCAGCAAACAGATTGGCATTTATACCAAGCATCAATTTCCATCTCTCAATACCGATACAACCAGCGCCAATTTTGCCATTGAACTAGGTTATGGCCTTGGATGGGGCGTGATGAAAACGCCTTATGGACCTGCTTATTTTAAAGAAGGCCATACCGATGGTTGGGGACATTATTGTGTTTCTATTCCTGAAAAAAAATGGGCCATCTTGTTGATGAGTAATAGCTCTAACGGAGAAAGTATTTACAAAGAACTATTGGAAAAAATTGCTGGTTTGAGCATTCCATGGGAATGGGAAGGCTATACCCCCTTTAGACAAACGGCCAAACTTTCTGAAGAAGTGCTGGAGCAATATGTGGGTGATTATGATGGCAAACTCAAAGCCACTATTATTTTAGAAGATGGCAAATTGAAAGTCTCTTCCAAAACAGTGAACATGCCCAAGACCAATTTGTATCCCATCAATGACCATCGCTTCTTTTTGAAGATCATGGAAACTGAATTGGATTTTATCAAAGGAGCCGATGGCAAAGTAACCAAAGTGTTATTGGATGACGAAGGTGAAAAATATGAGTTAAAGAAGGTTGTTCCTAAAGTGGAAACATTTGTGATTCCAAAATCGGCCTACGCCAACTACTTGGGCAACTATGTCTTGTCAACAGATCCAAAACGTAAGATCAGCATTCAGAATTTGAAGGGTGTGCTAGTTGCTAAATTATCAGCCACAGAAACTGTACCACTGGTTTTTATGAATTTTACCCAGTGCAGTTTTAAAGGTGTGAAAGACGCACAAATTGAATTTGTACTAGACGGCAAGGGCAAAGTGACTAAGATGAAAGTACAGCAGAACGGATTATTTGAATGGATAAAACAATAAATTAAAATAGAAACTTGAAAAAGTACTACCGGTTGGGGTGGGTAACTTGAATCGTTGTAAAAAAGTATAGATTTTTACTTAATTCTATCCTCTTCTGATACAGACCCAAGCTCCCTATCGCGCTTACTAAACTTGGACTTTCCAAACTTATACGTGACTTGCAAACGAAGATTTCGGCTCTCCCATTTGCGTAAGTATTGATAATGTACATTGCCAAAGTCAACTTCCTGTTTCCATCTTTGGGTATTGAAAATATCCGTTACTGAAACACGGAATGACCAGGGTTTGTCTTTCCAAGATTTACCTACACCCATGTCTACAGAACCCAACCAAGCCGTGGAAGACATGGCGTCCTTGGTGGCAATATTACCCCAGCTACTGACCTGTATTTTCCATTGTTTGGGCAGTGAAAAACTATTGCTACCATACCAGTTCATGCCCCAAGCTGCTTGGTCAATGGCACCTTCTGGTACTTGGCCTTGGTAGCGTTTGTAATTGGGAGAAAGATTGGTATAGCTATCCCACCATTTGGTAATGGGCAGGTACAAACTAAAGTTTAAAAAGAACCTTTTTTCTGTACCAATATTATAGGTAGTGGCTTCTGTAACTTCAGCTTTTTGGGTACTGATATTTTGAAAACTGTTTTGGGTATGACTATAACCAAAGCCAAGATTCAACGCACCTTTATAAGAATAATTCAATTCAATTTGACTACTCAATTCTGGTAACAAATAAGGATTCCCTTTGGACCTTGTGTAGTTGTCAAACACAAATTCAAAAGGGTTTAGGTCTTGATAACTGGGTCTGTTAATTCTTCTACCAAAATTTAGTCCAATACTATGCTTGTCATTGGGTACATAGCGCAAAAAAGCAGTAGGAAATAAGTTCAAATAACTGGTGTCTGGATAATTGATTTGTTTGCCTTTTAAATCAGTACTCTGACCCTTGATCTGCGCATATTCTGCACGCAAACCCATTTGTGCTTCCCATTTACCCATGCGTTTGTTATAGCTGACATAAGCTGCTGATATATTTTCTGTATAATCAAACTGATTGGTTCTTCCAGTATCTGCTTTCATGATTCCAGATTCTAAGATGGCAGCTTGCAAATCATTATTGGTCATAATCCTATTCCACTTGAGACCTGCTTCTAGTTTGGCATTGCTGGCTTTGAAGTTCTTACTATAATCAGCTTTTAAGCTATAGATCTCAATGGCCGTTGCCACAGATTGTTGGTTGGCGGTATTACCATATTTAATTTGCTGAGCATTTAATAAATTGGTTTTGATCAAACTATTGTTACTATTTCTATAGTTGGTATAATCAGCATCAATATTCCATTCCCTACCCAAACTATCTTCATAATGGTAATTGGTATTATAATTAGTACGGCTATTTTTTTGCTGAATATCATTGAGTGTTTGCAAAGATGAGTCAGTGATTCCATTGGTCTGAATCAGTGTAGTTCCGGGTGTGATTAAACTGCTGCGGTATTCATTGTTCTTGATGAGCAAACCAAAACTGCTTTGCTTGTTTACATAATAATCCGCACCAAGATTCAAATTTAGATTGCTGGAAGAATCTATATCAACCGTCCTATTAATAAAATCTTTAACCTTGCCATTGCTATTCACTTTTCTATCAATGGCTCCATCTGTATTCTGACGCAATTTTCTAGCAGCAGCATTGGCAAAGAAATTCCACTTGCCAGCTCGCAGATTAAAATCAGTAGAAAAATTGGTATTGGGATGCACGGCTTGAACATAAGCTCCAGTGGCCGATCCATTGAACCCTTTTTGGGTATTTTTTTTGAGTTTGATATTGATGATTCCAGCATTGCCCTGTGCGTCATATTTGGCCGATGGATTGCTGATCAACTCAACTTTGTCTACCTGACTTGCCGGCATAGACTTGAGCCAATTGGCTAGATCCTTGGCACTGAGTTGCGTGGGTCTACCATCAATCAAGACATTTACTCCAGCTTTGCCGCTCATATTGATGGTCTCTTCATTGGTAATAGAAACACCAGGTGCTGATTGCAATACTTCAAACACGGTTCCACTGCTAGCCACTAAATTGGACTGCACATTTAAAACGGTTTTGTCGGTTTGAATTTCTACAAAGGGCTTCTTGCTTTTAACTACCACTTCTTGTAATACCGTCACTTTCTCTTTTGAGACGCTGTCTTTTGTGCTTTTAGGTTTGGTACTGTCTTTAGGTATAGTTTGCAAAGAAGTTTGAGCGCGCAGGGAACTTGCAACAAGAAAAACCGCTACTAAACATAGCAGTAATGGAAAACAAAATGGGGATCTGCCCTTTTTTAAAACTGTGCTGATTTGTTTCATCTAATTGGTTTGATGAAACAAAAATGGTCTAAGTCAAAAGCAGAGCGGTTGCAGATAATGATTTGAGCCAGACTTAGTTGGTCTCAAATCTTAATTGCCCCAAATCCGGGGTCTCAAATCTTGCAAATGATTGATTTAAAGTAAGTTAGGGTTTAATCAAGTAGCTCTACCCCTGCTGTTCCATCCATGTTTTGGGGCTGGTTCCCATGGCTTTTTTAAAAGCCCTATTAAAAGTGGCCTTGCTATTAAAGCCGCAATCATAGGCAATAGACAGTAAGGTCTGAGTTTGTTGCTCCCCTGCTTTTAGCTTTTCCACCACCGCTTGAACCCGGTAATAATTGACAAAATCATTAAAGTTCATGCCAAATCCCTTATTAATAGCCCTAGATAAAAGAGAGGGGTTGGTGCGGAGTTTTTTGGCCAAATCGGTCAGTGAAAGTTCGGGTTCTTCATACATTTTAAAAGCCACTACCATTTCTTGAATCTTGTCTTTCCATTCTTTGATAAAGGCTTCGTCCGCTTCATGATCTGTGGCTTGGTCATCCATGACAATCATTTCTGCTTCTTCCACCAACACATCGTTCACGGAATGGTATTGCAAGAGCACAGCTGGTTTGCTGGTAAATAAATCAGCACTGAATCGCATTTTGGTACGCACAGAATTGGCATAGCCCGATACGGCAATATAATATAAGGCAATACTGAAACCCAGAAAATACCACCAACTGCCAATGTATTCAATGGAAATAAATAGGCTGATGATAAACAAAGTAAATTTTAGAATCAGGATACTTAGAATGGCAAATAAAAAATTGCGGACCCATTTAAACTGAACAGCATCGGCGTAGCTAACTACTTGTACCATCAATTGTTTATAGAGATCATAGTATCGAATGCTGGCGCCAAAATAAATGGCCATACTTATATAACCAAGGGTTTGATACCAGAAATCAAATTCCCTGTCTGTTCCTTCTGCTAGAAAATAATAGTCTTTGACAATCAGCTTGTCTACCACCGCTATCAAAACAGTATATAATAGGTATAAACAACCTGGAATCAAGTGCCACCAATGTTTTTTGCTAAATTGAAAAGAGGGGTTTAACAAGCTTTGAACATAAAAGAAAATGACTGGACCAATAAAGAAGAGGTGCTGAAAAGTTACATAGAAGATAATATCTCTATAGGGCTGGTTATCATACCAACCCGCAAAACCCAGCATCCAGGGGCAGATATATAATACACTAAGCAACAGGAATACTGAAAGCCATTGGTCAGATACATTCTCATTGCGTATACCCTTTTGTAACAGGAGCAGGGAATAGACCAAGCCGTGTACAAAAAAGATCAGCAGGATGCTACTATAAAATCCAAATTCAAAATGCATATACTGTAAAATAGAAAAATTGACCGAATTTACAGTATGAATACAAGATTCCTTTCTATGCTTGGCTGGGCATTTGTTTTATTGTTCAACCAAGTTCAAGCACAGAGCAATGCTTATTCTACAAAACATGCACATAGCCATAATGACTATGAACAAACCCAGCCTTTTTTCTTGGCTTACCAAGAACAGTTTGGTTCTATTGAAGCCGATATTCATTTGGTGAATGGTAAGATCTTAGTGGGTCATGATAACAAGAATCTTACTGAGACACGCAGTTTAGAAGAACTCTATTTAAAACCCTTGGCTACCGCCATTCAAAAAAATGCAGGTCAGGTTTATTCCAATCAACAAGGTTTACAACTCTTGATAGATATTAAAACAGCAGCTGAACCCACGCTGGCTGTCTTGGTAGATTTGCTAAAACAATACCCTAGCATCAGCAATTGTAAAAAATTGAAATTGGTTATTTCGGGTAATAGACCTTCTGAAGACAAATGGAAAAATTACCCTGTCTATATTTGGTTTGATGGTAGGTTAAACCAAAACTATAGCGAAGATGCTTTGAAAAAATTGGCGCTACTCAGCGATGATTTTGGCAATTATGTAAAAGCAAAATTTCCCTTGCAGGTTAGCGAAGCTGAGCAATCCAAAATTCAAGCCGTATTGGAAAAAGCCAAGGCTGCAGGTAAACCTACTAGATTCTGGGGAGCAGCTGATGATACAGCAACATGGAAAAAAATGATGGAGTGGGGGCTTGATTATATTAATACAGATCATATTATTGGGCTCTCTGATTTTTTGGTTAAGTCAAATAAAGCACAGCAACTCTTACCCTATAACCGGATTATTCAATCTGCTGGAGAAGTGATTCGTTTTGGTAAACCTGAACTAGAAAATCACGCATTGGATGCAGCTGCTTTAAATGAGGCAGGACTTTTTGTGGTAGAAGATAGGTATGGTCTTGTAGCCATGGATGCCCAAACCAATACCATTGTAGAAAGATGGTCATATACAGACAATGCCCTCTTTAAAAAACACATGAGTGTCTATAGTGGCATTAGAAGTTTTCAGTATAATGGTAAAACCATGATTGCCTGGGGTGCCGCAGACAATAGTAGTGGCATTGGTTCATTGATGTTGGCTGAATGGAACAATGGATTCAAAAATATTAGCAGTATCAATTTTAACAAGCAAGCACCAGCTAGCAATTCTTTACCAAATGGCATTGCGATTGTTCCTGAAAACCAAGAACTGTTTTTGTATGTGGTGCTCAATGGGAACAATCGCTTGGTGAAAATTCGTTTTTCAGACAAACAGATTGTTTGGGAATCTGCTACCGGTGTAGCGCCTTATGGTGTAGCTTATGCCAACCAAGCATTGTATGTAAGTAATTGGGCGGGAGAAAATGCAACAGATAGTTTAAGAGAAAGAGCCGGTGTTCCTTGGGGTTTTGCTTACACGGATCCTAGAACTGGTGCCACTCAAAATGGAACCGTTTCTGTCATTGACGCAGCATCTGGAAAATTGATCAAAGAAATCAGGGTGGGTCTCCACCCCAATGCCATACTTGCGTCAGCAGATGAGAAACTGGTTTATGTAGCCAATGGCTCTAGCGATGAGGTTTCTGTGATTCAAACCAAGAACCAACAATTGGTAGAAACCATTCCCGTGGGTTTGATGCGTGGCAATAAACAATTATTGGGTAGTACACCCAATGCATTAGCCATTGATGAAATGCATCACCAATTGTATGTGGCCAATGGATTAGACAACGCCATTGCAGTGGTTCAATTGGGTAAACTTTCTGCTAGCAATGGCAAGGGTAAAACACAGATCATAGGTTATATTCCTACTGAAGCATTTCCAGGGGGATTGTTGTTAACCAAGGACAAACTAATTGTGACCAATTTGGAATCCAATGGTGCTAATGTGGTTGATCAAAAAAAGAAAGCAAGAAGCATACACCAGCAATTGGCATCTGTGAGTATTATTTCCATGCCGGATAAAACGCTCTTAGAAAAATATACACAAGAAGTTGCGCAACTCAATTTGTTGAATAGGGTACAACAACAGGAGCTTGCGCCAAGACCCAATAGAACTCCTATTCCAGTTCCAGAGAGGACCGGTGAGCCATCGGTATTCAAACACGTGGTCTATATTATCAAAGAGAACAAAACCTATGACCAGGTTTTTGGAGACATGCCAAAGGGAAACAATGATAGTAGTCTTACCATTTTTGGCAAAAGAATCACTCCCAATATACACGCATTGGCCAATCAATATGGTTGGATGGACCAATACTATGCTTCTGGTAAATCATCGGCCGAAGGCCACCAATGGACCGATGCGGGTATGGTCTCTGATTATGTAGAAAAAAATGTTCGAGCATGGTTTAGGAGTTACCCGCACCGCCAAGAAGATGCTCTTGTATATAATCCATCAGGTTTTATTTGGAACCATGCATTGGATCATGGTAAAACCGTTCGGGTATTTGGAGAAGCTTGCAAAACCATTTATGACAGAAAAAGAAAATGGTCCAATATTTATGCGGACTATCAAAATGGTATCAAACCAGACTGGTATAATGTGAGTACTATTGCCAGACTCAAACCTATTATCTCTCCACAGTTTCCTGACTGTGACAATATTGCGTTTACGGATCAGTTACGTGCAGATATTTTTATCAAAGAATGGGATCAATATGCAGCTGGAGATAGCCTGCCTAATTTGATGGTGCTCTCCTTGCCCAATGACCATAGTTCAGGAACCTCACCAGATTTTCCAACACCCAATGCCATGGTAGCAGACAATGATTTGGCTTTGGGTAGGATTATGGAACATATTAGTAAGAGCAAGTATTGGGATAGCACCGTAGTCTTTATTACACAAGATGACTCACAAGGTGGATGGGATCATATCTCTGCTTATAGAACGGTTGGTCTAGTAGCAAGTGCCTATAGTACGGGCGAATTAAATAGTACTACTTACAATCAGGTTTCCATGCTCAGAACCATGGAACAGATTTTAGGGATCCCACCCATGAATAGCATGGACGCTAGTGCCAGACTTATGACTGCCTGTTTTCAACCTAATAAAAAAAGTGGCAGCTTTACGCATTTGGCCAACAATATTCCCTTGAATGAAATGAATAAGCCCTTGAATGCACTGACTGGTAAAGCCAAACGTTTTGCACTTCAATCACAGAACGAGGTTTATGACGAGGTTGATGGTGGAGAAGACGATGAAATGAATCGGATTCTTTGGTTTTATGCCAAGGGCAACCAACCCTATCCTAAAAAGAAATAAAGAACCCAACTTTCCTCCTTGTTTTTGAATTGGGCAATTAGGTAAATAGAAGAAAAACTTGCAAAAACTACTGAATTTCAAGTAGTTCAAAAATTCGGTTGTACCTTTAAGAAGTCTTCGTTTTCCTAGTTAATGCTATGAAAATGGGACTTTTAATTATTGATATGTCTAGATACCTGATCGTTTTTTTGGCACTGTCTTTATTTGCCTGCAAGAAAAAACAGGAGAAAATCAGCCCTACGGTGGCTTCCATCACTGAGTCAATTTATGCTTCTGGCCTCATTAAAAGCAAGAACCAATATCAGGCATTTTCAACCGTGAACGGAATTATTGAAACCGTATATGTCTCGGAAGGTGATACGGTAAAAAAAGGAGATCCCTTATTTGCCATTTCAAATGAAACACAACAACTGAACAAAGAGAATGCAGCCTTAAGTGCTAGATTCTCTGATTTTAATAATAACCAGGGCAAACTCAATGATGCAAAACTGCTGATTGATCAAGCCCGATATAAAATGCGCAATGATTCTTTGTTGTTTGGTAGACAAGCAGCATTATGGAAAGAACAGATTGGTACAAAAAATGAATTAGACCAACGAGAACTGGCATACAAAAGTTCCAGAGACCAGTATAGTTCTGCTATTTTAAAATATGAAGACTTAAAAAAGCAATTAGACTTTAGTTCTGATCAATCAAAGAAATTATTACAGATTAATTCTAAACTAGAAAATGACTTTACCATTAGAAGTGAAATCAGTGGTGTTGTCTATAGTTTGAGCAAAGTGAAAGGAGAGATTGCTGGAACACAAAGTCCTTTGGCAATTATTGGAGACGCTGCACATTTTATTTTAGAAATGCAAGTAGACGAATTTGATATTATTCAAATCAAAAAAGGATTGCCTGTATTGGTGAGCTTAGAAAGTTATAAGGGACAAGTGTTTGAAGCTAGCGTTACCAAGATTAATCCCATCATGAATGAGCGTAGCAAAAGTTTTATGGTGGAAGCTGAATTTAAACAAGCACCGCCACAACTCTATCCCAATATTAGTTTTGAAGCAAGCATTGTACTGCGTACCAAGGAAAATGTTTTGTTGATTCCTAGAAACTATTTAGTAAATGATAGCACGGTTCTCAAAGCAAATGGCGAAAAACAAATCATCAAAACCGGTCTCAAAGATTATATATCCATTGAAGTGCTTTCTGGTCTTAGCGCAAAAGACGAATTGGTAAAACCAGCGCAATGAATGTAAAGCTGATTGTAGACGTTTCAAGATCACTACTGCTGGCCAGGTGGAAGCAAACCCTAGTGGCTGCCATTGGTGTTACTTTTGGAATTACCATGTTTATTACCCTGCTGAGCTTTATGTCTGGTTTGAACGATATGTTAGATGGGCTCATTTTAAACAGGACCCCACATATTCGTTTGTATAATGAGATTCAGGCCAGTGAACAACAGCCTGTTGACTTGTATCCTGCTTATAAAAAGCACCACAATTTTGTCCGCTCCATCAAACCCAAGGATGAACTTTTGCAAATTCACAATAGCGCTCCTATTATTGATGCATTAAAAAAAGACAGTAGGGTTTTTGGAGTAGCTCCAAAAATTACCGCACAGGTGTTTTACAATGTGGGCTCTATTGATCTTACAGGTGTGATCAATGGGATTGATGTAGAAGAGGAAAACAGGTTATTCTTTTTTAGCACTTATGTTACCTCAGGTAATTATATAGACTTAAAGAATACTCCCAATAGTATTGTATTGGGTAAAGGAGCAGCAGAAAAAATGATGGCTGCCATTGGCGATATTATACAAGTAACAACCAGCAAAGGAGAGCGATTTCAATTAAAGGTAGTAGGCTATTTTCAATCCGGTATTAGTGAAATTGACAAGGTACAGAGTTATGCCAATTTGAATACTGCTCAAAAATTATTGGGAGAATCAACTGGCTATATTACTGACATTCAGGTTAAGCTCAATGACATTTTGCAAGCACCAAATATGGCCAAAGAATATCATGACAAATTTAATATTGAGGCCATTGATATTCAAACTGCCAATTCACAATTTGAAACAGGTAGTTCTGTTAGAACACTAATTTCTTATGCAGTTGGTGTAACCCTATTAATTGTAGCAGGATTTGGTATTTACAATATCCTGAACATGATGATCTATGAAAAAATGGATTCCATTGCCATTCTTAAAGCAACGGGGTTTTCTGGTTCAGACGTAAACAAAATCTTTATTACCATCGCGTTAAGCATTGGTATTTTTGGTGGAGCACTCGGGCTCTTATTTGGATTTGGATTATCTGCTTTGATTGATCAAATTCCTTTTAATACAGCGTCTTTACCCACCGTAAAAACTTATCCCATTAATTACAACCCTAGGTTCTATATGATTGGGGGTATTTTCTCATTAGTAACAACTTATATGGCAGGCTATTTCCCATCGCGCAAAGCAAGCAAGATTGATCCTGTAGTCATTATCCGAGGAAAATAATATGAGCGATATAATACTAGAAGCTAAAAAAATTACCAAATACTTTCATGACCCACTCACGGTGCAGGTCTTGAAAGAAATTAGCTTTAGTATCAACAGGTCTGAATTTGTTTCTGTGATTGGAAAATCTGGATGCGGTAAATCTACCCTGCTCTATATCTTGAGCACCATGGATACGGATTATGAAGGTGAACTATTTATAGATGGTATGGCCATGCGTAATAGAAAGGAAGCGGAACTAGCCAAAGTGCGCAATGAAAAAATTGGATTTGTATTTCAGTTTCACTACCTACTCAATGAGTTTTCGGTTTTGAAAAATGTGATGCTACCCGGGCTTAAATTGGGTAAGTATTCTGAGAAAGAAGTGGAGCACCGTGCCATGGAAAAACTAAAAATCCTTGGTATTGACAATGAAGCCCTTAAAAATCCCAATCAATTATCCGGTGGTCAAAAACAACGCGTAGCCATTGCCCGTGCATTAATCAATGATCCATTGATTATCATGGGTGACGAACCCACAGGTAATCTTGATAAGAAGAATTCAGAGATTGTGTTCAATATTTTCCAAGAACTTGCCAGCGAGTACCATCAGTCTTTATTGATTGTAACCCATGACAATGAATTTGCTGCCAAGACCAAGCGAATCATTGAAATGGAAGATGGGAACATCATTCGTATGTAGTATCTTAATCCCTCAATTTTTTATATGAAACAGTTTTTCCTTGCAGGATTGATGGGTCTGTCATTGACTCTTGCTGCTCAAAAGAAAAAAGAAGTAGCCCCAGCTCCAGTAGTTGTCACAAGCCCAGACAGTATGTATGCCGGTCTTAAATGGCGCAATATTGGGCCCTTTAGAGGTGGTAGAGCCAATGCCGTTTCTGGCGTAGTAAAAAATGACCAACGCTTTTACGCAGGTTATACCGGTGGTGGTGTTTGGATGACTGATGATGGTGGCGGATCTTGGAAAAACATTTCTGATGGATTTTTTAAAGTAGGATCAATTGGAGACATTGCTGTTTCAGAATCTGATCCCAATGTGGTGTATGTAGGAACAGGTGAACACGCTGTACGTGGTGTGATGACCAGTTATGGAGACGGTGTTTATAAATCAACCGATGCAGGTAAGACTTGGAAAAATATGGGCTTGGAAAAAACCAGGCATATTGCTGATGTGGTGATACATCCCAGCAATCCTGATGTGGTTTTTGTAGCTGCACAAGGAACCGTGCACGGTAATAACAATGAACGTGGGGTTTACAAATCAACGGATGGAGGAACTACATGGAAACGTACTTTATACATCAATGATAGCACGGGGATTGCTTCTTTGAGTATGGATATGAATAACCCTCGCGTGTTGTATGCAGCAGCTTGGGAACACCGCCGTTTTCCCTGGACTGTTTCTAGTGGAGGACCTGGTTCTGCTATTTATAAATCTACCGACGAAGGAAATACTTGGACAAAATTGGCAGGTGGTCTTCCTGCATCCATGGGAAAAATTGGAGTAAGCGTTTCAAGAGCCAATAGCAATCGGGTCTTTGCTATTGTTGAAACCGAGAAAGCTAAATCAGGTTTGTATAGAAGTGATGACGCGGGTAAAAGCTGGTCACTGCTTTCCAATAACCAAGACATTAGTTCAAGGTCTTGGTATTATATGAAGGTCTTTGCAGATCCGGTAAATGAAAACTTAGTGTATGTGTTGAACGCACCCGTGATGCGTTCCATTGATGGTGGTAAAACATTTACGCCAGTGCGTGTAGCCCATGGCGATACCCATGATTTTTGGATTCACCCAACGGCTAATAATATTATAGGCTTGGCCGATGATGGCGGTGCTGAAATTAGTTTTGACAGAACCCGTTCTTGGTCTAGTATCATGAACCAACCAACAGCACAGTTCTATAGGGTCAACACAGACAATGTATTTCCTTATAAAGTATATGGTGGTCAACAAGACAATAGTTCTGTAATTATTGCCAGCCGTAATAATATTGGATCACTCACAGAAAGGGATTGGACTTTTGGCCCAGGTTGTGAATCTGCATTTTTAGCATTTGATCCCAACAATCCATTGAATGTATATGGCGGTTGCTATCAGGGCTACATTGAACTATTAGACAGAAAGAATGGTGAGATCAAAAATATTCAAGCCTATCCTACCATGAACTTGGCCATTGAACCCAAGAACATGAAGTATAGATTCAATTGGAACGCGCCTATTGTAGTATCGGCACATGACCCTAACACGGTGTATCATGCGGGTAACGTACTATTTAAAACTACCAATACAGGTATTAATTGGGATGTGATTAGCCCAGACTTAACCCGAAATGAAAAATCAAAACAAGGACCTGGTGGTATGCCTTTTACCAATGAAGGTGCTGGTGGTGAAAACTATAATACCATTTTTTATGTAGCTGAATCACCCATATCAAAAGGAGAAATCTGGACGGGTAGTGATTGTGGTTTTGTGCAACTAACACGTGATGAAGGTAAAACCTGGTCCAATGTAACACCAACTGGTTTGCCCGAATCACAAATCAATAGTATTGAGGTTTCAGCTTTTGACAAGGGCACAGCTTATGTATCTGCTACGCGATATAAATTGAATGACTATGCTTCTTATACCTACAAAACAACGGATTATGGCAAGACCTGGACCAAGATTACAAAAGGTGTACAGGCAGATGATTTTATCAAAGTGATTAGAGAAGATAAACAAAATAAGAATATTCTTTATGCAGGTGCAGAAAGGGCTTTCTATTTATCAAATGATGCAGGTAATAGCTGGCAACAGTTTCAGTTAAACCTACCCATTGTTCCTGTAACCGATTTGATGATTAGAGACAATGATTTGGTTGCTGCTACTGCAGGACGTGCGTTCTGGATCTTAGATGATTTGTCTGCCATTCAACAAAGTGCTGCCAATTTAAAAGAACCAAGCTTACAAATTTTTCAACCCAAGGTTAGTTATAAATATGGTGGTGGCAATGGTTTGCCAGAATCCAATTACAGTGCAGGTCAGAATGCAGCAGAAGGCGTAATACTGGATTATGTGTTACCCAAGTTGGGAGAAAAAGATACGGTGAGCTTGAGCATTGTAGATGCTAGTGGAAAAATTATCAGAACCTATTCCAATCTGGAAGACGAAAATTATAGCAAGTACCCAGGCGGACCCGCACCCAAAGAGCCATTGTCTGTAGAGAAAGGACATAATCGTTTTCTTTGGGACTTCCGTACAGAGATTCCAAAGCCCGATGTAAAAGGGGTGTATATTTTCGGCGACTATCGCGGTTACGCAGTGGCTCCTGGCAATTATACGGCTAGACTCACACACAATAAAACGGTGAAAGAAGTAGCGTTTAAAGTATTACCTAATCCGGGCATTACCGCAAGCGATGCTGATTGGAAAGAACAACAAGGCATATTAGAAACTATTACTGCGTCTATTAGTGAAATTCATCAATCGGTGATTGATTTGAGAAAAGTAAAACAACAATTGCAGCACTATGCAGACGTGTATAAAGACAACAAACAAGCAGATAGTTTGGTGAGCAAAGCAAAGTCATTGGTTAAATCCATAGATGAATGGGAATCCAATATTGTAGAAAGCAGGATCAAGAATGGTCAGGACGTGATCAACTGGCCAAGTAAAATCAATGCAGAGTTTTTCAATATCAAAGGCGTAGCCGATGCTCCCAATCCAAAAATCACCAGTGGTCTAAAAGCAAGACTGGCAGATCTTCAAAAAGAATGGGCTGCTGAAAAAGAAAAACTACAGGGCATTAAACAATCTATCAAAGACTACAATCAATTGTATCAGACTAAGCAATTGGATGCTATTCAACTTTAGGTACAACTTTAAAAAAAGAACCCCAACCATTCAGTTGGGGTTCTTTTTTCCATGAATCCTTTAATTACCATCCGGGGTTCTGACCCAATGCAGGGTTCAAAGTCTTTTCTTTCTGTGGTACAGGCCACAAATAATGTTTAGCAGCACTAAATGTTTTTACAACACTCGGCACTTCCACTACAACAGGCGCACCAGCACTATAATAAGTTATCCCAAATACTTTTCCTGGCATCACAGTTTCAGCTGTTTTCCATCTGCGAATATCAAACAAATGCCATCCCTCAAAAGCCAATTCAATGGTGCGTTCTAAACGTACTGCAGCTCTAAGTTCAGTTTGTGTTAATGTGTTTGGCAATGCAGGCAAACCAACATCTGTTCTGGTTCTTACTTTATTAATGGCATCAAATACGGTTGCGTCTATTTGATTTAGTTCAATTTTTGCTTCCGCATATGTTAATAATACTTCTGCATAACGGAGTAGGATAAAGTTCAATCCTGAAGCACCTGGTGCTGCAAAATCTTCTGCGCTACAATATTTTTTCAAAGAGAAACCTGTGGTGGTATTGTATTGTGTTTTTCCAATTTCGTCTCCTCCGCCACTACCTGGAATTGGTCTAAATAAGATGCCACTAGGAAGCGGATCTCCGTCTAAATAACTGGTGAAACGCAAGCGGGGATCTCTATTCAAATAAGGATTTTGTGGATCAAACCCTGATGTAGGATCTGAAATGGCTTTTCCATTTTTCATAGTGTACAAATCAACCAAGGCCTTAGTAGGAACATAGTTACTACCAGAACTTTTCTGACTGTATGGACCCATAAAAGAGAATGCATTCTGGGTAATGGTACCAGTTAAAAATTGCTTGTCTAATACTACTTCTGCACTATTCTCACTGGCAACACTAAATAGTTTTCCATATTCTGGCAACAAGGAATAAACGCCTAAATCAATCACTTGTTTAGCAGCAGCTGCAGCATCGGCATACCTACCAGCCCATAAATCAGCCCTTGCTTTCAAAGCCAAAGCAGCTCCTTTTGTAATTCTTCCCTTGTCGGCAGCTGCATAAGTAGTTGGCAATAAGGCAGCAGCTTCTGTTAACTCCTTATCTATAAAATCCCAAACCGTTTTTGCAGCAGTTCTTGTAACTTCTTTACCATCGGCAGCACTAATATTGGTTGTGATTAAAGGTACGTCTCCGTAAAGCCCTACTAACTTAATATAAAAATAAGCACGCAGGGTTCTTGCTTCTCCTTTAAACTGACCCATCAGTGCAGTATTGGTAGAAGGAATTTTGTCAATATTGTCTAACAAGAAATTGGCCAAATAAATACCTCTATAGCCAGCGGTCCATTCTGTTTGGATTCTAGAATGAGAAGCATCATAAGTACCATTCTCAATATTGTATTCCGCGGTGAAGGTTGTATTGGTATGCCCAATTTCTGTAACACCGTCTAGGTTAAACAGATTTACTGCATCTAAACTTGGATAAATAGCGTTGACTGCTGAACGCGCGTCTGATTCTGTTTTCCAATAAATTTCAGAAGAAATTCTATCGTTGGGTAGTGTTTCTAATACTGCTTTTTTGCATCCACTCAAACTTGTTAGTGTTGAGAATGCTAGGATGGCTATATAAGATTGATATTGTTTCATGTTCAATAATTTAGGGATTAGAAATTGATGTTAGCACCAATGGTTACCAATCGGGTTTGTGGAAAATAAGTGACCCTTCCAGATTCTGCTTCCGGGTCCAAACTCCATTCATTCAATTTGGAGAAAGTAACTAGGTTAGTTGCAGAAGTGTATACATTGGCTCCCTTGATACCCAATTTCTTGCTTAGTTCTGGAGAAAGGGTATAGGTCAATTGAATGTTTTTCAACCTTAAATATGAACCATCAATGATTTGTCTATCAGAAGTATTAACGTTGCGTTGATCACTTTTTCTAGGCAATGGAAATTTGGCGTTGGTATTGGTTGGGGTCCAATAATTGCCTGCAAAGATTTGATGGGTAAATCCTTCAAATATTCCCATCTCTGCTAAGGCACCAGAAATACGCGTATCTACTTTTGCGGCACCTTGGAAGAATATGTTCAAACTAAAATTGCGGTAGCTTACTTCACTGTTTAAACCAAATGTGAATTTTGGAAATGGATTACCAATCATAGTCATATCATCGGCATTGATTTTTCCATCATTATTAAGATCTACATATTTAACGTCTCCTGGTTTTGTACCAGTTGCAATAGTTGGATAAGAAGCTATTTCAGCAGCAGTTTGAAAATATCCATTTGTTTTATATCCCCAATGGGCATTAAATGGCAATCCCTCTGCAACAATATATCTTGGGTCAAGATCTGAACCAGAGATAAATGGTCCTGAACCTTTTAAATCAACTACATTATTGGTACTGATAGCAAAGTTTCCAAGAAAACTATATTGTACTTTGTTGCTATTGTTTTTGTAACCCAGCGTAAATTCCCAACCCTTGTTATCAATAATACCAGCGTTTTGGTTAGAAGAAGTAAATCCAGTAACAGCAGGAAGTGGTAGTGCCAACAAAATTCCTTCGGTTCTTTTCTTATAGTAGTCAATACTAAAGTTCCAGTGGTTGTTAAATAGGGTACCATCAATTCCCAAATCGGTCTGTGTATTGGTTTCCCAAGTGATGGTTCTGTCTGCCAGAGAGGTAGCAGAGAATGAAGTAACTGCAGCACCACCAAATGTATAAGACCCTGAGGAGAGTGATGAATAATAACTATACAAGGGTACTGTTTGGTTTCCTGTTTGTCCCCATGAACCACGCAGTTTCAATTCATTTACGGGTAGGTTTAATTTTTGGAAAAATGATTCCCTAGACAATCGCCAAGCGGCAGAAAAAGAAGGGAAGAAACTATATTGGTTTTCTTCAGCAAACCTAGAAGATCCGTCATACCTACCATTTACTTCTAGCAAGTATTTGCTATCATATGCATAGTTAAATCTTGCAAAGTAGGAACGCAAGCCGTATTCATAATCTGATCCTCCATTGGTCTTGGTAGCATCATTAGTACCTTGACCCAGAGACTGGATATCGTTATTATAAAAGCGTTCGCGATAGGCAGAAATACTATTACCATTATTATAGATTTCTGAAAATCCTAACAATCCTTTGAACTCGTGTTTCTTGATTGTCTTTTGATAATTAGCCAAGAAGTTGGTGGTTAATTCTGTAAATCTAGAACGGCTTTCAGTGAGTAAGTTATTAGCAACTGTTACGGTACCACCAGTAATGGCGTCTTTGTTGCTATAGGCATTCTGGTAAGCTTTCTGTTCTTGGTAATTGAACACACCAGATACTTGTCCGGTAAGCGTTAGATTCTTGATTACTTCATAATCCAATTTTGCTGTTCCGTATAAATAATGGGTACTGATTTTATTATAGCCTGTTTTTTCCAAGAACATCAATGGGTTATTGTTTTGTGGACTTAGGCCATAAGTACCATCATCATATTTGGGAACCGTCCATTGAGATCCGTGTAAAAAATAGTTGAAAGCATCTCCCCTATATGGACTATTAGAATAGTTGAAACGATAGTTCAGGTCTGTGCTCATTTTTAATTTATCAGAAATTTTCAAGTCATTATTCACCCTCATTTCACGAATGGATGCGTCATAACCTGGTGCAATTCCATCCTGACCAGATGAACGAAGACTCACCCTAGTTCTGCTATTTTCTCCACCACCACTAATTGAAATATTGTGGCTGTATTGAGGAGCAGATCTTAATACATTTTGAAACCAAATATTGGGTAATGGGTATTTGTTTCTATCAGTTGCACTTACCCAAGCTTGAATACTTGATTCTTGGTAACGTGCCGGAACAGTTAATCCTGAATTGGTGTAGGCCAACACTTGATAACGCATATAAGTTTCCAATTCCATTTGAACTGGATCATTGGTACTATTCTGTAAAGCAAAATATCCATTGTAGGTTACGGAAGTCTTACCTGCTTTACCTCTTTTGGTGGTAACTAAAATAACACCATTTGCAGCCCTTGATCCATAAATGGCAGTAGAGGATGCATCTTTTAATACAGAAATGGTTTCCACATCTTCTGGATTGAGGTTAAAAAATGTTTGTTCAACCCCATCTACAATAATAAGCGGAGAGCTGTTACCAGAACTATTACCACTAAAAGTAGTGGTACCCCTGATACGCATGGTTGCGGAAGTTCTACCCGGTTCACCACCTCTATCAAGTACTGTTAATCCTGGAGCCTGACCCTGCAATGCTTGTTGCAGGTTAGATACTGGCCTTCTGGTTAGTTCAGCACCTTTGATTTGAGTTACTGAACTGGTCATGGTAATTTTTTTCTGGGCACCATAACCAACCACTACAACGTCTTCCAATTCTGATTTAGTTGGAATCAATTGCAGTTCTAATGCACCTGAAATCTCAGATACATTGATGGTTCGGCTACCAAAACCAACAGAGCTAATCACTAATTGGTCTGTAGACTTAGCACTGATGCTAAATTGACCAGCAGCATTGGTTTGGGTACCTGTTTTGGAGCCTTTGACCAAAACGGATGCCCCTTCTAGGGGTGATTGGTCTACTGAGGAACGAAGCGTTCCCTTTACTAGGGTTTGTGCCATTGACTGGCCTGCAAAGAGCAAGACAGCTGCAAGGGCAATAAGCAGTTTTTGGTAGGTTTTTTCAAACATGGTTTGGCGTTTATGTTACTTAAATTATTACTTGAAATCCAGAAATCATAGCGCAACCGATTGCACAAAAAAGGATTTGCAATTTGGAAAAGCAAAGACTATTTTGTTAATGATAAAGAATTTTATTAGTCTAGTGTTTTGGTGGACAAATATAAATTCAATATTTTTAGACTTCCAAAAAAACTAGCTACGTGAAAAAAATATTACTCTGCCTTTTTGCTATAACACTTGTCATTACTGTTTTTGCGGGCACCGAAGTAGAAAAGGGAAAATCTTCCAAACCCAATATCATCATTGTGAATTTTGACGATATGGGCTATGGTGACTTGGGAATCACTGGCGCAACGGGTTACCAAACACCGCAGATGGACCAGCTGGCAAAAGAGGGAACATTCTTTAGTCAATTCTATTCTGCACAAGCGGTATGCTCGGCATCACGCGCGGGATTATTAACCGGCTGTTATCCCAACAGAATTGGATTTAGTGGTGCTTTGGACCATACCAGTAAAACAGGGATCAACCCAGATGAAACCACATTGGCAGAAATGCTCAAGTCTAACGGTTATACCACAGCCGCTTTTGGAAAATGGCATTTGGGTCATTTAACGCCATTTTTACCAACGCATCAAGGTTTTGACTATTTCTATGGGATTCCCTATTCACACGATATGGTTCCCAACCACCCCAATGTGAAAAATTACTATCCACCCCTGCCTTTAATAGAGGGCGAGAAAACCATTGAAACCAATCCTGATAGCACCAAATTCACTACCACTTTTACAGAAAGCACGGTGGCATTTATCAAAGAACACAAGAACAAACCCTTTTTTGTTTACCTGGCCCATCCCCTGCCACACGTGCCCATGGCGGTTTCTAGCAAGTTCAAGGGAAAGTCTGCGCAGGGATTGTATGGAGACGTGATCATGGAATTGGACTGGAGTATTGGACAGATTAGACAAACCCTCAAAGCTTTAAAACTGGAAGAAAATACTTTACTCATAGTCACATCCGATAATGGCCCTTGGTTAAACTATGGTAATCACGCTGGAAGTGCTGGTGGCTTGCGCGAGGGCAAGGGAACTTCATGGGAAGGCGGCCAACGCGTGCCCTGTCTAATGGCATGGAAGGGAGTAGTTCCAGCTGGTGCTGTGATGAACCAATTGGCTTCTGAGATAGATCTCTTGCCCACTATTGCGGCTATTACAAAAGCAGAATTACCCAAAAATAAAATTGATGGGGTCAATATTTTACCCCTACTTAAAGGAGATGCTAAGGCTCAACCTAGAAAACAATTTCTCTATTACTATCGTGCCAACAATTTAGAAGCTGTAAGAAACGAGCAATACAAATTGGTCTTTCCACATCCAGGTAGAACCTATGAAGGATTTGCACCTGGCAAGGATGGTGTGCCGGGAAAAGCCAATGAAAATTTTGCTTTTGAAGGGGGCTTATTTGACCTAAGACGTGATCCAGGTGAGCGTTATGACTTGAGTAAGAGTTTACCAGATGTTGTGGAGCAACTAACCAAAATTGCCAATGAAGCACGTGAAGACTTGGGAGATGTTCTCACAAATCATCCCGGAAAAAATAGGCGCGCTCCTGGTAAAGCTCAATAATGATTATTGCAAATAGGCTACTAAACTGGGTCTAATCTCTTCTGTCAAAAATTGGGCTGCCGTTGCTTGATCCGTTTTTTGATTCAACAAATGAATCATCATTTCCATGGCTTTTAATCCTTGGCTATACGGATACTGTTCCACTGAAACCATTGGTGGATAAGCCGTGTAGCTGGTAATGGGCAGGTTAGCATAACTAACAAATGCCATTTCTTTATTCACTTCAATATGTTGCTTATTGGCATATTGCACAGCGTCCATATGTACATAATCATTAAAAGTGATTACAGCAGTTGGAGGATTTTTCAATGCCAATAATTTTTTCATGGCACGTTGGGTACTATCCTTGCTAAAATCGGTAGTCTCTACCAATTGCATGTCTACTTTCAATTTCTGTTTAGACACTCCTTCAATATATCCATTTAATCTTTCTTTACTTGCTGACAATTTATCCGGGCCATTGATCAAGGCTATTCTTCTATAACCCTTGTTGAATAACCAACCAACCATGTCAACTGTGCCCTTGTACAAATTGCAAAACACTTTGTGTGTCTTGTCTATATTGGGTACTCTATCAAAGTAGACAATAGGAATATTGTATTTCTCCAGCGCCAATAAATGGTCATATTTATTGGTCTCTTTGGCTAAGGATATGATTAAACCATCTACCCGCTGCTGCTTCATGGTTTCTACCACTTTCATTTCTCTTTCCAAATTGTCAAAGCTCTGACCAAATAAAATGGTGTAATGCTGTTCCATGGCGGCTGTTTCCATACCACTAATGGCTTGAGAGAAAAACTCTTCTCTAATAGAAGGCATGATTACGCCAATGACAAAGCTTTTCTGTTGTTTAAAAAAAATGGCTTTAGGATTTGGCTCATAGCCCAGTTCCTTGGCGGTTTTCTGCACCAATTCTCTTGTACGTAATCCAATTCTGGGATGATTGCTCAAAGCCCTAGATACCGTAGAAACAGAGAAATTCAATTTGTCTGCAATGGCTTTGAGTGTGGGGATTTGGTCTGACATTTGTAAGGTTGTATCAACAAAGATGAGAAAAGTCATGATTTATTACTAATCCTTCTTTTAATTTTCAATCCGCTTAGTCATTTTGAAAATTAAACAGGAATCATGTCAGAGACTTTACGCAGGTTACATCCTGAAAAAAAATTGTCAGAACAAGGCTTTTATTTGTGGCGTGCTGTACAGGCTGCTGTATGGCTGGTAGGAGCCGCCATCATGATCTGCTTGGTGTTTTTTCCAAACATTGGATTGCTATTGTTTTGGAATATCCTGATTCCAGTAGCACCTGCTTTATTTGTTTTGGCTACTGGTGTTTGGCGCAATATCTGCCCATTGGCAACTACCAATTTAATGCCCAGACATTTTGGACTATCTGAAAGAAAAAAGCTAACCGCCGTTCAATTAGGTAAGTTAAACCTGTTAGCTATCATGATGCTTTATACCATTGTTCCATTAAGACACGCTGTATTTAATAACAGTGGAATAGCAACTGCAACTCTTATTATGGCCATGGTGGTTTTGGGCATGATTATGGGTTTTTATTTTGAATGGAAGTCTGCTTGGTGCTCTGGTCTTTGTCCCGTGCATCCAGTTGAAAAACTATACGGTGGGAATACCTTATTTACAGTTCCAAATGCACATTGCAGTGAGTGTCAAAACTGTGTTGTGCCTTGTCCAGATAGCACACCCAATATTCATCCCATTTCTACTAAACGAACTTTGTATCATCAGTTGAGCGGATTACTAATTGTAGGAGGATTACCAGGGTTTATTTGGGGATGGTTTCATGTACCCGATGAACAACTATTTAATTGGAACAACCTATTGGGTGTTTATAAATTACCGCTCTTAGGTTTTATAGTAACCAGCATTGTATACATTATTGCATCTATGATGGTCTCTCCAAAGAATGAGCAAAGACTAGTAAGTGTATTTGCAGCCGCAGGAGTGTCTTGTTATTATTACTATCGCCTACCGGCATTAATTGGCTTTGGCAATTTTCATACTGATGGGCTCTTATTCAATTTGAGCAATAGCATTCCAAGTTGGATTGTTCCAGCACTGCAGGTATTAACAACTGGATTCTTTTTTTATTGGATGGTGATTCGCAAACAACAACATCGTAGTTGGGTAATTCGTCCACCATTTGCAGTCAAATAACTATTAGGGCTTCTTACCCCATTTGGCACTGATAAAGAAGAGCACAAATCCACTGATGACGGTGAGTAATCCAAAAATGGAAAAGGCGCGTAGCAGCCAGTTACTAATATTGTCTCTTTTTTCAAAGTCCATGGTGTGTAACATCCAAAGAAAATCAAAGACACGCCATTTGTCATTGCGGAATTTTTGCACTGTACCTAATTCAGAAGCCACATACACCGTGGTATGCAAAGGTTTTTCAAAACTAATGGCATAGGCAGGAAGCGGACTTTCTCTGTATTCGTGATGCCCATTGGTATTGGTTAAATATTCCACGCTTTTAACCACTGGGCTTCCATTGTATCTAGCGGTTGCTACCGCGATGGCTTCTTGTTCAGATAATGCGCCACGGAGTTTGCCAGTTATGGCATCTGCCAAATGATTCATAGAAGGCATGGTCTTATGACCCATGGCAGCATGATTAATGGCCGATACACACCTAATTTGATAAAATGGTTTACCCAAGATTTCTATGAGTTGAATAGATACCAAAGAGTCTATTCTATGAATGCGTTTGATACTATCCAAGACAACAGAAGGAGAAACCAATTGAATATTAGAAGAAAGTAGTGGCACTTCTTTTTTTTGAAAGTCGCCATGAATCTCATCCATATTGCTCCAACTAAAATACAATCCGCCAATGGTCCAAAGAAAAAACTGAATCCCAAGGATCACCCCAAAATAGCGGTGGAACCTACGAATATAAAAGTGCTTGCTTTTTGCCATGGACTTAAAAGATTGAAAAACCCAATGATGCTGAAGAGTTAATACTTATTTTAATTTACCCAACGCTTCTTCCAATTTAGCAAGCATTTGAGGAATCTCTTCTTTCTTAGAAGTACCTACGCTTAAACGGTACCAAGGGTTGTTTGCGCCACCACCAAAAGCAGAAAAAGGTACTACGGCTAGTTTGGCTTCTGCAAGAATATAGGAAGTCACATCCATTTGCGTATCCAATGTTTTGCCTTCTGCAGTTGTTTTTCCTACAAGATCAATTTTAATAGTCAGATAAATAGCAGCTTGAGGCGCAACCGCATCAACGGAAAATCCTTTTGCTTTTAATCCAATAAAGCCTTCATAGATTCTGCGCAAACGGAATTCTACTTCCATTTTAAAATGCTTCAAATACACTTCAATGGCTTCTTTTTGCAACAAGTATTTGGCTACTGCTTTTTGTTCTGCCATAGGAGCCCAAGCACCTAAATGACTTAGAATGGCTTTCATTTTGGCAATCACGGTCTCTGGTCCCAGTGCCCAACCCACACGCACACCTGTTGCCGCAAATACTTTAGAGATCCCGTCAACAAAAACGGTAAACTCTTTCATGGCAGGACGTAAGGTAATAGGGTTATAGTGTTCAGTAGTACCATAGGTTAATGTCCAATACATTTGGTCAAACATCAGGTAGAGTTTCTTTTCATCTGCTCCACGTGTGGCGTTTTCAGCCAAGATCAAATCACAAATGGCTTCTAGTGATGCCTTGCTTAAAGTAGTACCCGTTGGATTCTGTGGGGTACACAAACAAAGTAGGGTAGCACCTTTAATATGTTTAGCAACGTCTTCTACCGTTGGCATAAAATCATTTTCAACACTGCACTCAATCACACAATGTTCTCCATCGGTCATGTGTACATAGTGGTTGTTGTTCCAAGAAGGAACACCATAGATCACTTTATCGCCCTTGTCTACAATAGCTTTGAAAATGGTATAAATCAATGGTCTACCGCCCGATGCAATTTGAATTTCATTGGGTGCATAATCAATGCCCTCCCACTCTTTTAAAAAGGCACCAACTGATTTACGCAGGTCTAATACCCCTTCTGCTGCGGGATAATTGGTATTGTGTTCGTGATAGGAAGCAATGATTTCAGATTCCAATTCAAATGGAATGGGAAATACCTGTGGATCAAAATCACCAATGGTAAAATTATAAATGGTTTCACCAGCGCGAATGCGCTCACTGATCATATTCCCTAGTTTCACAATTTCAGATCCTATCAGTGTTTCGGCCAAATGGCTCAGTTTGGGTTGACTCATATTCTGGATTTAATGCGGCAAAACTAGCATAAAAAAACCGCAGCCATTACTGACTGCGGTTGATTTTTAGAAGAAGAGCAGGTTTTTATGTAAACCGCTTTCTGTCATTTCTTGTTGAAGGATCCCCTATTCTATCACTTTATAATCCTTGAATAGCTTAACAGGAGCAGCTTCGGCCAATGCCCTATAGCCCTTCCAAGGACCTTCAAAGAAGGCATTGGTGCGTTTTACCACATCATCCACCATTTTCTCGGCTTCTGCAATCAAGCGCTCTTCCTGTGCGCCAGGAATAGTACCCTTACCCATAGCAGTACCACGAGCTTCTTGCAAAACACTGTTAACCGTTACTTGAGGAATATTACCATAACCTTGTTTGTCTTGTGGTACACCATTCAATTGTTCCCTAATCACTTTAATACTATCCAACATGGCTTTGGCTACTTTTTTCAAAGTATCAGACTGCTTGGCATTCATACCTGCATAATTGGCTTCTACTTTTTTAATTACGTCATCCGCTTCTGTGAGTTTTTCATTTAGAGAACCCAACCTTAGGGTACTTTTTTCTACCCTTGTATTAAACTTACGCAAAGCATCACGCACTTCTTTGGGTGTAGGAGCATTAGGATCGTCGTTGACAACCACCATCATACTATCGGATAAATCTCTACCCAAACTCAATACTACTTTATAGGTTCCGGGATCAACAGGCAAACCACCTGGTTCATCTCCGCCGCCAAAGCCGCCGCGTCCACCAAAGCGTCCGCCACCACCGCCACCGCCAGCGCCACCTCTACCAGCACCGCCGCCGCCAACTCTAATTCCTTTTCCTTCCATACCCCAATAGTAACGGTTGTAACCCGTATCTGCCTTGGTACGTATTTGACGAACTTGCGTATTATTCGCGTCAAAAATGCGAATCATGGCAGTATCAGAAATCTTATTCTTGCCAGTATCAGCCGAAGTTTTGTTTACATAAAAACTTAATGGAGCACCCCTTCTTTTATTCTCTCCTTCATAAGTACCATAAGTACTGTATTCAATACCTGGTGCATTTTTCATTTTGGCTTGATAAGCTTGTGGAGCTTCAAAAGCAGTTAGTTTCTTAGCAAATGCTACACCCTTGTTTGAGGCTAACTTGCGCAAGGGACGAATATCATCTAAGATCCAAAGTGCCCTACCAAAAGTAGCAATAACCAAATCTGCTTCTCTTTCTTGAATTGCAAAATCATAAGTAGAAACAGATGGATATCCATTTTTAAATTGTTGGAAACTGCTGCCATTATCTAAAGAAATCCAAAGACCTTGTTCTGTACCAACAAAGATCAAATTGGGTTCAGTTGGATCTTGCAAAACAGTTAGCGCATACCCTACTACTTTTTTCTCGTCAATCATCCTGGTCCATGTTTTACCAAAATCAGTTGTACGGAAAATATAGGGTTTCATATCGCCACGGCGATAGTCATTGACAACCACCATTGCTTCTGCAGCATTATGTCTTGAAGCGCGAATTTGAGGAATCCATGCACCGGTTGGAAAACCAGGAATCTTACCACGGAAATTGGTCCATGTTTTACCACCATCTCTGGTCAATTGAACATTACCATCATCGGTACCAGCCCAGATAATGTCTTTTTCTTTGGCCGATGGTTCAATACAAATTACCGTACAGAAATTCTCTGCACCAGTAATATCAACTGAGATGCCGCCATTTTTACTTTGGTCAATTTTGGCGCTATCATTGGTTGTTAGGTCTGGAGAAATCACGGTCCATGATGCACCCTTGTCTGTACTCTTGTTTACAAACTGGCTACCATAGTAAATAGTTTTTTTGTCAAATGGATCTTGTGCAATAGCTGCATTCCAGTTAAAACGTTGACGGGTTTTAGCATCTGGTTTTGGTGGACGAATACTCCACTGATCACCAGTAGCCATATTGTAACGGCTTACGCTACCACCCTGACTCATGGTATATACCCAGTTTGGATCTTCTGGATCAGGTACTACGTCAAAACCATCGCCACCGCTAACACCCTGCCAGTAAGCATTTCTGATTCCGGTTTGGATCCATACATAAGCAGGTCCATTCCAACTTCCGTTGTCTTGCAATCCACCCATTACGTGATAAGGAATTTGGTTATCTACGTTTACATGGTAAAATTGGCCCAAAGGTAATTTCTCATCAAACTGCCATGTTTTACCGCGGTCACGTGAGATTCCAATACCACCATCATTACCATCAATAATCAGGTTTGCATTTGATGGATGAATCCACCAAGCATGGTGATCAGGGTGAATACCACTATAAGGTAAGACAGGTTTAAAACTCTTACCTGCATCATCACTTACGTTCACAACCTGGTTAATATTGTAGACCCTATTTTCATTTTGTGGATCAACAGAAATGTCTTGAAAATAAAATGCACGATTGGTTACAACTGCAGGATCACTGTTGACCAGTTCCCACTTAAGACCACCGTCATCACTCATGTACAAACCGTTCTTGGTAGCTTCTACCAATGCATATACTTTATTAGGATTACTGCGAGAAATGCCAATACCAATACGTCCGTATTCTCCTGCAGGAAGTCCATCATCCTTACCCAATTTTTTAAAATTCTTACCACCATCATAAGTTACATAGAACCCACTACCACTACCACCGCCTTTTAAGCTCCAAGGTGTGCGTTTGTGTTGGTACATATTCACAAAGATTTTATTGGGATTGCTAGGATCCATAATCATATCACCAACACCACTGGTATCATTGGTATGAAGAATCAGTTTCCAAGAATCACCACCATCGGTTGTTTTATACACACCACGTTCTGCGTGTTCTGTAAATGGATTACCCATAACACCAGCATACACTACATCGGGATTATTAGGATCAATGAGAATTCTATGAATATTTCTGGTTTTTTGCAGACCCATGCACTTCCAAGTCTTACCACCATCTAGACTTTTGTAAATACCTTCTCCTAAGCTAATACTGTTACGTGGATTACCCTCCCCAGTACCAGCCCAAACCACACTGGGATTGGATTGCGTAATGGCAACACTACCAATATTTAAAATGGGTTGTTCATCAAACACGGGTGTCCAAGAAGCACCAGCATTCTCAGTTTTCCATACCCCTCCGGATGCTGTACCCAGAAAAATAATATTGGGATTATTGTTTACTGCGTCAATGGCAGTAACCCTTCCACTCATACCGGCAGGGCCAATATTGCGGGGTTTCATGGCCTTGAACTGTTTGTTCAGATCCACTTGTTGTGCTTGAATACCCATTGCCAAGCCTAGCGCAAGGATGGATAGTAATTGTTTTCTCATGAAGTCAGTTTTGGAGTTTACAATATCCAACTTTATTGGGCTATGACCAAAAACTAAGTATGAGCGGATGAACATTTCCTGTTTTTTTCTGAGCCATATACGCAGTATCTTGTATCAGCTAAAAACTAACTATGAAGTTGATACACGCCCTCCTGGGATTATTGGCCATTACTCCGGCTATGGCTCAGAAAAAAGAAGTCAAGAAAACTGCAGCACCCGTTGTAGCAGAAGTTCCTAAAATGGATAGCCTTTTTAAGAATGCGCATTTTCGCAGCATCGGACCCTTTAGGGGCGGGCGTTCTGTAACATCCGCAGGTGTGATTCAAAATCAACTGGTGTACTATATGGGCACTACTGGTGGTGGCGTTTGGAAAACAGAAGACGCAGGTGTGAGTTGGCGCAATATCTCAGATAATTATTTTAAAACAGGATCTGTAGGTGCAGTGGCCGTGGCAGAATCTGACGCCAATGTAATATATGTTGGCATGGGAGAACACGCACCAAGAGGTGTGATGACCAGCTATGGCGATGGCGTTTACAAAAGCACCGATGCAGGAAAAACTTGGAAGCAAATGGGACTAGAAAAAACAGGATCCATTTCTTATATCCGTATTCATCCTAACAATCCAGACATTGTTTATGTAGCAGCACAAGGTGCACTACACGGGCCAAATGCAGATCGTGGTATTTACAAATCTACCGATGGTGGAAAAACTTGGAACAAGACACTGTATGTAGATGAAAATACAGGCTGCGCCGATTTGAGTTTAGACATGAACAACCCACGCATTTTGTATGCAGCTATGTGGGACTATAGAAGAACCCCTTGGCAAATGCGCAGTGGTGGCAAGGGTTCTGGCTTATACAAATCTGTTGACGCTGGTGAAACTTGGACCAAAATGGAAAAGGGATTGCCCAAAGAAATGGGTAAGATGAGCATTAGTGTTTCAAGAGCCAATGGTGAAAAAGTATATGCATTGATTGAAAGCGATACCCAAAAAGAAGCGGGTGGTTTATTTGTGAGTGAAGACGCAGGTAAGAGTTGGAATAGAATTAGCAAAGACCATCGTTTAACACAACGTGCTTGGTATTATATTGAATGTTTTGCTGATCCAAAAGAAGAGAACACCGTGTATGTATTAAACTCACCAGGACTAAAATCTACCGATGGTGGTAAAACATGGTCCTATATCAGGGGCCGTCATGGTGACTATCACCAATTATGGATCAACCCTAACAATAATAAGAACCAAGTTTTGTCTGATGATGGTGGTGCTTGCATCACTTTCAACAATGGTAAGTCTTGGTCTAGTTTAGACAATCAACCTACTGCACAGTTTTATAGGATTTCTGTAGACAATGAATTCCCTTACAATATTTATGCAGGTCAACAAGATAATAGTTCTGTAAAAATCAAAAGTTCCAACCCAAGTGGTTGGAGTATTGGTGAAAAGGATTGGGATTATTCCTCAGGTGGTGAAAGTGCTTTCTTAGCCTTTGATCCCAATAACCCACAACTTGTCATGGGTGGTAGTTATCAAGGAACCATTGGGTTACTAGATAGCAAGACTGGAGAAGGAAAACAGCTTATGGTGGCGCCTATTCAATACCAGGCTTTGCAACCCAAAGACATGAAGTACCGATTCAATTGGAATGCACCCATTATTTATAGTCAACACGAACCCAATACTTTTTATCACGCTGGTAATATCTTATTTAAGACCACTGATTTTGGCAAGAGTTGGAAAGCTGTTTCTCCAGATTTAACCACGCATGATACTACTAAGATGGGTATTAGTGGTGCACCTTATACCAATGAAGGAGCAGGTGGAGAAAACTATTGCACCATTGCTTATGTTATGGAATCACCTTTAGAAAAAGGCGTGATTTGGACGGGTAGTGATGATGGTGTTGTGAGCGTTACACGCGATGGCGGTGCAAGTTGGAGTACCGTTAGCCCACCCGGATTGGGGGAAGCATTGGTGAACTGTATTGAAGTATCACCTCACGATAAAGCCACTGTTTATATTGCTGCTACCAAGTATAAGATGAATGACAAAACTGCCATGCTCTATAAGACAACTGACTATGGTAAGACTTGGAAAAAAATAAGCGATGGTATTCCTGAAGGCGCTTATACACGCTGCATTAGAGAAGACGTAAAACGCAAGGGCTTATTATTTGCAGGAACAGAAACAGGCTTATACGTTTCATTCAATGATGGAGCTAACTGGCAACAATTGCAATTGGGTTTACCCATTACACCCATCACTGATTTGAAAATTCATCAAGGCAATTTAATTGCAGCTACCATGGGTAGGGCTTTCTGGATTTTAGATGACCTGCATTTGATTGAGCAATTTGACCAAGCCAAGAAAGACCAATTACATTTCTTTCAACCAAAAGACGCTTACCGTCTTTCAGGCTATAGTCCATTGAATGGAGAATTGAGTGATGATGATTTAGAAACACCTTTACAAGACCGCTCTGGCATTAATGCACCAACTGGATTAGTGTTGCATTACCAGTTACCATCAAAGCCAGATTCTGCTATGAAACTGACTTTAGAAATCAAAGACAGTAAGGGCAATTTGGTACACAAATACGGTACAGAACCTGACAAGGATTTTGTAGGTGGTTATGCAGGTGGTCCATCACCTGACCCAACCATTCCTGCAAAAGGAGGAGTTAATAGATTTGTTTGGGACTTACGTTATCCGCCACAAACTGGTGTACAAGACGTATTTATTGAAGGTGGTTATGACGGACACAGAGCCGTTCCTGGTAATTATACTGCTCTCTTAAGTGATGGCAAACAAAGCAAAACCATCTCCTTTAATATATTGCCAGATCCCAGAATTGTTGCAACTGCCAAAGATTATGAAGACCAACATCTTCTTGCTGCTAAAGTAGAAGCAGGTATTAATGAGATTCACAAGTCTGTTGTGAACATGCGCAAATTGAACAAGCAATTATCAGACCTGCAAGAACAATTGAGCGATACTACTAAATACAAAACCATCAGAGAACAATCTGCAAAAGTGCAGAAGACCTTGGCTAAATGGGAAGAAGAATTGGTACAAACAAAATCTCAGAGTAATGATGATGTGATCAACTACATTAACAAACTCTCTGCTGATTATGTATTCTTAAAAGGAGAACTAGACGCCAATATTCCTTATGTAACCAATGCACAATTAGAGCGCTATGCAGAGCTGGACAAGCTTTGGCAGCCATTGAAAAAACAAATGCAAGACTTGGTGAACAAAGAAGTTACAGAGATTAACAAACTTTGTAAAGACCAAGCCGTGAATAAAATCATTATTGGTTTATAACACTTAACCAGCAAGAGTTACAAAACAAAATAGAGAGTATCCTAAACAAAAAGACCACTATTAAGTGGTCTTTTTGTAATTCCAGACTGCCCAACTATTAAGGAATATGGCAAATCCGATGATAACAAAAATATGGTTCTTGATATCTGAAAGTCCACTGCCTTTTAACACTACCATTCTAATTACTTCAATAAAATAGGAGACAGGGTTTAACCATGTGAGTTTCTGAACCCAATCAGGCATACTATCAATTGAGGTAAACAATCCGCCAAGCATAATAAAGATCATTAATAAAAAAAATGAAATTAGCATGGCTTGCTGCTGTGTATCTGCATAAGTTGAAATTAATAAGCCCAAACCCAAAATAACAAGTAAATAAAGTGATGCAAAAAGATATACAATTAGCATGTTCCCAACCGGATGAATTTGGTATCCGAATCGCATGATTAAAAAACCAATGGTTAGAACAGCCAATCCTAAGATCCAGAAAGGAATTAGTTTTCCGAGAATAAAATGATATTTCTTTACCGGTGTTACATTAATTTGTTCAATAGTTCCAATTTCTTTTTCCCTAACAATATTCAAGGCTGTAAGAAAGGTTCCCAATAATGTAAGCAAGGTTGCTAACACCGCTGGAACCATAAAATACTTATAACTCATCATGGGATTAAACCAATTTGATACAGATACTTTTATATTGGTTTGCGGAGGTATTGGGGGAAATTGAATCCATTTGGTTCTAATTTGATTATTATAGTTAAGAATAATGTTTTGTAAATAAGACGCCCCCAAATTAGCTTTCATTCCGTTAACCGCATTTACAGCAATAAACAAGCTTGCATGGTCCTCTCTTACAATATTCTGTTCAAAATTGGCGGGAATTTCTAAAACAATATCAGCTTTATCTGATTCAATACTTGTAAAGGCTTCCTGAAATGTACTCGAATAATTAACCAATTTAAAATAGCCAGAAGACTTGATTTTTTGAATCATTTGTTGGGTGTAAACAGAATGGTCATGATCTGCAATAGAGAGGTTTATATTTCTTACCTCATAATCGGCAGCAAGTGGAATAATTATTAATTGCAATGCTGGCATGATGAAAATAATTTTCAGAATGGAAGGATCTCTGAAAATTTGTCTGAACTCTTTTTGTAATAAATATTTTAATACACTCATGATAATCTGGTTTTAAATTTCTTAATACTGAGTCCAAATAGAAAAACCGTCATTCCAATTAATATTAGTGTTTCTTTCCAAACGTAACTAAGCCCAAGACCCTTAATCATAATGGTTTTTACAATAGAATAAAACCATTTTGCTGGAACCAAATTAGACATCACTTGTAAGGGAAGTGGCATGTTTTCAATTGGAAACATATAGCCGCTCAAAACTGTTGTAGGTAAAAACAGTCCCATTAATGAGATTAACATGGCAACCTGCTGTGAATCTGTAATGGAAGAGATTAATAAACCTAGCGCTAATGAGGTAATTGTAAATAACAAACCTTCAGACAATAACAGTAATAAACTACCCCTAATTGGCACATCTAATACATATACACTCAGTAAAAGAATGGTAACCACATTGACCATGGACAATATCATATAAGGAATAGCTTTTGCAATGACTACACCAAATGGCCGCAAAGGAGAGACAAGGATAATTTCCATAGTACCCATTTCCTTTTCTTTCACAATAGCAATAGAAGTCATCATGGCACTTGTAAGCATTAGAATTAGGGCCATTACCCCAGGTACAAAACTGTAAGCACCTTTTAATTCTGGGTTATACATCATCCTAATATCTGTTTCAATCCTATAAGGGAGTTTCTGCTCTTTAACAATTGCAGTTTGAAAGTCTTTGATAATAGCAGAAGCATAGGTAGAAAGGGTATTGGCCACATTTGGATCGGAGCCGTCACAAATTAATTGTATATGAGCCTGATTACCATGTTGTAAGTCATTGGCAAAATGTTGTGGTATTACCAAGATCATTTTAATCTTGCCTTTTTTGAAAACCGGTAGTACCTCTTGATAATTTGTTAAAACAGTTGTAGCATCAAAATACTTACTTACACTCATTTTTTGAACGAGTTGACTTGAAGCCGCATCCTTGGAAAAATCCAAGATGGCCATTTTAGAATTTTTAACCTCGTTAGTTAGTGCAAATCCGAAAATTATGATTTGTGTAATAGGCATACCCAATAAAATAAACAAGGTTCTCTTGTCCCTCCAAATATGGAAAAACTCTTTTTTAACAAAGGCAAAAAACTGTTTCATACTATTCTCCTCTTACTGCTTTACGAGCCAATTTTAAAAACACTTCATCCATACAAAGACTATTGAATGTTTTCTTTAAGTTTTTGGGGGTATCAAGTGCCTCTATTCTCCCATCTACCATAATACTAACCCTATTACAATATTCTGCTTCGTCCATATAATGGGTTGTTACAAATACGGTTATCCCTCTTTCAGAAGCATCATAAATCAATTCCCAGAATTCTCTTCTTGTGACAGGATCAACACCACCGGTAGGTTCATCCAAAAAAACAATGGCAGGATCATGTACAATTGCTACTGAGAAAGCCAATTTTTGTTTCCAACCGAGTGGAAGAGACTTTACCAAACTATTTTGATAATTCTGAAGATGAAGTTGTTCTACTAAATAGGTTGTTTTTTCTTGAATTTGCTTTTTAGACAATCCATAGATTCCACCATAAAACTGAATATTCTCTCTGATTGTCAAGTCTTCATACAAAGAAAACTTTTGGCTCATATAACCAATGCTTTTTTTAATTTGTTCTGTATCCTTGAACAAATCAAATCCCGCAACAGTAGCTTTTCCTGAACTTGGTGTAGACAGTCCACATAACATTCTCATGGCAGTAGTTTTACCTGCCCCATTTGCACCTAAAAATCCAAATATTTCTCCCTTTGCTACTTCAAAAGAAATATGGTCTACAGCCACAAAATTGCCAAAGATTTTGGTAAGCCCTTCTGCTATAATTACATTCTGATTAATCATGTGATTTATTCATTAGCGCCATAAATGAATCTTCTATATTGGCTGTTATTTGATGTACCTCTATATCTAAGAATTGTTGTTGCAATAAGTAGCTCTTAATTACATCACTACCATTTAAGTCTGACTTCATCACTACATGATAATATTCCCCAAATGAATAACAAGATTCAACTGCTTCCCATTTCTTAAAAGTTTTCAATAAATTGTACATTGAGGCAGCTTTTACAGCCCAAAGAGGCTTTGAAAACTGTAGATTAATCTGATCAGGCTTGTCAATGGCTAATATTTGTCCATTTTGCATTAAGGCAACTCTATCGCACATGCTAGCTTCGTCCATGTATGGTGTTGAAACAAGAATGGTAATTCCTTGTGCTTTTAATCGCTGTAACATTTCCCAAAATTCCTTTCTAGATACAGCATCAACGCCTGTTGTAGGTTCATCAAGAATTAATACAGATGGTTTATGAATTAATGCACAACACAAAGCAAGCTTTTGTTTCATACCTCCAGATAATTTGCCAGCCCTTCTATTTTTAAATGGCTCAATCTGTTGGTAGATATCTTTAATCAAATCATAATTCTCAGCTATGGAAGTATTAAAAATAGTTGCAAAGAAAGAAAGGTTTTCTTCCACAGTTAGGTCATGATACAAAGAAAATCTTCCAGGCATATAGCCAAGTTTTTTTCTAATTATTTTATAATCTTTTACTATATCAAAACCTTCAATGCTGGCATTACCACTATCGGCCAATAGCAAAGTGGTAAGTACTCTAAACAAACTTGTTTTTCCAGATCCATCTGGTCCTACAATACCAAAAAGCTCACCTTTTAACACTTCAAAACTTACAGTATTAAGTGCAGTTACCTGAGATTTTTCAACCTTATATTTTTTACTAATATTATTTACTATTACTGCTGACATATTATTTGAATTGGATTTCACCATACATACCAATTTTCAAATACCCATCATTCTTGACAAGCACTTTAACAGCATAGACTAGATTTGCACGCTCATCTTTTGTTTGAATAGTTTTTGGCGTAAACTCGGCTTTGTCAGAAACTATAGTTATAGTACCAGTGTAGTTTTTATACTTTTTATCACCTTCATCAATAAATACTTTTACATTTTGGCCTATTTTAATTTGGGATAATTGTGTTCCGCTGATATAGGTTCTCAGAATCAAAGTATTCAAATCTGCTATTTTATACATGGCTTTTCCAGCACTTGTTATTTCACCTTCCATAGCATATTTAGTAAGTATGGTTCCATTGATTGGGTTAATGATAGTTGATCTTTTTTCCTTGTCTTTCAGCTGTGCAATTTGTTTTTCTAAGGGGTCAGTTTCACTTAATATGGCTCTATTCTGTGTTTGCACATTATTAATCTGTACGGCAATCTGCTGTTGAGTTACGGCAATTTGTTTTTTTACAGATTCAATTTGAAAATTAATATCATCTAATTGTTTTGCAGTAGCAGCGTCTGCTTTTAAAAGTGTTTCAATTCTATTCCGTTCGTGTTGCAGATTAGTCAATTGAGCTGTTTGAACTGCTATTTGATCATTTAATAATTTAATCTGCGGGGCAACATTTTGAGTTTTTTGAGAAAGAGCTTTAACTGAAGCTTGTAATTGCTCTTGTTGAAGACTGATAGGCAATGCGTCTATAATGGCAACTGTAGCACCCTTTTGTAATATATTCCCCTCATTCACCTTAAAATCTAAAATCTTACCGGGTAGTTCAGATGAAACAATTACTTCGTCTGCTTCAAAAATACCTGCGGCATCATACTTCAGTTGACTTGAACTGCATGCACTCAAGAATGCAATACTTATAATTGTAAAAATTAAATTTCTATACTTCATAAAATAGTTTTTATTGATTTCCCTTAATTGTTTTATAATTTATTTTAGCTTGTAATAACTGAATTTGATGTAATAGAAAATTATTTCTAGTTTGATCTTCGGCATTTACTTCTCTTAAATAATCATTTGAATTGATTACCCCATTTTGAAGTTGGGCCTTGGATGCAGCTGTAATATTTATTCTTACATCAATAATTTTCTGGTCAATATTGGATAAGGCTTGTAGCTTTTTTACTTCTTCTAATTGTTGTGAAAGCTGTGTTGTGGTATTGAAGACAAATACCTCTTTCTGTACTTCATTTATTTTTTGATTTAATGCCACAACTTGGTGTTCTCTTTTCCTAGTGTATAAATTACTCAGAGACCAATTTAACCTTACACCTCCTATTCCAAATAAGGCAAAATCATTATTTAACATGTTCAAGCCAGGTCTACCATATCCACCTTGCGCAAATAAACTAATCTTAGGAATTGATTTTGCAGACACTAATTGATTTTGAATATAGAGTAGACTATCTTGATATGCATATAACTTTACTTCTGGTCTATCTATGGTAGCATCTAATAAATCATTCATTTCCGGTTTTTCTAATTGAATATTTTCGGGGATTTGATGATTAATAAATAACCCTAATACTTTTGAAAGAGCTATCTTATTTGATTTTAATTCTACTATCCGTTGGTCAGTTTGTAACAATTGGGCTTCTAGAACTAAAGCTGCTGACTTAAAAACAGTTCCACTAGCAAGTTGAGCATTAACTGTTTTTAGGCCTATTTGAATATTTTCATTAAATAATTTTGCTTGAAAAATTTGCGCTTCTATTAATAATAATCCCAGATACAATTGATTGATCCTATCCTTTAACTTGTACAATTCAACTTCTAACTTTTGATCATCAATTAAAGTACTACGCTCTTGTAATTGTTTTTGGTTCTTAATCATCCCTCCATCATAAATCAACTGATTTAACTCACCCCATAACTTATACTGGTCTTTACTCATAGGTACTATACTAGCTCCTGCAATTGGGATATTGATACTTGTTACATCAGATTGATAACTAGCCTGACCATTTAGGCTAAATTGAGGTAAGTAAGCAGTATTAATATTTTCAATAGTTAGAAAAGCTGTTTTACCAATTAAGTCTTTCTGTTTTATGAGGGGATAATTAGATCTAGCTAGTTGGTACGCCTGTTCCAAATTGAGTTTTGAAATGACAGATTGAGCAGGCAATTCAATAGTCCCGATTAGCATCAAAAATAAGCTTGCACTAATCGTTAACCATTTGGTTAATTTACGCATAAAAAAATTATTTTTTGATTGAATTAATGATAAACTCAGCTACCAATACTTTTCGCTGTTCCATTAGTATGTTAAACTGTTCTTCTTCTATTCCTGTGATAATTTTTAGCATGGGTTTGGCCATAAAAGGGAACGCACACATTGAAAACATATTGATAATTAGATGAATTGGATTGATGGGTAGAATCAGACCTGAATTGATACTTTCTTCTATTGATTCTTTAAATTTTTTAACAAACCCTGGTCTTTGTTTTTCAAAAAAATGCTTCAAGCCTATTTCTGGGTTTTTGTTCAACTCACTTATTACAAATAAGGGTAAATAAGGGTTTTGGGAAACCATTTCAATATAACTTGATACAATAGATCTAATCTTATCAAAGAAGTTTAGGTCAGAGTCCATCAATTTATCAAAATGCGGAAAAAGTTTACCTGCGGTTTCTTGAAAAATTGTTTCAAAAAGTAATTCCTTATTTTTAAAATAATAGTGCAACATGGCTTTATTGATCTCTGCCTTATCCGCAATATCTTGCATTCTTGCCCCCGAAAGTCCTTTTTCTAAAAAAACCTGCCTAGCAGCATTTAAAATCTGTTGTTCTGTATTATTATCTTTTTTACTTTTTGCCATAAATTAACCAAATGGTTAACAAAGCTATTAAAAAAATGATTCCGTAGAATCATTTTTTGGTTTTTTATTTTAAATTTCCCTGTTTTCTAGTCTTTTATTATTGAATTTCCCTTTTGGATTTTGACTTATTCACTACCTACCCTTTTGAATTTAGACTTTTTACTTTTGACTTTTCATCATCATATTTTTTCTCAGCCGCTTGTGCTTTTTCAAAATCAAGCACAACGCCATTGATGCAATAACGCAATCCTGTTGGAGGAGGACCATCGTCAAAGACATGTCCTAAATGTCCTTTGCAACGGCCACATTCTACTTCTGTTCTTTTCATGCCAAGGGTATTGTCTGGCAAAAAGATCACAGAACTTTTGCTAATGGGTTCGTAGAAACTAGGCCATCCGCAACCTGCGTCAAATTTGGTATCGCTCTTGAACAATGGATTACCACAAGCACCACAATAATAGGTACCTATTTCTTTAAAGTTTTCAAACTTGCTGGTGTAAGGTCTTTCTGTTCCTTTCTGGCGCGATATATAATATACTTCTGGTGAAAGAATGTTTTTCCATTCATCTTCTTTCATCACCACTTTACTATTATCGGTGCGGGAATAAGCGGGGTTCTTTTTGTTGTCCATGGTTGTTTTGTTATTCGTATTCTGAGAAAAGCAACTTTGCAAACTTAAACTTGCAAAGAACAATACAAAAATCCGTTTCATAGTTTGATTTTTTGATACCATGAATATACGCTGCTGAATGCATCATGGTTTGCTATACAACAACTAACAGCTGTTAATGTTTGGTGAATGAAGGATTTTTAAGTGAATTGGTAGACTGTTAAATGTTTTATAAAGCCTTAGCCTTATATTTGCTGCTCATTCAAGGTTAGCAAGTACATGTTTAATATTATCCTGTTTGGCCCTCCCGGTTCCGGTAAAGGCACCCAAAGCGAAAAACTGATAGCCGCTTATGGTTTGGTTCACCTCTCCACTGGCGATATTTTACGCAGAGAAATAGCCCAGGCTACTGAATTGGGTCTGGAAGCAAAAAAACTGATGGACAATGGGCAATTAGTACCCGATGCGGTAGTGGTTGGCATGATCAAGTCCGCTTTGGAAAACAATCCCCAAGCCAAGGGTTTCTTATTTGACGGTTTTCCCCGTACAGAAGCACAATCTGTGTCTTTAGACGCTTTATTGGCAGAAAAAAACACGGAGATTGGCGTAGTGCTGGCCTTAGAAGTAAGCAATGAAGAATTGACCAAGCGTTTGTTGAACCGTGGTTTAACCAGTGGGCGCAGCGATGATACCAATGAAGCCATCATTAAGAACCGCATTGTTGAGTATCAAACCAAGACTACCGTGGTAGCTAACTACTATAGCAAGTTTGATAAAGTGGTGAATATCAAGGGAGAAGGAAGTGTAGAAGAAATTTTTAGCGCTCTTTGCAGCGAAATTGACAAAAGATTGTCTAATTAAGTACCAAATAGTTCGACCAATACCAACTGCAGGTCCCGCTTACCAAAGGCGGGACTTTTTATTTGGCCTGTTTCAGCTCATCCAGCATCTGGATAATTTTGTCTAATTTCTCTGTTTCCAACTTGGCTAGGTAAATCTGAATTTCCTCAATTTCCTTTTTTGCCTCTAAATTGGTTTCATAATCATTCTGTGCCTGAATCCTATCTCTGGCACTTTGTCTATTCTGGCTCATCATGATAATGGGTGCTGCATATGCTGCTTGTGTACTAAAAATCAAGTTCAACAGAATAAAGGGGTAAGGATCCCAATGCTGTATATAGGCCAATACATTCAAAGCCATCCAGATGAGTACAAATACGGTTTGGATAATGATAAAACGCCAAGAGCCCATACCTAGGGCAACTGCATCTGCAATCTTATCGCCGTAGGTTAACTTAGATTCGTGGGTATCGTGCCAGGTCTTATTTGCCATTTTTTCTCTTAAAATTACATCAAACTTATGGCTGCGCCGATATTGCTTTAAACAAGAAACCCCGGCATTACTGCCGGGGGTCCCCTTCTTGTAGTCTATGTACTAAACTAAGCTTATAACTATCCTCTTCCTTTAATGAGTTGGATCACTTTGCGTTTGTTGCCTTGGATAAACTCTGCATAGTAGGTTCCGCTGCTATAGCCATGTCCTATTTGGAAGCTGCTATTTGGTTCCATCTTCTGCTTAGCATCTATGACTCTACCGCTGCCATCCATCACCCTCAGGTTCACAGGCGCTTTGTCCTTGCTCTCTAGTCTGATAGTGAAGTAAGTAGTAGTTGGGTTTGGCATCACTACCACTTTCAACTCTTCTACCGCAGGGGCTGCTGCTGTCTTAACATCTGGTTTGACCTCTATTGGTTCTTCCAGTTGCTTAGGGTCTACCGCACTGCTGTTGTTTCCACTGTTGCAAGGGTTCTGATCACAGCTGCCCAGTCTGTCATTCTTACCTCCACAAGTGTTGGTCTGGATATGACTAGCTACCTGTGCCACCGGTACTTCTAAGGTCTTAGTACCACCTGTCTTGCCTGATCCTTTATGACATACATACACTAGTGCGCCATTACTGCCCGGTACCCTAATATCCGTTACACAGATACTAATGCTAGCCGTATTGCTGCAACCATTCTTATTGGTCATGGTCACTGTGAACGTATACACACCACCCGCTGTTGGGCTGAACACTGGTGCTCCTGTATTAGTAGCACTCAACCTGTTGGTTGCTACCCCACTCCAGCTATACGTGTATGGTGCGCCACTGCTTGGTAAGCCTGTTACTGTTAAGGCTGTTCCCTGTGCACCGTAACCTAAGTACAGGTTGTTTACTTCTCCACCGGTGTACACAGTGCTGGTTGGTACAGATACTACTGATCCGCTAAACGCTGTGGTCAGTTTGATCACCTGTACATCCGTGCTAAAGTTACCTGCCGCATCCGTTGCTCTCCAGCTTCTTACTATCTGGTTACCGCTATTGACATCAGTATAAGTAATCACTGGTACACTGCAGTTGTCGGTAGCTGTGGCCATACCCATTGCTGCTGGTAACACGTTGCTACCACAAGTCACTGTCTTATCATTTGGTGCCTTAATCTTAGGCTTGGTTACGTCCGCTACTATCACCGTTTGGTTCTGTGTGCTGATATTACCATGACCGTCATTAAAGGTCCAATGAATAATATAGGTTCCTTGTACATTGTAGGTCAACGGATCAGTGGTTGTTCCTCTAACCCAGCCTGAGCAATTATCCTTAGCCCATGGTGCACCTCTTTGGTGTTCGTCATAATGATCATGGTCATCATCTCCATCATGGTCATCTCCTTCTCTACCCTCATGGTCGCCATCATCATCACTGTTGTTCGTGTTTACAATGCTCACACTGCACTGACCAGTAATAGTAGGCAAACTAGCATACTTAGGTCTTGGTGCTTCTGTGTCTTTTACTATCACCGTCTGTTCTTGGATAGTCACATTACCTCTTGCATCCACAAACTTCCAATGGATGATATAAGTACCCTGGTTATTATAAGTCAATGGATCAGTAGTAGTGCCTTTGATCAGACCGCTGCAGTTATCCATAGCCGTTGGAGCTGTAATCACCGTAGCGCCATTGTCCTCATGATCATCGTCATCGTCATGATCCTTCTTGTTGCTATTGTATGCTCCATTGCTAGATGCTATCACCAGTTTTACTGAACACTGTCCGCTGATCACTGGCAATACCGCTGTTGGTACTGGGCCTTTGTCATCAACCACTGTTACTATTGCAGTAGTTGTGCTTACGTTACCGTTGTTGTCCGTTACCGTTAAAGTAACCGTGTTAGCACCTACATTGGCACAGCTAAAGCTAGATGGCATCACCGTCATGCTTGCAATACCGCAGGCATCGCTGCTGCCATTGTTTACATCCGCTGCTGTAATACTTACTGTTCCGCCTACTGCACTCAAGCCTACTGTTATGTTCTTGGCTAGAGCAACTGGCTTTTGTTTGTCAGTTACACTTACCGTAAAGGTCTTAACAGTTGCATTACCACTTGGATCAATTGCTGTAACCGTTACGGTGGTAATACCCACAGGGAATACCGTACCTGGGTTATGGCTATAGCTTATGCTTGCTGGGCTACAATTATCCGTGGCCGTTGCTGCAAAGCTTACCGCCGCTCCACATATATTGTTATCAGTATACACGCTAATATTAGCAGGTACAGTTAAGCTTGGTGCTTGTGTATCACGCACCGTAATCACTTGTTTTCTTACAGTAGTATTACCACTTGCATCCGTTGCTGTCCAGGTTCTGGTTAAGGTGTAATCGTTCACACTATTACCGTCTGTTCTAACTTCTGTCATAGTAACCACTGCACTACAATTATCCGTTGCAGTTAATACCGCAGCTGCTGGTACCGCATTACACTCTACCGTTAGATCCGCAGGAATAGCAACATTGAATGTTGGAGCTTCTGTATCTATCACTGTTACTGTTGCAGTAGCAGTAGATATATTACCATGAACATCTGTTACCGTTAAGGTTACTGTATTTGTTCCAATGTTACTGCAGTCAAAGTTCTCTTTGCTGATGACAACACTTGCTACACCACAGTTGTCCGTGCTTGCTGCATTAATCTGTGCTGCACTAATACTAGCTTGTCCTGCTGCATTTAAAGCTACAGTCATATTCTGCGTGAAGGCCTGAGGCGCTTCTGCATCTATTACTGTTATTGTAAAGTCTGCACTTGAACTACCCACTGCATTAGTTGCAGTAGCGGTAATAGTATGCGTACCCACACTAAAGAAGTGACCAGATACTATTGATTGTCCATCTTCAGTATATACAATCGTAGACGCTGGAATAGCAGTGGTCTCTGTTGCTGCAAAGCTTACTGCTGCACCACACTGTCCAGCATCATTATTCTGTGTTATGGCTTCTGGTACCATAATTACTGGAGCTATACCAACAACTGTTACAGTGAAGCTGGTACTAGCAGTTAATCCTGCTGCGTCTGTTGCTGTATAAGTAACCGTGGTAGTTCCAATTGGGAAGGTTGATCCGCTAGGTAGGCCTGCAGTTAACACTGTAGTTACTCCAGAACAATTATCCATACCAACCGGAGTTGGATAGGTTACCGTTGCACCAGCAGCGCTAGTAGCATAATATGTAACACTGTTTGTATTGGTAATAGTTGGAGGCGTTACATCTAACACAGTAACCTTCTGCGTATAAGTTGAGGCATTACCTGCCGCATCTGTTGCAGTCCATACAATATTGGTTACACCTACTGGATACATACCAGATGCGTTAGCCGTATTGTTGAAGTTATTGGTCACGGTTACTGAAGCACTTGAAACACCAGCAACCCAATTTGAATTGGCTCCAGTTAGTCCAAAATTATTCAGTGTACCATGATTGGTATTTGATACTGTATTGGTCAAAGTATTGATACCCGTATTATTACCATTAGCTATTCCTTGATTAAATTCATAGTTAGCAACCAGACCCGTTTGGGCTGAAAGTGTTGCAGACATATTGTTGGTAATCTCAGAAGCAGTTCTTACCGAATTCCATAATCTCAATTTGGTGATAGATCCATTATAGAAACCGTTGGCGCCCGTTTGCATTAATCCAATCAAGATTCTTGAAGGAGTGTTTAGCAAATTGGTAGAACCAGTTCCTGTAGCTTGTAAAACACCATTTATATAAAGCTTTATTTGTCCATTAGACTGTTCTCTTGTTGCAGCAATATGCACCCAATTACCTGTATTAACATTAGAAGTTGAGAAGATGGTTCTGTCTGGAGCTCCAACACCAAAACCAATTTTATTACCCAACAATGCAATACCAAAGTCATTGGTTACACCACCCACTTCAGCATCAACAATTCCAATACCCTGGTACCACTGTGAACCACCGGCGTTTGGACCAATTTGAGTAGTATTCATCCAAAACTCAATACTGAAATCACCAGCTATACTTCTTGGAATATTTACAAAATCATTGGCTCCATCAAATTTCAATGCATTACCAGTTACGGTACAATTATCAGTTGCAACAAGTGCAGGTACAGTAATAATTGCATTACAATTTGCACTTGCATTTACTGTTATATCAGCAGGAGCGGTTATAACAGGTGCTTGATTGTCAACAACCGTAATGGTGAAGCTAGCACTTGAACTTCCTACTGCATTGGTAGCAGTTGCAGTAATAGTATGTACACCCGTTGAGAAAGTTGCACCTGATACAACCGGTTGCCCATTCTCTGTATAAGTGATAGTTGAAGCAGGTATTGCCGTTGCTTCAGTTGCTGCAAAACTTACCGCCGCACCGCAGGTATTTGTAGTAGCATTAACTGTAATGTTAGCAGGTGCAACAATCACAGGTGCTAAACCAGCAACTGTTACAGTAAAGCTTGCACTAGCAGTATTACCTGATGCATCCGTTACTTTATAAGTTACTGTAGTCACTCCTATTGGGAATGTTGAACCTGAAGCCAAACCAGATGTTCTAACAGTTGTTGCAGAGCAATTGTCTGTTCCTACTGGAGCTACATAAGTCACTATCGCGCCAGCAGCGCTTGTAGCATTTACACTAATATTGGCTGGAGCTACAATGTTAGGTTTAATGGTATCCAATACAGTTACTTTGGCAGTTGCCGTTCCTGTATTGCCATAACTATCTATCACAGATAATACCACGGTTTTTCCAGAGTTTCCTGTTGAATAGCTGAATGTACCAGCATGGTATCTACTTGCGGGTCCACTATCTGCACTACCTGGGAAATCAAATAAGGTTGATCCTGCTCTTGCTCCTCCAGTAAATACAATTGCGCCGCTATTACTATTTGTATTAGTTGCAGGATATCCAGCAACGCCTGAGTTACCATTTAATTCTGAACCGTTATAACCCAATGCTACAATTGAATAGTTTCCTACTGGCAAGGTTATAGGAGTAATGTTGCGCATGCGATGGAAATTCACTAATGGATCACTGCTACCTGCAATGAATACATCCAATCCAGGAACAATTGTCTGTGTATTTCTATTAAATACAGCTACGCGAATACTTCCGCCAGCTTGTGTTCCTACTATCCCATTCTGACCATGATCAAATGCACCTAACTGAGAGATGACAATGCCAGTTGGATTTACTACGTTAAAATCCATACCCAAAGTACCACCCCAGTTTTGAATTCCATTAGGTGTAGCACCTGTATAAGCCATTACTGTATTTCCGTTACCCGTGGTAAGGTCTGCACAATTAAAGCTATTAGGGCTAACACTCATACTAGCAATACCAGTATTATCAGTGCTATTATTATTTACATCTGCTGCAGTAATACTTGCTGCTCCTTGTGCATTTAAGTATACAGTTAGATCTTTAGTCTTAACAGTTGGCAACTGTGTATCTTTTACAGTTACAATGAAAGTTGATTGTGTAGAATTTCCACTATTATCAACTGCAACAATAGTAACTGTTGTATTGCCAATTGCAAATAATGAGCCACTTGCTGGCAGGGCAGTTACTAAAACATTTGATGAACAATTATCAAATGCAGCCGGTACAGTATAATTAAATATTGCGCCATTTGCACTTGTTGCTTCAATTGTAATATTTGGAATTGTACTTGTAAATGTTGGTGGAATATTATCTATTACCGTTACAGTGAAGCTTACATTAGAAGAACCACATTGGTTGCTTGCAGTAATGGTAACATTTGTTATACCAACATTAAAGCTTAGCCCAGAACCAGTTCCGCTTCCGCTGCCTGTTGTTGCACCAGTAAAGCTATAAGTTAGTGTTGGTGTGTTTACTCCTGTTGCTTCTACTATATAACTTACCAATGCACTACACTGATTAGTGATACTGTATGCCGTTTTATTTTCAGGAATTACGGAAAAGATTGGAAGGGTATTTACTGTTACAATTATTACTACAGAACTTGCAGAACAACCTAATTGATTTGTAACAGTAACTGTATAGTTTCCTGAACTAGTTACGGTAATAGATTGTGTTGTTTCACCATTACTCCATAAATAGTTGCTGCCTTCAGAGGCAGTTAATACTACTGACTCACCTGAACAGAAAGTTGTTGCACCACTGGCAGTAATTACTGGAATAGCAGGATTGGTTACTGTTACAACAGCCGTTGCAATCACTGCTGAGCATCCATTTAGAGTAAGTGTTTTGGTAATGGTTGCAGTACCTAAACCAATTCCATTAATATCAATACCTGATGGAAACTCTCCAATAGTTACAACACTAGCATTGCTAGTTGTCCAAACTGATCTGTCGTCATTTCTGCCATTCGGATTGCTAACATCTAAGCGGGAAGTACCACCTACACAGATATCAGTAATACCTGTAATCACCCCTTGTAAAGGAAGTGGTTTTACATATACTGTGAAATAACCAATACTGGTACAACCTGACTCATTGGTAACGGCGTACATGATTTGAACTGAGCCTTCACTAACACCAGTTACTTTTCCTTGTGCGTCTACCGTAGCAATACTTTCATTTGCACTTGACCATACACCACCGGTAATATCTGACGTTAATACAGTACTTGAATTAGCACATACCTGATCAGTACCAGTAATCTCTGGAGCTGTTGGCAATGCAATGGTAGTAGTTGTAATTGTATTAGTATTAGTAGCGCAACCAAATGCATTAGTTACAGAAGCAGAATAGGTTCCAGCAGAATACACGGTAATACTCTGTGAAGTTTCACCAGTACTCCAATAATAACTACTGCCTTCAGAAGCGGTTAAGGTTACAGAACCGTCTTCGCAGAAAATAGTAGGTCCTTGCGCAGTAATGGTTGGATGATCTGTATTAACAACCGTAATGGTAAAGCTTACACTAGAAGTTCCAACGGCATTTGTTGCAGTAGCCGTAATGGTATGAACTCCAATAGCAAAGCTTGAACCAGAAACTACTGGCTGACCATCTTCTGTATAAGTAATGGTTGCTGCAGGTACTCCTACAGATCCTGTTGCAGCAAAATTGACTGTTGCTCCACACTGACCTTCATCATTGTTCACTGTAATATTCGCTGGAGCAATTAAGCTTGGAGCCAAGCCACTCACCACAACATCAAAACTAGAAGTCTCTGTTAATCCTGCTCCGTCTGTAACTGTATAAGTAACAGTGGTGGTTCCAATTGGGAATACTGATCCACTTGATAAACCAGCAGTTAATGTATTGGAAACTACCGTACAATTGTCGGCCCCAACAGGCGCATTATAGGTTACAACGGCTCCCAATGCACTAGTAGCCAAAACCTGACCCTGTACATTGGTTGCTGAAGTGATTGTACCTACCGAGCTGAAAAACGGTTTAATAATATCTTCAATAGTTACTACTAATGCGTTTGATGTATTTGAAACACATCCGCTAGCACTAGTTACCACCACCGTATAAGATCCTGAAACAATGGCAGTAAAGCTAGCATTGGTAGCAGTTGGAATTAGTACCCCATTTTTAAACCATTGGTAGGTTGCAGGGCTAGCATTGCTGCTAGCGTCTAATAATACCGCGCCTCCCAAGCAAACCGTCAAAGGACTAGCCGTTGAAATGCTGGCGGTTGGTTTGGGATTTACGGAGAATGTTGTTGTACTAATTCCTCCGCAAGTATTGGTAAATGTTATTGTAGTTGTTCCTTCTGCAATAGCTGTTACTTGACCAGCTACATTTACAGTGGCTACTGAATTGTTGCTACTAGACCAAGTACCTGAATTGGTATTGGCTAGGGTGCTAGTTGCACCAATACAAGCAGATGCTGTTCCTGTAATAGGAGCAGTTGCTGGAACAAATGTTGGGCTATTGCCAGTAACATTGCCTGCTACCCAATTGCCTGTAGCGGTACTTGCAAAGTTGAACAATGTTCCATTGTTGTTATTTCCGCTAGCATCGGTTAGCGTTGTAATACCAACGTTGTTGCCACCAATAAATCCTTGGTTAAATTTATAATAAGCAATCAAACCATTTTGTGTGCCTGTTAGTTCTCCGGTGCGATTGTTGTTGATTTCGCTTAAACAAAGTGCTCTATTCCAAATTCTTAATTCATCCAATTTGGCACTTGAGAAAATAGTAGGATTACCAGCATTGAGTGAATATGCCCCAATTAGCAAATCTCTACCAACATTATTTAATACCGTTCCGGCTGGAATAGTAATACTAGCATCTAAAACGCCATTTACGTACAAGCTTAATAATGTTCCTTTACGAACAACTGCTAAATGATACCACTGATTTAAATTCATCACAGTATTGCCATTCAATTGATGAATTGTATTTGCAGATTCAATCCAAAATGCAGGTTTGTTGTCCATGCCTGCAGCTGTATTATTTAGCACCCATTCGTTGGTTCCCAATACAGCACCAGTATTCCATTTACCCACTAATCCACTATTATTATAACTAACCGAATTGGCTTGTTTTAAAGTCCAAGTTTCTATTGTAAAATCATTGGCGCCAAAATCCAAGCTGGCGTTGTCTGCCACTTTCACATAATCATTTGCACCATCCAAAGCCAAAGCAGTTGCAGGCAATGCATTAACTACTACCGTTGCAGTTGCAGTGCCAGGACAACCATTAGTTGTTCCAGTTACCGTATAAACTCCTGCATTTACCAATTGTGCATTTGCAATAGTTGGATTTTGTGTAGTTGATACAAATGCATTGGGTCCAGTCCATGAATAGGTGGTTGCCCCAGATGCAGTTAAATTAATATTTGTTCCAGCATTTACAGGAGTGTTGCTAGAAGCTGTAACTGTTGGCAAAGCATTTACTGTAAAGTTCAATGTTTTTACGCCGCTACAAATACCGGTAAAAGTGATTACAGTAGTTCCTGCTGAAACTCCAGTTACTAAACCAGATGCGTTAACGGTTGCTACTGCTGTATTACTGCTAGACCAAGAACCAGTGCTAGTGTTTGTTAAGGTTGTTGTTCCATTTACACAAACGCTACTTGCACCAGAAATTACATTGACTGGAGTATTATATACAGGGCTAACTGCCGTTGGCGATAGTATTCCAGCTACCCAGTTTGAAGTAGCGCCTGTATTGTTGAAACCAACCATGGTTCCGTTCTTATTATTTCCACTAGCGTCTGTAACGGTAGTGATGGCGCTATTGTTAGCACCTGTAATACCTTGATTAAATTTATAATAAGCTGTTAAGCCGGTTTGTGTTCCGCTTAACATAGCATTCATATTGTTTTGTATTTCTGTTTGACAAAGTGCCCTAGACCAAATTCTGGCTTCATCAAGAGAGCCACTTAATAAATTTAATGATAGTTCATAAGCACCTAATAAAACAACATTTCCACCGCCGCCATAAGCCGGCACTGCATTATTGGTTGATACCAAAACACCATTCTTATATAGTTTCATGGTAGTAGTTGGGGCATCATAAGTAACAGCAACATGATACCATTGACCAGCTACCAAAGCTGTAGGGTCTTGAACTTGATTCCATACTTCATTATGCCCAGCACTCAACTTATTTCCATAAGCTGTTGGAGCCCAGAAAGCATGTTGGCTAGCAGCCCCACCAGAAATAAAATTATTGACAGCAGCTGGATTACTAATATTAACCCATGCTTCCTTGGTATAAGATGCACCAAGAATATTTCCAAGATTTACATAATCATTACTACCATCAAAATTCAAAGCACCTGCATTGGTATACGCATTGTTTTGATTGATTTCCATTGCAGTTCTATTTCCTGCTGTGATGGTGGTATTGGAAACAATCAGTTCTGCCAAATTACCATTATAAAAAGCACCAACATCCCTACCAATCCATGCATTACCAGTGTAGTTAAAAGAAGATCCTAATGTACCGTTAACAATAGTACCATTTCTAGATTGAACAACGGTACTACCATTACCAGACCATGTAGCATTAACAACATAAGCTTGGTTAATAGCAACTGGTCCAAGTGTAATATTGTTAGGACCCCAAGTAGTATATAAACCAAATGCACCTGCACTATTTAATGGACCAAATCCTGGTCCTTGTGTACCTCCCCCTAAAGACCAAGCAACAACTGCATTAAAACCAGACTGCAATACTGGTTGTACTTGAACCGCAGAGATGGTTCCTGCTGCATTGATAATAGAAGAAGACATAGGTAGGTCCATGAATTGAGCTGAACCATTAAAGCTCAAAGTGGCTTTGCTATTTAAAACAGAACTAGTTACTACAACCCCGTTAGATACCAATAATGGCTGATTAGCAGCGGTTGTTTGTGTAGCGTTACGCCCATTACCTGATTGATCATACCAGATAGAGACAAAAGCGTTAGTGGCTGCCGCAAAACTGCTTAAAGCTACCGAACCGGTACCCCCTGAAACAAATGTTGCTATACTATTGGCACTAATGATCCCATTAACATCAAATGCTAGGTCAGCCACAGCATTATCAGACGCCCTTCTAATTCTAACTGCTGCTCCTGTATAAGAACTACTCAGTTTTCTGGTGGCATAAGCTGCAGCAGCCGGCGTGGCCGATGTTAAACCAGCTAGATCCAAAACATTTTGAGCTTGAAGGGAATTGTTCGCAGAAAAAAGCGAAATAGCGCATACCAGTAAAAGGTAATACTTACGTAAAACTAATCTCATAGAGTGTTGTTAGGGGTTAGAAGCAAGGAAAATAGTACCAATGTTGAAACTTTGCAAGGCCTAATCGACCACTCAAGTGCAGAAAGTAGACGAAATAGTATTATTTGTAGACGATATGTTTACATTATGCACATTCTCTTACATATTTAGATGATCATCCTAAAAAACAAGAAACTTGGTTGGTCAATCCTTGAATTGTTTACTTTAGGATTGATTTATGCAAAAATTAGCCCTAATTATTTTTGTACTGGCTGCATGGATTCAAGTAAAAAGCCAGGACCCAGCACCTAAGTTGTTGGGCAATTTTAGTTGGGTAAAAACGGGTAATTCATCCAAACCGGCTTCCTTAAAAGTGAAAGCCATTCCGGTAAAGATGGAGACAAAGGAGGTGCCCAACCAATATCCCATTACGCCGGTTAGACCCATCAATCCGGGAACCCTGATGCTGAAAATGGGAAGGACCATCCCAAAAACCAGTCCCTATCAATATGGAAAAAAATGGTTGCTAAAGCCAGAAGTCAAAGACGCCCCTCCCTTATTAGAAAGAGACAATGCTTGGTTTAACGTTTCTTATGCCGATAGGCAACATGGGTTTGCGGGCATTTTTACCAGTGATTTTGCAGAAGATAGCAACCACCATATTTGGATGGCCACCGACAAGGGGTTGATCCGTTACGATGGATATCATTACTATATCTATGATAACCAATCAGGTTTACCCAATATGACAATAGAATCCATTCAGTTTGATCAACTCAATAGGTTATGGCTGGGATCAGACAAAGGGGTATACCTGATTCAAAATGATTCCATCTTAAGCATTCAAACCCCAGAACTAGATTTTAAAAATTTGTATTGTAGACACATACAACTGGATCAACAAAATAGGATTTGGTTGGCAACAAAGGAGCATGGGGCCATCTGTGTTGATGAAAAAAAACTTAGCATTTATGATAAGAGCTCTGGACTCCCATCCAATTATGTACACACAACTCATGTAGCCAAAAACGGGAATTTACTTTTTGGCATGTGGGATATTGGATTGGTAGTGGTTGAGCCTGACCAAATGAAATTTCTATTTAGTCAAAACAAACAATTATTGTATCACGATATTTCTGCCATTTATGAAAATGAACAGGGCATTTGGTTGGGTGGTTTTTCAGCAGGACTGATTAAGTTGGGCAAAGCCGATACCCTGCAATACAGTTTTATGGGTGATTTTGCTGATAGAATCTATGATATAGCACAAGGACCAAAAGGTATTTACTGTTCTATTTATGGTGGTGGTGTAGCCATCTTTAATGGCAAAACACATATACGAATCAATGAAACCAATGGCTTACACGATAGAAATTCCTATAACTTATTTGTTGACAGTTTTGAAAATCTATGGGTGGCAGATTTAGCCAATGGTTTTTCAAGATTGAATGAAAATAAATTCTACATACAGCCTCTTCAAAATAAAAATTTAAAACAAGTAATGGGCTTGCTGCCCGATGGTAAACGAGGCAATTGGATTCTTTCAGAAGGAAACGGTTTGGCATATGATAATGGAAAATCTGTAACTTATTATAGTAATACTTTGCAAAATGGGGTCAAGCCCATGTTGCACCCCATGTCTGGTATTGTAAATCCTGATGGTTCCATTTGGTTGAGTTCTTATGGTGCAGGAATAGTATATGGTAAGAACAAAGATTTTACATTTTATCAGTATGACGATTTTTGGGAAAATGAAATCATCTTCTCTGTAAAAAGAGACAAGGACCAAACCATCTGGTTTAGTACCATGCGCTTTGGGGTAATTGCTTATCAGAACAATCAATTTTGGCACTATGATAAAAGCAATGGTTTAATAGACAACAATCCAAAACTATTATACCATGATGCAAATGGACAAGTCATTGCAACTTATGAATACGGCTTACAAAAATTGTCTAATAACCAAATTGAAACAATGCACCTGAATGGCAATACATTCAAAGCAAAAGTGAATGATTGGTTGGTTTTAAAAACTGGCAAAACCCTAATGGCAACAGAGAATGGGGGTTTGTTGTTGATGGATCAAAATCAAATTTGGCAATGGAACCAAGACAATGATTTAATGTCAAATACCATTAAGAAAATCATTGAAGACAAAAGCGGAATTATTTGGATCACTACTAATAATGGCATTGAGTCTTTTCAATTAAAAGACAAACAATTGGTCAACCATCAAATCTATCATACAGGTAATGGATCTTATATTCTAAATGCCAAAGAACCATTTTTAGATAGTGCAGGTAATCCTTATTGGTTTTTGGGAAATAAGAAATTATTATTTGATCCTGAAGGTCAGAGACAACTTGAACAAGCACCCATTTTCAGAATTAGAGATATTTGGGTAGATGGCACATCAAAAACTACTCAAGAAAAAGTATATCTATTACCGGATGAAAAACTAGCTATTAATTTCAGTACCATTTTTTGGGGTAGAGAACAACACTTAGAAATAGGTTATTTGATTATTTCTGGCCAAGGCGATAGTAGTTATAGAAGCATTGGGAAAAAAGGACAGATCTTAATCAATGACTTGGTACCAAATTCCTACAAGATTTTGTTAGTAGCCAAGGATGGTAATAAGCTGTATTATTCAAAACCAATTTGGATGGATATCCTGAATTTCTGGTACAATAGATGGGGATTCAGGGTGCTCATGTTATTGATTTTGTTAGGTGCTATTTTATATTATTTTAAAAACAAACAAGCACAGCAAGAGAAATTAAATCAGGTATTGGAACAAAAAGTAGCAGAACAAACAGAGCAGATAGTACAAGAGAAAGAAGAGTTGGTTAAAAGCAATCAGGTAATTCTACAACAGAACAAGGAAAAAGATGCATTGATTCAAGAAGTGAATCATCGTGTAAAAAACAATTTGCAATTCATGTCGGCCATGGTGCAAATGCAATCCAATACCAATCAACATCAACCAACCAAGGACGCACTATTAGAAACTAACAGAAGAATCAATGCAATGTCATTGGTGCATGAAATGTTGTATCATAAAATGGATACAGAAGGATTGTATATAGATGGATACTTAAAAGAGTTGGTGAACCAGTTAAAAGAGTTAACCAATCCAGGACAAGCGCCTATTGTTTTCAAATTGGAATTGGCAGAATTATTTTTAGATTCCAAAACAGCCACTTCATTGGGTATGATTGTTTCAGAACTGGTGAGTAATTCTATTGAACACGCTTTTCATCAAACAACAGATCCAAAAATTGATATTCAATTATTTGTACAAGAAGTGGATAAAATCTGTTTAATGGTAAAAGATAATGGAACAGAAGGTCCTAATAAAATTAAAATGGGTTCTGGATTGGGAACCAGATTGATAGATATTTTCTGCAGGCAATTAAATGGTGATTACAAAGCGGAACATAATAATGGATTTGAATTCAAATTGGTTTTTAAATTCAGAAAGCCATGAACAGTTTAAAAGTATTAATAGTAGAAGACGAGATCTTGATTGCGGAGCATATCAAAGATCATCTTATGCAATTTGGAGTTCAGCAAATTAGCATGGCCCATAATAAAGAGGCGGCGCTTACCATGTTGGAATCAGAAAAACCCAATTTGGTTTTATTAGACATGCATTTGCAAGCTGCATTGGATGGATTGGACTTAGCCAAGCATATAGACTCAGAAATAAATGTTCCTTATATTTTTATTACGGCAAATTCAGACATGTTGGTCATTAAAGAAGCCGTACAAACAAATGCAGCGGCCTATATTACCAAGCCCATCAAACAATCTGATTTGTTTGCGGCCATTCAGTTATCCAAAAAAACCGGAGCGGGTTCCAACGAAAAGCATTTATTAATCAAAGATGGTTATTCGGTTCAAAAGATTTTGATAGACGATATTCAATATGTAGAAAGCAATGGCAATTATTTGAACATCATTACCAAACAACAAAAACATTTGTGTAGACAATCCATGGATTGGTTGCAAACACAATTGCCAGAAGCACAATTTATGCGCATCCATCGTTCTTATTTTGTGAATCTATATTTAGTTCAAAAAGTCAATTCTAAATTTGTGTATTTAAACAATTTGGAGTTGCCCATTTCTAGAACCTATTTGCCAAAAGTGCAAGAATATTTGAAAATCAGTTAGCAATAACTAACTTCAAAGATGCGCTACCTGCCACTGATTTTCTTGTTGTTCTCATGCACCAGCAGCAAGTTGGCAATGAAGCAATGGAGTTCACCTCCAGAGCCGGCAGGCTGGGGAGGGGCTGGGTCCGCGCAAACACGCACCACAGGATCAGCATTTTACCAGCAAGCCATTAGCTACAATTGGCAACAAAGAGACTCTCTTGCCACAGCGCTTTTTTTGCAGGGCGATGTTCCTGATTTTTACAAACGCTTTGTTAGCATCAAGAGTAGTTTTACAGATAGTCTGAAGCAGGTTCATCGTATTGAGTATGAAGTGGCCCCAGACTATCTAAGCATTGGCACTAATGAAGACTGGGCCCGCGTTCCCCTTACGCCCATGGCCGCTCAAGTCATTGCCGATAGTCTCCATTGTTTTCTACCAACCAGAAAAATGGTCAACGAGATCTATGTGCAAAGCAAGGTGAAGTTAGCCCCGGTTCCCATGTATGCTTTTAGAGATAGTACCGTTACTATGTGGCAGCACCACTTGATCATTGAAGGACAAAGACAGGGAAGAAAGGGGTTGATTGCTGGAATTAAAAAAGACGTGGTGATTAGCAATGTGGTGAGTCAACACGCCAAGTCTAATAGAGTAGCTATTTATGGGTGGCATCTCTTGAACGGCAAAGCCATTCAACCTTTGTATGCTGGCCATGTGAACTGGTACGTGGATTATAGTCATGGCATTAGACTCATCAAAAGAACAGTAAAGGTTGATGAAAAAAAAATGGATTACAAAGACGTGCTTCGTAATCCATTACTAAGTGGGCTCTTAACCGATGAGGCAGAGCCGATATTTCTTTCTTACTAAATCTTGTAATACTGCTCCCATCCTTTTCTTGGAGGCAGCCCTACCAACATTTCATTAGCCATTTTATTATTGGTGATCTGTTTGGTCTTTCTATCAAATTTCAAAGTGGTATTCAAGTGCTGCGCCAATACACCTAAGCAGAACACCTGACTCAAAGGACCAGCAATATGGAAAGGAGAACGGGTTTCTTCCTGACCCATACAAGCTTTTAAGAAATTGGCGTAGTGATTACTTGGGCTCTTAGGCACTTCAGGCAAACGGCCAGCCATTTCTTTTGCTTTCTCTTCAGGTATAATAGAAAGTGTGGTACCATGAGAACCACCTTTGAAGGTTAGGTCCTTACCATAGATAATCTTACCGGGGTTTAGTTTGGCAGCCTGCACTTTGGCGTTGCCGGCCGGAGGAATATTGGCGTCTAATTGGGTGTTGGTGTAACCGGCCGGAAGTGGCGGTTGGTTGTCAACACCGTCATACCAAGTGATGTCACAGGCAGGCATTTTAGCGCGCTCCGGAAAATGAAACTTGATGGTAGAAGAAGTTGGATAGAAGAAAGGATTGTGACCAGTTGCTTTGAGCATGCTGATCTCTGTAGGCAAACCAAGGTCTAGAAACTGGTGAGCCGTATCAATAATATGCGCACCCCAATCGCCCAAGGCACCCATGCCAAAATCATACCAGCAGCGCCACTGACCATTAATATAGTCATGGTTATAGTCATGCATTTGCGTAACACCATGCCAAGTATTCCAGTCAAGGGTAGCAGGAATGGCTTCAGCCGCAGGCAGTTTTTTAATATTGGTATCCCAACCATGCCATCTGCGTGCATTATTCATGTGCGCGGTAATAGCTGTAACGTCTTTGATAATACCTGCTTCAGTCCAGGCTTTGAACTGAAAATAGTTGCCATCGGAATGACCTTGGTTACCCATTTGAGTCACCACCTTAGAATGTTTCTTAGCGGCTTTCATCATCAGCTCCACTTCATTAAAAGTGCGGGCCATGGGTTTTTCCACGTACACGTGTTTGTCCAAAGAAAGCGCCATCATGGTAATGGCAAAATGCGAATGGTCCGGAACGCCAATGGAAACGGCTTCAATTTGAGAACCCATTTTGTCAAACATGGTTCTAAAATCTTGAAAGCGCGGAACGTCAGGAAACATTTTCAAAACTTCCTGTGTTTGGGGAGCACCCATATCAACATCGCAAAAAGCAACAAAATTGGCCAAACCAGTTTTGGCAAAAGACATGACGTCTGAGCCACCTTGGTTACCAATACCAATACAGGCAAGGTTTACTTTTCCGCTAGCGCGATTGGCAAAGCCATTGTTCCAAATAGCTGGAAAAGCAGTGGCTGTAGAAAGCAGGGCGGCATTCTTCAGGAATGACCTGCGGGATTTATTAGGCATAGCAAGCAATTTTTTAGGTTCACTAATATAACTATAAAGCCTACAACAATTAAGGCAAATCCTTCTTTAGTAGCTGATAATCGGTGAGTACCGCTTTAAACTGCTCTTTTAAGTTCTTGGTCATCTGTAATTGTTGGGTAGTAGGCGCAAAATCCGCTCCATAGGTCTGAGACTCTTTAGAAATAGCCAAGAGTCTTTCTGCAATTTGAACAGGGTTACGGAAATCATCCCAACGCGCACCGGTTTGATGCGTATCAAATAATTTAGACTCCAATACATACACCTGTTGCTCCAAAGCCAAAGATTTGGCAGAGTTCTCTTTCAACAAAGCGGCACGTTTAATCTCCATTTCAGCAATCAGGTCAAAGCAGGCTTTGATACTTGTCCGCAGATCCTTACCCAAAGCGTACTGAGCGGCAATGGCTTCTTTGGTAGAAGCTGCGTTAGGATCTTGTAACACTTGCAGCATTTGTTTCTCAACGCCAGCATCGGTTTTGAGCAAGACTTGGTAAGATCCAATAGGAACACGAATAGGCTCCATACCAGGACCAATATCCAAATCAGGCACAAACATCAAACGGCTACCAGTTGCATCTAATCTTACAAAATCCTTACCCTTGGGTTTGGTTTTCAACGATGGCATTTTCAATTCCTCATGCGCCAGATCCCACCAGACACGGTTCACACCTTTCAGATTGGTGACCTTGATGGTTTGAATAGTATCGCCCGAAGAGCTTAAAACAAAAACCTTTGGCGCTGTTTGTAAAGTATCGGCCAAGAAATAATTGATGCTAGCACCATAGGGAGGATTCTCACCCCTAACCGATCCGCCACCGTCGTGATTGGCACCTTTCATATTAAATCTGTAAGCAGGACGCAACGGATACAAACTTGTTTTACTAGTAGCCAAGCGTTTGCTCCATTCACGAATAGGTGTAATATCATCCAAGATATAGAAGCCGCGGCCATATGTAGCCACTGCCAAGTCGCGGAAATTTTTCTGAATAGCCAAGTGATACACCGGCGATGGTGGCAGGTTGTTCTTGAGTTGCAACCACTGACCGCCGTCATCAGGACTCACATAGAGCGCATTGTCCGTACCCACAAAAATCAAACCCTTCTGAGCGGGATCCTCTTTTACAAAATGCACAAAGCCACTATTAGACTCAGGTAATTTCTGACCAATATTGGTCCAGTGTTTACCAAAGTCAGCAGTCTTAAACAGATAGGCTTTAAAATCTCCCTGCTGTTGATAATGCACGGTCACATAAGCAGTACCCGCGTCAAAATTAGAAGGATCAATATTGCTAATGGTTCCCCAAGCTGGTAGGTTTAAGTTGGCCGTGAGGTTGGTCCAAGAAGCGCCGTCATTGGTAGTCAGTTGCACTTGACCGTCATTAGTACCCACCCAAATCATTCCTTTTTTAATGGGCGATTCAGCAATGGCAAACAAAGTACAGCCGTCAAAAGTCATCAGGTTATCCTTTACAACGCCACCAGAACTTTGCTGGTGCGATTTATCATTGGTAGTCAAATCCGGACTAATGACTTTCCAAGTATGACCACCATCGGTGGTTTTGTGAACGTACTGACTACCCACATACACTGCACCGCGCTCATGACGCGATAAGGTCATGGGAAAATTCCAATGCCAACGATATTTCATATCGGCGGGAGCCACACCATAACCAGCTTGAGGCCAAGGGCGCACATCGTGCGATAGACCTGTGCGGGTATCGGTAACATCTAAACCGCCATCGTAACAACCAGACCAAATAATCTTAGGATCAAAAGGATCCGCTTGTGCAAAACCACTTTCACAACCACCCACCGATTCCCAATTACTTAATGGGATGCTACCGGTGCGGCTAATGGCTTCTGTTCTATAAGAATAACCATCCTGTCTATTACCCATGATATGGTAAGGAACCATCTCGTCCAAAGCCACGTGATACATTTGGGCAATGGGCAGATTTACATTTTTCCAGTTCCTACCACCGTTAAAAGTCATGTTCATGCAACCATCGTGGGCCACCATAATTCTATTGGCGTCTTTGGGGTCAAACCAGATTTCATGGTTATCGCCACCAGGCGCATAGCTACCATTTCCGTTAAAGGTTTTACCACCGTCTCTGGATTCCATAATGGTGACACTGATAGTATACAATTTGTTTTCATCCTGAGAAGAAACACGCACCCTAGTATAATATGGACCACGTTGTGCTAAAGAGTGATTCTCCAACATCAGTTTCCAAGACTCACCACCATCGGTAGATTTATACAAACCAGGTGCTTGGGCTTCTACCAAGGCATAAATGGTATTGGGGTTACTAGCGGCTATATCAATACTGGTTTTACCAATGATTTTATTTGGACCACCTGGTAAGCCATTGGTCATTTGTTTCCAAGACTTGCCCCCATCGGTAGTTTTATAAAAACCGCTACCCGGGCCACCACTGTTTAGGTTCCAAGTGTTCATTTGCACCTGCCACATAGCAGCTACTAAATTGTTGGGGTCTTTGGGGTTGATAGAAATATCAGAGCAACCCGTGTTCTCGTCAACGAATAAGACGCGGTTCCAACTGATCCCGCCATCGGTGGTTTTGTAAACACCTCTTTCTTGTTGCGGACCACCTGTATGACCCAGTGCCGCCACGTAAACAGTATTGCTATCCGTGGGGCTCACCAAGACTTTGCTAATCCGCACGGTATTTTTGAGACCCATATTCTTCCAGGTCTTACCCGCATCAGTGGATTTATAAATCCCATTTCCGTTTGGATGCGCCGGTCTAATAATAAATGTCTCGCCCGTGCCCGCCCAAACCTGCTTGGGATTGGATTCAGAAATAGCCATAGCGCCAATGGCAGAATTGTCCATATCGTCAAAGACAGGCTGCCAGCTAACTCCCGCATTGCTGGTCTTAAAGATCCCGCCCGATGCGGCACCAACATAAGAGACATTGGGATTTCCCGGTTCTCCCACTACTGCGCAAGCGCGATTTCCATCGGGACCCACAAAGCGAAAACGGAGGTTACTAAAGGGATTTTGATCTGCGGAATTAAAACCAGATCCTTTACCCGTACTGATTCTAGAACTAGTTACAGAACTGATTCCTGAATTGATTCTAGAACTAATTCCTGAACTTGTTCTTGAACTTGTTGCTGAACTAATTCCTGAACTTGTTCTTGAACTTGTTGCTGAACTAATTCCTGAACCAATTCCTGAACTTTTTGCCCCCATTTGTTGGGCTTCAACTTGGTTCAAACAAAGACCCATTGCAGCAATGCACCATGCATTCATGCATAGCGCGGCCAAAGCGTTTTTTCTCATTGTACTTGTCTTGGTGAAGAAAGACAAGTTACTAATAAAATACTTCTCTTCTTTCTTACCAATCAGATACAACAATTCAATCCTACTTCAAACTTGAATCCTCTACCAGCGATGCAAGTCTTTGAACTTCTTGGGAAGCCCTTTGGTAGTTCTCCCTTGGTTCAAGTGAATGGCAATGGGAGCCATTTCAGCTTTATAGACAGCTAAGACCTGATTCACTTTGTCAAGTTGTAGTGACTTTTTTCCTTGTTCCATATTTCTGATAAAATGCAAGCCCACACCAGACATATCTGCCAAATCCTGTTGCTTATGACCGTAATACCTACGCTTGTATTTTACAAATTCAACCAATTCCATAATCATCGTTGATTCAGCCACTAAACTATCATTTATGGAATGCAGCTACAAGTAAATACACTAGAATTTTTAGATAGTAAAAAGAGTTTAGCAATACTGAAAGTCAATTCTGTCCTGTGTTTGGGCCGGGGAGTTGTTTTTTAGGAGATGTACTTGGGGGCTGGTTTCCTTTTGGTGGGTGTTGTGATTTGGGTGGGTTTTAAGGTGAGTTTTTGTGGTGTGTGTTTGAGGTGCGTTTATGAGGTGTGTTTGGAGGTGTATTTGGAGGTGTATTTGGAGGTGTATTTGGAGGTGTGAGTTCAAAGAGATTGTTAGGAGTAAAATTTTGGATTAGTGTTTGGGTTTTTGTTAGTGGTGAGTGTATTTTGGAGGAGAAGCATAGTAGTTTTTTGAAGTTTTCAAAAAGGGCGTTTTTTATACTTGTTCTAGTATAAATATGGGGGTCCTATTTTATACACGTTCTAGTATAAATTAAGCACTACGCTCCCCAAAAATGTCTGGCTCATTATACTCGTTCTAGTATAAAATAGACAGCCTGTTTTTATACTTGTTCTAGTATAAAAACAGGGGTATTTTAAAAACACGAAAAAGAGGTTATACTTGAGCAGGATTATTCATGAGCGAGGTTTCACCTGAGCTAGTTCATTCTTGAGCAAGGTTTCACTTGAGTTGGATTGAATCAAGATAGGGTTTTGATTGAGCAGGATTATTCATGAGCCAGATTCCCTTGAGCAGGATTATTCATGAGCGAGGTTTCATTTGAATTGAATCATTCTTGAGATAGATGATTCATGAGCGAGGTTATACTTGAGCAAGGAAGATTAGGGTTCTTCAAAATCGGGAACAGCTTTTGATTGAAGAGCTCTTACTGTCAAAAAATGAATTATTCTAGTTACATTGAAACATAAAACTAACCAGGGACCATTATGAAAAAGACCTTGTTCATTCTTTGTTGCCTAGTAGCAACCGTTTCTAATGCTCAGAATAGAGATATCAGCAGCCTATCTTCTGGCGGTAAGTTGCAGCCATTACAGGTCATCATGGATATTCGGCATTACACTATCAACCTCAATGTAGATTTGACCAATAAAACAATTCAAGGTGCTACTGAGGTAACCATGGTGCTTTCCAAAAACACGGATACTATTTTACTAGATCTGGTGAATCTCTTGACCATTCAAAAAGTGAGTGTCAATAATAAAGCAGTGAAATTTGAGCACAAGGATCATAAAATTTATATCACGGCTGCTAGCCCTTTTTTACAAGGCAAGCAATTGGTGAAAGTGGAGTATGGTGGTGAACCGCCTATCGCCGTAAGGCCACCGTGGTTAGGTGGATTTACCTTTACAAAAGACAGATCTGGCAATCCATGGGTAGCCATTAATTGCCAAAAAGAAGGGGCCAGAATTTATACGCCAACCAAGGATCATCCAAGTGACGAGCCCAATGAAGGCGTAGACATGATGATTACGGTTCCTGATACTTTGGTGGTGAGCGGTCCTGGTCTTTTGCAAAAAGTAACCAAGTCAAAAGGCAAGAAAACCTATCACTGGAAAACCAATTATCCCATGAGTACTTATACCATGGTATTCAATATTGGTAAGTTCCATGTTGCATCGGATGAGTATACCACCATCAATGGAAATAAGGTTCCAATTCAATTTTATATTTTAGCAGAAGACAGTGCTGAAGCCAAAAAAATCATTGCGCTAAAAAAGCGCGATAGTCAGGTGCTAGAAAAATATTTTGGTGAATACCCTTGGGTAAAAGAAAAGATTGGCATTTGCGCCGTTCCAAATTCTGGTATGGAACACCAAACCAATATCACTTTCCAAAACAAATTCGTTTATACAAAAATTGGGGAGAGTGATTATAACGCAAATTTATTTCACGAGTATGCGCACGAGTGGTGGGCCAATAAAGTAACCAATAAAGACTGGGCGCATGAATGGATTCAGGAAGGCATTGGCACTTATGCAGAAGCTTTGATCCATTATGACTTGGGTGGTCAAGAAGCTTATGACAAAATTATTGATGGTCATAAACGCTCTATTAAATATATCAAACCCATGGTAGGTGGTGAAGAAATGAGTGAAGATGAAACCTATGCGCAAACAGATATTTATACCAAGGGTTCATTCTTTATGCATAGCCTTAGATATGTAGTTGGAGACGAAATATTTTTCCCAACCCTGAAGAAGTTGGCAACAGACCCCCAATACACTTATGACAATATGGTTACTACTACCGATGTAGAACAATTGTTTAGCAAGGCAGCTGGCATGAACCTAAAACCCTTCTTTGATTTTTATTGCAGAACAACCAATCAAATAGAAATTGTAGTAAAAGAAGTGGGTTATCAGAAATACAGCATTAAAGTAAATAATGCGTTTATGAAATTGCCATTTGAAATCACTAGCTCTGAAGGGGTTTCTAAAATGATGATTGACAAAGAAGGCATTACCATTACTAGTAAAACGCCTCCACAGGTTGACAACAAAGGATATTATTTGAAAAAAGTGCAAACCTTATAATGAGGTAACTATAAATATTTAAAAGATCAATCCTTAGAATGAGATATCAATACTGCTTGCTCTTGCTTTTTGTTTGTTTGATTAGTAACAAAAGTTTTGCTGATACTTATCCGCGCAATTTTTCCATTGATGTGTTACACTATCGTTTTGAAATAGCGGTCAATGATAAGAATGATGAAATCATTGGTAAGGCTTCTATTAGCATTCAATTTAAAAAAAACAATATCAAACAGTTTAGATTAGACCTGATGAATCAAACTGAGCAAAGAAAGGGTAAGGGCATGTTGGTGCAGAACATCAGTTCCAATCATCAAACATTGAATTATACACATACTGGTGATTCCTTGATGATCCAACTGGCCAAGCCTTCCACTCAGGATACGGTGATCACATTTGAGATTCAGTACAAGGGCATCCCAGAAGAAGGACTAAGAATCATTGCCAACAAATTTGGAGACCGAACTTTCTTTAGTGAGAACTGGCCCAACAAAACAAGACACTGGTTGCCTTCTATTGATCATCCCTATGACAAAGCAACCAGCGAATTCATTGTTACTGCTCCATCAAAATACCAAGTAGTTTCCAATGGCTTATTAATGGAAGAATCTGTGCTTGGCAACAATACCAAACTCACCCACTGGAAACAATCGGTTCCTGTTTCTTGTTGGTTATTTGTTTTGGGTGTGGCTGAGTTTGCGGTACAACAGGTAGATCAATTTAATGGAAAAGCCATTCAGACCTGGGTGTACCCACAAGATCGCGAAGCAGGCTTTGCCGATTTTGCTGAACCCACTAAACAAGTACTTTCTTTTTACAGTGACTATGTAGGACCATTTGCTTATGAAAAACTAGCTAATGTTCAGTCTACTGTTTCTGGTGGTGGAATGGAAACTTCTTCTGCCATTTATTATGCAGAGAAATTAATCACAGGTAAAAAAGAAGTACGTCTAAGAAATGTTGTGATTCACGAGATTGCCCACCAATGGTTTGGAAATGCTGTTACAGAATCTACTTGGGATGATGCCTGGTTAAGCGAGGGCTTGACTACTTTTTTCACACTGCTTTTTATTGAACACGCATACGGGCACGATGAATATATAGCTGGTGTTAAAAACGCCAAAAAGTCTGTGTACGATTATATCAAAAAAGATTCTCTGTTTAGTATTGTTAGTAACCGTTCAGCAGAAACTGGTGCCGTTACTAGTGGACTTACTTATCAGAAAGGTGCTTGGATCATGCATATGCTTAGAGACAAAATAGGAGAAGTAAATTTCAAAAAAGGCATTCAGGCTTATTATAAAAAGTATTTTAATGCTAATGCCACCACCCATGATTTGATTGCTGAAATGGAAAAAGCTTCCAATCAAAATTTGAAACCATTCTTTAGTCAGTGGTTATACAAACCCGATAATTTAAAATTAAGTTGGACCTGGGATTATGATGCCGCGTCAAAACAAATATTGATTCATATTCAACAGCATCAATCATCTGGTTTTGTTTTTGATGTACCCGTAGAGTTTGGGATCATGAAGAACGGAGTAGTTGAACCCCAAGTAGTGAAACAACAATTAAATACCAAGACCGCTGATTTCAAAATTCCTTCTGAAACAAAACCAGCTTTTGTATCCCTTGACCCAAGAACTGTTTTGTTGTATGACTTGGTGAATTAACCTAAAAATATCTTTTAGAAAAGTCCATTGCAGACTCTGCAAAAATTTGAATTCCTGGATAACGTAATGAAGGAGCAGGATTAGGGTCTACCACTATTACTTCTTTGCCACCCCTGAGTGCTGACTCCAACACCATATTGGTAATCCCTACTGAATTGGATGTTCCCATAAAGATGATGGTCTCGGCTTCAGCAGCCCAGTCCATGGCCGTTTCCGTTTCATAGAGATCGGTATAATATTCATCAAAGAGCAGGATATGTGGCCGATACGATTTATCAAAATCTATGGTTCCATGCTTGCCAATTTCAAAGAGTTCAAACAGCGCAGGAATTTGATCCTCCGCTTCTTTTACAAAATCCCAATTTGCCAAAACCAATTCTTCTTTTGAATAAGCTGGAATGCGTCTTTTGAAATTGATGTTTCCATGAATCTCAATTAATCGCTGAGTTGAATGTGCCGCTTTGATATGCAGGTTGTCTACATTCTGAGTAATCACGCGTATCTGATTGGCTGCTAGAATTTCATGGGTGGCATTAGGAAGCGCATCGCGGCAGCTAACAAATCTATGATAGTACCAAGACAAAAAATGTCCGGGATCTGTTTTGAATTTCTCATAGGTTGCCATGGTAGTTGGGTTCTCATTCCACAGACCATTCTTACCCCGGAAGGGTTGAATCCCCGAGTCTACTGAAATGCCTGCACCTGTTACAACAACAACGCTATTGTCCATTACTTAACTTTTTTACCGTGCTTGTACACCAGATCTACTTTTTGCAATAGGTCAATATAGCGCAAGACATCACCTTTCACGGCAATGATATCGGCATACTTGCCTTCACTAATAGTACCATAGTCTTTGTCTACACGCATAGCCAGTGCGGGCCAATATGTAGCAGCTTTAATAGCATACATGGCGTCAAATCCAAATTTGTTTACCCATACATCTAGTTCGTTCCATGTGCTTTGACTATGGAATTTCATGGGGATCCCACTATCTGTTCCAATCAACAATACGGCGCCTGCATTTTTCAACTGATTTACTTTCTTCTCTAGCGTTGGGCGGCGAATAGGCGTCATCTGAAAATAAGGCATCCTGCCAGGATACTTGAGGGATTCTTTAATATCCTTGATAATATTATCAGGTAAGTCTAATTGCCAAGAAGGATCATCCAGTTTTTCAGGATTGTCTCTAATGTATTCATAATTGTACAAACCCTCAACTGTGGGTGTCCAAAAGAAGGGACCCTTGCTCATTTGCGCAGTGCGCTCTTTGATCATCTGAATAATATCATCCGGATATTCTGGTGCCGATGCCAAACCCGTGTGCTCAAAACAATCCACCCCAATTTTCATACCCACCCTAATTTCATTGGGTCTGTGCGAATGACCCACAACAGGCAATTTATATTTATGTGCTTCATCTACCACAGCCTGTGCTTCTTCCAAAGTCATTTCGTCTTGGTCAATCAACTTAATCACATTCACACCTGCTTCTGCCAGTTTGCGCACTTTTGCTTTTGCGTCTTCCACGCCATTCACACCCCAACGATAAGCTTCTGTATGCGGATAAGGTTTGTGTTGAATAAATGGCCCAGACACATAAAGTGTTGGTCCGGGTAATTCACCCTTGTCAATGCGTTTCTTTACATTAATGCTTGCCTCCAACGGCCCACCCAGGTCACGCGCACTGGTAACCCCGGCCATTAGCAACTGGTGGGCCGAAGCCGGCATCACCACTTTCTCAAAATCCTTCATATAAGCACTATCCCAATGGTCATAATCACTATGCCCATTGATCATCAAATGCACGTGCATGTCCCAAAGACCGGGCAACACACTCATCCCTTCTGTAGAAACAATTTCCGCTCCTTTTGGAATGGGTGTAGTGCCCACGGTACCCACGGTTTTGATCCGCTCGTTTTCTACAATAATTACACTGTTGTAAATGGGCTTGCCGCCAAAACCATCAATCAGGGTTCCGCCTACAAAGGCTTTTGTTTGTGCTTGCGCGCTAATGCATAGAAAGAATAATGCAATAGCATTGCTGATTTGCTTCATGTTAGTTGGTTGTTGGTGGAAGATACAAAATGAATGGAGCAACTATAGCAAGCCATTAAAAAAATACTGCTCTAACATGGTCTTGTCATAATGGGTATAGGGCACCCAATGCTTTTCAAGAGGAAGAAATACTTCAATGGCGTTGATGTCTGGAAAGAGTTTGTAGTCAAACTTTTCCGTGGCCGTGCTGATATAACCGGTATAGTAGAATCTACAGCCTAATGACCTTGCATGATCCATTTTGCAAAGTATCAGGTATTTGCCCAAACTAAAAGATTGGTATTCGGGGTCAAAGAAATTGAGGATGCCTGCAATACTATTGGCCCCCTTGTCAAAATATCCCACCGCCACCAAACGTCCGTGATCACGCAGTTCAATCATCCAAGAATCAAATGGGTTGGGTAGGGTAGCATCATGCAAATAATCATCGCATTGTTCCGATGTACTAAAGGGAACAAACTCCCAATACAAGGAATAGAGATGACGGATCTCATCAGTAATTTCAGCAGGCTTTACTATCACTTGCAGCTTGGCGCATTTTTTCCGAATCTTCTGGGCCGATTTTGATTCCTCCACCCTAGCCAGTTCTAACCTAAGCCAAAAGACCGGCATCATATAACTGTTTATATCAAACTGTGTATGGTTGGTGGTAAACACATGATGCTGCATCCGGTAATAGCCATTGGCCAAAAGGGCGTCCAACATAGGGCCTTTAAAACCAGATTCATCAGCTGTATAATACACCGGAGGTCCAAACATGGGACAATTTACAATTTAGTTTATATTCATATAGCAATAATCAGCTCCATAAAATGAAAAAGTCAATCGGCCTAACAATACTTTTCACTCTTCTGATGTTTGCAAGCATAGCACAGGAAATAAAACCAAATAATAACCTGACCAAAGAAAGCTATGAGCATAAGAGAAAGCTGAACAGAAAAACTGGGAATATACTTTTGGGAACAGGTGTAGGTTTAATGGCTGGTGGATTTGTTTTGGCGGAGCTCAATAGTGATAAAGTAGATTTTCAAAGTTTTGATTTGGTAGGTGTAGGTATAGTAATGATTGGAACCGGTATAGTTTCTTCTCTTGTAAGTATTCCTTTTTATTTAACTGCACACAATTATAAAATAAAGGCACAAACGGCAACTGCATTTCTTAAAATACTTCCAGCACCAAATATTCAAGGAAATCAGTTAGAACAAATACCAATGCCGGCCCTTGCTTTTCGGATTCCGTTAAACGGTAGAAAATGAATATGTGATTCTTAAAAAACAAAAGAGGCCTTTCGGCCCCTTCTGCGGAACATAATCCCCCCGGATTATCTATTTAAAAGACTTATATGTAGAGATAAAAACCAGCTACATTTTAAAAAATCCTTAGTAACATTTTCAAAAGGTAATTTTTGAGTTGAGTTGACTTTAAAACTTTCTGAAAGATTTTGTACATATCCTATTACAGCTCCAGCAGATAAACTTATTCTATTCTTTTCTCCAAAAATAATATTGGGGCCGAGCATGATTCTAGGTTTTGGTTTTGCCTCCAATGAAATTCCAGTTCCCAATATACCTCCTATGAAGACACTTGAATTGTAACTTAAGCGGGTAGCAAAATAGGTATTTGCATTAATTCCAATTTCAGCACCTCCCGATTGTTTATCGGAAACTAATTGAAATAGACTATCAGTAATTTTTGTATTTGAGAAAGACTCGTTATAAAGACCTGCAGTATAAAGACCTAAACTCAAACCCCAAATGGTACTTTGCTTTAATGGTATTGGAATATTAGTTTCATATGTTGGAAGCTTACTATCTGATTGCCATGGTATCATTTTTATATTAATTGTATGTACATCATCTTTAATAATTATTGGCAAACTTTGATAGGTTGTTCTTAAATATTTCAACTTATTTATTGATTCAATATATTTTCTAAGTTCACTATATGAGAGAGTTGTATCTATTTTATTTAAAACAATTTTCCATTCTCCAATATAGTTTTTGATTAGACTGTCAAATTCTTTCAATAAAAGGTTCTTATTTATTTCAATTGCATATTCAGTAGACTTTACTCTGTAATCATTAGAAAATTTTAAATACTCAATTTTTTTTGAGTATAAGATGCTTTTTAAATTACTAAAGCTTTTTTCAATTTGTAATTGAGTTGAATCAACTTGTAAAAAGCTTTTTGAAATTGGATCTAAATCAAAAATAAAATCAAGCTTTTTTGTATTTTCAAATAAAGTACTATCGATTTTATTGTTTAAATCTTGAACACTGCTTTGAATAGTATTTATCTCATTAAAAACAGAATCAAAATAATTAAAAACAATAGATTGTTTCCTTTTTGCAATTAGGATTTTTTGTTCAAGAATCATTTCCTTTTTTCCAAAAATATTTTTGGAAATGCTTGAATCTGTATCAGCTTTTGATTCGGTTGTTTTGGCAAACATTGCTGAGTTTAGATCCGTCAGATTTTGAAAAACGGAGCTTAAAGAACTCATATCAATGGAAGCAAAGGGAACTTGAGTATCAATTTTGGGATTCACAGTACTGTCTTGACCAGATGTTTCAATTTTATACAAGTAAGGATTATAATTAATTACCTGCAGTTGAATTACATCCCCTTTTTTTACTTTATAAAAGGATTCAGGTTTTGAAATGTTTTTATTTCTAAAATTCAAAACAAATTTTTTGATTTCGTCCTTCTGGTATCCATTAAAAGTAGTTAGATCCTTTGGTGTAAATTCACTACAGCAACTGATTTTGGAAGCCTCAGTTGTATCTTTTTTTTGAGAAAATGAAAATACTGGAATTAATAATAGAATAAAGATTAGATATTTCATAGCATTTAATTGTTGATTCGTTATGAATTCAGTTAAACTTAATTATTTACAAATTTTGAAACTATATTCAAAAAATACAAAAGGATAAAACCGCATTTAATTTAAGGGAAATCCCTTATTAAAAAACAGGAATTATCCTATTTCATAAATGAATATATATTTTCAATTTTGATTTGTAAATTGTAAAAAACAAACCCACCATTATGCCTAAATTATTTACAAATTCAGACAGGAAACCAAGCATTCCTGATACTAAAAGATTCAACGCTTGTACAAATTCTTATGAGTCATACTTAGAACAAAGAGTATTACTTGATGACTTTTCAAGTGAGAAACTAACTTCACTTACAAAGAACTATCAAACACTTGTAATTGATAAATTCAAAGAGTTGGATCCAACTTTAGAATTTGGACAATATTTTGTAATACCAGTTCAAGAAATAAAGAAAATGTTAGCTGCAGAAGATGATAATGCTGACTTTATTCATATTTGCTTTGCTGTAAGACAAACCACTAATTCAAAAAATGAATTAATCAGTTATCCTGTTACCATTTTGGTTCCTGTTAAAAAAACAATCGATACCGATGGAGAGCCTGTTCATGAATATTGTAAGTCCGAAAAATCAACTTATATAGAGGCATTCCCTTGTCCGCCAGATAGAAGATGCCCTAAAACTGTTGATAAAACCAATTTGATTTATGATGCAGATACTCAAATTAATGATTTTAAATCATTAATTTAAATAATGCTTTGGTATGATTATTTACAAGTTTTTTTTCTAATCCTTATTTGGACTCTAATCATCCTTAACAAAGGATGGTTAGATTCAAATAGATTTTATTGGGTATTGTTTTTTCTTGTTCACACTATATCTGAATTAGTTCAACTAAATAGTATGATAAGAAATAAGGAAAATTTGTGGGTTAATCTTTTTAGAAACCCTCTTCAATTTTTGTTTCTAGTTATCTTTTTTCTTAAGATTTCTATAGCTTCAAAAATTAGGAAACTATTTGTTTTTATTTGCGCATGTTTACTTTGTTTGGTACTAATATTTCTGAAAAAAGATGGTGATTATAAAACTATTGATGAATTAGGATATAGTACTGCGATTATCTGTGCTTGCATTTATTATTTTTATTTTTTTATTATAAGTAATAATTATATCCAGTTGGAAAATTCAGAATTCTGGTTTTGCAGTGCTGTATTTGTATTTTTTGGAGTTCCGCTTAGTATTAATGGAGGTTTAGCTTATTTAATCAATCATAATCTTGAATTTGCTCAAAAACTATTTTATATTATTGTTTTCAATACATATATCTTTTATTGCATAGTGCTTTATGCGATCTATTTGAATACAAAAGAAAAGAAATTCATCTATGGATAATGCCCTTTTGTATACCATTATAGTAGCAACCTTGCTGTTCTTCTTTTTAACATGCTTTATTATTTATTTCGCCGTAGTACAAAATAAAAGAAAGTTTATTTTTAAACAAGAGCTTTTAAGAAGTCAACTAGAAATTCAGGAACAAACCTTTAATAGTATCAGTCAAGAGATTCATGACAATGTGGGGCAGATCTTGAGCCTGGCAAAAGTGCAGTTGAATATTATTGGCGAGGGAGAAACGGTGAATCAAGAATTACTCACGGATGCAAAAGAAAATATCAGTAAAGCTTTAACAGACCTGCGTGATGTGGCCAAGGGGCTGAGCTCAGACCGGATTAGGGTATTGGGTTTGGACGAAGCCATTCAACAAGAAGTGACTAGAATTAATAGGGCGGGAATTCTCTCTATTCAGTTTGAAACCAATGGACAAGCAAGAGTAATTGAAGAGCAGAAACAATTGATTCTCTACCGAGTGATTCAGGAGTGTATTCAGAATATTATCAAACACGCCAATGCTAATGCTGTGGCAGTAGATTTTAATTACAGGGAGCATTGTTTGAGAATCATGGTTTCAGATAATGGAAAAGGATTTAATTTTCAGGAAGAACAATTGAATTATCACGGACTTGGTCTGATGAATTTGTACAAACGCATGGAATTAATTGGAGGGCATGTTAAAATTGAAAGCGAGCCAGGCCAAGGAACCAAAGTGCATATAAAACTGCCTTATGTCTGATACCAAATATGTTGCCATTGTAGATGACCATACCCTTTTCAGAAAAGGTCTAGCTTCTTTGATTGCTGTTTTTCCAGATTACAAAGTAATGTTTGACGCCAGTACAGGTAAGGATTTTATTGCCCAACTCAATCCTAAGAAATTACCAGATATTGTTTTGATGGATATTAGCATGCCAGAGATGGATGGCTTTGCAACTACAGAATGGCTCAAGAATAATTACCCAGATGTAAAAGTCTTGGCCCTAAGTACCATGGATGCAGAAACGGCTATTATCAAAATGATCAAATGCGGTGCCAAGGGTTATGTGCTCAAAGACGCAGATCTGAGTGAACTCAAACTAGCTTTCTCAGAACTGATTCGCGTGGGGTTTTATTACAATGATATTGTATCAAGAAAAGTCATGCAAAGCCTCACACAATTGGTAGATGATAAAAGCGAACTCAGTGCTTTTATGAACCTCAATGAAAACGAACTTACATTTATTAAACTGGCCTGCTCAGAAAAAACCTATCAGCAAATTGCCAAGGAAATGTTCAAGAGTGAAAAAACTATTGACGGCTATAGGGCCGATATTTTTCAAAAGCTCAATATCAGTAGCCGCGTTGGCTTAGCCATGTTTGCCATTAAGCATGGGATAGTAAAAGTTTAACGTACAATCTCAACATCACTTACATCCCCAACAAAATCCAATACCAACACGGTATCATTCATGTCTGGCAATTTACCGGTCAATGGAATATAAATTCCGTATTCATCTTGCTGAAAAGCTAATAAGGAACCATTGAGATAACGCACAGAACTCAAGCGCTGTTTGGTTGGAAGATTAGGTAAGGCAATAGTTTTGGCATCAGTCTTGAGTAAATGCAGGTAAACTTTACTTCCCTTTCTTGTGGCTACTAAATCTTTACTAGGCGGATAAGGACCACCGCGGGTTCCATAAACAGAGGCGCCATATTGCGTTAACCAATTCCCCATTTCAGAAAGCATCTTTACTTGGCGTTGTTCCATTCTACCATCGGCCATTGGCCCAACATTGTACAAGAGATTGCCATTGCCACCGGCTGTACCAGCAAGGGTTTGCAAAGATTCTTTTAAGGTCTTCATTTTATCATTGGGTTTCCAAGCCCACTGATTGCAAATGGTAATGCAAGATTCCCAAGGATCCTTCATATTAATCTCACCAATAAATTGCTCTGGTGTGGCATAGTCACCCACGGTCTGGTCATTCATCAATTTGTGTGTGCCCTTACCAAGCCGATTGTTGACAATCACGTTGGGATCCAATTGTTTTAAATGCGCATATACTTCTTGACCCATAGACAAGGTCCATGGCGCTTCCCAGTTTCCATCAAACCACAACATATAGGGATGATAGCCTTTTACAATCTCAGTTAACTGTCCCTTGATCTTGTCTACCAGTTTGCGCATATCGCCAGTTGATTTAAGACCAGCATTTGGAATATTACTCACAGGATAGAGCGGATCATGCCAATCCAAAAGGGTAAAGTATACACAGAATTTAATCCCGTGTTTCAAACAAGCTTTGCTCAGTTCATCCAGAATATCTTTTTTGTAAGGCGATGACATGATATCATAATCTGTAAACTTACTTGGCCACAAACAAAAGCCATCGTGGTGTTTGGCAGTAATGGTTAGGTATTTCATGCCCGCATTCTTGGCAGCTAACACCCAAGCTTCTGCATTAAATAATACAGGATTGAATTCCTTGTATAAATTATCATAGTCTGCAGTATCTACGCCATTGCCCCTGCTCCAACCAATTTCTGTTCCTCGCAAATTCACGGGACCCCAATGGATAAACATACCAAAACGTTGGTCCATAAAATTCTGTAATACTGCGGCTGGCGTTTTAGTGATGGCAGTCTTTTGCTGCGCGATGCCATAGCTTGAAAAACAAGTCAATAATATGAACAACAGGAATTGCTTGGTAGTATTAACTCCAATAATAGCTTTGATTGTTTTCATGCAGCAAGTTTTATTTCTTATATCTAATCAGGATCTTGAAATAAAGGAACATAGCTTTCTTAATAGCCATCCCACTTTTTTGAAATCGCAAAGCATCGTGCGCAATAATTTTAGCCATTTCTATATCACCATTTTGATGATACTTATTATGGGCCAAGTGCGCAAAATAATAGGCAAAGTTTTTCCTAGATGCTTTCTCCGCTTTTTTTCTATCGCCCACAGGCAAATAGAGCATGTTCATCTGAATGGCTTTCATGAGGTCGCGAAAATTATTGCCATTTTTAAAAGAAGCAGAAGTAATATTCTGCTGGTGAACACGATACTTGGCCAACACTTCTGGAATATACGCTACCGGATATTTACTGGCAATGCGCACCCACATAACCCAGTCTTCTGCACAGTGCACACCATAGAAAGCGCCAAGGTCTTCATAAGTGCTACGCTTAACTACCATGGCTGGAGGTTCTAAATATTGTCTAACTGCAATGCGGTGTAACCAATTTTTAAGAATACCACGTTCGGTATCAATCATCTCGTTATTCCAAAGTCTATTGCCGTCATCGGTAACATAGTGCCAATCCGTACAAGCTGCACCCGCTTCTGGAAAATCTTCAAACAATTGTTGCACGGCTGCATAATAGCCAGACTCAACATAATCATCGCCATGCAGCAAATGAACATAATGGCCACGAGCACGTTTGATACAGGTTTCAAAATTGCGCACATTTCCCACATTCACGGGTTGCTTGTAAAACTGAACCCTTCCCTTTCCCACGCGCTCAACCAATGCAGCCACGTCTCCATCATTACTGATATCGTCCACCACTTCAATCTGCATCAGGTCTTCACCCGGGTCTTGGGCCAAAATAGAACGAATGGTTTGTTCCAAATAAGGCAGACTGTTATAAACGGGAATCATCACAGACCATAGTGGTCTAGGAACGCCATCCGGAACAGGAGGAATAACTGGGGGTGACTGTGGAACGCGTTCTAAAGAAGCCATGAAATCTCAGATTAACTTGACTGCTTAAAGGTAAATGATTTGTAAATTGCTCCCTAATTGAAACGGCAGCAATACATCCTAAGAATATTTTGTATTCTTTTGGCCTTAGTTTTTATTACTGGGCTAAAAGCACAAAAGCCTGTGCAATATGAACAGCAGACTTGGGTGGGTTATAATATCAATTACAAATTGCATCCTAGATGGGGTGCATGGTTAGACGGAGAAGTTCATACCAAGGACCATTTCTTTAATGAGTATTCCCAATTCACACTCAGATTTGCAGGAACATATTTCTTGAAAAACAAGAATCGGTTCACTGCAGGTTATGGTTTTACCGATTTTTTTCCGGGTGACAACCACAAACAAATTGCCATACCCGAACATTTTCTCTGGCAGCAGTTTCAGTTTTTCATGAATACATCAAAACACAAACTCATGAACTGGGTGCGTGTAGAAGAAAAATGGAAGGCCGATGTATTGAATGATTCAACCACTACCGGCAGTTTTACCAATTATTACAAACTGCGTTACAATGTCTTTTATCAATTGCCCTTGAGCAGAGATGGCTTTGCAGCAAAAACACTCTCGCTTGCCCTTGGCGATGAAGTCTATCTATATTACGGACCCACACTCTCTAATCACGTGTTTGACCAGAACAGGTTGTTTCTAGGTTTTAGTTATGCCGTAAACAAGCATGATAATTTAGTCTTTGGTTATTTGAATATTATGCAGCAAAATCAAGCAGGCACCCAATATAAAAACAGTAGCATCTTCAAAGCTACTATGTTTATGAATTTTGGGTTTTAGCTACTATTTTAAAATGGTGGATCCTGTTCCTTCAATCTCTGACAAAGCAGAAGTTTTAGTGAGCAAAACATTTGTTTGTGTACGCGCTTTCATCCATCTTCCCAAACTAACACTGTATTCTCCACCCATCTTATAAAAATATCCCAGGTCAGCTGTGGTATAAGACATGTTTAGTGTATTTGAACCATCTCTATAAAATGGTTGGTCTACTAGGGTAATTGGATTTTTCACATCGTACCAATCCGTATTCCCTATTCTATAGCCCATGGTACTTGGTGTGGTAGTAAACAAACTTCCTCCGGTTGATACAAACAATACGTCTAAGGGAACAGAAGCTGCATTAATGGTTGTTCCAGCAAAAACGGCTAGACCAGATGCGTTACCACTATTGGCAAACAATCCACCGGTCTTTGTACCAAATCCTTCCCCATCAGATAAAGTATAGTTATAAGCTTTAATCCAGTTTGAGGTTGCCATATTGGTAGAAGATGCTCCGTTGATGGTTTTACCTGTACCACCTACATAGAAGAATGTTCCTTTAGCAGCAGTACCGCTATTCAAGTTCAATTTATAGGTTCTTAAACCCCCTGTTGCCCAACCATTGGCAGGAAAACCTGTTGGGGTAGATGCATTGGCATTATTGGTCACCACAACAGAATACGGTGTTGCGGCAAAATCAATATCCTTAGTTGCTATGAATTGAATATACTCATAGTTACCGTCTGCACCAGAAACATCGCTGATAAATCCAGAAATCAAAAGCGGCGTAACATTAATAGTTGAACTTAACACTACCGCATCTGCTGCTGTACGTAAACGTAACTGTGGCATCAGTTGATTGTCTCCAACCAATTTATTAAAAGGGATACCGTAAAAATTTCCCAAGAAAGGCAAATTGTTTTTTGCAAAACTGGCCGATACTTCTGTTTTAAGAGTCAAATCTCCAAAACCATCATTAAGTACTTTGTCACCCGCATAAGTATCTGTTGGAGCAGGTAATGGATTGAATCCAGCTTTTACAATCACAACCAAGGTTGCTTCATACTTATCGGGATTAGCTAAAATTAAATTTGAGGGAACCCTATTTGCCGGTATGGAATTTCCAGATGAGATTTTGTTAATGACTGAAGCATTTAATCCTGTGATTTGCAAAATACCATCTACTCTTTTCAATACACCACCAGCAATATCAACTACAATAGAATCGCCTGGAACATATTTGGCAGCATCGGCTCCTATTGAAATGGCAATCCCCCTTAATTCATTTAAACGTCTGCGGTCTTGCATCACCAATAAGCCAGCTGGTAAATTTCCACCTGAATGATCAGAAACTACTACCCCAGTAATTTTGGCTGAGCCATAGAGCACGTCTTTAGTTAGGGTAATATCTGCACCTTTATAAACATCCCTAACATCGTATATAGAAATGTAAGGGCTAACCTGGCCTCCAGGATAATTACCGTTCTTGTCACAACCAGTTAAAACAACTAGTATGCAAAGCAGCAAAGAGGGAAATATAATTTGTTTCATGATATCTTAATTAGATCTTCTTGTTTTTGTTTCTAGTCAATTATGGTTTCTGCCACCAAACTTTGGTTGAAATTAAATCTGGTCCTTGGGCAGCTACTGCCAATTGATAATTGGTAGGATTAGACGATTGAACATAAACTGGATAGGTCATTCTTGAAGGCATTGCCCCATTGTTTTTTAACCCAGAACCAATAGGGAGTTTTGGGTGACCTGTTCTTCTATATTCAAACCATTGTTGCATATCAGCTAGAAAGAGTGCGTAGTATTTTTGCAAATGAATACGCTCCAATTTGTCTTCTAAAACTGCGTTGTTATTCCATTGAATATCTGCCGCCACCACATAGGTATTGATATTGTTTGGCAAACCAGTTTGAGTGTTGATGATAGTAGGCCAAAGTGGCAACCATAGGGTAATACTATTTAAGACACCGTCATTATAAAAGGTTTCTGGTGAACCCGTAATCCATCCCCTTGCAGCTGCTTCTGCCAAAATAAATTTGATTTCAGCATAGTTCATAATCATACCCGTTAATGGATCTGTTTGTAAAGACACCAACGATGTGTTAGAATAGAAATAAGATTTCTTGGTTGGATTTTCACCAGGAGCGTATCCCCCGGGAAGACCTAAATAAGCACCTTGATAAGGAGCAATTCCCCATCTATTAAATCCTGCCGTTCCATAAGTAGGAATGTCTATTCTTGGATCATTCCAGTTAACCAAGTTTTGAATAAAGAAGGTAGCCAAACCTGGAGCCCTAAAGTCTTGTTCACGAACAGCAATATAGGGAGAGATATATGGAGATACACCCGTCCATTTTAAAATTGCAGATTCATCATTGGTAGCAATAATGGGATAGTTTACCGCATTGGTTTCAACAATCTCCTTAATTTTTGCAATGGCTTGCGCCGATACTTCTGCTTTGCCAGATACACGTAACAACAAACGCAGATACAAGCTATTACCAAACTTGCGCCATTTAGAAATGGTTCCTTGATACACAGGATCACTAGAGGCAACAATGGCTGTATTGGCGCTAAGTAAAGTATTGGCCGCTTCAAGTTTCTGAAACAGATTTAGATAAATATCTTTTTGATTATCAAATTTGGGTTCATAATTCAAAGAATCCCTTCCTGTATTTGATTGTGTGTAAGGAATATCTCCGTAAGTGTCTGTAAGAATGCTGTACATCCAAGTTTGACAAATTAAAGAGATACCCATATAAGACTTATTGTAATTGACACCAGTATCGCTAGCCAATTTGTAGATCTCTTTAAAATTGGTTAACTGACTATACATACCATTGTACAAATAATCAGACCAGTTAGAACGATAATCATACCTAAATACCTGCCCCTCCGCATCACTTTGGTTAATGGTTACTTGCATCAACTCATTGTTGAAGTTCCTATTACGGAGCATATTATACGTAAGGGTATTCACCAATGCGGGTGCCAACAATTGTTGTGGAAGCGCATCTGGAATATTGTTTCTATCAGTATTGATTTGAGTAAAATCTTTGGTACAAGAAGCCAGTGCAATACTGATAAAACCGGCTACTAGAAGAATATATTGAAATTGCTTTTTCATGTTTGATTAATTTAAAATCCTACAACTAAATTCACACCCATGGTTCTGGTAGAAGGAAACTGACCTGTTTCAAAACCCCTAACAATATCGGTTCCACTAAGGGTTCCAAATTCGGGGTCAAACATGGGCCATGGAGACCAGATAAATAAATCTCTACCATATACGCCAATGGTTGCTTTTTGTAAGCCCAAGCGTTTTAATAATGATGGGCTAAAACTAAAGTCTAATCTAGCTTCTCTGAATTTGATAAAGTCTGTACTAAACGTGCTGCCTTCTGCATTATCTATACCATAATGTGAACGATAGTATTCGTCAATATTGGTAGCAATGGTGGTGTTGGTTACATATTTGCCACTTGCATCCATGACTACCCCATTTCCAATAATACCATTGTACCTACCTGGGATGGTGATTTTTGTCTTGCCTTGTTCTGCTAATTTATAGTTCATCAATGAATGCGCTACTCCACCAACCTGAGCATCAAACAAGAAATTCAAACGGAATTGTTTGTAAGTAAATTCATTGGTGAATCCAATTTTGTATTTGGGAATGGTATTACCTAGATAAACCACATCGGTAGAAATCAAAGCATTGCCAGTAGTAGCATCATACACCACTTGACCATCGGGAGACCTAACATAGCCTCTTCCATATAAATCACCCATGCTACCACCTACTTTGGCAACAATCTGGCCACCACCAACTGGACCTGTTTGCAAAACAACCGAGCTGTCTAGCAATTCTTTAATTTGATTCTTGTTTGCAGAAAACACAATGCCTGTATTCCAACTAATGCCCGTTTTTGATTTGATGGGAGAACCATTGATAGATAATTCAATACCACTATTATTTACTCTCCCCGCATTGATCAGTACTTGGGTATAACCCGCTGAGCGATCTAGAATTCTGCGCAAGTGCTGGTCTTTAGTATTACCAGTATACAAGGCAAGATCTAGATTCAATCTATTTTGGAACATTTTTACATTGGCACCCACTTCATAAGTAATAGTACGCAATGGTCTAAGATTGGGGTTGGCCAATAAACCAGGTGTTTGCAAACCACCGTTGAATAGACTACCTGCGGTCTCATAATTATATGCAGTTAGATAAGGAGTGGTTCCACCACTACCAACACTTGAAACAGAGAATCTAAGTTTGGCAAAATTTACTTCAACAGGAAGTTTCACCGCATCAGATAAAACAAAACTCATATTAGCAGATGGATAAAAGAAACCAGCATTGGTGGTTCTTTCAGGAGTAGCCAAAACAGAGTTCCAGTCTTGTCTAGCAGTCAGGTCTAAATAGAGATACCTGTTATAGGTTGCAGAGATGATACCATAAAAACTATTGATAGCATATCTGCTACTATAAGGCATGGCTACAATGGTACCTGCAGAATTGGCAAAAGAATAAACACCTGGATAGATTAAGGAATCCGCTCTGTTCTCATCTCTGTTATAAGAATTTCGTAAAATGCTACCTCCACCCGTTACGTTAAACTCAAACTTATTGCTAATTTTTTTATTGTACTTGATTAAGAAATCAGAGCTGGCTTCATTAGAAAAAATATTTTGTGTTCTATAAGAACCTTTTACCAATTTAGAACCGGCGTCATAAGGTCTTTTTTGTGCACGTGCTTCATAAGACAAGTCAATAGAGGTGCGCAATTGCAAACTCAATTCCTTGGTTAAGTTATAAGAAGCTTGAATATTACCAGTTACATTATGTCTATTGGAGCTGTTTAAGAATTCGTTTGCAATGGCATAAGGATTCTCAGGAAAGGAACTAAATGGAAACTGAATACGTTTACCTTCTTGACCCAAGGCCCAATAGTTTTTAAGCCATTCTGGATCAGCACTTGGTTGCCAGAAAATATACCAATACATAATAGACTGGTTGCCATATCCAGCACCAGGAAGATTATCACTAAACTTATTGGTATAATTGATTTTAGAAGAAATCTGCAATTTGTCATTCACTTTAGAATTAACTGAAAGTGAAACGGTATTACGTCCGTAACCAGTATTGGGAGTGATCCAATCATTCTTTACATTGGTTACAGAAAATCTAGCACTGGTTTTTTCTGTACCACCTTCTACACTAATGGTATTGGTAATAGTATTACCAGTATTAAAATACTTTCTAGTGCCATTTTCATAAGGAACCCAAGGCGTTTTGGTAGTAGCTTGTTTTTGAGTAATTGGATCATATTGGTAAAAAGACTGACCATTAAATCTTGGACCATAGGCTGAACTAGTAGCACTTGTAGAAGCACCATCTATAGAAGCACCATAGGAATAATAAGGTGCACCAGCCAATCCTTGACCATATTCGTATTGCAGATCAGGCCAACGATTAATGTCTTCTCTAGAATAATTAGAACTGATGGTAACACCAAGACCCTTGCGTTTGCTGCTTCCAGATTTAGTGGTAATAATAATAGCACCATTGGCACCACGTTGTCCATATAAAGCAGAAGCACCGGGTCCTTTTAGAACAGTGACTGATTCAATGTCTTCCGGATTCAAATCATTGACGCTACTACCATAATCCGCAGGCATATTATCACTTCCAGTACCATAAACAGTTTCACCTGCAATGGCAGATCTTCTACCACTACCTTGATTAATAACAACGCCATCAACCACTATCAGTGCTTCATTGTCACCTGTTAGGTTGTTTTCACCACGAAGGATAATTTTATTGGAACCTGTTGGACCACTACCAGATCTAATCAGGTTTAAACCAGCTACTTTTCCAGAAAGGGCATCTGTCCAGTTACCGGATTTAGCGTCTGTTAATTGTTCTCCTTGAATAGTGCTGGCTGCATAACCAAGAGATCTTTCTTTTCTGGTAATACCCAGTGCGGTTACCACAACATCATCCAAAGTATTTGCTACTTGCAAAAGTTGAATAGATACATTGGTAGCATTTGTATTGGCTTGGTATTGGGTAGGCTGAAAACCAACATAAGAAAATACAATCTTAGCGCCTTTGTTTACACTAACACTGAATTTGCCAGATGCATTTGTTATAGCAATGCTTTGTTTGTTAACTGTAAGTGCCACACTTGATAAAGGTTGTTTGGCAGAATCCAAAACGGATCCATTAACGGTCACTTTCTCAACGGTCTGAGCCGTAAGCACAGAACTGAACAATAGCAGAATAGCTACCATCATTTCTCGGCATTTTAGTTTGGTTTGTTGCATCATCATAATTGTTTCAAAATGAATCTTCTTTCCAATAGTTATTGGAATTAGCATAATATTAGATAAGTGTAAGCAGCACACTTCTATATGCCGCAAGGTGAAACATCTATGTTACGCTAAGGTTACCGTAATGTGATGCTAGTGTGAACAAGTATGAATGAAAAAACAAATGCTGTAGTAGAAAAAGGGGATAAAGAAATATCTTTAATAAAAATTAGATGAAACAAATTGTTGCTTGCTTAACCATGGTTTGTTTTTTTGCCTGCCAAACCAGTCCCATCAAAAACGGATACATCACTTTTACTTCCAATGCAGACAGTACCTATAGTATTCATGGCATTATGGAAGATGGAACGGAGCAGCACCAGATTACACATGCCAAAGAATTAGACGCGCATTCCAGTTGGAGCCCAGATGGTAGCCATTTGGTTTTTAGTAGATCAGTGAATGGTAACTATGATATTTATATGGCCAAGGCCGATGGTTCTGATGTACAGCGCTTGACAACAGATACGGCTTATGACTTGGTTCCCTCTTTCTCACCCGATGGAAAGAAAGTGGTGTTTGAAAGCAATCGCACGGGCATTTATCAAATCTTTTCCATGGATATCAATGGGGAGCACCAAACCCAGTTAACTTTCTCAGGTGCGGGTACCACCAACTACGGTGGCAAATATTCTCCTAATGGAACAACCATTGCCTTTGCTAGTAATAGAGACAATGATACCAGTGTACACATCAAGTACAACGATATCTATTTGATGAATACAGATGGTTCTAATGTAAAGAGACTAACTACCAAAATGAATAATGAAGCAGGAAGGGCTTGGAGCCCAGATGGTAAGCGTATGGTCTTTAGTGCGGTAGTTGATAGTGTTGCCCAACTCTTTGTAATGAATGCAGATGGCAGCGGGCAAACACAGATCACGCATAGCAAGGGAAATCCGCATCCTTTTTCTCCAGGTGATTTGTTTCCTGTGTTTAGGGGAGAAGTAACACCCAGTTGGAGTCCCGATGGAAAGCGCATAGCTTTTGCATCGGACCGAGATTTGGATTATCAGATTTATACCATTAACCCAGACGGAACGGATCCCAAGCGCATCACAAAAACAAAGGGTTACCAGCTTTCAACAGGCTGGCAACCCCAAGTAAAAAAATAAACTAGTACGGTTTCTTATTATTAAACCAAGTCTTATCATCTTTTGCCAACACAGGATTTGCAGGACCACCATAAGGCGTAATTTGTCCGGGCTGTGTAGGAATAGATTTTAAGAATTCAATAATCTCGTAACGTTCTGCATCGGTAAACAAACGGCCAATAACACCGGGGCCTTTGGCGTTTTCAAAACTATGACCCGCATTGGAATTACCCATTAATTTTGTGTCAAACATAAACAGGCCAGATTTTACTTCTGTATTAATACCCACTTTCACAGGATCAAATTGACTGTTCACATAAAAAGTTTGAGACCTTTCTTTTGCTGGTGATAATAACTCATACAAATTGGGAACAGATGCATTGTGCAAGAAAGGACCAATGGCCCAAGAACCATCGCGCGGAGCGGCTTTATATCTTCCAAAAGGAATCTTTGCAGCTGCTAGTCTTTCTAATGATTGATAACCGTAAGCGTCTAATGTTTGTTCAGGAGTAAAACCTGCTTTCTTTAAAGAATAACCCATCATGGCTCCTTCTACTACTTGAAAGAATTCAGTAGGTGTCACTTTTTCTTTGCCGCCGAAAATGGTTTTCAAGTGTTTGGTTTCAACTACTGCATTGGTATCAAGTGCAATACTTTTTAAATTGGCAGGATCTGTACCAACATAACCCTGCGGTACAAGTGCATTTTCAATCATGCGTTTGCCCTGTTCTCTTGGTTCACTCCATCTATGCGGATAGGTACTATGGCAAGAAGAACAATTGGTGGTAAAGAGTTTGGCACCTCTTGCTGCTTTGGCTTCATCTATTTTACCCAATACTTCTTGGGGCCATTGTGGTGGCGCCAACCTACGCAACATTTGTTCAATTTGAGCAAGCCATTTTACATCAACCGTTGATATATTATAATTAGCAGGATTGCCTTTAGATGTTAAATCGTATCGTGCAAATACACCAAGGGCTTCACTATAATTGCGTGTTAAAGGGTTTGGTGAAACACCACTCCATTCTACCCAAGCAGATTGAGAAGAGTTCCAAACAAAGGGAGGTTTTACTGGTGCTCTATCAATAGTAACATTATCAAAAATGCCTGTATGGATTCCCAAAAAGGCGTTGGCAATTCCACCAAAAGCATCTACCCTTCCAGGTCCATTTTCTTGTTTAGAGAAAAGAATTTTATTGATCCAACTTTGAGCAATTGCTGCATCCTCGTTCAATCTTTTGCGCAAATCAGCTTCGTCTACTTTTGCTTTCTTGCCAATCTCTGCTACCATTTCTTTAAAAGCGCTTTCGTCTTTTTGAACACGGTCTAGTGCACCTGAGAGTTTCTTTAACCAAGGCACCAATTGCAAGGCGCTGGCGTTACCACCATCAATACGAATATTGGTTCCGTTATAATTAATTTGATTGGTATGACAAGCTGCACAGGTAAGACCGGCATAGACTCCTTTAAAAGGACCTTCTTTTACTTCTGACTTAGCAATACCCACGGGAAGTTCATCAGGGTTTTTGGGATGGCCAGCTGGCTCTCTCAAAAATCCAAACTGATTGGTGATGGCAGGTGAATTAATCAAAGCCTTTGTTTCCGGATCTTTTAAAGCCAAATAAATATCATAAGACAATAAAGCCGAACCTTGGGGAGCCCAATAATATTCAGCACGGTCATCGGCAGACCAACCTTGGTTCAAATAAACCGTTTTGCTACTGTCTGTTGTGTTAGACGTTTCGGTTTTTGTTTGCGGACCACTACAGTAAACTGCGGTCATAATCACCGCAAGCAATAGGGCCATTGTTAGTATTTGTTTCATATAAAGGGAGTTGTTTTAATTATTATAAATAAACGGTTGCGCCAATTCTATACACATGAATCTTGTTGGTAAAATTGGGGCCCCAATAAGCGTTTAGTTTTAGTTTATTGGGTTTAACAATCTTATTAAAATTCAATTCACCCGTCCAATAAGTGGTCCAATTGCCATTGCTATTTAAGAAAGAGGGTGTGGGATTTACAAATAAGAAAGTGCTACTATTAAAGGAATAGCTGGCATTCAATTGTAAGCCAATGCCATTGCTAGTGGTTTTCAAAGCATCGGGAATTAAGTTGGTCTGTGGCTTTGTTTGATGCACATAACTAATGCCTGGAAATAGAGCTAATTGTTTTGACACAACATAACCCAAGACCAATCCACCAGCCAAGGACCAGCTGCTAGAACCCAATCCTTTTTCAAAAGAGCCTGTTGGAATACTAATGTCTAAAAAAGGCGCAACAGCAATTAAAGAGGGACTAACATTTCTTTTAACCACATTAAAGTATCTGAATCGTAGGTCTCCTATTCCAGCAGCAGCACCCTTGCTATTGTAGAGTAAGGGAACTTCAAATAGAAACAAATTATTGGGATTAAAAGCATACTGCACATTGGCCCTTACACCATACAAGTTATTAGATGAAGAACTTTGCCATTCTAGGTTGGCATTGATCTGCGTATATAAATTAGAAGGTTTAGAAGGGTCTATCTGTGTGGTGGGTTTGACAACCTGAGCAATAGTTTGGGCATTCACAGACCCTGTAGCCAAAAACAACAAAACAAAACTGGCCAATAATGGGCGGAAAAATTGATAGCATTCCATCACGGAGCGCTTAGTAGCAAAGAAGTTCACTGGAACAGAATTTTATATTATGAAAATTTATGCTGCAATTTCCAGCTACCTACTGGCAATAGATGTAATAAAATCATTAATTAATAGTAGTAAAACGGCTGATACTTGTCTTATAATGGCTACATACTGCCGGTTCATTCCATAATTTCTGCAATTCACTCCTTTTTCATTGTTGCAGCGCCAAGTGCATAGTAGCATTGTTGTGTAAACATTCATTATCCCATACAACAGAACACCATGAAAAAACTAACACTGCTCCTAAACATTGCGCTGCTAACCATTGGTCTGCAAGCGGCAGCCCAAACAGAAATTCCAAAAGGCTTTGAAAAAGCCAGCATTGTTTTAACGGATGGCAGCACCCTAGAAGGATATGCCAAGGATCAAATGCGCAAGCAAGCCTCTATTCAATTTTACAATCCAACCACAGGAAAGAAAACCAGTTATGACGCCAATAACTTGAACAGCATAAGCATCAATGAGAACAAATGGATCTGCCTTCAGGGCGATTTTTTTAAACAACTCAACAATAGCAATCCCATCTTGTTACAAAAATGCAGCGATGTTGCTGGCAAGCCCGTCTACAATGGCATTGAAACCGTAATCAGCACTGGCAGCCAAGGCAAGATTGATGACCAATTCCAATACAATAGCAATACCAACCAATTAATCCCCGTTTCCAATAAGAAGGGTTAATCCAATTATCCAATATGAAACATCCAATCATTTTAATAGCTGCCCTATTCTTAGGGATCAGCTTTACCCAGGCCCAGAAAGCTATTCTTACCCAAACTATTAAGGGTGTAGTCATAGACCAACAATCCGGCAACCCACTACGCAATGCCACCATAGTAGTAGAAGGTAGCATTCCAGCTATCAGTAGTAATACAGATAGCCAAGGTGTTTTTAAACTAGTGGGCGTACCTATTGGAAGACAAAATATTCGCACTGTTTTGGTGGGATATGAAAACGCCACTAGTGCCAATATAGAAGTAACATCCAGCAAAGAAGTGGTGTTAGAAATCAAACTCAAAGAAAAGATTAGCCTACTAAAAGAAGTAGTAGTAACCAGTGGTAAACAAAAGAACCGTGCACTAAATGAAGCAGCGGTAGTGAGTGCGCGTCAGTTAAGTATGGATGAAGCCGTGCGCTATTCCGGTACCCGCAATGATCCCAGCCGCATGGCACAAAACTTTGCAGGCGTGAGTGGTACCAATGACGCGCGTAATGATATTGTAATCCGCGGAAACTCACCCACAGGTGTGCTTTGGCGCATGGATGGGATTGATATTCCCAACCCCAATCACTTTGGTACATTGGGCTCAACTGGCGGTCCTGTAACTATTCTGAATACCAATATGCTCAAGAACTCAGACTTTATTACCAGTGCATTTCCTGCGCAATATGGTAATGCATTGGCGGGCGTATTTGACCTAAGAATGCGTAATGGTAACAATGAAAAATATGAGTACCTAGGACAAATGGGATTCAACGGATTTGAGTTTGGTGCAGAGGGACCATTTAGCAAAAACAGTAAATCAAGTTTCTTGGTCAATTATAGATATTCTCTGGTAGCAGCCATTCAGAAATTAGGATTGAATGTTGGAACAGGTTCGGCCACGCCTTATTACCAAGACGCTTCTTTTAAACTGCATTTTGTAACCAAGAAATCTGGCACCATTGACATTTTTGGATTGGGTGGAGAGAGTCATATTAATTTCCCACCTGACTCTTCAGATAATTTGTACACCAATAATGATGGCAAGTTGCGCAACAGCAATACCAAATCTTTAACGGGAGTGATTGGCGCCACGCATACTTATTTCTTTAACCCACGTACTTCTGGAAAATTTACGCTAGCACTTTCTGCTTTTCAGTCTAAGTACAATGAAGAAATTATAGAAACAGGCAAGCCCGATAAATCCGCATATGTAGTGTTGAACAAACAAACCAAGATTTCTATTGGTTATAATTTTAACCAGAAGCTTAATGCACAAAACCAAATTAGTGCAGGTCTGTTGACCGATGTGAATTTATTAAACTTGCAAAAAGATTACTTACCCAATGGTTCAACTGTTTTGACCACATTGACCAATGCACAAAACACCGCCACACTGACCAAGGGTTTTGGTAACTGGATGCACCGCTTTAATAATCAAGTAAGCACCAACCTTGGTGTGTATGCACAATGGTTTAGTTTAAATAATAGTGTTGCGGTAGAACCGCGATGGAATTTGAAATACCAATTTCAACCCAACCAATCTCTTTCTTTGGGTGCGGGTTTACATAGTCAAACCCAACCACTGGATGTATATTTTTATCAGAGCACCAATGGAGCTGGACAAACCGTGCTCTCTAATAAGGACCTGGGTTTTGTAAGAAGTTTACACGGGGTCATGGGTTACGATATTAATTTTAGCAGCAATCTCCGATTCAAGACAGAAGTCTATGCACAGTATATCTATGATGCCGCCACTGAAAGCAAGCCCAGTTCATTTAGCATGCTGAATGCGGGTGCAGGATTTGCCTTTCCAGAAAAATTCTATTTACAAAACCAAGGAAAGGGTAGCAACTATGGCGTAGAATTTACTTTAGAAAAATTCTTAAACAAAGGATTTTATTATTTGGTTACAGGCTCCTTGTTTGAATCAAAGTACAAGGGATCAGACCAAGTATTACGCAACACAGCTTTCAATAGTAATTATGTATTCAACTTATTGGGGGGCAAAGAATGGAAGCTGTCTAAGCTCAATAGTTTTGGCATAGACACCAAGTTTGCTATTGCAGGCGGTCAACGCTATACACCTTTTGATATACCTGCATCAAAGGCTGCAGGGTTTGTGATCTATCAAGAAGACAAAGCTTTTAGTTTACAAAACGATACTTATCTGCGCTGGGACTTAAAATTCTCTTTTACCCGCAACGGACCAAAAGCAACGCAGAAATGGTATGTAGATTTTCAAAACCTGACCAATCACAAAAACATCTTTGTTAGAACCTTGAATCCAAGTACAGGTCAAATCAAAGAGATCAATCAAATTGGTTTCTTCCCCAATATCAATTATCAAATTACTTTTTAACCCCCCTATTCAAGACCCGGTTTACAAGTCCGGGTCTTGTCTTATCTTTAAAGTATCAATTATACAAATGCACAATAAGGTAATTTTTTACAATCCAAAAATTGGGTTTGATGACCGCAAGCTCATGGCATTGATGATTCCTTTATTGGCCTTATTGATTCCCTTTGTATTCTTTGGATTGCGTTTACACAGACAGCCCTATTTTAATTATAAAATCTATATCACAACCTTAATAACCACCAGCGTTGTTTGGTTAGGCAATAGGTATATCATGATCTGGTCTAGAACAAAATATCCTTTGTATGAAGAAACCAAGACCAGGATTAAGTTTCAAACGGTGATCATGTTGTTCTTTACCTTTTTCTCCACCAATATGCTGGGATGGTCATTAAAAGGTTATTGTGATTTTGAAGACCCCAATTTTCCGGGAAGGTCATTGGGCGATATTTTATTTAACAGTAATAGCGCTTCCCTGTTTAGCACATTGGCTGTTGCTGCTATTTATGAGAGTCGTTATTTTATGAGTCAATTAAGACATAGTGTAGAAGAAAAAGAAATGCTGAAAAGAGAAAGTCTGATGGCGCAGTTGAATGCTTTGAAAACGCAGGTGAACCCGCATTTTCTCTTTAATAATTTGAACACGCTTTGTTCCATCATTCCAGAAAATCCCAAACAGGCTGTGGCTTTTGTACAAGAACTTTCAAAAGTCTATCGGCATATTCTAGAAGTAAAGGATGAAACTTCTATTCCACTCAGAGAAGAGATGGAAGTCTTGCAGGCCTATGCTTTTTTATTGCAAACTCGTTTTGGTGAAAACCTACAAATTGAGATGAAAGTACCAGCTGCCAATATGGAAGACAAAGTGGTACCGCTATCCTTACAGCTATTAATGGAGAACGCCATTAAACACAATATAGTTTCACAAGACAGACCACTACATATCCTGGTTACGGTAAAGGATGGAAAATTAATGGTGGCCAATAATTTGCAAAAGAAAAACCAACTCATAGAATCAACCGGCATTGGTCTTACTAATATTCGTAACCGTTATAAGATGCTCACCAGCCAAACGGTAGAAGTAATTGAACTAGCAGAATCCTTTTCCGTATCCATTCCCCTAATTGCTTAATCATGCGGATCATCATCATAGAAGACGAAGCTCCTGCAGCCAATAGGTTGATTAAATTAATTCAATCGCTGCGCGATGATGTAGAGATAGTCAAGCGTCTAGACAGTGTAGAGGCTGCCGTGCATTATTTTAAAACATCGCCGCAGGCTGATTTAATTTTCATGGATATTCAATTGGCCGATGGTTTGAGTTTTCAAATTTTTGAATCCGTACAAATTCAAACACCCATCATATTTACTACTGCGTTTGATCAATACACCCTCAAAGCATTTAAAGTAAATAGCATTGACTATTTGCTCAAACCCATTGATGAAAAAGAATTGGAGAAGGCCCTTGATAAATACCAACAGCTACACCAATCAAACAGTGTAGGCATTTCTGATAAAGTGCTGCAGTTGGTTGAACAACTGAACCAAATAAAATACAAGGAGAGGATTCTGATTAAGCGCGGGCAGCAAATGGGTTTTATTAAAACAGAGCAGCTGGCTTATGGCTACGCCGATGGTAAACTTTGTTTTGCCGTAGACCTAAGTGGCAACAAACATTTATTAGAATGCAATCTCTCTCAATTAGAAGAGCAGTTACAACCCAAACAATTTTTCCGCATCAATAGAAACCTGCTGGTGAATATAGACAGCATACAAAAAGTACATACTTGGTTGGGCGGAAGATTAAAATTAGAACTCCTGCCAAGCACGGCCGTTGAAACCGTTGTCTCCAGAGAAAGGGTCAACGAATTCAAAGATTGGTTGGGAGATAATTAAGCTCGCAACACGCGTTGGTGTTTTTTGCCAAAGCCTTCTAAATGATTGTTCCAGCGTTGAATAATTTTGTCAAAATGCCCCGTGAAATGCACTTTGGCCACGTGTTTGCCAATCATTAAATTTCTGGAACCGTTCTCAAACAAGTGTTTTGGAAAACGCTTTTCCCAACGAGCTTGGGTTTGTTGCAAGAACCAATTATCCATGGGTTCAGCCAACCATGCAGGGAAGAAAAATTCTGCAAATTTTTGAAACCAGTGCTGTTCATAAACTGCCTCGCTTTCAGAAGGCGGATAATTGGGAAAATATTCTTTAGCCCAAGGATTGGCGCTCAAAAGCTCCTGATAAACAGTTGCACCATACATTGGTTTGAGTGTCATCAATTCAATGGCGGGATAAAAAGACTTGTTTTTAAAACTCAAGTCCGCATTGCTGATCATATAATTGAAACAGAAATGCTTGGCACTTCTTAAAACAAATCTTTGAATGAATACAAAAAAGAGACGCGCAATCCACAAACGACCCTGTTCAACAATGATAAAATAATCAATATCGCTGTTCTCATCCATATAGTCTTTAGAAATAGATCCCGATAACATGACCGCGCGCACAAAGGGAATCTTTTGCATCCAGCCAGCGTGTTTGGCAGCAATGGGCATGGCAGTTTTGGCCATTTGGTTACCATTGATTCTGCTATTCACCCAGTCTTGGTTGCCATTAATGGTATAGTGATCTCCAAAACGTTTAACGGATTCTTGAAAAACCAATTCAGCCAATTCCTGCTCCACATGTTGTAGAGAACTGGTTTGAGAACGCTCAAAAATCTCTTTAGCGGTCAAGGGGTATTTGAACACTTCAAAATACAGGAGTATCCGGATAATCTCCAACGCATCATAACCCAAGGGGGTCTGGCTTAAGCTATTGGTTTCATTCATGGTTCCCTATTTGAAAACCTATACGAGCCTAACCGGAAAAAGGTAGACTCCGTTTCAAAAAATTTATTGGCTTAGTGGATTTACCTACATTTAATGCCTTAGAAACCGCCCCACCAACCAACTTAGCATGGGATACCAAGAAATATGGCAGCTGGAACAGGCTTTTGATAGCCAGATTTTTCCGGGCAAACAGGTGGGAAGAACCCCTCAGAAACAAATAGATGCTGGTCATAAATGGGCTCAGGCTGTTTGGGACCAAGCAACGCAAGAGGGAGCACTCACGTATTCTAAAGAAATCATTGAACAAGGACTGGCGTTGAGCCAAGAAGCGGTTTATCTCTGTGGTGTAGAAAGAAGTGGCACCACCTTGCTGCGCAACTTACTAGACAACCATTCACAGTTGTCGGTACTGCCATCAGAGGGAACTTATTATACCCATATAACAAACAAAATGAAAGCCATACCAGCCATAGATAGAAAAGCATATCTCTGCCAAGAATGGCTTTGGCGATTGGTTACTTCTGACCATCAACCCCCGTTTTGGTTATTGGGAAGAAGCTCTGAAACAACATCGGCCTATGTAGATTTTGCTAGGGCTTTTATTAGCTGGTGGGAACAAGCGGAAAAACATTTAGAACAGATCAGCGCTTGGCCATCACTAGTGGTGCAATTGGCCTGGGCACATAGTTGCCAACAAATCAGTGGGTCAAGTGCGGCAAAATTATGGGTAGACAAAACACCCAGGAATGAAATGTATTTGCAAGAGATCTGGCAGTCATTACCCAAGGCCAAAGTGATTTACATAGCAAGGAACCCAGTAGCCATTATCAATTCAAGAAAAAGAATGGATGCATTTGCGGGTACGCCTACCAAACATTTTATCAAGCAACTGCGGCAATCACTTCAAACAATGCTGCGCATGCAAGAAAGTGCTGACTCCAGATTATTGGTCTTGCGCTATGAAGATTTGGTAGCCAAACCAACAGAGACCATGCAAACCATTGCCAATTTTATAGGCATCAACTATGAAGCTGGTTTATTGGTGCCCACCATCAAAGGGCAAGTCACCAATAGCAATAGTTCCTTTGCAACAGCAGAACAAGCGGGCAGTATTTTGCTGGAAAAATCCAAGCAAGAAAATATGGCATTAACCCAAGCGGAGCTTGCTCTCTTATACGCTTCCGTTGGTAAGCAAGCGCTTGCCTTTGGTTATGAAATGCCCAGCATGAGCGGGTTACAGGCTTTTTGGATTAGACTAAAAAATGGATTGCTATGAATAAATTGCAGGCAGCAGATAATCCATTGGCTCAAGAAGCATTTAGCAAACAGTCCTTTGTCTTTGATGAAATTTATGCTAGCAACCAGATTGTAGCATACAAAAGAGAGCGAACCAGATTCGCTTTAGCGTCATTACTCAAAGAGGGAGATCGCATACTAGAACTCAATGCGGGCACGGGACAAGACGCGCTCTATTTTGCCAGCAAGGGATATGCCGTACACGCAACAGATATTGCCAGCGGCATGCTAGATCAGTTGCAACAAAAAATTGCCACATCGCCATTGGCAGAAAAAATAAGCACAGAACAAATCTCTTTTGAAGCCCTGCATCAATTAGCAGACAAGGGACCCTATAACGCCATCTTCTCCAATTTTGGGGGATTGAATTGTAGCAAGGACCTGGGCCCTATTTTGAAAGAATTAAATCAGTTACTAGTACCAGGAGGAGCTGCCGTATTGGTGGTCATGCCCGGTTTTTGTTTATGGGAAACCATGCTGTTTTTTAGAGGTGCTTTTAAACAGGCGTTCAGAAGAATCTTTGCAAAAAATGGGGCCAAAGCACATATTGAGGGCGTGCATTTTTTGTGTTATTACCATCATCCAACAACCTTGATCAAGGCCGCAGCGCCGGATTTGGAATTGATAGACTTTGAGGGGCTCTGTACCATTGTCCCGCCTTCTTATATTGAAAATTTTCCGCAGAAATTCCCGCGCAGTTTTGCGTTTTTGGAAAAACTAGAAGCCCGTTGGAAACGTTTTTATCCTTTTAACCGTATAGGAGATTACTACATTATTCGTTTTCAAAAACGGAGACAGTAATAGCCCCATGACCAACGCACTGAAACTACTAGTAGTTAATTTTGATTATGATCAAGACATGCCCCATGCGCAAGCGCAATTAGAAAAGCATGCATCAACTGATCAGTGGATCAAAGCGCTAGATGAACAGGGATTGGAGATTGAATGTTGCAAACGGTTTCACAGCAATTTGGAGCTAGCGCATCAGGGAATTCCTTATTTTTTTCGCAATGATGGTTTTGAAGCAAAGCTACCCTTTTGGTATCCTGCCATTCCTTTTATTCGTTTTATCCTTTCAAGAAAACCAGACATTGTGCACGTGCATGGTACCCATTTTCCTTTACAAACCTTATTTCTAAAACTCTTGGCGCCTAAGCAAACCAAGATAGTTGTGCAACACCATGGGGGTTTAGAAGAACAAGGAATCAAATCATGGATCAAGAAAAAAATGTTGGGCTTTGCCGATGCTTTCTTTTTCACCAGTCTGCAACAAGGTGAGTCTTGGTTCAAATACAGTTTTAGAAAAAAGCAGATCTTCTCCGTGATGGAGGGATCCACCCAGTTTCAACCCATGGCCAAACAAAAAGCCATTGCCGCGTTGGGATTAACAGGTAGTCCCAAATTAGTTTGGATAGGTAGACTCTATGACAACAAAGACCCGCTTACTGTATTGGAAGGTTTTGAATTGTTTTGTAACAACTATCCTCAGGCAAGACTCTATATGATTTATCATACCACTGATTTGTTGGCAGCGGTAAAAACCAAAATCAGTGAATCCCCTTTTTTAGAAAGAGCTGTTTGTTTGGTAGGCAGTTGTAGTAGCCAAGAAGTAGAACAATATTTAAACGCCGCAGACTATTTTGTGTTGGGTAGTCATTATGAGGGAAGTGGCTATGCACTTTGTGAAGCCATTGCCTGTGGCTGTGTTCCAGTAGTGACCAATATTCCAAGTTTTCAGATGATGACCAATGGTGGTTCATTTGGTGGACTTTGGGAACCTGGAAATCCGCAAGCTTTTTACAGAACATTGTTACAAGTAGTAGCCAAGAACCAACAAATAGAATCAGAAAAAGCACTGGCTTTTTTTGCATCTAGCTTATCTTTTTCAGCTATTGCATCTATTAGCAAAGCACACTATCAGCGATTGCTAAATTCCAACACCTTAGTAGCTGTTTGATAAATGGAATAGGGCATCACACGTTTTGTTGCTGCAGGAGGATGGTCTAAAATAGTCATCGCTTTTTGCGCCATATCTTCCACAGATGAAGCTATTTGCCAGTGATCAATCTCTGTATGCATAGACTTGACAAAACTGATTAATTGACAACCCGCTTCCAACCCTTCTAAACAAGCAGCGCTCATACCCTCATAGTTGGAGCTATGCAAGATGATCTTGCTTTGAGACAATAACTGAATGGTCTCATGATGCATGACTTCTCCTAATAATTGCACGTTGTGTTCCAATCCTTTTTCCAAAATCATTTCTAATAAGGCATCGTGCAATTCACCACTACCACAAATCAACACTTTAAGATGAGGATGCTGTTGCTGAATCAAAGCAACCACTTCAATAAAGAGATGAAACTGCTTCAAAGGTTTTAAAGAACCCACACCAATAATATCAATGGGTCTATTGTTAAAATGTGTATTGGTAGGCGTGGGCGATACACCAAATGGAATGGTCTGCATGGGTCTAATGCCATAGTGTTGTTCAAAGCCATCGCTAATAAAATCAGAAATGGCAATACAGTTTGCTGGTTTTAATTTAGAGAGACGCGCAAATCTGTTGCCTGGTTTGGCGTCTTGTCCACAAATCCAAGCATAGAACGGAATGCGGTGCCACCAAGCAAACCAGGATCCCAAGAGACTAGTTTCTGCAATCCAAAAACTAACCATGGATTGAATCTGGTATTGCTGATTCAGTGCGCGCATTTGTTTCCAGATCTTACACCAAGCAAGCAAGCGTTGTACTTTGTTCAAGTGCATCAGGTTCATGGAAAAAACCTCCATACCATTCCAGAAATAAGTTTTGTTCTGATAGGGATAAGAAAAGCTAATCAGTTTTACTGGAAGGTCTGCATCAATGGCTTGCATAGACAGAGTGAGTCTTTGCAATACGGGCAACCAATTCCAATCCTGTTCATGAGCAGGAAAAGCAGGCGTTAGTAATAGGATAATTTTTTCTTTTGCCATGGGGGCTGCTCAGATCATTGAAGTTGGTAGTAGGCTAGTTTGATTCTACTCAAACATCTATGCGCCAGGCTATGATGAAAGAGCAGCAATTGTTTGGCCAATTGGTTGGGAGATTTTGTTTTGATCAAATGCCGCATAATGGCTTTGCCCGATTTCCAATTTTTAAAACAATAATGTGTATACAAATGCAATTGCTTGTAAAAAGCCTTGCTAAATTGGGTACTATACAAGGTTTCTAAATCATTGCTGTCTTGCCAGTTTTGTTTTTCTTGCATCAGCAGTTTTACTTTCTCATAAAAGCCAGTGCCTGGCAAAGGATAAGAAACAGAAATGCCAATATCATGCGGATCAATGGCTTTGATCATCTCCAAAGTTTTAAGAATGTCTTCTTTCTGCTCATCTAGATAACCGTATTGGATAAAGAGACAAACTTTTACGCCCATTGATGTTAAGAGGGTATTGGCTTGGTGAATCTGATCTACGGTAATGCCCTTGTCCATGGCATCCAGAATTTTCTGAGAACCACTTTCTGCGCCAATCCACACTTCATCCAAACCCGCTTTTACCAAGGAAGCAACCGTGCTATGTTTCAACAACAAATCAGCCCTACACTGAATCTTGAATTTGGGTTGTAATTGTCTTTCTTGCAAGAGCTCAGAGAATCGGTCCATCCAACCGGGTTTCAGACCAAAAATATCATCGCTCACCCAAAAATGCGTGGCCTTGTATTGGATCATGAGTAGGGATAATTCTTCTACTACTTTCTCCGGAGAACGGGAATGGTATCTATTGCCATAAATAGGTTTGGCGCACCAATTGCATTTAAAGGGGCAGCCCCTGGTAGTAGCAATATTGAGTGAGAAATAACCGTGGGCGCGCATCCAGATGTCGCGGTAATCGTCAAGGGTTACTAGGTCCCAGGCCGGGGCAGGAATACTGTCAAGGTCTTGTAAAACTGGTCGTCTGGGGGTACTGATCAAGGCACCATTTTCTAAATAGGCAATGCCCAAACAATCAACCGATGCGTGACCACCCTGTTGCATTAGTTCTCTCAGGGTTTGATCCGCTTCGCCCAGCATCACCAGATTAGCACCAGCTTGTAAATAAATCTCAGGATGATCCGTAGCGTCAGAACTACTCACCAAGACCCTAACGCCTTGCGCCTTAGCCATGGCAATCATTTGCAAAGCTGCATCTCGCATAACTGAGAGACACATTTTGCTCAAGTAATTAAAACTATCGTCATAGATGACCAAAAAGTCTGGTTGAAATTCTTGCAATTGCGGAGCAATTTGTTCGGGACCATATTGCAATCCACTATCAAACAAAGCCACTTCATGACCTAAGTCTCTACAATTGGCAGCAGCCAACATAGTCCCATAGGGCGGGTAAGGCCTTTGACTCTGCCACTGCTTTTTGTCAAGGCGATAGAAATAGGAATGAGTAAAAAGGATTTTAGCTGCCATGAAGAAACATTAGTCTTATAAACTACGCAGCCTCAGTGGTTTAAGTTGCTTACTGTTTCAGTAAAACTATCAGAACTACCCTTGAGAACTTCTCTGAAGCAATAACTGCAGCAACTGCTCCGTACAATCATCCAAATGGGTAGCAGCTGTATCCAAACTAAGATCGGGTTGGGTAGGGGCTTCATAAGGTGCCGAAACACCCGTAAACTCTTGAATCTCGCCCGCCAAAGCTTTTTGGTAGAGACCCTTGGGATCCCTTTGAATACAGGTTTCCAGCGGGGTGCACACATGCACTTCTATAAAATTCAGGCAGATAGACCTAATCTGGTTGCGGATTTCTGCATAGGGCGATATCAAAGAAACAATCACTGTATGCCCTCTTTTCTCAAAAATAGAAGCCATATAACCCACATAATGGTTATGGGTTTTTCTAGACTGCTCGTCAAAACCGCGCAATTGCATCACGGCCCTGATCTCATCGCCGTCAAGCATTACGGGCTCAACACCCCTCATCTGCAAGGCAATTTGCAAGGACTTGGCAATAGTGGTTTTTCCTGAGGCACTCAAACCAGTTAGCCAGATCACGGCTCCATTATCTAACTTGTTTAACAAAGACATGCTTGAAATTAAATAAAAAACCTAAATTGATTCTGCCGTTTGTTTCCCACTAAAACAAATTAAATGAATCGATTGCAGCCTGCAGACTATATTGTCTTCTTCTTGTACTTTATTGTTGTTAGTAGTTATGGATATTATATCTATAAAAGAAAAAGTAAATCGGTCAGTAATAGCTCCACCGAATTCTTTCTAGCTGAAGGGTCACTTACTTGGTGGGCCATTGGCGCATCGCTCATAGCATCTAATATTTCTGCCGAACATTTTATAGGCATGTCAGGATCAGGCTTTGCCCTAGGATTGGCTATTTCTACTTATGAATGGATGGCCGCATTCACACTCATCTTGGTGGCGGTATTCATACTGCCCATCTATTTGAAGAACCATATTTTCACCATGCCACAGTTTTTGGCAAAGCGATATAATGATACGGTGAGTACCATCATGGCTGTGTTCTGGCTCTTGGTCTATGTATTTGTAAACCTCACGTCCATTATTTATTTGGGCTCACTAGCCATCTCATCCATTACTACTATCAGTTTTGAATGGAGTATTGTAGGACTCAGTTTTTTTGCGGTGATAGTAACGCTGGGAGGAATGAAAGTGATTGGTTACACCGATGTGATACAAGTTATAGTGCTGATCCTTGGCGGACTAGTCACTACCTATTTGGCCATTACTTTATTAAGTGAAAAATTTGGCTATGGCAAAGACTTATGGAAGGGATTAAGCTTACTCAAAGAACAGGCACCCACGCATTTTCATATGATCTTTGACAAGGAACACAAATATTATCCAGAACTACCCGGTCTCTCTGTATTGTTTGGTGGTATGTTGGTGAATAATCTGGCTTATTGGGGATGCAACCAATATATTGTACAACGCGCGCTGGGAGCGGATTTGAAGACGGCTAGAAAAGGAATTCTATTTGCTGCATTTCTAAAACTCTTGATTCCCATTATTGCGGTGCTGCCCGGTATTGCCATGTATGTTCTGTATCAGAATGGACAGTTTCAAAATGAAATGACAGACCTGAATCATGTGATCAAACCGGACCATGCTTATCCCACTTTGATGAATCTCTTACCTGCCGGATTAAAGGGTGTAGCATTTGCCGCATTAACCGCAGCAGTAGTAGCATCGCTTGCAGGCAAAGCCAATAGTATCTCTACCATTTTCTCTCTGGACATTTATCAAAAATTCATTAACCCGCAGGCCAGTGAAAAAAAGTTGGTAGGCGTTGGCCGATGGGCGGTGATCATTAGCATGGTAGCTGCCGCACTTGTAACACCAGCATTAAAATCATTGGACCAAGCTTACCAGTTTATTCAAGAGTATGTAGGATTTATATCGCCCGGCGTATTGGCCATTTTCTTGTTGGGATTCTTCTGGAAAAAAACCAGTTCACAAGCGGCATTGGTTGGCGCAATCATTACCATACCCATTTCAACGATCTTAAAATTCTTGCCTACTTGGACCAATGGAGGTTTCCCCGACTATCCATTTTTAGATAGAATGAGCATCACATTTGTGCTAGTTGCAGCAACTATGATTCTGATTAGTTTATTCTCTTCTAAGAAAGAAAACAATTCCCATGTGATAGAAGTAGACAGCAAGTGGTTTAAAGTGAGCCCCAGCTTTATGGTAGGATCCGTGGTCATCTCGGGAATCTTAATTGCGCTCTACACCGTTTTCTGGTAAGTCAAGCTGTTCCGAACATCTCCCTGCAATTGTTGTTATCCTAGCATGCAACTCAATCAACAGGAAATTCAAGGGCTGGACAAAGAATTCAGAAGGGCATTCATTAATTCATTGGCGGGCTTTAGACAGGCGGTCTTGGTAGGAAGTATATCGGCCCAAGGCCAAAGCAACCTGGCTATTTTTAATTCGCTCATACATTTAGGTGCCAACCCCGCACTGTTTGGACTCATCAACAGGCCCGATAGCGTTCAACGCGATACCCTACAAAACATAGAAAGCCAAGGCGTTTATACACTGAACTATGTATCAGGAGCAGATTATCAAAAGGCCCACCAAACATCGGCCCGATACCCCCAAGGCGTATCCGAATTTGAACAAGTAGGATTTGAAGAAGAATATCACTCCCAGTTTGCAGCACCCTTTGTTGCTGACGCGATAGTGCAGATAGCTATGAAATTTGAAGAGCGCATAGATATTACATTAAATGGAACCATTTTGATTGTGGGAAGTGTGCAAGAAATAATTGTAGATAATTCAATAGTAGCGGCCGATGGGTTTGTCAACCTTTCAGAAGCCGGTGTATTAGTGAGTCAGGGGCTCGATGCCTATTTTACCACATCGCCGTTAGGCAGACTGCCTTATGCAAAACCATAAAAATGGAACCAAAAGATATTGATAGAATCATTGAAATGGCCTGGGAAGACCGCACCCCATTTGAAGCCATCCATTTTCAGTTTGGATTAACAGAGGCGCAGGTCATTGCCACTATGCGCAAAGAGTTAAAGCGCAGCAGTTTTAATCTCTGGCGCAAAAGGGTGAATAGTGGTGTGAGTCAGAAACATGCAGTGATCAGAAATCAATCCATCAGCCGGTTCAAGTGCAAATTGCAGAAGACCATTAGTATGAATAAAATCAGCAAACGCTAATGATTTTCAACACAGATTTTGCTAGTATAGCAGCTCAAATAGAAAGCATTGATCCCATTGCTTACGCTCATAGCCGCAATTATATAGACGGAGCTGTTACCTATTTATCGCCCTATATTTCAAGGGGTGTGATCAGCACCAAACAAGTATTGGATTCTGTCATGAAAAGAGGATACAAATTGTATCAAATAGAATCTTTTGTCAAAGAGCTTTGCTGGCGCGATTATTTTCAACGAGTAGGCCAAGAAAAAAATCTATCGCTGCCTATTAAACAAGCGCAGACCAATGTGGCGCATACACAAATTCCCCTAGCCATTCTCAAAGCCAAGACCGGCATTGAAGGAATTGACCAAGCCATTGAGCAATTATACGCAACAGGATATATGCACAACCATGCCAGAATGTATACGGCTTCGGTGGTTTGCAATATTGCCCAATCAGACTGGCTCATGCCCGCCCGTTGGATGTACTATCATTTGCTAGATGGCGATTGGGCAAGTAATGCTTGTAGTTGGCAATGGGTAGCCGCGGCCAATAGCGGAAAAAAATATTACGCTAACCAGGAGAATATTAATAAGTATACAAAGACTGCGCAACACGGAACATTCCTAGATAAATCTTACGAGGATCTTGCTATTATGCAAATTCCTTCTGAGCTAAAAACTGTTGCATCATTTACCGCTGAAACGTCACATCAATTCCAAAATATCACACACAACCAAACACAAGGACTCACAACCCAACTCAACAAAAATATTCAATCAAGCCAAGATCTTACACCCAACCAAACCCAAGATACCAGCCTCAACACAGCCATCTATATTTATAATTATTACAACCTAGATCCGCTCTGGCATAAGGATCAGCCAGGCCAGCGCATCTTGTTATTAGAGCCCGATTTTTTTCAGCAGTATCCTATTAGTGATAAGTGCTGGAATTTTATGATGCAGTTAGCCGCTGAGATTCCCAACCTGCAAATATATTACGGATCATTTGCGTCTCTATTGCAAGTGTTAGAGCAGTCAAACCAAACACAAATCACTCACAAAGAAAACGGACCAATAAGAGAAATTTTGATCAACTCAATTAGATACAAAGAACATCCATTGAACATCGGCTATCAAGGAGTTTGCGAACCCCGCGATTGGATTGCACCAACAGTGCAAGGATATTATCCCTCATTCTTTGCTTATTGGAAAGCAGTGAAAAAAGTATTGGATAAATATTGAAAATTATTCAGCATTATTCATAAGCAGACAATCTTAAAAACAAAAAAATTGAAACTCATTCACAAAACAAAATCAATCCGAATTTACGAACCTTACATATTATAAATCAATCCATAATTTTTAAACCACTTCATTTTGAAAAAACCTAAAAAAGAAAACCTACCCCAAAAGATTTGTTTGGTTTGTCAACGGCCCTTTACCTGGCGCAAGAAATGGGAGAAGGATTGGGACCAAGTAAAATACTGCAGCGAAAAATGCCGCAGAACAAAAGCTTGATTCTTCACTCTTATCTCTTTACTTTCCTCTTCTTCACTTTTATCTCTTCACCTACTTCCTCTTCACTTTCTTCTTCCAACTCTTCATTCTCATCTTTTAACTTCTTCTTCCTCATCATTCTTCACTCTTGACTCTTATCTCTTCACTTTCATCCCTTCTGTACAACTTTCTGTGCCACCCCCAATACTTCACCCCTTGGAACTAAGTGCTGGCGTACTTGTTTTTCAGGGTTTTGAAAAAGGGCGTTTTTTATACACGTTCTAGTATAAATAAGGGGGTTCTATTTTATACACGTTCTAGTATAATTTATTTTCAGATTTTATACTCGTTCTAGTATAAAATAGAAGGGCCGTTTTTATACACGTTCTAGTATAAAAACAGGGGTATTTTAAAAATTAAAAAAGCAACTACACTCCGGAACAAATCAATTACTAGAATCGAGAATTATTCGTTGGGACAAGAGATTATTCTGAAGAAGTAATGTAGGTGGTGAGATGATTATTCTGTTGGATTGATCTGGGTGGGAAGTGATTATTTTATGAATGATGAAGAGGAATGAATCAGTGGCGGTTTGTGATTTTGAGTATCGCCGGAGGCAAATATATTTAGATTTCAAGGGCTGGTAAACCCTCCCAAACATAGGGATCAGTTTTTGACAAACCATCGGGACGAGGTTTAGAAGAACGGATGGTGTAAACAGGCCAGCAATCTAATTCGGCGGCGGGAAGTTCATAATTCAAAATGGATTGTAAATCTTCGGTAGACAATTCTGGTTCTAGCCATCTATCGCGCAAGCTATCTGTGAGAAAAAGCGGCATGCGCCATTTGTTCTCTCCATCATTGTGAATCTGTTGCATCAGCGAGTTGGCGGCGCGGGTAATGAGTGTGAAGGTCCAGCGTTTTTCTAACTCACCTGTCTGGAGATTGGGGAGCTCTGCCACGGAATAGAGTCCCGGTAAAAAAAACGGAGAGGGATGGGTTTTAGAACTGAGATCAGAGTTTGGGGTAGAATAGGTTTGTTGGTTTGGGGTGGAAAGGGTTTCTGAGTTTGAGGTGGAAAGAGTTTGTGGATTAGGGTTTGATGGTTCAGAGTTGTTGTTTGTTTTTTGATAAATAAAATAGGGCACTTTTTTGGTAATGCCAGTGACCTTGCGGTGTTCAAAAATGCCTGTGACGGGAATGAGACATCGGCGGTTGCGGATCTTGAACCAATAGCTGGATGTGTCTCCCAGAATTCTTTCGCTACGGGCATTGAGCATCATGATGCGCTGTTTCATAAATGCCGCTTCGTCCTTGGTGTAAAAAGGAATGCAGCCCCATTCCATTAGTTTCAAATGCATCAAACCGTCTTCTCTGTTGCACATCACAATAGGATGCTCGCCAAAAGAATGCGCAACAATATGTGCGCTTTTGTCTGGATGAATTTGAAACTGGTCATCTTGAATGATGCCAGGAAAAATATCGTGGATGCTTTGAAGGCTGGTATTAAAAGAAAGGTCGTAGCACATGCTTAGTGTTTTTCAATCTCTATCAATCGGACTTTGGCGTGGTCTCGTCCAAACTTTAAAGTAATGAAAAGCTCACCGAATTGCAAAAACAGTTCTGCGTCCAAACCATCGCTGCCCTTGGGTTTCCACTTTAGACGGGTTTCTATATAGGATTTGATTTTTGCTTTTAAGGCATCGGTTGGTTTCCATTTTCGCATGGCCAATAGTGGTGCATAGATTGCGTATCCCGCAGGTTGGCTTGCAGCTATTTTTAATCTACGCAAATGTTCTGCGTCTTCGGCATCGTACAAATAAGCTTGGGAATCTGTTTCCAGTTCCGCCATATGAATCTTGGCGCGGGAGAGTTCTGTGTATTCAGAAATTAAGAAGGCCGCTTTTGGTGGAGCGGCGTTTGCTTGTTGGTGTGAAGATGTTGTATGTAGTCCCCGCTCATAGGTTTGACGCACAAAATATCTGTTGCCTGATTGCAGGTGAACCGATAATAATTGCGGTGAAAAAATGGTGAGTGGATTGTGCGGGATCATGTGTTCTGGGCTGTATGATGTTTGAATGGATTTAGATCTGAATAGTGAGTATATCCTGCAATCTGGTGGTATAACAGGGTGAGCATTTTTCTTGGCGCAAGTGCCAATTTTTGCCGTTGCCCTGTGAAGCAAATTGCACGCTGTTTTTTCCAAGGTCAATATTCAAATTGTCTAAAGCTTTCATCATGGTATTCTTGCGCAATCTATTTTGGGCATCGAACATACTAAATTGTATTTGATTCTCCGGAATCAAATCAAGGGCCATGCAACCCACTTTGTGGTAATTGATGCCGGGTCTATAAATTCTGTCTAAACCTAGATTGGCATAGTGCAATAATTCCGTAGAATCATTTGATGCAACGGGCAGGGCCACATCAATTGAACGATAGTATTGTTCATCCTGCGCGCGGTGTTGATTGGTCTCAACAAACAAGTGCAGTTGTTTGGTGCATAGCAATCCCTTGCGCAATTTTTCTGCTACAATACTTACATAGTTGGCCAATGCTCCTTGCAAATCCGCTTTGTTATTAATTAACTGACCAAAGCCTCGCGCCACACAAATATTTTTCTTTGCCGCGGGCGATTCTTCCATGCCAATACTGCGGATTCCTTTGAGTTCATTAAAAGTTCTCTGACCTACCACAGACATATTTTTGCGCACCCATTCCTCGGGGGCATTCAGCAGATCGGCCGCAGTGTGGAATCCATTTTTTTGGAGAAGCTTAGCATACTGCGGCCCAACCCCCCAAATATCGCCCACGGCAGTAAATGCCAAGACCTCCGCAATTTTATCCGCAGTATCTAACAAGTGCACGCCAATTTGTTTTTTTGTTTTTTTAGCAAATCTGTTTGCCATCTTGGCCAACGTCTTAGTGGGACCCATCCCCACCGAAACGGGAATTCCAATCTCGCTAACCACTTGGTGTTTGATCTCAAAACCCACCTGCTCTAAATTTTGATATGGGTGCGTGCTAAAATCTAAGAAGGCCTCATCAATAGAATAGTATTCAATATTGTTACAGAAGCTACCCAGTTTGCGCATCACGCGATTACTCAAAGAACCATAGAGCGTATAGTTGGAAGAAAAAACCTGCACGCCGTTGGCTTCAAAAAATTCGCGGCTCATAAAAGCAATGGCACCCATTTTCACACCCAGTGCTTTTGCTTCATCTGAGCGCGCAATCACACAGCCATCGTTGTTAGACAAAATGACAATGGGCTTTCCTTCTAACCTCGGTTGAAAGACTCGCTCACAGGAGGCATAAAAATTATTACAGTCAACCAAAGCAATCATGTGCTTATCATTTTGGATCTACCAACACACGGGTCACTACCCCCCAGACCTTAAAGTCCATTTCTTCCGTGAGCACAATGGGTTTGTAAGATGGATTTTCAGGATGCAGCACCCAAGAGCGGGCGGTCTTGACCAATCGCTTCACGGTAAATTCCCCGTTCAACACCGCCACAATGATTTTGCCGTGACCGGCTTTGAGTGATCGGTCTACCACCAGGAGGGCGCCATCAGGAATAAAGGCGTTGACCATGGAATCGCCCTTGACCCGGATCAAAAAGGTGGATAGGGGTTTGGGCACCAGCATCTCTTGCAGGTTAATATCGTCCTCCATAAAATCCTGCGCGGGCGATGGAAAACCCGCAGAAATACTGGTTTTGATAAAGGGAATCTTGCGGATGGGCAGGGCGGAACGCCAAGATCTGCCCAGAATAGAGATAGTCATATTGCTAAATTATTTAGCAATGTTAAGTAAAAAGATTTTAGTTTGAGAACTAAAATCAATGATTTTTATGGGGGTGGGGTCTTAACCCAAACAATGGATGATCATATAATAAAGCGGCATACCCAAGGTCACATTAAATGGGAACGTGACCCCCAGGGCCATGGGAATATACAAACCGGGGTCAGACTTAGGAGCGGCCAGGCGCATGGCGGCGGGCACGGCAATATAAGAAGCAGAGGCGGCCAGAATGGCAAAGATGAATCGGTTGCCTTCTTGATGGGTAATCAACTGACTGGCATAAGCCACCAAGCAACCATTGATACAGGGTACCATAATGGCAAAGAAAAACACAAACCAACCGTGCTGACGAAAAGCCGCAAAACGCTTGGCGGTGAGCATGCCCATCTCCAAAAGAAAGATGGCTAGGAAGCCCTTGAAAATATCAGTGGTAAAGGGTTTAATGCCCTCGGCCTGTTTGGAGTCCGCAATAATCCCAATGATCAAACTACCCATGATCATGAGCACACTCCCATTAGAAACGGCGTGACGTAGAATAGAACCAATACCCACAGACGCCGATTTTTCTTCCTTGTCAAATTGCATGATCAAGATAAAACCCACCACAATTGCGGGAAATTCCATGAGCGCCATCACCGCCACCATATGACCACCAAACTGAATGGATTGCATTTCTAAAAAGCTAACGGCAGACACAAATGTTACCGCGCTCACAGAGCCATATGCTGCCGCGATGGCTCCTGCATTACTCACCCCCACTCTTTTCTTCAAAATGAAAAAACTATAAAGTGGAATTAGGGTAGCTATGAGCATCCCAAAAACAAGGGAGTAGCCAATTTCTGCGTTGAAACTACTGTGTTGTAATTCCTGACCGCCTTTGAAGCCAATGGAAAAAAGGAGGTAAAGAGAAATGAACTTGATAGAAGGACCAGGTATTTCTAAGTCCGATTTAATGGCCGTAGCAATAATCCCCAATACAAAGAAAAGTAATGTTGGGTTGGTTAAATTGGCACCCAACATTTGAAAGTTAATATTCGCTGCTATTGGAAACATCTTGTTTGTTCTGCTTTGAAAAATGAGCCGATAGATAGACTAAACTAACAAGAGCCAGTCCGCTGCAGAGTTTAGACAACATGAGATCTTCTGAAGTAAAAGCCGTTGCAAGACAAAAACAAAAAGCTAGAATAGCCAGTGGGAGCGTGAGTTTTAAGATTGCTGATTTCATGTTTTAATTTCTTACAGCAAAATTGAACCGTTTAATTCATATATTGTTATTTATAATTATTGTGTTAAGCATAAATAAAACTTATGAACTATTCCCTACACCAATTAGCCATCTTCTTAAAAGTGAGCCAAACCAAGAGCATTACTAGAACGGCAGAAGAAATGCACTTAACACAACCAGCTGTGTCTATACAGTTAAAGAATTTTCAGCAACAGTTTGACCTGGCACTTATTGAGATCATTAACAAGCGGGTCTATATCACTGATTTTGGAATGGAGATTGCGCAGTGTGCAGAGAATATATTAAATGAGGCAAAGAGTATTGACTACCGGCTTATGCAATACAAAGGTTCACTAACGGGGACCCTCAAAATCTCCTGTGTATCTACGGGCAAATACGTGGTCCCCTATTTCCTCTCCAAATTTCTAAAAACAAATGATGGGGTAGAACTACGCCTAGACGTGTCTAACAAATCAAGGGTAGTAGAGACCCTAGAAAAAAACGAAACCGATTTTGCACTGGTATCGGTACTACCCAATCACTTGCAACTAAACAGTATCTCGCTCATGACCAATACCCTGTTCTTGGTTGGGCCGGGAGACCATCCCTACAAAAAAGAACCCATGAACAAAAGCCTCTTAGAAACCCTGCCACTCATCTATAGAGAAGAGGGATCTGCCACTAGAATGGCCATGGAAAAATTTATAGAGAACAAACGCATCACGGTTAGAAAAAAGATCCAGCTCTCTAGCAATGAAGCCGTAAAGCAGGCGGTACTAGCAGGAATTGGTTATTCCATTATGCCCATTATTGGATTAAAGAATGAGCTAGCCAACAAACAATTACAGATCATCCCCACCAAAGGATTACCACTCAAAACAACCTGGAACTTAGTGTGGTTAAAAGACAAAAAACTATCGCCCGTGGCCAAGGCTTTTATTCAAGATCTGAACCAAGAGAAACAAAGCATTATCCAAGAAAATTTTAGTTGGATCAATAAGTTCTAAAAAAAAGATTCCCCTACCGTTTACGGGAGGGGTGGCCGTAGGCCGGGGTGGGTAGATCAAACCAATCTTTTTTATTTAGCCACTGTTTTCACAATCGGCGCCCCCACATATTTAGCCAATGTTTCGCGCGTGTTTTTATCAGAAGGTCTAAGACCAGCAGAAGAAATAATATTACCCTGTGGATCAATCAACACATTTCTAGGAATCAGACTCACGTTCAAAAATTTCATGAAATCAGATTGCAAACCTTTGTCAGCAATCAGCTGTTGGCCACCCACTTTTTTTTCCGTTACAAAATTGCGCCATTTGGTATAGTCTTCTTTGCTGTCAATGGAGATGCAAACGAATTCAATGTTTTGATTGCCCTTATAATCAGCAATCAGTTTGGTCAACTCTGGAAACTCCCTAACACAAGGTCCACACCAGGTAGCCCAAATATCAATGTATACATATTTACCTTTAAAAGAAGCCAGACTAGTTTTACCACCTTTGTGGTTTTCATAGTCAAAACCAGCCAAAGACATACCCGTTCTATTGGTTTGGGCCGTTGACAAGCGTTTTTCTAATTCTTCCTTGCTTTTTGCTACCCTTACCATGGGTTTAATTTTCTGATAATTCAATTCAAAATTAGCATTGCGCGCATCTACCTGATTAAAGAGCATGCGCACTACCTGATCCCTAACGGGCTCGTATTGAATTTTGTCTGCAAATGCGCCCGTAAATTCAATGATAGAATGATTGGGATTTTTCTTTTTAGCATCTGCTTCATGAATCCGCCAATTGTCAATGATCAGGTATCTATAATCCATGGAATTATTATAGGCCAAAGCGTCATTCATGTCTAGGTTCCTAATGGGATCCAGATAATTTTCTGGAATAAAAGGTTCCTTTTTGGCATGAAATACATAGAATTTTTGATAGTTATTTCTGATTAACAAATAGTCATACCCAATTAATTTTAGAGCAAGATCCCTATCTTCTTTGATAAGTTTTGTTTCATCTAATTGTTGCCTCATTTTAGCAGCATAGTTGTCAATCCTGATTAAAAAACTATCAACAGGCACTACAAAAAAAGCACCTGCATCGGCCACCAGGGTACCTTTTAATTCTGCTTTGTCTTTAAAATATTTATTAAAGTCTGCCCCCTCACCTGAGAAAGTCATAGATTTTGAAAAAGCCTTGTTATCTATGCTCACGGTTAAGTCATAGCCATTTTTCAAAAAAATATTGGAATAGGCTTTTCCCTGCTTAATAAAATAAATGCCCGGTTCATGGAGTTTAAATGTTCCAGCAAAATTGCCTTTCTCATCAACAGGAATAGAGGTTTCAAAAGAATTGTCAAACTTGTAAATGATCAACTCTAATCCGGATGAGTTCTCTAAATGACCTTGAATTTTGCAACTGGTTTCCTTGTTTTGGCCAAAAGCGGCAACTACTACAAGCAAGTATAATCCTAAAAATAATTTTTTCATTTGGCTATTTATATGTTGTTCAATCTTAAGCAAACATTGTATTAATCATTAGAATCCAGGGTTCTGCGTTATCAAACCATTGGTCAAATCAATCTCTCTTTTAGGAATTGGGTAGACCCATTTGTTTTGATCCGTTAAAGCAGCATTAGGAGCAACACCAGTTCTAATATTGTCAAACATGTCATGGCCTTCAAAAGCCAGTTCCCATTTGCGTTCTTTTAAAATTGCATTGATCAAATCAGTAGGTGTAGCAAAACTAGCCGCAGTAAAAGGGGCAGGTTTTAGACCAGTAGGAAAAGAACGTTGTCTAATGGCATTCAAGAGGGTAATGGCTTCTGCATTCACAGAATTAGTAGACCTAACCAATGCCTCCGCTTTGTTCAAGTAGATTTCACTTAAACGAATCACGGGTAAATGATCTCTACCTGTTGGGTTAGCAAATTTAGAAGGACAGAATAAATTGGCAGGACCCGTAGTGCTACCCACTGTCATCATGCTAGCGCTGTTTCTAATATCATTGGCAGCATAAGTAGCCAAGAAAGCAGGAGCTGGCCAAATGGCAGTCTTGGCAAAATAACCCGTGAGGTTATTCTCCGTTGCGTCTGAATTAAAACTTACCGGAAAAGCAAAAATGAATTCAGTGCTCAAAGCCAAATTGGCTGTGGCCGATGTAACTGGGAAAACCAATGCAGGAGAAGTAGCTAATACATATTGCGTAGTATTGGTCATGGCAAGTGCTGAATAGCTAACCGCTTTTGCATAGTCACGCATGTACAAACTAACCCTAGATGCCAAAGCATAGCAAGTAGTTTTTTGTGCCCTACCTCTAAATGCTTGAGGAGTAGCAGTTGTAAGATCTGTTAGATTAGCAGCAGCTTCATCCAAGTCTTTTAAAATTTGTGTGTACACATCCTGACAAGAAGACCTAGGCAAATTTTTGCTAGCATCATAGTTAGAATAATTCACCAATTGCAAGGGAACACCTGGACCAGCTAGGTTACCCGTAATGGCACCACTTCCAAAATCCCTAAGGAGAATGAAATAGTTTAAGGCACGCACAAATTTTGCTTCAGCAATTAGTTTGGTTTTTACTGCCCCATCAAAATTGGAGCTGGGAATCAGGTTAATGATTACGTTGGCTTCATTGATGGCATTGTAATGATTGTTCCAAACTGTTTGCACAAGATTAGAACCAGAAGTAAGGGTACCATTCCACAAAGACAAAAATCCACTTGTAGGAATAGTGAGTGCGTTACCCGTTGCCACATCGGCACTCATGTAATAATAGTTCTTGATGGCGGAATAAGATTTAAAATAAGCACTAGCCAACAACGCATCAGCACTGTTAGGGCTACTTAATACCTGTGATTCCGTAAGAATATTTTCTGGAGGCAGTTCCAATTGCTTGCTGCAAGAGCTAAGAACAATTAGTAAAACACCCAATATTTTGATAGTTGATTTCATACTAAAATTTTAAGTTGATTTACAATCCAATTTTAAATCCAATTCTAAAACTGCGCGGATTAGGCATGCTGATCTCATCATAACCAGCTTGCAACACAGAAGAACCATAGGCACTTACTTCAGGATCAATGCCCGTATACTTGGTAATCAAGAATACATTGTTGGCTTCTACATAGAGTTTAATGTTGCCACCAACTATACCCGCTTTTTTCAATAGACCTTGACCAAGGTTATAAGCCAGGGTTAGGTTTTTCAAACGAATAAAAGAACCATCTTCTAAGAACCTAGAAGAGTTTCTTCCCAATGTATAGTCATTGAATTGAGACGTGCTACCACCAGGAGTGAAAGCCGTATTGGATTTGTTAATCAGTGCTGGAATATCAGTTACATCACCTGGTTGTTTCCAGTAGTTTAAGATATCTCTAGAAAGGTTGGGAGCGTCAACAGAACTAAAGGCATACATAGAAGCTTTAGCACCATTGAAGACCGTGTTTCCAGAAGCAAAAGTGAAGAAGAAAGAAAATTCAAAATCTTTGTAACGGATTCTGTTGTCAAAGCCACCAAAGAATTTTGGTAAAGCATCGCCTAAGTTTCTACGCTGACTATTATAGTCTTTAGAAGTACCGGTGTACAAGATCTCAAAAGGAACCAAAGAAACTGTATCGTTGGCACCAATCCAGCGTGGGTTACCCGTTGCAGCGTCTACACCACCCCAATACATGAGGTTAAAGGCAGTAGCAGAACCACCTTCTGTCCAGAATCTACCACCAGATCTTTCAGCCGTAAGAGATGCGTCTAACTTATTGGCAAAATCCAAACGGGTAATAATGTTTTCATTACGCGCAATATTGAAACTGCTGATCCAGCTAAAGTCTTTCTTGTCAATATTCTTGGTAGTGATGGTAAATTCAAAACCTTTGTTCTCTAACTCACCCAAGTTTTGTTGTTGTGTACTAAATCCAACAAAACCAGGAAGACCACCATTCACCAAAAGGTTCTTAGTTGTACGCTTATAATATTCAGCAGTTACCCTAATGCGGTTTTGCAAGAATCCGGCGTCAACACCAAAATCAATATTGGTAGTCTGTTGCCATTTTAAATCGGAGTTAGCCGGGCGCGTTCCACTAATGATGGTAGTACCCGCATAAGTAGTACCCGTGCTAGTATAAGAATACTGACCAAGGCTACCATAATAACCAGCACCACCATCGGTACCTGTTAAACCCCAGCTACCACGGAGTTTTAGCTCATTGATCCAAGTGGTATTTTTCAGGAATTTTTCTTTAGACAAAACCCATCCCGCAGAAACGGAAGGGAAGCTTACATATCTATTGTCTACGCTAAATCTAGAAGAACCATCAATCCTATTGGTAATACCCAATAAGTATTTGTCTTTATAACCATAGTCTAATCTACCCAAGAAAGAAGCCAGTGTCCATTCTTGATTTAGTGCATTGGTTACAGATCTGGTAGAAGCAGAGATAATACTCAAAACTCGATCATCCATAAAGTTGGATGCGGTTAAAGTAGTAGCACTTTCAGTAGAACGCTCAAAACTTTGACCAACCACACCACTAATACTATGATCACCAAAACGCTTGTTAAAATTCAAGAGATTGTTGACTACGGTTTTTAGGTTGTTGATATTACTTTCTGTAGCAGCACCACGCAGGGTACCAGTTTTGTCAATCTCACGGCTATAGGCTTTTGTGTTATACCAGTCAACACCAAAATCAAAACGATAGGTTAACCAGCTAGCCAGTTTCCATTCTGCAAACACAGAACTAATAGCGCGCAAATCAGTTACCTGATTTTTACCCGTATTAATGGTACCTACTGGATTCAAATCTCTTTGAGGAGCGGTACCATTGATGGTATTGGCAGGAGAATACACTGCTCTCCATGCATACAAACCCAAACTATCATAGACAGGAATATTGGGTGCTTTGATTACTGCGTCATAATAAGCACGCTGAGCATTGAGCGCATTGTTCACCGTAGAACTTAGTGCAGAAGAAATGCCAACTTTAAAATTATTGGTCAAAGAAGTTTCTACATTCACCCTTGCTTGTGCACGCTGAAAATCATTGTTGGTAATATAAGAGGCTTCTTTGTCATAACCACCGCTGATAAAATAACGGGTCTTGTCCGTACCACCGCTAACAGAAGCTGATAAGTTATAACCAATGCCTGTTTGCAAAATCTGGTCTAACCAATCTGTGTTAAATCCTTTTTTGAAAGCCCTGTTGGCAGGAGGCCAACCAACGGTAGGTCTTCTGTTATTTAATGTATCAAAATAAGCTGTGTAGAAAGTACTGTATTCATCACCCGTCATAATAGAAGGAAGATTAAAAGCTTGCTGCGCCGATGTTGCAATACCAATATTCACTCTTGGTTTACCCAACATACCTTTCTTAGTAGTAATTAGAATTACCCCAGCAGCACCGCGGCTACCATAGATAGAAGTAGCATAAGCGTCTTTTAAGACTTCCATGCTTTCAATATCGTCTGGGTTCAAATTGGCCAGGGGATTTCTTTCAAACTGATTTCTGGGTGTATAACTATTGGCCGTAATGGGTTGTGTAAAAGAAGCAACCGAACCACTAGCACTAAAGTTGGTTGAGTTATTGGTTCTATCTTGACCATACATGGGAACACCATCAATCACAATCAATGGGGTATTACCCGCATCGCTCAAAGTGGTTACACCACGAATGGTAATGGCAGAAGCCGAACCAGGTGCACCATTTGCAGGAGACACTTGAACACCAGCCAATCTACCTTGTAATAATTTGTCAACGGAAACAGGATTAGAACCCACCAGGTCAGGTTTTAGGGTTCCAACAGATCCGGTTAGTTTACGTCTGTCTACTTTACCATAACCAATGACCACCACGTCTTTCATGGTTTTCACGGTTGGTTGTAGTTCAATGAATCTGGCCATTTTGCCGTCTACCACGGGTACTTCACGGTCTTCATAACCTACTGAAGAAACAATCAGGATCAAATTACCAGCATTGGCTTTGAGACTGAATTCCCCTTTTTCATTGCTGACGGTTCCGGTATTGGTTCCCTTTACGCGAATAGAAGCGCCTGAAATGGGAAAGCCATCTTGTTCTTCACGAATGACTCCGGAAATTGTTTTAACCTGGGCATCTGCCACAATGCTTCCTAAAACTAGGAGGAGGGCAAGGGCCAGTTGTGAAATTTTACGCATGCAGTTTCCTTTTGGTGGTTTTATGTACAGCATATTACCGAATAATGCAGGGAGGTTTAGAAACAATGTGTCAATTGCCGTTTAATTATGATGAAATGCCACAATTGCTACGCGAAAAATAATCTGCCAAACATACCCTTCTACAGCAAGATTATCCCTTACTTTAGTGTCATGCCTGTCATGGAAAAGAAAACCATTAATAGCCTTTTGGAGATTGCCCTTGTGGTATTTCTATTCCAACTATTTTGGTTTACCTATTATTTGTTTTTGGGTAAACTCTGGCCCAATGACAATATTGGCTATTATAGAGTTGCCACACATATCACTCAGTCCATTGTATTGGTTGTAGCAGCTTTTATTGTCTTTCCACAATACAGTAAAAGAAAACGCCTGATTCCTTTTTTATTGTTGTCTGTTCTGCTCTTATTGTTGTTTACACAGCTCTTCCAATTTTCAAGACAGTTTTTAAATGGACCCGTTTTTTATTTACTCAATACCATCAAGCAACCAAAAAAAGCGCCAGCAAGCCCCAACTATTTTGTACAAAATTTAATCTCTGCGCTAACCTATTACCTACTAGGATTGGGATATGCATTTGCAAGAGATTGGTTTGCCAAAGAGCGAGCAGCACTGGTGTTGGAAAAAGAAAAAGCGCAGGCAGAACTGAGTTTACTACGCAACCAACTGAATCCACATTTCTTGTTCAATACCATCAACAATATCTATTATCTGGCATTGATCCAATCCGCTAAAACAGCAGATGCATTATTAAAGCTTTCTGATCTGTTGCGTTATGTGTTAGATGAAAAATCTGATTGGGTAAGTATAGACAAGGAATACCAACACTTACTCAAGTTTATAGAACTGCATAGGCTCCGTTTTCCCAAGGACCAAATTGAACTCAACGTAAGCCAGGAAGATCAATTTACATCCTGTCAAATTCCACCCATGATTCTGATCACGTTTGTAGAAAATGCATTCAAGCACGGAGAACCAGGAACCGAAACTGAACCGGTAATCATATCATTGAATATCGCCGCAGGCAAACTGCATTATAGCGTGAGTAACAAAATTGCCCAAGGCATTTCTAAGGACCAGAACAACGGCATTGGCATTCCTAATTTGATTAAAAGAATGCAGATTCTATATCCCAACAAACATCATGTAGAACTGGGAGCAACAGGAGAACAATATCTTGCCAAACTTGAAATAGATTTGAACCCATGATCAAAGCCATAGCCATTGATGATGAAGAAAATGCATTGGGTATTATCAAGACCTATGGAGAAAGAATTGCCTCTTTCCAATTGGTGGCGCAATTCACAGATCCTATAGAAGGGCTCAAATATTTGGTAGCAAACCCCAACATTCAATTGGTGTTTCTAGACATACAAATGAATCGCTTAAATGGACTAGACCTGGCCAAGAGCATTCAAAAACAAACCAAGATAGTGCTCACCACGGCTTATCCGGATTATGCACTGCAAGGATTTGAATTGGATGTTGCAGACTATTTGCTCAAACCATTTTCTTTTGAAAGATTTGAACGATCTATTCAAAAAGTGCGTGCCCTGGTAGAACCAAGCACACTAGAAAAATCGGCCCTGCCAAAAATGAAAGCCGACCAACAGGATTTTATTTTTGTAAGAACAGATTACAAAACGCAGAAGCTGCGGATTATGGATATTACCCATATTGAGGGCTCGGGTAATTATGTGACCATCTATGCGGGAAAGACAAAATACCTGGTGCTGCAAAACATGAAAACTTTTGAAGAGCAGTTAATGCCCTATCAGTTTATCCGCATTCACAAGTCCTATATTATTTCTTTGGCGCATGTAGACACTATTGAAAAGTCCTCTGTAAAAATTGGCCAAGAAGAAATTCCCTTGAGCGAGTCTTACAAAGAATCCTTTCAGCAGTTTCTAGATATTCATTACAAACAGTTCTAAAAAAAGACCCCAACGCAATGTTGAGGTCTTAGAAAAAGTCAATTATAGTTTAGGCTCCCAACCCTTCTCATACTGCCTATCCCACAATTTCATACCGTCTTTGTCTAGGATATGTCCGTTCTGGGTATTTACTGAATAAGACTTACCAATCCTATAGCCAATATTGGCATAGTGACACATCATCTGGCTAATAGCGCCTTCTTCAATAGGAGAATTTAGTTTGGTTTCTTTGCCGCGGATCACGTTAAAGAAATTGGCTACGTGCGCATCGGTCATATCGCCACCGCCGCCAAGGGCAGTGCCCGCTTCAGAACCAGAAGCTTTGCTGTCTTTGATTTTCTTACCAACGCGGTCATATAAGGTATAGCCATCTCTGTTTACAAACACCGTACCCTCGCTACCATAGATAATGGTACCACGGTCAGAGCCATAGGTTTTATAACCACCGCGGCTCTTACCATCCCACTGGATAATCTTGTTATCAGGGAAACGGAAAGTGGCGTCCATGGTATCGTACATAACCCAACCATCGTTTTTAAAATGACGCTTGGCCGCTTCCACTTCCACTTTTTCAGGATAAGTAACTTGCAAGGCCCAACGCGCAATGTCTAGTTCATGCGTGGCGTTGTTACCGGTTTCAGCGGTACCCCAATGCCAGCCATACCAATGCCAGTTATAGTCCCAGGTATTGTCTGTGTATTCTCTATGAGGAGCCGGACCCTGCCAAAGGTTCCAATCCAAACCTTCCGGCACGGGTGCTTTTTTCTCAATAGGCACTTCACCACGGGTATTGGAATAAAAAGCCAGTGCTTTGTAAACATCGCCAATCACGCCCCTGTGAATCTCCCCAATAATTTCCTGAGACTCCCTGGCCGATCTTTGTTGGTTACCCATCTGAATCACTTTGCCGTATTTCTTTTGAAAAGCCACCAGCAATTCGCCCTCGCGGGGATTGTGGCTACAAGGTTTTTCAATATAAACGTGCTTACCCGCCTGCATGGCCATCCAGGTACCCGGCGCGTGCCAATGGTCCGGGGTGGCGTTGAAAATGGCGTCCACGCTTTTATCGTTCCATACGTCATGAATATCACTCACCAGTTTGGCGGGGCCCGATACTTTACCGTTCAGGTCCTTACCCACTTTATCGCGCTGCTTCTTCATCACATCACAGATATAAGCCAGGTCTACATTGTTGTTCTTGTTTTTCAGTGCGTCATAATAAGCACCCACACGGCGCCCACAACCCATTAGCGCCACATTCAAGCGCTCATTGGCGCCGATGATCCTATTATAACTCTTGGCCGTAAAGCCCGATGAAATGCCCGATATGCCCACACCCACAGCACCGTAGGTAAGGTTGCGCATAAAGTCTCTGCGATTAGTAGCCATGATCTTTCAATTAAAGTTTCAGATAATATTCAATAAATGGAACGCCATTTTTGAATGCTCAATTTAAACGCTAAAAGCTAAAAAACAGCTGCTGGCGCGATGGTTCCTGAGAAGAATCTACTCAATCGTTGTAGTGCCATACCATCCTTGGAGGGGTGGCCGTAGGCCGGGTTGGGTCAAGACTACTTCACAATTAATGATTTATACATTCTAGTACATTCATTATCCAATTTTATTAGGCATCTTTTTGCCCAACTAGTTTGAAATCTATCTTGTAATAATTCAGATTTAAGTAAAGCATCATTTAAAATGAATTCTAAAACAAGCTTAGAATTATTATGAAAAATATTTGCTAAAAGTTCTTCCGGCATAGTATGCTCTTTTCTTAATAGAAATTGAAAGGAAATTAATTTATCAACTTCAACAGCAGTGATTAAAGGATCCCTAAAAAGTTTTAGTGATGAAAAAAGACCATTAGTATAATAAAACTGTAAAATGTTTGTCTTTTCATTCTGAATGGCTATTACATAAGAAACTGCTAAAGCATTTTCACTTTGTAAATTGAGCATTTCTTTTTTAAAAAGATTCAAATCGCCAGATTCAGCTGCAGTTACAAGAAGATTCTGTTTTGAAAATGATATTTTAAGTTCAAAACCATCATTGGTTTCAAAAATTGAGGCATTATATTTTCCATTCTGCTGATAATCAAAATAGGTAAAATGTTCTTGATTCAAAACAGCAGAATTTAAAGTCATTACAACTACAGGCTTAACCAATAAGCAATCTTGCATTTCATTTGATAAAAATCTTGTGGCTTCTTCCTTTGTTTTAAACTGATATGTCATTAGGAATTAATTCTTTATATGAATAAGAAATATACAATAATAAAACAGTTTATTTTTATATAACTGATTCTAATTAATTAACTTGATTCAATGAGTTATTCAAAACCAACAAGTATCTATTGTAATTCAGGAATATTTACATGTATTCACTGTAATTACAATACCAGCATTTATACAGACAAAGAATGGCTGGATTTGGATAATAAAATTTTATGTGATAACTGCCAACCTAAAGCGGAGCCCAATTCCATTTCTGGATATATATTTCGGGACGATATTGATCCAGAGACTCCTCTGCATCTTCAAATGACTCATTTACCCGTTACAAAGAAATATTGTACAAAATGTAGTGTGCAAGAAATAAAAATACATTGGACAGAACAACATGTACAATGTCCTCATTGTAAAAAAGATTCAATGCTATTTACAGAATATTCAATTGGAGTAAATATGGAACAGTTTTATAAAGATTGTTTAGAAGCTTTAAAATCTAAGCAACCATTAGTAGAGTGGATTGACCATATAGGACACTCAATTTATGTGATTAAAGGAACTGGAGATCAGTATTCAGCTAGTTGAAATAATTAAAATATTAAAACAAATTAAGCTGACTTGAATTTTTAATAGATAAAGATTTTAATTTATTAAATTCTAATCTCTTTTTTTCTTCCCGTTTCTTTTTAACTATTAAAATAGCTATTTGTGATATAAGACGATTTTTTAATTGTTTCTTATTTTTATTTTGATCTACTTGATTATACATATCTGGCCTTTTTAAATAAAATCACAAGACTACTTTTAAAGAACTCTTAGTAATTGAAATAGTATAAACATCCGTACTATTCCTCTTAATATTATGCAATTCCCAACCTCTTGCACAAGGCTCCACAAAACTAAATGTTTTACAATTTTTAGGAAGGGCCGAGAACACCAGCGTAAATTTTGAAATCAATTCAGTTTTGGGATTTGATGCAGGTTGTAACAAAATATTCTCAGCATAGAGAAGGGTAGCATTTGCTTCTCCGATATTCGGAATCAAAATAATATTACCGTCAACACAAATACTACAATGGTGCGATACCAAACAACCAGCAAAACAAGGATGATGAATACAATGAATAATTACCTGCCCTTCTTCAGCAGTTTGCTTTGAAAGCATATTTTCAAATTGCTCAATAATTGAAGGCGCCTTCTTTTGTATTTCAGTATTGGTATCCATGATTCTTACAAATTAGAAAAAACTAATTAACCTATAAATGATGTGCATAAATATTGCGGTAAAAAAAGAAATTAAAAGCTGAGCATAAATAAAAACTGGCACCAAATAAAGCAGTTAGCAATTAAGCAAGACTTCAGAGGAAAGAGCTAAAGGAAAAGCACCAAAGTTTGAATTAAGGCATTACCAAGAAGCAAGGCAGTACTTGATAGACTTTTGTGCTTTTATGGCTTATAAGAATTAGAACTTATTCCTCTTTATTAAACAAATTTTTATTCTCTTTCCCATCTCTTTTATTAGAGCAATAAGTTAGTAATGAATCGGTTACGGTTGTCCAGACTTCACTTTCCATGTTTCTCTTATCAAACGAATAACTATTACTTCTTCTTATAGCCATTTTTGCTGCAACACTAACCGCATCTAAAGTGGCACCAATAAAACTAAATGTCCAATTACCGGTTTCTTCTAATCTAGAAATATTAGATTTAATATCGGTTAAAGGAAAATTATAAGAAGAGTTTTCATGACCATCTGTAATAATTACAATTACTACTGAAGTTGGTAAACCGTTTTGACTCAAGAAATATTCGTCTTCAATAATTTTAATTGTATTTCCAATTGCATCTAATAAAGCAGTTGTTCCGGATGGCTGATAAGACAAATATGTTAATTTCTCAAAATTAGCAGGTAATACATCAAAATGTTGATTAAATACAATATGATTAAACGTAGTTAATCCAATTGTAATTTCCTCTTCAGGAAACTCATTTTCTAAACTTTTAATAGCTTCAATTTGCATATTAAAACCATTAACAGTTTGTTCTTTGCAATCACTCATTGAAGAGCTTTTATCCAAAATTAGATGGTAAATAGTTTTACGTGTTTTCATTTTCTGTTATTTGTTATTTCGTTTTAAGATTAATCTACATTCCAAGTATTCATAGGGTCTCCTTCAAATGCATCATCAATTGCATCATCACTAAATCCATTATACCAACCATATTTTTCACCACTACTTCCATAATCATCTTCTGGATCTTCAAAATCTTCTTCGTCATAAGAAGCCTGTTCTTCATAGTATTCATCCAATTTAGCAACTCTAGCCTCATCAGATTCTTTAGACAATTGAAATGAAGGATTGTGTGATTGTACCTCTTCAATAACATCATCATCAATTACAAAATGATTCAAATTAATTAAACACCATTCTACATATGCTTTGTCTAGTATCAAAACTTCAGCTATTGTATTATCACTATACTTACCAAAAGTAAATTTGCTGTCAAGTGAATAGAATTTCATAAAAATGAATTTAGGTTTAATTTATGCCGCTATGCGATTTATAAATAGTGATTTTGATTTTACACGGATATGCTTATAAGGATCTTTTGATCTATAGCAGGTTATAACTGTGTCAGAATCCCCATCAACAACTACTACGGTGTTTCTCAGCTTTTCCTTCTCCTTACTAAGTATTTCAGGTATTCTGTCTTCACCAAGTACATAGTAAATTAAACCCTGCTTATAAAAGGGTTCACCATACAAGATTGCAATTGCAAGCTTTCTGTCGTTTATACCTCGCTGGGCAGATCTTATTAAAGAATGGTGGGTATGATTGAATGTGAAAACTTCAACCGAACCGGTTTTATCGTCTTTGGAAACTACTTTGAAATCGTGTTGCATAATTTTCTATTTCAATACAAATATGAAATAGGACTATGCACTCTATTTGCAAGGGATATTATTTAAATATTTGGTGATTACCTTCAGGATAATACAAATAATGTTCAATTATTGAACCAGGACCTGTCGCTCTAGAATCTTTATGTTTCAATTTAGAAGTGTATTCATTTAAAACTTCAATTTTTTGTTTTGCTAATTTTCTATACTTATTAATTAAAATTGAGTTGAATTTTATAGAAGAACTATGATTAACATCTTTATTAGTTTTAAAAATATTAAACCCTGAACCAACTTCAATATAAAAATAATTTGTAATTATAAATCGATCATGCTCTGGTGTTTCAACTTTAGTTTTATCATATTTTATAAGTGAAATCCTATTTGTTTTTTTATTTAAATCATTCAAAAAAGAAAGTGCAGTTTTGATGTTATCTAATAACCAAATTGGGGTTTTGTCATCTAACTTAAAATTTGTGCGAGGAAGATTAGAAGTAAATATTTTAATTTCTACATTATCAGGATTATTTTTTCCAAGTAATGTCATTAAACAAGGTAAAATATTGTCCTTTATTTTTTGATTATCCTTATTTCCTAAAATGTATAAATCAAAAAAGATTAAGTTTCTAATTGGATGTATAAAATATTCTAAATCTTTCCAAGAATGTAAATATATTTTATCATTGGGATCTGGTTTAGATTTTATAATCAACTCCCCAAAGTCATAAGCATTTTGAAAAATGCACCATTTTTCTTTTAGTGTATTATTTGAAATAAATAATTGATTGAATTGGGTTTGCAATTCATTTTCATTTTCATTTTCGAGAAAAAATATTTTTGATTTTGCGCCTTGACAATAAAAATTTTTATCATGCAAATGTTTAACAAAATCTATTACCCGAATAGTAGCTATTTCTGATAAATGATTATAAAATTCATTGTTATTAGCAAAAGATATTACTTCATCAATATCAGTTGCATTAACATAAACTTCAACACCTCTAATTTTCCTTAAGAATGAATTGTAAAAATCTTGTAATACTTCACAGTTTAGATCATTTCTTAGTTCAAATTTTCTAATAAACTCTTTATCAAAATATAGCGCAAGCATTAGTTCATTTGTGATTTTGTTAATTTAAGAAGTTTAAATTTCCACGATGAAGCCTCATCAAAAAATCCAGGCCCAAAGTTATCAGTCATGCTTCCATCGTAATTAATATTTATCAACTTTATTTGGTCTTCGTTAGGGGGTATATTATCCAATGGATTAAAATAATATATTTTAATTTCATCGCTAGATATTTCGTTTGTTGCTGTTAAGTATTGAAGTTTCCGAATTAAATATTCACTATGTGTTTCAATAATTAAACTATTTGTTTGTGAATTTAAACTTCTACCAAATGTAGTTTCTTGCCCATCCATAATCTGTGTAGTAATTTTACCATTGATAAATGAAATAAACAAATCAGCAAGTTGTGATTGAAGTGCTGGATGCAAATTACTTTCTGGCTCTTCTATAATAAATGTTTTACCGGAATCATAATTATACATTAGATTTAAGATTATAGGCAATAATTGACTAACTCCATAGCCTAAACCTGCTAACCCAATATTTTTCCCATTTTGATTAATTTGTAATTGATATCCAACACCTTCAATTTGTACTATCTTGAAAATATCAGTAATACTTTTATTTTTTTCAAGCTTGAATAATTTTAGTTTATCTATCAACCAATATTGAAGACCAGATATTTTATCAACACGAATTGAATTATAAATTTCATCTAATAATGTATAAAATTCAGGGTTATTAGATTTTGTATAAAGAATTTCTTGAGTCGCTCTTACTCCCTCAATGAATTCAATATTTGAAAATATTTTTTCAAATAAATTAGTTGGAAATAACTCTTTAGCTAATGGTATATTTTGTAAGTATTTATTTGAGAATATTTCATTTATTATTGTTTCATCTAATTTTTTAGATAGGGATTTTGGAAAAATATCAATGAATTTCGAATCATCACTAAATCTAATTTCTTCATTGTATTCTCCTTCCCAATCTGGACCTTCGTAAAATCGCTTTTGTATATCGATTGTTCCTAAAAATGTTAATCTGTTTATGGCTCTTGTTATTCGTTCAAAAATAAAGTCAAATTTCTGTGGTTCTGTTTCGTATAAAGTATCCGTTGCGTTTTTAATTTCGACTCCATTTTGCAAATAATAAAGCATTGAATTATATACCTCTTCCAATTCCTCTTGATTCAATTTTGGGAATTTTTCAGCTATAACTGATTTATTTAGAATATTATCTGAAAGTCTAAAAAAAGATTTGATTGGTTGTTTGTATTCTAAATCAAAACTCCCTTCTTGTTCAAACAACAAACCTTTTTCATCGGACAAACTAAATGATTTTAAACCAATAGAATTATAAATTAATTTAATTATATAATAAACATTTGACTTGTTTATTCCTAAATTATCAATGCCTTGAATTTCAAAACAGAAGGTCAAATCTGTATTTTTAGAATTTGAATTTATAATTGAATTATATCCACCCAACTTCAAATCAACTTCCATTAATTCTATTTTCCTTAGTCCATTTTTTTCAAACGATTTTTTTAGCAGCTTAATAGCTTTTGTTAAACTGCTTTTTCCACTACTATTCGCTCCAGTTAAAATAGTAATAGGAGATAGTTGAAATTTTGATTCCTTTCCAAAAACTCGAAAATTATTTATACTTAAACCTATTAGGTTATATTGAAGTGCTATTAATTGTTTCATTTTAAAAATTATATTTAAATAGATTTTAGCTATTCTAATTTAAAAACATAAATATATACTAATTAAATAACCGGCTATTATTGTATTCTTTCCCACTTATATTTAAATGATTAATCTTAGTATTTGAATCATACAAAGGAGATCCCTTTCTTAAAAGATAGTTTATCCGTTCCTCACCTACTTTTTCAATCATTTCAATCTTTCTCTCATAATTTGTTTTTTTCCAAGTCAGTTTTAGGATTACAACAAGAAACTCAAAGAAGAATAAAAGCAAAGTAAATAAACTATACATTATGGCCATGTAAATATCACTACTTACTAAAGTAAATAAGGCTTTAATTCTAATTAATAAAGCATTTTCTTTAAAGGCTTTTTCAGCATTAATACCTGCAAGTTTAATAGCATTAATCTTCTCAAGTTCAAGATTATTCATATTTTTTTTAGCCTCATCAAAATCATTTCTTTTAATATCCTTATATTGATCTTTTCTTATTGTATTAACACCAACTCCGGGTTTCTTCGTACCAGATGAACCATCTGCTTCTGCATTTGCATCACTTACTGCTACCAGATATAAATTCTCTAGATTTTTGAGGTCAGTGTATTTTTGATTATAGCCATGAGATAAATCAAATTGCTTTTTTTCATTTTGAATAGCTAGATTAATTGCCTCCTTTTTAAGATTCTTGACACTAATATCAATATCGCTTTTAAATACAACCTCATCAAATGCAACACTTCCCAATGCTGCTACTATGAATCCAATTGCCAATCTAAAAAGCGTTAACCAACGATTTCCATTAGCCATAATTACTAGCTTTTCAATAAAAAATACTACAAGGGCACATACAAAAGCTGTTAATAATGCCCAATTAAATCCTGCTTCTAAAACCTGGAATGTCAAAAGGAAACCATTGAAAAACCACAGAATAATTGGCAAAATCATTGCCAATGCTAAAGCTGTAATTTTCTTTTTACTTGCTGGGGTATCTACAGATACAAGATGATAATTATCTCCTGTAAAAAAACATGCCGTTTTAAGCATAAAATTAATTTTTTAATTGAACAATCCAGAATTACCTACAAATAGTTTATTCTGTTGATACTTCTCTAATCCTTTAATAAATCCAATTCTATAAGATTGAATTGCAGATGAAACAAATCCTTCATCTTCAATTGACAATATTTTTTGAGTATCAAGAACATTTACTAATTCTTCAATATGTCTTATTCTTTCATTTAGTTGCAATTCTAACCTATCTGAAATTCCTTTGGTTTGAATTAGGTGTAATCTCAACTCTCCAACTTCACTGCGTCTTATATCAATACACTTATCAATAGCAATTCTAAAATCAGACCTAATTAACCTTAGCTTTCGTTCAAGATATTCGGAGTCTGGATTGTCATAACCGTCATTATAGCCATTCCATTCATAATTATGCGACATAAAATCATCAAGAGGGTTCGTTTGCTTACTTTCATCAACTTCTTCGACAGGTTGTTGATTATCAATAAAAAAATCGGCACTTACAGTACTATTTTCGCTTTTAGCGTTAAGATCCTCAAAAACAGAATCATCACTATTTATACTTTTTTTCTTACTTCTAAAGAAATCTAAAATTGACATATTATATAAATTTAAATTTTGAAATATGGTACTTTATATAGTTTGTGTCCAATCTCATGACAAGAATTGCACAATGTGATTAAATACTTATTGTTGTAGTTCCAAGGGTCACTCTTTTGTCCTGTGATTTTATTTATGTGATATTGTCTATGATGTACTTGTAAATTATTTGAGCTTCCACAGTTTCTACACTTATTAGCGTCTCTCATTAGAATAAGAGCTCGTTTCTCTTTCCAACAAGTTGTTTGTAGCTTTTCTAAATATGAAACTTCTGTTACCATTCCTTTAATTGAGAAACAAACATAAAACAGCTATTTGCAGTCTATTTGCAAGGGTTCATATTATTTTAGAAAGAATAGTAATTAAATCTCAGGAAAGTCTTTAGGTAATATTAGTATATTAGGAAAATAAATCACTTATTATGCCAGCGAATAAAGCCGCAAGAGTACGTTTTGAAATAATAGACGAGTGTCTAAGAAATACTATGCATAAATGGTCAAAAAAATACCTGCTTGAAATAGTTAATAAAAAACTTGAAGATAAATATGGAATTGGGTCTAAAATTTCTTTGAGTCAAATTAGAAATGATATTAATGATATGCAATCTGAATATGGAGCTCCCATAGAAAATAGAACTGAAGGTAATTCTGTGTATTATTTCTATGAAGATCCAAATTTTTCAATTTCCAAACTTCCCTTAAATGAAGAGGATGTGATGAAACTTAGAGATGTTGTAAACATTATGCAACAAATCAAAGGTTTCACAATTGCAGATGAAATTGAAGGTGTTGTTCAAAGATTAGAAAATAAAATTAAAATGAGATCAAATGACAACTTACAGATTATTGCATTTGAAAACCCGCCTTCGGTACTTGGCGCAGAATATTTGGGAGACATCTATAATTCAATCATTAACAAACGACTTCTGAAAATAACATACAAACATTTTAATGCTCTAGATTCGTACCAAATAATATTTAGTCCCTATTTTTTAAAAGAATTTAATAATAGATGGTTTCTTTTCGGTTGGTCAGAAAAAAACAATAGAGTTGAGAATCTTGCTTTAGATAGAATTCTTGAAATTAAAGTAACATCGGGCAAATATGTTAAAAATGAATTTTTTGAACCCAATACATATTTTAAAAATATTATTGGAGTAACACAAACTAGCGATGCAGAAATTGAAAATATTGATTTATTATTTAATAAAGACCGAGCACCCTATATTACTACAAAAAGAATTCATGAAAGCCAAGAAATATTAAAACATTACAAAAATGGATCTATTTTAATTAGATTATCCTTAATCATAAATAAGGAACTTAAATCTCTAATTCTTGGTTTTGGTAATGATGCTGAAGTAATAAATCCTAAAACACTAAGAGAAGAAATTAAAATTAATTTGCAGAACGCTTTGGCAAATTATTAAGCTAAATGAATTTTATGTTTCCAAATATATCCCATGATAAATTGAATTTATCAGACTGATTTGTTTCGTATGAATAAATTATTGACACATCGGTAAATGTATATTGATTTTGATGAAATTCAATTACAATAATTCTTGGAGTGTTTTCAAAAATATTAAGATCACATTCAAATCTAATCTCATTCAAACTTTTATCTTTATACCCAATTCGAATAAATTTATATAAATGCTGAATTTTAATTTTTAAATCAATTACATTTTTTGTTGCTAATTCATTTAAAAGCTTTTTCCTATATTCTAACTTATTTTTAAGTGATGTTGCTTCGAAAAAGATTTTAAATTTCTCATTTTGACTCTTATCATTTAAAATACTTTTTAAATATTTAATTTTTTCAACGCCTTCATTATTTTCAATTTCTTTTTTTAAAGATTCTATGTTTAAAATAAGTTTAATTATGTTTATAACATAATTATCAAAGTTTTTAATGTCTTTTGCAAAATTAAATTCATAAGTATTCTCGTTAGAGGTATTTTGAAAAATCAAGTTTGTAAATTCTTTGCTTACTAATATTTTACCTTCTGAAACCAATAATTTTAAATAGTTTCTATCTCTTATAAATATATTAGAAACAGGTTCGTTTTTATACTTTTCGAAATTTAATTCTGTATCAAATCGCTCTACTTCTATAATTTGCATAATGTATTTTTACGTCAGTAAATTAATATTGATTGTAGATATAAATTCTTCCAAGAAACCAAGGAATTTAAAATAGTATTTATATTGATTGGGAAGTAATTTATCTATAATATCTTTCTGTCTTTGAGTAGGTGTTGAACCTCTGTGATTTAAATTTCGCCCTTGGTAAAGCGTTAAACCAATAAGATATAATTCATCGAACTTATCTGTATTTGTTTTGATTTCAGTATTAAAGTAAAAAAGATATAAGCAAGATCGAAATTTCCTATTGAAAGCCCATTCGTTAATTGGTTTCTCTAGATTTGAATTTATCATATTAGAATCGCTTGTTTGGAAGATTAGTCCTCCAACTGTTTGTGAACCTTTTCGTTCATATTTTTTAGTTTCGAAATTGAATTTATGAATTGCCGGGGTCGATTTAGTATCCCTAATAAGATTTAAAATATTTGGTTTATCTATTAAATAATTAACAATAGATTCTAATTGTTGAAATGCAGCTAAACAAAAGTCCTCAAAATTATCCTCTCTTCTATACTGCTCCATTCTAACAAAATCAGATATTAGTTTTTGTTTAATAGAAGCTATTTTAAAATCACTATAAAATTTTTCTGCGTGTTCTTTTATAATCTTTTTTATACAGTATTCGTAAATATCATTAATTGGTACATTATTAGATTCGGGTATTTTAATACTTTCAGTTTTAAATATTTCCTTTTTAAACCATTCGTTACCTGGAATTTTTGATACTTCATTTATGAGCATCAATAACTTATTCAAACTTTCTCTATTGTTCATAAGGACTGAATTGGATTATAAATAAGCATTGCACTATTTATTCCTTCGGTAAAAAGTACATTCAGTACTTTATTCAAATGATTTTCACGACTATCTAAAGTTAATTTTTTAAACCTTTCATTTAATTTCTGATATGTACTATTATTCTTCCCTTTTACCATACCCAAATAAGACAGCTTCCCTTGTAGAGTATGTTTAAGATCTGCGGACGTATTAACATCATTTTTTCTATTCCTTATATCCGTTGCAAAAAAATTGTTTGCTTTTTCAATTCCATACTCTTCCCAGTAATACAACCATTTTCTAATATCCTTTATGTATCTTTTTTGAACATTTACAGTATCATTTACTAGTAATCCAGTTACTTCTTTCCTATATCCATTTTTTTGAAGCCGTGTTTTATCTTCATTAATAGCAAATTTTTGTTGTTTTATGATACGCAAAACTTCCTGATAAAAATCTCCTTTTCTGTCATAAACATTATGCTTTGAACTAAATGTAATATCATCAGCATATCTAGAATATGTTAAACCAAAACGATTTGCCACTCCTGTTAATAAATAATCTAACCGTTGACATACTATATTAGAAATAATAGGTGATGTTGGTGCCCCTTGAGGCGTTATACTTTTTCTTACTAGTTCAAACAGATTTTTATCTTCATTATATCTTTCAACTTCAATTCTATAAGAACATAAAGAAGCAATAATATTCGGTAAACTAATTTTATCTAAAGGTGTTGGTTCAAAAAGTTCAGGTAATAATTCAAATACTTTTTGTAAATAATCGTGTTCAAATGATTGTATTTTCTTTTGCTGACTTAAAATATCTTCTGCCTTTTTAAATTGTCGGTTAACATCATAAAATCTATTTCTATACTTTATAAAGTCTTGATTTGTTTCATCAAAAAGAACAATATCTCTTTCAATTGGAATAGTAAATTCAATAACTTCCTTCTCTGAGGTTACAAAAGAACCTTTGAAAGGGTATACATTTATAGTTTTTTTGGGGGGATATGTTTCTAAACTAAATGGTGGAAGTTGCAAACATTTCCATATTCGTCCTTGCTCTATTGAAGGAAAGAAATCTTTTAAATCAATATTAAAAACATAGTTTTTATTTAGGTGTTGTTTAGCATTATCAACTATTGATTTATTCCAAACAAAACCATAAGCTGCCTTGTGAGGCTCAAAAACACATTGTAATATAAATGCTAAGTTCTTTTGTAAGATTTTCAGTTGTGTTTCAGGGGCATGAATTACTCGTAATTTGCCTGATTTCTTTACAATATTAAATTCTTTATAAAACTTGGATGATCTTTGAGGATTTACAAAATATGCTAAATGTGAAAGTGATATTACTCGAGCTTTTTTATCAAATAATATGTTATTTGAGATATTTAATAAATCTAATAAATCAGAAGCTGATTTCATTTTATAGAAATCAGATCTAATATTTTTAATATCGGAATTTAGAATTTTCATTATATAAACTTTGACGCCTGCTGCCTATTCTTTGTTTGAAACCAATTAATCAAATAAATATGAAAATCAAAATAAATATTAAAACAGATTTACATCCATTTTAAAATTAATTCTCTAAACATTCACCCCGAATTACTTCGGAGCACTAGCCGATTTGTCCAACATTAATTGGACCAGTTAGCAGATTCAATAACTTGCAGCAGGCGGTCAAAGAACTTTTTCAAAATAATATCAGATATGTGCAACCTATTTGCAAAGGTCATATTTTATCAACTATAAATTACGAAATAATAAACAGATTTAATCATAAAATATTACTTGATAATGTCTCAAAAATTAATTTTTGCCACTCTTTAATATTCTTAGAAACTGCTATTTTAAGAATTCCACATTCTGTATTAGAGATCACATTATTCAGGTTTTCATCATAAAATGAACCCGAAAAATATTTAGTTTCATTTCCTGGATACAATAGAATGGTATTTGCATTATCATGAAACTTACTATAAGTGTACATCTGCCTTAAATCGGCATCTGAAGGATTATATTCACCAATGTTTTTCCACTTCGTATCAACCACTACCGTTTTTCCAGACACGTTTGTTAAAACAATATCCGGAATCATCCTTTTGGCATATCCACCTGATTTCTGCCAGAATAACTTATGCTTTTGAGAATGGATGACAATATTTTGAGTATTAAACCTCTTAATACTTGCTAAAACAAATCCCTCCCATAAACTATTCATATCAAACATTAAAGCAAGAACGTTATTATTCCCTTTGGAAATATCTGGGTGATAGTTTATTAACAATAACCTTGAAATTTCTATTGCCTTCTTATAAGGTTCTGTTTTTCTAGAATATGAAATTCTATTAAAAAAGGATTCATCTGTTACAATATTGGGCAGTTCTGGAAAATTTAATAATAACGCATTAATTCTACTTTTCAGATTCTGATTCCTATTTATTAATTTGAGCAGTTTCAATACTTTATAAAGTACTTTATTTAAAGGATGCTCTTTATCATAAATGGAATAGCTAACAAAAAATCTTTCCTGATGACTTATGTTAGACAGAATTTGTTTCGTAAAAACAATTTTACCTTTCAAGGAATTTTGGTTGCCTTCAATTTTTCTATACTTTTTGATTAACCCTTTGTGTAATATGCTTTCAGTTTCATTTATAAATAATTCAAAATAAAGATCTAAAATAGAATTAGCCTTTAAAAGAACATCAGAATTTGTTGGGGAATGAATATTGAAACTATTTACGCTTCTCAACATTCCAATTAACATTTTCCTCCAATGGTCAAGACCATTATTATCTGCTTTAGGAAGAATTTCAATTGTCAGATTTCCTACCTGAAGCACTCCCACATATTCACAAAAGCGAATACCTTTATGAACTAAAGTATAATAAGGGAAATCTTTTTCTTTATAAAAGGTTTGAAGCGACTTTAACTGGTCATCAGTCAGTCTTATTTTTTCTCCTTTATGAACATATAAAGATTCATGCTCAAATACTGAAATAATATGTGATTCTTTGTTATTCAACTTTTAATAATAAGTTTATTGCAATGTAGAATTCATCATTTGTCATTTTGCCAATATTCTTTAATTTATATTTTGGTTTTTCAAGAAATGAATCAACATCATAATTGCCAAATTTTGGAAATGGGTTAATCTTTATCTCGTCTTCGATTATGTCAAAGAATCCTGTTCCAATTACACATCCAATTTTACCGTAGTCGCCGTAAAAATACTCTTGAAGTAGCGGGATTATTTTATTATGGAATGTATGTTTTAAATCAGAAATATCTTCAATTGAAATGAAATAACTGTGTCCGATTTGATGATCAGAATCAATTAAAATTTCTATGCGCTTGTTTAGTAACTTTAAAATGTCTGCTGGCAAAAAACTAATTCTTTCTTTTACAAACAACTGATATACTCTTTCATAATTTTCCTCGGAAAATTCGTTACGAATTGCTTTTTGCAAAGTATCATAGCTCATCTTTTCATAGATACCTCTGTTTTCGTTCAAAAGAGATTTAAAATTTTCTTCATAAGTTGCCCAGGGTTCTTCTTCATCATCAAGATCATAATATTTGACAAACGTGTCAACATAATTCTTTAAGATTTTTTGTTCAATAAGTTCTGGTCTTGGAGGCATCTCTTCAAAACTGAACCTCCGGCGCAAAGCTGTATCCAAAGCTTCAACACTTCTATCTGCAGTATTCATTGTACCAAGAATATATACATTCGAAGGAACACTAAATTTTTCTTTACTGTAAGGAAGAACAAGCGAAATTGACTCTGAAGCACCTTCTCTTTTATCATCTTCAATAAGTGTAATTAGTTCTCCGAAAATTTGAGACACATTTCCTCTATTAATCTCATCTATTATTAATACATAAGGCTTGCTTTCGATATTGCTTGTTTCCTTTTTTAAACCATAATTTTTTTCTAGGTATTTAATTACTTCCCTTATGTAAGTTGGATTATATAGTCCCTCAAACTTTTCGGTTTCAAAGGCAATTTTTATATGATTAATATTTACCGGATACCAAGGGTTTTGCTTAATCGAATTGTGAGGCTGTACATAGAAAACATTGGTTCCTCTATAAACTATATCAAAGGTTGTACCTGTAGCTTTAATTGTCAATGGAGATTTTCCATCCTCCTCCGAAATATCCTTTTTGAATCTTTCCAACACTTCAAGAAAATTTCCACTTACAAACCTGGCTTTATTACATAATTGCTTAAATATTCCATCTTCTATTTCATAAACAATTTTATTGTCAATAGTTTTAGGTTTTATACCTTCTATAAAGTCCTCATAATTCATACTTTGGTGAAACGTGGTAAAAACAATTTGGCCTTCAGATATTCTTTTGTCAAATAATTCCTTTACCTCATTTCTAGATATGTCTTTCGTTTCAACTCCAATAATTTCGAGTGCTTTATTGATACAATTATATGTTTTACCTGTACCAGGAGGACCATATAATATTGTATTTAAAGATATTTTGGAAGTGTCATTCATAATGCTATTATTTAAGGAGAAAGCCTTATTAAATATTTGGGCTCTATAAACTTTGTCAAAAACAGATCTTTCAAAAATTTTATTGTTCGATTTATTAAAGCCTGATTTTTCGGTTCGGTTCATTTCAATAAGACAAGCATCGGAGATACCTTCAATTCCATTTACCATTTCAGTTGGATCAGAGCATCTATAATAAAAAGCATGTGGTTCATCTTTATACTCACCAACTTGTACACTTCCTTTTTCATGTAATGGAGATTTTGAAATAAACTGCCAAGGCATCTCCTCATTAGGAATTAAAGCAAGACAATATCGCTGCCCAATTGTTATGGTTAATCTACTATTTGTGCTTGTTCCAAAAGTAAATCTTTCATCACTCGTTTTCCAATCAAGAATCTCAGACACTTGATCAATACAATCAAAATAAATTGAGCATGAATCATAACCTATTCTTTTTATTAATTCTATAAAAAGTATTTCATTGTCTATTTCTTCTTTTTTGGTTACAATTTCAAAACCCATCTTAATAAGTGGTTTATTAGTCACATCACCACCACTTAGATTATAAGTCCACCATTCAGGAATGTTTTGAATACGTGCGGCTTCACGAACAACTTCTTTTGGTGGAAATTTTTGATCCTTATAAATCAAATCGTGTATTGTGGATTTATTTAATTCTGGTTTTTCAACCATTATTTTTTCTAATGCTTTGATTACATTTTCTTTTGTTACTTCTGAAGCTAAGTTTTTAGGCATAGTAACATTAATTTTGAGTCAACAGATTTTGGTTTGATGGGTAAAAAATATATCCCTGTTGCTTTGTTTTATCTCAGATTACACATAATATTTTATGCCCTCAACATTCTTTTTATCGTATCTAACATAGCTATCTTAAACCCTTCGTCTTTTGAAACCAATCGATAAAGATCAAGTTCATTCTTGCGTTGTTTACCCATTACTTCATCAAAGATTTTACCGAAAGCAATTTCTCTATTTTGTAAATCAGCATTGTCGGCATACTTTTCTTTAAAGTCGCTATGCTCTTTCATTTTCTGGGCAAGGTTTACAAATTTTGCTCGTTGCTCATCAGGTGTGGCTTCCCAACCTTGGAACCAGCGTTCGTTAAAGCTTTTTATAATTAAATCCAACTCGTCTTTCTCTGATTCCCCTCCATGAGCACCTCTTGGGTTTGGGTTTTGAGGGTCAACTTCAGTTTCCGAAGCATCTAATCCAATACTAGTATTAAGTTTTACACGTTCTAGACCATAAGTAGAGAGGTCAACTGAGTTTAATAAGCCATCCAATGCATCTTTTTCATTATCTACAATAATAAGTTTGGGAATTAAGAATTTTAAAAACCAAAAGAGTTTTTCCCAAGCAGCAACTTCATAAGGCATAATGGAAGCCATCTGACCGTAAATTTTCACGAAGTGCTTCGCTTTAATTTTATAGTCTGCTTTTGCTTTTTCTTCTAATTCTAAAGTAGTATTAAAACGTTCGGCTGCGATATCAATAATTGGGCTTAACTCCTGAGCATTAACAGCTTTAAAGTATTTGGCTACAAAATCTTCTACTTCACTCAATTCATAAACACCAGCATCATCCAAATTGGATTTTAATTCATGCAACACATTGATGTCTGTAGCTTTACTTAATGAGGTTGCTGTATAGAAAGGATCGAATGATTTTTTAATGTCTTCTGTTGTATTGTAAAAATCGAGAATGAATAAATCTTCCGTTTTCTTTCCGAGTTTGTCTGATGAACGATTTAATCTTGAAAGCGCTTGAACCGCAATTACACCCTGTAATTTTTTGTCAACATACATGGCGGTTAATTTTGGTTGATCATAACCCGTCAGGTATTTATTTGCCACTACTAAAATCCGATATTCATCCATATCAACATAACGAGCAATTTTATCACTGATATAACCTGGGTCTGTTGGTTTTGCTGTATCCAAATTTGCAGGAAAATCATTGATACTATCTTCCGTATATTCAATACCTTTTATTTTTTTGGTTCCAGAAAAGGCAATGGTTATTCTAAATGGATTTCCTCTTTCTTCTAATAATGTTTTTAATGCGAAATAGTAATTGATTGCCGACTCGATGCTTTGAGTGGCTACAATTGCTTTTGCCTTTCCTTTTAACTTCTTTGTATTCACCAATTTAGTTACAAAGTGCTCAAGCATTATGTCTGCCTTTGTAGCGATAGTTTGTTTATTCTGTTCTACATAAGTTCTTAATTTCTTTTGTGCTTTTACGGTATCGAACAAAGGATTTTCATGAATTGACTTTTCAATTTCGTAATAGCTCTTATATGTTGTATAATTCGCAAGTACATCTAATATAAAACCTTCCTCAATGGCTTGTTTCATAGAATACAAATGGAAAGGTTTGTGTTTTCCATCGGCTTGCTTTACTCCAAAACGTTCGAGTGTATTGTTTTTGGGTGTTGCTGTAAATGCCAAATAAGAAGCATTGCCTCGCATTTTGCGTGAACGCATGGCTTCTAATATTAGGTCTTGTGGATCTTCTTCTTCCTCTTCATCGGAAGAATTACCCATGGCTTGATTCATTTTACCTGCCGCTGTTCCACTCTGACTGCTATGTGCTTCATCGATGATAACTGCAAAACGCTTTTCGCTTAAATCTGCTATACCATCTACTATAAATGGGAATTTTTGAATTGTAGTTATGATGATTTTTTTACCAGTTTCCAAAGCCATTTTTAAATCTGCTGAAGAAAGAGCAGGAGCAACAATGTTTTTTACTTCCGAAAACTCTTTGATGTTTTCTCGAAGTTGTTTATCCAATAATCTTCTATCAGTTACAACAATTACTGAGTCAAATAATGGATTAGAAACGCCCTTACTACCAGGTATTGAATCGCTTTCAGGGTAGGTCTCTATTAATTGATAAGCAGCCCAAGTAATTGAATTAGATTTACCTGAACCAGCAGAATGCTGAATTAAATACGTTTGCCCAACGCCTTTTTTACTTGCATCGGCAATGAGTTTTCGCACTACATCCAATTGATGGTAACGTGGAAAGTATAAGGTCTTTTTGTTTAGTGGGTCGGTATCTTTCCCATCAAATCTAACAAAATGCTGAATTATATTAGCAACACTATTTCTGGTGAATATCTCTTCCCACAAATAAGCTGTTTTATGCCCAAATGGATTAGGTGGATTACCTTTACCAAATAGTGGTTCTCGCTGTCCTAAATTAAAAGGTAAAAAGTAAGTATCCTTTCCATTCAATTTAGTTGTCATATACACTTCATCCGTATCAACGGCAAAGTGAACAATGCATCTTCCAAAGTTTAATAAAGGCTGAGTAATATCCCTTTTGAATTTATATTGATTTTGACCATGCACTTTTGCGTTCTGACCCGTCCAGTGATTTTTTAATTCCATGGTGGCAAAGGGCAAACCATTTACAAAAAGAACCATGTCTATTTCTTCACCCGTATTAGTTAAAGAATATCGAAGCTGTCGGGTAGAGCTAAATTGATTGCTTTCAAAATTATCCTTAACCGTTTGGCTACTGCTGGCTAGTGGCAAAGGATATAACAAAGTAAAATGAGCATCATCCACATCCAAGCCTTTTCGAAACGAGCGCAGTATGCCGTATTTTTTAATCATCCGATCTAAGCGTTCCAGAATCTTTAGTTTCCAATCGCTTTGCTTTTGCAACTTGGCCAATTCATCTTTCTGGGTGGCTTGTAAAAAGCTCCAAAAGCGGTGTTCATCTATGGCATACTTAGCATTAAAATCTTCAGGTGCCCCAATATAATAGCCATTACCTGCGCGATATAAATTTACGCGATCATTAAATGTGTATAAAGTAATATTTTGCTCTTTCAACTCTTCCAAACTAGTACCAGTAAGTCGTTTTTCTATCGAAGACTCAAGAGCCTGTTCATTTGTTTTACTTACCATTATCTAATATTTTATTTAATGCAGCATCAATTGAATCAAATCTTTCAATATTATCTTGCATGATCAATTTAAATTCTTCAGTTACATAATCAAATTCGATTTTATAAATAGTGTTCATTTTTTCTTGGCAGATTTCTATAAATGGCTCATTATCTTCGCCTTTTACAGAATGATAAGTAATTTTAAAACCATTAATGTTTATTTCTCTATTTCTCAAAAACCAGTCGTAAGTATACAATTCTGTGAAGTATCCAGACATTCGAGTTGAGTTTAAGGGGTAATATCCTTTTCCATATTTTCTTATGTAATTTTTACGTGAATAATTGAAAAGTTTAAAATTATTAATGTATTTCTCCATGTATTGCCCCTTTACATTAACAAGTTCTTTTTCTTTAATCGTTTCTAATGATGTTAATATATTTTTAGAATCAAAATCTGGATGATTTATTATTTTTTTAATAAAGTCAGGATATTTATCGAAAAATTTACGCCAATTCTCGCCTCTTTGACGAACTGTGCTTCTATTATTAGAATTAAATATTCTGTTGTCTCCTTCGTGATAAAAACAATCTCCTTGCGTTAGGAAAGCTCTGGTTAATAAATGGGTATTATCACTTAATACTTCTTCACTAAATAATGCTGCTGTTTTTTTAAAGTTATTTCTAAAAATACTACGATCATTTTTGTCATTATCTAAATTAAAAATAAAGCCTATTTGACCATAGAAATAAGAATGATTTTCCGCCTCTACAAGAACGGCTTCCCACAAATTATCATCAATAATCAACTTCGCCTTTTTAATTTCTTCTTCACGTTGGGTAACAGAAAAGAATTCAATGTCATCTGAGGTCAATTCTACAAGTGTTTCATAAACGCTTTTGCGGACACTCATTTTTTTAATTAAAGCCTCTATAATTATAATTGCTTCAATAAATAATTTAGGACTATCAATTTTTGAATTGTATATTAAATTAGAAATAACTCTTACCCATTCTTTAAAATGAATGTTTGCTCCATCTAGTGCTGATAAATAGCGAGTTATAGCGTAATGAAATGTGGTATCCCACCAATTATATTTATTTACTCGTTCACCAAAAATAAATTCAGTTAGGCTACATTTGATGTATTTCTCAACAATGATATCTGTTCCTTGATTTAAGTCAAAATTTAGGTAATCTAATATGTGTAAATAGTCGTCAATATTATTGCCAAATTCATTACATGCTTTAAATAACTCCAATGGATTTGAATCCGGTTTTCTAAGTATAGCAATTACAGATTTAAAGTCATCAATACTCCAGTCATCAGTACTATAATCGTCCAATTCTTTTTCGTCTGTTAGGCCACCTTCATCGGTTTTAATATTTTTTAAATAATCTGCCAATAAAAGTATTTTGAAGTATTGTAAGAATTCATTGTCAATTTTATAAGTTGATTTGCTCTTATATTTCCAAAATAAATCAGTCCAGCTTAGGTCTAGTTTCTTTTTCCAATTATCTACAGATATACTATCGCTTAGTTCCTTAATCAACCAAGCTTTAAAATTTTCAAAATGAGTTAAGTGTTTACCCCTTGCATTCATTTTTATGTATAAATCATCCGTTTGGTCAAAATTTTCTAAATCAAAAAAATCAAATGATACTAATCCATTTGAAGTTAAATTTGACCAAAGTTGTTCGTGGTTTAAAATTTCGCTTTTAAATTTTTGATGAATATCTTCAACTACTACAAGCATGCTAAAAACAGTGGGATCTTTTTCCCAAACTGTGAAATACTGATCACTATTTTTTATTAACTCTGCTGCGCTAGTTGTTTCATTTGAAATATCAAAATGATGACTGCATATCATATGACAAAACTCTTTTGAGCTGTTTCGCGTTGAATATGAAAACTTTTTTAAAATCTCTAGTTCTGATTTTTTATTGCCAATTTGAGCTAAATACCAGTGGAAAAGAAACAATGTTGTTAATCGTTGTTGCCCATCTAACGGCACAAAACTTACAGCTTCATTTGCTGATATTAATTGGTTGACTATATTATACTCTAAATTGATATTAAGCCCACTAGCATAAGATTCTATTGATTTTAATAAAGACTCAATATTATCTTTATTAGTAATTCTATTTGTTTCATTTTCTTTTCCTAAAAGTTTACCATAAACAAAATCCAAATTCATTGGTGAATTATCGAGAATTGCACGACTAATATCCTCAACAAATTTTCTTCTTACAACTGCTGCCGTTTTTCGACCATATGTATAGTCACGTTGAATAATTGGAATTTCAATTCTGTTATTGGAAATAATATCCCAAAAGGTATTATAATTACTTTTTTCCATTACTTGTAAAACTCCCTCAATTGTTCCTGAATAAAATTTTGATATGCTACCATATCCGCCTTCCCAAAAAAACTATCCGTGATGTTTGAATTGTTTTTGGTATAAATTTTTGTAAATACATTTTTTGTACAGGGTGGAATAAATACCAACTTTTCTTTTCCTTCAGTATTTGTGTATTTCCCATTTAAATCCAATTCAACAATATCTGCTCTTTTATCTAAAAATAACTTATTGCTTAATTTACTGTTTGTATTCTTATCCAATAATGCCAAATTGGGTAATTTATGAAGTCCTAATTCATTGGAGAGCATTTCTATTAGTTCTTCTAATTTATCCAGTTGGTCTTTTTTAAGTTTAAGGTCAGATAATTTTCTGATATCATTATTTGAAATATTTTCAAAATATACTTGGACTGTTTTTATTATACTAATTATTGCATCACTGGGATTTGGTTGCCTTTGGTAATAATCTCCATTTTTTTCTAACCAATTAGCAATTTCGCCTACAGAATTATAATCACGTGGGTTTTGTGGATTAACATGCTCAACGCTCCAAGTATCATTTTTATATAGCTCGAATGGAAATCTATTATTACTAGAATTTTTTAAGTAATGTTGTATATTTAATAGTAGTAACACCTTTTCACATTCTTTTCTATTTTCGCTATAGTTTATAATCTCTAAATCGTATTTCAATTGCTTTTGTTTGTTTTCATCTTCTATTGTTTTTTTAAATTCGAGAGTTATACAAGCAATTAATTTTTTTTGAAATATTTCTTTAGATGTTCCGATACTTAAATCAATAATAGATGATAAAGATTTGATTTTACTTGTTATTAAAAAACCGATATAATGAAATAAGGTTTTATTATTATACCACTCATTTAGTTTATTAAATGTGTTTTTTATATCATTCCAGTTTAATGCAATACCGCTATTAAACTGCCCTTCATATAAACGGTAAGAAAATAAATTGTCATGCTTTTTAAAGTCGCGTTTGTTAACAAGGTCTATTAAAAAGTCGATACGTGTTTCTGTAACATCATATAAATCGTTATCGCAAATAAAATACCAAAAGGAATCGTATTGCAGCTTACTTTCTATTTGGTCCCATTCAAGAGCCAATTCAGTAATTTTAAGTTTGGCTATTTCTTTTGAATGTTTATTTTGCCTATCTGTTTGCAAGACAAATAACCCCTTAATTAACTCAGCACTTGTTAAGGGTATTTTACCAGCATTTAATTTTAAAAATACATCTTCAGCATTTGAGTTTAAGCCATTATGCTTAGGAGCCTTATCAATATCATACCAGATGACATGTATTTGATTCAGAAGTTTATTTATAAAATCGATTTTATCAACTGTTGAATTTGTTTTATTAAACCATTGGGCAATTGCCTTATAAACTGTATAAAAGTGAAATACATCCACATTGTTATAGGATTTAAAGTCGGGCAATTCGATTAACTCCTCCCAGCTTACATTGTTTAAAGCAAATGGTGTGGTGGCCAGTAATTTATCCAATAAAAATACTTTACTCTCGTTTCGGGTTTCGTATGAAATTGAGAATGCAGTAGTAAGTTTATTATTTAAAAAAGCCAAGATCAAGTATATACTTGTTAAGCGCTGTTGGCCATCAATTAATTCTACTTCATTATTTTGTTCTTTTACAATGATGGGTTGAAGGCAGTATCTGCCTTTGTTGTGCTTGTTTACATCGTTTAGTAATTCATTTATTTCCTTTTCATCCCACTTATATCCTCTTTGATAATCTTTAACAATAAAATGTTTGCCCACCAATGCGTTTATTGGAATAAAATCAATGGCTTTTATATTATTTTCTACTGCCATACCTAACAAACTTTTATTTTACCCGTTACCGCACTATTTATTAAAGTAGCTTTGTATTCTTTTAGCTTTTCTATTTCTTGCTCTTTGAGGGAAATGGCGGTGGCAATTTTGGCAGACCCGTTATCAATATGAATTAGAATATTTTCTTGTTCTTCCAGCGAAGGCAAGACAACAGGGAAATTACCTAGATTTTCCATCGAAAGATTTGGTTGAGCAGATTGAACCGCGACTAACCATGTCAATTCTTTAATAATACTTGATGATAGCCATGCAGCCAAATACCGAGGAATTACTTTAGGATTAGGACGAACAAATGCAACAGCTTGATTAGTATTGGAAGGAGTTTGCTCCTTACTGACAATTGCTATTTTGCCCAAAGTTGCGCCAGCTATCACAAAAAGAATATCATTCTCTTGTAATTGCGACCTTTGAATAATTGCATTTGTTTTTTCGTCAATAAAATGTGCTGGAGAATTAGTTATAAATCCATCTTGAATATTTTCCGCTTTTATATATCGGATAGGTCCTTCATCCAGGATGTTTCTTCCTTCTGTTGATGGTGTAGTTCCTTTTGAAATCTTATTTGAATATTGTTTTACTCTTGCAACCTCCCATCCCTCCGGTATCCCCCCGATCCATTCTACTCCGCTGTCCTTCAACTTTACATTTGGGTTTAGCCCACTGGTAACAGCTTTGTGTATGAGTATCTGCCTACGCTCTTTAAGCAGTTCTATTTGTTTTTGTTTGATGTCAATAGCTTGGTCTATCAAGGCGGCTTTGCGGTCTAGAAAGGCAGCAATGGTGATTTGTTCTTCTATAGTTGGCGCAAGAATATAGAAATTGTTAATGTTAGAAATTGCAACACCTCCAATCATACCAGACATTGCAAGTTTAAATTGAGTTTGGAATAAACTTCCCTTTAATGTATAATATAGAAACTTTGAGTTGGTGTTGTTTTTTGCTGAAATACATGCAAGTTTATTTACAAAACAAACGTCCTGATTAGTAAATGCTATTTTTCTACCAGCGCTTCCACCTTCAATACATATTAAAGAAGAATTACTCATAGCAACTTTATATTTCTGCTCATTTATGGGGATTCTCAATCCATTTTCGTAACTAATTACTGAAGTATCCAAATCAATATCTTTTGATGAAATATATGCCAAGTGTGTTTCATCATCAGATTCATATTTGGCCTTTTTGTTTTCATTCAAACTATCTCCATTATATATTTTAGAATTTATTTTAAGCTTAATTTCATCCCAATGGCTCGGAATTTCCCCCAACCATTCTACTCTTGAATCTTTATAAGAAGAATACTTCTGCATTTTTATATTTTCCATTACCGTTTCCATTAAGCCAGATTTAAAATTTCACGAATCAAACCATCACTCAATTCTTCTAGTTTCAAAATATCGGTACTTACTTCATCAATAGCACGCAGAGGTTTGTGGCGGTAAAAATATTTATTGAAACTTATTTCGTAGCCAACTTTAGTAGCATCAAGGTTTATCCAAGCTTCGTCTACATGAGGTTTTACTTCCCGTAAAAAGTAGCTGTAAATATTTTCTTTCAGAGGTACATTTTCGGTATCACGCAAATCGCTTTCGGTTTCGTATTCTATATACTCACCCTTTTTGGAAGTAGCAAAATAGCCAAAATCAGTAAGCTCAGTTTCTTTACAATCCAAATGTTCCAATAATTCTTTTAATTTATCTTCGGTTAATTTTACCGTTCCTTTAATTACTTTTTCAGCGGAGGCATCATACCAACTCACCGCATTTAAAATGGCATTTTTTTCAGAAGTTGAGAGTTTGATATTGAGTGTTTTCAATACTCCATCTACTTTTTCTTTAAATACATTAAAGTCATTGTATTCTTCATTGCCGATGGCTTGCATTAAATCAGTAGCAGTGTTTAATAACTCTACTTGTTTTGCCCACAGCGCTTCGCTTACTAAGGTCTTGCTTTGTTTGGCGTTGAGGTTTAATTCTTTTTTTTCGCACCATTCAATAATATCTTTTTCGTGTTTAGCTAGGTCGTAATAGACCCCTTCGCCTAATGTTTCATACACCCAAACCATAGGTTCTCGCAAGGTTTTATCAAACCGGAGTTCAGCAATACGTTTAGTGGTAAATTGTGCTTTTAATCGCTTAGGGCGTTCAATGGTTACTTTGTAATAACCAAAATCTGTGTTATCAAATAGTTGAGAAGCTATGCCTTGTTCTTCTTTAGTTTCAGGATGAATAGTACGGTCAACAGCCTGCATCTTTTGATATACCGAAACTATTTCACGAATATGATCTGGAGCAAACTCACAGTTTTTATTTCCTAAATTCTTACGCAGTTTACGGAATAATAAACCCGAATCTATCAATTGTACTTTGCCTTTGCGAGTCTTTGCTTTGTTGTTGCTCAATATCCAGATATAGGTAGTAATGCCTGTATTGTAAAACAAATTGTTTGGCATTTGTACAATGGCTTCCAACCAATCGTTTTCAATAATGTATCTGCGAATGTTACTTTCGCCACCGCCAGCATCTCCTGTAAACAAACTGCTTCCATTATGTACAGAAGCAATACGAGAGCCCAAAGGACTTTGTGTGAGTGGTTTCATTTTGTTGACCATCTCCATCAGGAAAAGCAATTGCCCATCAGAAGAACGAGGCGTTGCATCGGCATCATCCTCATTTCCCCAGTAGTCTTTTAGTTTAATTTGAAAACGAGGGTCAATAATGTCTTTACCGTCTTTAATAAACTTTTGCTCACTTGCCCACGACTTTCCATAAGGCGGATTGGAAAGCATATAGTCAAAAGTTGTTCCAGCAAATTCGTCTGTAGAAAGAGTTGAACCCACACGAATATTTTCTGGGTTGTTGCCTTTGATCATCATATCCGATTTGCAAATGGCATAGGTTTCATCGTTTATTTCTTTGCCATACAAATACACATCTCCCTTCGCTTTTATTTCACCTTCTTCATCCTTTACAAAATTTTGAGATTCAGTAAGCATACCACCACTACCACAAGCAGGGTCATAAATGGTCATAACTGGTGGAAGTTTATCTTTAACAGGTTCAAAAATAATGTGGGTCATAAGGTCAATAACTTCACGAGGAGTAAAATGCTCCCCAGCTTCTTCATTATTGTCTTCGTTAAATTTTCGAATCAACTCCTCGAACACATAACCCATTCCCAAGTTGGTTAATGGCAGAAGTTTTCTTCCTTCTGGATCATTTTTTTCAAAAGGAGTAAGGTTGATGTAAGGCGAAGTGAATTTCTCCAACACATTTAATAAAACATCTTTCGATGCCATATGACGTACCTGGCTTTTGAGTTTAAACTTTTCAATAATCTCTTTTACGTTTCCGCTAAAGCCATTTAGGTAATCTTCAAAATTGGCTTGAAGTATTTGTTGGTTATTAGTAGCCGTATCGTGTAAGCGTTGCAATGTCCATTCACTGGTATTGTAAAATACGTACCCACTAGCTTGCCTTAGACCATTTTCATCCCACTCTGTAAACTTGGCTTCTTCCTTTTGAAAAACTAATTCTTCCAATACAGCTGCCTTTGTTGGTTCAAGCAAAGCATCTAATCTGCGAAGCACCACCATTGGTAAAATTACATCACGGTATTTTCCTCTTACATATACATCCCGCAAACAATCATCTGCTATGGACCAAATAAAAGAAACTGATTTGTTATGTACGGCTGTGTTCATATTTTATTATATTCTAATTTTTTTAATTAATGTTCTTGGGTTTTCTGTAACTACAATTACCTCAATAGATTGATTAAGTTTAAGTTCAAATTCTTTAACCAGTGGAGGAATTATACTTAGTGTACTACCACCTAAAGAAGGCATAAATGTTCCATAACCATTTTCATGAATTTTTATAACTTTTCCAGTTATCCATTCTCCTTCTACCCAAACGGGGATTTGATACCAGAGTTGTTTATTCAATTTTATCTCTTGATGTTCATCAATAAATATCTTAACCCACACCAATACATCAAATAATTGATTTAGAGTACTCCTAAATAAATATGGTGTATTATTTAATGCTATGAATTGTTTTACTTTAAGTGTTAGTTTTTCAGGTAATTCATGAGAAGCGTCTTGAGATACCTGTAAAATACTTTGTATAAGAAAAGATATTGTAGGGTGTATTGGGTTTGAATGCCATTTATATTCTTGATGATTATCACCCAGAAAACGGTTTGATTGATTTATCCAGCCGTTTTTAGAAAATATTTCATTTGGGATTAATGCTAGGTCTTTTAGTTTACCGAATAATATTTCAATTATACCCCTAATTTCGTTTAGTGCTTTAATTACATCTATAGCTTCCTTGCTTTCGTTTAATTTAACTAGACCTAATAGCTTTAAATCAACAATATTTCCCAAATAATTTTCTGAACATATTTCAAAAACTTTTTTGTATTTATAACGAATTTGAGTGTCTTCTTGTATAGCCGAATCCGCTTTAATATCTAACCAAAGTTGGTCAATTAATATTGGGTCATTCTTGTCATATACTTTGTTGTCTTTAAAAGAACTTGCAAGAGAATTTTTATCTATAGTGAAACTAGCTTGTCCTGATAAAATAAACCAGGGCATTTTTTTTATTTGCTCCATTTTTAGTAGAGTTGTTGCTACATTAAAAAATGGTTTATTACTTGAAGTTGTGCCCAAATCGTTTTTGTCAAGATAAAAAATACCATCAAGTATTGCAGCATCATAAAGTCTTATGTTTTTTTCTAGTTCTTCAATCCCATCCTTTGCATTACCAAATCCAACTAATTCAATATCATTTAGGAATGCTTTTTCTTTAATGATCTCCAGTGTCTCGTGTGCATCATCAAACCATATAACTTTCAACTTACTCATGCTCTTCAATTTCTAAAATTGGGAATGTAATTTCAAAACTAGTTGCTAAATCAGTACCGGGTAATCCTTCACTTCCAGTTTCATCTATCATATCAAGACTTCCATTAAGTCTTTTTATTATTTCATTAATATACCAACCTCCAACTCCATCCCCTGCATTTAATCCAAAGCCAGCTCCTTTTCTAATAAAATCCTCAAATGAAAAATTTTCTGGGAATGGTTTGCCAGTATTTGAAAATAAAATACTGATCTCATCTTGGTCTTCAAATTCAGTATTTTTCATTATATAAATTTCTATTCTATTCTTATCATCTGGTAGAAATGCATGTTTAACTGCATTATTAACTAAATTATCAAAGAGGTCACTCAATAAATCCTTGTTTGCCAAAATATAGGTCTTAATTCTATCTCCATTTTCGTTTATGAATACTTCCTTATCAAATTGAAATTCGGTTTTGAAATTCAAACCTCTTCTTTCGTTATACTCTGCTGAATAATTTTCGAGAAATTCATATATCTCTATTTGTTCCAATTTCTTTGATTGAACTCCTGTGTCAACTTTTAATTGACTTGAAACTGTTTGGACAATTTTTTCGGCATCCCTTTCTATGATAGATATATAATCCCCAAGTGATTTTAGATGCTTTTCACTTATTTTCAAATCAAATAAATTTGGATAATGGGGTATTATTTTCTCTAATAGGATTGTTCTTATATTAGATACCGAATCTCTTAAGTTTGATGCAGGTCCAGCTAAAGTATGTCGCAAAAATGTATTCTGTTCAAAAATTTCTGCTTCTAACCCATGTATTTTATTAAATAGATTAAGCTCTCTTTTCTTCTCTTCTGCTAGAGAATATAATCTTTGTTTAACTAAGGATTTTTGATATTCAAGACTCTTCTTCCCAATTTCCGGAATTGATATAAAAATAGAAATCAAATCTTCTTTTCTAATTGTCGGTATTACACTTCCAATTCTATAATTATCTATTTGTTCTAGTACATATCCTGAATGAAGCTCGTTTATTAAAAAAACAATATCACATTTAGTTTCATCTAATTTGAACGCAATAATATCTGGATTAATATAAATTGGTGTTCCCTCATAATTAAAATATGTTGGCTTAAGGGTTTTCCATCTTGCTGCAATTAATATACAAGATTCTGAAATCTTTAAAGCTTGTCTAGGAATAGCTGAATCCTCAATATTATTTATAGCGATTTGATTATCTAAAGCATTTTCTTTTAAATCTCTGATTCGAATAAATTTACCAAATAGGTTTTCGCCATCATTTCGTCCTCGAATGATTTGGCCTAGTTCTTTTAACTGGACACCATCATAAATCTTCTGAAAATATCTACCACTATCGAGATTATATCTATATGAAACAATTGTTTCATTAGGAATAATTCTTAAAATATCTGATTCTTTTTCACTTCTAACTTCCGTTAAAAGTGAACTTTCATTAAGATTTTTAGATTTTTCAGCAAGTTTTTTTGCATCAACAAATTTAACTACACCTTTTTCAGACTCCTTTTTATTTTTATTAATAATAAAAATCACAAGAGGAATATCTGTATTCATTATTATACCACTTTGCAATGAAATAATCATCTCTATTAAATCATTTTCAATAAGATATTCTCTTAAACGTTCTTCACTTCCAAGTCGTGAAAGAAACGTAGGGGTAATAACCGCAATTAATTTTCCAGTTTCTTTTAAAGATTCTATTCCTTTTTCTATAAGGAAATGCTCGTATGTCTTAATTGGTCCAAATCTTCCTACTATCTGGATTGGCAGCTTTAAGCCCAAAGGAGGGTTAGAAATTACTAATTGAAATTTAGTGTTTTCTAACCAAATAGGATCTCTTTTTTCTATAAAAGCACCTTTCCAGTTTTCCAAAGAATCTTCTTCAACAAAAAACTGTGTCGGTTTATTATAGGCTAATAAGCGTAGTGTTCCAATTAGCCATATTGTATGATTTAGTTCCTGTCCGTAATACAATATATCATCTTCTTGCTTAAAATGTTTACCAAAAGATGCAAGCCCAGCAAAAGGATTATAAACATTATGAAACGGCCATTCTGAGGCCGAAGTTTCCAAATCAGATTTTGAAAAATCAATTAGTGAACCAACAAATCTATTGAGCTCTTCAGATAACACTAACTCTCCTGAAATACGCCCATTAAATTTCAATAATTTAAAAAGTAAGTCATCAAAAATTTCGGGAAAGTAATCTTGAAGTACTGTTTGATTTAATGAAGAATATAATTCTACAATACTCTTAATGGTATCAATACTTAAATTATCGAATTGTAAAAAATAGTCCTCTCGGATTTTTTCTAAATCTTTAGGTAGTACATTGTCTGATTCACCTATTAGATCAAACAATCCAAAATGGTCTTCAAAGGTCTTTCCTTTAAAAATCTCATATCTCTGAAGTGAAAGTATATAAAGAATAATATGGTAATCGGCTACCTCAACGGTACGTCTTATTATATCAAAAACCCCGTTTAATTTATTCTTTAACTCTACAAGATTATCCGCTTTAACTATATTATTTTCCTTCATCATAATTATCAATATTTAATTTGATGAAGCAAATATGAATATAAGTGTTGCACTGTATTTGCATGGGTTAAAAATAGATATATTAATAGCCTTTATATCGATTAATTTTTTAAACTATTTATTTTCTCCAACACCCTCACCATCGCCTCGGTGTCCATCGCGCAGTAGCGCAACAAAGCGGTTCTTGTTTGCTCAACCACCGATGCGTCTTTTTCAAACTGTAATTGATAAAACGCAGTGCTGGCATCGCCTCCGTTGCCTATTTCAAGTTCATCATAATTCATATTGGGTACCAGGGCTGGAAGTACCTGTTTAATACTGTAAGATCCCTTCATAGCGGGTAGGTAATAATGCTTACTTCTAAAGGGGCTCATCAGGTCTATCATCCGTTCTTGCATGGCTTCTATGGCTTTGGCTTTTCGGGGAAACCAATATGCCAGATCATTCAGACGGCTGTTTTCAAAACTTGAATTGTAGGCTAGGATGGTTCCGGTAGTACCCATGGCGCTAAGCAGGTTTACCAAAAAATCCTTTCGGGGGTCTGTGCCCGATTGAGCCAACCATTCAAAATGGGTGAGGGGTTCGCCTGGGCTGTCTTGCCTATGCACCGAATATTGAAAGGGAATCTGTTGATAGGGTCTGGTGCCATCCCTCTCGGGTACGGCAACTTGATAGGTTTCAAAATCCATAAAGTAGAGTGGGTATTCCAATTGCGCTAGAAAATCATTCAGGGCTTCTTGGCCTATATGCGGCTCTCCGGTTTTATGGCATTGCACCTGTAACTGTTGGCCTCCATTAAGGGGATAGTCATCTGGTATGTCTAACAACCTATGAATACCTTGTTCATACAAGTCAAAAGATTTGGCCCCAGCGCTATGGCCCCGCAGGTCAAATACCGAATCTTCTGGTAGATGCTGCCAGCAATGGTCTGTAAAATCACAGGCATATGGGTCTGAGCAGTGTGGACCGATGGCTTGTTCGGGTACTGTTTTTTGTTTCAGCACCTCTTTGAGTTGGGGAATCTTGGCCGCTATTTGGGGTTGCAGCTCCAGAATCTGATCCAGAACGGACTCTATGGTAAAGAGTTGGGCTATGTCTAGATCTCCGTATCGCTCGTATTCATTGTTAATATAGACTATGCTAAAGTCTACCAAGGGCAGTCCCGCCTGGGTAATCACATAGTACTGCAATGCCGCGTCTTGTAAGAAAGTGTCTTTTACGCTGGTACTGCTTTTTACCTCAAAAGCCTGCCATTTGCCCCTTTTCTTGACCAAAATATCTAGGGCCGCCAATACCTGGTCATGCTGAAATGCCGCTTCATAGATCACTTTGTGCCCCGCTTGTACATAGTTAAAGGTATCTACCACCGATTGCTGATAGGAATAGGTATCTACCGGGCGGGCGTCTACACCTCCGGGAAACAATTGTTCTGCCAATTTACCTACACTGGTTCCTTGGTCAAATATGGCTTGTTGGCTGTTTGATACTACTGCACGCAAGTCCGGCTGGTGTTTATACATCCAGAGTGCCTTAGGGCATTGACAGCCCTTCATAAACGTAGACTTTGACAGAATGTGCCTTGGGGGTGCTAACATACACTTCAAGGGGGGGATTACAAATTACTGAATTATTTACTGTTTGGCGAATGAGATTTGTCAGATTCTCATGTTTTGTTTGATAAGAAACCAATGGCCGGTCTATTTGCCTTTTGATATTGATAATCAATCTGTTCTTTATTAAAGATCTCGGCTAGTGTCATGGGTTGATGCACCATGGCTGGCTTGATGCCTCTTTTCTCCAAAAGGGTTGTTGACCGGTTAATGCTCAGTGATTTAAACTCATACATACCCAATAGCCGGCCCTTTCTCAACAGGGCTTTGTCTATATTATTCAGGTCTGTATTAAATGTGGCAATGATTTGAATGCCCAGGGTTTCTCCAAGAAGGCCATCGGTCAGGTTGAGGAGCATGGAGACACTGCTGTTTTTATTCAAGTCCCTTGAAACCAAGAGTTCCTCTGCGTCTTCTATAACAAATACCGTGTTCCTATTTGACAAAAGGAATTTGGTAATAGCCGGACTATCAAAAATGCCTGCCAATCCTGGCGGGATAAAAATCACTTCTTTATTAATTGACCTGATGAGGTACCTGATATAGGTTGATTTTCCTGTTCCTGGCAATCCATAGAAAAGATAGAGACCACTTTTCTCCTGCTTTTTCAGGTTTTTCAAATTCCTTGAATGAAACTCAGCTAGATCTTCATTGTAATGCAGGTTCAGGTCTAACGATGGCTTTTTAATTTTAATGGAATAGGTTTCTAACCCTTCTGTTCCATTGGCTACCATCTTGATGCTCTGATTGGTAACTGCTTTCTTTTTAAACTTTAAAGCTTCCTTGGCCAGCGCTTCTGCAATAGCACTGGTAGATGGCTTATAATAAATACTCACCCTGTTTTTATCTATCCTCAATACAATGCCTTCCGGCATGATAAAATACTGGTCGTCTAAGTCAAAGCGTTTGGAAGCATGATCATAGTACTCTGATAAATGACTGCTCTCCAATAGATGGGCGTATTTGGTTTCTGTCCATGCCCTGAACTTCTCTCCCTGTAAATCCCTGATGCGTTTGATGTTTGGGATAATTTGGAAATAAGCAAAATACAGCCTGATAGGTTCTAGTTCATTATTATACGTTGAGAATATTTGTAGTGTTTTATCTATTAACGGGGGTTTAAATGCATTCATTTGACATTGGTTTGTAAGTGAAACACAAACCTAAATTGTCAGATGACCGCCTATTTATATTTTGACTTATTTGATTTTGGGCTTGGGAATTTTGTCAAGATAATATTTGACAAACCACCTGGGTAGGTCTTCCATTTTCATATCGTCCCACTTTTTCTTTCCATTTACCATTTTAAAGTGGGCATACATATTAGATTCCTTTCCGTCTGTTGAATTGTCAAAGAAGAAAACTTGATAAGCAATCTGACATGCTTCATAAAGAAAATCCAACGACCTATAATACCTAGATTCAATTAATTCTGGCGGTACATCATGACCTCCCTGAGCTTTTCTACTTAAAACCCTTGCTTTGTTGATTTCAGGAGTTTCGGTTGAAACAAAATACAAATAGACTTTATACCCATTTGCTTTGGCTTCTCTCATGATATCTAATTTTGACTCATGAGAAAATACCGTTTCAAAAGAAAATCTCTTTTGATGTATCAGTAATTGTTTTCTTAAAAAGTCAGCAAGAATTTGTGCCAACTGCTCAACATATTTGGAATCTTTTAGCTCCAGTTTGTTTTTGCTGAGTTTGAATACTTTTACAAAAGTCTCTTCGGGGAATTTTTTATTGATCAGGCCTGAGGCAATTGCAGTTGCTTTAAATGTTTTTGCATCAGTTGATAGATCAAACTGACTAAAATCAAAGCTTCCTGTTCTGAGTGATTGGGCTAGTTCGTCAGCATTTATATAATATCCAAAATCTATAGGTCCCGTTCCAGTATCATAATCACGAACATATTGGATGACGGTACTTTTTCCAGAACCATTGGGGCCAGCAAATACGCGTAACCTTAATTCTTTAGGAGTTTTAGTCGAGGACAAGCTTAGTTTTTGTTTTTGATTTCTCTAGCTTGCTAATTTTCTCAATTGTACCATCTTGGTGCTTTTTCACAACCCAATCACCTTGAACAATAACATTGTATCCCATTACTTTCATGGTTTGTTCAGCAGCTCTTGCAAATCCGGTATTTGCAGCCTGCTCCAATATTCGCTTAGTTAGGTAATTGGTCTTGTTTTTTGACTTAGACGCAACCTTTGCTTTTGCTGTTTGCTTAGTAGTAGCTCTTTTTGTTTTTGTAGCGGTTGGCATACTTAAAGTTAATAAAAACCTTGAATAGTTGAAATTATCAATTCTTATTTACAAAACCAGTTATCTCCCTTCTATCTTAATGGTATTTAACCAACATTTCGCTTATTTGTTCTTTTATTCGGTCTCTAAAAAATTTAGGCTCTAGCACTTCTACGGCTGACCCATGACTTAAAATAGCCATGATCAATTCCTGACTGATATAGACTTCAAGTTGTACCACCACTTCCTTTTCGTTTTCCAAAATCACTTGTTGGCTATGGTGTAGGGGTTGGCTGATAATGTATTGAGCGGTATGGGGATTGAATTTGAGTAGGATCTTCTCCGGGCTAACATCGTGAAACTGGGTGATTCCAAAACTGTATTTGAAAAACTCGTCTGGCTGAAACTGGTCAATACTGGCAAAAGGCTCTTGGCAGGATGCAATATTTTGGATTCTGTCTAATGCCATCACTAGCAAGCTGTCACTTCTTTTGGAATGGCCCACCAAGTACCAGCGATTATGATATTCCTTGAGCAAGCAGGCTGATACCACATGTTCCTTGGGCTCTCCTCCATAACGGGCATATATGATGTTCAAGGTTTTCTGTTCAATAATGGCATTCAAAATGGGTTCTAACCACTGATTACCCTGGGTCTTTACCGGTTCCTCAATCTGAATCAACTGTTTTTCTGACTTGCCTAGGACCTTGCTGATTCTGTATCCTTCAATGAGTTTGTTGATGGCGTTCTCAAACTGCTTGAAGATTTGCGTGTCTTTCAGGTTATGCAATAAGGCCGTTGAGAAGTCCAGTGCAGAGATCTCTTCATTGGTTAAGGGAAACTCTTTAATAGAGAACCCTTCCTCTGAATAATAGTAACCACCCCTTGTTTTATTAAACTGAATGGGCGCGGTATAAACATCCTTCATGGCCGCAAAGTCTTTGCGAATCATGGACTCAGAAATATCGCTGTTAAGCTGGCCTTCTATTTTTCTTCTGATAAAATCTATGCTAGGATAGGGGTGCATGCTATTGGTCAGGCAGCCATCAATAATCCTGTAACGCAAAAGGGCAGATTTGTTACTGGGCATGGAAATAATTCTGGGTTCACAAACAGGTTACCAATAGGTGGGCATCACCTTTGGGATCTTGCAGTATCAGATTCCGGGGGGGAATCAGCTAAAATTAATTAAATTGAAGGATATGTATGATTTTATTGGAGACATTCACGGGCATGCTGATAAGTTAGAAGCCCTGCTGGAGAAAATGGGTTATAGTAAAAAAGCTGGGGTTTATCAGCACCCTACAAGAAAGGCTTTCTTTGTTGGTGATTATATTGATCGGGGGCCAAAGATTAGGGAGACGCTTCAGATAGTAAAAGCAATGCGTGATACTAATAACGCAAGGGCTTTAATGGGTAATCATGAATACAACGCCCTTTGTTTTCATTATCCCGAGTCCAGCGGCGGACACTTGAGAAAACACAAAATCAAAAATATTATCCAACACTATGAAACATTAAAACAGTTTCAAAACAGGCAAAGCGAATACGAAGAATATATCAATTGGTTTAAATCTTTGCCCGTCTTTTTTGAAACCAATGAATTTAGAGCGGTTCACGCTTGTTGGGACCAAGACAATATTGATTATATAAAATCTCAACCCTTGTATGATGCTAAATTAACTGATGAATATATTTATGAATCAGTTAGTGAAGGTTCAAGATTTAATATAGCTATTGAAGAAACGCTTAAAGGAAAAGAAATATCCATGCCTCCTGGTTTATCATTTACAGATAAGGATGGAGAACTGAGAAAAGAAATTAGAATCAAATGGTGGGAAGATCCAAGTAAAACTAGTTACAAAGACATCAGCATTGAACCGCTAGACTCTTTACCTGACACAAGTGTAGACACTTCATTCTTAAAGAATACCAACTTCTATGCGGAAGACAAGAAACCCGTTTTCTTTGGACACTATTGGTTAAAAGGAAACCCATCCATCAACCGCAATAATATTTGTTGCTTGGATTATAGTGTTGCAAAAGAAGGGAAGCTAGTTGCTTACAGATTTGATGGGGAGCAAGTGTTGAGTAATGAGAAGTTGGTGTATGTTTAACTGATTACCGGATAATAGATCTCACCCCAATTCTCTTCTGGATGAAGTAGCATGATTTCAATGACCAACGGAACCAATAATTTGAGCATATTATTTCCGTCCTTTACCTGTGAACGGTTTACATCACTTTTGAAAGTTGCTCCTCCGTGCATTAATTGGTTGCGCAAAGTATAGAGTCTGTCTAGGACCACTTCTAACAATGGTTCTACTTGTTGTTTGGAAAGGTATTTCATGGAATCCTCTACAGATTTATGATATGCCTTTTCCCAATCCTTGATTTCTCCACGTTGAAAATCCCAAAAGGGTTTGAATACATATTTGTTTTCTATGAGCAGCCTAACAGGACCAGAGAATTGATTCCATAATAAATGAAAGAATCGCATTTCAGTATCGTGCTTAACCAGCTTTTTCACAAACTCACTAAAGCTTTCTCGCTCAGTTAATAATTCTCCTTTAGATAAATTGTTGGCATAACAGGCATTAAAGCCAATCCAAAGACTGATATACTGAATATCTAAATTGTCTTTTACTTCCTCGGCACACTTAAGCCAACTAATTGCACGATGCAGACGAACAGCGTGGTGTTCGGTTAACGAATCTTTATTCGCCTTTAATTGGGCTTTTAATTTTTTGGCATCCATACACTAGGGGTAATTGTTAATAGGAGACTGGCTAATAAATATACTTTTAATTTTTTATGCTTTCTTACTTTTGCATTAATGAATTTAGCTTTTCAGTATTTGATAAATAGTGTTTTATGAATGATTCTTACATCTATGCAATAATTGGCATAACCCTATTTGTCTTTTTAGCCTATTGGTTATATAAGCTGTTTTCTTTAGGATCAAATACTAACAAAACAGATACTTCAACTAAATCATCTCCCCGTTTCTTCAAAGGAAATTTCAATACCAGTAATACAGATTTTACAACTAGCCCATCACCCAGTTCAACTAACCCAAATAGTGGCAGCTTATCTACCGTAAATAGCTTTCTGCACAATCAGGAACTGAACACAAAGAAATACCTAGTTAAAACTGAGGGAGGTGGTACTGAAAGAATATTTGATACTGGACCTGAAGAAGAGCGCTTATTGAAAGCAGAGAAATACTATTGTTTTGTTTTACAAAATTTCAGATTTAGCCAAATAAAATCAATGTCCTCTTTTGATACTGGTAATTCTTCTATCAATATTTCTCTTGTCTGTTTAACTTACAATAATGGCGTGATGGAAGAAACAATTATAAAATCCCATAAGGAAAATATTGATCGTTAATCTACTCCTCTTCCCCCACCCACCTAAACCTAATCTCTTCTGCAGTAGTTACATCAAGCGGATTGCCCCAATAGGTTTCCATATATCCGTAGATATTGATGGTAATATTGCTGACAAATTTTCGGCCAATACCTGCGTAGTTAAAAGTCCATCGATGGTCAAAATTAATGTCTTGTATGTCCTGATTTTGATTAAACCTATTGATGTTGCTGTTTTCCATGGTAGTATTTTTTTAATTGCCCAATGGCTCATCCTTTTTGGTTTTTGATTCACTGCTACTTTTCCTACTAGGCAATGACATAACCAATGCCTTTCCCACCTTGTCGTTTTTGATTATCGTTTTAAATCCGTACAAATAACTTACTTCATCTTTTGGAAGTTCTACTTCCTTATTGGGTTCAGGGGTTTCTTGGGCTGTTTCTTTCTTAATGCCCAATTGCTTTAATACATTGGCATAGAATTTTGAAAACGCGGAAATGGCTGTTGACTGTTTCATTAGTTTACTTTTAATTGGTTAATTAATTTCAACAAGAATGAATAAGGAGATTACATTTTATTTTGACTGTAAGTCCTCATCATTTTACCACCGCGGAGTTGTTGCTCTCGGTTGGTACCCACTCAAGGGTTCTTGATGATAGGGCGAAGTTAGGAATTTTCACCACCAATGATATCCTAGTTTTAAGAGAGTTATTAGTTTAAAAATTGCCTGTTTTAGGTACCATTAGTACCCAATTTTCATTAAAAATAAACCATTTTCTTGTTTTGGTTTAAAATTTATGCTAATTTGGTACTATGAGTACCGATAATTCAAGTAAAATAAACCAGCTATTGGCCTCGGTGCCAGCTGGTGCGGTTCTTCAATCCTCTTGGCTTGTAGAACAAGGCTATAGTCTTGATCTTCAAAAAAGATATCGCCATAGCAATTGGCTAAAATCAATTGGCAACGGGGCAATGGTTAGGACCAAAGACTTGGTAGATTATGAGGGAGGGTTGTATGCCCTTCAGCATCAATCGGCTATGTCTATACATATTGGAGGTAGAACTGCTCTTTCTCAACTTGGTTTATTGCATTATCTAGAACTTAATCAATCTAGGGTAACGCTGTTTGGAGGAAAAAATGAATCCCTACCTACCTGGTTTAAAAATTGGAACTGGGCGGTTAAAATAGAATATTACCGAACAGCTTTTTTACCACCAGATGAGGGTTTGACAACTATAAAAATAAACGCACTGTCTTTGAAAATATCCAATGCTCCTCGTGCAATATTGGAATGTTTATATCTAGCTCCTCAAAAACAGGAGTTGATGGAATGTTATGAAATAATGGAAGGACTAAATAATTTTCACCCATTGCAATTACAATCATTATTAGAAAAATGTACCTCTGTGAAAGTAAAACGGCTTTTTCTTTATTTGGCTGAAAAAGCAGGGCATGAGTGGTTTAATAAACTTGACCTGAACAAGATAGATCTAGGTAGCGGCAAAAGAAGTATTGTGAAAGATGGGGTGTATATAAAAAAGTATCTGATAACAGTTCCAAAAGAATTGGAGAAAAATGATAGCCCAAAAATATAGTAGACAAGTTGAACTCTTACTTAGGGTTATTCCTGAGATTGCAAAAGAGTCTTGCTTTGCGCTACATGGTGGCACAGCCATCAATCTTTTTATTAGAGACTTACCAAGACTTTCTGTTGATATAGATCTAACTTATCTTCCAATAGAGGATAGAGATTCGTCCATAAAAAACATTAATGACGCTTTAGCACGCATTAAAGAAAGCATTGAAAATAATTTAGCTAGGATTATTGTTATTCATAAAAAAGAAAACTTCAAGCTGCTTATTTCAAACCTAAGTGTTGGTATTAAAGTAGAGGTGAATCCCATCATGCGTGGCATATATGGCAATACTCAAAATAGAGAATTGTGTTATAAAGCTCAAACAGATTTTCAGGCATATTGCTCTATTAATACAGTTCCATTGGGTCAACTATATGGTGGTAAAATATGTGCTGCACTTGACAGACAACATCCTAGAGATTTATTTGACGTTAAATATTTATTGAACAACGAGGGCTTTACTCAGGAAATAAAAGAAGGTTTATTTCTAAGACTGTTAAGTGGTGAACGTCCTATTCACGAAATACTATTTCCAAATTTTCAAAATCAACGGTTGGCAATGGAAAATCAGTTTTCAGGAATGACAGAAGAAGCCTTTGGTTATGAAGAATATGAGCATGTACGCAAGCAATTAGTGATTACTGTTCATAATAGTATAACCCAGGCTGATAAAGATTACTTATTAAGTTTTAAAAATGGTTTACCAGATTGGACGTTGTACAACTTTGAAAATTTTCCATCAATTCGTTGGAAGTTGCAGAATATTCAAAAATTAAAAGAAACCAATTCTGCAAAACATCTAGATCAGTATGAAGCACTCAAAGAGAAGCTAAACAGTATTTAATAGAAACTAATTTTCCTACCTATCCTGCGCTACTATCATATAACAAGTACTCCTTCCGCCACCCACTTCTTTTACCAATATTTTTTTATGCATCAGATCTTGAATATCTCTTAAGGCGGTATCGGATGATGTTTTAGTGATTTTTGCCCGCTTGCTTATCTGTTTTTGCGGCGAATAAAGATGCTATTCACCGCATTTCAATGGTTTAGGGAGTTGGATTTTATAGGTATTTCTGGGTATCAATCTGGGTAAATCAGCATTAATCGCTCATTATTTTTAAATTTATCGCTCATTTTTCTGTTATTTTGAGCGATATTTTGTATATTAATGAGCGATAAACCACCAAATGGCCAAAAATACTAGCAGCACTAAAGAAGAAATACTAGAATTTATTAAAGATCACCCTGCTTGTTCATCAACTGAAATCTTGCAGGGATTGGGTCTTAATAGAAGCATTGCTACACTAAAAAGAACCTTACAAGAGTTTGTAAAGGAAGATTTAGTGGTTGCCACTGGTGTGCTAAAAAGTAGAAAGTATTCAATCAGTCCTGCCTATCATATTTTAAGACCGGTAGATTTAGAAGATTATTTTCAACAAGAGATTGATCAAAGAGTTATCCTTGAAAATTTTAATCATGATTTATTGAGGAATGCCCTTAATAAAATTTCCTTATTCACTAATGACCAACTACTGGCTTTGGGTCAATTACAAGAAAAGTTTAAAATGAATTCCTCTAAGCTTAGCGTGGGAGAATTTAAAACAGAAATGGAAAGACTGGCCATTGACCTTAGTTGGAAGTCTTCTCAAATTGAAGGAAATACTTATTCTTTATTGGAAACCGAACGTTTGTTAAAATACAAAGAAACTGCTGCTGGAAAAACAAAGGATGAAGCATCCATGCTGCTCAATCACAAGTCAGCAATAGATTTTATTATTGACCACCCAGATTATATTCATCCGCTTTCTGTCTCAAGGATTGAAGATATTCATAGCATTCTCATCAAGGATCTTGACATTACAAGAAATATTAGAAATAGGCGTGTAGGTATTTCTGGAACAAATTATAAACCGCTTGATAATGAGTTTCAAATAAAAGAGGCACTGACCCATATGTGTCAATTGATCAATGAAAAAGAAAATGTTTTTGAAAAAGCATTATTAGCGCTTGTACTCATTTCTTATATTCAACCCTTTTCTGATGGCAACAAAAGAACTGCAAGAATTATCAGTAATGCAATTTTAATGCACAACCATTATTGTCCCATTTCATTTAGAACCATTGATTCCGTTGAATATAAAAAAGCAATGCTAGTATTCTACGAACAAACAAATATTCAGCCTTTTAAAAAGGTATTTATAGATCAGTTTGAGTTTGCGGTTAATACTTATTTCTAATTATCTTGATCCAAAACAAGGGCTTTTCCGTAGATAGGAACAATTGTTCCTTATGAAATACCTGACGCCCATTTTTGCCTTTTCTCTGTTCTTGATTTCTTGCCAGTCAAAAAAGACCTCAATAGTTGATCCTGCTTTTGTAGACAGTTTGATCACAAACTATGCAGCACCAAAAAGCATGAAAACCAATCAGGCCAATCTCTTGTTCTGGAAATCAAGAATCAGTACCCATACACCAGATTATAGTAATACCAGCAAATATGCTGCGGCCCTAGTAACCAGATTCCATGAATTGGGAGAAATAGAAGACCTGAAAGAGTCCGATAGTCTTTTGGTGCAGCTTTCTGCACAATACCAGCAAAATGAAGTTGGACCCATATTCACCCTTATATCTCACGCCCTTTTGCAACATCGGTTTACCATGGCCGATTCCCTCTTGCGGGTGGCTAAAACCATGGGGCTAAAAAAATATGAATTAGCAGCCAGTTCTTTTGATGTGGATTTTGAATTGGGTCGCATGGTAGAAGCAAGCTCCCACTTACAGAATATGCAACTGGCTTCTGATTTTGGGTACCAATTCAGAAAAAGTAAACTCATGCATTATCAGGGTGAATTGGACTCCGCTATTGTGGCCATGCAAAAAGCGGTTGACAATGCGGCGCATGATCAAAGTTTAAAATTAGCCGCAGTCTCTAATTTAGGAGACCTCTATATGCACGCGGGAAAAATGGATCAAGCTTATCAATGTTTTAAAAATTGTTTATCAGAAAATGCGGGTGACTTTCATAGTATACTAGGTATTGGATGGATAGCTTTGGTGCATGACCAACAAGACAGTGTTGCAGAAAAAGCTTTTCAATTTGTGGGCAAAAAAACGGCATCGCCCGATTACTTATTTAAATTAATAGCAGTGGCTGAACAACGCTCAGATAGTCTGATGCAAATAAAGTATGCCAAAGCTTTTGAAAAAATTGTTAGCAATCCTTTGTACGGTAATATGTACAACAAGTATTTGATTCAACTCTATACCGGTATTTTAAACAACCCAAAGAAAGCAGTAGCACTTGCGGAGCAGGAACTCAAGAATAGAAATACATCTCAAACCAATGCCTGGTATGTTTGGGCTTTGCAGGCTGACAATCAAATAGACAAAGCCAATGCGGTTTATGAACAAAGGGTATCCGGTAAACCTTTAGAAGGTTTAGAACTCTATTGGATGGGTAAGCGCATGCAGTCTTTAAACAAAGGATACAATGCCATGCAGTATTTTAAAGAAGCTGATAAAAATAAATTTGACCTATCACCTGCTATTGTAAAAGACCTAACAACTTTGTTAGAAAAATAGTCTTTCAATGATCCAGTAAATAGCCACCATACCAATGATCATAGAAAGCGGCATCACTATAAGCTTTCTATAATAAGGCTTGTTTGCAAACCATTTTGCAAGTACCAACCATGCTAATACAATCACCAAGATTTGTCCTAGTTCAACACCTAGATTAAACAATAGCAAGGAACTTAAATAACTAGACTGTGGTAAACCCAATTGTCCCAAAGCACTAGCAAAACCCATTCCGTGCACCAATCCAAACAGGAATACCACAATCAATCTAGTAGTTTTTAGCTTGCGCGATACCATATTTTCAACAGCCACATACAAAATAGACAAAGCTATCAGTGGTTCTACTATTTGTGCAGGTGGGTTAATGATCTGATACATAGATAAACCAAGTGTTACCGTATGCGCAATGGTAAAAGCGGTGGCCTGCCATAAAATGGGTTTGAGTCTTGGGCTCAGCAAAAACAAACTCAACACAAATAATATATGATCCAATCCCATGGGAACAATATGCTCAAATCCCATTTGTAAATACAGCAGGGCTACGGCACCTTGACTCATTTTTTCTAAGTCCACCATACTGGCATGTGCCCATAAGTTCTGACTATTGCAAAGACTAATCAGCAGTAAGCCCCCAGATAATAGCGTTCTTTGTTTTTGTTTTGTATGCATGGTCAGCTTCTTTGTAATTAGAAATAAACAGCTAGCTTAAGCTTGGCAAAAAAGGGAGTACCCGGTGTAAAATTTAATTCTGTAACGGGTGCGGGTTCATACTGCAACCTAGAACTAGTGGCAAACTGTGCTTCATTCCATTGACTATTCAATAGGTTTTCTACAGACAATCCTATTTCATATTTTGGCTGGGTATAATTGATGACAGCATCCAATAAAAAATAACCCTTGGCAACAATACTATTGTCTTCATTGGCGGGTCTATTTTGTATATACCTATAATTCAAACCACCATTCCAACCTGTAGCGGCTTTATAATAGATGCCACCGATACTAGTAAAGGTTGGTGCAAGGGGAATATAGTCTTCTCCCTTGGCTGCGTCTAAACTTCTTGGCTTAGTTAGATTCAAACTAGCATTTGAAAAAATATGTTTTGATAGCTGGTACCGAATACTCAGGTCAACCCCTTTTCGTAAGCTTGCACCACTAGGTTCAATATTACCTTCATCACCCACATAGACAAATTCCTGAGCCAGGTATAATTGCCAATATGCCATTTGAATAAAGAGCTGCTTGTTTGGTTTAAACATAATTCCAAGATCCGCACCATGGGCGGCAGGTAAAATATCTTTTCCGGTATTGGCTACTACCACCCTTGTATCATTGCTATGAAATCCCTTTCCAGCTTTTACAAAAAATTGCAGTGCTTTATTTAGGGTGTATTGCAGATTTAACTTGGGACTCAAAATGGCTTTTGCTTGTGATGGCAGCTGACTAGTTGTTAATTGGTTCTCATAATTAAAATGAAAATAGTCAGCCCGCAAACCTGCTTCCAATAACCATTTACCAACATGCAGTTCCTTTTGCATAAAAGCAAAGGCATTGGTTTCTTGTATATTGCCCAAAGCAATATTGAATAAAAAATTTCTTTTAACCACAGAAGACAAACGGCTATCCTTGGTGGCATCATGTCTGAATCCCAAACCATAATTTGTTTTCAGGGTTGTGTTTCCCAAATAAGCTTGGGTTTGATAGGTAGAAGTATAACCCAATAGATTTCTGGATTCTGCTTGATTAATAGCATCGCCCTGAATAGGATCATTTAAATAAAAACTAAAATTGGAATAGAGGTTAAATTTTAGACGGCTATAATAGAATTGGTTTACCCATTGATGACCAGGTTTAAAAACATGGCTCAAAATCAGATTGGCATTATGTCTTTCTGTTTGACCACCCTCTGTTGGGTCAATGCTTCCAAACCTATCTATGATGCCATTGTCCACTGCACGGCTGGGGATTTGTCCACTAGCATTCCAATCACTTTTAAAAGAAGATAATGATACGGTTAATGCTGTTGCATCATTAATTCGCAAATGGTATTTACCAAAAATATTGTAGCGTTGAAACCCTTGTTTGTTTTGGGTTGGACCATTGGTAAAATTCATTTCTCCTGCTAGATAAGCGCTTTGTTTTTCTGGCTGATTTTTAATCAAATCAATCATCAACAAAGTTCTATAACTATCAAACCTACCTGCTTCTAGTTGTAAGATACTTTTGGGAATTTTTTGATAGGATGCAAAATTCACATACCCGGCGGTATTTAAATTTCCGTGTTGGGTATAATATGGACCCGCACCAAAATCTATTTGTTGGATGGTTTCGGGAATAATAAAATGAGCATCGGCGTAGCCTTGGCCATGGGCATGACTCACCATATTCACGGGCATGCCATCAAAACCAACCCGAACATCTGTTCCATGATCACAATCAAATCCTCGTAAAAATATTTGTTCCGCTTTTCCACCTCCTGCGTGTTGGGCAATAAACAGCCCCGGTACTTTGCGCATTAATTCTTGGGAATTTTTTACAGGTTGAAGCGCCAAGTCTAATTTACTAATAGTACTAAACTGTAGTTTGGTATTGGGCTCTAGCACCAAATCTTTTAATTGAACAATGGGTGCTTCTATGGCAAGGGTATCAATCTGCTTTTCTTGCAGCTGCGTTTGTGCAATAACTATATTGGCTGCTATACAATGGAGGAACAAAATAAGAATGACTTGTTTCATAGCGTTAGGTGTTGGCAGATTTAAAAAGCCAGAGTAATTGGCTCTGGCTTTTTAAAAATTGGATTGTATATTGAATGATTACCAAGCTGCTGCTAGATAAGGAAAGCTGGTTGAAAATGCTTTGTCATTGGCGTTTACATTATCCTTGGTTAAACCTGGATTGCTTGCACCAGTTGGTCCTCCAAAAATTAATAATAGTTCTACGTCAATTACGTCATCTGCAAGTGCTCTTCCAGTTAATACATTGGTTCCATCAAAAAAGGTAGTTACGCCTGTTGATGAAACACCCAATACATCTGTTGCTAATAGGCCTGTAAATGTGGCTGCATTTTGTCCCAACGCATTGGTAGTATATGCTGCATTAAGACCCATCAATCTTGTTTGAAATTTACTCTGAAATGCTGCACCCATAGCACTTGGAATGCTGGTGTTGAATAAATCTTTGTCACCTGCTGCTGTAACAAATACAGTGTTAATGGCTGGTCTTCCCATTTGGTCTTGTTGCTCATAAAATACAGTGGGTGCCACTACATTATCTGATTTTTTACAAGACAGGATCAATAGATTACTTGCTACAAGTAAGACTAGGATTATTTTAGTTGATTTCATGTTTATGATTTTAGTTGTTGAATGAATTAGATTTTCTTTTTAGTTTCTAACCACACATTAATATTACCTGTGGCGCCAATCATTGTTTTAGGAACTTCTACTACCACGCTCAACACATTGGTACCTGCAAACGTATCTGTACCTGGATTTGAAAAGCCTGGTGCAGTGCCACCTAGAATAGCTTTGTACCTATTTAAATCAAAAAAGAATGGATCATCTCTTGGTCCGGCAAAAACTTTAATGCCAGTTGTTCCTGTACCAGTAACAGCAGCAGATCCATAAGCTGTAACAGCCACTTCTGCAGTAACCGTTCCTTCTAATTTGCTTTTGGTACCTGTTGCACTTGGCGCTACTGGACCATAAACTTGCATCTTATTTGAAGCTGCATCATACTTACACTGGATCACCAGGTCTTCTACATTGTCTCCGTTTTTGTCAATGTTAAATTCCAAAACAGTGTTCTCATCAAATTTTAAATTGGCAGTATTTGCCGGACTAGTCAATCCCTGACTATTGGCTACAAACACTAAATTGGCGGGATCAGCTGCTCTAAATACATAGAGGTCTGTGATGTCTGTTGTTTGATTGGTTACCGCTGGCGTATCAATATGATCCGCTGCATAAAGAATTCCTCCGGTAATAAATGCTGCCGCTACAACGCTTGCTAGCACTAGTTTTTTACGATTCATGTTGTTGATTTTAAGTAAAGGTTTTTGTTTCAGTTACTTTACCTACGAACAATGAATCTGCTTGGATTAAATAATCCAAAAAAAATATTTCAATAATAGAATAGGATGAAAATGGTGGAAATGATAATAGTAGTAAACTAAAAAGTAGATATGAAAATGGTAGAAAAGGAAATAGTAGATATAAAAATAGATACTACGCTATGCAGTCTATATGATTTTACCCAAACTTACAACAGTGGTGGGTGTAGGATTTCCGCCAGCTTTTTCTAATGAAATAGCAAATGCCTGAGCCTTACCAAAGGATTTCATTTTTTGGATGCGATATTTTTTTCCTTTGTCATTGGTAATAATCATTCCCCCATCTACGGGTTTACCATCTACAATTGCCCAGAATTGGTATTGCATGCCAGATGGGGCATCGGGTAAATTACTTGCGTCAATACCCACTTCACCCGTTTCTTGAAACCAAAATATTTTTGCCGTTGCATTGGGATTGTTTTCCAATCCTTTTAAAGAAACCATGGTATTGTTAGGGTCTTTTACAAGATCCAAATCAGATTTAAATTCCTTGGTTCTTAATTGTTCTTTTTCTAATAATGCCTTGGTCTCTTCTAAACTATTATTGGCAACGGAATACTTATTAAAGTAGATCAGGTTAAAGGTTGCACTCACCAAGAAAATGCCAATTGACGCAGCTGCAATCATTTTCCAATTTCTTGAGATGGTATAAACCGGTGCTGCTTCAACGCTTGGAGTAGTTGGTATTTGATGAACCGATGCAACAGATGGAATTGGGTCAACAGGTACAACCGATGGAATTGTTGAAACCTTTTCCGCACTTTGTTCCGTTGCATTAATTTTTGCAAAAATGGATGCTTTCATTGTAGATGCCGGTGTTACAGCATTGGCTTTTGCCAGTTTTTCCATAGCTAGTTCAATAGCCGCTATTTCTTCTAACAACTCAGGATACTCCTTTGTCCATAGCTCAACTTCCGCATTTTCAGCTGCAGAGCTTAAGCCAAGAACATAGAGTTCTAAAATGCCAGATGATATAATGTCTTTTGCGTTCACTTTTATTCCACAATTTTTCTTAGTTCAAGAATAGCTTTTCTTAGTCTAGATTTTACCGTACCCAAGGGTATGGCTGTTTCCTGAGCAATTTCTTCCTGCGTATATCCTTGAAAATAGGCAAGTTCAATTAAATTTTTTAATTCTGGTTTTAGAAGGGCTATTTGTTGTTTTAATCCCAAACTATCCTGTTTTTCAGCAGCCCTATTATTGTCCGTTAGATTACCTACGGAATTTTCATCGGAAGAGATTAAGCGCTGTTTTTTGTAGCCCTTGCTTCTCATAGTATCAATGGTCAGGTTCCTGGTTAGGTTAATCATCCAGGTAAAAAGTCTTCCTTTTGAAGGGTCATAGGAAGAAAAATTATGCCAGATTTTTACAAATGCTTCTTGCAAAATATCTTCTGCCAACCCCGTATCATCTACCATGCGTAATATGGTACCATTTAAAACTGCCGAATAATTATCATATAGGTAAGAGAACGCCTGTTGATCCTTATTTCTAAGTAACAGCACTAATTCTTCCTCACTATAGGTTAATTCATTCATTCAACAGATTTGGATCAGGAACATGAAAATAGCCAAAAAATGTTTGCAGCTAATTTTTCTTTAATAAATGTCTTGGTTATTTATTATTGGGTATTCATCCAATTATTGGACTTTGCTCACAGGTCTCATCGCCCCTGCAAAATTCTTGCGGGTAGCATAATGATTCCTTTGATCAGGCCAAACACGCCGTCTACGGCAATGCCCAAAATGCGGAAGGGGATGGAGAGAATCCAAAACAGCGGATACAAAATCAAACCCAGCAGGGCCAGGGGCCAGCAGAGTATAAAGAGGATCATCCAAAGTAAGAAGCTTATCATACCCTTAAATTACACATCGCCGTAAGGCAAAAAAACCGTTTTTGTATAAGCGGCAAATAAAAGCAGTTCTGCCAAGCCAAACAAAAGCCTCCCCCCATCTGTTCCTATCTCAGATTGGAAAAGCAACCCATTAATATTGTTTGGTTTAAAAGAGACCTGCGGTTCACGGACCACGAGCCGCTCATGCAGGCGCAGCAGCAGGGGCTGCCCATTCTCTTGCTCTATTGTTTTGAACCATCGGTTATGGCTTACGCCGATGCTGATCAGAGACATTGGCGTTTTGTGCACGAGTCCTTGACAGAGATGCAGCAAAAATTGCAAGACCTTGATGCAAGCCTCTACATTTTTCATGGTGAAGTGATGCCCGTGTTGGAAGCATTGCAAGAACGATATGCCATTCAGCAGATTTTCTCTCATGTAGAAGTGGGTAACAAAATCACTTATGACCGGGATAAGGCGGTGCAACAATTTTGCTATCGTTGTAGCGTAACCTGGAAAGAGTCTCCGCTCAATGGCGTGATCCGCAAACTCAAGTCTAGAAAAACCTGGCAGAAAAGATGGCAAGTCACTATGACATCGCAACCGCAGTTGGTGCAAGAAACGGGTTGGAAGATCTTGAAATTGGATCCTGATTTTTATGAAGCACTAAAGGGACCTGCATTGGATCCTGAGATTATCACGCGCAACAAAAACTTTCAACAGGGTGGAGAGTATTGGGCTTGGCGATACTTGGATAGTTTTATCAAAGACCGCGCAGAAAACTATAGCCGCCATATTTCTAAACCCTTGTTGAGTAGAAAATCTTGTAGCCGTTTATCTCCCTATTTGAGTTATGGCAATATTAGTATGCGCATGTTGTATCAGTATACTAGTCAGCATTACGCCGCATCGCCCAACAAAAGGGCCCTGTCTAATTTTATATCGCGTCTGCACTGGCATTGCCATTTTATGCAAAAGTTTGAAGACGAGTGCCGCATGGAATTTGAAAATGTAAACGCGGCATTTGATCAAATTGCAAAACCCAGAAACGAAGTTTATATCAAAGCTTGGCAGGATGGTCAAACAGGTGTACCCATTGTAGACGCTTGTATGCGATGCCTGGTTACAACGGGTTATTTGAATTTTAGAATGCGAGCCATGGTGGTTTCTTTTTTTGTATTCAATCTTTGGCAAGACTGGCGCGATTTGCATTTTCTAGCCCGCCAATTTTTAGACTATGAACCCGGCATCCACTATCCGCAATTACAAATGCAGTCTGGCGTAACCGGCATCAACACCGTTAGAATTTATAACCCCATTAAAAATTCCATAGAACACGACCCCGATGGTCTGTTTATCAAGCAATGGGTTCCCGAGTTAAACCTTGTTCCCGCATCCCTAATCCACGAGCCCTGGAAACTCAGCGCCATTGAACAGGAACTCTACCAATGCCTCATTGGCAAAGACTATCCCGCACCCATTGTAGATTTGGAAGCTTCTAGAAAGCACGCCAGTGACATTATCTGGTCTTTTAGAAAAAGCCCAGCGGTGAAAAAAGAAGGGAAGCGGATTTTAGAAAAGCATACCAGTCATGATGCGTAAGTAATGGATGGCATCATTTACTTTGTATTGTTGCTTAAAAACTCATCCACATTTGCTGGAGTTACAACCAACAATGTGGTGTTTTTATAATTATCAGTAAAGGTTTGAGGAAATCTATCTTTTGCTTTTGTATTCAGCTTAAATTCAAAAGCTGCCCATGAATCTTGTTGCTCTTCTACAAGATCAATTTCTTGTTGTTGCGATGTTCTCCAAAAATATTGTTTGGCATCTAAATTATTATAATGCAAATATTTCATTCTTTCAGCAATCACATAGTTTTCCCATAATGCACCCGCATCTGTTCTTGATTCAATTGACTTGAAATTATTGATTACTGCATTACGAATTCCACAATCATAAAAATATACTTTCTTCCCTTTTTTTATTTCATTTCTAACATTTCTATTAAGAGCTGGAAGTCTAAATACCACAAAAGCTTTTTCTAAAAGGTCAATATATTTATCAACTGTTTTTCCATCTGCACCAATTGTTTGAGCAATTTCTTGATAGTTAATTTCACTTCCAATTTGTAATGCAAGTGCCTTAAGTAATTTTTCAAGTATGAGTGGTTTTTTAATTTGTTCTAACATTAATAAATCTTTGTACAGATAACTATTTGCAAGCAACTTTAATAACCTACTTTCTTCACTTGGGTTTGTTACAATTTCAGGATAGTAACCAAATACTAATCGATGATCTATAAAACGCTTTTCTTGTATTAATCCATGATAGGCTACCATTTCTGAAAAGCTTAATGGATAAAGCATATATTCATATTTACGACCCGTTAATGGCTCATTAACTTGATTTGATAGCTCAAATGCTGAAGATCCTGTTGCAAGTATTTGAACATCTTTAATTTGATCTGTAAATAATTTGAGGGTTAAACCAATATTTTGAATTCGCTGTGCCTCATCAATGAACACTATTTTTTTAGTTCCTACTATCGCTTTTAGTTTTGTTGCCGATGTATTGGTCAAGATTTCTCTAACATCAGCATCATCTCCATTTAGGTATAAATGATCATGATCTTTCAAAATCTCTTGCATTAATGTGGACTTACCTGATTGGCGTGGACCAAATAAAAGTATTGCCTTCCCTTTAAAAAGGTCTTTTTTGATGCTTTCCTTGATTGTTCTTTCTATCATATTTGCGGATTACAATCCCTAAAATATATAATAATTTCGGATTACAATCCGGTAAATACATAATAATTTCGGAATTGAACGATGTTCTGCAACAAAAAACCCCAACATTGCTGTTGAGGTCTTTGTGGTGTGGGCCGGGATCGAACCGGCGACACAAGGATTTTCAGTCCTTTGCTCTACCGACTGAGCTACCGCACCAATTTGTCGATATTCTATGTTTGTCGGTACTTTACCCCGATTCATCGGGGGACTGAGCTACCGCACCTTAGCTGTTGGTTCTGGTTGATTGAGCTTTGCGGCCCAATTCCATTCCCTAAAGGGCTGCAAATATAAGGGCATCAGACAATATTCAGAAATTATCCACAGTTTTTTTTGAGTTTTTTGAAAAGGGCAGGGCCGATGGTCTTGGAATGTAGCAGGAATAAGGGTTTGGGACCGGAGAATTAGAACTTATAGACCAATCCATTGGTAAAGTTGGTAATCTGTTCATTGGCTAGGGGAGAAATCTGCCCCTCGTCATGCTGAATAAAGTATTTGGCGTTAAAGCTAAAATGCCGGGTAATAGTAAAATTGGCGCTGACTTCTAGGGTAAATCGGGGGTATTTCTTATTGTCTACCGGAAAGTAGGGTACATTATAGACATTGTCATAAGGCACGGCCAGCGGAACCTGCACCATACCTAAAATGGTCATATTGAACTTTTCACCCAGTATATACACCATCTGTACATAGTTGTTCCAGCGAACATTGTCCTTATTGATATTGCCCTTCTCATTAATGCCAAAAGCCGATTGCAATTTGTCTTTTGAACTTTGAGACAGGGTATCCAGTGCTGGTAAAAATTCGCGCTCAAAAATTCGCCAGCTTTCTTTTTCATATTGCAAACCTGTTCCAATTTTCAAGCGCATCCACTTGTTGTTGTGCAAACTATAAGTAATGCCGCCGCCGCCATTAAAACGATAGTTCAAACCACGCCCCTCATCATAAGCAATGGTAGTATTGATCTCTGGAAAAAAATTGGCTTCAGACTGAATTTTATTGTTGACAATCTTATGCCTATTTAGTGCGGCTCTTGCAAAAAGCATAAACCTGTTTGATGCCTGGTCTGTACCGTTAGAATTAAAATAGAGACTATTTGATAGTTCAAACAAATGACGACTAGTGGCTTTGGAAATAGAAGCGTCTTGTAAGAGAAAGACCTTGTGTTCATCGTCATCATTGACGTTTAGACCAAAGCCAATTCTTCCATAAATCTTATGGGTTTTTAGGGTATCGTAAAAAGCCTTATCGTTTAAGATAGACTGGGCCTGCAATCCATAGATCAGCAGCATGAAAGAAAATAGGAGCAGGGTTTTCCGCATCTTCTAAACAATTAGTTTGATGCCTAAATATATTAATTATATCAAATCCAAAATAGCATCCCAGAGTTGAATTCTTTTTTCTAATCCCATGATGGCTGCAACGGATGCTTCCTTCCATTTCTCATTATCATCTCCACATAGTTCTGCCACCATTTCCATGGCCAGATGACTATGGTGCCCTCCGTCTACTTCAATATGTCTTTGCAAATAATAAATAATGCCTTTTAGTTTTTCTGGATGCAGATTGGCAATCTCTAGCAATAATTCCATAAACATATCAGGAATCAAATCTTCTCTGCCAAAACTAAATACTGCAGCTTGAATATGAATGGGCTCTTGAATAATATCAAAAGTAAAATTCAGAAAATCCCTAACACCTACAGGCAAGATCATTCTATCTAATGCCTGCGTTACGGGTAATCCCTGACTTAACAAATTCATCAATAATTGAATTTCTTTTTGGTTGGCACCCATCTGTTCCATGGCCTGCAAATACAATTCAAAATGGCTGATTCTTTTTCCAAAAGCATCTACATCAGATTCTTCTCCTGTAACAATTTCATTAATTAGAAATCGGGTATTGGCGCTGCCCTTGGGTTGCCAAGGAATGGTAGTACAGGTAAGATGATTTTGCAAAGACTTGAGCAGACTCATAAAATCCCAAACCGCAAAAACATGAAAGCGGCTAAAGGTTTGTACATCTTGCAAGGATTGAATCTTGGCATAGAGTGGGTGTGCCAACAACTTCTCCCTAGTAGGTGCTATATATTTTTTTAATTCTGAGATCCTGTTCAAAAGAAAATATTTTCCTTTAAATACAGGTTAAAACAAAAATGGTTGAGCAATGCCCAACCATTTATATGAAATGATGCTAATGTTTTAGAACTCACAATTCTTAGGCGTTCTTGCAAATGCAATTACGTCTCTAATATTGGTCATGCCTGTTACAAATTGAACCATGCGTTCAAAGCCCAAACCAAAGCCCGCGTGTGGCACGGTTCCAAAACGGCGGGTATCTAAATACCAACTCATTTCTTCTGCAGGAATATGCATCTCGGCCATGCGTTTTTCTAATTTATCTAAGCGCTCTTCTCTCTGTGATCCACCCACAATTTCACCAATACCCGGAGCAAGAATATCCATAGCAGCAACGGTTTCACGGCCTGGTTCACAACCATCATTCAGGCGCATATAAAACGCTTTTATAGCTGCAGGATATCCGGTAACAATCACGGGTTTTTTAAAATGTTTTTCTACCAAATATCTTTCGTGCTCACTCTGCATGTCTATGCCCCAACTCACATCGTACTTGAATTTCTTTTTCTTATAATGTGGTGAATCCAACAATATTTGAATGGCTTCTGTATAAGTAATTCTTTCAAATTTGTTATCTACTACAAAGCGCAATTTTTCTAGCAAACCAAATTCTGCGCGCTCGTTTTGTGGCTTCTGTTTTTCTTCTTCTGCCAAACGTGCGTCCAAGAATTCTAGGTCTTCCATATTGTGCTCCATAGCGTAGCGAATCAAATATTGGATAAACTCTTCCGCCAAGTTTTGGTTGTCTTCAATATCATGAAAAGCCATCTCTGGTTCAATCATCCAGAACTCTGCCAAGTGTCTTGCCGTGTTAGAATTTTCTGCGCGGAAAGTGGGTCCAAAAGTATAGATCTCACTAAAGGCCATCGCGCCAAGCTCACCTTCTAATTGTCCACTAACGGTAAGGTTGGTACTCTTTCCAAAAAAGTCTTCTTTAAAATTCACGCTACCATCTTCATTGCGTGGCGCATTGTCAAAAGGCAATGTGGTTACACGGAACATTTCTCCTGCACCTTCTGCATCACTTGATGTAATGATGGGTGTATGCAAATAAATAAATCCTTTTTCATTAAAGAATTTGTGCACTGCAAATGCAAGTGAATGACGGAGTCTAAACACTGATCCAAACGTGTTGGTGCGGAAACGCAAATGCGCAATTTCACGCAAGAATTCCAGTGAATGTTTTTTGGGTTGCAAAGGAAATTTTTCCGCATCGCTATCACCCAAAATTTCTAGACTCTTGGCTTTGATTTCTACTTTCTGACCCTTACCCAAAGAAGCAATTAATTCGCCAGTTACTTTTAAGGAAGCACCTGTGGTGATGCGCTTCAAGGTAGCATCGTCTAGCAGACCCAATTCTACTACTACTTGTATATTATTATTGGTACTGCCATCGTTCAGGGCTATAAACTGATTGTTGCGAAAACTACGCACCCAACCCATGACAATCACTTCTTGGTTTTGCGGCTCAGTTGCCAGTAAAACCTTGATCTTGGTTCTTTTGTTAAACATCTTACTATTTTATTGCTTTGATCCAGTAAGCCTCAAAGATAACCAAACATAGGCCCATAGCCATACCAAAGGCCTAAACTTGGTTAAAAACAGGGAAAAAATTCGTTTTTTCAGAAAAACTCACTTAACATTGCAATGGAAATATCACTGAACAGGTCTAAAACTCAACTCCAGACGATTCAGTTTTCCTCTTCCAATCAAATTTTTATTACGCCGATCTGAGTTTTTATTCCCTTAGACTGGATTTATTTAATTCATTGACAAATTCCTATTTTTTTCATCAACCGATTTTATGTACGACATTCTGCAATTGAACGACATGCTTTTGCCTGAGCTGCAAGACATTGCTGAGCAACTCTCCCTCCCCGGTACTAAGAAGCTCAACAAACAAGAACTGATTTACAAAATACTAGACGGCCAAGCCGTAAAAGCAAGCGAAACAAAGGACGAACCCAAGAAAAAATCTGGACGCCCTCGCAAACCCATTACTATCAAGACTTCTACCGCCAATGGCACAGAAGAAGCGGAAGTAATGGAATCTGAAGAAGCTACTGAAGCTCCGGCCCCCGTTGAAAAAGCGGCTCCCGTTGCTACAGAAAAACCAGCTCCTACTCCAAGACCCAATCCAAGACCGGTGGTTCCTGCTCCTGTTAGACCAGCAGCTCCAGTTAGGGATCAACAACCCGGTTCAGAAGCGGCTCCTGCTCCAACACCAGCTCCTACAAGGGCTCCTGGCGCTCCAGCCCTTCCTGCTGAAAGACAACAAAGACCACTACTTAACAAAAAAGGGATACCGCCACGCAAACCAAGACCAGAACATACTGAAAACAGATCTGCTGATCCAGCGGATGCGCAACCAACCACAGACCAGCCTACTGATACACCTGCTACTGCCGTAAGCGGTGAGCAACACCAACAGGGTGAGAACGAAACCCCTGCCAGCGAGCCTGCACCACAACAACGCTACCCGCAACAACGCAAAGAACCCGCATTCAATATTGAATTTGAAGGCGTGATCAATGGCGAGGGTGTGTTAGAAATGATGCCGGATGGTTATGGTTTCTTACGCTCTAGCGATTATAACTATTTGTCTTCTCCTGATGACGTGTACGTTTCTCCTTCTCAGATCAAATTATTTGGTTTGAAAACAGGTGATACCGTGTTGGGTTCTGTACGTCCTCCTAAAGAAGGTGAAAAATATTTTGCCCTGCTGAAAGTTGACTTGATCAATGGAAAGCGTCCGGACGAAGTGCGTGACAGGATTCCTTTTGACTACCTGACACCTTTGTTCCCTTTTGAAAAATTGAATCTCTTTACTACCAGCAACAACTATAGCACTAGGATCATGGACATCTTTACCCCAATAGGTAAAGGTCAGCGTGGTTTGATTGTGGCCCAACCAAAAGTGGGTAAAACCATGTTGCTCAAAGAAGTGGCCAACGCCATTGCAGCCAATCACCCCGAATGTTATTTGATGGTGGTGCTGATTGACGAACGCCCTGAAGAGGTTACCGATATGGAACGCAGCGTAAGAGCAGAAGTAATTGCTTCTACTTTTGACGAGCCTGCTGAAAAACACGTAAAGGTTTCTGCTATTGCTTTGCAAAAAGCAAAACGTTTGGTAGAGTGCGGACATGATGTGGTGATTCTCTTAGATTCTATTACGCGTTTGGCTCGTGCACATAATACCGTTGCTCCTTCTTCTGGTAAAGTATTATCAGGTGGTGTGGAAGCAAACGCATTGTTGAAACCAAAACAATTCTTTGGTGCTGCTCGTAAAATTGAAAACGGTGGATCACTGACTATTCTTGCAACAGCACTGATTGAAACCGGTTCTAAAATGGACGAAGTAATCTTTGAAGAATTCAAGGGTACTGGTAATATGGAATTGCAGCTTGATAGAAAATTGGCCAACAAGCGGATCTATCCTGCTATTGATTTGGTTGGTTCTTCTACTCGTCGTGACGATTTGTTGTTAGACAAAGAAGTACTAGGCCGCATGAATATTCTGCGTTTGTTCTTAAACGATATGAACGCCGAAGAAGCCATGAACGAATTATTAAAACGCATGCGCGGAACCAAGAGCAACGAAGAGTTCTTGATGAGCATGAACAGATAATTACATCCCCTCCTTGGAGGGGTGCCCGAAGGGCGGGGTGGGTAAAAAGAAAACCTCCAGTAAAAAAATACTGGAGGTTTTTTTATGCCGTTCCTAAAAACTTATTTCAAATAAGTCTCAAATAATTTCAAGATTCTTTTATACTCATCGGCCCAACTACTAGGCTCTACAAATCCGTGGTCTTCCACAGGATAAACAGCCATCTCCCAATTCTCTTTTCCAAGTTCAATCAAGCGTTGGTTCAAACGCACCGCGTCTTGAAAATGTACGTTCACGTCTACCATTCCATGACAGATCAATAAATGATTTTTCAGACCCGCCGCAAAATTAATGGGCGATGATTTTGCATAAGCAATACTATCATTCACTGGTTCATTCAAAATGTTAGCAGTGTACCCATGGTTATAATGCGCCCAATCTGTCACTGGCCTCAAAGCCGCGCCAGCCTTGATCACATTGGGTTGTGTAAACATGGCCATCAGTGTCATAAATCCACCATAAGATCCACCATACATACCAATTCTATTGCTATCAATTCCCATGGTTTGTGTTAACCATTTTGCTGCGTCCACTTCATCATCCAAATCTTTTCCACCCATAAAACGGTAGATGCCCGTTCTCCAATCTCTACCATATCCGCTGCTGGCGCGATAGTCAATATCAATGACCGTATATCCTTTGTCTGCTAATAAATTATTAAACATTTGTTCGCGGAAATAACTGCTCCATCCATAGTGTACGTTTTGTAAATAACCCGCACCATGAACAAAAATTACGGCTGCACCATTCTTGGTTCCTGGCTTTGGATCATAGACCCTGGTGTAAATGGGTTGACCATCTCTTGCAGTAATTGTTGTGATTTTAGTATCGCGCCAAGCGTAAGATTTAAATGCTTCACTCTGTGCTTTGTTGGTTACTTGTATAGGATTTTTTCCTGGTGCATTTTCTTGAATGTATAATTCCCAAGGCTTGTTTATATAAGAGTATCTATAAGCAATCCATTTTTCATCGGGCGATAAACTCACTTCATAACCACCATCCATTTGGGTAATCTGTTCTTTTTTTGAACCATCAGTTTTGAGTCTGTACCAATGTTGTTTACCAGGATGTTTTTCATTGGTCAGCAAATAGAAATATTGTTTGTTCTTACTCAAGACCAAATTTTGTACTTCATATTTTCCCTCGGTCAAAGCCTTGCGTGTTCCTGTTTTTATGTCATGGGTATACAAATGTGAGTAGCCCGTTTTTTCACTTTGAAAATAGAGTAGGTCATTATTGACCCAACCAACTGTTGGACCAAAAGCGCTGATGCCGGGTCCACCAATCCAAGCTTCATCACGTTGTCTGTCTATCAAACTCAGTTTGCCTGTTTCAGGATTGAGTTGCATGATCCAACGGTCTTTGTTATCTTGAGAACGAATGTCTACAACAGCTGCGGTTCCGGCTTCATTCCAAAAAGGTCCAGCAATTTGAACCGGTCTTGGTCTTGGGGCAATTCTTCTTTGCGGATAGTCTTTTACATAATCGGGTTGGTCTGTGATGCCGGGCAAACTATCGGTAGCAATTTGGTATACCGCTTCTTTTTGTTTGTCATAGACATATGACTCATATCTAGGAAGTGCGTTTCCAACCTTGGTTCTTCCGTTAATCTCAGAAGTGTATCCACTCTCTGCCAAATAATCTGGAACAATGGTATTTTTAGAAGACTGCGCCGGAGCGGTCATTAATCTATAAGTCACAAACCTTCCGTCTGGGCTGATCAAAATATTTTGAACAGACTTGTCTCCCGTGCTAATGGTCTTAAGGGTATCGTTGTCTTTGTTAGATTTTAAGAACAAATCACGCAGTTCTCTTTTTTGTTTGCGTTCTTGCAAAATGGTAGAAAGGGCCAATTGATTTTTTTGCAACCAAGCGTCCTGGGTTTGACCAGCTGCAACACCTGCACCTTGAGTAGGAGCTCCGCCAACTGGTCTTGCTCCGCCGCCGCCAAATCCTTGACCGCCGCCACCTTGTCTTCCACCACCAGCTCCACCGGCAAATCCGCCAAAAGCAGGAGCATCGGCCCCAGCCCTAAAACTGGTTAACTGTGCGGTGATCCCGGTTTTGGTATTCCATCCGTAGAGGTTCTGATTTTTATTATAGACCACCCATTCGTTGTTGCCAACAAATTTTGGGTTAGACTCAAATTCATCGGTTTGGGTAATGCGGGTAGTAGCTCCGGTTTTCAGATCCACCAAAAACAAATCGCCTCGGTTGGTATAAACCATTTGTGTGTTGGTACTATTATAGATGCCATTGGCGATGGCTCCTGCCTTTAAAGTTTCCTGATAACCCGCTTTCACCGGCTCGGTTGAACCAAGTGCAAAACGATAATTACTATCGGCCACTTGAGCCGTTGGGTTCCAACCAAAGAAAACCGATTTACTATCTTGAGACCAAAAAGGGTTTGTTGGTGATGTACCAATCCATTTGGGGTCTTTCATAATATAGTCCACGGTCAGTTGGGCTTGTGCCGCAACCGATAGCAACAGAAAAGCAGTGAGGAATTGTTTGCGCATAGTTTTGATTTGTTTCTAAAACTATTTCATTGAGGCAGAATCACCAAAGATTTTGGATGGATGATTTGGGTGGGATTTTAAACCAAAAAACATGGCAATTAAATAGTTATTAATAGTATATAAAATAGTTATTATCTATTTAAATATTTAAAAATAGAGGATTTGGTGTTGATTTATGAAAATTCTGAACTTGGGTTTATTTATAATAGCCGTTTCTCTCTATTTCTTCCCGCACTGGGTCAGACAATAAATAGCGTGTGGTAATGCCGGCTTTGATGGCGCTGCGGATATTGGTGGCGGAGATTTCTAGGAGCGGCGCATCCAGGATTTGAATTTTTGCAGCATAGGATTCGGTAATGGGAAAGCCCGGACGCTGGTAAATTAAGAAGCGATAGTTCTTGAGCAAGAGGTCAAAATTCTTCCATCGGGGTAGGTTTTGAAAACTGTCCGATCCCATGATCACAGAAAATTCGTGCTGCGGATATTTCTCTTTCAGGTAAGTTAGGGTGTCAATGGTATAAGAGGGTCGGGGTAATTTGAACTCTACATCCGATGCGCGGAGCTGGGAATTTCCTTCCACGGCCAACTGCACCAGGTGCAAGCGATGGTATTCATTTAATAAAACAGAAGAGGGCTTGAGCGGATTTTGTGGAGACACCACCATCCAGACCTGTTGAACGTCTCCATGATTGGCCACATGACTTGCAATAATCAAATGTCCAATATGGATGGGGTTAAATGAGCCAAAATAGAGTCCTACTTTCATCTATGTAATTGACTGTCAATTAGTTATGTGGTTTCTAGGGGCTTTACAAAAATGCTATCTGCCTCATTAATGCGCAGGCTTAAATGATAACCCGCTACCGAGATAGAAATGGGGTCTCCCAGGGGTGCTCTCTGTTCCACTTTTACAATTTCGCCCGGCACACAACCCATCTCCATGAGCTTGATAAAGATTTCGTCTTTTTCAAATGAGAGTATTTCTGCCTTTTGACCAATCGCTAACTCCGACAATCGTTTCATTTCCTTGGTTATTTAACAAAGGTAAGTGAGGTTAGCACGCAATTTGTTACGAATTTTGGAGTAAGACAAAAGCCTATGAAATCCGTTTATTTTCACAACGCAGACAGGGTTTTCCAGTTCCCAAATAAAACTGCCCTGAAGAAATTCATCAATGATTTATTCAAGAGGGAATTCAATGTGCTCTATGAACTGAATTATATTTTCTGTTCAGACGAGTATCTCTTGCAAATAAACAAGGACCATTTGCAGCACGACTATTATACAGATATCATCACGTTTGATCTCTCAGAAGAAAGGAATAAGATCATTGGTGAAATCTATATTAGTCTTGACCGCGTTAGGGACAATGCCCAGACCCTGGGCACCACGCTCAAGGAAGAAAGCCTGAGGGTCATTTTTCATGGTGCCCTGCATCTTTGTGGTTTTAAAGACAAGACTCCTGCGCACCAGAAGATTATGCGCGCCAAGGAAGACGAGTACATTGCGCTCTATACCAACCCCAAATCCCTCAAACCTTGAGACCATTCTTGATTGTTTTTTGTTCTTACTCCTAATGCTCAACGCCCTTGAAACAGTTGCTGTTCCTTTTGTTTCTTTTACCCCTAATGCTCAACGCCTTTGAAACAGTTCTTATTCCTTTTGTTTCTCTTACCCCTAGTGCTCACTGCCCAAACTCAGATTGGTTCTGTGGAGATCAGCAGTGTCAAAGCCATTCCCATACCCAGGAGTTTTGACAAACAGATAGATAGTATTAACCGGTCTAATACTTATTACAACCTGTTGAACAGCTCCGAGAAGGAACTTTTCTATTGGATGAACTATAGCAGAAACAATCCCAAACAGTTTTGGGACAGTTGTGTACTGCCCATGCTCAAGCAATTTCCCAATTTAAACGGCTCAAATGCCAAGAGTTTGGAGAGGGATTTGGCCGCTTCCGGACCCTTGCCCCTCTATTCTCTGAACAAAAGCTTGATTGGAACTGCCCAAAACCACGCTTTGGACAATCTAAACCAAGGTAGGATCAACCACCAATCAGCCGATGGAAAGCGTTTTGACCAACGGATGAAAGAGATTATGATCAAAAGATGTGCATCAGAGAACCTAGCCAGCGGCCCATCCAACATGTTATTCTCTCTGGTCTTGCTTTATTTAGATATTGGCGTGGCCGATACTGGTCATAGGAAATGTTTGTTAACTCCTTCATTTACTGAGTTGGGTCTTGGCGCCCGTACCAAAACCGGCGAAACCTTTTACGTTTGTCAGGACTTTGCTTGTTATCAGCAATAATCAAATCTTGTTTGGGATTATAGTTCTGCCACACCCCCCTGTTCCACGTGGAACAAATCTTCACGTTTAGCTTATAAGTCTCAGAATATCAGGGATTGGAATAGTTCCACGTGGAACAATCTGAACCTGTTTTGCTTGACCTTACGTAGGAAAGACCCTCTAAATTACCCGGTAAAACCATTTTAGTAGGTTCAGTAGGGTAAATATTTCGGCTTAATATGGAGTCAACTATGCCTTGAACTAATATAATTGTACCGGAAAACACCCTCCGGCATACGCCATAAAATCATTTTACTCAAAGAGTCAGGTTTGAGGTGAAGATCATTTAGAATACATTTTGACTTGGTAGTAGTTGATAGCTCCAGAAAAACACCCCCCATCATACCCGCTAAAAACCTTTTACAAACAGTATCAGGGTTGAGGAGGGGGTAACAATTGGAATTCTTTTGCCTTTACACTTATTGCTGGCGCCGGTAAAACACCCTCAATCACACCCGCTAAAATCTTTTTACCCAGCCGGATAAGGGAAATGGATATGTTTCACGTGGAACAAGTAGGACTTGGGTAGAGGTTTTAGGTTTAGAAAAGGATTGTGAACAGAGATCTTGGGATAATTATATCACTTTACATCGCCCGGCAGGGTAAACCAGTATGTTCCACGTGGAACAAATAGGACTTGGGGAATGGTGTTGAAGGTTTAAAATGAGCTTTGGGAGTGAGATATCAGGTACGGAAAGGGTAAAGAAGCTTGGGTCTTGGGGTTAATTAAATCAATTAACATCGCCCGTTAGGGTAAATGAATTAGTTCCACGTGGAACATTATACTAGTAGGGATGTTATTTCGTTTAATAGGAACGGAATTGAATGGGGGTTATCTTTGCCAACTTAAATAAAAACAATGTTTCCAGATTACGATGTGATAGTAGTGGGTGCGGGGCACGCGGGTTGTGAGGCGGCTGCGGCTGCGGCAAACCTGGGTTCTAAAGTGTTATTGGTTACTATGAACATGCAAACCATTGCCCAAATGAGTTGCAACCCTGCCATGGGTGGAATTGCCAAGGGACAAATTGTACGTGAGATTGACGCACTGGGTGGGTATAGTGGTATAGTTACAGACCTTTCTACCATTCAATTTAGGATGTTGAATAGGAGTAAGGGCCCAGCCATGTGGAGTCCAAGGGCTCAATCTGACCGCATGCTCTTTGCTGCTAAGTGGAGAGAGATGTTGGAGAACACGCCTAATGTAGATTTTTACCAAGACACGGTCCAGTCCATCATCATCAAAGATGGCCGTGCAGCTGGCGTGGTTACGGGTATGGGTCACCATATTAATAGTAAATCGGTGGTGGTTACAAGCGGAACATTCTTAAACGGGGTAATCCATATTGGTGAGAAAAGGTTTGGTGGTGGCCGTGTAGCAGAGAAAGCGGCTACCGGAATCACCGAGCAATTGGTGGAATTAGGTTTTGAAAGTGACCGTTTGAAAACGGGTACACCTCCAAGAGTAGACGGCAGAAGCTTGGATTATTCCAAGATGGAAGAGCAGAAAGGAGACGAAGAAATTGTGGGCTTTTCTTATTTAGACATTGAACGTGTTAAACCTGAAAACCAACGGAGCTGTTGGATCAGCTATACCAACAACACCGTACACGATATTTTGAAAACTGGCTTTGACCGTAGTCCCATGTATCAAGGTAGAATTGAGGGTGTGGGTCCTAGGTATTGCCCAAGTATTGAAGACAAGATTAATCGCTTTGCAGACAGAGACCGTCACCAAATCTTTGTTGAACCAGAGGGATGGAATACGGTGGAGATTTATGTAAATGGATTTTCAACCAGCTTACCAGAAGAAGTACAGCACCAAGCTTTGCGTATGATTCCTGGTTTTGAAAACTGTAGAATCTTCAGACCAGGTTATGCTATTGAGTACGATTATTTTCCACCTACCCAATTGACCTATTCACTGGAGACAAAGCAAATGCCTAACCTGTTTTTTGCGGGTCAGATCAACGGTACTACTGGATATGAAGAAGCGGCTTGCCAAGGTTTGATGGCGGGAATTAATGCACACCAAAAAGCTAAGAACCTAGAACCCTTTATTCTAAAAAGAAGCGAAGCCTATATTGGGGTTTTAATTGATGACTTAATTAGCAAAGGAACTGATGAGCCATATAGAATGTTTACAAGCCGTGCTGAGTTCAGAACACTCTTGCGTCAAGACAATGCCGATCTAAGATTAACCGAACGCAGCTTTAAACTGGGTCTGGCTTCTGAAGAAAGAATGATCAAGGTTCAAGAGAAAACTAGCAATGTAGAGAAGATTAAACATATATTAAATAACTATAATATAGAACCCTCTGGAATTAATCCCTTCTTTGAATATATTGGGTCTGCAGTAATTACAGAAAAACAACGTGCAGCAAAAATCTTACTCAGACCAAATGTAGATTTGAAGTCAATGATGCAATACGATGCAGGTTTGGCAGAAGCTTTGTCCTGGTGCAATATTGATTCCTTGGAACAATCAGAAATCCAAATCAAGTACGAACGTTACATTGAAAAGGAAAATGAAATTGCTACCAAAATGAGTGCTTTAGAAGATTTGATCATTCCAGATAGTTTTAACTATGATAGCGTTACCGCTATCTCAAATGAAGCCTTGCAGAAGTTTAAAAAAATTAAACCAAGAACCCTTGGTCAAGCTAGTAGAATCAGTGGCGTGAATCCAAGTGATGTTCAAATTCTGATGGTCTATATGGGCAGGTAATTTGTATAGCTTAGTTTATTAACTTTAGAACAAACTAGCTGATTTGAACAAGTACCTCAAATGGACGCTACGCATAGTAGGGTCATTGTTTACTTTATTGTTGATACTCTTATTGATTCTAAAAATTTATGTAGGATCTAACAAAGAAAAATTAATAGCCCAGGCTACAGAAAAAATCAGTGAAAAGATTGGAGGTAAAATAGAGATCAAAGACGTAGGCGTATCTCTGTTTAAAAACTTTCCCTATTTAACCATTTCACTAGATCAAATAAAAATTACAGATTCGCTATATGCAAAGCACCAACATCCATTGTTGGCTGCGGAAGGAATTTACTTGCGTGTGAATCCTTTAAAAATGTTGTTGTTAAAAATCTCTCTGAATAGATTAAGAATAGAGAACGGTGGTTTCTATATTTATAAAGACAGTAGCGGATATTCTAATGATTATCTTCTAAAGGGTAATGACAAAAAGAAAGAACCAAAAACAAAAAATGAGTTTAATAATATTTTGGACAATATTGTGATCCGGAATTTTAATGTAACAATCAATGATCAGAAAGAATTAAAATTATTTGATTTTCAAATTAATGAATTCCTGGTCAAAAACAAACAAGTAGATAGCATCCTATATCTAAAGACAAATTCCAATCTTCTAATTAAGTCTTTTAGTTTTAAAACTACCAAAGGAAGTTTTGTAGAAAATCAATTATTTGAAGGTGAATGGGATTTAAAATTCAACACCAAAACACCTGCCTTATTATTTGATAGCATGACTATCAATATTTCAAAACAACCCTTTGTCTTCAAAGGGGGATTTCATTTTGGTACTCAACAAACATTTGATTTAGATATTACTACCAAACAAATTAAACTTGACTTTGCAAAAAAATTACTTACCAAGAAAATTGCAAAGAGTGTTGGCTTAGCAGATGTAAGTGCGCCGCTAGATGTTCACACTGTAATCAAAGGATCATTAGTGGGTGGTGGTGATCCTTATATCAAAGCTGAATTTGAAACAAAAAACGCTGATCTTAAAACGCCTGTCATGAATTTTGACTCGGCCAGTTTTAAAGGTTACTATTTAAATGAAGTTGTAGCAGAATCAGAAAGAACAGATGAAAATTCAAAAATAGTTGTAAAAAATTTAGACGCTAAGTTTTTAGGGTTACCCGTTCATTCAGATGATATCTTAATTATCAATTTAACAAAACCACATATTAGCGCGGACCTACAATCAAAATTTTCATTGTATGGTTTAGATCAGTTTTTACAAACAGATGCGTTCACGCTATCAAATGGAGAAGGGTTATTAGATTTTATGTATGAAGGACCCATTGAAAATATTAATACTTCAAATGCAAGTATAAAGGGATTGATTACTTTAAAAAATGGAACCATTACTTTAAGCGGATCTAATGCATCGTTAACTAATTGTGCTACACAAATAAAAATAGACAATACCGATATATATTTGGATACGCTCAAATGTAGTGTGGCGGGACATCCAATTACCGTTTCGGCTAGAGCCAAAAATGTAGTGGCCTTAGTTGGTGATAATCCAAAAGGAGTAGAACTAGATTTAAAAATAACTGCTCCCATCATCAACATCAATCAATTGAGTAGTGTGGTTTCAAGAAAATTTCCTGTTCAAAAGAAAAAAACCAGAAAACATAAAGGTGGTCTAAGCAAAACTATTCAAAGCTTAGAACACTTGCTGTCTAATGGCCACATGAATATTAAAGTAAATGCGGGTAAAATCAAATACAAAGAATTTGAAGCAAATAACCTAAAAGCTGAAATGGAAGTGGATGATGTTTCTTGGAAATTGAAAAAAACCTCATTGGTGCATGGCAAGGGTAATCTTAGTGTAAGTGCAACAGTTCAAGAAAATAGACCTGGTGTCTTTACATTGAATTCTGATATTGAAATGAATAATGTAGAAGCCGATAGAGTATGGCGTGAGTTTGATAATTTTGGAATGTCTTCTCCAACTTATAAAAACTTGAAGGGATTGCTCAGTGTGAAAAGCAATGTTTCTTTAAACATGAAACACACTGGAGAATTTGATATGAATACGCTGAACGGTCATGCAACTTTCTCCATAAAAGACGGGGCCCTCATTAATTTTGAACCCATTCAAAATATTAAAACCTTCTTGTTTAAAAACAGAGACTTAAGTGATATTCGATTTGCGGAAATCAAGGATGATATTAATTTTCAAAAAGGCTTAATTACCATCAATAGAATGGAAATTAATTCTTCTGTCTTGTCATTATACGTAGAGGGTACGCACTCAAAAAAAGAAACTGATATTAGTATTCAGGTTCCTTTGAGTAATTTGAAGAATCGTGACAAAGAATACAAACCAGAAAATACGGGTGCTGGTAAGAGTGGCGGGATGAGTGTGTTTATTAGAGCAAAGACAGATGAAACCGGAAAAATCAAAATCAAATATGATCCATTCAAACGTTTCAGAAAATCGGACAAGAAAGAACCCGAAAAACCTAAAAAGTCATAGGGCCTGGTTCTTGTTCCCTGCCTGGGTCTTTGTGATTTGCTTTTTTTGGTTCATGAGTTCCTGCAAGGAAAATCAGCCATCAACTAACGCTGGGTATTTTGATCCAGTGGATACCGGCGTTCAGTATGCTGGAATCAAAATGATTCCCATTGAAACACCCATAGGTAAGTTTAAAGTTTGGACCAAAAGAATTGGCAATAACCCAACCACTAAAATCTTACTCTTACACGGTGGACCAGCCATGACCCACGAGTACATGGAATGTTTTGAAAGCTTCTTTCCAAAAGAGGGTTTTGAAATGATTGAGTATGATCAACTGGGTTCTTATTATAGTGACCAACCTACAGACAGCAGTTTATGGGTAACCGAGCGTTTTGTAGAAGAAGTAGAGCAAGTAAGAAAAGCCCTAAAACTGGATAAGGATAATTTTTATTTACTGGGCAATTCTTGGGGTGGTATCCTGGCCATGGAATACGCACTCAAATACCAACAGAACTTAAAGGGTCTTATGATCTGCAATATGATGGCCAGTATTCCAGACTATGCAGCATATAACCTGGTTTTGAGAAAACAGATGAGACCCAGCTTGGTAGATAGTTTGGAAGCATATGAAAACAAAGGCCAGTTTAAAGACCCTGTTTATGTACAACTAGTAAATGATGAATATTACAACAAACATTTGTGCAGGCTTCCCGAATTGCCAGATCCCGTTGCTAGATCCTTTAAACACGTGAACGAAACCATCTATGTGATGATGCAAGGACCCAGTGAATTTAAAGTGGGTGGCAGATTATTAAATTGGGATATCAAAAAAGACCTATCAAAAATAACCGTACCTACCCTGATGGTGGGAGCCAAGTTTGATACCATGGATCCTGAGCACATGGAGTGGATGAGCAAACAGGTAAAAAATGGGTCATATCTGTATTGTCCCAATGGTTCTCACCTGTCAATGTGGGATGATCAAAAAATATATATGTCAGGAGTCATTGATTTTATTAAAAAAACCAATGCATCTTCTACCAAATAGAGGTATTTAACCCCATTTCAACCATTCATCATTATTTAAAAAACCTGTTTAGCCTTCTAACGCATTAATTACTACATTTAAACTACTTCCAAAACTAAACACACATGAGAAAACTAAAACTGTTGTTTTCTGGGTTACTGTTTGCGTCATTGCTACAGGCTCAGGAAAGCTTTCCGGTTAACGGCGTGGCCGATAAACGAGACGGCTGTTATGCATTTACCAATGCAACCATTGTAAAAGACGCCCAAACAACAATTGCCAATGCAACATTGGTAATTAGAGATGGGAAAATTCTAGCACTTGGTGCTGGTGTGGCTATTCCAAAAGACGCCACTGTCATTGATTGCAAAAACAAATTTATCTATCCTTCCTTTATAGATATCTACAGTGATTATGGTATTACTGCTCCTCAAAGAGCACAGGGTGGTTTCAACTTTGGTGGTCCCGCTCAGTTAACCAGCAATACCAAGGGTGCTTATGGTTGGAACCAGGCGGTTCACCCAGAAGTAGACGCGGTAAGACAATTTGTAGTAGACGATAGTAAAGCCAAAGGTTTAAGAGATCTTGGTTTTGGTACCGTACTAACACACGTAAAAGACGGGATTGCCCGTGGAACAGGTGCAGTAGTTTCTTTGGCCAATGAAAAAGAAAACTTGGTGATCATTAAAGAAAAAGCATCGGCTCACTATTCTTTGAGCAAAGGAACTTCTAGTCAATCTTATCCTGGTAGCATTATGGGATCAATAGCGCTTCTGCGCCAAACCTATATGGATGCACAGTGGTATAAAAACAAACCAGCAAAAGAAGGTGTGAACTTGAGTTTGCAAGCTTGGAACGATAACCAGGGCCTACCTCAGTTTTTTGATGCTGATGACAAATGGAACGATGTTCGCGCCGATAGAATTGGTGATGAATTTGGTGTTCAATATATTATCAAAGGCGGTGGTAACGAATACCAGCGAATTAAAGAAATTGCTGCAACAAAAGCCACTTACGTAATTGGTTTGAATTTTCCACAAGCAATGGACGTAGAAGATCCTAATGATGCACGTGCTGTTTCTTTAGGTGATATGAAACACTGGGAATTGGCTCCAACAAATCCTGCTGCTTTAGAAAAAGCAAATATCCCTTTCTGTTTAACCGTATCTGACTTGCGTGATCAAAAATCATTTTTGACCAATTTGCGCAAAGCCATTGAAATGGGTTTAACTGAAACCAAAGCCTTAGAAGCTTTGACTAAAACACCTGCAACTTTATTAGGTGTATATGACAAAGTGGGTAGTTTGGAAACTGGTAAACAAGCCAATTTCATTATTACTTCTGGACCTGTATTTGCTGCTACTACTAATATTTTACACAACTGGGTAGCTGGTGAAAAATATGGTATTAAAGAAGACGCTTGGTCTGAAGTAAAAGGCAATTATACTTTAACCATTAACACAGTTGCTGGTCCAGTTAAATATGCATTAGATGTAAAAAATGCTAGTACTGCAAACGTGATTGGAAAAGATACCTTAACTGGTAAATTTACGCATGACGGTAAAATGGTGAAACTAAGTTTCTCTCCTATTGCTGCTAGAAGACCTCAAGCCCCTGTAGGTGGCGGAACTCCCGGAGGTCCCGGTGCTGGCGGATTTGGCGGCGGTGGTCGTGGTGGATTTGGTGGTGGTGCTGCTGCAACACAATACAGATTGAGTGGTGTTTCAAATGGTAACTACTGGAGTGGTACTGGTGAAGATACTGCTGGTAATAAATTAACTTGGTCAGCTAAATTAGACAGCGTTTATTTGGCTGCTAATACTGATTCTACTCAAAGAAGAAGAGCTGGTAACCAACGTTTGGCCAAAGTAACTTATCCATTTGATGGATATGGTTGGGAAGAAGCTCCTAAACAAGAAAGCATCTTGATCAAGAATGCTACTGTTTGGACCAATGAAAAAGAAGGCAAATTGGAAAACACAGACGTCTTGTTAAAAGATGGTAAGATTGCCAAAGTAGGTAAAGGCATTTCTGCTGATGGTGCTAAAGTAATTGATGGTACTGGTAAACACGTTACCGCAGGGATCATTGATGAACACTCACATATTGCAGCCGCTTCTATTAATGAAGGTGGACAGTCTGTAACTTCTGAAGTGCGCATTGCCGATAACTTAAATCCTGAAGACATTAATATCTATAGGCAATTAAGTGGTGGTGTAACTTCTTCTCATATCCTGCACGGATCTGCCAATACCATTGGTGGACAAACACAATTGATCAAATTGCGTTGGGGTGCTAATGATGAAGATTTGAAATTCAAAGGCTCTGATGGTTTTATCAAATTTGCCTTGGGCGAAAACGTAAAACGTACAACTGCTACTCAAGGTAATAACCGTTTCCCTGATACCAGGATGGGTGTTGCTGAAGTATTGAACGATGCATTTGCTCGCGCAAAAGATTATGAAAAAGCAATCAAGCTTGATCCTAAAACAAGAAGGGATTTAGAGTTGGATGCATTGGTAGAAATTCTGAACAAGAAACGTTTTATCACTTGTCACTCTTATGTACAAAGTGAAATTACCGCAGCTTTACGTGTGGGTGATAAATACGGATTTACTTTCAACACATTCACACACATTTTGGAAGGATACAAAGTGGCAGACAAAATGAAAGCCCATGGATCAAGTGCATCTACTTTCTCTGACTGGTTCTATTATAAAGTAGAAGTAACTGATGCCATTGCATACAACGCTGCTATTATGCAGAAAGTTGGTTTGAATGTTTGTATCAATTCTGATGACGCAGAAATGGCGCGTAGGTTGAATCAGGAAGCTGGTAAGATTGTACGCTATGGTGGTGTTTCAGAAGAAGAAGCTTTGAAGATGGTGACTTTGAATCCTGCAAAAGCTTTACACGTTGACAATAAAGTAGGTAGCATTAAAGTGGGTAAAGACGCAGACGTTGTAGTATGGAGCGAAAATCCATTGAGCATCTATGCTAAGTCTGAAAAAACCATTGTTGATGGGATTGTTTATTGGGATCGTGAAAAAGACTTAGAACAACGCAAGAAAATTCAAGCAGAAAGGTTCCGTTTAACACAGAAAATGATTGGTGAAAAAAGAACCGGTGGACCAGGTGCAGTTAGACCAGCAGAACCTAGCTGGCAGATTCTGTTAAGCTGTGGCGATCACGAACACGAAGACGGTTTGTACACTGTTGAATTGCACGAAGGTGAATCTAAGGACAAATAAAACTACCAACATGAAAAGATTATTCTATACCATATCAAGCTTAGTCCTGCTTTGCGCTAGCGCTCAAGCGCAGGAATCGGTTTACCCTGCAAAAGAATACAAGGGTAAACTATATATAACCAATGGAACGGTACACGTAGGTAACGGAACCGTTTTGGAAAACGCCACGGTTGAAGTAAACAATGGCAAAATTGTAAAAGTTGGAAGCGGTATTGCCGTACCAGCAGATGACGTTAAAGTCTTTGATGCAAAAGGCAAGCACGTATATCCAGGCTTAATCTTACCAAACTCTGATTTGGGTTTAACCGAAATTGGATCTGGTGTTAGAGCAAGTAATGACAATGTAGAAATTGGAGACTTTAATACCAATGTTCGTTCTATTACTGCTTACAATGCAGACTCAAGGGTCATCAATATCCTAAAAGGTAATGGCATTTTGTTAAGCAGTGTTGCTCCTGAAGGTGGCATTATTTCTGGTTCATCTTCTGTGGTGCAACTAGATGCATGGAATTGGGAAGACGCGGCTTATAAAATGGACGCCGGTATTCACTTAACCATGCCAAGCTTTATCCAACGTTTTGGTAGAAGAGGCGGTGGCGGTTTCCCTGGTGGTTTTCCTGGTTTGGGCGGCGCTCCTGTTGATCCAGCCAAACAAGCACTGGACAGGGTGGAAGCTATTAAAAACTTCTTCCGTGAAGCAAAAGCTTACTTACAAGAAAGCAACCATGCCAATACCAACTTGAAACTGGAAGCAGCTAAAGGTTTGTTTGACAAAAAACAAAAACTCTTTGTTCATGGTGACCAAGTAAAGCAAATGCTGATTGCCGTAGACTTTGTAAAAGAGTTTGGTTTTGACGTAGTTATTGTTGGCGGAAGTGAAAGCTATCAGATTGCCGATCTTTTGAAAGCGAATAATATAGCCGTGATCTTGGGAGAGGAACATTCACTCCCAGCTACAGAAGACGATGATATTGACCAGCCTTTTAAAACCCCTGCAGCTTTACAAAAAGCAGGTGTCTTATTTGCTTTGAATGACAATTCAGCCAATACCCGTTACAGAAACCTTTCTTACAATGCTGGAACAGCAGCCACCTATGGTTTAACCAAGGAAGAAGCTTTGTCTGCCATTACTTTAAATGCCGCCAAAATTCTGGGTGTTGATGACAGAACAGGTTCGTTAGAAGTAGGAAAAGATGCAAATATCATTGTAAGTGAAGGAGATATCTTAGACATGAAGAGCAGTACTATTATCATGGCCTTTATTCAAGGAAGAAAAGTTAGCCTAGAAAATAAACAAACACAGCTCTACGATCGTTATAAGACTAAATACGGCATTAAATAGTTCAGCAAGGAATAAAAACGGTCCAAACCCACATGGACCAATTTTTGAAAAGCCCCACATTTTGTGGGGTTTTTTATTTTGGACACTAATTTCTCTAACTTAGCCAAATGTCAAAAAAACTCTTTCTGCTAGACGCATTTGCGTTAATCTTTCGTGCTTACTACGCTTTGATCAGAAACCCTAGAATTACATCAAAGGGACATAATACCAATGCACAGTTTGGGTTTACCAGCACACTCTTTGATTTGATTAACAAAGAGAAGCCAACCCACTTGGCCGTATGTTTTGATACCAAAGCTCCCACAGAACGTCATACTGATTTTGCAGACTATAAAGCCAACCGTCAGGAGACACCTGAAGACTTGTTATTGTCTATTCCTGATATCAAACGCATTATTCGCGGCTTTAATATTCCGGTGGTAGAAATGGATGGCTTTGAAGCCGATGACGTAATTGGAACACTAGCTTGGCAAGCTGCCGATGCGGGTTATGAAGTCTATATGGTTACTCCTGATAAAGACTATGGTCAATTATTGATTCATCCCAATGTCTTTATTTATAAGCCACCTTTTATGGGCAACCCCCATGAGATTCTTACAGCTGCTAAAATCTGTGCCCGTTGGGATATTCAAAGAGTAGAACAGGTAATTGATATGCTTGGTATGATGGGTGATGCGGTAGATAATATTCCAGGTATACCAGGCGTAGGAGAAAAAACGGCAGCCAAATTATTAAAGGAATATGATACCCTAGAAAACGTTTTGGCTAACGCCGATAGTTTAAAAGGTGCACTGGGTGAAAAAGTACGCAATGGTAGAGAGATGGCCATCTTGAGTAAAAAACTGGCTACCATTATTACCAATGTTCCCGTAGAATTTCATGAAGAGAATTTTAGATTGAAGGAATGGAACAATGAAGAACTTGTACAAGTCTTCACTGAATTAGAATTCAAAACTTTAGGGAAAAGAATCTTAGGCGATAATTTTAATGCATTTCAATCTGCACCACAAGCGGGTCAAATGGATTTGTTTGGTAACCCTGTTGCGGCACCTGAGAAAAAAGAGAAACCCAGTGAATTTAAAGAAGCGCTTCAAGAAGACGCAGGTAATACGGGCTTACAAGCAGACAAGAATATCAACAACACCCCTCACGATTATCAACTGATTCAAGGCAAAGATGCTATTGAAGCGTTGATTAGAAGATTGATGCCAGAACGTGAAATCTGTTTTGATACAGAGACTACAAATATTGACGCCAACGAAGCAGAAATAGTGGGCATGAGTTTTAGTATTAAAGCGGGTGAAGGATATTATGTTCCGTGTTCAAGCAGTAGAGACGAGGTATTAGAAATGTTTCAAAAGTTTCATCCCCTCTTTAATAGAACCGATGTTACCTGGGTGGGACAAAACTTAAAATATGATTTGCTCTTATTAAAATGGTATGGTGTTGAACCAAAGGGAAAACTATTTGATACCATGTTGGCGCATTACCTAATTGAGCCAGAAGGCAGACGCAGCATGGATTTGCTGAGTGCGCAATTCTTAGGTTATGAACCAGTACACATTGATGAGCTCATTGGTAAGAAGGGAAAAAACCAGGGCAATATGCGTGATGTAGATCCAGAGAAAGTAAAAGAATACGCCGCAGAAGACGCAGATATTACACTACAATTAAAGCATGTTTTTGAACCCATGCTAGAAGAGAAAAAAGTACAACGCGTTTTTGATGAAGTAGAAAATCCTTTGGTTAGAGTATTAACTGATATGGAATTTGAAGGGGTAAAAATTGACGTAGATTTTTTAAATGCCTATAGCAAAGAATTAGAAAAAGATGCAAAAACTTTTGAAGAATCTGTTTATGCGCAAGCGGGTGTAAGATTCAACCTAGCATCGCCCAAGCAATTGGGAGAAGTCTTGTTTGATAAATTAAAGATTGATCCCAAGGCAAAGAAAACAAAAACAGGTCAATACGCTACTGGTGAAGACGTGTTGCAAAAACTGTCTAACAACAATCCTATTGTAGCAGACATTTTAGGTTTTAGAGAATTGACAAAACTCAAGAGTACTTATGTAGATGCTTTGCCAGAAATCATTAATAGTAAAACGGGTAGGGTGCATACTTCTTATGCGCAAGCTGTTGCGGTAACAGGAAGATTGAGTAGTAATAATCCCAACTTACAAAACATACCAGTTAGAAGTGATAGGGGTAAAGAAATTAGAAAAGCATTTATACCAAGAGATAGTAATCATGTATTAGTCAGTGCGGATTATTCTCAAATTGAATTGAGAATTGTAGCCGCCATGAGTGGTGATCCCAATATGTGTGAGGCGTTCAAACAAGGCAAAGACATTCACACAGCAACCGCTGCAAAAGTCTATGGTATTGAAGAAGCCGATGTTACCAAGGAACAACGTTATAAAGCCAAGAGTGTGAACTTTGGAATTATCTATGGTCAGGGTGCTTTTGGTTTGGCAGAAAACCTAGGCATTCCTAGAGCAGAAGCCAAAGAGATTATTGACAACTATAAAAAAGAGTTCTCTGGTATTACCGCTTATATGGATAACACCATTCATTTTGCACAGGAGAACGGTTATGTAGAAACCCTCATGGGTAGAAAGCGTTGGTTAAAAGATATTGGATCGGCCAATTTTACAGTCCGTGGTTTTGCAGAAAGAAACGCAGTAAACTCTCCCATTCAAGGTACTGCTGCAGATATGATTAAGCTGGCCATGATTCGGATTCACAAAGCCATCAAAGACGCGGGTCTAAAATCTAAGATGATTCTACAAGTACACGATGAATTGATCTTTGATGCTTTGCCTGAAGAAATGGACAAACTCAAACCCATTATCCTAGACAATATGCGCGCTGCATTACCACTTCCTAACGGAGTTCCTGTTGAAGCAGAAATGGGCGTTGGTGAAAACTGGTTATTGGCGCACTAAATAAAATCCCTAAACAAACCATCATGAATCAAAACGAAGCAACCATACATAAATTCTATACCGCCTTTCAGAACAAGGACTATGCTACCATGCAATCCTGTTATGCAGATGATGCGGTCTTTAATGATCCTGCCTTTGGATTAATAGACGCAGAACACGCCAGAGCCATGTGGGAAATGCTTTGCAAAAGAGCCAAGGACTTTTCACTAACCTATGGTAATATTCAATTACTAGATGATGAATATGCAACCTGTGATTGGAACGCAAAATACCTCTTTAGCAAAACAGGTAGAACGGTCAACAACAAGATCAAAGCGCATCTGCGTTTGAAAGACGGTTTGATCATTGAACACACAGACGCTTTTGATTTTTATAAATGGACCAGGATGGCCATGGGCCTACCTGGATTCTTATTTGGTTGGAGTAATTTTATGCAGGGTAAGGTTCAAAAATCGGCAAGAAAGGGATTGATAGAATTCATGGACAAAAACAAATAGTATGCACATCAATTGGGACTTCTATTGGAATATTGTTACAAAAATTGGCAGTAGGTATTATATGATTGCTGGATTGGTATTCTTTGTTTTCTATGTGTTGCTCAAAAAAGATTGGGCTTATAAAAAACTGCAATCCAAAGACGCAAAAACAAAAGATTTTATTAGAGAGATTCTATACAGCAGTACTACTATTTTAATTTTTGGTTTGTTTATTTATATCCTGCATCATCCCGCTGTAGCGCCTTATACCACTAGGTATTTGCAGATCTCCGATAGAGGATGGTTATATTATTTTGCCGTGTTTCCTGTTTTGTTTTTTATGCACGATACCTATTTTTATTTTACGCATCGTGCCATGCACCACCCCGCTTTGTTTAAATGGTTTCACTTGGTGCACCATCAATCAACCAATCCATCGCCCTGGGCGGCTTATGCTTTTCATCCTTTAGAAGCAGTAGTAGAACAGGGAATAGTTTTCATTTTCTATTTTACCCTTCCCATTCATATCACCCACTTGGCTTTGTTCTTCTTATTCTCTATTGTGTATAATATATATGGTCACTTGGGTTATGAATTATACCCTAGGTCTTTTGCAAAGTCTAGTATTGGCAGGTGGATCAACACTTCAACTTCTCATAACCAACACCACCAATATTTTAAAGGGAACTATGGTTTATACTTGCTTGTTTGGGACCGTGTATTTGGAACCATTAGAGATGACTATGACCAAAGATTTGAAGAAGTAACTTCTAGAGAAAAACCTACGGTGTGATTTATTCCGCTTTTGCAGGATTGGGCTTTTTGAAAATAGGCACCGTGCTGCAAGGTTCTCCGTACATGATGCTTTTTACAAAAGGTCTTAGTTTGTTGGTGATGCTTACATAAGCCGTTTCTGGAATGGGGGTATCGCCACAGCCTTTTACTACTACTCTTTTATCCGTGTATTCCGCTGCGTCAAATTGTTCCAGGCTTTTCAGCATCAAACTATTCACCAATTCCTTTTCTGTTCCAAATACAATTTCTGCTGCAACGGGTTGTAGATAACTAGCAATTAGCATATATGCCCACATAGGAATAATGGCATCCACGCTACAAGTTATAGCTACAGCAGCTCCTTCATACACCGTCCAATCGGTGGTTAACAGGGCAGCCCTGAAATCCTTTTCTTTTAAAATCAATTCCATAAACAGATATCCCTTTAGGTCAAAAACCTTGATGGGTGCTTTTGGATAGAATTGCTCTAAGTCAAGGGTTATTAAACCGCTTTCCTGAACCTTGTTGACAAATATTTCTGCTGCCATGGGATAATTGATTAGGCAAAATTAGGCAATCGGTTGAAACAATGCTTTCGTTATTAGTAAAACAAAAGCCCGGACCAAGGCCCGGGCTTTGCAACTATCTTAGAATAGATTAATAAAACTTAGACCTATTGTCTACAATAGTAGCTGATTTACGTAGGGCATCTGCTCCACGGTAAGCGGCCATACGAGCTGCTTGAATCAGGTTTTGCTTAAGTGCTAGTGCATCAGCAGTAGCAGGTTTAGCGCTATTGTTTTCAACACGAATAGCAAATACACCACTTGTACCAGCAATTGGTTCGCTGATCTTTCCTTGAAGGGCTTTGTTAAAAGCAGCACCAATTACTTTTGGTTCACTACCCAAGTTAGGAATGAAAGGCGTGCTAAAGCTAATGCTATCAGCTCTTTGAACTGCAGTTCCTACTGATCCAGCCAAAGCTTCCAATGTGGTTCCTTTGAATTTGGTATCAATAATGATCTTAGCTTTTTTGGTGCTACGAACAATGGCTTCTACCAATGGTCTTGCTTCAGCAGCAGACATGGTACCAGCTTTGTTCACTGAAGTAAGAATAGCAACAACATATCTGTCACCAACTTCTGTTGGTTCAGAAACAGTTCCTACTGAATTGTCATAAGCCCAACGTACCAATGTACGGCTTGCTCCAATTCCTACAATTTGATTATCGTTTGCTTTAATTTCAGCAGCAGTCATCAATTGCAAGTTTGATTTCAAAGCATTATCATCAAATGCTTTTTTGTTTTTGCTTGTAGTTGCAAATTGTGCAGCAGCAGTTTCAGCAGCGCTAACAGTTTCATTACTTGCTACAATTGGTTTGGCCAAGTAGCCAATTTTATAAGCAGGTCCAAAGTTTTTCTGACCCAAGATTTCAATATAGTGGTAACCAAATTCAGTTTTTACAACTGATTTAGATCCTACTGGATTATTGAAGACATAGTCATTAAAGCCCATCACCATTTTGCCTTGTTCAAAATAAGGATAAACTCCGCCTTTTTCTTTGCTACCAGCATCATCAGAATACTTCATGCATAGTGCATTAAAATCGGCTCCGCCTTTAATAGCAGCAGCAATACTATCTGCTTGTTTTTTACCAACACTGTCAGGTTTAATTTGCTGACCAGTTTGTGGGTTAGCGGTACCAATTAAGATATGTCTAACAGTAACACTATCAGGCCAGTTTTTAACGCCTACCATTTTAGCCATTACATAAGAACCACCATCCAAATAAGGTCCGTAGATATTGCCTACAGCCAAACTTGTCAAGCTATCTTTCATAGCCATCTGTAATTTGCTCTTTCCAAAATAGCTATCATAAAAAGGAAGATCAGAGCCTACTTTGTTCAAAAATCCTTTTGTGTCTTCAGTAGTAGCAAATTCAGTTCTATAAGATTTCAATTGGTTCAGAACAGTAGCAGAGTCTACAGAAGATGGAGCTGCATTAAAACTTACATAAGCAATACCCCTTGTTTCTTCTTCCTTCTTAAATTCAGAAGCGTGTTTACTAACATAAGCAGAGATTTCATCATCAGATACTTTTACAGTACTGTCTGCAATGCTATTATAAGGAGCAAAAGCATAAGAAATGCTAGCAATAGCATTATTGTCTGCCATTTGCTTTTCAACCATCCATTTAGGTACATAAGCAGACTGTTGTAACAAAGCCTGGTATTTAGTACGCAAAGCTTGTTCAATGGTTGGCTCAATATAAGCTGAGTTAATCATGTTCACTTGCTCAGCGTTCTTGTTTTTCTTGATTTGAGCAAAAGCTTGTTTGGCTTCTGCTACTTTAAACACACCGGTTGCTGGATCTGTGAATTCATTCTTTAGAGGAGAGTTCTCACCAAAAAGAATATCGGTTAGTTCTTTAGAAGTTACTTGAAGACCTAGCTTCTCGTATTCTTGTTGCAAAACAATCCTTTCAACTTCTTGATTCCAAACAGAACCAATCAATTGTTCTCTTTGAGCACCTTGCGCACCATACATGCGTTCTTGCATGGCTAGTTTTTCTTCAAATGCTAGGCGTTCAATTTTAACACCATTCACTTTTCCCATATCGGTATTGTTATTGGCTGAGCGGCCACGTCCAACACCATCCTGCAGGATGAATGCAATTAAAGCTAGGGCGATGATACCAAAAATAACCCAAGCTCCTTTGTCACGAATACTTTGAATGACAGACATAATAAACTATTGTTAGATTTTAAGGATGGCAAAAATAGGGGAAAAAACATTAGGATAAGTTGTGGAAAACCATCCAAAACCGCCAATGGGTAAGATTTTCAGAAACCACCCAAGATTGACCTATAAAAAGAACCCTTCATAAGAGATAAATGGCAATATTCTAGGTTAAACCTATTCACATAGCCCCGTGGATAAATGGCAAAAGCGGTGGAAAACAGCCATTTTTTCATTTTAAAAAGTGGATACTGGTGGAATAAGTTTGACCTTTTTAGGCAAATTGGGGAAACTTAAAAATTTGGAAGCATTCTATGCGCTCTTAATTAACAGTGCGGGAAAAGTGGATAGTGAAAAAAGGCTCTTGTGAATTTTGTAATCCACCTATGTGGAAATACCTTGTCAAATACAGTCTAGTACAAAGATTAACAAGGTGAATAAACTGTGAACTCCAGTGGATAATCAAGAGATAATTAACTTTGTGCTTTGGGGATAACAAACTTATCCCGAAATCCACAGCCCTAATAGTAGTAGTTTAGTTTTATAAATAAGTATTATTAAATACTATTACCGTAATTATGAACATCAAAAAATGAAAATATTGGAAAAAGGTTTTACGGACATAGAGATTGATCCAAGTCTGGATTTATTTGCCGAGATTGAGCAACTAAAGAAAGAAAAAAATGCCATCATCCTTGCACACTACTACCAAGAACCTGATATCCAGGACGTGGCTGATTATATTGGGGATAGCCTGGGTCTTGCCCAGCAAGCTGAACAGACCAATGCTGACCTGATTGTATTTGCTGGTGTGCACTTTATGGCTGAGACCGCAAAGATTCTTAACCCCAGCAAAAAAGTACTTTTACCAGATTTAAACGCAGGATGTTCCCTTGCAGATAGCGCGCCAACAGAGCTTTTCAGGGCTTTTAAAGCAAAACATCCAGATCATTTAGTGGTTTCATACATCAACTGCACAGCAGAAATTAAAGCACTAAGCGATATTATTTGCACTTCAGGAAATGCTGTAAAAATCATTGAAAGTATTCCTCAAGATCAACCCATTTTATTTGCGCCTGATAAAAATCTTGGGACTTATTTGAATAAAATTTCTGGTAGAAATATGTTGTTATGGAATGGTGCTTGTATGGTGCATGAAATTTTTAGTTTGGAAAAAATCACCAAATTAAAAATCAGACATCCTCAAGCAAAATTGATTGCACATCCAGAATGTGAAGACGCTATTTTAAGAATTGCTGATTATATTGGTAGTACTACACAGCTATTAAAATATACCAAGTCTGATTCTAGTAACGAGTATATAGTTGCAACAGAAACAGGGATCCTTCACCAGATGCAACAGGATAACCCATTAAAGACATTTATACCCGCACCACCCACCAATAACTGTGCATGTAATGATTGTCCTCACATGAAGCTCAATACCCTTGAGAAACTGTATTTATGCATGAAATACGAGTCTCCAGAAATTACCATGGATGAAACTTTAAGACTGGCTGCCAAAAAACCGATGGATCGTATGTTGGCCATCAGCAGGGCTGCAGGATTATTAGGATAATCCACTGAAATGGTTTTAGCGGGGTATAAAAAGGGTGTTTTTTAAGAAAGACCCTCCCGGATTTAGCCTAGTTTGGTCCCTGAATTAAAAAACTAATAGGGTTAGTAAAATAAATACTAAAAAAATTAGTTTATATCAAGGAAAGGACTATTTTTACAAACCAACAGATAAAACACCCGTTATGAGCAACGCAGAAAAACTGAAAGCACTGAAATTGACAATCGATAAGATTGATAAGGATTATGGCAAAGGTTCTGTCATGATGATGAATGAAAAAAGCCAGGATCCTATGGAAGTAATTTCCACCGGTTCTATTGGATTGGATGCTGCTTTAGGCGTAGGTGGTTTACCAAAAGGTAGAATTATTGAAATCTACGGACCAGAATCTTCTGGTAAAACCACATTGGCTATTCACGTGATTGCGGAAGCCCAGAAAAAAGGCGGTATGTGCGCCATTATAGATGCGGAACACGCTTTTGATAGCTCTTATGCCAAAAATTTGGGCGTGGATGTAGATAACCTATTGATTTCTCAACCAGACTATGGTGAGCAAGCTTTGGAAATTGCAGACCGCTTAATCTTGTCTGGTGCTTTGGATGTGGTAGTAATTGACTCAGTTGCCGCCCTGGTTCCAAAAAGCGAATTAGAAGGTGAAATGGGTGATTCTAAAATGGGTTTACACGCTCGTTTAATGAGTCAGGCCTTGAGAAAACTCACTGCTACAATTAATAAAACCAACACTATCTGCATATTTATCAACCAGTTACGTGAGAAAATTGGGGTAATGTTTGGGAATCCAGAAACCACTACTGGTGGTAATGCCTTAAAATTCTATGCATCGGTTCGTTTGGATATTAGAAGAATGACCCAGATCAAAGACGGTGACGCTGCTATTGGTAACCACGTTAAAGTAAAAGTGGTTAAAAACAAAGTGGCTCCACCATTCCGTGCAGCTGAATTTGACATCATTTTTGGTGAAGGTGTGAGTAAGCTGGGAGAAATCATTGATATGGGCGTAGAACTAGGAATTGTGAACAAAAGCGGTTCTTGGTTTAGTTATGAAGCCAATAAATTGGGTCAGGGAAGAGATTCTGTGAAGGGATTATTGAGGGATAATCCAGAGTTAGCCAATGAAATTGAAGCAAAAATCAGGGCAAAAATCAACGAAGTAAAAGTTGCTGCTGAAGCATAAATACAAATTTTAGACGGGTTAGTAAGTATCAAGAGGCCACCAATAGGTGGCTTTTTGGTGTTTTGAAGCGTCAAAAAATACTATTCGGCCAATTTATACGTTCTAAAGTCAATAGTTATTAAAAGCATTATTTAAAAAGAGGCTTCTAACCCACCCTCCAAACCGTCAATGAAAGCAAACTCCTACATCCCTGCCCTAACAGGCGTAAGAGCCATCGCGGCATTTTTGGTCTTTTTCCATCATTTTAATCAAGCAGATTTTATTTATCCTATTCGTAGAACCCTGAATGAATTTCATATGGGGGTAACTATGTTCTTTGTCTTGAGCGGATTCCTCATCTGTATGCGTTACTATGATACCTGCGAAATCAGTAGTGATTGGTTTAGAAAATACATCAAGAACCGGATTGCCCGGATCTATCCCATGTATGCCCTTTTAACCCTATTCACCTTCTTAATAGCTTTTACTTTTGGGGCTGAACCCAGTGTGATGGCTGGTTTTGGATCACCTATCCTGCTTGTCTTATTAAATATTTTCTTTGTTCGTGGTTTCTTTGATGACCTTAAATTCACTGGTGTTGGCCAGGGATGGTCTCTGACCGTGGAGGAATCCTTTTATTTTTTAGCCCCCCTCTTCTTTGTGAAAATGAAGAAGAACATGCGCAATATTGTCTTGCTTCCCCTACTTTTATTGGGAGCGGGTACCATCTTGGTGTTGATCTTTAGCAATTTCAATTTCTATGGCTTTTTTGGTAATTTTACCTTCATGTTCCTCTATACCTTTTTAGGAAGGTGCGTGGAATTCTTCATTGGAATGGGTCTTGCCCTAATCATCCTCAAAGCTGATGAAGCCGATAGAAAAACACCCCTATTCACCATTTTAGGTATTCTTGGTATTGCAGGAAGTATTGGTATTTTGGCTTGTTTACCACTTGACGGTAGAGAATATGGCTTGTATCACCCCTTTGGCATATTTACAAACAACGTGGTATTGCCCATTGGAATAGCCTTGTTTTACTTTGGCGTGATAAAAGAAGCCTCCATTGTCAGGAGATTTCTTTCAACAGGCACCATGCAAATACTGGGTAAAAGTTCTTATATCTTCTACCTTTTGCATATTGGTGTCATTGCCAATTTTACCAAGGAATGGACCTGGGTAGGCATTGACAAAATGTTCAACTGGATGTATGATCATGGAATGGATTGGTTCCCCGAACACGTAAATGATACATTACTCTATATTGGCATAGTATTTATTGTATTGAATCTAATTTCAATTGTGCTGTATAAGGGTATTGAGGAACCGGTTAATATGGCCATTAGAAAATCCAGGTTATTGGAGAAAAGGAAATAAAAACAACATGAAAAGGTTTTTCTGTTTTATTCTGTTTTTAATAATGCTTGCCACAAATGGTATGGCCAAAACAACTGCTGCCCCTGGTCAAGTAGAAATTGGTATTTCGCCAACAGAAAAATCCGGCATTTTCAATTACAAGAAAAGAATCAAATACAAACTGGATATTAAAAATGGTACCAAAATTGATCAGATTGGTACCCTCTATTATGAATTAAAAAGTGTTGATGGAGAAAGCCTTTTAGAAAGAACTTTTGACATTAATATTCCCAGTAAGAAAGCCATTAACAATGACTTTGAAATACCTTTTGAAACACCAGGAGCCTATCTGATTAAATTCACAGTTGTTTTAAACAAAGTAAAAAGAGAATTCAATTTTAGTTTTGATTTTGTAACTGGTGAAAAACCGGACAAAGCTGCAGAAAGAGCTGCTAGTAAAAACAGCAAAGAAGTGTTTGATGCAGAATTGGATGGTGAGATGGAAGGCGAAATAAAAATTACCATGAAGCCATCTAATATTGATGGCATATTTGTGGGTAGGTCCAATATTAGATATGATGTTAACCTCAAAAACACCTATAAAGTTGCTCAGAATGGAACAATCGGATATCAAATCAAAGACGCTATTCATGGCCTAGTTGTCTCAGAGAAAGTATTTGATTTAAAGCTTGCTAAAAAAAGCAGCAAAGGGTTAACATTCAGCATTTCTCCTCCCGTTAAACCTGGCATTTATAATATTGATGTGGCCATCAATACCAGTACTTATGATGATACCACCCATTATTCTTTTGGTTATGAAATAGGTCAAATGAACAGCCCTTTTCATAGACCAGATGATTTTGATGAATTCTGGAAAAACGCCATGAGTGAATTGGCTTCAGTTAACCCAGCTTATAAGATTCAGGAAGACTTTGAAAAAAGTACCTATAAGCACAAGGTTTATAAAGTAGAAATGACTTCTTTAGACGATGTGAAAATCCAAGGATGGTTGAGCATACCAAAATCTTTAATGGGAGGAAAATTCCCTGTATTGGTTGGTTATGGAGGTTATCATGTTATGTTGAATCCATTGTATTTTGATGATTTTGCTTCATTCATGGTCATGGCAAGAGGCGCCGACAAAGATGAATACAAACAATTGAATCCAGAAAATACAGAAATGATTGTATGGAATATTCACGATCCTATGAAATACGTTTATAGGGGTATGTATATGGATTGTATCAGAGGTGTTGATTTCATTTTTGCCAACGAAGACATGGGCTTTGATCTGAAAAGAATAGCAGTATTTGGGGGTAGTCAGGGGGGATCTCTATCCCTAATGGTAGCAGGCTTGTTGGGTAATAAAATTCAAACCTGTATGGCTGATAACCCTACTTATTGTGATTTTCACATGAACTTAGAAATGCAGGACAATATCCGTGAAGAATCCTTTATCATCAAAAACATAAATCGGTATTTGGATGAAAACAAGAATACCATTTCAAAGACGGATCTTTTGAATAACCTTAGCTATTTTGAGATTCAGAATTTTGCCCCTAAAATCAAATGCTCTGTTTTATTGGGTATTGGATTATTAGATCCTCTAGCCCCCGCTGTTACCACCATCAACATGTATAACAAACTGAATCCAGAAGTCATCAAGAGAAGCGAGATCTATACTTTCCCTGAATTGGCGCACGAAGTTCCTGCCAGACACAATACGTTTAAAAGCATTTGGTTTTATGAAAAATTGGCAAGGGGAAAAAAATAAAATATGGGTAACATGAAAAAACCAATCCTATTTCTATTAGTCTTATTTTTTGGGGCAACAAACCAAGAGGCTAAAGCTGATTGGCCAGTTGGAAAAGGCAGGATGATTCTAACCCCATCCTATACCTATTCTCAGTCTACTAAGTATTTTAATGCAGACAGACTGGTAGAAAACTCACCATTTGGCGGAAAGTTTTCTTCACACACACTGTCACTGTATGGCGTGGTGGGATTGACCAGAACAACAGATTTTATTTTCAATGTTCCATTTGCATCCGTTACCTCCCAAAATATCTTGGAAAGTAATACGCATTTTGGGGTTGGAGACATGTTTGCCGGAGTTGCATTTCATACACCATCCACTGACCTAAAAAAATACTATTCTTTAAAAATGGGTGTAATTGTACCCCTGTATAGCAATACAACCGAGCCTTATTTGGGTCTTGGTTCCAAGGGTGCTTTTGTAGCGGCCAACTACAGTTTTAATATAACCAAAAGAACATTTGCAATTTTAGAGGGAACTTACACAAGGTTTTTTGATCAACAGGATGGACCTATTCAATTTAATGTTAACGCCGTTTATGGAATGGAGCTGGACCACTCAAACTTGTTGATATTTACCCTAAATCACCAAAACTCTTACAGTGCAGATAAAGCATTTTCAGCCAATTTGAATGCCAATAAGGATTTTATGTATGGGACAGCTGCTGTAGCATTTGGAAAAAAATTAAGCAGACAACTAATGCCAACACTCAAAGTGTTTTATACAGTATATGGTAGAAATGCGGGTCAGGGTGTTGGTCTCTCTTTCTCCATGGCTATCAAAATACCGTAAACAAAAGTCTTGATCTACCATCTTCTAAAACCTCTGATTAGACTAGCGCTCAGGATCTTTTGCCCTGGTTTGATTCTTCCAGATGCCAAGACAATTGCTATTAAAGGGCCCTTGTTAATCTGTGCCAACCATCCCAATTCTTTTCTCGACGCCATTATTGTTGCTGCAACATTTAAAGAACCCATTCACTTTTTAGCCAGGGGCGATGCGTTTAACAAACCATGGCACGCAAGCTTGTTGAAACTATTGCACATGTTTCCTATTTACAGACTGAGCGAGGGAAAAGAAAACCTTGGTCTGAACGAAACGGCTTTTGAAAACAGTAGAAAAGTGCTGCGCAAAAACGGGATTGTATTAATTTTTATAGAAGGCATTTGTTTAAATAAAAACGAATTACAACCCTTTAAAAAAGGAGCGGCACGCATTGCTTTCAGTAGTTGGAAAGAAGGCATTCCTATGAATGTTTTACCCATGGGTTTGGCCTATGATAGTTTCAGAAATTTTGGAAAAAAATGTGCTATTCATACCGGTGCCCCTTTGAGACAAAAAGACTTGCTTTTATATGAAGAAGATGCACTCAACTACAATCATTTTAATAAACAATTATTTGCTGCTATAGAACCCTTAATCATTCAGCCATCCATCAAAATAGCTTTTCCTGCATGGTTGCAATCGGCAGCAAGTTTGGGAACGTTGATACACTTAGCCATTTATAGATTGGCCTCAGGATTTGTTGCCCAAAAAACAAAGGGTACCGTGTTTTATGATTCCGTTCTTTTTGGTGTTTTGTTTTTTGGATATGGCATTTTTCTTTGTTGGGTGGCCTGGGTGATTTGGATGATTACCCATCACCGGATCCTAGCCATTTGCTGGCCCCTGCTATTACCACTTCTGGCCTATGCAGCAGTATTGAAGAAAATTAATGAACGAGGCCAAAACGGTTAACTAACTTTATTACGGAACTATAAAAGAAGCAAATGGCAAATTTGAAAAAACTAGGTAAGCGAAAAAGAATTGCACTAGTAGCACACGACCATAAAAAAGCAGACCTCATTGAATGGGCCATATTCAACAAAGTAGAGCTGGCCAAACACGAATTGTTTGCCACAGGCACCACCGGAAAATTAGTAGAGGAAGCACTAGACAGACCCGTAAAAAAATTATTGAGTGGACCCTTGGGTGGTGACCAACAAATTGGCGCCATGATTGCTCAGGGTGAAATAGACGTGATGTTATTTTTCTGGGATCCCATGGAAGCACAGCCCCATGATAGTGACGTAAAAGCATTGTTGAGACTTTGTGTGGCTTGGAATATTCCAATGGCTTGTGATAGGGCAACCGCGGACTTTATCATGACTTCTCCATTTATGCACGAAGAATATTTGGCTGCCCAACCTGATTATACAGGCTACTTGAACAGAGACGTTAAGGAAGAACAAGAATAAGCCTATGGAATTAAGACCATGGCGCAAACAAGACGCCCAAGCATTGGCTGTTATTGCCAACAATAGAAATATTTGGAACAATGTAAGAGACAGGATGCCCAATCCTTATACGGTGATGGACGCCCTGGAATGGATTGGTCATATTAGCCAGCAACAACCCACACAAAATTTTGCCATCTTGGTAAACGGTGTAATAGTGGGTAATATTGGTGCTGTTTTACAGGACGATGTGTATAGGAAAACGGTTGAGATTGGTTATTTTGTGGGTGAACCACATTGGGGAAAGGGCATTGCCACCAAGGCGCTAGCTTTATTTGTGGAATATGTAGAACAAAAGTTTAGCCCACTGAGAATTTATGCAGGTGTATTTGCGCACAACAAAGCCAGCATGGAAGTCTTGAGAAAAAACGGCTTTTATTTAGAGTCTATTAAAAGAAAGGCCGCCATTAAAAACGGACAAGTGCTGGATGAATATATTTGGGTAAAATTGACCGCGAACCAGGTTCCAATAATAACATAAAACCAAGCCATGGATAATCCCATTCAAAACAATAGCAAACACCTAATTGAACTCATTATCCGACTTGCGGCCCTGTTTCTCCTGGTCTTCTATTGTTTTCAATTATTGTCTCCTTTTATCATGCCCGTATTATGGGCGGCCATTATTGCCGTGGCCATTTATCCTATTCACCAATTTCTAGAAAGGAAAATGGGGGGTAGAAAAGTATGGGCATCTGTAATCATTACTTTGGCCATTCTAGCCTTCATCTTTATTCCTGCCGGTCTATTCTTGGCGTCTATTACAGACACTATTATAGACTTCAAACAAAAAATTGAATCTGGAAATATTAGCTTGGATCACCCAAGTGAAAACATCAAAACCTGGCCCCTGATTGGAAATCAACTTTATGATTTTTTGCACAATCTTTCTGATCAAATGGTGACCATTTTTCAAAAATATCAGTCCCAAGTATTGACTGTGGCCAAAACCATTCTCATGGCTATTGTTGGAACGGGTATGAGTTTTTTACAAGTAATTTTTTCTATTATCATTGCAGGTGTATTGTTAGCTACCAATGGAACAGAAGCGGCTATGGAAACCATTTTTAACCGGATGGTAGGTACTCAGGGTAAGGAATATTTACAATTGACCACCTCTACCATTCGCTCTGTGGTTAAAGGTGTCTTGGGTGTTGCGGTGATTCAAACCCTATTAGCGGGTTTTGGATTTTTTATGGCGGGAATTCCGCACGCAGGCATTTGGGCAGTATGTGCTCTTGTGCTTTCTATTATTCAGGTTGGTCCCGGATTGGTCATCATTGGTGTGATTGGTTTTCTCTATACACAGGAGAACCATTTTTTTGCTACCGCTTGGACTGTCTATTTTGTATTGGTCATGTTTTCTGACAATATTCTCAAACCCATTTTATTGGGCAAGGGTGCAAGGGTTCCCATGCTGGTGATCTTTTTAGGTGTGATTGGGGGCTTTCTCTTACAAGGTTTTATTGGTTTGTTTACCGGAGCTATTGTTTTGTCTATAGGCTATAAATTATTCCTTCTGTGGATGCACGACCAGAAAATTGTATCTTAGGAACCATGCAAAAACTGCTTTTTTGTCTGATGCTAGTGGCAACCAAATATTCCACAGCTCAGGACAGTATCCGGATTGCCGACCTTAGATCGGCCGCAAAAATCATTGATATCTCTTACACCCAGAAAGAATTGGACACCATGTACAGCGGGGTGATGGAGAATTTTGAAAACTATAGACTCATGCACAAACAGCATTTAGACAATGCCGTGCCCATGAGTCTTTGGCAAAACCCCGTGCTACCAGGAATGAAATTTGCCAGCAAACAGGAACCCATTGTTTGGAACCTTGCCGCTACTGTTTCTTTACCCAAAAATGCACAGGACCTGGCTTTTTATTCGGTAGAAGATTTGGCCTCCCTGATCAAAAACAAAAAAATCAGCTCTGTACAACTAACCCAATTTTTTATAGCGCGCTTAAAAAAATACAGCGATACCCTGCAGTGTGTGGTAAGCCTAACAGAAGAGCTTGCCATGCAGCAAGCCCGGGCCGCTGACGCGGAAATTGCCAAAGGAAAATATCGCGGACCGCTACATGGCATTCCTTATGGTTTAAAAGACCTGTTTGCTGTAAAGGGTACCAAGACTACCTGGGGTGCGGCTCCATACAAAGACCAAGTGATTGAAGAAGACGCATTTGTTTATACCAAACTCAAAGAAGCTGGTGCCGTTTTGGTGGCCAAATTTACCATGGGCGCACTAGCCATGGGCGATTATTGGTTTGGAGGACGCACCAAAAATCCTTGGAATTTGAAAAACGGATCTTCTGGTTCTTCTGCAGGATCTGCATCTGCCACCACAGCAGGGCTAATCCCCTTTGCCATTGGAACCGAAACCTGGGGTTCTATTACTTCTCCCTCTGCTACTTGTGGCGCCACAGGACTCAGACCCACATTTGGTAGTATTAGCCGCTCTGGCGCCATGACCCTAAGTTGGAGTCTGGATAAAATTGGTCCCATTTGCAGAAGCGCCCAAGACGCGGCCATAGTATTTGCTGCTATTCACGGAACCGATGGTAAGGACCAATCTGCAGTAAACCTGCCCTTTAATTACAACCCCGCCGCAAGTCTAAAGGGTAAAAAAATTGCCTATGCCAAAAACTATTTTGACAAAATCACAGATACTTCAAGGAATGAATGGAAGGTATTAGATACTTATCGCAAACTTGGGGTAGATCTGATTCCTGTAAATTTCCCAGATAGTGGATTGTACAATTATAATATCATGGACGTGGTCATTAGCGCGGAATGTGCCGCCGCATTTGACGAGTTTACCCGCAATGGCATTGATGATGAAATGACCCGTCAAACCAAGTTTGACTGGCCCAATAGTTTTAGAATTGCCAGGCTCATGCCTGCGGTAGAATACATTAATGCCAACCGTCAACGATACTTACTGATGCAGGCGGTTAATAAAATAGTGGAGCAATATGACGCCATTATTTGTCCCAACAATTGGGGCAACCAATCGGCCATTACCAACCTTACGGGTCACCCCGCTATTTGTTTTCCCATTGGTTATAATGCCCAACAATTACCCAGAAGCATTACCTTGATTGGTAAACTTTATGACGAGGCAAGCATTATCACAGTTGCCAAAGCCTATCAGAACGCCACACAATGGAACAAAGAACACCCGGCTTTATTCAAATAATTCTTTTAACTGAACATGATGAAGATGATGTCCTCCAAAACCCTTTGCCTGATCTTGAGCAGCGGTCTGCTTAGCCTTTCTGCTCAAGCCCAACGACCCACCAACCTCCGTCAGAAAGAAAACACGGCTTATGCCAAAGAAAAACTTTCGGAAGCTACTGCTCAAAGAAAAAATCTTGAACAAAAGCTTGATACTTTCATTAGCGCGGAACGTATTGGAAAAAATATCAAAGACCTGTCTGCCATACCCCACCACCTGGGATCACCCGGTAGCAAGGCAGTAGCAGAAAATATCTTAGCCCAATTCAAACAATATGGATGGGACGCTCAAATAGAAACTTACCAGGTCTTGTTTCCCACACCTAAAACAAGGGTCTTGGAAATGGTATCCCCCGGGGTTTACAAGGCCCTATTAAAAGAGCCAGCCTTAAAAGAAGACGGTACTTCTAACCAAGAAGGTCAATTACCTACCTATAATTGTTGGAGTGCCGATGGCGATGTTACTGCCGAATTGGTATTTGTCAACTATGGTGTTCCAGCTGACTATGAAACCCTGGAAAAACTGGGTATTGACGTAAAAGGTAAGATTGTGATTGCCAAATATGGCCGCTCTTGGAGGGGGATTAAACCCAAAATTGCCCAAGAGCACGGCGCCGTAGGTTGCATTATTTATTCTGATCCCAAGGATGATGGTTATGGCGCGGGCGATGTCTATCCAAAAGGCGCTTTCAAAAACGAATATGGTGTTCAACGTGGCTCTATCATGGATATGGTGATCTATCCTGGAGACCCACTGACTCCCAATATTGGTTCTACGGCCAATGCTAAAAGACTAGACCGTTTGTCTGCCCCTAATTTGCTAAAAATTCCTGTTTTACCTATCAGCTATCATGACGCCAAACCTTTGTTAGAAGCTTTGGAAGGTCCAGTGGCACCAGCAGACTGGAGGGGTGGTTTGCCCTTTACCTATCATGTGGGTCCGGGTAAAACCAAGGTTCACTTAAAAGTTGATTTTAACTGGAACACGGTTCCTGCCTATAATGTGATTGCCAAAATCAAGGGTTCTACTTACCCAGACCAATGGGTCTTGCGCGGTAACCACCACGATGCTTGGGTAAATGGAGCCAATGATCCTGTGAGCGGGATGGCGGCTGAGCTAGAAGAAGCCCGTGCCATTGGTGAATTATTGAAAACAGGATGGAAACCAAAACGTACCCTGGTCTATTGTGCATGGGATGGGGAAGAACAGGGTTTGATGGGTTCTACCGAATGGGTAGAAGACCATGCGGCTGAATTACAACAAAAATGTGTGGTTTACCTGAACTCAGATAGTAATGGTCGCGGTTTCTTAGGGGCAGAAGGCTCTCATGCTTTGGAGTCATTGGTATTTGAAGCCGCCAAAGACGTGAGGGACCCACAAACTGGTATCAGTGTTTTTGAAAGAAAAAGAGCGGAGGAAATAGCCACTGCACCTACACCCAAAGCCAAACAAGCTGCCATGCAGGAAAAAGAACTGCACTTAGGTGCCATGGGTTCTGGTTCTGACTATTCTTCCTTTATCCAACACTTGGGTATTCCTGCATTGAATATTGGATTTGGCGGAGAAGACCCCGGTGGCGAATACCATAGCATTTATGATAGTTATGACCACTATAGCCGTTTTAAAGACCCTGGTTTTAATTACGGAGTAGCATTGGGTCAACTAAACGGCAGGATTGTTTTGCGCATGGCAGATGACGAACAACTCCCCTTCAACTTTGGCATTTTGCAAAAAACCATTGCAGGTTATGTAAAAGAATTGAGCAGCACTACAGATCAAATGCGTGAAAATACACAGATTGAAAACGAAGTAATTAAAAGCTTTGCTTATCTAAATGCTGCTGACGCAACCAAAAACGAAGCATTACCCAAAATAAAACCCGAAGTTCCTTTTCTAGATTTCTCTCCGGTTCAAAACGCCTTGGTTGATTTGGAAAACGCTTACAAAAATATCAACAAATGGTTGTCAAACTCAGGAGCTTTAAGCGAGAAAGCCAATGCCGGCCTATATCGTGCAGAGCAACAATTATTGTCTTCTAACGGTTTGCCAAGAAGGCCTTGGTTCAAGCATACCATTTATGCGCCAGGTTTTTATACTGGATATGGCGTAAAAACCATGCCCGGTATAAGAGAAGCTATTGAACAGAGAGATTGGAAAGAAGCCCAGGAACAAATTCAAATTGCAGCTTCACAAATCAAGCAGCTGGCTGCTCACTTGTTGACCATTCCCCAATAGGATTGTATGAAAAAAATAGGTCTTGGTGTATTGGTCCTTGTCTTGTTGGTATCCTGTGCCACCAGAAAATCGGTTGCCCCTGTTGATACCAGCATAGGCCAGCTGAAATTGTTGGGTCACTATGATGTAGACCACAACAAGCCCTTTATGGGTACCACCATTGGTGGGCTTTCTGGTATTGACTATGACGCCAAGAATGATCGGTATTTTTTAATCTGCGACGATAGGTCCGCTATCAATCCTGCAAGATTCTATACCGTAAAACTAGCTTTGGGTAAGTCTGGCATTGACTCGGTTCAGTGGTTGGGGGTGCAGTCTTTGTTGCAAGCAAATGGCAAACCTTATCCCTCTTCCAAAGAAGATCCCGCAAAAACCCCGGACCCAGAATCTATTCGCTATGACGCTTCCAAGAACCAATTGGTTTGGACCAGCGAGGGTGAAAGAATTGTCAGGGACAAAGAAACAGTTTTGGCCAACCCTGCCATCACCCGCATGAGTTTAAATGGTCAGTACGTAGACACCCTTCCCCTTCCGGAAAACCTGCACATGCGCGCCACCGAAAAAGGTCCTAGACAAAACGGGGTGCTAGAAGGAATGACATTTGACAATGGTTTCAAAACCTTGTATGTAAATGTAGAAGAGCCCTTATACGAAGACGGGCCAAGGGCCGATGTAAACCCCAATAAGGCTTGGATTAGGATTTATCAATATGATATCAAGTCTAACAAGAATACCGCTCAGTATGCGTATCTATTGGATCCCGTGGCTTATCCCGCCACACCGGCCACAGCTTTTAAAATTAACGGGGTGCCCGATATCTATGCCATTGGCAATAACAAAATCTTGGTGATGGAGCGCTCTTTTTCTACTGGTAGATTACCTTGTACGGTAAAGATTTTTGAAGTAGACCTTAGTAGGGCCGAAGACATTAGTAAGCATGTTTCTCTAATAACATCGCCTCCGGCTAAACCCCTGACCAAAAAATTATTGTTGAACATGGATAGTCTGGGTATGCATATTGACAATGTAGAAGGTATGTGTTTTGGTCCCACCCTTCCCAATGGCCATAAAACCTTGGTCATGGTAGCAGACAACAATTTTCAACTTTTTGAAACCACCCAATTTTTCCTGTTTGAAATTATTCCATGAGCACACGTTATGCCATAGTCATCCTTTTTGCCCTGTTCTTGGGTTGTAAGTCCAAAACCGTTTATGAGAACCCGCATGTGCTCATTCAAACCAAGTATGGCGAGATTGAGCTGGAGCTCTTCCCTAAAAAAGCTCCTAAAACCGTAGCGGCATTTTTGTCTTATGTAGATTCTGGTTTTTATTTTAATAGCGGATTTTATAGGGCCCTCAATATGGAGAACCAACCCTCCAATGCTCCCAAAACCGAGCTGATTCAGGGCGGGATCTGGAAAACCAACTATAAAAAAGCCGTTTCTGTAAAAGGAATCCCCCACGAAAGCACCAAGGAAACGGGCATTTTACATACTGAAGGGGTTATTTCCCTTGCTAGGGCAGCTCCCGGTACCGCCGGCACCGAATTCTTTATTGTCATTGGTAACCAACCCGGTTTGGATTTTGGCGGCGAAAACTGCGAAGACCGCCAGGGTTATGCGGCTTTTGGTAAAGTGGTCAAGGGCTTAAACCTGGTATTTAAAATCTCCGGCCAAAAACTAAATGGCCAATATCTCTGGCCACAGGTTGATATTTACAACATTGTAAGGCTCTGATAATCAACCGTTTTAACAGATTTTGTGTTTTCTTTAGGTTTCATTTAAGACTTATTGGCACGCTGATTGGATAGGTATAGTAAATCAAATTACTAACCTAAACAGTTAACTTATAATAAGGAACCCTTAACCATTCCCCCCGAGGTTTTAACAAAAGCGGCTGCCGGCTAATCACTGGTGGCCCTTTCTTTTATGAGCTATTCTTAAATTAAAATATTAAGTAGCTATCAGGACGCAACAGGATAGATGTAAAATTGACAATTGTTAATTTGAGCTTAAAATACAACTTAAAAGGTTGTACTAGCTGCTTGTCGATTGCCATAAAGTCCATATCTGCCCGCTTGTGATTTCATGCAACTCCCCAATACGGCCGGAACCTCCTAAGTTGTCACAAAAAAATTGGACGGTGTTTTACCCAAGACATCGGTAAGATAAACACAAACGACAGCTACTGTTATGAGAAGAGTTCTAAGTTCCGTTCTTGTCATCGTGACCCTTTTGTCCATTGTTGGTACTGGATGTAAGAAAAAGGCATTTGACGAATTTTATGGTAGACCAGATACCCTGGCTCAACCCATTTACCAAGTTTTGCAACAAAAAGGAAATTTCAATACCCTGCTTGCCTGTATTGACAAAGCGGGTTACCGAAACATTCTTGGTGCAGCAGGTTATTGGACTTTGTTTGCTCCCAATGACGCAGCTTTCCAGAAATTTTTTGCTGAACAAGGAATCTCAGGAATTGACAAAATTGATTCTGCTACTGCGCAGGGTATTGTCACTTATGCATTGGCCTATAATGCTTTTACAAAAGCTAGGTTAAATGATTACCAAGCAAATACAGGATGGATTCCTAATAATAGTTTCCGCAGAAGAACTGCTAACTATATCAGTTTTTACGATGACACTACCAAGACTGGTGAAAAAGTAAAAGCATTGGGTTCTAATAGGAATAACAGTTTTGTAAACGGAGACAATAACAACAAGTACATCAGTTATTTTACCGATGTATATTTTACTGCTAAAGGTCTTTCAACTTCTGATTACACGTATTTCTTTCCTAATAGTAGTTTCTCTGGTTTTAATGTAATGGATGCAGCCGTTTTGAAATCTGATTATGTTGCAGAGAATGGATATATCCACGAGATTGATAAAGTAATCTTACCCGCAAAAAATATTGATCAGCACTTAAAAACAAACGCACAATATTCAGAGTTTAAAAAATTATTGGACAAATACATTGTTTCATTTGTTAGTAATGCAGATGCTACCAACCGTTACAAATTATTGACTGGAAAAAATGATCCAGTTTACATTAAACAGTTTGCTCCAACTACTGGTTTCTCTCCCAACAATGAAAACTTTTTAAAAGCGCAGGATAATGACGGTCAGTCAAACTCATTTACCATGATTGCGCCTAACAATACTGCTACCTTAAACTATATTCAAAACACATTGTTGGAAAAATATAGTTCTTTGGATGCGCTTCCCACACAAATTATTCAAGACTTTGTAAACGCGCATATGTGGCAAACCGCCATGTGGCCTAGCAAATTTGCAGTGACCAATAATGCACAGGGTGAACCACCAACACTTAACAGCACATCTGATATTGTTGAGAAAAAAGTATTGAGTAATGGTTTCTTCTATGGTTCCAATAAAGTACAAGAGCCCAATGTATTCAGAACTGTTTACGGAAGGTCATATTTAGATCCAGCCAACTTGTTAATGACAAGGGCCCTTGATCAGAACTATCGTTTTACTGTTACCATCCCTACCATCAAATATGTGATGATCATGATGAGTGATGTGGTATTAAAGAAAAGAGGTTATGATTTTAATCAGGTTGCCAACGCTTGGTCTTACACCACGCCAGGAACTACTACCACAACAACAGGTAACGTTCCAAGAGATAACCTCCAAAGAATCTTGGGTACACACATTATTCCAATTAACACAGGCGAATTAGATAATATTACTGGAACGGGAATTATTGAAACCGCTTCGGGCGATTATATTAAATGGAACAACGGAACCTTTTCTTCTGCCGGTTCTCAGGATAGTGCTTATACCGTTAACACCAGTTCTACCAAAACCTCTTTTAACGGTAGAGTGTATTATGCAGACAACTTACTTACGTTTAGTGTAAGAAATTTTGGTTTGAACCTAGTTGCATTAGGCGGTACTTCTGCAGCAACTTCTCAGTTTTTCAATTTTGTTTCTTATTTAAAAAACGCTACCATTTTTACAGCCGCTTCTGGTGCTATTCTTGGTGTACAACCCGGTGTGTTCTACACATCATTTGTACCTAACAATGCAGCTATTGTGCAAGCAGTAAAAGACGGTTTGTTGCCAGGAACGGTTGCAACAGGTGTTCCCAACTTTGCACCAACTCTTCAGTCTGATAAAGACCTTGTCAACAACTTTATCCTGAATCATATTTTGAATAAAGTAACCGTAGTGCCCGATGGCAAGAAAATTGGAACTTTTGAAACACTATTCAAAAATGTTAGCGGAGATGCCGGTCAGGTTAGTATTAGCAGTGCTTTAAATAGCATGCAAATCAAGGACAACTATAATAGAACATCCAATGTAGTCATTGCTAGCAGTAATAACCTTGCTGACAGATGTGTGATTCACTTGATTGATAGCTATATCAAATACAATCCTAACTAGACCAAGCGAACAGTTACCCAAAACCTAATTCCCATTTACACAAAGTCATATGAAAAAATTAGTTTGTTACTTGTTCCTACCCTTGCTAGCAGCCTGCTATCAACCGGTATTTGCACAGGATGCACCCGCTGCTCAAACCGTATTGAGGGGAAAGATCACAGATAAAAAAGACAAGTCTCCTATTGCCCACGTGTCTGTTGCAGAAGTGGACAAGGATGGAAGAATTGTTCGCGGTGTTACCACCGATATTGATGGTAACTACGCTCTCAAAATTTCTAACCCCAATCACAAAGTGTCTATCTCTTATATTGGTTATAAAACCGAAGAAGTAGAAATAAAAGGTAAAACCACTTTGAACTTGGCCATTGAAGCCAATACCGCCAACTCTTTGAATGACGTTGTAGTAGTAGGTGGTAGAAGAACAGACAATGGTAACCTTTCGGTTTCTGATAAAAACCTAACCATTGCCACTGCAAAAATTCAAGCAAAGGATTTGGAAGAGTTGGGAGCCGCTTCTATTGACCAAGCTTTACAAGGACGTTTGTCTGGTGTGGATATTACTTCTACTTCTGGAGATCCCGGAGCCGGTATGAGTATCCGTATCCGTGGTACCTCTTCCATTAATGCTGGGACCAACCCATTGATTGTAGTAGACGGTATGCCTTATGAAACCGCTATTCCTTCTGACTTTAACTTTGGTACTGCTGATGACCAAGGGTATGCGCAGTTATTAAACATCGCGCCAGCAGATATTAAAGAGATTACCGTATTAAAAGACGCTGCCGCCACCGCTATGTGGGGCTCCAGAGCCGCTAACGGGGTTTTATTAATCAGTACCAAACGTGGTATCATTGGAAAACCTACCCTGAACTATTCTTTTAAAGGCATCCGTTCTCAACAGCCCGCAACCATTCCTATGCTGAATGGTAATCAGTATTCTAACTTGATTCCTGAAGAAGTGATGAACCGTACTGGTACACCTTTGAATACCCAAACGGTGAAAGAATTTGCATATGATCCAAACGATCCATACAACTATAATAACTATGGTCAGAACACTGATTGGATTGGAGCCATTACTCAAATAGGATACGCGCAAGACCATAACTTATCTATCACTGGTGGTGGTCAAAAAGCCAGGTATTTTGCTTCTTTGGGTTATTTTAACCAAACAGGTACTACCATTGGTACTAGCTTAACCAGGATCAATACCCGTATTAACTTGGACTATATAGTTTCTGAAAGAATCAAATTCAGAACAGACATTGCTTATACTTTTACAGACAACCCCAAAGGTTATAGTCCTGGTTCTACCGCCAACGAAATCAGAAACGTAGCGTTGAACAAAATGCCCAACATGAGCATTTATGAATACAACGAACAAGGAATTCTTACCCCAAACTATTTTTCTCCTGCTCAAAACATTCAAGGTCAATATCCTGGAACTTATAACCCAGTTGCTATGGCTAATGCTGCCAAGAACCGTGTATATGGTAATAGGATTACGCCACACTTCAATCTTTCTTACGAGATTATTCCAAGAACCTTGATTTTGACTGGTGATATTCAGTTTGACATCAACAGTACTAAGAACAATACTTTCTTACCACAGATTGCAACAGGAAGACCTGTTACTGAAACAGTGGTGAACAGGTCTTATAATGGTGACTTTGACGGATTCAACGTTCAGTCAAAAACCAATTTGGTTTTCACACCACAATTAAAAGGTAGTCATAGTCTAACTTCTTTGTTGTCTTTCCAGACCTATGATAACAAAACCATTTCTAACCAAACACTTACTTCTAACTCTGCTTCTTCTTTGTTACAAGATCCTGCATCTGCTGCAAGAACACAGAACCAAGACTTGAGTATTGCGGCGGGTTTTGCACAAACCAGAACCATTGGTTTGTTGTGGAACGCACAATATGATTACAAAGGCAGATACATTTTAAATGCTGGTATTCGTATGGATGCTAGTTCTAGATTTGGTCCCGCTCAACGTTATGGTTTCTTCCCTTCTATTTCTACTAAATGGAGGGTGAGTGATGAGCCATTCTTAAAAGACGTTAAGTTTATCAATGACTTGAGTTTGCGTGCCAGCTATGGTCAGTCTGGTAACTCACCTAAATACGACTATAGTTTTTACAATAACTACGCCAGCAATGGTTGGTCTTACCAAGGACAAGGTGGTGTATTCCCTTCTTCCATGGAATTGAGCAATTTGAAATGGGAAGTGATTCATGGCTTGAACTTTGGTGTGGGTTTTGTTGGATTTAAAAACAGAATCAATATTGACTTAGAAGTTTATAGAAACCGCACACAGGATTTGTTGTTCTATGGTTTGCAGATTCCAACTTTTACAGGATATAGCGCAGTGGATATGAACGTGGGTGTCTTAGACAACCAAGGATGGGAATTGAATATCATGACTACTCCAGTTAAAACAAAAGACTGGGTGGTTGACTTCAACTTCAACATTTCACAGAACCAGAACATCATTCGTGAAATGAGCCCTTATTATCCTAAACAAAACGTTACAGCTTTAACTGCTAACGGTCAATACCAAGCATTCTTGCAAATCAATAACCCATTTGGTTCAATTTATGGTTATCGTTTCCAAGGTGTTTATCCTGATAAAGCAAGCACCATTGCAACAGATGCAAAAGGCGCACCAATTGTTGGACCAAACGGTCAAGCAGTCTATATGCGTTTTAACTATCCTCAAACGGATTATGTGTTTCAACCAGGCGACGCCAAATACGAAGACATTAACCACGATGGTAGTATTGACTACAAAGACGTTGTTTACTTAGGCAATAGTAACCCCAAACTATCTGGTGGTTTTGGTCCAAGCATTACCTATAAGAAGAACTTGAAAATTTCTGCCTTCTTCAACTTCCGTTATGGATATGATGTGGTGAATGGTACACAAATGACTACTACCAATATGTATGGTTTCAATAATCAAAGTACGGCCGTTCTAAGAAGATGGCGTAACCCCGGTGACGTAACTGATATTCCTAGGGCTTTGTGGAACACCGGTTACAACTGGTTGGGAAGTGATAGATATGTACAAGATGCATCTTTCTTGCGCTTCCGTAGCATTACTGCACGTTACACATTTGACCAAAAGGTTTTGAAAAGAATTGGGATGAAGAGCTTGAGTGCTTACTTAACCGCAGAGAATCTGATCACATTTACTAAATACACCGGTCAGGATCCGGAAGTGGCTCCAAGAGGTATCACCGGTCCATTCACCATTGTTACAGATAATAGCACCACGCCTCCTGTAATGATGTTGACCATTGGCTTAACCACTTCATTTTAAACTATCTGAAAACGCTAGAAATGACCAAGAGAAAATTAATACTGGGTGTTGTTGGACTGATGGTGTTTTCCATGCTCTCCAGCTCCTGCAAAAAATGGCTTACGCTACAACCGCAGGACGGGATTACCCGTCAAGAGTTTTGGAAAACAAAGGAACAAATCCAGTCTGCTGTTGTAGGCACTTATGCGTCTTTGTTGGGTGACCCCAACGGAAGTGACAAACCCTTGAGTGAATATTTCTTTCTTTGGGGTGAACTCAAAGCAGACATGATTACCAATGGAATTGGCGTTACCAATGATGAACTAGACGTGATGTATGTAAATACACTTCCCACCAATAGTATCACCAAGTGGTCCGCTGTTTACAAAACCATCAACTACTGCAATACTGTAATAGACTTTGCCCCAGGTGTGATTGAAAACGATAACACCTTAACACAAACCCAACTAAAAGCTTATTTAGCAGAAGTAAGGGCTTTAAGGGGTTTGATGTATTTCTATTTAGCTAGAAGTTTCCGCGATGTTCCTCTGAAATTAAAATCTACTTCAAGCGATGTGGATTTGGAACTCTTACCCAAGTCTACTGGTGATCAAGTGATGGCACAGGTAGTAGCAGATTTAAAATATGCCGATAGCAATGCTGTTTTCACTTATGGTAATGCAGCTATTGATAAAGGAAGAATTACCAAGTATACCGTAAAAGCCATGTTGGCCGATGTTTACTTGTGGTTAGACAAATACCAAGAAGCTGCTGACGCTTGTGACTTTATCATCAACTCCGGACAATTTGGTTTGGTAAGAGGTGACGATGGTTGGTTTAATACCCTTTATTACAAAGGAAATTCTGCTGAATCCATTTTTGAATTCCAATATGATCAACAAAAACTAAATGCTTTTTATGGCATGTTGACCACCAGTAGGGCCAGGTTCTATGCCAACCCCTATGTAATGGATCAAGTATATACCATTGACTTTGTGGATGACAACAATAAAGACATCCGGGGTGAATGGGGTTCTGTGAGAACCAGTGACAATGCCATTTGGAAATACTTGGGTGTGAATCCTGGTAGCATTCGTTCTGCAGATGCGTCTTGGGCACACTGGATGGTGTATCGCTACGCCGATATTTTATTGATGAAAGCAGAAGCCATCAACCAAATTGGTGGTAGAGGAACAGAAGCCATTCAACTCATCAATACCATTAGAAACAGAGCAAAAGCCTTGGTTGCCACCAATCCCAATCCGGATCCTACCAACAAGAATGATATGACCGATTATATCTTGGCAGAACGTGCTCGTGAATTGTCATTTGAAGGCAAACGTTGGTATGATATTTTGCGCAATGCCAAAAGGAATAATTATCAGCGTAAAGACATTTTGTTAAACATGGTTGCCAGATCGGTACCAGGTGCAAGACAACAAAGCGCTATTAATAAATACCAAAATCCAGACGCACATTATTTTCCTATTTATTTCAACGAATTGTTGCTGGATCCCAATTTAGTTCAAAACCCCTTTTATAAATAATAGTCAAAAACCACACATGAAATTATTACAACAATTAAAATGGTCTCTCTGCGCCGGTTTTCTGGTACTGGGTCTGTTTGCTTGCAAAAAGCAGCAGTTTGACCTGTTGACAACAACGGATGTGAATATTGTTGACTACTTGCGTAAAAGCCCCGACCAATATTCAGAACTAGTAAAGGCTTTGGATAAAACCAATATCAGTCCTTTCCTAAACGCCTATGGTACTTATACCCTGTTTGCTCCTACCAATGACGCTTTCAAAATCTATTTGAAAGAGATTGGAAAGACATCTGTGGACGAAGTAGACGTAACCGTTTTAAGAGACCTGCTACGTTTACACATTATCAGTGATACCGTACGCTCTACTTCTTTTACAGATGGAAAATTGTATGCACCTACTATGCAAGGACAATTTTTGACCACTGGTGTAGTTCCTGAATCCGGTGCAACCACCATTAACAGACAGGCACTAGCCATTCAATTAAACATGCTTACTGGTAATGGTTACGTGCATACGGTTGATCATGTATTACAACCAGCCACACTGACCCTAGCAAAACAAATTGAAGGAAATGCCAAGTATAGCATTATCACTCAGGCATTAAAAGAAACTGGTTGGTTTGATACCTTGAATACCATTGTTACTGCAGATACTACACGCAGATGGAGAACATTCTTATTAGAATCTGACTCAGTTTTAAAAGTGGCTGGTTTTCCAACCTATGCTTCATTCAAAGCCAAGTACAGCAATACGGGTAACCCTAAATTGGCAACCGATAGTTTGAACCTGTACATTGCTTATCACATGTTATTTGATATCAAGTACATTGCTGATATTGTTTCTTTTACTTCTCATAATACTTATGCTCCTCAACAAGTGGTTACCCAATTGTTGGATGGTCAAAAAGTTTTGCTCAACCAAGCAACTTTCAATGGCGTATTTGAAGCAGGTATTTTAATGAATAGAGCTACCAGTGACCTGCCAGCTACTAATGGTGTGTTACACAATTTGAATGGCCAACTCTTGCTCAAGAAAAGAGACCCCTTCCGTGTAGACTTTGACATTGCTGCACAACCAGAAATTATCAAACTTACTTCTATCTACAGAAAAGTAGGTAAGTCACAAACCTTTGCCCTAGGTCAGTTAAAAGACGTGACTTGGCAGAACGTGAATAGCACGCCACAATACTCTACAGAAGCCGCTACTACCAGTAACTTTTATTGGTGGGATGACCATTTTGACTTTAACATGCGTTTTGGTAACGCAGCGGCCAATAACTGGATTGAATTCAAAACCCCCTTATTGGTAAAAGGCAAATACAAAGTCTGGGTTTGCTTTAGAAGGGCCAGCGTTGGTCAATACATTCAGTTGTCTTTTGATGGTGTTCCAACGTCTAAATTAATTGACTTGACTACAGCACTGAATGGCGCATTGGCAGGAGCGGCACTAGAAGCAACTGGTTATAAGCGCTATACAATTGTAACCACCAGTAATAACTATGCCATGTTTGCGGGTATTGTTGATGTGGCTACCACAGATAGACATTTACTCCGTTTCACTTGCGTAAAAGATCAAGGATCGGGAGCTAACAATACCAGTACGGTTGATTTTGTTCAATTTATTCCAGTAGACCAAGATCAACAAAGACCATTGTTTGGCAGGGACGGTACCATTTTACCATAATCGTCAAAGAGATTTTAAACATAAAAGATGTTGCTTGTGAAAAATAGTAGATTATCAATTGTCATTGTCCTTGGTCTTGTTCTGGCTGTTGCGGCCTGCAAAAAGGGATGGAAAGACCATAATGACAGTACGGACCCCAATTTGGGTATGAACCTGATCACAGCCCTTAAAGCTGATCCGGATGCGGCTCAATTTGTAACATTGTTAACAAAGACTGGTTATGATAAGGTTTTGGAGGGATCCAAGTCTTACACGGTTTGGGTACCCAACAATAATGCCATCGCGGCCCTGCCCGCAAACGTATTGGCCGATACCAATTTGTTAAAGTCTTTTGTTGGCAACCATATTGCCAATGGAAGCATTACCTCCGGTATTGCTGGTGTTCAGCGTGTTCCCATGTTGAACGGAAAATATACCAACCTAAACAACCTGCAATTGGACTCAGCTGCTATTGTAAAGTCTAATAAATATTGCAGCAATGGTTTATACAATATCATGGACAAGTTTGTTCCAGTTAAAGACAATTGTTGGCAGTGGTTATTGAATAGCACAGGCTTTACAAGCAGCAAAAACTTTTTCCTTTCTTTAAACTATACCTATTTTGATTCTGCTTCTGCTACTCAAACAGGCGTTGATCCAAATACTGGTCAACCAGTTTACAAACCTGGTACTGGTCTTAGTACAAGGAATCGTTTCTTGGATAACGTGATGAATGTGTCCGATGAAAGCAGTGAATACACTTTCATCATTTTGAATGACGCTTCTTTTGCAACAGAAAATACCAAACTGACTCCATGGTTCAAAACCACATCGGTTGATACTACCAATAATTTGGCTGGTAGCTGGTTGGTAAAAGACTTGGCAGTAAAAGGATCTTATGCTGCTGCACAATTACCCGATACCTTGATTTCTCAGTATGGTGTAAAAGTGCCCGTTGATAAAACAAAAATCCTAAGCTCTGTAAAAACTAGCAACGGTTGGGTGCATACCATGAGTCAAGTAAATTTTACGCTGGCACATAAATTTCCTCCTATTATTATTGAAGGTGAAAACCCAAATGGTTTTGCTGCAGATAGAACCGCTCAATTATTATTTAGAAACAGATTGAATCCGGTAACTGGTCAAAATTTTAAAGACATTTTGATGCAGAACTACAGTTTTGCTAGCTATTGGGTGCGCTACTTGGCTAGAAACGTCAACAGCATGCGTTACAACGCATTCTGGGTAGCCGTGAACGATGTGCAAACCACGCCGCTTTGGACCCAACGTTTAGGTGTTGACAGTGTGACCACAACTGGTAATTTTCCTTATGTCACCGTTGCTAATCAAAATTATACAGAAGTACCCTTGGGTCAGTTTACGGTTCCAAGGTATAAGAACTTGGATTTGTATTTAATTGGTGCCAACACCTCTTCTAGTTCTGGAGGTAGTGTATCCATTGCATTAGATTATATCAAATTGGTTCCGGCTTTCTAACAATCCTATAAACGTATAGCATAATAGACCATCATGCGAGTATCCATTAACATAGTAACCTGCTTTCTTTTGGCAACGGCTGGTTTAACCAATAACCAGTTGTTGGCCCAAAAAGCAAACAATGCTCCAACAAAAAAGACAGCAGAAGCCCAATCGGTTAGCGGTTTGGTAAAGGACGCTGCCACAGGCAAGCCCCTTAGTGCCATTAGCGTTTCAGTAGAAGGTTTTTCCGCAGCACTAACCGATGACAAGGGTAAGTTTAAAATTAGAGTACCAGGTAAGTCAGCAACCATCATATTCAGTGGAGAAGGTTTTCAAACCAAGGAAACGGCTTTGAGAGGCAGAACCGATTTGACTGTTGCGCTTTTTGAAGAAAGTTTCAACTCCATTTATGACCAAGTGAAATTACCCGCTGGTGATAAACGCGGTACCCAAACAGGCTTGGCAGTAAATAGTATTAATTCTAATGGTAACTGGGGAAGAACCAATGAGACCACGGATGGATTCTTGCAAGGAAGGGCCGCTGGTTTAAATGGAACCATGCGTTCTGGAACTCCTAACGCAGGTGCTTATTTAAATATCAGGGGATTGAATTCCATGTATACTAATAACCAACCGCTGGTAGTAGTGGATGGTGCTATTTATGATATTGGTGATTATGGTAGTTCAGTAATTGGTAATCACTATACCAATGCATTGGCCATGATTGATCCCAAAGACATTGAGAACGTAACCATTATCAAAGACGGAACTTCTACCTATGGAACCAAGGGTGCCAATGGGGTTATTAATATTACTACTATTCATGCTAAAGAGCAGGCTACCAAGATTGACTTTGCAGTTTTTGGAGGTGTAAACCAAGCGCCAAAAAACTTGCCAGTGATGGAGTCTGCAGACTATAGAGTTTATGTTAGTGATTTATTGCGTACAAAAGGAATGACTGATGCACAGATTCAGGCTCAGCCATTTATGAATGATAATACCAGCAACCCTGATTACTATCGCTACCACAATCAAACCAATTGGCAGGATCAAGTATTGTCTAATAGCGCTTCTACCAATTATTATTTGAAAGTATCTGGTGGAGATAATATTGCCAAATACGCCCTCTCTCTAGGTTATGGTAGTAATAATGGGGTAACTGATAACACCAAAATGACCAAGTACAATGTGCGTTTTAATGGTGATTTGAATATCAGTAGCAGGTTAACCGCTGCAACCAATTTTTCTTTTACTTATTATGACCATTTGATTAAAGATCAGGGTTTGGCTGCTAAAACAAATCCTTTGTATTTGGCACAAACAAAAGCACCATTTCTAAATACCAATGAAGTAGACAATGTTGGAAACATTTCTCCCAACAGAGCAGACACAGATATTTTTGGAATTAGTAACCCGGTTGCTGTGATTGAAAATATGTTTAACAGCAGCAAGGCCTATCGCTTCTTTGGAACCATTGCTTTTAATTACAAATTGTCTAGCACCCTGAATTTGGGAACTATTGTAGGCATCACTTTTGATAAAGCGCGTGAACAACGCTTTGTACCAAGAAAGGGCGTGGCTAATGATAGCTTACCAAATGCCATTGCTGATAGCAGATTGGCTGGTAATGTAAAACGCATCAGCAATTTGTACAACGAAACCTTTTTGGAATACAATAAAAAATTCAATCCCCTACACCAGCTACAAATAAAAACAGGTTTGCGTTATATGAATGCAACCAACGAGCAGGATCTACAAATTGGTTATAACTCTGCTACAGATGATTTTATCAGCGTAGGTACTGGTGTAAACACTTTGCGTAAAGTAGGTGGTGATATTGGTAAGTCTGCTTGGGTAAATTATTACTTGAGCGCCAACTATACTTATAACAACAAATGGTTCCTTTCTTATAATATGGCCGTAGACGGATCATCTAGATTTGGTCAGGACGCTCAAGAAGGGATTAAATTGGGTGGTAATAGTTTTGCAGTACTACCTTCTGTTTCTGCAGGATGGTTGGTTTCTTCTGAAAAATTCTTGGCAGGTGCTAAAAACCTAGACCTGTTGAAATTGCGCGCAAGCTTTGGAAAAACAGGTAACGATGATCTAGGAAATTATACTGCCAAACAAGCGTATGTTTCTCAAAACTTATTGGGTATGCAAGGTTTGGTTAGAGGTAATGTTGCCAATCCGCAATTACAATGGGAAACAGGAACACGCTTTAATATTGGCGCAGACCTTTCTTTGTTCAATGAGCGCTTGACTTTCTCATTTGACTATTTCAGCAATAAGACCAACAAGATGTTGTCTTATGAAAACCTTCCAACCGCTTCTGGTTTCTTATATGCTATTTCTAATACGGGTGGCATGAAAAACACCGGTTTTGATTTTAGCGTAAACGCCAGACTTGTTAACCAACGTCAATTTAAATGGGATCTTGGTCTAGTGTTAATGAAGTACAAAGGAACATTAACCCAATTACCACAAGACATTATTACCAATTATGGTGGTGCTAGTTTATTATCAACCGTGGGTGGTGTTGGTCCGGCTGTATTCTATGGTTTAAAATCTTATGGTGTATTCTCTACAGATGCAGAAGCAACTGCTGCCAACCTCTTTAAAATGTTGCCAAATGGAACTTTTGCTCCTTATCAAGCCGGTGATGTGCGTTATGTAGATACCAATGGAGACAAAGTGATTGATGACCGCGACAGACAAAATATTGGTAACCCTAATCCAGATTATACTGGAGCGGTGACTTCTAAAATTAGCTGGAAGGCCTTTACCCTAGATTTCTTATTCACTTTCAGTTCTGGCAACCAAGTATACAATGGTGTACGCGAAGCGCTGGAGTCTCAGTCTGGAATGGAAAATCAATTGTTGAGTGTAAATAATCGTTGGAGGTCACAGGGTCAAATCACCAATATGCCAAAAGCAACTTGGGGTGATCCAATGGGTAATGCTGCATTCTCTGACAGGTTTATTGAAGACGGTTCTTTCTTCCGAATGAAAGCTGTTACATTGAATTACCATTTGCCACTGAAAGCAACCAATTTGATCAAATACATTAGCTTCTATGCAACTGGTAATAACCTACTCACTTTTACCAAATACCTAGGATATGATCCTGAGTTCTATGGAGCAGAGTCAGTATTTGCTAGAGGTATTGATACGGGCTTAGAACCCATTTCAAAATCAATTGTAGGCGGAATTAGGATTGGACTTTAATCAAGTATTTAAAAGGGATTTTCAATTATGAAATCAATTAGTATAAAAAAGAAATTCTTTGTATCGGCAATGGTCCTGGTTGGCCTAGGTTTAGGTATCAGCTCTTGCAAAAAGGTTTTGGACAAACAACCCGAAACGTTTTTGACTACCGGTCAGGTGTATAGAGATATCTATGACGCTGACGCTGCCATCATTGGTGTTTACGGAAAGTTCATGGGGCTTGCCAAACAATACATTGTACTCAATGAATTGCGTGCAGACCTGATGCAGGTGACGGATAATGCCGATTCTTATATGCGTGAGATTAACCAGCATACGGTAACAACTGGCAACCCTTATGCCGATCCAACACCCTTTTATGCCGTGATCAATAGTTGTAATGACGTGTTGAAAAACCTGAAAATCATGTTGGCAGACAACAAGATTAAACAAGGTGAATATGACCAACGTTACTCTGATATTGGTGCGCTGCGTTCTTGGATCTATTTGCAATTGGGCATCCATTGGGGTGACCAAGTGCGCTATGTAACCAGTCCTTTAGAAACCCTAGCTTCTGCAAAAGACGTAGCCAATTATCCAGTAGTTACTTTTGACCAATTGCTTGATAGCTTGGTTAACTTTACTAGTACACTCCCTTATACCAGACCTTATCCAATGGGTGCCACCATTAACACTGGTTTAGTAACCAATGTGGACGGTTCTAATACCCGTAGATTCTTCATTGACAAATTTGCCCTGCTGGGCGATTTGAATTTGTGGAAAGGCAATTACAACAAAGCCGCCACTTATTACAGAAGTATTATGGAGCCCGTACTAAACGGCTATGACGTTGATAATGCCAATGGTTTGTACAACATTGGTGGTGACCAATACTACCAACAGTCTAGACAAGCGTTTGCATCTGTAGCGGATAATAGAGACTTGTGTGTGGGTTATATCCGTTTTAAAGAAGCTGACCAAGGTTCTTTAATTGACAACAATACCCAAGGATGGCGCTCTATGTTTGCACGCGGTCAAGACAATTTATGGATGCAACAATGGTTATGGGTTTTGCCCTTCAATAGCAACTTTGCTCCTGAAAATCCTTTTGTCAATATGTTCTCAAATTCTGGAGGATCATATTTACTAAAACCATCTAAAGAAGCCATGGACAAATGGAATAGCCAAACACAGGCTAATGGATTTCCATTTGACGCACGCGGTAATTTTACTTACAGAACCCTGAACGGACAACCTGTGATTGTTAAATACCTATACAATTATTTAGACGCAAGTAGTTTTGTTCCAACCAATCCTTTGCAAAAACCAGGTCAATGGTTCTTGAACAGGGTGTCTAATGTACACTTGCATTTTGCTGAAGCAGCCAATAGAGATGGAAAAAGAAAATTGGCGGCAGCACTACTTAACCAAGGTATTAGTACCACATTTGATCCAACACCAGGTGTTACAGGAAGGGATGTAACTAATATCATGAATACTTTGTCTGAGCCTTACCCTTATAATTTTGACGCAAGAAACGGAGAAACCCCAAGGTACCGTGGAGACTGGCATAGAAACGCTGGAATCCGTGGTTGTGCTAGGGTGAATCCAGCAGCCATTGTTGGAGACAGCACTTTGTCTATTGAAAGTTCTCTCTTAAATGAAGGTGCATTGGAATTGGCTTATGAAGGTCACCGTTGGTCTGATCTGGTGCGTATTTCTATTAGAAGAAATGACCCAGCTATTTTGGCTAATGCGGTATTCAACAAATTGAGCAAAGACGGCAATCCAGCAGCAGCTGCAACCAGGACCAAACTCTTGGACAGAAAAAACTGGTACCTGCCTTTCAAATAAGTTCTACAGGCAAGCGTAGGATAATGAAAATAAAGGTGATCTTAGGATTGCCTTTATTTTTTTAAGACGGACCAGTTAGTTTAGAAGACTAATCAACTGTTCAAACGGCGAACAGAAATCAAACAGGAAACACCAATCAAACGGCGAACAGAAAACAATACAAATGAAAAAGCAGCAACGGGTTTTTGCAGTCATCAGCTTCAGTTTTTTATTGATGGCATTTACCGCCCTCAAAGACGATAGACCTACTTTGTATATTATTGGTGATAGTACCGTTCGCAATAGCATGACCAATGGCCAGTGGGGTTGGGGAACTTTGATCAGTGAGTTTTTAGACAGCAGTAAAATTGCGGTGAGTAATCAGGCCATGGCCGGAAGAAGCACTAGAACTTTTATCAAAGAACAGCGCTGGGATAAAGTATTGTCTACTTTGAAAAAAGGAGATTTTGTGATGATGCAGTTTGGTCATAATGAAGGCTCTAAACCAGATACTTCTAAAGCGGGTTATCGTGGTGTTCTAAAAGGTGTAACCGAAGATTCTGTTTCTCTTACTTGGGCCGATGGTAGTATTGAAGTAGTGCATAGCTATGGTTGGTACCTCAAAAAATTTATAAAAGATGCAAAAGCAAAAGGAGCTATTCCCATTGTTTGTTCCATGATTCCAAGAAATGAATTTAGAGAGGGCAAAGTGATGCGTAGCAATCAAGACTATGGCAAATGGGCCAAGCAAGCAGCACAAGAAGCAGGCGCTTATTTTGTAGACCTCAATAGCATTACGGCAGATAAATATGATGCCATGGGCGATGTAGCCGTGAAAGCATTTTTTCCAGGAGACCATACCCATACCAATGAAGCGGGTGCTAGGGTAAATGCCCAATCTGTGATCAGTGGACTACGCGCACTACCCAATTGTCCCTTGTACAATTTTATCCAATTCAACCTTCCCGTTTCTTTTTCAAGTAATATGATTTTGCAGCGTGAAAAACCCGTTGTGATTTGGGGATCCGCCCCCGCTGCAAAATCAGTGACCCTTTCTTTTGCCAACCAACGCAAAACGGTTCAAGCAGATAATACTGGTGCTTGGAAAATTGAGCTGGATCCCATGAAAGCTTCTACCACCAATAGAAACTTGGTCATCTATGCAGAGAACAAAGACAGCATAGTCATGAAGAATATCTTGGTAGGAGATGTTTGGCTCTGCTCTGGTCAGTCCAATATGGAATATACGTATGACCGAAAAATTAAAAGATACGCTTTACCCAAAAGAGGAGAAGACTTGCAGGAAATGGAAAAAGCCAATACCAACAAGTCAAACAATATTCGCTATCTCTATGTAGAAAGACTCAATACCAGACAGCCCTATTTGCCATCGGTGGGTTGGGTAGACGCCAGTGATACGGTCATGAATTATGTATCGGCCATTGGCTATTTTTTTGCTAAGGAAATTGAAGCCAAAACGGGTGTGCCTATTGGTATCATCAGCAGCTCTTGGGGAGGCACAAGAATTGAACCTTGGATTCCAGACTGGGCTTACCAAAATTCACCAACTTTAAAAGACTCCGTAAACGGACCCAATTTTAAAGTAGATGGTGTGCACCCCGGGCAAATGTTTAATAGTATGATCAAACCCATGTTGCCCAGCACCATTAAGGGTATGCTTTGGTATCAGGGTGAATCAGATTTGAATATCCATGACCACGCAACCTATCCAGCAAAATTTGAATTATTGGTGAATACCTATAGAGAATTGTACACGGATAAAAAAATGCCAGTTTACTATGTACAAATAGCGCCGCACTTGTATAGCAAGCGCAAGGATCCTCTACCACATGATGTATATAAACTCCCCGAATTCTGGGAAGCACAAGCTGCATCTTTGAACCTATCTAAAGTAGGCATGGTAGTGACCACAGACCTGGTAGATAACCTTGGCGATATTCATCCTCCTTATAAATGGGAAGTTGGTCATAGACTAGCCCTGCAGGCATTGGCCAAGGATTATGGATTTAAGAAAACTGTTTTTAGTGGTCCGGCTTATCAGTCTATGCGCGTTAAGGAAGACAAAATTATCCTAAGTTTTAAAACGGACGCTGCGCTCAAAACCACAGACGGAAAAACACCCAATTGGTTTAGTCTGGCTGGCGCCGATGGTCAATTTGTAGAAGCCAATGCCAGCATTGAAGGAAAGAAAATTGTCTTGCAAGCGGCAACTGTAAAACAACCAACCCAAGTAAGATTTGCCTGGCATGAAACAGCCCAGCCCAATTTGGTGAATGAAGCAGGTTTGCCTGCGCTACCTTTTAGAACAGGAAATTAGGGTTAACTTAGCAGACCAATCTAGGTTATGCCCTTTAATTTACACGCACCATATTTACCCGCAGGAGACCAGCCCTCTGCCATTAAGCAGTTGACTGATAATGTAAATGATGGAGAGCAGTTTCAAACCCTTTTGGGCGTAACGGGTAGTGGTAAAACATTTACCATTGCCAACCTGATTCAAAATACGCAGCGACCAACCTTGGTGCTCACGCATAATAAGACTTTGGTGGCGCAGTTATACGGAGAGTTCAAACAATTCTTCCCAGACAATGCCGTGGGTTATTTTGTGAGCTACTATGACTACTATCAGCCAGAAGCCTATATGCCCGTGCGCGATGTCTATATTGAAAAAGACCTCAGCATCAATGAAGAGTTAGACAAGCTGCGCTTGCAAGCCACGTCTCAATTATTGAGTGGAAGAAGGGATATTATTGTTGTGGCCAGTGTGAGTTGTATTTATGGTATGGGTAATCCAACCGAATACGAGAACGGGATTATTCGTATTCACAAAGGTCAAGTGATATCCAGACAGGGATTCTTACACGCCTTGGTCAACGCATTGTACAACCGATCACAAGGAGAATTTGGAAGAGGAACATTCCGAGTTAAAGGAGACACCGTAGACATTAACCTACCCTATGTAGACTTTGGTTATCGCGTTACTTTTTTTGGAGACGAGATTGAAGAAATAGAAAGCATTGATACCGCCAATAGCAAACGCATTGGGGTCATGGATACCGCTGCCATTTTTCCTGCAACCCTTTATTTGGCTCCAAAGGAAATGATCCTGCAAGTGATGCACGAGATCCAGGATGAGATGATGGCGCAGGTAGAATATTTTAAAAGCACAGGTAAGTTTATAGAAGCACAAAGACTCAAAGAGCGCGTGGAATATGATATTGAAATGATTCGCGAACTGGGATATTGCAATGGCATTGAAAACTATTCACGCTTTTTTGATCGGCGTAAGCCAGGCACCCGACCTTTCTGTTTATTGGATTATTTTCCCAAAGACTTTTTATTGGTGGTAGATGAAAGTCACCAAACCATTCCGCAGGTGGCAGGTATGTATGGTGGAGATAGAAGTAGAAAATTGGTCTTGGTGGAATATGGATTTAGACTACCATCGGCCATGGATAACCGGCCTTTGAACTTTAATGAATTTGAAGCCCTCACAGGACAAACCATTTTTGTAAGTGCCACGCCGGGCGATTATGAACTAGAGAAAACAGGTGGTGTGGTAGTGGAACAAGTAGTAAGACCAACGGGGCTTTTGGATCCGCCAATTCAAATTAGACCCAGTGCCAATCAGATTGATGATTTGCTTGACGAGATTGACAAGACCGTGAAAAAAGGGGATCGGATTTTGGTGACCACGCTCACCAAACGCATGGCTGAAGAAATGGACAAATACCTGGCTCGCATTAATATCAAATCAAAATACATTCATAGTGACGTAGACACTTTGGAGCGCGTTGAAATTTTGAGACAATTACGCTTGGGAGAGATTGATGTATTGGTGGGTGTGAACCTATTGAGAGAAGGATTGGATTTACCAGAAGTTTCTTTGGTGGCCATTTTAGACGCAGACAAAGAAGGGTTCTTGCGCAATGAAAAATCCTTGACCCAGACCGCAGGCCGCGCCGCGCGTAACGTGGATGGATTTGTTATTTTCTATGCCGATAAGATGACCGAGTCTATGCAAAGAACTATTGACGAGACCAATCGCCGCCGCGAAAAACAAATTGCCCATAACCTGGCTAATGGCATTACACCAACCACTATTATCAAGAGTAGGGAGCAGGTGTTTGCGCAAGGTTCTGTTTTAGATATTAAGGGCTATGACCCATCTAATCCTTATGCCCTGCAACAAGACGCGCCATTGGTTCCATCTAAAGTAGCGGATGAGCAAGAGACGTATCAGACCATTCCTCAATTGGAAAAAGCCATTAAGCAAACCAAGAAAGAAATGGAAAAAGCTGCTCGTGACCTAGACTTTATTGAAGCTGCTAGGTTGCGTGACCAGATGTTCAGTTTACAAAAGGACCTGGAACAAATGAAATAGGCGCTACCATTGCAGCGCCTATTAAATTCAAATCATTTTCTGATTTAGTACTTACTCAATTTGGTGAGCAAGGCCTTGGTTTTTGTATCCAATGTTTTCAACTGTTCTTGTACTTGTTTTACTGCTGCAGCTGTTTGAGTAGTAGGTGTCATTTCTGTTTCATGAAATACAGCAAACAATCCTGCAAATCCAGATTCCACACTAGTAGTTGTTGGAGAGGCCTGAGCACCACCACCTCTTCTGCTAGCCCTACCTGAACCTTCCATGGTTGCTAACTCTTGGTCAATGGCATTCAAACTGTCTTTGTTAGCAGCTGTGGTTTTTGTTTTAATAATCGCCCTTGCAGTGGCAATGGTTTCTGACAGCTTGCGCGATGCCAATCTACCTTCATAGCAGGCCAAAGACAAACTATGTTGCTGTTGTAAATCAATAGCACTTGCTTTTACTCTGGGATCCAGTTTTACAGTAAGGGTTTGTGTTTCTGTTTTTCCGTCAACGGTTAATTTCACAGTGTACACACCAGGCAATACCCAAGGTGAATTGGCCACTTTTGGTGTATTCTGATAAATAGCTGTCATAGGAAATTCAGCGGGTTCATCAATAGGTGTGTAGTGCATGTCCCAAAGAAAACGATGTGCTCCAGCTGCTGCGCTCAAACCCTGTTGTGGACGAATCCAATACAATGGAATATTTACATCAGGAATAGCATAGGGTTTGTCCTTACTGCTATACTTGCGAATGGATTTTCCTGTAGCATCTAAAATTTCCAGACTCACTTCAGAAGCAGACTGAGCCAAATGATAATTGATGATGGCACCATCGGGTGGATTTTCTCCTCCGGGTTCTTCTTGTGGCAATGGCGTGTCTGTATTCATGTTCCAACGCACGCGAATGGCTTGTTGGGGTTTGTACAAAACGGTTTTTGCATCCAAGGTTTTGCTGCTCAATTGACGCAGTGGTGAAATATCATCCAAGATCCAAAAACCTCTACCGTGTGTACCCAAGACCAAATCATCATCTTTGATTACCAGGTCACGAATAGAAGTAGCAGGCATGTTCAAGCGCAGAGACTGCCAGTGTTCGCCATCGTCAAAAGACACATAGACCGCGTTTTCTGAACCAGCAAACAACAATCCTTTTCTAATTGGGTCTTCACGAACCACGTTAATGGGTTCGTTATCGGGCAGACCATTGGTAATTTTTTTCCAGGTCTTTCCTCCGTCATTGGTTTTGTATGCATAAGGATGCATATCGTCACAACGAATTCTGTTCACGGCTGCATAAACGGTGTTGGCATCAAAATGACTAGCATCCATTAAAGAGACTTTGCTCCAAGATGTAATTTCTGGAGGCGTCACGTTTTTCCAACTCTTTCCTCCGTCACGGGTTACTTGAATATAGCCGTCATCGGTTCCGGCCCAAATGGTATTGATGTCTTTATAAGAAGGTGCTATGGTATAAATCACACCACGTCTTGGCATGGTTTTCATATCTGCCGTTGTATACACACCCACACTGGCTGGGATATCCCAAGACTCACGCGTAAGGTCTGGACTAATGGTCTGCCAACTATTGCCACCATTGGTGGTTTTGAACAAGACGTTTCCAGCAAAATAGAGGGTCTTTGGATCTATTGGTGAAAACAATACCGGAGCCGTTCTAACATAACGGTATTTGCCAGAACGAATTCCTTCTGGTCCAATATTCTGCACCTGTCCGGTACGTTTGTCAAATTTGGTAATCTTACCTCCATAAATAATATTGGGGTCTAGTGGGTCAGGTGCTACATAACCATATTCTTCTACGCCAACCGGATGCCATTCACGGAATGTGATTTGACCATCGTTGCCCCTAGAAGAAATCCCTACCGAACCGCTTTCTTGTTGACCACCATAGACATTATAAGGAAAACTATTGTCCGTGATCACGTGGTAAAATTGGGCAGTAGGTTGGTTGTACCAAGAAGAAAAAGTTTCTCCGCCATTCACGGTAACAATACCACCCTGATCCAAGGCAATCAACATGATTTGGGGATTGTTGGGGTTAATCCAGATTCTGTGGTAGTCATCGCCCCCAGGCGCGCCACGAAAACCTGTCCAAGTTTTTGCTCCATCGGTTGATTTCCAAACCACCACATTGGCGCTATACACAATATCTGCATTGGTAGGATCCACTTTTACTTCTGCAAAGTCACTGCCCCTTCCCCAATACCTTCCATCTGCACTCATCATCTGCCAGGACTCACCTGCGTCATCACTTCTATAGATGCCGCCATACTTGCCTGCGTCAACAGTAGCATACAATCGATTACTATTGGTAGGTGCAATGCCAAAACCAATCCTGCCCAAACCCTGTTCGGTAGTGGGTAATCCCTTGGTTAGTTTTTTCCAGGTATTACCACCGTCGGTGGATTTGAACATACCACTTTCTGGTCCGTTCCACTGTCCGTTTTCCCAAGGTCCCTGTCTACCGGCCCAGAGGTCAGCATATAGAATATTGGAATTGTTGGGATCAAAATTTACCTGAACAGCACCAGTATTTTCATCCTTGTACAAAACACGCTCCCAGGTTTTGCCGCCGTTCAAACTTCTATATACCCCACGCTCGGTATTGGGTCCATAAGGATGGCCCAAGACAGCTACAAATATGCGGTTCTCGTCTTTGGGGTCAATGATGATGTCACCAATCTGTTGACCATCGTTCAAACCCATATTGTTCCAGGTCTTTCCGCCATCGGCCGATTTGTATACGCCATCACCCACAGAAAGGTCTGGTCTTTGAATGCCTTCTCCACAACCCACATAGATTACATTAGGATTGGATTCTGACACAGCAATATCGCCCACGGAACCCGTGCGCATCTGGTCAAAAATGGGTTTCCAAGTACGGCCATAGTCATTGGACTTCCATACTCCACCGTTGTTTACACCAATGTAAAAAACCGAAGGCTGGCTGGGAACACCCACCGCACCTACGGTTCTTCCACCTCTGTGTGGACCAATCATTCTGTACTTCATGCCCGTTAAATAGGCATCAGAAAAAGGTTGTGCAAATAATTGCCAACTGCAGCATAGTGCAATAGCCAATAGGCCGATAAAACGGCGATTGGTTGGTTTTGGTTGAATCATCTTGAAAGGATAAATGAAAAGATACCTCCAAGATACAAAACCTGTTCTATTCTTTATCTACCTCATGTTTGCTATAGGCGTCCATTAATTTTTTCTGTACTTCCACAGCAACTGGTGCATAGGAATGGAATTGCATGCTAAATCTTGCCCTTCCCTGTGTTAGACTTCTCAAGGAAGAAGAATACTGGTGCAATTGTGCTAAGGGTACTTTGGCGGTAATTTTTTGAAAATGCCCTTCTGCCTCCATGCCCTCTACTATGGCTAGTCTTGTTTGTAAATCGCCCATGACGGCACCAACTTGATCATCCGGACAAGAAATACTTACTTGATAAATGGGCTCTAATAATTGTGGGTCTGCGTCTTTGAAAGCCGCTCTAAAAGCTTGTAAGCCCGCAATCTTAAAGGAGATATCATTGCTGTCTACAGGGTGCATTTTTCCATCATACACACTTACCCGCACGTCTCTTACATAGGAACCCGTGATGGGTCCGTTATGCATTTTTTCCATTACCCCTTTTAGAATGGCTGGAAGAAATCTTGTGTCAATAGCGCCTCCAACAATACAGTTGAGATAAACCAGTTTGCCACCCCAGTCCAAATTAATTTCATCTCTTCCCCTTACGTGTAAACCCGGGGGATCAGGGATTCCTTCATACCAAGGTTCAACCAACATAAACACTTCTCCAAACTGACCGGATCCACCAGATTGTTTTTTATGGCGATAACTGGATTCCGCTTTTTTCCGAATGGTTTCTCTGTACGGAATTTTTGGTTTGTCAATGCTGATCTCTAGTTTGTGAATATGGGCAATCTTCCATTGGATCACCTGTAAATGAAGCTCACCCTGACAGTGCAATAAGATCTGTTTTAATTCTGGTGAAACTTCAAACAATACGGTTGCGTCTTCACTCACCAAAGTATGCAATACCTGAGAGAGTTTTTCTTCTTCTCCCTTGTTCACAGTAGCAATGGCAACGGTTACATTGGGTTTTGGAAACTGAATAGGTTCCAATTCAATATTCGCACCCTTTTCATGCAAGGTATTGTTGACATGGGTAGACCTCAGTTTTAAAGTGGCCCCAATATCACCCGCCACCAATTCATTTACCGGAATTCTTTTATGACCTTCCAATAAAAGGAGTTGGTTGAATTGTTCAGTAACACCGGTGTTTTCATTCACCAATTCCATACCCGATTTAATGGTTCCACTATACACTTTAAACAAACTCAACTCACCAATATGTGGTTCAGTAATGGTTTTAAAAACAAAGATGCAAGCGGGTCCATTGGCATCGCAAGGAAGCAATTTGCCAGACAATGTTTTTTGTGCTGGCATTTCTACGGCACTTGGGCAAACATTGTCTATAAAACTCATCATTCTACCAATCCCTATATTTTTTTCAGCCGAAACACAGAACAAGGGAAAAATATGGTGCAGGATCATGGAGTTGTGTAAACCCAGTTTCATGTCTTCCTCATCCAGTTCTCCTTTATCAAAATATTTCTCCATCAAGCCCTCGTCATTAGCAGCAATGGTTTCTACCAGTTCTTTGTGCAATTGCTCAGCTTTATCTTTCAAATGAGCAGGAATAGGTTCCTTGCTAGGCTTGCCTCCTTCTGGACCATATTGATAAAGCGTCATGTTTAACACGTCTACAATGGCATTAAAACCAGAACCTGTATCTTCTGGAAATTGAACCACTACCACATTGGGTCCAAAATGTGCTTTGGCTTCTTGCACAGTTTTATCAAAATCAGCTTCTTCTTTGTCCAATTGGTTGACCACAAAAAGCGTTGGTGTCTTAAACTGATCCGTGTATTCCCAAATGATATCGGTTCCTACTTCTACTCCAACAGCAGCATTGAGGATCATAACACCCGTATCGGCCACGCGTAAAGCGCTGATGAGTTCACCAGAAAAGTCATTATATCCCGGCGTGTCTATGATATTGATTTTATAGTTTTTCCAAACCGTATGCATCAGAGACGCAAAAACAGAACTTTGGCGTTCTGTTTCTAATTCGTGGTAATCACTAACGGTGTTTTTTGCTAAAATACTGCCGCATCTATTAATCAGACCGGCTTCAAATAACATGCTTTCAGCTACACTGGTTTTTCCGCTACCGGGGTGCCCCAGCAGCGCAATATTTTTTACATGGTTAGAATCAAAATTGGCCATGACGCATTATTTAAGAATGAATTGATGGAATTCTGTTTTCAGGTTGTTGATAAAACCGAGAAGCGCATCCAATTTATCCTTTAAGTAGTGGTGCGGAATCCGGTGTCCAAAATTTGGGTGTCTTTCAGCTTCTGTAACATGGTGTTTGATCTCATGTTTAAGGTCATGGATATTAATTAGCTGAATGTGAAATTGGTTGTGAAAGTGTTCAATACCTTCTAATGTGCTGTGTTCTGTTTTTCCGGGAGCAAATAAGTACAATTCGTTTTTGAGTTCATTAATCATTTCTTTGGTTTTGGCCAGCGTTTGATGCCAAATTTTGCACTCTTCAATGAGTGCCAGGTGCTGTTCAGCGGTAATCATTGCAATCGATTTAAAGTGAAGAAAAAATGCTGATTTTACTCAGGAATAATGGCAGAATAAATTTAAAAAAGGCATAAAAAAATAACCATGACAATCGTCATGGTTATTCAAGGAAAAATCAAGTAATATTCAATAGTGGAGTCTAATTTACCGGCATTATTTTTAACCTCAATGCTTGGATTTTTCTTCGGCTATATCCTTTTGGATTAATTGGTTCAAATTGATCTTAGTATTTTTCAAAATCAAAATAGCAGATCCTTTTTCTCGGGCAAATGCCGATTCAATTTTTCCAAATTTCACAACTGATTCAAAATTGTTTTGTTGATCAGCCATTTCTCTTTCTACGTCTTTTGCTTCTTTTACTTGTATCACATGTTTAATGGAATCATTTAATGGAAACCAATTCAAGTAATCAGCATCATAAGAAACTGCTCTCATATCCCTGATCTTGGAATAAAAATTGACCGCACCCGCCTGACCATAATTATCACAATAGACCAATGTGTGTTTGGGGTCATTCAAACTAAGTACAGCACTATCTACTTTGGCAGCCATTTCTTTCCAGCCCAACATGTCTGCAAAATCTTGTGGTATTTCATGGTTCTTTCCATCTTCCCATCTGATTAATCCAAACTTTTTAAAATCTGCCTCCATGCTGCGCATCTGTTCTGGCGTTTCAATAGGGAAGATGAGGTTGAACATAGGAATCATAATAGCAAAAGGAAAAATCAAGCAAACGGGTTTTAAATAAACGCGCCAAGACTTTGATAAAACCTGTTCTAAATAGACAGCACCAAAAGCAATGAGTACCGGATACAGTCCAATGGCATAATAGGCCTTTGCCTTGAAATAAATAAATAGTCCAATACTAAAACAAAATGCCCAAAGAAAAATGCGAAATGGTTTAAAAGGGTCATATCTAAAAAAGCCAACAAAAGCGGTTACTAATACAAAAACCGAAGCAAAGAAAAACAGGAATTGTTCTTTGATAAAATGCCCAGTTGTTACATTAACCAATTGTGTTCTTTTCAATTCTTGCATATGACTAATTACCGGAAAATCATTTGTCCATTGCCAGTAGAGGTTAGGAGCAATCATGATTAGGCAAACTATAATAGCTAAGTAGAAATGCTTATTTGTAAACACCCTTCTTTGTTCTGTGATTAACAAGGCAGGAAATAAACCCAGTATTAGAAAAGCAATATTGTATTTGTTTAAAATACCCAAACCAATGGAGATGGCCATGCCATACAACCAGCTGCTTTTTTTGGTTTGAATGTATTGGATGATAAAATAATAAACACAGGTCCAGATAAAGTATTCAAATGAATTGGGTTGAAAGAGAATATTGATTCGTAATAAAACTGACATTAATAAAGCGGTGGCACCCATGCAAAGCGCAAACAAGCCACCATTCAAAGCCTCAATGATTTTCCAAACCACCAAAATGGTCAAAGCCCCAAACAAAGCAGGAAAAAATTTGACCCAGAAAACACCGTTACCCAATTGTAAAATAACCCAAGCAATCCAGGAACTAAGTGGGGGAACAGACTGAAAACCCCAAGCCAAGTGTTTGGCTTGGTCTAAGTGTAAATACTCATCCCTGTGCAAATCAAAAACAGGATGAATCAATTGAAATTGCAAGATCATTTTGACCAGCAAAAAACCCAACAACAAAACTGTGGTTTTCTTCATAGAATGGAATTAGCTATTGGCAGCTGCTTCTAAATCAGCGATGACTAACTTGCGCATTTTCAATAGAACTTCCATTACCTTTTGTCCCTTGCCTTGACTCATCAGTTTGCTTAAAGCTGTTGGAATAATTTGCCAGGAAACCCCAAACCTGTCTTTGAGCCAACCGCACATAGATTCTTGTCCCCCATCTGCAATTAAGCTATTCCAATAATGATCAATTTCTGTTTGATTGGCGCATTCTACCACCATTGAGAAAGCTTCATTGAATTGAAAATAATGGTCGCCGGGCCCATCCATCAAAATCAAAGGATTGTCCATTACATGCATTTGACCAAACATAAGTTTACCTACTTGATCAGGATTTTCAGGTCCGTAAAGTTCCGTGATATCAATTCCAGAAGAAGGAAAAATGGATGCATATAATTGCATGGCAGACTGTGCATTGCCAAATTGTGTATGGGAGAACAACATAGAAGGAAGCAATAAGTTATTATCGCTTAACATCAGTTGCCAGGTTAATCCAAACTTGTCTTTGAGCCAACCATATCTTTCGCTCCATGGATACTTGTCAATGGGCATGAGTGCAGAACCACCCTCTATGAGTTGGTTCCAAGCGGCATCTAAACTTGCTTGGTTGTCAAAATTAGCAAAGACAGAAATGCTGGCATTTAATTGAAACATGGGCCCACCATTCAAGCCCATAAATCGTTGGCCATTCAACACCCAATTAACCACCATGGGGCTTTCCTGAATAATACTGGAATCAGGAAAAATAGAGCAATAAAATTGGGCTGCCGCTTTGGCTTGACCATCAAACCAAAGACAGGGATAGGTTTTTTCAGACATGTATGGAAGTTAGGATTTAATTGGTTTTCTCTGCCCTGTCTGATAACCATTTTCCAAGATAGGCGCCAGCCAAGGATGGAAGGGCATACAAGAGGAAAAACAGGAACTCAAACGGAATTAAATTATGGCTACCGGTGTAGATAGTGGCTTCATACAAAGCAGTTAATGGAAAAATCAAAATCAAACAAATACCCGCTAACCAGGGTTTGAGCTCCATTAAATAACCCACAGCCAGTCCCGCAATCAAATACAAAATGGCAGCTGTAATGCCGTAATTATTTCTTAGAAAACTAGAATAATGGTATTCACCCTGCGGCGTTGCTGGGGTTTCTAAAATAATACTGACTAGCAGGATTAACAAGAAGCCAATGAATACCAAAAAGAGGTACTGTATGAGTTTACCAAAAAACATAGGGCGGTTTTTAATGGTTCATCTACAGTAAAATACAACAAAAAAGCAGAATGTCAATACCCTATCAAATCCTTTTACACACCACTTTGCCTAGTGGGGTATTGGATTCCACTAACACCAATTGACCATTTTGGTAATTGTAAAATGTGTCTTTATTGTCTGGCGTAGTTACTTGGTATTTACCCGCACCAAGGGCTTTAACCTTTAGAAAGTCTGCGTACATATTGGAGAAAATAGCATTCAATCCCTTGGGTTCTTGGTGATAAAGATCCACTACACATACATCAATCAACTTGTTTTCAATTTTTGTAGTCTTGCCATTTTTCAATGCTTGATATGTTTTGTCTGCCACTTTGGTTACTTTGGCGTGTACGTCTTCTGAACCACGATTGGCGTGTCTATAAGCCGTTCCCTGTACTAAGACCCCATTTTCTTTTACTGCATTTACTTCTGATTCTACATGAATAGACATCATAAATACTTTGGCGTCTGTATTGGTCTTAAGATCACTTGTTACCTTGGTTCCTGCCACTTCTTTCACCGCATGAATGGTTCCAATGTTTTTGTCTTTGAACACTACATTAAATACAATTTCTTTTTTCTGTGCAACAGCAACAAGTGTTGAAAAAGCAAGGGCAAGGGAAAGCAGTTGGGTTTTCATATGGCAATTTTTGTATTCCTAAAATTAAAAAATTATTTGATGGTATTTTTGAATACGGCACCATTCTTTACTATCAAGACAAAATTCTTTTCATAATCTTCCATCAGTTTCAGATCCTTCAATGGATTGCCATCTACCATCAACAAATCGGCGTAAGCCCCTTCTTCAATCACACCCAACTTACCCAAACGATAAGGACTTCTTTTACCAGAAAATGCCAACAATTCACCATTGTCATGTGTAATCATTTTCAAGACCTCAAATGGACTAAACCATTTTCCCATTAAAGGAATGGTAGAAGTTTGTTTGCTATTGGCTCTTGGGTCAAACAACAAATCGGTTCCCCAAGCCAGTTTCAAATGGTATTTTTTTACGGCGGCATAAATTCTTTCGGTACCCGCAGCCACATCGTATTTTTTTTGTTTTTGCTCTGCACTAGAACCCGCACGTACCGCACTATCCAAGGGTTGCATGCTCAACCAAACACCTTTTTCACCAATCAACTTGAGTGATGCATCGCTCATCAAGTGTCCATGGTCAATGCATTTTACACCAGCTTCAATGGATTTTTGAATGGCACGGTCAGTATAAGCGTGTACCGCTACATAAGTACCCCAGTCCTCAGCTGCTTCTACTGCTGCTTTTAATTCTTCTAAGGTAAATTGACTAACGTCTAGTGGATCAAATACAGAAGATACCCCACCGCCAGCAGTGAGTTTAATTTGTGAAGCACCTCTTTTCAAATTTTCGCGAACAGCCACCAAAACCGCATCCTTGCCGTCTGCAATAGTAGCACCACCAATATCTTCTGAATGGTGCAAATTACCCCCTAGAGAAACGGGGCGTTCATTTACAGACCTAAAATCACCATGACCGGAGGTTTGAGAAATAATGGAACCACTAGGCCAGATTCTAGGTCCAGCAACTACACCCTCATCAATGGCTTTTTTCAAACCAAAACTAGGGCCACCCAAATCGCGCACAGCCGTAAAGCCACGCATTAAAGTGTTGGTAGCTTCTTTACCAGATTTGATAAAGGCATATCCGGGTTCACCCTCCATCAAGTCTTCCAAAGTATTGGCGGTCATGATAGCGTGCCAGTGCGCATCAATTAAACCGGGCATGAGAAATTTACCCTTTCCATCAATGATTTTAGTATTCCCGCTTTTATCTGTAGCTATTGGCGCTGTTGAAATTTTACTAATCAGGTTATCTACTACCAATACATTTCCCGTAATGGTTTTCTCGTCCTTACCATTAAAAATTTGCACATTGTTGATGAGTAAACTGGTTTGAGAAAAAGTAGATTGACCAAGAAAAGAAAAGAGCGTGATCAATGAAAGAGTGCAGAATGCTTTCTTCATATAAGTAATTGAACTACTAATATAATCTTTTTCAAATCTCAAATAAGACTTGAAGCTATTTAATAAAACTGTTGAATTATTTAGAAGAAAACCATTATCGCTTTTGCACAATCTTGCTAACGCGATAGACTAAGAAGATGGTGATGATCATGGTACCAGTGGCTATCATGGCCAACCAATCATAGTGTTCTAAAGGCGCATAGCGATCTTTTTGTACAATCACCCAACCTGCAATCATGGCCCCAAATCCTCCGGCCATCTGTTGTAAAGAAGCATTGATACTCATAAAAGAACCACGATACTGTGGTTCGGGTATGGCTGATGTTAGGGCCGATGCTGGCACCATCCTACTCATGATGGCTACCATCATACAAACATTGGTTACCAATACTATCCAGAAAGGGGTTGCTGCATAGTGCGCATAAATATTGATGACAACAGCAGCAACCAATGTGGCAATTGCAAAGATTTTAAATCTGTCAACGCGGTCACTCATCTTTCCAATCAAGGGCATTGAAATGAGCGCAGCCACACCAGTTACCATAAAGAGTAGTGGTAATTGATGTGTGCTGATTTTTAAATTATTAATGGCAAATGCAGAACCAAAAGGCATCATCATAAAACCACCTACAGATAATAAAGCCGTTGACAAAAATCCAATGCGATGATTTTTTAAAGTAACGGTATGCAATAAGTGTTTGACAACTGAGTGTTCCTGTTGAAGCGCTAAGTGCGCCGTTAATGGTTGGAGCTTGATGAATATAATAATGGCAATAATTGCCGCTAGCGCGGCGATGGCCAAGAAAGGAACATGCCATCCCCACTGGTTAGCTATATACAAACCAATAGGAATACCCATTACCTGACTCACGCCAAAACCCATTTGAATAAAACCCATGACCTTACCCCTTTGCTGAAAATCAAATAAGTCAGCCACAATAGCTAAAGAAATAGATCCAATAACCCCACCAAAAATACCCGTAACAATTCTAGCCGCTACCAACCAAAAATGGTTAGGCGCCAAGGCACAGAAAAATGTACCAATGACAAAGCCTGTATAGAAAAATAGGAGCAGTTTTTTCCGATCGTATTTATCGGCAAAGCCCGCTGTCATTAATCCAGAAATGCCTGCGCTAAAGGCATAAGCAGATACGGCCACCCCAAATTGGGCGGTATTAATATTCATAGACTTCATCATGATATCGCCCAAGGGAGACATGACCATGAAATCCAATACCACCGTGAATTGTGTGATGGCTAATAAGAAAATGACTAGTTTCTGATAGGAACTAAGTGCTGGAGGGGCAGTTGTTGTTGTCATTAATTGTTTTATAGACTACAAAACTGCCAAAGTAGTAACAAAACCTAATATTATACCTAAAGCAAATGGATAAAAGGAAAACAAACTTAATGGGTGGTTCTATATGGAACCCTTCTGCAGCAATTTAGAATGCGCTGTATAATCTTTGTCTGGACTATAGACAAATAAGCAACTACCGTTGCGGATGGTTTCAATAATGGGTTTTTTCAAAGCTTCTGGAATAGCGGGGCAACCTTGGCTGCGACCCAAATACCCCATTTGGTGAATGGTGCGTTCGTTTACATAATCCGCACTATGCATCACAATCCCTCTTTCCATGGCATTGTCATTGATCCCAGCTTCTTGTCCTTCTAGGCGAAGACTGTATCCATGTTTACCAGAATATGGACTACCCGTAGTATAGAATCCCAAACTACTTTTAAAACTATTAAAGGCATTAGAGAATTTAGAAGCAAGGGCTGTTCCTGAATTTCTTCCGTGAGATACAAAAGTGTTGAATAATAGGGCACCTGTTGAGAGGTCTATTACAAAAAGCCTTTTCTGACTAGAAGGCAGACTAAAATCAATAATGGTGAGGATATTGTCTTTTTGAACCTTACCCGCTTCTACCAAAGATTGATAACCTGTTAAGGCCAAATTGAATGCTTCTTTGGATAAACCCAAACCGTCTAGGTCTAAAGAATCGTATAAAAAAGCACGATTATTATCGGTCACAGATGTATTAGCCGAGTCTTTATAGGTGGGAAGCTTGGATTTTTTTGGTCCGTGATTTCCGGTACCAAACACCAAACCGCCCATTAATAAGATAACGGGGATGAGTAAGAACCGGATTTTTTTGAACCTCAAAAAACGCATAAGCTATTGATTTTCAATAATAGCCCCCAAAATTGGGGGGATGGCAAAGGTAGCACCCAAATATTTGCTAGAAAGTTAAAACGGGAATCTTAGGCTGGATTTAACGAATTGATTTCCACATCGGGTTTTTCAAGCGGGCATCTATTTATCTTGCAGCCATGCAAGAGTATCTTAAGGGGTTGAATGAACCGCAATATGAAGCAGTGACGCATATAAAGGGTCCGATTATGATTGTTGCGGGTGCGGGAAGCGGCAAAACCAAGGTGTTGACCACCCGAATTGCCCACTTAATGGCTAGTGGGGTAGACGCGTTTAATATATTGGCCCTGACTTTTACCAATAAGGCGGCGGCAGAAATGAAGGAAAGGATTGAAAAGATCCTGGGCAATTCTGAGGCGCGCAACCTCTATATTGGTACTTTCCACAGCGTTTTTGCTCGGATTTTGAGGGGCGAAGCCTATAGAATGGGTTATCCCAGCAATTTTACCATTTATGACACTGACGATAGCCGTTCTGTAATCAAGGCAGTGGTGAATGAGCTAAACCTGGATGACAAACACTATAAAGCCAGTGTGGTGGGCAACCGGATTTCTCAGGCCAAGAATGCCCTGGTAGGTCCGGCCGAATACGCCAATGACTATTATATACAGCAGGAAGACATGCGGGCCAACCGTCAGGCCATTTCTCAGATCTATCTGGCTTATGCCAACCGCTGTGCTAAAAACGGGGCCATGGATTTTGATGACTTGTTGCTGAAAATGCACGAGCTCTTAAATACATTTCCTGATGCCTTGCACAAATACCAGCACAAGTTCAAATATATCTTGATAGATGAGTACCAAGATACCAACGCGGTGCAGTACCAGATTACCAAGCTATTGGCCGCAGCCCATGAGAATATCTGCGTAGTGGGTGATGACGCCCAAAGTATTTATAGTTTCCGCGGGGCTACTATTGAAAACATTCTCCAGTTTCAAAAAGACTATGACGATGTTAAAGTGGTGAAGCTGGAACAGAACTATAGGAGTAGCAAGAATATTATTCATGTAGCCAATGAAGTGATTAAGATTAATCAGGGGCAGATTCCTAAGAACCTTTGGACGGATAATAACGAAGGTGAAAAGATCAGATTGGTGCGCACCATGACGGATAATGACGAGGGCAAATTTGTGGCCGATACCATACAGGAACAAAAACTCCGCAACCATTTTTACAACCAAGACTTTGCCATTTTATATAGAACCAATGCACAGAGCCGGGCTTATGAAGAAAGTCTGCGCCGCATGGGCATTGCGTATAGAATTTATGGTGGTACCAGCTTCTATCAACGCAAAGAGATCAAGGATTTCTTGGCCTACTTACGCATTATGGTGAATACCCGTGATGAAGAAGCGCTGAAAAGAATCATCAATTATCCTGCTCGCGGAGTTGGTAAAACCAGTATTGAAAAATTGATTACGGCTGCCAATGAAAATGAGATCAGCATGTATGATGTGGTGTCTCGCGCAGGAGAGTTTGGATTCAAGGGTGGTACATTAGAAGCGCTGCAGAATTTTGTGACCATGATCCGCTATTTCCAAAGCCTGCTCACGGATAAGAATGCTTATGACGTAGCAGTGCAAGTGGGCAAGCATACCAATCTGGTTAAAGAATTGTTTGCAGACAAAACCACAGAAGGGCTGGCGCGATATGAAAACGTGCAAGAGTTGTTGAACTCCATTAAAGAGTGGACCGAGAGTCCTGACAATGATGATGGCGAAGTGGGAAGCAAGAGCATGGGCGCATACTTACAACAGATTACCTTGGTTACAGATGCCGATGATAACAAACAAGAAACCGATGTGGTGAAATTGATGACCATTCACGCGGCCAAGGGTCTGGAATTTAGTTGTGTATTTGTGGGCGGGATTGAAGAAACCTTGTTCCCCAATGCCATGGCTATTAATACCCGCGAAGAATTGGAAGAAGAACGCAGGTTGTTCTATGTAGCCATTACGCGCGCCAAACAACATCTCTGGTTAACCTATGCCAATTCACGTTATAGATTTGGTCAATTGGTGCAAAATGAACCCAGCCGTTTTATTGAAGAAATGCCCGAAGCTTATATAGACAAGAGCTATGCAGGTGGTGGGGCCAGAAATAATTCTTCCAGCCAATGGGGTGGTGGTTTTGAAAGAATGCAACGTGGATTTGGCAATAGTAATTCAGCCGCCTCAGCCGAGAAAAAATACGGCGCGCCTCCAGCAAGAAAACCAGACGCTCCAAAAGGCAAACCAGAATACTTACCTGTTGTTCCACCAGTAAGTAAAGTTGTAGAGCACCAGCCTTCCGGCGATTTTGTAGCCAGTGATACCAGTGGTTTACAAGCCGGTCAAAAAGTGGAGCATTTAAAATTTGGATTTGGAGTAGTTGCCAAAGTAGAAGGTTCAGCACATAATCCTATTGCTACCATCAACTTTGCCACTAATGGTGAAAAGAAGATCATGCTCAATTATGCCAAGTTGCGCATTGTGCCGGAATAAAATGGGTGTTTGTTAGAAGACATCGCCGCAGGCTAGTTCTTCACTTTGATCTTGCTTTCTACAGATGCGGGGGCAAAAACGCCACCCTTATCCTTGGGCAATAACGTTGAATTGGGCAGGAACAAATAGGTTTCTGGTAATAGAAAATCAAAGGAAGAATTGTTATTAGGTGCGGTTCTTTTGTAACGCAGCAGCACTTCCATCTGTGGCCGCTCTTCTTGTACAAAGGGCTGAACAGACAAGGGATATTTGTTCCACCTAGAACCCGCGGCCCAGTAGCATCCATTTACATTATTCTCGCTCAAATATTTCAAAAAATTATCCAAGACGGTTAGCCATCGCAGGTCATTATCGGGTACCCCATATTCACCTACATAGCCGCGTTTGTTATGGTCTTTGAGCCAACGCACAAAGGGCATGATTCTTCTAACACCAGTGTATTGATCGGCCAAGCTACTATCATAACTTTCAACATACCTGCCTGAATAGTTTTTGTCAAAATAACAGTGAGCGTCATACATCAGGTTGTCATTAGGATCTACCAAGTCTTTGAGGTTATCACTATACTGACGCCATTTTTCTGCATTGGCATAATTGTCTCCCGAAATAATGATGATGGCTTTTTTATCTACCTGCCGCAACATATTGATGGTGGTTTGGGCAGTGGTAAACCAATCGTATTCTCCCATATCGTGGGGCTCGGTCATGATCTCATAACCAAATACGTTGCGTAAGTCACTGAATTCTGCGGCCAGTTTAGACCAGAAATCACCCAGCATAGTCCGTGGTACTGTGGGACTACCTAGAATATGTTCGGTTTTACCAATCACGTATCGGCCAAAATTGTGCATACTCAAAACCACGCGAATATTTCTGTCTGAGCAGTATTGGATTACGCGGCGCATCTCATCTACATTGGCTCGGTCCAGTGGTCCACCCGGTGTTTGTTGCACCCGCTCCCATTTAAAAGGAACAGTCAAAAGTTGCATGCCTTGTTGGTAGAAATATTCAATATCGGCATCGGGAGGGTAGATATAGTCCTTGCCCATGACCCCTGGAATGGTTTTTTCTTCAAATTCAGCACCGCAGATATTGATGCCAAAAGGCTTCACGCCCGTTTGCGCAGAAACGGCGCCGCAGGTCATTAGCATGACCAAGAGTATAATGGGAATGCGCTTTTGTTTCATGTACTGGTATAGAACGAAAAATCCGGCCAAATATTGACTAGGGCCCCAGATAGGGTTAAAATCTATGTTAATTGGCTTTCGATATCCGAAAAAAAGGGGCTTCTGGCTGGCTTAGGCCTTTGGAATGAACCTTCCCAGCCCGCTTTTGTTTAAATTTGCAATCGTTACCCACGCATAAAATCTTTCTTATGATTAAAACAGGCAACCCAGTGATCAGCATCTATACTGAGATGACACCCAATCCAGAGACCATGAAATTTGTGGCCAACAAATTATTGTATCCTGGAAAAAGCATTGATTTTGCTGATGAAACACTGGCAGGACCATCGCCCTTGGCAAAAGAACTGTTTGGTTTTCCTTTTATCAAATCTGTGTTTATTGCCAGCAATTTTATTACCCTGACCAAGACAGCAGATACCGATGATTGGCAAGACGTAATTCCTTCTATCAAGACTTTCTTGAAAGAGTATTTGGAAAACGGCGGTGTGGTAGTGAATGATGAAGAAGTTTCAAAAACCAAACAAGAAGCTAGCAATACCGTAAGTGCGGATGATGATGATATTGTAAAACGCGTAAAAGAATTGTTGGAGAATTATGTAAAACCAGCCGTTGAAATGGATGGTGGTGCTATTCAGTTCCGCAGTTATAAAGACGGTGTGGTGAACCTAATGTTGCAAGGATCTTGCAGTGGTTGCCCTTCTTCCATGGTAACCTTGAAAGCTGGGATTGAAGGCATGATGAAACGCATGATTCCTGAAGTAACAGAAGTAATGGCAGAAGCCGAATAATTGATTGAATTTGTTTGAGTGATACTAGCGCCCTTGGAATTTTCCGGGGCGTTTTTTTTAAACCTGATACTAAATATTTTTTAGACCTCTTCTCTACTCCCTTTTTTTCTAACATCTTGTGTGAGAAAACAATAGTCTATTTTGAAAAAGTATTGGAAAGGGCCACCGAATTTTATGACCTGCCAAGACCTAAGAAACCCTATCAATTACCTAGCATTCTGGCCGAATCAGAAGTGGTAGACATGATTAGCAAAATGCCCAACCTCAAACACAAGTGTATTCTCATGACAGGTTATGCGGGCGGATTGCGCGTGAGTGAAATTGTGGGTTTGAAAATTGCGGATATAGATAGCAAACGCATGATGATACATATACGCGGCGCCAAGGGAAAGAAGGACAGAATGGTACCACTCTCACAAATACTTTTAATCACCTTGCGCGAATACCATTTGGCCTATCAACCCAAAGTCTACCTTTTTGAAAACCCCAATGGCGGCCCCTATAGTGTGCGCAGCACCCAACAAATTATTCAAGACGCCAAACAAGCCGCCGGCATCCAAAAAAAAGGCAGCATCCACATGCTCCGCCACAGCTATGCCACCCACTTAATGGAAGCCGGCACCGACCTTAGATACATACAAGAACTCTTGGGCCACAACAGCATCCGCACCACCATGCGCTACACACATGTCAGTATCAAAAGTCTGGGCAATATTCAAAGCCCACTTGACCGCTTGAAATGGAAATAACTCTCAGCTCATCAACCCACCCTTCTTATTTCCGCGTTTTTCTTATATCTCACTTTACTCCCCCACCTGCGCTTTTCTAATATCTCCACCACACCTGCAGATACCCATGAGCATATCAAACCAGAATTGACTCAGAAAATTCCCATTGGGATTATTTATGGTGTGATGGGTTATGCGTACTTTTAAGCGTTGGTGGCAATTTTAAACAAATACTGATACAAAAGAATATGAAATTTAAGTATACTATTAAGAAAACTTCGTACTATTCTATTTTCAAATTTATTTGTGCAATTCAGCTACTTTTTGTGCTGAGTACTTGTACTAAAGAGGTTGTCCCAAAATATAAACCTTGTGATGCTAACTTATTTAACATATGCGATGGAACGGGTAATGGTGCATATTGCACATTCGGATATAAATGGGGTAACAATAATCCATTTTCTAATGCTGGATTAGAAAAATCAGGCCCAGGCACTGGGAACATTGAACTCAAATATAAATTTATGGACGCAGGTTTTGTTTTTAATACTCATGACAAAGAAAACCTAACAAGTATTGCATTTGAAAACAACTCCATTTCTTGTACAAAAGACAAATTTCGCTTAGCATTTGCAGAGTGGTCTTCTGTGGTAAAGGTCAATTTTAGGGAAGTAGCCCTTAATGAAACTGCCGACATAAAAATTATGATTGCTGATATCGAACAGTCATCAATTGGCTATCCTAACTTCGACCAATACCCGTGTTCGGATATAAAAGGGCAAATTATTTTTAAAAGGAACGAATATATTTGTTCAACTATCTATGGAGCAATACTTCACGAAATTGGGCATGTACTTGGGCTTGGACACGTAAATAGCCAAAATGTTATGAACCCAAACCAATTTACTAAGTACAGTCAACTTCAATCAGGAGATATTATTGGAGTAAAAAGTATTTATGGTGCTAGGTAGTGTTCAATATGATACTATTTGGACGAAAAAAAACTGCCACCAACATGGGGTTTTATGCAAGTTGGGCAGACGAAATAACAATGAACTTTTGTGCTACTATTTGGCTTCAGTTTCAGCAGGACGTTATAAGTTTGGCTTATGAATAAAACATCAGCAATATTGCAATTGTCAACTTCGGTTCTAGGCAGACCGAATGCTATTTCCCAACCTGCACAAAGCCCTGTTCGTTGCACGTAATTTTATGAAAAATAATTTTACCATTAAAACTTCCATTTTGAAGTATTTATTTATTTTAATTCTTGCGTTTAATTGGTCACTTTCATTGGGACAAATGTCACAAAGTAAAGATTCGATTCTTCCTCCAATTTACGACACAACAAGTCTTGAAATTAAAAGCACAAACTCATTTTATTTCCTCTCGAAACTTTATGCAATTCCAAGAAACTGTGACAACAAATACGAATTAGATTGCTGTACTTTTAGTGCTTATATAAGCAAATTGGATAATGGAAGCTTTGAAAGTCAATTAAGTTGTTCAAATGGGACAACTTTAATATGGTCGATTTTTGATACAGAAGAAATCGCAAAACAAAATCTTGAAACTTCTCTCAATTCTCGAAGCCAAATAAAAAAACAATTTAAAAAGTTCAAACAAGAAGAAGTTGATTTTTTTGTTTTTGACAATAAGGTTAAAGCATACAGACAAAGCTACACAACTCAAGGTGGCTATTATTATATTGAATATAAATTTTATGGAACAGTAAATCGGCAGAATATTTTTGGACGTCTCGTATCACTTAATAAAGCAAAATCAAGCAAAGAACTAAGTCAATTATTTCAACAGTTGGTTAGGTTCTAGTAAAGCTAAAACTACGTGCAACAAAAGGCTTTGCGCAATTTGGGCTTCCGCTTTTGGCCCATCATCTTTTGGTATTGCTAATCAACTTCAGTAATTTGGCTTTAGCTAATCGCGTCTTTAGTGGCCAAGCCAGCAGTAGGATCACAGATTATCCAAACTGCGCAAAGCCTGGGACGTTGGGCGTCACCTTGTAAGATTTTATTACACTATAGTTATACCTAATTGAGAAAATATTTTATTATATTACTTTTATCAGCACTATTAGCTTTTGTTCCATTAATTATTGTTAGGGCACACCTACAATTTGTGGCAGGGTTAAATCCTTTTTTTGGTTTTTTATTACGCCTATTATTTTGATAGTAGCTTTAATTTTGTGCCGAATACTTATTAAAACCTGTAAAAGGTATATCTATTTTACACCCGAAAAAGTTTTTACAATAGGCTTTTTAAGCTATCTCATTTTAATTTGCTCACGACAAATCTCTTTTGGAAACTCTGCTTTAGACATTCATTTGGATTACACTTATTTCGTGACACCACATTCCTATCCACTTTTTTTTGCTTTGATGGGGTTTGCAATTTGTGCATCAATCTATCTTTGGGGTACTAAATTTTTTAAAAGACAACTGAATAATACTTTGGGCTATATCCATTTCTGGGTTACTTTTTTAAGCACAAGTTTTCTCATCTTTCCTATACAGTATATTCACCTTATGGGTGGTATGCCACGACGATATTACGATTACGGTATTTCGGCTGACCATACTGTAGTTAATAAACCGAGCATGTTTATTACGACTATGACATGTTTGCTAATTATAGCACAATTATTATTTCTATACAATTTATTAAATTCAATTTTCAGAAAAAACGCATAAAGCTGAAACGATAAGGCGAACGCCCAACATAAGGCTTTGCGCAATTTGGGCTTCCACCTTTGGCCTATCATCTTTTGGTATTGCTAATCAACTGTAGTAATTTGGCTTTAGCTAATCGCGTCAGTAGTGGCCAAGCCAGCAGTAGGATCACAGAATATCCAAACTGCGCAAAGCCTTTGACGTTAGCGGTCATTGTAGAGTGACAGCTTGATAAAAATAAAAATGCTGACTTTCGTTTTGTTTCTATTGTAACTGATAGACAGAGAATTTTAAAAAAAGATAATGAAAGGACGAAAAGAATAGCGAAACAAAGATATAGAGTTATGACAGTAAACGATTTTATAAAAGAACTTAGTAATTGGAGGCTTACTAAATACAAAGCAATCAATTTTGCTATTGGAATTTCAGCTTTACTTATTTATGAGTTTGTTGGACGACCAATTTATCGACCATATATCTACAATAATAAAATAAATGACTTTCATATTGCCGACACTTTGGGTAATACCTTTGGGACTTTGCCGACAATATTCTTCTTAATTGCAATTTTATCCAATGACACGACAAAAGGAAACTACTTAATAAAACTTGGGACGTTTAGTGTTGTTGTTTTTGAGCTTGTACACCCTTTGCTTGGAAAGCCAATAGACATTTGGGACATAATTGCTACTATTTTGGCCGGACTTGTAAGCTATTTAATTTATAATGGATTATTTAAATACAAATCAAGTGAGCAGAAAACAACGAACCGCTAACATCGTATTGGCAATAGTGGGGCTGACAATTGTAAACTCAACATTTGTAATTCTATTAGGCATTTGTGCAAATGCTGGGGTGACGTTTTTCAAATGCCCCATCATCGCCAATACATGAACCGTTGGCTGCCATTTTTAGTGGAGCCGTATGCTAATATTAATATAGAGGAGATTAAAAACTAATGACTAAATCCCTTGGCTATATTTATAGTTCAACTAACTAAATATGAAGAACATATTTTTAATAGTAGTTATCTCAGCTACAATTATTTCTTGTAACAGTAAAACAAAATATGAAACTATTATACGTAACGGAATGGTATATGATGGTAATGGTGGAGTTCCTTACAAGGCAGATATCGCTATTAATGCTGATACCATCGCATTTATTGGGGACTTAAAAAATGTAACTGCAAAAAAAATACTGGATGCAACAGGAATGGCGGTATCACCGGGATTTATCAATATGCTTAGCTGGGCCAATGAAACACTGATTGCAGATGGGCGGTCACAAAGTGATATACGTCAGGGAGTCACTTTGGAAGTAATGGGCGAAGGCACAAGTATGGGTCCTTTGAATCCAACAATGAAAAAGCAAATGCTGGATGGCCGAGCTGAATGGAATACACTTGGAGAATACCTTACCTGGCTGGAGAAAAAAGGTGTTTCCTGCAACATCGCTTCTTTTATAGGAGCAGCAACTGTTAGAACCTATGTAGTTGGTGAAGCAGATCGTGAAGCTACTCCCGCTGAACTTGACAACATGAGGTTATTGGTTAAACAAGCCATGGAAGAAGGTGCATTAGGTGTAGGTTCATCTCTTATATACCCACCTGGTTTTTTTGCCAATACAAATGAATTGGTTGTATTGTGTAAAGAGGCATCAAAGTATGGTGGATCATATACTTCGCATATTCGAAGTGAGGGAAACCGATTATATGAAGGAGTGGAAGAATTGATCACCATTGCCAAAGAGGCAAATATCCATGCTGAAATATATCACCTGAAAGCATCAGGCAAAGCAAACTGGAATAAAATGGATAGCGTAATCAGGCGAATTGAAAAAGCCAGAACCGAAGGACTAAATATAACAGCTGATATGTATACCTACCTTGCAGGAGCAACCGGCTTAACTGCATCATTCCCGCCATCACTACAAGACGGTGGTTTTGGCAATCTGTGGAAGCGATTGCAGGATTCGGCCATCCGAATGCAAATGAAGATGGCAATGAATGCAAATGCTACCGACTGGGAAAATGTATACTATGGTGCAGGCAGTCCTAATAAGGTTCTCCTGCTTGCCTTTAAGCAGGACTCTTTAAAAAAATATACTGGAAAAACATTGGCGCAGGTTGCAGCAATAAGAGGGACATCACCTGAAGAAACTGCCATGGACCTTATAGTACAGGATAGCACCAGAATTGAAGTAGCTTATTTTTTAATGAACGAAGAAAATGTAAAGAAACAAATTGCACTACCCTGGGTGAGCTTTGGTTCAGACGAAGGATCGTATGCTTCTGAAGGCTTTTTTCTTAAATCAAATCCTCATCCAAGAGCTTACGGTAATTTTTCAAGAGTAATTGGCAAGTATTGCCGCGACGAAAAATTATTTACATTGCAGGAGGCCATCCGCAAATTATCTAAACTTCCGGCTACCAATTTAAATCTTTCCAAACGTGGCGAATTAAAAGTCGGTAACTATGCCGATTTATTAATTTTTGATCCGTCAAAAATAAGTGATCACGCTACTTATGATAAACCGCATCAATATTCAACAGCCATGATTGCTGTATTTGTAAATGGGGTATTGGTATTGAAAGATGGTGAACATACAGATGCCAAACCAGGTAGATTCATAAAGGGACCAGGATACAAAACTGCTGGCTGACTTTTTATTCCCATTTCAGAATATATCAAATAAAAGTTTAGACTGAATAAAACGGCAGCCAACATGGTATTGGCAAAAGTGGGGCCGACTAGGTAACTTCATCATCAGTGCACAGCCAAGCATTGGTTAAGGGCTGACAATTTACTAATCAGCTTTTTCTTGTAATTTCATCTATGTAAATTCTATAAGACATTGGTACTAGGCGGATGTAATACTATTACCCCACCTTCGCCAATACCTGTTCGTTAGCTGTGATTTTAGAACGACACACCGAAAAACGAAATGAAGACAATATCGGAGATAAAATTTGACAAAATAATTAAAGACGGATTTCACGAAATCCTGAAACCGTTGGGCTTTAAGAAAAAGGCGAATAACTTTTACTTAAAACTTGACACTATCGGACAAATCATTAATGTTCAGAAAAGTGCGTTTGGCAACAAGGACAGTATCAGTTTTACTATAAACACAGGAATTTTTGTCCCTGAATATTGGCTTGCATTTTACAATTTCAGCGACAAAGGACTTCCAGACTATCCGACTGAACCAGAATGTTTGATTAGAAAAAGAATTGGAAACTTGCGAAACCAACACGACACTTGGTATGACATTAAAGAGCGAACTGACGAGCAACAGCTTATTGACGAGATGAAAAAAAATTTGTCAAATTTCATTTTGCCATATTTTGAACGAATAGATAGCACAGAGAAAATGCTTCAAGAGTTAGACAAAGCAGATATGATGATGACACCTTTGGGAAAACTAATTGTTTATGGTGAATTTAAACAGTTTGACAAAGCTAAACGAGAATACGAAGGACTACTGAATAACAAAATAAACCCACATTTCTTAATGACAGTAAAAGAGTATGGACAGAAATATGGTCTTGACAAATAGAAAAACCACAGCTAACATCGTATTAGCAATAGTGGGGCAGACAGTTGTAAACTCAACATTTGTAATTCTATTGGGCATTTGTACAAATGTTGGGCTGACGTTTTTCAAATTCCCCACCATCGCCAATACGTAAACCGTTAGGCGCAACTTTGAAACATGACCATTCGAACTTTAAATTCAATCCTCGTTATTTGGACAATAGTCGGTTGCAATTCTACTGCTACAAATGAAGGATCTGCCAACTTGCAAATGAAAAATTCCGCTTCAGACACAATTTATGATGCGTTATCGGATACATCTAAGAAGTTGGAAAAGGAAAAATATACTTTCATAATTAGTGTTCTAGAGAAAGGAGAAGCTATCTATATTGAGGCTGACTATATTCAATTTTTAACTGGACAAACTGCTATTGACGCTGCAATAAAAGCTCACCAAGCAGACACAGTTAAAACTGTAGACGGAAAAGTAACAGTCGGAATACCAAATGATTTTTTTATAATTAATCAAAGTAAAGACACAAAATTTTTAAGGCTCGACAGAAAATGCATACTCGACTTAGTTATTAACCCTAATAGTGATGTCCCCACAACTAATGCCAATTTACTAGAAAGTCTAAAGAAAGTAAGTAAAGACTCTCCTTTTCTATTAACACTAAACAATGAAGGACAAGTAATTAAAATTAAAGAGATTTTTGTCCCATAGATGACTATTGCTGCGCCTAACAGTGCATTGTAGCAATTGGTACTTCAGTAATAGTTCTCAGCTCATTTCAAATCCAATCAGTAGTTCCAAGCCGTTCAGTTTATTTCCAGGCAGCAGTAGTTATTCTAATCTTTTGTAACTTTATTCAGCTCCAGTCCTAGCAGTAGTAATTCTATTACCCAACTGCTTCAATGCGTGGGGCGTTGGTGGCAATTATTACAAAAATTCTATAATGACAATTAAGCAACTAATAATTATCTTATTGACACTTCCAATTTTGATAAGTTGCAAGCATGGCTACAAAGTAGAAGGCGACAAAGTTTATTATGAATCTTGGAATGAAGGAAGTGGACAAAGCAAGCGAATTATTGACCAAGCAGATGCAAAGACTTTTCAAGAATTAAATTTTGATTGCGATTGCGACTTTGAATTTGGAAGGGACAAAAATCAACTGTTTATAAATGGAGAGCTTATAAAATATATTGACCCTAATACTTTTAAATTTATTGGAAACTATATTTTCCGTGACAAAGACTCAGCATATTTTTTTGGATTTTATAACAACTTAAACAATTGTGTAATTAAGGACGTTAATCCAGACAAAATACAATTAATTAAATATCCTTGGTCAAAGGCTGATAATATTTTAATTCACGGAGGTGACCCTGTAAAAATTGACGATATAGATGAATTTCATCCTATTGACAATGATTGGGGAAAGACAAAAAAGCACATAATTAATAACAATCGAATTTTATATGGTGCAGACGTAGAAACTTTTAAAGTTATAAGTACTTTTCAAGGTAAAGACAAGAAATTCAATTACGAGTTCGGTATTATTAATGAAGAGGATTTTAAAAAAACAAATTTTAAATCCTTTGATTTTACCAATAAAGATATATGTCAAACTGAACCGATAGTCTTTGTTGATGTCTACGATAGCTTAGTTTCATATATAGAAGATAGAAGTAAACCAATTTGGCTTGTAGAAAAACTTAAATACTTGGGTTTTACAGTTAATAATACAATGTATTTAGATTGGGGTGGAGAATCAAAACTTGTCAGAGTTTCTATGACAAATAGTAAGTGTAATTGTATTATTGAAAAACTTTACCGTTACGATTATGGGAAACCTTCTGAAACAAAAAACATTTTTAAAGTATCTGAAAGAATATATTTTGAATAGAGAGATTAAAAGAATAGGAATAACTGCCACCAACAAAAGGCTTTGCACAATTTGGGCTTCTATCAATGGCCCATCAGCTTTTGGTAATGCTAATCAACTGTAGTAATTTGGCTTTAGCTAATCGAGTCAGTAGTGGCCAAGCCAGCAGTTGGATCACGAATTATCCAAACAGCGCAAAGCCTGTGACGTTAGCGGCAATAACTTTAAATGGTTTAATTTGAATATTAAATGCAGAGTTTTCCAGTTATAGGAATAAGAAAAGGTAAAATGTTTAATCAATATTCGAAAAGCATTTCTATAGCAGCAATTGGTATAATTATTCTTACATATTTCAACATTTTACCTATTTCTAAATTACTAGATCCGTGGGTTCTTATTTACATATTAATAATTGCCGGAATCCCTTTTTTGTTATCGGTATTAAAGTATATAGATAAAAAACCTATGATCATTGTTGATAAATCAGGGGTTTCAATTCGAAAATCAAGGTTGCCTTTTTCAAGTCTTGCGCAAATAGAATGGAATGATATAAAAGGGTACACAGCAGATGTTATACACACTAAATTTAGTGAAACATGTTTTCTGATAATTAGTAAAAAATCTACGAATAAAAAATATTATGTGGATTTATATGATTTAAAAAATGGAGCGGATATATTAAATGCAGTTGAGAAGAAACTAAATCAAGATAAAATGAATTCGTTTCAAATAGATTGAATTTCAAGATTACTGCCGCTAACAGTGCATTGTAGCAATTGGTACTTCAGTTCTAGTTCTCAGCCCAATACAAATCCAATCAGTAGTTCCAAGCCGTTCAGTTAATTCTTAGGCAGCAGAACATATTCTAATCTTTTGTAACTTTATTCAGCTCCAGTCCCAGCAGTAGTAATTCCATTACCCAACTGCTTCAATGCGTGGGGCGTTGTGCGTCATGCTGACAAATAGCAACTCCTGAATTTAATCAACTGGTTTTTATGAATAAACTTTTTGAGAACCTTGAAGCAAATGAAAGGGCAAATTCACTTATGGATGAAATCACTGAAATTTTATACATACTTGAAAATGTAGATAATTTAATGCCAAGTAGTTCATTAGAACAAAAACTAAGTGTTGACCCTACAACAAAAGAAAAATTTAGAGAACTTTCTGAAAATTCACTTCAGTTTTTGGACGACCGCATAAGTCGTTATAAAGATGAAATGAATTCTATAAGCGAGATAGTTGGAGAAGCTAATTTGAATTATAGAAGCATCGCAGATGGCATTGTTATTCTATCGTGTAAAATATTACAATTCCAAATTGGGAAAGTGCTTTGGTTTGTTAATCAGAACAAATTTTGGTCAGATAAAGAACTATATAATGAAAATTACCAACTGCTTTATAATATAAAACGGATTTTATTTTTATTGGGTGAATTTGACACCAGCGACATTGGAAGTATAGAATTGATAGAAACTGACAGAAAAGTTATCAATATTAGTAAGCGATTAATACCAAACTCAATTTTCCAAAAGTTGTTAAGAATGTTTAAATAATTGAAATGACTGACGATCAAATAATTGACCAAATAATTCACAGCTTTACGAATTACAATTTACGTGACATATTAGAAATAAACAATAATCAATTAGATTTTACAATTGCAGAGTTTATTTTATGTAGTTGTCTTATTGACCAAGTAAGTGGTTTTCGATATAATACCGACAAAGTTGGTAAACGGTACAAACAATTTGTGAAGGACTATTTACCGAATTATAATCCTGACGAGTTATATGATGATTTGCGAAATAAACTTGTTCATAACTATTCGATTGGCAGCTTTTACGGTTTAACAAGAAAAGCACCACATCTTCATTTGCGAAAAGTAAACAATGTGATACATCTAAATCTTGAAAATTTTATTTCAGACTTAAAGACTGCACTTGACAAATATATTATTGAGCTCAGAAGTGATAGCGATATTCGGCGAAAGGCTTTATGTTGGTATTCGGAATATAAGATTCTTAGTCTGACTTCCTAAATTTCGAAGCACGAACGCACAACACCGCATTGCAACGATTGGGGCTGACGAATAATGTTCTTCAACTGCATCAAATATCCCAGCATCAGTTCCAGCTTGAGGGAATTCTGAGCGGCAGTGGAATATATCATGATCTTTTGTAACTTAGTTCAGCAACAGTAAGCCATGGGCGACGGAATATCATTCCCCAACCGCTTCAATGCTTGGACGTTAGCTGCAATTATTAAATACGCTACATTTTTAAATTGAAGACAAAGGAATATCACATAAAGATTTATTCAATAAGCAGATTTATAATATCATTTATTATTACATGGATAACTTTTTATTATCTAATATCTGATTTGTTAGCAGGCATTGAAAATCGAATTACATATGCGTTAATTACTCTAGGAACTCTAGTTGCTGCCTTTTATTTTTCATCACTAATTGGCCAAGCTAGAATTAAACTGGTCTTCACAAAAGAAGCTCTCCTTCATGTATGGGAAAGTCATTTCTGGTTCAGTTGGGAAAAAGACATATCAATACCATGGGAAATAATTGATACTTATGTTTTTGAAGAAGATAGGACTTGGGATAGTTTTATTATTAATCTAACAACAAAGTTGCGTTATAAAATCGACAGGCTTAATATCATTCCAGTAAACGATGACTTTGATAAATTAGTAAAAGACTTTCCTAATCTTTCAAATCATTTTAAGGAAGGAGTTGAACTTAGCCATGATACCGCCTTTAATTCAATCAAAGAAGGAGTAAGTAAATATCAAAGCAAATCGTATAAACAGGGAATTTATATTCTAACGATCGCATTTATAATTTTATTTATTTTTAAAATTACAAATTCGGGAAAGTTAGCTGGCATATTGTCTTTGGGTGTAATAGGTTCTGCAATCGCTTATTATTGGAGCATGATAAATGCAAAAAAATAAATGCAGCTAACAGTGCATTGTAGCAATTGGTGCTGCAGTACAAGCTCTCAGCTCAGTACAAATCCAATCAGTAGTTCCTAGCCGTTCGGTAATTTCTAGGCAGCAGAACATATTCTAATCTTTTGTAACTTTATTCAGCTCCAGTCCCAGCAGTAGTAATTCCATTACCCAACTGCTTCAATGCGTGGGGCGTTGTAGGCAATTCGTTTAGCAGTTTGAAAATGAAAAAAAAACAAATAATATTTCTCATTGTATTAATTGCAGCTTCTATTTTACTGATAAAAGGTAAGATTACACAGGAAAATTTTGATTCAAATATTTGGAAAACAGCCAATCTCACTCTTGAAAATAATTGGTCTTTACGCTGGGATATGTTAAATGATTTAAGAAATAATTACAAGTTGGTTGGAATGACTAAAAATGAAATTATAAATTTATTAGGTGAAGGAGATAATAAAACCAATTATGAATTCAGTTATTATCTAGGCTATTCAAAGTCAGGGATAAACACTGGGAGATTAATAATCTATTTCAATAACAAAAACGTAGTAACTGAAATTAAAGTCTTTCAAGGATAAACTGCCTACAACAGTGCATTGTAGCAATTGGTACTTCAGAATATGTTTTCAGCGCATTACAAATCCAAACACTAGTTCCAAGCCGTTCAGTTTATTTCCAAGCAGCAATACATATTCTAATCTTTTGTAACTTTAGTCAGCTCCAGTCCAAGCAGTAGTAAATCCATTACCCAACTGCTTCAATGCGTGGGGTGTTAGCAGCCATTAACAGTATAATCTATGAAGGATCTATTAGAGTATTCCGCATCAAAAGAAGAGATAGAGACTGTTACGAAAGCAATAAATGAAAATGGTTATTGGGAAAGTAGTACTGAGTTTCGAATGTCAACTTATATGACTGCAAGAATTGAAAAAAAAATTAAAAACGGGAAGCCATGGTTTATTACTACAGTTAATTGTGAGCAAGAAATAATGATTCCAGCTAAAACAATTGAACGAGCTATTGTCTTTAAAAATATTTATGAAGATTTTCAATTTGATCTTATAAATAGAATTGGCTGGGCTTCTTGGTCGTCAAAAAACAAACCGTAAATTTAGATTTTATAACAAAACGGCTGCTAACATTGCATTGCAGCAATTGGTTCTGCAGTACATGCTCTCAGCCTATTACAAATCCAATCAGTAGTTCCAAGCGGTTCGGTTCCTTTTCAGGCAGCTGTATATATTCTAATCTTTTGTAACTTTATTCAGCTCCAGTCCAAGCAGCAGTAATTCAATTACCCAACTGCTTCAATGCGTGGGGCGTTGTGCGTTATATTATGATGACAAAACCGTACCTATATTTATTTCTTATTCTTCTAATAAATACCAATTTATTTGGACAAAAATTAGCTAAAGAAAACTTTATAGAGATAGAACTACCAAGTCCGAGAACTTCTGAATGGTATAAACTCAATAACTCTCCAAAGCCAGTAAAAGTATTTTTAGATAGTGGTATTTTAAAAATAGAGATTGGTACAGCTGCATATGGAGATACCAAATACAATTTGCCTAATGGACTTTTACTTTCCAAAAATGGTGGAGAATTTGGCGGTGGTCTTTTTTACAAACCGTTTGACAAAAATGTCAAACAAGTATTTATTAATGATAAAGTAACTGCGGAGCATTATAAACCAAGCAATATTGACTTGTTCACACCACCTATAAAAGACACAATTAATGAATTTGGATATTTTAGATTGCCAGGAGGTAATATCAATTCTTTTTTTAAATTCAAAGACACATTATATTTTACAAATGGGCTATCCCATATGGGGACAAATGTAGGAGCTTTGTCTAAGATTGATATTTATGATACGAATAAATTCAATATAACAAAAGTACTCGATTTGGAAGGATCACCGATGAAAGAAACTATAATAAATGATACGCTTATTTTTATAACATATGACGGATTGCTTGTTGTAAAAGACTTTAAAAAAATCATTAATTTAAAAATGCAATTTTGGGCAGCACTTTATCCAAATTCTGTAGCATATTTAGACAAAAATATTTTTATTGGAATGCGAGGATGCTATGCAAAAATTGACTTAACCAACAATTCAATAAAATGCTTCAAACTTAAAAACTAAGTATACAACGCACAACAGTGCATTGCAGCAATTGGTGCTGCAGTACAAGCGCTCAGCCCATTACAATTCCAATCAGTAGTTCTCAGCTTTTCTGTTCCTTTTCAGGCAGCAGAACCTATTCCAATCTTTTGTAACTTTATTCAGCTCCAGTCCCAGCAGCGGTATATCCATTACCCAACTGCTTCAATGCCTGGGGCGTTGTGCGCTAGCTAAAATCTATGATTATTAATTCTGTAATGAAACCTATCATTCAAATATCTTCTATTCTATTTCAAATAGGAATAACATTTTGCTGCCTATTTTCGGTATACATGTATTTCGCAATTATTGATACAGAAGAAGTTGATATGATCAATGAAATAATGCTATTCACTGTTAAGCCTTTATTCGGAATAGTTTTAATTTCAATTACAATTTCATTTGTATATATTATTGGTTTGCCAATTAGAATATATAGTAAACTAAATGAATGGTGGAAAGCACATAGTATAATTTCTTTAGTTTTTGTTACAGTAGGAATTATATTTTTAGCCCTTTCATTATTACCATATTTCGAAATCCCTATAAAAAGTAGAATTGATGGAAAAGAAGTAGTAAAAAATATGCCAAATGAACTACTATTAAATTCGGGTTGGTTTATATTGACTTTTGGTTTACTCCATTATTACCCAAAAACATTATTTAATATCATTTCTATTAAATGAGTGCCATCGCACAACAGTGCATTGTAGCAATTGGTGCTTCAATACAGGCTCTCAGCCCATTACATATCCAATCAGTAGTTCCAGGCTGTTCAGTTAATTTCTAGGCAGCAGAACTTATTCTAAACTTTTGTAACTTTAAACAGCTCCAGTCCCAGCAATAGTAATTCTATTACCCAACTGCTTCAATGCGTGGGGCGTTAGCTGTTATTGCAGAGCGACACAATCTGAAATTTTATGGTAGGACTCTTAATTATAATTCTTGTTTCTTGGCTTTTGCTAAACTTTCTTGATAAGACAAGTATTGAAAGTCTTGGACTTCTACCTAAAAGTGAAAGAATAAAAAAATTTTCTTTTGGACTACTTATTTCAATTATATGCTGTCTAATTTATTTTGGTTCATTGATTTTATTATCAAAAAGCAGCTTGACAATTAACAAAGACTATGGACTCTTTGCTGCTTTAAATAGTTTAGGTTGGACAACTAAATCTGTTCTATTTGAAGAATTTCTCTTTCGTGGAGTGTTACTCTATTTTGGAATAAAATATTTTGGTGCAAAGACTGCTTGTATAATTTCTGCAATTGCTTTTGGTGTGTATCATTGGTTTTCTTACAACATTTTTGGTAACGTAGGACAGATGATACCTGTGTTTATTTTGACATTTGTTGCAGGACTTTTATTTGCACACTCATTTGTAAAGACAAAATCAATGTATTTGCAAATTGGACTTCATCTAGGTTGGAATATTGTGACAATTATTGTTTTTTCACAAGGTCCACTTGGTCAGCAATATTTGATTGCTTCAAATGGACAACAAATTGGAATTTTAATGACGCTTGTTCTTTTTGCATTTCAGCTCTTAGCTTTACCAATTTTGACATTATTCTATTTGAATACAAGTTTGAAACTAAAATGAGAAAGCAACAAACAGCTAACACGGGTTTGGCAAAAGTGGCGGTTCAGTGCTCCGCAGACACATTTGTGGTTAAACAAAATTTGGTTCTCCGCATCAACATTTGTGGTGAAAATCGCCACCTTCGCCAAGCCCGAAAACGTTGGCTGTAATGGGACGACCGACAGCTTACGACTTTTTCTGACCTTCAATTAATACAGACCTTCATACTATGACACAGATTGTTGACAAACAATTAGAAAAATTAAAGTTTAGACTGAATCTAGTTCTTATAGCACTTTTGTGTTCCACGACATTGGCACCTTGTGTAATATTTTACGTTAGAGGTTTGGGTGAGGTAAAATGGATGATTTTATTTGTTGCAATAAGCTACTTAATAAGCCGACTACCAATGAGAATCTATGACCGATTTCAAATTTCAGCAGATTTAAAAATCTATAAAAAACTATTGGTTGACAAATTCAAAAGATTATCAACAAATGGCGACTTGATAAATAGGTCTATAAGAAAAAAGTATCCTAAACATAGAAATGTGACAAACATTGAGACAATCAGAGAAAAACTAAATGAAACATACACAATTGAGAAATCTCATACCGTCTTATTTGTTTTCTGTTTATTGACAAATATATATGCACTTTTGACAGAATCATTTGTGACTGCGACTATTCTATTTGTAGGTAATATTTTATTCAATTACTATCCAAATCTTTTACAACAGTACAACAGGATAAGATACAAGAGAGTTATAGAAAAATTTTCTTCCGTACTTAGTTAAGCGATAATGAGATTACCCACTACAGCCAACAAGAGGTTTTGTGCAAGTGTGGCTTGACGGAAGTAAATTCAGCAGCAAATCAATATTGAACATTTGTTCCAGCTTGACGGAACGCTATTGAACGACAGAATTAACAATCAACAAAAGCAAAGAAATTGGGCTTGACGTTATGGGCGGACGGAATTCTGAGTCCACACCTGCACAAAGCCTATTTCGTTGTACGCTATATTACTAAACATCTCAAATATGAAATACCTTTTCGTATTCTTAATATTTTTCAGTTCGACATTAAAAGGACAAAGTGTTTTAAATTTTGATAAACGATTTGTTGAATGCGAAGACAAATGGGTTGCATTTCAAAAAGATAAAAACGGTACTTATCCTTACGGCTTTATTTATATTGATGCCAAAGCTGGTTTGACACTTAATTACGAGGGAAATTTTACTATTTCCGAAGGTGGCGCTTTTATACCTAAAAAGCTTGACAGTTCAAACTTGAAAGTAAGACTTCAACCAAATCAAGTTCATGTAGCTTTTATTCCAGAAAATAAATTTTCGGAACTTCAAATTCCTGCAATTCCTGAGTGGTTGAAATTTTATAAGGCTGATTCCGCTTCAATTGAAAGGCTTTTTAATTGGGGGTATATGTACAATGGTTGGAATGAATGTGCAAAGGCATTAACCTATCTCAAAAAAGCTGAGAAAATAAACCCAAATTTTAAAGGACTTTTAGTTGAACTTGCTTATTCATATAATTGCTTAAGCCAGTTTGATAAAGCGATTTTTGTATTACAAAATGCTCTTGAAACAAATTCTACTGACGCATATATAAATAAGGAATTAATTTATGCTCAAATAAAATCAGGACAATTAGATAAAGCATCCGAAAGTTGTAAAAAAGCAATAACAGTTTGTAATGACAAAACTTACAACGGTGAAAACTGTTACAATCTTTTACATTCATATTTTCTAATAAAGGACAAGGTAAATTTTAATTTATGGTTACCTGAAACTAAAAAATGGACTATCTCAAATGCAAGTTTAACAAAGAGTATAAACACAATGGAGGTTGAAATGGCGAAATAAATACGGCGTACAACATTGCATTGTAGCAATTGGTACTTTAGTACAGGTTCTTATCCCAATACAAATCCAATTAGTAGTTCCAAGCAGTTCGGTTATTTTTCAGGCAACTGTACATATTCTAATCTTTTGTAACTTTAGTCAGCTCCAGACCCAGCAGCGGTATATCCATTACCCAACTGCTTCAATGCGTGGGGCGTTAACCGCAATATTGCAAATTTGTGATAATCATAAACATTGTAGTATTTTTGAAAAGTGAACCAATTGTCAATACATATCAATGACATTAATAAATTATGCTATAATCATAGTGTAAAGACCCTTTATGTATTTGGTTCAGTACTTACAAATAGTTTTAATTCTGAAAGCGATATTGACTTTTTAGTTGAATTCTTACCAATAAATTCAAAAGAATACGCTGATAACTATTATGATTTAAAATTTTCATTAGAGCTTGTTCTTAATCGAAAGATTGATCTACTAGAAAAAAACGCTATAAAAAACCCATACTTCCTTCAATCAATCCAAAATAACAACCAAATTATTTATGGAAATTGAAGTAAAAACATGGCTATTTAATGTCTTAAGTTCCATTGAAGAAATAGATAGTTTCTTTATTGACAAGCCCATGACTTTTGTTGCTTATCAAAATGACTTGAGAACAAGAAGAGCAGTAGAAAGAAATATAGAAATTATAGGCGAAGCACTAAACCGGATTTTAAATAAAGATCCAGAAATTGATATTTCTAATTCAAGAAAAATAGTGGATACCCGAAATCGTATTATTCATGGTTATGATACTGTCTCTGATGAAATAATTTGGAGTATAATTATAAAATACATCCCGCAGTTAAGGGAGGAAGTACAGAAACTACTCGGAGAATAAATACAGCGGTTAACAGTGCATTGCAGCAATTGGTGCTATAGAACAGGTACTCAACCAAATACAAATCCAATCAGTAGTTCCAAGCCGTTCGGTTCCTTTTCGGGCAGTAAAACATATTCCAATCTTTTGTAACTTTATTCAGCTCCAGTCCAAGCAGCGGTATATGCATTACCCAACTGCTTCAATGCGTGGGGCGTTGTGCGTCATGGTTAGCCGAACCATTTTAATTTGAAAAATGAAAATACATAAGCTGATAATTCTCATAATAATTCATTTTTTCCTCTTTAGTTCGAAATTGACTGCACAAACAGAAAAATTTAGCAACTACAAAGACACCATACATAAATTTTCTTTTGATATTCCTATCTACTGGGCAATTAAATACAGCAAAGAACAAGAAGGAGTTATTTGCATTCCGACAACTAAGGTTCAAAAAAATATTTACAGTAATTGTTTCGAAGGCATAGTATTCAGAATAGAATTTTTAAACTATGGTTTGGACTCGCTCCTCAAAGAGCAATATGACAAAGAGGGAGACAACTATATTACAAGTGACAGAGTAAGCCATAGTGTACCTGTTAAGTTCATTAAAGCAAATAATTGGACAGGAATTCGGCACAATAATATTTGTGGTATAAGTTGCAATGACGATGGTTTCCATGCTGCCGCTGGAGAATGTCAATTTCTTTATTTCTCAAATGGTAAGACAACCATAGGTATTCAAACAAATGGACGTTCATTTGAAGAAAAAATCTTGGAAAGAATAATTTCAAGCTTTAAGTTTATAAATTAAATTACCACGAACGCACAACAGTGCATTGTAGCAATTGGTGCTCCAGTAAATGTCCTCAGCCCAATACTAATCCAATCAGTAGTTCCAAGCTGTTCAGTTTATTTCCAGGCAGCAGTATATATTCCAATCTTTTGTAACTTTATTCAGCTCCAGTCCCAGCAGTAGTAAAACCATTACCCAACTGCTTCAATGCGTGGGGCGTTGTGCGAAAGACCTAAAACATCTCCCAAAAGGGCTAATTTTAAAATTCTTATATTTGATTTATGAAAACCCTTACTCTTAACCTTCCTGATAGCTTAGATTTAGACAATTCTGATCTTTCTATGCTCATAGCCACAAAGCTTTATGAGCAAGGTAAACTTTCATTGGGTCAAGCAGCTGAATTGGCGGGGTTAACTAAACGAACTTTCGCTGAACTTTTAGCAAAATACGAAGTATCTATTTTCAATTCCCCTGCTTCTGATCTTGCAAAGGATGTTGCAAATGCCTAAAACAATTATTTCCGATACTAGCTGTTTTATTGTTCTATCAAATATTGGAGAACTGAATCTCTTACAAAAAGTATATGGGCAAATAATTACTACGATTGAAATTGCAACCGAGTTCGGAGATCAATTACCAGATTGGGTTTCAATTCATCAAGTTACTGATAAGTATAGGCAACAATTATTAGAAATGCAAATTGATAAAGGCGAATCTAGTGCAATAGCTTTAGCATTAGAAACACCTGACTGTACCATTATACTAGACGATTATAAAGCAAGGAAAATTGCAGATCAATTGGGTTTACATTTTACTGGAACAATTGGCGTAATTGTAAAAGCGAAATTAAAAGGTGTCATACCTAGTATTAAACCAATCCTATCAAAAATTAAAACAACTGATTTCAGGCTCTACTCAGAATTAGAATTATTGGCTTTAAAAGAAGCCGGTGAATAGCTAAATCAAATCCTTCGCACAACAGAGCATTGTAGCAATTGGTACTGCAGTACAGGCTCTCAGCCCATTACAAATCCAAACACTAGTTCCAAGCCGTTCAGTTTATTTCCAAGTAGCAATACATATTCTAATCTTTTGTAACTTTATTCAGCTCGAGTCCCAGCAGTAGTAAAACCATTACCGAACTGCTTCAATGCGTGGGGCGTTGGCTGCCATATCGCAAGACCATTCGAATTGTTACATTTTGACTTTATATACGTCTAATCGACAAACTGATTTATGAGACCAAAATTCATTTTAATATTCTTTCTTTTCCTAAATCAAATCCACGCACAGCAGACAAATGAACAAGACACAATCAGACAGAATTATTTGGCAGAGTTAAAAATAATTGGAAAGACATTTACTGATGACTTTTATCCCAATTATGCTAAGACTTATTCCTTACCAGAAAAATTATTTATTGCAAAAATAGATTCTGTTAGAAAAAATTTTAATGCTGTTCTAAATAGCTACGAGAGTAAGCTCAACATTAAATATATTCAGGAACAACAAACAGAAATCAAATATTACTTTGACAAATTGCTCATAGAATATCCTCTAAACCATGACACTTATCTTGGCAAGACTTCGCAAACTCTTTCAACAATTCCTCAAAAACTTAATAGTAATATTGCAGACTTCAATAAAGTTGAATTACTGACCAATTCGGATTTTACGAATTACGTAAAAGCTTTTCTGTCGTATCAAATTAATCTTGAACTTAAAAAAACGAGTTATAGAAACATTGACAACCAACAACTCAACGCAGTTTGGAAACTGATACCTAAATTCATTTCAAATCCAACATGTAAATCATTTTGGAAATGCGATTATCTTTATAACCATATTGACAATAACGGGATTAAAAATATTGAAACCATTTACGCCAATTTTAAATCGACTTGCAATGACACGGCAAATCTCAACAAAGTAAATTCAATATATTCCGAAGATTCAATCGGCAGAAAGGGGCATTTGATAAAAGCATATAAAACTGTTGGCTCTTTTAAATTAGACATTCATATGTTTTTACCTGATAGCTTAATGAATGGTAATAAAAGACCTGTAATTGTATATTTTCATGGTGGAAGTTGGTCGGAAGGAAAACCAGATTGGTTTTTTTATGCTTGCGAAAACTATGCAAAAAAAGGTTGGGTGGCTTGTGCAGTTGAATATAGAACTTACGGCAAACAAGGAACATTGCCATTTGATGCAGTAATGGATGCAAAATCAGCAATACGTTGGTTAAGACAACACTCAACCGAATATAATATTGACACCAATAAAATTGTTGCATCAGGTAATTCAGCAGGTGGACACTTGATTTTATGTGCGACTTTGGCTGACAAATGGAATGAGAAAACCGATGATTTAAAATTTAGTTCAGTTCCCAATGTCTTAATGGTTAATTCAGGCGTTTATGATTTGACAGACCAAAACACAGCATGGATAAGAAAAGATTTAAAAGATAAAAATCTTGTGAAAGAAATATCGCCTGACTATCTTTTCAAAAATAATTTTCCACCAACATTAATTATTCATGGCACAGACGACCAAAATGTTCCATATTCAACTGCCCAAAAATTTGTAACAAGACTGACAAAGACAGGAAATAGTAAAATTGAATTTCACACTTTAAAAAGTGCAGGACACTTTATTTGGTTTGACCCTAAATATTCTTCCGAAGTTTCAAGACTTAGAAATGAATTCCTGACCAAATTGGGCTACTGACGAGAAGAAATACGGCAGGCAACATGGGGTTTTGCAATAGTTGGGCAGGACGTTCGTACAATCAGCATCGGTACAAATCCCAGCTTTGTTTCGTGCAGGACAAGCAACATTGGGCATTAGTTCTTAACATCATTTTTATATCTTTACCCAGCGGCGTTTCCAGGCAGACAGTTGGTCAATTCCCAACCATCGCAAAGCCCTGTTCGTTATCAGTCAGCATTACCTACGACACCATTATGGCAAGGAAAATAGAAAGGAAAACATTTATTGAAACCGAGCGATTTATTTTAAGAGAAATACTTCTGACAGATATTGACGGAATGTTTGAACTTGACTCTGACCCGGACGTTCATAAATATTTAGGGAACCAACCTGTAACTGAAAAAGAGCAATTGGTCAATGTCATAAATTTTATTAGACAGCAATACCTTGACAATGGAATTGGACGCTGGGCAATCATTGACAAAAAAACTAAGGATTTTATTGGCTGGACAGGACTAAAGTTTGTTTCTGATTTGACAAATAATCACAAGAATTATTACGACCTTGGATACAGATTGATAAAAAAATATTGGGGAAAAGGTATTGCTTCAGAAACAGCAATTGCTATGTTGAAATATGCTTTTGAGCATCTACAAGCGGAGGAAGTTTATGCAATGGCTGACTGTAATAATGATGGTTCAAATAAGGTTTTGAAAAAAGTTGGACTAAACTGTATTGAAAAATTTTACCTTGAGGGAATTGAACACAATTGGTATAAAATTGAAAGAAAAGAATACGAAAATATAAATCTGAACCGCTAACATCGTTTTGGCGTAATGACGGCAGACGAATAATAACCGGGCATTTGTTTTCCAATATGGCGGTATATTTTTGACCAGACTGAAGAATCACAGACTTCCAGCAATTCACTAAGCCGTAAACCAATAGCAAATTTTTTATATGAAACAGTACCTATTTTTGAGTTTAATCTTTTTACAGTCCATATGCTTTGGGCAAACAAAGTCAATTCCTAAAACCGATTTCAACACTTTTTTTGTATGTATTGACAGTGTTACATATAAACAGTTATATCGCAGCAAATATTTAAAAGACACTTTGTTTTTTTGTCGGGAACAACAAGAAGAAACAAATGCCGGTACATATACCGGAAAGTACTTAATTGGTGAATCAGCTACTTTAGAATTTTTCCAACCCAAAAATACTCAACAGCTTGGAGACAATTTTGGCGACTGGGGAATTGAATTTAAAACTAGAAAAATCAATATTCTTGACCAATTAATCAAGAAATCAAACTCGTTAAAAATTTCTATTGATACTTTTACGACTACAGTAACTCAAGACAGTTTACAAATCAATTGGTATAAATCAATAAGCTTAAAGAATTCAAACAATGAACTATCAATCTTAGAATATCAATCTGATTATTTAAAAAATTTGGGGTTTACGAACAGCCAAATTAACCAGTCTATGACATTCAAACAATTCAATGGAATTTTATCAAATGGAAAAAAATATCCTAGACAATTCTCAATGGTAACTTACATTAAGTTATATGCAGACAAAAAACTTATTGATAGATTACAAAATTTTGCGAAACTAAATAATTGCCAAAAGATAAAAAATACATTTACCAATGGAGAAACAACTATTGAATATATAGAAGTCCAAAATTTGCCAAAATTTCCAATACAAGAGATAGGCATTTCCTTAATGAACAACCAAATTTATCATTATGAAAAAATTAGCGAAAACCTGGAGTTAAGAATTCTAGGAAAAAAAGCCAATTTCATTTTTAAGTGAGAAAATAAGATGAAAGAAATTAGTAAATTAAACTGAAGAAAAATTGAATAAAAGACTTGGGAAAATAATATCAGACTTAAAATTAAAACCCCAGGTTTATAAGTACCACCGCCAAACTTCAAACATACCTTAACTGTAATTAAATTTTATGCGGCATAAATTCCTGCTTGGACTTTTTCTAACTATAATATATAATATTTCATTTTCACAAACTGCCGTTGATAGTTTATTAAGTGTTGGTAACACTTACTATAAAAAGAATGATTTTGTAAAAGCTGCTCAAACATGGGAAAGAGCGGCACAAATCACAGAAAACAAATTAGCAAGGAATACAAACTACTCTTATGCAGCATTTGCCTATGCCAGTGCTAAGGATAGTTCAAATAGTTTTAAGTGTCTAGACATTGCAATTACACAATTAGGGTTTAACGATTTACCTGCTTTGAATAGTGAAGATGCATTTTTATTTATGAAAGAAAGTAGCAGGTGGAAAAATTTATTAAATTCCATAAAACCAGTTTACACTAAAAATCCTAAAGCAGTTAATGTTATTGACAAAGACGTTCTTAATTTTTGGAAAGCTTATGATATAGTGCAGTCAAACCCGTCAATGGCTGAAAAAATTTATATGGAAACCTATATAAATAATGGAACAATGGCTTTGCAGTTTTACTATTTGAATAAAATTGACAACATTAAAAATTTTGTTTACATCCATAACCTTAAAAAAAAATACTATAATTCAATAAGAACAAATACTTTAAAAGCTGCTACTCTAAAATCTACATTTCAAAAATCATTTATCAATCTCAAAAACCTATACCCAGAAGCAATTTTCCCTCCTATTTATTTTGTTGTAGGAAAATTGAATTCAGCAGGAACTATTTCAAGTGAAGGTTTGATACTTGGAATTGACCAAGCTTGTATGTCGCCTACTGCAGATACCACTGAACTAAATGCTTGGGAGAAAAAAAACATAAGCACTTTTAAGAACTTGCCTTATACGGTAGCCCACGAACTTATTCATTTCGAACAAAGCGGAATGGCATCTGACACTACATTATTAGCAGCAGCATTAAAAGAAGGTATGGCAGACTTTATTGGAGAATTAATTTCAGGCAAAACAGCTAATGAAAGACTTAAGATTTTTGTAAAAGGAAAGGAAAAATCAATTTGGACAGACTTTAAAAAAGAAATGTATTTAGCCAGAGCTTATAATTGGATAGCCAATAGTGAACAAGAAACAGCCAACAAACCAGCTGACCTGGGCTATTGGGTAGGGTATCAAATTTGTAAGTCCTATTATGATCAAGCAACGGACAAGAAAAAAGCCATTTATGAAATGTTGCATATTCAAGACTATAAAAAATTTCTTGAGGAAAGTAAGTTGGACGAAAAGTTTCAATAGTGCTTTTGTATCTTTAAATCAACGGCAATTAACCCGGTTCTTCAGAAGATCAGCAACCAACTGCTTTTAGCCCAGACTGTTTTGCCATACAATAGGACCTTTAAATTCCAACCTAGTAAAATAAGAAACTGATGCTTTTTTCGTTTAGTTTGAAAAGTTCCATTTTACTCATTTTCTTTTTACATGGAATTGTTTTTTCAACACTGCTACTTATTAAGGGGTTGCAAACTAAAAATAAATCAAGTCTCTGGCTCAGTTTATTTACCATTTTGTGCTCCTTATATATTGCCCCTTTCATGTTTGGATTTGCAGGATGGTATTCTCAACAGCCGTATAGAAATATTCTTTTTTATCTTCCCTTTCAACAATTATTTCTAATACCACCTGTATTGTATTTCTATTTCAAAACCTTGCTTGACAAGTCTTTTCGGTTTTCTCCAAAAGAGTACATTCATTTTATTCCAGCAACAATCTATCTCATTTACTCAATTCTTATTTTTATTACTGATAAAGTCATTTTGAATAAAGACTATTTTTATGCAGACGGTGAAGACAAAGATTTTTCATCTTGGTATCAGATAGCTGGACTATTCTCATTAATTTATTATCTGATTCAAAGTCTCAAAACTTACTATCAATATAAAACAATCACTTATAATGTACTGAGTTTTGCTGACTCAATAATGTTCAAGTGGGCTAAAAGATTTCTAATAGCATTTTTGATTCTGATATCTATTCGTGTACTCTTTTTTATTGTCAACCCTGAGTGGGATGAATTTGGGAGAAAGTTTTGGTATTATGTTTGTTTTTCAATTCTCTTCTATTACATGTCAATAAGCGGCTATACAAATTCAATAGTATCACTCACCTCTTTTAAAGATTCCCCGGTAAATTCAGATAAAGCGATAAAATTTGAATTACCCAATAATATTGAAACAGCGGATCCTTTAACAAGTTCTAATAACCAAAAGCTAGAAGAGTACGAAATACCAGACTTGGATACATGGAAAGGAAAAATAGAAAATCTGATGGTGGTTGATAAAATGTATGAGAATCCAGAACTTGTAATATCAGACTTAGGCAACTTATTAGGAACACATTCCAAAAAAATCTCACAGGTTATTAATCAGGGCTTCAATATGAACTTTAATGATTTTGTCAACCATCATAGAATTACAGCCGTATTACAAAAAATTGAAAAAGGAGAACACTCTGTACAAACATTACTTAGTCTTGCATATGAATGTGGTTTTAACTCCAAATCTACCTTCAATAGGGCTTTTAAAAGAGCTACATCATTAAATCCTAGAGAGTATATTGAAAAAAACCTTCCAAAATAGGTGTCAAATCAGGATTTAAAGCGAATCAACGTTTGCAAAATTGAAAATTTGCAAAAAATAGAGCAATGAGAATACTAGCAATTATGGTTTTTGTTATGTCAAATGCGGTTTCATTTGGACAGATCCTAAACCCTTTTACGCCATCTCAAATAAAACAGCTTGACTCCATTGCTATACAGGATGTTCCTAAGGGTGCACCAGGTATTGCAACGGGGATTGTAAGTAATGGGAAAATAGTTTATCAAAAAGTAGCAGGTTTTGCCAATTTAACAGACAGCTCTTTAATTACAAAAGACACTAGGTTTAACATTGCATCAAATGGCAAACAGTTTACAGCATTAGCGATTCTTGTTTTGATTGACCAGAAAAAAATTAGTCTAAGAGACGATATAAGAAAATATTTACCATCTATCTACCCAAAAATCAACTCAAAGATTACCATTGAAAACCTACTTAATCATACCAGCGGGATCAGAGATGTTTATGATTTGTGGTCTTTACAAGGCTTAACTTGGTGGGAACATTCATTTAGCAATAATGATGTTTTGGAACTAATTGGGAAACAGCAAGAGCTTAATTTTCCGCCCAGCACAAAGCATTTGTACAGTAACACCAACTATATTTTATTATCTGCAATTGTAGAAAAGGTTACCGGAAAATCCTTTGTTTCATATACAAATGATTTGTTTAGAAATCTAAATATGCCAAATACCTCGTTTGAAGATGATCATACAAAAATTCGGGGACCAATTGCAAAAGCATATTTCAATTTTGGCAGTTGGACAACTTATGATTGGATTTGGAATATTTGCGGGGATGGAAATATCTTTTCAACATTAGCAGACCAACTTCAATGGGAACAAATTCTTCAAGGAAAAGTAAAATGCAAAATAAAAAGCCAGATTTTAGAAAAGAGCCAACAATTGACTGACAATTCAACCATCAAAAATTATGGTTATGGACTTGAATTTGGCATTTACAAAGGACTAAGTTATCAATTCCACGAAGGTGCAACTGGTGCTTGGAAAGCCACAGTTATCAGGTTCCCAACTAAGCATATTTCTATTGTAACACTTACAAATACAGGTAAAGCAACACCCAACACACAGACAAGACAAATGGCAGACCTGGTTTTTAATCTAAAAAACAATGCAAGTTATTTAGTCACAAAACCTACTAAAATAGGCAGTTTTGTAAGTGATCAAAATATGGTTGGAACATATTTAACAGACAATAATTTTACTTTCCAATTTGAAAAACGAGACAGTATTTTATATTTAAAACGTATTGGAAGAAATGATGTACAACTTGAACGAGAAGCAGACAATATATTGCACCAAACCTATGATCCAGACTTTAAGCAAGAATTTAAAAAAAATGGAAAAGGTGAAATGACAGTAACAGCCTATTATACCTCTCACTCACCCTACACTTTAACAAAAGCTATTAGTGATTGGAAAGACTACAATTATCAATCGCTTAACGGTAGGTTTACAAATTCAGAAACTAATGTAACAATAGATATAAAATTTGTAGGTGATAAATATTATAATGTTAAGGTTGTGGGTAGCCAAGACAGCAGCAAAGGACTTTTAATTTCACCAACAAAATTATTAGTTGATAATTATGTTTTAGACATTGAAAATAAAGTTGGGACACCCAAAATCTTCTTACTTAGTGCAGATAGAATTGAACGAGTAAAATTTGTACGGTTGGATTAATATACTAGATCTCAAAAAATTAACCACTAATGGTATTGAAAGTATTATAGTTAGGAACTTCTAACCTAAAAAGTATTCAAGACAAATACCACCTGTATATTAAGCAGTAAGGAATTGGAATGTTGTATTTTTAATCCGTGATTCAAAAGGTTCAGACATATCTTCTTAGGCATTGGGAAGCTCTCTTGGCAGCCCTTGCTGCTTGCGTGAGTATCTACTATCTCACAGCTTATAGCGGGATTGGACTTTCACCAGACAGCATTGCTTATAGTTCTGCGGCCATTAATTTGAAAAATGGGGCTGGACTGTTAGATTATAATTCCCTGCACTTGGTAGATTTTCCAGCGGGCTATCCCTTGTTTTTGGCGGGTCTTTCTTTGATCAGTGGATTAACACCCATTGCCCTTGCACCGGTATTGAATGCGGGATTGTATGTTGTCTTAATCTTGCTCACCAGTCAGATTTTATATGGCATTGAAGGTATTACAAGATGGTATCGCGCAGCCCTATTTTTAGTATTGGCATGTAGTCCTTGTTTGTGGGAAGTCTATGGCATGCTCTGGTCCGAGACCTTGTTCTTGGTATTGGTATTAGCATTTATCCTGCAATGGAAACGCTACACCATAAAACATGACTATCGCCATCTTTTTCTGTTAGCCTTACTAGTTGGTCTTGCTTTCTTAACTAGGATTGCAGGTCTTAGTTTATTAGCCACAGGTATTGCCCTCATCTTATTTGACGGACAGATCAACGGCTTAAAGAAAATCAAACAAGTCACGCTCTTTAGTTTGGTAGGCATTCTTCCCTTGGCCATTAATTTGTATCGCAATCATTTGGTCACGGGCACGGCTGCTGGTGTAAGAGAAAAAGCCCTGCGTTCTTTGGGTCAGAATCTAGTAGATAGTGGATGGGTGCTTGGAACCTGGTTGCCCTTTATTGGAGAAAATGGTTTTGCTGGCGCGATGGTTTTGCTAGCCCTGCTAATTGTTGTAATTGCCTTATTACTGTTTCGAGTTTTTCAACAACAATATTATCATAAGACAAGCACGGCAGTAATGGCATGTTTCTTAGTCTATGCCATTTTTATATTGGGTATTTCATCAGTTTCCAGATTTGAAACATTGAGCAGTAGGTTATTGTCTCCCATGTACCTGCCCCTGCTACTGACCATCTTGTATTTTGTAGCAGTGCTGATTAGCAAGACCAAAAGGGTAATCAAATATTTGACCATCGGCGCAGCCATATTGGTCTTGGGTTTTGGACTAAAAAATCAATATGTTTTAAATGCTGCTAACTGGGAGGGCATCAAAGACGCGGGCATTCCTGGTTATTCAGAAACGCAGTGGACGGCATCGCCCATGGTGGCTTATATAAACCAACACAAAGATTCTTTGAATGCACCCATTTATGCGGATGCTCCAGGTGGGCTCTACCATTTAACGGGTCTTCATTCTCTGCCACTACCCCACAAAGAAATTGCCAAGGAGCAGGCAGAAATGTTTTCACACAAAGACCTAATTGTAGTTTGGTTTTATGATGGTGTGAACGTTGACCTGATTGATATTCCCTTTATTGAACAACACGCAACACTGGTGTTGAAAAAGGAATTTGAAGACGGGATCATTTATTACTTCAAAACAGGCTTGAACGGCCAACGGTAAGTCAATAGCTTTCTGTATTTTGTGCCCCCATGCCAATTGACCAATTTATAGAACAGTTTATTACCGGAATCAAACAAACGGGGCCGCTTGAATTCATTGCAGTTTTTGCTGGAATTGCCAGTGTTTGGTTTAGCAGAAAGGAACATATACTGGTCTATCCTATTGGACTGATCAATACTATCATTTACATTTATCTGAGTTTGAAGGGACACTTGTTGGGTGAAGCCAGCGTGAACCTTTACTATACCATCATGAGTATTTATGGTTGGGTTTTATGGACCAAGAGAGATCCGCACAAACAGGAGCTAGTACTACACGTGAGTTTTAGCAGTGCAAGGGAATGGGTGCAACAATTAGCCTTCTTTGCCGTCTTTTATCTGGGCATTTTTGCCGCACTTACCTGGGCCAAACAGGCTTTTGCGCCAGAAGCCATTCCTTGGGCCGATGCTTTTGCCAGTGCTACGGCTTATACCGGCATGTGGCTAATGGCTAGAAAAAAAGTAGAGAGTTGGGTCTGGTGGATTGCAACAAATATGGCTTCTATTCCGTTGTACTTTATCAAAGGATATGTCTTTACCAGTGTTCAGTTTATGGTGCTACTGGTATTGGCCATTGCAGGTTTGATTACCTGGCAACAAAAAGCAAGACGGAATGAGTTTGATTAAAGTAGTAGTGATAGGTCCGGAGTCAACGGGGAAAAGCAGTTTGTGCGCTGAATTGGCGGAACATTTTTCTGCCCAATGGTGTCCTGAATATGCCAGAGAGCATTTGACTGTTCATGGTAAAACTTATAGCTATGATGATCTACTCACCATTGCCCAAAAGCAATTGGCGCTGGAAGACAAGTATACCAACCAAGCTTTGAACAATGACCAGTCCTTGCTTTTTATAGATACAGATATGTACGTGATGAAGGTTTGGTGTGAGTACGTGTTTGAAAAATGCCACCACTTTATTCTGGATCAAATTACCCAGCGTCAATATGACCTTTACCTGCTCTGTGATACTGATCTGCCTTGGGTGCAAGATGAACTAAGAGAATATCCGGCCGATGGCCCTAGAAAAGAACTGTTCCAGATTTACAAAGATTTGTTGATTAATCAGTCTACACCCTTTGTGATCATCAATGGCAATTATAAAGAACGTTTACAAGAAGCTATTGAAGCGGTAGAGCAATTACAAGGTGAACTAGTGTGATTTGATAATCTCTAACACGTCTGGATCGTCTTCTATATTATGCATTTCACGCAAGATTTGCGGATAGCGCCAACCCACCCTACGGCTCTGTGGTTTTACCGTAAAAATTTTGGGATTGGGTAAACAAGCAATAATCATGGCTGCTTCTGCGCGACTCAATTGTTTGGCAGGTTTGCCAAAATAAGCCTGTGCTGCGGCTTCCATGCCAAAGATGCCAGGGCCCATTTCAATCACATTGAGGTAGACGTCTAAGATGCGCTCTTTTCCCCAGATCAATTCTATGAGTAAGGTAAAATAGGCTTCAGGTACTTTGCGGATATATTTAAAGACGCCACCACCCTGCCAGAGAAATACATTTTTGGCTACTTGTTGGGTAATGGTGCTGGTTCCCGCACCCAGTGGTAGTTTGCGTTTTTTTCCTTTCTTTTTGGGTTTCAAACTTTTCTCAATGGCGTCCCAGTCAAAGCCCGTATGATCTGGAAACGCTTGGTCCTCACTGGCAATGGCTGCTAGCTTGGCGTTATATGAAAGCGTTGATCCAGATACATAATCTCTTTTTAAACCATAACCAAATGCATTGCTGATTTGGGTAATGGTAACAGGAGGCATGACCCACTTACAAATAATCACATACAATAGGGATGAGACAAACATCCAAAGCATTGCTTTCTTAGTAAAACGCCAGATATTTTTGAGCATGGGGATCTATGGATTGGTGCCTAGTTGAATGGTCATCATTTTATACCGGCTTCCCATTTTTAAATAAGTCTTGTGTGTAGATTGTAAAACCTTGCCTAAGATAAAAAATCCTCCGGCAATCCCAAGACCCGTTAAATTTTGTGCACCAAATATGGCTTCTCCCTTGATTAGGCTGTTGGTAATATTGAGTAAGATATAAGCGCCACTGCCTAATTGAAATAAAGCTCCATTACTGATGATATTGCTTGAACCCTTTTTTGGCATGCCATAGATTTCGTTCACGTGCAATTTAAGCAGGCCAAAATGGGCTGTATCGGTGCTGGCAAATCCAAATTGATTGCCTACCTGTCTGAGCTGAATTTGGTCAATGGTAATGGAATCATTTCTGACCATTTTCACAATGCCCTCTATCCATTGTTTACTACTAAACTGGAATTGAATATAGGAACCATTGGTCCAGGTTTGAAGGGTCTGAGTTTTGTCTTTGAGTAAAAGGAGGTCGTTTTGTGCAAACAGCTTCGCCGATAAACAACAACAAAAAAGGAAGCAGCTGAGTTTCATTGGCGGTAAGATACTTGGAATATGGATTGACCCTCCTAAAAATATAGTTAAACCTATTTCAAACGGTCTCCAAATTGGAGTACACCCCAACAAAGGGCAATGCCAAAACCAATCAGGATGATGCCTGACAATTGGTTAATATGGTGCAGGTTTCTAGGGGTCATTTTTGGTCTCAAACGCCCTGCTAGCATCACTTTTAGAATATCGGTGAGCAGTACAAAAACCAAACAAGTGCCAAATACCACGGCCCTGTATTGAATGGGATTGGCATAAGTAACCGAATCCGCTAAAATGGCCGCGGACCAAACAAACCAGAAAATAAAGACCCCTGGATTGAGCATATTCATAAAGAAACCAGAGAGATAAATGGCTACCCAGTCTCGTTTTCTAAAGACTTTTTCCTTGAGATTATTGTCGTCATCTACCGCTACTTTTTTAAAGAAGAAAGTATAGATGCCCACAGCAATTAAAAAGATACTTCCAGAAACCGCAATCAGGGTTTGGTGGGCCAAGGCCGATTGAAATAGCGAGGTAAATAAATTGCAAATAAGTAACAAAGCAATATCGCTTGAAGAAACACCGGCCACAAAAATATAACCTGCTTTGTGTCCGTTATTGATGCTTTGTTTGAGAATGGCAAATATCACGGGCCCTACTGAAATAGCCAGTAGCACGCCCAAACCTAGTCCCTTGATAATTGCTGCAATCATGCGCTTAATTGAAAATTCAAACCTTAGGGTTCAATGGGTTCGCCTTTCAGAAACCGCTGCCAGTCTTGCAACAACCCTCCCTTGAGCACCCTTGGAAATTTGTGTTGACCACCAATCTTTCCCTTGGCCGTCATAAAATTCATGAAATCTTTTTCTGTTAACACGTCTAGTATTACGTCTTTCAGCGCACTTCTGCGTTCTACTGCATAGTCATCATTGAGCTCGCAAAGGTGTTTGTCAATTCTTTTGGCTAGGTCTTTGGCGTCTACCTTGTCATTGCAGGCCACATACCAATGGTGCGCAAAAAAATTGCCAAATGGCACACCCGCTACCGTAAATTCTGGGATACTAATATTCAATTCATCACTAGCCAATTGAATGGCTTTGTTCATATTGTCTACGCTCAAGTGCTCACCCACCAGACTCAAGAAATGCTTGGTGCGTCCGGTAATAATGATCTCACAGCGGTCTTTATCTACAAATCTCACCGTGTCTCCTATTAAATAACGCCAAGTGCCAGCCGTGGTGCTAATCAAGAGGGCATAGTCTTTTCCTTCTTCTACTTCATGTATCATGAGTGCTTCAGGAAACTCTTTCATATCGCCATTGGCGTCAAAATTCACGTCATCAAAAGGCACAAATTCAAAGAAGATATGTTCACTGGTAACCAGTTTCATACCCTCTGCAAATTGACGGTCTTGATAAGCAATAAAGCCTTCGCTAGCCAAATAGGTTTCAATATAAGTGATGGGCTTACCCAACAGTTTCTCAAATCCTTTTTTATAAGGTTCAAAGCTCACGCCTCCGTGTACAAAAAATGCCAGGTTGGGCCACATCTCATGAATATTATTGAGCTTGTAACGCTCAATCACCATTTCCATACACATTTGAATCCATGCAGGAACCCCTACCAAAAAAGCAATATCCCATTCAGGGGCTTTTTCTACAATCTCTTCTAATTTCTTATTCCAGTCTTTTTCCTTGGCTATTTTCTTACCCGGTTTGTAAAAGGGTTGAAACCAAAATGGGGCTTTCATTTGCGTAATCCCACTAAGATCTCCAGAATAATAGCCAGGTCCTTTTTGCAAATCAGTGCTTCCACCTAGTGTTAACCAACCGCGCCCCAATGCACCCAATGGAATGTCTTCATAGTTGCGCAAAGTGAGCAAATGTTTGATCATGGCTAGTTTATTGCCACGTAGCAAGTCATTGGTTATGGGCAAGAATTTACTGGCAGATTCACTGGTACCACTACTCAAGGCATAATACTTAATCTTACCTGGCCAGCAAACATCAGACTTTCCTTCAAGGGTCTTATGCCACCATTCTTTGTAAATCTTATTGTAATTATAAGTAGGTACTAGCTCTTGAAATTTCTTTCCAGGGTGTTTGCTCAAGAGGATATCGTCAAATCGAAAGGTTTGGCCAAATTCTGTGAACCTAGCTTTCCTAAGCATCTTTCTCAACACCTTTAATTGCTGCCTCCTAGGATTATTCTGGGGCAGGCGCAGGGCCTTGAGTATGGAATTGGGGAGCTTGATATCAAGAATAGCCATCGTTAGAAACCGTTTTGCTAAAGAAATACGAAGCTAAAGCAAATGCATTAAAAAACATGATTAGCACCTGATTAAGCGGAGTCTTGAGCGGTTAAGTGGCGGCTGGCTGATTTGGCGCTACGGCCCTTCCACTGGTTTCTTTTGAATCACTACCAATAATGGACCCACTTTCAGCTGCATGAAACCAATATTCAACCCCATCATCCGCAAATTCCGCTGATAAGGCAATGATTTGTTTCCAAGTCAATGACCCTCCTTCAGCAAACAGGATCACTTGGTCACCTGTTTTGTTTTTTAAGACTTGCTTGTCTTCAGGTAAGTAAGTTAGGGTATTGCTTGCGCCAAACCCTGTATTGTTTAAGATCTCTAAGGCTCCAAGACCCTGCCCTTCCGCAGCCAGAATGCTGATTTGCCTGGGGCGATGCTTAACTTGGGAACCCAGCAAATGATTCAAAGGGGCCAGTATCATTCTATGTAAGAGGCTAAAAGCACCCCTGATCATGATGGCCAACTGTATAAAAAAGGCAAAAACGCCGGCCCTGCCTCCGCTATAATTCTTTTGCACAAAGAGGCGCATGGCATTGTAAAAAAGCAAAACATAGTTCAAACTGCCCTTTCTGGTGCTCTCCCCTTTGAAATGGATGATGGCACTGCCTGCAAAATAATAATTCTTAAATCCTGCTTTTTGCACCCGATAACTCAGATCAATATCTTCTCCATACATGAAAAAGCGCTGGTCAAAACTGCCCACTTGGTCCAAAACGGCTTTGGGAAACAACATAAATGCACCGGCCAACACGTCTACTTCATGGTTTTGGTGCTGACTCAAGTGTCCCAATGAATAGCGATTAAAAATAGCAGAACGGGGAAAAAGGGCAGACAGACCCGTGAGTTTATACAGTGCCGATATCGGCGATGGGAATGCTCGCTTGCTTTCTGGTAAAAATTTGCCCGATCCATCTAACATGCGAATACCCATAGCACCTGGGCTTGATTGTGCCTGAATAAAATCCAAACAAAGCCTAAAACAGTCTTCTGCCACCAAAGTATCTGGGTTCAAAAACAATATATATCGCCCCCGGCAATGGGTTAAAGCCTGATTATTGGCTTTGGCATATCCTGTATTTTCTGGATTGGGTAAAAAATGCACCCAGGGAAATAGGGGTTCTAAATAGTCTAAACTGCCATCTGTGCTGGCGTTGTCTACTACCCAAACCTCGGCTTCCAGACCTTGAATGGCTTTGGAAACACTGTGCAGACACTGTTCTAGAAAGAACCGGACATTGTAATTGACTATGATAATGGATAATTCCAAGGCAGAATATGAACCACGAATTAAACCAAAAACTCCCGTAATACCATTGAATGGTTCATGAAATCATTTCTAAATCAAGCAAAACGGGGGTACTTTTGCCCCATGATTAAACAGACCCTGATTAAAGCGGCCGAAGCTGGAGCCGCTGTAATGCAACATTATTTTAACGGCAGTTTTCAAATTTCCAATAAGGAAGGCATGAACAACTTGGTTACAGAAGCAGACCACGCTTCTGAGAAAGCCATCTTTGACATTATTAAAGCAGACTTTCCTGACCATTATATTTTGAGTGAAGAAGCGGGAGCAATTATCCAAGACAGCACATTCAAATGGATCATTGACCCCATTGATGGCACGGTTAATTTTGCCAATGGCATTCCTATTTGTTGCGTGAGTATTGGTGTAGAACAAGATGGTAAGATGATCATGGGTGCGGTGTACAATCCATTTATGAAGGAATTCTTTTTTGCCCAAAAAGGTTTTGGTGCCACACTAAACAGCAAAATCATTCACGTTAGCAATAAAACAGAAGTAATCAAGAGCAGCATGGTTACTGGTTTTCCATATACTTATTTAGATACCCCTAATGGTCCTTTACAGGTTTTTGAAAAACTGATTCGCAAAGGGGTTCCTGTTAGAAGATTGGGTAGTGCTGCCATTGATCTTTGTTGGGTGGCCGCTGGCCGATTTGACGGATTTTATGAGCACAAACTAAACGCTTGGGATAGCGCAGCTGGATACCTAATGGTAGAAGAAGCTGGTGGTAAAGTAACCGATTTTAAAGGCGAACACTATTCTCCTTATCAACCCCATATTATTGCTACCAATGGATTGATCCATGATGAATTAGTAGCCATAGTAAATGGTGGTCCCGTAAACGGATAGTCAAAAACAAAAACAAGTACATGGAAGAAAGAACAGAAATAGCCGAATTAGGCGAATTTGGATTGATAGAACATTTGACCAAAAATTTTGAGATTCAAAATGTGAGCACGGTCTTGGGCGTGGGTGATGACGCCGCTGTGATTGACCATTTTGGCAAGCAGACCGTGGTTACCACAGACCTCTTGTTAGAAGGCATTCATTTTGATTTAATGTATACCCCGCTCAAACATTTGGGATACAAATCTGTGATGGTAAACCTGAGCGATATCTATGCCATGAATGCGCAACCTACACAGATTACGGTGAGCATTGGCATCAGCAATAGGGTGAGTATGGAAGCATTGAATGAATTCTATGAAGGCATTTACCTGGCTTGTGAAAAACACGGGGTAGACTTAATTGGCGGAGATACTTCTACATCTCAAAAAGGATTTATCATTAGCATTACTGCTATTGGTGAAGTAGCTCCCGATAAATATGTAAAAAGAAGTACGGCCCAAAAGGGCGATCTGATCTGTGTTACAGGCGATTTAGGTGGAGCATTCTTAGGCCTCACACTCATGGAGCGCGAAAAGAAAATCTATTTAGAGAATCCACAAATACAACCCGATCTAGAAAATGAATCTTATATAGTGGGAAGATTGTTGAAACCAGAAGCGCGCAAAGACATGATTGAATTTTTTGAAAAAAATGAGATCACGCCTACTGCTATGATGGACGTAAGCGATGGGGTGAGTAGTGAAGTGATGCACCTTTGCAAACAAAGCAACCTGGGTTGTAGAATTTATGAAGAGAAATTACCCATCAACGATGAGAGCCGAAAAGCTGCTTATAAATTTGGTCTTGATCCCACCGTTTGTGCACTCAATGGTGGAGAAGATTATGAATTGATCTTTACACTAAAACAAGAAGACCACGAGAAGATCACTTTTAATGAAGAGATCAGCGTGATTGGATATATGACTGAATTGGAAGAGGGTTGTAAACTTTTGACCAAGGGTGGTAACACATTTAATATTACGGCACAGGGCTGGAATGCCTTTCAACAATAATTTTTAAGCATGCAAAACAGAAGAATCTGCTGGCTGTTTTGCATGCTTGTTTTTTTAGTGGCCTGTGGGCCATCGCGCCAAAGTGCTTATTCCCCGCTGAATAAAAAGTCTCCTGCAATCTTACAAGAAGACGTAATGCTCTTGCAAAAAATTTTGGAAGCCAATCACCCCAGTTTGTATTGGTACACACCCAAAGACAGCATGGATCTGTATTTTAAACAGACCCGTGAAAGCATAACTGATTCTTTAAACGAGATTCAATTCAAAAATCATTTGGCATTGCTGATAGCCAAGATTCATTGTGGTCATACCACGGTGCGTTTTTCAAAAGACTATAGAAAAACTGCTACACAATTTCAGTTTCCCGCATTTCCATTATCTATTAAAACCTGGGGAGATAGTTTGGTTGTCTTAGGTGGATCCTTTTCACAAAAAGCAGTGAGCAAAAGAGGTACCATCATCACAAGTATCAATGGGAAAACCAATAAAGAAATCTTAGACAGCATCTTCCCTTATATCAGCATTGATGGTTACGCTAATAATTATCGCAGTCAATTGGTGAGTAATCAATTTGGCGCTTGGTATAAAACCATTTTTGGACTAGACAGTCAATACATAGTGCAATATATAGACAGCACAGGATTGGCTGCTGTAGATACTTTGCGCAATTTTAATCCTGGTCTTAGACCAGGCAGAAGACCTTTGCCCATTGATAGTTTGGCGCGGGGTTTTGTAAGACCTAGCCGTAAACAAATTAGAGCAGCCAACAAGTTCAACCAACGGAGTTTGCAAATTGATACCAGTATCAACACGGCTTATATGCGGATCACCAGTTTCTCGGCACCTGGCTTGCGAAAATTTTTCAAACAGTCTTTTAAAACCATTCAAGAAAAACAAATTCCACACTTGGTTATTGACCTTAGAGAAAATGGGGGAGGCCAAATTATCAACAGTATTCGCTTAACAGAATACTTAGCCAAACAACCATTTAAAGTGGCGGATTCGGTAGTAGCCATTAGTAGAAAATTTGAATACGGTTCGCATATTAAACAGTCTTGGCTCTATTGGTTTCCCATGAATTTTTCTGCGCATAAAATGGAAGATGGAAAAATTCATTATCGCCGTTATGAGACCAAGCATTATGAGCCCAACAAACACTTGAGATTTGACGGAGACATTTATATTGTACAAGGTGGATTGAGTTTTAGTGCAGCCACCATGTTTGCAGGAAACCTAAAGGGTCAGTCTAATGTAACCATTGTTGGAGAAGAATCTGGAGGTGGTTATTATGGCAATTCAGCAGTTCATCTTCCCACCATTGTATTGCCTCATACGGGTTTGCAAATTAGTTTGCCCATGTATAGGATTGTGTTAGCAGGAAACAGACCAAAGGGCGCGGGCGTGCAACCAGATCTTCCAATAGGTCCTTCATCAGAAGCTATTCGCAAAGGACAAGATCTTAAACTACTTCAAATTAGAAAGCTGATTCAGTCTGCAAAAATTCCTAATTAGGTGTAATCACAGCTTCTATTGCTAAGGACTCATTCATGCAAACCAGGTTTGCGGGTAAGCCTGTTTCAATCAAGCCCAGACTAGCATCACCAATGGCTTTTGCAGGAGTGGTACTCACCATGCGCAATGCGTCTTCTAAGGGAACCCCCACTTCTTTAACCAAGTTTTGTAAGCACTTCAACATGGTTAGTGCAGAGCCAGAAAGAATGCCATTGGATGCATATTTGTCTCCTTCTAAATGGTGCGGGTAAGGACCAGCTGTGGTTTCAGCAACAGCATCTGTAATAGCAAATAGTCTTTGCCCCATTTGTTTCCAAGCAATTTTAATGGCGGCAAAATCTACATGGTATCCATCTGGTACCACGCTTGATAAAACACTTGGATGATTAAACACAGCACCCACCAAACCAGGTGCACGATGTTGCAAGGGACTCATGGCATTGAACAAATGCGTAACGGTTCCAATGCCTTTGTCAAATGCAGTGGTGGCTTCTTCATAAGTAGCATTGCTATGACCAGCAGAAACGGTTACACCCGCTGCTTGAATGAGGGCAACAATCCCTGGTGCCAACACTTCTGGTGCAACAGTAATGATTTTGATCACGCCCTTTCCATATGCTAATAAATCCAGCACTTCTTGCTCAGAAGGTGAATGAATAAAGGATTCCAAATGTGCCCCTTTTTTGATTGGATTCAACCAAGGACCTTCTACGTGCAAACCCAAACAACCTTTTCCACCTTCAGCCCAATAAGCTCTTATAGCGTCTATGCATTGGTGAAAAACCTTGGTATCATTGGTGGCTACTGTTGCAATAAAATTAGGAGCGCCGCCCTTGCTGCAATATTCATTCAAGCGGTTAAGTGCGTCTACCTCAGGATAAACGGATAGTAGTTTGGCGTGAGCACCATAGATCTGAATGTCTAAAAATGCTGGCGCAATAATATCGTAAAGGGGTCCTGCATTTTCAGGCAATCCTTCATTAGGAAGTATAGCCACTATTTTACCCGCTTCCACTTGCACGGCGTGGTTCATCAGACACTGATTACCCGTATATAATTGTTTGGCCAAATAGATTTTAGACATCCGAATTGTTTTGTAAAATTTGAAATGGATCTGCGTCTTTCCAGAAGGGGAATTTGGTTCTTACTTCTTCCAAGAAATTTTTGTCTAAGGGCATGGTATGCGTGCCAACTTCATGGGTATTGGTATACAGCACCTGACCCAGTGGGTCTACCACCATACTATCGCCACTATGGTTAATCCCCTTGCCGTCTTCACCCACTCGGTTCACCCCAATCACATAGCATTGGTTTTCTATGGCACGTGCAATGAGTAATGATTTCCATGCATGGCTTCTGCGCTCGGGCCAATTGGCCACATAGACCAATACATCATATTCTGGTTGATCTGTAACTTGTTGTCTGGCCCAAACAGGGAAGCGCAGGTCATAGCAAATTTGAAGATTGATTTTCCAACCATTCACACTTGCAATTAGTCTTTTGTTTCCGTTACTATAGTGTTGGTCTTCTCCCGCAAATGCAAAGCGATGTCTCTTGTCATAATAACCATAAGATCCGTTTGGTAGCATCCAAATTAGGCGATTAAAATACTGACCCGCTTCTTCTATGATTAAGGATCCAGTTAGAATGATTTTATGTTGGGTAGCCATGGACTTCATCCATTGAACGCTAGTTCCCTCCATGGTTTCAGCCAATTTTTCAGGTTGCATGCTAAACCCTGTTGAGAACATTTCTGGCAGCACCACCAATTGTGTGGGTTGACCAATGGCTTGAATCTGCTGTTCCAGCATCTGCAAGTTGGCCTGCTTGTCTTCCCAATGCAGGTTGGCTTGTACCAAAGTGACCAATAGTTGAGACATATACTTGAATTGCTGACTACAATATTACTAAAACCGACAGTTGAATTGTAAGGAAAGATATTGTTGGGTGCCTACCTGTGTTTTGGTTTCTCTGGATTGATAGACCCATGCAGCTTTCATACTGATGGCTTTTTTGGCATAGCATAAACCAATGCTTTGTTGAAAGACCCAGGGTTGAGGATCAGAGAGAATGGCATTTCCTGCATTGGCGTTTTTTACACCTTGTAAGGTTGCATTGTATTCTTGCCAGGTCCATTCGGGTTTGGCATAGATAAACCATTCTTTCTCCTGTTCAAAACCACCATCAGCTTTTGATACCCTTGCATTCCAGAGGGTGGAGTTTTTGTTTTTTTCAAAAATGCCCAAAGTGAACATCGCGCCAGCACCAGCGTTTACAAAAGCATTGCCCCAATTGGCTTTGAATAAAGGAACCGCTTTGAATTTTTGCGTGGGTTGCCAAGATATGGGTGCATATAGTAACCCCAGATTGGCCGTGGTGGCGTCATTTACCTGATAATCCCAACCCAGAAATTTTTTGTATTTGAATAAGCTGTGATAACTGTTTTGCAAGGACTCTCCCCCGGATTGTTTGCCCACTATACCTAGGCTGGCAGACCATCGCAGGAATCCATTGTTTTTAAAAAAACGGGTTTCTTGAAATTTTAAGTAGAGATAACCACAATAGGGTCTGTCAATTCCTTTAATTGGAATAATTTCTCTGTTCACGGGTGTATAAATCTGTTGCCCAATTTCTAGGCTATGGATCTTTTTGTTTTGTTTGCTTTTAGCGGCCCTGCTAAATGCTAGCATAAATCCATTGGTATAATAAGCATCGTGGTATTGGAGCAGAAAGGCATCATTCTCAGTGGTAAAGGACAATTCATTGCGCTGTGCTAATCCTTGCTTTGGCAGATATAATAGGGAAATGAACAGAGCCAACAGCATCATGCGGAGCATCAGGGAAATTTTTGTCAAGTTACAATTAATCCTCATTGGAAGACCGGATCTTGGCAATGGTGCTTTGAATCAGGTTGAGTTCAAAACCCCTTTGTAACAAAAAGCTGGTGGTCTTGGCTACTCTATTGAGGTATTGTTCTTTTTTCAGTAGTGCCCATTTACCCGCCGCCAGTTTGGCCAAACAATCCAAATAGACCCCTTCATCAATTTCTTTCATGGCCTTGCGAATATTATAAGCACTCACCCTTTTCTGCTTTAGCGCCGCTTCTATTTTCACCCTCCCCCATTTTTTCTGTCTAAAATGGCCACCCACAAATTGTTGTGCATAGCGTTCTTCATTTAAGTAATTCTCTTCAATAAGCACAGAAAGTATGCGTTCTACGTCTGTTTTGAACAAACCCATGCCGTAGAGCTTGTCCTTGGTATCGGCATGGCTCCGCTCTGAATAGGCACAATATTGCCTGATTTTTTGCAATGCCTGCTCTGGACCCAAGTTTTTACGCATTAAAATAGTTTGACGTTGGTATATAAGAACATTATATTTGTAAGGACCTCCCTACTGTTAGTTCCGTTTGCAAATTAAACCAATAACGCAAGTAGTATGAGTGATGTTCGCCACAATGTTTGTTTAATTGACGATGACAAGATTTACCAGTTTACCGCTAAAATGATTTTAGAGGCCACTGGCCTGACCCATAGTATCAAAACTTTTTTTAACGGACAAGAAGCTATTGATTACCTGATTAGTCCTGAAAACCAGATTCCCGAAAACCTTCCTGATGTCATTTTCCTAGACATTAATATGCCCGTGATGAACGGTTGGGAGTTTTTAGAGGCTTTCTCACTTTTCTATAAAGAGCTACCTAAGCAGATTGTGGTCTATATGGTGAGTTCTTCGGTAGACGAAAGCGATATTCAAAAGTCTAGAACCTATGAACCCGTTACGGATTATGTGATTAAACCTATTAATAAAGACAAGTACCGAGAACTGCTTTCTGTACTAGCTAATTAGGTTTTTCTTCCATATCAATCCACAACTCATTCACATTAACAGAAATCTGCTGAGAATCATCCATTTCTAATGGTGGAATATTAACATTTTACAGTAGGTTTGTTGCCAACCTAAATTCTGCAGAATGAAATTCATCGTCTCTTCCTCTTCCTTGTTAAAACACCTGCAGCAGATCAGCGGTGTCATCAATGCCAATACGGTATTGCCCATACTGGAAGACTTCCTTTTTGAAATTGAGGACAAAAAATTGAATGTGGTAGCCACCGATCTTGAGACCGTGATGCGCGTACAGATGGACGTGGAAAGCAAGGCCAATGGAAAAGTTTGTATCCCTGCAAAAATTCTCTTGGATACCTTGAAGAATATTGCCGAGCAGCCACTTACTTTCAATATTGACAAAAACTTTGCGGTTGAAATTACCAGCGATAATGGTAAGTATAAAGTGATGGGGGAGAATCCAGACAATTTTCCAAAAGAACCCGCTGCTGATGATACTACCGGTTTCAACATGTCTAGTAGCGCTTTGCTAACTGCCATCAACAAGACTTTGTTTGCTGTGAGCAGTGATGACCTAAGACCCGCTATGACTGGTGTATTTTTTGAATTAACCAAAGACGGGGTTCAGTTTGTTGCTACAGACGCACACCGTTTGGTTCGTTACAAACGCACTGATACCAAGGCTAGCAAAGTAGATAGCTTTATTGTTCCAAAGAAGCCATTGAACTTGTTGAAAAATGCTTTGCCTGATAACGAAGACGAACTTACTGTGAGTTATAATGGCAACCACTTATTTGTGCAGCATGGTTCTACACAAATGATTTGCCGATTAATTGACGCACGTTTTCCTGATTATAAAGTTGTGATCCCAACTGACAATCCTTATAAATTGATTGTGAGCAAGGCCGATTTTCAAGGAGCCCTGCGCCGTGTAAACGTATTCTCTAACAAGAGCACCAACCAAGTGGCATTGAATATCAGCGGTAGCGAATTGCAATTGGCCGCTCAGGATGTGGACTTTAGTTTTGAAGGTAACGAACGCATGAACTGCCAATACGATGGTGAAGACCTTCAAATTGCATTCAACGCCAAGTTCTTGATTGAAATGCTCAACGCAGCAGACACAGATGACGTGAAGATGGAATTATCTACTCCTACTAAAGCTGGTCTGATCAAGCCCACCGAACAAGCAGAAGGCGAAGACCTACTCATGTTGGTGATGCCATTGATGTTGAATAACTAGAATTCCAGATAAAAATAAAAAAGCGGCTGTCTCAAAATGAGCAGCCGCTTTTTTATGATATTGGTGGTATTATTTTTTTAAAGCTCTAGCAACAGATAAGTCATGTCTTACTTGTAGGTTCATCCATGTTTCGGCAGAAATATCCAAAAGGTCTTGCAATTTTAAAGCTAGGCTTGCAGATATATGGCGCTTACCTTTAAATAACTCACTTAAATGACCGGGGAAAATACCCAAGTCATTTGCGAATTGAGATTTAACCAAGTTTCTAGATTCAATTTCATCTTTCAGAATCTCACCAGGATGAATGGCAATAGCCGAATAAATGGGTTTGCGTTTAATTGTAGTTTTTAATTCTTTTACCATTTTTTTACTTTTAATGATAATCAGTTAGTTCGTGAATTTAATAAACACTACTTCCATATTATAAAAATATAGCGTGCTTGTTCATCCTTATACTAGAATCATTTTATGAAAGTAAAACAAATTTAGCATTTACCAAATTTTGGTAAATTAATTGAACTGGCTAAAGCCGATTTGTTTGTATATTGAAGCCTAATCGCTTGCAGCCATGGTAGAAAGCATTGTACACTATTTTGAGACCATTCCTAGTTTACATAGGGCCTTGATTTTGGCGGGTGGGATCAGTTTTTTCTGGATCATTGAGGGAGCTGTGCCCTTATTTAGGTTTCAGTATAACAAATGGCGTCATGCTGCGCTCAATATCTTTTTTACCCTCACTACCATTGTCATCAATTTTGCCTTTGCGTTATTGTTGGTCAAAGCCAGTGATTGGGTGGTGGGTAAAAGATATGGACTGATGCAGTTGATGGAAATGCCCCTTTGGTTGTTTATGATTCTTGGCCTATTGCTCATGGATTTGATAGGCGCTTACCTAATTCATTTTATTGAACACAAAGTAAAATGGATGTGGAAATTCCATATGGTACACCACGCAGATACCCATGTAGATACTACAACTGCCAACAGACATCACCCCGGTGAAAGCGTGTTCCGCGCTGTGTTTGCCGTGTTGGCTACCATTATTTGTGGGGCACCTATGTGGTTGGTCATGTTGTACCAAAGTATGAGTGCTGTTCTCTCTCAGTTTAACCACGCCAATATTCGCTTGCCACAGTGGCTAGATGATGCTGTTAGTTGGGTGATTATCTCTCCCAATATGCACAAAGTGCACCACCATTTTGAACGCCCTCAAACCGATAGCAATTATGGTAATATCTTTTCTATCTGGGACAGACTCTTTCAAACCTATGACCATACACCTATTGACCAAGTAAAATATGGCTTGGATGTATTGGACAATAGTAAGGATGAGAGCCTGGGCTTTCAGTTAAAGATTCCTTTTGATGGAAAAGTGAAAACGGATTATTGAGCCGATAGCTGTTTCTTTGCAAAAACTCTGTTCATGAAGATCGCCGCTTTTATTCCCGCCAGATATGCAGCCACGCGTTTTCCAGCCAAACTCATGCAGCTCCTGGGAGACAAAACCGTGATCCGCCATACCTATGACAATACTTTGTCAACCGGTTTGTTTGATGATGTGTATGTGGTTACAGATAGCGAGATTATTTATAGAGAGATCACTGGCAATGGTGGCAAAGCCATCATGAGTCAGCGAGAACACGAGAGCGGAAGCGATAGAATTGCTGAAGCGGCAGCGGGATTAGACATAGACATTATTGTGAATGTGCAGGGCGATGAACCATTTGTACAACGCCAACCTTTGGAAAAATTATTGCAAGTATTTCAAGGAGTAGAAGGTGAAAAAGTGCAGGTGGCTTCTTTAATGCAAGTCTTGAAAGACCAGAAAAATATTGAAGACAGCAACTATGTAAAAGTGGCGGTGGACAGAAATATGAATTCCCTGTTTTTTTCACGCAGTGTAATCCCTTATCCGCGCAATCAGGAACTAGCCATTACTTATTACGAACATATTGGTGTTTATGCTTTTAGAAAAGAAGCACTGATGCAATTTACCAATTGGCCCATGACACCACTAGAAGCAGCAGAAAAAATTGAATGTCTGCGCTACTTAGAATATGGCATTCCTTTAAAAATGGTGGTGACGGAATACATGGGTGTTGAGATAGATACACCTGAAGACTTGGTGAAAGCTGCAAGTCTTTTAAATAAATCCTAGATTTTCACAGCAATCGTTTGAGGCTGAATGCATGAGGCAAATGTCTCAGGCTTTGCTTATCTTACTGTTCCAAGAACGATTGCATATGAACAACAACAAACTCCTGCGCTGGTCCATAGTGGTAGCGCTTGCCGGATTTATCTTTGGTTTTGATACCGTGGTTATTTCCGGAGCCAATCAACCCATTAAAGAACTCTGGCATACTAGCCCCTTGTTTCATGGTTTCTTTATCATGTCAATGGCTCTTTGGGGAACCGTGGTAGGTGCATTGTTTGGAGGCATACCCACAGAAAAATATGGTAGAAAAAAAGTCTTACTATGGGTGGGCATTTTCTTTGCAGTATCTGCTTTTGGGTCGGCACTAGCCAATGACCCCTATGTGTTTTCTTTCTTCCGATTTATGGGAGGAGTTGGCATTGGTGTCTCGTCTGTAGTAGCGCCTATTTATATTTCAGAAATCTCTACACCCAAGACCCGTGGTACACTAGGTGCTTTGTACCAATTCAATATTGTGTTTGGAATTTTGATTGCCTTTCTATCTAACTATTTTCTACAAGGTGTTGGCGGGGCCGATGACTGGCGTTGGATGTTAGGCGTTCTTGCTGTACCCTCTATCATTTATACTGCGTTGGTATTTGGGATTTCAGAAAGCCCACGTTGGCTCATCTCTCACAAGAATGACTTGCCTGCTGCAAGAGCCGTGATGCAAGAAATTGGGGTGGAAGATATTGAAGGAGAAGTAGCTAATATTATGATGGCCAATCAAACCGATGGTGGCATTGGAAAAGCAGCAGACTTCTTTAGTAGTAAACACAAGAAAGTGATTTATCTAGCATTTATGATTGCTTTTTTTAATCAGGTATCGGGCATCAATTTTATTTTATACTATGCACCAGAGATTTTAGAAAAAGCTGGACTTGCTGCCAAAGAATCTTTGTTTAATTCTATTGCCATTGGTGGAACCAATTTGGTTTTCACTTTTGTGGGTCTTTACTTGATTGATAGATTGGGTAGAAAAACCCTCTTACTCATTGGATCACTAGGTTATATTTTTAGTTTGAGTATGGTGGCTTATGCATTTTATGCGGGCACGGGTCCTGTGTTTTTGATGAGCTTTTTGTTGCTCTTTATTGCGGCACATGCGGTAGGACAAGGCGCAGTGATTTGGGTATTTATTTCTGAAATCTTTCCCAATAAAATTCGTAGTGCGGGTCAAAGTTTTGGCGCCAGCGTACACTGGGTTTTTGCAGCCATTATCACGCTGATTACACCTGTATTCTTGGATAGTGAGAATGGTATTTTCAAAGACAACCCCTGGCCCATCTTTGCATTTTTTGCAGCCATGATGGTGCTGCAATTAGTTTGGGTCTTGACCAGTATGCCAGAAACCAAGGGTGTGAGTTTAGAAGACCTTGAAAAACAATTACAATGAAAATTGGTGCGAGTATCCTAGCCATGGGCATCGCGCTATGCGCAACAGCTCAGACCAAATTATTTCAAGAACCCTATAGACCGCAGTATCATTTTACCCCACCTGTGAATTGGATCAATGACCCCAATGGTTTGGTCTATCACCAGGGAACCTATCATTTGTTTTATCAGTTCAATCCCTTTGGAAATGAGTGGGGGCATATGACTTGGGCGCATGCTACTAGCAAGGATCTCTTGCACTGGAAACAAGCACCCAATGCACTCAAGGAAGAAAATGGGATCATGATGTTTTCTGGTTCTGCTGTTTGGGACAAAGAAAATAGTAGTGGCTTTGGAAAAAGTGCATCGCCACTAGTGGCCATCTATACCGGTCATACCGATACGCTTCAAACACAGAACCTGGCTTATAGTATTGATGGTGGAACCAGCTGGAAAAAATACGCGGGCAATCCTGTTTTAGACTTGCACAAAAAAGACTTTCGTGACCCCAATGTGTTTTGGTATGCGCCAACAAAAAATTGGATCATGGCAGTATCACAACCCAATGAACACCAGATTTCTTTTTATGGATCCAAGAATTTAAAAGACTGGAAACACTTGAGCAATTTTGGCCCTGCGGGCGATACCAGTGCTGTATGGGAATGCCCAGACTTAATGCCATTACCGGTTTTGGCAAGCAATGGAAAAACCAAGTGGGTACTCTATACTTCTCAGAATAGTACCATGCAATATTTTGTGGGTGAGTTTGATGGACAACAATTTTTAAGTGACAATCCAGCGGGTCCCACTCTTAAACAGGATCATGGTTTGGATTATTATGCAGCAGTGGCTTATCACCAAACGGCTAATAAAGACATCATCAGTATTGGATGGGTGAATAGTTGGAACTATGCCAATGCCATTCCCACCAAACCTTGGAAAGGCGCCATGTCTATTCCAAGAAAATTGTCTTTGAAAAAAATGGGCGATGCTTATCAATTGGTACAAACACCCATTGATGCACTCAAAACATTGAGACAAGCGCCACAAACTTTGCCCAATAAGTCTTTGCAAAACACAGAAACGCTTGCGCTTAAAGGCAGTAGTTATGAAATGCAATTCCGTTTAATGCCTGGAGCGCAAACGCAATCTGGGATTAGACTAGCTGTTGGCGCTGGGCGTTATTTGGAATTAGGTTATGATGCATCTAAACAAGTACTCTACATAGACCGCTCTAAAACACCTTCAGCATTTAATGCGCGCTACGCACAACTTTCTCGCGCGGAAGCAACACTACCCAATAACGGAAAAATTGACTTACGCATTTATCTTGACGCAAGCATTCTTGAAGTCTATGCTGCCGATGGTACGGTAGTGATGACCGCACAACTTTTTCCTGAACCGGGAGATACTGGGATCCAACTTTTTAGCAATGGCGGAATTAGCCAATTTGAAGGGATCAAATTTTGGAAGATGGGGTCTGTTCACTGAGGTTTTGGATTCCGTATCTTTGAACCCTTATTTAAGAAAAGCAACAACTATGTCAAGCTTCAGGAATTTAAAATTGGTGAGTTATGTGGTTTATGGCCGTGGTAGCTTTAACCAACTAGATGAGATTTTGGCGCCCCAAAGAAAGGGAGACGCTCCAATGATTTTTTTGGTAGACCATTTTTTTGAAGGCAAACCACTTGCTAGTAGAATTCCCCTGAGAGGCAAGGACAAAATCATATTTGTAGACGTTACTTATGAACCCAAGACTACGCAGGTAGACAAATTGGCCCAAGGATTAAGAGAGGAATTTGGCACCATTAGCGGGGTCATTGGTATTGGAGGTGGTTCAGCCATGGACTTGGCCAAAGCCGTTTCTTTGATGATGACCAATCCAGGTTCTTCTGCTGATTATCAAGGTTGGGACCTGGTCAAATTACCTGGTGTTTACAAAGCTGGAATACCAACTTTAAGCGGAACAGGTGCTGAAGTTAGCCGAACCACTGTACTAACAGGGCCGATAAGAAAGCTGGGTATGAACTCAGACTTTACACCTTTTGACCAAATTGTTCTAGACCCAGAATTAACCAAAGACGCACCAGCCAACCAACGTTTTTATACGGGGATGGACTGTTATATTCACTGCATAGAAAGTTTGGAAGGCACATTCTTAAATGAATTTAGCAAGAACTATGGCGAGAAAGCTTTGCAACTCTGTCAGAAAATCTATGTAGATAAGAAACATTGGGATGAGGAATCAGACGAGCAATTGATGATGGCTTCATATGCTGGTGGTATGAGTATTGCCTATTCTCAAGTAGGTGTGGCGCATGCAGTGAGTTATGGCCTGAGTTATTTATTGGGTACAAAACACGGGGTAGGAAACTGTATTGTGATGAATCACCTGGAAGAATATTATCCTGCTGGAGTAAAGGAATTCAAACAGATGGTAGACCAACACCAAATTGAAATTCCTCAGGGAATTTGTAAAGGTTTAAGTGAAGAGGATTTTGATAAAATGATCAATGTATCACTTGGCATGAAACCACTTTGGGAAAATGCCCTTGGCAAAGACTGGGAAAAAATCATGACCCGCGAAAAACTCCGCGCACTGTACGGTAAACTTTAATCAAAGAGCGCCGATAGAAAATCGGCAAAATGCTCGTTTTGTTGATAGAACTGCAACCCATGTTCCCTTTGTTTATAAGGAGATTTGCGTTGCAGTTTTTTTGTGGTCAAACTGTCAATCTTCCTGGTCAGGGAAAAATCTACGCCAACGGTTTTGATTTTTGGGTTAATCTCTTTAATAGCCGCCATAGTCTTGGCTACTTCTCCACGGTCATCGGCACCCAAAGCGGTAGATCCAAAATAACTGGCAAACAAACCACCCTTGGTTACGGCATAATCAAAGTGGTTGTAACCAATGATCACACGTGTGATGGTAGGAGCCGTATTTTCCGGAATGGTATAATCTATATGGTCAAAGACCTTGATCCCCTGAATGGCTGGGGCCAACATACCAATCCGAATGTCTTTCTGTTTGGGCGTGGCAATATTCTCAGAATGATATTCCCTTTCTAGCTCTTCTTGAAAACGCTCTGGCCATTTGCCTGGATTGAACAAAGCATGGGTAGCTACGGATGCACCCAGACTATGGGTTACAATGGTGAGTCGGGTATTGGTATTGAGTTTGTTCAAAATATTGCGTAGCCCCAAACCCACTTTGGCAGAATTGCTCTGGGCATAGCTCCAGATATTGGTGAAGACGGGATTGTCTCCCAAGGCGGTGAGTCCATCCCAATAAACTTCTACAAACACGGGTTTGGAATGCAGATGTGCTTCTATATTCTTGCGCAGGGAATAATAAAAGGCATCGGGTGTGGGGTCATTGAATCCATGTATAAAAAGTACTAGGTCACGGGTGGTGTTTTGGGTCAGGTTCCGTTCAATATCACCAACAATACTTTTACGCACCACGTCTTGCATCCTCAAAAACAAACGCATGCTGTCTCTGTCCTGTAATTTATATTCTTGTCTAATGGCCAACACTGACAAAGAATCGTATTTGGTTAAGGCTGTTTCAAGGGTGGCATATTCTGGATTACTGTACTTGGCCAGTTTGCGTTTGTGTAAATGCTCCAGGTAAAAATAGTAGGGGTTAATCCGTAAGTCTGGCGGATAAAGAGCGCCTTCCCGGTCAAAATAGAGTTTGATTACTCCCGTCTCGTCCTTTCTTGGAATCTGTAATACCTGTCTGGTTTTCACAATACAGGAAGACATAAAACAGAAAAACAATAAGACGCCGTAACGCATGGGCAATTTGGTTTTGGGTGCTCGAGGTATTTGAACTTTAAATATAATCCAAAATGGATTTCTAATGACCACTGGAGGATGGCGGAAATTTAATTTCTGTACTTTCGTGTCTCAATCCCATAACATGGCCATACGTATTTTTATCACCGGTGGAACCTTTGACAAGGAATACAATGAACTCAATGGGCAGCTCTATTTTAAAGACACCCATATTCAGGAACTCTTGAAGCTGGGTAGGTGCCGAGTAGACGTAGACATCCGCACCCTGATGATGATTGATAGTTTGGAAATGACTCAGGATGACCGAGAGCTGATTTCCCGTCAGTGCCAATCGGCCGATGAATCCATGATTGTGATTACCCATGGCACCGATACCATGGCCGAGACCGCAGCTGTATTGGCCGCTGAAAATAAGGACAAAACCATTGTACTCACTGGCGCCATGATCCCTTATAAATTTGGTAGCTCAGACGGACTCTTTAACCTTGGAAGCGCTTTGGCCTTTGTGCAAGCTTTGCCAGCAGGGGTTTATGTGGCCATGAATGGCCGATATTTTCATTGGAACAATGTGCGCAAAAACAAACAAACCGGTGGGTTTGAAGAGATTAATAAATAATCCTCTTAAATACCGAGCACAAATAAAGACCATCGGCGCAGCCAAAATTACCTTTCTAAATCCGCGGAGCGATACAGTCCGGTATAGTGAAGCACTTTTTTGAACAGTTCTTCTGGCAAAAATGGCTTGACCACAATATCATCCATACCCATGGTTTGAATCCTTTCTTCCACTTCCTTGGGTAAGCTGGCCGTGAGGGCAATAATGGGAATCCGAATATTTTTGGACCTCAAAATTCCGGTGGCGGTATAGCCATCCATCACGGGCATGTGCATGTCCATGAGGATCAATTTGTGTTTCTCAAGGTCTAAGATGTCGAGTGCTTCCTGCCCATTTTTGGCCACATCAATACTGGCACCCCATCTTTCCAAGAAGGTTTGGGCCACCAAAATATTGACTTCATTATCTTCTACCAGCAAAATGTTGGTACCCTTAAGCGGTTGGGATTCTTCCGATGGGAGCTGGGTAAATAGCGCTTCATTGGTCTTGGTCGAGATGCACAAGGGGAATTTTTGAACAAAAAAGAAACTGGATCCCTTGCCCTCTTCGCTTTCTAAATGCAGTTCAGACCCCTGCATTTCTAAGAGCTTTTTTGAGATGGCCAGCCCCAAACCGGTGCCACCATAACCCCTTGAAGTGGAAGAATCGGCTTGGGTAAATCGTTCAAAAATGAGTCTTTGTTTGTCTTTGGCTATGCCGATGCCCGTATCCGAGACCTTGATTCTGACAAAAGCAGCTTCTTCTTTTTGATCCACCAGTTTCATGGAAAGGGTAATGGTACCCTTTTTGGTAAACTTGATGGCGTTGTTCACCAGGTTGCTGATGATCTGGGTGGTCCGGGTGGGATCACCCATCACTTTGAAATTGAGTCTGGGGTCAATATCAAACAAGACCCGGTTTTGCTGCTCCAAAGTATATTGCTGAAAACTCTGGATAATATTTCTGGCCATATCGGCCAAGTCCATTTCTATCTGTTCAAATGGAATCTTACCTGCTTCAATCTTATTATAGTCCAAAATATTGTTCACTATGGAGAGCAGGTTATTGGCGGAGAAGACCATTACTTTTAAATATTCCTCCTGATCCTTGCGGGGGCCATCGCGCAGCAAGAGATTACTTAGGCCAATGACCGAGTTGAGCGGGGTCCTGATTTCATGGCTCATGGTAGAGAGAAACTCGCTCTTTGCCTGGAGCCCCTGCTCGGCAGCAACCTTGGCAGTCTTGAGTTGGTTGGCAAAACGGTAGGAGAGAATCAAGGATTGCAAGAAGAAAAAGCTCACATAACCCAGAAAAAGAATTCCCTTTTGTGGGTCAACCAAACCAAAATATTCCAGGTCAATGAGCACAATCATGACCATACCCACCGCCGTACTACAGAGTGCATAGATGGATCCTGGTAATTTATTTCTAGCTGCTCTGAAGTAGACATAATAGAGATAAAATAGAAAAACGAACATGGAAATTAGAAAATAACTAATAAATCGGGTAAAAATCACCGATGGAAGGGCTAAAGTGGCCAAAGTATACAATCCGCTCCAACCCACGGCCAACCACATAATTTGCTTGTGAAAGTACTTGGGATAGAGACTCCAGGTGTACAATGCAAAGAAACCCACGGCCAAAAACAGACTGATATATTCCAAATGCAGATTCACCGTCCAGGGCAGATTTGGGAAAATGGTATGCAGTTCATAAAGACCTGTTCCAATAATGCGATAGCTATAGGAAATGCAGAACAGGGAAAAATAGAGGATCACTTTGTCATGACGGCCAAAGAGGTAGAGCCCAAAGAAAAACAAACCACCCATAAACAAACAGCCGGTGAGTAGGAGGTCATAAGCAGCTTCCTTTTTGTCTTGGGTAATCAGGGTATCTTGGTTGCCAATCTGAATTTCTTTATAGGGCCCACCCTTGCTGTGCTGAAAGTTGGCTACCTGTAAAAGCAGGTCCAAACTATCTCCTTTAATGTCTAGCGCCACGGTTCCGGGAATCCATTTGGCCGTGGTGGTTTCCCTTGAAGTATCTGGGTGTCCGTTATTGGCCAGGGTTTTTCCATTGGCAAATAACTGATATGACGTGTACATGTCCGGGATATTCAGGGCCAAATTTTTGGGTCCATGGGGCAATAACACCAAGAGCCTATAACTGGCATAACCTTGGGAGGGAAGGGGTTGGTTGTCTAAATAAGTATTGTTCCAAAGTTTAGGAAAGTCTACATAAGCGGCAGTTCCGGTTTGACTTTGAGGGGTCAATAATTGCTTCCAATAGAATTCCCATTCTCCATGCAGTTTGATGGTTTGTTGACTAAGGTCTACATTTCTTAAGTCAATCACCCCCTGTTTGGCTTGGGGGTCAGCTCCATCATAAGCCAAGCTTTCTCCTGTGCAGCACAAAAAAATGAGCAGCAACATCACCAACTGCCTATAAAGCTTGAAGAAAAAACGCATATGTTCTAATGGATTGACGTGAGGGAAAAATCAATCAGGGGCTCAATAAATTTAGGAAAGTTTTGCGTAACTCAGTCATTAGCTTTGGGTTAACTACAAAAAAAAGCCATCCGTTGGGATGGCTTTATTGGGAAAGGGTTAGTAGTAAATGCTATTTTTTGGTCTCCAACAGTTTGAAGAACTGATCCAACTGAGGTAGAATCACAATCCTAGTTCTGCGGTTTGCAGCCCTACCTTCTACAGTATTGTTATCAGCCAAAGGCAGGTATTGACCCCTACCAGCAGCAGTCATACGTTTTGGATCAAGACCATAAGTGGTTTGCAAAATGCGAACAACAGTGGTAGCACGTTTTACGCTTAGGTCCCAGTTGTCAGAGATTCCAGCACTTTTAATAGCTAGAGAATCGGTATGACCTTCTACCATGAATTCAATTTCGGGTTGGGCGTTCAACACTTTGGCAACTTTACCCAGCACTTCTTTGGCCCTATCGGTTACATCATAAGAACCGCTCTTGAACAAAAGTTTGTCAGAAATGTCTACATAAACCACGCCTTTGTCTACTTTAATATTGATGTCTTTGTCATCCAAGTTGCCAATGGCGCCTTTCAGGTTCATCACCAAAGCCATATTCAAAGAATCTTTGCGGGCAATAGAACCTTGTAAGTCCTTAATATAAATATCTTTAGAACCAATGTTTTCCAAAGACTTCTTAATGCTTTCTGCTTGAGAACCAGTTACAACAGAAAGGTCTTTCAACTGATTTAAGACCGTATTGTTGTTCTGTTTTAGGTAGTCAATCTGGTTTTTCAGGTCTGAATTAGAAGATTCTAAAGCAGATTTTTGGGTATTCAGTGCAGCAATCTTGCTCTTATAATCCGTTTGATCATCCTGGCAAGCCTTATATTTTTCCTTCAATTCCGCATAAGCACCATTCAATTCGCCGTATTTAGCCTCGGCTTGTCTCATTTTTTTCTGGCTCACGCAAGAAAACAGGAATAGCGATGCCACTCCCAATACTAGATAATTTCTCGTTTTCATAACTTGGTTTTTACCGTAATTCCCAATGAAAACGAATCCGAAACACTAAAATTGTGTATTCAGTTAGATTTTGCAGTTAATTGACTAAATTATGATAGAATGATTACGGGCTCGGGTAAGGCCTGCCAATTGGTATAGTTTTCCTGGTACTGTTGGTCAACTGACTTGCGCTTGATTTTGAGCGTAGGGGTCAGGATTCCGTTGTCAATAGTCCACTCCTCTTTAAGTAGGACCATCTTGCTTAGTTTCTCATGAGGTTCCAGGTGTTCATTCACTTTTTTCAGGTGTTCATTAAGGGCAAGGCTCAGGTTAGAAGCGTTTTCTTCTCGGCCTTGCGGCGATAAAATACAGATAACCAAGGCACTAGGTAGGGCATGACCCACTACACAAGCCTGGTCTATCAGGGTGTTTTCTAGGATTTTGCTTTCAATGGGAGCCGGGCTAACGTATTTTCCCTTGCTGGTTTTGAATTGGTCCTTGGTACGGCCAATGATGGTCAAAAATCCATTGGCGTCAAGTGCACCCTGGTCTCCGGTGCGCAGGTAACCATCTATAAAACATTCGGCCGTCAATTCTGGCTCCTTATAATAACCCACCATGGAGGCCTTGCTTTTAACCAGTACTTCCTGATCTTCACCCAGTTTCACTTCTACCCCAGGATAGGAAGTGCCAACGGTTCCAAACTTGGTTTGTCCTTTTTTATTGACGTGAGAGAGGGCCATATTCTCTGTCATCCCATAGGCTTCCATGATTTCAATATCCAGTTTTTGATACCATTCCAGGAGCAAAGGGTTAATGGGAGAGGCACCCGTATAAATGAATTTTGCCCTAGAAAACCCCATTTTTTTGCGCAAAATCCGCTTAAAAAGGGTAGAAATGAGCGGAATTCGCAAAATTCGGTCCAATTTGGCTTGGGGCATTTTCTTCAAAATTTCTTCCCTCATTTTCTCCCAAATTCTAGGTACCGCCAAAAAAACAGTGGGTCGGGTAAATTGCAGGTTCTTTGAAAAACTGTCCATGGATTCCACAAAATACATAGTGCTTCCTGTGAAAATAGTGCCACATTCCACCAGCATCTTCTCTGCCACATGGCAAAGCGGTAGGTAGGAAAAGAAGATTTCTTTTCTAAGTGTGGGGTTGGATTGTAAAAAAGCATCCACCGCAAAACTCATGGCTTCAAACTTGTGAACCACCCCCTTGGGCATACCGGTAGTTCCAGAAGTATAGATGATACAAGCCAAATCTTCAGGGCTAATCAAGGGTTTGCCCTGAATGGGCTCCTGTTGGCTGGTCAGCTCTGTCCAAATTTCCGTTCCAGCAATGGGGTAAAATGGAAAACTGATTTGGGGCATGCCAGCCGGAACTGCCTGTTGTAACAAAGCCGGGTTGTCAAGTTTCCCAATAAAGATCAACTGACTATCACTATGGATCAAAATCTGGTTTAAACTCTGAGGGGTAGAGTTGGGATAAAGAGGAACAGGTACACATCCTGCCATTAAAATGGCCAAATCGGCCATTACCCAAAAAGCGCAGTTTTTGCTCAAAATGGCCACTTTATCACCCTTTTTCAGCCCTTTTTGCTCCAAAACAGCCGCCATTTTCCTAATTTCTACTCCAGCACTCTTCCAGGTAAATTCCTGATAAACCCCATTAACGGGCTCCGAAAGAAAGAGGGAATCTGGTTTTTCAATTTCGTATTTGCAAAAACAATCAATAATAGATGGGGGGTTGTGGCTGTATTGCATGAATTTATTTGAGGGGATGAATGACTATATAGCGTTGTTATCTTGGTTAGTTAGTTGGGGATCTTGATTCAAAAGATGGTCCAATCCCAATTCCGGAATTTTTCCCTTGATTGGACCAAAGAACTGAATGATCTTTTTAAAGTCAGCCGCTTCGTCTTCGACGGCAAAAAAAGCTGGGGCAATGCTGATTTCTTTTTTGGAGAAATCAAAGCCCACCATCACAATGGGTACACCGGCTTTTTTGGCAATATGGTAAAACCCGGTGCGGAGCCGGTCTACTTTTTTGCGGGTACCTTCTGGCGATAAAGCTAGGATGAACTGGTCATGGGTTTGAAAAAGGGTGACCACTTGGTCCACCATTTTTTCCTTATTGAATCGGTTTACCGGATAGCCGCCCGTGGCACGAAACAGAAATCCAAAGGGTCCTTTAAAGAGTTCTTCCTTGCCCAAATAATGCGTATGTTTTAAATTCAAGTAAGACCTAGCGGCCAGTCCAAGAGGAAAATCCCAGGCGCTGGTATGAGGGGCTACAATGAGCACAGCTTTATCAATCCCCTTGGGAAAGGCATCGCGCACGCGCCAGCCACTCAACCTAAAAGCGGTTTTCCAGAACCATCCCATGGAGCAATCGTTTTTTCTAACAAACAAGTTAAGGCAAACAACCTGAAAAATGTATAAAAAAGGGCTATTTTATATGATTTTATCTGCTTTTTGCGCTATTTAATCCATTTTTTTGGCAAAACATGGATTTTCAAGACTTCTATTTTCACCCCAGTTAACAGAAAAATAATCTTTTTAAAATAGCAATTTTCTATTTAATAATCCGTTATTTACTATTAAATAATAGACCATGGCTAATTTCAGAGGCTTTATAGGATCAGAATTACTAGCTATTAACCAGCACTTGTCTTCCGTGAAAAACATGATTCCTGCCAAGGTGAAACTGAGCAATTTGGAACGCAGAAGCATGTTCAAACTGCACTTAAAGCGTAAGGATTTTGTAAAAGCAGCCCTGCTTCATATGCGTAAAAGTCCCAGCACGGTTCCCAGTTATCTAGACGTAACTGCCTGCAATAACCAGATGCAACTCTTTGAACAATACACGGAATTGTTGGGAGAAGTTGACCTACTCAAGAAGCAATTAGAAGACGCTCGTCTATTGTTAGGCAATGATATTATGAAGCAGACCCGTTCCTATTTTCAACATACCAAGAACGGAGCCGCAGCCGGTCAACCCCAATTTGAGCAGATTTTCCAATCTCTAAAACCTTATTATGCGGTGGGTAGGAATAGCAAAATTCAAAGAGCATCGGTTTCCGAATCCTAAAAACGCCCCCTACCTCCCAATTAATTTTACAATACTCAACCAACAGCCCTAGCCGCCTTTCATCCCTATTTGGGAATGGGATGAAAATTATCACACATATTTGTTTATCTTAATTGTATCAATGCCCTACGCTTTTAACAAGAAACAACCTTTGCGTTTAGACAAAGTGAACCGGAAAACCCTTTATTGGATTTTCCAAGCCTGTGGATGGTTGGCTATGTTGTTCTATGAATTGATCAATTATATAGGATTGGGATTTTTTACCGTACCCGATTTTCTATCGCTTTCTGGGCTTACGGTCATTGCCATGCTATATACTCATTTATATAGATACATTATTAACCACAGCAATTTTTTCAAACATACCTACCTCATGCAGTTTTTCTGGATGCTGGTTTCTTGGGTTAGTTTATCCCTGATCATCCCAGTAACGGGTAGCTTTCTGTTTTACCTGATAGACCATACTTCTAAAATTGCCTTTTGGAACCTGAACTTTTTCATGAACGTGATTAACTGGAGCCGCTATCTGGCGGTTTGGTTATTGATGTACCATATTTCTAAATTCTTGTACCATAAGGCCAAGGCCGATGTAAAACAGTTGCATACCGCTCTAGAGCTTCAAACCGCCCAACTAGAAATTCTGCGTTTGCAGCTAAACCCCCATTTCCTATTCAATGCCCTCAATAGCATCCGCTCCCTTATTATCACCGATGGGGAACAGGCCCGAACAGCCACCACCCTACTTTCTCAATTACTGCGTCATACCTTGAACTATGAAAAGCAACGCTTTATCAGCGTTCAGCAAGAGGCAGATATAGTAAGAGACTATTTGGCCCTTGAGAAAATCAGGTTTGAAGAGCGATTAGAGTTTAAAGTAGAGGTTGACCCAGAAGCCCTTGAATTAACCGTTCCACCCAGCATCCTGCTAACCTTGGCAGAAAATGCCATCAAACACGGGATTAGTAAACTGGTCAAGGGCGGGCATGTTATGGTAGAAGTAAAGAAAATAGGAGAGGAATTGTTTATCACGGTAGTGAATACGGGACAGATTCAACCCCAGGAAGACAAGGGAAGACAAGGAATTGGCATTGTCAATCTGAACAAACGCTTTAGGTTGTTCTATGCCAATGCGCCAATATTGAGTCTGACCAATATCAATGACTACCAAGTGGCAGCCACGGTGCAACTACCCATTTCTGGTCAGCAATAAGAAAATGTGTTTCTTTGTAGCAAATCCCTCGCATGGCCAATAGCCAAAACAAACTGATCATCATTACTGCTCCTTCAGGGGCTGGAAAAACTTCCATTACGCGTTATCTTTTGGGTAAGTATCCCAAGCTGTCTTTTTCCATATCGGCAGCTACCCGCAGTCCTAGGGCTGGCGAACAGGATGGGGTGGATTACCATTTTATTAGCGAAGCAGACTTTAAAGAGAAGATTGCTGAAAACGCCTTTATTGAATGGGAAATGGTCTACGAGGGTAAGTACTACGGCACCCTTCACGCTGAGTTGGAGCGCATCTGGTCTTTGGGCAAAACCCCCATGTTAGATATAGATGTGCAAGGCGCCATTCATGTGCAACAACAGTTCCAGGGTAGTAGTTTATCCATTTTTATTGAACCCCCATCGGTGGAAGAACTTAAACGGAGGTTGGAGAGCAGGGGTACAGAAACACCTGAAACCTTAGCCACCAGGGTGAACAAAGCAGCTTATGAAATCAGCTTTAATCATATGTTCAACGTCTGTATTGTGAACGATGACCTAGACAAAGCCTGCGCTGAAACCGAAACCGTGATCAAAGATTTCTTAGGTTGGTAAGTTGGATTTGCTAAATTGAGCATCTAACTATTACCATATGCCATTTCAAAACAGAACCATCCTAATTACCGGCGCTAGCAGGGGAATTGGAAAAGCCATGGCCATCCGTCTAGCCAAAGAGGGAGCCAATATTATTATAGCTGCCAAATCAGTAGACGAAGACCCTCGCTTGGGCGGCACCATACATTCAGCAGCAGCTGAAGTAGAAGCAGCCGGAGGTAAAGCATTGGCCGTTCAAGTAGACATTCGCAACGAGGAACAGATTCAACAAATGGTGCAACTAGCCGTAGAGCGTTTTGGTGGCATTGATGTAGTCATCAACAATGCTTCTGCCATTTCACTTACGCCAACTGAACAAACCGAGTCCAAGCGATTTGACCTGATGCAGAGCATTAATGTTCGCGGCACTTTCTTGGTGGTGAAGCACTGCTTACCCTATTTGAGAAAAGGAAAAAATCCGCATATCATTACTCTATCACCTCCGATTAACCTAATTCCAAAATGGATGGGTGGGCATATTGCTTATACCATTACCAAGTTCAACATGAGTATGTTGGCTTTGGGTTGGGCAGCTGAGTTTAAAGGTGCGGGTATTGCAGCCAATGCACTTTGGCCAAGAACCACTATTGATACGGCAGCCGTTCGCAACTTATTGGGAGGAGAAGCCCTTGCCAAAATGAGCCGCACCCCAGACATTATTGCTGACGCCGTGTATTTTATCTTGAAGAAAAATGCTTCCCAGTGTACGGGCAATACATTTATTGATGAAGAAGTATTGGCCGCCGAAGGCATTACCGATTTGTCTAAATATTCCGTTGTACCTGGTGCACAATTGTACCCCGACCTTTTTGTATAAATAAACTAGCTATGAGAAAATTGATTTGTACCGCATCCTTGAGTTTGATAGTGATGCTGGCGCTGGCGCAGAAAAAAACAAAGACTGTAGCAGCCAATCCTACTGACCTTTTAAAAACCGCAGCACTGCAAGACCTGCAAGCAGGTTATGAAACAGACAAAGCAACGGCTTTGCAAATCTGGAAATACGCAGAAGTGGGTTATAAAGAAGTAAAGAGTTCAGCCCTGCACCAACAGCATTTAAAAGAAGCGGGCTTTAGTGTAGAAACAGGAGTGGCCGGAATACCCACCGCTTTTGTGGCAACTTATGGAAGTGGCAAACCCGTGATTGCTATTCTTGCAGAGTATGATGCTTTGCCCGGGTTGGCCCAACAAGCCAATCCTGAAAAAACGCCTATTGCGGGTCAGGACGCTGGTCATGGTTGTGGTCACCATTTGTTTGGAACCGCTTCTGTTGCAGCAGGTATAGAAATCAAAAAATTGATAGAAGCCAAAAAATTAACCGGTACGGTAAAAGTTTTTGGTTGCCCCGCAGAAGAAGGTGGTAGCGGAAAAGTTTATATGGTGCGTGCTGGTTTGTTTAATGATGTAGACGTGGCGGTTCATTGGCATCCAGGAGACGCCAATAGCATAACCATGACATCGGCGCTAGCCAATACTTCTGCCAAATTTAGGTTTAGGGGTTTGAGTGCCCACGCATCTATGTCTCCAGAAAGAGGACGTTCTGCACTAGATGGTGTTGAAGCCATGGACAATATGGTGAACATGATGCGCGAACACGTGCCCCAAGAAACCAGGATTCACTATGTGATTACTGCAGGTGGTAAAGCACCCAATGTGGTCCCAGATTTTTCTGAAGTGTTTTATTATGTGCGTCACCCCAAACGTGACCAAGTGGTAGCCATTTTTGATCGCTTAGTAAAAACAGCAAAAGGTGCTGCCATGGGAACAGAAACCAATGTTGACTATGAGATCATTGGTGGAACACATGACCTATTGATCAACAGAACTTTGGCAGAAAACATGCAACAGAATTTGGAGAAAGTTGGAGGTGTGCAATACAGTGCTGAAGAAATTGCTTTTGGAAAAAAACTACAAAGCAGCTTTACTTTTAAAGCCCCAGAAATTGCAAATGCTGCAACCGTAAAACCATTGCAAGCAGTGATTGATGCGGGTGGTGGTAGTACCGATGTGGGTGATGTAAGTTATGCAGTACCAACCGTTGGAATGGAAGCAGCAACTTGGATTCCTGGTACACCGGCACATAGCTGGCAGGCTGTTGCTTGTGGTGGAACAGAAATTGGTACCAAGGGAATGATGGTGGCGGCCAAGACCATGACCCTTACTGCAATAGATTTGTTTACACAGCCGGCACTCATTGAAAAAGCAAAAGCAGAATTTAAAGAAGCGCGTGGTGACTATCAATACAAAGCACTGTTGGGCGATAGAAAGCCGGCGTTGAACTATAGAGACTAGAAGAAAGTGAAGAGTGAAGAGTGAAGAGTGAAGAGTGAAGAGTGAAGAGTGAAGAGTGAAGAGTGAAGAGTGAAGAGTGAAGAGTGAAGAATGGGAAGAAGAAGAAAGTGAAGAGTGAAGAGTGGCCCACCCCGCCCTGCGGGCACCCCTCCCACAAGTGGTAGGGGAATTTAGAAGAGTGAAAGAAATATTATTTTATAAAAAAGGGCTGCAGATTTTCTGCAGCCCTTTTTGTTTGATTGTTTGTGGTCAGAGGATTAAGTTATTTTTTCTTGTCAAAATCTCCACCGTAAACAAGTACCAATTTTTTAGGATCGATGTATTTTTTCAAAGCCGCATTAACTTGTGGCAATTTCAATGAAGTGACTTGCTTTTCAAAATCGGTGTACCAAGCAAGGTCACGATTCAGGTACTGATAAGATTCTAATAGGCTGACCAATTGACCATCAACACCCAATCCAATCTTTCTACCCTGCATCCAAGAGTCAGTAGATTTTTTTAATTCATCTTCTGTGAAACCTTTGTCTAATGCTTTTGTGATTTCTTCTTTTAAAGCAGAATCCAAACGGTTTTTGTAGATAGGATTAAAGATGGCGTAAACACCCCACTGCGCTACTTTGTCATTAGAGCTAGCGCTGAAGAATGATCCAGCACCATAGCTCATACCTTCTGCTTCACGAAGTCTTTTTGGAATCCTTGATGAAAGAAAAGCACCACCACCCAATAGTTCATTGGCCATGGTTAAAGCAGCATAATCAGGGTCTACATCATTCATAGGAATATTCATCATACCCAGTGCCATAGCATTGGCCTTATCAGGTGTTAACACTGTTAGGTCTTCACCCTTCACATCAAAATACTGTTGGGGTATGCGAGCAAAATTGGTTTTGGAATTCCAACCATTAAACACTGTGCTGATGGCTTTTTCTGCTTCTGCTGGTTCAAACTCTCCCACCAAAGCACCGGTACCATTATTAGATCCATAATGACTATTGTAGAAAGCTTCTAGGTCAGATTTTTTTACTGCATTCAAAGCTGCAATAGTTTCGTCTGCGTCTGAAGTATGGTAAATACTAGACTTAGGATAACGCTCAGATTTTTGAGCAGCCAAAATAGAAGCACGGTATTGTGGATCATTTCTGTTGGCGTCTATGGATGCTTTGTTTTGAGCAATCATTTTGTCTAATTCATTCTGGTCAAAAGAAGGATTAGACAGGATTTCTTTAAGCAAAGCCATGCAATTAGCAAAATGCGCTTTGTCCGTATTAATATTAATGCTCACCGTGTTGCCACCGCCACCAATACTAATTTGAGACTTGATTTTGTCAAGGCTATCGTTCAACTGTTTTTTGTTCAAGTTCTTGGTACCATTACGCAACATAGAAGCGGTGAAACTTGAAACAGTAGCCAGATTGTCTAGACTTTTTTCATTACCAATACGGAGTTTGAAATTACCAATGATCTTCTCTCCCTTAGCTGGTTTTTTCAGCAAAGCATAGCGGAATCCATTGGGTAATTTTTTGTACACCGTATTCTTTTTGATATTGGCAATACTGGTTTCAAAAGTCTCGGTTTGCTTTTTCACTTCCTTGCCTTTATAGTCTTTTACCAAGGCAGTTACGTCTGCAGTTGGTGCTACTTTAACGCGGTCTGGATTTTTGTCTGGAATAAATAATCCCCAAGTACGGTTAGAAGGTTTGTAATAATTTTTTGCCACGGCTTGCACATCGGCCAAGGTTAGTTTTTCTAAACGATCTCTGTTTAAGTAGAACAAGCGCCAGTCTCCAGAGCCAATGGCTTCTGTGAGGGTGATGCTCAAACCAATGGTATTATTGGTAGTGTTTTCAATGCGTTTGATCAAAGCATTTTTGGCGCGATCCAGTTCTTCTTGCGTAATAGTAGTGCCTCCAATTTGATCTAGGATAGACATGAACACAGTCTTAGCAGAATCAAGACTTTTCTCTTTTGGAACCTCAGCTTGAATATAAGTAAAGCCTGGGTCTTGTAACCAAAGCATGTCTGAACCAATTCCTGTTGCCAATTTCTTTTCAACTAGGGCTTTGTACAAAATGCCAGAAGGATTATTGGTTAGAATATGCATCAGGGCTTGGTTGGCTACAAAGTCTTTGTCTGAATAAGCTGGTGTATGATAAAGCATACCCATGTATTGAATATCGCCCACGCGTTTTAATTCTACATAACGTTCTCCGTCTTGCACAGGCTCCACAGTATAAGTGGGTTGTAACACACGGCTAGGTTTTGGAATGCCTGCATAGAATTGTTGGATCCACTGCAAGGCTTTTGCCTCATCAAATTTTCCACCCACCATTAAAATGGCATTGTCTGGTTGGTAGTATTTTTTATAAAAAGCACGGAGGTTATCTACGGGTACTAGTTCAATATCTTCTTTGCTACCAATGGTAGATTTACCATAGTTATGCCAGAGATAAGCAGTAGACATGATGCGCTCTTGCAATACGCCACCTGGATCATTTTCTCCAGACTCAAACTCGTTTCTTACAACGCTGAATTCTGTTTTGAGTTCTTCTTTCAAAATCTGGCTATTCACCATTCTATCAGATTCCATGTCAAGCGCCCATTTCAGGTTCTCATCATTGGCGGGCATGACTTCATAATAATTGGTACGGTCATACCATGTAGTACCATTGGCTTCTGCGCCTTTGTCTGCAATGGCTTTCTTAATTTCTTTGTAACGCTTAGAAGTCTTGAATATCATGTGTTCTAGCAAGTGCGCCATACCGCTTTCACCATAACCCTCGTGTCTAGAACCCACCAAATAAGTGATGTTCACTACTAAGTTATTTTGAGAATTGTCTGGTACTAATAGCACCCTAAGCCCATTGCTGAGTTTGTATTCTTTAATTCCCTCTACCTGGGTTACCAGTTGGGGTGCACCGCCTGCGGCGGGCTTGGCATTTTGTGCGTTCAATGCGGTCAGGGACAACAGACCGCAGAACAAGAAGCTGCTGAGTTGTTTCATATAATGGATGGTTGGTCTTACAATTTAATGATGCTTATTGAGGAAACAAAAAACCCCCAGTTTAGTTTCATAACTGGGGGTTCTCAAATGTAAACATTTATTAGAAACGCTAGAATCTCTATACTAAAATTGTTTTAGTAGGGCTTTTATGAAGCAGATTCGGCGTCTTTTTCAGTTGTTTCTTCGGTTTTTTCAGGTCGCATTTGTGGGAATAACAATACGTCTTGAATAGATGCTTGGTTAGTCATCAGCATGCACAAACGGTCAATGCCAATTCCAATCCCTGAAGTTGGTGGCATACCATATTCTAGTGCGCGCAAGAAGTCATAATCAATAAACATGGCTTCATCGTCTCCACGTTCCATGAGTTTGGCCTGTTCTTCAAAACGTTCGCGTTGGTCAATAGGATCATTCAACTCTGAATAAGCATTGGCAATTTCCTTACCATTGACCATGAGTTCAAATCGCTCTACCAGACCGGGTTTGCTGCGGTGTTTCTTGGTCAGCGGGCTCATCTCAACAGGATAGTCAATGATGAATGTGGGTTGTGTATAGGTATGCTCACTGGTATTGCCAAAGAGCTCGTCTATGAGTTTGCCCTTACCAATATTGTTTGGAACGGAGATATTTAATTGCTTGCAAACATCGCGCAAGCCAGCTTCATCCTTATCACTCACGTCAATGCCGGTATTCTCTTTAATGGCATCTAATATGCTGATGCGTTTAAAAGGGGCTTTGAAACTGATGATCTTGTCTCCCACTGGAACGTCTGTAGTGCCGTGCAGGGCGATGGCTATTTTTTCAAATAATTGCTCAGTGGTTTCCATCATCCAGAAATAATCCTTGTAGGCGGTATACCATTCTAACACGGTGAATTCTGGATTATGCGTGCGGTCCATGCCCTCATTCCTAAAGTTGCGGCTAAACTCATAGACCCAGTCAAATCCGCCCACTATCAATCTTTTCAGATAGAGCTCATTGGCAATCCGCATGTATAATGGAATATCCAATGCGTTGTGGTGAGAGATAAAGGGTCTGGCAGCTGCTCCACCGGGAATGCTTTGCAACACAGGTGTATCTACTTCTAGGGCACCCTGTGCGTTTAAAAACTCACGAATGGTGTTGACCAGTTTGGTTCTTTTGACAAAGGTTTCCCTTACCTGGGGGTTCACAATCAGGTCTGCATAGCGCTGACGGTAACGGAATTCGGGGTCTGTTACGGCGTCAAAGACATTGCCTTCCTCGTCACGTTTTACCACTGGAAGTGGCTTCAAAGACTTGGTGAGTAGGGTTAATGTTTGGGTATGAATAGAGGTTTCACCGGTTTTGGTAATAAAAACATATCCGGTAGCGCCAATAATATCGCCTAGGTCCAATCCATTTTTTACCACATTGTCCCAAAAAGACTTGTCTTCTTCTGGGCAGAGGTCGTCTCTTTTTACATAAAGTTGAATAATGCCCTTGCTATCTTGAATCTTGATAAAGAATACCTTACCCTTGTCATTGATGCTCATGATTCTTCCGGCCACACATACAGCGGCAAACTGCTCCTTGGTTTCTTCTGTGTATTGATCCTTGATCTCCGTAGAATAGTGGGATACGGGATACAATGGTGCGGGATAGGGGTCAATTCCTGCAGCTTGCAATTTTGCTAGCTTTTCCCTGCGGATCAATTCCTGCTCTGACAAATGGTTTGAACTCATAATTTTCTTTTGCTTGGAACCCGCAAAAATAATGCATCAAACCGATTTGCCGCCAAACAGTTTTTCTCTGATTTCTTGCTCCGACAATTGGATCATTTCTCCGGGTTGCATCTTGTCTAAGAAAATTCCTTCTATGCTATTGCGTACCAAACGCAAAGTGGGGAATCCAACTTTGGCTGTCATCTTTCTGACCTGTCTATTTTTTCCTTCTGTTAAAATGAGTTCTATCCAGGGTGCAGGAATTTCTTTTCTAAAACGAATGGGTGGATTTCTAGCTGGAAGTTCTGGATCCTGTTCTAATATTTTTGCAAGCAAGGGTTTGCATTGATGCAATTTTCCATCCACATTTATTTCAACTCCTTTTTTTAATTGCACAATGGCTTCATCAGTAATGGCTCCATCTACTTGTACCAAATAAGAACGTTGGTGTTGAAAATTGGGATGCAATAAACGATGGTTGATTTGTTTGTTATTGGTGAGCAACAACAATCCTTCACTATCAAAATCTAATCTTCCAACAGGATAAACATCTTTGGGAACTTTAAAAAAATCAGACAAAGTTTGCTTGTCTCCCTCTGGTGAAAACTGTGAAAGTACTTGGAAGGGTTTGTATATTTTAAAGTACTGATGCATATAAAACAAAAGTCCCGCAGAAGCGAGACTTTGTATATAGATGGGTTAGTAAGTACCAGGAAATTAAATTTCCTTACACAATATTAAATAACCTTTTTACCAAAGCAAAATTTTTTTTGAACAAGTTTATTAACATTTTTCAAGCGGGTTGTGGATTGCTAGGCATTCTAGACCGTTTGCAGCATGTAGTTTTCAAGAAATTAGGAAGGTGTTTTGTTTGCATATTCTTTTTGCAATGCCCTGAAATATTGATGAATAAAGGGTTTCAGCAGATACTCATTTTTTACAATGCTAAAAAAATGGATCAAAAAATCTGTTAGAGAAATGAAAAAAACCTTCTGGTAAAAGGGTTTTTGGAAGGAAAAAAAATTTCTGCAAAGCGCCAGCCATTACCTTTGAATTGCACAAAAAATAGCATTATGCAATTTCCCGCACCTGTTTCTCTTGAATGGATGGCCAATTTAATTGGGGCCGAATTGATTGGTAATCCCGCTGCAGTTGTTGCAGGAATTAATGAGATTCACAAAGTTGAACCCGGAGATCTTGTTTTTGTAGACCATCCCAAATACTATGATACCTGTTTGAATAGTGCGGCTACACATATTATCATCAACACAAAAGACGTTACGGTACCTGAAGGAAAATCATTGTTGGTAGTAGCAGAACCATTTGAAGCCTACTTAAAAATTGTGCGTCACTTTAAACCATTTTCACCAGCGCATCAATCTATTAGTGATGATCTAATCATTGGAGAAGGTTCTGTGATTATGCCCAATGTATTTATTGGAAAAAATGTAGTGATTGGAAAAAACAGCGTCATTCATCCCAATGTTTCTTTGTTAGACGGAACCATTATTGGTGACCATGTTGTGATACAAGCTGGTGCCGTAATAGGTAGTGATGCGTTTTACTATAACACTAAAAAGAACAGAGAGGTTTGGTACAAACGCATGGAAAGTTGTGGTAATGTAGTCATTGAAGACTATGTAGAAATTGGTGCAGGTTGTACCATTGATAGAGGCGTTACAGCAGAGACTAGAATTGGTGCAGGTACCAAGATGGACAATATGGTGCATATTGGGCACGATACCAGTGTAGGTAAAAATTGCTTGTTTGCAGCGCAGGTGGGAATTGCTGGTGGAACCATTATTGAAGAGGGTGTGGTGCTCTGGGGTCAAGTAGGTGTAAGTAAAACTTTGACCATTGGCGCCAATGCAGTGGTATTGGCTCAAAGTGGGGTTCCTTCTTCACTAGCTGGTGGTAAGACTTATTTTGGATATCCCGCAGAGGATGCGTCTTTGAAAAGAAGGGAATTGGTTTGGATTAAACGCATTCCCGAGCTTTGGAAGAAAGTGATGGAGAACAAGTAATAAGTGAAGAGAGGATGAAAGTGAAGAGTGAAGAGAGGAGGAAAGTGAAGAGATAAGAGTGAAGAGTGAAGAATGCAGGTAGATTGTAGTAAAGAGTGGAAGAAGGAGGAAAGTAAGTGTGAGAAATTAAGTGGAACGCAAGATAGGTTACTAGTTTTTTGAATTTTTGAAATACCCCTTTTTTTATACTAGAACGTGTATAAAAACGGCACTTCTATTTTATACTAGAATGTGTATAAAATAGCACCCTAGATTTATACTAGTACGTGTATAAAACGACCCTTCTAATTTATACTAGAACGTGTATAAAATAGATCCCCCCGATTTATACTAGAACAAGTATAAAAAACACCGTTTTTGAAAACCCCGAAAAACAAGTATGTCGCGAGTCGGTTCCAAATTGAGGAAAGTGAAGAGATAAGAGTGAAGAATGAAGAGTGTAGGAAGATTGTAGTAAAGAGTAGAATAGGGAGGAAAGTGAAGAGATATGAGATCTGAGTGAAAGGGACGCAAGATAGGTTCATCTATATATTATTAAAGCCCCGCAATGGAATGACTGCGGGGCCTTTTTTGGAATTATTGGACTGTCTTGCCAAAGTAGTTGGGTTCATAGGGTTCACCTTGGAGAATCTTGAGTAGATCTTTTTCAATGGACTCTTTGGGATACTCAATGAATCGGCCAATTTCGGTTTTGCCTTTGTACACAATGAGGGTGGGTACCCGAACAATGTTTTTTCCTTGCTCTTCATGGCCAGGACTTTTCTTGTATGCTTCGGGAGTATTGTTTACAAAGACCAATTGCAATTTGGTACTATCAAAGCCTGCGGCTGCTAAGATCTTCAGCATGCGGGGCACTTCTCTTTTACTATCGCCACACCAAGTGCCTAGAAAAATTTGCAGGGTTTTGCCCTTTAGTAATTCCTTGATTTTGGGAATGAGCAAACTATCTGGTTGGTAGGCTTGATAATTGGTTAGGAACCAATCAGCAAAGGGTGCTTGACGCAGATCTGCAATGGGATGAATGCCCAGCATGTGCGTTGTTGCTTGTGGGCTATTAATGGTGTTGCTATTTTCATTGCCGAGGTTATTGCTGGTAACAAAATTCTTGTTTTTAATTAGTTCATTACCGGTGTTGGATTGAATGGTAGGCGCGTTGGTTTGAACCATACGGGTATGGTTACAGGAGATCAGCCACATAGTGACGATCACCAGCATGATTGGTTTCATCTGATGTTAATTAGAATTGATTAATAGGATTAACTGATATGTAATCCTATACTTTGGGTGGATGAAACACAGATCCTTGGTGCTGGATGGGAATGCGGTTGTTCTGCTTGGTTTGAAAATTTGTTGCAGAACTGAGTGGACTTGTTTGAAACTGGTATTTTTCTTGAGCCAAGTATTTCCAGTCTGTTTTTTGTTCAAGATTTTGTTGCTTTTCTGATTGACCATCGGTACTGGGATAAGCAGCTACGTCTATGATTTTACTACAATCACAGAAACGTGGGTCTTCATTCATCATGGCCTTAAAAGAGCAGTCTGCATAGAGCAAGATTTTTGCATAAGGTGGTGCAAAAAGGGCTAGGGATAATATGACTGCTAATAGGTTTTTCAAACTTGGCGTTGCTACAAGTTAACCAATTCATTTGATTGTTGTATCAATCCTACAAAAGAGCACATATAAATGAGCTATTATAAAATAAGCCCTTATAAAATGAGCTCACTAAAATGTGGTGTATAGGGTTTGCCAGTTAAGATTTTCAACAGGTCTTTTTCAAATGATTCTACCGGTGCATCAATGATGCGGCCAATTTCTTTCTTGCCTTTGTAAAGAATATAGGTAGGCACACGTACAATATTTTTTCCCTGCTCCTCGTGCCCCGGACTTTGGCGATTCATGGTGCCGCTATTGTTTAAAAAGATCAGTTTGAATTGACTACTATCAACTTCAGCTGCTTGTAAAATTTTCAATACACCTGGCATATCGGCCCTACTTTCTCCACACCAAGTGCCTACAAAAAATTCTATCCGCTTGCCCTTGAATGCTTTTCTAATAGCAGGGATCAGGGAACTATCTACTTGGTATTTTTCAAAATTGGGGATGAACCATTTGGCAAAAGGTGCTTGCTCCAACAATTTGGGAGAAGATGGCCCCAGGAGAATGGCAGGTTTTTGTTCTGAGGGCTCTTGCAGTGTTTGTGCATGCAAGGAAGAAGCATGCCATATAAGGCTTGCAAGAAAAAGAATGGTATAAAAGTTGGATTTTTTCAAAGGATCTGCTTCCTACAAGTTATGTATTTTTTTCAACTCTGCACAGATGCGATTGATGGAATCAACCGGTGAGTGGTATTGAAAACTAGGTAGGGCTTTTAATAATTTACTATTGTCAAAAACAACTTTAGCCCTTGCTGTGCGCGATGTTTCTTTGGTTAGTAAGGGTTGTTTGCCTGTGAACATAGATTTAATGCCTTCTAATCGCCAAACAATTTCTGCAAATAGTGGACTCACTTTTAGGTGTGGACGTTTTTTGCCAAATCCGTCTGCAATCATATTGAATACATCGCGATAGCCCAGATTGGCACCACTCAAAATAAAACGTTGCGCACTAATCTCAGATGCCATGAGCGCTTGCATAGCCGCTACTACATCTAGCACGTCTACAAAACCACTGCTTCCTTCTGTATACCAAGGAAACTGATCATAGGCCGATTTAAAAATGGCTGATGAACCCTTGGTCCAATCGCCGGAACCAAGTATGATTACTGGATTCACAATCACCGCATTCAAACCCTCTCCAATGCCCCTCCAGACCTCCATCTCGGCCAGGTATTTGGTTTTTCCGTACTCACTGTTAGAAGTTTCTTCAGTCCAATCCATGGTTTCATTAATGGCTTGATCAGTGCGGATTCTTCCAAGTGCTGCAACGGAACTCACGAAAACCATTTTGCGAATCCCTGCTTCTAAGGAAGCGTTTACAATATTGGCCGTGCCTTCTATATTGGTCAAATGCATGGCTTCTTGCCCCTTAGCACTAAAAGAAACAATAGCTGCGCAGTGATAGACTTCTGTAACCCCTTCCATAGCAGCTTCTAATGCTACAACGTCTAGGATATCGGCCTGAAACCAGTCTATCTTTTCTGCTCCTGGAAAGCTTGGGATTGAAGTTCTATAGAGGGCCCTAACGGGTTGTCCTTTTGATACTAACTGGCTTACCAGGTGTGAGCCTACCAATCCTGTTGCGCCGGTTACTAATATCATCAGGTCTGTTTTAGGGGATTAATGTTGTACTAAGTTATTGGCATTTGATACAGGTACCACTGGCCACCAAATCTAGTTGATGCACTTGGTATCCTGCGGGTAATTGAACAGCAGGAACGGTTACATGGTCTAGACAATAAGTAGTACCACAAACATCGCACATAAAGTGTACGTGGTTGTCATGGTGATGTCCTTCTGTGCATGCGTCTTTGCAGAGTGCATAGCGCACAGAATTATCAGCAGAGGGTATGGTATGCAGGATGCCTTTTTCAACAAAGGTCTGCAGGGTTCTATAAATAGTTACGCGGTCAAATTCGTCACCGCTATGTTGTTCAATATCGGCGTGAGCCAAAGCTGCTTTGCGTTGTAAGAACAGCTCAAGAATTTTCTTGCGGCTATCCGTAACACTTAACTGGCTTCTTTTTAGGGTATCAATAATTCTTGGATGCATGAATTACCTAGGGTTGTTATTGAAAATCCCGTTGACAAAATTGCCCGTGCCGGCTTTTTCATCCAACAAGATACGGATGTCTTTTTTGAGTTGGTCCAATTCGGCGGTTTTCAAACCATCATAAACCTGTCCACGTACTTTGCCGTCTTTGTCAACCAAGGCAAAAAATTGGGTATGGATAAATTGGTCTTCAATTTTGTCCAAACTGTTTTTGGGATCATCCAATAAATATGCGCTCCGCGCGATGTTATACAAGCTATCTTTTCTACCAGTGAGGAATTGCCATTTGCGGGTATCGGCACCCAATGAGTCTGCATACACTTTCATGCGGGCAACCGTGTCTCTCTGTGGGTCACAAGTATGAGAGAGGATCATAAAGTCTGGTTCGTCTTTAAAAGCCGCATAAATGTCTTTCATATTGGTATTCATCTTGGGGCAGATACTTTTGCAATTGGTAAAGAAATATTCTACCACGGTTACCTTACCCAACATATCACGGTCAGTAAAAGGAAGTCCATCCTGTGTAGTAAATTGAAAGGGTTTGGTATAACTAATGACCGGCAATTTGGCGCGCCAAAAATCTGTACCACGGAATAGGAAATAGTAAAATCCCAAAACCAAGACCAGAAAAAACAAGAGATAGGCAACCAGTTTCTTATTCATATTTCAAAAGTTGGCACAAAGGTAGGGAGGGATGGGCTTACCGCATCAAAAAGGAGGGAATCCTAAAATATTTTGCAACAAAGTTGCATTTGTGTATATTTGCCCTCTTATCATGTCAATTAAGATCAATTGGGACGCATTGGGGATTACCACATCTGTTGCTTGTGCCATTCACTGTGCCATCTTGCCCCTGTTTCTGAGCTCCCTGCCCCTTTTTGGCGTGAACATTATTGACAACCTCCGATTTGAGTATTTTATGGTGGCCCTTGCTTTTGTAGTGGGAATCTATGCACTCTATCATGGCAGAAAAAAACACCACCACCGCTATGAACCCATGGTTCTTTTTACGGTGGGTATTTTACTGCTTCTAGCAAAAGTGATCTGGCACCAATGGCAATTATGGCTGCTTTTTCCAGCAGTGGCTTTTATTGTGGCTGGTCACTGGCTCAATTTTAGATTTTGCCGGGTTCATAACCACGCACATGCTGAAGACTGCAACCATTAATGTTATGCCACAGTATAACTGGTAGCCCCGTCTTTCTCGTCTTTTAATTGCACGCCTAGGGCAGCCAATTCATTTCTGATTTTATCGCTGGTCATAAAGTCCCGTTTGCTCTTAGCGTCTTTTCTAATGCTGATCAAGAGTTGCAATACCCCGTCTAATTGGGCACCATCACCTTGGCGTTCGCTTATCAATCCAAATACGTCTTCTATATAGACTTTCAATTGGGTCTGCAATAATTTCAAAGTATTACTACTAATGGCCGTTTCTGCAATATGCTTGTCTTTGATAGAATTGATAATAGAAACTAGGTCAAACATATTGGCCAACACTTTGGCTGTGCTAAAATCATCATCCATAAAGACGTCAAATTCTTGCACAAGTTGCTGTACTTTTTGATCCAATGCCGCGTCAGTTCCGGTCTGTTCTGCAATGGTATATTTAGCAAACCAATCATGTGCTTCCCACAATCTTTTGAAAGCTTTTTCAGAAGCTTGTAATGCTTCATTGCTAAAGTCTAGCGTTCCGCGATAATGACTTTGCAGAATAAAGAATCTCACCGTCATGGGTGAATAAGCCTGGGTTAAAACAGGGCTGCTGCCACTAAATAATTCAGTGAGCTTGACAACATTGTTATAACTCTTCCCCATTTTTCTGCCCTCAATGGTGATCATATTATTGTGCAACCAATAACGCGCAGGTGTTTTGTGATTGCAAACCGTGCTCTGTGCAATCTCACATTCATGGTGCGGAAACTGTAAGTCCATACCACCACCGTGAATGTCAAATTCCTGACCCAAATATTTACTACTCATGGCCGAGCACTCAATATGCCAACCCGGGAAACCCTCTCCCCATGGGCTTTGCCAGCGCATGATATGTTCTGGCGGGGCCGATTTCCAAAGAGCAAAATCGTTTCTATTTCTTTTTTCGTCTTGGTTCTCTAGTTCTCTGGTAGTATCTAATTGCTCGTCAATATTTCTACCGCTCAGCATGCCATAAGGCTTACCCTGTTTAGAAAAATCAGTATTGTATTTTTCAACGTTGAAGTAAACAGAACCATTGGCTTCATATGCATAACCATCTGCGATGATTTTTTTGATCATCTCAATCTGTTCTACAATATGACCTGTAGCAGTTGGCTCAATACTTGGAGGCAGGTTGTTAAATTGACTCATGGCCCAATGATAGAGATTGGTGTATTTCTGCACCAGCTCCATGGGTTCTAATTTTTCCAAAATGGCTTTGCTGCTGATCTTGTCTTCAGCGGCTCTTCCTTCTTCCTCAAAATGACCAGCATCAGTGATATTGCGAACATAGCGCACTTTATAACCCAAGTGCATCAGGTATCTATAGACAACGTCAAAAGTGATAAAGGGGCGTGCATGACCTAGGTGACTTTCACCACTTACGGTTGGTCCGCAAACATACATGCCCACATAGGGTGGGTGAATGGGGTTAAAGTCTTCTTTTTGTCTGCTAAGTGAATTATATACTTTGAGTGACATGTTTGTTACTTGAAAAGATTGGAAAATGGTTGGGTTGTCTGCAATAAAATAGGGGCTGAATTAACAGCAGCAACAACAACAGCAGGTATGACTCAGAAAAAACATGGACTGCAAGATAAGGTATTTTATTTTTTCAGGCGTAGATCTGTCACCAACATCACGTGGTCAGAAAGGTCTTCGTCTACCATATCAAATTGGCGTACAGAGAAATGATTGTCTACCAGAATATAGTCAATGCGCAATGTGGGGGCCAGGGAAACAAAGGTTCGGCCAATGCCAAAGTCTTTTTTGAGAAAGGCATCCTGCCAGTCTCCCTTAATGTTGAAATAGGTATAGGAATTGGGCACGTCATTAAAATCGCCACAGACAATACTAGGAAAGGGACTCTTGTCTCTGGCTTCACGCACCAGGTCTGACTGAATGCCCCTTCTGGAAAAAGCCAGTTTCATTTTTCTAAAGAGATTCTTTGAGGCACTAACCGTTTCTTCGTCCTGATCTCTGATCTTCTCAATATCTGCGTAGTCATTTTTCTGAAACTTAAAAGACTGCAAATGGGTGGTATAGACCCTTATAGTGTCATCACCTTTTTTAATATCAGCATGAATCAGGCTTTCTGCAACAGGATAAGCCACCCTTCCGGTATCAATAATGGGATATTTTGAAAAGATGATACTACCACTCAGGTAATCGCCTTTATTACGCAGATAGTCTTTTGAAAAATAATGGTAAGGATGTGTTTTGCTAAACAGGGAGATATTGTCTACACTGCTCAAACTGGTATTAAATTCCTGCAGACATATGATATCCGGTTGGAGTTTTAAGATGCTTTCAGCAACATCAGTTCTAATCAGTCTTCTGGTTTCTTTGTTCTGAGTAAGTCCATTAAAGCTTTGCACATTCCAATCAATCACGCGCATGTTGAGCTCGTGTTTTTGCTTAGTGAATCCAGAACCTGCATGCCAGGCAAAGACTACTTCTATTTGTTGCCAACCCAAACAAAGACTTAAAAAAGGTAACCATGCTAATACCGGTTTTACAATCAACCAGAAAATCATGGCAAAGAATAATAACATTACTAGGTATGGCACTATCAAACCCGTGAAACCATTCAACCACCAGTTTGCTGGATTTACATAAGGAGATAGGCAAGCTACTAGAAACAAAATGACTAGTAACAAGGTAATAGAAAGACAGAGGGTTTTAAACGCGCGGCGAAAAACGTTTTTTGCCATGCCCACAAATTACAAAAAATCAGGGTTTCAAATGAATATCTGTGATAATGGGCAAGTGATCACTCTCGTGAATACGTGGCGTCTTGATCTGTTTGGTAGTAATATCCTTACTGGTCAATAGAACATCTATACGTAAAGTTGGAGAAAGACTGTCATAGGTTCTTCCAAATCCAAAACCTTTTTCTAGAAAAGCATCATTCAATCCCTTGCTCAAATGCTGGTAAACAAAACTGGAAGGAACGGAGTTTAGATCAGCAGAAAAGATAAAGGGCAATCTACAACTGTCTAAACTGCGTTTCACCAATTGCGCTTGTTGCACGTGTAATCGGTCAAAAAAAGCCATGCGATAGAGCTTGTCTTTTTTCATCAAAATCTCTTTGTTCCTATCCAAAAACTTGAGTTGGTTCACATTGGTTTCATCCATTACTTCTACGTGAATATTCATAGAAGCCAAGTGGGTATTATACACACGCAATACTTTATTGGGTGTTTGAATATCTGCGTACTGTAAGGATTCTGTGAGATTGATATTGCTATAAGGAACCGATTGTCTATTTAAGAAGGGCCAGCGTGAAAAAATAATCACACCATAATTGGCATCGGCCTCACTAAAAAAATGATAGGGTAAACCTGTGAATGATTTAATAGAATCAATGGTAGGTCCAAATTTACCCCAATACAATTGTGAGAAGTCTTGCAGGCAAATAATATCAGGATGTTGACCCTGCATAAACTGAATCATGTCTAAAGCCTTGGGGTCTTTGTCTTTCTCATCGGTATGAAAATTATTGACGTTCCAAGACAAGACTCTGATCACACCGGAGTCTTTATTGGCTTGAAAATCCTTGCCTGGATGAAAAGCAAAAACGCTGATGATGTTTTGATATCCTAGTGCCAAACAAATCACAAATACCGGGCTGTATTTTCTAAACCAAATAATGGCCACAATGGTCCAACCCAACATAGCAACCAAGATGATTGGAAAGAAGAGTGCTGCAAAACTTAAGTAATGCCAATCAATGGGACTAATGTAGGGCGTTAGGCAGGAATAGAGATAAACCAATGTACAAGCAATACCCCCAAGAAAAACAATGGATTTGAATATGGTGCGGATACTACTCATAGAAGGTCTTCCTTGCTAGCTCTTTTTAAAAAAGCTTTTTCCTCATCGGTCAAGAACTGGTATCCCTGTTGGTTAATCTTGTCTAAGATTTCATCCAGTTTTTGTTGGGTAAGGTTAGGCGTTTTTTCAAATGGCTTTTTGCCGGGTTGATAAAAATGTTTGTCTGCACTCTTGGTATTCTTGTGTTTCTTTTCTGGGCTAAACAAGTCATCTAACCATTCCCATAAACGGGTCATCCAAGCACCCCAATCAGAACCTCTGCGCAATTGTCTAATATACAAAAAACCCATCGCGCCGCCGCAAAGATGTGCCGCACCAATGCCCGCACTACTAGAAGCCAAAGTGGCAAAATCAATGGCCACAAAGATGACCATCAAAACCCAAAGAGGAATACCACCGTTAATCAATGGGAAGATTCTATAATCCGGCGCCAAGGTAGTAGTAGCAACGGCAACGGCCATTACGGCGGCGCCGGCTCCCATCATGGGTTCAATGGTTTGAATATGATTGGCTAATACTGGAAATACATTCACTGTTAAAAAGAAGACCAAGCCTCCCACAAAACCGCCATAGAGATAAATGGGAATCAGTTTGTTATTACCAGTAAGGTCTTGCAGTATATAACCAAAACACCAAAGCCAGAGCAAGGAACTGATCAAACCCCAAATGCTACCATGGGTAAACATATGGGTCAATAGCACCCAAGGTCTGGTGGCTAATTTTTCTCCCATCCCCGGAAGGGTGAACCAATTCTGTATTTGTGCATAGAAGAATTCAATGGGAATCTCTGAGAGATAGTAGATGATCTTGATAAAAGTGAGTAATACAAAAACCAAGAGGTTAATGGCCACCAAGTAAACCAGGGCATTGTTGTCCTGTCCTAGGAGAATCCCCCGATTGGTTTTATACGTGTTTTCTGCCATAATGGAAAATTGTGAACCTTAACGGTATCAATAAAACGTTTTTCTGTTCTTTTTGTTCCAAGTCATGACAATGAGTAAACCCACAATGGCTCCACCTACGTGCGCCCATCTTGCAACATTGTCTCCGCCGCTGTTTTGAACAGCATAGTAAAGTTCATAAGCAAAATACCCAATCCCCAACCATTTGGCCTTAACGGGTACCAAGAAATACAGGTAAACATAAGTGTTGGGAAATAGGTAAACAAAGGCTGCCAACAATCCAAAAACTGCTCCACTAGCTCCAATGGTAGCTGTGTTCAGATTGGCTTCATAATAAGATTGAATCCAAGTCATGAGTTGGCTAGTAGCTTGTACATCGGTAGGATTGGCAATGACTTGGTTGGCTAATTCCAGTTGATTACCCAATACGCCGGGGTTATGATCATTGAATGCGTGTAAGGCTTTTGCAAAACCAACACCTGATCCTTGGGCTTGCACTAGGGCCGCCCAATCTGCCATAAGTGGAATTACTTCATAGCTTAAAAAAAGCAAGTGCATCAAGGCCGCACCCAACCCGCAAATAATATAAAACAGCAGAAACCTAGTGGGTCCCCAGAGGTTTTCCAATACTGAACCAAACATCCAAACCGCAAACATATTTCCGAAAATATGCCAGAAGTCTCCGTGCAGAAACATATGGGTCACCAATTGCCAAGGACGGAACAGACTACTCTGCCAAGCGTGTAGGGCCAAGATATTGTCTAGGGAAAAGCCTGCGGATGATTTGAAAGTGATTTGCGCCAAAAAGAAAAGACCGTTGATGATCAACAGGTTCTTGACAATGGTGGGCAGGATTTCAAATCTACTGGGTCTGAATTCGGTCATGGGTTATGGATCAATTGGTACGCAATTTTAGTTGCACCACATTTTCTATATGCAAGGTATGAGGAAACATGTCAACAGGTTGTATTTTCTCTACCGTGTATTTCTCGTCTAATAAATTTAAGTCTCTTGCCTGTGTAGCTGGGTTACAACTTACATAAACAATGGTTGGAGCAGCAATTTCTAAGAGCTTGCGCACCAATTTCTCGTGCATACCTGCTCTTGGTGGGTCAGTGATAATCACATCTGGTTTGCCATGGGTTTCAAAAAACGCATCGTCACAGATCTCAATCACGTCGCCCGCAAAAAACGCGGTTTTATCAAGATTGTTTAAAGCAGCATTTTCTTTGGCGTCTTCAATAGCTTCTGCCACCACTTCTACACCCACCAGTTTTTTTGCCAGCTTGCTCACAAAAATGCCAATGCTTCCTGTACCACAATACAAATCATAAACAGTTTGGCTGCCATTTAGTTCTGCAAATTCGCGCGTAACCTGATAGAGTCTTTCGGCCTGTTTGGTATTGGTCTGGAAAAAGGACTTGGGGCTGATCTTGAACTGAAAGTCTTCTAATTTTTCCAAGATAAATCCTGGTCCAAAATAGGTTTGCGGATAAAGGTCAAAGAGACTATCGTTGTGTTTGGTATTGATGGTATAGAGCAGGGTGGTGATTTGGGGAAACTCCTTCAAAACCAAGTCCATCAAGGCTTTCTGGTTGTTTAAGTCTTCGTATCCAAATACAATATTAACCATTAACTCGCCAATAGTACTGTTGCGGATAAACATATTACGTAGCCAACCCTGGTGCTTGCGCACGTCATAAAAAGGCAGGTTGCGTTCAATGGCATAAGCCGCCACAAATTTGCGAATCAGGTTGGTGGGTTCTTCTTGTAAATGACAGGTATCAATCTCTACCACTTTGTCAAAAAATCCACGCACGTGAAAACCGGCACCACCCGGAAGGTCATCAAAAGAAACTCCCTCGGCCTTCATTAATCTAAACTGTGCCGATGGAATATAGGTCTTGGTACCAAAAGTGTATTCTATTTTATTGCGATACTGTTCAGTTTGAGCCGCACCAATAATGGGCATCATCTCAGGAAGGGTCACTTTACCAATACGGGTTAGGTTATCCGCCACCTGTTTGGTTTTATAGAATAATTGCTTCTCATAGGGTAGCATCTGCCACTGGCAACCACCACAAACGCCAAAATGGCTGCAGAAGGGCGTTACCCTGTCTTTGGAATAGCTATGGTACTTTACCACATGCCCCTCGGCCCAGTCTTTTTTGTTCTTGGATAACTGAACGTCTACCAGGTCTCCGGGTACGGCTCCCTCAATAAAGACTACTTTTCCTTCAAAACGGGCCAAAGATTTACCCTCGGCGGCGTAGTCTTCCACCAACAATTCTTCCAGTACAATGCTTTTTTTCTGTTTTCTCACGGGTGCAAATGTAATCCAGACTATTTTTATACCCAATTCCATGTTTTTATGAAAAGAATCTTCCCTATTCTCTTGTTGGTATTGGCGCAAGTAGCGTTGGCGCAGGTAAAGAAACCAGCTGCTTCTAGTGCAGGCGGATCTTCCAACTTACCGCCCAAACACATCAGTATTACCCTCACGCCACTCAAGAATTGCAAAATCTACTTGGGTAGCAATTATGGTAAGGGAAGGGCGCTCATGGATTCAGCCATGTTAGATGAGAAGGGCATGGGTGTGTTCAAAGGAAATACCAAACTCACAGGAGGCATCTATTTTGTGGTATCGCCACAGTACAGCATTTTGTTTGAAGTGCTGATTAGTGACCAACAACATTTTAGCATTGTAGCAGATACCGCCAAGAAAGACGATGTAAAAATTACTGGCTCCGCCGATAATGATTTATTCCGCACTTATTCCAAAGTGTCTAATGAGAAGGGAAAAAAACTCAATGACCTGGAACAACAATACAAAGCCGCTACTAGCAAGGCAGATAGTAGCCGCTTGCGCGATTTAATTATTGCAGCAGACAAAGACTTGCAGGACTATCGCAATAGCATTATAAAAGAACACCCCAAGTCTTTATTGGCCATGTTGTTCAATACCATGAAGCGACCAACGGCACCAGAAATTCCCATTGTAAAAGGAGTACCTGATTCTAGTTATCCTTATAGATATGTAAAAGATCATTTCTGGGACGATGTAAATTTTAACGACGATCGTTTGTTGCGCACGCCATTTTTTGACGGAGCACCATCATCCAAACTAGAAGACTATTTTAAATACTATGTATCACCAGATCCGGATAGTATTATTGCAGAAGTAAAATATATCTTGCTCTCTGCCAGAACAGGAAAAGAGATTTTCCCCTATCTCTTAACCAAGTTTACCAACAAGTATATTAATCCAGAATTCATGGGTCAGGACAAAGTCTTTTTGTACTTGTTTGAAAATTTTTATGCCAAGGGCGATACGGTTTTACTAAATGCAGCATCCAAGAAAACCATTACCGAAAGGGCCTATAGCATGATGGCCAATCAACTTGGCCAACCCGCGCCACTATTGGATTTGACCGATACTACGGGTAAAGCTGTTTCTCTCTATAATCTAAAATCGCCTTTTACCATTGTAGCATTTTGGGATCCCAATTGTGGTCATTGTAAAGAAGAGATTCCAAGACTAGATTCTTTCTACCAAGCCAAGTGGAGAAAGCAAGGAGTAGCTGTGTTCTCAGTAAATATTTATGATAATGAGATTCCTGCTTGGAAGAAATTTTTGAGCGAGAAAAAGATTAGCCCCTCTTGGACACAGGCTTATCAAACCAAGGCATCGCGCACAGCGGAAGAGAAAGCTGGTAAACCCAATTACAAGCAACTCTATGACGTGTACAAAACGCCAACGATTTATCTCTTAGACAAGGACAAAAGAATTATAGCCAAACAATTGAGTTTGGATCAGTTCAATGATTTGATAGATGCTAAGATAAAATCGGGAACTAAATAGTGTTGAATTAGAACACGTTCTTCACCACATTCCAAATAACTTTTGGTTTGCCCAAAGTATAGTAATGCAATACGGGTGAGCCAAAAGATTTGAGTTCCTTGCTTTGTTGGATCAACCATTCGGTTCCTACTTGCTCGCATTCCGCGTCTGTTTTGCACTTGTTAATAGCGTTAGACAAATCGGTTGGAATGTCTACGTGGAAGATCCTTGGTAACACAGACAATTGCTTCTTGTTGGTAATGGGTTTTAGACCTGGAATAATGGGAACATTGATGCCCATATTCTTACAAGCAGTTACAAAATCAAAGAATTTTTGGTTGTCAAAGAACATCTGGGTCATGATATAATCGGCGCCAGCGTCTACTTTTTCTTTGAGTTTAAGCAGGTCTATTTCTAAGTTGGGTGCTTCAAAATGTTTTTCAGGATAACCAGCAACGCCCATGCAGAACTTGGTTTTTCCACCGCTCTTGATGTCTTCGTCTTGGTAGATCCCGCTATTCATATTGCTCACCTGACGCAAAAGGTCAATAGCATAATGGTTACCGTCTTTCTCGGGTTCAAAAGCAGATTCGTTCTTGGCAGCATCGCCTCGCAGCACCAATACATTATCTATTCCCAAGAAATCAAGGTCAATCAATGCGTCTTCGGTTTCACGCTTGGTAAAACCGCCACAGATAATATGCGGAACAGCGTCTACTTTGTAGTGGTTCATGATGGCCGCACAAATACCCACGGTTCCGGGACGTTTACGAACTTCTACGCGTTCAAAAGTACCATCGGTCTTCTTTTTGAACATGGTTTCACTACGGTGATAGGTAACATTGATCCAAGAAGGTTTGAATTCCATCAAGGGGTCCAAATGGTCATAAAGGGTATTAATGGTCTTGCCTTTCAACGGTGGTAATACCTCAAATGAAACCAGTGTCTCCTTGGCCTGGGCTATATGATCTATCACTTTCATGGCGGCAAAAATAGGCAGAAACCCAAAACAATAACAAAATACTAGGTCTTAATGCCCCATCTTCCTACTAACAATCCTATTTTTACAGCAGTTTATGAACCTGACCATCCATACCAAAGACCTGATCAAGAGTTACAAGGGAAGAACCGTTGTAAACCATGTAAGCGTGAATGTAGAACAGGGAGAAATTGTGGGTTTACTGGGCCCCAATGGTGCCGGAAAGACCACTACTTTCTATATGGTAGTAGGTTTGATTAAGCCTGATGAGGGTAGTGTTTACTTAAATGATCTAGACATTACCAAGCTTCCCATGTACAAAAGGGCCCAAATGGGCATTGGTTATCTGCCACAGGAAGCAAGCGTTTTCCGCAAGCTTACCGTGGAAGACAATATTATGGCGGTGTTAGAAATGACCAAGCTCACCAAGGGAGAACGCCAACATAAATTGGAGTCCCTCTTGGATGAATTTCACCTACACCATGTGCGCAGTAACAATGGAGACAGTTTGAGCGGTGGAGAGAGAAGGAGAACTGAGATTGCCCGAGCCTTGGCAGTTGACCCCAAGTTTATCTTATTGGATGAACCCTTTGCCGGTGTGGACCCCATTGCCGTAGAAGACATTCAAAGTGTGGTGGCAAAACTCAAGTATAAGAATATTGGCATCCTGATCACGGATCATAATGTAAACGAAACCCTCTCTATTTGTGATAGAGCTTATCTGTTGATTGAAGGAAAGATTTTCCGTCATGGTACCGCAGAAGAACTGGCCGCAGATGAAAAAGTGCGCAGGTTGTACCTAGGAACCAATTTTGAGCTCAAGCGAAAAGATTGGATCATAGAAATGGGAAAAGAAAATGCGCCAATGGCAGAGGTTGTATCGGAACAAACTGATACTGAAGCCCATCCATCAGAATAATCCTTCGGAATTCTCAACTTCATTGCTTATTTTGCCAATGTAGAAGCAATGAAAATACTCAGCCCAGCCATATCCCGTTTAGCAAGACTCAGACAGGGAAAAATTGACCAATGGATGAATGAACCCATTGCAGCGCAGCGCGAGGTATTGCAAGACCTGATTACCCACGGGCAATACACGGAATTTGGAAGGCGCTATGGGATGAAAGAGATTTTCAACATACGCAAATTCAAAGAAGCCATTCCCATTCACGAATACGAAGACCTCAAACCCTATATCAATCGCTTGATGGAAGGAGAGGAACAATTGCTTTGGAACACACCCGTGAATTGGTTTGCCAAAAGCAGCGGCACCACTAGCGAGAAAAGTAAGTTTATTCCCATTACAGAAGAGAGTTTAGAAGACAACCACTTTCAGGCTGCCAAAGACGTACTCACGCTGTATTATAATATTAATAATGAGAGCGATTTGCTCACGGGCAAGAGCTTAGTAATTGGAGGAAGTCACCAGATTAGCAAGGTGAATGAAGAGATTCAATACGGAGACCTCAGTGCTGTCTTGTTGCAGAACACGCCGTTTTGGGGGCAGTGGATTAGGACTCCGGAACTAAGTATTGCACTCATGGATGAGTGGGAGGGAAAGATTGAAAGCCTTGCCCAGTCTACCATTGAAGAGAATGTAACTTCTATTGCTGGGGTACCCACCTGGACCCTGGTATTGGTGAAACGCATTTTAGAAATTACGGGCAAAGCCACTTTAAAAGAGGTATGGCCTAACCTGGAATTGTATGGACACGGAGGCGTTTCCTTCACGCCATATCGCGAGCAGTTTAAAAAACTCTTGGGTCCCGGCGTAACTTATTTAGAAATGTACAATGCCAGTGAGGGATTTTTTGCGGCGCAGAATGACCCTTCTGAAGACGGTATGTTATTACTCATGGATCATGGTATTTTTTATGAGTTTATGCCCGTGGAAGAATATGGAAAACCTGATCCTCAAACCATTGGTTTAAAAGACGTGGTCATAGGAAAAAATTATGCACTGGTTATCAGTACCAATGGTGGCCTATGGCGATACTTGGTGGGAGACACCATTCAGTTTGTGAACTTATCTCCATTCAAAGTAAAAGTGACCGGACGCTTAAAGCAATATATCAATGCTTTTGGTGAAGAGCTGATTGCCGACAATGCAGACAAAGCCATTGCCATGGCCTGTGAGAAAACCGGCTTGGTGGTGAATGATTATACCGCGGCTCCCGTTTATATGGGAGATGAATCAAAAGGTGGACACGAGTGGTTAATAGAGTTTGATTCAACGCCGGTTTCTGTGGATCAATTTGCCTATGAGTTAGACTGCGCACTCAAATTGGTGAACAGTGATTATGAAGCCAAGCGATACAAAGATATTGCCCTAGTTATGCCGCATGTGCACGCTCTAGACAAAACCGTTTTTCACGAGTGGCTGCGCAGCAAAGGCAAGCTGGGCGGGCAACACAAGATTCCGCGCTTGAGTAATGACCGGATCTATGTGGATGAAATTTTGGCGCAAATGCAAGCTTCGAAAATTTAAAATGGAATCAACCCATTTTAAAACCTTTATACTTTAATTACAACTTCTTCCATTTACATATTCAAGTAGTAGGTTTAATAAATTCTAAATCCACTAGATTTCTGAATAGGATCCTTTAGTTGGATGCGCTCCAGCCAGAATATGCGTAACCAAGAACAGGCTCACAAAAGATCCTGTATAGAATAAGTATAGGTATGGTACGTCTACCAAGGTATAAAATACTACTAATGTAAGTTTCAATGCAGCAAAGGGCAGGTGCTCTTGATTAATTTTGCCACTGCTTTTCCCCTGATTCTCACTCCCAACTCCACTCAAAAATTTACCATCCCCCTTCTCCTGATTCTTTTTCCCGCCGCCGCTCAAAAACCAAACCCCCACCATAAAAATGCTGGGAACAGATAGCGACAACCCTACCAACAGCGCGTGTTGCGTAGCAATATTTTCAGGCCCAAAGAATTTGGCCCAACCCAAGCTTTCTCTGAATACTTGCGGCGCATCAGTCCAAACCCTTTTACTAAAGGCAATATATTCTCCAGGAATGGAAGCCAGTTTTACAAAAGTGGTCCAACCAAAAGGAATCAAGACTAAGAGTAAAAAACAAGCCAGCCCTGTGGCGCAAAATTGCCATAGACTTTTCCAGTCTTTGTTCAAAGCGTAATAGAGTAACATGGCGGGCAACCAACCCACAATGGCGTAACGGCTCAAGATGCAAAGCGATGTGGCAATACCAATAAACCAAGCATTTTTTCCAGTTAATGCAATGGCCAATAAACTATAAAATAAAATGACTATGCCTTCTTCCGTATATGGGATAAGCCCAGAATTTTCTGCGCTCAACAACCACCAAATCAACACAAATGCAGCAAGCAATAAATAAGGTGCTTTATGGTGTCTAGGGTTGATCTTGAATAAGAACAAAGTGGATACAATAAACAAAGCCAATACCGTCATCCAGCGCAAATCCAGTCCCAGTAAGACCGGCAGGCCAAAGGGCAACCACATAGCTGGTAAGTAAATGGGTTGAATGCCGTTCCAGATTTCAGGAATCAGGTCATACACATGAGACCACTGACCATTCAAGAAACGTTCGTTCATGATCTTGATAATGGGCAACATGTCACCATCGTGATAATCCATAGGAGCGTCTTGGATCCATTTAAAAGCGGCTCCACCAATGGCCATCAAAGCCATTACTGACAAAACCGCTCTATGCTTTCTCCAAATAGGCGTGATGGCAATCACTTGGTCCGTGATGGGTTTGGGTAGTTTTAGAAAACAGTAGACAATGATGGCGCCACTTAAGGTGAACAAGACACTGGTGATTGGCGTAGCAGCTTTCCAGTACAGGGCATAACTGACACAAAGCGTCTCCAGCAAAAAGCTATAGAGCAGGATCTTCTTAGTAGTCAGGAATTTTTTTGCGCGCTCAATCATCACCGCAAAAGTACAAAGATTCTTCCGCAGCATCCACCGCACTGAACACCGCACTGAAGAATCAAACTCTACGAGGTAGGTGAATTGTCAATCAGAATCTTGGCGGCGGCGGCGGGGCGGGTACTAGTTTTTCGAAAAAAATATTTTAGCTCGTTTTTATACTAGAACAAGTATAAATAAGGCCTCTCTATTTTATACTAGAACGAGTATAATTTATTTTTTGATTTTATACTAGAACAAGTATAAAAAGGGCCTCTCTATTTTATACTAGAACGTGTATACTTTATTTTTTGTTTTTATACTAGAACAAGTATAAATAAGGCCCTTCTATTTTATACTAGAACGTGTATACTTTATTTTTTGTTTTTATACTAGAACGTGTATAAAATAGAACCCCTGTTTTTATACTAGAACAAGTATAAAAATGAGGCTTTTTTTAAAACCCCGAAAAGTACCTACACACCACCTTCTAGCAAACTGTTAAAAAATCAAAATTCGAAGACCTAAAGCAAATTTGTTCATCAAAGACTGTAAATTTCAAGTTGAAGGTTTTTTTATGCTGCAATTCAGAAAGGTTGAAAAATATTATGGTGCGCATTTGGCGTTGACGGTTCCGGATTTGGATCTGCAAAAGGGTATGTACTGGATTCAGGGTGAGAATGGATCTGGGAAGACTACGTTTCTGAAAATGTTGGCGGGGCTGCATCCGTTCAAGGGTGAAATATTTTTAGGAGAAAAGAGAGAGATGGGTTTGAGTGATAATAGGCTGAGAAGGTCAGGAGTAAAAAGGTCAGAGTTATTGAGTGGATCAGATTCAAGGTTACAGGATTCAGGGGTGTTGAGGAAACCAGGTTCTGAAGAGAGTGGATCAGAGAAATCATTGAGTATTCTCAAAGACCGCAATGATTTTTTGAAGAAAGTGAATTATGCAGAAGCGGAACCCTTGTATCCGCCGTTTTTAACTGCCAAGGATTTGGTGGAGCTCTATGGCGCCACAAAGAAAGCCGATATTGATGCGGCCAAACAACAATTGGAGGAGCTGCATATCTTAGACGCCTATGAACAAACGGTGGGGACCTACTCCAGCGGTATGGTTAAGAAACTCAGTCTGGTATTGGCTTTTATGGGAAATCCGGATTGGATTTTATTAGATGAACCGTTGATTACCATTGACGTTGCCGCTGTAGAATTAGTGTGCAAGTGGATCAATGATTGGCATGCTAGAAAGGGCATTTCCTTTCTGATTTCATCGCATCAGAGTTTTGCCGATGGGTTAAAGTTCACAGGAAAACTTAGTGTGGTTGAGAAAAAATTGCAGGTAGCATCATGAGTCAAATACTTCCTAGAAATAAACTTGCAACAACAATTTCAAAAATCAAATTTGGGGGATTGGCCGGCCTGATCTTTAAGAACAATCCCATTCCCCGAACCCTACAACAGATTTTGGTGAATCATTTTTACCAAATGAACGCGGGCTTTTTTGCCTTTCTATTCTTTGTCTTATTTGGCGTTGTCAAGGGTGGTCAATTAATTGACTATCACTATTCCTTGATCATTGCTTTTTTGGAAAGTCCCATCATCATGGCGGGGGTAATCTTGGCTTGGGTCCTTTATACCCTCAAGTGTACCAACTATATTATCAAACGCATTTTGGAACCCAGACAATTGTTCCTGACCTGTTTGAATCACTTGAGCAACAAGCAACTTTTTGCTTGGATGCTCTTCACGCAAGTACAGGTCTTTGCGCCGGTCTGGGTCTACGCGGCCATCGCCACGGCAGTGGCCATTCATTTAAATCATTGGGCTCAGGCGGCAACCATGGTCCTGGCCAATTTGGTTTTAATTTTTACTGCTGCGCGATGCTATACGAGCACTATTCGCCATCATGGCACCAACGCTTTCTTGGGTAGGTGGGGATTTTTTGGTAGATGGGCCGCTTTGACTGAGATCAGTTGGCAAAAAAGGTTTGTGAAACCCGTTTTCAGCTTCGCGATTCTGCACTTATTTAGAGAGCGCAAACAGATGTTGCTCCTGACCAAGGTCTTCACCCTGCTCTTCTTATACGGCTTTATCCAACTCTATGAACCCTATAAACCAGACCCCAGACCCATACTACTTTGTTTTTTACTGATTGTGGGTTCGCATAGTTCTTTGATTCTGCAGATCCGCGCATTTGAACGCGAGTTCCTGCCCTTTTTGCGCAACCTGCCCATGAAAATCCCCATCAGGTTTTTGCATTTGTTGGTTATGTATACCCTGCTCTTTTTACCCGAGCTGCTCTATGTATGGATGGCTTACCCCCTGCATTTTACTATGTTGGAATATCCGCAAATAGTCTTGATGGTTCTAGCTCTGGCAGCTTTTCTGCATAGCATTTTGCTGGTCTATGACATGCCCAGTGAAGACTATCTGAACTCCGTCTTTGGGATGATGGCCGTACTCTTTTTTGTGCTGCTCTACAACCCGGGTATCCTGTTTTTCTTGTTGGTGCTGCTAATAGCTTATGTGTTTTTCCATCATCATATTTACGGGTAAATCTTTTACATTTGCTCCACTTAAAAGACGCATTTATGAAATTGCTGGAGAATAAAGTTGCTATTGTTACTGGTGCCGCAAGAGGCATCGGCGCAGCCATTGCTTTAAAATTGGCCGAACAAGGAGCCAATATTGCCTTTACTTATGTGAGTGATAGCTCGGCTGAAAAAGCGGCGGCGCTAGAGGCAGAACTGATTGCCCTTGGTGTAAAAGCAAAAGCATACAAGAGCAATGCGGGCGATTTTGCTCAGTGCGAATCTTTTGTAAATGATGTTTTAAAAGAGTTTGGTGCCATTGATATTTGTGTCAACAATGCCGGCATTAGCAAGGATAACTTGCTCTTGCGCATGACCGCTGAACAGTGGGACGATGTGATGGATATTAACCTGAAGTCTGTGTTCAACATGACCAAACAGGTGATCCGCCCCATGATGAAGGCCAAGAGTGGTACCATTATTAATATGAGTTCTATTATTGGCATCCGCGGTAACGCAGGCCAGAGTAGCTATGCCGCATCCAAAGCGGGGATCATTGGCTTTACCAAGTCTGTGGCCCATGAGTTGGGTAGCCGCAATATTCGTTGCAATGCCATTGCCCCAGGTTTTGTGGAAACCGATATGACCCATTACCTGCAAGACGGTGATGGAGCTACTGAGTTCCTGAAAAAAATCCCATTGGGCAGGTTTGGTAAGGCAGAAGAGATTGCCAATACCACTTTGTTCTTGGCCAGTGACCTGAGTTCTTATATTACCGGACAGGTGATCAGTGCCTGTGGCGGATTGAACATTTAACTTATTTGGGCAATTTTTGTTAGTTTACAGGGCTATCTTGTAAAGATCCTGTTGGCAAGAGCAAAAAAAGCTATCGTTGTAAGTTAATCATGAAAAAGAACCTTCTAGTTTGTTTCCTGTTCATGGCGTTCTGTTTGCAGAACCTGCCCTTGCAACTGCTTAAGCAAAATAGCAGCTTGCAGCAGTATGCCAATCAGGTACCCTTGGATGAAGACGAGGAAGAAGGCATCAAGATAAAAGACACCCTGAAGTATTGTATTGTTGGTTCTATGTTTGAATTAACCCACTCCGGCTTGGATGAACTCACCAGTTCTATGGTGGTTTCTCATGCCATTCCCCTGAATCATTCTGTTGAAATTCATGTACCTCCACCAAATTGCTAGTTTATTTTTTTAGCAATTGACTTCTTCTTATTTAATTTTTTAAGCGCAACATGAAAAAATATTTTCAAAGTGTGGGCAGTGATTTGCCTGCTTCCATAGTAGTATTATTGGTGGCCCTTCCCCTATGTTTGGGAATTGCCCTTGGTTCTGGAGCCCCATTGTTTTCTGGTATTATTGCAGGAATTGTAGGCGGGATTGTGATTGGTGTATTGAGCGGATCTAACTTGAGTGTGAGTGGTCCTGCTGCAGGTTTAACCGTAATTGTGGCTGCAGGTATATTAAAGCTCCAAGTTTTTGAAGCTTTTTTATTGGCCGTGGTCATTGCCGGTGCATTACAAGTGGCATTGGGTTTTGCCAAAGCCGGGGTAATTGGAGACTATATTCCAAACTCCGTGATCAAGGGAATGCTTGCCGCCATTGGTTTGATCCTGATTCTAAAACAGTTTCCGCACTTGGTGGGCTATGACGCTGATTTTGAGGGAGACGAAACCTTCTTGCAATCTGATAGCAACAACACATTTTCAGAAATCTTTCAAGTGACCAATTACCTTACTATGGCTGCCACAGTCATTGGCTTAGTGTCATTACTCATTTTAATAGCCTGGGAACGCCCCATGATCAAGAACAACAAGATCCTGAAATTGATTCCTGGTCCCTTGGTGGTGGTGTTGGCTGGGGTCTTAATCAATGGCTATTTTCTAAGCAGTCAACCAGACCTGGCATTGGAAACCAAGCACTTGGTATCATTACCTGTTGCCAAAGACGCTAGCAGCTTCTTTTCCTTTTTTACCCTACCCAATTTTAGTTTTATTGGTAACAAAGACGTTTGGATTACGGCCTTTACCCTGGCTATTGTGGCAAGTTTAGAAACCCTATTGGGGATTGAAGCCGTTGACAAACTGGATCCATTTAAAAGGGTTACACCTACCAATAGAGAATTAAAAGCCCAAGGAATTGGGAACATTATTTCTGGTCTGTTGGGTGGTTTACCACTTACTTCTGTAGTGGTGAGGTCCTCAGCCAACGTATCGGCGGGTGCCAAAACAAAAGTTTCAGCCATTTTGCACGGGGTGTTTTTGTTGTTGTTTGTGGTGTTGATTCCAACTATCTTGAACAAGATTCCTTTGAGTGCACTAGCTGCGGTCTTGATTTTTACAGGATATAAATTGGCAAAAGTTTCCCTTTTTAAGGAATTTTACCAAAAGGGATGGGACCAGTTTGTACCATTTTTAATTACTATTCTAGCCATTCTATTTACAGATTTGCTCATAGGAATTGTTACAGGAATCTTGGTGGGACTATTTTTCAGCGTGAGAAGCAATTTTAGATCGGCCGTGATGGTGGTGCATGATCAGAACAATTACTTGATTAGACTCAGAAAAGACGTTTCCTTTTTAAACAAGCCCATTATCAAGGCTAAATTGGAAAGCGTTCCAGAAAATGCCTTTGTATTAATTGACACTACCAGGGCAGACTTTATAGACAAGGATGTAATTGAGGAAATAAACAACTTTCTTTGCCATGCACACCTGAAAAACATACAGGTGGAATTGAAGAAGAGCCAGAACAAACCCATGCACAACCTAATTGATGAACCTAAAACGCTTTTAGCATGAACTCATACGAAAAATTATTATTAGAAAATAAGGCCTGGGCCAGTGAAAAAATGGAGGAGGATCCTCAGTATTTTGAACGCCTAGCCCATTTGCAAACCCCAGAATTTTTGTGGATTGGCTGTAGCGATAGTAGGGTTCCTGCCAATGAAATTACCGGTACCAAACCCGGTGAAATCTTTGTACACCGCAACGTAGCCAATATGGTGGTGAATACAGATTTGAATTTGTTGAGTGTATTGCAATACGCGGTAGAAGTGTTGAAAGTGAAGCATATTATAGTGTGTGGCCACTATGGCTGTGGTGGGGTTAAAGCCGCTATGAACAACCATAACTATGGCATCATTAATAAATGGTTGCGCAATATTAAAGACGTATACCGTTTTCATAGAGCAGAAGTAGACAGCATTAAAGATGAGGATGTTCGCACCAACCGTATGGTAGAATTGAATGTGCAGGAGCAAGTAATGAACCTAGCCAAGACCAGCATTATTCAAAAATCCTGGAAAAACGAGCAGTTACCGCATATTCACGGATGGGTCTATGACCTGCACGATGGGATTATCAAACCCATCTTTGAAATGAAGGCTGGAACGCATATTGATCCTATTTACGAGTTTGATGATCTCTAGTGAACAACTAGGTTCATGCTGTGTTTTAACATTTTAATGAATTATTTTTGGAAATTCATTAACTCGGGTAATTCAGCCCGAGGCTGTAATCTTGCACACAAATTGCAGGGAAACAAAGCTTATGGCAACACATCAGGAACAATCACCGGCATCTGCCGCAAAGAAACTGTTCACCCTTTTGAGGCTGGAGAAAAAAGACATCAGCACTATTTACCTATATGCAATTCTAGCAGGATTGGTGGGTTTTGCAACGCCTTTGGGTATTCAGACCATCATTAGTTTTGTATTAGCGGGACAAATTTCTACTTCCATCATTGTATTGATTGTACTGGTGGTGGTAGCGGTTTTTATAGGGGGATTGTTGCAAGTGCGGCAGATGCAAGTGATTGAGAAAATTCAGCAGAAGATTTTTGTGCGCTATTCATTGGAATTTGCCAATGTGCTGCCGCGATTGAATATAGAGAAGATGAGCAGCTATTACCTGCCAGAATTGGTGAACCGATTCTTTGACGCGGGCAACTTGCAAAAGGGAATAGAAAAACTCTTATTAGATATTCCTGCCGCAGTGATTCAGATTTTGTTGGGTGTAATCTTGCTCAGTTTATATCACCCCGTGTTTATTGGCTTTGGCGCCATCTTGATTTTGCTGTTGTATATTATTCTGCGCAATACCCTACCCACCGGATTTGCCGCCAACGTAGAGTCTAGCGATTACAAATACAAGACCGCGGCTTGGTTAGAAGAAATGGCTAGAGTGGTAAAGACATTTAAATACAGCAAGGGCACCCAATTAAATATTCAAAAGACGGACGAATATGTAAACAGTTATCTGGATGCACATACCCGTTATTTTAAAATTCTGGTAACCCAGTTCTGGAGTCTAGTAGGGTTTAAAGTAATTATTACTGCTAGCATGTTGATAGTGGGTTCACTACTATTGGTTGACCAACAGATTAATATAGGTCAGTTTATTGCTGCAGACATTGTGATCATCATGGTGATTGCATCGGTTGAAAAACTGATTGCTAGTTTGGACAAAATTTATGATGTTCTTACTTCTGTAGAGAAACTAGCAAAAATTACAGAATGTGAAACAGAGACAGAAGGTAGCCATATAGTATCTACTTCAGACAAGGGCTTGTCTATTCAATTTAAAAATGTGGAATACTGTTATGACAAGGGTAATCCTGTTTTACAAAAATTGAATTTTAATATTCCATCGGGACAAACGGTTTGTATTTATGGCAAGTCTGGATCAGGCAAAACCACAGTCTTGCGTTTGCTCACTGGGGCCTACAAAAGTTTTGATGGGGCATTGTTGTTAGACGATATGCCTATTGCCAACTACAACCTAGAATCATTACGCTCGGTAACGGGAATCTTGTTGAATACTCAGGATATTTTTCAGGGATCGCTCATGGAAAACTTGACCATGGGTAATCAAGACATAGACAAAGAAGAGCTAACAGAATTGGTGAAAATGTGCGGACTCACAGAGTTTATTCAATCATTACCCAATGGATATGATACCGTGTTACTAACTGCGGGAACCAGGTTACCAGCAAGGATCAAGCAAACTATCTTGCTCATTCGTGCTTTGTTGGGCAAACGCAGATTGCTCTTGTTAGAAGAACCCTTTAACAATTTAGAAGTTCGTGACAGGGCAAAGATTTTGGAGCTCATACAAAAAGAGACAACATCTACAGTCATCATAGCCAGCACAGACAAAGAATTGGCCAAGACCTGTAACTACATTATTCATTTGGAGAACGGTGTGATTCTAGAACAAGGACCCTCTTCAGAAATAGGACCAAGATTAAGCTAAACACATGGAAAACTATTTGTTAGACGATATTGAAAGCAAGGCAGGCCAAAGCAATCTGCTGTCCTATAAAAACCTGTACTTGGTAAATAAACGTTCGGCCATTAAAAAATGGCTCTACGGTATTTTAATTGGCCTAGTGGTGGTGGCATTTTTACCCTGGACACAGAATATCCGTGCCAAGGGAGCTGTAACTACTTTGCGTCAAGAACAAAGACCACAGGAACTCAATACCATTATTGCGGGTAAGGTGGTGAAGTGGCACGTAAAAGAAGGTGATTTTGTAAAAGCAGGAGACACCATCTTACAATTGGGAGAAGTAAAAGTGGAGTATTTTGATCCACAATTATTAGAGCGTACCAAGCAACAGATTACCGCCAAACAAATGGCCAATCAGGGATATGCTAGTAAGGCACAAACTGCCGCTGTACAAATTGATGCATTGATAGAAGGCAGAAAATTAAAACTCTCCCAACTAGACAATAAGATCAAACAGCAGTACCTGAAACTGCAGAGCGATAGTATGGATCTTGCTGCTGTGAACAATGAATACAGTGTGAGCAAGCGCCAAATTGATGCTGCAAAATTGATGCTAGACTCTGGCGTAATTTCTCTTACAGATTATGAGCGCCGCAAAGTTAGTTTTCAAAATAGTCAGGCAAAGCGCATAGGATCAGAGAGCAAGTTCTTGCAGAGCAAACAGGAATTGAACAATTTATTTATTGAAAAGAATAGCACGGTTCAGGAATACACAGACAAGATTTCAAAAGCAGAGGGAGAAAGATTTTCATCGCTCAGCAATATTGCTAGCGGGGAGGCCGATGTATCAAAACTAGAAAACAGTTATAGCAATTACGATATCCGTAACCAGCTCTATTATATTCGCGCCCCACAAAGTGGACAGATTACCAAGGCCAAGAAAGCGGGTCTGGGAGAAATGCTCAAAGAGGGAGAGATGATTGTAGAAATTGTACCAACCAATGTACAACACGCTATTGAACTCTTTATATCGCCCATGGACTTACCCTTGATTTCAAAGGGACAAAAAGTGCGTTTTATTTTTGATGGATTCCCCGCCATTGTCTTTAGTGGTTGGCCCAATTCTAGCTATGGCACATTTGGTGGAGTAGTATCGGCCATTGAAACATCGGTGAGTACCAATGGTAAATTCAGGATCCTTGTTACAGAAGATTCAAATGAAAAACCCTGGCCAAAACAACTAAGTATTGGGGGCGGAGCCAATGGCATTGCACTCTTAAAAGACGTGAGCATCTGGTATGAACTCTGGAGAAATATTAATGGATTCCCGCCGGAATATTATCAATCTGAATACGCCAAGGAAAACAAAGACAAGAAATGAGGATAGTGCCAAGACATATATTTTCAGTAATGGGCTTGCTCCTTTTGGGAGGTTCTTTGCGTGCGCAGGTATTTACACCAGAAGCATTTATTCAACAAGTAAAGCAATTCCACCCTGTTGCTAAGCAAGCAGGTATACAAGTACTCAAGGCTAACGCCGATGTTCAAAGTGCAAGAGGAGGCTTTGATCCAGCATTTACTTATGAAGGATCAAATAAAACCTTTGACGGAAAAAATTATTATTTCTACAATAACCCAGAACTAAAGATTCCTACTGCTTTAGGCGGGTTAGATATTAAAACGGGTTTGGAAAGTAACGGAGGTACTTATCTAAATTCTGAAGCATCGGGTGGAAAAACATCTTATCTGGGTGTTGAAATGCCCTTGGGTAAGGGACTGATTATTGATAAGCGCAGGGCCACTTTACAACAAGCCAAGATTTTTCAAAGTCAGAGCCAACAAGAGCAATTAAAGATGGTCAATGACCTGCTCTTCACGGCCTACAATGCTTACTGGCAATGGGCTGGAGCTTATCAGTTGTATACCATTTATGACCGCTATTATAACATTTCTTCTGAGCGTTTGCGTTTAGTCAAACTGGCTTATCAAGCAGGAGATAGATCCGCCATAGATACTGTGGAAGCACTAACACAGGTAGAGAGTTTTGCGGCCATGCGTTCAGATGCCTCACAGAGAATCAACAATGCAGGACTTGAGTTAAGCAATTATCTCTGGCAAGAAAATGACTCGGCTTATTTGTTGCCCAAGAATTATATGCCAGACACTTTGCAATTTGTGCGCAGTTTTCAGGAACAGGGTTTGAATGATTTGTTGGGCAGATCAGTGAATGAAAACCCAGGACTAAAAAGCTATGAGTTCAAATTGAATAGTTTGGAAGTGGAGAAGAAACTCAAGTTTCAATCCATCTTGCCCACCGTGAATCTAAAAGCCAATTTGTTGAACAAGGGCTACAATGTAATCAAGGGAGTTGATGGTGCTTTCTTTGAAAACAATTACAAATGGGGTCTGGATGTAAAAGTTCCGCTCTTCTTACGTGAAGGCCGTGGTGACTATAACAAAGCCAAACTAAAGATTCAGGAAACCAATCTGGAATTCAACGCCAAGAAATGGGAAACCGAAAATAAGATTCGCAATTATTATAATGAAGCCAATCTCTTGCAGCAACAGATCAGCAATGTGCAAGCAGCTTATAATGGATACAATGCCCTTTTCCGCGCCGAGAACCTCAAGTTCCAAAATGGAGAGAGCACCCTATTCTTAGTGAACGCCCGCGAAAACAAATTGATTGAAACCGCCGAAAAGCTGGTGAACCTCCGCATCAAATACTTCAAAGCCAAGTATGCTACAGAGTGGGCGGCAGGGTTGTTGCGATAGTGTGGTAAAATAAGGCCAAGTCCTTATCTTTATTGACCCCCTGCAAATCCCTATAATTGAACTGCATGCCCAGAAGATTATTGCTGGTATTATTCAGTTGTGCTATGCTGAGTGCAAAGGCACAGACTTATTATTTTCCCAAGACCCTTTATGCCGATAGCGTTGTGCTGCAACAACAATTGCCCGCACTGGCAGCTAAAGTAGCGGCTAGCATGGAAGCCAAGGGCAATGTGGGAAATCTGCGTAATCTGGCCAGATTGCATTTGTTAGCGGGTAATGACGCCAAATTTAAATTCTGGTTAGACAGTTTTGTGGTGGTGAATGTGGGTCCAGTAAAAGAGAATCCAGACATAAATATGGAGTCCAGACTTTTTGCTACGGTAAGAAAAACGGCTAAACCAGGCAGCAAGGTCTTTCAAGAAGAATATCGCGCAAAGCTAAAAAGCTATTTCCCAACCATGCCCATGTATTCCCAACAGAATGCGCAGTTTTTGGGCGAGCGAAACGTAAAAGACTTTGCAGACAAGTACCAAGACCAACTGGTAAAATCTAGGGGATCTGATAGTCTTAGTCAAGAACAAGCAACTGCTTTTTGTCTGGCCTACATTAACTATCAGGTGTATGGAATTGCCATACCCATTTTTAAACAGTATGTAGACCAACTTACTGCGGCAAAATATTTAGTCAACGATAGCATTTTAATCACAACACCAGACGGCGGAAAAATCTCATTGACCGTGGTGCGCAACAAACAGGTCAAGGGTCCCTTACCTGTGATTTTGAAAAACACCATTTATGCTGGTGACAATATTATTCTAGCTAAGATTGCCGTAGACTATGGTTATGTAGGAGTCATTGCCAATACCCGAGGCAAAGGTCTGAGCCCAGATAGTTTGGATCCCTATGAGTTTGACGCTAAAGATGGTTATGCCGTTATTGACTGGATTAGCAAACAACCCTGGTGTAATGGAAAAGTGGGCATGTATGGAGGGTCTTATTTGGGTTTTACACAATGGGCGGCGGTAAAAAAAATGCATCCAGCACTCAAGACCATTGTACCTGCAGTGGCTGTTGGTGCGGGCATAGACTTTCCATTGGCCAATGGCGTCTTCATGAGTTATATGCTGCCTTGGATTCATTATGTGAACAATAACAAGTACACAGATGGTGCTGCCTTTGGCGATGCTAAAAAATGGGCCAATCTTCAAGACAAATGGTATCAATTAGGTCTGCCCTTTAATAGGTTAGATAGCTTAGAAGGAAAAACACAGCCACTCTTTCAGCGATGGTTGCAACACCCAGATTATGATGATTATTGGAAGTCAATGACGCCGCAGGGAGAAGAGTTTGGAAAGATTAAGATCCCTGTTTTTAGTATCACCGGCTATTTTGATGACGATCAATTAGGAGCCCTATATTATTGGAAACAATTGCAGGCCTGGAACAAAAACCACAAAAGCTATTTGTTAATAGGCCCTTGGGATCACGCGGGCGCGCAAGGTTTTCCGCAGAGCGAATTGTCTGGTTATAAAACCGATCCCGTATCCAATCTTAAAATAGAACCCATCATCTTTGAATGGTTTAATCATACGCTCAAAGGTGCCGCCCTACCCAAGATCCTCAAAGGCAAAATCAACTATCAGGTCATGGGAGCCAATGAGTGGAGAACTGCCGCATCGTTAGAAAGCATGTACAGTGATAGTCTGGTCTTTTATCCGGGAGCTGCAATTTCAAAAGGATCCTATGCATTAACTAACAAGCCATTGGCCAATAGCAGCATACACCAAAGCGTTGACTTTGCCTATAGAGGAGATAAGCTACACGAAAATGAGGAAGGCTTGAATGCAATCATTGACACAGTCTTGCGCCCAGACCCCAACAAGCTGGTCTTGATTAGTGAACCCATTGCCAAAGTAGTTACCATTAGTGGCCCTATCCGGGCCGATGTACTAGCACGAATCAATAAAAAAGACATGGACTTGGTGCTAGAACTATATGAACAATTTGCCGATGGCCGTGTGATGTTTTTGGGCAAAAATATTCATCGCGCATCCTATGCCCATGGCCCTTCTAAACGCGTAATGCTGACGCCCGGCAATTGGGAGAAGATTTCACTGACAGAAAATTTTCAGGCCACCAAACGCCTCTCACCCGGCAGCCGCATCATCATCCGACTAGGCATTAACAAAACCCCCGACTGGCAGATCAACTACGGCACCGGCCGCGATGTTAGCACCGAATCTATTCTTGACGCCCGCGAGCCGCTAGAGATTGATTGGTCTGGGGAGACGAGGTTTGTGGTGAGGGTTTTGAGGTAGTTTTTGGAAAAGGATCAATAAAGATTTTGAGGTATCTTGCTAAAAAGGATTTTAATGAAGCATGTTGAAGTAGTTGCCTCAATTATAGAGCATCAAGGAAAGACACTTTGCGTACAAAGAAATACTAGTAAATACGATTATATCTCATTAAAATATGAATTTCCCGGAGGGAAGGTTGAAGAAGGAGAAACCAATGAAGCTGCATTGGTTAGAGAGATTAGAGAAGAGCTTAGCATGGAGATTCATGATTTAAAACATTTTCTAACTGTTGAACATAGCTATCCTGATTTTAAAATCACCATGCATAGTTATAAATGCAAAGTTGACAACCCAGAACTTAAGCTATCTGAACATGTTGATTTTAAATGGCGAACACCAAATGAAATGGATGATTTAGATTGGGCAGCAGCTGATATTCCAATTGTAGAAAAACTAAAGAAAGAATAGAATGAGTGATTTTTTAAAACAGCTTTCTGATAGTTTATATACTGGGTTTATTGATATAAATAGTCCTTCAAAACCCAATCTAGTTCCTCAAATATTAGTCAATAATAAAGAGGAAGGTAAAAAGGTGTTGACTACCATTGAAAATGAATTATTGGTCTGTGATAATTTTTGGTTTTCTGTTGCCTTTGTTACTACTAGCGGTGTAGCATCTTTGATAAACACACTTAAGTTAATTGAGGAACAAGGAAAATTTGGAAAGATTCTGGTTTCCAAGTATTTAAATTTCACACAACCAGAAGCGCTAGCAAGATTAATTCAGATCAGAAATATAGAAGTTAAAATTGCAGTTGAGGGCGATTTTCACTCAAAAGGATACTTGTTTAGGAAAGGACTTCATTATAACCTGATAGTTGGTAGTAGTAATTTAACAGCTAATGCTTTAAGTGTAAACAAGGAGCTTAATTTAAAAATATCAGCTACACCGGATAGTTCTATTATTAATAGTGCTTTAAAAGAATTTTCAGACGAATTTCAAAAAGCAGTTCCTGTAGATCTTGATTTCATTGAGAATTACAGAAAGGAATACAATCATCAAATTTTTGTCAATAAACAATACAAAGCCTTATTAAAGGAGCATATGCCTGCAAAGGTTCAACCAAATAAAATGCAGGTTGATGCTTTGAGAAATATAGATGCTCTTAGAAAAGAAGGGAAAGATAAAGCCTTATTAATTTCAGCCACGGGTACAGGTAAAACCTATTTATCTGCGTTTGATGTAAAGGCGTATCAGCCAAAAAAATTCCTTTTTATAGTACATAGATCCAATATTGTAAAAGCAGCCATTAGAACTTACAAGGAAGTTTTTGGTACTTCTAAAACCTATGGAACTTATTCGGGTGATAGTAAAGAATTGGACAATGATTTTATTTTTTCAACCATCCAAACGCTTTCAATTCAAAATAATTTAGAGCAATTCAGTCCTGATCAATTTGATTATATAGTAATAGACGAAACACATAGGGCGGGAGCAGAATCATACCAACGAGTTATTAAATATTTTAAACCCAAGTTTCTTTTGGGAATGACGGCTACACCTGAAAGAACCGATGGCCTTGATGTTTTTAAACTCTTTAATTATAATATAGCTTACGAAATTAGACTCCATAAAGCATTAGAAATGCAAATGGTATCTCCATTTCATTATTATGGCATACAAGATATATTGTTAGATGGAGATGTGACAATTGAAGCAAAGGACTTTAATAAACTAGCTTCTAAAGAAAGGGTTAATCATATTATTGAAAAAGCTAGATTTTTTGGAACAGACAATGGCATTCTTAGGGGATTAATTTTTTGTTCAAGTGTTCCTGAATGTAAAATTCTTTCTGATGAATTTAATAAGTTGAATTATAAAACGGTTGCTCTTTCGGGTGATGATAATGTTGATGAAAGATCAGAAGCAATAAGAAGATTGGAATCAGATTCTTCAGAAGAAAAGCTTGATTATATTTTTACCTTCGATATTTTTAATGAGGGTATAGATATTCCCAAAGTGAATCAGGTTATATTATTAAGGCCTACTCAATCTGCAATAGTTTTTGTGCAACAGCTTGGTAGAGGTCTGCGTAAAATTGATTCAAAAGAATACTTAACGGTCATTGATTTTATTGGTAACTACAAAAACAATTATCTAGTTCCAATTGCCTTGTATGGAGACAATTCCTACAATAAAGACACTCTAAGAAAATTGATTTCTGGGAAAAGTTCATTTATTCCTGGATCTTCCACCATCAACTTTGATGAAATTACAAAGTCTAAAATATTTGAGTCTATCAATACTGCAAATATGCAGCAAAAGAAAGACTTGATTAAAGACTACCGATTGCTCAAATATGAGTTAGGAAGAATCCCCATGATGGTGGATTTTGAAAAACATGGTTCCAGAGATCCTCAGTTATATGTCAATTCTGCAAAGTCCTATTTTAATTTTGTGGCTGAGCAAGAACCAACATATCAAAACTCAATTAGTCAAACTGAAAAGAAATTACTAGAACTCTTTTCTAATGAAATTAATAATGCAAAGCGAGTAGAAGAAAGTCTAATTCTTGCAAAACTGATATTTGAAGGTCCTGCTACCCCAAATGATATTCTAGAAACAATATTTCAAGAATATGGAATTCAATCAAATATTGCCACAATAGACTCCGCGATTAATCATTTAAATTTTGGTTTTGTAACTGAAAACAAAAACAACAAACTAGTTCCTGTTAAAGATATTTATGGCTTTGAATTAGTGGCTTTATCTAATGAACAAATTAGTCTGACAAAACAATTTCAGAAATTCCTTGAGAATAAAACATTCCATAAATTTTTAGTGGATACTATTGAATATGCACTTTTTAAATTTAATAAAGTCAATTCCTCATTCAAATTCAATGATGGTTTTCATTTGTACCAAAAATATTCTAGGAAAGATGTTTTTAGAAATATGAATTGGCCTACCAATCCGGTTGCCCAAAATGTTGGTGGCTATATGATTAGTGCCGATAAAACCAATTGCCCCATTTTTGTTACCTATCATAAAGCCGACGATATTTCAGATACAACAAAATATGACGACGGTTTTGAAAGTAATTCAGAATTCAAATGGATGTCTAAATCAAATAGAACTTTAAATAGTCCTGATGTAAAAGCAATTGTAAACACTCAGGATCCATTAAGACTTCCACTCTTTGTTAAAAAAGATGATGGAGAAGGAACAGATTTTTATTATATGGGTGAATTGAAATTAATAAATGGAAAATTTCAAGAAACAAGAATGGCTGGAGGAAACCATGCTTCAGTTGTGAAAATCAATTTTTCTATTTCACCATCCGTTGATGATAATATGTATCGTTATTTGACTGAGAAGATTTAATTCTAACCAATGATAGAAGTCTATACCTTTTCCGATCAACCAACCACCTGTCCTCAATGTGGATTAAGAACTGAAATAGTTGCAGATCATGTTGATTCTCCCGCAAAGACGCAAGAGCATCGTTGCCCATCGGCAGATTGTGGTTTTGAATTTATAGTAGAAGAATATTTCCCGCGCAACCGTTTGCACCCATGACGCAAAGCCCGGCGCCATTCAGTATATTTGAAACAGTCTAAATACAACCCATGAATCGTAGATCTGTTTCTCTTCTTGTGATGGCCATGTTGTCTTTGTGTAGCATCGCCGAAGGCCAAAAAAATAATAAGCCCAATGTGATTTTTATTTTGGCGGACGATCTGGGTTATGGCGATTTGGGTTGTTATGGTCAACAAAAAATTCGCACGCCGCATATTGACCAATTGGCGGCGGAGGGTATGAAATTTACGCAGTTCTATTCGGGTACATCGGTTTGTGCGCCATCGCGCGCGTCTTTGATGACGGGGCTGCACACGGGTCACACGCCGGTGAGGGGCAATGTGGGTATGGAGCCCGAGGGGCAGTTTCCCATTCCGGATAACGCGTTCACCATTGCTGAATTATTCAAGCAAGCGGGTTATACCACAGGCGATTTTGGTAAATGGGGTCTGGGTCCGGTGGGTTCAACTGGTGATCCCATTAAGCAGGGCTTTGACCGTTTCTATGGTTACAATTGTCAGTCTTTGGCGCACGATTATTTTCCCGATCATTTGTGGAACAACCAGCTGCGCGTTGACCTGCCCAACACCTACAACAATCAAACGCAGTATGCCGGTGATCTGATTCAACGTCAGGCCCTGGACTTTATGGCGCAGAACAAAAACAAACCCTTCTTTCTCTATTTGTCTTATACCCTGCCTCACGCGGCATTGCAATTGCCTAACGGCGATGCTCATTTAGAGTACTATAAAAAACAATTTAATGAACAGCCCATTGCCCTGAAACCCTGGGATGGCAAGGGTTACCAGCCACACCCTTATCCTAAAGCGGCTTATGCGGCCATGGTGCAGAAGATGGATGACTATGTTGGTCAAGTGATGCAACAGTTGGTTGCATTAGGTTTGGATAAAAACACCTTGGTCATTTTTACCAGTGACAATGGGCCTCACCGCGAAGGCGGGAACAATCCCGAATTTTTTAACAGTGGTGGTGGCCTTCGCGGCATCAAACGTGACCTCTATGAAGGTGGTATGCGCGAACCGATGATTGCACGCTGGCCCGCCATGATCAAGCCCGCACAAGTGTCAACACAAACCGGCGCCTTCTGGGATTTTCTACCCACGTTTGCCAGTCTTACCAAGCAAGCCATTCCCGCAGGGATTGATGGGCTCTCTATCTTGCCAACACTCACTGCCAAGGGCAAGCAAGAACAACACGAATATTATTACTGGGAGTTTCACGAGAATGGCGGCAGACAAGCCGTTCGCATGGGCGATTGGAAGGGTGTTAGATACAACGCTTCTACCAATCCAAATGGACCCATTGAACTCTATAACCTCAGCACCGATCTTGCCGAGAAAAACAATCTTGCCTCCACCCGCCCCGATCTTGTTGCACGCATGGCCGAGATTATGAAAACTGCGCATGTTGAGAATCAGGATTTTCCGTTTTTTAAATAGCGATCTGGATCATTTGCAAATGATGGATTAAGACTTGAGATTTGGAAGAGCTTCAGAAATTTCTTCTGGTCAGATCAACCTCAACTTCATGTCTAAAGGTTGCGACTGATACTTGTTTTTCGGCCGTTTAAAAAAGGCCGTTTTTTATACACGTTCTAGTATAAAAATGGACTTTAATTTATTTTCTCAAAAACTAAGTGTACTCCGCCAAAATCGTCTCCTACAATCAGGTGTTTTACGCAATCAAATTGGGTGTTTTAGCCCTTGACAGCACTTTTTATGAAATGTACTTTTACTGGTATGATTTATTGACTAACTACATTGATTTATAATAAGTTGTTCATCAAAATTGACTACTAGTATGTTGGAATTCAAAAAATATATCAAAAATAAAGTTTCCTTATAATGAAACTTATATTTAATTTTAACTCAGAGGATGCTGATTTTGAAAATTCAAAATTCAAGGTTGTTTTTTTGGAAGACGCTTTTGTTTTTTTGAAAGGACTTCCAGTTAAGCATGCACAAAAAATTCTTCAAGGGATTAGGAAGTCACAGCTTGGTAATGATTCAGTATTCTTTAAAAAAATTGATTCAGATATTTGGGAATTTAGAACCCTTTATCAAGGCTTACAATACAGACTATTAGCTTTTTGGGATAAAAGAGATAAGAATAATACATTAGTTATAGTAACTCATGGCTTTATAAAGAAACAAAGTAAAGTGCCTGATTTACAAATTAAACGTGCAATTACTATTAGGCTTCTTTATTTTAAAAATTTGACGCAATGAAAAAGTATTCACTAGAAGAAGTGCAAGATTCCATAGTTGGTAAAAAGGGGAGTAGAAGTCGTAACGATTTTGAACTTGAATTATCTTTGGACCAAATTGGTTTTAAAATCAAACAAGTGAGAATTGAAAAAAACTTGACTCAAGAAGCACTTGGAAAATTGGTTGGGGTTCAAAAGGCCCAAATTTCTAAATTGGAATCTAATTCAAGTAATGCATCTATTTCTACCATTGTTCGAGTATTTAAAGCAATGAATGCCACTGTGCATTTTAAAGTAGAAATGAATACTAATAAAAGTAACAATCAATTAAGGAAAAGATTTTCTGCAATTCAGCACTTAGAAGCTTAAATAATTCTAAAACTTAATCTTCCGTTTGCAGATATATCCCCACCAAAGAATATATGCCGCAATGGTTCGGTAGGGTTCCCAGGCTTGGGCAATGGTAAGGGCTTCTTCTTTACTTAAATGAGTTAGACCCTTGATTTCTTTGAGGCGGTTCATGAGTGCAATATCGCCCGTGGGGAAGTGATTGGGGCGGTGTAGGGCCATCATCAAATACACGTCTACGGTCCAGTCTCCAATGCCTTTGATTTTTTTGAGTTCTATTCTAATGGTTGCGTCATCCAGTTGATTCAACTTTTTCAAATTGAGGGTTTTGTCTGTAATGGCCTGCGCCAATGCACGGGCATAGACCATTTTCTGTCTACTAAAATAACAGGCGCGCATTTCTTCATCAGAAAGCGATAATAAAATGGCTGGAGTGATTTTGGGAAGCTTGGCGCGGAGTTGATCCATAGCGGCGCGGGCCGATGCAAGCGAAACCTGTTGCTCCAATATAATATGGATCAGCGTTTCAAAATTGGGTTCTCGATGCCAGAAAGGTGGATAGCCATATTGCTCAATCGTATCGCGCAGCTCCGCATCTTTTTTACAAAGCTGTTTGCAATACTTGACTAGTGTTTCTGCGGTAAATTCCATTAAGCGCCTTCCAATTTATTCGCAAACTAATTTAATTAATGCTTGCTTTGGAAGCTTTTATTTGATGACCCTTAATAGCAAAGTAAATCACATACGCATAACAAACCAGTGGTGCAAAGAAAGCGTATCGGATACCAACATTGTCTGAAATAGATCCCATGATGGGTGGTACAATGGCGCCTCCAACAATTCCCATGATCAAAAGAGACGATGCGGTTTTGGTATAAGCGCCTAGGTCTTTGATGCTTAATGTAAATACAATGGGATACATGATAGAAGTGAATAAGCCTATAAATACCAAGGACCAGATGGATGTATAGCCAGTGGTGATGATGGCTAACAACACCAATAGAAAAGCGCCTAGGGAAGATACTACCAACATTTTAGGCGGACTAAATTTCTTGAGTATATATGATCCGAATAATCTTCCGGCTAGAACCAAGGCCATAAACACGGTGATGAATAAAGCAGACTTTTGTTCGGTGAGTCCTTCTAATTCCATGGACTTGGAATAGCGAATTAGAAAACTCACAATCCCTACTTCGGCGCCTACATAACAAAACACCGAGCCAATGCCATACATAGCGTGTGAGAATTGGAAAATCTTTTTAAAGGAATAATTGCTTTGTTCTTCATCTGCAATGGTTGAAAGTTTGATAAAGCAGAGTAACAAACCCATGGCAATGAATAAACCTGCCAATCCTAGGTAGGGTAGTTTTACCAAGTTGGCTTCAGCAGTTAAAAATGCTTGAAGTTCTGTAGCGCTAAATGAATCAATGCTTGTTTGTGGAATGTCTTTCTCGTGTAAGAGCAAGAGCGCTCCAATATAGGGTGCAATAGTTGCTCCCAATGAACCCACGGCTGCGGATAAACTTAATCTACTAGAAGCACCTTCTGGATCTCCTAGTTTGGAGATATAGGGTGTTGCGGTTACTTCTAAAAAAGTAAATCCTGCAGCCATGATAAATAGTGCCAAAAGAAATATGGGATAATACCTGATTTCCGCAGCGGGATAAAATAATGCTGCACCAAGGGCCGCGGTTAATAATCCCGTAATCATTCCAACTCGGTATCCTTTCTTTTGAATAAAATATCCTGCCGGGATAGCCATTAAAAAGTATGCCCCAAAAAAAGCAGATTGGATGAGTGAAGATTCTAGGTCTGTTAATTGGCAGGCTCGTTTTAAATGCGGAATTAAAATATCGTTGATATTCCTACTCATGTTCCAGAAAAACATGAGACACATCACTATGAGCAGAGGAAATAAAATACTAGAAGTTTTGGTTTGTTTCACGTGGGTTGGTTATGGTGTTGAACTAGTTGGTTTCTTTTAAATCGCAACTGCTGCCTGGTGTTTCTGGAGTTTTATAAACGCCATTTTCAATTTTCACGGGGTTTACAAAATGCTTTTGTAAGTGTGGAATATGTTCTAAGAACAAAGCTTCATGCCCCAGTTTAATATGGTTGAATAACACCAAGTGTTGGTGTAACTGTCCCATATCGCCCACGTGCGGCACAACTGGAATCCCAAATTTTTTGCTCAATAAACTCACTGCAATAAATTCACTAACACCTGCAACCCTTACTGCGTCTACCTGAACAAAGCCTACTGATTTTGTTTGCAAGAAATTCTTGAATAAGATTCTATTGGGTACGTGTTCACCCAAGGCAATTTTTGTTGGGGCAATGGCATCTGCCAAAACCTTATGTGCCATTACATCATCTGGATGCGTGGGCTCTTCAATCCAATAAGGATTCATGCTCTGCAATTCTCTACAAATGATTCTTGCTTGTGGTAGGGTCCATTGTTGATTGGCGTCTAACATAATCTTTGCCTCATCACCCGCTACATCTCTAACTATATGCGCCCTTCTAATATCTCTTTCAAATTCTTTGGAACCCACTTTTAATTTCATAGCAGTAAATCCTTCTGCCACTGCTTTTTTACAATTCTCTCTTACTTTTTCATCGCTATAATTAAACCAGCCAATAGAAGTGTCATAACCTGGATAGCCCTTGGTTAAAATGCCGCTTCTTTCTGAGTTAGTACTTTCTTGCTGTTTGATTAACTCAATAGCCTGAGTTCTGGTTAGTTCATCTTCTAGATAACTAAGATCAAGCGTATTCACTATTTGTTCTGGACTCAAACTGATCAATAATTTCCAAAGGGGTACGCCTCTTTTCTTTGCCCACAAATCATAACAGGCATTGGTTACAGCGGCTAGTCCTAAATGCACAACACCTTTGTGTGGCCCCAACCACCTAAACTGTTGTTCATTAGATAGTGCGTGTAAATGAGAACCAAAATTGGCCATGAGTTCTTCAATATCTTTTCCTTTAAGTGTCTCTGCATAAAAAGCGGCTGCCTTGCAAACCAGGTCATTACCTTCTCCTACGGTAAAAGCAAAACCCGTTCCTACCAAACCGGAATCGTCTACTAATTTGCATACTGCATAAGAGTAAACAGGGTCTCTGTGTATGGCATCGCTGCCAGCACCTGCTCCAAGTGGAAATCTTCTGTCTTCTATGATGATCTTCTGAATCATAATTTAATTTTATGGGGAACCTTATAATCTATATCCTAATTCTGCGCCGCCACTAATGGGCAAAATGCATCCAGTAATAAATCGGGCTTTTTCTGATAACAAAAAGACGCAAGCATCTGCCACTACATCGCCCGAAGGGCAATAGCCCAATGGATGTATCTTGTCTAGATAATTTTCAATCTCAGTGCTATTGGGTTGTTCTTTTGACCAGTCTCTCAACATGGGCGTCCATACACCTGCGGGTGCAACGGCATTGACTCTGATCCCAAATTTGGCATAATCCAATGCCATTGACTTGGTCAGGGTGTTCATGGCTCCCTTTGTTGCAGAATAGGCTGCGTGTAATTCTTGTCCAATCTCAGCCACCAAACTGCTGGTATTGAGAATGGTTCCCTTACTTGCTTTTAATGCTTCAAAACCATATTTAGTGGTTAGGTAAACCGATTTTAGATTCACGTTCATCAGCTTGTCCCATTCCTGTGTGGTGGTTTCGTGGATGGCTTTGGAAGGATAGGCAATTCCGGTATTATTGTGAATGGCGTCTATGCGTCCAAAATGCGCGATGGTTTGTTCTATGGCATCTTTTACAAGTACTTCATCAGAAACATCGCAGGGCAAACAAAGATGTGCACCTCCAATTTCCTTGATCACGGCTTCAATGGCTGTTTGATCAAGTGCTGCAATGGCCAGGAGGGCTCCCTCCTTGGCATAGGCTTTGGCGCATTCGGCACCAATACCCATTGAACCCCCAGTAAGAAAAATGACTTTGTTCTTAAGTAGCATAGCAAGGTTAGTTGAACAGGTTAAAATAGATTAACTGTTTGTTAGAATACAAATAAAAACCTTGTTTTCCAGCTATTTGCCTGCAATATTATCCGATTATTGCACTATTTTACCATAATCCATTCGGCGGCAGTTAGCCCAATAACCCAATAATTGCTCATGCGTCCACAGCTTTTAAAAATTACATCGGGGCCCTCCATCTCCTTTAGTGCCAGACAAGACGCCATGCCCTATGTCAATAATAATTGGCATTATCACCCCGAAATAGAATTGATTCATGTGATGCAGGGTGAGGGAACCCTTTTTGCAGGCGATACTTCTATTAGATTTAGCCCAGGAAATTTGATTTTAATTGGTGCGCAGTTGCCCCACTATTGGCGATTTGATGATGGTTATACTCAGGGACAACCTCAACCATCATTGATTGAGTTAACGCAGTTTTGCGATGATTTTTGGGGCAAGGATTTTTTGAGCTTACCCGAGAATCAAGCCATTAGAAAATTATTGGAAAGGGCCAAACGCGGGATGCTGATCAATGAAGCCATTGCTGCTAATGCAAAAGAAATTTTAACCCAATTAATTCTCTCAGAAGGAACTGAGCGATTGATTTCTCTCATGCAATTATTGCAGGTGCTTTCTAAAGACCATCAACCCAACTATATTTCTTCTGCCAACCATTTTGAATTTGTCTCTTCTGAAAATGAAAGAATCAATGCCATTTACAATTATGCCCTAACGCATTTTAAACAGAAAATTTATTTGAAAGACGTAGCAGCCATTGCCAATCTAGCCACCAATTCTTTTTGCCGATATTTTAAATCCAGAACCAGAAAAAGTTTTTCTGTATTGATCATTGAACTGCGTGTGGGTTATGCCTGCAAACTCTTAGCAGAGAAAAGCATGAGCATCAAAGAAGTTTGTTTTGAAAGTGGCTTTAATAGCTTCACCAATTTCAACAAACAGTTTAAATTATTAAAGGGCATGCAACCCAATGAATATAGAAAACGGATGGGGTTTGAATGATGAAGTATTTCTAAAAAAATTTCATAGCATAAATCTTTTTACAATTTATTGGTAATTAACTCATTAGAAGAGAATTAAATTTAAGTAGCAATATTTAATTTCACTTATAAGTGAAATTAAATAAAAATTTATTTACCTTCAATTTGAGTTTGTGCATTACGAAATAGTTGAAATGTCAGAGTTCTCGGGTGCTGGAGCAACAGTTTATTCAGTTATTGAGAACCATGCAGATGAAACATTATTTTAATGAATATGAAGACTGAAGCAAAAGCTAGAAAACATAGCTCTCCTTTATTAAGAGAAGTTTTGTCAGAGGTAAGTAAGGTTGAAAAAAAGCAAATTATCAATAAATATGCTGTTGCAACAAAGTTGGATCAGTTATTGGAATTGCGTGGATGGAATAAAACAACATTTGCTGAAAATATAAATAGACATCCTTCAGAAATTACAAAATGGCTGAGTGGCACACACAATTTTACCATTGATACTTTAACGGAAATAGCAGACACTTTTAAAATCTCTATTGCTGAATTATTTTAAAGAATCATTTTTTTATTTCTTTTTAAACCCTTCCAAGAACACACGAGCTTCTGCTGTGAGAATTAATCTACCACTGATAGCAGCACGGCTGAGTAATAATTCATTCCAGTGCTCGGTACCGGACCAGAATGCTGCTTTGATTTCTGCCATTGCTGCGGGGCTAGATGCGGCTAGGGTAGTTGCCAGGTTTAATATGGCGGCGTCCATAGATGTTATGTCTGAGTGAACAGAGGCATAGAGTCCTTTTTCTTGGGCCCATTGGGCCGATCTAAAACCAGTGGCATCTATGGCCAATTCATAAGCCGCGGAAAGTCCTATTTTTCTTTCTACCGCGGGGCCTACTACAAAGGGTCCAATGCCCACGGCTAGTTCGGATAATTTAATGGATGCGTCTAGGGTTCCAAATGTATAATCGCATGATGATGCTAGACCAACACCGCCACCAATGGCTTTTCCTTGTACACGGCCGATGATAAATTTAGGGCAGGTACGCATGGCATTGATCACGTGGGCAAAGCCGCTAAAGAATTCCAATCCTTCAGCCTCAGTGGTAATTTGTAACAACTCGTCAAAGGATGCGCCGGCGCAAAATGTTTTGGCTCCGCCAGATTGTAAGATCAACACCTTGCAAGAAGCATCGCCCCCGGCAATGGTAACGGTGTTTGCCAATTCTTTTAAAATGGCCGATGGCAGTGAATTGTGTTGAGCCGTAAAAAACTCAATCACGCCAATGCCATTGTTTACCTGATAGCGTACATAATTTTCCATCTAGTCTTTTTTGGCCACCATGGTTAGAATGGTAGCAATACCAGTAATCTCATTGGTTGCGTCTATAATCTCTACCAACCATTTTACAATCCCTTTGTCAATATCGGTGATTTCTTTTTTCTCTTGTGCAATTTTTTCTTTGCAAGTGAAACGCACTTGAATGGTATCGCCTGGATAAACGGGTTTGGTAAATCGCAATTCATCTATGCCATAGTTGAGCAAGACGGGATTTTTTTCATAACTGTCTACAAACAAACCTGCCGCTGCACTCATGATAAAATAACCATGAGCCACTTGGCGCTCAAACATGGTTCCTTCAAAATTGGTGCTGTCTAAATGCGCGTAAAAATGATCTCCACTGAGGTCTGCAAAACTGTCTATGTCTTCTTTGGTAATCATGCGTGGGGCAGTGAGAATCTGCTCACCAATCACCAACTCTTCAAAATATTTGGTAAAGGGATGCGCGCCTCCATCAATGCCTGTGGCACCGGGTTGATATACTTGGCTAATAGCCGTAATCATATCGGGAGAACCCTGTATGGCCACTCTTTGCATATAGTGTTTTACACCGCGTAGTCCACCCATTTCTTCTCCCCCACCTGCGCGGCCTGGACCTCCGTGTACCAATAAGGGTAGGGGTGATCCGTGTCCGGTATTTTCTTTTGCGCAAGCGCGATTTAAAACCAGGATCCTTCCATGGTAGGTTCCCGCTCCAATAGTGTAGTCTCTTGCAATGGAAGGATCATTGGTCACCACCGATGAGACTAATGATCCCTTGCCCAATTTTACCAATGCAATGGCTTCTTGTAAACTGTTATAAGGCATGAGCGTTGACACGGGGCCAAATGCTTCTACCTCGTGTACCTCATTGCTGCTCATGGGTTGTGGGTTCATCAACAAAAGCGGGCTCATAAATGCGCCAACTGTTGCATCGGCATCAACAACAGAAACACTGTCCATGCTGCCATAAATAATTTGTGAACTGGCCAAGAGTTTCTGCACTTGCTCACGAACCTCATTGCGTTGGCTTTGTCCAGCTAGTGATCCCATACGCACGGTTTCATTTAATGGATTACCAATAACCGTTTGCGCCAAAGCCTTGCCCAGTGCTATTTTTACGTCTTCAATTTTATTTTCAGGAACAAAAATCCGGCGGATGGCCGTACATTTTTGTCCGCACTTGGTGGTCATTTCTTTGCGCACTTCTTTAATAAACAAATCCCATTCCGGCATCTCTGGGGTAACATCGGTTCCCAGAACAATGCTGTTCAATGAATCTGCTTCCATGGTAAAAGGCACATTCTCTTTCAACACTACTGGATGCGATTTGAGCATGAGTCCTGTGGTGGCTGATCCCGTAAATGTGATAATATCTTGTGACTGTACATGGTCTAATAAATCGCCCGCGGAACCGCAGAGCAATTGCAAAGCACCTTCTGGCAAAATGCCCGATGCGGCAATTTCTTTAACCACGGCTTCGGTTAAAAAGGAGGTAACCGTTGCGGGCTTCACCACGGCGGGTACACCGGCCAATAAGTTCACAGCAATTTTTTCTAGCATACCCCATACCGGAAAATTAAAAGCATTGATATGCACAGCCACCCCTTCTTTGGGAATCAACAAGTGGTGTCCCATAAAAGTATTGGCCTTGCCCAGTGAATGGTGCTCTCCGTCTAAACAATAGGGTTGGTCTGGGAATTTTCTGCGTAGCGATGCATAGGCAAACAGATTCCCAATCCCGCCTTCTATGTCTACCCAACTATCGGCCTTGGTAGCCCCAGTTTGATAACTAATCTGATAGAATTTGTCTAAGTGCTCGCGCAGGTGTAGTGCTAATGCCCGGAGCATTCTTCCGCGCTCGTGAAAACTCATGGCCCTGAGCGCTGGATTGCCCTTTTGTCTGGCGTAATGCAGTATGGAGGCCATGTCCAGACCTTTTGTACTCGCCGTTGCGATGGCGTTTCCTGTTACCGCATTAAAGAGGGCCTGACCATCGCCATCGCCCCTCACCCATTTGCCCATCACATAATTTTCCAATGCTGCCATAGCTATCGTTTGGACAAAGCTAACGATTGATAGGTTTCAGAAATCATGCCTTTGTTACAAAAATGTTGGAATTGGGGAATGGCAGCAAAACGGCAATTGCATAACTGACGGCAATGAAATTTTGCCGTGATTCGCGCTTGCTCAAAGTTGTATCTCCTTCGCGTCTACCCTGGAGCTGGTCAAAAAGCAGCGCTGCTGCTAATTGCCCTGCCTCCGGCACCGCTCCAGAAAGGCCGCTCAGAAGACACAACTCTTGAGCGGCGATAGTCCGTTATTTTGGGGGATGTTATGGCGCCTGTAGTTTATTGCCTATGTTTTGCTGTTTTCTTTTAGCCATTAGTTTTGTACTAAACTAAATAACTAATAATCAGAATTGCAAGACCCAAGTTGATCACGCTTTGAACTAACAGATTATTAAATTCCTTCTTGGTACTATTGAGTTGTTTAGTCTTTATCAAATAAACTAATTCTAGGAGGATTAAAAAATTAGAAGAGAATAATACAAATGGAATCCAAAACAATTGAACATTGTCAGTAAACCGTTTTAGAGCAGAATAGAGAATATAGAAAACCACTGTTAAGACAGGAATGATTTCTAATGCTTTTGGAACTAGTTTTCCATCTAATATTTCGTTGTAATTCTTTTTCATTTGCATTACTAAAATAGAAAATTATTTAAGAGTTTAATAGTACTAAACTCAATGACTAAATGCAAGATGGAATAAAAACGGGTGACTAAAATTATTTTAGTGTCTTATCAATTGAAATGTCAGATAAGGATTAATAAACTATTGTCACCGACCCGCTCATGATCTCCAATCCGTTTTTGGGATTGATCACATAGTAGTATGTGCCAATGGGAAGGGCTTTGCCATTGAGTTTGCCGGTCCATTCGGTGGCATAGCCCAAGGATGAAAATACTTTTTGACCGTAGCGGTTAAAGACGTCTACGGTGGCGCCGGGGTAAGTGTCAAGATATGGAATGCGCCATGTGTCATTGACACCATCCCCATTGGGCGAAAATGCATTGGGCACTTGAGGGGCTTTGAGCACTTCAATAAAAATTTCATCTGTAACACTGCAGCCGCCTTGGTTAGAGAGTTTCAATTGATAAGTAATATCAACCAATGGTTTGCTATTGGGAACTGCGGCGGTATCAGAATCTAAATAAGTAGCAGGCGTCCAGAGATAACTAAGTCCTGTACCATACACGAACAGTGGTTTCAAACTGGCTTGACCATTTTGCAAAACTTTTAAGTCAGGACCAAGATCCAATTTAGGATAAGGATACACGGTGATGGTTTGCAAAGCCGTATCACTCACACAACCCTGCGCGTTAACAATATGCAAAGCCACTTGTATGTTACCGCTATCTCTGAAGATCTGTGATGGGTTTTGAATGCTAGCTGTATTACCTGCAGAAAAATCCCAGACCCAAGTGCCAATAGCGCTGGTCTTGCCATCACTCAGGTCCGTAAATTGAATGGCGTCATTCACACAAATGCTGTTGGCCGATGCACTAAAATTGGCTTTGGGTTGCGGATAAATACTGGAGATGATTTTGGTGCTACTATCAACACAATTATTATTACTACGCACAATTAATTGAATAGGATAAGGACCCACTGCGCTAAAGCGATGGATAGGATTGGGCAATGTGCTGGAGCTAGCATCATTGGGGTCATTGAAATTCCATCTGTAACTCAAGAGTGCTGTAGAACCATCACTGATGCTAGTGCTGCTAGTGAATTGACCACGTCCATCGGGTAAGCAAATTTGTGGAATGCTAAAATCAACAACAGGAAGTGGGTTCACTTTAATGGTCTGTGTGTTGAGCGCACTTACGCAGCCACTATCAGTTGTTACGCGTAAACTGGCGGTATAACTATTGGCAGATGCATAAGTATAAGTATAGTCATTTGCATTGTTGCGCACAGCGGTATTGCCATCTCCATAGACCCAATTGCGTTGTACTATATTGCTGTAATTGGCCGCGGAACTATCAGAAAAAGTAAGCGCATTTTTTTCACAAAGTGGAGAAGCCACACCCCATTTAGCAACAGGGCTTGGCCAAACTTGAATGCTTTGAGTAGCCGAATCCTTACAACCCTTGGCCGATGTTTGCATAAACTGAATAGGATAAACACCCATACCCGCAATAGCAGGATTGAATACACCTGCAGCACTCACACCTGTTCCAGTATAGTTGAATGTTCCCGCAACGGCATTGTTATAACTAGTTTGCAAAATGTCTCTGGGAGCGGCTTCCAGACAAATGCTGGGCATGGTGGTAAACCCTACTTTGGGGCTTTGATTCAGCGTGATTACTTGGGTACTAATATCGGCGCAGGCACTGGCGCTTCCTGAAAATGCTTTGAACTGTACAGAAATGGCCTTGCTTACTGGGCTTTGAAAATCTCCATATCGATAAGCATATACCTTGTTTAAATAAGGATCATCATCAATGGTCTTCACCGATGGTGCATTGAGAAAATCCCAGGTAATTTCTACACGTGTAACAGATCCAAAATCTACGGTAGAAGTATTTTGTATGCGCACTGAATCATTGCTACAAAGTGCTGTTGGTTGCAAAACCACAAACTGACTCTTGGGCACAGAACCATTGACAGTAAAGGTTTTGGTGAGATTGCTCACGCAACCGTCTTTTGAACTAACGGTTAATGATACTTGATAATCCGCTGACTTATTATACTTGACAGCAGGGTTTTGTAAAGTACTGGTTACCGTATTAGGTCCCGGTGTAATAGCTGGTGTGCCTGCATTAAAATTCCAGAGATAAGTCATCTGTGCAGCTGATCCGTCGGCAATGGTTGTTGTGTCTGTAAAGAGGGCAGAAGCATCGCTCAAGCAAACTTTGGGAAGTATGAAACCCACCATGGGCATGGGATGCACAGTCACATTGGTGATCACAGTATCACTCAAACATCCCTTGTTTGATTCCACCAATAATTGAACAGGATAAGTGCCCCATGTGGCAAAGCTTTTGGTAAAAGTTCCACCACCGGTGGTATCCTTGGTATTGCCATCTTTAAAATTCCAATACCATCGCGCAAGCCCACTGGTATTGGCTTGTGACTGATCCGTGAATGAAAATAATTGGTTCTCACAAGCTGGTGCAGACACGGTAAATGCTGGAACGGGTTTAGCATAAATAGAAATGGTACTACTCACATCAGGTGCTCCAGTTAGGGATGCAGCTGTGCATGAATTAGCATCTGTAATACTCTTAAGGGTATAAGTAGTTTGTGCCGTTGGCGATACGGCAAGAGTATAAGGTGATGTAGTTATAGTAAGCGTATCTGTTTTGGTACCATCGGTATAACCTACGCGCCATGGTGCTGTTCCAGTTGGTGTGAGAATCAAGTTTTTGGTTTGTCCCTGACAGATAGAATCATTGGGTGAGATGGTGATAGTAGGTGTGGGGTGTATGGTTAGATCAATGCTGTCTCTGAAAACACCACATCCTAAAATATTCATGGCCACCGTATACAATCCGCTATTGCTGGTGCTGGCATTGGGAATACTGGGATTATAAATAGTACTGCTAAATCCATTGGGTCCCGCCCATTGATAAGTAGCACCAATAACTTGTGATACTTGGAGGTTGATATTACTGCCCGCGCAGGTTAGTCCTGCAATTTGAGGGGACAACGTGGTTTGCGCGTAGTTGGAAAAATATCCCAATACGTTTCCGGTATTATTGGCGCCGTTTAAAAATCCTAAGTGAAATAATCCCAGGGTATTGGATACGGTGGTGTTCACGCCATCGGGAATCAGGGTATTTAAATTGGGCAAATTCAACGTGCTAATCTTGGCATACATCCATTCTCCATTGGTACCTGGCACAGCGTTGAACATAGACCCTGTGATAATATTAGTTTGTCCATCTAATAGAAAACCATTGATATCAGTGGCTTTGCAGAGCAGGTTCAAATAAAAAGCCGTATTCACGGATCGCACAAATGATACCAAAGATGATCCCGTGCAACGGATACTGGGCAAATTGGTAGCAGCCATTTCACAACCAATCCCTGTTACCTGATTTAAATAAACGGGATTACTGGTTTTTACATAGGCACTGGGTTGATTCAGGATCCCTTCATAAACCTGCCCTCGATTGAGGGTGGTTACTTGTGTGCCATTGATAAATACCTGGGTGCCATCCGTAGTAGCTAATACATAAAAATAGTCTCCAAAATCTGGACTAAAAGAAAGCTCTCCTTTGATAATCACAAACTCATTACCATTGGCTTCTTCTGGAATAATTTGGTCTCCTACCAGATCGCGGCAGCCCGTGGGTGGTCCTATAGAATCATCATAAACGGTAATGGTGATGAGCTTATTAGAAGTAACTGTGCTACCTACCAAGTGATTGGGTCCATCTTGGTTTTGTGCTGTTACAGCATAACATTGTCCCTTGTTGAGGGTAATCCCAAATTTTACACCAGCATTATGTCCTACTGCATCTTTACTTGGAATAATTTCTACCAAGGTATTGTCTTCCGTAGCAGTGATTACAAATCCATTTCTGGGTAAGGGGGTGTAAGCTGAACCATTGGCAAAACGCGTTTGTCCAGGAATCATAAATGCTTTTCCCTTGCTGATATTGCCTTTGAGGGCAAAGATCTCTGGGTTAAAATAGGAAGCCGCTGGCTTACCCTGCATTTCATAATAAGCCGAAATATTACTGGTAGAACTGACTTTGAGTCCATTATTCAAAACCGTATTACTGGGTTTGGTTTCTATCTTGTTTAAAAAACTGGTTAGGTTGGCAGAGAAAGCAGAATAGGGATCTAAGTGTACGGGTATGGGAACAAATGTTGGATCTGCCGGCATAGTGATCAAGATATCAGCAGGGTTGGCATAACTAGAGAGCCGCATTAAAATAGGCGCATTGCCATGACCCGATGTAATAGCCGGTGCTCCAAACCAAAATGCCGTATCGGTTTGAGCGCTTGATGTGATTGTCATCAAAGCAGCTATGAACAATAAGCCAAGAGATTTGCAAGCGTTCATGGATAAAGGATGGCCCGTTTATCCCACGAATTTAATTTTTAAAACCCATAACCCTCTGTTATTGTTTGTCCCTGGTCCATTGTTCCCATTGTTTAAAATAATGGGCTCCCCAAAAATCGTATCGGGGCTGCATGTTTTGTTTTAAACGATTTCTAAAATCATCTAGGTTTTTCTGCTCAACAGGCGTCCACAAAGACTCACTCAAAGCGGTCATGCGTGGGAAAATCATGTATTCTACCTTGGTGCTATAACCCATGTATTCCGTCCAAACATTGGCTTGCCCTCCAATAATGTATTGATCCAATTTAGCATCGCGCAAAGCGGCCGGAACGGGATCATATTGGTACACAGAATCCATGGTATTATAGCCGTGTATGGCCAATGAATCTTTGGGATCATGTGATTGATAATGGTCAAAATAATAGGGCTTGCCCGGGGTCATAATCACGCGGTGTTTGAGTTTACCGGCTTCAATGCCTTCCTTAGCACCGCCCCAGTTCATCACAATGGCCGATGTGTCTAGTTCTCCTTCTAAGATCTCATGCCAGCCAATGACTTGTTTGTTTTTTTCTTTCAAATATTTGGCGGCCTGACTAATAAAATAGGTTTGCAAAGCATGTTCGTCTTTGAGTCCTTTTTCTTTCATGAATGCTTGCGAAAAAGGGTCAGCTTTCCACCAGAGCTTGCTACACTCGTCTCCACCTACATGAATATATTTAGAAGGGAAGAGGTCAGAGATTTCATGAAAGATGGTTCTCAAGAATGTGAAAGTCTCTGGTCTAGGCGCTAGCACATTGTTCTGTCTATTGTACATGCCCCAGGTGGTAGCTACATTCCAAGTTGTATCGGGTTTGGTACTGAACTCTGGGTAAGCCGTGATGGTTGCGCGGCTATGGCCAGGAATGTCTATTTCTGGAATCACTTCAATGCCGCGCAATGCTGCATAAGCAAGCACTTCTTTGACTTCTTTTCTGGTATAGAATCCACCATAGCGAGTGCTATCATAACGTGCAGGTTTGTCATTGAAATGCCCTATTAGCGTGGCATTGCGCCAAGAACCAATGCTATTGAGTTTGGGATAAGAAAGGATTTCTATGCGCCATCCCTGATCATCGGTTAAATGCCAGTGAAAAGTATTGAACTTATGAAAGGTTAAATAGTCAATATATTTTTTGATGAATTCCAGTGGAAACATATGTCTTACCACGTCTAAATGCATACCCCTGTATTCAAATCTTGGATAGTCTTTGATGGCTACCGCTGGCACTTCAAAGCTACTGCTTTTTTGCAAGGGGCATATTTGTAAAAGGGTTTGAATAGCATTGACCAATCCCCTTAAATCTTTAACTGTAATCTTGATCTCATTACCCTTGGATGTTAACAGGTACATTTCTGCCTTGTCTATTTGGTTTGGGTCTTCTTGGATCAAAAGGTAACTGCCTGATTTTGGAACCTGTTTGCTAATGCCCAATTGCAATCCTGTTTGTTGTTTCAAACTTGCTTGCAAATACTGCAACTGCGCCTGATACTTTGCTGGCCCTACAATTTTGGAATTAGCATCTAGCTTTACACTTGCAGAAGAGAGGCTTTGATAACTAACGGGTTTGGGTATAATGGGATTGGTTTGGGCCATCACTTGTATACCTATACCAACAAACAGTAGAAAATAGAGCAATCGCATGAGCTATAATTTGGTTGAAATTCATGGAATGAATCTTTCAAATTTATAACATCAACTGTTATCTTCAAGCTACAATTCTTTGCCATGCGTTTATTGTCAATATTGAAATCTTGTTTGCTATTAGCTTTTTCACTTGTATGGCTGTTTGCTTGCGGACCCAAGAAGCCCTATGAATGGACCCGCTATGGCGGCAATGCATTTAACAACCATTACTCTCCATTAGCGTTGATTGATACCAATAATGTGGCATCGCTCAGCGTGGCTTGGGAATATCACTCAGGGGATGCAGATGAGAAAACGCAGATTCAAACCAATCCACTCATTATTGATGGTGTTCTATATGGTGTATCGCCCAAGCTAAAACTATTTGCACTGGATGCTGCAACCGGAAAAGAGTTGTGGAATTTTAATCCAGTAGATACCAATACCCTTGAAGTAAAGGGGCGTGGTTATTTCTCTATGAATGTTTGCAGAGGGCTTAGTTATTTTAAGGGCGATGATCAAGACCAACGTCTTTTCTATTCAGCGGGAGGATACTTGCATTGTATAGATGCTCACACAGGCAAACCCATAAAAAGCTTTGGTACCAATGGTTGGATTGATTTGCACAATGACCTTGGCCGTGACTTGAGTCAATATTATGTTGCGGCTACTACGCCGGGTATGGTTTATAAAGACATGATCATTATTGGTAGCCGCGTAGCCGAAGACGCTGCTGCTGCACCCGGTCATATTCGTGCTTATGATGTGCACAGTGGTAAACTACGTTGGATTTTTCATACCATTCCGCATCCAGGTGAAGCAGGTTTTGAATCTTGGGCCAACAAAGAAGCTTACCAACATATTGGTGGCGCCAATGCTTGGTCTGGTTTTAGTTTGGATGAAGAGAAGGGGATTTTGTTTGCACCCATTGGTTCTGCCAGTTATGATTTTTATGGTGGCAAAAGAACAGGTGATAATTTGTTTGCTAATTCTGTTTTAGCATTAGATGCAGCAACTGGCAAACGCATCTGGCATTTTCAAACTGTGCACCATGATATCTGGGATAGAGACTTACCCACGGCACCAGTGGTTGTGAATCTTCAAAAAGATGGCAAACAAATTGAAGCAGTGGCACAAGTTACCAAGAGTGGTTTTGTGTTCTTGTTAGAGAGAAATACTGGTAAGCCAGTGTATCCCATTGTAGAAACGGCGGTGCCCACTCAAACGGAATTGTTGGGAGAAAAGACATCGCCCACGCAACCCATTCCTACTGTGATTGCTCCTTTTGTACGTCAGACCTTATTAGAAAAGGATTTAAACAGGCTGGTGCCCGATACTTCTTTTAAAGACATTCAACAAAGACTGGCTTCTTACAAAACGGGTCATCTATATAATCCTCCATCTAAACAGGGAACAGTAATCTTTCCTGGTTTTGATGGTGGTGCAGAATGGGGTGGTCCCGCTGTGGATCCTAGTACCGGAATCATGTATGTGAATGCTAGTGAAATGCCTTGGATCTTAACCATGGTAGACAGAAAAGCAAAGTCTGATGCAAAAGAAACCAATTTGGATGCAGGCAAACGTTTGTACCAAACCACTTGTATGCCCTGTCATGGTCCTGAAAGAAAGGGCGGCGGAAATTACCCCAGTTTACTTGACGCTAAAAAGAAATACAATGAGGAACAATTTGTGGCATTGGTCACTGCAGGAAAACAAATGATGCCTGCCATGAGTCAACTTGCTCCCTCAGAGAAAATAGCAATAGCCAGTTTTATCCTTGACCTAAAAGACAAGCAGGGCAAGGCTTTTGAAGCACCTGCTCGCCCTGTTGATCCTTGGTTAGAACTGCCCTATACCTCTACGGGTTACAATAAATTCTTGACAAAAGAGGGTTATCCTGCCGTAATGCCACCATGGGGAACCCTTACTGCCATTGATTTAAATACGGGTAAACAGGTTTGGAAAGATACGCTGGGCGATTACCCGGAGTTGAAAGCCAAGGGTATTCATACGGGTACTGAAAATTATGGTGGCGCGGTAGTTACGGCTGGTGGTCTTTTGTTTATTGCTGCTACCAAGGACAGTAAGTTCCGTGCTTATAACAAAAGAACCGGGAAACTTTTATTGGAATTGGATTTACCTGCACCAGGTTTTGCTACACCCGCGGTTTATGAAAAAAATGGCAAACAATATATTGTGATTGCTTGTGGTGGTGGTAAACTAAAATCAAAAACCAGCGATACCTATCTAGCTTTTAGCATTAACAAACCTTGATTATCCAAGAAACTGAATGGTCTTGGTGTCTAGTGCAATAAAAACAATCTCATTTTTTTGAACATGTTTGTTCAAAGTATGGATATAGATAATGGTGTCTTCTACCACTAATTCTAATTCAAAAAATCCTACCATGAATTGGATGTTGCGCACTTGTGCGGCCACACCATGATCCACACTAGCTAGTCTAAAATTCCCTGGCCGCACAAAGATTCTCTTACCCAGTGGCGCTGTACCACTATATGGCAAAAGTAAATCGGCAATATGCGGGGGCAGAATTTGGTACTTGCCCAAGAGTGCTGCTGTATATGCGTTTGTGGGGTGTTGGTATACTTGCTCTGGTGCGCCTGACTGCACAATTTTTCCGTGTTGCATCAGCATCACTTCATCGGCCCATGGCAAAATATCGGTTGGATCATGCGAGACCAAAAGACAGGTAATTTGTAAGGTTTCTCCGATCTCTCTGATTACATCCTTCAGGATATTTTTATGAATCAAATCCAAATTGGAATAGGGCTCGTCTAGCAAAAGCAATTTGGGTGAACCAATTAACAATCGCGCAATGGCAATGCGTTGGCGCTCTCCTCCAGACAGTTGATCCGTTTTTCGCTTGACCAAGTGGTTGATCATGCAAACCTCAAAAATGGCATTGGCCATTTCATCGCTGAGCTTATTGGCATAAGACAATAATTCTTCTACTCTATAAGAATTGCGGAGTTCAAAATGTTGGGAGAGATAAGCAATATCTGGATGACCGGGTACCAATCTAAATTCTGGACCTAGCACGTGCTTGTCTTGGAAAAAAATCATGCCGTCACTGGGTTGTTCTAGCCCAGCAATCATTTTGAGCAGACTGCTTTTCCCTGATCCAGTTTCTCCCGCAATGGCCAGTTTTTGAAAAGGGGCTTGGGTAAAGCTCACAGCATCTACAACAGGTTTACCGTTCTGTAGTTTGCTGATATTATTTACCTCTAAAAAGCCCATGCCTCAAAGATAGGCAAGCGCTGCCATCTTTCTTTATTTGCTAATCACGATGCTGGTTGGGGTTGGACCACCAATACCTGCTGCATCATTAGCGCGTTTCAAAGCTTCTTGCACTTGGGTAAACACGTCTCCAAAATTGGCTTCCAGGGTAAATGGTCTTAGACCCAAGGTTACACCACCTGCAATGCTGATGACGCTTACAGTTGGGGCTGGATCTTTTAATACCAATGGATGTGCATTCATTACTTCTAGTGCAATGGCTTTGGCTTGGTCAATATTGGTATCGCCAGCTAAGAGCACATTTATGTCTACGCGCAAGCTGCCGTGTTTGGTATAGTTGATAATGGTACCATTGCTCAAAGCCCCATTGGCTAAAATGATGGTTTTGTTTTCTCCCGTTAAGAGAATGGTATTAAAGATTTGAATTTCTAAGACGGTTCCTTTTTGTCCACCCGCTTCAATCAGGTCTCCAGTTTTAAATGGTTTGAACACCAAGATCAAAACTCCACCGGCAAAATTGGCCAGTGATCCTTGCAAGGCTAGACCAACGGCCAAACCCATGGCACCAATAATAGCCACAAAAGAAGTGGTTTCAATACCGAGCATTCCGGCAACAGTAATGAGCAGCAATACTTTCAAACCCACAGACACCATACTAGACAAAAAAGACTGCAAAGAAGCGTCCACTTTGCGTTGATTCATGGTCTTCTTGGCCAATTTAGCCGTCCAGTTGATGATTGTTAAACCTATGATAAACACCAATAAGGCGGAAATCAATTTGGGTCCGAATCCGAATACCCAGTTTTGTAATTGCGTGGTAAAGCCAGTTAGTTTGTCCATGATTAATTTTTTGCGTTTACAAATTAATTAAAAATTGGATAGAACTTTCAAGGATACCACTTCAAAGATTGTATCAATTTAGCATTTGATACATTATTTCCAACTATAGACAATGGCAGTTCTGGTTTCTCCCCAGTAGTTGACCCTTTGAAAGGTGCTTCTTTTTGTGAAGGGTGCAAGGTGTTTTGGAAACTGTGGAATGGCATTTTATTTTTCAGTCAATTTAAGTAGTTCACGATTTAAACTTCTGATACTGATACCAAGATATTCTGCCAAGTCTTTTTTACTAATGGTTAGATTTTGTTCTTTTTGCAATTTTAATATTTTGGAAAGAGCACTTTCAACTGTATTTAATTGCTGGAAAGAAGACCTAAGTGCTGTATTTCTTAAGCGAGTTGCCAATTCTACCAATAATAGCGCATTAAAATTTTTGCTATTCAACAAGAGATTTTTAAAAACACCAAGCTCAATTTTATAAACCAATAAATCAGTCATTGCAAAAACAGTAGTAATTGTTTTGCAATCTAAAATGGCTTCAATTTCACCAATGATCTCACCATTTCCAAGAAATTCAACAAGGTAATTTTTATTATTATCTTCATTAATCACGCATTTGCAAACACCCTCTTTGATAATAAAGACATGTTTGATAAATCTATTGGCTTCAAGGATTGGCTGATTTTTTTTGAAACTAACTAACTTGAATCCACTACCTGTTTCTTCAGAATCAAATGTTGCAATAAAATTTAATAGTTCCTTATTCTTCAATATCATGGGACAAATGTCCCAATTTCAAACAAACCAATCAGCTATTTTGCATATTATTTATTCTTATGAAAAGATGGATTACCTTAATTTTTATAGCTATGATATTATCAACAACCTCCAATGCGCAGGGTCAACAAGATAAAGACCTACCCAAGGTTGAACTGCATTTGCATTTGGACTGTTCCTTAAGTTATGAGGTGGTCAATGCTATCAATCCAAATATCAGTTATGATGTTTATAAGGAGTCATTTATTGCTCCTCCCAAGTGTACGGATTTGGCAGATTATATCACTAGGGCCATCAAAGGTTTTGAATTGATGCAAACCAAAGAACAGTTAAGATTGGTAACCCTAGATCTTTTTAAGCAACTAAAGGAGGATCATGTAGTGTATGCAGAGATTAGATTTGCCCCTTTGCAGCATGTATATAAAGGATTAACAGCAAATGAAGTGGTTGAAGCAGTTAACCAAGCCACCGAAGAAGGCATCAAGAAATATGAGGTTGAAGCAGGAATCATTCTTTGTACCCTCAGACATTATACAGAAGCTCAAAGTTTGGAAACAGCTGAATTGGTAAAAAATTTCAAAGACACTCATATTGTTGGTTTTGATATTGCTGCAGATGAGGCTGGATTTCCAATAGACAATCATATAAAAGCGTTTAGTCAAGTACGCCAAAATGGTATTCCCTGTACTGCTCATGCTGGAGAGGCTAAAGGAGCTGGAAGCGTTTGGGAAACCTTGCAAAAATTACACCCTCAAAGAATTGGGCATGGAGTAAGAAGTGCGGAAGACAAGAACTTATTGTTGTTTTTAAAAGAAAATGATATTCATCTAGAGATTTGTCCAACAAGTAATATTCAAACCAATGTATTTGACAAAATAGAAAACCATCCTCTTAATACCATATATAATTCAGGAGTATCCATGGGATTAAATACTGATGCAAGAACTATTTCAAATGTTAGTTTGAGTTCTGAATATGGGTTGGTTAGAAAAGTATTTAATTGGGATAATAGCCAGTTGAAGAAATGCAATTTGGAGGCGATAAATCATTCTTTTGCTAAGGAGGATATTAAGAGGAAGATTAGGAGTATTATAGAGGTTTCTTATAAATAGGATGTACTGAAAAATGGAAATTTTCTTGCTGGGATTGTTGGCTGCGCCAACTTCCCTCCAATTGGAGCATACTCAAAAATGCAAATCATTCCTGCTGGGATTGTTGGCTGCGCCAACTTCCCTCCGCATTGAGCTAGCGCAAAGCTCCAATGTAAATAATGAGGGTTTTTATTAGTGAGATTCGCATTAGGCATTCTCCAAAAGCCCTCGCTTCGCTCGTGTAAGGCCTTTGCTCCGACGCAATCAAGCAAGCTTGTTGCGCCTGCGCTGCGGCCTTACGGTGGCTTTTGGAGAAGGCCTGAGGTAAGTTCTGTGCATAAAAAAAGCTCCTCAATTTATTGAGAAGCTTTGTGATCCCGCTGGGAGGATTTTAGGTCAAAAGTTATTTAAACAAGGTTGTACAAGTTTGTACAAAGATGAACATGTAACTCAATAATAGTAAGGGTTTCATGGAATTCAATTGCACATTTGTCTTCCAAACATGTACAACGATGTTGATACCTGTTTAACTCTTTTGACACTAAAATTGACACCAAATATGGCAACGCTTAAATTTTATCTGCAACCGCAAAACAAGAAAAACCGCTATCCTGTAATGATGGTCTATCAGGAAAAAGGGAAGAAATTCCGCTTTTACACCAGAGCCACAGTAAAAAAGGAGAATTGGGTAAAAAATAGTTTTAAACCAATTAGCCTAGAAGATTTTGAGATTAAAGAACGGTTTACTGTTTGTCAAAAAGTGATTTCAGAGATTGAAAAAGAGGCTGTTTTACAAAAAAGGACATTATCAGTAGAGGAAATGGCCTTAGAATTTAGAGAAAGGATCAAGAAAACAGAAGCTTTTAGAGATTTAGAGTCCAAAGAGCCTTTCGAACCAATCAAAGAGACTCAATCAGAGTTCTTTACCCATTTTGATGGATTTGTAGACCAAGCTAGATCAACTAAGGCTAGTGGAACAATTAAACATTATCTGGGCTTTAAACGGCTTCTATTGAAATACGAAGCATATACAGGAAGACTCATTCAGTTTGAGAACATTAATAGCCTGTTCTATCAAAACTTTCATCATTATTTGATCAATATTGAAAAAATGATGAATAATACAATAGGAGCACAGATTAAGGAATTAAAAGTTTTTTTAAATTATGCCATGAGGAATGAAATCACTGAGATCAAGTACAATTTCAAGGATTTTAAGACAATTAAAGAAGATGTAGATATTATTTCAATGACTGAAAATGAGTTATTTAGGCTTTATGAATGTAAAACGTTGAATCAGCAACAAGCATTCGCAAGAGACTATGTTTGTTTTGAAAGCTTTACTGGATTAAGATTCTCAGATATTAGCCGTCTGAAAAATGAGAATATCAAGGAGGACTTTATTGAGTTAAGGACAAAAAAAACAAAAGATATCCTTTTTGTCCCCCTCAATGTATTTGCAAAGGAGATACTTGCCAAGTATGAAGGCAAGTATGAAGACCGTCCTTTGCCTCCGCCTTATGCCAATCAAAAGGTTAATGAGTATATCAAAGAAGCTGCAAAAGAGGCTAAAATTGATGATTTAACCATGGTTGAGAAGTTTAGTGGGGCAAACAGGATTGTATTTAGTAAGCCTAAATATGCCTTTATAAGTACCCATACAGGAAGAAGAACCTTTATTACCCTTTCACACGAAAAGGGAATGAATATTGAAATGATCATGAAAATTACAGGAATCAAAAAGTGGGACACATTAAAAAAATACCTCAAGGTTTCAGAAAAGAGTAAATTGATGAAGATGAACGAATTCTGGAATCGAGATTCCATGAGAAATCATCCAATAATAAATATGAATTTATAGGTCATGTCATACATTAATAATTTAACCAAGTCTCAATTAGCAGCAGAATTAAGTTTCCTATTGAAGCCATTACAAGATCAAGTTGCAAAGTTAGAAGGAGTAATAGATTCAATGAAAATGGATCGTTCTGGTCAAAAAGTTGAGTTTTTAAGCACCAAGGAAGTCCAAGAGCTTTTGGGTGTAAGTAGGGGAACAGTCTATAATTATATCAAAGCAGGTAAGCTTAACCAACACAATCTAAGCTCTGGGAAAGTAGTATTTGATAGGGAAGAGGTGATCAGATTTATCAAATTGACAAAAAAGTAAACAAATGAAAAAGATTAATACAATTGAGAGTTCAAATATTGTAAAAGGATTTCTCACAAAATTCAAACTTGGATTAGAAGAAAAACCGTCAAAAGTGGAATATTTATGTTTGACAATAAAAGACCCCATTTATGAAAAATTGAACTGTGCGTACTTACAAACAAATGACCTTAAAGAAGGGATTTTGTATGAAGCAGTCACTAATAGATTTTTTATTATCAAACCAGACAGTTTAGGGGTGATTAAAATGGATGAACTATCAAAATCAGTAAATACAATCTTTCCTAAGTTATTGAAGGACAAGATGTTTTGGGTTTGCGGTAATAAAAAAGATAAGGAAGTATTGTTGACAGATCTTGCTCAGACAAGTAAATCCATATAATTTATGTTATACAATCAACTTGCCCAAGAACAGATAATTCAATTGATGCCCTATATAGAAGAATTGGTAAAAATGGAAGTTAATAAAGCAATGTCCAATTACTCTAAATTATATGAACAAGATTTAAAACGTACCGCTAAAGTCCAATATTCAAGTATCCAAGAATTGTGCATAGCAATAGGTAAGACTAGACAACAAGTATATAATTGGGAAATGGGTAAAGTTCAAGGGTTAGACATTTCCTCTTTTATTAAAAAGTCAGGGCGTTTTAAAAGATATGATATTGAAGGAATCAGATTATATCTAGAGAAATTAATTGACCATGCAGAGCGTTTTGGTTCTTCCAGGTTTTCTAAACGTAAAGTTTAGCTGGTTCTTTTAGGGGTAAAAGAATGTAAAGTTTTGTAAAGCTTTGAGTAAACTAGATTGCACACAGTGGGCAGTGATTGGTAGATGTTATATACATCTACCATTTACGGAATGAAGGAATTAAAATATTTTATAAAATAGAATTATGGACGAATATGAGGAGTTGCTTAATAGTGATGAATGGAAAAGAAAAAGAAATTTGATCTTAATAAGAGATCAAAATAAATGTACCAATTGTAAAAATGAAATACTCCTTTCAGATTGTGAGAAGGGGGAATTGTCATTTGTGAAAAGCAACAAAGAATCTAAAATATTTAACTTAAACACAAGTCATGAATGCTATACAATATATACGCCCCGTATTGGTGGTTTAAAAGCTCATCAGGGCATTGGGTATTTTAAAATGAATCAAGCTGAGCCAATGCTAATAGCAGCTAGAGAAAGGCATTTAAATGACAATTATGAAAAATATTATAAAATAATAGGTAAGTACAAAAATGATCCTAGTTATAAAGCATTATTAATGTACTTCTCAGGTGTTTATAATATCCCTGCCGAAGAATTGGATGCTTTAAGTCCTGATCAGCCTTTTTCAAGCTTTAAATGGTTTTGGATCAGAGGTATGCATGTTCATCATCTATATTATAAAGTTGGATTGAAGCCATGGGAATATGACAATGATGCATTAATTACTTTATGTTGGAAATGTCATGAAGAAATTCATAAGACCCAAAAAATACCGTTTTTAGATGAATCAGGAAAGCCATTATTTAAATTAACTCCATGTAAAAGATGTTCTGGAACTGGGTGGATTCCTAAATACGATTATATAGAAGATGGTATCTGTTTTGAATGTAGAGGAAAGAAATTCCAAGAATTTATGTGATTTATTTCTCTTGCCAGAGAGGCTCGCTTCGCGAAGAGGTATTTCAAGGATATTGGTAATATTTTAAAATTTATAATTTTCAATGAATAAATAATATAAAATAGCAAAAATATAATTTGCTATTTTATATTTTAATGTTAATCTGATATATGAATTAGATTTTTGTTTTGGCAATTGCATCCATTATGTTTAATAAATGAATATTTTCTTTAAAATAGTTAGAAATTTTAGAGATATATCGATCACTCCAAAATGGGTGAATTAGTATATATACATCATTAAATCTTTTGATTGTATAAATGTTATTTACAATATTTCTTTTTCCATCAATTTTATTTTCTAGAGTTCTAAGTAATCTATTTTCTATAAAGTCTTTCCAGTATTCTTGTGAAAAATCTAAAATTGAGTTAGGATCAGCTGCAAGTGAAGCAAGATCAAGAGCAATTCGCCAATTTAAAAGACTATGATGTTGCTGATTATAATAATCTCTAAGACAATCATAACATGAGGATGAGCAATTTTTTTCATGCTCGTTTCTCATTAGAATTTCTTGATAAACTCGACCTTTTGGTAAAAGGGATTTTAAAAATATTTTTTCTGATATTTCTCGATCTTGAATACCATTCAAATGATTACAGTATCCAGCACCATTATCTGCTTTTTCAACAATATAAATCTCCGGTTTGTTTGTAACAGGAGCAATTCTATATCCAATATCAAATTCATTAGTTTCGATATCTAAATCATCGCAAATTGCTTTTCGAATTAAAAATGCCCATGATAGAAATGCAGCTTTCTGATAGTTATTTGTTAAATCACCAAATTCATAAATATCAATTAATTCATTTATTGATAACGTGATAACTCCTGTATGCCTTGAAGCTATAAATGCGAATAGGTCTTCATCTAAAAGATTTGTATTAGGATTATTTAATAAATTTTTTACAACCCAACGATTATTTTGATATCCTGAAATCTTTCCAAGTTTAAATAATGCCCCATTATTATCATTAATTTGATGAACAATACCTTCAGATGGTACTTGGTTGGAATTTATACAAATATTATTAATTAAAACTTTATTTATAAGTTTTGAATTTGGGTCTAAAGTTACTTCACCTGCTTTTGAAGACCACTCAAAACTGCCATCGAAATCTTTAATAATTTGTAATTCATAATCAACACAAAATCCTAAAGGAGAACATGCTTTTATATTTTCAACATTACTATTACAAATTGGGCATGAGTTGTTTTCAATCAAATCTAAATAGACAGTATTACATTTTACACATCTGTTAATTCCATTTGGCAAAAGCCCCCTACCATCAACCTCTACAATTCCCCCATCTCTAGGAATATAATGTACAAGTCCAATTGGACTTAATACTTTTTTATCTTTAATTATTTCACTACCCGGTGCAAATTCAGATATTGCTAAATCTAAATTTCGATCTACAACATTTTCAGGTGGGAGTCTTTTGGGTCTGTTTTCATATAATATTCTAACTTTTGTAGGAAAACCAAACATTGGTAAATAACCTGCATTTGCCAACCTTTCACTTAAAGCAATTTGAGTATATTCTTTATTGTTTTCAGCAATTTCAGTAATTGTTTTAACTAAATTAAACTTAGTAAAATCATAAATTTCTTGACTTGTAACAGTAATAAATGTACCTAATTTTAAAAAAGAAGCTATATCTTTTATTTCTACTTCATTTTCAAGAATCCAATTTTGAATTTGATCTTTATAAGAATTCCAATCATAATAATTCCCAAACTCTCCATGAATATTATCCGACTTAAATTCATCAGTAAGTATTATATTTTCGAATGCTCTTTTTAATATTTCTTTATTAAATACTCTGTAAAAAATTTCATCTCGTTGAAGTTCTAGATACGGATCAGGAGGTGTATTAGAGACCATTCGATGTGACTGTGCGTAATGGGTTTGATCATGGCTATTGCCTTTTGCAATCGTCAATGCAATTGACAATGGTTTTCCTCTTCTTCCTGCTCTACCGACTCTTTGTTGATAATTAAATCTTTGTGGTGGAACATTGCCTAACATGACTGCCGATAATGATCCAATATCTACACCAGCTTCCATAGTAGTTGTTACACTTAAAAGATCAATTTCCTCTACAATATTTATTTCTCCTTCAAGAGTTCGACCTTGAAATAGTCTTTGTCTCTTCTTAGCATCTTCTTTATTTGTCTGACCAGTTAATTCTTCACAATGAAGTCTTGATGGTTTATTTTCTCTAACAAGTTTAGATAAATAGACGTAATAATTTTCATAATTATTTATTTCTCTAGAACTTAAAATATGAGGTGGTGGTAACGTAGATGCACAGCCAGTACAGATTCCCGCACTATCATGTAAATGAATCGTATTACAAATATTGCATTTCCAATATTTCTCATTTATTTGTGATGGAGCAAAAACTAATCCGTTCCCAGTTAGAACTCTAAAATTTTCACTGGGAATAATATTATTATCAATTAAAAAATCAAGTATATTATTTAATATGTCTTTTGGAAAATTATAGCCATTGAAATTAAAAACCTTTCTAGAGTATTTCCACAATTTTTTAGGAAAGCCTGATTCATTTCCTCTCGAGGCTCCTTCAATTCTCCAAGATTCACCTAGAATTCTAATTGCTGAATTTAAGTAACTATTTATATATGAATCTGGATGATTTTTAATCATAATAATTTTACCTTGAACTAAAGATTCAAGTGATCTTTTATTATGTGCAAAAATTGTAATTAATATTTCTTTATTACATGAGTCTAAAATTTTATTATGTAAGTCATGTGCTCTAGATCCAAAGTTCTTTAATTTAAAAAATTTAGAATTGAAATCATAGTTTTCAATCCAACCGTCATTTAATGAAGGTCCGGATCCTCCTGGATTTATTCCGATAGAAAAAAGAGAATTAATTACATTCTTTTGAATTTTATCAACTCGTACAGTATTTTTTGAATTGAAATATTTATCTAGTTTTTCATCTCCTTCAGTAGAAGGGAAATTTATATCTTCTAAAATCTCATTATATTCTAGTGAGTTTGAAATTAGTTTTAATTTGACATAATCTTTATCTGTTAGATCGCTTTTATTTTTCCAATATTTTTTAAGTAATTCTTTTTCATCTGATTTTTCTTCTAGTGAATTTAAAAGAATTGCTCTAAGTGTATCTCTATAATGATCTAATTCAATACCAGCTGCTAGTTTAGCAGCGGCTTGTCTACTATCAGAGAATAAAACAAGTTTTGCTGGATTTTTCGAATTTGAATATTTATTTAAGGCTAACATTAAAGAATCAGCCATTAGTTGATTTACTTTTTGAACCCCTGTGTAATGTTTAAAAATTGGGGTTAGAGTACTTGCATTTTTTATTTTTTCAGAATAATCACAATTGTAACAGTGATTTGGATATTGAGTTTCGTATGTATTGTTGAAAAATAGATTTATACCTATTCGTGTTCTATCAAATTTCCCAGTTATTGAATTATAATTACACTTTTTCCATTCTTTATTTTCTATTTCATTTGTCGGATATATAGTATAATATTTATTATTGTTATTGTATGAATCTTTTTCAATTGACAAATATGACTCATCATGTAATTTGTTTTCCCATCCACCTAAATAGATTTCACCACATTGTCTGCATAGTAATACTTCTAAAATAACCCCTCCACATCTGCAAGAGGTTTGAGGTTTACGATATAATTTCCCAATATTTCTATTTTCGTATTTAAACTTTTCAGGAACTTCACTGCAATTAATATTTGAGCAAGCCCATAAACCATCAATATTTCTAAAAAAGTAATGAGCTCTTAATGGTTGTTGTGCATCCCCTTTATCATTTACAATTTTTGTTAATCCAATCAAAAGTCCTTCTAATGCTAAGATTGTATCAGAATTATATTTTCCAAATAACTTTTCAGTAATTATATCAGCTTCTATTGCTTTAGGGATGTATTTTTTTAATATATCTAATGTTTGGTCAGATTTAAAAATAGTTTCTATTTCTGATTGAGTGTTATCATTTGTTATATTTTTATATTTCTCTATTTCAAGATGGTTATAAATTTTTTCATTTATTAAAATCTCATCTCTTATTACTTCAAATTTATTTTGAAAGTTATTAATGTCTAAGCCAAAAAATCCTGCTATGAAGTTTTTAGTTCTTTCTGTTTCCTGCATTGACGCACTTGAACATAAAAATTGCACTTGTGGTGAATCTGGACTTAATCCTAGTTTAAGTAACAATAGTCTTATCAAATAAGCTACTTCGGTACCTGATGTTCCTCTGTATGAATGAAGTTCATCAATTATTAAGTGGAAAACATTTTTCTTATCTGATTGTAACCATTCCTTTGTTTTAATAAAAATTGTTTCCTCAGTATCCCTCATTAACATTATATTCAACATACTGTAATTAGTAATAAGAATATCTGGAGGAGTTTTTTGCATGGTTAATCTATCCCAATATTCAATTTCTTTTGTATTGTCCATATTAGGAATATCAAATAGATAATCGTCGTCATTAGTTTCAACCGCTTTTCTTTTTGCAGATTCATATTCTTTTTTAAGTTTCTCTTTCTCAGTTGCCAACATTTTTCTTTTTTTGTCAGAATCTTTCCCACTAAATGGTGTTACTCCTGTATATCTTCCAAAAGATATCGTTTGTCCATTTAAATTCTCGTCAAAGTACTTTACTACACTATCCTTACTTAAACTTTTTCTTAACCTCCTCATTTGATCTTCTGCTAAGGCATTTAAAGGATATAAAATCAGCCCCTTAACTGCATGTTGATTAGTATTTGGATTATTTAATTTTGAAGAGAAAATATCATATAATAGTGGAAGCAAAAAGCATTCAGTTTTTCCAGAACCTGTCCCGGTTGTAACAACAATATGTTTTCTCTCTTTAGTTGCTTTTTTTAAAGACAAATATTGATGGTGGTATAATTTACTTTCAATATTGTTATGATCAACAAATAGCCCTTTTCTTGCAAAATCTGAAAAACGTGAATCTAAATTCAAAATATTACAAGCTTCAGCTAATGTGCAATGCTCTCTATATCTTGGAATAAGTTCAATAATTGGATTTTTAGCGATAGCCTCAGGTTCTTCTAATAATTCTTTTCGTTCTTCTTCAAGAGCTTTATATTTAATTGGTAAACCAGTATCTATATATTTAAGATAAACATCTCTTAATTCACGCCAGACTTCGAATGAGTTATTCATATATTAATGATTTTAGCACTAAAGAAATTATTTAATATTTTATATGTAGATAATTCTGCGAAATAAATTCTATTTGAAATCCCACTAAAATTTCCAGTATTTAATAAAGTATTGATAATTAATAAACGTTCTATTATAATAGGAAAATAAGGATTTAATATTTTGAGTGAATTATTTGAACTATTATATTCAATTTTTAAATCTTCTTCATTTTTTATATCTGAATACATTTTTGCAATATTGAATCCATCTATATTGATTTTGTTTGATGGTATTCTTTTCCAAATATTATTATTGAATTTCAATACCTTATTTGAATAACTTTTGTCGTTTTTCTTATAAATCCCAATAGGGTAATTTATGTTTGATATCCACTTATTATTTGAATTAAACAATAAATAGTCTTTTGTTTCTATTGTTAAATCTGTTTCCCATCTTATAATAATATTTCCTATATTATTTAAATATTTTAAAAAAAAATCTAAATTGAATAATTGAGGTATAACATTAATTTGCTTTAAACGAAACTTAATTTCTTTATTATTTGATAATAAATGCAGAGAGTTAAATCTCGATTCAATTATATATTCTTTTATTGTTTCAATTTGATTATCTGAAAAATTTACTATTAAGATATATTTATTTGTTTCAAGTGCAAATGTCGGGGACAACGCAAATTTCATATTTGGATATGATTCCAAGATGCCCTCTTTTACCAAAGGATTGATAATTGTATATTTTATTCTTTTTTCAACTTTTTCATCAATTTCATTAGCGATTATATTTTCACAGATTCTAATTAAAGAATTTATTGAATGTTTCTCATTTGGTTTTCGCCATAGAAATTCTATTAATCCATATTTGACTTCATCGGTACTCATATTTCAAAATAATGGGAAATGTAGTTCGAAGTAAAAGTTGAATGATTATTTATTTCTGAAATATTAAGTAAAAGAGACGTGTTGTCAATTTCAATAGAAATGTTTTCTAGCTCTTCAGGAAAAGCTCCCCAATTTTTATAAGTTGATTCTAATAATGGTAGTCCGAAATCAGATTTTTCAGTTCTTTCAATTGGTATACCAAATAGCCATAAATTGTTAGGCCAATTTATATTATTATTTGGCAATTTATTTCTAACTCCATTTATAATATCAAGAATTGGTTTTCCATAACATTCAATACTTGACATATTTATGTCTTCTAGTATTAGAAAATGAATTACTTCTGGATTCTCAATGGAATATTTACAAATCTGGTTTAATCCGTTATGAAAAAAGTTTTCAAATTTTATCCAATCTGGTTCAACTTGTTGTATAAGTATTCTTGAATTATTTGTTGCTTTTGCAATTTGTTTTATTAAACTTATATTATTTGAGATAAATGCTTTATGGTACTTTAATTGATATACAACAGCTTTTATATATTTTTCATAGTTTGTATTTTCATCTGTATTATTAATGTTTTGAACTAAATAATGTAAATAATGATTTAAATCATCATAATTTTTGCATTCATTTATATATTCTTGTATTTCAAATGAACTAAATGCTAGATTATTATTTGTATTAAAATTTTCGAATACTGGTGAAAGAATTTTAAGATCATTATAAAATCTTTCTTTATTTTGATTTATATACTCTTGTTCTTTAATTAAATTTAGATTTTCATCTTTTGATTTTTCAACTTGTTCTTTAATACTATTTAAAATATTTTTATTAATAGTTATTTCTTTTAAAATTTCTTGTTTTTCATTATTGACTTTCAGTAATATTTCCTCTTTTATTTCTAAATTATATTTTGTAATTATTTTATCTAATTCGATTTTAAGTATTTCAGATGAATTAATAAGAAGGTTTAAATTCTCTTGACTTAATTGTAATTGATCTATTTGAGTAAATGCCCTTTTTATTCTAGCTTCATCTAATTCATTTAATTCTTGAGATTCAAATGATCTTTTCAATAAAGAATAGTCAATGTTTATATTAATATTTTTTATTTGTTGTTTAAACCAATCTGTCAATTGAGGTATTGTCATACAATCAATTTTACAAATTGGATTTGTTGGTTCATTTAAAATAAATATATTTTCACCTGTTTCAAATAATTGTAAATTATCACTTTCATATTTAAACACCTCTTTACCAATTTTTGGTATTATTTCATTATTTGAATATTTAAATGGACCATATAAGTATCCTTTTGAATGAATATAAAAATGGTTTTTTTCATTTGATATATAGTTTTTAAGAAACTTTTGATCAATAGAATTAGAATTAAGTAAAATATTTGCTTTGACTGAATAAATTTTATGTCCTACATTTCTACATTCTTTAGATACATCCATTAATGTGGTATCTAATTTTTGCCCCATTTTGGGAATTGATGGAAATGGATTAATCGAAAATTCTATTAATGTATTTAATTCTATATCATATTTTTCAAAAAATTTAGGTGCAAAAACAAAACCTTCAGGTGGAAATTGATTTTTTATTTCATCATGATCTGTTATGTAGTTATCATTTAATTTAAATCTATGAATTTTTATTCTTCCACTTAAATCACTTTTTTGCTCTTCAATGGATCCAATTATTTTAGTAATAGAGTTCATTATTTATGTTTTAGAATAGAGAATAATAAATTATCATTTGTCGACTTAAATTTTTTCGATGATGTATTTAATTTAATCCATTCCCTAATTAAATTATTATTTTCATTTTTTAATATAATTGAATTGCCTTCAATATGATAGTTTTCCGATAATTCATAGTTTGTTAAATTCCATCCTAGTGTTTTACTATTAATAGTTATCTCTAATTTCGTTTTTTCAATAATTGAAAACTTTATATCTGGGTAATTAGAAACCCTTATTTTATAATCTCCTACTTCAGCTATTTTAGGATTATATTCTATTTTGTTATTCTTGTATATGACATTCCATTTCGATTCACCAGTGATTGTTGGTCCATAATTTTTTATGTATTCATTTCTTCTACCAAGTTTTAATCCATATTTTAATTTAATTGGTAGCGGAGGTGAAATGTATTTTTTCAATGGTGAATTTTCATACATTATCTCATTAAACTTAAATAGAAAAACCCTTTCATTTATTGATTCAATTAATTCAGAAAATTTCAATAAATAATTTGTAATTGAACTATTTGTTATTTTATCAATTAATATAAATACTGTTTGTGAGGAATATATAAATCTGGATTCTTCATACTCTTGTTCATAACTTTCTATTTGGTTAAAAAAGATGACCCCAGTGTGGATGTATTTATAATTGGGAATTGAAAAAATATTTTGCTTGTTTATTTCCTTTACCTCATTCATTTTATCATTAACAATATAATATTGAGCACTTTCACTTATTATCAATATTAATTTTAAATCATTTTCAGCTGTTTTTAAGTCCCGTTTATTTGATAACTGTTTTAAAGGTGTTTTATGTTTGTATATAGTTCCATCCCAAGAAATATAAAAATTAAAAATTTGTTTAAAACAGTCTTCTGAATATTCCGCGTCTAACAATTTATTTAATCCAATATTTGATATATCTATGTTTGTTAAATTAGTTTCTATAATATTTTTAAAATAATTATAAGGTAATAATTCATGAACTTTAAATTCTTCTGAAAAAAATATTGTGATTCGTTTTAAATCTTCAAATTTTAATAAGCATTGTGATTTTGGATATTGTACAAACCGACCAGCATAAAATGTTTTCGGTGGTAATTTTAATATTAGACTATGTTTTTTATTAAAATATGATTTTGCATCTTCCCATATTATTTCCTGAATCGGGGATGTATGATTTTTACCTCGAAATAATATTTGTAAATCAATGTTATCTCTAATTCCTAGTAATTGACATAATCTTATTTGATAATTTGATGCTGTACTTAAATTATCATTTTGCATTAAAGATGCTGCTAGGCACTGAATACTTAGAAGACCTATATACATAGGTATTTCATTATTATATGCGAATAATTTATCCCAGTTGTTTTGTAATAATTTAAAATTATGTATTTCTGATATTGATATTATGCTTTCAAATTCTATTACATCAATAGATAAATTAAAAAATTCTCCGTTACTTCTTTTTAAATAGAAATCAAGAACTTTTGAATTAAAATCGATATAATTCATAAATACCTAAACAAATAATTACTAAATGTGATAATGTTGTATTATAATTATTGCACAGTGTTTACCTTAAAATGTTATTGATCGAGTGTAGACATATTTATTTTAAGTAATTTTTTTATTATGCTTTTTTCGCTTCTTTAAATAATTCATCACTTTGAATTATTAAACCTTGTTTTTCAGCTAATTCAATCAAAACTTTCGTTTGCATGAATGTATAAATCTTTATTTTTTCAGTTGCCTTCATCGTTTTATAAACAGAATTAACAATTACTATCAAGGTTATCAAGCTTATAATAGAACTTATTATATAAACGCTTTCCATATTAGATATATTAATATTGTATAGAGTATAAGTTAAACAAATTTCTTATTAAATTAAATAATTATTTGATTCAATAAGAAATCTTAATAGATTAAATCTTCCTCAAATTCTATAAGATTAGGATGAAATGTCTAAATTGACACCAACTTTTGACACCAGATCAAAAAAAAACCGCTCAAACTTACTGTTTGAACGGCTTCTTTTTCTTGTTTGTGATCCCGCTGGGACTCGAACCCAGGGCCCATACATTAAAAGTGTATTGCTCTACCAACTGAGCTACGGAATCGATTGGGTGGCAAATATACGAGTGCAACCCTGTTGATAAAAACTAAATGAATCAACATTTATCACCATGATCCATTAAGGTACAATAGTGGTAAACAAATACACTGCAAATATGACTAAGAGCACCACCCCTTGCAGCATGGTGGTTTTTCCTGTTTTTAAAGAAAGCATGATCACAAACAAAGAGAGTATAAAAAGCACGGTTGATTTGGTATCTATACCTAGTGTTAGTGGCAAGCCCATATAGATAGAAACAAATGCAACGGTTGGAATGGTCAGACCAATACTGGCCAGGGCCGATCCCAAAGCCAAATTCAAACTGGCTTGCAATTTATTTTTTCTTGCTGCTTGTAAAGATGCAATACCCTCTGGTAATAAAACCACCATGGCAATGATAATGCCCACAATAGATTTTGGCGCACCAGCTGCGGCAACACCTTCTTCAATTTCCGGTGCCAATGCTTCAGCTAATAATACTACGGCAGACAATGCAACCAACAATAGCACCGCACTAATACCAGCAATTTGATTGCTTGGTTTGCCCGCATGGCCATGATGCACCACTTCATCCTTGGCCACAAAATGGTCTTTGTGGCGGATGTTTTGCATGGCTAAAAAAGTACCATACAAAACCAAAGAAACAACAGCCACAAATGCCAATTGCTTGCCACTATAAAATGGTCCGGGAATACTGGTGGTGAAATTGGGAAGTATTAAAGCAAGAACTGAAATGGCTACCAACACAGTTAGTGATGCACCAACCCCGTCTAGACTAAAGGACTGTTCCCTATGTTTCCATCCACCAATTAACAAACAAAGCCCAATGATGCCATTGATGATAATCATCTCAGCGGCAAAGACCGTATCTCTTGCTAAAATAGAAGCATCTGCTCCACCTGTATGCATGAGTTCAATGATCAATGCCACTTCAATAGTAGTAACGGATACTGCTAATAATAATGATCCAATTGGCTCTCCAACGCGATGCGCTAATACATCTGCGTGGTGCACTGCTGCTAATACTGCAGTAATTAGTGCAACGCCTTGGCACAAAAGAAATATAAAGCCTAAGTCATATTTTTCACCCGCAAAAAAGATCCAACCAGCAATGGGTGCTACCAAGGTCCAGATGGGCAAATGCGCCAGTAATTCTTTTTTCTTCATCTTATTTCAAATCTTTCAACATGGCATTAATAGCAGCTTCCAATTGTTGGTCCTTGCCCTTGATCACTTGTTCAAATTCATTCATCAATTTGATATCGGGTTCGGTTTGTGAATTTTCCAAATAACGTCCGTTCATCATCTTCACACCCACTGGAGGAACACCCCAACGCATGCTATTGTCTTGCAAAGATTCCCATCCTGCAAAAGTACAGGTACCCGGAACAGGCATGCCCACCAATTTACCAATCTGTAAATTTTGATAACCAAAGGCAAAACAATGACCATCGCTATAATTGGCTTCATTAGCTAGTGCAATAGAAGGTTTGGTCCAACGGAAAGTGGGTTCATAACTCACAATATGTTTGTCATTGCTATTGTACATATAGGCTTTACCAGTTAAGAATGCAGCAAGGTCACTCACCAGATCTCCACCACCATTAAAACGGGTATCAATCACCATGGCTTTGCGTGTGGCGTATTTACCCATCACTTCTTCATAGGTTACGCGGAATGCACCATCGTTCATACCAGGAATATGCACATAACCCAATTGACCATTGCTCAAACGGTCAACTTCTTCTTGGTTCTTGCGCACCCAACGTTTGTAGAGCAAACTATTTTCTTCGCCAAGGGCGATGGGTTTTACAATCAATTCCTTCTTAATGCCACCATCCACAACGCTAATCAACACATTCTTTCCTGCTTTTCTATTTAAGTATTGCGCCAAGTCTTTTTCTGGTGTGATGAGTTCTCCATCAATACTTTCTATAATCATACCAGCTTTGATGCCAAAGCCTGCTTTGTCTAGTGGTCCTTCTTTAATTACTTCATCAATCTTTACACCATTACCACTATGCGCATAACTATAGAATGCACCCAAAGAAGCAGTTGCGTCTGCATTGGGATTAAAGGCTCCATAACTAGCACCACTATGACTCACGTTTAGTTCACCCAGCATTTCACTGAGTAATTCTGTGAATTCATAGTTATTGCCAATATGCGCCAAATGACGCTCGTAGTCTGGTTTGTAGCTATCCCAATCAATGCCATGATAAGATGCTGTATAGAAAGTAGTCTTGGTTCTGCGCCAGATATGTTCAAACATAAACTTGCGCTCCGCAGCCACGTCTAATTGCATTTCTCCATTAATGGAAATACCGTCTCTTTTGCCACTTGTTGGATCAATCTTACTCACGCTACCATCTGACAATAAGAAAATAGTTTTCTGATCCTTGTCCCAAGTCAATGATCCTGAATTGGCATTGAGTGGTAAGAGAATTTTTGTTTCCTTGGTTCTAATATTGGTGCTCCATAAATTCAAACCCTTTTCAAATCTTGCCAGGTAGTATAAGGTTTCACCGTCTTTGCTCACCAAGGCATCGGCCAAGCTAGAAGAATGAATGGTCAATTTTTGTTTTCTATAAGTAAGTCCGTCAAATTCAATATTAACTAGACTATCTTTTTTGATTTTGTTTTTGCTGGTATCGGCTTTTGCTGCTTTTTCATCCTGGTCCTTTAACAAAGCCGCTTCTTCCTTGCTCAGTCTAAATTTATCCCAAGCGTCTTGGTTCAGCACCACTGCATAAATATCGCTCTGACTACCGCCGCTATTGGCTTTGGCTCTTAGACCGTCTCTATCGGTTTCATACAAGAGCATTTTTCCACCCATGGCCCATTTGGGTGATCCATCATTAAACCCATTTTCGGTTACGTTAAAAATCTTGCCCTTTCCATCGGTACTGATAATGCCAATTTCAGAATTGGATACGCCTTCAATGGCATAACTAAAAGCAAACCATTTACCATCGGGACTCCATTCAAAGTTTTGGTCATTATCGCCCCAGCTAAATAATTCCTTATCGGTTAAAATGGTCCTGCTTTGTTTGCTGGCCAGGTTCAACACTTTAAGCGTTGCCCTGTTTTCAATAAAGGCCAACTCTTTTCCATCAGGAGAATAAGCAGGCAAGTAGTTTTCTTTTTCATTGCTTACAAGTGCAGTTTCTTTAAGCAAAGTAGAAGCGTAGAAATAAGGTTCTTCTTTTCTTACTATTTCTGTTTGATAAATCTTCCAACTATTGCCGCGCTCGCTTGAGTACACCAATGATTTTCCATCGGGTGAAAATCCTACGCTGCGTTCTTGTTCTGCTGTATTGGTGATCCTTTTGGTACCACCGCCATCAACAGCTGATACAAATACTTCACCTCTAAACACAAAGGCAATTTCTTTGCCATTGGGCGATACGGCTAGATCACGAGCTCCACCATTCACAGGAACCGGACGTTCGTTATTGGCTTTGGCGTCACTGATAATTTGAATATTGATTTTATTGGCCTTAGCCCCTGGTTCTTGGGTATAGAGTTCTCCATCATAACTATAGCAAAGGGTACCGCTATTGGAACTAGATAGAAAACGCACTGGATGTTTTTTGAAGCTAGAGACCTGCGTGCTCTTGCCACCATCCAAACTCTTCTTGTGTACATTAAAACTGCCACTCTCTTCACTCAAATAATAAAATGCTTTGTCATTATCTGTGAACACGGGACTGCGGTCTTCACCTGCAAAACTGGTGATCTTCTTGTGCGTGCCAGCCTTGCTATCATAGATCCAGATATCGCGCGCAATGGCAGATACATGGTGTTTACGCCACTGATTCTCTCCGCCTTTTTTATCGTGATAAATCATCAACTGTCCGTTCTTGCTCCATTTCACGTCTTCTGCAGGCGTAGTCAACACCTGATTCACGCGGCCACCGTTTACCGATACCGCATACAACTCAGGTTGAGATGCAGTGGGATATGTTCTATTGCTGGCTGCGTCTTGACGGGCAGATCCAAACAAGACTTGCTTATCATCATTGCTAAAAGCATAAGGATATTCGGGAGTGGAATAATAAGTGAGTCTTTTTACTTCACCACCTTCTGCAGGAATGGTATAGATATCAAAATTGCCATACCTATCAGAAGCAAAAGCAATCTGTTTGCCATCATGACTCCATACGGGCATAAAATCATGCGCTTCATGACTGGTGAGTGCCACGGCTGTTCCACCACTACTGGCTACTCTATAGAGATCACCTTTATAAGTGAACACTACTGTTTTGCCATCGGGCGAGATGGCGCTATAACGCATCCAATTGGGTTGGGCACTAACTTGGGTCACTACTAATAGTACCAATGCACATAAGAGGGAGATCTGTTTCATTGCAGGAGTTTTGCTTCTGCATGAAAGATAACAAGTTTTCCAAATTAAAACCCCGTTCAGAAGGGATACTCCATGAACGGGGTTAGCACTAAACAAAACCTATTTTGACTTTTATTATATTTTTTGACTTTTGACTTTCTTTTCTAATCTAATTTTTTTGACTTTTGACTTATTCATAGTGAATGGTCAACTTGATAGAGGGACTCACCCCTTTTACAAATCCATGGAAAAAGAATTCGGGTTCTAGTTGCAACCAGCCACTGCGTACACCGGGTAGGCCCACTTTATAGGTGTTGGGTTCAAACCAATTACCCTTGCGGCTAATTAAATAACCAATGGAAACATTGCCCACAAAATCAAAGGGAGCTTGTTTGTTTTCTAGATGAATATACCGGAGTGTTAAAAAATCATTCCTATCTGTGATCACATTGTTCAACAAATCTTTGCTAAAAAAGAAATGGGGTTCCCACATGGCATAGAACCTACTAGTACTATGGGTCCTATTGGCAGATGTATATCGGATACCCGCTGAGAAAGAGGGTACAAAAACTCCTTTGGCAAACTGCATACCCGCATAAATATTGGGTACTAGTTCAGGCACCTGACCTGGATTTTTAATCCATTTTACTTTGCCTGGGCTAAACATTTTTCCATTGAACATGGCAAATGACGCACTATAATTGGCTTTGGGATTGGCATTGGCAACATAGTCTGGACCTAATTCTTGGTAGAGTCTGCTGATACAGTTTTGCAAACTATTCTCGGGTAAACTATACAAGTCACTGGCGTTATTCAAAACCAGGGTCAAGTAAAAAGGTTGCATTTCTGGTTTGTTACTAGCATTGTATCTGGTATCATTATAAAGCGAAACGTCTTCCTTTGATACTTGAACATAGGCTTTGATGCGAATGGTATCTTGCGTAGTTTTTAATTCATTCATGACCCCGTCTTTGATCACGAATTGTTGTGGCGCTTTGTCATGATTCACAACCCTGATTTGTGGGAACAGCCCCCCTGTTAGGTAGTCAATTCTTCTATTAAAAGCATCATTTTTAAAAGAGTCCAACATGGGTTGCAAATTGGGTTTGATAGCTTTGACCAAGGAGTCTAGATTGGGTAGATATTTTAGGTGCTTAATATTATTCAAGTCTAGAATCATATTTCCGCTTCCAGCTTTTAGGATTCCCCAAAAACTAAAATGCGCTTTCCCCATACCAATTTTTGGATAATTAAATGTGGCGTCTGCCCTATTAAGCGGAATATCATAATAGGTTCTGTTTTGTGCAAGCAAGCCGCTGGCCAAGCCTGAAATGATCAGGCAGCATAAGAATAGTTTTTTCATAATTATTGGTTGTCTGTTAAAGAAGTGGTGATGATCACTGGTTTGGGTTTGGGAAGCCAGAAACTTCTGTTGGTTTCTGCAGGAGCAACAGGGCTTTCATCTGTTTCTGTTGGTGTTCTTTTCGGTGCTGTTTTTGAATAGAGGGGTTCGGGTTCTCTGTATAATTCATACAAATGCACTACAGGATATTTTTTACGAACAGTGTTTGATTTTACAGCAGGTTTTGTTGTTACTATAGGACTGCTAATTGCTACCGCGATGGTTTCGTTTGTTTGAATAGAATCCTTGATAGGGCTTGGTTCTAAAGGAATAATTGTTTGAACTAGTTGCGTTGATTCAGGAACTTCATTAGTTGAAACCTGCATGGTGTTTTTTACAGGCATTTCTTTTTTTGCCAATAGTTCAGGGGCTTCTATTTTGCTTTCTGAATCAGGGGCTTCTAATTTTTTTGTAATTGTTTTTTTAGTAAAAGCATTTGTTTGTGTAGGTGTTTGTTTTTGCAATAACCAAATAGTTGCGGCACTTGCTAGCAAGACTATCGCGGCAGCATAGCGCATCCATAGTAATCTTGGTTTTGCTGGTTGAGTTTGTAATTGCTGTTCTAATTGATCCCATACCCTAGTGGCAGAAAAGCCAAATCCTTCTGGAAGGCTATTCATGCCATCTAGTTTATCTGAGAGGGGATTATTTGGTTTTTCGTTGTGCATTTGTTTCCATGTTTTTTGCTGCCAATAATTGTTGCAAGAGTATTCTAGCTTTGTTCAATTGACTTTTACTTGTTCCTTCAGTAATTCCCAATTCCTGCGCAATTTCTCCGTGCTTCAAACCTTCTATCACGTGCAGGTTGAAAACCGTTCTATAACCAATAGGCAACTGTGTAATCAATTGAAACAATTCTTCTGCCGCCAATTGATCCAGCGCATTGTCTGCCACGGGAATCTCTTGAGCAAATTCTTCTGCTACCAAGAGCATGGGTTCTTTTTTTCTTAAACTGCGGAGACACTCGTTGACCATGATCCGCTTCATCCAGTTAATAGCCGCCCCATCGTTTTTGTATTCAAAATTTGGGAGGGCTTTGAAGATGCATAAGAACCCGTTCATCATGCATTCCTCAGCGGTTTCATTGTTGCGCAAGTACCTTCTGCAAAGCAGGAAAAAGCTAGTAGAAAATCGGTCAAACAGCCATTTCTGGGCCGTTAGCCTTTCTTCCTTGCATTCTTGTAGCAGTTTTGCTAGTTCCATCAATCAGCCGCTTTATAGATTAAATGCTTTTTTGGAGTAAAGGGTTGTATGGGATTGAAAAAAAATGTTGAATCAAAGATAGCCGCTTTCAGTTCTGACAACTTAGGGTTAACTTGTAGCGTGGAAAAACCCTTCCCATATAGGATCTACCCCATTGGAGACCAAGCCATCACATTGGACTTTGGAAATTTGATCAAGGATGAGATCAACGCCCAAGTAATGGCCCTGTTTTATTGGCTCAAAGAAGAAAATCTGCACGGCATCAAAGACATTATTCCGGCTTATTCCACCATTAGTTTGGTTTATGACGCGCCAATGATTCGCAAATGGGCGGGCAATGGTTCCGTTTATCAATATATGGAACAGTACCTGACCAATGCCTTGCAGCAATTGGATTTGCTGGCTTTACCCAGCAGTAGAGAACTGCGCATTCCGGTTTGCTATCACCAAAGTTTGGCGCCTGATTTAATGGAGCTTTGCCAAGAAAAGCAAATGGACTTGGATGAATTTGTGTCCATTCATACAGCCATTCCTTATAGGGTATATATGATTGGCTTCTTGCCGGGCTTTGCCTATATGGGCAGTTTGGATGAGCGCATTATGGCGCCTAGAAAACAAACCCCGCGCACCCATGTGGCTGCCGGATCAGTTGGGATTGCTGGCGTACAAACGGGCATCTATCCATTTGCTTCCCCAGGGGGATGGCAGTTGATTGGCCAAACACCTATGACTTTGTTTAGAGCCAATGATGATCAACCCAGTTTGTTTCAGCCAGGTGACCTAGTACAATTTGAATCCATTAGCATTGACCAATTTTATCAACTCAAAAACAAAGCATCCTGATGGGCGTGCGCGTGCTTAAATCAGGGATGGCAGATAGTCTGCGCGACGCCGGAAGATTTGGCTTCCAGCACTTGGGTATACCACCCGGCGGCGCAATGGACAGCGTTGCCATGCAAGTGGTGAATATATTGGTAGGTAATCCAATAGGAGCTGTGGTAATGGAAATGCACTATCCCGCGCCACAATTGGAATTTAACTCGCCTGCACTGATGGCACTCAGTGGCGCGGATTTTCAAGCAACCTTAGACGGAGTAGAAATTGCCTTGAACCAACCCATGCTGGTACCAACCGGTTCAGTTTTAAAATTCAATAAACCTGTCTCCGGGGCCCGATGCTATTTAAGTGTAAAGGGCGGCTTTGAAGCCGATGAGTGGTTGGGTTCTAGGACCACCAATAATTTTGCGGTTCGTGGCGGATACCAAGGACGCAATTTGCAAAAAGCTGACTGGGTAGCATTTGCCAAACCCTTTTCTTATGAAGTGGAAGAACCCGCGGTCATGCCTTGGACGGCCAATGTTCGAGAGCTATATCCACAAGGCCCCTGTTATTTGATCCCCGGAGCGGAATATGAATTATTGGATGCTGCATCCAAACAATGCCTGACTCATGAACCTTTTCAGATTGCCACCAATAGCAATAGAATGGGGTATCGCTTGCAATCAGCTCCCATGCATTTGGGTGAATACAAAGAATGTCTTTCATCCGGTGTGGGTTTTGGTACCCTTCAATTATTGCCCGATGCACAAACTATCTTGCTCATGGCTGATCACCAAACCACGGCGGGTTATCCCAGACTAGGGCATGTGGCTTCCGTGTCTCTTCCAAGTTTGGCGCAACTCAATGCCGGAGACAATATTCGTTTTCAATTGATAAACATGAACACTGCCGAATCTTTGTATGCGGCTCAAGAAAAGCATTTGCGCCAACTCAAAAATGCCTGTAACTTCCGCTTGCAGGAATATCTTTCTAATGACTAAACAAATTGACCTCAATTGCGATATGGGTGAGGGCATGGACAATGACGCCAAGCTCATGCCCTTGATCAGCAGTGCCAATATTGCATGTGGTTATCATGCGGGGAGTGATTCCATCATGCGCGCCACCGTAGCACTAGCCAAACTAAGCGGCGTTTCCATTGGCGCGCATCCCGGCTTTGCAGACAAGGAAAATTTTGGACGCACGGAAATGCAGCTAAGTTCTAATGAACTCTATCAATTGATTTGGGATCAGCTTACACTCATGCAAACCATTACGCAAGAAGCATCCGTGGCCATGCACCATGTAAAACCCCATGGGGCTTTATACAATATGGCAGCGCGAGATGCAGTTATGGCTCGCATCATTTGCCAAGCCGTGAAAGACTTTGATGCGAATCTGATTTTGTATGGATTAAGTGGTAGCTATTTAATTAGTGAAGCAAAAGCTCTTGGATTAACAACGGCATCAGAAGTATTTGCAGACAGAACCTATCAAGACAATGGAAGTCTTACACCAAGAAGTCAACCCAATGCCATGATTCAAGATCAAGCCAGTTCTTTAGCGCAGGTCTTGCAAATGATCCAAGAACAAACTGTTGTATCAGTTACAGGAAAAACTATTCCCTTATCAGCAGAAACCATTTGCATTCATGGCGATGGCCCTCATGCACTTTCCTTTGCCCAACAAATCAATACTGCTTTACAAACTGCATCTATCAAGATTCAATCAAGATAATAGTGAAAAAAGTTTCCAACGCATCAGCCATTACCGGAGCCGCATTCTTAATGGCAACATCGGCCATTGGCCCAGGATTTCTAACACAAACCACGGTCTTCACCAAACAATTGCTATCCAGTTTTGGCTTTGTGATTGTGATTTCTATTCTGTTAGACATTGGCGCGCAAATGAATATCTGGCGGGTGTTGGCGGTAACGGGAAAGCGAGCACAAGACTTAGCCAATGAGCTCTTACCCGGTCTTGGTTATCTCTTGGCCGGATTGATTTTATTAGGTGGTTTGGCTTTTAATATTGGCAATATTGGAGGATGCGGTTTGGGTCTCAATGTACTCACCGGCATGGACACAGCTTATGGCGCTTTGTTTAGCTGCGTAATTGCGCTCATGATTTTTTGGATGAAGGAAGCAGGTAAAATGATGGATCTTTTTGCAAAACTCTTGGGCATCCTCATGATCCTACTCACCATTTATGTAGCATTTAGTTCTCATCCGCCGCTGGGCGATGCGCTACAACATAGTTTTGTTCCCGAGACCATCAGTAGCACGGCTATTGTAACATTGGTAGGCGGCACGGTTGGAGGCTATATCTGTTTTGCAGGAGGGCATAGATTATTAGACGCTGGCATTTCAGGAGAAGCACAATTACCCTCCGTGAATAAGAGTGCGGTAACAGGAATTTTGGTCACGGCCATCATGCGATTTGTCTTGTTTTTAGCAGCCCTTGGTGTGATCATGCAAGGTGTGCAACTAGACATGAGTAATCCACCTGCATCTGTTTTCCGCGCAGCCGCCGGAGAAATGGGATACAAATTTTTTGGTGTGGTTATGTGGTGTGCTGCTATTACATCGGTAGTAGGTGCGGCCTATACATCGGTTTCTTTTTTAAAAACTTTTCATCCTTGGATTGCCAAAAATGAACGCTGGCTTATCAGTGGGTTTATTGTCTTTTCTACTATTGCGTATGTGGTGATTGGTAACCCTGTAAAAATCTTGGTCACAGTAGGCGCGCTGAATGGTTTAATACTACCCATCGCCTTAGCCATTATGCTATTGGTTTCCCGTAAATCCTCTCTGGTAGGTACTTATAAGCATTCTGGTATTTTAACTGCGGTGGGTTGGCTAGTGGTGATAGTCATGAGCTATATGGGCGGACTCACCATCAGAAACTGGATGATCAACTAAGATTTAAATCCAGTTTAAACACTTGAATCGGAATTTTTTTAAAGACAAATTCCCTTTTAATTTTTTTTCAAACTCATTCATTTTAAAACCCAACTGATTCTCTTTCAATAAAATTTTATTCAAACCCAATCCTGAAAATCAGAACCGCTAACCCTTCTTTTCTTCCGCAGTCAGTACTTAGTTTTTGAAAAAAAACTTTTAGTCCATTTTTATACTAGAACAAGTATAAATCAGGGGGTTCTATTTTATACTAGAACGTGTATATTTTTTGATTTTATTTTATACTAGAACGGGTATAAAATAGAGAGGTCGTTTTTATACTAGAACAAGTATAAAAAACGCCCTTTTTTAAAAGTTCAAAAAGTAACTACAGTCTTACTGATTTACTAGAGCTCCATTTGGGGTATTTAAATTTCATGAGGGCTCTCCGTAAGACCAGATAGGTCTTTTTCAGATTCGGTGAGGTTACTAAGATTTCATGAGGGTTCTCCATAGGACCAGACAGATTTTTCTCAGATTCAGTGAATGCTGGTGTGGATCATCTTAAGATTCTTTTATTGTTGACCTAACAACAATCCAGCATTTGCTTGATCATCTACCACCGGCGCTTCTACTCGAGTAACAATCGATGTTAGGTTTTCGCGGTTGCGCTCAAGACCCTTGCCGTATAATTTATCGTAGTACTGCAATAGTACGCGGAAAGATTCGCGAACATCGTCTTCTACCAAACTATTGATAGCCGTTTTGGTTTCTAAGCCGCCTAGTTTTTTCTTGATCCTAATAATGGCATTGATCAATTGTTCTTTTGGAAACTTGCCATAATGTATGCAGATATAATCCAGTCTTGACTCAAAAGGGATATCCAAAAAGAAGACTTTTTTCTGTCGCATTTTTTGATACAAAACCGTTGGAATATTCACCGTTCCAATGCGCTGACTCTCGTCTTCCATCCATATGCAAGTTGGGGAGGTATTTTCAATATTCTCATTTGGAGCAATATTTGATAAAGCCTGTGCCAATTTATTTTCAAACATCTCCTGCGATGGTTGCGCCGGTAATCCCATATTCCCAAATGCTGACCCCTTGTGTCCGGCAAGTCCTTCTAAGTCTATCACACATTCAGACTTGTTGGCCAGTGCTTTTAATACTTCGGTTTTGCCAGAACCTGTGTAGCCACCTAAAATCTGTATGGGGTAATCTTTTTCAAATTGCTCCAACACCCAACCCCTATATGTTTTGTAACCACCTTGCAAAGTGTATACCTGGTATCCGTACAAATCCAACAACCAAGCCACACCGGCGCTTCGCATTCCTCCGCGCCAACAATGGACTAGGACAATTTTTGCTGTAAATGGGGGTTCAGTATTTGGTGTGGTTGGATGATTTGTTTTGGAATCTGAATTAATTTCTTTGGAAGATGATTTATTGGAACCAGATTTTGATGGATTCAATTCTTTGAACATGGCTTCCACCGTCTCTACCATCTCCACCATTTTCACCCCAAAATATTTCAGTCCAATCTTGATAGCTACTTGTTTGCTCTGTTGCTTGTAAGCCGTTCCCACTACTTTTCTTTCTTCATCGCTAAACAGGGGTAGACTTTGCGCGCCGGGAATATGTGCGTGTAGGTATTCACCAGTGCTGCGCACATCTAATACGGGATGTGTTTTAGCCAGTGTTAAAAATTCTGCAAGACCTACTCTTTTTACTGCCATCAACACAAATGTAAGTGTAGTTTATTGTAACTTTTCAGCATGAAGCAATTATTGATTATCCGTCACGCCAAGAGTAGTTGGAACAATAGTTTGATGGGCGATTTTGACCGCCCTTTGAACGAGCGTGGGGAGCGCGATGCCCCTGAAATGGCGCATAGAATCTTGGAGAGGGGAATCAAACTTGACGCCATTGTTTCTAGCACAGCCAGAAGGGCTTTTAGCACGGCGGAGCAATTTGCAAAATCGCAGGAGATTAAGAAAACAGCCATTATCAGTTTTGATAAATTGTATCATGCACCGGCTCATGTGTTCTATGAGATTATTCAAGATCTGGATGACAAACTCAATACGGTGGCCATTTTTTCTCATAACCCCGGCATCACTGATTTTGTGAATGGACTTACCGATACCCGGATTGATGATATGCCCACTTGCGGCATCTATGCCATCAATATTCCCATCAAACACTGGACGGAGTTTGAAGACGTTGACAAACTGTTCTGGTTCTTTGACTGCCCGAAAAACGGTTAGTGGTTTGGGGGAATGGGTTGTGTGAACGGTCAGGGGGAATTCTTTAATCTTCCACCACTGTCTCAGGAACGGTTCTTTTATAATTGGCCAGAAATACGCCAGTAAAAATGCAGAGGGCTGCAAGTAATTTGATCCAACTAAAATGCTCGCCCGCAAATAGAATAGCAATAATGGCTGCAAAAATAGGTTGGGTATAGATATAGGTGCCGGTGGCCGATGGTCCAATTACAGAAATCCCGTACACATTAAACAGATAAGCCAAACAGGTGGCGCCAATGGCAATAAACGCTAGTGCTACCCAGTGTCCAAATGCAAAAGCAGACCAATCCGTGGCAACAAAATCGCCCAGCGTAAAAGGTAAAATCAGGACGGTTCCAAATGTGAATACCCAACGCAAAACATGTATGGCAGAATACTTGGCCATCAAGGGGCGCACCATGACTAAATAAAAGGCATAAGAAATGGCGTTGATCATCACCATCAAATCGCCGAGAATAATATTACTACCAACAGCTGCGTGTTGTTCCTTGGTCAGAATCAATAAGAGTGATCCTCCCACACCAAATACCAATCCCACAATTTTCAACCAGCTCAACATTTCTTTAATTAACCATGCCGCAATAAACGTGATAAAGATGGGCGTACAAAGTGAGAGCAGGGAACTATGAATGGGTGTGGTGAGTGAGACCCCTTTAATAAACATCAATTGGTTGATTAGTGCACCAGTAGCAGCGCAGGCAAAGAACCGAGGAATATCTTTTCTATCAATCCCTGCTTTGCCGGGTTTGAGTGCAAAAAGACCCCAGAAAAAAACCAAACTCACCAAAATCCGCACGGCATTGAGTGCATAAGGATGCATCACGCCGGGAGTGAGATACTTGACAACAGAATAGCTGATGGCAAAAATGATGTTGGCACTCATCACTGCCAAGTGAGCCTTGGTATTTCTTTCCATTCGGGCACAAAACTACAAGCTTTCTAGGGCCAAGAGTAATCCTTGCAACATATTTGTGTTGAAAAAAGGCAATTCTTTTGAAGCCCTTGAATCCGCGCTTAATTTTTTTGCTTGCGCGATGGATTCGCTTAATGAAAATTTTGATTGAACAACTGTAGTTGCCAAACCTTGTGCAGCTAATTGCTTAGCCAAGTATTCCTGTTCTGTTTGACCAGGTGTTGGAATTAAAATGGCGTTTTTTTGTAATGCTGCTAAGTCCATTAATGTGGAATAGCCACTGCGGCAAAAGACCCATTCGCTAGACATAATTACTTGAGCTAATTCAGTAGCAGGTAAGTGATGGAGGATTTTTAGAGAACTATTTTTTATTTCTATTGAATCGGAAGTTGATGGTAATCCACGAACTAAGACCATCGGTTCAAGTACGTCTTTGATATTATTTAAAATGATTGTTTCTAATATTGTTCTTTGTGGCTCAGGTCCTGATAGCAAAAAACAATATTTGTATTTAAAAGAATCCGTGGATTGATTTGACTTTTCAAATCGCGATAGCAAACCAATCCATTTCACAGGAATAGCGGGCATTTTCATTGGATGTGATAAATCTCCTCCTAAGTTTAGTGGCCCCTTGGCATCCGGCACCCAACATGTATGAAACCGATTGATCAACGAGTAATGAATCTTTTGTACATGCCGCTCCAACCATGCAAAGGGCATTTTTATGGTTAGCTGGTGCGTGATCAACACGCAGGGAATTTTTTTAGAATAAAGCCCATAGCGATTATCAGAAATGACCAAATCAATTTGCTGTTCTTCTATCATGGCATCTAGCCATGCGTGCTCATCCTTGATGGTCTGAAAAATAGTTGGAGCTTGCGCCAGCATTTGCCAAGGCAACCCCCATCCGGTTTTGGCGTAACTGATATGGTAACCCCTGAGTGGTAAAAGGGTCAGAGATGGAAATTCGGTTTGCAATAATTGGGCAGAAGGCCCATCGCCAGCCAACAAGACGGTCTTTCCCAATTCCTGCAGGGCTTTGATAATAGGAATACAGCGTGTAGCATGACCAAGCCCCCAATCCAGTGGGGCAACCAGTACGCGTTCTATGTTAATATTATCAAACAATTGAAACTTTTGATTGGTTTTCTAAGACCGATTGCTGAATTTAGTGCAGTTATGCGTCCCAAAATAAACCAATTAATTGTTTTACTGTTATTGATTTCAATGGTCACCATTTCTTGCGCATCTGCTAAGAGTAGAAGAGCCAATGGATGTGGTTGTCCGCCCCATAAATGGAATGAAAGGCAATAAGCTATGAGTGCAAAAAACAGGGATTTGTTGGTTCTGAGTCATCAGGGTCCACTAACACAAGAAGAGTTGGATAGGCAATTGTTGCGCTTAAACAAAGTGCTGAGCAATATTGAATGCTGGGACCAGTTTTGCAAAGCCAATGAACTGATAGACCTGAATAGATACAAGATTATCCGCAACCCTATGAAAATCCAGCAGATGCTGCGCGATTATCCCAACCGAGCTTTCTTATTTGTTTGTAATAAAAACTAAGGAACCCTTTTAATATTGGCTCCCAAAGCGCGCAAACGCTCGTCAATGCGCTGATACCCTCGGTCTATCTGTTCAATATTTTGAATGGTACTTTTTCCCTCTGCACTGAGTGCCGCAATTAACAATGCCTGACCCGCACGAATATCTGGACTACTCATGGTAATGCCGCGCAATGCCTGTTTACGGCCAAGTCCTATTACAGTGGCCCTATGCGGATCACAGAGAATAATCTGGGCACCCATGTCTATGAGTTTGTCTACAAAGAACAACCTACTTTCAAACATTTTCTGGTGCACCAACACAGAGCCAATAGCTTGGGTAGCTACCACAATCACAATGCTCAATAAGTCTGGTGTAAAGCCTGGCCAAGGATGGTCATAAATGGTGAGGATGCCACCATCCATAAAGGTTTGCACCTGATAAGAATCCTGCGCAGGTATATAAATATCATCTCCTTGAATCTCCAATTGAATACCCAGTTGCTGAAACTTTTCTGGGATCACGCCCAAGTGTTCTACACCCGCGTTCTTGATGGTGATCTCACTCTGGGTCATGGCAGCAAGTCCAATAAAACTGCCTATCTCAATCATATCGGGCAACATGCGGTGTTCGGTGCCACTTAGTTTTTCAACGCCTTCAATCACCAATAAATTACTGCTGATCCCGCTAATACGCGCACCCATACGGGTCAGCATGTTGCAGAGTTGTTGAATATAGGGTTCGCATGCCGCGTTATAAATAGTAGTAGTGCCCTGCGCTAAAACAGCTGCCATTAAAATATTAGCAGTGCCCGTAACAGAGGGTTCGTCTAAACACATAAAGCATCCCTTTAATTGGGGAGAGCTCAAACGGAAACAACTATGCTCCTCATCGTATTCAAATTTGGCACCTAGTTTTTCAAATCCAATGATATGGGTATCTAATCGCCTACGGCCAATTTTATCTCCACCTGGTTTGGGAATATAAGCACGTTTAAATCGCGCCAGCATTGGCCCAGCAAGCATGACAGAGCCTCGCAGCCTTCCGCCTTTTTTTCTAAATTCCTCTGATGCAAGAAAGTCTACATTAATGTCATCGGCCTGAAACGTACAGGTATCTCGGCTAACGCGATTTGTCTTGACGCCAATATCTTCCAATAATTCTATAAGCAGGTTTACATCAAGAATGTCAGGAATATTGGTAATGGTCACTAACTGGTCAGTGAGCAGTACGGCAGAGATAATCTGCAAAGCTTCGTTCTTGGCACCCTGGGGTTCAATGGAACCTTTGAGTTGATTGCCTCCAATCACTTCAAAACTGCTCATGTGGGAATATTTGCTGTTTTGTTAGTAGCGTTTCTTATAATTACCGCCCCTAGAATCGGGTCTACCGCCTCCGGGATTGCTGATATTTTGTGCGTTGGCGTTATTACCCCTGTTGTCACCCCTGTTCTGTGGGCCTGCATTGCGGTTGTTGTTATTAGGGCGATTATTGCCTCTATTTTGACCACCTGCGTTGCGGTTATTGTTGTTGCGTCCGCCAAAATTCTGCTGCCATCTGCCACCACCATTGTTGCGTGGAAACTCATCGCGCTCAAAATTCTGGTTGCGGTGTTTTATGTAAGGAGTATTGCTGAATTCCAATTCACCACCAGTGATGCTATTCAACTCTGCCCTAATGGTATCATCGTGTACCAATTCTTTGTGCCAGTTGCTATAAGCCAGCTTCATATAATAAGCAATGGCGTGTGCAAATCCTGCTTTCTTTTCAGGATCTTCTTCTTTCAAAGCCTTATCTATCACCACTTCTAGGTTCTTACCCAAGTGCGCATATTTTGGATGACGCTTGGGATAAGGAAGCGGATCTGGTTTTTGTTTGTAGGTTTCTTTTTGTGGAATTGGATAAGGAGAATCAACGTCTAATTTAAAATCGCTGATAAAAAAGAGGTGATCCCAAAGCTTATGTCTAAAGTCTTCTACATTCTTTAAGTGCGGATTTAAAAAGCCCATCAGCTCAATCACAGATTGTGCTTGTTGCTGACGTTTCTCACGGTCTTCAATGGTCAAAAGGAACTCCACCATCTTCTGTACGTGGCGGCCGTATTCCTTCATTCCCAATAAGTTTCTGTCCGTATTATATTCCATTTGGTCACTAAAATTCATCTACAAATGTATGGAATGCCCACCGATGGCGGAAATTTTGTGTTTTAATGGAAAGTTATTGTCAATCGTTATCTTCGCAGCATGGAAGCTTTATTGCAAAAAATAGCTGGATTTAAGGAAGAAGTGGCTGCTGAAGTAGCGGGAACCGCCGATTTAGTAGAAGCATTCAGAATCAAATGGCTGGGTACAAAAGGTTTGGTGAAAGCCATCATGGGAGAAATGAAGAATGTTCCAGTGGAACAAAAGAAGGAATTTGGTCAGATCCTGAACGAGTTCAAGATTTTTGTTGAGACCAAATTTGAGACCCTCAAAGAAAACGCTACAGGTGGTGCCGGTGCCGGTGCTGCTGCCATTGATTTATCCCTACCGGGCGATCCTATAGCTGTAGGTACCCGTCATCCTTTGAACCTGGTTCGCAATCAAATAGTTTCTATTTTCAAACGCCTTGGTTTTGCCGTGGCAGAAGGTCCTGAGATTGAAGATGACTGGCACAATTTTGGCGCCATGAACCTGCCTGAAGACCATCCCGCCCGCGATATGCAGGATACTTTTTACATAAACCAAGACCCTGCCTGGTTGCTGCGTACCCATACCAGCTCTGTACAAGCCAGGGTAATGGAAACCCAAAAACCACCCATCCGTGTAATCTGTCCAGGAAGGGTGTACCGGAATGAAACCATATCGGCCCGCGCCCACTGCTTTTTTCACCAAGTGGAAGGCCTTTATATAGACGAGAACGTGAGCTTTGCCGATTTAAAACAGACCCTTTACTTTTTTGTACAGGAGATGTTTGGTAAAGACGTAAAAGTGCGTTTCCGCCCAAGTTATTTTCCTTTTACCGAGCCTAGTGCAGAAATGGACATCAGTTGTTTGATCTGCGGTGGCGATGGTTGCAATATTTGCAAGCATACCGGTTGGGTAGAGATCCTGGGTAGTGGAATGGTGCACCCCAAAGTGCTGGAAAATTTTGGGATTGATTCCAATAAATACACCGGTTTTGCCTTTGGCATGGGCGTAGAAAGAATTACCCAGCTCAAGTACCAAGTGAACGATCTGCGTCTCTATTCTCAGAATGATGTGCGCTTTTTGAAACAATTCACTGGAACTGTGTAAGGAAATCATTGATTTTCAGCAATTAATCGTGGGTTTTGAACTATCCGGGGCTTTTAGGGCTATCTTACCGGTTTAGTGTTCTAACGAATTCCCCTCGATCATGCTTGCTATCTTGATTTTCTTTTTTTCGCATTGGTTTCTGTCTTTGTTTTTTCATAGTTTTTTCCTGCATCGCTTTGCGTCTCATAAAATGTATACCACCAGCAAAAACTGGGAAAAGGTGTTTTACGTGACCACATGGTTAGTGCAAGGTTCTTCCTTTTTGGTTCCCAGGGCTTATGGGGTCATGCACCGCATGCACCATGTTTATTCCGATACCGAAAAGGATCCGCATTCCCCCCATTTTTTCAAAGACGTGTACCATATGATGCAGCATACCATCATCATTTTCCGCGGCTTTCTCACAGGTAAGAACCTTCCCGATGCGCAGTTTACCAAAGAATACCTACCCGTTTGGGACAAATTGGACCGCTTTGGACACCATATTATTACCCGTTTAGCTTTTGGCGCTGCTTACACCGCTTTCTATATCTATTTTGCCCCCAATGCCTGGTGGTTCCTATTATTACCCATTCATTTTATGATGGGTCCTATTCAAGGTGCCGTGGTTAACTGGTGTGGTCACAAATATGGCTATAGCAATTTTGACAATGGAGACCATTCTAAGAATAGCTCACCCTGGGGTATTTTGCTCATGGGAGAACTGTTTCAGAACAACCACCACTACGCCAAAGACGACGCCAATTTTGCCAAGAAATGGTTTGAATTTGACCTCACTTATTTTGTGATGCGCGGCTTGAATGCGGTGAAGATTATCAAAATTATTCCCAACTCTTAATTCTTCACTCTTCACTCTTCACTCTTCACTCTTCACTCTTCACTCTTCACTCTTCACTTTTCACTCTTCACTCTTCACTCTTCACTCTTCGCAATTTCACTCTACCTTTAAAAAATGGTTCACACTACAAAAGGTATAGTTTTGCGTACCGTGAAATATGGCGACACCAGCATCATCACATCGGTGTACACTGCCCTCTTTGGCGTACAGAGTTATATTGTAAAAGGTGTGCGCAAAAGCAGTAAAACATCGGCCGGTAAGGCCAGCTATTTTCAACCCGGCGCCATGTTGGAGATGGAAGTGTATCAGAACAATTTTAAACAACTCCAATTTATTCGCGAGTACCAATGGAGTTATCTCTACCAACAAGTTTTGTTTAATGTGGTGCGCAATACCGTGGCCACTTATTTGGTAGAACTTTTGCAACATGCACTCAAAGAACCAGAAGCCAATCCCGAATTATTTTATCTAGCAGAAGAAACCCTCAAACAATTAGACCAGTGCACAGACCAGGTAGCCGCCAACATACCGCTCTATTTTATGTTGCGTTTGGCCAGTGAATTGGGTTTCCAACTCTTAGGAGAATACTCAGAAGCCACGCCAGTCTTTGATTTGCAAGAAGGCATGTTCATTAAAGAGCAACCCCTGCATCCTTATTTAATAGAAGGACCACTTGCCAAAACCACTTCTGATTTTCTTAAAATCCAAGACCCTTCAGAACTAGAAAAAATTGTCCTCAACCGCCACCTTCGCCAAGAACTCCTAGCCGCTTACCAACTCTTTTTATCACTCCATATTCCAGACTTTGGAGAAATCAAAAGTCTTCCCATTTTGCAGGAAGTGTTGGGTTAATCATCTTGTATGGCTTAAAATACCTTTTATGTCTGAAAAATCAGTCATAAATCATTAAAAAATCAATTAACGACTGAATAATCATACAAAAATCATAATTTTGACAAAAGGACCAATCAAATGGGTTATCTATGTCAATGACTAATGAACATACAGCCATACAATGGCATGCATTGAGTGATCAAGCCCTCTTGGAATTACTTGGCAATTTTATCAAAGAAACTAGGCTGTCTCAAAATTTGACCCAAGAACAGTTGGCCAATCAAGCTGGAATTGCAAGGTCTACGCTTAGTTTACTGGAGAAAGGGACTGGAGGAACTATTTTGTCCTTGATTCAAGTATTGCGGATCTTAGATCAGTTGTCTATTTTTAAACAATTGCAAAGGCCGGTTCAAGTAAGTCCCTTGTTATTGGCAAAACAGGCAAAAGCCCAAAGAAAAAGAGCCAGTAAGAAGCAATCAAATAATCCCTTGTCAACAAATGCTGATTGGTAATGATTGATGCTGCCTATATACATCTTTGGGGCAAAAGGGTTGGTGCCATATCATGGGATGCTGCTACCCATCTTGGAAGCTTTGAATTTGAGCCCTCTTTTCTTTCTCAGAATTTAGATTTAGCGCCACTAAAAATGCCCATTTCCCAAGCAAGAGGCAGGGTCTTTAGTTTTCCGGAATTAAGCCAAAGCAATACATTCAAAGGATTACCAGGACTCTTGTCCGATGTGCTTCCAGATAAATATGGAAACACCCTTATCAATGCATGGTTGGCACAACAAGGTAGGCCCACCAATAGTCTTAACCCTGTTGAGACCCTTTGTTTTATTGGTAAACGAGGCATGGGCGCATTGGAATTTGAACCTGCTGAACCACAAGTAGGAGCGGCGTCCACTAAAATTGAAATGAATCACTTGGTGCATATTGCCCAAGAGATTATGCTAGGAAGAAAGGAATTTCAAACCAACTTATCTGCAGATGAGCAAAAAGCCCTAGCACAAATTTTAAAAATAGGAACTTCAGCAGGAGGAGCCAGGGCCAAGGCTTTGATTGCCTTTAACGTTCAAACAGGTGAAGTAAGATCAGGGCAGGCAGAAGCGCCAAAAGGATTCACCCACTGGTTAATCAAATTTGATGGTGTTGTAGATACGCAACTGAGCTTGGGCGATGGTCCACTAGGAACCAGTAACGGTTATGGACGTGTAGAAATGGCTTATTATAAAATGGCCTTGGCTTCTGGCATTGATATGATGGAATCCAGATTATTGGAAGAGCATGGAAGGGCACATTTTATGACCAAAAGATTTGATCGAATACCAGATCAGGGCAAATTACATGTGCAGAGTTTTTGTGGTATGCAGCATGTTGATTTTACAGAAATCAATGCTTATTCTTATGAACAGTTGTTTCAAACCATGCGAATGTTGCGCTTAAGCTATCCCGAAGCGGAACAATTATTCCGGAGAATGGTCTTTAATGTACTAGCCAGAAACTGTGATGACCATACCAAAAATTTTGCCTTTACCATGAATCAATCAGGGGAATGGCATTTATCACCAGCTTATGATATTTGCCATGCGTATAGACCCGGCAGCCCATGGGTTAGCAGACAGTCTTTAAGTGTGAATGGAGAAAGGGACCAGATTTCACATCAAGATTTATTAGCAGTTGCAAAGTCTATGAATATTAAAAAACCAGTGCAAATAGTTGATGAGGTCAAAACTCAAGTAAGCCGTTGGGAATACTATGCAGAAGAACAACAAGTTCCAACACCACTGCTCAAAGCCATTCAATCAACCTTGCTTGTTTAAGTTAATGGGTGGTCAGGCATTGATGCTTCTTTAATCCATACCATTCCCGGCTGTTTGCCTTTTTCAAAACTGCCTAAGCGATTATCAAAACCAAGGGCCTTGGCGCCGTTAAGGGTGGCCCATTGCAGGATCTCTGTGAGTGGAATCTGCGGATAGTTTGCTTGTATAGTTTTGATTTCTGCAAGAATACTGAGTTGGTGATTGCTGGCCAAGCTATCGGTACCCAAGACTAGGCTGCAGTTTTTTTGACGCAATAGATCAATGGGTGGGAGGGCTTTATTAATATATAAGTTGGCATTTACGCACAAACAAAAATGGTATTGGGTTTGCTGCTGTTCAGATAAAGTGGCTATAAAATCTAGATCCGCTTCTTTGGTAAAGGTATCATGTACCAGCAATACCTGTTTGGCTCCTGCAAAATGATGCGCCACGGATTGCAGACTGCTTTTTCCAGTGGGATGGTAAAAACTAGTATCTACTTTTAATAGTTCATAGAGTCTGGTAAAGTCTCCTTTTTTGTGCCCAAGAAAATCGTCTTCAAAATGGGTTTCTTGGTTGTGTAGCGATGTGGTTTTACCTTGATAATAAGGTGCCATCAATTCCCATAAAGCATTGGACACAGAATAGGGTGCGTGTGCGGCTGTGCTCAAACGAAAAGCATCGCCCTGCAAGGGCTCAAACTGCTTGTATGCTGCTAGACCTTGTTCAAAGCGCATTTGTGCAATCTGTGGTGAGAATCCGCTGATCTCTAAAAAAGTATGCCAACTCAGGTTGTTCTTGGATTTTTGAAAAAAACTGGTGGCATTATTGCTGATATCGCCAACGGCTACAATGCCATTTTGAATCATGGCGGTTTCCGCGTCACTGATGGCCTGTAAAATCTCCTCTTCTGGAAAATGCCTGAGTTGTAAAATGGATAGGATAAAATCTACCAGTCCCGTTCCCACTGGAATCAGCCCCTTCATATGACTTAATTCCAAATGACAGTGGGCATTCACAAAACCTGGACTTAGCCAGCCCGCTTGGTACTGAATATCTTCTCCGGCTTCGCTGGCTGGCACAATGGCTTCTACCACCCCGTGATGGTCCATGATCAAGACCTGATCTGCCCCCAATAACTCCGTTCCGGTAAAAATGGCATCGGCCTGATACTTGCGAAAACCCATGGATTCTTTTTCCAAAGGTGCTTAAAACCCAACAAAATCAAGCATTTGACTACCTAATTTAAAAAATCATTCAAAATTATTATTGAAAATCAATCAGTTACAAAGGTGTCTGTGAAAATACTTTTCAAAAAGCTTGGAAAATCGGCCTATTGGCCCCTACCTTTGCCCCCCCGAATAAATTGGGGACATCAGACCGGTGGGATAGCGCCGGGTCATTTAAAAAGAAATATTATGAGCAAACTCCATTTCACCACAAAGTCTGCGAACGCGGCTACCGTTCAACATAATTGGTATGTTGTAGACGGCACTAATCAAACCGTAGGTCGTTTGGCTTCAAAGATTGCTGCTGTTCTTCGCGGTAAGAACAAAGCTTATTACACTCCTCACGTAGATTGCGGAGACAATGTGATCATCATCAACGCCGAGAGGGTTTTGTTGACTGGTAACAAATTCCACGACAAAGTTTACATGAACTACACTGGATACCCAGGTGGTCAAAAAAAGGAAGCTGCTGAAGACTTGATCAAGCGTCGTCCTGAAGTTTTAATGGAAAGAGCTGTTAAAGGCATGCTTCCTAAAAACAAACTTGGCCGTAAGATGGTTAAGAAATTATTCGTTTATGCAGGTGCTGTACATCCACATGCTGCTCAGCAACCTAAAGAACTGAAATTCTAATTTAAACACATTCCAAACAAACTATAATGGAAAAACAAAAAAACGCAGTTGGTCGTCGTAAAGAAGCTGTTACCCGCGTGTTCATCAGCAAGGGCGATGGTAAGATCACTGTAAACGACAAGGATTACAAAGCCTATTTTCCGCTGGTTTACCTGCAAAATCAGGTAGAAGCGCCTTTAAAGACTGCCGATGCTGTTGGTAAGTTTGACATAGTAATCAACGCCGCTGGTGGTGGTTTGAAAGGTCAAGCGGAAGCTGCTAAATTAGGTATTGCTCGTGCGCTGTTGGAAGTGAATAGCGAATTGCGTCCTGCACTGAAAGCTGCCGGTCAACTGAAGCGTGATCCACGTGGTGTTGAACGTAAGAAATTCGGTCATAAGAAAGCACGTAGAAGCTATCAGTTCTCTAAACGTTAATATTTGGGATTTGATATTGCTGTTACAACGGTATGTCAACACCTCAATTCAAATTTCAAATTAAAAATTTCAAACTCATACAATGGAAAATAACACTTCATTACAACAGCAACTCCTGGAGGCCGGCGTACACTTTGGTCACCTGAAAAAGAAGTGGAACCCTAAGATGTTGCCTTACATCTTTGCTGAGAAGAAAGGTATTCACATCATTGACCTGAACAAAACAGTAGACCATTTGCAGGAAGCTGCAGCGGCCATGAAACAAATTGCTAAAAGCGGCAAGAAAATCATGTTCGTAGCTACTAAAAAACAGGCTAAAGAAATAGTTAGCGAATGCGCTAAGCGTGTAAACATGCCATATGCAACTGAACGTTGGTTGGGTGGTATGTTAACCAACTTCAACACCGTTCGTAAGAGCGTTAAGAAGATGCAGAGCATTGAAAAAATGTTGGCAGATGGTAGCGCTGAAAGCTTGACTAAGAAAGAGCGTTTGACTTTAAGCCGCGACAAAGAAAAAATGGAAAAGGTATTGGGCGGTATTGCTCAATTGGGTCGCCTACCAGCCGCTTTGTTCTTGGTTGATATTGGTCACGAGCATATTGCTTTGGCTGAAGCTAAGCGTTTGGGCATTACCACATTTGGTATGGTTGATACTAACAGTGATCCTAACAAGGTTGACTTTGCAGTACCTGCTAATGACGATGCTACTAAATCTATTGCTATCATCACTAACTACATAGTAGCTGCTATTGCAGAAGGTTTGGCTGAACGTCAAGCTTCTAAAGATGACGATAGTGAAGATGACAACAACAACGAAAATGAAACTCGCGCTCGTCGCCTAGAAGCTGAAGCTCAAGCTGAAGCTGGTCGTGGTGGCAGAAGAGGTGGAGCAAACCAAGGTGCACCTGCTGGTGGTCCTGGTGGCGCACCTAAGCGTCGCGTTCCAAGCAGCGGAAACCGTAGGCCAGCTGGTGGCGGTGGAAGCCGATAGTAAGGAAACAATTGATTGGGTCATTACGTCGTGCTCCCCTCTGGGAGAAGGCATAATGACCCATCTTTTATAGATTGAGTCCTACTTCATTTTTTCTTAACAGGGAAGCATTGCAAGACAGTGTAAATTGTCCCGGTTAAAATATTTATAACCTTAATAACATACTATATGTCTACTGTAACAATCACCGCAGCAGAAATCAACAAATTACGTCAAGCTACCGGAGCTGGTATGCTAGACTGCAGAAAAGCATTGACTGAAACCAATGGCGATTTTGAAGGCGCTATTGACTGGTTGCGCAAGCAAGGCCAGAAAGTTGCCGCTAAACGCAGCGACCGTGAAGCTAAAGAAGGTGTGATCATTGCAAAAACTTCTGCTGATAACAAAACTGGTTTTGTTGTTTGCATTAGCTGCGAAACTGACTTTGTATCTAAAAATGCTGACTTTGTTGCTTTTGCTCAAAGTATTGCTGACGCTGCCGTTGCTAACAACGTGAAAAGCGCAGAAGAACTAAACGAAGTATCGGTAAACGGTGCTAAGGTTTCTGACCTGATCAACGATAAATTGGCTTCTATTGGTGAGAAAATTGGTGTTGCCAAATTTGAGCGCATTGAAGCAAACTATGTAGCTTCTTATATTCACGGTGCAAACCGCATGGGTGTATTGGTTGGTTTAAGTTCTGAAGCTGCTGAAGCTGGTAAAGACGTAGCAATGCAAATTGCTGCTATGAATCCTTTGGCTGTTGATCCAGATGCTATTCCTGCTGCTACCATTGAAAGAGAGCGTGCTATTGTGGTTGAAACCATGAAAGCTGATCCTAAAATGGCTGGTAAACCAGACGAAATGATTGCTAAAATTGCCGAAGGTAAATTGAATGCGTTCTTTAAAGAGAACACATTGTTGGCCCAAGCTTTTGTAAAAGACGGTGGCAAAACTGTTGGTGAATACTTGAAATCAGTAAATGCTGATTTGAAAGTTACCCAGTTTGTACGCGTTGCATTAGGATAATTCTATACAACTATACTTATGAAAGGCTGTCACTTTTGTGGCGGCCTTTTTTTATGGCCTCGATCCATTATTTTTATGATTAATAAGACCCCTAGATAGTTATGCAAAAAATCCTTTTGATCCTCCTCTTGTTCCCTTTTGTTTCCACCGCTCAAATCAATACTACTTCAAATAAAACCATCCCCCTTCTTGAAAGTATCACCAGCGATACCATCAACGGAACATGCAAAGCCATTGTTTTTGAATACGACCAATTGAAAAGAGTGAGCCGTATTTCAGTAAAAGAAATTAGCATTAAAAAAAGATCTGCCTCTTTGGAAACTTTAATTAAAGTGCAAGATTTTAAATACCAGCAAAATGAACAGATCCCTTTTGCATCCCATATTTTTAATTATGATTATGAAGATATAAGACTTAGTAGAGAAAGAAATGGGCAGTCTCAACAACTACAATATTTTCTAATTAAAGATGGCAAACGAATTGGTGACAGCGTTATTTATCAAGATTATGAACATCTTGTAGCAGATGCAAAATTTGATGATACAATTTCCCAGAAACGGATAGCAAGTTTTGTACAAACCCCAACTAAACTAATTAGTGTATTGGGACTATCTGAAAAAGAACCAGGTATAAAGTATCCGCGAAAATATTTCATTGATTCTTTTGTCATTAATAAGGAACATAATATTGGGTTTGAATCTTCAGAACAGCATGATGGAGATAGATTCTTTCCTCGTGCATATTTTACTTTTACCAAATTTGACCAAGCCATTAATCCACTTCAGCAATTAAATATTGCTCCCTTAGTTACAAATGAAAAGATTACCCTAAGTTTTGGTTCAGATCAAATGAAACAAATTGGAAAATGCATTGATCACTTTGGCACGGAATTTAACTGGCATTACTTGAATCAAAATAATCCAATGAACTTATATTTTGAAAGGGGAGAAGTAGAGTCTCCGTTTGAAGACATTATTCAGTTATCCTATTCTTACAACCAAGATCAGCAACCCACTTATTGCAAAACATTGGTTAAGAAAATTTTTAAAAATGATAATGGTCGTTTAGCAGGTACGTATAAAAAATCGTTTACGTTTAGATATAAAAAATAGAAGATTTTAATTTTGCAATGATCAAATCTATCCCCTTAAAGTTTATGCTGAAATTCCTTTTGTTACTCAGTTTACTCCCTTTTGTTTCCCAGGCGCAGAACAAGCCTACTCCACAAACAAATACCCCCTTACTTATAAGCATTGTAAGTGATACTGTTAAAGGAAATTACAAGGCTGTTTTTTTTGAATACGATCAATTAAAAAGGGTAACGGCCATTACGGATATGCTGTATGAAACCAAAGAATCCCCCAAAGGCAAAAGCGGCTCTGAAAAGGCAATAAAACATCAATATTTTAAATACCATAATAATGAACAACTCCCTTATCTAAGACGTGTTGAAACAAATGATTTTGATGAAAAAACCGGGACTGTGTTAGGAGCTGATGTAGAAGATCAGATTTTTCTATTTAAAAATGGAGAACGAATTGGAGATAGTATCATCAACTATCCTTTCAGAGAGGTAAATGCAAAATTGGATCTTACCCATGCTACAAAAACGGTAACATTTTTTAAACAGACAGCTTCTAAAGTAGAACGCATTTTAGATTTTAGTGAAAAGGATTCAACCACTTATGTTCCACCCAATATATATTCAAATTCTTTTGTGATTAATCAGGACCACAATATTAGATATGAATCCGCCGAACATAATACTGGAGGCAAATTCTATCCTCGGGCAAATTTTACTTTTACCAAATTTGACCGGGCCATTAATCCACTGCATCAATTAAATATTGCTCCCTTAGTTTCCAACGAAAAAATCACCCTAAGTTTTGAAACTAAGGGAAAGGAAGATAATGACCGTAGATCTTTTGATTACGGAAATATTGAATTAAACTGGCATTTCTTGAATCAGAATAATCCAATGAATTATTCTATTGAAAGAGGAGAAACGGAGACCCCATTAAAAGACTTGATTCAGTTAACCTATTCCTATAACCAATATCATCAACCAACCTATTGCAAAATCAGTATCAAGAAAGTGATGAATAAAGATAAAGATCATCATTACGATGATTTAGCGCGCACATTTAAAAAGGCGTTTACGTTTAGGTATAAGTAATAGTATAATGATTCCAAATACCAATTAATACATTAAAAAAGGCCGTCCAGATGCAATTCCGGACGGCATTTTTACTTATTATTCTTAGTGAGAATAAAAAAATTATTTAATTTGAGTATGCTTAAATCGCTCAGAATGAAATCCCTAAAAAAGAAACTGGCCATTTCCATTTCCATTTTGTTTTTACAGCTTTGTACTGTTTCAGTTCAGTCCCAAGAAAATATTCCAGATTTTCAGCTTGCGCTTCAGGCTAAATTCAAAGCCGGGGTGAACATCAGTTTTTTTGAAAACTATTGGAAACCAGAAGAGTATTTGTTGGGTAATTATAGAAAAGTGATGGACAAAGTAGCGTTGGCACATCAATTAGGTTTTACTTCTATAAGGCTTCCGGTAGCATTTGATAATTTTTTGGAAAAAGGAACCAATAATATTACCCAACAATTGCTGGATGACATAGGTGAAATCTATGATTTTATAGCGTCCAAGAATATGAACCTGATCATCACCTATCACTATGGTTCATTGTATAAGAAAGACAATAAAGCCAAGGAAGCAGATAGGATTGCAGATATGTGGAGTCAGGTAGTGGCAAGGTTTAAGGGCAAGGGTTATGATAGATTGTTTTTTGGTTTGTATAATGAACCACGCATTTCTATTGAAGACTGGCGCTCCACTAAAAACCGATTGATGTTTTTGTTGCGCCCCAAAGATTTAGAACGTTATTGGATTGTGGGATCTACCAATTATAACGGAATTGACGCCATGGTAGAATTGCGCAAAGTACCGGGCGATAATAAAATCATTTATACCTTCCATTTTTACCAACCCTATTTGTTTACACACCAAGGAGCACCTTGGGATCCAGAGAAAACCTTTATCAAGGGTCTACCTTATCCTTATATACCTACAGCCATGCCTCCCAAGCCCAATAGGCAAATGAGTTCAGACATGCATTACAACTATGACCACTATTCTGAAAGAGCTAGTAGGGCATTTATAGATGCAAGATTAAGACTGGTGTATGAATGGCTAATAGCCAATAAAGTGCCTGTCATTTGCACAGAAACAGGCGCTATTGGTACTATTCCAAAAGATTATCGGGAAAACTATTTCAATGACGTGATGTATGTGATGAAAAGCTTTGGCATACCCGCAATGATCTGGGATTTGGATCAGACTTTTAAAATCATTGATGGCGACAAACAACCTATTAGTGCGGTATCTAAATGGGTCAATAGTTTTGAAAACAAATAGAATCTGTGTTTGACCTATTCCTTTTGGTTGCTCGTGAAAAATTAAGGTTATTTGCATAAATAACTGCAACTATGCTTCCAAAGTACAAACGCATTCTGCTAAAACTTTCTGGAGAAGCCTTGTTGGGCGACCAACGCAATGGCGATCCCTTTAACCCCAAGATTATTGAACAATATGCCATAGACATCAAATCTGTAACTGATTTGGGTGTACAAGTGGCCATAGTTATTGGTGGCGGAAATATTTATCGCGGAATGAACGAAGCAGAAAGTGGTATTGAGCGTGCCCATGGCGATTATATGGGTATGTTGGCCACGGTTATTAATGCCATGGCTATGCAGTCTATGCTGGAACGATTTGGGGTATATACCCGTTTACAATCTGCCATTCAAATGGACCAAGTAGCAGAACCTTATATCCGTAGAAAAGCCCTGCGTCACTTGGAAAAAGGCCGCGTGGTCATTTTTGGTGCGGGTACGGGTAATCCTTATTTTACTACTGACACGGCAGGATCGCTCCGCGCAGTAGAAATGAAGGCCGATGTAATTTTAAAAGGAACTAGGGTAAACGGGATTTACACTGCCGATCCTGAGAAAGACCCAACTGCCACTAGATATGACAAAATCAGCTACGAAGAGTGTATCTCTAAGAACCTGAAAGTGATGGATATGACGGCATTTACCCTTTGTATGGAAAATAAGCTACCCATTATTGTATTTAATATGAACGAACCCGGTAATCTTTTAAAAGTGGTGGAAGGTTCTGATTTGGGTACTTTGGTGAGCTAATCACCCGTTGCTGTAATTTATTTGAGACATTGTTTGGCCATTGGTAATTTCATAGCATGAAGAAACTGTTTCTGTTCCTGTTTAGCGTTATCGCCATTCAGGGCTTTTCTCAACAAAGGCTTACACTAACAGACGCCATTAATCAGGCGTTGAAAAACAGCTATGATATTCAACTAGCTCAGAATAGCTTAGACATTAGCGTCATCAACAATAGCGCTGGGGTGGCCGGTGGGCTGCCCACTGTTACTGCTGCCGCCACCGACAATGAAACCATCACCAGTATCAACCAACAATTTCCTGACCCCAGCCGTGATACCAAAAGGAACAACGTGGGTAGCAATAACCTAACCGCCAACGTAACCGGTAGTATTCTGTTGTACAATGGACTTAGGGTAAAGGCAACACGCCAAAGACTGGATCAATTAGAAAAACAGAACCAGCAATTACTAGCTTCTCAGGTTCAAAATACCATTGCAGCAGTCATGGCTAAATACTTTGATGTGGTTAGGCAGCAATATTTCTTGCAGGCTTTAGACCGTACCATTGAAGTATCTAAACAAAAATTGACCATCTTAGAAGTTCGTAAAGAAGTAGGCGTGGCCAATAATGCCGATATCTTTCAAGCCCAATTAGACTTGAATGCCAATTTGCAAGCCAAGCAAACCCAGTTCTTGGCTATTGACCTTGCAAAAACTGATCTGCTGAATTTGATTTTCTTAAAACCTGCAGACCAACCCATTGTCATCAAGGATACCATTATTATTGATAAAAGTCTGCGTCTAGACAGTGTTAGGGCGCATTTAAGTGAGAACCCCTTGGTGGTTGCGCAACAACAACAGATTCATATTAATGAGTTGGTGCAAAAAGAAGCCAATGCGGCTAGCTATCCCACATTAAGGGCTACCACTGGTTTTAACTTATCTAGTCAAAGCAGTGCGGCTGGTTTTATCTTATTGAACCAGAGCTACGGTCCCTTTATTGGTTTGAACTTGCAGATTCCTATTTACAATGGATCCATTGTAAAAAAGCAACAGCAGGTGGCAAGCATCAACACCAGAAGCGCCAAGACCATTTATGATAACCTTTTATTGGACTATGAAACAGGTGCTGTAAAAACCTATCAGGCTTATACCAATACCTTGGAACAGTTGAAAACAGAAAGGGAAAATTTTAAACTCTCTCAGCAACTCTTAGACTTGATTACCCAAAAATTTGAATTGGGTAATGCCACTATCATTGATGTGAAACAGGCGCAACAGAGTTTTGAAAATACCAGTTATCGCTTAATCAACTTGAGTTATACCGCTAAACTGGCCGAGATTGAATTAAAGCGTCTGTCTAGCAAGCTCAGTTTTTAAATCCCCCTTAAAATATTTGATTGTGCACCAGATTTGAATATGGGCATCCTTTTTGATGCTAATATTGTCTGCTGCATTAGTGCAGACTTATCTGAATAGTAGCATCATGAAATACAAAATCCTATTCCTTCAAGCTTTCTTGTTACTGTCTTTTTTTGGTAAAGCCCAGCTCATTGGCCCCGATAGTTTGTTAACTAGATGGACCGCCCAGCAACCCATAGAAAAAGTATATGTACAGTTTGACAACAAACGCTATGCACCAGGTCAAACTATCTGGTTCAAAGCCTATCTAACTTCTTTGCAACTGCCCTCCAATCTTTCTAAGAATTTTTACCTTGACTTTCATGATACCAATGGCAAATTAGCGGCGCATATTTCTGCACCCATTGTTAGTGGCGTGGCCTTGGGTAATTGGGTGGTGCCTGAGAAATTTCAAGGAGAAACAGTAACGGCAATTGGCTATACCAATTGGATGCGCAATTTTGATTCGGCATTTTATTTTCAGAAAACGCTAACCATACTTTCTAATCTAACCACGGCCCAAAAACCAACTACGGTTCTTCCAGCAACTACGGTTCAGTTTTTACCAGAAGGGGGTAATGTTATTATAGGCATCCCTTGTAATATGGCATTTAAAGCAGTGAATCAAAATGGCCTGCCCGAAAATATTAGCGGGGTCATTAACAATAAAGCGGGCGAAGAGATTACCAACTTTAGTACCGTACACCATGGCATGGGAAGTTTTCAATACCTGCCTCAAGCGGGTGAAACCTATACTGCTATTTGGAAAGATCAATTGGGTAATAGTCATCAATCCGTTTTGCCCAATGCAGAACCCGTTGGTGTAAACCTGATCTTGCACGCTGGTAGTTTAGAAAGAAACTTTGAAATCAATCGCTCAGCGGAAGTGCCTGAGGCCTGGAAAAAAATCACCATTCTAGCGCAAGCAAATGGAGAAGTCCTGTTTAAAGCGGTGGCTAATTTGACTACTAAAACAGCTATCCGTAGTAAAATACCTGTGATGCAATTTCCATCAGGCGTAGCCCAACTAACCCTTTTTGACGCCAATAACCAACCACTCTGTGAAAGGCTATTTTTTGTAAATAATGATGAATATCATTTGAGTGCATCTGTTAAAACAGATACTTTGAATTTGGAGAAAAGGGGAAAGAATGTTTTTGAAATTACCGTTGAGGATAGCACATTGGCCAATCTTTCATTGGCTATTACGGATGGAAATGTAAATGGGGTATCGGATGATAATATCCTTTCTTCCCTGCTACTGACCAGTGATATCAAGGGTTATGTACACAACCCTGCCTATTATTTTACCAGCGATGAAGACAGTTTGGCAAAGCAACTTGACCTTGTCATGTTAACCAATGGTTGGAGAAGGTACAGCTGGAAAAACGTGATGGCTGAAAAATTGCCCAAACTAAAGTACACAGCAGATACTGCATATCTGTCTTTGTATGGTAAGATAGAAGGGCTCTCTGAAAGCAAGATCAAGAAAGCAGAATTGATGAACATGATTTTGCAATCAAAAGATTCTTCTAAGTCCATGATCTTTTTGCCCATTGAACCTGATGGAACTTTTTCTCAACCCAATGTCATTTTATACGATACCACCCGAATCTTTTACAAGCTCAATGCAGCAACGCTATGGGCCAAGAACAAAGTGAGTATCTGGAACAATTTGTATACACCTGATAAAAACAGAATGATCACCAATACCCATTTTAATATTGATACTGCGGGTAATGGTTTGTTGAAATTTATTGCGGCAGAAGCCAAGCGTTTAGAGCAGTTGAAATTAGAAACTACTTTAAAAGAAGTGGTGGTGAAGTCAAAAATAAAATCGCCCATGCAAGAACTGGATCAAAAATATGCATCGGGATTATTCTCCAGCGATGGAATTCAATTTGACATGACACAGGCAAATGAAGGTGGCAATACTGTCTTAGGATATTTACAAAGTAGGGTGGCGGGATTACAAATCAATAATCCCAACTCACCTGATGCCTCTGCCACTTGGCGTGGATCTAGAACAGATTTTTTCTTAAATGAATTTCAGTCTGATGCCCAACAGATTTTCAATATCAACATGAATGACATTGCTTACATTAAGGTTTTCAGGCCTCCCTTCTTTGGAAGTTTTGGTGGTGGCGCTGGTGGCGCGATTGCTATCTATACCAAGAAAGGTGTAGACGCAACCAGATCTGTAAAAGGTTTGGATTTTCTGGAATGGATGGGCTATTCTCCTAGAAAAGAATTCTATTCTCCTAACTATGCAGAGCAACAAGCGGGTTTTAATACTGCCGATTTGCGCAACACTTTGTTGTGGATGCCTTGGATCAATACCAATAGAAATAACCAAACCATTAAAGTACATTTCTATAACAATGACTTTAGTAAATCCTTGCACTTGATTTTAGAAGGAATGGATAGTGAGGGTAAGTTGGTACATATTAGTAAATTGCTGCAGTAAGCAAATGCCATTACATGAATGAATTGATCAAGGCTTCTAAATTACCCACTGTTGGAACCACCATTTTTACGGTGATGAGTCAATTGGCCACGGAACACGCAGCGGTAAATCTGGGTCAGGGCTTTCCTGATTTTCCCATGGACAAGGCATTAACCAGTTTGGTTGCTAAAGCCATGGAAGCTGATTGGAACCAGTATGCGCCTATGCCGGGGCTGCCATTATTAAGACAGAAACTGGCTGAGAAAGTGCAAGCCTTGTATGGCACCAACATTGATCCGGACACCGATATTACCATTACGCCTGGTGGCACTTATGCTATTTATACAGCGTTAACTACGGTCTTGCAGCCTGGTGATGAAGTGATTGTTTTTGAACCCGCCTACGATAGTTATATTCCCAATATTGAAACCAATGGGGCCATACCGGTAAGGATCTCGCTTTCTTATCCTGATTATTCTATTCCTTGGGATCAGGTTAGGGAGAAGGTGAGTAGTCGCACCCGGATGATCATGATCAATACGCCACACAACCCTACGGGTGCGGTTTTGAACGCTACTGATCTCCAAGAATTGAGCAGTATTGTGGCAGACACACAAATCCTGATTTTGAGCGATGAAGTCTATGAGCACTTGATCTATGATGGTTTGCAACACGAAAGTATTTTGCGCTACCCGCATCTATTGGAGAGAAGTTTTGTTTGTTTCTCTTTTGGTAAAACCTATCACTGCACGGGTTGGAAACTGGGCTATTGTATTAGTGGTCCCGCACTCATGAAAGAGTTTAGAAAAATTCATCAGTTCAATGTGTTTAGTTGTGATACGCCCAAGCAATTGGGGATTGCACAATACATGGATAATCAACATGCTTATTTAGATTTGGGTGCACAGATGCAAGTAAAGCGCGATTATTTCCGTGAACTAATGAAGGACACGCCCTTCAAATGCATTCCATCGCACGGCAGTTATTTTGAGTGCTATAGTTATGGTCATTTTTCTCAAGCATCTGATAAAGACCTTGCCATACAACTCACCAAGGAATATGGGATTGCTAGTATTCCGCTCTCAGCTTTTTACAAAGACGGAACGGATCATAAAGTACTTCGTTTTTGTTTTGCCAAGCAGGAAGCTACACTTGAGAAAGCTGTAGCCCAGCTCAAAAAATATCGCCCATAGGGCTATCCAAAACTGTCATTAAAAAGCGGCAAACACCTAACTATTTCCAAGCTATTGAAGCTTACTGGTGTTTTTTATTCAGGTCCAATCCTTTGTAAAATCCAAGGTCTTCTGCTGTAATCAATTTGGTGAGTAAAGCAATTTGTCCTGTATGATAGGAGAGGTGTTCTGTTACGTGCAGGATAATTCCTATGCCGGTTAATTCATAGACCTGTACAGATTTTACCAATGCCAATTCCTGATCTGTTGCTGACGCGATGCGATTAATGCTTTGTTGCAGAACAGAATCAAACACTGTTTTTAATTCCGCTCTATTCTTCCCACCACGGGTGGAGAACTCTGCATCCCTGTTTCGATGGTCTGCAGCGCCCCCCAATGTGGTCAGAATATATTGTGTGATATTGCCACATAAATGCAATACCAAATTGCCAATGCTATTGAGTGCTGGATTGGGTTGTTCCCAAATCCTTTCTTCTGGCACCAAATCCAAACAGGCCAATACCCGCTTTCTACTCTCTTCCATTCTATAAATGGCCTGCTCTTTAAATTCAGTTCCTAGCATCGTTTTTTTTATTTTTTTCTTCTACTAATTCTTCACTCTTCACTCTTCACTCTTCACTCTTCACTCTTCACTCTTCACTCTTCACTCTTCACTCTTCACTCTTCACTCTTCACTTACCTCCATCCATCTCCATCCAAAATATTACCCAATCCTCCCAACACAGAACCTTCTTCTCTTCTAGAAGTAGTTCCATACTGTAAAATTCTACCAGCCAAACGGCTAATGGGTAAGCTCTGAATCCAAACCATGCCTGGTCCGCGTAATGTTGCAAAGAAAACACCTTCACCACCAAACAATGTGTTCTTAATGCCTCCTACAAATTGAATATCGTAGTCTACATCGGCTGTAAAGCCAACAATACAACCCGTATCAATTTTGATGAGCTCACCTGGTTGTAGAATTTTTTCTTTTACAAAACCACTGGCGTGCAAGAAAGCCATTCCATCACCTTCTAATTTTTCCATGATAAATCCTTCTCCACCAAACAAACCAGTGCCCAGTCTTTTCTGAAATTCAATTCCTACACTTACTCCTTTGGCTGCACAGAGAAAAGCATCTTTTTGACAGATGATTCTGTGGCCCATATGTTGCAGGTTGATAGGTATAATTTTTCCTGGATAAGGGCTGGCAAAGCTTACATGTCTTTTGCCAGAACCAATATTGGTAAAGGCGGTCATGAATAAGCTTTCACCTACCAATACGCGTTTACCGGCGTTTAAGAGTTTGCCAAATAATCCACCGCTATTGCTTTGTTGGCTTCCATCACCAAAAATGGTTTCCATAGCAATGCCATCGTCCATCATCATAAAGGCACCGGGTTCTGCAATGGCGGTTTCATTGGGGTCTAATTCTACTTCTACGTATTGCATTTCTTCTCCAAAAATGCGATAGTCTATTTCGTGATTGTTCATCATAGTTTTCTTTTGTTAGCAAATTACTCAGCCCTATCAATCTAACAAATTCCTTTTTGATAATCGGCAAAAAAAAGCCGCCCCCATGCGGGAGCGGCTGTTCAAACAAAAAACCATATTAGAACCAACTGCCTATGAACGATTCGTTCACGGTGTTAGCGCCTTTTAATTTTTGCGCGCGCTTGATGCGCTTTGCGCGATGCTTTAACAAAGTAATCACCATCAATGGCAAGAAGATTAAGGTTAATGGTGGAATACCCAACATACTTACCCATCTACCGCCATACATATTACGCATGGGGCGTCTTAGTCTTTCAGAGATCAAGTACATGCTTGGTACTATCACCAAGGTCATGAAGAAGGCAAATGCCAAACCAAAGATGATGGTCCAAGACAAAGGCTTCCAGAATACTACGTTATCTCCTCCAAAGAAGATATGCGGATTCAATTCTGCAAACAGGGTAATAAAGTTGATATTGAATCCAATAGCAATGGGTAAGAATCCAAGAATAGCAGCCAAAGCGGTAAGCAATACTGGAATAATCCTTGTCTTACCAGCTTCAATCAACGCTTCTCTGGTCTTCATTCCACGTGCACGAAGTTCATCCGTAAACTCAATTACCAAGATCCCGTTCTTCACCACAATCCCAGCCAGACCCACAATACCAATACCCGTCATTACAACCGATACACCCATACCGGTAATACCGAATCCTAACAATACCCCAATCACACTGAAAATAATTTCCGTGAGGATTATGACAGGTTTGCTAATAGAGTTAAACTGTAATACCAGGATAAATAGAATCAACATTAATGCAATCAACAATGCTTTTCCAAGAAAGGCACCAGTTTCTGCTTGTTGTTCCCCTTCACCTGTTTGCTTAATGCTTACGCCGTCTGCTTTTTGCTTAAAGTTCTCAATATGCGTTGCAATCACTTGGTTAACGGCTGTTGGTGTATAACCATTCAATACGTTAGAACGCAATGAAATCAAACGTTTTTGGTTTTTGCGTTTTACCATACCCAATGTGCTGGTTGGTTCAATGTGAACCAATGAACTGATGGGGATATTTTTAATAGCACCACCACTTGCAAAGTCACGGAAGCTGATCTTCATATTCAATAACTCTACCAAGTTCTTACGTTGGAATTCATTATTGCGCAATTGAATCTTGTATTCGTCTTTTCCTTCTTTGATCTTGCTCACTTCTTTACCAAATAAAGCCGTACGTAAAGCCAGACCAATTTGTCCAGAAGAAACACCTTCAATCAAGGCGCGTTCTCTGTTTACGGTTAAGGTCAATTCTGGCGTAGACAAATCCACATCCATTTTTAATTCTTCCACCCCAGGTACTTGAATGGAATCCAAATAGTTTTTCAATCCAACAGCTGTTTTAATCAGGTTGTCAAATTCTTCACTAGATACTTCAATATTTACTGGCGGATCAGTGGGTGGTCCATTTTGTTCTTGGTTCACGCTAATCTCAGCACCTGGAATTCCCTTCATCACTTTACGCACACTGTCTAACAAAGGTGCAGTAGCTGCTCCATGACGTTTTTCAAACTCCACAAAATTCACTTGAATCCTTCCTAGTTCTGAGCGCGTACTACGGTCTCCACTAGTAGGGTCACTAGCACCAACAGCTACGTTACTGATAATACTTTCTACAATGGGATTTGTTTTACCATTTTCAGTTCCCAAAACTTTGTTTACTCTAGCTTCTAAAACTTTGGTAATAGAATCGGTATACAAAACATCGGTACCCACTGGCAGTTTTGCGTATACAAAGATTTGGTTAGGATCTCCTTTAGGGAAGAACTCTACAGGAACTTTGCGTGCTGCAAAGAAAAATACCGATAAGAAAAATAAACCAATGGTTGCCAACAAAAGGTATACAGGTCTCCAACCATGTAAGGCCCAACGCAACAGGCTCTCATAATGGTTCATGATCCATGGTAGAGCATGGTTTTGGAAATAATGGATGGCATCGTCCAATACATATTTATTCAAAATCACCAATAGCATAAAGAAGATTAGCAGGTTGCCCCAGAATGGTGCACCCATCAGATCTAACAAAACACCAAGAATAATAGCAGCCCAAAAACCTTTCTTTTTAAAGATGGCAGACTTGGGTTCTTTTTCTTCTCCTTCTGGATGGTTCATAAAATCTACTGCAAACACAGGGTTCATGATAAATGCTACTACCAAGGATGCTGCCAAAGTAAAGATGAGCATGGTTGGAAGGTAGATCATGAACTTACCAATGATTCCCGGCCAGAACAGTAATGGGAAGAATGGTGCCAATGTAGTTAAGGTACCAGCCAATACAGGAATGAATACTTCACCAGCAGCCATTCTTGCAGAAATAGTAGCAGAGATTTTTCCTTTACCATCTACAAATATTCGGTGCGTATTTTCAATGACCACAATGGCGTCATCCACAATAATCCCTAGCCCAAATAAGAGGGCAAATAGTACAATAAAGTTCAGGGTTACGTGTCCACCAACTATTACATCGGCTCCAGGCAGGAATACAAAAGCAACAAACATACTTAAGGGTACAGAGAGCGCCACAAAGAAGGCATTCACCACACCCATAAAGAACATCAAGATCACCAATACCAAAATAAATCCAATGACAATACTGTTTACCAAGTCAGTGAAAGAAGTACGGGTTTTAATACTCATGTCTCCAGTAATCACTGCTTTCAAGTCTTTTGGAAAACTGGTAGCTCTTATCTCGTCTACAATCTTTTTTACGCCATCACTGGTTTCAATCAGGTTCTCACCACTTCTTTTGATAATGTTCAGTGTAACTACATTCTTACCATCTAAACGCGCAAAGCTTTCTTTTTGCTTAACAGTATCTTTAATTACCGCAATATCCTTTAGATAAATTGGTGCGCCGGTTTGGTTACGAATAATAATCTTCTCAATATCATAAGCTGTTTTCAGCTGACCTTTCAATTGCAGGTTTCTTTTCATAGAACCTACTTCTAACAAACCACCAGAAATGTCTACGTTTTCACGTTGAATAGCATTGCTGATATCGTCAAAAGTTACACCGGCACTTTGCATGCGGTAGTTGTCAACATTAATCTGGAACTCACGTTCTGGTGCACCAACAATGTCTACACGGTTGATCTGTGGAAGATCTTCCAATTTGTCTTTGAGGTCATCAGCGTATTTCTTCAATTTCTGTAAGTCATAGTCACCACTAATGTTTACATACATAATGGGCTGTTCGCTAAAACTTACTTCTAAGGCTGTTGGTGGAGACGTTAGATCTGTTGGAAGGTCTTGTTTGGCCTTGTCCATAGCGTCTTTCACTTTCTGCAATGCCACGTCTGTTTTCACATTGGTGTCAAATTCTACCATTATGGCAGAGAAGTCTTGTTGCGAATTACTGGTAAACTTTTTAATCTTAGCACCGGTAATACCCTTGATTTGTTTTTCAATGGGTCTGGTTACCAGGTTCTCAATGTCCTTTGGTGAGTTACCTACATAAATGGTTTGTACATAAATGGTAGGTATGACAATATCCGGAAATTGCTCCTTGGGTAAGGTAACAAATTGGTAGATACCTGCTAAGCTCACAAAAAGCATCATCAGGTAAATGGATGTTTTATTCTTAATACTCCAGGTGGTAGGTCCAAATTCTTTGAACTTACCTTGGATAGTTTCTAATGCGCTCATACGAGTGGTTTAATGGTTTTTCGCAAATGGGATTGCGCGTATTATTTTGCGTCAGTGGTAATCAATTGTCCGTCATACAAGCTCTGATGACCTTCTACAATCAACACATCGCCTGCTTTTAAACCTGATTTCACTTCTAGTTTGTTACCGTATAACTCGCCTGCTATAACTACTCTTTTGCGAGCAACCAATTTGCCGTTCTCAGTAGCAGCTACCATGACAAACCTTCCTTTCTCATCATTTTGCAAAGTATTGATAGGAATGGTTACTGCATTATCTGCTTGATAATCTTGCACACGAACCAATGCTATTTGGTTAGGACGAAAATTCTTGTCATAAGGAATTTTTGCTTCTACATAAAAACTTCTACTGTTGGGGTCAATGATTTTTCCAGCAACACCAATTTTTGCTTCCAGTGTACGATTGATATCTGGCAAACTGATTTGAATAGTTGTACCAACACCTACGCGGTTAGCATAGTTTTCAGGAATTTGTGTAGTCACTTTCAAATCAGTAGTGTTAACTACTTTAATTTGACCAGGACCAGCAAACAATTCACCAACACGTACATTCACATCATCAGCTACACCAGTTACATCGCTATAAACAGAAGTAAATTTCATTTGCTCCTGAGTAACTTTAATTTGTTCTTCTGCACTCTTCAATTGGTTCTCTAAGTTTTCTACATTGTTCTTAGCAGTAATCAATTGAATTTCAGTTCCAATATTTTGAGCCCAAAGATTTTGTTGTTTTTGGTATAAGTTTTTAGCAAATGCTAATTGGGTTTTGATAGATTGTAAACCCTGTTGAGCTGCTACCAAACTTTGTTTTACCAAGGCATCATCTAATTTTAAAATCAATTGACCCTTACTTACATTGTCACCTTTCTTGATATACAATTCACGAACCTGGCCTCCACCACCACGTGGGGTAATAAAGGAAATATTTACCGCATCTACTTTACCCTGAAGGTCAATATAGTGGGTGAATTTTTCTGTAGCAATAGGGGCTGTTACTACCAATTTGCTTTTTTCAACCTTAGATGAAGGGTCCATTTTCAACACTTCAGCTTCCAGTTTGGCAATATTATTACCAATTTCAGTTTGTTGTTTTTTCAGGTCTTCTAATTGTTTTTTCTTGGCGGTTAATTCAGCAGAATCATTTGATTTGCTTCCGCAAGCAGCCAATACTAGAAAAGCTGCTAGGATAAGGATATTTGGTTTTTGTTGCATGTTGTAATCTTTATATTGTTAGTTGGTGGGTTATAGTTTTCCTACGGCTTTGTAAAAGTCAACCTTTGCTACAATGGCTCCGTAAAGCGCATTGATATAGTTGGCTTGAGCTGTTCGTAGATCAGTTTGTGCTGCAGTGATTTCTGTGTTTGAACCTGTACCCAATTCAAATTTCTTGGTAGTTTGTTTGAACACATTCTCTGCTAATTCCATATTTTTTTTCTGGTATTCCAAAGTAGTGATGGCTGCGCTAAAATTCATCTTAGCTGTTTCAACTTCATTGTCTATGCTATTGCGTAGGTTTTCAATTTGATTCTCAGTTTGTTTGAGCTCAAAACGAGATTTCTTCAATTTGGCATCTTTTGAAAATCCATCAAAAATGGGAATGGATACATTTAATCCAATAAAAGAAGTAGTGAACCAATCTCCTTTACCAAAGAAATTGAATTGGTTTCTTTGAGCATTCTTGGTATATGCACCAGTTAATGCTACAGTAGGTAAATAACTCAATTGGTATCTTCTAATATTAAACTCATTCAATTTTTTGGCAAGATTCAAGTACTGATAATCTTTTCTAGTGTCATAAGTAAACGCACTATCCTGATCAATACCTTGTTTAATCTTGTCTTCAGTTAATTGGTCAGTTAACACCAGTGTATCTTTTACTGGCATACCAATCAAAGTTTTCAAACCCAAGTAGCCAACACTAATACTATTCAATGCTTTCAACTTTTCAGTTTCAATATTAGAAACCTGAACAGAAATTTTATCAATGTCTAATTTTTCAGCAAAGCCATTTTGATACAAGACCTTAGTATCATGTAGCAACTTGTTTAAGCGTTCAAGGTTAGCATCAAAAATGCCAATCTGAGTTTTACTAGCCACTAATTGGTAATAGATTTTATAGATATTGGCCTTAATGGCTTCTTCCGTTACTTCTACATTTTTGTTTTGGAATTCAATGCTGGTTGAACGGGCTTTCAAACCAATAAATACCTGGCCATCAAATAACAGTTGTTGTAAGTTAATTCCCGCATTGGCATTGAACTTGGTACCAAACTGAACAGGAATATATGTTCCCGCAGGTTGTCCAAAAATTTCACCAGGTAAAAGCGAAGTTGGAATGGTTAAATAATCGTTTCCGCTAATGGTACCTGTTACAGTAGGTAATGCAGCGGCTGTAATGTCTCGGTTAGTTTGGTTTTGAACCTGTACATTCAACAGCGCATTTCTTACTTGCACATTGTTCTTGTGTGCATAGTCTACGCATTCCTTTATTGAGAATGCATGAGAGCTGCTGTTTTGGGCAAAGGTTTGGATACTTGCTATCAGAAGAAAGCAAAACCAAAGCATGCTTTTAATTGGCTTGTTCATGTGTAATTGGATTTTGTCTTTGTATTTTGTATTGTTGAATTTTTTGGATACCCTCTAAGGATGCAATCCCGTAAAGGAAGTTTTCTAGTACCTCTTGACTCACTTTTGAGATACTGTATTTTGAAGTTGGAAATACTTCTCCGTTCATGACCACAAAAATGGATTCAATATGAAACTTGGCTAGAATGTCTACCTGTATTTCTGGTCTATACAATCCTTCTTTAATACCACATTCCAAATTATCCCTGATGATCTTATAGAAAAACTCTTGTTTGTGTTCATTGAGTTTTTGGAAAGACTTGGGATGGTATTTCTGAATGTCGTGAACAATAGAGGTGTTCAATTGCTTGAGCATGTCTTGCATATCATCAATGGCCATGAAAATTTCGTGAATGGCGTTTTCCTTATTCTGCTTGTGTAATTCACATTGCCTGTGGTTGCGCTGAATCTCAATTTCCAATACCCCGTCAACTAGGGCATCCTTGTCGGCAAAATATTGGTAAATGGTCTTCTTGCTCATCCCCAGATGGTAGGCAATATCATCCATGCTCACACTTCTTATGCCATATCGCATAAAAAGTTCATGTGTCTTGCTGATAATTCGCTGATCTGTTTCCATAATCTAAAAATAGTCATGCAAAACTATGGAAACTTTATTAGTAGCCAAAGTTTCCATATAAAAAAATTGTAAAATTTTCTTAACCGGTTAAAAAAAGGGATAAACCATCAAAATCTCCTTTCTTTGTTCTCAGAAATTAAAATCCTACCCATGCCGCAACTGCCACGGCCCAGTTTTAGTGCTTATTTAAAAAAGCTGCTCCAATTCTTTTTACAGGGATTGATAGTTTTGGCACCTATTGGTATTACCATTTGGGTGGTTTTAGGTCTATTTAATTATGTAGATGGCTTTTTGCCCAACCTAATCAATAACCTTGCCCCCGAATTATTGGAGAAAGACGCGGCCGGTAACCTGACCCGTTTACCTGGATTAGGATTTATTGTGGTGGTATCCCTTGTTTTGCTAGTTGGTTGGTTATCAAGCCTTTTTGTGGTTGGTAGACTGGTAGCCGTATTTGATACAGTTTTGGAAAGAACCCCTGGCATCAAATTTATTTATTCTTCTGTCAAGGACTTTTTGGAGGCTTTTGCTGGGAATAAGAAAAAATTTGACCATCCTGTGTTGGTGAATGTAGACGGTCCCAATGTTTGGCGTATTGGATTTATTACCCAACATACCAGCAAAGATCTTGGTTTGGATGAGCATGTAACGGTTTATGTACCACATTCTTATGCCATATCAGGTATCACTTACCTGGTTCCGAAAGAAAAAATTAAAGAACTTCCTCCCCATATACATCCTGCCGAAGCCATGAAATACGTGGTCTCAGGTGGGGTAAGTGCATCACATGAACAGGCATCCTAAGGGATTCCCATTCACAAATCGGCCCTAAGTTTTCCTGTAAAATCGGTTAACTTGCGGTTTCAAGCAATCGAAATGAGCGTTCATAACTTCAATTCGGGGCCATCTATACTGCCCCAACCGGTTCTAGAACAGGCCGCTAAAGCCATCCATGATTTTAATGGAACGGGTTTGTCCATTCTTGAAATAGGACATCGCACCAGCCATTTTCAATCTGTATTGGATTCGGCTATTGGTTCTGTAAAAAGACTCATGCAATTAGATGACCAATATGAAGTACTCTTTTTGCATGGAGGTGCTACTACCCAGTTTATGCAGGTTCCCATGAACCTTTTGGATCAAGGTGAAACCGCTGCTTATTGCGATAATGGCATCTGGGGAAACAAAGCTTACAAAGAAGCTGCACTCTTTGGCAACGCTGTTTTGGCAGCTAGCTCCGCTGATAGTTCTCATACTTATATACCCAAGGAATTGAACATTCCAGCCAATGCCAAATACTTGCATATTACTACCAATAATACGGTTGAAGGAACACAATGGCATGAATATCCCAATTTGGACATTCCATTAATTGGCGATATGAGTAGCGATATTTTTAGTAGGGAAGTGGACTTCAAAAAATTCTCTTTAATCTATGCGGGTGCTCAAAAAAATATGGGTGCTGCTGGCGTAAATATGTTGGTGATTAAAAAGGATATTTTGGGCAAGATTCAGCGCAAGATTCCCACCATCATGAGTTACCAAAAGCATATTGAAGCAGGGTCACTCATGAATACACCACCCGTTTTTGCTGTTTATGTAAGCATGCTTACGTTGCAGTGGATTGAACAGGAAGGTGGTCTTGCTGAAATGGGAAAAAGAAGTCAAGAACGCGCAGACTTATTATATAATACCATTGAAAGTCTTCCAATCTTCCAAGCCAAGGTTGCCAGGGAAGATAGGAGTCAAATGAATGCCGTTTTCTTTATTGAAGACGAGTCTTTGCAAAACTTATTCTTGGATCAGTGTAAACAAGCAGGTTTTGTAGGCGTTAAAGGATATAGGACCGTAGGTGGTATTAGGGTTAGCATGTATAATGCACTACCTATGAGTAGTGTAAAAGCCATGACAGACCTGATGCAGGATTTTGCAAAACAACACGGATAAAATAATCACTAAAAATAGAAGATGGCAAACATCAAACCGTTCAAAGCATTAAGACCTCAAGCACAATTGGCCAAGCAAGTAGCAAGCCGTCCTTATGATGTGTTGAGCAGTGCAGAAGCAAAAGTGGAAGTTCAGGGAAATCCTTTTTCATTTTTACATATCACCAAAAGTGAGATTGACCTTCCAGAATCAGTAGACGTTCACGCACAAGAAGTGTATCAACAAGCAAAGGAAAACTTGGTGGCTTCTATTCAGCGCGACACTTTATTTAGGGAATCAAAAGAATGTTATTATATCTACCAGTTAATCATGAATGGCAGAAGCCAAACAGGATTGGTATGTGTGAGTAGTGTGGATGATTATGAAAATGACATTATCAAAAAACACGAATTCACTAGACCAGAAAAAGAACTGGATAGAATTAACCATATAAAAACATCTGGTGCACAAACTGGAAATGTTTTCTTGGCTTATAGAAACAATACAGAGATTGACCAGATAATTGAAAAATGGAAAACCACCAAATCTCCTGGTTACGACTTTACAGCAGAAGATGGTATTCAACATACCATTTGGATTATCAGTGATGGTAGTACCTGTGATAATATCACACGCATTTTTGCTGAGCAAGTTCCATGTACTTATATAGCAGACGGCCACCATAGAGCAGCATCTGCTTCAAAAGTGCGTGCAGCCTTGGGATCCGCTGCCACAGAGGGTTCCAACCATTTTCTAACTACCCTGTTTCCTTCTAATCAGTTATTCATCATGGACTATAACCGTGTGGTGAAAGACTTGAATGGATTAAGTGCAGACGCTTTCTTATCTGCATTGGAAGAAAAATTCACCGTTACTATTGAAGGAATTCAGGCAGTCAGGCCAGCTAACTTACACGAGATTGGCATGTATTTGAACAAGCAATGGTATAAGCTAGTTGCTAAGACAGGTACATTTACAGAAGACCCCATTGGTGTTTTGGACGTAACCATTTTGCAAGACAATGTACTTTCTGCCTTGCTCAATATCAATGATCCAAGAACCGATACCAGGGTTGATTTTGTAGGCGGTATTCGCGGTTTGGGAGAGCTTGAAAAAAGAGTAGATAGTGGTGACATGGCTGCTGCTTTTAGCATTTATCCCGTTACCATGGATCAATTGTTCAATATTGCTGATAGTGGAAAAGTAATGCCACCCAAGAGTACTTGGTTTGAACCAAAATTAAGAGACGGTTTATTAACGCACTTGATTTACGAATAATTCAAACGCATGCAAAAATTAGTCCTGATAGTTTGTCTTTTATTTACTTGCTGCCAAGCATTTGCGCAACAAGACACAAAGCAGTTGTATGAATCTGCCAAGATCTTGATGCGTCAGGGTGAATATGAAACTGCTACTACGGTTTTACTCAAAGCAGTAAAACAAGACAGCACTAATCTAGACATGCAAAAAGACTTGGCGTATCTGTATTTGTTGCAAAACAATCCAGTGCTTTCTGCCCAAACGTCGAGACCATTGATTGATAGGGCTGACGCCGATGCGCAGTGTTTTCAAATGCTAGGCATGGCTTATAAGGCTGCAGCCAATTATTCGGAATGCGCTACCCTATATAAATATGGTCTTTTAAAATTTCCCCAAGCTGGTGTTCTATACAATGAATACGGAGAACTCATGGCTATGCAACAGCAATTAGACCAAGCCATAGTACAATGGGAAAAAGGGATTGAGCAAGACCCCAATTATAGCAGTAATTATTACAATGCCAGCATGTACTATGCCCTAAACCGAAAGTGGTTGCGCGTGGCACTGTATGGAGAGTATTTTATTAACCTAGAAAGTTATACTGCAAGAACAGCAACCATCAAGGGTAAGCTGCTTAATGCCTATCAAGCATTATTACAACCTGGCGCTTTTCAGCAATACAGCAATGGCAATAGTTTTGAAAAAGCTTTTGCAGCAGCAATTTGCCAGAACAATACCACCAGCAAACCAGTGAATATTACTATTGAAAACCTATTACAAGCCAGAGCCGCATTTGTAACCAGTTGGACCGCTGATAAGGCAAGCCAATATCCATTGAGATTGGTAGATCACTTATTGCAAATGCAAAAAGAAGGCATTTGGGATGCGTATCAACAATGGGTCTTTGGTGCAGCTTTAGATGCTGCAGCCTACCAGCAATGGCAAACTGTTCATGCAAAAGAGGCCGCAACCTATCAACAATTTCAACAAGGAAGGGTATTCAAAGTGCCTACACAGCAGTATTATACCGGAAACTAATTGTTAAAAATTCTCTCAAAAGCCGATGAACATTCATCGGCTTTTTTATTTGTCCGCTTTTCCCTAAATTGACAGTTCTAACAACGGTTTCCTCTATAACGATTGCCATATGAACAGTAAAAGATTATTTGATTGCCTTGAACACCAATTGCAACATTTTCCCAAGCAGGATATGTTGGCTGCAAAAGAAAATGGTAAATGGGTCAAATACAGTACAGCTGAAGTAGCTGATATTGCCAATAAATTCAGTGCGGGTTTATTGGAACTAGGAATTAGTGGTAATGATTTTACGCCAGAAGGAGCAGACAAGATTGCCATCATTAGTAATAATAGACCAGAATGGGTATTTACAGATCTGGCCACCCAACAAACCGGAGCCATCTTGGTGCCTGTTTATCCTACTACCAATCCACTGGAATTGGAATTTATTCTCAATGACGCAGCGGTAAAATATGTGTTTGTCAGCAGCCAGGATTTATATGAGAAAGCAAAAGACGTTTGTGCTAGGGTTCCATCTGTGAAAAAGATTTTCAGCTTTGACAGACTAGAGGGCGTATCGCACTGGACAGAAGTTTTGGCAATGGCTAGTTCTGCTGCTTTGGAAAAAGTTACAGCCGCTAAAGCGATGGTACCTACAGAACATTTGGCTACCATTATTTATACATCAGGAACTACTGGAACGCCCAAGGGCGTGATGTTGCGTCACAGCAATATATACACCAATGTTTACTATTCTAAAGTAAGTTTTCCCTTTAATGATGCACCTGATACCAAGGTCTTGAGCTTCTTGCCCCTGAACCATATTTTTGAAAAGATGTGCACCTATATCTATTTATTTAGTGGTATCAGCATCTATTATGCAGAGAGTTTAGAAACCATTGGCGATAATTTAAAAGAAGTAAAACCTGATGGATTTACCACCGTTCCACGCTTGCTAGAAAAAGTGTTTGAGAAAATCATGACGGCTGGTTCACACTTAACAGGCACCAAGAAAAAGCTCTTTTATTGGGCTGTGGGATTGGCTGAAAAATATGATAACCAAAAAAGTGGGGGCTGGTGGTATGATACCCAATTGGCTATTGCCAACAAATTGATTTTTTCTAAATGGCGCGAAGCACTTGGAGGTAATATTAATTTTATAGTTACTGGAGGAGCTGCTTGTCAAGTAAAACTCCTGCGCATCTTTAATGCGGCGCGTATTCCAGTCTATGAAGGATATGGACCAACTGAAAATAGTCCGGTGATTAGTGTGAATAGAAAAGCGGTTGGCGGAACCAAGTTTGGTACCGTGGGTCCCGTGATTGAAGGAATTCAAGTAAAACTAGCAGAAGACGGAGAGATCCTGGTTAGTGGAAGTTGTGTAATGGCAGGCTATTACAAACGTCAAGACCTAACTGATGAAACCGTGATAGATGGATGGTTACATACCGGAGATATAGGTGTGATGGATGATGGCAAGTACTTAAAAATCACAGACCGAAAGAAAGAATTATTCAAAACCAGCGGTGGTAAATACGTAGCACCACAACCCATTGAAAACAAACTCAAAGAAAGCCCCTTTGTAGAACAGGTGATGGTAGTGGGCGCTGAAAGAAAATTTGTTGGTGCCTTAATTGTACCATCTTTTCCAACGCTAAAAGAATGGATGCGCGAAAAGAATATTCCATTTACAACGGCGGAAGATGCACTACACAATCCCAAAGTATTAGAACTCTATCGTGAGTTGGTAGAGAGTTTCAACAATTTCTTTAACCACGTAGAACAGATTAAAAAGTTTGAACTCATTCCAAGAGAGTGGAGTATTGAAACTGGTGAAATGACGCCTAAAATGAGTTTGAAAAGAAAAGTGGTGATGGAAAAATTCAAAGAAAATGTAGAGCGGATTTACGCATAAATAAAAATTTATATCAAATGAGAAGCTCGGGAAACCGGGCTTTTTTCATGGGCTAAACCTTGATTAATCTTGGTTTCGATTGCTTATATTTGAGAAAAGCCTATTTATGACATCCATTCTTCAAAAAATTTCTCTCACAGTTTTTTCTTTTTGTTTGTTTCAAATGGTATTTGCACAAACCAAAGCCATTCCAGCAACTCAAGTAGACGCCATTAAAAAAGAAGTCTTAACCAGTGTTAGTGGAAAAGAAAAAGCCGTGCAAGAAATGGTAGACATGGTCTTTAGTTTTGGCGAACTGGGATTTCAAGAAATAGAAACTTCTAAATACCTCACCAGCATCTTAGAAAAAAATGGGTTTACCATTGAACGCGGTATTGCTGGTATACCCACTGCGTGGATGGCCAAATGGGGCAATGGAAGTCCTGTGATTGCACTTGGTTCAGACATTGATTGTATTCCCAAAGCGTCTCAGAAACCTGGCGTTGCCTATAAAGATCCCATTGTAGAAGGTGCTCCCGGACATGGAGAAGGGCATAATTCTGGTCAAGCAGTGATCATCTTTGCAGCCATTGCTGCCAAAGAAGCCATGATCAAAAACAAGATTCCAGGAACCTTGGTCATCTGGCCTGGTGTTGCAGAAGAATTGGTAGGTAGCAAAGCATGGTATATCCGTGACGGTTATTTTAAAAATGTAGACGCTTGTATTTTCACCCATGTAAGTGGTGACTTTGGTTGCGACTATGGAGACAATGGCAATAATGGATTGGTCTCTGTTAAGTTTTCTTTTGAAGGCGATGCTGCACACGCTGCAGGAGCTCCTTGGAGGGGCAAGAGCGCATTAGATGCAGTAGAGCTCATGGATATTGGTTGGAATTTTAAACGCGAACATTTAAAACCCACCCAGCGTTCGCATTATGTGATCACTGATGGTGGAGACCAACCCAATGTGATTCCTTCAAAAGCCAGTGTTTGGTATTATTTCAGGGAAAGAACCTATGACGATATTCAAAACATGTATGATGCTGGTATTCGTATTGCCAAGGGTGCAGCCATGATGACCGAGACCAATATGAAATACCAAATTTTGGGAACTGCATGGCCTGGGCATTTCAACAAAGCATTGGCTCAAGCATTGCACGCCAATATTCAAAAAGTGGGTTTACCCGAATGGTCAGAAGCTGATCAACAAATGGCAAGGGCGGTACAAAAATTAGTAGAAGCTCCTAAAAAAGATAATGCAGGAAGAGAAATCAACGGTTTGAGAAATAAGATAGATACCCTAAAAGGATCGGTTCCTTTTTCCATGGGTGGAGGCTCAGATGATATTGCCGATATCTCTTGGAACCTACCTACCATTGTGCTTAGGTATCCTGCCAATATTCCAGGAACCAAGGGGCACCACTGGGCCGATGCCATTGCCATGGCAACACCTATTGCACACAAGGGTTCACTAGCCGGTGCAAAAGCTACTGCACTTACTTTAATTGATTTGTTTACCAATCCCAAGGTATTGGCAGATGCCAAGGATTATTTTGTTAACGTGCAGACCAAGGATACTAAGTACAAACCCTTTATTGCTGCCACTGATCCACCAGCTATTTATTTGAACAAAGAAATTATGGGACAATATCGGGAGCAAATGAAACCGTTTTATTATGACCCTAGCAAGTATGGCACTTACTTAGAACAATTAGGAATCAAATATCCTACTGTAGAGAAAAAATAAAATCTTGATTCAAGTACTGCAACATTTTGCTATTGAATAGCGTCATAGATAAAATGAGATCCATGAAACGCTGGTCCTATATTACCATACTAAGTCTTTTGATTTGTTTGTCTTGTAAAAAAGACGATGGGTTGCCTGCTGATATTCCGGCATGCATCAAGCAGAATATTGAAGCAGCCAAACAAGATACTTATGGTATTTCTGATGTTACGGAATATGAATACCAAGGGAAAATTGTTTACGCACTAACACCATCTACTTTAATTGCCGATGCGTCAACACCTATTTATGACCAAACTTGTAAACAGATTTGTTCTGTAGGAGGATTTGGAGGACCAGCAATTAATCAGTGTAACGGAGAGAATTTTTTCCAAAAAGCCATAAAAAAAAGGGTTATCTGGACCAGATAACCCTTTTCAAAAAATCATGCTATAGTTTAATTACCCGGTTGTTTTAATTCCCAACCTGTTTTCTTTTTTTCTGCGTCTACAATGGCTTTTACATCGGCCAATAATTTTTTGGCGTCATAGACAATTCCGTCCTTGATGGTATATTGTACGCCACCTGTTCTTACAATTTTATTGTCTGCTGTAAGTTCAATAGCACCTGTACCATATAGTACCTGAAGGTTCTTAAGCGGGTTGGCATTAACAATGGCCAGATCCGCTAACTTACCCACTTCTACTGTTCCCAAATCTTTTTCAACACCCAGTGCTTGTGCAGCATATAAGGTAGCAGACCTAATTACTTCAAGTGGATGAAAACCTGATTCACGCAAGAGTTCTAACTCACGGATATAACCAAATCCATAAGTCTGATAAATATATCCGTTATCAGAACCTGCGGTTACCCTACCACCACGATTTTTGTATTCGTTGATAAAAGTCATCCACAAACGATAATTGTTTTTCCATTCTACTTCTTGTTCAGTTCCCCAATTCACCCAATAAGATCCGTGTGATTGCAAAGAGGGTTCAAAGAATTTCCAAAGAGAAGGAAGGGTATATTTTTCATGCCATTCAGCCCTACGTGCTCTATGCAAATCTCTATTGGCATCGTAAATATTAAAAGTAGGATCCAATGTAAAATCAAGCGCTATTAGTTCATCCATTACTTTGTTCCAGTGTGGTGTAAATGGCGCTGCTGCTTGTTTCCAAAGTTTGCCTGCTTCTTCAAACCTATTTTGTTCGCTATTGTAATTATAGTCTAGTGGAAATTGTTGCACGGTTTTGTCTGTGAACAAAGCTTCAGGTAAACCATACCAGTGTTCCATGCTGGTCATACCCGCTTTTGCCGAGCTAAGTACATTCCATCTAGCTACATCGGTTTGCGCATGGTGCGCGCAAGAACGCAATCCCAATTTTTTATTTTCTCTAATAGCAGCATCCATCACTTCTGGGGAAGCACCAAAAAATTTGATTCCATCAGCCCCATTTTTGGCATTCTGTTGTACCCAAGCCCTGGCTTGTTCTGCATTGGCAATAGGCGTTGAGCTGCCCATTCCAAAAGCAGTGTATGCAAAAATGCGCGGTGCCGTAATGCTATTAGCAGCTGACTTTCTTTTTTGGTCTAGTACCCATTCAAGGCCGTTCCCGGCCGATGGGTCTCTAATGGTAGTAATGCCATGAGCCATCCACAATTTAAATACGTATTCAGCAGGTGTACCTTGTTCGGTGCCACCAATATGACCGTGCATATCAATTAGGCCAGGCATGGCATACATGCCTTCACAATTCAATTCTTTACCGCCTTCTTTTAAAACTGGTCTGCGTGCAGGGTTGATTTTGCCAGCTGGATTTCCTAAGGATGCAATTTGAACAATCCTATTTTTTTCAATCACAATATCTACTGGTCCATATGCTGGTGCACCTGTTCCATTGATCAGGGTAACACCTCGAATAATGAGTTGGGAATATTGGCCATCACCTTCTTTTCTTTCGGGTGCTTTTTGAATCTGAGCCAAAACAGAAATAGACAATGAGCATAGGATGCCCAATAGCATCCCATAAAGGAGTTTGTTACGCATAGCAGTTGTTTGTAGGCTTGAATATCGGAATTATTCTACAACGGGTGTGCTTCTGCACTGGTTTTTCTTGCGAGCTTCTAAGAACTTGTTTCTAATCACGGTCTGAACAGGCGTGTTAGAGATCTTACTTTCAAGCCAAGAGATAATGTCTAGGTACATAAAGGCCCTAGTTTCTAAAGGATCGTGTTCTAACTCTTTGAGCTTGGCCAATAGTTTTTCAAATGCGGGTTTGAGTTCTTGGTTTTGTAAACGGAAACTCTTTTTTACAAAGTCAAAAACAGCTAGCTCCACCGTACTCAGGTTTTCCATTTTGTACATGAATCTATAGACGTTTTTGAGCAGGTATTCTAGTAGATTAAAATTGCCCAATTCATAGTGGGCTATTAAATGCAGCAATCGCGCATAGCACTGCAAATCTGTTCTTAGGTCTACTTTCCAGTTGATGATCTTGTTTAGATAATCAATGCTTTGATCATGGTTACCGCTACCAAAATAGAGTGAGGCTATCTTATAGTAAAATACCAAAATTCTATGGCGGTCTAAGTATCGCTCGTATTCTTTGAGCTTGGATTCTATATAGGGAACATCGGCCAAGCCTTCTGTAAAAGTACCTTCTAGAAAATGCCCATTGAGTTTAGAAATCTGCAAATAGACAAATACCTGTATCAGGTTATTCTGGTTTTCTAGAACAATGGGTGTTTGTGAAAAGGCTTCAAATTGATTAATGGTTTCCTGAAATTTTTGATAGTTCTTCAGGTCAAAATGGGCACCCATTAAATTGTGCATCCCCTTAATATAGTGGGCAGTTTCTACTTCTATCATCCTTGGCTCTGCCTGAAATAGGTCTACCCATTTTTGACAATACCTATAATAACCAATCAGGTCCTGTGTAATAAAAGCATACCAGCAATAACACTGGTATCTATACAATCTTTCATAAAAACCCTTGGCGTCTTTGGATGCTTCTATCACGGAATTATTGAAAAACCGATTCAACTCTTCAGTGTCCTTGCTATTTCTAGCTAGGCCATTCTTGATATACCAACTATACAATTGCAGAGAAAGATTGGACAAGGACCCAATCATAGTTAAGCGTTGGTTGGTTTCTTCTACGTCTGCAGCTAATTTGTCTGCCCGGTCTTGCATGCTTCGGGTAATATGCAGGCTTTCTATGTTTTTTTCTAGAAACAGGGCTTGCAATAGATAGGTAACCTGGTTATTGGTCTTAGCCAGTTCTTTGATCTTCTCCAAAATCCGTAGACTCTGGTAATAAAGACCCTTATTATAGAGGATTCGGGCAAAATCTAGCTGTTCATGCAGTTGTAAATCAATATTTTCCTCCTGTTTCAGCAGCCTCAAACTGGCCAAAACCTCCCGATAGAGATGCGCTTTTAGGTTGGATAATTGCTGTTTTTGAATGCCAGGGGTCTTTTTTAGTAGGATTTCCTCGTCATATTCCTCCATTTTGTCTAACGCGTCAAACAATTGGGTGATTTTGAGGTCTGAGGATCCCGTGTTTCGGGTTACAAAGAGCTTGAAATTCCGCTTTTCCCATCTTTCTAAGGACTGGATCAATAAAAACAGGGCATCAGTAGAACGGTTAGGCATCGTATTTTTTTATTCCTAAAATCCAGTAACAGTAAGGCTTTCAACAAATATAAGACTATTTGACCAGTGTAAAACCACCCCTATTTTGGTCATTTTTAGAGTTGGAGGCTTGCTATATTCGAAAATGGCAGGTACCCATTTTGTTGTTAAAGGCAATCGATGACAAAAATAGGCGCCTGCCTTCTTAACAAAAAACAGAGTTCATGAGTGAGAAGGTCTTCATATTCGATACCACATTACGCGACGGGGAACAAGTACCCGGTTGTAAGCTAAATACCAAAGAAAAACTGGATTTGGCCTTGCAATTGGAAGCCTTGGGCGTTGATATCATTGAAGCAGGGTTTCCAATTTCTAGCCCGGGCGATTTTGAATCAGTTACCCAGATTTCCAAAGCCATTACCAATGCCACCGTATGTGGATTGAGCAGGGCGGTACAAAAAGACATTGAAGTAGCAGCACAGGCTTTGAAATTTGCCAAAAGACCCCGAATTCATACGGGGATTGGAACTTCTGATTTCCATATCAAAAGTAAATTCAATTCTAACAGAGAGGATATTCTAGCTAGGGCCATCCAGTGTGTAAAATGGGCCAGAAATTTCACCGATGACGTGGAATTTTATGCCGAAGACGCAGGAAGAACCGATAATGATTACTTAGCACGCGTGGTAGAAGCCGTGATTAAAGCCGGCGCCACCGTTGTAAATATCCCTGATACCACGGGCTATTGCTTGCCATACCAATACGGGGAAAAAATTGCTTACCTCGTGAACAATGTATCCAACATTGACAAAGCAATCATTTCTTGCCATTGCCATAACGACCTTGGGTTGGCCACGGCCAACAGTATTGCAGGCGTGATTAGCGGTGCAAGACAAATTGAGTGTACCATCAACGGCTTGGGCGAACGCGCGGGCAACACTTCTTTGGAAGAAGTAGTCATGGTCATTGAACAACACAAACATTTGGGCTTTCATACTGGGATTCATCACAAACAACTCTATCCTATGAGTAGAGAAGTTTCTGAAGTAATGCGTATGCCGGTTCAACCCAATAAAGCCATTGTGGGGTCAAATGCTTTCTCTCATTCTTCTGGTATTCACCAAGATGGATTTTTGAAAGATGCCACCACCTATGAGATCATCAACCCTGAACAAGTTGGTGCGGGTCTGAGCAAAATTGTACTTACTGCTAGAAGCGGTAGAAGCGCACTAGCACACCGTCTTCAAAAGATTGGTTATCAGTTCAACAGAAACGACATTGACTTTTTGTACGAAAAATTCTTGCAAGTAGCAGATAAGAAGAAAGAAGTGGAGGAAGATGACTTGCACCAGCTGGCAAGGGCTTATACGCCCGAGTTGGCCACTCATTAGGGTTTTCTCATAAGTATAGTTTTAGTTTTACGCGTGGGGCTTTTGCCCCGCGCTTTTTAAAAACAGAGTTCTTTTTTTATTCCGGATGATGCACTATATTCGTTGCAACAACAACCTATGTTTCAACGCAACAAGAATAGTGTCACTATCATTAACATCATCATTTTGATGGCGATAGTCATTATTATTCCAGCACTGAACGGAGGTTGCGCAATTTGATAGTTTAATAACACCTAACTATAAAAAGCCCCGCCTCCAAAAGGCGGGGCTTTTGTTTTTTCATCATCTTAAAAAGGAACAAGCAGATTATGGCAAATTATTTTAACGAGAACACAATTATCTATCTAGACGGGGCTTTTGTAAAAGCAGCCGACACTAAGATGAACCTATATAGTCAGTCTTTGCACTATGGCTTTGCAGTGTTTGAAGGCATTAGGTCTTATAAAACCCAGAGTGGTGAAACCAAAATTTTCAAGGCAAAGGAACACTATGACCGTTTAAGGGTTTCAGCTGAAACACTGTCTCTGCCTTATGATTATGATACAGATGAACTCATGGCGGCAACCTACAAAGTTTTAGCAGATAATAACCTACAAGACGCTTATATCCGCCCACTAGTTTATGTTGGTGAGAATATGAGTTTCAACAAAAACACTAGTGCCCACCTAACTATTCAGGCTTGGGAAATGGGTGCATTCTTGGGTGACAAATTATTGCGGATCATGACTTCTTCTTTTGAAAGACCTAACCCCAAAGGATTTAAGATTCACGCCAAAGCATCTGGCCATTATGTGAATTCTATCATGGCTTCTCAAGAAGCAAAGACAAAAGGATATGATGAGGCTTTGTTAACTGATATGAATGGTTATGTAGCAGAAGGCCCAGGTGCCAATATGTTTTATGAAAAAGACGGTAAGCTATTCACGCCATCTTTAGGTAATATTTTGCCAGGCATTACTAGGGCAACGGTGCTTGAGATCTGTCAAGCGCTTGAAATTCCTGTAGAAGAAAAATTCTTTACGGTGGAAGAAGTATATGGGGCAGATGCTGCATTTTTCTGTGGCACAGCTGCTGAAGTAATTGGCTGGGAAAGCTTAGACGGAAAACCATTTACCAAAAATTGGGATGAGACTTTGAGTAGAAAAGTACAAGCAGCTTATTCCGCATTGATTGTTGAAAAAAAATAAATTATGGAACTAAATAAATATAGCAAAACCATTACCCTAGACCCAACGCAACCTGCGGCGCAGGCCATGTTCTACGGGATTGGTTTAACTGACGAAGACCTAAACAAAGCACAAGTAGGTGTGGTGAGCATGGGTTACGATGGTAACACTTGTAATATGCACTTAAACGATTTGGCTAAGAAAGTAAAAGCTGGTGTTTGGGAAAACAATTTGGTGGGATTAATCTTCAACACCATTGGAGTAAGTGATGGGATGAGTAATGGTACCGATGGTATGCGTTATTCACTGGTCAGCAGAGATATTATTGCAGACAGTATTGAAGCTGTTTGTGGCGCACAATATTATGATGGACTCATTGCCATTCCTGGTTGTGATAAAAACATGCCCGGTTCTTTAATTGCCATGGGTAGGTTGAACAGACCATCCATTATGGTTTATGGTGGAACCATCGCCCCCGGCCATTATAATGGACAAGACTTAAATATTGTTTCTGCTTTTGAAGCCCTTGGTCAGAAGATTGCAGGACAATTAAGTGAAGCAGATTTTAAAGGAATTGTGCAACATGCTTGCCCAGGCGCTGGCGCTTGTGGTGGTATGTATACCGCCAATACCATGGCATCTGCCATTGAGGCCTTGGGTATGAGTTTGCCCTTCTCTTCTTCCAATCCAGCGCTGAGCGATGAAAAACAAAAAGAATGCGAAGACGCTGGAAAAGCTATTAAGCTATTGTTAGAAAAAGATATTAAGCCAAAAGATATCATGACCAAGAAAGCATTTGAAAATGCTATTACAGTAATCATGATCCTAGGTGGCAGCACCAATGCAGTCTTGCACATGATTGCTATGGCAAAAAGTGTAGACGTGAGTTTAACACAAGACGATATTCAAGCCATCAGCAATAAGACACCCGTATTGGCCGATTTTAAACCTAGTGGTAAATACCTGATGCAAGACCTACACCAATATGGTGGCGTTCCTGCAGTGATGAAATACTTGTTACAAAAAGGATTCTTGCATGGCGATTGTTTAACAGTAACCGGAAAAACCATTGCCGAGAATCTGGCCAATATCCCTGATTTGGATTTTGACAAACAAAAAATTATCCTCCCCCTTGAAACACCTTTAAAAGCTACTGGTCACTTGCAAATCTTGTACGGCAATTTGGCTGAGAAAGGATCTGTTGCAAAAATCAGTGGTAAAGAAGGAGAACGTTTTGTTGGTCCTGCTCGCGTATTTAATGGTGAGCAAGAATTGATTCAAGGGATTAATAGCGGTAAGATCAAACACGGAGACGTGGTGGTGATTACCCATGTTGGACCCAAGGGTGCACCTGGTATGCCTGAGATGTTAAAACCCACATCGGCCATTATTGGCGCGGGTTTGGGTAAATCAGTGGCCTTGATTACAGATGGTAGATTTAGTGGTGGTACACACGGATTTGTAGTTGGCCATATTACGCCTGAAGCCTATGTAGGTGGTTTAATTGGTTTGGTACAAGACGATGATATTATTGAACTAGACGCCGTAAACAATACCATTCACTTAAAAGTCAGTGATGAAATAATTGCCCAGCGTAGGGCCAATTGGAAACAACCAGCGTTGAAAGCAACCAAGGGTGTTTTATTCAAATACGCACAGTGTGTAAAAGACGCTTCTGAAGGTTGTGTAACCGATGAAGCTTAAATTATTCCAATCAAACTCAATATATTCTGATGGAAACTTTAGCAGCAGTACAAGAAACAACGGCAACCAAAAAAACACAGACCATTAGTGGGTCTCAAGCCGTTCTGGAAGCCTTTATAGCAGAAGGTGTGGATACCATTTTTGGTTATCCCGGTGGCGCCATCATGCCTATTTATGATGCGCTCTATGATTATCATGACAAGTTGAAACATATCTTGGTCAGACACGAACAAGGCGGGATTCATGCTGGTCAGGGTTATGCACGTACATCCGGAAAATGTGGTGTAGTTTTTGCAACAAGTGGTCCAGGTGCAACCAACCTTGTAACAGGATTGGCAGATGCCATGATTGATAGCACGCCATTAGTGTGTATCACCGGACAAGTATATGCACATTTATTGGGTACCGATGCGTTTCAAGAAATTGACGTGATTAATATTACTACACCTGTTACTAAATGGAACTATCAAATAACTGACGCCACTGAAATACCTGCTGTGTTGGCAAAAGCATTTTATATTGCCAAAAGTGGTAGACCAGGACCAGTATTGATAGATATCACAAAAAATGCGCAACTACAACAATTCGATTATGAAGGATATCAGCCCTGTACTCATATCAGGAGCTATCGTCCAAAACCAATCATTCGCAAAGAATATATTGCTGCTGCAGCTGAATTGATTAATAAGGCAGAAAAACCATTTGTCATTTTTGGTCAAGGTGTGATCTTGGGTAAAGCTGAAAAAGAATTCAAGGCCTTTGTAGAGAAAACTGGCATACCTGCTGCATGGACTATTTTAGGATTGAGTGCACTGCCTTCAGATCATCCTTTGAATGTGGGCATGTTAGGTATGCATGGTAATTATGGTCCAAATGTATTGACCAATGATTGCGATGTATTGATTGCTGTGGGAATGAGATTTGATGATAGAGTAACTGGCCGATTGGATAAATATGCCAAACAAGCAAAAATTATTCACTTAGACATTGATCCGTCGGAGATTGATAAGAATGTGAAAGCAACGGTTGGTGTATGGGGTGATTGTAAAGAAACCTTACCCATGCTTACAAAATTAGTTGAATCAAAAGTATACCCTCAGTGGGTGAATAGATTCAGAGAATACCAGTTAGAAGAAGAGAAAGAAGTGATTCATGAAGAGCTAAATCCTTCAACGGATATTTTGACAATGGGTGAAGTGATCCGCAATTTGAATGAATTAACAGGCGGTAATGCAGTGATAGTAACCGATGTTGGTCAACACCAAATGGTAGCATGTAGATATGCCAAATTCAATCAGAGTAAAAGCAATGTAACATCAGGAGGATTAGGAACTATGGGCTTTGCGTTGCCTGCGGCGATAGGTGCAAAGTTTGGAGCACCTGAAAGAACCGTTGTAGCAATTATTGGTGATGGTGGAGTTCAAATGACCATTCAGGAATTAGGAACAGTTATGCAGAGTGAAGTAAATATTAAGATCCTGATCTTGAATAATGAATTCCTTGGAATGGTACGTCAATGGCAGCAATTGTTTCACGATAAACGTTATTCTTTTGTAGACATTGCCAGTCCTGATTACGTTGCAGTAGCAAAAGCATACAAAATAGAGGGACAAAAAATTAGCCTACGCGAACATTTGCGTGATGCACTTACAACCATGTTAAACCACAATGGATCCTACTTACTAGAAGTGATGGTAGGTAAGGAAAACAATGTGTTTCCAATGGTACCACAAGGTTGTAGCGTTAGTGAAATCAGATTAAAATAAAATCATTTAATAAATACCCTGCGGGGTTGGTTATGCAAAAAGAGGAATTTACAATTACGGTGTATACCGAAAACCATATTGGACTGTTGGTAAGAATTGCCACCATGTTCAGTAGAAGAAAAATCAATATTGAAAGTCTGAATACTTCACCATCAGAAGCAGAAGGTATTCACCGATTTACCATTGTCATCAATGAGTTTGAAGAAGTGGTACGCAAATTGGCAAGGCAAATTGAAAAGCAGGTAGAAGTATTGAAAGCTTATTACAATACCAATGACGAGATTATTTGGCAGGAATTGGCTTTATACAAAGTGTCAACAGACGAGATTGCTGAAAAAGTAAAAGTGGAAAGATTGTTGCGCGAACACGGTGCAAGAGCGGTAGTGATTAGGAAGGATTATACCATTTTTGAAACCAGCGGTCACAGAGAAGAAACTGACAAATTGGTAGAAGTATTGGCTCCTTATGGCTTAATTGAGTTTGTGCGTAGTGCGCGCGTTGCCATTATCAAAGCCAGTCATGGTTTCCATGAAAAGCTCCGTGAGTTTGAAGAAGCACAGCCAGGGGAAGAACAAATAGAAAATGAGTTCCTTGACAAACAAAGTGAAGTATTCACTATGTAAATGGAAAGCTTTAACTAGTGATTAATTTATCTTATTTAATAAACAAACAAAACGTTCTTAGTAACGAGCAAAAAAAAGAAAATGGGAAATTATTTTAACACGCTATCACTTAGAGAGAAACTGAATCAGTTAGGAGTTTGTGAATTCATGGATAAATCTGAATTCTCTGATGGTGTAGAAAAATTAAAAGGTAAAAAAATTGTGATTGTAGGTTGCGGTGCACAGGGTTTGAACCAAGGTTTAAACTTACGTGACTCTGGCTTAGACGTTTCTTACACTTTGCGCAAAGAAGCCATTGAAGCAAAACGTCAGTCTTGGAAATCGGCTACTGAAAACAATTTTACAGTTGGTACTTATGAAGAACTAATTCCAACCGCTGATTTGGTCATCAACTTAACACCAGACAAACAACATACTTCTGTAATAGGTGCAGTAATGCCGTTGATGAAACACGGAGCAACCCTGTCTTATTCTCATGGTTTTAATATTGTGGAAGAAGGCATGCAAATTAGAAAAGACATTACCGTAATCATGGTGGCACCAAAATGCCCAGGTTCTGAAGTACGTGCAGAGTATCAGCGTGGATTTGGGGTTCCTACTTTGATTGCCGTTCACCCTGAGAATGATCCAGAAGGAAAGGGTTGGGAACAAGCCAAAGCTTATTGTGCTGGTACTGGTGGTCACAGAGCGGGTGTGTTAAAATCCTCTTTTGTGGCTGAAGTAAAATCAGATTTAATGGGTGAGCAAACCATTCTTTGTGGATTGTTGCAAACTGGTTCTATTCTTTGCTTTGACAAGATGATTGAAAAAGGCATTGACAAAGGGTATGCTTCTAAATTAATTCAATACGGATGGGAAGTGGTAACTGAAGCCTTAAAGCAAGGTGGTATTACTGCCATGATGGATCGTTTGTCTAATCCTGCCAAGATTAAGGCTTATGAATTGTCTGAAGAACTAAAAGACATCATGCGCACCCTATTCCAAAAACACCAAGACGATATCATGAGCGGAGTATTCTCCCAAACCATGATGGAAGACTGGGCCAATAATGACAAGAACCTACTTACTTGGAGAGCAGCCACTGGCGAAACGGCTTTTGAAAAAACGCCTGCTGGCGATGTAAAAATTGCTGAGCAAGAATTTTTTGACAATGGTTTGTTATTGGTTGCGTTTGTTCGCGCTGGTGTAGAACTTGCTTTTGAAACCATGGTAGAATCTGGTATTAAAGCAGAGTCAGCTTACTATGAGTCATTGCATGAAACACCATTGATTGCTAACACTATTGCGCGCAAGAAATTGTTTGAAATGAACCGTGTAATTTCTGATACAGCTGAATATGGTTGCTACTTGTTTGATCATGCTTGCAAACCACTGTTGGCTGATTTTATGAAAAAAGTAGACACAGACGTGATTGGTAAAAATTTCAACAATGGCATTGATGCAGGCGTTGACAACAAGATCTTGATAGCCGTAAATGAAGTAATTCGTTACCACCAAGTAGAAATGGTAGGTGCTGAATTGCGTAGGGCTATGACCGATATGAAAACCATTAGCACTGTAGCATAATATATCTAGCCTGCTGAGCCTTTAAATGTTCAGCAGGCTATTTTTTTGATGGATCAACTTGAAATGCCGGAAGATTGTACTATCTTCAAGCTCATAAGGAACATGCAAATACTGCAACAACATATTATCTCTTCCACTACAACGGCTTCTACGCTGTTTGTTGTTGTTCCTACAACTACTACTACGACCCTGTAAGGGGTTGTCATTTCCATATCACCAAGGGGCTGTAAAGCTGTTCATCAACAAGATCAAATCATTTGTTCCTAAGGGAATCTGAAATAGAATGTATGCAAGTATTAAAATTTGGCGGTAGCTCTGTAGCCAATGCCAAAAACATGAATCAGGTAGTTTCCATTGTTTTGGAAGCAGTGAAAAAAGAACCCCTAGTCTTGGTACTCTCTGCCATGGGCGGTGTAACCGATGCATTGTTACAAACGGGTAGCTTGGCAGAAGCAGGAAACGAGTCTTATCAACAAGTACTAAAAGGCTTGGAACAAAAGCATTTAGATGCAGTAAGGGAATTGTTACCTATTCAACAACAAAGCGCTTGTTTGAGCCAGGTAAAACAAAAGTTTAATGAATTAGAAGCCATTAGTGATGGCGTGTTCTTGTTGGGAGAATTGTCTGATCGCACACGCGATAGAATGGTGAGTTATGGAGAGATCCTTTCTTCTTTGATCATGGCGGCTAAGTTTCAATCTATTCCTGTAGAACAGCTTTGGGTTGATTCAAGGAATCTGATCAAAACCAATTCTCATCATGGTAATGCCTTGGTAGATTTTGGCAAGACCAATCAGTTGATCAAAGACTATCTTTCTAAAAACCCTTGCAGCTTATATGTGACACCAGGCTTTATTGCCAGTGATCAACTTGGCCATACCACTACTTTAGGAAGAGGAGGTTCTGATTATACAGCTGCCATTTATGCGGCTGCTATACAAGCATCTGTTGTGGAAATCTGGACCGATGTAAGTGGCATGATGACTGCCGATCCAAGACTGGTAGCCAATGCTAGACCCATACAACATATTTCTTATCAGGAAGCCATGGAGCTTTCTCATTTTGGGGCTAAGATTATTTACCCACCAACCATTCAACCGGTCATGACTGCCCATATTCCAGTATGGGTTAAGAATACTTTTGCGGCGCAGGAACACGGCACATTAATAGAGAATGGCACCAGTATCAATGACAATATTATTCGAGGTATTTCTTCTGTAAACAAGATTAGTTTGCTTAGTTTGGAAGGCAGTGGCATGGTAGGTATTCCAGGATTTTCCAAGCGCCTATTTGAAGCCTTGGCCAATCAGTCTGTGAATGTGATCCTGATTACCCAAAGTTCTTCTGAGCACAGTATTTGTGTAGGGATTAATGAAGCAGATACAGAAAAAGCCAAAGCCGCTATTGACCTCATGTTTAGTCATGAGATTCAAACCGGTAGGGTAGAACCTTTGAAAGTTGAAAAAGGGTTGTCCATTGTAGCTTTGGTGGGTGAACAAATGAAAAGCCATCCTGGTATTAGTGGTAAAATGTTTGGTGTGCTTGGTAGAAATGGCATTAATGTAAGAGCCATTGCACAAGGTTCTTCTGAGAAAAATATCTCAGCCGTACTTTCTTCTATAGATGTTCAAAAAGCCATCAACGTTTTGCACGAGGAATTCTTTGAAACTACTTACAAGCAGTTGAACGTTTTTGTTGCGGGTACTGGTAATGTGGGTGGAAAGCTCTTGGCTCAGTTGCAAAAGCAATACCAATACTTGTTAGAACATTTGCGCTTACAAATTAGGGTAGTGGGTTTGGCCAATAGCAAAAGTATATTGGTACAAGAAGAAGGCATTGACTTGGACAACTGGAAATCTGGTTTAGAAGCAGCACCACTTGGAACCATTCACCAGTTTGTAGAACAAATTAGAACCCTCAATTTGCGCAACAGTGTATTTGTAGACGTAACAGCCAATGCAGAAGTAGCAGCTGTTTATGGTAAATTACTCACTAGAAGTATTTCTGTAGTGGCGTGTAATAAAATTGCCTGTTCGTCTTCTTTTAGCGCCTATCAATTACTCAAGCAACAAGCCAGAGAATATAATGCCAAGTTTCTGTTTGAAACCAATGTGGGAGCAGGTTTGCCCGTCATTGGTACTTTAACCGATTTACTCAGAAGTGGTGATGCTATTAGTAAAATACAGGCCGTGTTATCAGGCACTTTAAATTTTGTATTTAATAACTACAATGGCTCAAAACCATTTGCACAAGTGGTAAGACAAGCTCAGGCAGAAGGGTATACCGAACCCGATCCAAGACTAGATTTGGGTGGAACAGATGTGATGCGTAAGATCATGATTCTGGCCCGCGAATCCGGTAGGCAAATTGAAATGGATGACATTAGTAATGAATACTTTTTACCAGCCAGTTGTTTTGAAGGAAGCGTGGAAGATTTTTATGCAGAGATGGAAAAACAAGAATCCCATTTTAAAGCCATTTATGATGCAGCAGCTGCCAAAAATTGCAAATTGAAATTTGTAGCTGCTTATGAAAATGGCAAAGCGGCTGTTGGCTTGCAACATATTCCTGCAGAATCTGATTTTTACCATTTGTATGGCAAGGATAACCTGGTTTTGTTTTATACAGAGCGATATCCAGAACAGCCATTGGTGGTAAAAGGAGCAGGTGCAGGTGCAGACGTAACTGCTTCTGGCGTATTTGCAGACATCATTAGAGTAGCAAGGGTTTAAATTAAAATCATGGAGAATAAATTAGCAATCAATAGCCCTTACCAAATGGATTTTTCCGCTGTTGTAAAAGTGGAAGCCCCAGCCACCGTAGCCAATATGGTTTGTGGTTTTGATGTATTGGGTTTTGCGGTGAATGAGCCTTTTGATAAAATGCAGATTCGCTTTAAAGAAACACCCGGCATTCATATCATCAATGATGACGAATTCAACCTGCCAACGGATCCTGAGAAAAACGTAGCTGGTGCCGCTTTGCTGGCCATGATGGAAGAATTGCCCAGCAATATTGGATTTGAACTGACCATTCAAAAACAGATCAAACCGGGTTCTGGCGTGGGTTCTAGCGCTGCTAGTTCTGCTGGAGCAGTGGCTGCTGCCAACAGACTTTTGAACAATCGCTTTAGCAATGAAGACCTAGTGCGTTTTGCGATGAATGGTGAAAAACTGGCATCGGGTGTGAAACACGCGGATAATATTGCGCCTTGTATTTATGGCGGTGTTACCCTTATCCGTTCTATTTTCCCTTTAGATATTGTAGCACTAACGGCACCACCATTATATGTAACCATAGTGCACCCACAAATAGAAGTAAAAACCTCTGATGCGCGTAGCATTCTACAACAAAAAGTATTGCTTAAAGACGCTATTAGACAATGGGGTAATATTGCGGGATTGGTTGCTGGTTTATTGCAAGCTGATTATGCACTCATTGGAAGATCATTAGAAGACGTGTTAATAGAACCTGTTCGCAGTATCCTGATTCCTGGCTTTGACCAAGTAAAGCAACAAAGCAAAGAAGCTGGCGCTTTGGGTGGTGGCATCTCCGGTTCTGGTCCTTCCATTTTTATGTTGAGTGAAACACAAGCAAGGGCTAAAAAAGTGGAAGCAGTAATGCACCAAATTTATGATGGCCTTGGATTAGACCATCATACTTATGTAACCACCATTAACCACAGTGGTGTGCGATTTGTGGATTCATTGACAACAGAAGCATAGAACTATGAAATATAGGAGTCTAAATGGGAATGCTCCCATAGTTGATTTTAGAGAAGCTACCATCAGAGGTCAGGCACCTGATAAGGGTTTGTATTTTCCAATGGAAATACCCCAATTGAGTCCTGCATTTATAGCAGCATTGCCTAGCATGAACAAAACAGCATTGGCATTGCAAGTAATGCAACCCTATGTAGGTAACAACATTGATACTACTAGTTTGGAGCAAATTGTAGCAGAAGCGGTTGACTTTGAATTCCCCTTGGTCAAGATCAATGAGCAGGTCTATTCCTTGGAATTGTTTCATGGCCCTACCCTAGCTTTTAAAGACGTGGGCGCCAGATTTATGAGCCGTTGTTTAGGTCATTTTTCCAAAGCAGCTTATAACAAAACCACGGTACTAGTGGCCACATCAGGAGATACGGGTGGTGCTGTGGCCAATGGATTCTTGGGTGTGGATGGGGTAGAAGTGATTATCCTATACCCCAGTGGCAAAGTGAGTCCTGTACAAGAATTACAATTAACTACTTGCGGACAAAATATCAAAGCCCTAGAAGTAGCTGGTAGTTTTGATGATTGTCAGGCCATGGTCAAAGACGCATTTATGGATGCGGATTTGAATGGTCATTTATCGCTCACATCTGCCAATAGCATCAATGTAGCGCGTTGGTTGCCACAACAGCTCTATTATTTCTTTGCTTGGCAACAATGGCATCAAATGGGCTTTAAAACAGCTCCGGTGGTGTCAGTGCCCAGCGGCAATTTTGGAAATCTATGTGCGGGTCTCATGGCCCATGCCAGTGGATTGCCTTTGCAACAATTTATTGCTGCCTGCAATGTCAATGACGCCGTTCCTGAATACCTTCAAACTGGAGTTTATCAACCAAAGACGGCTGTTCCTACCATTAGCAATGCCATGGATGTAGGGAGTCCTAGCAATTTTGTGCGCATTTTGGAATTGTTTGCCAAAGACCATGGAAAAATGGCGGCTACTATTGCGGGTTATTCCATTTCAGATGAAATTACCCAGCAGACCATTGCAGCAGTCTATCAACAAGACGGATATATATTGGACCCCCATGGGGCAGTGGCTTATGAAGCATTGGCAGAATACCAAGTTCAGCATCCAACAGACAAGGGAATCATCCTTGAAACAGCCCATCCTGTCAAGTTTCCTGAAACGGTAGAAGCGGCTATTGGCCAAAAGATTCCTATTCCTGAGTCTGTATTGCCCCTTTTTCAACAAACCAAAAAAAGCATCCCGATGCAAGCAAATTTTGCTGCATTGAAAGATTGGTTGATGGCGCAATAATGCATGGTGGTTTTTTATGAATGCTGTAACTTACCGTTGCACAAATCAATGCCATGCTTGCTAGAATCTTAAGAATTACACTAGTCATTTGCTTACTGAGTTATTTTTTTTCAACTGCCATCGCGCAGCAAAAAACCTATTGCAACCCCATTAATATTGACTACGGTTATTGTCCCATTCCCAATTTCTCTGAACAGGGCAAACACAGGGCCACAGCGGATCCTGTGATTACGGTATTCAAGGGCAACTATTACTTATTTTCTACCAATCAATGGGGCTATTGGTGGAGTCCCGATATGGTTCAATGGAATTTTGTTGCTAGAAAATTTCTTAAACCCTGGCATAAAGTCTATGATGAATTGTGTGCACCTGCCACGCTGGTGTTGGGTGATACCCTGTTGGTGATTGGAAGTACCTATTCCAAAAACTTTCCCATTTGGATGAGTACCAATCCGCAAAAAGACGAGTGGAAAGAAGCCGTAGATTCTTTTCAAGTAGGGGCTTGGGATCCTGCATTTTTCTTAGACGATGACAATAGACTCTATATTTATTTTGGTTCTAGTAATACCTATCCCACTTATGGTCAAGAGCTAGATAGAAAAACTTTGCAACCCATTGGTGAGCGCAAAGAATTGCTCCGTTTGAATGATAGTATTCATGGTTGGGAACGATTTGGAGAACACAATGACAATACTTTTTTAAAACCTTTTATTGAAGGTTCTTGGATGAATAAATACAAGGGCAAATACTATTTACAGTATGGTGCGCCAGGAACAGAATTTAGTGGCTATGGCGATGGGGTATATGTATCTGACCATCCCATGGGTCCTTTTACTTATCAGTCTCACAATCCCTTTTCTTTTAAGCCAGGTGGCTTTGTGAATGGGGCAGGACATGGTGCTACCTACCAAGACCTGTTTCAAGATTGGTGGCATGTTTCTACACTAGTGATTGCTACAAAGAACAATTTTGAAAGAAGAATTGGCATTTGGCCGGCTGATATTGACAAGGATGGTATTTTGTATACCAATAATGCCTACGGCGATTATCCGCATTTCTTGCCCAATAAAAACGCAGATCATAGCAAGAGTCAATTTACTGGATGGATGTTGTTGAACTACAACAAACCCATACAAGTTTCTAATACATTGGGGGCTTTTTCCGCCAATCTGGCCAATGATGAAAATATCAAGACTTATTGGAGCGCGGCAACCGGTACCAAGTCTGAATGGATTCAAACCGATTTGGGCAAGCTTTCTACTGTGCATGCCGTGCAGATTAACTATGCTGACCAAGACGCCACTGTTATGGGTAAACAGACTGGTCTATACCACCAATACCAGCTCTTAGGAAGCAAGGATGGCAAAACTTGGGAACTGCTCAAAGACAAATCTCAGAACAAAACAGATATTCCACATGAGTATCTTGTGTTTGACAAACCTGTTCAAACTAGGTTTTTAAAATTACTCAACATACATGTACCCACGGGTAAGTTTGCTATTAGTGGTTTGCGTGTGTTTGGAAAAGCAGTGGGAGCGGTGCCAGATACGGTACAGCATTTTATTGTTTTGCGTGGAGACAGTGAAAGAAGAAATGCATGGCTTAAATGGCAGGTGAATGAACAAGCAACTGGCTATGTGATTTATACCGGAACAGCGCCAGATAAATTGTACAATAGCATCATGGTCTACGGCAACAATGAATACTATTTCTCTGCCATGGAAAAGGACCTGCCCTATTATTTTCAAATAGAAGCATTCAATGAAAATGGGATTGGCAAAAGAACAACAGTAGTAAAAGTGGAATAAGGATGCAGTGTTAAATCTGGTTCTCTACAATAAATTTCATCAAAGCGCCAGGAGAATTGAGCTTCAATTTCTGCATAATATTTTTGCGATGTGTTTCAACGGTGTACACGCTCAAATGCAGTGTTTGCGCCATTTCCTGATTGGTAAGGCCTTGTTTAATGTATTGGATAATCTCGCGCTCGCGCTTGGTTAAATTGAATTGCTGTATAAAGCTATCATTGAAATCACTGGTTTCAGCGTCTCCATGATTTGGTGTAGAAAAATTTGCACCAGAATATACCATGCGAATGGTTTGAATCAATTCTTCTTTCTGACTACTCTTTAATAAATAGCCATTAGCGCCTTTTGCTTTTGCTTCTTTGATAATGGCATCATCAAAATATCCAGAGAGCATCACAATCTTAATATTGGGATAAGATTGCTTAATGTACTTGATGGTTTCAAGCCCATTCATCTTAGGCATATTAATATCAAGTAAGATTAAATCTGGTTTGTAAAGAGGAAGCATATCTAATACTTCTCTACCATTATTGGCAATACCACACAAATCAAAATCGGTTTCCCTTTTGAGCATGAGCGTGAGTCCTTCAATGAATAAAGGATGATCATCCGCGAGCATTATTTTGATAATTGTTTTTTCTTCGGTTCCCATGGTAAAGCAATACTGCCGTTTTAGAACTTAATAAATATACAAAGAACTTGGTATATAGTGAAAATATCTATATAAACTAATGGTTTTGAATGATTTTCTGCCCAATTTATTGCATTTTAAAAACATAATGAAAACACAAAATCTGCTTGTTTTCTCATAAATACAAACACGCTGGTATTTCCCACAACTTGTCAAGGGTCTAGTTTTGACTTATCAATGAATTAATAGTCACCAGGCAATAAAAACTTTTAAATCCTGTGTAGGATATCCCCTACAGAAATTCTGTAGCTACACTTACAACCCCGGCCTAATCCCATCCGGAGCTTTGTAAAAGATTTAAAAGCATTGTTCATGGAACTAGCAATTCCACCCTTAACCGCTTTACATGAAAAAATTTTTACTCAGCATGGCTGCTGTTATTTCTATGTCTTTATGCGTGAATTCTGGCTCTGCCCAGTACCAAGCAATAGGAACATTTAACAGCTTTGGCACACCTACTTATCTACTCAATAAACCTGATGTTGTCAGTGTTTCTTGTAGAAATGACATTGCCGCTACGCTTCCTGAGCGCCGCAATATTCCCATTTACAATCCTAGGTTAATTGCAGCAGGTAGACCTGAAACCATTGCTTTAACCGTTACTTCTGATGTGTGGATCAGCTTTGTAGATGAAGGCGCAGAATACAGAGATATATTGGGTTATTATACCTTCCCTACCAATGCAGCATTGGGTACTGCTCCAACACCTTCTCAAGTACGCATTATTTTCCCAAACGCCAGTAAAGCTGGATATGGTGGAGAACTGAATGCAGGTGATAAAGTATACTTGGGAAATTTTCAGGCTAATACAAGTATTGGTTTTGTTTTGTTGGCACATGGTTGGGACGAATCTAATAGCACCATTACAGAAGGTAAATGGCGCATTTATTCTGATAGCCGTTTTAATCCTGAGGCTGACGCCAATTTGCGCAGACATACTGTGATGTTGAATGACACAACTAGTAATCGCATTTTGGTTGGTGTTGAAGATATTAGACGAGATGGCTATGACAGTGATGAAGACTTTAATGACTTATTGTTTTTTGCTACCATTAGCAATCCAACTGCTATCAAAAATTTAGATAGTATTCCAATTCTTACCAAAGACGGTTCCATTTCTTTTTCTGGTAATACAGGTGGATTAGAAAGTAAGAGCTTGGGCGATGCGGTGGCTAAAAGAATGTTTAACCACGCGGTAACCAGTACACAGGGTCCATTGGATTATGACAAATTACCTAAACTGCAACAAACCTCTATTAGAAATGCAGCAATGGGTGTAAATACCAATAGCAGTCTTTCTTTAAGCGATATCATGCCAACCAAAATGTTGGATAGTGGTTACACAGCATATGTGAGTACTGCAACTGATATTACTAGTATTACCAATGCAGTTGAAGTGCGTTCTGTAGACTTTACCATTAATAAAGAATGTAGAGCGGTAGCATTTGCTACCAAGACTATTGCAGTCATGTATGATCACACCAAACCCGTTTGTGACCGTTTAAAAGGAGCGGAATTATTGGGCATGGATAATTTCCAAATCAATAACCTGAATTTTGTTCGCTATACCTTAAAACAACCTAAGGGTAATATTGAATACGCTATTAGCTTTACCATTGGAAAGAAAAAAGGTAGAGATAGTTTCTCTTTCCAGTCTCAGTGGTTAAACCAAAATTATCAGGCAGAAGATACTTTGTATAATTACCAAGTTTGGGGTGCTGCTCCTTACTATTGCATAGACATGACTTTGGAAATTCTTTCCAGGTTAAAAGGCATCATGCCCGTAAATACTTTAAAAGCTACTGAAGCCTTACCTAAAACTTATATAGTTTCTGGTAAAAGAGAAGGAGCCAATTTGCAACTAGCATTAAATAATAACAATGGTGCTGGAACAGGTTATGTGCAGATAGAAGAAAAGGCCAACGAGAATAGCACCGTAACTACCAAGAGAAATGTACCAGTTAGTTTGAGCGCAAACGGCAAGTCTTTATTAAGTATCCCAGTAAGTGATGCATATGAAGCCACATTGAGTTTGTATCTCAATAATCAGTTACAAGACGTGGTATTTATGGCCGATGGTAGCTGGAATGTTGACTATAACAAATCTAGCACCGTACTCAAACAGTTCACCGTAAGCAATGACGCTGCAGCAGCAACTGTAAAACCAACTGAACTTCCCCTATTTAGAAATGTACAAATGAGTGCTACCAGTAGTGATTTTGTTTCTGTATATAAATTGCTAAAAGGTGGTGGAGCAGAACTTGATTTGACTGGTTACAAAACCTTGAATTTTAAAGCTGCTGCCAGTGGTGCTAACCTGCGGATTACTTTAGTGAAAAATAGTATCAGCAATTGGAATGAGCAATATACTTACTACCTACCTATGACAGAAGCGGGTAAAGAGTATAGCATTAAACTAGATGATTTTAAATCTAGTGCCAACCAATCTATGTTCTATGCTAATGACTTAACTACTGCAGTATTTGCTTTTGAAGTAGGAACTGGAAAGTCAACCAATATCTCGGTTGATTTGAGTAAGGTAGTGTTTAGTAAAGATCAAGTGGTACTAGCAGCTGCTACCATTGAAACAAAGGATGTGCAATTGTATCCTAACCCTTCAAAAGGTAGATTCAATGCCAGTTTCAAAACTGACAAAGCACAATCTGTTACCATTAAAATGTTTGATGCTGCTACTGGTAGACCCATGTATAGCAAACAAGTTCAAACAGTAAAAGGAGACAATACAGTTCCGGTTGAAATTAACCAGACTATTAATACAAATGCATATATCCTAAGTATTGAAGGGGAGGGTGTGAAATACCTACCTAAGAAAATGCTTGTGCAGCAATAAGAATTTTTTTGGTTAAGGGTTGAGTAGTGGGGCGGGATCCCTACTACTCTTTTAACCAATACCGCTTTTTTTTGGTTAAGGGTTGAGTAGTGGGACGGGATTCCTACTACTCTTTTTTTTAGTGCCTTTTGTAGCGAAGTAATATTTTGGCATACATTTTTAATGCCTGTTTTAATGAAATCCTATTCAAGTGCAATCGCAAAGCACCATTGGCCTGAATCAGTGCCACCCTGCGTAAGTGATAATCATGATAAATCTTGTGTGCAATATTGGCATAGTAGATAGAAAAATTTCTTCTTGCCAAATTACTCACCTGTCTTCTTTCTTCAGTTGGAAAGTGCTTTACGTTTATGCTGATCACTTTTTCAATATCCCGAATATTTTGACCAGAACGCATGCTATGATAAGACACATTAAAAGGGTGTACCCTGTATCTGGCCAGTACTTCCGGTAAATAAGCAACTGGATAATTGGCGGCAATCCTAACCCACATTTCCCAATCCTCTCCATAATGAACGGCATAGAATCCTCCCAATGCCTCATAAGTAGTTCTTCTAACTACTACTGCGGGTACTTGTAATAATTGGTTTCTACCAATTCTGTCTAACCAGTTTTCTAAAATGCCCCGCTTATTGTCAATGGGGTGATTATCCCAGATTTTATTGCTATCGGCATCAACATATTGGTATTCTGTAATGGCTGCCCCAGCTTCTGGATAGTCGTCAAGTAATTGCCCCATCTTACTATAAAACCCATTGGCCACATAATCGTCTCCGTGTAACAAATGAATCAAATGACCTTTGGAACGGTTGAGCGCTGTTTCAAAATTGCGCAAACTACCCTTGTTTTCTGGTTGTTTATAATACCCAATTCTACCTTTTCCTACGTGCTTCACCAATGCTTCAACGTCTCCGTCCGTACTGGCATCATCCACTACTTCAATTTGCATATATGCTTCTCCAGGGTCCTGAGCTAAAACAGAAAGCAGGTTTTGTTCCAAACAATTGTAACAATTATAAACAGGAATCATCACAGACCATTTGGGTCTATGCGTCTGGGCAGGCAGGGCTGCAATAACAGGAGGCGAGGAAGGTGTTCTTTGAATGGGATTATCCAAACTATTAGGGGTTGTTTTGATAATGGATTTTCCAATTTGCCAGACCTGTTGCTAAAGCAGCTTTTTCTGCCTCATTTTGGGTCTGACCCAATTGTTGTTCAAGCACTAAAATAGCTGCTTTTAACATTCTTTCCTGATTGGCAGACATGTTTTTTTTATGGATGCGGTAAACAGCAATAAATTCTCTGTGCGAAAACACGGGTAAATGCCGGGCAATTTGCAGATTAAGCTCATAGTCTTCACAAGCTTCCAACTGGGTATTAAAATGAAAATGGAAGAAGAGTTCCCTTCTGTACATGACAGTAGCTTCCATGGCAATATAGTTACCTTGTAAGAGGGACAAATAATTGTCTTCAAACTTATAGGGAGCTTCTGGATGGGGAATAAAATTTCCTCCATCATCTATTCGCAAATGCGCTCCTGATACAAAAGCTGCAAGTGGTTTGGCCGCAAATTGTTGCAGGTTCTGTTCTAAAGCATCGGGTAATAAATAATCGTCCGCGTCTAGAAATACCAAGAACTGCCCTTTGGCCGCAACCGTTCCAATATTCCTTGCCCAGGACAAACCTACTCTCTTAGTTCTAAAGGAACTGACCAAGGGATATTTTGCAAGCAATTCCTGTGTCTGGTCTGTAGAACCATCGTCAATGACAATAATTTCTTTAGCAACATGGGTTTGTTGCAAGACAGAGTTAATGGCTTGTTCCAGATAATGCCCATAATTATAAGAAGTGATAATCACGGATACCAAGCTATTGGAACTTATTTCAACGGGCGTATAAAGAATTGGAGCTATTTGCAATTCAGCAATTCTTGGTTGCAGTTTTACCTTTTGATAGTATCGCCAACCGGCAATACAGCCCCTGATTTCAGTGAGAATACTACCAAAATTTTCTTTGTATCCATGTTTGATCCGCTCTTTGATTCTTGACCAATAGTATTCAGGCAGATAGGTATACAGTCTTTTTAAATTACCCTCATGACCCCATTGCTCATGCTGAATTAAAAGGCTGCTAGTATTGCCCCGCATATAATGATAGAGCTGGTTGCTCAATGCTTTCTTTTCTTTTCTATGTTGGTGATAAGCCACGGCCATGGGCTGATACACACAGTTCCAGCCACTGGCCAAAATCCTATACCAAATTTCTGAATCACCACTACAGCCTGCAGCACCTACGTCTAGTCTTTCATCAAAAAAGCCTACCAACTCAAAAGCGGCTTTTCTAAATGCCATATTGGCTCCAGCACCAATATCCCAAACGGGCACACCATGGGGTAACATCACTTCAAAATAGGCTTTGTCAAAAACCTTTTTTTGGTAACCCCTGTTAAATCCCCAATAGCGTTCAAAGATATACTGCGTGCGGGTTTCTAAGGATTGCGGAATCACCAAACCGGTAACAGCCATGGTCATAGGATCATCAAAAGCATGGCGAATGCTATCTACCCAATCAGTAGCTACTTGTACGTCATCATCTGTGTAAGCAATGATTTGATTACTTGCTGCTTTTGCTCCTGTATTCCTAGCAATGTCTAAACCCTTTCTAGGTTCCAGTACATATGTTACATTACTGTATTGCGCTACAAGTGAAGCTGTGCTATTGTTATCAGGGGCATTGTCTACTACAATAATCTCATCTCTTTCTTGAATAGACAATAGCAATTGATCCAAACATTTTTTGAGATCATCCCTTCTGTTTCTGGTACATATCACTACCGATACGCTTTGCTCTTGACCTTCACTCAATAAAGGAGTCAAACTTTGAATAGCAGCAATTAATTCTTCCCAATTAGCAATACCCTCAATATTCCATCCCTGTGCTTTTGAACAAGCAGCTAGTACCTGAGTTTGAAAATTGGCTTGGGTGCAGTTTTTTTCTACCCATACATGCGCCAAAGCCCTTTGATGCCACCAGAAAAAATAGAGCGCAGGGGTAGTGCATGTAGGCCAATTTTCCAATTGATTCAACCGTATATGTACTACCTGATATGGGCTATAACGGCTCATGGGGCATCAAAACTTACTTGGGATAATTCAACAGGAAAATCTGGTCTAACCGCTCCGTCCCATTTACCATAAGGTCTTTTTGCGTTGCGATAGTCTACCACGTCAAATGCAACGCTAGCGGTAAATTCATACATAGTATCCTGTTCCCTATTTAGAAAATGCATAGAAACATAATAGTATCCATTATTCAAAAATGTCCCTGGAATTCTACATTTGCCTTCTACCAATCCCTTCTCTACTTTCAATACTTCTGAACACAATTCAAAAATGCATTCACCTGTTAATTGGTAAAATCCAATTAATATTTGTGTGTTTTCTGGATACTGCCCCATGAACCAAAAACTAAATTCAAAATCCAAGGGTGTTCTGGTATCTATATAACTAATCTGTGTATTGAATTGAGGGTTAATAGATACTTGCTTTATGCGAATCCATTCATTGCCTGGAGCTGATTCCGGGTTGGGATAATACTGTGAGAGGGTTTCTACTTTTTCACGCGATAGGTATTTGTTGATCACCGTATCAGCAGGTCCTTCTTCAACCAATCTCCCTTTTTCTAACCAGATGGCTTTGTTGCAAAGGTTGCGCAAAGCCTGCATATGGTGACTTACAAAAATGACAGTCTTTCCAGATTCTGAAGAAAGGGACTTCATTTTTTTCAAACACTTTCTTTGAAAGTCTACATCGCCTACGGCTAATACCTCATCAATGATTAAAATATCGGTTTGTAAATGGGCGGCCACAGAAAAAGCCAGACGAACATACATACCACTGGAATATCTTTTAACCGGGGTATCAATAAAACGTTCAATGCCTGAAAAATCAACTATCTCGTCAAACTTGGCCAGAACTTCTTTTTTCTGCATGCCTAGAATCTGTCCATTCAATAATACATTCTCTCTTCCAGTTAATTCAGGATGAAAACCAGTTCCCACTTCTAATAAACTTGCAATCCTACCTCTGCCATGTATGGTACCGCTGGTTGGTAAACTAATCCTACTAATGATTTTTAAAAGGGTAGATTTTCCAGAACCATTATTTCCTACAATACCAAAACTATCACCTTCATGAATCTTAAAATCTAGGTTGCGTAGTGCCCAGATATAGTCCCTATTTGCTTCATCATAAGCTTCGGGATCTGGTGCTTCTTTTTTGTGCAAGACCTGTTTGTTCCACCATGTTTGCAAGTCTTTCTTCAAAGCACCACTACCCATCACACCCAATTGGTATTGCTTTGAAATTTGATCAATATGTAAGACGGGCTTGCTCATATTAAATGGTATCCATCACTTTAATTTCACGAAATTTAAATAGTGTGAGGCCAATGAAAAACACCAATAAGGAACTTGCCATACCTGTAAAAATATAAATGCTATCTACGCTACCACCATGCAGAAAACCCAATCGGAATGTTTCTATTACTGGAGTCAGTGGGTTACACCAAAACAGCACTTTGTATTTTTCTGGTACAATGGAAGCGGGATATACCACAGGTGTTACAAACATGAACAAGCGCAGCATAAAATTCATTAATTGCTCTAAGTCTCTATACTTAGCCATGAATACGGCTACAATCATCCCTAATCCCAAACCTAATAAGGCAGTAAAGAAAAGCATGAAGGGCATGAGCCAAATATAACTGGAGGGGTGTACTGCGTCGTCAAAAATCCAGTAGTTCACGTAGATGATCAAGAAAAGAATAAACTGAATTCCTGTTCGCACGGAATGCGTAATGACCATACTTAATGGTACAATCAATCTTGGAAAATAGACTTTATTGAAAATATGCGCATTGTGTAAAAAGGAATACATGGTGCTGGTAAAGCAATCAGAGAAATAACCCCAGAGCAAGGCTCCAGACATATAAAACAATAAGGGTGGGGCACCGTCTGTAGAGACTTTGACAATTTTAGAAAAGACCAAAAAATAAAATAAGGTGGTGAGCAAGGGTTGTATCACCAACCAGAAAACACCCATAATGGTTTGTTGGTAACCAGCAGTGAGCTCTTTTCTAACAAAGGATTGCAGCAAACCGCGGCATCGCCAAAGCTCCACCAAACCGTATTGGAACCATTTTTTTTCTGCCTGCAATTCCCATTCCCATTCATTAGCCATGTAGGAGCATTGTATTACAAATTAATGCATTATTGTTCAGTCTTGTTCAGGACTTCCAAAAAATGCGATACTTAGTTGCCAGTGCCGCCAGTAAAGCTGTAGGTAGCACAATTAGCAATCCATGTAGAATTCCTTGAAAAGCTGTTTGATCAAGTCCGTCATACCAAGGGCCTAATCCACAAAGATCAATCAAAGGCAAAAGAAAAATTCCTGGTAGGGCATAAGCTAGTAAAGGATTCTGACCAACAGGTGCCAATAAATTCTTGAGTAGGTTAAATTGGTCAAAAGCAAATAGCAGAAAGAATGCCATACCACCTGTTACAAAAAAATAACTTAGTGTAGCATCGTCTTTTTTAATGCCACCTTCAAAAGCTTCAAAAAACAAACCACAGATGAGTAGGTAGCATGCCGCCCAAAGCAAGCGTTGGTCTAATAGATTTTGTTTGTTAAACCTGTTTTGCCAAATCAGTATGATTGCCATTGCTGCTAGACTGATAAAAAGATTCATCATCAACCATCTATTATAGAGCGCAATAATATTCCAAACAACCAAGCTCAAACATAGCAACGCCATTCCTGTTTTTGAAATGGATCTAGTAGCACCCTGATTCCAATCAGATTTTTTTAGCAGCCATTCACCCGCATAAATGCCAGGTATAACCAAGAATAGGTATTTGAGAAAATTGAATTCTATGAGCCAGTCTGCAAAATAGGGTTCATAAATATATTGGTTCCAACTCTCGTCTAAGAACCTACCTGTAATCAAGCCAAAAAGGGGAACCAATAGCAATAAGCGATACACATGATGTTCCCTGGTATAATGGTAAAGCGCAGCACCTATTAATCCCATATTGGCCAGCACTAATATTATTATATCGGATCTATGTAATTCAAAATGTCCCTGATTGTCAAAAGGGGCAAAAAGCATTAAAATAAAAGCTAGTCCCATGCCAATCCATTGATACATGACTTTCTTGGTTCCCATAATTAGAAACAAACAAAGAAAACCAGTTAAAGCAATCAAGTAAGGTGCCAATGAGTCTAAATGAGAAAAATTATTGTATTTGCTGTGCTCAAAAAAGATGGCAAAAAACACCAATAACACATATCGTTTCAACTGCTTTTTCCAATCCATTTCTTTTTGCATAGATAGCGGTATGGCCGCTCCCATGGCAAAAAGAAAGAGGGGAAATACCAAGTCTACCCAAGTAATGCCTGGCAGATTTTCTACCCACTCGTGTTTTGGTGGTGGAGATTGTGCGTGATACATATAAGCCGGCAAAACACCACCGTATGCAATGGACCCGCTAAATATCATGGTCACAATGGCATATCCTCTTATAGCGTCTAAGGCTTTATTTCTGCTATCCATTTACCTTGGTGATTGATTGGAATTGAAAATAAGTTGCAATACCTGTCTAGCCATAATGCAACTGCTTTTCTATTCAACGGATTTTGAGTAGTAACTGTTGTTGGGGCTTCTGGAATATTTTTAAATTGGGTACTTAGTTCTTGGTGTATAGCTTGTAATAATGTTTCATCTACATAAACTTGGTTGCTTAGGTTTAATTTAATCCTTGGCAGAAATGCCCCAAGGTCTTGTAATAAAGCTTTTGCCACACAAAGACTATCGGGCTGAAAATAGGTTTTATTGGCCCAACCTTCATTTTTGCCCACACCTTTTAAAACACCAGTAGCCCCTATTCTTTGAATGGCTGCAAAAGCAGGATCCAAAACCGCAACATCCATATAAGGCATCAAGAATACTTTGCGTTCTAAGAGCGCATCTTGTACCTTTCTCACCGCCACTTGTCTAGGTTCAAGATTTGATTGAATAGCAAGTGCAGCTAACGCACCAGCTGATTGACCCGTGAGTAAAACACAGGGTTGTAGTCTGGTACTTCCATTTGCTAAATTTGAAACGGAAATCCCTTTTTCACAAACCACTAGTCCATTGAGTTTTTCAGGAATCAATGCCCCTAGGGGGATATTAAACGAGTAGATCCCAGGAAAATAAATTTTTGGTGCAGCTGGATTTTTACCATGATGATGATCCACTGGATAATCGCCCACGGCAATTCCTGTTCTGTACAATGCTTGATCCTGATCAAATGGATGGTGCATATGTGGTAGACTTAACCTGACTACTCCCTTTAATCTTCTTCCTTCTCTATGATAAGGCATGAGCGCCAAATGGTCCTTGCTAGGAAATTGCGTGGTATCTAATCCAATATGTTTAAAGCCAAGTGTGTTTTGCAAATAATACACAAATGCAAGGGTATGTTTTTTAGCAGGCAGATAAAATGCTTCGCGATCAATAGGTTTGATATTCACTCCGTCTATAAAATAATCATTACCATGTGCCGGCCAATTGAGCATATATTTTCCTTTGGGTAATTTGCCATAGTCCAATACTTTTTGGGTATTGGCTTCATAGGGCTTACCAAATGGACATGGTGCTTCACTTGTACTGCAGTCAAATTCTTTTAAACTGTTCCAATCAAAACTTTCTTTTTTAATCAGGATTTTATCTGAAGCTTTGCTGCCATAATCTTGCAGCGTTGCAGCCCAAGTAAGGTCTTGGATAATACTATTGGTACCCGGTGCTTCTTTTTCACCACTGTATGCGGCTGATTCCATGCTTAGGTCAAAACCCGCACCAGCATTGGCATAGACATCACCAAGGTCTGTACCGTCTATAACTAGCTTGGCTTGAATGGTCCAATGTTTTTTTTGTGCATTGATAAATCTAACAGACTTGATTTTGCCATTTTGCACATAGGCGGAATCAAAATACCAACCATATAGTACGGTCAGATTTTTTTCTTTTGAAGCCCATGCTTTGAAAATACTATCGGCAACATAGGGTTCAAACAATGTATTGCTAACCCATCCGGTATTCAATTGTTTGCGACCATAGTGTTGGTATAGTGCTTGTCTAAATTCTTCCCAAATACCGCTTGGCAATAAGTGGTTACCATCTGTAGCCGTAACACCTGCAGCAGAGAGCATGCCTCCCAACCAGGCAGTTGATTCCACTAATATGGTAGGAACACCCATCCTAGCTGATTGAATGGCAGCTGCTGTACCACCGGTAGATCCACCAACCACCAGAATGCTGGTTGCAGTTGGTTGTGCAGCAATTTTTGTTAAACAGCAAATAGCCAATAAGATTGGCAGAAAAAATTGTTTCATGCAAGATGTCATTATTGAAGAATGCTGTTTCTAACCAAGAGACAGGCACCCATGATCCCGGCAGACAATGCCAGTTTAGAAGTTTTTAAAGGAGTATCATTGTTCACCAAACTAGAACTGTATTTGTTCAGAGAACTTTTAATAGGCAGTCTCAAATAATCATTGGTGGTAGAAAGTAAACCACCCAAGATTACCAACTCGGGATTAAAAATATTGATCAGAGAGGCCATGGCTTTACCCAATTTTTCTCCAATCACTGCCATACATTCAATGGCCAGCATATCATCTTGGTTACAAGCTTGCACAATCTCTTCCAGACTAATCTGCTTTAGATCTTTTTTATTGTTGAGTAGAATACTTCCAAAACCAGCAGCTAGTTTTTCTTGCAAAAGACTTACTAGGGCTTCGCCCGATGCTTCTGTTTCTAAACAACCCTTCTTTCCGCAATGGCAAATGATTTCATTGTCAAAAAATGGAATATGGCCAAACTCACCAGAGAAACCAGATTTGCCATAATAGATTTCTCCATTGATGATGATGCCCAATCCAACCCCATGGTCAATATTGATAAAGAGAATGTCTTTTTCTTGTTCCACCACTCCACAACAATATTCACCAAATGCCATGGCCCTAGAATCATTATCTATATATGTTGGGATTCCAGTCTCTTTTTCAATAATGGTACCTAATGGAAATTTTGTAAAGTGAAAAAAGTTATAGTTATAGCCTGTGTTATGATCAATCCTGCCAGTAAGATTAATGCCAATTCTTAAAATCTTAGGCATAGATACCCCCGAATGCTTGATAAAGTCTTTGATGATTTCTATTAAATTGTCAAGTGAAGTCTGGTTGTTTTGCAGCAAGAAGGGGATATTCTCCTTTACTTTCACCAATTTTTTTTTAAAGTCCATCAGTCCAATAGTAACATGGTTCTTGGTTACTTCAACTCCCATAAAAAAGCCAGCATCGGCCCCCAGGCCAAACATATTGGCCCTTCTACCACCAGTACTGTCAATTTTCCCAATTTCCTTCATTAGACCCTCTTCAATTAATTCATTGACCGTGCTGGTGATTTTTGGAGTACTAATATTTAAAGTCTGCCCCAAATCAGCAATTGTAGCAGTTTCATGGACATCTAAGTAACGGATAATGCTTTTTTTAAGCAGCATATTCTTATAAGCTACCCCAGCCAAGGAAACTTCGTTGATATTTTTTAAAAAGCTCATAAACTCTTCAATTTCTTTTACAAATTAAGGCATTAGAGCTATATAAATATTAATTAGTTGTCTAAAATCCCAGTATTCAAAAGCTGGTATAGCAGCAGGAATTGTAGGAGCGATACTACATATTAACATAGGCTACTACAGTAGATATCAAGTTTGCTTGATTGTCTAGGGAAGCGCGTTGCAGTTGCTTTGTACTGTTAAAAGCATGGCTTGAAACAGTAACAAAAATCGCAAACTAGCATCGTCAAATCATGGCAAACTATCAGTACAGCAACGGACAACAAAGAGCTCATAGCAACTTATTTCAATTTCTATTCGATTTTGTAAACCATAGTTTCAGCATCGCTAGTATGCCTTTGGAAAAACCGGTTCAGACATACGGTCAATTACCAAGCTCACCGTATTTGAAAAAAATCAACCAGCTCGGATCTAACAAACAACAACAACTAATTACCATTCGTATCTCATAATTGGAAAACTTTCCCACTATTGGAATTTTTTATAAAATATTGAAAATATTAATTAGCTGATTTTCAATGTTTTAGTCTTGTTTCTGTTTTTGGCATTAAAATCGTTCATCCCTAATAAATCAATTTTATGCTTAACAAATTATCCCTATCGTTTGTCTTCATCCTGGCGCTGACAGTTATGTCTTGTCAAAAAGCTGCAGAAGTACAATCTAACAACAACAACAATCCCGGTACACCTATTAACAAAGTAGCACCCGATGGATTCAATTACCAGACAACTAAAGCAGTTGCTGTTAATATTAGTGCGCAAACCAATACCAACAAACCAATTGCTGGTGTTCCAGTAAGTGTTTATAGTACCGTGAACGGTGCTATTGGGCAACTCTTGTTTAAAGGTATTACCAATGCCCAAGGACAAATTATCACTAGAGCTACTTTACCTTCTTATATGGATACCGTAGTGGTAGATGCCAATTTTGTTGGTTTGATCCACAATGCATTGGTAACTGTAAATGGCAATAGCCTGAATTGTATTTTAGGCGGGGCCGATGGTTACGGTGGTAATGTAGTTGGAACCCTTAGTGTTAATGAAAGCAAATCTGCTGCCATTGCCAACACCATTATCAGAGGAACCAACTCCGTAAATGGCACACATGTGTCTATGGATTTGAACGGAATTAAAACCGATACTAAATTTAGTTACCTAGGTGATTATGATAATAGTGGTAAACCCAAATATTTAACAAGTCCTGGTGATGAAATCTCTGTAGATATGTTGAATACCATCAACGTTTCTTTACCAGAAAGTTATAAAGTACCAAATCTTCACCCTGAGTATATTACAAAGGATGCTACCAGCAATATTGTAATCAAAGAAGACGCAGAAGTTTGGTTAACCTTTACTTATGAAGGTGCTGGATATAGAAATGCTTTGGGTTTCTATACTTATGACAGCAAAACTCCTCCACAATCTGTAGCTGATATTTCAGAAATCAAATTTGTTTTCCCTAATGCTAGTTTAAAAGGCAGTGGTGGTAATTTAAATTCTGGAGATAAAGTAATGATTGGAACCTTTAAAGCTGGAACTACTATTGGATTGGTCTTGTTTCAAGACGCTTGGAATGGCAGAAATGTGTCAGTTGGTGCAACCGCATTATTCTCTAATGAAAATTTGAATCCTGAAAAAGATGAGAGCCTACGTAAGCACAACGTCATGTTGAAGTACAAAGACACTTATATCATTGGATTTGAAGATATCACTAGAGATAGTTACTCATGTGATCAGGACTTTAATGACCTGATGATTTATGCTACTTCAAATCCAATTACGGCCATTGATACAGATGGTGTTGAAGAAGCTGAGAAACCAGTTGATACAGATGGTGATGGTGTGATGGATGTATTTGATGCTTATCCTTCTGATAAAGAAAGAGCATATATCAATTATTATCCTTCTAAAGATACTTGGGGTACCCTAGCATTTGAAGATATGTTCCCAAGCTCTGGTGACTATGATATGAATGACTTGGTAATGTCTTATAGGTATACTATGATCTCTAATGCTCAGAATAATGTGGTAGAAATGAATGCAGAATATCAGCCATTAGCCAATGGTGCTGCATACCACAATGGATTTGGTGTTCAGTTTCCTTTTGCTCCTGACATGATTAAGTCTGCAACTGGTCAAAAAGTAAGCAGTGGATTAATCAAATTAAATTCAAATGGAACAGAAGCTGGACAGTCAAAAGCGGTGATTTTTCCTTTTGATGATGTATCTGCTGTTTTATTTAATCCAGGTGGTGCCTATTTTGCCAATACACGTATGGAATATGACAAAGTAACTACCGCTCCAATCTCTGTATTTATCAGCTTTGTAACACCTATTTCTACCAGCACTTTGGATATTGCCAATAACAATCCATTCTTGGTAAGCAATCAACGTAGGCCTTATGAAGTACACTTACCCGGATTTGCGCCAACTAGTTTAGCTGATTTGAGTCTTCTTGGAACTGGTGAAGACAATTCTGATCCTAAGACTAATAGGTACTATGTAACTAAAGACAATCATCCATGGGCTTTGAATTTTGCTAGCGGCTTTGTTCATCCAATTGAGAACGCAGCTATCAATACGGCTTACTTACATTTCTTTGATTGGGCTCAGTCAGGTGGTACTAGCTACCGTGATTGGTACAGCAATACAGGCTCTGGATATAGAAATAATTCTAACCTATTTACCAAGTAATTCCCACCCTTTTATAGCGTTGTTGATTTTTCAAGGAAGCCGCAGTAATGCGGCTTCTTTTTTTATTTAAGAGAGGGTATTCTCCATTGGGTGTTCACGGAATTCATTTTTGTTCTCAGGATGATTTTGGCAAAACTCAAAGTAGGATCCTTTTTAAATGCAAACCGTTCTTGACCAATGGCAATGCTGGCAACGGTTTGATACTGGTCTGCAAGCCCTTTTTTAAATTCATTGGTGCCAGACAGTAAAATTTCTACCCTGTCTTTCTTGGTATAAGATTTCCAGTGCAAGATCAAACTATCTCCTTGTTGCTCCACGCTTGGGTGAGAAATGGCAACAGGTCCTGTCATAGGTACCCCATCTAATTCTTCTTGGTTGATCTTGGGTAAATCTATTTTTTGAAAACGCGCCATAGTAGGTAATAGGTCTACAATGGCAGGGTTATTGGCTTGAAAATACGCGTTGGTGTTTTGCAAATTAGAAACCACCCAAGTAGTTCTTTCTCTCTCAGATTGACCGCCATGGTTTCTGCCTGTAGCAGCGTCTCTTCCATGATCTGTAGTAATGACTATTAACCAATCTTCCTTAAAATTTTTCTCCCTGTATTGAATGGCATCCCAGATTTTGCCCATCTCTTGGTCCAGATAGCCAATGGCTTTTTCCATTTGTGGGCTATCACCAAATCTATGACCCATATCATCTGTATGTTCTAAATAAATCCAAGACAAATCTGGTGCAGTAGCCCTAATGCAACTATCGGCCTTGGCCACCACATAATCATCTATTAAGTGTGTGTAAAAAGCTTGTTTGTCATGCGGAAATTGAAGGGTATCTAATTCGTATCCGTCAAAAGCAAGGTCTACTTTAAACCCGCCAGTAGCTTGCATGCCATCACCAACTAGTTTGGTTCTATTGTCTAACCAAGTAGAAAAGATGGCTATTGTTTTTTGCGGATACTGATTTTTCAAATACCGGAATATGGTCCAATAATGGTAATTGGGATCCTTGATATCATTGTCTACTACTTGGTGTTTATTGGCCCAAGTGCCCGTTAAAAGGTTATTGTAACCTGGAGCAGAAATGGTTGGGGTTTGGTTATAACTACCCTTGATTCCTCCTACAAATGCGCGTTTGTAAAAACCTTGGGCAATAATTTTGTCTATATTGGGTTTGTTGGTTTTTTCTAATAGATCCGCTGGAATACCATCGGCAATGACAAAAACTACTTTAGGAGTTTTCATTTTAGAAACCTGTGCATCTAAGCTGCTAATTACCACTAGCAATGGAATCATTATCCAAATAAAGGAGTTAGGCTTTTTCATAAGGGAAAATTAATACTTAGCCCTGAAAGAAAAGTCTAATTTGGTTGATTCAATCAAACATCATGAAAATTTCATTTACCAGTATTTGTTTTGCTGCCGTTCTTATTTGTAACCAATCAAATGCACAAGCCACTAAGTATCATTTAGGTAAAACCTTTAAGATTGCTAGTGCTGGAAGCTGGGACTATTTAACTGTAGATGAAAATAGTAATAGGCTCTATGTGTCTCACGCCACCCAAGTAAATGTGTTAGATAAAAATACAGGAGATAGTATTGGTGTGATTCCCAATACTACAGGGGTTCATGGGATTGCCATAGTTCCTTCATTGGGTAAAGGTTATACTAGCAATGGTAGGTTAAACAATGTAACGGTGTTTGATTTGAAAACCTTACAAGTATTGTCCCAAATCAATACAGGTGAAAATCCTGATGCCATTATGTATGACGAATTTTCAAAAAGAATCATCACTTGTAATGGCAGAAGCAAGGATTTAACCATTATTGACCCCAATACAGAAAAAGTAGTTGCCACCATACCCGTTGGAGGTAAATTGGAAACAGCAGTAAGTGATCTTAAAGGAAGGTTGTATGTAAACAATGAAGACAAACATGAAATTGCAGTGATTGATCTTAAAACAAATACAGTCATAACACAATGGTCACTAGCACCAGGCGAATCGCCAACAGGACTAGTAATTGATAGGAAAAACAATCGAATTTTTGCTACCTGTGAAAAATTATTAGTTGCAATAGACACTAAAGACGGGAAAATCATAAGTACTATTCCTATAGGAGAGGGTTGTGATGGTGCCGCATTTGATCCTAGCACTGGATTGGTATTTACTTCTAATGGCGCAGCAGCTACCATTTCTATCATCCAATCTGGCAAGTCTATTGAATTGCTTTCAACCATCAATAGCAAGCGCAGCGCCAGAACCATTGCCATTGATACAAAATCACACAAGATTTACTTGCCAACTGCAGAGATGGAACCTGTTCCTGCTGACGCACCAAAAGGAGCCAGACCCAAAATGATTCCTGGTACTTTTCAGATACTTGTATTTGAGCAGTAGTTTGTTTTATAACTAAATTGAAAGCCTCCACTTGGGGGCTTTCTTGTTCAAAACAAGTACATTTAAAAAAAAGTCCATGCCGGATTTTCAGATAGATCCCAATATTGCCCGGGCCAAAACCATTGCCAAGGAATTCTATTTAGATGCCCAGTATTTTGAAGCGTCTAAGGAACAGATATTTGCCAAGAGCTGGCAATATCTTGGTCATAAGGAACAAGTGCAGAATCATGGACAAGTTCAGCCCGTGATGCTGTTGGAAAAATATTTGGATGAACCCTTGGTTTTGACCAAGGACCAAGAAGGTAAAACGCACTGCTTACCCAATGTTTGTAATCATAGGGGCAACTTGCTTTGTTATGAAGCCTGCAATACCAAACAAATCCGATGTAAGTATCATGGCAGGCTGTTTCAATTAAATGGAACATTTATTTCCATGCCGGAATTTAGAGAGGTAGAAAATTTTATTCCTGAAAACAATCACTTGCAACAGTTGCCCTTGTTTGAATGGGCGGGTTTGTATTTTACCAGTTTAAATCCTGTAATGCCTGCTGGGGCTTATTTTCAAGAGATGATGAATAGGATTAGTTGGTTGCCCTTAGACAAATTGGTTCATCATCCAGACCTTGGTCAGGAGTTTGAAGTTCAAGCCAATTGGGCACTCTATTGTGAGAATTATTTAGAAGGTTTTCATATTCCATTTGTTCATCCAGCTTTGAATGCTGTGATTGATTTTAAGAACTATAGCACGGAATTATTTCCTTATGCCAATTTGCAATTAGGAATTGCAAAGGATTCAGATTCGGTTTTTGAGATTCCAGCCACATCGCCGGATTACGGCAAACAAGTGGCAGCCTATTATTTCTGGGTTTATCCCAATCTGATGTTCAATTTTTATCCCTGGGGATTGTCATTGAATGTGATTGAACCCTTAACACCCACTACTACCAAAGTTAGATTTTTGAGTTTTGTTTATGACCATAGTAAATTGGAACAAGGTGCTGGATCTGGTTTGAGTAGCGTAGAAGCGGAAGACGAAGAAGTGGTACAGAATGTTCAAAAAGGTATTCGCTCAAGGTTTTACAAACATGGAAGGTATGCAGTGCATCGGGAACAAGGCACGCATCATTTTCATTCCCTGATAGCACAATCATTCAAGCATGTCTGAACTCAAGCGTAGTTTATCTGCTAATACCACTATTGCCCTAGTGATAGGTGGGATTATTGGCTCTGGCATTTTTATGAAACCCGCTCTCATGGCTTCTCAGCTAGGATCGCCTTGGTTGTTATTGAGCGCATGGGTAGTAGCAGGTGTGGTTACCCTATTTGGGGCATTGAGCAATGCAGAAGTAGCTTGTATGTTTCCCGAAACCGGTGGGCAATATGTCTTCTTTCAAAAAATGTATGGTAATGGTTTTGCCTTTTTGTATGGCTGGAGTGCGTTTGCTGTTTTTAACACAGCGGGCAACGCATCTGTGGCATGGGTATTCTCTCAGTACATCAATTATTTTATAGAACTGCCAAGGCTTGCACCCGCAGCGGAGTTGGCTACTATTTGGCATATTCCTTATATAGGTGATATTCATCCTTTAGAAAATTTGGGTGTAAAATCAATGACCATTTTATTGATTTTAATACTCACTACTATTAATTATTTCAGTGTGAATTACGGTGGTGCTTTGCAAAGATTCCTCACCATTTTAAAAGCTGTGGCCATTGTAGTTTTAATTGGCGGAATCTTATTTTCAAGAAAAGGTTCTATGCAACACTTGCATGAAACCTTACCATCATCTCCACAGGGATGGGCCATGGTGGGGGCATATATGGCGGCTATTTCAGGCGCATTTTGGGGATACGATGGTTGGAATAATATTTGTTTTGTTGCTGGTGAGGTAAAAAATCCGCAGCGTAATATTCCCCGCAGTTTATTCTTAGGCTTGAGCTTTTGCATACTGGTATATACCTTGGTCAACTTGGCTTATATCTATGTGCTTCCCATTGGCCAATTGGCCGCTTCTCCTTTTGTGGCATCCGAAGCCGCAACGGTTACTTGGGGATTAATAGGAGGTTCCTTGATTGCATTATTAGTGATACTCTCCACCCTTGGTTCTACCAATGCCAATGTGCTATCAACGGCAAGGGTTACTTATGCCATGGGCGATGGTAATAGACTATTTGCTTGGGCTGGTAAGACGCAGCCTAAGTTTCAAACCCCAGGCAATGCATTGTGGTTGAACGCTATTTGGACTGTTGTGTTGATCATCAGCGGCTCTTTTGATATGCTGACCGATATGCTCATTTTTGTGAGCTGGTTTTTTTATGGCATGAGTGGATTGGGCGTGTTTTTATTACGCAGCCGCATGAAAGACTTTCCAAGACAGTACAAGGTTTGGGGCTATCCCTTGGTGCCCATTTGTTTTGTGGCATTTGTGGCTTTCTTTTTATGCAGTACCCTGATAACAGATATTCAACATTATAGAGACGGTAGCGCACCCATCATTAATTCTTTGTTAGGTTTACTTATAACAGCCATTGGAATACCGGTGTATTTTCTGTCTAAAAAGAAAGGGACTACTGTCTAATTTGAGCACCTGTTGTGGAATGAAAATATTCTGCCAGCTTTTTTCTAACTTACCAGTTCTAAATGTTTGCCATGAAACTGTTCAAACGCATTCTACTTGCTTTGTTGATCCTGATTGTAGTAGCCGGAGCCGGCAGCTATTTTTATTTGCAAAGTTTAAAACCGGACTATAACGCCAACCTTCAATTGCCAGGCTTAAGCGCAGAGGTAGAAGTGCTCTATGATAATTATGCTATTCCGCATATTTATGCGCAGAATGAAGAAGACCTGTTCTATGCATTTGGTTATGTACACGCGCAAGACCGTTTGTTTCAAATGGAAATGCTGCGCCGCTTAGCTGATGGTAGATTGGCAGAACTCTTTGGTGACAAGGCATTGGCCTCTGACAAGTTTTTTAGAATGCTTAGTTTTAGAGAGCAGGCCAAAATTACCTTGGCTGAGGTATACAAAGACCCCAATGCGCCTTTTGTAAAAGCTGCCAAAGCTTATTTAAAAGGCATTAACCAATATATCAAAGCAGGCAAGACACCTATTGAATATACCATAGCTGGCATTCCCAAAACGGAATTTACCATGGAAGACATGGAGATTATTGTGGGATTTATGGGTTATACTTTTGTAGGTGCCTTCCGTGCAGAAGCAGTTGCCACCACCATTGCAAGCAAATTTGGCATGGACTATTTTAATGATGTTTTACAAAATTGGCCCGATAGTACCCAGTTGATTCCAGTGCAAGCTTCTGAAAAAGCATCGCTGCAAGCATCTGCTAAAAACCTGACTAGTATGGCTGCACAGGTTGGTAGGTTGCAAGAGAATCTCCCTTATCCTCCCTTCTTTGGTTCCAATGGTTGGGTGATTGCGGGTTCTAAAACCAAGTCTGGTAAACCCATTCTTTCAAACGATACGCATATTGCTTTTGCACAACCATCGGTTTGGTATGAAGCCGCACTAGAATGCCCTGGCTATAAAGTCTATGGTAATTTTCTAGCGGGTACACCTGTTCCAGCACTGGGTCATTCAGACAAAGGCGGATGGGGTCTGACCATGTTTGAAAATGATGATGCAGATTTTTATAAAGAGAAAGCCAACCCCTCAAATGCCAATCAGGTTTGGTATAAAGACCATTGGGAAGACTTAACAATACGCAAAGAAACCATTAAAGTAAAGGGCAGGCCCGATGAAATTTTTGAAGTAAAAAAATCCAGACATGGTTATCTCATGAACGGCGCTTTTGATGGCGTAAAAGAGATTGCTGATCCTATTGCGCTTTGGTGGGTCTATCACCAGTTTCCATCCAGACATTTGCAAGTGTTCTATAATCTAAGTCATGCTAGCAATGCAGCCGATGCAGCCGTTGCGGTAGAACCATTAACCGCTCCAGGTTTGAATTTTATGTGGGGCGATACGGCTGGAAATATTGCTTGGTGGGCTGCGGGTAAATTACCCATTAGACCAGCACATGTAAATCCGCAACTCATCTTAGATGGTTCCACTGGACTAGATGATCCACAAGGTTGGCTTGACTTTAAACAGAATCCACAGATCCTCAATCCTGCTCGTGGCGTGCTTTACACTGCCAATAACCAGCCAGAAGACATGGGAACTGGATTGGTGCCGGGATATTATGTACCCGCTAATCGCGCAAAGCGCATAGAGGAATTGGTTTTCACGGATAAAAAAGACTGGGATGAAGAGAGTGTTCGTGCTACTATTAATGATGTCACCAGTAGTACTTATCCGCCATTGCTTGCTAAGATTTTGCCTTTGGTGAACCAAGAACAATTGAGCCCATCGGCCCGCAATGCCATGAGCATTTTGCGCAAATGGGATGGTGCTCACGGCCTAGAAAATATTGAACCAGCCATCTATTACAAATTCAATTACCTGATTTTGAAATATGCCATGGAAGACGAATTGGGTGCGGAAACTTTTAACCAATTTGAAAATCAAGCCAGTTTAAAACGAAATACGGTGAGCTTTTTCTTGAATGATAGTTCTAAATGGTGGAACAATATTCATACCCCGGAAAAAGAAACCAGGGCGCAGATTTTTACCCGCGCCATGAATGATGCTGCTGATCAATTGGTAAAACAACTAGGTGAAAATACCGCTAACTGGCAGTGGAAAAAAGTGCATACGCTGGAACACAAACACCCACTAGGAATTATCCCTGTTGCGGGCAAATTGTTTAATGTGGGTCCTATTCCACTCATGGGTGGAAGAGAAACCATTAATAACCTAGACTTCAACCTAGATAGCTCAGGACTTTACAAAGTAACTTATGGTCCAGCCCTGCGCAGGGTCATTGACTTTGGTAATCCCGCAGGGGCCATGAGTGTGAACCCAACCGGTCAGTCAGGCTATTTTATGAGCCCTCACTATGATGACCAAGCATTGATGTTTGCACAGGGAGGTAAGCGTCCGGAGCTAACACAAAGAAATGAAGTAGAGAAAAAGAAGATTGGTAGAACGGTGTTTAAGCCATAGATGCTATCTATGGGTTGATTCATTTAAATTAATACCATAAATGCAGCTGATGTTGTAATTTTATCCATTGACAATCAATTAAAAAACGATTCATATATGGAACAACATGGCGCAGGTGCTTCTGAGGGTAAATGCCCTTTTACAGGAGCTGGCAAAAAACAAGTAGCTGGTTTTGGTACCGGTAACCGTGACTGGTGGCCCAATCAATTAAAGTTGAATATTCTTCGTCAGCATTCAAACATGTCTAACCCCATGGGTGAGGCGTTTGATTATGCTGCTGAATTCAAGACCTTAGATTTGGACGCGGTAAAACAAGATCTTGCCAAATTGATGACCGATTCTCAAGACTGGTGGCCTGCTGACTATGGTCATTATGGTCCTTTCTTTATTCGTATGGCTTGGCATAGTGCAGGTACTTATAGAACTGCAGACGGGCGTGGTGGTGCTGGAAACGGTACACAACGTTTTGCACCTTTGAATAGCTGGCCTGATAATACCAACTTAGACAAAGCCCGTTTGTTGCTTTGGCCTATCAAACAGAAATATGGTAGAAAATTGTCTTGGGCAGATTTGATGATCCTAGCTGGTAATATGGCTTTGGAAACCATGGGCTTTAAGACATTTGGTTTTGGTGGTGGACGCGCAGACGTTTGGGAACCAGAAGAAGATATCTATTGGGGTTCAGAAAAAGTATGGCTAGATGACAAACGTTATACTGGTGATAGGGATTTAGAAAATCCATTGGCTGCGGTTCAAATGGGTTTGATTTATGTGAATCCAGAAGGTCCTAATGGCAATCCTGATCCAATGGCATCTGCCAGAGACATCCGTGAAACCTTTGCACGTATGGCCATGAACGATGAAGAAACCGTTGCCCTAATTGCAGGTGGACACACATTTGGTAAAACACATGGTGCAGGCGATCCTGGTAAATATGTAGGTGCTGAACCAGCAGGTGCATCTATTGAAGAACAAGGTCTGGGTTGGAAAAATACCATGGGAACTGGTCATGGAGAAAATACCATTACCAGTGGATTAGAAGGTGCATGGACTACCACACCCACTCAATGGAGCAATAACTATTTTGAAAACTTGTTTGGCTTTGAATGGGAATTGACCAAGAGTCCAGCAGGCGCACAACAATGGACACCCAAAAATGGTGGCGGTGCAGGAACCGTTCCTGATGCACATAATCCAGCTAAGAAACACGCGCCATTCATGTTAACTTCAGATTTGGCTTTGCGTGTAGATCCAGCATATGAAAAAGTATCTAGACGTTTCTTTGAAAACCCTGATCAATTTGCAGACGCATTTGCAAGAGCTTGGTTCAAATTAACGCATAGGGATATGGGACCACGTGCCCTTTATTTAGGTAAGGATGTTCCTGCAGAAGAATTAGTTTGGCAGGATCCTATTCCAGCAGTGACTGCACCATTGATCAATGCAGCCGACATTGCTGATTTGAAAAAACAAATCTTGGCAAGCGGATTAAGCGTTTCTGAATTAGTGAATACGGCTTGGGCTTCTGCTTCAACTTTCCGTGGTTCTGACAAACGTGGTGGTGCCAACGGTGCACGCATTCGTTTAACTCCTCAGAAATATTGGGCAGTGAATAACCCAACCCAATTGACCAAGGTATTGGACGTGTTGGAAAACCTTCAAAGAAGCTTTAATACGGCGCAGGCCGATGGTAAATTTGTGTCTATTGCAGACTTGATTGTACTGGCTGGTGTTGCTGCTATTGAAAAAGCAGCAGCTGATGCAGGACATACAATTGAAGTGCCTTTCACTGCAGGAAGAACCGATGCTTCACAAGCACAAACCGATGTAGAATCATTCTCTGTGATGGAACCAGGTGCTGATGGCTTCCGTAACTATGCTAAAGCGCGTTACACTGTTTCTGCTGAAGAGTTATTGATAGACAAAGCACAGTTATTGACTTTGACTGCTCCAGAAATGACCGCATTGGTGGGTGGATTGCGTGTGTTGAATGCCAACTATGATAATTCTGCTCATGGTGTATTTACCAAACGTCCAGGTGAATTGAGCAATGATTTCTTTGTGAACCTATTAGATTTTGGTACAACTTGGAAAGCAGTATCTGCTACCAAAGATGTATTTGAAGGACATGATAGAAAAACCGGAGAACTCAAATGGACTGGTACTCGTGTAGACTTAATCTTTGGATCAAATTCTGAACTACGTGCCATTGCAGAAGTATATGGCTTCGCCGATGGTCAGGAGAAATTTGTGAAAGATTTTGTGGCAGCATGGACCAAGGTGATGAACCTTGACCGTTTTGACCTAGCATAATTATACTAGCAATCATAAACAAAGAGCCCTCGACATTTTCGAGGGCTCTTTTGTTAAATCTCTACAATATTGAGTTCGTTATTCTTGTATTTGTTGGCTTTTAATTGTTTGCCCACAATCTTTTTAATCAGTGTAGCAATGGCCAAGATCAAATGCTTTTTGGCATAAGGCCGATAATATAAAATGCTTACTTCTCTTACAGGAAAGGGTTTGTGAAAAAAGCTGATCCTAGATTTTCTTTCCGCAGACAAACTTTGATAATAGAGTTCTGGAATTAAAGTAAGCCCACCAAATTCATCCACCATATTCAACAAAGTGTCAAAGGAATTGGCCTGAAACTGTAGGTTCTTGTGTGTGAGTTCTTTCTTTTTTAAAGCACAGAGATTGATAAACTGTTCGCGCAAACAATGCCCTTCTTCTAGTAACCAAATCTTGTGGTCCTTGATCTCATCAGGAAGCAAGTATTTCTTTTTGGTATCGGTTTTACCATAGACCAACAAGGTTTCATAATAGAGAATCTCCTCTTCCATGCCACTGTGTTCAATGGGAGTAGAGAGAATACCCATGTCTATATTTTCTTCTTTTAATTGTTCTAAAATGGCATTGGTATTAATCTCTAAAATTTCAAAACTAAGTTTGGGATAACTGTTCAGCAATTCTTGGATAATCTTAGGCAATAGGGTATTGGCAATGGTGGGAATGATTCCAATCTTTATATGCCCCTCAATTTCTGGTTTGTCCTGTCTGGCTTTTTCTTTTAAGATTCTGCTATGGTCTAAAATGCTATGTGCTTCTTTTAAAATTTGCAAACCAATATCCGTAGTGAGAATGGGATTTTGTTTTCTATCAAAAATCACAGCGCCTAATTCTTCTTCCAATTTTTTGATCATGGCACTCAAAGTAGCTTGTGCCACATGACAATGCTCAGCCGCCTTGGTAAAGCTTTTGAGTTTGTCTACTGCAATAATATATTCTAGTTGTTGTATGTTCACTTACTGGATTGCAATTTAATGCTTCCTGTTTTAATTCCTTTACCTGTTACGGTAAGCGTAATGTCTCCAGCCTGTTTGCTGCTTTGTACCAAGACTACTAGTTTGCCACTAAAAGCCTTCATGGTGGTGGATTGAAACGGTACCAAGGAGCTGGCATCGCCATTGCAAACGGCTTTAAAACTTCCTGCACCAGAAACATTAAAACTCAATTCATTGTCAGCCGTGGGGCAGGAGTTGCCATTTTTGTCTACTACCGAAACTGTTACAAAACTTAAGTCATCGCCATTGGCTTCTAATTGTTTTCTGTCTGCTTCCAAGACCAATTGGTTAGGACTATCTGACGTAACAATGCTTTTCTCCATTGCAACTTTTCCTTGTTTGTCATAAGCCACAACTTTTACTGTGCCTGCTTCATATTTTACATCCATCCACATGAGCCTATACCGGTTTAACCAACTGCTATTGTTTTTTTCTTGCACACCCATGCTCTTGCCATTGACAAATAATTCTGCCTTGTCATAGTTGGTATAGACAAATACGGGAGTGGTTTGTCCTTCTCTGCCAGCCCAATTCCAATGTGGTAAAATATGTAAAGTGTTTTCTTTTGTATTCCACCTGCTCTTATACAAATAGAAACGGTCTTTGGGTAAACCTGCCAAATCATTGATGCCAAAATAGGAACTTCTAGATGGCCATTGTTCGTCATAAGGAGTAGGCTCGCCCAAATAGTCAAAACCAGTCCAAACAAACTCTCCCAAGACCCAAGGTTTGTCATCAATTAAAGCAAATTGCTCATCGGGTAAATTAGACCAATCACAGTATTCCAAATCATAAGAAGAGGATTGATTATCGGGGTATTGTTTGTTTTTATATTCCTTCACGGGAAATTTGTAGATGCCTCTGGAACTCACGGTAGAAGCGGTTTCTGAGCCAAGCAAGAAACCTTGTGGGAATGCTTTAAAGGCATCGTCATAAAGCTTGGTTCTATAGTTTAATCCTGGAATATCTAGTATGGCGCCAAACCCATTTTGAATAGTAGCTTTTACTTGATCCATCCCAACGGTTACCGGACGCGTAGGGTCTTCTCTGTGAAAAATCTCTTGCAACCATTTGGCGCGTTTCACACCTTCTGCATAGTGTTGGTCTGGTACTTCATTACCCGAACTCCACATAACAATACAAGGATGGTTTCTAGTAGCATGCACCATATTCACCACGTCTTTTTCCGCATCGGTATTAAAATATCGCGCATAGCCATTTTTTACTTTTGGTTTGGCCCACTCGTCAAAAGTTTCTGCTAAGAACAGAAAACCCATTTCATCACAAAGATCCAATTGCTCCTGAGATGGCATATTATGTGAGCTTCTAATGGCATCGCAACCCATGTCTTTTAAAATGCGGAGTTGTCTGCGTAGCGCAGCAATATTTACGGCGGCACCCAAGGGTCCTAGGTCATGGTGCAAACAAACACCTTTGAATTTTCTGCTTTGTCCATTCAAGCTAAAACCAGTACTTGGCAAATAACTAATTTGACGAATCCCAAACCTACTAGTTAGTTGGTCTTTTAATTGTCCCTTTACATAGACCCTTGAAATGGCTTTGTAGAGATAGGGCATTTCAGGACTCCAGAGTATTGGATTTTTTACTGCAAGATCCTGTTCAAATTCATTGCCAAATTTGCTGCTAGCAGTATCTATAGAAACCCGTTTGTTATTGGCGTCAAGAATTTCAGTGACCAATTGCAAGTCCTTACCTGCCGTCTTGGTTTTGATTTTTACCTTGGCTAGTTCTGTTGAAATAAAAGGCGTGGTGATGTAGGTACCCCATTGTTCAATGCCTATTTCATTTTTGATTTCAATGCGCACATTTCTGTACAAACCCGCACCAGGATACCATCTGGAAGATTCACTCACATTATTTAAATGAACAGCCAATAGATTTTTTCCGTTGGATGCTAGTTGATTGGTAATGTCTAAATAGAAATAGTTATAACCATAATTCCATTCACCCACTTTTTGTCCATTCAAATAAACCCTTGGTTCACTCATGGCGCCATCAAAAAGAATAATGGCTTTTTCACCTTTCTTTAGTGGCGCTAGTTCAACTGTTTTTCTATACCATCCTTCGCCAATATAGGGTAGGGCACCTGTTCTGCCTGTTTTCTCAGATGCTTGCTTTTCTCCATTCTGTGTAATGGCCACTACTTGTTTGTCTATCTCTTTGTCAAAGGGTCCGCTTATGGCCCAATCATGCGGTACCGTAACGGTTTGCCAATCCTTGTCATTGAAATTGGTTTGGAATGCCTGGGCATTAGTTCCCTTAGCAAATTTCCAACCTTCTTTGAGTGCTATAAGGGTTCTGGTCTGGGAGCTGGCTGCTTGCAAAAGCAATAACTGAATCAAAATGGCAGCGCAAAATCTGAGTGGCATGTGACATCAATTTAGTCCTGAAATGTACTAAAATTGAAGCAGTTAACTATCCTGTTTGCGGCTGTTAGATTTTGTCCTTTCTGCGATGTTGATCCATCATCACATCTGTTACAGCATCATCTGCATTTGGGTTAATCAGTTTTTCATCTTTCTTATTCTTCCTGTAGAGTATTAAAACAACTACTATAGCTAAACTGCTGAAAATAATGATTGCAATAATGTTGGCCATAGAGAATAGTTTAGTGGTAAAAAAATGCATTAATCGTCATCTTTTTCCAAATTGCTTGATACAGCATTTGAAATTTCAGTATGTCTAATTTGTCCACCTAAATATCCGGTTCTTGCTACAAGTCCAAAACTAATCATTGATAATAGCAATACTACAAAGGCAAAAGAACTTGCTAAGTTTGATTTCCTATAAGTTAGGATACAAGCAATTAATGCAGTTACCCCAAGAATAATCAGTGCTATCAAAGCATATAAAGCTATTTCTTCGTGTTGCTTAATGCTTGATTCAATTACCCCAGGTAGTTTTTCAACCGTCTCCTCTGTTCCTTCACCTGTTAAATAGGCTATTCCTGCGCCAATTGAAGAAAGGATTAAAATATAGTAAGCAGCAATATTTGTTTGAATACTTTTTGTTCCAATGCCATGTGCCAAAACAAGACCGCCTAAAATGGACCCAAAGATGGGTAAGTGCGTGATGAGTAAGTGAATATGGGTCTGTGACATTGGTTCATAAAGCTAGCTATTGCCTATTCACAGATGTTTCAACATTCATCCTTATTCTTTATAAATTCACAGAATCAGATCCATATAATGGTTTCAATAGTCTTGTCTAAGAGAAGCTGTTCCTTTTTTCTAATATCAGCTTTTAGCGGAAGTAAATAAGTATTGCGCTTACTATCAAACCAAATAGCAGTTTTCCATTCCGTACCACCTATTTTGGCAATGGCTTTTAATCTACCCCAACCTTCTTCATTCATTTTAAAAACCGTTCTAATTTCTTTTGATAACTGAACAGGTAATGAAACAAAATACCATCCCCCTGGTCCTGCATGCTGCCAAGGTTTAGCTGAAAATTGGTATTGGACAGCTTTTTGTTTCATCTATCTATTGTAGTTAACGTTTTCTAAAAATTTCAAATAGGGATTTTAAAAATAGGTATTAGCTATTTATTTTTCTTTTTAGTGTTTTTGAATTTTAACGTTAGGATAATGGCGTAATACAAGAATATCCCCATTAATATAACTACTGGAATGAACCCATTCCCCAAAACTTCAACAGTATTTGCGTGTTCATCAATGACGCCAAAATATAAACTATGATCGCCTACAAAGCATCCTACACTTTTGGGATAGATTAATTTTAGAATCACTAATATGGGTAAAGCGAAAATGATGAAAAAGAGAATGGAAAGTATACTATAAATGATTCCGTTCTTAATATTCAAATAAAGTGCTTGCACAATGAATACCGGATTAAAGGTTTTGACGGCTTGATTTAGTTTTTTGGATGCAACAAACTCCTTTAAGGTTACTTCTGGTGCACCTAGTCTTTCAAGAATATTCAAAAGACTGTTCATTTGGTCAACTTCTTTATTGGCTTCAAGGTATTCAAAAATATAACTGTTGATTTCCATTAAACATTCTTCCTTGTCTTCATTAGGTAATCCTTTTAAAAAATTGGTGCACCTATTGATATAGTCGTTGTAAACCCTTTGAACAGTATTGTCATTAAATGTAATGGGTTTCATTATTTTAAATTTTGGATGTTTAGTTCAATATTTTTCTTCATTTCTGCATAAACTGCTTTGCCTTCTGTTGAGATGGTATAGTATTTTCTTGGGATTCCAGAAGCTTGTTCAACCCATTGATGCTGGAGCAAACCCTCTTTCATTAGCCTAATCAAAAGAGGATAAATAGTTCCTTCATTTACGTCAATACCAAAGACTGATTTTAGCTCCTGTATAATTTCGTATCCATAACATTCTTTGGTTTGTAATAATTGAAGTACGAATAAGGGTAACAGTCCCTTCTTCATCTGAGTATCCCAATTTTTTAAAAACTCTTGCTTCATAAGACAAAGCTAAGTATAAACACAATACATTGTATAACGATGTATTAAAATTTAAAAAAACTCCCTTTATGAAATCTGTTCGATAAAAAGTACTTGAAAATCAATTTATTATGAAAAAATTTTTTAGATAACTCTGGACAATGGAGTTCTTAGATTATTTGATATCAGTAATTGATTTTATAAATTTTGCAGGAACCCCTCCAAAAATGCAATTGTCAGGAACATCTGTGTTGACTATCGCGCCAGCAGCAACAATGGAATTCTCCCCAATGGTCACCCCAGGTAAAATGGTAGCACCTGCGCCAATCCAAGCATTCTTTTTAATGCGAATAGCACCTAATACTAGTGACTTTCTTTGTGATGGGTCAACGGGATGATTCTCCGTAACCAAGTTTACCCTTGGGCCAATCAGCACATTGTCTTCAATGGTAATGCCACCTAAGTCTAAGAAGCTGCATGCATGGTTGATGAATACATTTTTTCCTATCCATGTATGCTTTCCAAAATTGGTATGAAAGGGTACAAAGATGGTAGTGCTTTGATCAATTTCCTTACCAATGATTTCGCTGATGCGATTTCTACTTTCTGAAACTGAAGTAGAAGAATTTAGCAATGCAGATTTTTGAATGGTTTGTGCAACGGCATCCCACAATAAATACAATTGAGGATGATCATTGGGAATTAATCCACCGGCAAGCATTTGTTCAAAAATGTCCATATTCAACTCTTAAATAACTGTTTTCAAAATAGGGTCAACGTAAAATCTTCTCCATCTTCTTGCCCTTGGCCAATTCATCAACCAATTTGTCTAAGTACCTAACCTGTTTCATCATAGTGTTTTCAATCTCCTCTATTCTATATCCACAAATAACACCGGTAATGAGGTGCGCATTGGGATGTATTTTTGCCTCTTGGAAGAATGTTTCAAAATTGATTTTTTCACTATTGATTTTTTCTATTGCTTTCTCGTTATAACCCGTTAACCATTCTATCACTTGGTGCAACTCTGCTTTGGTTCTGCCCTTTTTCTCCACTTTAGTGATATAGTGTGGATAGACTGATGCAAAACTCATTTTTGCAACACGTTGAATTTGCGCTGATGTTACTTCCATTTGATTAAGAAATATCTATTGTCTGTAATGATTTGCTTTAATGTTTTCTGTTGCTAGTTTAACGGTTTCTTCTATACGTTTTAGTCTAGTTTCTGCTTTTTTAGCATTCAGAATCCACTCTAATATCACTCTTTTAGAAGAAGGAGAGAAAGCTAAAAAATGTTTCAATGCTTTTTTGTTTTTATTAAGCAGCTTTTGTAAGTCTTCTGGAATAACGGAGTGCTGCACATCTACCAATGCTTCCCAAGTACCGGTCAGTTTTGCAAGGTCTATCATTTTTTGACCACTCTCAGTAATCAAATTAAGTTCAGTTAATTTTGCTACGCGATCCCTATTTGACTTACTCCAATTACTCTTTGGTTTTCTAACTGAAAAATATTGGACTTTACTTTCTGCATCTCTTTTTTTAGCAATACTATCAATCCAGCCAAAACAAAGCGCTTCTTCTACTGCTTCCTCATAATTACAGCTCTTGGTGCTACTGTTTTTATGGTAAATAACTAACCATACGGATTTTTCTGTTTGGTGATTTTTCACCAACCATTTTCTCCATTCCTTTCGAGACTTAGCGTAGTATTGTTTTATGTCTTGGATTGGTTATTATTTTATAGATAATGCACCAGAAGGACATTTCTGAACTGTGGCCTTGATTTCATCACTAGAAGCTCCATCTAAATTAATCCAGGGATGCTGTTGTGGTTGAAATACTGCAGACAAATGCTTAACACAGTTGGCAGAATGAATGCATTTTCCAGATTGCCATACCACGGTTATCTCACCGTTTGAATATTCTTTAACTAGATTTTTTTTGTCCATATGTGATGCAAAATTAGGTTTGAATTAATTTAAGCGGATGTCTATTTCCAGAAAATCATTGTTGTTTTAAATTAACAATTTCTGATTGATGCATATAAATTATTTTCCCTTTAGCTTTTCCAGTATTGACCATTTCATCGGCTCCACTTGAGGGGCCGCCAATTCTTAATACCGCATCACAATGGTCAATCAATTGCACTGCAATAGGATGGAAAATCTCATTAAAAATAGCATCGCCTACAGCCTTAGATCCTGCTGCTTCAATTAAAGGCAGTGCAAACCATTCTCCCAAAACTGGCATATGACCCATCCGGTATAATTCCAATGCTGTATCCGTCATGGCTTTTACATTGGCTTCAATTAGTTCAGGAATATCATTGGTTCCGGATCTATAGGGGCCGGCAACCAAAATCATTAGTGGTTTTATTTCTTGCATAATAATGTGATTAGTAACTGTATTAAATATACTTTCTGTACTAAGCTGGCTCCCAGAGTTCAATTTTATTACCCTCTAAGTCTACAATATGAACAAACTTACCATAGTCGTATGTTTCTATATTATCCAAAATGGTTACCCCTTCTTTTTTTAATTCCTCCACTAAGGCAACTAAATCATGTACCCGATAGTTGATCATGAATTCTTTGGTAGAGGGTTCAAAGTATTTAGTAGTATCTGAAAAAGCACTCCATTGGGTGGTTCCTTTTATTTCAGGATCTGCATCCTCTCTCCATTCAAAACTGGCTCCATATTCATTGGTATCAAAACCAAGATGGGTTTTGTACCAGTCATTCAATGCCTTTGTGTCTTTGCTCTTAAAGAAAATGCCGCCAATACCTGTTACTTTTTTCATTTTATAGGGAATTTAATATTTAAAGAAAAGGACTCTGAGGCTTAGTCATAATCTAGCGCATACACAATTTATTACTTTGTTGCTAAATCCTGATGCATAAATCGTTTGGTCAGCCATTTTCTAATGGGTAAGTCATAGAGTTTTAAAGCCAGATAAGCTATACCAATGGTAGTAATAATCAGTGGTATGCCCACTTTTACACCCAAGTCTAAAGGAACTTTATTATTGGACACCCAGGCGTAAAACATTAGGATAAAAGGGAAATGCGTTATGTAGAGCGGATAAGAAATATCGCCAAGAGCAACACAGCATTTTTGAATCAAAGGGTTTGTGATTTTTCCAATGGCTCCTAGATATATGATGATGGGAAATACCAATGATAAGATCAATGCTTCATATAAGCCGTTGAGCCAAACATTGCTATGGTCGCCAACTCTTGGTGATGCCAAAACCAAGATCAATAAAATGCTAGCTACAAAGAAGGTGTTTTTCTCTATTTGAATTTTGACTATTCTTCTAAGTAACATGCCAGCCATATAAGGAAATAGTAGACGCGTAAAGCCAATGACCAATTGTTCTGGCTCCAAGGACCATCCTCCAATCAAATCTCCTGAAGGGCTGGTAATGGCTACATAGTATAAATTAGCCCCAGCAAGAATAACCAGTAAGCCCAAGAAAAGATTGGGTAATTTTCTCAATACAAAAGCGTGTAAAATATTGGCTAAGTATTCAAAAAACAGTGACCAAGCTGGTCCATTCAATGGATGCATTTCATTCCATCCACGGATATCCATAGTTGGTGGAATGGGAATTAAAGTAAAACCAATCAGCATCACTAGAATTAAGCTTGTTACTGGTGTGCCGGCTATTTTTGGGAAAACTGCAGATTGCTGATAATAAAAAAAGATGGCACCAAAAGTCATTCCAAGAATAATCAATGGATGCAACCTGATCAACCTTCTTTTAAAGAAATCTTTGATGGTCATGCTGCCCCATCTATCGTCATATGCATGTGCCATTACATATCCTGAAAGCATAAAGAAAAAGTCAACCGCTAAATAGCCATGGTTGATAATCAATTTATGATAATCTCCTGCACAAAATATTTCAAAAGTATGCATGCACACCACCATAATAGCAGCAATACCGCGTAAAGCGTCTAGAATAAGCAAATGCTTTTTGGAATCCGAATAAGCAGATTGGGCAGCAATCATTTAATAGTGTTTCTATTTGTAAATGTGTATTACAATTTAGTATTTAGTCAGAAAAACTGAATAAAAAATTTGAAAAGATGCTATTTGTTTGAATTTTGCATTCGGTTTGATTATTTCTTTTCTTCTAAACGTACAAAATCCAAATAAGCCAAATTGGCTCCTGTATTGTATTTCAGGGTAATTAGGTTCAGACCCGCAACAGGGAAAATAATTTCACCAACAGTGGCTTGAGTCCAATAATGCCAATTGCCGGTATCTTCTGGCAATTTTAATTTCACCGCTTCTTTCCCATTGAGAAACAAAGATGAATTGTTGTCCTTGTTGCCATAAACGGTAATGATTTTGTATCTGCCCGGGGCTTTTACATTCACGGTGTAGTTGGTCCATTCATTGTCCGATTCCCAACCAATATAGAGTTGGTTAACAGCTGGGTCAACCTTATTGGGATGATTAAAGTCTGCCCAATCCTTGGTATAAGAAATATCTACTCCCTCTTTCTCTCTAAAGAAAGCCGTATAAGCCGATATACCAGGTCTATGATGACTACCGTAATCATGTACTTCATGATTCAATTTGGAACCTTCATTTTCAGGACTGTTATCATGATAAGCAACACCCTCACCCCCTAGATCATAATAAGCTAATTCAACCCTGCCTGGTATTGCTTGTGCACCCAGTTTGTAGTATTTGTCTTTAAAGGGTTTTCCTTTGTAGTCTTTGGGAATTTGCGCCAATGAAAATTGAGAAAAGCAAAGCATTCCCAACAGATAAAACCAAACTTGAAAACGTTTTTTCTTGTTCATGAGCTTATTTTTTTTGTAATAAAAATTTTCCTCCCTTGCTGTTAAAATAAATAGTGCCAGCATCTTTGTTTACCGTAAAAATTTGTTTTCCATTTACAGATTGAACTAACCATTTACCCGGAGACAAATCAGTGATTAATACCTGATAAGACTTTTTAGTATCGCCAATGGCAAAAGCAATTTCTCCTGATTGGTTATTGGCCAAATTCAATGCTTGTGCTACAATTCTATCTGCAATAGCAATGGCCACATATTGCCCATTGGAAGAAAAACATTTTTCAACAGGTAATGCTGTTTGAACAGGTAGTGCATCCATTACTTGAATCACATTCAAGAACTGATCAGAACGGGAAGCGTTTTTGGGAGATAGTTCTACGCGCCACTGACCTGCATCTTCCTGTGTAACAGTGCCCCAATTTTTTCCATCCACCCAATATTCTTTACCTGAACCACCCAGTTTTTCAATTTGTTGATTCTCTAGAGTGGGTAGTAGAACGGTGTTGAGCAACCTCCCATTTCTACCAGCATTGGTGTTTTCAAAAGAAATGGTATTACCCTGAATACTAGGTTCGTTTTGTGAATGCAATAACCAAGTCTTTTTAAAGGATGCTTGACTGGCCACTACTTTATCCAATACTATCAATGCGCCAGGAATGGTATTCTGTTTGAGGTTGAGAAAGACAAAACTTCTACAAACCGTATCGGCTTTTGCCGGATAAATAGCCACATTCTTTGGAATATTATAAGCCGCAGTCATATTCCCTTTTAGGTAACTATAGTCTGGCTCATTTCCTTTTGCAATATCCATGGCCAATACCTGTGCCGATTTGCCCGCGTTCAACATTTCTTGGGTACTATCCCAAGCCCTATTCTTATAACTGAATTGACCTCCGTCTCTAGATTGTGCTTTTATATTAGAGCCCTCGTAAGGAGTTGGTTCATTGGGGTCAAGAATCAGGATTGAATTATGCGCAATAGTTCTGGCATAATAATTTACATAGTTGGTTTTACCCCACTCATTGTTGGGATCCTTGCCCTGATAGATGCCTGCATCCAATGCTAGATGCCCTTTGTAATAAATGCCAAAATGACCAATGTCTAAATGCGTATGGTTCTTGGCATTGTATTCTTTCATGTTCATCAATACCACCATGGCATTGGAGGGTTGACCTTTTTTGTCTAGATCCCAATTAGTTCGGGCAATCATGATGCCTGACGGCGATGGAAAAAACCTGCTTAGCGGTAATTTGTCAAAAGACTTAGCGGGCAAAAATGGATTGTAATAAATAAAGGCCCTAGTGCATAAAGCTTCCAGTTTATTCAAATTCAATTTGGCAAAGGATTGTAAAAAGCCATCCTTTGAAAGGGTGGCGGCAATGGGCATGAATTCCAAATATTCTTTACCCATAGTGATATTGTTATGGCAGTCTCCCTCAGGCATACCATCCATGTCTTTTTCCTGTGGAATATTGGCATAGAGATCTCTGTAAGTAACGGCTGCAATATTGCTGCTATAAGGATGTATGCCAATCTTATCCATCAGAAAGGCTTGCAATATTTCATTACCATATCTCACATGAATATATTGGCTACCCTGATGATGCGTACCTGCTTCATACCAGGGGTTTCTAGATTTGGCAAATGGGGCTATCTGCTCCTGATAGGCAAAGTCAAAAACTTCTTTTTCCTCATCATAGATAGCCAGACCCATGGCCAGAAAAACAGTTGGGGCATATTCGCCATAGTGCCCAGACAAATATTGTTTGGGTGTGTTTTTAAAGATGCAGTACTCCGCCAAACAGCTTACTTGTTTCATCAAATTGATGAGATTGCTCTTGGTAGGAGCGTCTAATAATATATAACACCAGTCATAAACTAAAGCAGCAGTGATCACTGCTTGATAGGCATGGGCATTTTGGTGATAGCCCTTGGCAGAATGAATGGAGCCCAAATATTTTTGAATTAGTTCAATGGCTTCTTTCCCTGCGGCTTGTTCTTTTTCAGGAGCAAGCAGATAAGAAAAAGCAAGTGCCTCAATTTTCTGACGAATCTTTTCATCTGCCTCACCATTGGCACTGATACCATCTGTCTGGAATTGCTTTTGTTGTAAATAAGTTTGATATAAGAACTTGAAATCAGGATGCTGTAACTTTTGTCTTAAAACTGGCAAGTCTTCTTTGGTAACCAATACACGAGGATGAGAGGGGAGCTGTATAGGCTGATTATTTTGGGAAAAAAGAATGGTCCCAAAAAAAACTGATGCAATGGTTAGAAGGTATTTCATGGAGCATAGTTACTCCTAAATTTATTCTAACAAAACAAGAGTAGAAAATAAGGGTTAAAAAATAGGCAGTATTGGTTGATAAAGGCTTAGTCTTAAAAACCAGTTATTTATCTGTTTGGGTTCTTTCAAAAATTAACACTAAAATGAAACCAATAATATAGGCACAGATATCTACCCATGAAAAGGAAGTGCCAATTACCGTTGCCGCTATTTTGTTATTCTGTAACCCAAGATTTTCAACAATATTCAAGTATTGTAACCCCTCAATGATAAATGAAATGATTAATACCCCAATAGCTGTTGTTTTAACGGGAAAGTTCAATATTGTTTTTATAGAATAGTACATCAATATAACCACCAATACATCACCTACATATGGTCTAATAATCTGATCGTGAACATAGAGTGCAATCAGAACTTCAGTTACAAACAAAAGCAATGCAAGGAGAAAATATTTGAGGTTGAATTTAAAGGGCATATTCTTGTTTTTCTTTTGAACTGTTAATTCAACCTTCAATCAGCCTTCTATGATAATTAATTTGTCCTAAATGGTAAGTTAAATGGGTAGTTAAGTGAACCAACAAATATTCAGTTGTTGTTTTTTCGGAAAATACTAAAATGGGATATTCCTGATTTAAATCTTCATTGGATAATCCACTTAAAGTGTTTTTTACCATTTCAAGCGTAGCATTCAGTTGTTCAAGTAATAAGTCTCTTTTGACAAACTTGGTAGAGAATTCCAATTCCCTATTTCTAACATAAGCCGTGCCACCTAATTCCTTTCCAATATAGGTATTCAGATTGCCTATTAAATGCAGGGTCAAATTTCCGGCGGTATTTGAAATCCCCTTCTCAATTTTCCAAATTGTTGCTTCCTCTTTGTAAAGACTTATCTCAGTCATTAACCTGTTCAAGTCTCTTTCAAAAAGCTGAATTAATGTGTTTATTATCATGGAGATATAGCATTAAAGAGTTAATCATCCTTTCCCTTTCCCTCTAAGATCTTTGGAAGAAAGGTTTCAATTCTATTGATTCTTGTGGCAGATTGTTTGGCCGAGGAAAAGAAAAGCAGATAAGCCCTTTGTCTGCCTGGAGTCAGCTTCTCAAATGCCGTCTTAGCTGCTTTGTTTTTTTGCAAAACAGTTTTGAATTCTTCTGGCATTTCAAATTCTTCCGTTTTTTTGAATGCTACTTTTTTGCCAGATTTTTCTATCTCAATGGCTTCTTTCACGTAGGCTATGATGGTTGATTTTAAACCCTGAATTTCTGCCAGACTAGTAAAACGTAATTGTCTTCTATCCTGAACATTCTTGGTTTGTTGAATCAGAATTCCCTTTTTATCTGTCATTAAAACCCCTTTAAAAAAAAGGATGGCGGTATATTCTTTGAAAGAATGAATCAACACTACATTATTTCCATTGATAGAATAGCATGGATGCATCCATTTATAATCCTCTTCTAAACCACATTCCATGATTATAGACCTGAGCAGGATCATTTCCTGTTTCCAGGCTTTGGCTTTATCTAGGAATATTTTTACTTGGGGATTCATTGTAGTAAGATTTGAATAAAAATACTAAACCTTTTTGGCAACTAATCGGGCTCTTTCCGCTTCCCAATCCTTTTTGTATTGTACCTTATTTTTTGAAATATCTGCCTGTAAGTCTTTTAGTTTGTTAATGGCATTTTGGTATTTGTCTGGGTAATTAAGTTTTGAAGAAAAATCATAGTCATTCTTTTCACAATATTCAATTGCAAGATTTAATACCTGAAGATAATTATCGGGGTTAGACTGTAAGAATGGAACCAGTTTTTTGGCCGATATGGATTTCATAGATTCTGCATATTGCCAATCTTCATTTGGTGCATAGTTGTTGTTAACACCAATATAATAATTCTGTCTTACCAGTCCAACCTGATAGAAAATAGCAGCTTCTTGAAATTGATTCTGATCAATAAAATACAAAGCTTCAGCAAAAAAATGATAGGGTGTTTTCTTGTCTATCTGATTTAGTTGTTGTGTTAAACCTTTGTCTAATGCAGCTATCTTTTTAAGACCATTGAGTGAATCACAGGTTTTATAGAATAAAATATAGTCAATAGGTGCTTGAGGCTGGGCAAAACTAAAATGGCCTACCAATAAAAGATAGGTGCAGAAAATCAATTGTTTCATGTATTAATTTGAGGGATTAAATTCAATCATCCATTCAATGCCATACTTGTCACGGAACATCCCAAAATAGGATCCCCAAGGGCTATCGGAAATTGGCATTTCAACATCGCCTCCGGCAGAAAGAGTATTGTAGATGGCATCAGCTTCTTCTTTGCTTTCTACTATCACAGCTATCTTACTTCTGTTCTCCTGTTCATTTACGGTACCCATGAAGGAAGGAACGTCATTACCCATTAACTCATTAGATTTACCTATGGGCAAAGCAATATGCATGATCTTGTTGGCCTCTTTTTCATCTACAGTAAAATCGGCGCTAGCCATCTGACCAAAACGAACTAGTCTGGAGAATTCGCCTCCAAATACGGATTTGTAAAAATTGAAAGCTTCTTCGGCATTGCCGTTAAAATTTACATGAGGGTTGATGGTAGCCATGGGATGCTTTTTTGAGAAGTAACTAAAATAATGAAATTGGTTGATTTAAAAACGGTATCCTAATTTAAAAGATGCTTCTGGGTTAATCAGCGGTAGGCTATAGCTTTTATTGTCAATAGAGATATTTTTATCGCCTGCCAACTTAAGATTTAAACTAGCCCATGGCGATAGGTAAAAATGTTTGTTAAGCGTAAAATGATATCCTACACTTCCATTGGCCAATACGTTATTAAATGTTACTGTATTGATTTTTGTATCGGCCTGAATGCTACTATTCCAATAAACCAATCCAGCACCAGCCCACCAACCTTTCCAATCCTTTTTTAAAAAACGGTCTACTACCAATGCATATGCATGAATCTGATGATTAGCAAAACCATTTTTGGTTGACCAATCTGGCTTTTTTACATAAGCTGTTAAAGCTCTAACACGCCACAGTCCCTTACCCATCCAAGCTGCACCAAAATAGCCACCCGTTGCATAGGGGAGCACATCTAATTCTAAACCAGCATCCAGTTTCTTTGAGTCAATGCTTTGTGCATGGATATTGCATCCAAAACAAACTAGGATCAGTATTAGATAATATATTTTCATTTGATAAAGGTGAATCAATTTTATTCTAAAAAGAAAACAATGGTACTAACAACCCTTGCTTTTTGAATATAGGGCTCCTTGGGCTTATCACTTTCTGATGCTCCTTCCTCATCATATTGATATTTTCCAGCAATGGTAATTTGTCCTTGAGAAGCTGTTTTTATTTTTCCTAAAGTAGCTTGAGAATCATTGGCAAATTGTTCACCGGCAATACGAGCGTTTTTGGTACTCTCTGCAATGAGTTTGGGTTTAATAGAGTTTAATTCTGGGAAAGAATAATTAGTTGCAATAGTTGAAGTAAGGTCCTTGCTAACTAGATCAAGTTTCATCTTGGCAGCTTTGTCTTCTGTTGCTTTAATGTCTTTTGATTGAATGGTCAGGGTTTGAGTAATAATATACCTATCAATTTTCACCTTTACTTGTTGATTGCCCTGCCATTCGCTTTCATAATACTTTTGCCTATCGTTAATGTCAAGATTACTTATTTGTATATCTGATTGATTGTAATCCACAGTCTTCAAGTAACTAATAATGGCGTTTTTCTTAGCATCGGTTTGTTTGATAACCTCTTGCAAATTATCACCTGAAATAGGGAAACTTACAGAAATAGAAGCAGCAGTAGCTGTGATATTCATTTCGGCAAGTCCTTTAACGGTGACTATTCTATCCTTATCACTAAAGGTTTTAAGCCCCTTAAAAATAAAAAAGCCCAACAAGCATAAGCCAACTATTAGCGATGCACTTTGGATGATTGGTTTTGTAAGGGGTCTGTTTTCCATATTGGTACTATTATAAATTTTTACAACTATTATCTTTTAATACACTCATTCCCCCAGCCATATTAGTCACATTTGTAAAACCATTTTGAGTAAGCAAATGACTGGCCCTAGGGCTTCGGTGACTATGTGAACAAAAGACAATGATTTCTTTGTTTTTCAAAGAATCAATGCTGGATAGTTTTGAATCAAATTCTTGAATCGGCAGGTTGATAGCATTTTTAAGTGTGCCAAAATTGGGATCCGCTTTGCCTTCAAATTCCACTTTGGTTCTAACATCTAACAAAACTACATTGGGATGTTTTTTTATGTAGGCACATATCTCTGAGGGTTGAATGGTTTTAAAAACAATGGAACTTGATTTGACCAATTCCATATGACAACTTGGGCATTGACCTGGTTTATCATATACTTGTTTGTCACAGTCATAACCACAGGGAATACATTTGTAAATTTCCGGACTAGTTGTTGCTGCTGTTTCTTTGTCTGTTCTTGGAGGATCGCAACTGAAATTGATTACAGCAAATGAAATCAGTATGACAAATGCTTTAGCCAGATTTGGTAAGCCTAATGAAATTTGAAACCAATATTTAAAATTCATTGCTTAGATTTTTTTCTGAATTTGCCAATAATGACCAAAAGGGTCTTTGAACATGCCTTGTCTATATCCATAATCATGATCCGTAGTAGGATTAATTTCTATGGCTCCTGCTTGGATAGCTTTTTGCATTACTTCCTCAACGTCTGGAACAAATAAGCCAATAATGGCAGTAACTCCCTTTGCACTGATTGGCTCAAGCGCATCTCGCATGGTTTCGTGTACATGGAAAATAGCACCATTGATTACAAGCTCTGCAACATGAATACTCCCGTCTTCATTCCTAAAGCAGAAGTTTTCAGTTGCGCCAAAATCTTTGTAAAAATCAATCTGCATAGTCCCTTTAGGAATATGCAGCTCGGGAGCAAAATGAGTTGTTTCTTCGTTATTGGTCATATTATAATAATCATAGGGAAATTACTCTCTATTTCTTGTTTAGTTTATATCTTATATGAGTGGTCAACTTTGACGGTATAACTTCTTCAATGTGTAACTCATATTTGTCCTTATCAATACCTTCAAAAAGCCTAATACCGCTGCCTAAAAAAACTGGTGCAATGTGAATGAAAAACTCATCCACTAGACCAGCATTCAGAAATTGCTGGATAGTGTTTGCTCCACCTTGAATCCTAATGTCTTTTCCTTTGGCAGATTGCTTAGCCTTGTTCAAGGCGCTTTCTATTCCATCATTGATGAAGTAAAAACTGGTAGTTCCTTCTTGAATCCAAGGCTCTCTTATTTCATGAGTTAACACATAGACATCAGCTTTATATAGGTCATTTGGCCAACTGGCTTCGCCTTCTTCAAACATACGCTTACCCATAATATAGGCACCTGTGCGTTCTATGGTCTCTCTAATAAATGTGCCATCAGATCCATCTTCTTTACCACCGTCAAAACCCAAGTGTTCCCAGAAAGCTTTCTGAGCAAACATCCAGGAATGAATTTGACCTGAAACGCCACCCATTGGGTTTTGAGGACCTCTGTTATCACCTGCAAAGAATCCATCAAGAGATATGCCGCTGTCAAAGATTATTTTGCTCATATTTTAATCTGGATATTTTTGGGTGTTATATAATTTCCAAAGGTTTATCAAGAAGGTCATTTGAATTACTCAAATGGTAGCTTATCAAGTTAGTATGAATTTCATCAATTTTATTGGAATTCAGAAAGGATAATTTCTCTAGCAGCTTGATTGAACTTTGATTGTCTTTATGAAGATATGCGTCAATTCTTTGAACTTGAATAGTATTGAATGCATAGTCAATTACTTTTTCAGCCGCTTCTTTCATAATGGCTTGTCTTTGAAAGTCTTGCAAAAGTTCAAAACCAATTTCGCAACTGGATCTTTCTTCTGAAAAGCCATAAAGACAAATAGTGCCAACCATCATATTCCTATCTCTTAAACATATTGCCCAATATAGTGCGATATGCTTATCAATATTCTCATTAATCCTTTTTATAAAAATCCTTGCATCATCAATGCTGTTGCTGGTTTCCCTGTTAAGATATTTATTAATTGCTTTGTCAGAGCACAATTTGAAAATTTCTTGATCATCAGTTATAGCCAATTGCCTGAGCGTGAGTCTCTCAGTTGTCAAGATTGGGTAAGATGAATAAAACCTGTTTAACATGATGATATATTCCAATTTTATAATTTCTATTTTGATAAAGAAGCTAACAGATTTTCCAGATTTGACATAGACATCTTAAATCCTTGTGTGAAGCCCATTTCAATCATCTTTTCCATTCTTTCAAGTGATTCATTATAAATATTAATTTTCACTGTAGTTGTTCCATTTTCTTCGGTGAAACTATGATCCCAATCTGAACCGGGTAGCTGGGGATTTTCATCCTTATCTGCAAAAGCATTGTGCAGTTTGAAGTTGGTTTTTGGGCTAATGGACGTGTATTTCTGAAGTGCCCAGTGTTCTTGTCCTTCTGGACTTACCATTGCATAAAATCTTCTTCCTCCTACTGTAAAATCCATCACTTTTGTTTTAGCAGTCCAAGGTTTAGGTGCCACCCACTGGTCTAAAATTTCAGCTCTGGTAAATGCATCCCATACTAAGGATAATTCAGCATCAAATTCCCTTGTAATGAATACCATTTTGGCTGCTTTATCTACGACAAAATCAAATAATAAACTGTTTTTCATTATTTCTGTTTTTTTAGTGTTTCTAATACATTGTCTAATTGATTGAATTGTGATTCCCACATTTTCTTGAGCTTCGCTACCCAATTATCAAATTCCTGCAACTTTTTTGGATTAAAGTGATAATAAATTTCCCTACCTGATTGCTGTGGTTTAATTAAGTCGCATTCCTGTAATATTTTAATATGCTTAGATACTGCTTGCCTACTCATATCAAACTTTTGAGCCATGGTATTGGGAGTTAAAGCCTGAACAGCAATTAGCATTAAAATAGCCCTACGTGTTGGGTCAGCTATGGCTTGAAATATATCTGTTTTCATTTTTTAATAATTAAATACGCAACTAATAGGTTGCAAATATATATGCAACCTATTAGTTGCGCAAATATTTTTTCATTTTTTTATCGATTTGTTTTTTGCCCTTTTATCTCAAAAGTTCAGTCTTATGTGGGAGATGGCTAATTTTTATTGTAGCAGAAAGTTTGTTATTTCACTGATATACATTTCATGCTGTTCTATATTGATGAAATGTCCAGCATTGGGTACTAGTACAAATTTGTGTTTAGGAAAAAGACTTAAATATTCATTTGTTGCGCCCCAGGGTTGATTATCACATTGACCTTTCATAATTAAAACTGGCATATTTGTGCCATTAATTTTCTCTCTGAAATCTTTAAGTTCCAGTATACTTTTATATGTCATAATACTTGAATAAAATCCACTAGTACCTCTATTTGCCAAGTTTATAGATGTATCACATAAGGCAGATTTGCTTGCTTTTCCATCAAGATAGGTGGCATATTCATCAACTTCTTTATCCGAAGCCATTTTTTTACCAAATCGACTGGCTAAAAAGGTAATTGCTTTAATTCGAATATTAGTGGATGATTCATTTGCAGCCTTATTTGTATAAAGTGGAGCCCTTAATTTAATGCTATCAGGTGCTGGTTTATTTATTTGATCAAAATTTATTGGATAAATAGGGCCAGGGCTTACAAAAATAACTTTGTCAATCCGATCGGGGTGCTTTGATAAGAATGCAGCTGCTAATACAGAACCCCAAGACTGCCCAATTAGTATCACTTTTTTTGAATTGGTTTTGGTAATTATTTCATTTAAGTCATCTATCTGTCTTTGAACGGTATATTCAGAAATATCACTTAATCTGCTTGATGCACCGCTACCAACTTGGTCATAAAAGTATAAATCAAATCCATTGGCACTTAGCGGTTTTAGATCCTCAATTATTCTCTTAGAAATAGCACCACCTGGCCCGCCATGGAGATAAATGATTGGAAATGGTTGTTTTTCTTTTGAACCGGATGATAAATAAGTGTAACCAATACTAGATCCTGTAGGCAACTGCCAGTATGAAATATTGATACCTTTTTCTATAGAAGCTATATTGTATTGCCTAGGCCAGAAAACTTTGTACAAAAAAACAATAAGAAAAATTAAAAGAGTCCCCCGAATAGTCCAAATTATAATCTTGTTCTTATGCATTTAAAAAGGGTTTTATAAGTTTACGCATAAGGTCCAAGTTTTGCTTTGGTTTCAAAAAAACCGTCTAATTGCCTAGTATTCCTGAAGTTAGTATTTTTTAATAAAGTAGTCTAGCCTCACTTACAGCAATATCAATTCCTTATGCAGCTAAACTTGATTTAATTTTGATTTAAGCTTATAGGCATATATTTGTTTCTTAAAATCTGGCTGTACAGTTGCCGCTTCTGAAGGGACAATATGTAAAAGGGATGAAACTCTCTACAGCTTGAGTAAATTATTCACTAATCTTAAATTTAAATCCATGTCAAAAAAGACAGCTGAACCTAGGAAGAATAAGCCTACTAAAAAGAAAAGTTCTGCGCAGAAGAAAGCAGATCCTAAGAAAAAAGCACGCTAAGGAAAAAAAATTAAGAGCCCGGTTCATAGAACTGGGCTTTTTTGTGTCAAACACTTGTTATTCGCCTGGCCGGTCAGACTATTTGTGTCTAAACCATCCTTCAAAAGGCTTTACCGTTGCAAAGGCAGGTTTGCCGTCTTTATTTCTCCCGGGGATATTACAGGACCACAAATACTGGTCTTCATCAGTTTGTATATTTTCAAACGCAGCTTCAGGAAGAGGAACTTTTATGCGACCGTTCCACAGCGCTCCTGTTTGTTCAGCATAACTGCCAATGCCAATATAAATAAAGCGGTTCCCTTTTGGGCCTTGTACAAAAGGACCAGTAATAGTGGGAGCTGATTCATTTATCTCTTTTATCTGAATAGTGAAATTAAATTTGAGGTCATGGCCGCTTCCTAATTGTCCTTGCACGGTCTCGTAGTCATGACCCTTGCCCATCTGTAAACCATAACGGGTTCCCTCAATAGGATTTTGGAGCACTATCCTCAAATTAATTTCTGTAGTCATGTGCTAGGAATTCCAATTAATGAGAAATTTTAGTTGGGCTTAATACTAGTTAATAAAACAATTCTATTTTTATCAGTATTTGTTAAAACTAGCCATGGTTTTGCACTTGTTTTTCTTATATCATTTCCTTTCATTGCAAATTCTTCCTGCTTGTTGTCAGCAATATAAATTTCTGTACCAACGGGTAAACTATATTCTTTAATACTATTCGGGTCAACATTGCTTACCCTTGTTTGACCTTTTCCATCAGGAGTATATATTATTAGTGAAAGATGGTAAACATCTTTGTAGTCATTCTTAAAACTTATTTTAATGTTGTCTTGTCCAAAAACGGAAAGATTTAAAAATGTGAAAATGCATAGAATTACTAGTCTCATATAGAATATTTTAAAGTTCAAGGAGTATACGAATAAACAGGCAGAATAGTTTTATTTTCTTATTTTTCAAATCCTACTATTTCAAACCATGCTATTTTAGGTCTAAATTTTGGATAACCGTTTACAGTGCGAAACATTTTTCGTTCCTCAGTAAAATCCCACCACTTTTTATTTTTGTCTTTTGTATTTGCAAAATCCACCACTAATCTAAATTGATCTTCAACACAAGGATCTGTCCAATAACCTTTTTTCAGTTCATATTCGTCTGTCAGCTTAGCACCGTCTTTGTGCTTTAGTTCCTTGAGTGAATAATAACCTAAGAACACAAGATCTTCGGCAAACTTTATCCCAACTGTAGGAACGGTTTGAAATTCTGCTAATGCATAAATTTCTTTTGCTCTATCAGCAGTAGCGTTTAAAAAGACTTCCAATTCGTCAGTTGCAAAGTCAAGAATGTTAGCAATTTTGATTTTATGCTTTCTCAAATTTGCTTTTTCAATATCAGTCAGCGGAAGTTTTATGTTTGACTTATTTTTCATCTAAGGCAATTGGAGGATCTTTTTTCCTACCCTTTTTATTTAATTTCTGAAATGCCCTTCTTTGCTTGGTAATTTCATATAAAACAATACCAGTTGAAGTAGCAAGATTCAAGCTTTCTACAATTCCATACATTTCAATGTTTACACAAGCTACGCAGTGTTCAATTACCAAGTTGCTAACACCTTGAGATTCATTTCCAAACCAAACAGCAAGCCTCTTTTGCGTAAAATCAGCTTCTTGTAGAATTACATTCGTCTTTCCCTTTACATGTGGAGAAGTAGCAATTGAAATAAATTTATTTTTTTCAAGATGGGCTAAACAGTCAACTGTTGTTTTGAATTCTTTTACAAACGTCCACTTTACAGCTGACACAGAAGTTTTTAATAAACTTTTAGATTTTCGAATTTCCTCCCAAGTTGAAGGGTTTTGATTTCTGCTATTAACTATATAAAGTTTCTCAACTCCAAGCGCGTTTATGTTTCTAATTACTGTACCTATGTTTTTAGGATCTGTAGGTTCTTCGAGTACTGCAATTAAATTTTTACACCTTCCTTCTTTAATCTCATCTGCTTTTTTCCTTAAACTACTTTTTGATACTTCGTTTTCCATTCGAATACTGTCTTATTTAAAATTACGCCTAACGCTTAAAAGTAGGGATAACCCATTTTCACTCTTCACTATTACCATCCAATCCCATAGTCCTCCCCATTATTAGAACTTCCGCCCCAAAGACTGCCGTGTTTCCAGTCAAAATAAATGGCGTTGATGGGGCCGCTGGTGCGGTCACCTAATGTTATTTGATAACCCATTTTTTTCAAATTGGTTTTGAGTTCTTCTGAAGCATTGCGGGGCAATAGAATATTTCCGGCGCGGGGTATACGGTCTGATAATTTGCTTCCACCCAGTGAGAGCCAGAGTTGGTTGGTATTAAAATTAGCGGCTTCGGTGGCTTGTTGAACCGTCATGCCAAACTCTACCATGTTTAAGAAAAATTGCAAGAGATTTTGATCCTGTGTATCGCCACCCTGTACACCAAAACACAAAAAGGGTTTGCCCTCTTTTAATGCCAAACTTGGTGTGAGTGTTACGCGTGGTCGCTTGCCTGGTTCCACCACATTAAATGGATCAATGGTGCTATCCAACACAAAGCTCTGCATTCTTTGACTCATGCCTAGGCCTGTTCTTCCTGCTACTGTTGCTGGCAGCCATCCCCCGCTAGGGGTAATAGAAACTACCCAACCAGATGTGTCTGCTGCTTCTACCGTTGTAGTACCGCGCCAAAGCCTGTCTTGATAAGCTTCTTCTGAACTAGCAAAAGGATAAGATGATGTAGGTGCAAGCATGGCCAAATCAGATGTGTTATTTTGTTGCAAGTAGGTTTGATCATGTTTGGGTATGGCGGTTCCCTGTTGCAAACTGGTATCAGTTAACGCAGCCCTTTTTTGCAACAAACTCAAATATGGATTGGACTTGCCTTCATAAGGATAAGGATCTCCCGGTGCAGCAAATGCATTGTTCTTATCAGGATTTATTTGGCTGGCGCGATGTCTAGCGTATTCCTTGCTCAACAATCCCTGCATGGGTTCTGCTGGTGGAAAATAGGGATCGCCATAATAAAAATCCCTGTCCGCATAAGTCAAGTTCATGGTCTGATACAGGGTATGAATATAACGCGTGCTATTATAGCCCATAGACTTGAGGTCTATATTTTCTAGCATATTCAAACTCTGCAAGAGCATAGGGCCTTGGGTCCACTGAGATAATTTGTATACTTCAATGCCTTTGTAATTCACGTGCAAGGGTTCTTCTACACGGGGCTTCCATTTGGCCAAGTCTTCTAGTGTAATCAGACCACCTTGTTCCTGTGCACCACGTACAAATTCTTTGGCAATATCTCCTTTGTAAAAACGGTCAAAAGCCGCCATGATGGCTTCTTTGCGGCTCTTTTTATTTTTGAGTGCAGCTGTTTCTGCTTCTACCAATTTGGTTAGGGTGGCTAACAAATCTTTTTGTACAAAAATTTCGCCCGCTTCTGGTGCTTCTCTTTTTTCTCCTAGGTGGGTTAGAAAAATGGCTTTGGAATAGGGCCATGTTTTAATCATGTCTTTGCCGCGTTCCATACTATTGGCGGTTTGTGCATCAATAGGATATCCGGCTGCCAATTGCATAGCAGGTAGCAATACCTGTTTCAAACTCATGGTTCCAAACTCACTGAGCATATAACAGAGTCCGCCAACAGTGCCTGGTGTGGTGGCTGCTAGTGGTCCGTATTCGGGAGGAAATTCGTAACCCTTGCTTTTGAAAAATGCTACCGTAGCTCCTGTGGGTGCTACACCCATGGCATTAATAGCAATGACTTTCTTGGTCTTTGGATTGTAGATCAGGGCCTGTGTTTCTCCGCCCCAACTCAACACATCCCACATGGTGCATGTGGCACCTAGCATGGCGCAAGCAGCGTCTACCGCATTTCCTCCTTGTTGAAAAATCTGGGAACCAGCCGTGGCTGCAAGGGGTTTGCCCGTGATAGCCATCCAGTTTTTGCCATGCAGTGGTGGTTTCTGCGTTTGTTGTGCTTTTACAGATACCAATAGTAAGCAGCATGCCAAAAAGCCAAAGCCGTATTTCATAAGCGTAGTTTAGTAGTTACCAAATTACGCAGAAATTTTTATTGATAGGCTTCAATGGTTTGAATACTACCATCGGCATTGTATTTGAGCTCGGTCACTTTTACATTGCGTAAATGGGTTTTGCCAGATAGTTGGGTATCGTGATAAAACAAATACCATTTGTCTTTGACTTGCACAATGGAATGGTGATTGGTCCATCCCTGCACGGGTTTGAGCAAAATGCCTTGATAGGTAAATGGCCCTAAGGGACTATCGCCAATGGCATAACAAATATTATGTGTGTCTCCAGTGGAATAAGAGAAATAATATTTGCCCTTGTATTGGTGCATCCAAGCTGCTTCAAAAAAGCGTTTGTCATTATTGGATTCTAAAAAAGGCTTGCCATTCTTGTCTAAAAGTTGCAAATCCTTGGCTGGGCTTTTAAATGATTTCATATCGGCAGTTAGTTCTGCCACCCTTGGTAGAATAGCCGTTTCATTGGGTTTGCGTAATGCCGCTGTTGGGTCATGTTTGCCCCCATTCCAATGCTGTAATTGTCCACCCCAAATACCCCCAAAATACAGATAGGCTTTGCCACTTGGGTCTTGAAACACGCAGGGGTCAATGCTATAAGAACCCGCCATGGGTAAGGGTTCTGGCTTAAATGGTCCAGTGGGACTTTTGGAAGTTGCTACCCCAATTCTAAAAATGTCTTGTTTGTCTTTAATGGGAAAATAGAGATAATAGACCCCATTTTTATATGCCGCATCGGGTGCCCACAATTGTCTGCCCGCCCAAGGAATATCTTTTTTATCCAATGCCACTCCATGGTCGGTGACCTTTCCGCCAATAGAATCCATACTCAACACATGGTAGTCTTGCATGTCAAAATGATCACCCAAATCATTCTCCTTAATTCCTGCTTCAATATCATGCGATGGATAAATATAAATTCTTCCATTAAACACATGTGCCGATGGATCAGCCGTGAAAATATGGGATACCAAGGGTTGAGAAATGGGTTGTTTTTTTTGTGCAAAGCTTAATATTGTTAAGCTACAGGCTAGACTGCAAAGGACTATTTTTTGTAACATCTGATTGGTTTTAATTGCTTCCCCCATTGCCTGGTGCAAATGGGAATCTGAGTGATTGATAATATTTTAAATCATGGTCTGGTTGTTCGTATCCTGCGGGTAGCGGCATTTTGGAGAAAGTGCCAAAATAGAGCAAACAAGCATTGCGCCACCAAATGGCTTCCTGTTCTTGCACCAACAATAATTGACGCACTTGTTCAAATCTTTCCTCGTCTACCAAAGATTTTTGTGCTGCCCATGTTTTCTGTGTTTCTCTAACAGCTTCTACACCCGCATAATAATTGGCACAGAGTTCTTCCCATAAAGTCTTACCAGATTTCATTTTAAAATTCCATGCTACATGATGAAACCAAAGTAAATATTGTTCTGGACAGGTTTTGGGGTCTTCATAGATTTTTCTAATTTCTGGCGCCCATTGTTCCAGAGCATTACTACCCTTGCTGCTTCTCTCAAAACCAATGCCAGCGCTGTCCGCGCGATGGTAATAGACAGGATTCCAATCGGCCCGGCCTAAACGGTCTGACCATGGTGATGGTCCGTAATGGTGTCCGTCTCCCATAATATGGTGCAGTCCCAATGGGGTCATATATTGTACCAAGACCTTTCTTGAATCCATCATGATCTGTTTGGTCTTTGCCACAAATTGGGAATCAGTATTCCAACTCATTTTGATCCAATCTTCTGCAATCTTATCTGTATTCTGTGAGGGATTCCAAGCCAGTCTTCCATACGCATACCAATTGGCCTGCGCAAAAGGATGCCCCGTCCAGTTTCTATCGTCTCCAATATTGGCTACACCCGCCATGCCATTCAAGTCAAATTTTCCTAATGAACCATTGACCACTTTGGCAACGGTTGATCCCGCTCCATTGGCATAAGTATCTGCATCCAATACTTCTGTCATTAATGGTGCTTCATATACTAAGTGTGTGGCTTGGCCCAAGTATTCCTGTGTTAGCTGAAACTCCATCATCAAAGGTGTTTTGGGCATGCCACCAAAAAGTGGATGAAAGGGCTCTCTTGGTTGAAAATCCAAGGGACCATTTTTTACTTGAACAATCACATTTGGTTTGAACTGTCCGTCAAAAGGTTTGAATTCTAGATAAGCTTGTTTGGTGCGGTCAATGGGTGTTTCATTACTATAAACAAAAGCTCTCCAAATGACAATACCGCCGTGAGGGGCCAGCGCATCGCCCAACATATTGGCGCCGTCAGCGTGTGTGCGCTGATAATTTTGTGGTCCGGGTTGTCCTTCTGAATTGGCTTTGACCACAAAGCCTCCAAAGTCTGGTATGTATTTGTATACTTCATCCGCTTTTTGTTTCCACCAAGCTATCACCGCAGGATCTAATGGATCTGCTGTTTTTAATTTACCCAATTCAATGGGTGAACTAAACTTAACAGAGAGATAGGTTTTGATCCCATATTTTCTAAACACGTTCGCTAGCGCCGCTACTTTAATCAAATAATCTTTGCTCAACATCAGTGAATTGGCATTCACATTATTTACTACTGTTCCATTAATGCCAATGGATGCATTGGCCCTAGCATAGTCAATATAACGCTGGTCTATATAACCAGGTAAGAGATGCCATTTGAAAATGCTAAAACCCGCATAACCCCTTTCTACCGTGCGGTTCAGGTTATCCCAATGATCCAACATACGTAGTTGCATGACGGGGTTACTTACCATGACCATTTTGCCAAAATATTGATGGGTTTGCAATTCTTGTAAAAGTTTAAAACTGCCATAGAGTGCTCCCACATCTGTTTTAGCGGCCACCACTAAACATGATTTTCCTTCTATGGTTAAGCTTACAATCAGATATCCTTCTTTGCCCAATCGGGGCATTTCTGATAACTGTAAATTGGCAATGAATTTGGAAGATTCCACTGAGCCAACAATCACCGTATTGTTTTGAATACTGTTTACTTGGTTCATGGGTTTTCCAAGCAAGCCACCCAGACCCATGGTTAATTCCTTTTGGGCCGATTGTAGCATGGGACTATTCCCATCTACCCAAAGATGTTGCATCATTTTTTGATAATGATTGAGCAGGGTTGGGTTACTGATTTTATCATAGCGTAACCATAATCTATAACCATCTTCTGCTTTGGCAGTTAGTACTTGTGTCAAACAAAAAATAACTAAGGGTAGAATAAATTTTCTCATAAGCTTGCTTCAAAAATCGTCTTCCCAAGATACTAGAAATGTGGCTAATAGTTTTCTACCATGGAACCTGTTTTTTTGCTATTTTGTACTATTATAATTGCACGGCCTTTTTGGCCAATCAAAACGCAACGTTTACCATCATGCAAGATTCTAACAGCAACAAAAGCAACAGCAGAAGAAAGTTTCTGCGCAATGCAGCAGCCATCGCCGCAGGCATTAGTATTGTGCCACGTCACGTTTTGGGGCGTGGTTTTATTCCGCCTAGTGACCAAATTACCAAGGGTATTATTGGGGTAGGTGGAATGGGCCGTGGTCATATACCTTATGCTGGTACTAGGGTGGTGGCCGTTTGTGATGTAGATAGCAAACACTTAGTTCAAGCCGCTCAAATGGTGGGTGGGAATATCAAGACCTTCCATGACCATCGAGAATTGATTGCGCTTCCTGAAGTAGATATTGTGCATATTGCTACACCCCCGCATTGGCATGGGATCATGGCCATTGACGCTGCCAAAGCGGGTAAAGATATTTGGTGTGAGAAACCCATGACCCGCACCATTGGTGAGGGCAAGCGCGTGGTAGAAGCCATTCGCCAATACGGGAATATGTTCCGTTTGAATACTTGGTTTCGTTTTGAAGACAATTTTTACGGGATGAATACAACCGTTAAACCCATTAAGAAATTAGTGGAGTCTGGTATGTTGGGTTGGCCGCTTACTGTTACGGTAAGTAAGACCACGGGCTTTGACTGGAAATTTTATTGGGTAGGTAAAACCCAATTAGAAACTCAGGCAGTACCAGCTGAATTGGATTATGACCGTTGGCTAGGACCCGCTCCCTATAAGCCTTATAACGCACACCGTGTTCACGGAACCTTCCGTGGTTATTGGGATTATGACGGTGGTGGCTTGGGCGATATGGGTCAGCACTATATTGACCCCATTCAATATTTTTTGGGCAAGGATGATACCAGTCCAGTAAAAGTAGAAGTGGATGCGGAGCAACAACACCCGGATGCTTGTGGTACTTTTAGAAAAATCACCTACACCTATGCAGATGGTTGTAAGATTATCCTAGACGGTGAAGCCAAAGATCCAAACACTGCTTATATAGAAGGACCTAATGGGAAACTCTTTAATGGTTTTAAATCTACCATTCCCAACCTCAAAGAAAAATTGGCCCTGTTACCTGATCCTACACCACAGGTAACGGACTTTTTAGAATCGGTCAAATACCGCAAACCCTTTGCACTTAATGAATCTAATGGCTTCCGTTCTTGCACCATTATCAATATGGGTAAGATTGCCTTGCAGTTGGGTAGAACCCTGGAATTTGATCCAGTGAAGCAGGAATTTATCAATGATGCCGAAGCCAATAGTATGATCAATCCTGCCATGCGTTATCCTTGGACCCTCTAATTATCAACTGAATTTTATGCGTACATTATTAATAGCTCCCCTCTTATTTTGCTGCTTGCTAGTTCAGGCACAAAAGCAAACCGTTGCCCAAACCATTGCGGTATTTCCTTTTCAACATGTGGCCGATGCTGCCCCAGCTTTACAAACCATGCAACAGTGGAAGCCCGCTCAGTGGAAGGATTTTTTTGTGATGCTTGACACTGACTCTTTAAAATTACAACCCAGTTATGCTTTGCATGCGTATGTGAATGCGGCTAGTCTAAATGCAGACCTACGTAAAAAAACGGCCCTGAATTTATCTGCAGGTTTGACTCAAGTAAAAGGGTTCTATGCCAAAGATTTTTTGATTCAACGTCTTGGTTTGCTGGGCGATGACGCTGGCATTAAAGCACTGGAATCCTTTTTGCAAGACAACGAATATGCAGGTGTGGCTGCTAGGTCATTGGTGGGAATTCATTCTGATGCCGCTACGGCAGCTTTGAAAAAAGCTTTGGCAACCGCTGCTTCTCCCATTAAAGAACAATTGCAAGCTGCCCTAAATCATGCTGCTGCTAATGCGGTTGCTCCATTACCTGCTGCAAATACTTATGAGAAAAGCAGTCTTGCACAGTTGCAACAAGCCATGGCTGCTACTTCAGATTTGCCTAATAAAAGAAATATCCTCAATGCTGCTTCCAGAATCAATGATGCCGCAAGCTATCAATACATTAGTCAGTTCTTAGCTGATCCTGATTTACGTGGAGACGCAGCCAATGCTTTGGCCAGATTAGCATTGGGTAATAACAATATTCGTGGAGCCAAAGTGAGCAGCAGTTTGGAAAAAGCATTTCCTTTTTTAAATGGGGTAGACAGTGCCATTCTTTCAAGAAAACTGGTGGAAGCTGATTTGGTAAAACCCGCAGGCAATATCGCCCTTGGCGTAATCACTAGTGCAGAAAAACAAGCAGGCTTTAAAGTCTTATTTGATGGAACCAATACCAATCAGTGGACAGGGAATACCGCTGGCTATTTGGTAGAAGACGGTGCCCTGGTGGTACACCCAGAAATCAAAGGAGGCAATTTGTATACCAAGGATGAGTTTGGCAATTTTGTGTATCGCTTTGAATTCTTACTCACCCCTGGTGCCAATAATGGTATTGGTATTCGTGCGCCACTAGAAGGTGATGCGGCTTATGTGGGTATGGAAATTCAAGTTTTGGACAATGAAGCAGACAAATACAAGGCGCTAGAAAAATACCAATACCATGGTTCTGTCTATGGCGTGATTCCTGCCAAACGTGGTTATTTAAAATCACCCGGACAATGGAATACAGAAGAAATTAGCATCAAGGGTTCTGCAATAAAAGTAACAGTGAATGGCGTGGTAATTTTAGAAGGGGATATTGCAGAAGCTTCTAAGAACGGCACCATTGATCATAAAGAGCATCCAGGTCTTTTAAGACCCATTGGCCATATTGGTTTCTTGGGTCATGGAGATGTTGTGAAGTTTAGGAACATGCGCATCAAACCTTTATAGTAGTTAGGGAATTGATTTTTCATTGTTGCAACTAGCATTCTTTCTTATTTGTCTATTGCTTTAACCAATTGTTTTCAGTAAATTGTAAAACATCCATTGTTTTACTATGCTAAAAGCGTCCCCTAAATCGCTTGTCTTTTTGGCATTCATCATAATGCTGGGGATTTTCATTGGATTTTATGCGTGGTTGAGTTTTGATTTAAAAGGGAATTTGAATCATTCTCGCAATGAAAGAATGGTCTTAAACAATCTTGCTTGTTTAGACAAACTCAATACTGCCATAACGCATATTGAAAGAAATGAACGGCCTTATCTAATTAAAAAAAAAATAGGATCTATTCAGGAGATAGTCAAGAGTTATGGAATAGCTTTTGACGCTTTAGATATGTTGCGGAAAAACTGCGGGAACCAGTTTTTAAATTGCAATGACATTGTATTTTTAGATTCTCTACTCCAAGAAAAAAAGCGCTTATCACAAAAAGTAATTTTTCTCAGTGTCAATAACAAGCCAGACAGCGCCTTACAATTGCTAACCACTGCTAGTGATAGCATACTCATTGAAAATCTTATTGTTCAATATGATGGCCTATTTAAAAGTCAACAAAATCAATTACTAGCCGTTCAAAACCTACACCAGCTTCAAACAGTTAACGCCAATAGACTATTAATTTTTATTGCCATTCTTACCATTTTATTCTTTGGCTTTAGTATGTGGTGGTTATTAAAGCAAATTACCCAAAAGGATTATTTATTAGAAGAGAACCAATCCTATATTGAAATTATCAATAGTAATACCAGTTCAATTAAAAAATTACAGGAACAGGAACATCAATTAGCTGAATCGCTTAAACAAAACAATATTCTATTAGAAGAACAGGTATCTAATCAAACCATCTTAATCAAAGAGGTTTTTGAAAGAATTAAGCAAGTGTATATTGGTACAGATAGCAATTTGAATATTGTTTATGCAAATGGCAAAGTAGATGTGGTTTTTGGTTTTTCTGCCAATCAGATGTTGGGAAAACCTATTGCTAATTATTTGTTCCAGATTGCTGGCAAACCCTTGGTTGATTTATTGCATAATGCAAAACCCTATAGCGGTAAATCAAACCTTGAATTTGTTCATCCTCAAAATGGGAAATGGTATGATGCAAGTATCTATTATGCGGAAAATGGTATTTCTATAATCATTAGAAACATTACTAAAAACAAACTAGATCAGCTGGAATTACAAAAGTCTAGACTGATGTATGAATTTATAAGTAAAGCAAATGAAATAATTCTTCATGCTAAAAAAGCGGATGACTTGTTTTCTCAAATTTGTGAATTATCGGTAAGTTATACAGATATTTTGTTCACTTGGATTGGTGTTCCAGATGAAATAACAAAAGTGGTAAAACCCATCATATGGGCAGGTCAAGGGGCAGATTATTTAGCAGCTATAAAAAATATTACTATCACGGATTCACCTACAGGTAGAGGGCCTTCTGGAAAAGCCATTCGTGAAGGCATTCATTATTATTGCAATGACATAGAGCACGAACCTGTTATGGAAATCTGGCGCGAGCACGCTTTAGCAAGGGGTTTTAAATCTTCTATAGCATTACCAATAAAAACAAATGGAAATGTGGTAGCACTGCTGACTATGTATGCTTCATCTGCCTTTTATTTTACCAATGAGCAAATTGGACTGCTTTTAAATGTATCTGAGAATATTAGTTTTGCTTTACAAGCATTTCACACAGAAGGACAAAGAAGAAAAACAGAAACCCAATTATTAAAATTATCCCAAGCCATTGAGCAGAGTTCCGCATCTGTAGTCATCTCAGATCTTGAAGGGAGAATTGAATATGTCAATCCTGCTTTTTGTAATCTTACTGGTTATACCATGGAGGAAGCCATTGGTCAAAATCCTAGAATCCTAAAAACCGGTAGAACTTCTGAGTTTGAATACATGCAACTTTGGCAAAGCTTGATGGACAAGAAAACTTGGCATGGGGAGTTTTGTAACAAAAAGAAAAACGGTGATTTGTATTGGGAATATGCCGTGATTTCGCCTATTCTAAATCATAATGGCGAGGTTACCAATTATGTAGCAGTTAAAGAAAATATTACAGAACGCAAAAGATTAGAAGAAGAACAACAGCAAATGACTGTTGATTTATTGCAAAGAAACAAAGACCTAGAACAGTTTTCTTATATGCTCTCCCACAATATTAGAGGCCCACTCACCAATATCTTGGGTTTGGTTGCAGCGGTTAAGAACGGGTTAATTAAAATTGAAGAAGGTTTGATTTTAGAGGGTATTTCTAAATCGGCCAATTCTATGGATCAGGTAATCAAAGATGTTACTGAAATCTTGCAGGTTAGAAAATTCAGTGTAGAATCAAAAGAAGACCTAGACCTTGGTTTGGTACTAGAAAGCGTGCAAAAAAGTTTGGTAAACTTAATTTCTGAAAAGAATGCAATTATAGAAGCCAATTTCTCAAAAATCAATCAATTATTTAACATTAGAACCTATCTAGAAAATATATTTTATCATCTTTTACTCAATGGATTAAAATTTGCTAAACCAGGTCAAGTTCCTAAAATTATCATTTGGTCTGAACAGGATTTAGATACTTGCTTAATTCATTTTAGGGATGAAGGCATTGGGATTGATCTCACCAAACATAGTGAACACTTGTTCCGTTTATACAAAAAACTCAATCTAGATATTGAAGGAAGAGGGATTGGTTTGTTTATGGTAAAAACGCAGGTAGAATTTATGGATGGTGATATTAAAGTGTATAGTGAACCTGGTTACTGGACAGAGTTCCTAATCAGATTACCATTAAAACAAATGGAAACTACTTAGGATTGATGCATAAATTCTGTTGGTGTAACTCCGTATTGTTTTTTAAATTCTTTACTAAAATACTTACGGTCATTATAGCCTACCTGATAAGCAATTTCTGCAATGGTCAATTCCTTCTTTAATAAAAGCTCTGCAGCTTTTTTCATACGTATCAGTTTAATAAAATCATTCACAGATAAGTCCGATACGGCTTTTAGTTTTTTATACAGAATAGGAGCGCTCATAGCCACTTTTCTGGATAACATGGTTACTCCAAATTCGGGATCATCCATATGTTCGTGAATCAACTGAACCACTTTGTCATAAAATTCTTTATCAATCGCACTCATGAAATGCTTGTTCTCTTCAACATTTTCATTTGCTGATGGAATACTGCTTATTTGCAGACTGAATTTCTGACGCATATTTTCTCTCAGCGCTAGCAGATTTCTAATATGAAGCTCAAGTACCTTTGTACTAAAGGGTTTGGTTAGATAACTGTCTGCTCCATTTTCCAGACCAGCTATTTGGTCATCTTGAGTTGTTTTTGCAGTAAGTAAGATTACAGGAATATGTGAGGTTCTTGCATCTGTTTTTAATTTTTCGCATAGCTCAAATCCATCCATCAGAGGCATCATTACATCACTCAAAATTAAATCAGGGATTTCTATAATTGATTTTTCCCAAGCTTCTAATCCATTTTTACAAAGTATTGTTTCATATTGATCTTCAAATGTTTCTGCAAGTAATTCACTTAGGTCTGGATTGTCCTCTGCAATCAGCAAAGTAAATCTGGTCTTGACTATGTTTATAGATTGGTTTTCCAACAAGTTTGTTGTAGCTATTTTATTGGAAGTATCTACTAGGGGTTCTGCTACGGTAGTTATAATTTCTTTTTGTTCAAAATGTTTATTCCCTTTGAGCATTACCACGGTAAAACTGGTGTGACCCTGCTGTTGTTTATTGGCAGGAATACTTTTTACAGAAATTTCTCCATGATGCAATTCAATAATATTTTTTGAAAGTGCTAACCCAATTCCATACCCCGTATTTTGGATACCATGGTCTGCAACCTGAAAAAAATTGGTAAATAACTTATCTAAATATTCAGGGTGTATGCCCCTACCATTATCAGAAACTTGTACATGAATCTTTTTATCTGTTTCAATGACAGATAAGCTAACAGAACCACCCTCTGGGGTGAATTTAATGGCGTTGTTCAGTAAATTAAAAAATACTTTTTCTAATTGTTGTGGGTCAAAATATATAGTAAGATTTGCGGCGTGATATTGAAATTGCAACTGAATATTTTTTGCTATGGCAGCATCTTGAAAACTATTGAAAATCTGCTGCAAGAATTCAATCATATTATAAGCTCCAATTTCTAAGTTTAAGTGATTGGTTTCTGCTTTTCTAAAATCCATTAACTCTCTTACCAATCTTAGTAGTTGACTGGTATTTGATTTAACAAGTTGTAGTTTTTGTTTGTTTTGACTATCCAACTGGTTACTCTCACTGATCTTTTCAATGGGAGCCATGATTAGTGTTAAATGTGTTAGAATTTCATGGGAGACATTTGTAAAAAAATTCATTTTCACTTGGTGTAATTCTTCTTCTTTTTCAAGCAATGCCCTGAAAAAATAAAATCGATATATCAAAAGCAGAATGAGTAAAACGCTACAAGCATAAATACAATATGCCCACCAAGTAAGCCAGAATGGTGGATGCATATTAATCTTAATGACAATAGGCGTTCCCACTATGCCGTCATTATTGGCGCCTTTAATGGTTAATAAATAATTGCCATAGGGTAGGTTACTGTATGTAATAAAATTGTTCTCTGTTTCTACCCATTCTTTGTCATAACCTTCTAATTGATATTGATACCTATTTTTATTGCTTTTTATAAAATTGAGTAAGGCAAATTCAATGGTAAATACGTTTTGGTGGTATTTAAAATCCAATTCCTTACTCACCGTTATGTTTTCCTTTAACACCCCAGTTTCATCATTCATCAAAACTGTTGTATTAAAAATTTTCAAACCAGTAAATGCCATTTTTGCAACGGTGTTATTGGTTTCAATTTGATCCGGTAAAAAACTGGTGATGCCATTGTATCCTCCAAAATAAAATACACCTTGGCTATCTTTAAAATAGGCATTGTAATTAAATTCATTAGCAGCAATCCCATCTGTTACAGTAAATGTTTGACTACGACCATCTGCAGGATTCAGTCTAACCAATCCCTTTTCTGTGCTCAACCAAAGATTTCCTTTTTTGTCAGGTAATATTCCAAATACCTTTTTTTTACTCCAATCACTTGCACCTAGATAATGTGCATACATTCCATTTTTGGCATCATAATAAGCAATGCCCCCATTGTCTAATCCAAACCAAAGTTTTCCGCTCAGATCTTTTACAATACTATTAACTGCGTCTTTGCCATATATCTCTTTTACAAGAGTACCATCTATTAGAAATAGGCCATAATTCATCCCTATCCATAACCTGCCAAATGCGTCTTCACAAAAAGTTTTGGCAACCATATAGTCTGTAAACAATTTCTCTTTGTCCTGGCCAGTTAAAACTGTTTTGTCAAGTGCAATTAATTCCTTCCCATTTCTGCGATAGAGCTTTAAACCATGTGTGGTGCCAAGCCAAAATCTTTTCTGGTGATCCTCATAAATTGATTGTATTTCTGTGTGGGCAGAAGATTCATTTGATTCATAATTTTCTTCATACAGCATTCGTTTAAAGCTTTGGCTTGCTGGATCAAATAAGTTCACGCCTCCACCATGCGCAGTACCTGCCCAAATTTGCCCATCTAAGTCTTTGTATACAGACTTGATTAGATTAGAGCTAATACTATTGGACTGGTTGATATTGTTTTTAAAAACAGTTAAAGTTCCCGTAGTCTTTGAAATCCTATTTAATCCTCCTCCTTCAGTACCAATCCATAGATGAGAGTAGCTATCCTCTACCATGCCACTCACCACATTATTGCTAAGATTAGAACGGGTGCCATTATTCTGAATAATCTGAAACAGGGTATTGCTTGAGAAACTAATATTGGCGCCTCCAAAATAAGTACCTACCCACATAGATTTCTGCGCATCTTGAAATATACTGTAGATAGAATTTTGGTTTAAACCATTTTTATTGGCTGGATTATGTTGTACAGATACTGTAGTTAAGTTCAAGGGTTGGATGATACTGAGTCCTTCTTGGGTACCCACCCAAAGCTTGCCATATTGGTCTATAGCTATTTGTCTAATATTATTGCTGATAATACTTTTGGGATCATTTGCACTATGAACCAGACGGGTAAATTTACCTGTGCTATAACTATACTTGTTCAATCCACTATTTAAAGTTCCAAACCATAGCCCTTGTTGAGCATCTTCCATAATGCTGGTAATATAATTGGCACTCAAACTATTAACATCTATTGGATTATGTTTAAACTGTTGAAATTGCCAATTGCTACCGCGATGTTGCATTTGGGTCAATCCCCCGTTGGTGCCTACCCAAATGGCTCCTGTATGGTCTTCATATATACATTTAATATAGTTATTGGAAATTGAGGGGCTTTCATTTGTATGGAAAAACGATTGGGTTTTAACGCTATCCCTATCTGCCGATAGAATATACAATCCCCTTGCACTGCCCACCCAAAGATTTTTTTTCTGATCGCTATAAATAAAAGTTACTTCTCCACCCTTATACCCTTTAATGGGCATTTTCACAAAAGCATCTTTTTCAATGGAATATCGCAATAGTCCACCATAAGTTCCTGCCCACAAAACCCCATCTGGGTCTGTATGTAAACTGAAAATATTATTAGAGCTCCTAACCTCCTGATTTTTGTTAGGGACTAGGTACTGTTTTATATTTCTACCATCGTATCTATTAATACCATTGGCCGTTCCCAACCACATAAATCCAGAAGCGTCTTGACTCATGGTCAAAACAGCATTACTACTTAAACCATTTTCGGTAGTTACATGGCTGAATTCCTGATTTTGACTTAACAAACTAGGGGGGTAAATCATGAAAAAGCAGCCAAACAAGAAAAGCAAAAGGAGGCTATGGGATCTATTTATAAGCATTCAGGGAGAAATGTGAATAAAAGTAGTGAATAGTTGAACTGCCCTTTCTGCGCCTAGGGGGACTATCCTAAAATATTAGGGGTGTTTTTATGAATATTGGGGTAAAACAAACCTAATTAGGTAGTCAAAGACAGTATTTAAGATTTCCGCCCTATTTAAAATGGAATCTCCCCCCACTCATACTTATAGTCAGCTGAATTTTGGATGGTGATTTATCCTTGCTTTGGCAGGGGTAGATCAAGTAATCAAATCAACCAAAAACGATTGTTTATGCGATTAGCCCTCCACATGGAGAGATCCTGTAGCATGATGCGAATCATGGCAGTATTTCTCTTACTATCAGTTATGCCAACAATGCTATTGGCACAGAACCGGAAAATTAGTGGTACCGTAACAGATGAAAGCGGAAAACCAGTTCCGGAAGTTTCTATTACCATTAAAAACAAGTCAAATGGAACCAAAACAGACGATGCTGGTAGGTTTACCATAGACGCGCAAACTGGCCAAACCTTAGTTATTAATTCTATTAACCATGAAGTGATAGAGATAATGGTGGGCGAAGGCAATACAGTGAATGCTGCATTGAAAACCAAAGTGAATAACCTGAACGATGTAGTGGTTGTTGGTTATGCCACCCAGAAAAAAGTAAATATGACCGGCTCGGTGTCCAGCATTTCTGCTAAACAGATAGAAGACAGACCCGTAACCAATTTATCTTCTTCCCTTGCGGGTTTGAGTTCTGGAGTTTATGTAAGACAGGGTTCTGGTCAACCCGGTTCAGATGGAGCTAGTATCCTGATTAGGGGTACAGGTACACTGAGTAGTAACTCTCCGCTAGTAGTGATTGATGGTATTATTGGAAGCATGGATGCAGTAAACCCAATTGATGTTGAAACCATCTCTGTTTTAAAAGACGCAGCTTCTGCTAGTATCTATGGAAGTTTGGCAGCCAACGGAGTTATCTTGATTACAACTAAGAAGGGTCAACGTAATAAAACTACGGTTACTTATAATGGGATCTTTTCTACAACCAATCCCATGAATATGCCCAATTACAATTCCAATTATGCTAGGCATATGCAAATGATTAATGAGGGTACAACCAATATTGGTCAGCCAAGTATTTTTGCTGCTGGAACTATTAGAACCTGGGATTCTACCAGTTTAATACCTGATCAATTGAATGCCATAGGTGTTCCTAATAGAATTGCTTATCCTAATACAAACTGGGGTGACGCATTGTTTGACAATAAAGTGGTTCAAAACCATAATATCAGTATTAATGGTGGAAGTGATAAAGTCAACTATTTACTTTCTGTTGGATATTTAGACAACAAAGGGGTCATGCAAAATACTGGTACAAAACGTTATCAGATTAGGGCCAACCTAGATGCTAGAATAGCCAAATGGTTAACCATGGGAACCCAAACATTTGCCAGTACCCAAACCTATGATATGGGTAATACCGCATCGGCCTTTAACTTCCTAGGACAAACAACACCAGGTGTAGTGCCTTCTTATGACGGTAAATACGGCTTCCCACATGCGCAGGAAGAGTCTTCTACAGCCAACGCAATTTTAGCATTCCTAAACAATACCGCTGGTAGCGATAGGCAGAGCCGTTTCAATACCACACTATATGCCATCTTTAATTTGTACAAAGGATTGACATTGGAATCTAGATTTAACTATCAGATTCGTTTTGGTGAATATAATAGCCATTCAGTTCCTCAGGAAAAATGGAATTTTGCCACCAATGAAGTGAAGACTTTCCCAGGTGATCCTTCTACTTTCTCTACTTATTACTCTTTTGACAAAGCCACACAAACTACTATTGATAATGTGTTGCGCTACACCACCAAAATTGGTTCTGACCATGAGATCAGCGCCTTGGCTGGTTACAACCAAATGTATAGTAACTCCTATAATTTCAATGCAACCAAACAAGGTTTGATAGACTATAGCATTACCACATTGGGCTCAGCTCTATTACCAACTACTACCAATGGTGGGGAATCTGATTATGCAATGCGATCTTGGTTTGGAAGGGTTAACTATGCTTTTAAAAACAAGTACTTGTTAGAAGCCAATATGCGTTATGATGGTTCTTCACGCTTCTCTCCCTCTACAAGATGGGGCTTGTTCCCATCAGTTTCTGCAGGTTGGAGAATCATTGATGAGAAATTTATGGAAGGCACCAAGTCTTGGTTGAGTAATTTAAAAATCCGTGGATCTTGGGGTAAGTTAGGTAACAATGCTTCAGGTGTGTATGACTGGCAGTCTACATATTCTACAAGATTGTATTCTTTCAACAATGTTCAAGCTTCAGGTTTGGCAGTTGGTAGAATTGCTAATCCAGACTTACAATGGGAAACTACTACCACTACCAACTTTGGTTTGGATGGTTCTGTGTTGAATAACAAATTGTTTTTTGAATTTGATTTGTATCAGCGCTTAACAGACGGAATCCTTTCTACTGTTCCCGTGCCACTTACTGTAGGTACTGCATCTTCACCAATTGTGAATGCTGCGGAAGTGAAGAACAAGGGTTATGAAATTACTCTAGGTTATCGCGGAAAATCTGGTGAATTTAATTACCGTATTTCTGGAAACTATGCCTACAATACCAATGAAGTAACCAAATACAAAGGACAATTGGTAGAAGGTTATGTAACAGATGCTACAGGTGCACAAGTTTACCAATCCAATATTGGTCTTGTGTCTGCAGGTGGAACCAATAGAATCCTAGAAGGCCATAAAATTAATGAGTTCAGGATTTATGAAATTTACAAAGGAAGCGGGTCATATAACAATGCCGATGGAACTGTAGACAAAAACGGTGGTCCAAGAGACGGTATGATTAGAACTCCAGAAGATTTAGCATGGGCTCAAGCCATGATTACTGCTGGTTATAAATTACTACCCTCTAATGCCGTTAGAAATAATGCCATTTACTATGGTGATTTAATTTATGCCGATTTGAATGGTGATGGTCAATATGGTAATAGCTTTGACCAGAAATTCACAGGAACTTCTACCTTACCAAAATACATTTTTGGTTTTAATGCAGAAATGTCTTGGAAATCATTTGACATTTCAATGGTTTGGGCAGGAGCTGCAGGTTTCCAATATTACTGGAATGACACCTATAATAATAGCTCAGTTAGAAATGGATTTGCCCTATCTAATATGGTATTGGACAACCATTATTTCTACAATCCTTTAGACGCTAAAGATCCTAGAAACAATATTAATGCAAAATATACTAGGTTAAAATCTAGCGATCCTCAAAACACGGCACTAGCAAGTGATTGGTGGATGTACAATGCTTCATGGATCAAGCTTAAAAATCTGCAAATTGGATATAATATCCCTGAAAAATTGGCCAAAAAAATGCTCATGAGTAGGGCTAGGGTATATGTTTCTGGCGAAAACCTATTGATGATTACCAAGTATCCTGGACTAGATCCTGAAATTGGTTCTGGTATTGGATATCCCACCATGCGTCAGTATGCACTGGGCATCAACGTTAACTTTTAAGCATAAAACCACAAACAATGAAAAAATTACTCTTAATATGCAGCTTGCCCCTGATTTTACTCGGTTGCAAGAAAACACTTTTGGATACGGCGCCATATGATGCGCTAGCATCGGAAACCATGTGGACTTCTGACAACCTAACAGATTTAGGTGTAACAGGAATCTATAATGCACTCCGTTTAGGACAGAATACAGGTGCAGCTTCTGGATTGGAAATATACCAATATGACCGTTTTTCTTTTACAGGTCAAACCCGTGACCCGGAAGCTTTATTACAAGGAACCATCACACCAGGTAATGGTTTGTTTAGTTCCAATTGGCAAAACTTTTATGAAGGAATTGTAAGGGCCAATGACGCTATTACCAATATCCCTTTAAAGTCTCCCTCTACGGCAACAAAAAAAGGTAGACTAGTTGCGGAAGCCAAATTTTTACGTGCTTATTATTATTTCCGCCTGAACCAAGTTTTTAAGGGGGTGCCCATTTATTTGGAGCCATTTAAAATTGAAGAAGCAACCAAGGCAAGAGAAACTGAACAAGCTGTTTGGGACCAAGTAATTAAGGATTTAACAGATTGTATTAATGAACCCAATCTACCAAACAAATACACCAAGGGTAATCCTGCTTTTGGACGTGTTACCAAGTCTGCAGCGTATGCGCTTAGAGGTAAAGTCTTTATGTACACCCAAAAATGGGCAGAAGCAGTAGCTGATTTTGCCAAGGTAAAAGAATTGGGTCATACCCTGTTTGCTAATTATACATTATTGTTTAAAGAAGCAAATGAACAGAGCGATGAAATGATTTTCTCTCTTCAAAATACAGGCGTAGTGAATCTAGGTTCAACTACCCAATTCTTCTGTGGAACAAGGGCTAGTTTTGGCTCTTGCTGGAATAGTTATTTGGTATCTCCCAACTTAGTAGACCTATATGAAAATGCAGACGGTTCTAAATTTAATTGGGAATCCATTATTCCTGGATATAATAGCATGACACCTGTTGCACGCCAAGTTTATTTTTTGCGTGATGGTATGACCGCTGCAGAACAAACTGCTGCCGCAGGCCGTGGTGCAGACATGAGTAAATACTTGGTAGTTGGAAACGAAGCTAGAATTAGCAAAGCTTGGGTTGGAAGAGATTCAAGGTTAGCCGCCAATGTGATTACTCCTTATGGTAATTATAACGGCGTTTTAGGTGCTGCAAACCAATCAGTAACCAGTAGGTTCCCTTATAGAACCATTAACTCACCAACTTTTGATTTGCAAACAGATACCCAAACTTTCTTCTACTATCTCTATCGCAAGTTTGTAGCAGAAGGCAATGCTGAAACCTTGAACAGGGCTTATGGTCCCATTGATCTACCATTGATTCGCTACGCCGATGTATTATTGATGTGGGCAGAAGCACTGGTTGAATTAAATAACCTGCCTGAAGCCATTTTAAAAGTGAATGAAGTGCGAGCAAGAGCAGCCATGCCTGCTTTACAGCAAACAGATCCAACCAAGGGAACCTATGTTTCAAGTCAGAGTAATTTAAGAGATAGGGTACGCGATGAACGTAGGGTAGAGTTTCCCAATGAAGGCATCAATTATTTTGATGAACTGCGTTGGAAAACTTGGAAGACTACTGTGTTTAAAACAGCCAATGGAGCACAACAAGTATGGGGTGCCAATGTAAACGCATATACTTTTGGTGGAGACTATTTATATACATGGGCCATTCCACAAGTTGAAATTGAAAGAAATCCGAACCTGAAACAAAATCCAGGTTGGCCTAACTAGTTTTTCTTAATAGCAGGCATAGCAGTTTAACACTGGAGTGTTGCATTTTGCAACACTCCTTTTATTCATTTGCAGTTTTGCTTATCTTGATTTAGATTTTATATGAGAAAAATGTTATCGTTTTTGATTGTTGCCTTCTTACTTTTTTCTTGTAAGAAAAATGAAAGCCCAGTGGGACCAGTAACGCCACCTGTTGTGGTAGAACCACAGTATACACTTACATGGCAGGACGATTTTAATGGCACCCAAATGGATCCAGTAGAATGGTATCACCGCATTCCAGGAATTAGACATGATGGATTTAATGATACTACCACAGTTACTACCGATGGTCAAGGTAACCTTTTGATTAAAGTGTATTCCGATACTGTGGCTGGAACAGTAACACATCATACAGGAATGGTTGCCACCAAAAAAGAATATAAATACGGAAAATTTGAGGCTAGAATAGCTTTTAGTAACCAATATGGTTCTTGGTCTGCATTCTGGTTACAAAGTGCCACCATGGGGAATCCCATTGGAAATCCGCAAACTGCAGGTATGGAAATAGACGTGGTTGAAACCCTGAGTAATGACGGAAAAGTGCACCACAACCTACACTGGGATGGCTATGATACCTATCATAAAACAGCAGGATTAACCACCGGTGACCTTGGGGCTAATTCTGGCAACTATCATTTGTATACACTTGAATGGACCCCAAATTATTATAGGTTCTATGTAGATGGCGTGAAAACATGGGATTTCTCTGCAACTGTTTCTCAAAAAGCAGAATTTATCATCCTGAGTTCTGAAGTCAAAAATTACGCAGCTGGTTCATGGGCTGGTCCCATACCGGCTGGCGGTTATGGAACCAAAAAATCAACTAGTACCATTATGAAAGTGGACTATGTAAAATACTATCAGTTAAAATAATTAATCATGATTGCTAAGCTGAAATCCTTGTTTACTGGGTTGGCCATAATTGTTTGCTTGCAGGTTAGTGCACACGAGTACAGAGACCTCTTGCAGAAAACAACTACGGTTCAAGAGTTGAAAAATTTACTATTGCCAATATCTCAATGGAACAAGATTCCTGCTTATAACAATCGCGCAGCATGGGATCAATTATCAGGAAAATATAAAAGTCAATTAATATCAGCAGGCGAGAAACAATTAGATTATGAATGGCGGGTGGTTAAAGCAACAGATTATTTGGAATATGAGTGGACGGGTAGTAGGGTAGCCATGGAGAAACCATTTACCTCTAATATGAATGCTTTGAGTGCTTTGGTTATTGCAGAACTTTCAGAAGGAAAGGGTAGGTTTATGAATCAGATTGTCAATGGTGTTTGGCATGCTTGTGAAATGTCTTCTTGGGTGTTGTCTGCGCATATGGCTGCTCAAAAATCCACCAGGTCTTTGCCAGATTTTTCTGAACAAATCATTGACCTAACAGCGGGCGATTTGGGCTCTTTTTTTTCTTGGACCTATGTTTTGTTAAAAGAGGAGATGGACAAGAAAAATCCCATCATTTCCAAAAAACTTCGCAAGAATTTACAAGATAGAATCTTGGATCCTTATATGGCAAGAGATGACTATTGGTGGCAGGCGGTAAACGCCAAACCAACTACTATGGTCAACAACTGGAATCCTTGGTGTAATTTTAATGTGCTTACTTGTTTTTTATTGTTAGAATCTGATAAAGACAAGCAAGCAGCAGCAGTGTATAAAACCATGGTATCGGTAGATAAATTTATCAATTACAATAATGCAGATGGAGCCTGTGAAGAAGGTCCTTCTTATTGGGGTCACGCTGCAGGTAAAATGTATGATTACTTACAGTTACTTAGTAATGCTACTGGTTCAAAAGTTTCTATTTTCAATCAACCCATTATCAAAAATATGGGTGAATATATTGCTCGTAGTTATGTGGGTGATGGTTGGGTTGTGAATTTTGCAGATGCATCTGCAAAAGGTGGTGGAAATCCGGGATTAATTTATAGATATGGTAAAGCAGTGGGTAGTGCAGATATGCAGCATTTTGCTGCTTATTTGGCAACTCAAATAAAAGAGCCTGAGATGAGTGAAGGAAGAGACTTATTCAGGTCTTTTGAAAACCTTAGTAATGCCAATGATTTAGCATTGGTTACACCTTCAGTTGTGGAGGCCAAGTATTCATGGTATCCTCAAACCCAATTCTGTTATATGAATAATGGAACTGGTTTATTTTTTGCTGCCAAAGCAGGATACAATGCAGAAAGTCATAATCACAATGACGTTGGTACCTTCTCTTTATATGTAGACAAACTACCCATGATCATTGATGTTGGTGTAGGAACGTATACTAGGCAAACGTTTAGCAGTGAAAGGTATAGTATCTGGACCATGCAAAGTAATTACCACAACCTGCCTATGATCAATGGCAAACCACAGTCATTTGGGGGTCAATACAGAGCTAAGAACGTACAGTTTGATTCTGTTAAAAATACCTTCACCTTAGACATGGCTACGGCTTATCACAAAGATGTGTTGGTGGAGAAATGGCAAAGAAATTATCAGCTCTCGGCAATAAAGGGATTGACCATTACAGACCAATTTCAATTGCAAAAAGCAGATGCTCCAAATCAGCTCAATTTTATGACCTGGGGAAAACCAGATCTTAATCAACCAGGAGAAGTTCTGATTGAAAAAGAAGGAAGAAAATTGCTCTTGGCCTATGATAAGAACCAATTCCAAGCTACTGTTGAAGTGGTGGCTCAAACTGATCCTCGATTATCAACAGTTTGGGGTAAAGAACTCTACAGGCTAAGTTTAACTGCCAAACAAATTGCTGGCTCAGGAAAATACATCATCAATATCTCAAAAAGATAAAAATTCTTAAATTCAGCATCATGAAAAGTTCCATTGTTGTCATCTGCTGTATGGCATTCTGCTCCTTCCTACCCCTGACAGATGGAAAACCATTTGTAAAGGAAAATTTTAGATTTGCCGCTGTGCAATTGAAAAACATGTTAGCGGATGCTGACAAGAGTCCCAACTTATTTCCAAAAACTATTGATTCAAAAGGCAATATGCACGCCACCAATTTGTATGATTGGACTACAGGATTTTTTCCTGGTAGTTTGTGGTTAGCATCAGAATCACTTCATGATAAAGCATTGGAGGCAAAAGCTATTGAGTGGACCACTCGCTTAGAACCGCTTCAATACTTTACCCAACACCATGACCTTGGATTCATGATGTATTGCAGTTATGGTAATGCCTATCGCCTTACAGGCAACAAAGCCTACCGAGATATTCTGATTCAATCTGCTAAGTCTCTTTGCACCCGTTATAATAAAACAGCCGGTAGCATTAAATCTTGGAACAAATTTGTTTCTTGGCATGGAAATAAAACCTACGAATTTCCAGTAATCATAGACAATATGATGAACCTAGAATTATTGTTTTTTGCTAGTAAACAAACAGGGGACCCAGTTTACAAAGAGATTGCCATCAAACACGCGGAAACGGCCATGAAAAATCAAATCAGGGAGGACTATAGTTCCTTTCATGTGGTTTGTTATGATACCCTCACTGGTAAAGTGGTGGGTAGGGAAACAGCTCAGGGTTATGCCGATAATTCAACATGGTCAAGGGGGCAAGCATGGGGTATTTATGGATTTACCATGGTTTATCGTGAAACTAAAGATCCAAGGTTTTTAAAAACGGCCATGGGTATGGCTGATTGGTACCTGAACGCCAAAACCTTGCCTAAAGATAAAGTTCCCTACTGGGATTTTAATATGGGTGACACAGCCTTTCATCCTGGTAAAAATTCACACGCTGTTCAGCATCCTCAACCATATAGAGATGCATCAGCTGCTGCTATTACGGCTTCAGCCTTGTTTGAATTGGCCAATTATGCTGGCCCTAAGTCTAAGTGGTATCAGGCCCAAGCTATTGCTATCTTAGAATCATTGGCTAGTCCTGCCTACAGGGCAACGGAAGGGTCCGATGCCAATTTCTTACTCAAACATAGCGTAGGAAGTATAGCCCATGACGTAGAAATAGACGTTCCCTTAATTTATGCAGATTATTATTTTTTAGAGGCTTTAAAACGTTATCAAGAAATAAAGGGCAAATAGATTCGTTATTGATGCAACTGATTCTAAAGTAGGCCCCATGCGTTTTAAATTTTTATGTTTATTCACTGCAGTATTTATTGTACTTGCAGCGGTAGCACAATTACCTCAAGCTGTTTCTGGAACAGTATATAGGATTGATAGCTTTCCCTCAAAATTTGTAACAGCCCGCAATGTAGATGTTTGGTTACCAGAAGGTTATTCCACCAGAAAAACATATGCCGTTTTGTACATGCATGATGGGCAAATGCTGTTTGATAGCACAACCACTTGGAATAAGAAGGCTTGGGACGTAGATGATGTAGCGGCAAAACTCATGAAGCATGGAAGCGTCAAAGACTTTATTGTAGTTGGCATTTGGAATGGCGGACCTACTAGGCATCCAGACTATTTTCCGCAGAAGCCTTATCTGTCTTTGACCAAAGAGCAACAAAATTTTGTTGTCAAAGAATTGCAAAATGCGGGTAGAACAAAAGAAGTATTTCAACCAGTATCTGACAACTACTTAAAGTTTTTGGTGACCGAGTTGAAACCATTTATTGACAAGCATTACGCTACCAAGAAAGACAGACAAAATACTTTTATTGCGGGCAGTAGCATGGGAGGTTTAATCTCTATGTATGCCATATGCGAATACCCTCTTGTATTTGGCGGTGCAGCTTGTTTGTCTACGCATTGGCCCGGGATTTTTTCTATGAACAACAACCCCATCCCTGACGCTTTTTTCAATTATTTAAAAACGCATTTACCAGATCCCAAAACCCACCAACTATATTTTGACCATGGCACGGCTACCTTAGACGCCATGTATCCAGCGTTACAAAAAAAGGCGGATGAGATTATTTTGGCAAAGGGTTATGGGCTTAGTAATTTCTTGTCAAAAGTATTTCCAGGTGAGGAACATTCTGAAACTGCATGGGCAAAAAGATTTCATTTGCCACTTGAATTTTTATTAGGAGACCCTGCCGCCCTTAGCTACGCAAGTAAGGAGGGCAATGACGGATATCAATTGGTTTGGTCCGATGAGTTTAACAAAAATGGTAGACCAGACAGTACCAACTGGGGTTATGAACATGGTTTTGTACGTAACCAAGAGCTACAATGGTATCAACCAGATAACGCTTATTGTGAAGACGGTTTATTGGTCATAGAAATCAGAAAGGAAGATAGGGATAACCCCATGTTTGAAGAAAATTCAAAAGAGTGGAACAAACAAAGAAGAACCATACGTTATAGTTCTGCAAGTCTTGTCTCAAAAAACAAACAGTCTTGGCAATATGGCCGATTTGAACTGCGTGCCAAAGTAAATATTGATGCGGGATTATGGCCCGCTTGGTGGACACTAGGAGTTGGAAAACCCTGGCCCTATAATGGAGAAATAGATATCATGGAATATTATAGCGGTATGCTATTGGCCAATATTGCTACTGGTGGTAAAGACGGAAAACCAGAGTGGTTTAGTAAAACCTTTTCTACTGATTCATTAGGTGGACAAGCATGGGCATCAAAATTTCATGTATGGCGCATGGATTGGACAGAAAAACAAATTGCCTTATACTGTGATAACCAGCTTTTGAATAAAGTGCCACTCTCCGCACTGCAAAACAAAGATGGCAGCGGATTTGAACCCTTTAAACAACCGCATTATATGCTGATTAATTTAGCCTTGGGTGGTAAGAATGGGGGAAATCCAAATCAATCGGTATACAATAATCGGTATGAGGTAGACTGGGTCAGGGTCTATCAGTTAAAATAATCAGTAGCAAGGCATTAATCATTGATTAGCCACTTTTCAATTTTGCTTACTTGTTCTTTTTTGATCAGGTATTCAAAATATCTTTTGTCTGTTTCACTTCTAAAGCTTTGAATCAGTGCTGTCTGCTCCTGAGATAAGTAGCTGTATTTTTCATTGATACTATTAATCACATCACTTCTTACTTTCTTTTGCATACCCATGTTTTTATCCTTGGTGCCTAGCACATAGTTGATTTCATGAATGGTGGCTGTACTACCTTCTTTATATTTTTCCAATAACAATTTGATCAAACTTCTTTCGGTTTCTGTAAAGTTGATTTTGATCTGGCTGCCCGCCTGATCATGTAGGTATAGCGGCTTTTTCTTTTTTCTAAAGTAACCGTATACAAGTACTCCTGCAATCAGTGCCATCACCAATCCAAGTATCAACCAAATCCAGGTAAAGTTTTTTTCCCAGATAGGGATACCTGTAGGAACAAATGCTTTTTGATCTACCAATAAAGAGTCGTAGTGATGGTTAGTAGTATTATATAAATACAGTTTTCCTTGGTAGTAATATCTAAGATATTGATTGCCCAATCTAGAAAGGCTTTGAGCATAAGAACTATTATGAATCTTGGAGATTTGATTGCTTTTAAAATCTATCAGATAAACATCATCTTCTGTTGCAACTAATAGACCTTGATTGGTAGGGGTATGCGTGTTACTATTTTGCAATAGTTCAAGGGCCTTATTGTTGGTCTTGCCTAATAAATTCCATTGAAAATTTTTGAGATCAAGTACATGAACATTTTTGATTAATTGGCTCTTTTGTTCCTTGTCTATTAAGCCAGCATTTACTTTTTGTTGGTAGGGGACATACAACTTTGCTGCTTGTTGATCATACCAATTAATAGAAGAGATGCCAGGTAGATAAATCTCCTCATTTACTGGAGCAACATCCCATTCTTGGTCATCTTTATTGAATTTTCTAAGCGTACCATTAGATTTCCAAAATCCATAACCTCCAATATTGTAAATATCATCGCCATTGGCAAATAGAAAAGCGGCAAAATTATAGCCGTCGTTTTCGGTTCTATCCAATCTTTTGAATACCAAAAGACTATCGGTCTCTTTGGGTTCTTGCATTTGATACAATAATCCCCCTCCAGCAAAATGAATATAGAGTTGGTTATTGCTTTTTAGTACTTGCTGCCCACGTTCCCTCATTTTTGGAGAATGAACCAAGGCAATGGAATTTGGTGGGGCATCGTTCAGTGTAAAACTGCCGGGCCGATGGCTTAAGTCTAATAAGAATTGCGATTTTTTGACCAAGAGTAGGCTATCTGGACCCTGTCCAAAACTTTGGATGACCCAAAAACTTAGTAGGAAGATGCAAATCCTAAAAAAAATCATAAACAATTGATTTTCAATTCATATTAAAGGAAAGTAACCTTTTTTTGATTTTTGCTAGGGGCATTAAAAATAGGAAATAACCTTTTATAGAACTAATTCCCTTACCTAAATTTTATATTAGAACATCGCCCTTTTTAATTTTGATTGGGTATCCATTCCAATGAATCTGAAGCCTTTACTTTAAGTGCATCTACCACCAAAATTTGTGAATCGGGGAGGATTAGCAAAACTGCGGTGGTAGATTTTTTATTGCCTTGCTTCTTTGGCCCTACTATCACTAATCTGCAAGTAAGGGTCTGCAGGAAACCAAGAATCATGTAATGGGTATACATGGTTTTTTATGGCTTCCCTTTCAAAAATCGCCCTAAGGGCCTTTAATTTTTCAGGATATTTTTTAGACAGATCATGCATTTCATTAAAATCTTTTTCCATATTAAATAGTTCCCAAACATCTGTTTTATAGGAAGTTCCTGAGTGATGATAAGCTGCCGCCTTCCAACCATCAACATAAATAGCTCTAGAAGCCCCGGTTTCAAAATATTGAACCCGGTGTTTGCTCTTGGCTTTTTCATTGTTTAAAGTATGAGCAAAACTGCTACCCTCTAATGGTGCTTGGGTATAGCCATTTATTTTAGCTGGAACCTTGGCTTTTGTAAGTTCTAATAAAGTTGGCCAGATATCTATTAAGTGCGTGTATTGGCTTCTAATACCCCCTTTTTCTTTGATATATTTTGGCGCATAAATAATCAAGGGATTATGGGTGCCACCTTCTGCATTGGCGTCTCCCTTCCATTGTTTAAAAGGGGCATTGCTGGCCTGTGTCCATCCCAATGGGATATCTCCTTTAAAATCTATACGGCCAATCTTGTCTATATTTTTATAGGCTGCTTGAATCTTTTCTGCCCTTGAGGCTTTTTCCATACCATCGGGCACACCAGGAATATCTGCTGTAAACTTGGTAGCGCCATTATCACCCACAATCACTAAAACAATGGTATTGTCTAATTGACCAATGGATTCAATGTATTCAATAACCCTACCCATTTCTGCATCGGCTTGTGACAGAAAACCTGCGTGCGCTTCCATAGCCCTAGCATAGATTTGCTGTTCTTCCTTGCTTAAACTTGACCAAGCTGGAATCCTGTCATTTCTTTTGGGTAGTTCTACTTCATTTGGAACTACACCCAATTGTTTTTGTCTAGCCAAAACCGTTTCTCTATACTGATCCCAACCCATATCAAACTTACCCTTGTATTGATCAATCCACTGCTTGTCTACTTGCATAGGTGAATGAACCGTGCCAGGAGCTATGTATAAGAAAAATGGTTTTCCAGGTGCCGCTTTTTGTTGTTGTTGTAGATAATGAATGGCTTTATCTGCCAATACGGTATTTAAATGTTTGTGTGCCATTGTATCTATTGGGGCACGGGTAATTCTTTCCCAGAGTACAGGATAATATTGGTCTGTAGCCGATTCTAAAAACCCAAAGAACCTGTCAAAACCCCTACCAGTAGGCCATCTATTAAAAGGTCCAGCAGCACTGCGGTCAGACATAGGTGTTAAATGCCACTTACCCAATAAATAACTATTGTATCCATTTTCACGGAGTACTTCTGCCATAGTAGCTTTTTCAAATGGCATGATGGCATCATAACCCTGTGCGTCAAATGCGGTTTCTGTAAAATGCCCCATGTTCACGGAGTGATGGTTTCTACCTGTAAGTAATGCAGCTCTAGAAGGTGCACATAAACCTGTAGTATGAAAATTGGTATAACGTAGGCCGCCTTTGGCCAATCGGTCCATGATTGGTGTTTCTGCTAATCCTCCAAAGACCCCAGCTGTACTAAATCCAACATCGTCTAACATGACTAATACAATATTTGGGGCTCCAGCCGGAGGCGATGGTAAATGATAAGATCGATATTTTTTGGTACTGCTATCCCATTGTTGGGGATCAGACGCATAATGTTTTGTAGGACTATATTGTGCTTGGTTGGGGGAATGAATCACCAACAAACTAATTGTCATGATTAGACAAGAACATATTTTTTTCATAAGCCAAATTGATAGAATAAATATAGTGCTGATTTTCAGATGGGTTTATCAGAAACTAGACCATTTTATTATTAAGGGATAATAATTCCTTTTTAAACTCGTTAATGATGGGATTGCCAATCAGCCATGATGGTAGGAACTGCTATGTATAAAACCAAGCTTCTCCTACATCTTGAGTGTTTGGTTTTTCAAATATTTGCATCATCAATTCCCTAACTGTGATGAATTTCAATTTAATATTAGCTATTACACTACTCATGTCTGCCTGTTCAAGATCTGGTGAACCGGCAGCAAGTGCTCCTGTAGTTAACACGCCCATTGTTGCGCCGCCCATTACAGATACTGTATATGTAGGAGACGGAAGTTCAAACCTTACCATCACAGGCAATTATAAATCAGGTACGTTGATTATTGTAAAACCTGGGGTTTATAATAAAGGTGGCGGGATCACCTTGGAACAATTGAACAATGTAACCGTACAACTATCTGGGGTGGTATTAGATGGATTGAGCCAGACTAAGGACGGATTTTACAACGTCTTATTCCTCAATAAACTGAATAATGTATTGGTGGTAGGCGGAACAACCCAAAACAATGGCTACCGCATGATGTATATTAGTGGTCAATGCAAGAATGTCATTTTTTCTAGCCACAATTTTATCAATAATAATGAAGGCGTTTTCTTTAATGCAGGCATTAAATGGGATGGAACGGATGCTACTTTGGGGCTACAAAATTTTGCCATTCGCAACTGCAATTTTATCAACTGTGGCAATTCCATTATTGGTACTTCTATGGATCAAAACACAGGTACTGTTACAGACCTAGTAAAGAATTTTGAAATCTCTGGATGTAAGTGGAAGGGTGGTAATCCTGGAACAGCTATGTATTTTCCTGCAGTGGATAGTGCCATGGTATTCAATAACAGTATTGATAGTGTGAATATGAACTTGACCAATGATAATAGAATTTTTCTCTTTATTGGTACCGCAGAGTTCTTTAATAATACTGCCAATATCTATCAAGGGCATGTGGCGGGTTTATGGTCCGTAAGTTTTGGAACAAAACCAAAGACCTCACATTTTTATAAAAACACTTGCAATGGTTCTTTAAAATATTCTGCCTTTGAATTTCAAGAATTTGCCATTTATAATATTCCTGGAAAGACCACTTATGGCGATTTAGAAGTAGTAGGCAATACATGTACAAATTTAAATACCCAACACCATACAGGATTTGACGCTAATTTTATTGACAACTATGAATACGGCATCATGGGCGGTAAGGTTTCAGTAAAAGACAATGTGGGTAGAAATTTTTATGCTGCCCCTGCTCCTGGCGTATTTTGGAATTTAGCTAAGCCATCTATTGTAAGTGGCAATACTTATCAATAACAGGATTGATTAAAAGTTGACGATTTCTTTTTATCCTTCTTGAAGCAAGATGCTATCAAGTTGTTTATATTTGAACCTGCAACCGCTTCTTGGTTGCACGTTTTGTAACCCCCAACATTTTAACTAGGTCAACAGACAGGACTCTTTAAACAGTCCATTATTCAACCGTATTCAGCAATGAACGGCGCGTAACCCCTTTGTCTTTTAATTCTGAATTGGACTGCTAGTCAGCCCTATTATTCATCTGTTAAAACAAGGAGTTATGAAAAAGTCCATCCTATTATTACTGCCCATCATCTTATTGGCAGCTTGTCAAAAAGTCATTGAAACCACCGTAGAAGAACCTGTAACAGACAATATTGTCAGAGAATCAACTGCACTCAGAAACAGAACTGTGAATGTAGGTGATGGTAGTTCCAATTTGACCATCACCGGCAATTACGCTAGCGGAACAACCATTGTAGTGAAGCCAGGCACTTATAATAAAGGTGGCGGCATTACCATTAAAAACATCTCTAATGTAACCATTCAATTAACTGGGGTAATACTAGATGGCTTAAATCAAACTCAGCCTGGATTCTACAATGTGTTAGAATTAGAGAATCTGAAAAATGTAACCATCAAAGGAGGCACTACACAGAATTGTGGTTATAGACAACTTTATTTGACCAATAAAATAGACGGGTTAGTGATTACAGGTCATGAGTTTAAAAATAATGCAGAAGGGATTTTCACTTCTGGTGGAACTGTTTGGGACGGAACAGATGCTACTGTTCCCTTTAAGAACATAGCTTTTAGACAATGCAGTTTTATCAATTGCGGTAGTTCTAGTATTGGGGGTAGTGTAGATAATAATACTGTTACAGATTTAGTACGCAAATTTGAAATTTCTGCTTGTACTATTTCTGATGCCAATCCTGGAACAGCTTTTTATTTTCCAGCTATTGACAATGCCTTAGTATTTAATAATACCCTTGCAAGAATCAATTTGGGATTGACTAATGATAATCGCATTTTTCTGTTTACTGGAACTGCAGAATTTTATGGCAATAAAATTACCCAATACCAAGGACATCTAGCAGCAGCTTGGGCGGTTAGTTTTGGAACAGTTAAAAAGACTTCACATTTTTACAACAACAATTGTAATGGGTCTCTAAAATATTCTGCTTTTGAATTTCAAGAATTTGATAGACTAAATATTCCTGGAAAAACTAGTATCAGTGATTTAGTGGTTTCTGGAAATACCTGCGCCAATTTAAACACAGAGCACCATGATGAATTTGCAGCCAATTTTATAGATAACTATGAATATGGCTTAATGGGCGGTCATGTAAGTTTGCTCAATAATATTGGAAGCAATTTTTATCCAATTCCAGAGCCTAATGTGTTTTGGAATTTGGCAAAACCTTCAATAGCAACAGGTAATACCTATAGATAAATCAATCATATCATTAGATTTATTTCAATGAACCTTTGGTGACTAAACTAATCAAAGGTTCATTTTCTTTAACTCCGTTACAGCAAAATCACAAGCCCTAGCAGTCAATGCCATATAGGTTAGGGATGGATTTTGACAGCCCGATGAAGCCATACAAGCGCCATCTGTGATAAAGACGTTTTTGGCTTCGTGTAATTGGTTGTGTTCGTTTAAAACAGATGTCTTTGGATCCTTTCCCATTCTGGCTGTTCCCATTTCATGAACAGCTGATCCGGGTGGATTTCTGTAATCCATGATGGTTACATTTTTCATTCCTGCAGCTTCCAACATTTCAGCAGCAGTTTTGATTCCATCTTGACGCATGGCGTTTTCATTGTCTCCATATTCTAAAGAGATATGTAAAATGGGAAGCCCCCATTGGTCTTTTTTCTCCTTGTCAAATGTGATCCCATTTTTTTCATTGGGAAGAGTTTCTCCATAAGTACCCAAAATCATTTCCCAAAGCCCTGGTGTGCTAATACTTTCTTTGAATCCTGCACCAAAATCATCGGCTCCCATTTTTTCATTCCATCCCAATCTCTGTCCAGCACCTTGGTAACCAAAACCTCTTACATAATCTGTTCGCATAGAATCAGGACCCAGATTTCTAAATCTTGGTACATAAATACCAAAAGCCCTTCTGCCTTGATAGTAATTGTCTTTTAATCCAGGATGTTCTCCCTTTGCTCCTGAAAAAGTAAAATGATCCATTAAATTCTTTCCTACTTGTCCGCTGGCATTTCCAATTCCGTTGGGATGTTCCTTGGTTACAGACCTCAGTAGAATAGCAGCTGTATTAATGGTAGATGCGTTTAAGAAAATGATCTTGGAAAAATATTCTCTGGTCTGTTTGGTTTCTGCATCTATGACAGTTACACCAGTTACTTTGCTTTTCTTGGCATCCCATATTAAACTAACCACTACGGAATTTGGAATGATGGTTAGGTTGCCAGTTAAAGCAGCAGCAGGAAGTGTTGCGGCGTTGCTACTAAAATATCCACTAAAGGGACAACCTCTTTCACATAGATTTCTAGATTGACAAGGTCCTCTACCATTCCATCCTCTGGAAAGATTGGCTACCCTTGCAATGGTAACTATTCTGTCTTTGTATTTGGCCTTTGTCTTTTGTGCAAAATCTGCTTCTACACAATTCAAATCAAAGGGTGGCAGAAACTTGCCATCGGGCAATTGGGGTAAGCCTTCTAAATTGCCACTCACTCCAATATATTGTTCTACATAGTCATACCATGGTGCAATGTCTTTGTACCTTATGGGCCAGTCTACGCCGTGTCCATCTTTGGCATTGGCTTCAAAGTCTAAATCGCTCCAGCGATAACATTGCCTGCCCCAGGTTAATGATCTGCCCCCAACTTGGTAACCACGCACCCAACTAAAAGGAGTGTCTTGTATGTAAGGGTGTTGGCTGTCGTTGACAAAAAAATGTTTACTGCCTTGGTTGTAAACCCTGCTTTGAATAGGGCTTTCAGCCACATCACTCATGGGATTGGCCAAATGGTATTTGAACTCCCAAGGGTCCATGCTGGCAGTTTTGTAATCCTTGATATGTTCTACATTGGGTCCGCGTTCTAGGACCAAGGTTTTTAATCCTTTTTCACAAAGTTCTTTTGCGGCCCAACCACCACTGATTCCAGAGCCAACTACAATAGCATCATATTCTTGCATACAACAGCGTTTATGGATTTATTTGGTTGCCCAAGATTTTTGTCCTTTGGTTAAAGTAGTACAGCCAATATAGGGTCCAGGTACTGGCAAATAAGCAAGTCCTTGGGTGGCGCCTAATTGAGAAGTACAATATCCTGTAACCGTATATTCTTTGAGTGTGGTAAAGAAGGATTTACCCAAAAACTTGTTTTGCGCTTTTCCAATAATGCCTTTATAGGGTTTGCCCTTTTCTTGAAAATGTTTCATAACAACAACCTGTTCTTCAACAGTACAGGTTTCATAAGACTTATTGTATTTGTCTTGGGTATATTGTTCCAAGTCTTTTAAACCGTCTATGAATTTGTTTTGAGTTTTTTTATCTGTACAGTCTTTGACCATATCCAATAAGTACTGACCAACTCCTGCTTCTTTGGCACCAGGTGTATCAGTTTTGGGAATAATGGTCTCAGCTAAAGCCGATAATAAATTCAATTTACCACCTAGATAACTTAGGTCTGGGGCATGGTTTAATTGGTACCATTTTAAGCCTCCCAAGCTTGCAGCGGTGCCACCGCCAGCTAATAATAATAAACCAATCGCTTTCCTTCTTTTCATTGGATTACAGTTTTGGGTATATCCAATTAAAGTTACTGATAATATCTATTAGACACTAGTTCAATCAGCTACTTTCAATTGGAGTTGATTATTTACCTAAGTCATAAAAACGCCAGTTGGTGCTGAAGTCTTTTTTAATAGGTTGGTTGGTAATAATGGCTCTCAATAGTTCAATTGGCATACTACCTTCTGAGTAGATAGCGTCATTGTATTGTTTCAGGGTCAGTTTCTTTCTGGTATCTACCAATTCTTTTTTCATGGCATACAATTGCATACCTCCTGTCATATAAGCCAATTGGTATAAGGGAGGATAGCTGCCTACAAATGACCTACGTACTTCTCCTTCTGCATTTGCTTTTTCAAATCCAACACGGTCTACTAAAAAGTCTACGCATTGTTTGGGTGTCCAATTACCCAGATGAAAATTCAAAGAGAAAATTATTCTAGCGCAACGGTGCATTCTCCAAAATAACATTCCAATGCGTTCTTCAGGTGTTCTAGGAAATTTTAAATCCCATAATAAGAGCTCCCAATACAGCGCACTACCTTCTACCCAAAATGGGGTATTGGTACCTAATAAGTCTCTTCTATACACTTTGTTTCTAGCAGACATATAACCCTGTAAGTGGTGACCAGCAATTAGTTCATGGTGAACCGTAGCCCTTGAAAAAGCAGGGTTATTACCACGCATACTCATTAGTTTTTCTTCATAACCCATAGTGCTGGTGGGATAAGAAATGGTCAGTGTTTCACCTCCTGTAAAAAAAGGATTAACCAATTGTTGTTCTGGACTCATCATCATCACCCTCCAGCTTTCTTCAGATAGTTCAGGAATAGTGAGTAAATTATTCTTCTTCAAAAAGTCTACGGACTGTTTGTAGAGTTCATACATTTCTTGAGGCTGTTTGCCTGGCTCCACAAAAGTATTTTTCACTTTTTCTTGAGCAGCTTTCCAATTAGTACCAAAGCCCATTTCTTTGGATGCTTTTAATAACTCAGCATCGCAATAAGCAAATTCTTTATTGGCAATTTCTATTAATTCTTCAGGCGTATAGGGAATGTATTCTCTTTTTAATTGTCTAACCAATTCATCTCTACCTACAGAAATGCCCGTAATACCACTGCCATCATCCTTGGGTTTGGCATCCATATTCTTGCCCTTACCCCTGAGTGCGGTTGCATAAGAAGCCAAACTGCTGTCTAAATCGGAATAGGTTTTGGGTACCCACCAACTATACATGGGGTCATATCCATTGTAAAAATCAAAGGTATTTTTTAGTGCAAACTGCAATGCTTTCACCGCATCAATAGCTAGTGAAGCAAGCTTGCTATCCATGGGTTCTTCTTTTTGTAAATCGGTTTTAGCCTTTTGAACCGTTTTAATAATGCCATTCATGTCTTTGGCAACAGCTTCTCCATTTACATTCAAACCCCTTCTGCGTGGTTTTTCTAAATTGTAGATATTATCTGAGAAGGGTAGTAGTCTAGTAATTTTGGCATAGGCTTCATTCTCTTTGATCAAAGCGTCTTTGGCATCATCAACCACTCTTTTAAACAAGATATAATCAACCTTTCCATAGATGCTAATCTTGTCAAAATTAATAGCGTCCATTTTTTTCTCATAGTCTGCTATCAATTCTAACATCCTCGCTCTTCTTTCCGGAGAATTATAAGTGGCATTAAATTGTTGTCCACCTCTACCACCACCACCAAAACCAAAACTGGGCGATGTGGCATAGAAACGAGTGATATTACCCATATCGGCTCGGTACTGAACCATCAAATCATGTAATTCACTGCTTTGCAAATACAAACTGCTATTACTTGGTTGGCTGTTAACATGCTGGGTCAACAAAATACCAACCAGCAGTAACACTTGTAGGATCATTTTTTTCATGGCTTGAATATAAATCATGTCAATTAGATTTTTGCACTAAAATCGGTGGGAAAGCCAAGAAATTAGATTCATGTAACTTACAGCTACTATTGAAGTCAAAATGCAATATGAAACAATTACTAATTACCCTGTTTTCTTTGATTCCTATTTTTGGACTATTGGCTCAATCTAATTCCAAGACCAAACCCAATATTGTTTTCCTATTGGTAGACGATATGGGTTATGGAGAATGCGGATTCAATGGAGGTAAAACCATCAAAACCCCAGTGATTGATCAACTAGCAGCAGGCGGAGCTATTTTAGAAAATAATTATGTACAACCAGTTTGTTCACCTACTAGGTCTTGTTTGTTAACTGGCCGATACCCTACTCATACAGGGGTGTACGGTATCATCGCCCCAGGCGCAGTTGGCCTTCCCTTGAATGAAAGAACACTAGCTACGGCATTGAAAGAAGCCGGCTACACTACGGCAATTTTGGGTAAATGGCATTTGGGTGAAACTGAAAAACAATACCAACCCAATGCCAGAGGATTTGATTACCAATACGGGCATTTTTTTGGCAATATTGATTACTTCAATCATACAAGAAATGAAGTCCCAGATTGGTATCGCAACGGCGTTCCAATTAAAGAGGAGGGTTATTCTACACAGTTAATTGCCAAAGAAGCATGTAAGTTTATTGAGACCAATGGTCATCAAAAACCGTTTTTTTTATACGTTCCATTTAATGGCATACATGCACCCTTTCAGGTTCCAGATGCCTATTTAAAAGCCTATCCCAACTTAAGTGGAAACAGACAGAAGCTTGCGGGCATGTTGGCTGCGGTAGATGAAGCCATTGGTCAAATTCTGCAATCCTTAGAAAAATCAGGCATGAGAGATAATACCATTATTGTTTTTTCAAGTGATAATGGGGCATCACAGCCCGGTGATAATACACCGCTTCGCGATTATAAAGCTACTGTCTATGAAGGAGGTATTAGAGGGGCTGCCTTTGTTAATTGGCCAGGAAAAGTAGCTGCTCAGCAACGCATTAAAGAACCTATGCACACAGTTGATTGGTATCCTACTTTAATTGGATTAGCGGGTGGTTCTTTAAAACAAACATTACCTATTGATGGATTAAATGTTTGGCCCATGATTGCGCAGCAAAAAGCATCTCCTCATGAAGCCATTTTATCTGTCTCTAACCGAGGAACCAGCCTTGCGGCTATTCGCATGGGCGATTGGAAATTGATTGTATTAGACATGACTGGGATTGCTGTGGGTAGTAAAATCAGCAGTAGATATGAACCTGTTGCACTGTTTAATTTGGCAGATGACCCCAGTGAGAAAAAGAATTTGGCAACAGCACAACCAGAAAAAGTTGCTATGCTTCAGACCAAGCTAAAACAATTGTTAGCAGGTGCAGTGCCTTCTATTACCAAAGAAAATGCGGTAGAATAAAAAGCTTACCAGTCACAGGCTGAATTTGTTTCCACATTCCAGAAAATCCCTGTTTTAAAATTGCTGCAAACAAATTCAAAGATCATGGCTGCCGATTCTTCAGGAGCATATCTTCCTTTTGTATTGTCTCCGGAGATATTGGTTCTAACCCAGCCTGGATGCAGGGTTGCAATTTGAAATTGCCCAGCATACCTATTGGTCAAGATTTTGGTATACATGTTTAGAGCGGTCTTAGACATTCTATAAGCTACGGAATCAGTACCAACACATTGTTCAATAGAACCCATCTTAGAAGAGACATTGATCAATTTGGCACTAGGAGCTAGATGTTTAATCATTGCTTCTGTAAAAAAAACTTGACCTTTTACATTCACGTCAAAGGTTTGGTCAAAACTCTTTTCTTCAGGAAAGCTTGTACCCAGATCGGGTCCAATACCGGCATTATTGATCAAAATGCCAAGTTTTGTTCCCTTGCTGGCTATTTGGGCTTCAAAGGTTTTGATACTTTCCATTTGAGTAAGGTCAAGTGCCATTGCTTCAAATGATGGATGGCTGATTTCTATATTTCCAGAACGGCATGTTCCCAAAACCTGATAACCTTGTTCAAGAAATAATAGCGCTAAGGCTTTTCCAATCCCTTGACTGGCACCAGTGATCAGAACGTTTTTATTTGGCATAGTAGTTTAGTCTAAAATGGGTAAGATGGTATCTAAGTCAATAATAGATTCATTCAAAGGATTCAAACTCTTGTCTGCAAGAACGGTCCCCAATTTTCTAAAATCAAATTTCTCCGTAAAATTGGCAAAAGCATTTCTAATCATTCTAATTAGTTCCATCTTGGTTACCTGATCTTCTAAGTCTATCACATAAGATTGTTCACCAACTATTTCTAAAAGCAGAACGCCATCTAAACTAAACTTACAAGTAAAACGCATGGCGATTCCTTTTTTGGTAGCAGCCCTTTTGCGCATCACGTCAAAATCAGTATGTGAAATAATTTTGGAATCAGTTGCAATGGGTTTTACCGGGGGATGGTAATTCCATGTACTTATTTCCATAGGTGTTTGTTCAATCATAATGTTTGTTTAATACCAGCACAAAGATAGGGGCAATGTTTTTCAACAAGACTAGCATTTGAATCTTATCTGTTATTTTTTAACTATGTTTGGAATCCATAACCCCTAAATAACCTATGAAAAGGATTTTTTCCCTTTTGGCATTTTTGCCTTTGATAACCATTGCCCAATCCAAAAAAAACGCATCTAAAATCTTACCCCTGATAGAAAGTATCTGTACTGATACCATCAAAGGAAAATACCAAGAAACTGTTTTTGCCTATGATCGTTTTAATAGATTGATTCGTATTGTCAATAGAAATGGTCATTTGCAAAAATCTAACAATACATCAACGAACCGTTGGGTTCTTGACACAACTTCTATACAAAAATTTGGGTATGTGTTAGATCAAAGCGTACCGGCGTATAACAAAACTATAAGCTATGAATCAAACGGTAAAGGGTCAAAATGGATTGCTTCCACCGATACCTATTATTTTAAGTTCGAGCATGGGATAAGGGTAATGGATAGTGTTGTAGTTAAACAACAATCAAGTAATGGAAAAACAGAAACAGGCAGCTACAATACAATCTATGAACAAACAGATACAACAATAAGAAGGGTTACAGACTTTTCTGATTCTAACGGTTCCGATTCATATGTAGACTATTTGCTCTTTCATGAAAATGTTATTACAGAAGATAATAGTCATAGTCTTAGATCTCATGCAGGTTGGACAAAAAATTTTACTTATACCAAATTTGATAATAAAATCAATCCACTTGCACAGCTGAACATTGCACCTATTCTTGTTAACGAAAAAATCAGTTTTTCTTTTGAAAAAGAAGAATTGATTCGTTTAAATGAGCATGATGAAGAAGAGGGCACAGAAGTCAATTGGCATTTTAGAAATCAAAACAATGCATTAAGGAGCACTTCTAAAAGAGATCAACGTGATTCACAGGCAAATGATATTAATAGTTTTAGTTACACTTATAATCAATATCAATTACCTGTTTATTGTACCATCTACGTGAAAAAAATATCTACAGGTTCTAGTGGTTCATTCCGAAGTGGTTTTTTAAAACATATTAGTTTCCGGTATAAAAAATAAGCTAACAAGTTAGATTGCAATTCTAAATAGTTACCATGAAAAAAATAGCCATCTTTTTCTTATTCTTTCCTTTATATCTGTTTGCACAAAACAATACCATTTTGCCAAAGATTGAAAGTATTACTGGCGATACCATCTCTGGAAAGTACAATGATATATTAATTAACTATGACAATTTGAATAGGGTTAGATCTATAGTTAATAGAAATTGTTTTCTGCCAAAAACTGTTTCAAATAGTTCAGATCAAATATTGCTTGATACCATGCAGCTACAGCATTTTGAATATAATGGTAATCAGTTGCAACCTATTTTAAGAATAGTAAATAACTATGAGTATGATAGAATTGAATACGATTATAGTAATGGTAATACGGAAGATCTGGAATATAAAGCGGGTAGGGCTGAATTGAAACTTAATTGGCGTGATAGTGTATTTCATTATTATATCTATCAAAATAATCAAAGGGTTAGAGATAGTTTGATATATCATAGTTCAGCATGTTGCGAAAAGGGCAAGATAGAACTAACTGAAAAAGAAGTCAGAATAGAGCAAAATAGTACTAGTGTAGAAAAGAGATTTATTGACAAACTAATAGATAAAAAATATGAAGAACAGTATTCTAAAGACAGCATTATTTATGCTAACAACATAAGAAATGTATTATCCTATATACAGTATTATTCTTTCCATTATTCTGTAACATCTGTCTTTTCAAAATTTGATAATGCAGTCAATCCCTTTCATTATTTGAATATTGCTTCCTGTCTTAATGAGGGGAAAATCTCATTTGATGAGATTAACCTAAACAATCTATCAAATGATTTTAATCTTGATGACGCTGTTTTTCAATGGTATTATCTCAATGAAAATAACCCTGTGGTATACGAAATAAAAAGGGGTAAAATGGATCCGCCATATAATGATAAAATGCTTTTGTCTTATACATACAATGATTATAAATTACCTGTTTCTTGTAATGTACAAATCACTAGGAATTTTTCAAATGGGGAGTTAGCGGGAAAGTATCAAAAGAGATTTACGTTTAGGTATAAGGGTTTATAAATTTTAATATTTCTTGAAATGTTTTGTTATCTTAATATTTAATAAAACACATAAAAGAAATAATGAAGTTTTCATTGGCATATTTAACCCCACTGATTGTATTGTTTTCATTATACACTGAAAATAATGGAGCCTATACTGCAGTTTTTGTATTATTTGTAATGATTCCGCTGATTGAATTATTCACCAAAGGTTCAACTACCAATTTATCTAAACTAGAAGAGGAATTAGAAAAAGAAAATAAAATATATGATTGGATGATTTATGGGCTAGTGCCATTACAATATATGATCTTGATATATTTCTTGTTTCAGGTTAGTAATGAAAGCCTGTCACTATCCTATAAGATTGGTGCAACAACGGCGTATGGCATGGCATGTGGTATTTTGGGTATTAATGCGGCGCACGAATTGGGACATCGACCAACAAAGCATGAGCAGTTGATGAGTAAGCTTTTGTTGCTGTCTACCCTCTACATGCATTTTTTTATAGAACACAATCGGGGCCACCATAAACATGTTTCTACTGATCTGGATCCTGCATCAAGTAGATATGGCGAGACTGTGTATGCATTTTATGGAAGAACCATATTTGGAAGTTATCGTTCTGCTTGGCAATTAGAAGCTGAAAGACTTAAAAAGAAACAGCTTCCATTTTGGAGTTTGGAAAATGAAATGTTGAACTTCCAATTAATACAATTGATTTTGATATTGCTCATTGGATTAGTATTTGGACTTACAACTTTATTGTTTTTTATAGTAGGTGCTTTCATTGGCATATTGTTATTGGAAACTGTGAACTATATAGAGCATTATGGGCTCAGAAGAAAACAGAAAGGCGAATCATATGAACGAACCATGCCCATTCATTCTTGGAATTCTAATCACCCATTGGGTAGGCTAATATTACTAGAACTTTCTAGACATTCAGATCATCATTATATGGCCAGTAGAAAATATCAAATACTCAGGCATTTTGATGAAAGTCCGCAAATGCCAACAGGATATCCGGGTATGTTATTATTATCCTTGGTTCCACCACTCTGGTTTAAAGTAATGCACAAAAGAATTGAGCAGTATAAACAAACACAATTGGGGGTAGAGTTGGGCTAACCATTGATTATTGTTTGGGAAATAGGTAAAAGATTTCTGAGCAAGTAAATAATTACATACATTTATTATTAAATATGTAGAATGAACTCCAAATCAATTTTTCTAGTTGTATTATCCTGCTTTCCTATGTTTAGCTTCTTATATGCACAATCAATGGATGATGCTTTTGTTCAGGCAAAAAAAGAGAAAAAGATAGTAATGGTTGCTGTTGAATCAACAAACTGTAAAGAATGTAATGATGTAGCAGCTAAAGGAATTTCTACCAGTCTTGTTAAAAATGCCATTTCCAATAATGCTATCTTTTTGAAGGTTAATAAAATGCCAGAAGCATTTCTTGGACCAAGTGTTTTATACATTCTTCCCTCTGAATTCTTTGGCGTACTTTTTTTAGACGCGGATAGAAATATATTAGATATTATGGAAGGAAGCAGCTCCAGTTATATTCCATATTTAGACCATATTGATAAGGCTGTTAAAGAAAATCAAAGCAATGGAACAAGCCTAGCTGAACTTAAGAAAAACTATTATAATAATATTGGCAGTTTTGAATCTATTAAGCAATTGGTTGAAAAAATTAGAAAGTTAAACCTTGAACCACAACAACAACTTTTAGATGAGTTAACTCAAAAAGCTCCTGAAGATTCCGCTAATTCATTATCATTTTTACAATTTATAGCTCGTAGTGCTCCAATCATTAATTCGGTTGCAGAACAATATCTTGTTAAGAACAGGGATAATTATAATATGGCCTGGTATAGAATGTCACTTCAAGAAAGAATTATCCTTAATAATAGAATTTATGTAAAGTCTTTATCAAAGGCCATTAAAGATAAGGATACAAATTTTGCCTACAGAGTATCTTCCAATAGATCCAACAATTTTAATACGGGAACAGCTGCCAATATGGAAGAAGGGCAAAAAGCAAGTGCTGAAACAATGTTACAATTTTATAAAGGAATTAATGATACTATCAGTTATTTAAGATCTGTGTTTACATTTTATGACCGCTTTTATATGAATACAAAAGTAGAAACCATTTTGAAGGAAGATTCTATAAGAAAAGAAAACTTATTTAAAAAAGTGCCTACTAATTCAACAACTGGAACAGTTATACCTAGTACTGGGATTGCTGTTAAAACAGTATCATTTACGCCAAGAGCAGGTTATTATGCTGGTCAATTGAACAATGGAGCCTGGACGGTTTATACCTATACAAAGGATAAAAATCATCTTGCTAAAGCTGTCACTTGGGTAAAACGAGGGCTTGAATTTGCAGAATCACCTGCCCTTATGGATACCTATGCACGGTTGTTGTACAAAACAGGTAATAAAGAGGAAGCCATTAGCTGGGAACAAAAAGCCATTGATGGAAATAAAAAAAGAGACATGACTGCTGAGGAATTTGAAAAAGTGCTGAGGTTGATGAAAACTGGAGTGGAAAAGATTGATGCGTATTAATTGAATCTATTATGAAACAAAAAAAGCGTTGGATACTATTTTTACAATGCTTTTGCATACTGCTATTGCCCTTTAGTGGCAAAGCTCAAAAAGCAATTATTACTGAGATTAAAGAGATGCATCCTCTAAAAAAGGTAATAAATATATTTCCTGTTATTCAAATTCCTGGTAACAAGAAAGTCAGTTTTTTGATTAATCAAAAACTGAGGGAGGAGGCATTGTATTTAGATAGTACTGGGTTCAAGAAAAGCATTTTTGAAGTTGCTTGGTTTAGAGATGATAATAATAACCCTTATTGGGAGTATGATGATTTTGAGTATGAAGTATTTTCCAACACGGCAAGGTTTCTTAATTTAAGTATTCTATTTAGTGGCGGAAAACACGGTCAATCCCAAACCTTATATTTTCTGTTTGATACAAAGACGGGAGAGGACATTTTATTTAATAGAATTCTAACCAAACAAGGGCAAGAATGGTTAGCAGCTAAAATGGTGGCATTGCAAAAGAAGCGGATTCAACAATTTCTTCCTGAGTTGAAGGATAGTATTCAAATGGCTGGAACAATACACGGTACGGATTCTTCCTATAAAGAAGACTTTCAAAGGGAGTATGAAATGTATGAACGTTGCTTAACATCAAGTTTGCCTAGTTATATAACAGATCCTGATGCGCTTGATTATTTTGAGATATACCTAAAAGACAATTTTTTGAATGTGAAAGGTTGTGCATGCGCGGGTAATTGGCATCAAATGCGTTTTGATGATTTGAGCGATGCTACATTGAAATTGCCTGTTAAAGAGATAGAGCGGTTTTTGACTGAGAAGGGACGGAGGTTAATTTTTGGGGATGGTAGGATTAGTATAAATTGATTACATGAAAAAATTACTATTCTTCATTTTTATGTTTGGTGTTTGTGCTGCTAATGCTCAAACATGGCAGATTAATGGCCAAGCAATTCAAAAGGTTGTTGTCAATCTGAAAAATGGAATTGATTTTATCAAAGCCATTACTGGTCAAGAATTATCACCAGCCAATTTGGTCTTGAAGAATGACCCAAAGATTTTTAAAAGCGTAGAATGCTTTGATGAAATTCTTCAGTATGACTATTATCTAAAAAAAGAAGAATGGTTACAGATAAGAGATAGTATTATTCCTGAGTTATCAAGGTGGGCAAAAAAAATGGAGCCAAAGACAGCTTATGATGCTAAGGAACAGGTTGCAACTGATACCTTAAGTCAGTTAAAGTCTTGGCCTTATTTTTATCTCAATCTTGGGAATAATGGAATAGGAAAAAATATCTATTATTTTTCTGTTCCTATCTTCTTACGGAATAATAGTTATTGTATTTTCTACTTTATCAATCAGTGCGAATTTAACTGTGGCATGGCCAATTTTGCCATCTATATTAGGAATGATACCAAATGGATTGAGTTGAAAAGGTATAAGGGGTGGTTGGAGTAAGTAACTTAAGTCCAGAGGGTCTTTTTGGGGAAACTGCCAAGATTGTCAAACCGAGTGTGCCGATGTTTGCATCCTTCCGTATTGAACTTGGTTCTAGTATATAGGAAACACTTATTCTTTTCAATTTATAAATTGGCATTGATAATCAGTTAGTTAATTCAATACCTATTTAAGTAACTGAATAGCTGAATGCTATCTTGCTGTACTTATTTTAGTGAAATTAATGGGCTAAAATCTTTTTACATTAAGTTTACTAATAGAAAACTAATAGTACATTTGTTCAGTGTTTAATATCATCACAAGAAGAACTCTGTTGGAATATTGTAAGAAATATCCAATTGCTGCAACGGCTCTTTTTGAATGGTATCATGAACTGGTTTTAACAGGGTACAAGAATTTCAATGAGCTTAAATCGGATTATCCGAATGTCAGTTTAGTTGGAGATGATAGGGTGGTGTTTAATATCATGGGGAATAAGTTTAGACTTGTTGTAAGAATTGTATTTGAATTTAAATCGGTCCAAATAAAGTGGTTTGGAACACATGCTGAATATGATAAGATAAATGTGGAAACCATTCAGTACAAAAAGAAATAACTATGGAACTTAAATTAATCAAGACTAAGAAACAGTATGATGCCTATTTAGATTGGGTGGATGCTATGTTTGATAAAAAAGTGAAACCGAATACCACCGATGGCAACAAAGTTGAAGTAGCGCTTTTGTTAATTAAACAATATGAGGATACTAATTATCCCATTCCTATGCCAGATCCAATTGATGCTATTAGAATTAGAATGGATGAGATTGGGTTAAAGAATAAAGACTTGGTTGGAAAATTTGGAAGTAAAGGATATGTATCTGCATTATTGAATAAGAAAAAGCCACTTACACTTGAATTGGCTAAATTATTTCATCAGGAGTTGAATATTCCTGCGGAGGTTTTGTTGTCGTGATGTTTTGAGGGGTAAGATTGCTTCACGTTTTTTTTAGTATTCCATATTGACTATGCGTCTGTTTCATAAAATATGTATGGTTAACTTATGAAAAATAATACTAATAATCTTTTGTTCTAAACAATTCTTTTTCTAATTCATCAATTGTTTCAATCTCATATTCATCATAAACAACCTTACTATGATGTATTTCTTCTTTAGTTGCTGATAATTCTAATTTTCTCCATCCCATTAAAACATATTCAGCTCTTCTTCTGAGTGGTTTACCAACTGAGTGTAGCCCAAGATAACCACTTTCCCATTTATGAAATAAACCTCTTCTGTGTTCGGCTTTATATTCTAATTCTCCGTTTAACTTCTTTTCTACCCTGATCCTATAATGAATCTTTTTTCTTCTATAGTAATAGAAAAGAAAAGATGATATGAGTACCGACGCTACGATAACATAATCATACTGTATTAAAAATGCAATGATGTCCATATAAATTATTTTTTACAATGCAGTGGTGAGACCAATTTTTGCATCATCATACTGAACATTTTAAACAAGATTTAGTTGCTATTATGTTGAACCACTCCTTCATTATCTAAATGTCAATTTATGATTTCTTTTTTAAAGAAACTTATTTAGGTACTAAGTTGACGAAATAGAAGCATGAATTCGAAAAATTGCCTGAAGTCATTTATTTCCAAGAGATGATGATGAAGAGCCAAGATTGCTTGAGATCATTGGCATCCAAGAGATGATTTTTTGAGAGCCAAGATTGCCTGAGATCATTGGCATCCAAGAGATGATGTTTATGAGAGCCAAGATTGCCAAACCTCGTTGCACTCGGTTTGTCTTCTCTCCGTATTGAACTTACTCAAAGCCGCTTCAGCAATCTGCGATTGCTGTGTGGCTTTTTTGTTTTCGTCAGCTTACAAGCGCGCGCGCTTGACGCTTCCTCAAACAAAAAAGCCACGCAACTTCGTTGCGCGGCTTTGTGGTCTCGCCAAGAATCGAACTTGGATCTAGTGTTTAGGAAACACCTATTCTATCCATTGAACTACGAAACCATGTAAAAATTTTCATTTTACAGGCGGCAAAAATAGTAGTTTATTGCTTTAAAGCGTATGCATTTTTAAAAAAGCAAGCGGAATGGCTTATTTTAGGTCTTCAATCTTGCACATGAAACAAATCTTGCTTGCTGCCAGTATCCTCTTGGTTTCTGGCCTATTTAATGCCACAAATGCACAAAATTCTAAACCTAGAATTACTATTGACCACGTGGCTTTGTATGTGGTGGATCTGGAAAAAGAAGCGGGTTTTTATAGAGACGTACTTCAGTTTGATACCCTGGCTGAGCCTTTTCATGATGGAAAGCACGCTTGGTTTACCATTGGACCTGGAATTGCTATGCATATTATTCAAGGGGCAGAAAAGCCCAAGGAATACTTCAAAAACAACCACCTCTGTATGAGTGTGCCTTCTATTGAAGCGTTTACCAAGCGCTTGAAAAGCCTCAAAATTGCGTTTGAAGACAAAGAGGGTGTTCAAGGTGCTATTACCAATAGGGTAGACGGGGTGCACCAGATCTGGCTCAAGGATCCAGAGGGTTATTGGATTGAAGTGAACGATGCTAAGCATGGATAAGCCCCATTTCCATTATCTTTGCCCACTTTCAAATAAGACGGACTATGAAATTCTATAATATTATTATCAAATACCGCTTCTGGTTGAGCATCTTGGTGGTATTGATTGGGGTGGCGTTAAACCTTACTGGAACTGGCTTTTGGCCCACATTCCCTATTTACTTCTTAGCCCTGATTGGTTTTGCCAGTCATTTCTTTATTGGACCTATGCGTTTGATCCAAGGTCCTATGGAAGCGGGCGATATTGAAGAAGTAGAACGCATTTTGGCCAGCATCTGGTTTCCAGCTTTGTTGTACAAACCCGTTAGGTCTACTTATTACACCATTTTGGGAAATTTGGCCATGATGAAACAAGATTTTGATAGCGCTGAAAAGCACTTGAAAATGAGTTCTTCTTTGGGTTCTCCCATGCCAGAAGCAGAGGGTGCCAACAAATTGCAATTGGGTATGATGTCTATGCAGAAAGGAGACTTAAAGCAGGGAGAAACCTATATCCGCGCAGCTATTAGGGCAGGGATTCCTGATAAAGAAAGTGAGGCAGTGGCTTATTTGAGCATGTGTCAGATCTTTATGAACAAAAGAGAGTTCCGCGCTGCTAAAGACTTTTTCCGCAGGGCAAAAGCTTGCAAACCCAAGACCCAACAAGTGTTGGATCAATTAAAAGAAATTGAAAAATACATTTCCCGTGTACCGGGTTAGTAGCAATATCATTCCTAGAAAAATCCCGGCATGCCGGGATTTTTTTTTGCCCCAGCCATAAAATGTTTCTCTTATGTGACAAAACGCACTTTCAAATACAAATGCAATTGGTTAATTTGTATAATTCAACAACCCTAAAACCGATTGCATGAAAAAGAACATGGGCAACACAGACAGGATTCTTCGCATTGTTGTAGCAGCCATTTTTGCGGCACTGTATTTTACAGGTACTGTAACAGGAACTGTAGGCATTGTTTTACTAGTATTGGGTGGCGTATTCTTAGCCACATCTGCTATTAGTTTTTGTCCCCTTTACACTCTGGTTGGGCTCAATACCTGCCCTCCTAAAAAATAGTAAAAGCCCCGTCTAATCAACGGGGCTTTTCATTTTTATTTTTTCGAGAAAGATCACTGTAATGCTTGGTACACTTGCACTTTGAACTTCTCGTTGATATCGCCATGGCTAGATGGATACATTTGTAATACAAATTGTGCCACTATTTTTTCGCGTGGGTCTATCCAATAAGTAGAGCTAAACATGCCACCCCAAAAAAAGCTATCCATGGACACATAACTCTGCCCATAATTAGAGGCTGTTACTAGTTCAAACCCAAGACCAAATTTTACATCTTTCTGCGGGTTTCTAGATAGGTTGCCAATTTGATTGGTGGTCATTAAACGCAGACTGGCTTTGCTAATAATATGCTTGCCATTATAGTCTCCACCATTGAGTAGCATCTGCATAAACTTGGCGTAATCCAATGCTGTAGAGACTAATCCACCACCTCCAGAATAAAATGTTCCACCAACTGTATTAGGATAATCTCTATCAAACTGCCCATTGATCCTAATCACAGAAGGCATAGGAGTAGCGTGTTTTAAACTATCTTCTGTGTGCAACATGGCTAGTCTTGCTTGCTTCTCTTTGGGTAAATAGAAATAAGTATCACTCATGCCAATGGGATCAAATATATATTTCTTAAAATAAGCGTCTAGACTTATGCCACTCACTACTTCAATTAAATAACCCAAGACATCGGTATTCAAACCATAGGTCCATTTTTCTCCTGGCTGATGTAATAAAGGAAGCTTAGCAAGTGCAAGTATATTTTTAGAAAGCGTCATGCCTGCTTGCACGCCAATGCCACCCACCACGCCAGCTTTGGCGTAAATAGCATTGGTAGTTGGGTCACCAATTTGTGCATAGCCAATGCCCGATGTATGCGTGAGTAATTCGCGAATACTGATTTCTTTTTTAGCGGGAATGCTGGTAAAACTGCTGTCTTCTTTGTTGAATTTTTCTAGTACTCGGGGCTTTCTAAAAGCAGGAATGTATTTGCTAATAGGATCGTCCAATAAGAGTTGTCCATTCTCTACTAACTGCATCACCGCCACAGAAGTAATGGCTTTTGTTTGAGACGCAATTCTAAAAATAGCATCCTTGGCCATGGGTTTTCCGGCAGCTTTGTTGTCAAATCCCAATCCCTTGTGATACACTATTTGACCGTTTCTTGCTACTAGACCAATGGCCCCATTGATCCAGCCACTGTCTATATATTGTTGTACAATTTTGTCAATCCTAGCCAATCGCTCTGCGGAAAAACCATTTTTTTCTGGGAGTCCAGGAACTAGGCCTTGGGCCGATATGCTAGACTGAAATAGGATTCCAAAACAAAAAAGGAACAAAAAGCGGTAACAAAACTGCATGGCATTCAAGATTTGAATACCCAATTTCAAGAAGATTTCATGGAAATCCAATTTTATTTGGTCAGTAGTCTTTCAATGACCAAGGGAAAATGTTGGTGCTCTAGACCATGGATCTTATGGGCCAGACTATCTGCATCATCGCCTTGGTGAATGCTGCAAGTGGCTTGAAAAATGGTAGCCCCCTCATCATAATGCTCATTTACATAATGAATGGTAATGCCTGATTCTTTTTCACCAGCAGCAATCACGGCTTCATGCACTTTGGCGCCGTACATGCCTTTTCCCCCATATTTGGGAAGCAGGGCTGGATGAATATTAATGATTTGGTTGGGGTATGCTGCAATCAAGGTTTGGGGTATTTTCCATAAAAAACCCGCTAAAACCACAAAATTCACCCCTTTTTCAAGCAATTCTGGACAATAACCATCGCCTTTGGCAAAACGGTCCTTTTCTATTAATAAGGTTGGAATGCCATTTTCAGCGGCAATTTTTAAGACTCCCGCCTCTGGTTTATTGCAAACAATCAAGACAATCTGAATAGTGGGATGATTTTTAAAATGGGCAATAATTTTGGCAGCATTGGAACCAGCTCCGGAGGCAAAAATGGCCAGTTTTTGGGTATTTTTAGACAAAATACCCAGTTTTTGGAGCAATTTCTGCTCATATTTCCAGAAAAAGGCCCATTGTCCTAGTAAAGCCCCATAACCCAATAAAAGCACCTGATACCCTATTAATAACATGCCAATTCTAAGTAATAACTTCCAAAGCCAGAAACTATCGGGCCCCAGCCCTAACCATGCTGCTACATAACGGGTTATGAAGGCCGTGGTGGTACCAGTTAATCCAAAAGCAATGAAAATGATCCAGAATTGACGGGTACTAACCCCCCATTTTTCCTGCAGGCGTTTAAACATTTCTCAAAAATGGGATAAAATTTTGACTAATCTTTTACCACAGAACAAATAACCCCGTTTCAACAAAATCGTTTACAATTCTATGACATGAATTTGGTCATTTGTTCCACAATCCTCTGAAACGCAAGCCAGTCCTCACTAAATTTTTTTTTTAAACCTTTAGTTTTTGTCATGTTCGTGACATATTTTTGCACCCGTTCACGGATATTTTTCCACACCTAGAACCACAGTTTGTGAATATGATATCTTTTAGATGTATGCCCAAAACACTGCTTTTAAGCACTTTACTATTTCTGGGTTCTTTTTTTGCGGGCTCTGTAGCCGCGCAGGACGGGAAAACATTGTTTAGTACCAATTGTGCCTCCTGTCACGCTGTTCATAAAAAGTTGACTGGTCCCGCCCTTGCTGGTGTGGAAGACCGTTGGCCTGACAGAACCAAGTTGAACGCTTGGATTAAGAACAGTGCTGCCTTCCTGAAAACTGGGGATGCGTATGCCAATAACCTGTACAATGAGTACAATAAGACTGCCATGAACCTGTTTCCTGGTTTGTCTGACAAGGATATTGACGCTATTCTTGGTTATATCAAGTCTGTTCCTGCTCCTGGTTCTGAAAAACCAGCTGCTGGTGCTGCTCCTGTAGAAGAAGGTGACAACACATTATTGTTTGGAATCCTTACTTTGATTTTGGCCGTTGTTGCCTTGATCTTATTACAGGTGAACAGCAACCTGAGAAAACTTTCTGATGAGCGCATTGGCGAACCAGAAACTACTCCTATTCCTTTCTTGAGGAATAAGCGCAACATTGCTTTTATTGCAGTATTACTCTTTATAGTAGGTGGTTACCTAACTACCAAAGGTGCTATGGGATTGGGCCGCAGCCAAGACTATCAACCAGAACAACCCATTTTCTACTCTCATAAAGTTCACGCCGGTGTTAACCAGATCAACTGTCTGTATTGCCACGGTGGTGCACAAGAAGGAAAACATTCTAATATTCCAAGTGTGAACGTTTGTATGAACTGTCACCAAGCTATTAATGAGTACAAGGGTGAAAAACTCTATACAGAAGCTGGTGTAGAAGTAGACGGTACCAAGGAAATTCAGAAGCTATATAAGTATGCTGGTTTTGAATCTGGCAAACCTTATGATGCTACAAAATCTAAACCTATTGAATGGGTAAGGATTCACAATCTTCCTGATCACGTGTATTTTAACCACTCTCAGCACGTTAAAGCTGGCCAAGTGCAGTGTCAAACTTGCCATGGTGAAATTACCAAGATGGATGAAGTAAAACAGTTTGCTGACCTCAGCATGGGCTGGTGCATCAACTGTCACCGTGAAACCAAGGTTCAATTCAAAGACAACGGGTTCTACAGCATCTACGAAAAATACCATCAAGACCTGAAATCAGGTAAGATGGATAGCACCAAAGGTGTTACCGTAGAAGCCATTGGCGGAACAGAATGTCAAAAATGTCACTATTAATCTAGGATAATTGCATACCACTCCGGTGGTATGTTTTTGTACAATATAACAGGAGCCGGGGTTGCGCGCAAACAACCCATAGCTATCAACCAACATATTATGGAGCAAAAAAAGATCTGGCAAAGTTTTGGTGAGCTGAATCAGTCTGAAGCTTATAACAAAGACGTCAAAGACGAATTCAAGGAAGAATTACCCTTTGTTGCTGATGAAAGCAAAAGCTTCCTAGAAGCCAAAGCCCCAAGAAGGGATTTCTTGAAATACTTGGGATTTAGCACAGCAGCTGCAGCCGCAGCAGCTAGTTGCGAGATGCCTGTGAAAAAGTCTATCCCCTTTGCTAACAGACCTGAAGATGTAGTACCTGGTGTTTCAAAATACTATGCTACCACTTATGTTCAGGACGGAGACGTTGTAAGCGTTGTTGCCAAAGTACGCGATGGTAGACCCATCAAGTTAGAAGGTAATGACCTTAGCCATGTAACAGAAGGTGGTACTTCTGCTCGTGTACAAGCAGCTGTATTAGATTTATACGATACTGCTCGTTTGCGTTTTCCAACTATTGATGGTAAAGAAGTAACATTTGAAGCCGCTGATAAGTCTATTGCTGATGCATTGACTGGTTTGAGTGGTTCTGTTGTTGTTTTAACTAGCACCATCACTTCACCTAGCACCAAGGAAACCATTGCGCAATTCTTGGCAAAATATCCTGGTAGCCGCCACGTAACTTATGACGCTGTTTCTTATAGCGGTATGCTGCAGGCCAACGAATTAACTTACGGCAAGAAAGCCATTCCATCTTACCATTTTGACAACGCTAAAGCTATTGTAAGCTTGGGTGCTGATTTCTTAGGTACTTGGTTGAGCCCAGTTGAATTTGCTAAGCAATATGCTAAAGGCAAAAAGATCAACGAGAAGAATCCAGAAATGAGCAAGCACATTCATTTTGAAAGTGTAGCAAGTTTAACTGGTTCTAATGCCGATGAAAAATACTTACACCGCCCTTCTGAAACAGCTGCAATTGCTGCTGCTTTATTGAGTGCGGTAAATGGTGCAGGCGTTACTGGTATCAGCAATCCTAAATTGAAAGCTGGTATTGAAAAAGCTGCTAAAGCACTTTCAGAAAACAAAGGTGCTGCGCTTGTAGTGAGTGGCAGTAATGATGTAAATGTTCAAGTGATTGTCAACGCTATCAACGAAGCAGTTGGTGCTGGTGGCAAAACCATTAACTGGGCAGTTACTTCAAATTATCGCGCTGGTGTTGACGCTGATTTTACAAAATTGGTTGAAGACATGAACGCAGGTACCGTTGGTGCTTTGTTGATTTCAGGAGCCAACCCTTCTTATACCTGGTTTGACGCTGATAAATTTAATGCTGGTCTTAAAAAAGTAAAAGCAAGTATCTCTTTCAATACTAAGGAAGATGAAACTAGCGTGCTTTGTAAATATGTATTGCCTGACAATCATTTCTTGGAAAGCTGGGGCGATGCCGAAGCTAAAACAGGCTATTTCTCTTTAATTCAACCTACTATTTATCCGCTGTTCAAAACACGTCAGTGGCAAGATAGCTTGTTGAAGTGGAGCGGATCTAGTGTAGATTATCTGGCTTTTGTAAAAAATTATTGGTCTGTAAAAGTTGGTGGTGAAACCGGTTGGGATAAAGCCCTTCAAGATGGTGTCATCAACCCAGCTACTGCTCCTGCTGTGAGCGGTGCTCCTTTTAATGGTGCTGCCGTTGCTGCTGCTGTTGCCGCTGCAACCTCTGCCAAGAAAGGTGGTGAATTGGAATTGGTCTTGTATGAAAAAGTGGGAATTGGTGCTGGTCAAGGTGCTTCTAACCCATGGTTACAAGAATTACCAGATCCAGTTACTAGGGCCACTTGGGACAACTACGTAATTGTTTCTCCAGCACTAGCTAAAACCTTGTTGAACATTGATTTGAACAACGGTGGTCAAGCAGATGCTTATGAAGTAAATCCTCCAAAACCAGTTGTAAAAGTAACCGTAAACGGAAAGTCTCTTGAACTACCTGCGTTGATTATTCCAGGTACTCAAGAAAACACCATTGGTATTGCGGTTGGTTATGGTAGAAGTGAAAAAATTGGTAAAGCTGCAGCTGGTGTAGGTAAGAACGCTTTCATCTTTGCAGGTTTAAGCGGATCTACTGTTAGCCTTTCTAATAGTGCTGTAAAAGTAGAAGCAACCAAAGAAAAATATCCAGTAGCCCTTACTCAAACACATAGCCGTTACGATACTGCTCAAGGTAATCGTACGGAAGTGATGAAGGAACTGACCCTTTCTGAATACAAAGCACATCCTACTGAAATCAGAGACGAGCGCGAAGCCGAACTGAAACCTTATGGTGGCTTGGAGAAATTTGAAGGTCAAGGAACTATCTATCCTGTTTATGACCGTCCAGGTATTAAATGGGGTATGAGTGTAGACTTAAACTCTTGTAACGGTTGTGGTGCTTGCGTAGTAGCTTGTAACGCTGAAAATAACGTTTCAGTAGTAGGTAAACCAGAAGTACTGCGTGGACACGAAATGCATTGGTTACGTATTGACCGCTATTTCAGTGGTGATATGGATAATCCAAATGTGGTGTTCCAACCAATGATGTGTCAACACTGTGACAACGCTCCTTGTGAAAACGTTTGTCCAGTTGCAGCCACCAACCATAGCAGTGAAGGTTTAAACCAAATGACTTATAACCGTTGTATTGGTACAAGATATTGCGCCAACAACTGTCCTTATAAAGTTCGTAGGTTTAACTGGGCTGATTACACAGGTGCTGATAGCTTCCCAGATAACCAAGAAGGTATTGTTAATGACGTGGTATTGAACATGAACGATGATTTAACCCGCATGGTGTTGAATCCAGACGTGACTGTTCGTTCTCGTGGTGTGATTGAAAAATGTTCTTTCTGCGTTCAGCGTTTACAAGAAGGTAAATTGGCAGCCAAGAAGTCTAGTCGTCCATTGGAAGATGGTGACCTGAAAGTAGCTTGTCAGCAGGCTTGTCCTACACACGCTATTACTTTTGGTAACGCTAACAATAAAGAAAGTGCTATTTCAAAAGTGCGCGTAGAAAATCCAAACCGTCAGTTCTATGTATTGGAGCAATTGCACGTATTGCCAGGTGTAACTTACCTAGCTAAAGTGCGCAATGCTGATGAAGAACACGAAGGCAAGGAAAAGCATGAAGCTGCTCCAGAAAAGAAAGAAGCAGAAGCAAAGCATGAAGCTGCGCACTAATTGTGATAAATAGAAAAGCTGATAAATAATATAACTTGGTTAACCCCGGTTAACCAATTAAATACCAAGACCAGATGCATTTAAAGTACGAATCACAGCTTAGGGAACCATTGGTGTATGGAGATAAGAACTATCACCAGGTAACAGAAGATATTGTACGCCCCATTGAAGCCAAGCCTACCCGTTTGTGGTATATTGGTTTCTATATTGCGGTGTGCTTATTGTTGTTTGGGGTTTACGCCATCTACCGAGACGTTACTTATGGTATTGGCCAGTGGAACCTAAATAAGACAGTGGGTTGGGGTTGGGATATCACCAACTTCGTTTGGTGGGTTGGTATCGGTCACGCCGGTACACTAATCTCTGCCATCCTCTTGCTGTTCCGTCAGGGATGGAGAACAGGTGTTAACCGTGCTGCGGAAGCCATGACCATCTTTGCGGTAATGTGCGCCGGTCAGTTTCCAATCTGGCACATGGGACGTGTATGGATGGCATTCTTTGTATTGCCTTATCCTAACTCTCGCGGACCATTGTGGGTAAACTTTAACTCACCATTGCTTTGGGACGTATTTGCCATCTCTACTTATTTTACTGTTTCATTGTTGTTCTGGTATAGTGGATTGTTGCCTGACTTTGCAACCGTTCGTGACCGTGCTTTCACCAAATTGCGTAAGCGTTTATATGGTGTTGCAGCATTTGGCTGGACTGGTTCTACCAAACACTGGCAGCGTCACGAGTCTTTATCATTGGTGTTGGCAGGTTTGAGTACACCGTTGGTATTGTCAGTACACACAATTGTATCATTTGACTTTGCTACTTCTGTAATTCCAGGATGGCATACTACTATCTTCCCTCCATACTTTGTTGCCGGTGCTATCTTCTCTGGTTTTGCCATGGTGCAAACCCTGATGGTGATTATCCGCAAAGTGTTTGGCATGGAAGATTATATTACCATGGGTCACATTGAGGCCATGAACAAAGTAATTGTACTAACCGGTTCTATTGTGGGTGTTGCCTACTTAACCGAGTTGTTCATGGGTTGGTATAGCCAAAACAAATATGAAGGATATACCTTCTGGTATAGCCGTGCCTACTTGTTCAGCCCTTATGGTTGGAGCTACTGGGGTATGATGGCTTGTAACGTATTGAGCCCTCAGATCTTCTGGTTCCGCAAAATGCGCAGAAACTTATTTGTTACTTTCTTCATGAGTATCATTGTGAATATTGGTATGTGGTTTGAGCGTTTTGTAATCATTGTTACTTCTTTGTATCGTGACTACTTACCATCTAGCTGGTCTGTATACTATAGCCCAACTATCTGGGAGATTGGTTTCTATGCTGGTACTTTTGGATTGTTCTTTACTTGCTTCTTCCTATTTGCTAAATACTTCCCAGTAATTGCCATTGCAGAAATCAAGTATGTCTTGAAAACAACTGGTGAAGGATACAAGGGTAGAATGGAAACAATTGAAGGAGAAAACTTGGAATCATTTGTGCACGAACACGCACACTAATATAAACTAACTATGGCAAAAAAGAAATTCGTAGTAGGCTGTTTTGATGACGAAGCCGTCTTGTTTCCTGCAGTGAAGAAAGTTCGCACAGCGGGTTATAAGATTCACGATGTGTACACACCTTTTGCTGTGCACGGATTGGATCACGCAATGGGTCTTCGTGAAACCAGTTTGCATACCGCAGGTTTTATCTACGGTATCACCGGTACCACTACTGCATTAAGTTGTATTAGCTGGATTTTTACCAAAGACTGGCCTTTGAATATTGGTGGTAAGCCACACTTTGCATTACCAGCTTGGGTACCCATTACTTTTGAGTTAACGGTATTGTTTGCTGCAGTAGGTATGGTGTTGACATTTTGCTATCTCTGTCAATTGGCACCCTTTGTGAAAAAACACCATTTTCATGCTCGTGCTACTGATGACCTATTTGTAATGGTAATAGAGTGCACAGACAAAACCAATGCAGAAGACCTGAAAGGATTCCTAGCGTCTAATGGCGCAGTGGAAACCGATATCCAAGTAGCTGAAGAAGGCTGGTGGTTAGGTCATTATGACAAAGACGAAATGAGATTTGAAGCCAAACAAACTGTAGCTGCATAACACTTGAATTGAAAAAGATGAATAAATTAACCATCATTGCCATTTTGTCTACTGCTGCTGTAATCATCAGCTGTAGCGATGTGAAACGCAAGCCCGGATCCGTTTATGTGCCAGATATGGCGTATAGCCGCGCATATGAAACATTTGCAGATCACAGCAATCTTGCAGAACAGGGCATCAACTACAACAACAGACCCGTTTTAGGAACTGTTGCTCGTGGAGAAGAAATGCCTTTTCATATTGCAAAAGATGCTCCTGGAGATACTACCAATTACACTGCTTCTAAATTGGTGAAAAACCCAATTGAATCATTGAATGAAAAAGAATACAAAGAGGCAGAACGCCTTTACCTAATTAACTGTGGTATCTGTCATGGTGCTAAATTGAATGGTAATGGTCCTTTGTACAAAGATGGTAATGGTCCATATGCAGCAAAACCTGCTACCTTGGTAGGAGATGCTAAATATGAAAACATGCCTGATGGTCAGATGTTCTACTCAGTTGCCTATGGTAAAAACTTGATGGGTTCTTACGCATCTCAGTTAAGCCGCAAGCAACGTTGGGAAGTGATCAAGTATATTAAAATGAATCAAGCAAAAGGCAAAGCCGCCGCTGCTCCTGCAACTGCAGCAGCTCCAGCAGCTGACACCACTGCTAAGAAATAATTGAAAAGTCTTTTCAAACATTGAAAAGATAAAGTACTAACTGATATAAAAGAGTAACGATGGCATCTATCAGAACGCAATTTGAGATACCCGGAAAAATGAAAACCTGGTCACTGGGTTTGATTGGCGTTGGGTTGGTTGCTTTGATCTTTGGTTTAGTAACCAAAGGTTTCAGCAGCGACGAACACGAGCAAGTGCATTTTTGGGGAACATTGATGTACAACACCATTTTCTGGACCCTGGTTTGTAATGCCAGTATGTTTTTCATTTGTGTTACTACCCTTGCAATGGGTGGCTGGCAGCAGTCATTCCGCAGGATTCCAGAAGCCATTTCAACACTGGTTCCAATTTTTGGTTCCATCACTTTTGCAGTGTTGTTGTATGTGGTTTTGAGTGACAAGCACCATATCTACCACTGGTTAGATACTGAAGCTGTTGCCAAAGACCCTATCCTAACTGGTAAGTCTGGTTTCTTGAATGCCAAGTTCTTTATTTTCTGGACTACTTTAACTATTGGTTTTTGGAGTTTCTTGGGTTGGAGAATGCGTCAGTTAAGCAATGAAGCTGACCAAGCCCCAATGGATGCTGAAACTGGAGCTAAATTCATTTTTAGAAATACCGTTAGAGCTGCATTGTTCACCGTTTGGTTTGCATTGACTGTAGGTTCTACCGTTCCTTGGTTGTGGATGATGAGTATTGATGCACACTGGTATTCTACCATGTACAGCTGGTACACATTTGCTAGTTCTTTTGTATCTGGTATGTCTTTGATTGCACTTTGGTTAATCTACATGAAGAACAAAGGTTATATGGAATTGACTAACCAAGAACACTTACATGACGTAGGTAAGTTCATGTTTGCCTTCTCTATCTTCTGGACCTATCTTTGGTTTAGCCAGTACATGCTAATCTGGTACGCCAATATTCCTGAAGAAACCGTTTATTTCAAACACCGTGTTCAAGGACCTTATAAAGGAATTTTCTTCCTTAACTTAATCATCAACTTCCTTTGTCCTTTGTTGATTTTGATGAAGCGCGCTGCAAAACGTAACTACACCCTAGTTACTTTCATGGCAGTGTTGATCATCTTTGGTCACTGGATTGATTTTTACCAAATGGTGATGGGCTCATTGTCTAAAGAGCACGTAACCTTGGGTTGGTTGGATTTTGGTATCCTGGCTTTCTTTGTAGGTATGATGATCTTCTTTGTTGGAAGAGCCTTGGCCAGCAAACCACTGATTCCAAAATACCATCCTTTCTTAAAAGAGAGTGTGATTCATCAGGTTTAATATATTTAACGGTTGCTGGGCAACCAAGTAGCAAAGAATTTGTTTAAATAGTAGTATCATCTATCAGAAAATATTGATCGCATTATGACCATTTTATTAACCATCGCAGTAATTGTACTGGTATTCGTAGTAATCTTCCAGATTGCCAAAGCAAGCGAATACGTATCTCTACTCAAAGGAGAAGAAGCCAGTCGCCAGCAAAACAACAAGATCAACGGATTTTTGATGGTTGCATTCTTGGTGTTGGGGCTGATTGGTGTTTGGTATTGCAATAGCGTGCTTTTTGACAAAACCTTGTTGGCACATGATGCAGCAAGCGTAGAAGGCGCCAGAGTAGATTCTATGCTTTGGTTAACCTTAGCGGTTACCGGTATCGTATTCATTGGTACTCAAATTGTACTCTTTGTATTTGCTTACAAATACCAAGAAAATAAAAACAGGAAAGTATATTTCTTCTCTCATAGCAATACGCTAGAAGCTATCTGGACCATTATTCCTGCCATTGCACTAACTGTGTTGGTGGTGATTGGTCTTCGTAACTGGTTCTTGTTTACTGGTGAGCCTCCTAAAAATGCCATGGTAGTAGAAGTTACCGGAAAGCAGTTTGGTTGGATCTTCCGTTATCCAGGAAAAGATGGTGCTTTTGGTAAAAAGTATTACAAAAATATTGACGCTGCCTCTAATACATTGGGTCTTCTTTGGGATGACAAATTGGGTCAGGATGACTTGGTTACTGAACAAACCATGTATATAGTTAAAGGGAAACCAGTAAAATTGATCATTGGTTCTAGAGACGTAATTCATGACGTTGGTTTGAGTCATTTCCGTTTGAAAATGGACGCTGTACCAGGTATTCCAACTACAATGTGGTTTACACCAAAATACACAACTGCTGAAATGAAAGAAATTACGGGTAACCCTAATTTCCAGTATGAAATCAGTTGCGACCAAATGTGTGGAAACGGTCACTATTCTATGAAGGGTGTAATTGAAGTAGTTTCTCAAGAAGACTATGACCTTTGGATAGCCAAACAGAATCCGTATTATTTTGCGGCATTCCCTGAAAAAGATCCAGCAGCAGCAAAACCTGCAGCAGCTACTACTGATACAAGCAAAACCGCTAAACCAGTAGAAGTTAAGACCGTAGCAAAAATGTAATTAAAACCCACAACCCTTTTTAAATGGGGTTGTTACTATATCGTAAGTAGCAATAATAAAGAAACAAGTATGAGTAACGAAGCTGTTCTGCACGCACATTCTGATGTAGCAACACATGATGCACATGGCGATCATTCACATGAGCACCATCATCATGAAACCTTTATCACCAAGTATGTGTTTAGCCAGGATCACAAAATGATCGCCAAACAGTTCTTGATCACCGGTATGGTTTGGGCCGTATTGGGAGGTCTGATGAGCGTTTTGTTCCGCTTGCAACTGGGATATCCCGATGCAACCTTTCCTTGGTTAGAAAGCATTTTGGGTAAATGGGCCAAAGGTGGTCATATTACCCCTGAAGCTTATTATGCCTTGGTTACTACACACGGTACCGTATTGGTATTCTTTGTATTAACTGCTGGTTTAAGTGGAACATTTGCCAACTTCTTAATTCCATTGCAAATTGGAGCAAGAGATATGGCTTCTCCTTTCATGAATATGTTGAGCTACTGGTTCTTCTTTGGTGCTAGTATTGTTATGTTGTCTTCTATGTTTGTAGAGACCGGTCCATTTAGTGGCGGTTGGACAGCGTATCCTCCATTAAGTGCCTTGGGCGATGCTTCTCCAGGTTCTAAAACTGGTATGGATCTTTGGATTGTATCTATGGCATTGTTTGTAGTGTCTTCCTTATTGGGTGGTCTAAACTACATTGCTACCGTATTGAATATGCGTACCAAAGGAATGAGTATGACTCGTTTGCCTTTGACCATTTGGGCTTTGTTCTTTACCGCTGTATTGGGAGTATTGTCTTTCCCAGTATTGTTGTCTGGTTTTATCTTGTTGATTTTTGACCGCAACTTTGGAACAAGCTTTTATTTGTCTGATATCTTTATCAACGGTGTTGGTGCTTTGCCAAATGAAGGTGGTAGCGCTATCCTGTTCCAGCACTTATTCTGGTTCTTGGGTCACCCTGAAGTATATATCATTTTGTTACCAGCCATGGGTATGGTATCAGAAATTCTTTCTGTAAACTCACGCAAACCCATCTTTGGTTATATGGCCATGATTGGCTCCTTGTTTGCAATTGCCATCCTAGCTTTCTTAGTATGGGCGCACCATATGTTTGTAACCGGATTAAATCCTTTCTTAGGATCGGTATTTGTGTTGTTGACTTTGTTAATTGCGGTTCCATCAGCCATTAAAGTATTTAACTGGTTAACCACTTTGTGGAGAGGAAATATTCGCTTTACCCCCGGTATGTTATTTGCCATTGGTTTTGTGAGCTTATTTATCTCTGGAGGTTTAACAGGTATCTGGTTAGGTAACTCAGCCTTAGATATTCACTTACACGATACCTATTTTGTAATTGCCCACTTCCACATTGTAATGGGTGTTGCATCTATGTTTGGTATGTTTGCTGGTATCTACCATTGGTTCCCTAAAATGTATGGTCGTTATATGAATAACACTTTGGCCTACATGCACTTCTGGATTACCATTGCAGGCGCCTACATGATTTTCTGGCCAATGCACTATGAAGGTTTGGCTGGTATGCCAAGACGTTATTATGACTACAGCATCTGGGAAAGCTTTAAGCAATTCCAAGACTTAAACAGGTTTATCAGCTTGGTAGCCATGATTGTATTTGCTGCACAATTCTTGTTCTTGTTCAACTTCTTCTATAGCATTTTCAAGGGTAGAAAATTAACTACTTTGAATCCTTGGGAGGCTAACACATTAGAGTGGACTACGCCTATTCATCCTGGTCACGGTAACTGGGTGGGAGAAATTCCAGAAGTACACCGTTGGGCTTATGATTATGGTAAAGACGGCAAAGAGTTTATTCAGCAAACCACACCGGTGGGACCTGATGAGAGCCATCACTAGAAATCACCGGTCTCTTTTTGAGACATCCGGTATCAGATAGTTGAAATGCTCCCGGTAATTCGGGGTGCTCCCTTAAACTAGGCGCATCTCAATCAATCGGGAGCATTCTTTTTAAAATGATCATCAGTTAGGAATTGAGAAAGTGAAATGCAGTTCTGATAATCTAAATAAACAATGACCATAACAGAAAACAATAGTTCCACCAGTTTTTCCATAGCCAGCAAAGTGAAGGATTATTTCCAGCTGATTAAGTTCTCTTTGAGCTTTATGGTGGTTTTCTCTTGCGTGATCTGTTATCTCTTGGCACCCAAGATTGTGATCTTTGACTGGTGGATGATTGTGATTCTTTTTGTTGCAGGTATGTTGGTAACGGGTAGTGCCAATGCCATTAACCAAGCAGTAGAAAAAGACACAGACGCACAAATGAAACGCACAGGTACCAGACCGGTAGCCAGTGGCAGAATGTCTCAACAAGAGGCGTATATTTTTGCCTTTGTAGCTGGAGTGGTAGGATGCTGGATGATGTGGTATTTTTTTAACCTCTCATCTGCATTGCTTTCTGCGTTTAGTTTGTTTCTCTATGCTTTTATATACACCCCGCTCAAAAAGATCAATAGTATTGCCGTATTGGTAGGCGCTTTTCCTGGAGCATTCCCATGCTTAATTGGATGGGTTGCCGGAAATGATGATTTTGCTGCAGGCGGATGGATCCTTTTTGGAATTCAATTCCTATGGCAGTTTCCGCATTTCTGGGCCATTGCTTGGGTTGCGCATAGCGATTATAGCAGGGTGGGTTTCAAATTGCTACCAGCAGACAAGGGCCCCACAAAATTCACAGCTTTACAAGCAGTGATGTATTCGGTTTTGATGATTCCGGTAGGCATTTTGCCCCATTATTTTGGACTAACCGGACAAGTGAGTATGTATATTGTCATTGTCTGCAACCTATTTATGGTGGTGCAGAGTTTGAGACTATACAAAGAGATGGATGTAAAATCGGCCCGAAGGGTCATGTTTAGTAGTTATATCTATTTGCCTATTGTGTTTTTAGCACTTTTGGCAGATAAAGTACATTAATAGAAAGTAACAGATTAAAAATATCACCGTGATGACAACAACTATTCCTAACAAGGAGCCACAAAAAATCCACCCCCACAAGTTTGCTATGTGGGTGGCCATGGGTAGCATTGTGATGATGTTCGCCGGTATGACCAGTGCTTATATTGTAAAAAAGAATCAGAGCAGTTGGTTGCAATTTGATTTGCCACTGATTTTCTGGTATTCCACTGGCGTGATCTTGGCTAGTAGCCTGACCATGTATTTGGCATCAAAAGCCATGAAGGCCAGAGAAATGAGCCGATACAGAACACTAATTACCATAACTGCAGGTCTTGGCCTAGCTTTTTTGGTGATGCAGTACTTGGGTTTTAAAGATTTGGAAGCAAGGGATATTGCCATGATTGGGCCAAAGAGTAATTCTGCGGTGTCTTTCTTGTTTGTGATTACCGTGTTGCACATGCTACACGTTTTGGGAGGAGTGATTGCATTGGTTACGCTTTTTGCTAGGGCTTTTCGCTCATCGGTAAAGAACTACAGTGCAGTGCCGGTAGAAGTAGTAGGAACTTACTGGCACTTTGTGGATGCATTATGGATTTACTTGTTTTTGTTTTATAACTGGATTGGATAGTTTAAGAAAAAGTTGGGATTTATTCCTTATTTTTCAACGCCAGCCAATATTTTTGTACCGAAATTTTTGCTTAAGACATGTCAACTACAACAACTGCAACAACACCCAAGCTTTGGAGCGGAGGTAAAAGCCCCTTCAACGTAGAGTATGGTAAATTGATGATGTGGTATTTCCTGATGAGTGATGCGTTCACTTTTGGGGCTTTCCTGATCTCTTACGGTACCATTCGTTTTTCAACTAATGGATGGCCTGACCCTAATGAAGTATTCAAAAGCTTCCCTTTTGCGCCAGAAGGCGTACACGCACCATTGGTGTTTGTAAGTATCATGACCTTTATCTTGATCATTAGTTCTGTAACTATGGTATTGGCAGTGAAAGCTGGTCAGAACATGGATAAAAAAGGTGTTACAACCAATTTGATCTGGACCATTATTGGTGGTATTGCTTTCTTGAGCTGTCAAGCTTGGGAGTGGAACCATTTACATCATGAAGGTGCATGGTGGGGTATGAATCCATTCTTAAATGCCGATGGTTCAGCTTCTTCTACCAACTTCACCAACTATTTCTTTACCATTACTGGTTTCCATGGTTTCCACGTATTCTCTGGAGTTATCATTAATATAGTCATGTTGATTATGACCTTAACTGACAAGTTTGAGCAACGCGGTCATTACCTGATGATTGAAAAAGCTGGTTTGTACTGGCACTTTGTAGACTTGGTTTGGGTATTCGTATTCACATGTTTCTACTTAATCTAAGACAATCCATTAAAAACACACAAGCAATTACAATATGTCACATACTGCTGAACACGAAGTACACCATGATGGTGGAACCAAAGAAATTGTAAAAGTAACCGTTATCCTTTCTGTACTTACTGTAGTAGAATTGATTCTAGGTTTCTGGATGATGGGTATGACCAATGAAGGATTACGTTTGGCCGTTAAAGGTTCCATTGTAATCTTAATGCTGGCTAAAGCTTTCTACATTGTTGCCTATTTTATGCACTTGAAACACGAGTTGAAGAACTTAATTATGACCATTGTAGTTCCTTTGGCTCTATTTATCTGGTTCATCACAGCTTTCTTAACTGATGGTAACTCATTTAGGAATTTGCGTAATACTTATGATCCACACTTTAAGGAGCAAAGCACTATTAAAGTAGAAAAAAAAGAAGCTCCTAAACACGAAGAAAAACACGAAACAAAGCATGAAGGTTATTTGGATGAAACAAGAACCACTCATTAATTTGTAAAGAATAGAGAAATCAGCCATCCCAATTAACGGGATGGCTTTTTTATTGGTTAATTTTGCAGCATGAATAAGAAAGCCATCCTAGGTTTAATGGTAGCACTGATGGTGCCAATACTTTGTTATTTGGCGCTCAAATACTTTAGTGACAAGGCAGTAGACATGCCCAGAAAATACTTGCTTGACACCGTGGTTACCAGGGTAGAGAAGGGTAAGGAAATCACAGACAGCATTTGGCATCAAACGGCCAATATTCATTTGCAAAATCAATTGGGTGATTCCGTGGGCTTGTTTGACAAGACGGGTAAAATTATTGTAGCTGATTTTTTCTTTACCAGTTGTGGTAGCATTTGTCCCAAGCTCACCCACAATATGGCTAAAATGCAACAGTCCTTTATCACAGGAGGAAATGTGCGCAATAAAATAGACACCAGTATTGTACAGTTTATTTCATTTACGGTTGACCCTGAACGCGATTCTGTAGCAGTCATGAAAAATTATGCAGACCGATTTGGTGTAAACCATGACAACTGGTGGATGCTGACAGGCAACCGAGATTCTATTTACAAATTTGCTTTTGAAGAATTAAAAGTTGACAAGTTTAGCGAAGAACCTATATCGCCAGATTTTGTACATACCAGCAGATTTGTACTCATAGACAAAGACCATTATGTTCGCGGATATTACAATGGCTTAGACAGCATTTCCTTGGGCAAATTGGCTAGAGATATTGGACTGCTCATGTTGGAAAAAGACAAGAAACAAAAGAGCACGGTATTCATGCAAATCATTGACCTGAGTTGGCTCTGGCTAATCATTGTATTAGCTGTAACCTTTTTTATGTTCTATTTAAGAGGTCGTAGAAAAATCAACGGCTAGTCAACAAGTTTATCAAATTACTGTTATCCTTAAGCACTTTAAAATCAGTTCATGTTACAAGCTTCTCTTACCAAAAATGACAAAAAAGCCTATTGGCTCATCGGTATATTTTCAGTTGTTGTATTCTTAGCAGTAAGCGTTCTGACCAAGATCAAACTCAATGTAGACCTAGGTTTTGACGTACACCTATTTGCCGCTTTCAACGCATTTGTCAATGCAACTATTGCTGTTTTATTAGTGGCTGCACTTGTGGCTGTAAAAAATGGCAAATACCTATTACACAAGCAAATCATGATGGCAGCATTGGTCTTGTCTATTCTTTTCTTGGTATCCTATATTGCGCATCACTTATTAGCAGGTGAAGCAAAGTTTGGAGACGTTGACCATGATGGAATAGTAACTGATGTAGAAAAAGCAGCAGTGGGTGGCATGAGAACCATTTATTTTATCATCCTGATTACCCATATTATTTTAGCCGCTATTATTCTTCCTTTTATTTTATTCACGGCTTATCGTGCTTTAACTGCAGAATTTCCTTTGCATAAAAAGCTTGCAAAAATTACCTGGCCACTTTGGTTCTATGTGGCAGTTACAGGGCCTATTGTATATTGGATGATCAAGCCATTTTATAGCTAGTCAATACAAGATCTTTAATCTAAAGAGAGTTCAATACTGGGGTCCCAGTATTTGGTTTTGAAGTCTTGGATTATATCTTCTTTGACAAAGATTTTTTCTTTTGCCAATAATTCTTCCATTAAGGTTGGAGTAGCAAAATGGGCTTTCCCGCTCAACATGCCATTGCGATTTACTACTCTATGTGCTGGTACTTTTGGCGTAATGTTGTGTGCGCCATTCATGGCCCATCCTACCATTCTTGCGCTCATTCTTGTTCCAAGGTATGCGGCAATAGCGCCATAGCTGGTAACCCTACCTTTTGGAATCAACCTCACTACATCGTATACCTGTTCAAAAAAACTTGCGTCTTTTCTGCCACTAGGGAGAACAGCTTTTGGCTTTTCAGTTGTTATTGCCTTGAGTGATTTACTGGGTTTGGAAGATTTGGCCATGAGCCAATTTACGCATTTTCTCTTTGAAGTAATTGAGAGCGTTTGGGCTCGGGAACAGATTCAAACTGATAGGGGCAATGTCTGCATCCGTGTCCGCAACAGTGGCCCTTGTTTATATGATAGTGCTCGGTGAAAACAACATTACCGTTTTCATCGTAATAAAAATCAAGGTTTTCAATCAAGTTCTCGCTCACTAATCAATTGTTTTAATACGGCATCCTTTTCCTTTGGCAATTCTTTGTCTAACTGAAAACAGAGATAATGAATCCGATTGCTTTGGGCAATATCTAGACCTTCGTAATGGGTCTTGATTAATAAATCCTGTTTAACTGTTGGTAGGGCATGCACATTGTCTGTATCTTCTAACACCGTAAGTTCAAATAAGTTCAAAACGGTTTTTGTAAACTGATACAGATCTGGGCTATCCGTTTTTAGGTGTACCAATCCGCCTTCTGCCAATACTTGTTGGTAAAGTCTTAGATAGCGAGGGTAGGTTAGTCTTTTTTTGGCCCTTGAAAACCTTAGTTGTGGATCAGGAAAAGTAATCCAGATCTCAGACACTTCACCAGGGGCATAATAATCCGTGATCTTGTCAATATGAGAGCGTACAAATGCTACGTTGGTCAAACCATCGTCCAGTGCAGTTTTGGCACCGCGCCAAATCCTATTGCCCTTCAGGTCCATTCCTATAAAATTCCTATTTGGATAAAGCCTACCCAATCCCACGGCGTATTCGCCCTTTCCACAAGCTAATTCTAGCGTTAAACTACCCTCATTTTTGAAATAATCCTTCCATTTACCCTGCATGTCTTGCGGATACTCGTGCACATTGGGGAATTGTTTAATAGCTTCAAAGCGGATCAATTTTTTCTGTCCCATGGCCGCAAAACTAAAGCAATTCAGGCTTGTGGTAAAATGCTTGTATAAAACATCGCGCCAGCAAAATACCCTGTCTAGGGTATAGTCAGTTTTTGTTCACCCCATAATTTCATGGCTTCAAAATACTATTATGTATATCATTGGACACAAATCCATTTCTCAAGCCAAAGAAATGGTACAGGAGAAATGCCCCAATTGCGCAAGTAACCATAGTTTAGAAATGGAAGTGTTTCAGAAATATGTGCACTTCTTTTATATTCCCTATTTACCCGCAGGTAAAACCGGTGTGAGTTATTGCAGCAATTGTAAACAGGTCATGGTTGACAAAGACATGCCGGCTAATCTTAAAGCTGCGTATCATCAATTAAAAGCCAAGACTAGAATTCCTATCTGGATGTTCTCGGGTTTAGCGTTAATGATCTTGCTCATTGTCTATCAATTAAACAATGAACAACGAGCACAAAAAGCTTTGGCAACCCAAATGGATCAGGTGGCAGCAGGAGACGTTTTAGAGCTAAAATTGGCCAAGGACAATTTTACACTTTACAAAGTTTATCGCGTTAATGCAGATTCGGTGCTTCTTCAAGCCAATGAATACCAATCCACTACTGTAGCGGGTTTGAAAGATATTAAAGACTCTTTATATGCTACAAATCTTAGGTATATTACCAAACCTGAGTTGAAAAAAATGGCTATGGATGGTGGTTTGGTTGGAATAGAAAAGCCATAAAAAATCCCGATAGTGGTTGGCTATCGGGATAATATTTTTTAATCAAATCTTGTTTTACAAACCAGCTGTTTTTTGATTATTCAAATCCATTTTCCAAGCATTTAACAAGACCCTCAAATCAGCGGTTTGTTTTTTAGGAGTAATGTTATAATACTCGGTACTATTGACACCACTGTTCATGGGATCATAAGATTTTACACTGTTTCTTAAGACAGTAGGTTCGTTAGATTTTGAATTCACGATAGCTACTGAATTGTTATCGGTGTATTTGTAATATTCTTTGAATACAATAGGATTTTGAATCTCATTCAATTTGCATTCAAATAGGACTTTTCCTACTTTGTCTAGAACCAACATTTTTGCTGGCAAATCATAATTCAATTCTACTTCATGCCCCTGAGCATTGCTTGTGACAACTGCAGTAGTATTTTTTTCTGCAATGATTTGAGGCTTTGCCACCAATACTTGCACAGTAAAGTCAGGATTCTTTTGATTCAACTCCTTATTTGCTAATTCTGGGAAGATATTTAATAACTCTTTTCTAATTCCCGGGTTTCTATCTATTTCTTGTTTGTCTTGCCAAACCAGCGCAATATTATAGCTCTTGGCTTCAGACAATTGTTGTTTGGTGGCAGTTAAAGCCGATCGGCTGTTTTGGGCAAATGCTCCAACTACACAAAAAAGCATGGCACTAAAGAGTAATTGTTTTTTCATGGCGATTGTTTATAAAAGCAAACCAAATATAATGTCAAAAACGGCTAATGAAAAGGCAATTTGACAAGCGGTTGGATTACAAAAAGGAAAAGCATGGGCAATTGCCAACACTGGCTTAAATTGTGCTATAAGCTTTGCACATATGAAATTAATGGCCACAGTTTTTAGTAGGATGGTATTGATCTTTGGATTCTATACCCTAACTGTTTCTCTATCAGCACAACCAAGCACAACAATGGCTGCTACGGGTTTACAAGACCGTGAATATTGGGTAAATACCTTGTACAAAATTGTGAATCCTGTAGTCAAAAATATGGCAGCAGGTACCCTCAAAAAAAACCTGCCCTTAGAAAAAGGACCAGGCTATAGTTTGAATGTGACTAAAGTGACTTATATGGAAGCCGTGGGAAGAACCATGGTGGGACTAGCGCCTTGGTTGGCATTGCCAGAAGAGAATAATGCGGAAGGTATTTTGCGCAAACAAGTCTTAGCAGATCTATTGAAAGGCTTACCCAATGTGGTGAATCCAGCACATCCAGATTATTTGAATTTTACTACCGAACAACAACCCATTGTAGACGCGGCATTTATTGCACAAGCATTTTTAAGAGCACCTGCACAATTATGGCAACCATTAGATACCATTACCAAACAAAGATTTATTGCCGAGTTTCAATCTTTGAGAACAAGAAAACCAAGCTATAGTAATTGGCTATTGTTTTCAGGAATCACAGAAGCCTTTCTTTTAAAAATTGGCCAGCAGGCCGATCCTTTTAGAATGGATATGGCGTATAGGAAAATGAAGGAATGGTATGTTGGCGATGGCTATTATAAAGACGGTGAAAAATTTGCCATGGATTACTACAATAGTTTTGTGATTCAGGGCATGATGGTAGACATGACGGCGATTATGGCGGAACGAAGAATGATTCCTGTTGCAGAAACTGAAGAAGCATTGAAAAGAATGATTCGCTATGCAGAATTGCAAGAGCGCATGATTTCACCCGATGGAACTTATCCCGTTATTGGAAGATCACTCACTTATCGCATTGGAGCTTTTCAAGCTTTGGCACAAATTTCTCTAATGGAAAAATTACCAAAAGCAGTTTTACCAGCACAAGTGCGATGTGCTATGACCAAGGTCATGCAGAACCAATTTGAAGCTGCTGGTACTTTTGACAATAATGGTTGGTTGCAATTGGGTTTTGCAGGGCACCAACCTGAAATAGCAGACACTTATACTTCTACCGGAAGTTTGTATCTCTGCACAACCGGATTTCTTGCATTGGGTCTTGCTCCTAACAATCCATTCTGGTCTGCACCTGCAGCAGATTGGACGGCCAAGAAAGCCTGGAGTGGACAAACTACTAAGAAAGATTATCATGTAGATTATTAATTGCATTAATGTCTTGATTCATTGAATACGCCAAACATGAAATTCATTTTCTATAGCATTTTATTTTGTTTGATCAGCCTGCATTCATTGGTGCAAGCACAAGGAATCTTGTTTAGTCAAAGTCATGAGAATGGCGTGTATCATAGCGGGGATAGGGCCAGAGTGGTACTAAGCATCAAAGACAAATCAACACAGGTTGTTACGCTCAAGATTCAACATAATTTTAGCAGCTATGCAACCGAGCAGAAAAATTATAGTGGTGATTCATTGGTCATTTTTGATCAGGTAGTTAATGAACCAACTACCCTTGTTTGGGAAGCCAGAACAAAAACGGATTCAGGTTGGATTGGACTGATTGTGAACCCTGAATCTTATCAGCCTGGCACAAAAAGACCAGCAGATCTGGAGTCCTTTTGGAATAAACAAAAACAAGCATTGCGCGCACTGCCAGTGAAAGTATCGGCCATAGCAGAACCCAATTCAGATCCAAGTTATCTGTGTTGGAATATGGAAATCAATTGTACATCGGCGAAGCCTGTAAGGGGTTATTTTGCTAAGCCTTCTAAAGCAGCAAAGAAGTCATTACCCATTGTCATCTATTTTCATGCGGCAGGTGTAAATGGAGATTGGTGTAGGTCTAAGCCAGAAATTGCTTTACGCTATGCTCGTATGGGTAAGGGTGCATTGGTCTTTGACTTGAATGCACACGGCATGTTGAATGCACAGCCTCAAAGCTATTATGATAGTCTAGACAAAGGAGAACTATATCGCTATGCGCAAATAGGCATCACCAATAAAGATGAATCCTATTTTTTGGGCATGTACCAACGCTTGCTCAGAACCATTGATTATTTAACCAGTTTGCCCGAGTGGGATGGCAAAAGAATCTTAGTAATAGGAGAGAGTCAAGGCGGCGGCCAATCATTGGTTGCTGCGGGGCTAGACAAGCGTGTTACAGCAGCAGTGGTTACTGTTCCTGCTATGTGTGATTGGGGAGGAACCTTGGTGGGTAGAAAAGGATCATGGCCTTATTTGTTTGAAGCCAAACAAGACCGCGGTGTTTTAGAAGCCAACCTGCCCTATTTTGACGCAGCACATTTACTAAAAAATTCCAAAGCAACCATAGTTGCAGAAATAGGATTGATAGACCAAACCTGCCCATCCTCTGCGCTTTATGCCGCACTGAATCAAACAAAAGGAAAAAATATCATAGTCACTGCGCCTTATCGGGCACACCATTTTACGCAAACGGCTTACAAAGAGATTTGGGAGACCCAAGTGAACAAAGTGAAGCAGGATTTTATATACGAGTACTTGAGATAACTTATTTTAAACTACAGGGGATTTTTCCTTCTCTAAAGTAAGGTCAACAATATTTTTAATAACTATGTCTAACCTTTCTATCTCCTTTTGAATATTACTAACAAGTAAAATTTTTTCATCGTAGCTTAAACTATTTTCAGGCTTCAACAATAGTTTTGAGAAACCTAATAAAGTAGCTATTGGAGCTCTTAGTAAATGAGATTCTCTCCAAGCAATATCCTCTAGTTTGTTTTGATATTCAGATATTTTGATTTCACTAAATTTCAAACTGCTTATATCTTTCATAGTGAATGTAACACCTAAAAGTGCTTTTTTCTCATTGAGAATGGAATACAATTCAATTAGCCTCCAGGAATCACTTTGATTAGGGCAGTTTAAAAACTGGTATTCGGTTGTAAATTTTCTACCTGTAAGAGCTTTTGAAAATCCCTCAAGAAAGCTAGTTTTAAAATTTCCTGCAATATAATTTCGGATATCATCACCTGGCTTTAATTCCACTCCAAATATTGATTTTGCTTCATTTGCTGCTGCTGAATTATAGTGTACGATTTTAAAATCAGGGTTGATAAATACAGCTACATCTGAAGCATTGTTTTGCAAACTTGAATAAACCATATTCTTTTTAAGCAATTCTTGATGGTCTTCAATTTGCTGTTTTCCATATGCAAATGAATATTGCATACCATAGAGTAGGTTTGGATTTAAGATAAATAGGTAAATATTTAAAGTAATTATCAATAAAGTACTTAAATCTAGCATGATCAAATTAACCTGCATATTACGCGTGATAACAACAAAAATTGCAGCACTAATTACTAGTACAAGGGCCAACAGTTTTAATTGTAAAAATTGCTTGGCAAAAAGCAACAACCTATTGTTTTCAATTAAAACATATTGAGGAGCATTCTTTTTAAAATGGTTAAAGTATCTAAATGAGTAAAAAAGGTAAAGTGTAACACTAAAAAATTTCAATAAATTATGTATTCCTGCAATCACTTCACTATTATTGACTTCAATCATTTCTACCAAACCATGTCCAACTAATTGTTGGGCTAGAGCTGTTTTATACGCAGTAGATGAAATATAAAATGGAATTTCTTCAATCAAGTGAATCAGAAAAGGTAAAAAATGCCAATAGTCTTTTATTTGAAGTTTGGTTTCATTCTTAAGTAGGGTTCGAATAAATAGGTAGCTAAAGGGGCCAATTAAGTATCCAAGTGGTGCAACTACTCTTAATAAATGTGGAAATTGGACTATAAAGCCTGACTCAAATAAAATATAGGTAAAGGCAATGCTAAGTATAATGGCATAGTGTAACCCAAGAAACCTAAAAGCAAACCCCTTTGATTTACTAGATGCATATAGAACTAATACAAATAGGCCTATTGCAATGACTGCAAACTTGATTAATAAAAGCATATTGATTTTTTATTGCAAAAACGGTGCTTCAGTTTTTGCACTTTAAAATCAGGGGTATACAAAAATATATTCGAGTGTTTAATTTTAATACCAATAAATGTTTGAAATGTGTAACAGAATCATCAAATACATATCTTAACCAAGTATAACCTTTTTAGTTAGGTCAAAAAAAATCTCCTATAATATTGGTAATCAATATTATAGGAGATTTAAAGCTGTAGGGGGAGGGATCGAACCTCCACGAAGTAGTTAGCTATAGCACAAAGTTCAGTGGTCGACCCTGGTCGCCTCTTGCGAAGCGGCTCTATGCTACGTTTGTCCTATGATCTTCACCCCCGAGACAAGAGGGCATGTCTGCCAAAAGTTTCATCACCCCACAGTATATAAGATCTTTCCCTTGGTTGGGAGAACAAATATACAGCCGTTCATCACAATTTTGCAAACATTTTAAAGAAAATTTAAAAAGTATAGAAAATGTTCAATAAATTGCCATATATTATAGATAATATTCAAAAATTAGTGATTTATGTCCGTAAAATTGAATTTAGATAAATTAGATCTGCAGATAATTCAGGAAATGATGGGCGATGCTGAAATTTCCTATGCGGACCTTGGTAAGAAGCTCTTTGTATCAGGAGGTACCATTCACGTTAGGATCAAAAAACTGGAAGAATCCGGTATTGTGAAAGGTAAAAAATTATCTATTGATTTAAAGGCTTTAGGTTACGATGTTATAGCTTTTATTGGAATTTATCTAGAAAAAAGTTCGCTATATGATAGTGTAGCCAAGGAATTGAAGAAAATACCACAAATAGTACGGTTAAATTATACAACTGGAAACTATAGCATGTTTGCCGAAATTGTCTGCAAAGACATTCAGCAATTGCGTTTTGTTTTACACGATGAGTTGCAGAAAATTAAAGGGATTGAGCGTACAGAGACCTTTATTTCCTTAGACGAGAGTCTTACACGTAATGTAGTGGTTGCCCCATAAACTAGTCTTCAACTGGTTATGAGTTAGTCATGAACTGCTCTTAAACCTTCTATTGCTATGCTTGACAGGAAGTTCTAAAGCTTAAAATTGTATTTTCACCACATGCCAACAAACACAAACGCTAACACGCCAAAATTCAACCTGCAAAAAACGGCACAACTGCTCCAAGACAAATGGAAACAGTTGGCTGGATTTGTGGTGATAGCCCTTTTGGTTACTACCATTACCCTTTTTATAGTTCCCAAATATTATAGATCCTTTGCCATTTTGGTACCTGCTAATCCGGCGCTGGCCGATAAGGCAAGACTATTTAATACCAATATTGAAGGACTCTATTCCTATTTTGGAACGGGTGATGATTTGGATAGGTTATTTGGAATTGCCAGTATGGATACAGTATACAAGCAATTGGTAGATAGTTTTCAATTGGTAGATTATTACAAATTGACCAATAGTGACCAGGGTATTAATAGAAGAAAAGCGGTGTTGGAATTAAGAGAAGACCTGACTTTTCAAAAAACTGATTTGGGGCAATTGAAAGTATTTGCTTGGACAAAGGAGAAAGAACTATCAGCAAAAATTGTGAATCGCTTGGTAGTAATTGTTCAACAAACAGAAGCTGCTATTTGGAAAGAAAATTATCGTAATTCTCTATCCAAACTTAAATCCAATATTGCTAGCATGGAAGCGGAATACAAATCACTAGCAAGTACTACTGCACTTTCAGAAGCGGAGATAAGATTGAACCAGAACAAAATTCAAAATATTTTGGAGCAAATGAATAGTTATCAAAAAGCAGCCAATGAATTTCAATTGGCTATTGATAATAATGCCCCAGCACTCTATGTTTTAGAAAATGCAGTGCCAGCTGCCAAGTCTGAAAAACCCAATAAATGGGAAATTTTATTAGCTGCATTCATTGCTAGTTTCCTATTTGGATTAATGGGTTTATTGGTCTATCACAGAGAAGAGGCGTTTTAATGACTAACCTTTTTTCATATAAACCCAAACTCATAGCTAGCTTGGTTTTCATGGCCTCCTTGGTCATGGCCATTGTGCTCAGAGAAACCCTGATGCTGCTTATTCCATTTGCATGGTTATTGTTTCCATTGTTCTTTGATTATTGTGTAAACAAATCAGAACAATTGTTTTGGTTATTGATAGCACTGATACCATTTTCAACGGAACTACAATTAACATCTACTCTGGGTTTAGATTTTCCCGATGAGCCACTCATGTTGCTACTAACAGGAATGGCGTTGTTGAAATTCCTGCACCAACCTGCCAGCTTTCCCAAATATTTAAAAACAGCCCCCTTGTTTTTTGTGGTTGTCTTGATCATGGGATGGAGTTTTATAAGCGCCTCTTATGCAGACAATCCAATGTTGGGCTATAAGTTTTTTTTAGCTAGAATTTGGTACATCATCCCATTTGTAATCTTACCACAAATTTTGTTAGATAGTCAAGCAAGGATTAGCAAAATGGCTATCTATCTATTGGTTCCCATGTTTTTTTTAGCTTTTCAAACCTTGATTAGACATAGCTATTACGGGTTCTCTTTTGAACTTGTTAAGAAAACAATTTTTCCCTTTTTTAGAAACCACGTGAACTATTCTGCCATGTTGGTTTGTCTCTTGCCGGTGGCTTGGACCATGTATCAATTAACACCTCAAGAAAACGCCAATAAAATTTGGATCAAACGCGGATTGATTCTTGGTTTAATTGCATTGGTCTTTGCCTATTCCAGAGGAGCATGGTTGGCAATATTAGTTGGGATTGCTATTTATTATGTGATTCAAAAAAAATGGATGAAGCAAGTGCTTGTGGGTGCAGTTGTTTTATTGGTGGCAGTCACTGGCTGGTTGGTTACTGATTACCATTATATGCGCTTTGCACCAGATCATGACCGTACTATTTTTCATACAGATATTAAGGAGCATTTAGCCGCAACAGTAGCTTTAAAAGACGTTTCTAACGCAGAGCGATTTTATAGATGGGTGGCTGGGTTTAACATGGTGGTAGAAAGACCCATTACCGGTTTTGGCCCCAATAGTTTTTATAGTCAATACAAGTCTTATACGGTTAATAGGTTTCAAACTTGGGTGAGCGATAATCCAGAACACAGTACCGTGCACAATTATTTCTTACTCACTTTGTGTGAACAAGGGATTGTTGGATTGATTCTTTTCTGTGCCCTGTATTTTGGCATGTTGCTTAAAGCACAATCTTTATACCACCGTTTTCAAAATCAATTTTTTAGTCAGGTAGCGCTTTGTATTGCCCTTGTTCTCTCTATGTTGGGAGTTGTCAATTTTATGAGTGACATGATTGAAACGGATAAATTGGGCAGTCTTTTTTGGCTTAGCTTGGGATTATTGTTGTTATTAGATCAGAAGCTAAAGGAAGAGCAATCTCTAATTGCTTAGATTTTTTAGTAGATTCTACTTACTCACCCTCCTAGAGTAGGCATTCACCGATTTAACAAATGGTTAGGCAACGAACATGTAATCTCTGAGTATCTACTTACATGATCACTAGGTTTAACTGGATTGCTTTTAAACCTAGGCAACATCATAAGATCATTGGGTCTCTCTCTTTTAAGGAATGTTTAATAATTAAGTTTTAAACCTTCTGAAAAGTACTCAGTCCCAATATTGTAAACCAAATCAAATCACTATGAAATCCTTTTTGCTTTTCCCCTTTGTGTTACTTGCAATGATTGGTTTGATGGTGTACGCTTGGTGGCCTGAAAATAGACAGGCACATTAGCTACCAGTTTACCCCCAATGAACTGTGCAGTTTTTATTTAGTATTTCTTCCCTTCCATTGGTAATTGCCAAATTTCCCTAACCAACCGGCAATCACCGTGTAACAGATATGCACGGGCTGCATGATTGGGAAATAGATTAATTGTGCAGTTTGGCCAAAGAACCTGCTCACTGGATAAAGGAAAAACAATTCCACCCCGGTTTTAAATAAGAGTAAATAAAAGAATTGTTCAAGTGTTCCTTGAAAGAATGCCAGTATAAACAATACTAAGAGACTCAGGTTTACCAAATACACCAAGAGTAATACCCAAAATATGCTCTTGTCTTGGTAATGGGTTCCCTTGCTGGCCCATCGAATCCGTTGATTGATAAACTGTTTCCAATTGGGCATGGGAAGGGTGCTAACAATAGCGCTTTGATGAAATAGAAATCCCAGTTTTCCAGAAAATGCCTTCCTCATTTTTTGCATGAGCAACATATCATCGCCGGAGGCAATCTGATCAATTCCTGCAAATTGACCTACTTCATAAAAGGCTTTTTTCTGATAAGCCAAATTAGCTCCATTACACATGGAATGTGCACCTGCACCAACGGCTGCTGCGGTAATGCCCTGTAAACTCATAAAGTCTAGCACTTGAAAAACGGAGATAAAACTTCCTGTATGTTCAAACTGCACGGGGGCTGCAACAAATACAACGCCAGTTTCTTGAATATAGGCATCAAATAAAGACAACCAGTTTTCTGAAACAACACAATCTGCATCGGTAGTGATGATCCAATCTCCAGTTGTTTGACTAATGGCTAATTCAATGGCTTTTTTCTTGTAGGCATTCAAACCCGCACCTACATGGTCTGCTAAATTGATGAGTTTCAACTGAGGATGTTCTTGCTGAAGAGCGCTGACTTTGGCTTCTGTTCCATCAGTAGAATGGTCATTGACTACAATAATTTCATAAAGATGTGCGGGGTATTGGTTTTTTAAGATAGAAGCCAAACAGGCACCAATATTTGCCTGCTCATCCCTGGCCGGAATCACAATACTAAAGCGGGTAACGGGTTCCTTTTCTTGGTTGGGCTCAAAGGGTTCTAGCATCAAAAACCAGCGTCTATAGAGCAGGATCAATAATCCATATGCCAACAATAGACCCAGACTAATATAGAAAACCGTTTGATGCATAAACAAAGAAACGGCTAATTCTGCAAAACGGTTCAAAGCAGGTGAATCTGTGGAAGACACTATTAAACCAAGCCAATTTTGTAAGGGATCTTTCATTTTAAATGCAATCATGAAAATTAACAGTAAAATACTTGGTATTCTTAGGGAAACTCACGTACTTTGATTTAGTTGCATAACTAACTATATGCCAAACAACCATTTCAAAAGAGGAGAATTATATAGCGTCATCAATGGCATGGCATCTACGGCTGTGGCTAGAAGACTGCAAAAGAATTTTAGACAGGCGGGCTTAGAAATTACTATTGAACAGTGGAGTGTTTTGTACCATTTGTGGAAGGAAGATTGTTTGAGCCAACAGGAACTATGCAATAGAACTTTTAGAGACAAACCCAGTATTACCAGACTGATTGACAATTTAGAAAAGCAATCCTTGGTTAAAAGAATGCCTTCTAAAACGGATAGACGCATTAACCTAGTTTGTTTAACAGAACCCGCAAAAAATTTGCAACAGCTCACTATTGACCTTGCCAACCAAACCATGAGTGAAGCTTTGGTGGGGGTGAAGAAAGAAGATATTGATATTGTAAAAGAAGTATTTCAAAGAGTCTACGACAACCTAACATAATAATTGCCATAACAAAAACAAACAATTTTCTTCCATGGAAACCAACAACAAAACAGCTTTAAAAGGCGGCGAATGGATTATCAAAGAAAGTAATCCAATGGATACTTTTATCCCGGAAGACTTTAATGAAGAACAACATATGGTCATGGATATGTGCCAACAATTCCTGACCACAGAAATCATTCCCATCATTGATAGGATTGAAAAACTGGAACCAGGCTTGATGCCATCCTTGGTACAAAAAGCTGGTGAACAAGGATTGCTTTCTACCTCATTCCCTGAACAATACGGTGGATTGGGTAAAGACTTTATCACTTCTACTATTGTGAATGAAGGTCTTGGTGGTGGCTATTCTTTTTCTGTGGCTATTGCAGCACATACCGGTATTGGTTCTTTACCCATTTTGTATTTTGGTACCGATGCACAAAAAGAAAAATATATTCCAAAATTAGCAAGTGGTGAGTGGAAGGGTGCTTACGGTTTAACAGAACCCAATAGTGGCTCTGATGCCCTTGGCGCTAAGAGTACAGCCAAACTAAGCGATGACGGAAAACACTATATTCTGAATGGCCAAAAATGCTGGATCACCAATGGTGGTTTTGCAGACGTGTACACGGTGTTTGCAAAAATTGATGGTGATAAATTCACTGGATTTATTGTAGAGCGTGGCATGGAAGGATTTACTCAAGGACCAGAAGAACATAAAATGGGGATCAAGGGTTCATCTACTGTTCAATTGTATTTCCAAGATTGTAAAGTGCCTGTAGAGAATGTATTGGGTGAAATTGGTAAGGGTCATATCATTGCGTTCAACATCTTAAATATTGGTCGTTTAAAATTATGTGCTGCAACACTTGGTGGAGCAAAACACGCATTGAACACCACCGTGGAATACGCCATTGCGCGTGAGCAATTTAAGATCTCTATTTCTAGATTTGGTGCTATCAAATACAAGTTGGCAGAAATGGCTACCCGTTTATGGGTTTGCGAATCGGCCCTGTATCGTACATCAAAATGGATTGATGATAATGAGCACGAAGCAGAAGCCAGTGGTAAATCCTTTGCAGAATCTTTATTGGGTGCGGCAGAAGAATTTGCTATTGAGTGCGCCATGCTCAAAGTATTTGGTAGTGAGACTTTGGATTATGTAGTGGATGAAGGTGTGCAAGTACACGGCGGAAATGGCTTTAGTGATGAGTACGCTATTTCTAGAGCCTATCGCGATAGCAGGATTAACCGCATCTATGAAGGTACCAATGAGATCAACCGTCTCTTGACAGTAGACATGGTACTCAAGCGCGCTATGAAGGGTAAGCTTGACCTGATGGGACCAGCCATGGCGGTTCAAAAAGAGCTGATGAGCATTCCGGATTTTAACAGTGATGATGACGCACCATTTGCCAAAGAGCGCAAGTATATTGGCAACTTTAAGAAAGCAATTTTAATGGTTGCAGGTGCAGCAGTTCAGAAATTGATGATGAGCTTAGATAAGGAACAGGAGATTCTAATGAATATTGCCGATATGAGCATAGAAGTATTCCATGCTGAATCAGCCTTATTGCGCGTGATGAAACTGACCCAAACCAAGGGTGAGCAAGCCGCCAATATTCAGACCGATATGATGCATGTTTACCTCTATGACGCAGCTGATAGGATCAATAAAGCCGGAAAAGACGCTTTAAATAGCTTTGCTGATGGCGATGAGCTCAGAATGATGCATATTGGACTAAAAAGGTTCACCAAAGTAGAACCCTTTAACAGCAAGGACGCTAGACGCAGGATTGCTGATAAAATGATTGCAGACGGCGGTTATCAGTTCTAAGAAATAAATTTGGGAGAAATTGAATAATTTCTCTAAATTTAACCTTTCGATAATCTTACGATTGCTTGCTCAGTAAAAGGCCTTAGTATCACAAGTACTAAGGCCTTTACTTTTTGGGTCTAAAAACTATATCGGTTTCGTAAAATTATCTGGGCAATTAGTGAGGGCAACTAGATAAAAATCGCAAATTCACAGTACGGAAATCATTTTCCGAATACCCATTCTTCCAATTTAAATCATTGATTGCCATGTCTTCTCGTAGAAACTTTCTTCAAAAAACCGTAATGGGTTTGGCTGGATCAGCCATTGTACCCGTCTTGGGCAAAGCTGCTATTGGGGCTGAAACCAGCCCTGCATCTGCTGCTCATGAACCTTTAAATATTGGTGTTGCCGGCTACACATTTGTCAAATTCAATGTGGAACAGTCCATTGCCATGATGAAAAGAATTGGGGTAACCAATCTTTCTTTAAAAGAATTTCACCTGCCTTTGAACAGCACAGACGAGAAAATTGCCGAAGTTTTGGGCAAATTCAAAGCGGCTGGAATTAATATTTACGCGGTTGGGGTGATCTATATGAAAACCAAGGAAGCTGTTGACCAAGCTTTCCAATACGCCAAAAAAGTAGGGGTAGACTTAATTGTAGGGGTACCCAATTATGACCTAATTGAATATTCTGAAACCCAGGTAAAAGCTACCGGCATCAAATTGGCCATCCACAACCATGGTCCGGAAGACAAATTATATCCAGCTCCAAAAGACGTCTATGACAGAATCAAAAACATGGACCCAAGAGTGGGTATGTGTATAGACGTAGGCCATGCCGTGCGTGCTGGAACTGCTCCTGAAAAAGCCATCAAAGATTATAAAGACCGTTTGTTTGACTTACATATCAAAGACGTAACCCTAGCTGCCAAAGACGGCAAAGCCGTTGAAATGGGTAGGGGCGTGATCAATTATCCAGCTGTTGTGCAAGCATTGTACAAAGTAAAGTTCACGGGTATGTGTAGCATTGAATTTGAAAAAGACATGGGAGATCCAATGCCAGGCATTGCTGAATCCATTGGTTATTTCCGTGGCATTGTGGCTGCAGAACGCAATTAAGTGTTTTTGTTTAGTTTGATACAACAGGTTTAAGTAGCAGAGGGCATGGCAACATGCCCTTTTTTTTTATCTTCAAGTTATGAGAACATTTTTGACGTTGCTGTTCGCTACAAGTTTTTGCTTGGTTCAAGCCCAAAAAACCAAACCCGCTTTTTGGTTGGCCAAGACAACTGGCAAGTTGCCTTCTCTTTCTTATGGCCTTGGTGAAGACCGATTGGGTGGTACCAAGATTGGGTATATAGAAAGCAATGTATTATTGAAAGTGATTGATAGTACCAAGGATCTTTATGCCGTTCAATTATCCAAATACCATAGTGCTTATATTGAAAAAGCATATGTAAAACCTGATTCTACCACCAAGTTAAAACCCTTTTATCTCACCAGTTCTTTTTTGGCCAAGGGCGATACTTTATATGATTTAGTGCAGATTAGAATGGAAGAAAACCTGCCTTATAAAAGTTGGATGGAAATTGAACCCGCTAGAATTATGGTAGACCTCTATGGCGTTCAAACCAATACCAATTGGATTACCCAACTCAAAACACTCAAAGAAGTCAAGAACCTTTATTACAATCAGGTAGAAGACGATGTAGTGCGTGTAACCATTGAGCTCAAACACCAGCAACACTGGGGTTATTCTATTGGTTATAAGGGAAAGAGTTTAGTAGTACAAGTAAGAAGACAACCCGTTATGCCGGATCTTAAAAAAATGGTGATAGCCATTGACGCAGGTCATGGTGGTAATAATTCTGGTGCGGAAAGTAGCAAGTACCACGTAGTTGAAAAAGAAGCCACTTTGCTTTTTGCAAAAGCATTGGAAAAGAATTTAAAAAAATTGGGTGTCAAAAAAGTAGTCATGACCCGCAACAATGACACCAGTTTTGACATGAAAGACCGCGTGTTATTTCTGCAACAACAGAACCCTGATTTCCTGATTAGTTTACACCTGAATTCATCTGCCAATAGCAATGTGCAAGGCGTGAGTACCTATTACAAACATATAGGTTTTAGACCACTGTCTCAAGCCCTTCTTAAACAGATGCTCACTTTGAAATTGGAAGAGTTTGGGAACGTGGGCAATTTCAATTTTACACTCAATGCTCCAACCGATTTTCCAAACGCTTTATTAGAGATTGCTTTTCTAAGCAATCCAGAAGACGAGAAAAAAATCATGGATCCCAAGTTTAGATTAGACGTTGCTAAAAAAGTGACACTTGGCATCCAAGATTGGATAAAAACGCTACACTAGATTAATGACTGATAAATCTTTCAAAGAATTCCATGGTGCGTAGCATCTGATCAATTCTTTGACGGTTGTTACCTGTTCTGGTTAGTTCATGTGTTCCACCTGGATGGCGCACATATTCTACCGTGCGTCCCATTACTTTCAAACTCTTGTAGAGCATTTCACTTTGAATCACGCCAGTGCGCAAGTCATTTTCTCCGTGAAAAATGATAAAGGGAGTATGAATATCGGCTACATAATTAATGGGTGATTCTCTTTCAAGATTGGGCTTGGCTGATGCTTCCCATGGGTAGCCGCCAAAATAATTGGGTACCAGTCTCCAAGCATTTCCCTCTCCAAAAAATGTTCCTAAATCATAGACACCTCTTTGGGCGCAAGCTGCTTTAAAACGTTGGTCATGGCTAATGATCCAAGCCACCAAATAACCTGCATAAGAACCACCGGTTACAGCCAATTTAGAACTGTCTATAAACCCTAATGAAACGGCTTTGTCTAAATAAGTTAACACGTCATAAGTGGGTCCCTTGCCCCAATCATTCAAATTGGCTTTTAAGAATTCTGCACCATAACCACCCGAGCCTCTTGGATTGCCATATACTACTACATAACCCTTGGCTGCATAGTACTGAAACTCATGCCACATGCTGGATTCACCGGGTCCCCACATAGCGGTGGGTCCTCCATGAATGTCTAATATTGCGGGATATTTTTTGCCAGCTTCATAGCCATAGGGTTTCATTACCCAATATTCTACGGTTAATCCTTTTTCATTTTTGAAACTGAATTTTTCTGGATAGCTCAGAGATTTATTTGCCAACCAACCATCGTTAAAATGGCTGATGCATTTGGCTTGTTTCATAATGGCATCTGCCGAGTATAATTCAGAAGGATTGGCTACTTCAACTTTACTAAATACCAGTTGGTTATTGCGCAAATCAAAACTGCTGATACCTGCATTAAAATCGCTTAGCGCTTCAGATTTTTTGCTATTGATATTGATGCGGTACAAGGGTTGTCCGCCATTTGACTGTGCGGTAAAATACAACCACTGTTCATCGGCACTCCATACTAGTCCACCCTTGTTGCGGTCAAAAGGCAAAACACGAATGTCTTTGGAGGAACCATTCAATGGCATTACGGCCAACTGTGGAATATCTACAAAACCAGTAAGTCCAAACTGAAAAGCTAGCCATTTTCCAGAGGGAGAAATTTTAGCACTATTATAAATTTTACCTTTTTCTCCAAGCAACATTTGTAGGTTGCTACCATCGGCGTTAGCCAAATAAATAGCAGTCTCCAAAGACCTATCTGGGTGTTCGGTACTGTCTATATCTGCTACTAAAATGAGTTGTTTACCATCCGGTGTATAGTCTGCGGCTTGATACCTGTAAAAACCATGTGTTAGAGCAGTTACCTGATTACCATTGTTCACTGGCACACTAAAGAAATGATTGAAAGACAGTTCTGGTGAAGTGGTGCTTTCTTCTTGAAAATTAAGTTTATTAAAAACCTTGGCTTTTTTGTCGTTGGCATTTTGTTCTAGGTAGGCCCTAATCTCTTCTAAACTTCCGTCTGGGTCTGCTTTGGCTAAACTGGTTTTTAGTTGATCATTGGTTGGAAATCCGGGTTTTTCAAAAGGCCATTTTGGAATGGTTTTGCCTGGGTTGAGGTCATTGTCTTTGAGTAAATCTTTGAGAAGAACGGAAGTTGAGAACAAGATCTTGGATCCGTCTGGGCTCCACTTGGGATTTCCCGCACCGTATTTGTACTTGGTCAATTGCTGGGCTTCTCCACCGTCTAAAGAAAGCAGGAAAATTTGGGGCTTTCCATCGGCCACACGCACAAATGCCAACTGTTTACCATCGGGGCTCCATGCTGGTTGGCTGGCATTTTCCTTGGCTGTTAAGGCTTTTGGATTAGACAGGCCATCTGAGACAAAAATTTGATTGCTGTATTTGTATTCCCATTTCAGGTCTCCATCGGGTTCAATCTGATTGACTACAAAAGCCGTTTTGCTCCCGTCTGGGCTTAGGCTCACACCCAACACCTGTTTAACCTGAAGCATATCGGTCACTTTAATAGGGTCCTTTCCCTTTTGGGCCATCAAATGCTGAGCTGCCAGTAGGAATAACAAAAACGCGGTCTTTTTCATTTGTTCAATTTGAAGGCTTAAAATACAAATTATTGGCCAAGACGCGTGGTCGGCCCTATTTTTGGGGTCAAAATCAGTAATTATGAGTGAAATGGTGAATGAATTCAATGATTATAGGCAGAAAATGAATGAAGTGATCCTGAGCAAGGACAATTTGGTCATGAAACGCCTTTGGAACCTTGATACCAATACCTATGAAGCAGGCGCTTTGGACAAAAAGACCAAGGAATTATTGGGTTTGGTGTCTAGCATGGTTTTGCGTTGCGATGACTGCATCAAATACCATCTGGGTAAGAGTTTTGAGCTAGGCGTGAGTACAGAAGAATTGTATGAAGTCTTTGCCGTGGCCAATATTGTGGGTGGCACAATTGTGATTCCACATACCCGCAGGGCTGCCGAATATTGGGAAGAATTGCTAAAAGCTTAGGATTTTTTAAGGGTTACTCCCATTTTTTGGGTTCATCCTAGGTTAGAATATCGTAACTTTAGCCCCATTATTTACATTCTTTTGAATTGTCGTATAAAAAATTAGTACATGAGTGAAACTGCAACAGCTGCTCCCTTACTGACAGCTAAGGATTTTGCCACCGACCAAGAAGTGCGTTGGTGCCCAGGATGTGGCGATTATTCCATTTTGGCCCAGGTTCAAAAAGTAATGCCCACTATTGGTGTTGCTAAAGAAGATATTGTGATCATCAGCGGAATTGGTTGTAGTAGCCGTTTTCCCTATTATATGAATGTTTATGGAATGCATAGCATCCACGGTAGGGCTACTGCCATTGCAAGTGGTTTAAAAGCCAGCCGTCCTGAATTGAGCGTATGGATTGTTTCTGGAGACGGAGATAGTATGAGTATTGGTGGTAACCATACCATTCACATGTTGCGTAGAAATCTAGACGTGAATTTGTTGGTATTCAACAACCAGATCTATGGTTTAACCAAGGGTCAATATTCACCTACTTCTGAAACCAATAAAGTAACCAAGTCAACTCCTTTTGGATCTATTGACCATCCATTTAATCCATTGGCCTTGGCCATGGGTGCCGATGCCAGTTTTATTGGTAGAAGCATGGATCGTGATCCAAAGCACCTGCAATACATGTTAACCCGTGCCAATGCACATAAAGGAACTTCTTTCTTAGAAATCTATCAGAACTGTAACATCTTTAACGATGGTGCTTTTGAAGTATTTACTGAAAAAGGAACCAAACAAGATCAAGGGTTATACTTAGAACATGGCAAACCCATGGTGTATGGCGCCAACAAACAATTTGGTATTAAACTAGATGGTTTAAAACCAGTGGTGGTTGATTTGGCAGAAGGTGCTTCTACGGATGATCTTTGGATCCATGATGAGAAGGACTTTTACAAAGCACAAATTTTGGTGCGTATGTTTGATGATCCCAATCAAAGTGGGGAACATTTTCCACGTCCTTTTGGTGTGTTCTATGAAACTGAAAGGGCTTGTTATGAAGACCAAATGGCCATGCAAATTGAAGAAATCATTACTTCTAAAGGAAAAGGTGATTTGGACAAATTGATCCGTGGTAAAGAGGTTTGGGAAATTCAATAAATCAATAACTGATCATAGGAACCCTCGCTAGTAGCGGGGGTTCTTTTTTTATCAGATGGTCACAATATCATTTCTAATGGCGTACAATACCAGGCCTATTCGCGTAGAGACTTGTAGTTTTTGAAATAGCGTATCGCGATAGCCGTCAATGGTTCTTGGGCTTAAGTACATTTCATCTGCAATCTGTTTGTATGAAAGGTCACTACAGATTCTTTTTAGAAACTCTGTTTCTCTTTCTGTGATTTCTATTTTTTTGCGCAAGGAATCCTCGTCTTCATCCAATTGATTGTTCATAGAATGAATGATATTAGAACACATAATATCGTTTAAATAAATGCCTTTTTCTGTTAAACTATCTAATGCCCTTTTTAGTTCCATGGGCTCTGAATCTTTAAGTATATACCCCTTGGCGCCATTTTTGAGCATTTTGATAATGGACTTTTCATCATTGAGCATACTCAATGCCAATACTTTTACCGTTGGATAATGTGTGTAAAGCCATCTTGCGGTTTCATATCCATTCATTTCTGGCATAGTAATATCTAGCAGAATAATGGATGGTAGGTTTTGGGGAGACAGCATATGTGTTAACTCCTTGCCGTTATTAGCCTCAAAAACAATTTTGTATTCTTGAAAGCTATTAATGATCACAGCAAGCCCCCTCCTGAATAGTAGATGATCATCTACTAATGCAATCTTAATCATTGTTTCAACTTTTAGGTTGAGAATGTGTAGGAACCCATTCTTGGGAGGGTGATTTGAGAATGAATACCTGAATGCTCTAATTTCTAACAAGTATTTTACATTTCCACTGTTGTTTTAACTGAAAAATTACCGTTAAAACACCGTTTAAAATTCAGTGATTTTCACTTTGTTAGATCAAAATACCCGCCCTATTTTTACACTCGAAAACTGCAGTTGGCTATTACCAATACACCTTTCTAGGTAAACAGTTTCATTGGGGGTTACAAACCGAAAAGAGGTAGTTCGCTACCTCTTTTTTATTGCCTCTCAGGGAATAGGTTTAACTTTAACTTAGAATCTTGAACCATGTTACTGCAAGTACACCCGGTTAATCCCAACCCCAGATACCTTAAAATGATTGTTGACTGTCTACAATCTGGTGGTATCATCATTTATCCTACTGATACCATTTATGGTTTGGGCTGTGATATTACCCAACACAAAGCCATTGAAAGGATTGCTAAAATCAAACAGGTAGACCCTTCCAAAGCACAATTAAGTTTTGTTTGTTATGATTTAAGTGACTTGAGTAAGTATACCAAGAGCATTGGTACACCCTTGTATAGGATGCTTAAAAACCATTTGCCCGGTGCTTATACCTTTATTCTTCCTGCCAGTAAAGAAGTGCCTAAGCTTCTACAGAGTAAAAAAAGTACCATTGGATTAAGAATCCCCAATAATCAGATTGCTAGAACCATTGTTCAGGAGCTAGGTCATCCCATTTTGTCTGCTTCCCTTCCCGGAGTTATGGTGGAAGAATACACTGACCCGGAACTGATCTATGAAAATTTCAAAAATCAAGTTGATATAGTGGTTGATGGTGGCATTGGAGGAATGATTCCTTCTACCATTGTAGACTGTACCAAGGAACCTTATGAACTCATTAGAGAAGGTGCTGGGGTTTGGGACGAATGATTCCTGTTTAACCTGTATCTGCCATTTCATTGATCCTATTTCAAACCTAGTGTATGTTCATCCAATGCTATTCCTTAGATTTAAGGATGCTTTTCCGCGCATTATTTTTCTGTTTTGTATTCCATTTAGTATTGGGTAATCATACCCAAGCGCAAACCCCATCGCTCATGCACTTTGATGTTGGGTCTGGATTGCCTAGTAATGAAGTATATGATTTAAAAATTGATAGCAAGGGTTTTCTATGGGTGGGTACCTCTGAAGGGTTAGTGAGATATGATGGAAATAGTTTCTTGTTGTTGAACAATCCCAAATCAAGGGGTAATGCAGTTACGGGGATCTTGGAAGACAATCAAGGGACAATTTGGTCTCATAATTTTAATGGTCAAATTTTTCATACCAGTAGCGATTCTGTTGTAAGATTCTTGCCATGGGAACCCTTCTATAAAAATCAACTTACGGAATTTACTTTTGACCAACAGGGAAGATTGGTGGTCAACAATAGCTTGAACCATATTTATAGATTTAATCTTCAAAAAAATGCAGTTACTAAATTGTTAGAAGCCAGCTCTATCAAGGAAGCCATAGCTACTATGCATGATGGTACTGTTTTGTTTAGTCAGGTTGACAAGGGCTCCGTTTCTGAGTTGGGTGAACAATCCATTACTAAGATTCCCTTTATTGGCCAGAATAGTCAACAGCTAAATGATTTTAGATTATTAAATCAGTTTAAATTTTTTCCATCTTTTAAAAATAAAAAGACCCTTGCATTTCAAAGAAGAAATCCTACAGACCTAAAGCCATTTTTATTTACTTATCAAAATCATACACTAAGGGTGCATCCAGTTACCACTTGGTTGCAACAAAGAAAATTATTTCCACTTTCTGCTTATGATGACGATGATGGAAACCTTTTTATTGGAACAGAGAATGGATTAATTTGGTTTAAACTAGAAGGAGGTAGATATGTTTGGATGAATCATTTTCTTCAATCTGAAGCCATATCGGCCATTTGCAAAGGAAAGGAAGGTGGTTACTGGATTGCCACTTTAAAGAATGGGGTTTATCAAATCCCCAATTTACATATGTATGCTTCCAATGGGTTTGACATGGGGTTGAAAACAGAAGGAGTTAGCCATTTAGCCATTGATAGAAAACATGGTACTATTTATGGTGCATCTTTAAGTGGTGAATTGTTTGAATACCGTCACCAATTTGGCAAACAGAAACTGTTTCAGCAACAGTATGAAAGAAATATTCAAGCTATTGAATTTGATACGGCTACCAATGAATTGTATTTATCAAAGCTGACTACTGAAAAGCTACAACCACAAACGGGCAATTTTACAGAAATCAAATTTGCAGCATCTGCTAAGGATTATTTATTTAGAAAAGACGGCGTTATTTTTTATTCCGGTGGATTGTTGATTGCTTCATTTCCTCAAAATAGAAAAGACATTTTTGAAAAAATCGTCAAAGAGTTTCAATTAGACGCCAGTATTATGGCAAAAGAAACTGGAGGTGGATTTTATAATTTGAACTTATACCAACAACGCAATAGAGGTCTGTGGTACCAAGAAAAAGAACAAAGGCTTTGGGTTGGATTTGTGGATGGATTACAATATCACCAAAATGGTGCTTGGGTTAAATTAAAAGACCCAGCAACAGGAGAGTCTTTAAGTGCACACCATTTTACCGAATTGCCAGATGGAACTATTTGTATTGCAACCATTGATCAAGGGGTATATTTTTTTAAGAACGGGCAGTTTACAAAGCATTTAACAGTGAGTGATGGCCTTATTAATAACAAAATTAAGGGCTTGACTAGTGATCAACACCAGATCTGGATGGTTATGCCCAATGGCGCACAAGGCTATGAATTAGCCACTGGAAAATTGACCAAAATTGTGATTGCTCGTGACCTACCCAAGCAAGAAATATTTGACGTAGAAATTTGGAAGGACACTATTTACTTGGCAACATCAAAAGGGATTCTCTTTTTCCCAAAAACTATTCAAACCGCCAATACCGTAAGACCTTTTGCGTCTATTAGTGGATTAATGGTAGATGGAAAAAAGTATGCGTTTCAAAATAAAATTGAACTACCCTCTTCAACTAGTAATATTACTTTAAACCTTTTAGGTGCTGCTTTGAAAAGTGGGGGCAATTTCCAATACCAATACCGTTTATTGGGTACAGACAGTACTTGGGTAAGTTTAAAAGCTTCTGAAAACCTGGTCCGTTTTACTTCTCTGCCTTCTGGAAAATATAGATTTGAATCAAGGGTGCTCAATGAAGACGGGATTGTGAGTAGTTCAACTGCTTCTATCCAATTTAGTATTGAAGAATATTGGTGGAAAAAATGGTGGTTTATCCTTTGTTTGTTGTTAGTAGTCATTGGAGCAGGTATTTACTTTTTCATGTTGCGTATTGGAGTCCTACAGAAAAAGAACCAAGAAGAAACTGAAAAAGTACGGGTGTTAGAACAGATGAGACATTCCCAACTCAGTGCACTAAAAGCACAGATGAACCCCCATTTTATGTTCAATGCCCTCAATTCTATCCAAGAAATTATCTTGATGAACAATAAGCGTGAGGCCAATATGTATTTGGGCAAGTTTGCAGACCTGATGCGCATTACCCTTGATCAAAGTAATAAAAACGCCATTTCACTGGAAGATGAACTAAAATCGCTCTTGCTCTATTTAGAATTGGAGGCTTTAAGGTTTGAAACCCATTTTCAATATAAGATTGATGTGGATGACAACGTGTTTGCCCCTGACATTCTCATTCCGGCCATGCTTATTCAGCCCTATGTAGAAAATGCCATCAAACACGGTCTATTGCACAAACAGGGAGAAAAGGAACTATTGATCCAATTTAGACTGGAAAATGAGGAGACCCTGCTTTGTATGATAACGGATAATGGCATTGGCAGAAAAAGATCGGCCGAAATTAACCAGTTAAGGGCCCGAAAACATACCAGTTTTGCAACGGGTGCTACTTTGAGGCGTTTAGAACTGCTGAATTATGGAAATGAACAGCGGATTACGGTCAATTTTGAAGATTTAAAAGACGAAAGAGGGCAGGATTCGGGTACTAAAGTGCTATTAGTCATCCCAATAGTGGTCTAAATTACGGTTCACAAACTTATAACGACCCTTTACAAACTTGTCCTTTTTTGTAATCAGGCTTCTCCCTACTTTCACGGCAGTTTCAATAACCGGGGGGGAATTGAAATCCTAAAGCCTCTGAGCAATCGGAGGCTTTATTTTTATAAATGGCAATTGGAACCCTTATTTTAGGCAAATGTTAAAAGCAATTATTGTAGACGATGAGGCAAAGGCAAGGAGAATCTTGGAAAGTTTCTTGGTAGAATATTGCCCACAGATACAAATAATGGCCCTCACTGAAGATATTCCAACTGCCGTTAAAGCCATCCAAAAATTCAAACCCGATATTGTTTTCTTAGACATAGAAATGCCAGGCTATAATGGGTTTCAGTTATTAGAATTCTTTGAAGAAATTGATTTTGAAATCATCTTTACTACCGCCTATAGTGAGTTTGCTTTAAAAGCCTTTCAGGTTAGTGCTATTGATTATTTGTTGAAGCCCATTCAAATTGACCAACTAACCGCAGCGGTGCAGAAAGTAGAGAAGATTCACGGAAATTCTTTTATTCGCCAGCGTTTGCAAACCCTGCAAAGCAATTTAGAGGAATACAAAATCAAGAAAGTAGTTGTTCCCTTGAGTGAGGGAAGTTTGTTTGTAGAACTAAAAGACATACTTTATCTAAAAGCAGACGGAAGTTATTGCAATATCTTTTTCAAGGATGGTACTAAAGTAGTGGTGAGTAAAACGGTCAAAGACTACGAAGACCAATTGACACCTGAAGAAGGCTTTTTTAGAATCCACCGTTCTTATCTGGTGAATAGCACTTATATCACCAATTTTGCTTCTGACTACTATGAAGTAACCCTTACCAATCAAACCGTTCTAAATGTGTCTAGAGACCGAAGGGTAGAATTTATGCAATACATGAAAAACAGACCCTTGGCTGTTTAAATTAGAATAGGTCAGCTGAACTATTGGGCAAAATATTATAACTCTTTCTATGGTGCTCGCAAAGTCCATGAAGGGCAATAGCGTCTCTGTGGTCCTTGGTCCCATATCCTTTGTTCTTGTTCCAATGATACATGGGGTATTCCAAGTGCAAATTTTCCATATAGCTGTCGCGATGGGTTTTGGCCAGAATACTGGCCGCGGCTATGCTAGCAAATTTACCATCGCCCTTAATGATGCAATGGTGTGGAATACCAAAATAAGGGCTGAACCTATTCCCATCAATCAACAACAAGCCTGGCTTTTGCTTTAGTGCGTCAATGGCTTTGTGCATGGCCAAAAACGAGGCTTTTAAAATATTGATGCTATCAATTTCTGCTGCTTCCACCCTTGCAACTGCCCAAGCCAAAGCGTTTGCTTCAATAATGGGTCTAAGGATATTACGATTTTTTTCTGTTACCTGTTTGCTATCGTTCAACAATGGATGGCGAAAGTTTTTGGGTAAGATTACCGCAGCAGCAAAAACAGGTCCAGCATAGCAACCCCTTCCGGCTTCATCACAACCGGCTTCCAACAATTTTTTCTGAAAATGTGGCGCTAACATGGTTTAAAATTCCCCATTTGAAAGCAGACCATCAAATTCAATTAACAAAAAGGCAAACCCACTGTTATATTCCTAGATTTGCAGAAGCTAGTTAAGTAATTATGGAATCAACCAATAGATCCAATAAACTGGTGGCCACTTGGCTCTTGATAGGAGTAGCCATGACCATTGTTCAGATAGCCCTTGGGGGTATTACCCGCTTAACCGGTAGTGGTTTGTCCATTACCCAATGGGATGTGGTTACGGGCTCTTTACCGCCCTTGAATGAAGTCCAATGGATGGCAGAGTTTGATAAATACCGTCAGACCCCACAGTTTCAATTACTCAATTTTGATTTTACGCTTCAAGATTTCAAGTTCATTTTTTTCTGGGAATGGTTTCACCGTTTGTGGGCCAGAACCATTGGGCTAGTATTTGCTTTTGGCTTTATCTGGTTCTTGGTAAAAAGACACTTTCAAAAAGAAATGATCAAACCCTTGGTCTATTTGTTTTTGCTGGGTGCTTTACAAGGAGCCATAGGTTGGATTATGGTTGCAAGTGGATTAACAGGAGACGCGGTGTATGTTAAACCTACTAGGTTGGCCCTGCATTTTCTGTTTGCTATTGGATTACTGTGTTATACTTATTGGTTTGCGCTCTCATTACTTATTCAGCCATCAGCTATTAGTTACCAACCCAAAACCAGAAACTGGAATTTGTTATTGATCTTATTGGTGATTCTACAACTGGGTTATGGTGCACTCATGGCAGGTCATAAAGCGGCCAATATAGCGGCTACCTGGCCTACCATTAATGGACAATGGATTCCCAATAATTTGATTACCGATGGGTTATTGCTCAATGCCATTGACAATAAAATCTTTATTCACTTTGTACACCGTGGCCTAGCCTATTTAATACTTTTATTAGTGTTGATTTGGACCTTTCAATTGTACAAGACCAGCGGGTCCAAAGCATATAGCATGATCAGACCCATTCCTTCCATCTTAGTATTGCTGCAAGTGGCATTGGGAATTCTTACCGTGTTATCCAGTTCTGGAATTGTTTCTGGACATTGGGGCTTTTTTGAGTGGATGGCAGAACTTCATCAATTAGTTGGCATGATGTTGCTATTGTCCTTGGTTACTACTTGGTACTTGATTAGGACAAGGAAAACTATTTAAATTGCTTTCATGAAAAAATACCTGGTAGGAATATGGTTTTCTTTGCCAGTGCAATTGTGCTTATTGCATTTTAGAAAATACCAAGTACTCCTGTTGTTCTGGTATATTCTTTTTGCAACGGTTACGGGTAATTTTATGGCCACATTTGGGGCATACAGTTTATACCTTGCTCCAGAGTACTTAGACGCAGTAACCCCATTAAGCACTGCAATAGTTGGGTTTGCTATTGGGGTATTTATCATGGGGTGGAATATCACCACTTTTATTTTGCATAGTAGAAACCTCAAGTTTTTAGCAACTACTGCACAGCCCTTTTTAAAATACTGTATCAACAATGCCATCATTCCTTTGCTGTTTCTGTTGGTCTATGCCATTAGTGCCATCAATTATGCCAGTAGAAAAGAATTTCTTCCAACTGCAGAGATCTTGTTTTTGATAGGAGGATTTATTGCGGGAGTGGTATTATCAATTGCTATTGCTTTCCTTTATTTTTTTGGTGCAGACAAGACCATCTATTATAGTATGTCTGCTATAATTAAGTCAGCCAATCAAAGGTATGAACACTTACCACCTTCCAAGAAATTACCCAAAGAACAAAAAGAGCTAAGGGTGGATTGGTTTTTGACGGCTAAATTTCAGTTGCGCAAACCCAGAGAAGTAAGACATTATAGTCAAGAATTTTTAGACAGCATTTTTAAACGTCACCATATTGCAGCCGTTATTGCTATTTTATTGGCTTTTTTGTTTTTGATTTTAGTAGGGAGTATTTCAGATACCAGATTGTTTCAACTACCAGCAGCAGCCAGTATTACTATTTTATTTACCATCTTGATTGCCGTAGTAGCAGCCATTACTTTGTTTTTAAGTACCTGGAGTATTCCAGTAGTGGTCATATTGTATTTGTTGTTAAACTGGTTGTATCAGCAAGAAATTTTAGATCCGAGAAACAAAGCATATGGTTTAAATTATCAGAACAAAACAGAGCGGCCCGGTTACAATAGAGATTTTATCAAAGCCATGAGTGCCGATAGTAATATTGCCAAAGACAAGGCCATCATGTTGGGTATTCTGGAAAAATGGAAGGCTAAGCAGGGTCAATCAAAACCAGTGTTGTATTTGATCAATACCAGTGGGGGAGGAACTAGGAGCGCTAGTTTTACCATGAATACATTGCAAGAATTAGATAGCCTGTTTGCTGGTAATTTAATGAAAGAAACTTTTTTGATCAATGGTGCTTCTGGTGGTTTGTTAGGGGCTGCTTATTTTAGAGAATTGTACCTGCAAAAAACACTTGGCAAACCCATTAACCTGCAAGACAAAAAATGGTTAGACAATATCTCAAAGGATTTGCTGAATCCTTTGTTCTCTTCTTATGTTGCCCGAGACATCATGGGCCCAGTACAAAAATTTCAAGCAAATGGTTATTCCTATGCCAAAGACCGAGGATATGCTTTTGAGCAAAAGCTTAACCAAAATACAGAAGGAATTTTAGACAAATCCATTCAGGATTATCAAGCTCCTGAAGCAAGTGCCAGCATCCCAACTTTGTTTTTTAATTCTGTCATTAGCAGAGATGGGAGAAAAATGATTATCAGCACCAATCCTGTTCGTTATTTGATGAAGGCTGTTGTAGACAGTGCTCGCATTACCCCTGCTGATCCGGATGCGGTTGATTTTCAGTCCATGTTTGAAAAGCAAGATGCTACACATATTCGGCTCTTGTCTGCTTTAAGAATGAACGCCACATTTCCCTATGTTTTGCCCAATGTTTGGTTGCCTACCAATCCCATTATTGACGTCATGGATGCGGGTCTAAGAGATAATTTTGGACAAGAAACTGCCATGCGTTTCTTGGATCATTTTCAAGACTGGATCAAGGCTAATACTAGTGCGGTTGTGTTAATACAAATTAGAGACAGGAGCTTGAGCGATTGGGACAAACCTTATGAAAGCAAGAGTTTTCTTGACCTCTTAACCAAGCCATTTCTGTTATTGCAAAACAACTGGTATAAATTACAAGACTATTACCAGTATGACCAATTGGCTTATTTGCAAAAAACATTTGGTACTCAGTTTCACCGTATTTGTTTTCAATACGTACCAGAAAAAAAAGAAGCTGCTGCTTCTTTAAGTTTTCACCTGACTTCTTTAGAAAAAAGAGATATCCAAAGGGCTTTAAAAAATGCTAGTAATCAAATAGAATTACAGAAATTGGAATCCATCAGAAAAATGCCCATTAAGGTTGAATCAACTGGAAGCAACTAGGAATCATTTTAATCTGAAACTCTGCAGCAGTTTCAACAGGTTCTCCATCTATATGAAAAGGCGCATATTTAGGATTGCGAATACTCAAGGCATTGGTTTGAAAATAAAGGACATTGTTCTTACCCATATTCTCTACTAGGTCCATCAATTTATTATTACCCCTAATTTGTTTTAAAACTGCAAAAGGCATTTTGGCTTTATTCATTTTTTGCACAACTACCACGTCTAATAAACCATCATTCAGATTGGCTTTGGGAGCAATGGTTACATTATTGCCAAATTGATTTCCATTGGCAATACTGATAAAATAAGCATCTGTGAAAAAACTAAAATTTTCTAGTACAATTTCAAATTGATAAGGTTGGGCCTTGAAATAATTGATCAAACTTTGTTGGGTATAAGTCATCAGACCCCTGCTTGCTTTTGTAGAAAAATCATGGGCAACTTGTGCATCAAATCCTATACCACTAAGCATACAAGAAAATTGGTCATTGACAGTAAAAGCATCTACTGGTTTTGCTTCACCTTTTAAAATCAATGAAATGGCATCCTGTGGTTTTTTGGGAATCCCTGCTGCCAAGGCTAAACCATTCCCAGATCCTAAAGGAATGATCCCAAATTGAACGGGTTGCTCACGTAACGCATTCACTACTTGATTTACCGTACCATCTCCACCAATCATCACAATATCTGTAATGCCATCACTGGCAATCCGGTCTACTACATCATCATAATTTCCATGGGCATTGGTAAACAAGAATTCAAATTCAATCTCCTTTCCCTGCAATTCTGCATGGATGAATTTGAGTAAATCGTCCTTTTTAGTGTTGCCAGAAATAGGATTTACCAGAAAACTAATCTTTCTGCTCATGGGCGTTTTATAAGTTTCAACAATCCGTCAGGCTACCATTTAATCAAGGCTGATGCCCAAGTAAATCCGCTACCAAATGCAGCTAGACAAACCAAGTCACCGTCTTTTACCAATCCCTTTTCCCAAGCCTCGCAAAGTGCAATGGGTACAGATGCAGCAGTGGTGTTACCGTATTTCATGATATTGTTGAACACTTGATCATCCCTGAGTTGTAATTTCTGTTGTACAAATTGACTAATCCTTAGATTGGCCTGATGTGGTATCAACATATTCAAATCAGCAGGGGTATATCCATTCTTACTAAGTGCTTCAACAATTACTTCTGGAAACTTTACAATGGCTTTCTTAAATACAGAAGGGCCATCCATAAAGGGGAATAATTGTGCTTTGTCAATCATGTTATGGCTCATGAATGTTTCACCTATGACGGCTTCATCAAAATCTGCCACTGGATTTTCCATCCAATGATTGGCGTGTGAACCAGGATTGTATTGCGCTAAAATTTCTGCACTGCCGCCATCGCTATGCAAATGCGTGCTCAAAATTCCTTGTCCTTCTTTATTGGTTGCTTGTAATACTACTGCACCAGCACCATCGCCAAAAATCACTGATACATTTCTTCCTCTGGTACTAAAGTCAAGACCCATACTATGCTTTTCTGCACCCACTACCAATATGTTTTGATACATACCAGAACGGATAAACTGATCTGCTACGCTTAGTGCATATAAGAATCCACTACACTGGTTGCGCACGTCTAGAGCCCCAACTTCTTTCATCTTCAATGCCCTTTGTAACAATACCCCACAACCCGGAAAATAATAGTCTGGAGATAAGGTTGCAAAAACTATAAAGTCAATATCCTGTGGCGTAATTCCCGCTCTTTCTATGGCAATTTTGGCTGCTTCTACCCCCATGGTGGTGGTGGTTTCTTCTGTTCTGTGTGCAAACCTGCGTTCTTTGATTCCGGTACGTTCTTGGATCCAAGCGTCATCGGTTTCCATAAATTGTTTGAGGTCATCATTGGTAACAACCTTCTCAGGAACATACATTCCTATCCCGGCAATTTTGCTAAGTGGCATGGCAATCTTTTTAGTTAGAACAAAACGAAGATAAGTGAATTTAAAATCAGCAAAATGCCATTATTTAAGCGGTTTTAGCTGCATAATTTCTGTTAAAAAAAGTCGGGTTTCTTTTTCTACACCCGGAACATCCTTAGAGACTATCGGCGAAGCCAGAACATGGTTTCCGGTTAATGGCATGGCAACCGCCCTTTTTAAAGCTGGTTTGGTGCCCAACTCAGCAAACATGGCTTTGGTTGCTGTCACTTTTACAACGTTGTCCTGTTCTTGTTCGTTTTTATAATAATATAAGGTTAGAACTGGTTGATGGATGCTTTTGAAAGTGGTTTCGTTCATCTTGGTTTCTAAGAGTTCTTCCAAATTTGCTACCGCTTCTAATCTATATTGGGTGTTCCAATATTTGGCATAGCTGCTATCTCCGGTAATCAAATTGTATTTAGATCCCTTAACCATTCTGGCTATTTGAACACCCCATGGATTATTGAGCAACCAGGCATTGGGGTCATTGATGGCAATATTGGGTGAGTACAAAATCAATCCCCCAACTTCTGGATAAGCGGCTGCTAATTGTAGGGCCAAAGTTCCTCCTGTAGAAGTACCCATCAAGATCACGGTATCGCCCAATTGACGGCCAATGGCATAAGCTTGCTTGGCTGTTTCCCAAAGATTGTCTGGCGTCATATTAATCAAAGCGTCAGTAGTATCAATACCGTGTTCAGACAGTCTGGCTAAATACAAATTGCATCCAAATTCTTTGGCAATATTTCTGTGTGCCGGATCTCCCTCCATCCAACTGGCACTAAAACCATGTAAATACACAATGGCATAGGGCGTTTTCTTTTTGGTACTATCGGCCCAAATAATCTTGGCTTCATTGTCTTTCTTTACTTGGTGTTTGGCCTCTTCTTGACTAATATATTGTTCCAGCTCTGTGGCTGTTGATGGAACAGTTGGTAAAGCTGCATCATAAATAGGTTTGTTAGGATGTGGTCCTACAAAATAGATTACTACCAATACCAATACAATGCCTAGGATAATTTTGACAAATCGCATGTGTTTGTTTTTTATTTTCTACACCACCAAGCCCAAATCATAAAAATGGGTTGAAAAACCAATAATCGTAACCATGTTGCCCATTCAGGAATACATGGTTGTCCAGTTAAACAGCCCTTCATTTGAATATGATAAATATGTGCCGGGATAAAGGCAAATAAGAGTACTATAATACCTATGGCCGCTTTTGACCTAAGTGATGGTACTAGTAATAATAAGGCCAAACCAATCTCGGCAACACCAGATGCTATATTGACAAATCCATGCCATGGCAAATAGGGCGGAATCATGCCACTATAGAATTCTGGATTCATAAAATGATTGGCACCCGCAAATAGATAGAAAGCTACTAGTAGCCAAAAGGCCATCTTTTTGAGCATGATCTTGATTTGAAAATTATGAATGATCAAATTAGCGGATTTTATTGAACCTGCCATCTATCAGGCTTGATTTGATAAATTGAGTATATTGGTAGCTGCAAAACTGCCATATGAGTAATTCTAAAAGATTCCTTTCACTGGATGTGTTCAGGGGTATGACCATCTGTTTGATGATTATTGTAAACACACCGGGTGGAGACCCCACGTTTGCACCCTTGCACCATGCAGCTTGGCATGGTTTCACACCAACAGATTTGGTCTTTCCTTCTTTCTTATTTGCGGTAGGTAATGCCATGAGTTTTGTGATGCCCAGATGGGAGGGAATGGCGGAGTCGGTGATATTGACTAAGATTTTCAAACGTACCGCCCTGATTTTTTTGCTGGGATATCTCATGTATTGGTTTCCTTTTGTTCAAACGGATGATGCTGGTCATTGGATGCTGAAACCTTTTTCAGATACTAGAATCATGGGTGTGTTGCAAAGAATTGGTCTTTGTTATGGCATTGCTTCTTTGATGCTGCACTATCTCAAACCCAAACTTTCATTGTTTTTAAGTATAGGTTTTTTATTGTTTTATTGGGGAATTTGTGTTTGGTATGGTGAACCTTCTGACCCTTTGAGTATGACTGGTAATGCTGGTCAGAAATTGGATCTCTGGTTATTTGGTGAATCCCATTTATACCATGGTGAGGGCATAGCTTTTGACCCAGAAGGATTATTGAGTACCATGCCCGCCGTTGCCAATGTGGTTGGTGGCTTTTTGGTAGGCCAATTTGTACAGAAAAAAGGCAAGGATTATGAAGGTCTGGCCAAATTGTTATTGGTGGGTGCGCTTTTGCTGTTCTTGGCTTATTGCTGGAATATGAGCTTCCCCATTAACAAAAAACTATGGACTTCTAGCTTTGTTTTGATTACTGTGGGGCTGGATTGTGTGATTTTAGCAGCCATTATCTACCTGATTGAGTTCAAAAAGCGAACCAAATATGCTTATTTCTTTGAGGTATTGGGTAAAAACCCGCTTTTTGTGTATCTATTGTCTGAGATCTTGGTGATTCTCCTGTACATCATTCCTGCAGGTGATAATTCTAACTTATTCAGCTGGATATATAGTAATATATTTATTCATATTGGTGATTATTGGGGGTCTTTGGCCTTTGCAGTCTCCTTTATGCTGCTCTGTTGGAGCGTTGGTTGGGTCTTGGATAAGCGTAAAATCTATGTAAGAGTCTAGCAGAAAGCTGTTAAGTTTTGGCTTGCCCATTGCCCCTCGGGACTAAAGCCGTACCTTTGCAGCCTTAAAAATTTACATGGAAATAAGAAACATTGCCATTATCGCCCACGTGGATCATGGCAAAACCACACTGGTAGACCGCATTTTGCAAACTACCAAGGTATTCCGCGACAACCAGGATACCGGAGATTTGATCATGGATAGCAACGATCTTGAAAGAGAACGTGGTATCACGATCTTTAGTAAGAACGCAGCCGTTACCTATAACGGAGTTAAGATAAATGTGATTGACACTCCCGGCCACAGTGACTTTGGCGGTGAAGTGGAACGCGTTTTGAAAATGGCCGATGGTGTTATCCTTTTGGTGGATGCCTTTGAAGGACCCATGCCACAGACTCGCTTTGTATTACAGAAAGCCTTGCACCTGAACTTGCACCCGATTGTGGTGATCAACAAAGTAGATAAAGAAAACTGTCGTCCTGATGAAGTGCACGATGCTGTTTTTGAACTCTTCTTTAACCTAGATGCAACTGAAGAACAATTGAATTTCCCTACTTATTATGGTAGTGGTAAAAACGGTTGGTTTAATGATAGTCTAACTAAAACAGAAGACATTCTTACTTTAATGGATGGTATTATTAAACACGTACCAGCTCCTAAAGTAAATGAAGGAACCCTGCAATTGCAGATTACTTCTTTGGATTACTCTTCTTTCCTTGGTAGGATTGCCATTGGTAAAGTAACCCGTGGTTCTATTAAAGAAGGACAAAGCATTGCATTGGTTGCTGCTGATGGTACTTTCAAAAGAAATAAAGTAAAGGAACTATACGTATTTGAAGGAATGGGCAAACGCAAAGTAGCAGAAGTTCTTTCTGGTGATTTGTGTGCTGTTGTTGGATTGGAAGACTTTAATATTGGAGATACTATTGCAGATATTGACAATCCTGAAGGATTGCCAGTTATTAGCGTGGATGAACCCACTATGAGTATGACTTTCAGCATTAACAACTCTCCCTTCTTTGGTAAAGACGGAAAGTTTGTAACATCACGTCACTTGCGTGATCGTTTGATGAAAGAAACTGAAAAGAACTTGGCATTGCGCGTAGAAGATACGGACAGTGCTGATAGCTTCTTGGTATTTGGCCGCGGTATCTTGCACTTGGGTATCTTGGTAGAAACCATGCGCAGAGAAGGATATGAGTTGACTGTTGGTAACCCTCAAGTATTGGTAAAAACTATTGACGGTAAGAAACACGAGCCTTATGAAAATTTGGTGGTAGACGTTCCTGCTGAATTTAGTGGTAAAGTAATTGATCTAGTAACCCAACGTAAGGGTGAAATGCAGATCATGGAAAGCAAGGGTCAAATGCAACACTTGGAGTTTGAAATTCCTTCAAGAGGTTTGATTGGTCTTCGTTCACAAATGTTAACCAACACTGCTGGTGAAGCTGTTATGGCTCACCGCTTTATTGAATACAAACCTTGGAAAGGACCTATCCCCGGAAGAAATAATGGTGTGTTGATTTCTAAATTTCAAGGAACTACAACTGCTTATTCTATTGATAAATTACAAGATCGTGGTGCATTCTTTATTGAGCCAGGTGAAGAAGTTTATGTAGGACAAGTTATTGCAGAACATATTAAGCCAGGTGATCTAAATGTGAATGCGGTAGAAATGAAGAAACTGACTAACCACCGTGCAAGCGGTAGTGATGACAGCGTTCGCATTACACCAAAATTGCAATTCACACTAGAAGAGTGCATGGAATACATTCAACAAGATGAGTGTATTGAAGTAACTCCAAAAATCATCCGCATGCGTAAAGTAATCCTGAATGAAGAAGACAGGAAGAAAAGCTCTAAGAGCATGCAGAGTGAAGCAGTTGGATAGTTTTAATGTTCAATGCTTGCTAGATATTCAAGGCCCCGAATTTTTCGGGGCTTTTTTATGCCTTAAAAAACCCTTAATATTACATTCCCATTAATTTAAAACCACCAATGAAAAATCACATCCTTACTGTAATTACAGCACTTTGTCTATTTATGACTGTTTCTTGTAAAAAGTCAGATGAACAATCCACAGCAAACCTTCGTTTTATCAATATGTCTCCTAACTCTGGAGCCATGGATCTGTATTTAAATAGCGCTTTGGTGGTAGGTAATGTAACTTATCCCGGACCTTCTGGCTATCAGTCCATTAATGCAGCATCAACTTCTTTGTCTGTAAATCAGGCAACTACTGCTAATATTTTGTTGGCTGGTAATATTGCACTTGCTGCTAATAATCACTATTCAGCCATTGTATATGATTCAGTAGCCATTTTAAAAGGCGACATTTTTCAAGACGATAGGTCTGATCCTCCAGCAGGAAAAGCCTTTGTGCGCTTTTTTAATTATGTGAGCGGCACACCTTCTCTAGACATTATCAAAGCAGGAAACACTTCTAATAAATTATTTACTAGCCGTACCTATTTGGATCATAAAACCACTGGTTCTTATGTTTCCTATACTGCCATTGATCCGGGACCATTTAGTGTTTCAGCGGTAGTGGCAGGAACCAATGTGTTGATTACACAATTGCCAAGCTTTGATGCAACAGCTGGAAAATCTTATACCTTGGTTTTGCGTGGATTTAATAAGGGCACTGGTAACCAAGCAGTATTTCTTAGTCCAATACAGGATAAATAAAAGCATGGCCATGGCCGATAGGCTATGAGATAATTTGTTCAATACTTTTAACAGAAAACCCCGCACCATATATGATGCGGGGTTTTTCTCAAATACTACTACTTACTAATTATCCTTTTTTAACGCTTACTTCAGCAACTACACGAGTAATTACTTTTACGTCAAAGATTTCTTTGTACAATCCTTTGTCAGATTGGATTAAGAAAGTCAATTTGTTTACGTCTGGGTTACCTGGGAACATGAATTTTTTGTCAAAATTCTTTTCGTTGTAACGCTCTTGGAACAAAGTTTCTCCGTTTTCGTCAAGTACAAATACTTTAAAGTTTGCACCAGTTTCGTTAGTGTATTTAACGTTGAAGAACAGGTTTTCTGAAGCAGAACCTACAAATTTCACATCTGCTTTTTTGCCTGTAGGATCAATATCCCAAGACTTGTTATTTACTGTGGTTGCGTTTGCAGAAAGAATCAATAATGCGGCAACAAGGTTACCCAAAAAAAATCTTTTTGCGATGGTGTTCAATGTTTGGTTTTTCATGATGTTCTAATTTTTCAATTAATAAATTTGTGACGATAAAAAAATCTTGATGGCACAAGCAGTCGTCAAATACAACAAGCAATTTTCTTAGATGGTGAAGCGTAGCTTCGAAGCGTGTAATTCAGCGAGATTGACCGGCATTTTAAGATGTACATCCTCGGTCGCTGTTACAACAGTTAATACTCAGATGAAAGAAAGGTAACCCCAAAAAAATTAAAAAACCCTGTTATCTAAAAGTTAACAGGGTTTAATCTATTGTAAATCAACTAGTTAATTAGTCAATTATTTTTGTGGTTTATTCAAAGTGTCCCAAAGTAAGTCTTTCAATTCCGTTAATCCTTTGTTGGTTATGGAAGAAATAAAGACAATGGGCATACCCTTGGGTAATTCCTTAATAATGTCTTTTTTAAGTTCTTCATCCAGCATATCAGACTTACTAACGGCTATCACAAAGTCTTTTTGTAAGAGTTCTGGATTGTATTCTAATAATTCATTTCTTAAAATCTCAAACTCTTTTCTATGATCATCACTATCAGCTGGAATCAAAAATAGGAGGGCAGAATTGCGTTCAATATGACGCAGAAAACGATGTCCCAAACCCTTGCCTTCTGCAGCGCCTTCAATAATTCCTGGTAAGTCTGCAATACAAAAAGATTTGTTGTCTCTATATTCTACCATGCCCAATTGCGGCACCAATGTGGTAAACGCGTAGTTGGCTATTTTTGGTTTTGCGGCGGTAAGAACGGATAGTAAAGTTGATTTTCCAGCATTGGGGAATCCCACCAAACCCACGTCTGCCAATACTTTCAGCTCTAGGTTCTTCCAACCTTCTACACCAGGTTCGCCAGGTTGTGAGTGGTCAGGAACTTGGTTGGTAGGGGTAGCAAAATTGCTATTACCCAATCCACCTCTTCCGCCTTTTAACCAAATAATTTCTTGACCGTCTTCAAGAATCTCTGCTTCTATCTCACCTGTTTCTTCATCTCTTGCAACAGTTCCAAGTGGCACATCAATATAAATATCTTCTCCATCTTTACCGGTACAATTGTTCTTGCTTCCGCGTTCTCCATTCTCTGCCAAAACGTTTTTAAAGTAACGTAAGTGCAATAGGGTCCATAGATTGCTATTGCCCCTAAGTATAATATGCGCACCGCGTCCACCATCGCCCCCATCTGGGCCACCCATGGCAGTTAACTTGTTGCGCATCAAGTGAGAAGCTCCTGGGCCACCATGACCTGAGCGCGCAAAAATGCGGATATAATCTATGAAATTGTTTTTCTCTGACACTATTTGATAATTATGGCTAAAAGCCGGTTGACGGCAAAGTTACGTCAATCTTTTTTGGCAGCAGCTTGCAAGTCATTCCATGTCTGGTAAAGGGCTTCTTGACTTGGTCTATTGGTTGGTATTGCTCTCAATGGTTCACAAGGCTCCCAATGTTGGCGCATTTCTTCAGGAAGGGCTTGGTACAATTGTGTACCCATTTTTTTCCAATCCAACATTTCGTCGGTTACGTCCTTGATTTTTTTGGCTGGATTACCCACTATTAAACTGCGCGATGCAAACTGTTCATCTGCTTTTACAAAGCTCAATGCTCCTACAATAGATCCTTCTCCTAAGACCACATTGTCCATGATCACCGCATTCATTCCAACAAGACAATCCTTTCCAATATGCGCACCATGAATAATGGCGCCGTGCCCAATATGCGCATTTTCTTCTAGAACAACAGTAGTACCAGGAAACATATGAATGGTGCAGTTCTCTTGCACATTGCATCCGTCTTTAATGATAATGCCTCCCCAGTCTCCACGGATGGCTGCGCCAGGTCCAATATATACATTTTGGCCAATGATTACATTGCCCGTTACTGCCGCTTGGGGATGCACAAAAGCAGATTCATGTACCACCGGTATAAACCCTTTAAAAGAATAGATCATTAGAGAATGGTTTTTCCAGTTCTAAAACAAGTGCCTTTGAAGATGGCTACCACTACTTGGTTTTGATTACTGATGCTAATTTGATAAAGCCCAGTAGAACGGCCATTATGCACTTCAGTAGCAACGGCTTCTAGTGTATCTCCCACGTGCACGGGTTTTAGAAAATTGATGCTGGTATCTAGTGCCACAGAAAGATTGTTTCGGTTATTGCAGGCAAAAGCAAATGCAGAGTCTGCCAAAGAGAAGGCAATACCTCCGTGAACAATACCTAATCCATTGATCATTTCTGTTCTAACAGTCATGGCAATCTTGCTATATCCTTCTTTGATTTCTAGAATCTCAATGCCCAACCACTGGCTAAACAAATCCTTTTCAAATACTTTTTCTGCTACTAATTTGGCTGATGGTTTCTGATCCATATTTATTCTCCTTTGAATTGCGGCATGCGTTTTTCTAAAAATGCTGCAACCCCTTCTTTAAAGTCTGCCGTTGCGGCAGCTTTTTGTTGGTAATTGTCTTCTAGTTGTAACTGTTCTTCCATATTGTTACTATAAGACTGATTCAATGCGTGTTTAATATAAGCCAAGGCCTTGGTGGGCATTACAGCTAATTGATTGACCATGGTAGTGGTTTCTCCTTCAAAATTTTCATTGTCAAAAACTTTGTAAATCATGCCCATTTGAAAAGCTTCTTGAGCACTTATTTTATCACCCAACATCATGAGTGCAGTAGCTCTTTGCAATCCAATAAGTCTGGGTAAGGTATAAGTACCACCGCTATCGGGAATCAAACCAATTTTTGAAAATGCCTGAATAAAAGAGGCGGAAGACGTTGCTACCACTATATCACAGGCCAATGCTATATTAGCTCCGGCGCCAGCAGCCACACCATTTACGGCAGCAACAACGGGTTTGGGAATATTCCTGATTTTTTTGATAATGGGATTAAAATGCTCACTCAGAATCTTGTCCATGCCCGGACCATTTGGATCAATTACTTCTGCCAAGTCTTGGCCGGAACAGAATCCTTTTCCAATACCCGTGATTAAAATACAGCGAACTTCTTTTAAAGAGGCTGACTCGTCTAAATAATGCTGCAAGAGCAGGGCCATTTCTCTGTTAAAGGAATTGAGTTTGTCTGGTCTATTGAATTGGATTTTTGCTATCCCGTTGTCAATATGAAAAATGATGGAAGACATAGTGCTTAATTGAAGTGAAGAATTGGTCTTTTTAAATATACAAATCCTTTGCAGGATTTTAGTGGCATTTGAAATAATCAAAGGGCTCTAAGCAATCCTTACATTGAAACAAAGCCTTGCAAGCAGTGCTGCCAAATTCAGAAACTAGTTTGGTATTTGTAGCGCCACAGTTGGGACAAGCAATTTCTAAATCTTCTAAGTAGACCTGATTAAAGTTGGTGGCTACTGGTGGTGCTATGCCATAAGCCTGGAGTTTCTGTTTGCCGCTTTCACTCATCCAATCCGTGGTCCAAGCTGGTGAAAGTACTTGTTGAATGTTTACTTGATGATAACCAGCTTCCGCTAATGCCAATCTAATCTGAGCGCCAATCATGTCCATGGCGGGGCAGCCTGTATAAGTAGGTGTAATGGTCAATTCTACCGTATCTGATATTTCATTTACTTGTACCGCTCTAACAATGCCTAAGTCAATAATGCTCAAGACAGGAATTTCTGGATCACAGACTGTTTCCAGTATGTTCCAAATGCTTTTTTCTTTGTCTTTGACTATTGTTGCTTCCATGATTGTTTGATTACCATTCCAGTCCTGGATAGGCTCTTTGTAGAAATTGCATTTCTGCTAATAGGTATCCTAAGTGTTCAGTGTGAAGGCCTTTTTTTCCGCCTGATTGCATCCAATCATTGGTGGGATGAACTAGGTTGCCTTCTGCTAACACGGCTGCAATTTTTGCTTCCCAAGCAGCTTTGATATAAGAACTTTGTGTTCCAATCAATCCTTGTTCATAATCACAGGGTTCCAGCATTTCTCCAGTATAGCTCCAAAGCAATTCCAATGCTTGTACCATTCTTGCATGACTTTCTGTTGTGCCATCTCCTAAACGTACCACCCAGTCTGCACTCCACCTAACGTGGTAGGTAATTTCTTTGATGCTTTTATCTGCAATGGCTTTTAATTGACCACTAGCTAATTGTTGTAATTCTTGGTAGAGAAAAAATTGATAACTACCCATTAAAAAATTGCGCAAAACGGTTTGTCCCCAATCTCCATTGGGAAGTTCTGCCAACAGACAATTTTTAAATTCACCCACATCTCTTAGATATGCCAATTGGTCTTCTGTAGTGGAAATACCTGTTTTCTCTGTGATTAACAGTGCTGCGTATTGGTATAGGTTTCTTGCTTGTCCCAATTGATCCAATGCAATATTGGTGAGTGCAATGTCTTGCTCCAAAATGGGGCCATGCCCACACCACTGACTATTTCTATGCGATAGAATTAAGGCATTGTCTGCTAAATGCAGCAAGTACTGTATTTGCTGGTCTTGTTGAATAAAACTTTTAATGGATTGCTGTAACATAAGTGATTTTGTGGGTGGAATTACATGTGTTTGAGCGAATCTGGCAAATCATAAAAACTGGGATGCCTATAAATTTTATCATTGGCTGGTTCAAAAAATTCAGCAGCTGCATCTGGGTCACTAGCATGAATATGTTTGCTTTCAACTACCCAAATACTCATGCCTTCATTACGTCTAGTGTAAACGTCTCTAGCATTTTCCAAAGCCATGGTAGCATCTGCTGCGTGCAGGCTTCCTGCGTGTTTGTGATCCAGCCCTTGTTTGCTACGAATAAAGACTTCCCATAAAGGCCATTCTTTTTGTTGGTCTTGGTTAGTAGCTTGTTCTAAACCACCTGCATGACCATCGCCATAGTCTCCGTATAAATATTTTTGAATCAGTAGTTTCATGATTGCTGGGTTTCTTTGTTGAGTGAATTAGCCTTTGCTTTTTGAATATCCTTTTTAGCAGCGTATGCAGTAGCTGCATCTCTTACCCAAGCGCCATCGGCCCAAGCCTTTTTGCGCGCTTCTAAACGTTCTTTATTACATGGGCCATTACCCTGTATTACTTGTTTGAATTCTTCCCAATTAATTTCACCATAATCATAGTGTTTGGTTTGCTCATTCCATTTCAAATCTGGATCTGGTAAGACCATACCTAGCACTTTAATTTGCTCAGCAATCATGTCTACAAATTTCTGACGCAGTTCATCATTGGTGAATCTTTTGATCTTCCATTGCATGCTCAATTTGGAATTGGGACTCTCATCATCCTTGGGTCCAAACATCATAAGACTTGGCCACCACCATCTGTTAATGGCATCCTGACACATTTGACGCTGAACCTCAGAGCCCTTGCTCAGTTGTAGCAAACATTCAAAACCCTGACGTTGGTGAAAACTTTCTTCTTTGCAAACACGCACCATGGCCCTTGCATAGGGACCAAAACTGGTGCGGCAAAGTGGAATCTGATTCAATATGGCTGCGCCGTCTACTAGCCAACCAATGGCTCCCATATCGGCCCAGCTAAGAGTGGGGTAATTAAATATAGAAGAGTATTTGGCCTTACCACTATGTAATTGTTCATACATCTCATCTCTAGAAATACCAAGTGTTTCGGCAGCAGAATAAAGGTATAAACCATGTCCAGCTTCGTCTTGCACTTTGGCCAATAAAATGGCTTTGCGCCTAAGACTTGGGGCACGAGTAATCCAATTGCCTTCTGGCAACATACCAATGATTTCACTATGTGCGTGCTGACTAATTTGTCTAATCAGTGTTTGCCTATATTTTTCCGGCATCCAATCCCTGGGTTCAATCTTTTGTTCCTCATCAACCCTTTTTTGGAACTGTACCTGAAGTTGGTTTGTTGTTTGCTCCATATGTGACAAATCTAACTAAAATAAGAGAATGCTAACAAATGTTAGCGTTAAAATATTTGTTGAAAAATCCTTTCAATCTGTTAAGGCATTGGGCTTTGTTCTACCTTTCCATCATGAAGATCAAAAATTTTAAACAGGGTCTTGCCTTATTGGTTTTTCTCTGTTCTAGTCTATACTCGTTAGCGCAGAATCCGCCATTCTATAAAGAGATTCAAGCCTTTAAACAAAAAGACAGTATTAGTTTTCCAGCTAAGGGTCAAATTCTATTGGTAGGTAGTTCTTCCTTTACCAAGTGGACCGATGCCCAGTCTTATTTTCCAGAGCACCCATTGATCAATCGGGGATTTGGTGGATCTTCTTTGCCAGACATGATTAGATATGTAAATGATGTAGTTACTCCCTATGCACCCAAACAAATTATTATCTATTGCGGTGAGAATGATATTGCCGCATCTGATACTGTAAAAGCAACCTTAGTTTTAGAACGTTTTAAAACCTTGTTTGGATTAATCAGAGACTCCTTGCCCAAGACGCCTATTTGGTTTGTTTCTATCAAACCATCGCCCAGCAGGTGGAAAATGGAACCCTTGTTTTTGGAAGCCAATACTTTGATCAAAGGATTCTTGAAGAAACAAAAACGCACTGGCTATATTGATATTCACCAAGACATGTTATTGGCAGATGGTTCTGTTGACGGCAGCTTGTTTGTGACAGATAAATTACACATGAATCCAAAGGGCTATGCTATTTGGCAAAAGAAGATGGCACCTGTGTTGAAATAGGATTATTTGCTATCAAAATCAACCACTAATTTGGCTGACCTCGGGTGTGATTGACAAGTAAGAATAAAACCTCTGTCAATTTCATCGGGTTCCAAACCATAAACCACATCCATCTCTACTTCTCCCTCAATTAATCTGGCTTTGCAAGTACAGCAAACACCTGATTTGCATGAGAAGGGTAGGTCTGCACCTTGTGCCATGGCGGCTTCTAAAATGCTTGGTCCATTAGCAGCAAGAGGAAAATCAAATGCAATACCGTCTAGTATTACTTGCACTTCACTGGTTGGCCCATCACTGATTTGCTGCTTTGTAGTTTCTAATTTGGCATTAGATTTTTGAGCAGTAGTAAATAATTCAAAATGAATTTTTTGTGCATCCACTTTTTGTTCTGCTAGTGCCGATCTAATGCTTGCTACCATTGCTTCTGGGCCGCATAAGAAAAATGCGTCTACCTGATTTAGGTGTATATGATGTTTAAGAATTTGTTCCAATTTTACATGGTCAATTCTGCCAAAATTTAATTCAGCGTCTGTTTTCTCTCTAGATAGAATATGGATTACGCTAAAGCGATGTAGGTATTTGTCTTTGAGCGCTTCTAGGGCTTCTTTAAAAATAATAGACTTGCGGTTGCGATTGCCATAGACCAATGTGATAGTACTATTGGGCTCCTGTGAAAGTATTGTTTTGATGATAGAAATGATTGGCGTAATCCCACTGCCTGCAGCAATGGCAACATAATGATTTGCTGCAAGAGGGTCAGGTGTGTGCTTGAATTTACCCATGGGAGTTGCCAGCTCTACCAACTCACCTACTTGTAATTTCTCATTGATATAATTGCTGCATACCCCATTAGTCAATCGCTTTACAGCAATACTAAATTCAGATTCATTTGGGCTACTGCAAATAGAGTAAGATCGGGTTTGCAATTGGCCATCTACCTGAATTCTGATATTGAGGTATTGACCAGCAATAAACTGAAATTCAGAAGCTATATTTTCTGGTATTTCAAAAGAAATAGCCACCGCATCAGCAGTTGCCCTTCTAATGTCTTTGACCTTAATTGGATAAAATCTCATGTAGGGTAATAGGTTTTATCGGTTCACCAAACCACCTACTAAAATGGAAATCATGTTTTCTTCCAATTCTTCAGCGCTTATTTTTTGAACAGACCTATGCCAGCTCTCAATCCCACTAATAGCGTGTAACATAATCAATACCGCAGTTGGCGCATCAATAGATTTGATTTCTTTGTTCTTGATGCCTGTTTCAATAATGGCAGCAAAACGCTTTCTATAAATTCTGCGTTGGTTCTGGAAATTGGATAAATAAGGGTCACTCAAATGCTTCCATTCTCTATCACTCACATACACTTCTTCATAGTGGTGAATCATTTCATTAATATGAAAGCGGAGTAATTTTTCAATTTTTTCAACGGAGCTGGTTTTTTCCAATTCCACTTCGTCTATTTTATGCAAGAATCTATTGGCTACACTAAAGCAGAGTTCGTGTAACAATTCCGTCTTTGACTTAATATGGTTATACAAGCTTGCAGCTTCTACACCTACTGCTTCTGCAAGATCACGCATGCTGGCTGCCTTGAAACCCTTTTCCCTGAATAAGGTGGCAGCTTTTGTAACAATCACTTCCTTTCTGGTAAGGTTGTTATCGGTTTTGATTCTGGCCATGCTGCAAAGATAACATACTAACGTGTGTTAGCGATAAAATAGCACAAAAAATCTCTACATGTTAGTTTGGGAATCTGTTTTGTATGACTTTTTATCCATAAAATGCTGATTAGAAGGGTTAATTGACAGCATTTAGCCCTGTTTTGACCCAAATGCCCTAGTTTCGCACACCGAAAACAAACCTCAAATCATGTCTTTAGTAGTAGTTGGATCCATGGCTTTTGATGCCATTGAAACTCCCTTTGGGAAAAGTGATAAAATCATTGGTGGTGCAGGTACCTATATTGCCTGGTGTGCCAGCAATTTTACCCCTATCAAACAAATTTCTGTTGTGGGTGGTGACTTTCCTGATTCTGAACTGGCTGCATTAACGGCTAGAGGTGTTGATTTAGAAGGTGTTCAAATAAAAAAAGACGAGAAAACTTTCTTCTGGAGTGGTAAGTATCATATGGACATGAATACCCGTGATACCCTTGACACCCAATTGAATGTGTTGGAAAATTTTCAACCCGTAGTTCCTGATTCTTTTCAGGATTGCGAATTTTTGATGTTGGGTAACTTGGTTCCTGCTGTACAAAGAAGTGTGATAGAGCAGTTGAAAAACAGACCCAAGTTGATCATCATGGATACCATGAATTTCTGGATGGAAATTGCCATGGAAGAATTGAAAAAAACCATTGCAATGGTTGATCTACTCATGGTGAACGATAGTGAAGCCAGACAATTGAGTGGTGAATATTCCTTAGTTAAAGCTGCCAAGACCATTATGGGAATGGGTCCAAAATATTTGATTATTAAGAAAGGAGAACACGGTGCTTTATTGTTCCATGGTGAAAAAGTATTCTTTGCTCCAGCCCTACCATTAGAAGAAGTATTTGATCCAACTGGTGCTGGTGATACTTTTGCGGGTGGATTTATAGGACACTTAGCAAAGACCAAAGACATTTCATTTGAGAACATGAAAACCGCAATCATAGTGGGTTCTGCCATGGCTTCTTTCTGCGTAGAGAAATTTGGAACACAGCGCTTGCGCGAAATTAATAAGGCAGATATTGACGCAAGATTGGCAGAATTTGTGCAATTAGTGAACTTTGATATTGACCTTGTTTAAGTAATTTGTCAAAATATTTTTGGCATTACTAATCAATCACAATAATTTTACCGCATCATGATGACATTGAAACATACAAAACGTACAAAGAAACCTCTCTAAAGGGAAGGTAACTCTGCGTTGTGTATGATAGATATAACTAGAGGCCTTCCCAAATGGGAGGGCCTTTTTTATTTGAACCATTTATTAATTTCTTTAAAAACCCCAAACGGGGTGGAGGGTAAAAAATGAAAGTAGCCGTAGTAGGAGCCACCGGCTTAGTTGGCACTAAAATGTTGCAGGTTTTGGCAGAACGTAATTTTCCGGTAACTGAAATTGTTCCGGTAGCATCTGAAAGGTCCGTTGGTAAGGAAGTTGTCTTTAAGGGCAAGTCTTATAAGGTGGTGAGCATGGATGATGGAATTGCAGCCAAACCAGCCGTGGCTATTTTCTCTGCAGGTGGTGGAACCTCATTAGAATGGGCTCCTAAATTTGCAGCTGCAGGAATTCGTGTAATTGACAATTCTTCTGCATGGCGAATGGATCCTACTAAGAAATTGGTAGTGCCAGAAGTAAATGCAGAAGTATTAACTGCGGATGATTTTATCATTGCCAACCCCAATTGCTCTACCATTCAAATGGTGGTTGCTTTACAGCCATTGCACCAGAAATACAAAATCAAACGCGTAGTAGTAAGTACTTATCAAAGCGTTACTGGTACCGGTAAAAAAGCGGTTGACCAATTGTTCAATGAGCGCAAAGGAATTGAAGGAGAAATGGCCTATAAATACCAAATTGACTTAAACGTCATTCCTCAGATTGATGTGTTCTTGGATAATGGATATACCAAGGAAGAAATGAAGATGGTGAAAGAAACCAATAAGATCATGCAAGATGATAGTATTAAGGTTACAGCTACCACTGTTCGTATACCTGTAGTGGGTGGTCATAGTGAAAGCGTGAACGTAGAATTTGAAAATGAATTTGACTTGGCCGATGTTAAAGCGCTTTTGTCAACTGCACCCGGTGTGGTGGTACAAAACGACGATGCTACACAATTCTATCCCATGCCATTATGGGCACACGAGAAAGACGAAGTATTTGTGGGTCGTTTGCGCAGAGACGAAACTCAGGACAAGACTTTGAATATGTGGATTGTGAGCGATAACCTTAGAAAAGGTGCTGCTACCAATGCTGTTCAAATTGCTGAATACCTATTGAGCAAAGGATTATTATAAAGAAAATGTTTGTGTTTTTTTTGAGGCCTCTTGAATTTCAAGGGGCCTCTTTTGTTGGTTCATCATTGCTTGGATTTTTCTTTGCTACCTTTAAGAAAAGCAAGATCATGTCTACTGAAAATGCATTGGATTCAGGTGTAGGACAAACCATGTTTGATATAGCAGCTGCCAAACAATGCTTTCAACCCAGATTGGCTAATTCACACAAGGGTAGTCATGGTCATGCATTACTACTAGCGGGTAATACCGGAAAAATGGGAGCGGCCATTATTGCTGCTAAAGCCTGTTTGCGCGCAGGTACTGGATTGTTAACTGTAGGAGTGCCTGAACATACACAAGCTTTAATTCATACTGCTTTGCCAGAGGCGATGGTTCTTGATAGAGAACAAGATCCTCTAGTTTATCCCAAATATCAAAGTATTGGCATTGGCCCAGGGTTGGGCGTTGAAGCTGTTTCTGTTAAACAAGTTAGCGATCTATTGGAATCTGGTTATCAGCAAATAGTATTGGATGCAGACGCACTCAATATTTTGTCTGCGCATCCTTTACTGATGCAATTAGTTCCCAAACAAGCCATACTCACACCGCATCCAAAAGAGTTTGACAGATTGTTTGGGCAGTTTGACAATGATGATCAAAGAAGAGAAAAAGCATTAGCAGTTTCTATAACAAATGGATGGGTCATCTTACTAAAAGGGCATCAAAGTTTTATTGCAGCTGATGGTATGGGAACCTTTAATACAACAGGGAATGCGGGTCTGGCCAAAGGCGGTTCAGGGGATTGTTTAACTGGTATCATTACTGCTTTATTAGCACAGGGATATACAGCTGCTATTGCTACTAGATTAGCCGTGTTCTTACATGGATTGGCCGCAGACTTAGCATTAGAAAATCAATCAATGGAAAGTCTATTGGCCACTGATGTAATTGAATCATTGGGCAAGGCGTTTAAGCAGCTAGCAATTTAACCTTGTTAAGGAAATTAATCTTCTAGCGCTCTGTTTAAAAAAAGAATCAAGGGTTGCAGGGCTTCAAATGCTTTAGCAATGGTTTTGACCAACTGTTTTTCTGTCAATTCCTTATCCGCAATTGGAGAGAGTGCAATCCAACTTTTCAGTTTTAAGTATTCAATAGCTGGATTTTCTTTCTCATAACCTTTTGGTTCTCTGACCAAGGCCATTCCCTCTGATCTATCCAAGTCTCCATACTGTTGTTTGAAATTTTTATGCTTCAATAGTTTTTGGAACTCTGGCCAGTTATAGTCAATTTCTTGTCTTATTTTTTTCATCTTATCGGCTTCTGCCATATAGAGACCTCCTCCCACAAAACTCTTACCCCCTGGTTCAAAATGAAAATAATATCCTGCAGTTAAAGCCTTTTTTCCACCACTATTAATGCTAGCACCCATATTGGTTTTATAAGGTGCTTTGTTTTTGCTGAACCGCACGTCTCTGTTGATTCTAAACACACATTCTTTGGCGCTTAAATGCGCAATAGATGGGTCTTTTTTGGAGGTTTCTTTAATTACTTCATTCACCAATGCTGCAAAATCAGCCTTACAGTCTTCATAGGCTTTTCGGTTTTTATCAAACCATTCTTTGCTATTGTTTTTATCTAAATGTTGTAGAAATTGTATAGAGCTATTGGCTAACATGCTTATTGATTTTGTTCAATTAAATTAAGAAATTCTTCTTCCGATAAAATTCGGATGCTTCCTATTTTTTTTGCTTTTTCTAATTTGCTTCCTGCGTCTTCACCCACCACTAAATAATTGAGTTTGCTACTCACACCTGACAGTAATTTTCCACCATTGTCTTCTACCATTTGTTCTGCATCTGATCTCTTTAACCTAGTAAGTGTACCAGTAAATAAAAAGGTTTGACCACCCAAGCTGTCTTTGCCCGAGCTTTCTTTTTTGGTGTTTTTAATTTGAAGACCTAATTCTTCAAGTTCATGCAGCATTTGCATATTCTGCTCATTCTGAAAAAACTGGTGTATGCTTTTTGCCACTTTCACACCAACGTCTTCTAAGCCCAATAGTGCTGCTTCATCCATACTATGAAAATCGTAAACCTGTTCAACAGCATTGGCCAAGGTTTTGGCAGTGGTTTCTCCAACAAAACGAATCCCCAATCCATAGATCAAACGGTGTAAGGGTTGTTGTTTAGAAGCTTCAATGGCGGCTTGTAAATTGTCAATACTTTTCTTCCCAAATCCTTCCAATTTTGAAACGGCATCAAAGGACAATTTATAAATACCTGGTATGTCTTTGAGTAATCCTAATTCATAGAATTTGCGCACATTGGCTTCTCCAAAACTTTTGATGTCCATGGCATCCTTGCTTACAAAATGGATCATGCGTTCTACCACTTGGGCTTCGCACTCTATATTAATACATCGCCATACGGCTTCTGTTTCTTCTTTGAATAATTGACTTTTACAAACAGGACATTCTTTTGGAAATTGAATACTGATTTCTGTACCTGTTCTTAATTCTGGCAATGATTTAACTATCTGAGGAATCACATCGCCCGCGCGTTCAATGAGTACTTGGTCTCCCAGTTTCAAATCTTTCTCTCGAATATATTCTTCATTGTGCATGGAGATACTTGAAACAGTTACGCCCGCTAAGTATACAGGATCCAATTTGGCAACAGGTGTTACAGCGCCTGTTCTACCCACCTGAAATTCTACTCCTCTTAAAAAAGTAGTGGCCTGTCTTGCTTTGAACTTAAACGCAATGGCCCAACGCGGGTGGTGCGATGTCATACCCAATTGATCCTGTTGGGCCAGACTATTCACTTTCACCACCATACCATCAATTTCATAGTCAAGATTGTCTCTTACAGATTCAAATTCTAAACAATAATCTATGACTCCTTGAATGCCTTCAGAAATTCTTTTTTCTTTTTGAGGACTTTTGAAACCCAGGTCCCATAAGAGTTGTAGGGATCCTGCGTGGGTGCTCAATTCAGCTACAGGTTCTCCATTGATAGACTGGTAATAACTTACGTGGTAGAGAAAGGCGTCTAAATTTCGGTTGCCCACTTCTCTGGGGTCTTTCATGCGTAAACTACCACTGGCGGCATTACGCGGGTTGGCCAATGGTGCTAAACCTTGTGCGGTTAATTGTTCATTGTAGCGGTGAAAAGAATTTTTGCTCATGATCACTTCACCCCTGATTTCTATTTGTTGAATACCGTAATTAGAAAATTTGGCCTTGAGTGGAATGGATCTAATTTGTTTAATATTATTGGTAATGTCTTCTCCAGCAATCCCATCGCCCCGCGTAATTGCCCTTACCAATAAATCGTTTTCATAGATTAAAGAGATACTGGCTCCATCAAATTTGGGTTCTATACAATAAGTAATGGAATCACTGCTGCTTAATTCTCTTGCTTTTCTATCAAAATCATTCAGGTCATCTGCATTATAACTATTGTCTAAACTTAACATGGGAACCAAATGAGCCACGGTTTGAAAGCCTTGGTTTAAACTGCTGCCTACACGTTGGGTAGGAGAGTCTGAAGTTATCCAAGCGGGATAGGTTTTCTCAATGGCTTCTAATTGTTTGTATAGCTGGTCGTATTCTGTATCAGAAATCAATGGATCATTTAAAACATAATACCGATATTCATGAAAACGCAAGACCTCTTTTAACAGGTTCAATTGAAAAATATCGGTGATTCCAGTAAAAGGATTGGCCAAAAAAGTTTTGCCCGCAGATTGTAAAGATTGTGTTTCAGTATTGGAATACATGCATTTGGATTGGGCGTTAAAGTTAGGGTGTGAATGGCTTTGAAATAGAACTACTATGTAGAATTTACACATTATTCCAAAAAATTGTACCTTCCGCAACCGATTGCAAAAAAGCCCCTGGTTTTTTTCAAAATTTGAGCCATGAAAAAGCATGTTACTGTTGCACCACACGAAGAGCATTTGATCAAGGACGCCAAAGCCTTGGTACAAGCCTATCCCAGCGTTCCATTAACGGTTGACTGTGTGATTTTTGGATTTGAGGAGAACAAACTCAAAGTGCTTGTCATTAAAAGTGACTTGGAATATTATAAGAACCACTATTCTTTATTGGGAGATATTGTGAAAGACAATGAGGAATTGGATGAAGCCGCTTACCGGATCTTGAAAGAAAGAACAGGTATGAATGACGTGTTCTTAGACCAGGTCCGCACTTTTAGCCATCCTAATCGCCACCCAGGTGGTAGGGTGATCACTGTTGCCTATTGTTCCTTGCTCAATATTAACCACCACCAGTTAAAAATTCATGACAATGATCTTAACTGGCATAGTTTGCCCACCTTGGGCGATATGGCTTTTGACCACAAGGAAATTGTAGACCAGTGCTATAGTTGGTTACAAAAAAGAATTCAAGAACACCCACTTGGGTTCAATTTATTGCCCGAAAAATTCTCTTTGAGAGAATTGCAGAACTTGTATGAGGCCATTTTGGCCGTAAGTCTAGACCGAAGGAATTTTCGCAAGAAATTTGCTAGTATGGACCTACTCATTGACATTGATGAGATGGAACAAGACGTTCCACACCGCCCGGGCAAGTTGTATAAATTCAATTTTGAAAAGTACGAAAAGAGCAAAAGAAAGTGGATTGGGATTGATTTTTAGGCTTTTTTGACCTAAAATACCCCGATAAAGACCATTTTTCTTAAAAAACGCTGCAAACAAGCATCCCAAAAAATATTAATTTTTTTATGTGTAAAAAATACACAACTTTGCAATAATGTGTTAATTTCACACATTAGTAACGCAAACGATTGCTGTTATTCAGTAATTAATGCAAACGATTGCAACTTCAACGCCTATATGAAAAGACTTGGTTTAATACTAGTGTTTTTCTCCCTTGCATTCAGCGGTGCTGCGCAACTGTTGACAAGTCTTCCTGAATTCATACAGGAATCATCTACTACTATTGAGATAACTGCAGATGCTACAAAAGGTAATGCGGCTTTAAATAATTATACGCCAACTACTGATGTATATGTACATATTGGATGTATCACCAATTTGAGTACCAGCAGCTCAGATTGGAAATATTCAAAATTTACTTGGGCTACTACTCCTGCAGCAGCACAAGCTACCTACCTTGGAAACAATAAATGGAAATATACCATCACAGGTGGATTAAGAACTTTTTTTGGCATCACTAATGCAAGTGAGAAGATTTTAAAAATTGCTATCATATTTAGAACTGGAACCGGTAGTAAGCAATTAGGTAACTCTGATAATAGTGATATGTATGTGCCCGTTTACGACGCCGGAAATTATGTTCGAATTACGGATCCGTTTAGACAAGCAAACTACACTCCAGTTGTAGAGCCCATTACTAAAACCATTGGTCAAACTATAGCCATTACTGCCAAAAGCAGTACTGCTGCAGATTTGAAATTGTATTTTAATGGTACCCAAGTTGCTTCTCAAACAGCGGCAACTACTATTAGTAATACGCCAACTATTACTACTAGTGGTAATCAAGTAATCATTGCTGAGTCAGTGATTGGAAATAGCTCGGTGAGGGATACTGTCAATTTTTTTGTTGCCAATACCACAGTGGTTGCGCCATTGCCCAATGGTGTAAAACAAGGAATTAATTATGAATCTGGAGACACTTCTGTGACCCTAGTTTTATATGCCCCTTTAAAAACAAGGGTAACTGTTGTGGGTGATTTTAATAACTGGACTGAAGACAGTAAATACCAAATGAATCAAACCCCAGATGGCAATAACTATTGGGTAAGAATTACTGGTTTAACAAAAGGAACAGAATACGCTTATCAATTTATAGTTGACGGCAGTTTGAAAATTGCCGATTACAATACCGAGAAAATTTTGGATCCTTCTAATGATCCATTTATTTCAGCTGCTACTTATCCCAATCTCAAAGCATATCCCACAGGAAAGACAACGGGCATTGTGAGTATTTTACAAACCGGTAAAACTGCCTATAATTGGCAGGTAGCCAATTTTAAAAGACCTGACAAACGCAACCTAGTTATTTATGAAATGCTGGTCCGAGATTTTGTTGCTACTCAAAATTTTCAAACAGTAAAAGATACCCTTAGCTATCTAAAAAGACTGGGAGTAAACGCTATAGAAGTAATGCCTTTTAATGAGTTTGAAGGCAATAGCAGTTGGGGTTATAATCCTAGTTTTTATTTTGCTCCTGACAAGGCATATGGCAATGAAACGGCATTGCGTCAGTTCATTGATGAGTGTCATAAACAAGGCATTGCCGTAATCATGGACATGGTGCTCAACCATTCATTTGGTCAGTCTCCCATGGTGCAATTGTATTGGGATGCAGCCAATAGCAGACCAGCTACTAATAGCCCTTGGTTTAATCCGGTTGCCAAACACCCATTTAATGTGGGCTATGATTTTAACCACGAATCTCAAGCTACCAAAGATTTTACTGATAGGGTGATGGAACACTGGATGACCCAATACAAAATAGATGGCTTCCGTTGGGATTTGTCAAAAGGATTTACACAAGTAGATAATTTGAATAATGTAGGTGCATGGGGTAATTATGACGGAACCAGGGTGGCAATTTGGAAAAGGATTTATGACAAATTGCAAACCATTTCTACTGATGCTTATTGCATATTAGAACATTTTGCCGCTAATCAAGAAGAGATTGAATTGTCTAATTATGGCATGCTATTATGGGGTAATGCCAATTACCAATTTAACCAATCTAGCATGGGTTATAGCAGTGGTTCAGATTTTCAAAACGCCATTTTCAATAGTAGTGCCAAGGGTTGGTCCAAACCACATTTGGTGGCTTATATGGAAAGCCATGATGAAGAAAGATTAAACTATAAGAATGTCAATTTTGGGAATAGCGCTGGTGCTTATAATATCAAAGACCCTGCAACTGCACTCAAAAGAAATGAAATGGCCACCGCTTTTTGGGCCATGATTCCTGGTCCAAAAATGATCTGGCAATTTGGTGAGTTGGGATATGATTATTCTATTAATACTTGCAGTGATGGAGTTACTGTTGATGCCAATAATTGTAGACTTAGTACCAAGCCCATCAAATGGGATTATTATAATGTAACTGGCAGAAGAGCATTGTTTGAAGTTTACAAACAATTGTTGGCGCTGAAAAAAACACCTAATTATTTGACTACATTTACCACAAGTAATGTTACTTATGATTTAGGCGGAAATACCAAATGGATGAAACTGGTAACTGACAGTTTAAATGTTGTGGTAGTTGGTAATTTTGACGTAGTTGCCAATACAGTCAATGTGGCTTTCCCTAACGCAGGTACTTGGTATAGTTATTTAACAGGTACTAGCAGAACAGCAACTGGCACAAATGAAACACTGAGCTTACAGCCAGGCGAGTATTATGTATATACCAATAAAGACGTTCGCAACACGGTTTCAACTGCCTTGTTTACACCTAGCATTCCTGCCATTGATTTGTCTTTAAGGGTAATGCCCAACCCAGTAAAAGAACAAGCTATTGTGAGCTATAATCTGCCTGAAAGTGGTAAAGTTTCTTTGCAATTATTATCAATGAATGGCGGCCGTATTGGAAATCTGTTTCAAGGTGTTCAATCAAAGGGTCCGCATACAGCACCTATTAATACGGTTACAAATCCATTCAAACAATATGCACCAGGTGTATATCTATTACAGTTAACTATTAATGGCAAACAACAAACAACAAAATTTATCATAACACATTAATATATGCATCATTTTTTTAAACATATTGAATGGTTACCAGCACCTGGTTGAGTGCTGATTACCTGTTTCAATTAAAACTGCCAACGACCATTTTTATTTTAAAAACCAAGATTTATGAACATTAAACGATTGCTATTTGTCTTTGCTATGGCAATGCTGGCATTTGTAATGCCTGCTCTGGCTCAAGACAAAGTAGTTACCGGTAAGGTAACTGACTCAAAAGACGGTACGCCACTTGTTGGTGCAACCGTATTGGTTAAAGGAACTTCCATTGGTATGTCTACCGATGCTACTGGTTCCTTCTCTTTCAAAGTTCCTGCTTCTGCAACTACATTGGTGATTAGCTCAGTGAGCTATACCGCTAAAGAAGTAGTTATTGGAACTGGAAGTTTATCTGTGCAATTAGATCAAGTCAACGCTGCTCTGAATGAAGTAGTAGTGATTGGTTATGGTTCTGCACGTAAGAAAGATTTAACAGGTTCTGTGGTTAGTATCTCTGCCAAGGAATTTAACAAAGGAGCCATTACAACTCCGGAACAATTGATTTCTGGTAAAGCTGCTGGTGTGCAGATTACTTCTAATGGTGGAGCACCTGGTGCAGGTAGTACTATCCGTATTCGTGGTGGTGCTTCTTTGAACGCTAGTAATGATCCATTGATTGTAGTTGATGGAGTTCCATTGAGCAACAATGGCATTAGTGGTCAAGCAAATCCTTTGTCTTTGATCAACCCTAACGATATTGAAAACTTTACCATTTTAAAAGACGCTTCTGCCACTGCTATTTATGGTGCTAGGGGTTCTAATGGTGTTATCTTAATCACAACTAAGAAAGGTGCAAAAGGTATTCCTAAATTTACTTTCAGTTCTCAGTTAGCTATTCAAACACCTACCAAACAAGTAGATGTTATGAGTGCTGATCAGTTTAAAGCTTTGGTAAACAAAAATGGTAATGCTGCTCAGATTGCTTTGTTGGGATCTGCTAATACAAACTGGCAAGACCAAATTTATCAAACAGCAATTGGAACTGACAACAACTTTGGTGTTTCTGGTGCTATTAAGAATATTCCTTACCGCGTTTCTTTGGGTTATTTGAACCAAGACGGTATCTTAAAATCTGGTAACCTTGAAAGAACCAGTTTGGCTATTAACCTAAGCCCTAAGTTTTTCAATGACCATCTTGCCGTTAACCTGAGCGTTTTGGGAACTTCAAGCAAATCAAAATTTGCAAACGAAGGAGCCATTGGTGCAGCGGTTACTTTTGATCCTACCAAACCAGTTACTTCTGGTAACAATCGTTTTGGTGGATATTGGGAATGGCTTGACCCAACTTCTATTAGTGGTTTAAAAGGTCTTTCTCCAAAAAACCCATTGGGTATTTTGTTGCAGAATGACAACCGTAGTAAAGTACAACGTAGTGTGGGTAGTGCTCAGATTGATTACAAACTGCATTTCTTACCTGACTTACATGTTAAAGTGAATGCTAGCTATGATATCTCTCATAGTGAAGGAACCGTGAAAGTGACTGACAGTGCAGCATCTTCTTACAAACGTTTCCAAGACGCGACTAATGCGTATAAGAGTGGTGTGAACAACAATTACAAACAAGATGTTTCAAACACTTTCTTGCAATTGTATCTGAACTATGTGAAGAATTTCAAATCTATTGATAGCCGTTTAGATGTTATGGGAGGTTATGAATACAATAACTATTTGACTACCAACTACAACTATGCAGACTACAGTTCTGATGGAACAAAACGTCCTAACTCAGATCCTAACTTTGCATTTGACAAACCTGAGAATACCATCCTTTCTTGGTTTGGTAGGATGAACTTTACCATTCAGAACAAGTATATCATTACGGCAACATTCCGTAGAGATGGATCTTCTAGGTTTAGCCCAAGTAACCGTTGGGGTAACTTCCCTTCAGGAGCTTTTGCTTGGAAAATGAAAGAAGAAGATTTCTTGAAAGATGTTGACGTGATCTCTGATATGAAATTCCGTATTGGTTATGGTATCACTGGTCAACAAGATGGTATTGGTAACTATGATTATATTACCAATTACTTCAAGAGCGAAACAACTGCTCAATACCAGTTTGGAAATACTTTCTACCAAATGTATCGCCCAGCGGGCTACTATGCTAACAGGAAATGGGAACAAACTGCTTCCTTTAACGTGGCATTGGATTATGGTTTATTCAACAACAGGGTAACCGGTTCAATTGAATACTATAATAGAAAAACAACTGACTTGTTAAACTTGATTACCCAACCAGCAGGTACCAACTTCTCTAACCAGATTGTTGCCAACGTTGGTGATATGGAAAACAAGGGTGTGGAATTTAGTTTGAATGCAACTCCAGTTAGAACCAAGAGTTTGGTTTGGGATTTTGGATTCAACATTACTTATAACCAAAATACCATTACCAAGTTGACTATCTCTGAAGATCCTAACTATCCTGGTAATTTGTATGGTGGTATTTCTGGTGGTACTGGTAATAGCATCCTGATTAACTCAGTAGGTTATCCTAGAGGTTCTTTCTATGCTTATCAGCAAGTGTATGACAAAGCAGGTAACCCAATTGATAACTTGTTTGCAGACAGAAACCGTGATGGTTTGGTGAGTGACAAGGATCTTTATCGTTACAAGAATCCAGATCCAAAAGTATTCTTAGGTCTAAATTCTAATATCACTTACAATAAGTGGAATGCAGGATTTGTAATGAGAGCGCATTTGGATAACTACTTGTACAACAACGTAGCATCTAGCACTGGAACCATTCGTAACGTATTGAATCCGCTTAATTTCTTGAGCAATGGTTCAACAGATGTTTTGGCTACTAATTTTAGTGGAAATGGTTCTCAATATTACCTATCTGACTATTATATCCAAAATGCTTCTTTCTTGAGAATGGATAATATTTATGTGGGTTACAATTTTGGAAAAATATTTCATGACAAAGCCAACCTTCGTTTAGGAGCCAACGTACAGAACGTGTTTGTGATTACCAAATACAAGGGTACTGATCCTGAAATCAACGGTGGAATTGACAACAATTTCTATCCAAGACCAAGGACTTATGCTTTGAGCCTGAACCTTGATTTCTAATATCCATGCAAATACAAACAATTAAAAAATTCTTTATGAAACATAATTTTTTCAAAAAACTAATGGTGATAGGCTTTGCGGCGGGCACCCTGGTTTCCTGCTCTAAAAAGCTGGACCTGACCCCAACCAATGGTACTACTGCTGCAATAGTTTATAGCACCCCATTGGGCTATACTCAAGCCATGGCCAAAGTCTATGGTAGTTTTGCCTTAACTGGTAACACAGGACCTGCAGGTAATGGAGACGTACAAGGTATTGATGAAGGTACATCTGACTTTTATCGTCTTTATTGGAAAGCTCAAGAATTAAGTACTGATGAAGCTGTAGTAGCTTGGGGTGATCCTGGTATTCAGGATTTCCACAAAATGAACTGGACTTCTGACAACCCAATGTTAAAGGGATTGTACTATCGTTCTTATTACCAAATTACTTTGTGTAATGACTTTATTAACCAAGCATCTGATGCCAATCTTTCTTCAAGAGGAATCTCTGGTGCAGACGCTGATAAGATCAAAAAATATCGTGCAGAAGCAAGGTTCTTAAGAGCCTATCAATATGCTGTATTGATGGATTTATTTGGACCAGTTCCTATGGCAACAGAAAAAGACCCATTGGGTAGTTTTCTTCCTACACAGTCTAAACGTTCTGAAGTATTTAGCTACGTAGAATCAGAGTTAAAAGCAATTGAATCAGAACTAGTAGACGCAAAAGCCAACGAATATGGCCGTGCCGATAAAGCTGCTGCTTGGTCTTTGCTATCTAGAATCTATTTAAATGCTGCTGTTTATACTGGCACACCTAAATACACTGAAGCTGCAACTTATGCTAAGAAAGTAATTGATGCTGGATATAGTCTAGTAGCAAACTATCCTTGGTTAATGCGCGCCGACAACCATTTAAACACCAGTGAATTTATTCTGTCTATTAATTATGACGGTTTAAAAACGCAAGGTTATGGTGGTACTACTTTTATGTGCCATGCTTCTCTAGGTGGTTCACAGAACGCTGGTGACTATGGTTTGGACTTTTCTTGGGGCGGTATCCGCACTACTAAAAACTTGCCAGCTTTATTCCCAGACGTAACTGGTGCTAAAGACAAACGTGCACAATTCTATACCGCAGGTCAAAATTTAGATATCAATGACTTGACCTCATTTACAGATGGATATGCCATTACAAAATTCATCAATAAAACAAGGGCAGGTGCCAATGGCTCTAACCAAACCTTTGCAGATATTGATATGCCATTATTCCGTTTGGGTGAAGTTTATCTTAATTATGCTGAAGCTGTATTAAGAGGTTCAACAGTTGGTGATAAAGCAACTGCCATTACTTATATCAACAACCTTCGTGTACGTGCTTATGGTAATACCACTGGTAATGTTGCTGATATTGACCTGAACTTTATTTTGGATGAAAGAGCTAGAGAATTGTATTGGGAAGGATTCCGTAGAACTGACTTAATTCGCTTTGGCAAATTTGTTGAAAGCAGTTATCTCTGGCCTTGGAAAGGTGGCGTAAAAGATGGTACTTCAGTGGGTGATTTCCGTAAATTATTCCCTATACCTTCTTCAGATGTTTCTTCTAACGTGAACTTGAAACAGAATCCTGGATATTAATACAACCACTAACAAAAAATTTAAATCATAAATTATGAAAACATTACTCTCAAAGCTGTTTTTCATATGCGCAACAGCCACCCTATTTGTTGCATGTACAAAAGACGAAGCAAGGGAATCTTTTCTGGGAGGCAAGGAGCCGGTATTAACCGCTAGTGCCACCACCAGCATACCTTTGGCCTTTGTTGACAAAGACAAGAATGCAGTTACTTTTAACTGGACAAATCCTAATTATCAGTTTGCTTCAGGTGTAAGTTCTCAAGACGTTACATATACTATGGAAATTGATGTTACTGGAAATAATTTTGCTGGTGCAGGGAAACAAACTGTTTCAATTGCAAAAGATCTTTCTGTATCATTTACACAGAGTGTGTTCAATGATTACTTATTGAATCAATTGCAATTAGCTCCAAACGTAAGCAAGAGTATTGACGTACGTGTTACAGCTTCTTTGTCATCAGTTGTTTCTAAACTGGTTTCAAATACAATGAAGTTTAACGTAACGCCTTATGCTATTCCTCCAAAAGTAACGCCACCAACTTCAGGTGAATTATATATTACTGGTTCTGCTTTGGCAAGTGATTGGACAAATACACCACCTACAACACAAAAATTCACCAAGGTAAATGCTACCTTATATGAATTAACCGTTGCTTTAAAAGGCGGTAACTCCTATACCTTCTTGTCTACTTTTGGCTCTTGGAATGACAAGTATAGTATTGCCATCAAGAACAATCCTGATGCAGTAAATGGTGGAGATTTTCAGTGGCAGGGTGAAGATATTATGGCTCCGGCAGCTAGCGGAAACTACAAGATTTCTGTTGACTTCCAGAGGGGTAAATTTACCGTAACCAAACAATAGTGTTCCAGCCCCAATCAATAAACCAATAAAAAAAAGATCATGAAAAAAATATTCAAACTACTTTTTGTTGCAGCTAGCATCATAGTTCTTGGTGCTTCCTGTGAGAAGGTTGGAACACTGCCGGTATATGCGCCTGCAGCGGGTGGTGCGGTGTTGACTGCATCAACGCCTACCATTGCAGCGGTACCTGCCGATTCCAATAAAACTGGAATTGTGTTTACTTGGACAAGGCCTTCTTATTCAGTAGACAGTAGCAACCAGAAATTCATCATTGAAATGTCTCCTTCTACCAGCAGTTTTAGTACAAAGGCTAGCAAAACAATTGTGACTTCTTTGACTACTTCATTTACCAACAAAGACATCAATCTGATTGCTCGTTCTTGGGGTTTTGAATTTAATAAAACCTATGACGTAGACGTGCGTATCATTTCTTCTTTCTTGAACAACAATGAGCAATTGAGCTCTAATGTTGTGAAATTGAAAGTAACACCATATGTGGTTCCTCCTAAAGTAACCCTTCCTAGTTCTAAGGAATTATACTTAGTTGGTAGCGCAACTGCTGGTGGATGGGGTAACCCCGTACCAGATAGGGCACAGAAATTCAACCGTTTGGATTCTGTTACATATCAAGGAACTTTCTATTTAAATGGCGGTGGCGAGTATTTAATGCTACCAGTAAATGGAGATTGGACCAACAAATATTCAGTAGCAAGTAGTGCAACTCCAGGTTTAAATGCCGGTGGTTCATTTGGTTACAATTTGAGCAGCAATTTCCCTGGCCCAGCTAAATCTGGTACTTATACCATTACTGCTGATTTCCAGAATGGTTTGTTCACCGTTGTGAAAGTAAGTGAATATGGTTTGCTTTGGATTCCTGGTGATTACCAAGGTTGGAATCCTGCTACTGCTCCTCAATTGGGTTCTCCTAAAGCAGATGGTGTATTTGAAGGATATATCAATTTCCCAGCTGGTGGAACTTTTGAATTCAAAATGAATAAGACTCCTGATTGGAGCAATTCATTGGGTGATGCAGGAAATGGTGGCCTAAGCGGTAGTGGCGGTAATTTAACCGTTCCTGGCGCAGGTTATTATAAAATCAACGCAAATACCGTAACCAACAAATGGTCCGCTACTAAAACTACCTGGGGTTTAATTGGAAGTTTTGCTCCAAGCAATTGGGGTTCTGATGTGAACATGACATATGATGCAGGATCTAATTCTTGGTCAGGTGTTATTACACTTACCGCTACAGACGAATTCAAATTCAGGGCCAATGGTGCCTGGGATCTGAACTATGGCGATAAGGGTACTGATGGTAGTTTGGAAGAAGGTGGCGATAACATTAAAGGTTATGCTGCTGGTAAATACAAAGTGACTTTGTTCCTGAACAATACCAATTACTATACTTATAAGTTGGAAAAACAATAGTCTTTCCAGCCCATTTTTTAAGGCGCCCCGATCAAGGGGCGCCTTTTTTATACCCCAGTACAAGCCCGTTTGGCCATTAAGTTTTAAACATTGCTTACATTGCATTGAAACCACGATTATGCTTTACTCGATGACAGGTTACGGAAGGTCTGAACAGACCGTAAATGGCAAGACTTTTTTGGTAGAAGTCCGTTCTTTAAATGGCAAACAGTTTGACCTTCGCTTGAATATACCCTCTCTGTTAAAACCTTTTGAATTTGATGTACGTAATATCTTGAGTGAGGGTCTTATGCGGGGTAGTGTTGAATGTATTATCACCTTAAAACAGAATGGAGCCAGCAAACCGGTGACCATTAATACAGACTTAGCAAAAGCCTATTATCAACCAGTAGCAGAATTGGCAGCTGAATTGAATCTAGCCACTGGCGATATTCTCAGTACCATATTGAAACTCCCTGATGTAATTACCCCCTCAACAGAAATGCTGAGTGATGAGGAGTGGAAGGGATTTGAATCTGTATTGAGAGAAGCCATTAAGCAATTAAATGACCACCGCAAGGATGAAGGCAAATCTTTAGAAGCAGACTTATTATTGCGTTTACAAAATATTGAAACCCAGCAAGCCAAGATTGTAGAACTTGAGCCCCTTCGCAGACAAAGAATTAGAGAAGGTTTACTAAAAGTATTGGAAGAGAATGTGGGCAAGGAAAATTATGACCCCAATAGATTGGAGCAAGAATTGATTTATTATATAGAGAAGATTGATATTAGCGAAGAGCAAGTGCGTCTGAATAACCACTGCAAATATTTCAGAGATATTTTGCAAGAGAAAGAACCCAGTAAGGGAAAGAAACTCTCGTTTATTTTGCAGGAGTTTGGTAGAGAAATCAATACTACGGGTTCCAAAGCCTATGACGCAGTAATGCAAAAATGTGTAATCCTGATGAAGGATGAACTAGAAAAAGCCAAAGAACAGATCTTGAATGTTTTGTGATGGCTTTTGCAAATGAGCTATTTATCTTTGAAAAAATGATACCGGTGAGAAAATGCTTGATAGTACTAATAGGGCTGTTTTTTCTGGGGGCTTGCCGCCCAATGGATCTCTATGAGAAAACCGTATTTTTTCCCAAACAAGAATGGGATAGCAAGAACCAACCCAGCTTTAATTTTGAAGTACAAGACAGTATTTCTAATTATCATATTTATGTGGTAATCCGTCATCAAGACGCTTATCACTATAATAATCTTTGGCTGAACGTACAAACAAAGGGACCTGGTATGCCCCCTATTTCTCAGAAACTAAACCTGACTTTAGCCAATAATGCCACAGGTTGGTTGGGTTCTGGAATGGATGATGTATTTGACCATCGCATTAGAATTACTACCACACCTATTCGGTTTAAGAAAGGAGTGTACCAATTTACCCTGCAACAAATTATGCGGGAAGATCCATTGCCCTATGTGTTAAACGCGGGTATCAGGATTGAAAAAGCCAAATCATGACGGGTTCACAAAAACGGAAATTGGCAACGGTAACTGTAGTATACTGGTTCCTGCTTTCCTATATGGTAGCGGCATTGTTCTGGTGGTTTATTGCTTTGGAAAAACAGAACCAACTTATTACAAGTATTCGCCTGAGTGAAATCAGAAAAGAAGATCCAAGCTATACATCAAAAGTAGCTTTTATTGAAGCAGGGTCTAAGCGAAAAACATTCCAATACATTGGAGAGGGTACTACTTTCTTAGTCCTGATTTTAGTGGGTGCCGTATTTGTGTTTAGGGCTACGCGTAGACAGATCAAGGGGGCACAACAGCAACAGAATTTTATGATGGCGGTTACGCATGAATTAAAAACGCCCATCGCGGTAGCACAACTGAATTTAGAAACCTTACAGAAAAGACAATTGGATGAGGACAAGCGCCAAAAACTCATTTCAAATACGCTGCAAGAAGCCAATAGATTAAATACGCTTTGCAATAATATTTTGTTTGCTGCCCAATTAGACGCAGGGGTACATACACAAAACAAACAAGAAATTCATTTGAGCGATTTGGTAGAAGGCTGTATTGATAATTTCAAAACCCGTTATCCTCAAAGAATCATTGAAGAAGCCATTCAGGCTTCGATTTTTTTGCAAGGAGAGAGTCTCTTGTTGCAAATGCTGATCAACAACTTAATTGAAAATGCCCTTAAATATTCACCCAAAGACCAGCCCATTAAAGTAAGTCTGATTGCCACTGCCAATACCATTCAGTGCGCAGTAGCAGATCTAGGAAAAGGGGTGGAAGACGCTGAAAAGCAAAGAATTTTCAACAAGTTCTATAGAATTGGTAATGAGAACACCCGCAAGGCCAAGGGAACGGGATTGGGCCTATATCTCTGCAAAAAAATTGCCGATGGCCATAATGCCTACATTTCTGTGACAGACAATCAGCCACAGGGCTGTATTTTTACGGTCTCATTCAAAAACGTCTAGCACCCATGAGTAACGATTCAAAAGCCAATATTCTGTTGGCAGAAGACGAGGAAAACCTACACGAAGCCCTCAAGTTAAATCTGGAGATGGAAGGTTATACCGTTACTTCTGCTTTTGACGGCAATGAAGCCCTGAAAGCTATTGGGAATGAGTATTTTGATTTGATCATCATGGATATTATGATGCCAGAAGTAGATGGTATTAGTGTTTTGGAAACCATTAGGGTTAACGCCAATGAAGTGCCAGTGCTTATCCTAAGCGCAAAAAACAGCAGTGCCGATAGGGTATTGGGTTTAAAAAAAGGAGCAGATGATTATTTGACCAAGCCCTTTAACCTAGAAGAACTCTTATTGCGTGTTTCAAAACTGATAGAGAAAAATCAAAAAATACAGGTTAAAGAAAGCATTGGAGACCACTATGAGTTTGGTCAAAACAATATTGATTTCAAAGCCCAAACTGCTATTACATTCAACCAACAAACCATTGAGTTAAGCAAGAAAGAAGTAATGTTGCTCAAGTTGCTGATTGAAAACAAGGGAGAGGTGGTGACCAGAGAAAAAATTCTGCAAGTAGTTTGGGGTTATAATGTGTATCCCACAACCAGAACCATTGATAATTTTATTCTGAACTATCGAAAATATTTTGAACAGGATAGCCGCAATCCCAAGCATTTTCATTCTGTAAGGGGAGTTGGGTATAAATACACTGACTAGTGGCATGGCCAGATACAATAAAGGCCTATTCTGAGCGTTTGATGAGTTTGAAATAGTCATTATGTCGCTCCAAACTGAATCCATCATAGATTTTCTTGATCCCATTAATATTGCCATGATTTCCAATGACGAGGGGTTCAAGGACTCCCAACTTGGAAAACATATTGCTGTTTTTGAAGAGGAATTTCCAGATATTTCTCAGGCTGATTTTGTGATTGTGGGTTGCGGAGAAATGCGCGGAGCAGGAGTGGGATTAACCAGTACCAATGCACCCGATGCCATTAGGGCGGAATATTACAAATTGTTTCATTGGCATACACAAGTTAATGTAGCCGATATTGGCAACGTAAAATCTGGTGCCACTTTAGAAGATACTTATGCTGCTTTAAGAACAGTTGTGGCAGAGCTCATGGACCAGAAAAAGAAAGTAGTGATCTTGGGTGGTTCTCATGATATTACTACGGCACAATACCAAGCTTATGGTACCAAAGAACGCATCATTGATGTGGCCTGTGTAGACGCCAGAATTGATTTGGATATGGATTCCGTTTTGCCAGCAGATAATTTTCTGGTAGAAATGCTAACCGGTATGCCCAATTACCTGAAACACTATAGCCATATAGGTTTCCAGAGTTATTTTATGCACCCAGATATGCTAGAAACCATTGACAAATTAGGCTTTGATTGTTATAGGGTAGGTAAGGTAAAAGAACGTATAGAAGAAATGGAACCCGCCATTAGAAATAGTGAACTATTCAGTTTTGATATTGCTGCCATTCAGCACGCACACGCACCTGCCAATAGACTAACGCCAAACGGATTTAACGGGGAAGAAGCTTGTACCCTCATGCAATATGCAGGTATGAGTAATAACTGTGATAGCATTGGCATTTATGGTTATATAGCTGAGCAAGACGAGCACGCACTTACTGCCAAACAAATCTCTCATATGCTTTGGTACCTGATGGATGGAATTCACAAGGGTAAGGAAGAAGCGTCTTTAGACAATAAGTCTGAGTTCAATGAATTCACCATGGCTTTTGCAGAAGTGCAAACCACTTTCTTACAAAGCAAACGAACGGGTAGGTGGTGGATGCAATTGCACGATGGCAAGTACGTTGCCTGCAGTCATTTTGATTATATCATTGCATCAAACAATGAAATTCCAGAGCGCTGGTTCCGCGCTGTAGAACGTAGTTAGTTTTCCCTTCTTTTTAACTAGATTCGAGTCAGAAATTAAGCGTATGAAAATTCTGTCTGGCATTGGCATGGGTATAGTGGCACTATTCCTATTTTCTTGCAAAACTGCAAAACCCACTCAGTCATCTAGCACAGTGAAAACCATGAGCCCCATGGATAGCTTGTTGCAAAGCAATGATTTGGCTGGTGCGCATGTTGGTATTGCTGTTTATGATCCAAGCGCCAAGACCTATCTCTATCAACACCAATCAGACAAATATTTTATTCCCGCTAGCAATACCAAGATTCTCAGTTGTTATGTGGCCATGAAATACTTGGGCGATAGTTTGTTGGGGCTTAGATATGTAGACAAGGGCAATGGTACCATTGAAATTGAACCAACAGGTGACCCTAGTTTTCTACACCCAGATTTTCCCAATCAACCCGTATACGATTTTCTAAAAAAGCAAAAGACTATTTTACTCACCCACCAGAACTGGAAGGCCAAGGGCTGGGGCATGGGTTGGTCCTGGGACGATTATGAAAGTGACTATATGGCCCAGCGCAGTATGATGCCCATTTATGGGAACCTGGTGCAATTTAAAAAAGGGGCAAAGCCAACAGCATCACCTGCTTATTTTCAGCAATTGCTTAGTGTAGACCCAACTATCAATGGGGCTAATTATACTATTCGCAGAACCATTGGAGCCAACCAGTTTTCAGCCATTCCTGCTAAAACTGCATTTACCGGCGATGATATTCCGTTCTATACTGATGATACAAACATATTACCCCAATTGCTGCGCGATACTTTAAAAACAGTGGTCACGCCAGTTGATTTTAAAGTAGATCGGTGGCCCGATGTAGTAAAGATCTATTCCCAACCCATTGACTCTATGTTAAAGATCATGATGCATAGATCTGATAACTTTTTTGCAGAACAATGTTTGTTAATGGCGGGTAATGAACTCTTAGCAGAAATGAATACGGCTAAGCTAATTGACACTATTTTAAAGACCAATTTTAAAGACCTGCCACAAAAACCAAAATGGGTAGATGGTAGTGGATTAAGCAGGTACAACTTATTTAGTCCAGCAGATTTGATCACGGTCTTAGACAAACTACGCAATGAATTTGCATGGAATAGAATCAGTACTATTTTTGCTTCAGGTGGCAATGGCACACTAGGAAGTTATTACAAGAATAGCCCAGGTAAAATCTATGCCAAAACAGGAACCCTTAGTAATAACGTTGCACTCAGTGGATACCTGATTACACAAAAAGGTAAAACCTTACTATTCTCCGTACTAGTGAGTAATCATACCGGAAACGTTGGTAACATTCGCAAAAGTGTAGAACAGTTTTTAAACAATGTGATGGCCAATCAATAATTATCTGCCAAACATTCTGTCTAAATAGTCTTCTTTGAATTCCAAATAAGTGGGGCTGCCCGTTGGTGTTACATTGGGACTACTGCAACCAAACAAGTCTTCAATCAAGGCCATCATTTCTTTTTGAGTTAGAGATTGACCCGCTTTAATAGCTTGTTGTCTAGACATGCAGCGTACCAATTTTTCTCGCTTGCTAAACTTTACCTCTGCGTTAAAATGTTTGAATTGTTCTATCAATAATTCAATGGCATTTTTTTCATTACCTGGTAAAATATCAGCAGGAATACCTTGAATCACAATTTGATTGTCATCGGTTGTTTCTAGTTGGTATCCAATGGCCAACAAATCTGGCATGAGGTCTTGCAACAAAGCCGCGTCTGCTGGTGCTAGTTCTAATACTACCGGAAACAGACTTTGTTGGGTAGCCATTTTTTGTCCGTGTGCTGCTAAACTATAGCGTTCATAGAGCACTCTTTCATGCGCCAATTGTTGGTGCACTAGTAAGAAGCCACTATTGGTAGATGCAATAATATAGGTGTTGTGTAATTGTAGCAATACAGAATCAGGAATTACTTCAATAGACCTGGTCTTGGGTGTATGCAACAATTGTTGAACAGGATCTTGGGTATTGGCTTCGCTGGATTTTGTTTGGTCTTCACCTGCACTATAAAAACTCTTCCAGTGTTTTAATTCTGTACCTGCTTGGTGAGAAGACTCAATAAAATGTGCCTGATTTTTTTGAGAAAAAGATTTGAATAAGTTGGATCCCGCAACCGCGTCTTTTTTATCCGTGGTAAATGGTTTACTTACCGCGTCTAAATTTTGAATGTCTGCGTTCAGCGTAAAATCCAAAGAAGGGGCAATACTAAATTGTGCCAATGCGTGTTTTACGGCCGCTTGTACAAAAGCATAAATAATTTTCTCGTCTTCAAACTTGATCTCCTGTTTGGTAGGGTGCACATTAATGTCTACCTGTGATGGATCCAAATCTATATAGAGTACATAACTGGGAAAACTATCTTTTGCAATCATGCCTTCAAAAGCGGTATTCACAGCATGATTCAAATAAGCACTCTTGATAAATCTATTGTTTACAAAGAAATACTGGTCACCCCTGGTCTTGCGCGCCGTATCGGGCTTGCCCACAAAACCATAAATATTCATATAGTCTGTTTCCTCATTTACACTCACCAATTTGGCGTTGTAAGAAGAACCCAAGATTTGAACAATCCTTTGTTTTAAAGAACCCGCTTCTAAATGGAATACTTCTTGACCATTGCTGGTAAGCGAAAAGAAGATATCGGGGAAGGCCATGGCCACCCTAATAAATTCATCCATGATATGCCGCATTTCTGCTGCATTGCTTTTTAGAAAATTTCTTCTGGCAGGCACATTAAAGAAAAGGTTCTTCATGCTAATGCTGGTGCCTGTTTGAAAAGAACAGCTTTCTTGTTTGACTACTCGGCTATTTTCTATTTCTACAAAACTAGCTAGCTCGTCTTCTGCCCTTTTGGTTTTGAGTTCAACCTGTGCCACCGCCGCAATAGAAGCTAGTGCCTCACCACGGAACCCCATGGTTTTAATCCGGAACAGGTCATCTATGTTTTGAATCTTACTGGTGGCATGTCTTTCAAAAGCCATTTTGGCATCGGCAGCGCTCATGCCCTTGCCATTATCTATGACTTGTACCAATGCCTTGCCCGCGTCACTCACCAAGAGTTTGATTTGGGTAGCCCCAGCGTCTACGGCATTTTCCAAGAGTTCCTTCACAGCACTGGCTGGTCGCTGAATCACTTCACCAGCGGCTATCTGGTTGGCTATATTGTCAGGTAATAAATGGATGATATCCCCCACGCACACAAATTTTTATAAAGTTTGTAAAAATAGCATTCTTGCGCCATCTGCACGGTCTTGTTGTACTAAATTTGCCCTTTAAATCAATGATATGGTATTAAGTGCAGATATTCAGAAGTTGGAACGCGGTTTTGTTCCAGCAGATTTTAAAGTAACCACCTGGGAATTACTAGAGCCTTTTTTCAAAAACTTGGCAGAACGTTCTTTGAATTCCAGAGAAGACCTAGAACAGTGGATGAAAGACATGAGTGAGGTAGAAGCTGTAGTCAGTGAAGACGCTTGTTGGAGACAGATTAAAATGACCTGCGATACCACCGATACGGCATTGGAAGAGGCATTTACCTATTTCTGCATGGAGATCCAGCCCCAATTGCAGCCCTATGCAGACCAACTAAACAAGAAATTGGTTAATTCTCCCTTTACCCAGGAACTGGATCAGGACAAGTATTTTACTTATCTGCGTTCCGTGAAAAAAAGCATTGACCTATTTCGTGAAGCCAATATTCCCCTTCAAGCAGAATTGAGCGTATTGCAACAACAGTATGGCGCTATTGCTGGTAAAATGACCATTGAAGTAAATGGACAGGAATATACCCTGCAACAAGCTGGTAAATTTTTAGAAAGCCATGATAGGGCATTGAGAGAAGAAGTCTACAGAAAAATTCAAGAACGTAGATTGCTAGACAAGGATGCCATGAATGAACTCTATAGCAACTTGATTGGCAAGAGAGACCAGGTTGCCAAGAATGCAGGCTTTGCCAATTATAGAGACTACAAATTTGTAGAGCTTGGCCGTTTTGATTATAGCAAGGAAGACTGTTATCAGTTTCACGAAGCAGTGAAGTTGCATGTGCTTCCCTTGATTGAAAAAATTTATGCGCGCAAAAAAGCCAAACTGCAATTAGACAAATTATATCCTTGGGATACTGAAGCAGAACCAGCTGGTGTACAACCCTTGAAACCATTTACAGATGGAAAGGATTTGTATGAAAAATCAGTGAAATGTTTTGAAACCATGAATCCCTTTTTTGCCAACTGTTTGCGCAAAATGGATCAACTCAATCATTTTGATTTAGAAAGCAGAAAGGGCAAGGCCCCGGGTGGATATAATTGCCCACTCACTGAATCTGGCGCACCCTTTATTTTTATGAATGCTGCAGGACAAATGAGCGATGTTACTACAATGGTACACGAGGGTGGTCACGCCATTCATTCTTTCTTGTCACATAACCTAGAACTCAGTGCCTTCAAGGAATATCCCATGGAGATTGCAGAAGTAGCTAGCATGGCTATGGAGTTATTTAGCATGAATCATTGGGAAGCATTTTTTGATAATGCGGAAGACCTGAAACGCGCCAAAGAACACCAATTAGAAAGAACTATTACCATCTTCCCTTGGATTGCCATCATTGATAAATTTCAACACTGGGTATACGAGCATCCACAACATAGCGTGGAAGAAAGAACCAGTACTTGGATGGCCATCTTAGCAGAATTTTCTACCAAGAGTATTGACTTTACTGGGTTAGAAAAATATCGTGAAATTGCTTGGCAGCGTCAATTGCATTTGTTTGAAGTGCCTTTCTATTATATTGAATATGGCATTGCACAATTGGGTGCAATTGGGCTTTGGATGCAGTACCAAAACAATCCTCAACAAGCTTTGGAAAATTATATTCAAGCTTTGAGTTTGGGAGGTACTAAAACATTGCCGGAATTGTATAAAGCGGCAGGTTTGAAATTTGACCTATCGCCCAATCATATTAAAACATTGATGGAGTTTACTGCTGCAGAAATGGATAAAATATAGGAAAGTGAAGAGATAAAAGTGAAAAGTGAAGAATGAGAAGAACTTTTCATTTAATCACTAAAACTTTTCATTCAAACACTATTCACTAAAACTTTGAAATCTTAACTGAAATAAAAATGCCGCTCGAGAAATCTGAGCGGCATTTTTTATTTTATGATCCTTCCGTTGGCGGTGGGGCCGGTGGAGGAGTTTGTGGTGGATTGGTATTTGGTCCTTGAGGAGGTCTTGGTCCACGAGGTCCTTGTTGTTGTGGCCCACGATTTTGTTGATCCCTTGGAGGTCCTTGTGGTCTTGGTCCGCGAGGTCCTTGTTGTCCCTGTTGCTGTTGAGGTCCGCGAGGTCCACCCTGTTGTGGTCCTCTATTTTGCTGTGGTCCACGAGGTCCTTGATTACCTTGCCCTTGCCCAGGTCCACGGTTTTCCTGTGGAGGTCTTTGTCCCTGTTGTTGCTGTGGTCCCCTAGGTCCACCTTGCTGCGGTCCTCTATTTTGCTGCGGTCCACGAGGTCCCTGACCCTGACCTTGTTGTTGTTGATTGCGATTACCTTCTCTATTACCATCGCGCGGCCCGCGCTGATCCCTATTTTCTGGTCTGCGGTCATTGCTACGGTCCTGATCCCTTCTGCGGCGGTCATTTCTTTCCAAACTCTTCAAACTAATCTGACCAACCACGTCTACAAATGCGGGCTCTACTTCTTTGGCTTTCCCACTCACTACTTCTACCGCCTGCAATTCGTCTACCTTGGTACCAGCTTGGTTTAGGCGTTTAATTTCTTTTACGCGCTGAATGGTCAAAGGATAGTGTTTGCTGTTGTTGGGTAGAATATACCACATCAGATTTTTGAAAATATCTTTTTTGATCAATTGGGCCGTTCCCATCACGGTATCCAATTGGTCTGCATAATCAGGGAATTGCTGCAATGCGTCTAGATAGGTATCCAACTCATAGTTTAAGCAGCATTTTAGACGGCCACACTGACCGCTTAATTTGGTCTGATTAATAGAGAGGTTCTGATACCTGGCAGCAGTAGTATTCACGCTTTTAAAATCATTGAGCCAAGTGCTGCAACAAAGTTCTCTTCCGCAACTTCCAATGCCACCCACTTTAGCGGCTTCCTGACGGATGCCTATCTGGCGCATTTCTACCTTAAGTTTAAAATCGCCAGCAAAGATTTTGATGAGTTCTCTAAAATCTACGCGGTCATCTGCAGTGTAGAAGAAAGTACCTTTTTTACCATCGGCCTGCACTTCAATCTCACTCAATTTCATTTGAAGGTTCAGGGTACGAGCAACAGCACGGCTTCTAGAAAGCATTTCCTGTTCACGGGCCTTACTAATCTTAAAAGTCTCAATATCTCTGTCAGAACTTTTGCGCAGAATCTTTTTCATTTCTGGGCTAAATTCTTCTACCGCTTTTTTCTTCATCTGCATTCTCACCAGTTCACCGGTCAGGCTTACTTCACCAACGTCAAATCCACCCACACCTTCTACGGTTACATAGTCGCCTTTCTCAAAATATTGCAGGGTATTGTTTCTAAAATAGTCTTTGCGGCTACCGTTCTTGAAACTTACTTCCACCACTTTACAAGAACTTTCAGGGTCGCTGAAAGGGAGATTTAACAACCAGTCGTGCACATTCAAGCGATTGCAACCGCCAGTGCTACATCCCCCATTGCTCTTACACCCGTTTGGTGTGCCTGTTCCACATGATCCACATCCCATATACTGAGTAATAATAGGTTAATAAATTAGTGGAAAGGTTGGCTGGGAACGTTTGGGATACATTGGTTCAGTAACGCATTTTTCAACGCATTGTATTGGAATATGTAGAAATGAACCTGAATCCTTTGGTTTTTCAAACCCGCTTTACCTTCTTGCTGAAATTTTTCAGCCCCACTCACACACAGACTTGCACAATGATGCCACTGCCAAATCCTAACTTTCCAAAATTAGGGTTTTGTTCTGAATGATGTGATAGAGTTTAATGGTCAGTGCTTGAAAGAGCATTTTGGCGTGCGCATTCCTTTCTACATAGTAACTGGCCCTATCCAATTCCTCAATTAGGGACTGCTGCTGACTAACCGATGCAATTTTATTGAGCCTTTGGGCAAAATCCTTCTCTTTTTCTGGCAATTGGGCAAAATCGGGTCCCAAAATCTTGATTCGGATGCTTTGGGCCAGCAAATGGTTAAAATAACGGAGAAACTGTTTTTGCTTTTCCCGGCCCAATTTGGCCACTTCTTCTACAAATTTGGCCTGTGCAACGGGTCCGCCCTTGAGCGTGGCGTTGAGCCATTCTCTGAGTAAGCTCTGCCAGTCTTCGTCTGCGTGCTGTAGCAATTGCAAGGCTTCTCTATAATTGCCTCCGGCGATGGCCGCTATTTGTGCCGCCGTTTCAGCAGGGGCTTTGGCCCGCTCTATCAAGGCATTTTCAATGTCTTTGTCTTCTAGCAGGGGAATTTTCACCAATTGGCACCTACTCAGAATAGTTGGTAGAATTTGCTCTTCTGTTTCAGCCACCAAGATAAATAAGGTATTAGCTGGGGGTTCTTCTATGAGTTTTAGCAGCTTATTGCCCTCTTTTCTCAGGTATTCAGGCATCCAAAGCACTAAGACTTTAAAAGTGCTTTCAAAGCTTTTCAGACTCAGTTTATGGATAATGGCATTGCATTCCTCGGCCGTAATATTACCCTGTTTGTTTTCTGCACCAATAAACTGTAACCAGTCGTAGACATTGCCATAGGGATATTGCTGAATAAACTCCCTCCATTCTGTGATAAAATCGGCACTAACTGGTTTCTCTCCGGCTTTCTTGGTAATCACCGGATAGCTAAAATGAAGATCAGGGTGTAATAGTTGCGCAGCCCTAGCATATGCCGGTTGCTGGTCAATTTGATCAGGATGAATATAGGATGGGGTAGGTTCCAAAGCGGTTTGACCACCAAACAAATCTTCCACTACAGGAGAAGGGGCAGGAATGCTCACTACATATTGGGCAAAAGCTAAGGCCAAGGCCAAGGCACCAGAACCTTCCTTACCCAAAAAGAGTAGGGCATGGCTCAAACGGTTCTGCTCTACCATTTCTGCCAAATGTTGTTTTAAATCCTGTTGACCAATAATCTCCTTGAATAACATGCTCGCTGATTGGCTTGAAAGGTACTGAATAGCCACAAAATAAAAGAAGCTGCCCGGAAAGAGCAACTTCTTTTATACAGTATTATGTTTTCCTGCTTATTTCAGGTATTTGGTAATTTCTTCGCTGTCAGGAGTTACTTTACTTGGGAAGTAAGCAATCATCTTACCATTTTCATCCAATAAGAATTTGTTGAAATTCCAAGCAATGGTAGCATCTAATACGCCATTTTCAGATTTGGTGGTAAGCCATTTGTAAATAGGGGCCATATCTTCACCTTTTACGCTGATCTTACTTGCTAAAGGGAATTTAACACCAAAACGGGCTTTGCAAAATTCTTGAATTTCTCCATCAGATCCTGGTTCTTGAGCACCAAAATTGTTGGCAGGGAAACCTACAATCACCAATTTGTCTTTGTATTGCTCATATACTTTTTCTAAGGCTTCATACTGAGGGGTATATCCGCATTTAGATGCAGTATTCACCACCAAGATTTTTTTGCCCTTGAATTTAGAGAAGTCAATAGTGCCTCCCTCTATGGATTTTACTTTAAAGCTGTGGATGCTTCCGCCGTCACCTGGCATGGTGAAAGCACTTAGGATGCTGACAATAGCAATGGTTAATAGATATTTCATGAGTGTGATTTTATACAAGAAACAACTTTTTGATGAAAAAGTTGCTTTTTTTAGATAAATGGGCCATTATAAGGTATAAGCCACCGTTGCAATGCTCAAAGACGCTGGTTTTCCCTGAAGTAGGGTGCTGCCACAGGCTTCTAAAGTTGCTCCTGTGGTGGCTACATCATCTATTAATAAGACCTTTTTTCCTTGAATTGATTGCTGATTTGCTAGCTGAAAAACGCCCTGCATTTTTTGCCATCTATGAACCCGATTACTAACAGTTTGAGACTCGGAAAATCCGGTTCTGATTACTGCATCCATCACCAATTTTTTTGGCCAAACAGATTGAATGCCTTCCACAATTAATGCTGTTTGATTATAACCCCTCATTTTTAGTTTGTTGGGATGCAAGGGAAGAGGAATCACAAGATCTATTTCTTGAAATCTGGTAGCTTTTGCTAATTGATAGCCTAACAATCTTCCCAAAAACCAACCTACTTCTTTGTGCTGTTTGTATTTTAAGCAAACCAGTAATTGGTGTAAGATACTTTCTCTAGAAAAATAAAATGCAGCGGTGGCAGATGCAATAGGGAGTCTTCCGTAAAAACTTTTTTCTAAAGGATTGCCTTCTTGGTTTTCAAAATTGGTGCAGGGTAATAATCTGCTACACGCATAGCAAAGTATTTCTTTTCTATGTTCTAAAACCGTATTGCATCCCATACAGCAATGCGGGAAAAGTAAGTGAGCAATTCCATGAAAACTATCTTCTACTAATTGATGCATTCAAAAAAATACAACAACCAATGATAATATCAAAGCAACTAAAATAATTGTTGGTATACTTCATCCACTCTAGAAAGAGCAATTACTTGAATGCCATGATTTTTTGGCTGAAAACTTTTTTTATTATACCTAGAAACAATGATTTTTTCAAAGCCCAGTTTTTCTGCTTCTGCAATTCTTTGTTCTATTCTATTAACAGCCCTAATTTCTCCATTCAAACCAACTTCACCAGCAAAACAAATATGACTAGGAAGTGGAACGTCTTCATAAGAAGAAAGTAATGCGCAAATCACGGCTAAGTCAATACTGGGGTCTTCTACTTTTATGCCACCTGCAATATTTACAAAAACGTCTTTCATGCCAAATTGAAAACCACCTCTTTTCTCTAGTACTGCTAATAGTAATTGTAATCTTCTTAAATCAAAACCGGTTACTGTACGTTGCGGAGTGCCATATACGCTTTGTGTTACTAGGGCTTGCACTTCAATTAACAAGGGGCGCATCCCTTCTAAGGTTGCAGCAATAGCAGAACCACTTAATTGTTCTTCTCTTTGTGCAATTAAAATTTCTGAAGGATTAGATACAATACGCATACCCTCACCAGTCATTTCATAAATACCCAATTCAGCTGTGCTACCAAAACGGTTTTTGAGTGTTCTTAAAATTCTGTAAGCATAATGTCTATCACCTTCAAATTGTAAAACAGTGTCTACCAAATGCTCTAATACTTTTGGTCCTGCAATGGAACCATCTTTGGTAATATGACCAATGAGAAAAACTGGTGTTCCAGTTTCTTTTGCAAAGCGTTGAAATTCTCCAGCACATTCTCTAATCTGAGAAACGGATCCAGCAGAGGAATCTATTAAGTTTGATTGTAGGGTTTGAATAGAATCTACAATCACCATCTGGGGTTTTAATTTTTTAATTTCTTGGAAGATGGTAGCTGTTGAAGTTTCCGTGAGTAAATAAAATTGCTCATTATCAATATTCAATCTATCGGCGCGCATTTTTATTTGTTGCTCACTTTCTTCACCACTAATATAGAGTACCGATGCTTGTTTCATTAACAAACCTATCTGCAAAAACAAAGTGCTTTTTCCAATTCCTGGTTCACCCGCCACAAGAATAATACTGCCTGGTACAATCCCGCCTCCTAAAACTCTGTTTAATTCAGAGTCCATTGAGTCAATGCGTTTTTCTTCCTTGCTAATAACTTGATTAAGTGCAATGGTTTTTACTGCCCTCTTATCATTGTGATAAGAGTCCCATTCTATTTCTTTTTGATTACCCTTGTCAATAATTTCTTCTACCAATGTGTTCCATTCATTACAAGAAGGACACTTGCCCAACCATTTGGCAGATTCGTAACCGCAATTGCTACAGAAAAACGCTTTTTTAATCTTACTCATTGCCGTAAAGGTAGGGGTAGAAAGCTGTTAAAAGGGGGTTCTTACAGATGGGAAACTGAAAAGATTTCAGGTATTTTTTAAAGGTAAAAGGGTCAACATTGCTGCTGACCCTTTTTACTTACTAACCCATTAAATTCTTCCACTAAATTACAATAATGGGTCAGATGGCAAAATAATTTTTTGGTTAATTACCGGTAATGGATGGCCCTAAAACGGTTATAATTGGAACAAATTTCACCTAATGTATGGGTTTTGAGCAGGATAAAACATAGAGAATAAAAATCATTTGTTATTCTGATTTTTTGATCCCCAACATTAATGTTTAAACAGTAAAAAAATGAACGTAAAAAATGACCGAAACTGCCGAAATGTAATATTGTTATTAATTAAATGTGTTAAAATCTTCCAAATAGTATGATAAAAAAAACCAATAAGGGTTAAAAAAACACTGAAAAATGACTTAAATATTAAATACACCTTAAAAAAAGATTAAAAAGGTTAACGAAATCTAAATGATGAGCAGCTTTTTCGTTATTTGTGCGGTCATCAGAATTGACAAAAGGTTAACAAACCCAAAAACGACAACATGAGAAAAAAACTGCTACTCAGTTTTTGCGCATGGATTTTTGCATTAATTGCAGGTCTTGCACAAACAACTACTGTTACTGGTAAGGTAACAGATGACAAAGGAAAACCCATTGAAGGGGCTGCCGTAGTTGAGAAAAAAAGCAAAGGTGGTACTGCCACTGACGCAAACGGTGTTTTCAAATTAACAGTTAAACCAGGCGCCATTTTGGTAATCTCTGGAACTGGATTTGAAAAAAGAGAAGTTGCTGCTTCTGAAGCTGGAAACGTTTCTTTGAAAACCGCAGATGAGAACCTAAGTGAAGTGGTAGTAACAGCCTTGGGTATCAAACGTGAAAAGAAAGCCTTGGGATACGCTGTATCTTCTGTAGGTAAAAAAGACTTGGAATTACGTCCAGAAGGTGACCTTGGTCGCGTTTTGAGCGGTAAAGCTCCAGGTGTGAATATTGGTGCAACCAGCGGTTTGTCTGGTTCTGGTACCAACATTGTTATCCGTGGTGTGAATACCATTAATGGTAGTTCACAACCTTTGTTTGTAGTAGATGGTGTGCCTTTTGATGGTGGTACCAATACACAAGCATCTTTCGTTTATGGTAACCAAACTTCTTCTCGTTTCTTGGATCTTGATCCAAACAACATTGAAAGTGTTGACGTATTAAAAGGATTGAGCGCAACCACCATGTATGGTGAGTTGGGTAGAAACGGTGTAATCTTGGTAACTACCAAAAACGGTGCTACTTCAAAAGCTCGCAAAAAAACTGAAATCACTGTATCTCAGTCAATGTTTACAAATACAGTAGCTAACTTACCAGAATATAACGAAAGTTATGGTGGTGGTTTTGACTTAAGCTTGGGTCTGGCTTTCTTCTCTAACTGGGGAGCAAAATTCACCAATCCAGCAGCAACTGTACCACATCCTTATGACAGGAACGATGCTATGAGAGCTGCGTTCCCAGAGTATGTAGGCAAAACTTATGAGTACAAATATTATAATAGTGTTCCTAAATTCTTTAAAACGGGAACTGTTAGCAATACTTCAGTAAACGTAGCAGGAACTGCAGGGGCTGTTAATTATAACGCCAATTTTGGTTATTTAGATGATCAAGGTTTTGTTCAAGGAAATGGTTTAACTAAGAATACATTTGGTTTTGGTGGAAGCGCTAAGCTAACCAACAAAGTAACTGTAAGTGGAACTTTCAACTATGTTAGTACTGATCAGAAATCTCCTCCTACTTCTACCAGTTTTGGTTCTAGTGCCTCTGCAACTTCAGTTTTCGGTGACGTAATGTACACACCCACTGCAGTAGATTTGATGGGTCTTCCATGGGAAAATCCACTGACTCATGGTCATGTGTACTATCGTAATGGTAATGATATCCAAAACCCCATCTGGACCACTTACAATGCTTTTACACAAGATAAAGTAAACCGTGCTTATGGTAATTTACAAATCCGTTATGAAGTTTTGAAAGGGTTGAATTTGAGCTATCGCGTAGGATTTGATAACTATTCTGAATTCCAAATGTATGCTCAGAACAAAGGTGGTCAGCAATATGCAACAGGAATCTACCGTACATCTGCAGGAAATAACAATATCTGGGATCATACCGTATTGGCACAATACAAAACAGATATCAATAGCAATTGGGACTTGAACGTAGATGCCGGTGTTAACTCTAGAGAAAACACTTATTCTCAAACAGGTACTTTGAGCAAAGACCAGTTAGTGTATGGATTATTGGATCATACAAACTTTGTTGTTCACGATATTGTATCTGAGAATGGATCTGATTTAGATTATAAAAGAAAATCTCAATCTATAGGTGCTTTTGCATCTGCTACTTTTGGTTATAATCAATATTTGTATCTGAATTTAGGAGGACGTAATAGCTGGACTTCTACATTGGAAAAAGCTAACCGTAGCATTTTCTATCCAAGTGCTAGCGTTTCATTTGTTCCAACTTCAGCAATTCCTGCTTTACAGAATAACAAATACATCAATTACTTGAAAGTGCGTTTAGGTTATGCTACTTCAGCTGGTTTCCCTGGTGCTTATGAAACAAGACCTGTTTTGGATATTGCAACTCGTACTTTCTTAGACAGAAGTGGTACCCCTGTTAATACCAACGCGGTTAGCAATTTCTTGCCAAACCCAGATTTGAAACCTGAGCTACAAACTGAATTTGAAGCGGGTATTGATGGTAAATTCTTGAAAAACCGTTTGACCTTAGATTTGACTTTGTACAACAGAATTTCTAAAGATCAATTGTTGAACAGAGATTTGGATCCAGCAACTGGTTATACTGGTATTAAAATCAATGCTGGTCAAGTTTCTAACAAAGGTGTGGAAATGGGATTGGGTTATACTTTCATCCAGAATAAAGCATGGAACTGGAAAGTGGACGCCTTGTGGACCATCAACCAAAGTATGGTTTCCGATATCCCTACTGACTTGAAAGAAATAGTTTATGCAGGTTATAGTAATTTAGGAAACTTTGCTATCAACGGTCAACCTCTTGGTGTCATCAAAGGCTACTACTGGCAACGTGAAGCCAAAACTGGTCAGCGTATTGTAAGCCCTACGGGTGACTATATTTCTTCTCAAGCTATTGGTATTATTGGTGACCCAACACCTATGTACAAATTAACTGGTATCTCTAACTTGTCTTATAAAGGATTAACCTTCCGCATGCAGTGGGAATATACTTGTGGTGGAGATATGTACTCTTCTACAGCACGTTCTCTAATTGCCCGTGGTGTTACAAAGGATACAGAATTTGACCGTGCTGCTCCATACCTGTTGCCAGGTGTTGACGCAAACGGAAATCCTAATAGGGTTCAGACTTCAGCCACTCAAGCATTCTTTAACAATGGATTTGGTCCTGATGAATCAGGTATGTTTGACGCTACTTTGATCCGTTTGAGAGAATTGTCTTTGGCATATAGCCTTCCTGAAAAGTTATTGGCAAAAACACCATTTGGTGGAGTGTCATTCACATTGTCTGGAACCAATCTTTGGTACAATGCTCCTAACTTCCCTAAATACACACATTTTGACCCAGAAACCAATGGTTTGGGTGTGAGTAACGGTAGAGGATTGGAGTTTATTACTGGACCATCTTCTCGCAGAATTGGTGCAAGCTTGAGAATCACCTTCTAATAACAACTTAATATTTAGTAATATGAGATATTCGAAATTTTTTATCTGCCTAGCGTTACTGGCCACCACATTGGGAGCTTGTAATAAAAAACTGGACGGTTTGTTGGATAGTCCCAATTTACCTTCTCCTACCACTGCAGACGTGGATCTATCTTTGAACCAAGTTCAGTTGGCATTCAGGGGGTTCTGGGGAAACGCATCTACCATTGGAGCAGAATTGTCACGCCAACAATCATGGTTTGGACCAATTTATGCAAATGGATACAGTCCTGAAACTTTTAATGGATTATGGAGTACTGCCTATTCCAGTATTTTTGTCAATGCGGACCAAATGATTCCTGTGGCACAATCACAGAAAAAATTCATTCAGTCTGGTATTGCCAAAGTGTTGAAAGCTTATACCTTGGGTACCTTGGTTGATCAGTTTGGTGACATTCCTTATACTGAAGCAATTCAGGGTGTGGCTAATACTAATCCAAAAATTGATAAAGGTGCGGATGTATACGCAAAAGCTTTGGCTTTGTTAGATGACGCCATAGTTGATTTTAATAAAACAGGTGCAGCAGATAGACCTGCAAATGATTTATTCTATGGAACTCAATCTACAAATGCTGCAACTGCAGCTTTATGGAAAAAAGCAGCCAAGTCTATGAAATTGAAATTCTTGATGAACACAAGATTGGTAGATGCTTCTGTATCTGCTAAAATTGCCGCTTTGATTACTGAGAATGACTTGGTAACCACAGACGCGCAAGATTTCAACTTTAAATACGGTTCTAATAACTCTTCTCCTGATAGTCGCCACCCAAAATATGCTGGTAACTACAACGTGAACGGACAAGTAGGTGAATATTTGAGTACTTATTTTATGGACTTGGTGGTGAAAGAAAAAACAGGAACTGTTTCTACCTTGGATCCACGTAGAAGGTATTATTTCTATCGTCAAAATACCAACTATGCCAACGTAAATGAAACCACTTTAACCTGTGCTTTTGTTTCCAATCCTGCTCACTATCCTGCAAACATGCCTTTCTGCTTGGTAGGTGGTAACTCTGGATACTGGGGTCGTGACCACGGTGATAACTCAGGTACTCCTCCCGATGGTGCTTACAGAACTACCTATGGTATTTATCCTGCCGGTGGCGAATTTGACGCAAGTACTGGTGGCGCCGTTAAATTGTTGATGGGTGGACGTGGTGCTGGTGTTGATCCAATTTGGAATTCATCATTCACCTATTTTGTAGAAGCGGAAGCTGCATTGAAATTGGGTATCACTGCTGGTGGAACTGCTAGAGCTTTGTTGAGCAAGGCCTTGTATGCTTCAATTAATAAAGTAGTTGGTTTCCCTGCTTCCATTGGTTATAGTTTGAGTAATGCTCAATTGGCTTTGGTTCCTACCACTGCTCAGATTGACACTTATGTAAACTTTGTATTGGCTCAGTATGATGCTGCTACTACTGATGATGCACGTTTGAATATCATCATGAAAGAATACTATATTGCTGCATGGGGTAATGGTGTAGAAACTTACAATTCTTACAGAAGAACAGGCAAGCCTGATAACATTCAATTAGTAGTTACTACTGCTAGTCCTGGTGTTTTCATGAGGTCTTTTACTTATCCTTCAGTGTATATGAACAGAAACTTGAATGCGCCAACTCAAAAGAATCCAGGTGTTGCTGCAAACAAAGTATTCTGGGATAATAACCCTGATAATTTCATCAAATAAAATACAGCAATCATGAAGAAAATCTTAAACATATTCAGTGTTGCAGCTATACTACTGTTTGCTGTTTCCTGTAAAAAAACGGACAACTCTAACCCCTTAACCGATATTAATAATTTTGGTAAGGGTGCTTATATTACTTTAGCTAGTAATATTAACCTGAACCTGAACTATGCTCAGGTGGCTACTTCTAAAGTTGGGGTAAAAGTAAACCAGTACAACAACGGAAACGATGTTGACAAAATCAAGGTATTTGTAGTTCAAGGTTCTAATGCCAATCCTACTTCTTGGAAACTGGTTAAAACAGTTACTTATGCAGGTGAGGGTACAGAACTAAGTGCCACTGGTGCTGAAATTGCTACTGCATTGGGTGTTGCTCCTGCAGCTTTAACTCCAGGTAATTTCTACACTTTTTACAATCAAGTGATTACTAAGAGTGGTGAAACTTATGATATCAGCAACATCAACAGCGCATTAGAAAGTGGATCTTTTTATGGTGTTTGTTTCCGTTGGACTGCATCTGTGGTTTGTCCTTTCGTTGCCCCAATGGCAGGTAACTACAAAGTGATCCAAGATGACTGGGCTGACTGGTCTCCTGGTGATATTGTAAAAGTGACTGATGGTCCTGGTGCTAACCAATTGAACTTAGGTCAAGTATGGCCAAATTCAGCTTACGGTAATGTTACTTCTACTCCATTAGTAGTAACAGTTGACCCTGCAACTGGTTCTTGCACTATCCCTGCTTCTCCTGCTGGTGTATTTTGGGCTACTGGATATCCAGGTAGCGCATCAACTGGTGCTGGTAGTTCAGGATTGGTTTTCTCTTGTACTGGAAGAATCTCTTTGAGCATCCGTCTGTTGTACAATGGTGGAGACCAAGGTTTCAACAAATTGATCTTGCAAAAGCAATAAGCTTTTCATCAATAATTTTAGAAGCCGTCCCGATGATTTCGGGACGGCTTTTTTAATGCCCTATACTAGCTATGGGTAATCTGTTGAGTCAGTTCATTGCTCTTGGAACAAACTAAAAAGACCCCGATGAATCGAAGTCTTTAATAAGTTGGGGGATGAATTTTAGTATTATCTAAGTTGTAATTGAAGTAAGGCTTCTAGAACTTGATTTCTTCTTCGTGCTCGTTAAAGAATCGGAATTCAATAATATGGTAATTGGTATTTGCCTGAGCTTTTAAATCCATCTTGTATTTACGCCTCCACTGCCTGATAATGGGGTTAAACCATCCCTTGGTAAGGTGAGAGTAAACAATTGGGTGAACGGTCAAGGTAAGGCTTTTATGAGCGTGTGTAACCAAGTAGTGTAAACGCTTTTCAATCTCGTCTTCCAAGATTAGGGTAGAAGTAATTTTTCCTGTGCCATTACAAGCCGGGCAAACCTCAGAAGTGTTGATATTCATTTCTGGGCGCATACGCTGTCTAGTCACCTGTAATAGTCCAAATTTAGAGATGGGCAACAAGCTATGACGGGCACGGTCCGTTTTCATAAAACCTTCCATGGCTTCTTGCAACTTGCGTTTGTTGTCTGGAAGCTTCATGTCTATAAAGTCTATGACAATGATGCCGCCAATATCGCGCAAGCGCAACTGTCTTGCAATCTCTTCTGCCGCTTCTAGATTGGTTTCTAGCGCATTCTCTTCTTGGTTATTGCTCACACTCTTATAGCCGCTATTTACGTCTATAACGTGCAATGCTTCTGTGTGCTCAATGATCAAATAAGCACCACTAGGAAGGTTGACTGTTTTGCCAAAGGCCGATTTAACTTGTTTGGTAATGCCAAAATGGTCAAATATAGCACCTGGGCTATTGTGCATGGTAACTATCTCAGCTTTCTCAGGAGCAATGCGTTGTAAGTATACCCTAGTTTCAGTATAAATGTTTTTGTCATTGACTACTATGCGATTAAAATCTGCACTAAGCAGGTCTCTTAAAATGCTAGTAGTCTTATTCTGCTCGCTCATGATTTTGGCAGGAGCAACAGCACCTTTTAAATTGGTCTGAATGGTTTCCCAAATAGCTACCAAACTCAACATGTCTTGGTGTAATTCTGCGGTGGTTTTACCCTCTGCAGCAGTACGCACAATTACGCCAAAATTCTTTGGCCTAATGGCTTCTACAATTTTGTGTAAGCGCTTTCTTTCTTCTGAGCTATGGATCTTTTTGGAAACGGCTACAATCTCATTAAATGGCGTCACTACCACAAACCTTCCGGGTAGTGATAATTCACAACTAAGTCTTGGTCCCTTGGCGGCAATGGGTTCTTTTAAAATCTGAACCAATACATTGGGTTTGCCATTGAGTACTTCATTGATCTTACCCGTTTTTACAATCTCGGGTTCGGATTGAAATTTGGCAAAATCAAATCCATGCTCTTCTTTATCGTTCATTGCAATCTGCGTGAACTTGATAATAGAGCGAGCATAAGGACTCAAGTCAGTATAATGTAGAAATGCGTCTTTCTCAAACCCAACGTCTACAAAAGCAGCGTTAAGTCCGGGAATGAGTTTTTTCACTTTTCCCAAGTAGAGGTCGCCAACGGCAAAACTAGCGTCTGCTTTTTCATTATGCAGTTCCACTAATTTCTTGTCTTCCAACAATGCGATTTCAACGCCTGTTGGGGCAACATTAATAATTAATTCTTTGTTCACGAATGGCAACTTTTAGATACAAAATAGTTGGCCGCTTGGCGGCATACAACAATACACTAAATCCGTAACACCCACCACCAAAAGGAAGGAAAAGGTAAAAGTTGCAGCGTAGGAAAGGTGGTTGGCTAAATTCAGATAAGTGTGAAAACCCCGTTCAATCCCAATTGTTTGAAACGGAACGGGGTTTGTATCATAGTAAAATCAAGAACTATTTGTTCTTTTTCTTATGACGATTCTTTCTTAAACGTTTTTTTCTCTTGTGCGTCGCAATCTTATGACGCTTTCTCTTCTTACCACAAGGCATGTCCAAGTAATTTTATAAGTTAAAAAATAAATGCTATTTGCGCAATTCGCTGATACGCTTATCCAGAGCGGTTTTGGCTTCAGGAACCTTCACTAGTTCCTTGGCCTGCTGATACCATTTAATGGCACCTGCTTTATCGCCCTTTAACTCGTAACATTCAGCAAGGTTAAATATTGCTTCCAGATTACCAGGCTGTTTTTGCAGCACAGTATTGAATCTTTCTATGGCTTTGTCATATTGACCACTCTTCTTTCCTCCCATTCCCAAAACCATCTGACCATAGAGATTCTCCGGATGCTCCTGAACCACCTTTCTTACTTCCAGAATCCCCTGCATCGGATTGTCTGAGATATTGCCAAACATATAGCAAATACCCAAGCCGATCTTGGTGGAATCATTGGCAGGATTGATGACCAGTGCCTTGTCTAAAAGATCTTTTGCGTTCTCACCCAACCAGTGTTGCATGGCAGGATCAGCCTCTGTTAATAGGTTGTCTAAAAACAGTTGGGCGGCAAAGGTGAGGCTTTTTTCAGAATTTTCCAACTTCGCGGCTTCAGAACTATAATATGCGTAGGGTTCAAAGATTCTAGCAGAGTCTGACCAGAACCTTGCCAGCTGATGATAAACGTGTATTTGTTGGTCTTTTACATCGCCCCGCACAACTGCTTTTTCCAGTAAAGCTAGGCGCTGAACCTGCTCTGGAGTAATCCTTAATCTGGCTTTTGCCAATAAATCTTCAGTAGTAACTGCGTGATTATGAGTGTCTTGTGTAGCAGGTGCGGCCGTGGTACTAGATTTGGGTGTGTCTGTGCTAGTGCCAAAATAGATGATGGCAATAAGTAAGACCCCGCCCAAAATGAGGATCCATTGTTGTTTCTTCATGCAAAAATTTCAGCGAAGTTAATCCGACTTACGCTTGCTTTTAACTTCACTCACAAATTCTTTTGCAGGCTTAAATGCGGGAATAAAATGCTCAGGAATCTCTACAGCTACATTTTTTTTGATATTTCGTCCAATCTTAGCAGCTCTTTTCTTGGTGATAAAACTTCCAAAACCTCTGATATAGATGTTTTGTCCGTTTGCCAAGCTGTCTTTGACTTCTTTGAACATGGTTTCTAACGTGACAAGCACATCCACTTTAGGGATGCCGGTCTTGTCCGATATTTGATTGATGAGATCTGATTTTCTCATAGAAATGGCTTTTGATTGTGGGTTATAGTCTAAAATAAGCTAAAATTTCCGGTATCTGCAAGAAAGATAGCTTAAAAATTATAGGCGTTATTAATTGATTGATAAATGGTTCAATAGATGGATTTGACGGTTAATCAAGGGTTTATACATTAGAAAACTAGCAAAAGACCAAATTCCTGTATTTTCAAGGCCCATGAAACAAGTATTTACTAAAAATCTCATGCATTGGCACCAAACAAGCAACCATCGGCAAATGCCATGGAAGGGTGAGAAGGACGCGTATAAGATTTGGTTGAGCGAAATTATTTTGCAACAGACCAGGGTGGAGCAGGGGTGGAATTATTATGAACGCTTTATTAAAACCTATCCCAAAATAGAAGCATTGGCTGCAGCCAAGGACCAAGAGGTATTCAAATTATGGGAAGGATTGGGCTATTATAATAGATGCAAAAATCTCTTGCATACGGCAAGAACCATTGTTCAGGAACATCAAGGGCAGTTTCCTCATGATTATGAAACCATTCTTTCCTTAAAAGGCGTGGGCCCGTATACGGCTGCAGCAATTGCCAGTTTTGCCTTTCAGTTACCTTATGCTGTAGTGGATGGCAACGTGTTTAGGGTACTTTCTAGGTATTTTAATATTGCCGACCCTATTGACGGGAATACGGGCAAACAGAAATTTACCCAATTGGCCCAAGAAGTATTGGATCATGGCCAACCAGGTATTTATAATCAAGCCATTATGGACTTTGGGGCTACGGTTTGCAAGCCCTTTGCGCCAAGCTGTGGCATTTGTCCGCTACAAAAAAACTGCCAAGCATTTGCCAATGGATTGGTGAATGAATTACCTGTGAAAGAGAAAAAATTACTCAAGCGCAAACGCTGGTTTAATTATTTCTTTTTTGAACACGCTGGTCAAATCTATATCCATCAAAGAACCCAAGGAGATATCTGGGCTAACCTACACGAGTTCTACTTGGTAGAGTCTCCTGATCAAGTTCCATGGAACAATGAGACTGTTTTGGAATTGCTGCAAGACCAATTAGGTGTAAAAACTGGAGTAGTAAAAGCAGTTTCTGAGGTTTTGGTGCAACAATTAACCCATCAGCAAATCAAAGCCCGTTTTGTTCAGGTAGTCTTGAACAAAAAACCAATGCTACTTACTAAGGGGCAATGGGTTGCCAAAAAATCCATTGACCAATTGGCCTTTCCAAAAATCATCTTGCAATGGATGGAGAACGCCCGCCCATTGCGGGATGGAGGTTTTTAACAGGGCTGTTAATTTATCAACAGAGGATTCTTTTGTTTCTTAAAAAAGGGTATTTTTAAGAACAGTAAGATTTGGACGAACCTAAAAAATTATTTTATGAGGGGAGTTAACAGAGTCATGTTGATTGGGAATCTTGGAAAAGAACCAGATGTGCAACATTTGGAAGGAAATATTAGTGTAGCCAAATTTCCACTGGCCACCACTGAAACCTATAAAGACCGGTCTGGCAAGTTGATCTCGCAAACTGAATGGCATACCGTTGTGCTATGGAGGGGATTGGCTGAATTAGCCCAAAAATACTTGCACAAAGGCTCTTTAATTTATGTAGAAGGCAGGTTAAGAACCCGAAGTTGGGAAGACAAGGACGGGAACAAAAAATTTGCCACGGAAGTGGTAGGAGATAATTTGATTATGCTGGATAAACGCTCAGACGGATCCGGTCATGGGGGAGAAGGAATGGAAGGCTATCATGGGGATGATATTCCGCCAATTGGGGACCCTTCTGAGAACCTGCCATTTTAAACTTAGAATTGATACTTTTGCAAACATCGGTAGACTAAGTCTTCCTATTTTACATTAAAACAGCTACTTTGGATTATCACTCGGTTTTGAATCATGTTTTGTCAGCGCCACCATTTCTGTCTGCTATTCAAGCACAGGGTACCACGGTGTTGGTGATGGTGTTATTGGTTCTGTTATTTTTATCCTTTGTATTAGCAGGTGCAGAAGTGGCTTTTTTCTCCCTTACCTATAAAGACATTAACCTCCTCAAATCTAAACAGCAACCACCCTATAAACGCGTGGTAGATTTATTAGAAGAGCCCAAGACCTTATTGGCTTCACTCTTAATAGCCAATAGCTTTATCAATATTGCTATCATCATCATTTCTAATTTATTGATTGATGGTATGTTCAATTTTGAAAAGTTTGACGCTGTGTGGTTAGAATTTGTGATCAAGGTAATTTCAGTTTCCTTTATCCTAGTATTGTTTGGAGAAGTCATGCCCAAGGTATTGGCAACCCAAAACAATATTCGCTTTGCCAAAGATTTTGGTGGGATTATTCAAGCCGTGTCTTATGCAACTGCCGGATTGAGTAAGCGCTTGGTGAATTTTTCAGACATCATTGAAAAAAAATTGGCAAGAAAAAATCTAGGTTCTTATAGTTTGGAAGAACTTGACCATGCCATTGATTTAACAACTGATAGCAATGCTTCTGAGAATGAAAAAAATATTCTAAAAGGGATTGTCAAGTTTGGAAATATTACTGTGAAGCAAATCATGAAAACCAGGATGGACGTGCATGGTTTGGATCAGGAAATTAGTTTTGGGGAATTAATTGCTTCTGTAAAAGACCTGCATTATAGTAGGTTGCCAGTTTATAAAGAAGACCTAGACAATGTGGTTGGTATGATTCATACCAAGGACCTGATTCCCTTTATCAATGAAGCCGATGATTATGCTTGGCATACCCATATGCGCCAGCCTTATTTTGTGCACGAGCAAAAATTGATTGAAGACTTGTTGCAAGATTTTCAGTCAAAGCGCATCCATTTTGCCGTAGTTGTGGATGAGTTTGGAGGTACCAGTGGCATTGTTACTTTGGAAGATATTTTAGAAGAAGTGATTGGCGATATCAAGGACGAATTTGACGAGGAAGAATCTGGTCATAAAAAAATTGACGAGTTCAATTATATTTTTGAAGGCCGCACCATGCTCAACGATGTTTGCAAAGTGATGGAATTACAAGCCGACATTTTTGACCAAGTAAAAGGCGAAAGTGATTCACTAGCAGGACTTGTTTTAGAATTGGCTGGAGAAATACCACAACCCGCACAGGTATTGCGTTCTGGCGATTTTGAATTTACCGTTTTGGAAGTTGCCAAAAATAGAATTGATAAGATTAAAGTTACCATCAAACAACAGGAAGTAGAATAGCTTTCAAAAATCCAATCATGTTTTCTAGCAATCGTATTTCTATTTTGGTGACAGGCATTGTGCTGATTTTTATCATGGCCTGTAACAGTGTATTTACCCCAAAGCCAAATGGTTATTTTAATATTGGATTTCCCAAGAAAAAATATCAGGTTTTTAGTCAAGCAGGATATCCGTATGAATTTGAATATCCAGTCTATGCCCAAATAGTAAAGGATAGTAGTTTCTTTGGAGAAGCCACAGAGAACCCATGGTGGATCAATATTAATTTCCCGGACTTTAACGGGAAGATTCATATTAGTTACAAAGAGATTGGCAAAAACCAATTTGATACCCTTATCAAGCACGCTTATTTCTTAACAGGTAAACATAGTAGCAAAGCCTATTCCATAGAAGACTCTAGTATGCAAACCATGCATGGCATTCACGGCGTCATGTTTTCTGTAGGGGGTGATGTAGCAACGGCCAATCAATTTTTTCTAACGGATTCTACCAAGCATTTTTTGCGTGGCGCATTGTATTTTGACGCTGCACCCAATGCCGATTCTTTGGGTATTGTGAACCAGTTTTTGTTAGAAGATATGAAGCACTTGATCAATAGTTTTAAATGGAAACAATAGGTTCAAATTTGTTGTCTTTGCTACTCAATGTTTGATTCTAGCTTTCAATCAGTGTTTGATTCTAGCTTTCTTGATTTTATCCAAACCCGGAAAATGTTCCTCTAAGTATTTATTGCCATACTTCATCACAGCGTCTTGGTATTTAAAAGTAATGGTGTCTTTATAAGCCCCATAAAACTGGTCTACCACTTCCATGCCTTTTACAACCCGTCCAAAGGGCGGAAATCCTTTGGAATGTGCCATGGTATCTAGTCTGCGATTGTCTATTTTATTAATGAAAATATGCACGGTACGGTTATCTATTCCGCCCGTTGCAAATGCCATGATTCCACGTTGGTTGCTATGTGTGGCCAATTCATCTTTGATGGTTTTTTTGTCCATAAAACGGTTTAGTGCAGTATCATTTTGGATGCCAAACTGGGCATATTTTTCAGTACTCCTAAATACATACATATTGGTATAGTAATGCGCTTTAACCAGCTGGTAGAACCTGGTAGCGCCAATGGGAGACCAGTCTTTGTAAACTTTCACGTCAAAATTACCCTTGGTGGTTTTAAACCGAACCAAAAAGCTATCTGGAGCGTTTTTCTCTAGGTTGCGTAGCAGGCTTTTTTTGCTTTGGGCACTGGCCGCTAAAAAGCAGCAACAGCAAAATAGGGTAATCAAGGTTTTGTTCATAATCTGGAATTCTAGTAAAAAGATAATCAAATATTCCAAATGCGCTAGAAAGCGGAATGGCGTTATCTTTGAAGCAATTTAGTAGTAATGATAGCAATTGACAATGTTTTAATTAGCGAAGACATTATAGACGAGCAATTTGTCTGTGACTTGAGCAAGTGCAAAGGCGGCTGCTGTGAAGACGGAGACGCAGGGGCACCCATGGAAAAATGGGAGTTGGAAAAGTTGAAAAAATATTATGAGGTGATCAAACCTTATATGACGCCTGAAGGCATTGCAGAAGTGGAACGTCAGGGCAAATACTTGTATGACCAGGAGTTTGGATGGGTTACCCCCACCATTGAGGGACAGATTTGTGCTTATGGTTATAGAGACAAGTGGGGTGTGATTAAATGCGGGATTGAACAGGCATATAATGACGGCAAATTGGATTGGAAAAAGCCGGTGAGTTGTCATTTGTTTCCCATTCGCATTCAGCAAAGCAAAAGGGATCCAGATATAGAATACTTAAACTATGAACCAAGAGAAGACCTTTGCGCTGCTGCTTGTAGTTTGGGTAAACATTTAAAAATGCCCGTCTATGTGTTTTTAAAAGAATCCATTATTCGTAAGTACGGAGAAGTATTTTATGAAACACTGGAAGCCACTGCCAAAGAATTAAAGAAAAAGAAATAATACCCTATGCCAGATAAAGCAGCATCCTTTATTGCCAAGAGCACCATCAAGGCCGCCGACCTGGATCATCGCAGGAAAATCAATTTTAATATTGGTAAATACAATGCTGTTGTGCCCATTGGTAAGAAGCAGTTTACAGATGTGATGCTTACGCGTGAAAAAGCCAAGAACCGCAAATGGGATGCTATTGAGCATTTAGACACGCATTTGGAAAACTTTGAAAAACGCATTACGGCTAGGGGTGCCAAAGTGATCTGGGCAGAAGACAAGGAACAGGCATTGGAAGCCATTGGCAAGATTTGCAAAGAACGCAATTGCAAAACCTTGGTCAAGAGCAAGAGTATGGTAACAGAAGAAATTCATTTGAATGACTATCTGGAATCAAAAGGTATTGAAAGCGTAGAAACAGATTTGGGAGAATATATTCAACAATTAGACGGAGAACCACCCTACCATATTGTTACGCCAGCCATGCATAAAAGCAAGGAAGACGTGGCCAAATTGTTTGCAGAAAAACTGGGTGTTCCTGGGGGATTGTCTCCAGAAGAATTAACCCTGGTAGCCAGAAAAAAACTGCGTGAAAAATATGTGCAAGCAGAAGTAGGCGTTACTGGCGCCAATTTTATCATTGCAGATATTGGTGCTATTGCGGTAACAGAAAATGAAGGCAATGCACGCTTGAGTTGTGCTTTTCCAAAAACCCATATTGTGGTAGTGGGAATTGAAAAAGTAATTCCTTCTATTCATGACCTGGCACTATTCTGGCCCCTCCTCTCCACTTTTGGAACGGGACAAAAAGTTACTGTTTATAATAGCATTGTTACCGGTCCAAGACAGGCAGGTGAATTAGACGGACCCGAAGAAATGATTGTGATTCTACTAGACAATGGCCGGACCAATCTATTAGAGAACCCCACAAGTAGAGAAGCATTGTACTGCATCAGGTGTGGGGCATGTTTGAACGCCTGCCCAGTGTATAAAAATATTGGTGGTCACTCTTATGAGACAACGTATAGTGGTCCCATTGGAAAAGTGATTACACCCTATTTAAGTGGGATGAAGGATTACAAACACTTGAGTTATGCGTCCTCTCTTTGTGGCAATTGTACAGAAGTTTGTCCCGTGAGGATTAACCTGCATGAACTACTGTTAGACAATCGGCACGAGGCGGTAAAAGAAGGCAATAGTAGTTTGGCCGAAAGACTAGCATGGAAGGCTTGGAAAACCGCTAGCCTAAATAGGTCAATGATGAATATGGGAAATGCCAAATTAAAGAACTGGGTGGTGAACAAGGTCTTCAAGGGTTGGACCACACATAGAAGTGATTTAGATTTTAGCAACAAGACTTTTAGTGAAATGTGGCAGGATAAAAAGTGATAGCCATTTACGCGCCAAATATTAGCCCAAGATTGAGCTATACCGTGGAAACACTGTTTGGCAAATCTGCATTAGTAAGTTCCAATCAACAGACTTTTTTACAGCACGATGGTCCCAGAATTAACTACTCACATGAGTTTTTAGACGTGCGTAATCTTTGGATCCATCCACATGGATTATTGGATGAGCAAGGCATTCAACAGCAAGATCTTTCCACTTTTGAGTGGAAGGGATTCAAGGCTTTTTTTAAAACCAGTGACGGCACCATTCCATTTGATTTGTTTGCTACATCTTTTTATTTGCTATCGCGATATGAAGAATATTTAAGTCCGGCAAAAGACCAGCACGGAAGGTTTCCGGCAAAAGCTTCTCTAGCGTATCAGGAAGGATTTTTACAGCAGCCCATTATTCAGTGTTGGGTAAAAGCATTGGCATGGGAATTACACCTTTTGTTTCCTGGTTTTAGAATGGAGGCAAGGGCTTTTAAATTGCTGCCTAGTTATGATATTGACAATGCTTTTGCTTATTTGAATCAGCCGCTTGCCAAGCGGATCTTTGGATTTTTCAAAACATTGTATCAAGGAAAATTTGAAGCTTTTTTAGAAATGGCTTCTGTATTAAGCGGCAATGCAGCAGACCCTTTTGATCAGTTTCAACGATTAGAAGATTTGCATCAAAAATTGGGTAGTAAACCTATTTATTTTTGTTTACTAGCAGACAAAAGAATGGGGGTAGACAAGAATATTCATCCCTCCAATAAAGCACTCAGAAATAGGATTCAAATGCTGGCTGCTAACAATGCAGTGGGGATCCATCCTTCTTGGCAATCGGGCGATAATACTAATTTGCTTTTGTCTGAAATCAACACCCTTTCTCAAATCATTGATCAACCTATTAGTGCATCGCGCCAGCATTATTTGCGTTTGCGTTTTCCGGATACTTATAGGCATTTATTGGACGCGGGAATTAAGGATGATTATAGCATGGGATGGGCTTCACAAAACGGGTTTAGGGCTTCATTTGCCGCACCCTTCTATTGGTATGATTTGGAAAAGGAAACCAAGACTGGCTTACTGATTCATCCATTTTGCTATATGGACGCAACCTCCATTTTTTATAAAAGAGCACCCGTGTATGAAGCCGCAAAAGTGTTGCAGGAACTAACCGATTTGGTCATGCAATATGGTGGAGAAATGATAGCCATTTTTCATAATGACTTTTTAACCCAACAACCCGAATGGTTAGAATGGACTCAATTACACGAAGACTGGTTGCGAAAAAATGCTCCTGCTAATTAAGCAGTTTCTGGCTGAGTTGCCGCTTTCAAACTTCTATTGACTAAGTACACACCCAAGAGGGTAATAGCGGATCCAATTAAAATATTGATGGTGAGTTTTTCGTCCACCAATAAGGACCCAACCAGTATGGCTACTATGGGATTGATATAAGCATATAAAGCTGCAATGCCTGGCTCCAGATGTTTCATGGAATAGATAAAAGCAATAAATGCAATGATGGAACCTGCACCAACCATATAGGCCAAAGTGCCCCAGGTTTCTAATGGAATTTGTGCAAAAGGAATTACATCTCCTGTTGCAGTGGCAATTCCATACATGATAAAAGAGCTCAGCAACATTTGCCAACCCAATGCATTGTATGGATTGAGTTCAGACTTTTTCTTGGCAATAAAAATGGTGGTCATGGCCCAGGTAATCATGGCAACCATGGACACGGCTACCCCAATCCAAAATCCTTCTTTGTTGTTGTGAAAGGCATTGTCATAAAATACTACGGCAATGCCTGCAATCCCTAAGAACAAACCAATAAATGTGCTGGCTTTGATTTTCCTATTCTTGAAAAAAAATAGTTCAATCAAAACAACAAACAGTGGATAGAGTGCCGCAATAAGGGCACCCAATCCACTGGGAATATATTTGAGTCCAACGGTGGCTAGACCATTAGAAGAAACAAACATGAGGATGGCCATGATGGTCAGCCAACCCAATTGTTTGAGGGTGGGTAATTTTTCTCCTTTGATTAGAAAGAACAACACATAAATAATGCCACCAGAAAACTGCCGTATAGCAGCCACTTCAAAAGCCGGTGTATAACGCACGCAGATCTTGCTCCCCACCCAAGTGGTTCCCCAGACAATGCTGGTGATGGCTAGTGCTATATAGGCTTTCTGTTTGTCTGCTTGCATGTATCAAATGGTGATTAGTGTCTGAAATGACGCAGACCTGTCATCACCATGGCCAAATTATGTTCTACGCAATAAGCAACACTGTCTTTGTCTCTTACAGAACCTCCTGGCTGAATAAATGCTTCCATACCCGCTTCGTGTGCAATCTGTACACAGTCATTGAAGGGGAAGAATGCATCAGAAGCCAGTACCGCGCCTTGTAAAGCAAATTCAAATTGTTTGGCTTTATCAATAGCATGACGCAGGGCATCAATTCGGCTGGTTTGGCCACAACCCTTACCCACCAATTGTTTGTCTTTTACTAGGGCAATTGCATTGCTCTTTAAGTGTTTGCAAACTAGGTTGGCAAATACCAGGTTTTCTTTTTCTGATTCAGTAGTTGGTCTACCACCTACTTCTTCCCATTTGTCAAAATTGCCCTTGTCTGCACCTTGTTCTAGGGTGCCATTGAGCAATGATTTAGAAGGGGTTTTCAAAGCAGTGGTTCCTGCTTTCAACTCTAATAAGATCCTATTCTTTTTGGTCTTTAAAACTTCTAAAGCGTCTGCGTCAAAAGCAGGTGCAATCAGTACTTCAAAGAAAATTTCATTGATGGCATCGGCTGTTGCTTTGTCAATAGTTCCATTGCAAACCAAAACCCCACCAAATGCACTTTCAGGGTCTCCTGCTAAAGCCGCGTCCCAGCTAGCTTTTACAGAATTTCTTTCTGCAATTCCGCAAACATTGGTATGCTTGATAATACCAAATACGGTTCCTTTTCCTGCAACGGGTGCTGGAAATTCTTGGATCAATTGAACAGCAGCGTCTACGTCTACTAGGTTATTGTAGCTAAGCTCCTTGCCATTTAATTGGCTAAAGAGTTGGGTAAGGTCTCCGTGAAAAACAGCAGACTGGTGTGGGTTCTCGCCATAACGCAAAGCCTGACTAATGCCTGGGTTAAAATAATTGCTGATGGCAATATCATAGTGCATCACTACTTCAAAAGCCTTGGCTGCATAAGCCCTACGCTGTTCAATAGAAGTTTCACCCTTTTGCGTTTTCAATAGATTTTCCAAAGAAGCATAATCATCCTTAGCGGCAATGACTACTAGGTCTTTGAAATTCTTGGCAGCAGCCCTAATCATAGATGGACCACCAATATCAATTTTTTCAATGATCAATTTTTCTTCTGTGGTATTGGCCAGCGTTTCTTCAAATGGATAGAGGTCTACAATCACCAAGTCAATTTCTGGAATTTTGTATTCCTTCATTTCTGCCAGATCCTGGGGCTCATACCTTCTACCCAAAATGCCACCAAATACGGCAGGATGTAAGGTTTTTACACGTCCACCCAAAATAGATGGGTAAGTGGTCAGGCTTTCTACGGGAACACAGGGAACGCCTAGATCTTCTAGAAATTTCTGGGTTCCACCAGTAGAATAGATGGTAATACCCAATGCGTGTAATTCTTTGGCAATGGGTTCCAGGCCGTCTTTATAAAAAACGGAAATAAGTGCTGATTGAATTTTCTTTTGCATGTTGATTGCTTGGTCCGGCTTAGAACATTAGGCCTGTTGCCGGGATTGAATGGAGCTGCAAAGGTAAGTTTTCACACGCTCACAAAAAAGAAAGAGAAAGACTAATAATACCAGTGTCTGTAAAAAACTAATTCCCAAGTGCTCAGAAACCGCAAATGGCAGGCGATTGGTTCTTTCTACCAAGTCATTCATCCAGCCAATGCCCAACTGGATCATTTTGCCCAAAATATTTTGTAAATAGGGAATAGGAATGAGCAAGGCAATTTCTAGATAGAGAATCAAACCTGAAAAAGGAACAATCAAGAGGTTGCAGAATAAAAACAGATTGGGAAATTGTTGAAAATGATAGAGCACCAAGGGCAGGGTAAATACCTGGGCCGAAAGCGTGAGTGCATTGAGTTGCCAAATGGCCCTGAGAAGTGGGTTTTTAATCCGCAACCATTGCATGAGTGTTTTAGCATATAACAAAATGCCTGTTACCGCAGCATAACTCAATTGGAACCCAAGATCCCATATGAGCCAGGGATTCCAGAGTAGCAGAAAAAATGCCGAAGCAGCCAAGGCATTGAGTTGGTTATTTTGATAACCCAGACTTTGACTCAATAAGAGAAAACTAAAACTTAGTGCCGCGCGCATGATGGATGGTGCTGCTCCTGTTAACAGTGCAAAGCCCCAAAGCACTAATAAGATCACTACGGGTCTGATCCAACGCATCCAGCGAATGGGCATGAATGGGCGGAACAGCCAGAGCAATAATCCATAGATCATCCCCAAGTGCAAACCGCTGATGGCAATAATATGCACCACCCCCGTATTGCTATAGGCCTGCACCAAGCTGCGGTCTAAGTCATATTTGTAGCCAATCAAGAGTGCTTCTGCAATCCCACATATGGTTTTGTCTGGAATCCATCGCGCCAGCACAGACAAGATCCAATTTCTAGAATCTAGGACCCAGTTGCGCCAACCCCTTGCTGCCGGTTCCAACATCATGGGAGCAGCAGCAAAATAGCTTTGGTATTGTACGCCTTGGCGATAGGCCCATTGTTGGTAATTGAATGCCAAAGGGTCTTTGGGTGCTGCAATGAATTGTAGTTTTTTAGTCAGCAAGATTCTTTTACCCGGGATCAATTCTTGCATCCATTCGGGATCTTTACTATAAAGAAAAACCAAACCATTCACGCTTTCCCATTGGCCTTGATTTTCTTGTGCAATGGCTTTGGCCAAGACCCGCCACTGTTTGGTAGTAGGAACAGGTGCTGCAATAATTTCTACACAGGTATTATTAGACAAGGGTCTTTGACCAAGTGCATGGGATTGTTGTTCTGGTTGCTGCCAATAATAATTAAATGCACCAATAGCTGTGAGCAACAAATAAATACCAAGCCCGCGCAGCCATGCAAAATAAAATTGTTGTTGCAGTTGTAAAAAGGAGGGGATGGCTACTAATAATAATCCAATAATGCCTAAGACTTGAATGCTATGAATGTTCAAGATTCCTTGATACTTAAGTAAGATGCCTACCAAAAAAGGAATGAGCAAACGCAGGAAGGGTAGGCTTTTCCAAGGATCAACAAATTTTTGTTGCATGCACTAACCTAATAAAAAAGCCACACTGCAATAGTGTGGCTTTAAAAGATTTTAGTAAAATCTATTTACTCAAGTTCATGCTTCTTTCTTTGTACAAAGTGCGGAAATAAGGATCACGCAAGTCTTTGATAAAGCGAATGGCTTCACCAGTACTTTTCATTTCTGGTCCTAGTTCTTTGTTTACACCAGGGAATTTGTCAAAGCTAAATACGGGTTCCTTAATGGCGTATCCGTCTAGTTTGTTTTCCATCACAAAATCAGTCAACTTGGCTTCACCCAACATGATTTTGGTGGCAATATTCAAATAAGGAATCTGATAAGCTTTGGCAATAAATGGCGTAGTTCTAGAAGCACGTGGGTTGGCTTCAATCACAAATACCTTGTCTCCCTTAATGGCAAACTGGATATTGATCAAACCCTTGATGTTTAAAGCGCGGGCAATCTTCTCACTATAGAATTGCATGGTCTCAACAATCAATGGAGTCAGGTTGAACGCAGGTAACACGGCATTACTATCACCGCTATGAATCCCTGCTGGTTCAATATGTTCCATTACGCCCATGATATGAAAATTCTCTCCGTCAAAAATGGCGTCTACTTCTGCTTCTTGACAACGGTCTAAGAAATGGTCAATCAAAATCTTATTTCCTGGAATATGTTTGAGCAAACTGATCACCGCTTTTTCTACTTCCTCGTCATTGATCACAATCCGCATTCTCTGACCACCAATGACATAGCTAGGACGCACCAAAACGGGGTAGCCCACTCTATTGGCCACAGCAACTGCTTCATCAGCGTCTTCTGCGGTGCCATATTCAGGATAAGGAATATTCAATTCTTTCAACAAATCACTAAAGCGGCCACGGTCTTCTGCCATGTCCATGCTTTCAAAACTGGTTCCAACAATAGGGATCCCTTTTTCGTGTAATTTCTTGGCTAGTTTCAGAGCGGTTTGACCACCTAATTGTACAATAATGCCATCGGGTTGTTCCAAGTCAATGATTTCTCTTAAGTGCTCCCAAAATACGGGTTCAAAATAGAGCTTGTCTGCCATGTCAAAATCAGTAGACACGGTTTCAGGGTTACAGTTGACCATGATGGCTTCAAAACCGCATTCCTTAATGGCCAAAAGCCCGTGAACACAGCAATAGTCAAATTCTATACCCTGTCCAATCCGGTTGGGGCCGCTGCCTAAAACAATGATTTTCTTCTTTTTGGAAGGGATAGATTCGTTGGAATTCAGTGCTTGGTTCATGTGGTAGAAATTGCGCAAAAGTAGGGATATACCGTAAATCTGCCGCTATTTTTTTACTTGACCGTCTTTCATGACCCATTTTACGGCTTCTAGGGTTTTTACATCCTTTAGCGGATTGCCAGCAACAGCCACCAAATCAGCAAAAGCACCCTTTTTGATCTCCCCAATTTTGCCTGTCATACCCAGCAAGTCCGCGGCATTAATAGAAGCGGTTTGAATGGCCTGCAAAGGACTCATGCCATATTGCACTAGGTATTGAAAATCACGGGCTTGTGGCAATTGCCAGTCATAACCACCAATATCGGTACCGTAGGCAATCTTGATCCCCGCTGCCAAGGCTTTTTTAAACAAACCGGCTTCAGACTCGGTAAAATACTTGTTCATAGGGCTACCCGCCTTGGCCCTACCCTCGGCCACGTATTCGTTTACATAGATAGTGGGGCACCAATAAACGCCCTTGTCTACCATCAATTTGATACACTCATCGTCCATGCCAAAACCGTGTTCAATACTGCTGGCTCCGGCTTTGATGGCAGAGATAATTCCGTCACGGGTTACCGCATGCGCAGCCAATTTGCGGTTGGATCGTAGGGTTTCATCGCCAATGGCATTGATCTCTTCTGTGGTAAAATTGGGTAGAGATCTATAACTACCATCGGCCAGTTTGGAATAGCCGCGGTCTGCATAAATTTTGATCCAATCAGCACCATAAGCTATTTGTTGTCTCACTGCTCTGCGGCCCTCATCGGCTCCCGTAATCTCTTGCAAACCCTTGGGCAATTTTAGCTCCCAAGCATAGTCCGATTCCTTAATGGGATAATGCCCCGTGGTGTTGATGGCCAGGGTAGCAATTTGCATCCTTGGGCCTTCCATTTCTCCCTTGTTAATGGCTTTCTTAATATCGGCATCGGCGTAGCCAGCACCTTCTGTTCCCAAGTCTCTGATGGTGGTAAAACCATTGAGCAGACTCTGTTTGGCGCTTTTTACCGCGCGGATGGTTCTATAAGGAATAGACTCTTTTAAAACCTGAACGTCATAGTCTTCACTGGTAATATCGCCTTGCAATAACACGTGTGTATGTGCGTCAATTAAACCGGGCAAAACCGTATAAGCGGATAAGTCAATGCTGCTATCTGTTTTTAGATTAAAACCCGCTGCTGGCGCGATGCTCTCTATCAAATTACCCCTCACCAAAATCACTTGATTACTTAATAATTCTCCGCTTCTGGTATTCAATACTGCACCACATTTAATGGCGATGGTTTTTTGAGCAGACAAAACATTTACAATGCCCAACAATAGGGTAGCGAAAAACAGTTTTCTAAGCATGGTCTTGGTTTAGACCATCAAGATAGGATGCAATCAGGAAAATGATTTATTCTGTGGAACTATTTTTTTCTGTGTTGGTTGATGGTGCTGAACGGCCCCAAGTACGGCAACGGTTGCGCCATTCTTGTTTCATTTGATCCCTTTCTTCAGGACTCATGGTATGCCATTTTTCCTTGAGTTCGTTTTTCCAATGACCACCGCCACCACATTGGTTGCAATGATTTTTACCACTTGGAAAACCACCGAATAAAATTTTACTCAAAACCAATAAACCAATGGCTTGGTAAAAACTAATGGTTGATACGGCTACTACTTGCGCCAATACCCCGTTCCATAACAACATGACCACATAAGCCAGTAATGCTGCAAATGCAATGGCTAAAATGGAGAAGCCAATGATTTTTGTGATCCAAAATTTCTTGTTCATACAATCTATTTAATAATTTAATAAGTCTTGTTTTAAGCCTGCCAACCGTTCTCTCAAATGCAATACTGCATAGCGTTTGCGACTGATCAATGTGTTCACGGATTCTCCCGTTTGTTCTGAAATAGTTTTAAATGGAACCCCTTCTAGTTCATTGAGCACAAATACCTGTTTTTGATTTTCAGGTAATTCTTGTAATGCAGCTTGTAGGGTTTCCCAAAACAGGTTGCGCAAATAATCGGTTTCAGGATTATTGTCTTTTTCAAAATAAAGCTCGGTCCAGTCAAAACTGCTCTCTTCATCACCCCCTGCATGAATGTCTTCAAGCAAGTCCGGTTTGTGTTTGCGTTGTTTGTCTGTGATCTTGTTTCTAGTAACCGTGAAGAGCCAAGAAGTGAGCTGTTCAATGGGTTTGGTATTTCCAATAAACTGATAAAATACATCCTGCAGAATGTCTTCGGCATCGGCCTCATTGCTCACCCTTTTACGGATAAAGCCCATTAGCCTCTTGGTATAGGCATTCACCACATCGGTGATATTGCTTCTTCCCTGATCAGTCATGTTTGCCGGTATGGTCAGCGTCTTTGTCATCTATAAAATGGTAGACGCCTATGAAAAGATAATATTTTAAAAACCTAGAAAATTCTTGCAAAGATTCATTTTCTTGTTTTAAAAGATAATTTGATACAGTAAATCCATTTGTAAAATCTAAAATCTATGTATTTTCAACCCCTAAATCTTGAATATGAAACAACTGTTTTTCCTTTTGTTGGCAGCTACTATGGTAGCCTGTTCTTCTTCTGTAAAAATATCCAATGCGGGTGCTGCTCCTGGTGCAGACTTGGCCAAGTACAAAAGTTTTGACTTTTATAAATTAGATGCCTCCGGCGATACCGTTTCTAAGGGATTCAACGAGCGCATGGACATACTCAAATCTGCTATTGCCGGTGAGTTAACCAGCCGCGGCTATACCCAATCTAGTAGCAAACCAGATCTGTTGGTGAATATTGGTTTACAGGTAGAAGAGAAAACCCAAACTCGTGAAACTGATTGGCGTACTGATGGTGCTTATAAATACATGGGTCAGCGCAACTATTCATGGAAGAGTGAAGAAGTGGTGGTGGGTTATTACAAAGAAGGTTCCGTAACCGTACACTTGGTAGACGCTGCCGCCAATGAAATGGTTTGGAAGGGTACTGCTAAAGATATTTTGCCTTCAAAAGCATCAAAAGTTCCAGAAGTGGCACAAGCAGGTATGAAAGCTTTGTTTGCCAAATACCCCATTGCTCCAAAGCAATAATTATTTAATCTCAAAGAGTTCCTCCCAACGCGTGGTGTACCTAGGGCTGCGCAGTTCTTGGCGCATTTTCCAGTCTTTGCTGGTGCCCGATGCCGCAAATTTTAAAACATCATTGCGCATGGCAAAATTGATATTGTCCATCATAGACATGAGCATTCTTCCTTTTTCAGAAGGGGCGGGTTCAAACAAATTAGACTGAATAGAATTGTCAGGTACTATCCCGCTAAGGGTAACACCGGCTTTTTTATAGATCCTTCCTTGCTCAAACAAATGGTCTACTTGTTTAACAGCGGCTTTAATCAGTTCATTGGTGAGCGATGTTGCACTAGGCAAAATGGTATAACTACTTAAACTGGGCCCGTGTCTAAAATATTTACCCGTGCTATTTTCCTTGGGCACAATAAAAACACTGACGGTATTGGCAGCGGAATTTTGTCTTCTGAGTTTTTCAGCGGCCCTAGAAGTATAGGTGGCAATGGCTTCCTTAATGTCTGCTAATTCCGTAACGGGGCTTCCAAACATACGGGTAGTGGCAATCATTTTTTTGTTGACTAATTCACCTTCCATTTCCCTGCTGGGAATGCCTTGTAATTCTCTGAGTAATCTGGCACCCACCACACCACCCAAATTTTTGGTGGCCCAGGGAATGTCTTTTTTACTCAATTCCAAAGCGTTGTTGATCTGATACAACTGGAGTTTTTTGGCGTACTGATGACCTACTCCCCAAATATCTTCTACCGGTGTTTTTTCCAAAGCCTGTTCCAATTTTCTAGGCGTATCCAAGACCAACACACAGTTGGTAATGACTTTGTGTTTTTTGCAAAGCCGGTTAGCCACCTTGCTCAACACTTTGGTGGGAGCCACCCCAATAGACACCCTAATCCCCGTCCACTGTTCAACCGTATCCTTGATATGAAAGGCAAAGTCTTTTAAATTTTCTGGCGCAATATGCGAAAGGTCTAAGAAGGCTTCGTCTACTGAATAGACTTCTACGCAACCCGCAGGCAGCAAGGTTCTCAGCGTTTCCATCACGCGCCAACTTAGATCTCCATATAAATTATAATTAGAAGAAAAAGTTGCTACCCCATGAGCTTCAATCAGGGGCTTGGCTTTAAAATAGGGTCCCGCCATTTCCACACCAATTTTCTTGGCTTCATCTGTTCTGGATACAATGCAACCATCATTATTGCTCAAGACCACCACGGGTCTGCCCTCCAAATGTGGTAGAAATAGTTTCTCGCAGGAGCAGTAAAAACTATTACAATCAATGATGGCTTTCATGAATAGGGCATTATAATTTATGAATATTATAGACCACCACACCCCAAACATATTCCTGATTATTGGCTTCTAATTGGATGGGTGCAAATGCCGGATTTTCTGCCATCAGGGTTATCCGTTTTCCTTGTACCAAGATCCTTCTAACCAATAGTTCTCCATGCGCAATGGCTACAATAATTTTACCATTTACTGCTTTAAGACTTCGGTCTACAATTAAGACATCGCCCTGGAAAATTCCTGCCCCTGTCATGGCGGCACTATTCATTCTAAAGAAAAAAGTAGCGGATTTGTTCTGGATCAATTGCTCATTGAGGTCAATCCCTCTTTCCATATAGTCATCGGCCGCAGCCCCAAAACCCGTGGCATTGGCCGTGGGTACTTCCCATTGGTCAAAATTCTTGCTTCCCTTGTATGCACTACTGCCCCAATCTTCGTTGAACATGCTAAATAAATTTGGTAATGCTAAATTAGTTAGTAAATTTATGCTAAATTAATTATCAGTTAAAATAATCTTCATGCAAACCGCATCCATGCAATATCCTATCAACGCGTTTATACCCGCTAACCAGTTTGCGGAATACTTATTAGTGGCCGTGCCGGCTCCGGAGCTTCATGACAAAATCTTATTTGAACAACAGGTTTTTGACCAACAATACCAACAACGCAACCAGGGAAAGGCCAAGCTGCATATAGAAGTAGCTGGGTTTCAGGCCAAGGAAGAAATGGAGCCTACCCTTCTGCGTTGGATGCACCGGATCTTTTCTAGTCAGCAGGCTTTTAGTGTGCCCTTGAGTAATTATAGCGGCATTCCGGCAGATTCTATTTACCTACGGGTACCCAGTTCACAGCCCTTTCAACAATTGGGTCAGGCCCTAGAACCCTTGAATGACTATATTAAAACATGTGATTGCCCCAGCATTCGAGTAAACCTCAAACCCAATCTGCCCATTGCCCGCAAACTCAATGCAGATACCTATTTAAAAGCCATGATGGACTACTCCAGCCGTAGTTTCCACGAGATTTTTGAAGTACGAGAACTGGTGCTCCTGCGCAGAAAACACTTATTTGACCCCTATACCCAGGTGAATAAATTTGTGTTGCAACCGGCTTGATGCAGTAAATCTATTTGTCTTTGATGGCTAAGGTTTATTTTCGCTTCAAACCAAGCCAATGGACAAAGTGATTGCGGCAATTGAGACCCTGTTTCAGGAATTTAAACAGGGCGCTGCCGATAGAATTGAAAAATTACCCCAGAGTGGGAGTGACCGAATTTATTTTAGGATCTATTATCAGGAAGATACTTTTATAGCTACCTATAACCTGCACGCCAAAGAGAACCGCACATTCATTGCATTTAGCAAGCATTTTAAAAAAGCGGGTTTGCCCGTTCCAGAAGTATTTGCCGTAAATGAGGAAGATACCATTTATCTACAAGAAGATCTTGGTACCTCTTCTTTATTAAATGAATTGGAGCAACATGGACATGGAGACAGGGCATATGGTTTGTTTCAAAAAAGTTTGACCGCACTAGCAGAAGTACAAATCAAGGGCGATACTGGTTTGGATTATAGCCTCTGTTTAACCGCCAAGGAATTTGGTAAACAGGCCATCATGAGTGACCTGCTTTATTTCAAATATTATTTTCTAGATACCCTGCAATTGCCCTATGACAAGCAGGCCATGTTGGATGACTTTGACGCGTTAAGTACTTATTTAACCCGCACGGAGAATAAGTATTTTATGTTCCGCGATTTTCAAAGCCGCAATATTATTGTGAAAGATGATGCGGTTCATTTTATAGACTATCAAGGTGGGATGAAGGGGGCGCTGCAATACGATGTAGCATCCTTGTTATGGCAGGCCAAAGCTGAACTAAGTGAGCAATGGAAAGACAGTTTGTTGGAATTCTATATGGATGAGATAGACCGCATTTTGGATAGGAAAGTAGACAGAACCACTTTTGTTAGTCAGTACAATGGTTATGTCTTAATTCGCTTATTGCAGGTAATGGGTGCTTATGGATTTCGCGGTTTGTTTGAACGCAAAGCACATTTTCTTGCCAGCATTCCATTGGGTTTGAAAAACTTAAAATTCTTCTTGGATCATAAACGCGTGGGCATTGTTACACCTGAGTTTGACAGGGTATTGCGTTTGGTAGTAGCTGATGAAATGATTCAGCGTTTTGAACCACAGCAGGCCGATGAAAACACAGCACTAGTAGTAGTGATCAATAGTTTTAGTTATAGAAAAGGCATACCCGCAGACCCTTCAGAAAATGGGGGTGGTTTTGTTTTTGACATGCGCAGTATTTTGAATCCCGGCAGGTTTGATGATTATAAAACCTTGAATGGAAGAGACAAACACGTGCAAGATTTTCTAGAACAACGCACACGCATGAATGAATACCTAAACTCTGTTTGGGACTTGGTAGATATTGCAGTGGAAGATTATTTAAAACGTGGGTTTAGTAACCTGATGATCAATTTTGGTTGCACGGGTGGACAACATAGAAGCGTGTATGCGGCAGAACAAACTGCCCGTCACTTGCGCAACAAATACAAATTAAAAGTGGTATTGACCCATACCAATACGGCCAACTGGTTTCTAGGATAAAATTGACAACATGAAAGCAATCATCTTTGCAGCAGGATTGGGTAGTAGGCTAAAACCTTGGACAGACCAGCATCCCAAGGCATTGGCCCCTGTGAATGGAAAATCTTTGTTGGAGCGCAATGTTTTGTATTTGCAACAATTTGGGATTAGGGAACTCATTGTGAATGTGCACCATTTTGCAGACCAGATTGTTCAAGCCATTACAGATAACCAAGGATGGGGTTCTACCATTACCATTTCAGATGAAACCGATCAGGTTTTAGAAACCGGAGGAGGTTTGCAAAAAGCAGGATGGTATTTTACAAATGAAACTGATTTTGTGGTGATGAATGTAGACATCCTCACCAACCTAAACTTGGGAGACATGATTGCAGCGCATCAGCGCAGCGCTTGTTTGGCCACATTGGCCGTTACGGAGCGGAGTACTTCTAGGTATTTTTTATTCAATCCAAAAGGGGAACTCTGTGGTTGGCGTAATGTGCAAACTGGAGAAGAGAAGCCAGCGCAATTATCCAGCCATCCAGACTATGCAGCACTGCAACAAAAAGCATTTAGCGGCATCCATGTGATTAACAGCAGTATTTTTTCTAAGATGCAACAACAGGGAAAATTTTCTATGGTAGAAGTGTACTTAGACCTAATGCAAAACAATTCTATTCAATGTTTTGACCATAGCCAAAGCAAATTCATAGACGTGGGTAAACCAGAATCTGTTGCCAAGGCAGAAGCCCTATTTATTTAATAATGAAGCTTAAATGAGTGCTACCAGATTTGCCATACTTGGGTCAGGCCATATTGGTCAAAGACATGCCCTGCATGCTGCCCACTTTGGTCAGTTAGTAGCAGTCTGTGATCTGGATCTTGCAAAAGCAATAGCACTTGCTAATACTTATGGCGCAAAAGCATTACCCAATCTTGAAAGCTTATTGTCCCTAGCTCCAGACTTAGATTTGGTAGCCATTTGCACACCCAATGGCTTACACGCTGAACAGGCCATCGCTTGTATGCAAGCGGGTTTGAACGTGTTGGTAGAAAAGCCTATGGCGATAGCGCTTGTTGATTGTGAACGCATGATGGAAGTAGCAAAGCAAACAGGTACAACCATTTTTACCGTAGTACAAAATAGGTTTAACCCACCTGTAGCAGCTTTAAAAGCAGCAATGGATGCGGGCAAACTGGGGCAGATTCAAAACATACAAATCAATTGTTTTTGGAATAGACCAGGATCTTATTACCAAGACTCCTGGCATGGTACAGCTGATTTAGACGGGGGCATTTTGTTTACCCAATTCAGTCATTTTATTGATTTACTATATTGGCTTTTTGGTGATGTACAATCCGTTCATGCATTAGCAAATAATTTTCAACACCAGACCAGTATTGACAGAGAAGATGCTGGTGCGGTCTTGTTACAAATGGCATCGGGAGCTATTGCCAGTATTCATTACTCCGTGAATGCGTTCGGAAAAAATGCAGAAGGATCTTTAACCGTACTTGCAGAAAAAGGAAAGGTAAAAATTGGCGGAGAATATTTAAATACCATTGCATATCAGTCATTGGAATCCGGTCCATTATTGGTGAGCGATGCTACCAATGCCCCCAATCAATACGGAACTTATCAGGGCTCTATGAGTAATCATGGTATGGTCTATGCCAATCTGGTAGCGGCTTTACAAGGAACAGAAACTTACTATGCCACTGCTGAAGAAGCTTTGAAAACGGTTGAGATCATTGAACGCATTCATCAATCCATAAATTTGTAGTCATGAGTTTTCAAGAAAAACAAATCAGCATTCGCGATGTGCAATTTGGAGATAATGTAACCATTGTACAACCCGTGAATCTCTATGAATGCAGTATTGGAAATGAAGTGTTTATTGGACCCTTTGTTGAAATACAAAAGGGTGTTCAGATAGGAGACCATACCCGCATTCAATCACATAGTTTTATCTGTGAAGGCGTAACCATTGGCCAACACTGTTTTATAGGCCACGGCGTTATGTTTATCAATGATACCTTCTCCACCGGAGGCCCCGCAGGCAATCCTGCTCTTTGGAAAACAACCAACATTGGAAACAACGTCTCCATTGGCAGCAATGCCAGCATTCTACCCGTAAACATCTGTGATCAAGTTGTCATTGGCGCTGGTGCTGTTGTGACAAAAGACATAACGGAGCCTGGGGTTTATGTGGGGAATCCGGCTAGGTTGATGAGGTCATTTTAAAATTCCCAGCAAATAAGCGATTAAGGTTTAAAACCAATTGGATTGCGTTCAGGTGTTTTTTCATTTTCTCTACGTAAGTGATCGATTAGTTCGAACAACACTCCTATTTCTTCATTATGTTGTTTTAGTGTATGGCCTTGTGCAAGCAGATGCTTTTCAATTTTCTCCAGTTTCAATAGCAATTCTTGACTAGTGCGCAACACCTCTCGCATAGCATTGAATAGTTTTACTATACGTACATTCACTTCAATAGCACGATCGCTGTTAAGTACACTTGCCAGCATTACTGCTCCATGTTCAGTAAAAGCAAAAGGAAGGTTAGGTGAGTATTTAAGGTTTTTCAGGTGGTCGCAATTTGCGACTACCTCGGTTTTTTCTTCCACGGTCAATTGGAACATAAAATCAGTAGGGAAGCGTTTACCATTTCGTTTTACTTGTTCATTCAGTCGCTTTGTTGGTACGCCATATAATTCAGCGATGTCACGGTCTATCATAACTTTTTGACCGCGTATTTCCAAGATTCTGGACAGTAACAAATCATCAGTTATATTCAATTCTTTGCTCATGCTTCTTCTTTTATTCTGTGATCTTGGCAGCTTTATGTACAGTTTATATAGCTAATTCAATTCCATTAAATCCTTGCGTGGTTTGCAAATAGATTAATTTATAATAAAGTTATTATTCTCCTTTCTTGAAAGCTTTATCTTGGTTAAAAATGAAATAATTTTAGTCATATAAATAAATTTATTATTACCGATTAACATTTTTAGATACGCGCAATTATATAATAACAAATAATTATAAGTTGATTTTAATTCTTATATTCAACTGTAGGAAAAATATTGAATCTAAGGAAATGAGATACAGCCGTTAGAATCAATTTATTATCTCAAGTCTTGCTTTTTTGGAAAATAAAATCTGGATGATTAAATGAGAAAAATTTATTCCCTATTATTTCTATTTTTCACTATTTCCAGTTTTTCACAACCAACAATTATTGGTCCAGTGGTACAACCAAATGAGATTGTGAAAGATCTTATGAGTTGGCTCTATTATGAAAGAGACCATATGATTTGGTCTGCCGGCTATGCTACACTTGACACCGAATTGAAAGATATACCTAAAGAAAAATTCTTAGAAAGTTTAGCTACTGGCAAGTATTTGCCCTTAAAGCTTAATAACAGCAGTGGAATATTAAGTTATCAATTATATGCGTTAAAAGAGGGTATTAATCAAGATATTGTGTCACATATAAAAATGATCTCTTCAAAGGAATTAGTTCACTTTAAATTGGAAGGAAAGCCATTGCCTGATTTCAGTTTCCTTGACCTAGATGGAAAAATATATAATAAGGAGTCAACAAATGGTTCAATCATCGTAATTAATTGTTGGTTTGTAAGCTGTGCTCCCTGCATTGCAGAAATGCCAAGTTTGAATGAATTGGTTAAACAATACAAAAAAGAAAAAAACATCCTTTTCATAGCGTTGGCACTAGACGCTACTTCAGAAGTAAGGATTTTTTTAAAAACAACAACTTTTAAGTATTCAATTGTTCCTGAAATGCAAGAATATTTGAGTCAGCTACCTGTTTATGGTTATCCAACACAGATAATTGTTAATCGCCAAGGTAATGTTGTTAAAATAATTGAATCAAATAAAATAGGTGAACTAAAAGATGTTTTGAATAAAGAAATTCAAAAATGAAATCATATTAGTCTACTAAAGATTCAAAATCAATTTTAATGCAAATCCCATCGCGCAGCTAAACCTTAATATAGATTTTCTTTTTATCCAACACATAGACAATTAACCAAAAGAAACTGATCATGCAAAGCGCATAGAGTAGTGATCCTACGCGCAGGTCGGATGAGATGTTTTTGCAAACATGCTCATAAAACCAAGGGAAGAAAGAAGTATAGATTTTTTTACCGGTTTCGTCTACATGGTCTACCCAACGGCATAGGGCAGAGACGCGGGGAAGAAATCCACTTAGTACAAAAATGAAGAGTGGGTTCTTGCCAAACACGTCAAAGAATTTGCTCCAAGCTCCGGTAACGGATTTGAATTCAATTAAATAGATCAACACAGAAAGCGTGAGTATTCCAAGACCACTGGTGTACAAGACATAACTGCTGGTCCAGATTTTTTTGTTAATGGGGAAGACCATGTCCCAGGCATATCCTGCTACGCAGAGCACAATTCCTGCAATCAAGAGATTGCTGAGCATTTCATAAGTCTTGCCCTTTTGTTGAATGTATTGTCCTACCAAGTAACCAAAAATTACTTGCACAATGGCGGGTAGGGTACTGGCCAATCCTTCGGGGTCAAATGCAACGCCTTCTCCCTTATACATATGGCTCATGCCCAAGATCTTAATATCTACATCGGTTCCAAACCAACCGGTCATGGCATAGGGGTTGGCGGGATTACCCAAAAGCAAACAAATGGCCCAATAAACCAAGAGGAAAATGGCTCCTACCACAAAAGCGCCTCGGGCTTTGGCGTAGAACACAATCACCGAAGCAAAAAAGTAGCAAAGCGCAATTCTTTGCAAAACGCCCATGATCCTGATATTCTCCCAGGTCTTGGCCACCAGGTTTTCGCCATCCCATTTTACAAAGGGGCTCCAGTTTAGAAATAGACCAATGGCATAGATTAAAACGGTTCTTTTTAGCACTTTTTTCCAGAAATGGGCGGGTCCAGCCTGTTCAAAACGGGGCATCACAAATGCCATGGCATTACCTACTGCAAAGAGGAAGAAGGGAAAAACTAAGTCTGTTGGGGTGCAACCATGCCAAGGTGCGTGCTCCAAGGGCCCAAAAATATGACCCCATGAACCGGGGTTATTGACTAAGATCATCAGGGCCACCGTGGCGCCTCTGAATACGTCAAGGGAGTAATAGCGTTGGTTCATGGCAAGAATTTGAACTTGAAGATAAGGATTGCCTCTAAGCATTCCATTTCACATAGAATTATTTTGACAAGCCTCTAACTGTGACTACCTTTATGAGCGATTTTTTCAACACTTCAATAGGTTACATGAAAAAAAATATTTTAATAACTGGCGGTGCCGGATTCATTGGCTCGCATGTGGTTCGTTTGTTTGTTCAGAAATATCCTGAATATGGCATTTATAACCTAGACGCCCTTACTTATGCGGGTAATCTAGAGAACCTCAAAGACATTGACCAGTCTCCCAATTATCATTTTCTCAAGATCAATATATTGGACGCTGATGCACTAGATGCGGCTTTTGACGAACATGGCATTACCGATGTAGTGCATTTGGCGGCAGAAAGTCATGTAGACCGTAGCATTGTATCGCCCTTGGATTTTGTGTATACCAATGTAATTGGAACCGTGAACTTGCTGAATACTGCTCGCAAAAAATGGGCAGCTGATTATAGCAAACACCGTTTCTACCATATTTCTACAGATGAGGTTTATGGAAGTTTGGGTGCTGAGGGTTTCTTCTTAGAAACCACGGCTTATGATCCCAACTCTCCTTATTCTGCAAGTAAAGCTGCATCGGATCATTTTGTGCGTGCTTACAGAGAAACCTATCACATGCAAACCGTAGTGTCTAATTGCTCTAACAATTATGGCCCTTACCATTTTCCAGAAAAACTGATTCCGCTATTCATCAACAATATCATTGAAGAAAAACCTTTGCCCGTTTATGGCGATGGTTTGTATACCCGTGACTGGCTTTTTGTAAAAGACCATGCACTGGCTATTGATTTGATTTTCCACCAAGGCGTGGATGGTGAAACCTATAATATTGGTGGCTTTAACGAGTGGAAAAATATTGATCTGGTTAAATTGCTTTGCACTCAGATGGATGAGAAACTGGGGCGTACAAAAGGATACAGCGAGAAACTAATCACTTATGTAAAAGACCGTCCAGGACATGACCGTCGTTATGCCATTGACGCTACCAAGATCAACAAGGAATTGGGTTGGAAGCCAACGGTTACTTTTGAACAAGGTTTGAGTGAGACCATTGACTGGTATTTGAGCAATACAGAATGGTTGCAAAATGTAACCAGTGGAGCTTATCAGAATTATTATAATGGCATGTACGAAAACAGATAACCCATGCGCATAGAAACCACCAAATTGGCCGATTGCTTGATTATTCACGATACCGTATTCGGTGATAATCGGGGTTATTTTTTTGAGAGCTTTAACCAGCGCACGTTTTTTGAAAAGACGGGTTTGAACGTGAATTTTATCCAAGACAACCAGAGCAAATCTAGCAAAGGTGTTTTGAGGGGTTTACATTTTCAACACGGTCAACACGCACAAGCCAAACTGGTAAGGGTATTAGAAGGAAGGGTCTTGGATGTGGCGGTTGATTTAAGATTGGCATCGCCTACATTTGGTCAGCATATGACCATTGAATTAACAGCAGATAGTCATACCCAATTTTTTGTGCCACGTGGTTTTGCCCATGGCTTTGTGGTGTTGAGTGAAACGGCTACTTTCTTTTACAAATGCGATAATTTATACAACAAAGCTTCTGAAGGTGGCGTCATTTACAATGATCCTGCATTAGGCATTGATTGGGGCCTACCGGCCGATGGTTTAATCATCTCAGAGAAAGACCAAATACAACCCACACTAGCAGCTATCAAAGACAGTTTACAATTCTAAGCAATAAATAGTACCATTATGAAAGGCATCATTTTAGCAGGCGGATCAGGAACCAGGTTATATCCCATTACAAGGGGCATCAGCAAACAATTGATGCCAGTGTATGACAAACCCATGATCTTCTATCCACTGTCTATTTTAATGCTAGCTGGGATCCAAGAAATCTTGATCATTACCACACCAGAGGACTCTCCACAGTTTCAGCGCCTACTGGGCGATGGTAAGGACCTTGGTTGCCGTTTTGAGTATGCCGTGCAAGAAGTACCCAATGGTTTGGCACAAGCATTTGTGATTGGTGCAGACTTTATTGGCAATGACAAAGTGGCCCTGATTTTGGGTGACAATATTTTCTATGGTGCTGGTTTTGGTAAACTGGTAGAATCCTTTAATGATGTGGAAGGTGCAGCCGTATTTGCTTATGAAGTGAATGACCCAGAAAGATATGGAGTAGTAGCATTTGATGAGAACAATATTGCGGTTTCTATTGAAGAAAAACCCAAAGAACCCAAATCCAATTTTGCGGTACCGGGACTTTATTTCTATGATAATACGGTAGTGGAGATTGCTAAAAATATTCAACCATCGCCCCGCGGCGAATATGAGATCACTGACGTGAATAGGGTATACCTAGAACAGGGAAAACTCAGCGTTGGGGTTATGAGCCGTGGAACTGCTTGGTTGGACACGGGTACTTTTGACAGCTTTGCCGATGCCTGCGAATTTGTTCGCGTGATTGAAAAACGTCAGAGCCAGAAAATTGGTTGCATTGAAGAAATTGCCTATCGCAAGGGATTTATTAACCGTGACCAATTGCTCCTAATTGCCGATAAATACGCCAAGAGCGGGTATGGTGAGTACCTCAGAAGGCTGAAAAAGTAGGCTCTTAGCTTAAATTTTGCTCAAAATCAAGGGAAATCTGTGAAAGTTGATGTTTTTGCCTCAAAAGTTTAAACAAAATGGCTTTATTCGTGTAATACTACTATGCACGCATTTACCATCAAGGATTTAGAGAACCTTTCAGGGATCAAAGCCCATACTATTCGTATTTGGGAACAGCGCTATTCTTTTTTGAATCCCAGCCGTACGGATACCAATATCCGCTACTATAGTAATGATGAGCTCAAGACCGTTTTGAATATTGCGCTCTTGAACAAATACGGGTTCAAGATTTCTCATATTGATAGAATGTCTTCTTCAGAGATCAAGGAAAAGATTCTTTCCCTCTCTCAAATGGAGGCTCAACAAGAACGGATCATCAATGAAATGATTCATTGCATGGTTGACCTAAACATGGAATCCTTTGAAAAATTATTGGATGAAAATGTAAGTCTAAGAGGAATTGAGAAAACCATTACACAGCTCATTTTTCCTTTTTTGGAGCGCATTGGCATACTTTGGTTAACCAATCATATTAACCCCGCTCAAGAGCACTTAGTCACCAATATCATCCGTCAAAAGCTGATTGTAGGCATTGATGGTATTCATACCCTGCTCAATAGCAAGTCTTTGGTTCTGCTGTTTTTGCCTGAAGGAGAACACCATGAATTAGGTTTGTTATTTGTCTATTATTTAATGAAAAGAAGGGGTGTGAAAGTGATTTATTTGGGTACCAATGTGCCTTTAAAAGACATGGATTTTGTGGCCAAACTCAAAAAGCCAGACGCCATTTTTGCCCATTTGACTTCTGTAGCCAACCATTTCAATTTTGAGAAATTTCTCAACAATATGCAAGCCCGCGTACCAGAAATACCTTTAGTAATTTCCGGTCAAATTACCCAAGCTTACAAAAAGAAAGCTCCCCAGAATACCCAGTTCAAGAAAACACTTTCTGAAGTGATGGATTATATTGGAATGATTGATTAAAATCAAGACAAAATCCTCTTTAATAGCCATTTTCAAGAATAATCATACATATGATTATTTATTTGACTATTAATTGCCTTGAAAATCTTTGTTTTACTTTTTAACAGTATTTATTAAACAAAAAAAGGGCGAGTTTCGAAATCTTTGTTTAGTTTTACTTCGTACTTAGTTAAACAAATTATATGGCAAGCGCAGATTTTGATCAAATGTTGTTGAAGAATACCGAATTTCTCCGTCCTTTTGCCTTTACCCTAACAAGGGATAATGAAGCCGCTAAGGATTTGGTTCAGGAAACCTTGTTTAGGGCCCTAGCCAATAAAGAGAAATACCATATTGGTACCAATATTAAAGCGTGGATGTATACCATCATGCGCAATATCTTTATCAATAACTACAGACGTAAGTCTAAGCAACAAACCATCTTTGATAATAGCACCAATGATTTCTTACTAGACACCAACCAAGGTGCGGTATCAAATGAAGCCATTGCTAAGATCAATATGAAAGAAGTACAGGAAGCCATTCACCAATTACCGGAGATCTTCCGCAACCCCTTCTTATTGTATTTTGACGGTTATAAATACCACGAGATTGCCGATATGTTGCACGAACCACTCGGTACCATCAAGAGCCGGATTCACTTTGCTAGAAAACTCTTGAAATCTCAAATTGAACGTCACTAATTAGACGTAACTTAACAGTAACTAGTCTTAATTTCTTGGAAAAAAAAATCATAGTCATCGGTGCTGGCTTTGCGGGTTTGTCCGCGGCATCATTTCTGGCCAAAGCTGGTCATGACGTTACCGTATTGGAAAAACACAACCAACCCGGTGGTAGGGCTAGACAATTTAAAGTAGACGGTTTCACATTTGATATGGGCCCAAGTTGGTACTGGATGCCCGATGTGTTTGAACGCTATTTCAAACAGTTTGGAAAAAATGTATCTGACTATTACAAGCTAGAAAGACTAGACCCTTCTTATAGGATTTATTGGAACGATGGTCCGGTAGATATTCCTGCAGACTTTGAATCCTTTAAACAATTATTTGAAACCATTGAACCTGGTAGTGGAGAAAAACTAGAAAGCTTTTTATACGAAGCCGCTTACAAATACCAAGTAGGTGTAAACAAATTGGTCTTCAAGCCGGGGCAATCACTCACAGAGTTTTTGGACAAAGATTTAATCAGTGGTCTGTTTAGGTTAGACGTATTCAATTCTATCAAAACCCATGTGGCCAAGCATTTTAGCAATCCCAAGCTAAAAGAGTTGATGGAATTTCCAGTGCTATTTTTGGGGGCACTACCTGAAGATACACCTGCCTTGTATAGTTTGATGAACTATGCCGATATCAAAGGTGGAACCTGGTATCCAGAGAAAGGGATGTATCAAATTGTAGACGCCATGTTTGAACTGGCTGTAGAGCTTGGTGTGAAATTTCATTTTGAAGAAGAAGTTAGTCATCTGTCTATTCACAACAATAGTATTCACCACGTGCAAACCAATGCTACCGTTCAAGGTGTAGTGATGCACAAACATTATACCGCTGATGTTGTGGTGGGTGGGGCAGACTATCATCATATAGAAACAGCATTGCTTCCCAAACAATATCGTTCTTATTCGGATGCTTATTGGGATTCTAGGGTCATGGCCCCAAGTTGTTTGTTGTACTATGTGGGATTGAATAAAAAAATTGAAGGTATTCAACACCATTCTCTGTTTTTTGATACCGATTTTCAATTGCACGGGAAAGAAATTTATACCAGTAAGGAATGGCCAACTGATCCGCTATTCTATGTAAGCGCCGTATCGGTCACCGACCCAGGCTCTGCACCAGTGGGTGGCGAGAACCTATTCTTGTTGATACCTGTGGCTGCAGGTTTAAAAGGTGATGATGAGGCTTTAAGAGACAAATATTTTAACATGATCATTGAGCGGATGGAAAAACATTTGGGGCAATCTATTAAGGATAGCATTGTGTACAAACGTTCGTATGCACACAGTGATTTTGTTCAGGACTATCATTCTTTTAAAGGGAATGCCTATGGTTTGGCCAACACATTAATGCAAACCGCCATTTTGAAGCCTTCCTGCAAAAGCAAGAAAGTGAAAAATCTATTTTATACTGGTCAGTTAACCGTACCTGGTCCGGGTGTTCCTCCTAGCTTAATTAGCGGAGAAGTGGTGGCTACAGAAGTGTTGAAGGCTTTTGCAAGATAGATACACAACCTTTTGTCTAATTCATTGTTTAGTTTATATTCAACATTCATTTCAAACTGAAAATACATGATGAACCTGTTTCATGAAGTGAGTCAGGACTGCAGCAGAATAACTACCGAGAAATACAGCACCAGCTTTTCTTCGGCCATTAAACTATTGCACAAAGACCTGCGCACACCCATCTTTAATATCTACGGGTTTGTGAGGTTTGCAGACGAGATTGTGGATACCTTTCATGATCACGACAAGGCTTTATTATTGGCAGAGTTTAAGCAAGCCACTTATGAAGCTATTGACCGTGGTGTGAGTATGAATCCCATCTTGCACAGTTTTCAGAAAACAGTGAATGAATATAAGATTGACCATGCGCTGATTGAAGCATTTATGTATAGCATGGAAATGGATTTGGGCAAACGTCAGTATGATAGGGCTGGTTATGAAGAATATATTTATGGCAGTGCCGAAGTGGTTGGCTTGATGTGTTTGTATATTTTTTGTTCTGGCAATTTCAAGCAATACGAACAGCTAAAACCACATGCCAAAAGTTTGGGTTCGGCTTTTCAAAAAGTCAATTTTTTACGTGACCTGCGCGCAGACTATGAAGGATTAGACCGTGTGTATTTTCCTGGTTGTGACTTTAGCAATTTTAAAGAAGCCGACAAAGCTGCCATTGAAGCCGATATTCAACGTGATTTTGAACACGCATATGAAGGCATTTGTTTGCTTCCCATGAAAGCCCGTTTTGGGGTATATGTTGCGTATAAATATTATCTCTCCCTCTTTCATAAAATCAAAAAGATTCAACCCCAGAAGATCATGCAGCAGCGTGTTCGCATTCCTGATTATGGCAAATTTTATATTTTGGCAAAAGCAGGTATTAGGAGTCATTTGAACATGTTGTAAAATTTTATCAATGATGGAACAGGTGGTTTTGGTGAATGAACTGGACCAAGAAATTGGTCTAATGGAAAAAATGGAAGCACACGAAAAAGCCTTGTTACACAGGGCTTTTAGCGTTTTTGTATTCAATGATCAAGGAGCATTATTATTACAACAAAGAGCTTTTAGCAAATACCATAGCGGTGGATTATGGACCAATACTTGTTGCTCTCATCCCAGACCAAATGAAACGGTTTTGGATGCTGCTAATAGAAGATTGGTAGAAGAAATGGGGTTTAATACCAAGCTGGATAAAATCTTTGATTTTGTATATCAAGCCAGTTTTAGCAACGGTCTTACCGAACACGAATTTGATCATGTATTTATAGGACACTATAATGGTGCCATTACTCCTGATCCAAATGAAGTTCACGCTTATGAATATAGAACCATGGAATCTATACAGGCTTCTTTAGACGCTAAAGAAGGTTTGTTTACGGCTTGGTTTGAAATTATTTTTCCCAAAATGATAGACTGGTGGAAAAATCAGAATAGCCGTAACTTGCCATCCAATTAAAGCAACAATATGGAACATGCTAAGAAAGCTATTGTAGTAGGTGCGGGAATAGCCGGAATGGCTGCATCTATTAGGCTAGCTGTTCAGGGCTATACTGTGGATCTTTTTGAAAAAAATGATTATCCCGGCGGAAAGCTTAGCCAATTTAGCATAGATGGATACCTCTTTGACGCGGGTCCCAGTTTGTTTACCCAGCCTGATAATCTGAAAGCATTATTTGATCTGGCGGGTGAGCCCATGGAAGACTATTTTCAATACCAATCCATGCCCATTTCCTTTAAATATTTTTATGAAGATGGTACCATTGTGAATGCCTATACCGATAATGGAAAACTGGCAGGGGAGATGGAGGAAAAATTGGGTGAGTCTCCGAGCAAGGTCTTAGATTATTTAAATGATTCCAAACATTTGTATGAGCATATTGCCAGCATTTTTTTAAATCATTCTTTGCACAAAAAAGCTACCCTTTTCCAATCCAAGATTTTCAAAGCCATCAAGACTTTGAAATGGAAATACTTGTTCAAATCTATGCACCAAGTAAATGGGGGCTATTTTACCAATCCTAAAACGGTGCAACTCTTTAATAGATACGCTACCTATAATGGAAGCAATCCGTACAAAGCACCGGGGATGCTGAGTTTGATTCCACATTTGGAATTGAATGAAGGCACATTTTATCCCAAGGGAGGTATGATCAGTATTACCAATGCCTTGTACCAACTGGCTTTGAAAAAAGGGGTGCGTTTTCATTTTAATGCCGCTGTGCAACGCATTATTCAGCAAGACAGACTGGTGCGTGGCGTAGTGGTAGAAGGTCAAAATTGGTTTGCTAATTTGGTAGTGAGCAATATGGATGTGTTCTTCACCTATCAAAAATTATTGGGCGATGCCAGAATGGCCAACCAAGTTTTGAAACAAGAAAGAAGCAGTAGTGCCTTAATTTTTTATTGGGGTATCAATGCCGAGTTTCCACAATTGGAATTGCACAATATCTTTTTCTCTACCGATTATGCCGCTGAGTTCAAAGCCATATTTCAGACGGGTTCTATGCATGCAGATCCCACGGTCTATGTGAATATTACAAGTAAGTGTGAGCCAGGTTTGCAAGCACCAACTGGTAAGGAGAATTGGTTTGTGATGGTGAACTGCCCTGCTAATAAAGGTCAGAACTGGCAAGCCTTGCAACAAACTGCTAGGGCAGCAGTGATTGCCAAATTGAACCGAATCTTGGGTGTTGATTTGGAGTCCCTGATAGAAGTGGAAGAAGTATTAGACCCTGTTTTAATTGAATCCAAAACGGCTTCCTATATGGGTTCTTTGTATGGTACCAGTTCTAATTCAAAGATGGCTGCTTTTCTAAGACATCCAAATTTTTCAAAAGCGTTAAAAGGTTTGTATTTTGTAGGAGGGTCTGTGCATCCAGGTGGAGGCATTCCACTTTGTTTGAAAAGTGCGCAGATCATGGGTGCCATGGTAGAGAAAGATTTTAGTCATTAAGTTGAACCAATTTTGTTTGCATGACCATTGTATTGAATAAAAAAAACATTGCCACATTCATTGCCATCCTCTTTCATTTTTGTGGGGCAGTGGGTATACTATTGAGCGGAAGCAAGGATTGGTTTATTCAAAACACTAGTTTGAATTTGCTTTTAATGGCTGGCTTGCTCATTTGGAACCAACCAGAAAAAAACCTGTCTTTCTTTTTATTCTTGCTTGCTGCATTTGTTACGGGCATGGGTGTAGAAATGATTGGTGTGAATACGGGAGCCCTTTTTGGCATTTATCAATACGGAACTGTTATGGGTACCAAACTGAATGGGGTTCCTTGGTTAATTGGCATCAACTGGTTTGTATTGGTTTTTTGTTGTGGGGTAGTCATGCATCAATTGCATGGATGGCTTCACTTACAATATGAAATGCTAGACATTCATATGGCGGGTTGGGTAGAAAAACTATCCCTGCTTTTTGATGGTGCTTTTCTAGCTACTTTTTTTGACTGGGTTATGGAACCCGTTGCCATGAAACTGGGTTTCTGGGATTGGAAAGACAACCTGGTTCCAAATTTTAATTATGGTTGTTGGTTTGTGATTAGCATGGCCTTGCTTTGGTTATTTGGCAAATTGAAATTCAATAAAAGCAATCCTTTTGCGGTACACTTGTTAATTGTACAAGCACTTTTTTTCTTAGCACTAAGAACATTTTTATGATATACTATGTATTGATTACCCTAGCTACTTTTCTAATCATGGAGCCCATTACCTGGGCCACGCACAGATATGTGATGCACGGATTTCTTTGGTACTTGCATGAAGACCATCATCAAAAAGGAGACGGATTTTTTGAAAAGAACGATGCCTTCTTTGTCATTTTTGCCATTCCCTCTTGGCTTTGCATCATGTTGGGAAGTATGAACCAAGTCTATTGGGTAGTAGCCATTGGAGCAGGAATTGCACTTTATGGTTTTGCTTATTTTTTGGTGCATGAAATTATCATTCACCAACGTTTCAAATTATTTACACGCAGTAATAACAAATATATCAAAGCCATTAGGTGGGCGCATAAAATGCACCACAAACATTTGGGCAAGGAAGAAGGAGAAAGTTTTGGCATGTTACTAGTGGCCAAAAAATACTGGGACAAGGTTCGCAGAGACGAGGCTTTGCAAAACAAAACTCAATAATTTCTTAAGCCTTGGAAGCTGCCAACCTACATAACCCTGCTCAAGTAAATCACTATGATTATATCATTACAGGGGCTGGTTGTGCAGGATTGAGTTTGCTCATGCGCTTGATGGAAGATCCTTTCTTTTCTGAAAAACGCATCTTGATCATTGACGCATCGCCCAAGCAAAGAAATGATAGAACCTGGTGTTTTTGGGAAGCGGGAACAGGTTTATTTGAACCCATTGTAAAACATAGTTGGGAACAAGTACAATTTGCTTCTAATGATTTTTCAGGTCTATTGCAGTTGCATCCCTATCAATATAAAATGATTGAGGGGATTGATTTTTATCAAATGGTCTTGAACAAAGCTGCTACTTTTTCGAACATTCAATTCTTGCAAGAAACCGTTTTGAAAATAGTGGATGGTGCTTCCAATATTACGGTAACCACTGCCTCCGGCGATGTAAAGGCAGACTTTGTATTCAATAGTATTCCCGCATTTGCTTCAAGTAAAACTGTTCCAGGAAAAAAAGGACAATACCATTTACTACAACATTTTAAAGGTTGGGTAATTGAAACTGTTGAACCTGTTTTTAATCCAGCCATTGCTACACTGATGGATTTTCAAGTGGATCAATCTGCTGGTACCACTTTTATGTATGTAATGCCAACCAGAAGCACTAGGGCCTTGGTGGAATATACTTTGTTCACAGAAACCTTATTGCCTGAGAAAGCTTATGGCAAGGCTTTGCGCGATTATATTTCAGACAAATTGAAGATTAGGAACTATCAGATTACACACGAAGAATTTGGCATTATTCCCATGACCAATCAATCTTTTTCTTTGCAAGAAGGCAGGCTTGTTCAAATGGGTGGAGCCGGTGGTCAAATCAAGGGGAGTAGTGGTTATGCATTTCAATTTATTCAGAAAAGAACAACTGATATTGTTGTTGGATTAAAAAACGGGCATAGCTATTTTAACCATCAGGGGCTCAAACAAATCATGGGTGAATTTTATGACACGGTCTTATTGAATGTATTGATTAAACGCAAAATGAACGGTGGTCAAATCTTCTCCCAAATTTTTGAAAAAAATCCACCCGCTTCTGTGCTCAGATTCTTGGACAATGAATCTTCCATTGTTGAAGATCTCAAGATCATGAACAGTGTTCCCACCCGAATATTTTTTCCTGCAGCCATTCAAGAACTACTGCGTTAAATACCCATCATGAAAACCATCATCACCCTTACATTAAATCCTGCTTTGGATAAAAGCATTGAGATAGACAAACTGGTACCTGAAAAAAAACTGCGTTGCTCCGATGCCGTATTAGAACCAGGAGGTGGCGGCATCAATGTGTCTAGGGCTATTCACAAATTAGGCGGAAGCTCTACTGCACTTTATTTAGCAGGAGGCTACACGGGAAAAAAATTCTCGCAATTATTGGCTCAGGAATTACCAACCTTTCATGAGTTTGAAATTGCAGAAGATACCCGTGAAAATTTTATTGTAGTAGATGTTTCCGTGAACAAACAATATAGGTTTGGTATGGAAGGCCCCAAGATTAGCGAAGCTGAATGGCAACAGTGTTTGGATTTTTTAGAAGCCCAACAGGGTGTTGACTATATAGTTGCCAGTGGTAGTTTGGCTCCTGGGATTCCACTTGATTTTTTTGGCAAACTTGCTGCACTAGCCAAACGCAAATCAGCCAGATTGGTTGTAGACACATCGGGTAAACCCTTGCAACACGCCGTGGAAGAAGGGATCTTTTTGTGCAAACCTAATTTGGGTGAACTGAGTAGTTTGGTTGGAAAAGAAAGACTTGCCCCAGATGAAATTCTATCAGCTGCCCGATCCATCATAGCCAAAGGCGGTTGTGAAGTCATGGCCGTATCCATGGGTCCCGATGGAGCATTACTAGTCACCGCTACCGAATCCCATCAAGTAAAACCACCAGCAGTTGAAGTGCATAGCACCGTTGGCGCTGGCGATTCCATGGTTGCTGGCATGCTCATGGGTCTAGCCCAAGACTGGTCCTGGAAAGACATACTCTGTTATGGCGTTGCCTCCGGCACATCTGCCACCATGAACCACGGCACTGGTCTGTGCAAAAAGCCGGAAGTAGACCGAATTTTTGCCGAATTGCGTCAATAAAGGATGAAACATTACTTTTGCCTCAATTGCGAAGCATCTACCTTCTTGCTCGCTCAAATGGCCTCGTAGTACAACGGATAGTATGCGAGTTTCCGAAGCTCTTGATTCAGGTTCGATTCCTGACGAGGCCACAAAGCCCTGGCACAAAGTGCCGGGGTTTATTTTTGCGAAGAGGCGAATCCAAGCTCGCTTGAGTGAGCCGATGAGCAAAAATAAACCCCCAGCAATCGAAGATTGCTGAAGGGCTTTGAGTAAGTCCCCAACGATAGGAAGCCTGCGCAGCAGGCAATCCTGACGAGCACCTCCCTGAGCTAAATATCGCAAATGTGAACCCTGCGCCAGCAGGCAATCAAAACGCTCCCTCTAAGTTTCGCCAATGTGCACCCTGCTTCAGCAGGCAATTAGAATGCCTCATCTCTTTTTCGCAAATGTGCACCCTGCTTCAGCAGGCAATCAAAACGCTTCTTCCAAGCAATCAGAACGCTCCCTCTCTTTTTCGCCAATACTCAAAGTTTTGATCTTTTAAAAGAAATCTATCTTTACTTAACGAATCACATAACTAACGATTATGAGCCAGCCAAGTGAGAACAATCAAATAGACCCTTTTTTTAATACTCCAATTAATTCCTCGTCAGAAATGCAAATGCACAATATGGCGATGAATATGTTTTTCAGATTAAGCCCTGATTTATTCTGCATTGTTTCAAGAGAAGCACATTTTTTATACCTGAATCCTGCATGGGAACAAACTACTGGATATGCAATAGATGACTTAAAAAGCAGATCATTCATAGATTTTATACATCCATTAGATCGTGAGTACACTTTGCAAATCTTTCAAAACCAATTTGAAAGCGATGATGGATTTAAAGACGTCACAAGATTTTTATGCAAAGATGGAAACTATAGATGGTTTGAATGGAGGGGAAATGCGAACGAAGGTGGGCAAACATCTTGTGTTGTAGCCCGTGATATTACGGAACAAAAAATAGCACAAGAAGATTTACGTATTAAAGAAGAGCGTTATCGTTTTTTAGCAGACAACGCATTAGATGTTGTATGGACTATGAAAATAGATGGTACTATTACTTATGTGAGTCCAGCAGTTGAACAATTAAGGGGTATTACGCCGGAAGAAGCCATGAATCAAACAATTGATCAAATTCTTACGCCTGATTCACAAGCTAAGTCAATTGGATATATTCAAAAACTATATGAAGACCTTGCTGCAGGAAGGCCTCCAGAAAATTATCGAGGTGAGCAAGAATATTATCGCAAAGACGGTTCTATCATGTGGGCTGATGTTTTTACTTTTCCAATTGTAGGCAGCGATATTAGCACTACAACCCTACTTGGTTTTTCAAGAGACATTAGTAAAAGAAAGGAATATGAAGCAATGCTTTTAGAGCAAGCCAATAGTTTACAAGAGCTCAATAATGCTAAGGATAAGTTTTTTTCAATTATTGCGCATGACTTGAGAAGTCCATTCAATGTATTTGTTGGCTTATTGCAATTACTTGGTAGGAAAGTGGAAAAAATGAGCTTGTCTGAAATACAACAACATGTTGGTATGTTGGATAACTCTGCAAAAAAATTGTCCCAATTGTTAGAAAATTTGTTGGAATGGTCTTGTTTTCAAACAGGCACTTTCACTTCATCTCCAACTGCATTTTCAATGATAGAACAAATTAAAGAGAATGCTACATTACTTTCCGAAGCCTTTCACAAAAAAGAAATTACAGTTAATATTGATATACCAGATGATGTAACAGTTTTTGCAGACATGAAAATGGTAGATGGAACTTTACGCAATCTTTTTTCAAATGCCATAAAATTTACAAAACAGAAAGGAATTATTTCTATTTCTGCCCATAGAAGGCCAGATCAACTTGTACAGGTTTCTATCAAGGATAGCGGTATTGGTATGGGAAATAGTATTCTTGAAAATTTGTTTCAAATTGGAGCCAAAATCAATCGCCCTGGAACAGATGGCGAACCTAGTAGTGGTCTCGGCTTAATTCTAGTAAAAGAGTATGTAGAAAAGAATGGAGGAACAATTTGGGTTGAGAGCGAGGAGGACATGGGATCAGTATTTCACTTTACCATTCCGGTGAATCAAAAATAGTCACCTATTTTATTAATACAGATAAGGCTTTGAGTAAGTCCCCAAAAAGTAGTAAATTGTACTACCCCAGAGAAACTGTCATCATCAAATTAAAAAAGATGAATGCTTACCATGGAAGTCTAGCACCAGAAGCCAATGTTGCTTTATCTAAATACGAAACCCTCATCATCACAGGAAAACTGGGCGGTTGGGAATTCAATTTCAAAACTGGCGAATTTTGGTGCAGTCGTGAATATTTTGAAATGTTGGATAGGGCTACACCCAATATGCCAAAATGGGAACTATATCCCTTGAAAGAAGGTTGGATTGATCTTTTGCACCCAGATGATCTACAACAAGCTCAAGATTATTTTAAAGAATACCTACAAAGTTTAGAAGGACTCTATGAACAAACCCTGCGTTTGCAAAAAGCTGATGGTTCTTATGCTTGGATTTTATGCAGAGCACAAACTTTAAGAGATAAAACCGACAATAGCCCAACGGGTCTAATCATTGGTACCCATATAGACATTACCAAAAACAAAATGCTTGAATTGGAATTAAAAGCCAGTAAGCAAGCTGCTTTAAAAGACAATGCTTTATTACGTTCAATTCTAAATAGTCCAGTTGATATCTACGTTGTAGCATTAGACAAAAACTACAATTGCATTTCTTTTACTAGTGCTTATAAAGCCTACGCAGAACAGAAGTTAGGCAAGCGCGTTGAAGTGGGGTCAAATATACTCAACATGTTTGCAAAACACATTCAACCAATCATAAAAGAGTCTTATGATAGAGCTTTTCAGGGGGAAAGTTTTAAAAAAGAATTAGCACTAGCTCATGATGGTGTAAATATTACTTACAATGAAAATAGATATAGTCCTATCATTGATGAAAATGGACAAATCATTGGTATTACTGTTATAGTTCAAGATGTAACCGAGGTTAAGAAAACAGAGCTATCCAATAGATTAAATGAATTAAGGTATTCTGCTATTTTCTCTGGAGCAAGCGATGCTATTTTTATTGCCAATGCAAAAACAGGAATTATAGAAGACGCCAATTTAAAAGCCTGTGAGTTAATTGGAACTAGTAAAGAAGAAATCATTGGCATGCATCAAATTCAATTGCATCCTGCATCGGAATTAGCGTTTATAAAAAAAAATTTTGAGGAATTTATTGCTCATGAATCTTATCATTCAGTAGAATGTCATGTATTACATAAGTCCGGGTCTAAAATTCCTGTTTTAATAACAGCTGGATCTACTTTCCAAATTGGAGATCAATACTATTTAGCCGGTTATTTTAAAGACATGACACAAGTAAAAGCTGCTGAGTCAAAAATAGAAAGTACACTTGAATTGTTATCAAACGCCGAATCCATTTCACATACAGGAAGTGTTGAGATAAATATGCTCAATGGTAGTAGAATCTGGAGTGATGAACTGTATAGGATTTTGGGATATGCGCCTGGAGAAGTGGAGCCACAAAGGGAGCTTTTTATTAGCAAAGTAGTTCCAGAAGAAAGAGATGCATTTATTCAGTGGCAGATGGATGCTTTTGAACATAAGGGAAAGGCCGGACCCATTGAATTTTCCATCAACAGAAATGATGGATTAAGAAGGGTTTTGTTGATCTCTGGAATGACTTATTGTGATGATACAGGACTGGCATATAAACATATTGCTGTTTTGAATGACATTACGGAACGTCATAAAATGTTGAAGGATCTTGAAAAACAAAATAAGCAGTTATTAGAAATTGCTTGGTCTCAATCTCATTTGGTTAGAGCCCCATTGTCTAGAATTATGGGCTTGGCTTCAGCTATTCAAAAAGGAATCATTGAAGAAGAAAAAATGGAAGAATTTTTAAATTACATGCTGCAATCTGCACATGAACTTGACAAAGTGATTAGAGAGATTACCGATAAAACCGAAACAGTTAAGATGGATAGAAATTGAAATCAAGGAAATAAATTCAATTATTTTCAATTCAAACCTTGCTCCATTTTTATCCTCCCAATCAACACCCCCATCACCCCCGCCAGCGTCACCACCAAAAAATACGTATACCTCAACCCAATAGCTGATGATAAAAACCCTACCAACGGCGGTCCAATTAAAAATCCCAAATACCCAATCGTAGACACAGCCGCAATAGCCACCCCACTTGACATAGACGCAGATTTACCTGCATGACTAAACAAAAAAGGCACCACACAAGAAACCCCAAAACCACAAAACATAAACCCAAGTATAGCAGGAATTAAACTATGAAAACTGGCAATCAACAAAGCCCCTAACCCAAGTAGCAAACTTGAAATCAACAATAGTTTTTTATTCCCCAATTGATTTGCTAACCAGTCTCCCAATAACCTACCCGATGTCATGCAACCCAAATATGCCACATAGCCCATGTTTACATAACCCTTGGATAAATGCAATTCCTTAGACAAATAAATCCCGCTCCAATCACTCATAGTGCCCTCACAGAGCATGCAACAAAAAGCAATTAAACCTAGGTTCAACAATGATTTATCTGGAAGGGCAAATGCCGGTTTTTTAGCATCGGCGTTAGCAGAAGTTTCTAAAGTATTTCCCCAAAAAATCACAATCAAGACTAAGGACAAACCAGTCACCAGTACCAATCTAAATTCAGGCATCACGCCAAGAGAAATTAAAATAGACGCAAATGCCGCGCCTACCAAACTTGCAATACTCCAAACACCATGAAAACTGGCAATAATAGATTTCTGGTACAATTGCTGTACCCCAATAGATTGGGTATTGATAGAGATATTGAAGAGGTTTCTAGAAGCTCCAAATGCAAAAAGAACCATGGCCATTTGCCAAACCTCGTTGGCAAAACCAATACAACTGAGCAATAACACATATAAAATGGCACCACCCAATACAATGTTCCTGCTTTTGTATTTACCTATTAACCAAGCCGATAAGGGCATGGTAAGCATTAATCCCGCGGGCAAACTAATCAATAGGGTGCCCAATGCGGCATCAGTCAAGTGGAGTTTTTGTTGTAAGTGGGGAATACTAGAAGCCCAATTGGCATAAACAAAACCCGAAACAAAGAAGAATACCATCACTGCAAGACGAATCTTTACTGCTGGAATACCCTGTTCGTTTTTCTGGTTCATCTAAATGATTACAACTTGTAGGCACAAGGTTAAGCAATCTATAGGGAATAATCACCCCAAAGCCCAAGTTGAACTTTCAACAATCACCCAATTTTCGTACCTTCCAATTCTGAAAAAGCCCATCGCCATACTATTCTTGAGCATTTACCTGCTAGCTACCACAGAAGCGCACCAGCTTTTTAAGTTGCCAGTAGTATTCCAACATTTTGTGGAGCATCAGCAAGAAGATAGCAGTATTAGCTTTTTAGAATTTTTAGACATACACTATATGCACGGTAGTCCCAAAGACGCCGATTACGACAGAGATATGCAATTGCCGTTTAAAAAATCGGCTGATTGTGCTTCAGTCATGTCTAGTGTAGCTGTGGCAGACCAATTTGCAATAACCCTTGAACATCCTGTATTTTTTATACAGCAAGAGAAAATAGAATTGGATCATAACAAACCTCTTTCTTCCTGTTTGTCCAATATCTGGCAGCCTCCAAAATATTGTTAGTAATTCCTTTTTGTAAATGGCTAATGGTGCTTACCATGAGCTAAATTGCTATAGGCATTTGCTTTAGCAAGATTCCATCATTACTAAACAGATTTTAATGCTAAATGCAATCATCCAATTTTCCATAAAGAATAAACTGATCATTGGTTTGTTTATTATTGGACTAATTGGTTACGGAACCATTCAGGTAACCAAATTACCCATTGATGCCGTACCGGATATTACCAATAACCAGGTACAGGTCATTACCATTGCCCCTTCCTTTGGTGCAACCGATATAGAGCGTTTGATTACATTTCCTATTGAACAGGCCAATAACAATATTTCTGGGCTCAAAGAAATCAGAAGCTTTTCCCGTTTTGGTCTATCCCTTGTAACCATTGTCTTTGACGATGCTACCGATGTATACTGGGCAAGACAACAGGTTTCTGAAAGGCTGCAAAAAGTACAGGCCATTATCCCCCAAGGAATTGGGATTCCTGAACTAGGTCCTGTGAGTACCGGTCTTGGAGAAATTTATCAATACGTAGTCAGACCCAAGGAAGGCTATGAAAACAAATACAACGAAACAGAACTAAGAACCATTCAAGATTGGATTGTAAGAAGACAATTACTGGGTGTAAAAGGTGTGGCAGAGGTAAGCAGTTTTGGAGGCAAACTCAAACAGTATTCTATTGAAGTGGACCCTGCCAAATTGCAGAGCTATGGGATTACCATTTCTGATGTATTCAAAGCTTTGGAAAACAATAATCAAAATACGGGTGGTGCTTATATTGAAAAGGGTCCCACTGTTTTGTATATCAGAACAGAAGGATTATTGGGAAGTATTGAAGACATAGAAAATATTTCTATCAAGGAATTAAATGGAGGCGCACCGCTTTTTATAAGAGACGTGGCAACCATTAAAATTGGGAATGCAACTCGTTATGGAGCCATGTGTTATAACGATAAAGGTGAAGTAGCCGGTGCAGTTGTGATGATGCTAAAAGGTGCAAACAGTTCTGACGTAATCAAAGACGTAAAAGAAAGAATAGCACAAATTCAAAAAACCGTTCCAGAAGGTATTGTCATAGAACCTTTCTTAGACAGAACCAAGATGGTCAATAATGCCATTGGAACGGTGGAGAAAAATTTGTTAGAAGGGGCACTAATTGTAGTTTTTGTTTTGGTGCTTTTCCTAGGCAATTTTAGAGCTGGGATACTAGTGGCATCTGTGATTCCTTTGGCTATGTTGTTTGCCATTATCATGATGAACTTATTTGGTGTCAGTGGTAACCTGATGAGTTTGGGGGCATTGGATTTTGGTTTGATTGTAGATGGAGCTGTGATTATTGTAGAAGCCGTGATGCATAGGTTAGGGCATAGCAAACACTTTGTGAACATCAACAAATTGAACCAGGTTGAGATGGATGAAGAGGTAAATAATTCTGCCAGTAAAATGATGAACAGTGCTGTTTTTGGACAGATCATCATCTTGGTAGTGTACTTGCCCATTTTCACCTTGCAAGGAATTGAAGGCAAGATGTTCAAACCCATGGCACAAACCGTAGCATTTGCACTCTTGGGGGCGTTTATATTGTCTCTGACTTATATACCCATGATGAGTGCTTTCTTCTTGAGTAAGAAGATCAAACACAAACCCAATTTTTCAGACATATGGATGGGAAAAATTGAAAGACTCTACCAAACCATTTTGAACAAAGTAATTGGTTATCCAAAATTGGTTTTGTCTTCTGTTGTGGCATTGTTTGTAGTTGCTTTATTTGTATTAACCACACTTGGAGCCGAGTTTATTCCGGCTTTGGAAGAAGGGGATTTTGCGGTGGATACCCGTGTATTGGTAGGAAGTAGTTTGAATACCACTATTGAGAATACGCAGAAAGCTGCGCATATTTTAAAAACAGAATTTCCTGAAGTTGAGAAAATAGTGACCAAAATTGGAAGTGGAGAAGTACCTACTGATCCAATGCCCATGGATGCCAGCGATATGATGGTGATTTTAAAACCAAAAGAAGAGTGGGTGTCGGCTAAAACATTTGATGAACTAAGTGAAAAAATGGGAAAGGCTTTAGAAGCTGTACCTGGTGTTACAGCGGGATTTCAGTTCCCTGTACAAATGCGCTTTAATGAATTAATGACGGGGGCTAGACAAGACGTGGTCTGCAAAATATTTGGAGAAGACTTAGATAGTCTTGCGGCATTGGCTAATAAATTGGGCGTGATTGTCAATACGGTAGAAGGTGCTAAAAACCTCTATGTAGAAGCAGTGGCCGGTATGCCACAGATCATCATCAATTACAATAGAAATACCATTGCGCAGTATGGGCTTAGCATTGCCGATATTAATAAAGTAGTGAACACTGCTTTTGCGGGACAAACCACAGGTATGCTCTTTGAAGGAGAGAAAAGGTTTGACGTAGTAGTGCGCATTGGTGGGGAGCAGAAAAAAAATCTACAAGACATTCAAGGTTTGTTGATTCCAACACCCAAGGGAACCCAGGTACCATTGAGCCAGTTGGCCGATGTACAAATTAAAGAAGGTCCTAACCAAATTCAAAGAGAAGACGCCAAGAGAAGAATTGTGGTAGGGTTTAATGTGAGGGGTAGAGACGTACAAAGTATTGTGGAGGAATTACAACAAAAAGTAGACAAACAACTGAAGTTTCCAACTGGTTATTATGTAACCTATGGTGGTGCTTTTGAAAACTTAAATGCAGCAAAGCAAAGATTGATGATTGCGGTACCTGTTTCTCTTTTGCTCATTTTTATGCTGCTTTATTTTGCCTTTAATTCTATCAAACAAGGACTACTGATTTACTCAGCCATTCCTTTATCAGCCATTGGAGGGATCATTTCCTTAGCCGCACGTGGTATGCCTTTTAGCATAAGTGCAGGCGTTGGATTTATTGCGCTATTTGGGGTGGCGGTATTAAATGGGATTGTATTAATTGCAGAATTTAATTTGCTAAAAAAAGAGGGCATCACAGATTTAAGAAGGATTGTGCTCATGGGCACTAAAGTGCGATTGCGTCCGGTACTCATGACGGCTTTTGTTGCTTCACTTGGATTCTTTCCAATGGCAGTCAGTAATGGGGCAGGAGCAGAAGTACAAAGACCATTGGCAACCGTAGTAATTGGTGGATTGTTATTGGCCACTTTCTTAACCCTGTTTGTATTGCCCGTTTTATACATGCTTTTTGAAAAAGGCGGAAAACCTAAAAAGATGAAACATCCTATTGCAGTCATGATCTTGGTGGTAGCTGGTATGAGTTTGTCTCAACCGCTATTTGCGCAATCACCTATCAGCCTAAAAGCCGCTATTGATACTGCTTTACACAATAATCTGCAAGTGAAAAATGAGCAGTTAAAAGCCAGGTTCCAAGAAGCGTTGGTAGGAACTTCTGCTAATCTGCCACAAACCAATTTTATGGCAGAAGCGGGGCAGATCAATAGTATTTACACAGATACCAAATTCTCTTTGTCACAGTCTTTTAGTTTCCCATCGGTTTATACCAAACAAAAAGCCTTGTTGCAAGAAGAATTTAAGTCTGCTGTGTTGAATGTGGCACTCAAAGAAGCGCAACTTAAAAAAGACCTGACACAAGTATATTATGGCATTGTTTATTTAGACCAGAAACAAGCACTGTTGCAATACACAGATAGTCTTTACCGCAGTTTTTATAAAAGAGCGGAACAGCGTTTGGCCAAAGGAGAAACCAATCTCTTAGAAAAAACAAGTGCAGAAACCCAGCTAGGTCAAATAGGGATTCAATTAAAACAATTGGCGCAGGATCAGTCTGTACTCTTGTTGCAGTTTCAATTGTTGTTAAATACAACAATAGCATACCGGCCTTCAAAAGCAGACTATCGCTTAAGCTATCAAGGCGTTTTAGATAGTGCTTTGTTGAAAGAACATCCTAGTTTGAAACTGATTCAACAACAACAACAAATGGCAGAAGCCCAGATTGGTTTAGAGAAAAGCAAAAAGCTACCCGAATTAAGTGTGGGTTATAACAATACCAGTATCAAGGGTATGGGTGCAGACAATGTGCTCTATGGAGCTGGTCAAAGATTTAGTGCCGTGCAATTGGGTATTGGGATCCCCATTTTTGCCAGGTCTCAAAACAATCGGATTGCTGGTGCCAAATTGAACAAACAAGTAGCCGAAAGCAATTATCAAGTTGGGGTACAAAATTTGGAGAACGCTTATCTATCGGCCAATCTACAGTATCAAAAAAACTTGGAAACGCTTAAGTATTATGAAGAACAGGCGCTTAAAAATGCTACTTTGATTACCAATACTGCCAATCAGCAATTGGCTGCTGGTAGCATCAATTACCTAGAATGGTTTCAATTGATTAACCAAGCAACCATTGTAAGAAGTGAGCATATAGACGCCATCAGAAACCTTAATGAATCCATTATCCAATTGAATTTCATCAGCAACAAATAAAAGTCATGAAACAACTAACTTATATATTATCCATCCTGCTCTTGCTCCAGGCCTGCTCCAGTAAAAAAGCACCAGAAGTAAGTCCAGCAGCTGCAATTCCAAATAATGTGGTTCTAACAGATGCGCAGTTTAAAAGCGCCGGTATTCAGACGGCTTTGATGCAACAAAAAGAAATCTCGTCAATTTTAAAAGTGAGTGGTAAGATAGACGTACCCCCGCAAAATATGGTGTCTATTAGTGTTCCATTAGGCGGATATTTAAAAACCACTAAACTCTTACCTGGTCAACACGTGAGTAAGGGAGAAGCCGTTGCAGTGATTGAAGGGGAGCAATACATTCAATTGCAACAAGATTATCTAACTACCAAAGAAAAGATTGGTTATCTGCAAAAAGAATACGAACGCCAGCGCGATTTAAATAAGACACAGGCTGCTTCTGACAAAGCTTTTCAACAAGCCGAAACAGAGTTTAAAACACAGCAGGTATTGATCAGTGCTTTCAGGGAGAAATTAAAATTGGTGGGCATTAACGTAGACAAATTATCAGAGAATAATATTTCTAGAAGCATCAATATTTTTTCACCCATTGATGGTTATGTATCTAAAGTGAATGTGAATATTGGAAAGTATGTTTCTCCCACTGAAGTCTTGTTCGAACTGATCAATCCTACCGATATTCATTTGGCTTTGAAGATTTTTGAGAAAGACATTAACAAGCTCTATGTTGGTCAACCCTTGGTAGCTTATACCAATAACCAACCCAACAAAAAGCATGACTGTGAAATTCTACTGATTGGAAAAGACATTTCTGAAGATAGAAACACAGATGTGCATTGCCATTTTGAAGACTATGACAAGACTTTGATTCCTGGTACCTATATGAACGCAGAGATTGCCATTAAAAATGCAAAAGCCTATGTGTTACCAGAAGAAGCCATTGTTTTGTTTGAAGGAAAACAATATGGCTTTATCAAAAATGCAGATAAGGATTATAGTATGCAACTCTTAGAAACCGGAACAATAGACAAGGGCTTTGTTGAAATTCTAAACGCGGAGAAATTAGCCAGTAAGGATTTTGTTGTCAAAGGAACTTATTCCCTACTGATGAGTTTGAAAAACAAGGTAGAAGAATAGTAAATATTTACTGAAGTGTATTAGGATGAAAGGTTTTCCAACTATGCCAAAATTCTTGGTAGGCAGGTATTGGTGGTAGGTGCGCACTACTGTCAACGGATTTTCCGTTTAGCAAATATTTGTGTGTAGCACCAAACAAACTATCTTGAAACAAGGTAAATCTTTCATCCTTTGTACTTCTTTCAAAAGCAAAAAAGCTTTGGTTGTTTTTGCCAATCACTAGCATCATAGGTTTGCTTTCTATCACATCATAAATAATTCTTTCTTTTACTAACCTGTTCCAGTCAAAGGCTTTGCTAGTCTTGCCCATTTCTATTCCCACTACCCAAGATTTTTTATTCCAAGAAAGACTATCAGTTCCTGTCAGTTTCTTTTTGCTTTTTCCTGATTCGTAATTTAGTGAAGTGTCATAGTTTTTGAGATAGGCAGGATCTGCCTGCATGATTTTTGTTGTTGGATATAATTTAATCCAATCTGCTAAGCTTGTTTGATAGCTTGGGTATTCAGGTAATTCCATCCCCTTTAGAGGACCAGTAACTGCTTCACCATTTGCCTGTCTAAACCAAGAGCCCGTTGTCTTGTCTTCAAACATGGCATTAAAATGATCCATACCTACCAAACGAAAAACTTCAGTAGATCCATTGATGATGGGCTCATAAACTCGACCAGTTCTGCAAACAGTACAATAAGTAATCAGTATGGGTTTGCCATCTAAACTATCCATGACCAAATGGTGGTATCCAATAAACCTAATGGGATAGGCCTTAGTTTCTTGTTTGCCCACAATTCCCAATACCAAACGATTGCTATCCACTTTATTTTCAGCAACCGGTTTCATAAGCAGACTAGAAGGTTGATAAAACATGCTATCAGCCGCCATTTGAAAATTGACCACATAGATCACTACTCCCAAGACTAGCGCTGGCACCCAGGCCTGCCAAGTTTTGTGCCAGGAAGATTTGAACCATCCCAAGACTAAGAGCAAACCAAAAAAAATGCGAAATGCCCATCGCCAAGTATATAGAAAATAAGCAGCGTCTAAGCTATTCATTTCTTGACTACCAGGCATGGGCATAATACAATAGACATTGGCCAATTCAAAAACCAAAAGACCAAGAACGCCTATATAAAAAAGTTTTTTCATCTTTAAAATGAAGCAACCATGGCCATTGATTCACGAGCCATTTGTTGGTTGTATTCAAAAGTCAATCTTTTGTGATTCACTAAGTCTACAATGGTACCAATTAAGCAAAGTCCACCTGTAAAAAAGTACAAAATACCCATACCATTTTGGCCCACCATAAAGCGTTGAAAACCAGCCACACCAAAAAAGCCAAGAATACAGCCTAATAAAACTTGGTCTGTTTTTCTTCTTTTGCCATTGTATACGGCTATAAAACTTTGCATTTTGTGTTCAGGAATTTCCCTTGTTAAGGCCTGCAAAAAGATTAGTTCTTCACCTTCCAATGCAGGAATTAAGTTAATTAGGTTGTTGCTCATGGTGTTTGTTTTGTTTGATTAGTAGCCTTATCCTGTTAAATATAACAAGAACTGCTAAAATTCCTAGAGGATGGTGATAAAAGGAGCTAGCAAAGTCTGCACGGAGTGCATAATGGATGGAATGACCAATGCCGCAACCTGGGCATTTGCCAAAACCCAATAAACTGAATATGCAAAGCGATGTCTCTGACTTGTTCACGGGTAGGAAAAACAATACTATCAGCGCTGCAGACCAAAACAGGAGCTCAAAGTTTTTCCAAATCCATTTGATCATATGTTTTACAGCAGTCCCCATTATTTACCAAATGCACCAATATTGGAACTAAAGATCTTAACCGCAATGGCCAACAGGATTACCCCAAAGAATTTACGAACGGCCAATAAACCCGCTTCACCCAGGGCGTGTTCAATCATTTTCAAGGACTTGAGTACAATATAAACCACAATCAGGTTGATGATAATCCCAGCTAGAATATAGGTTTCGTCAAAATTGGCTTTTAAAGACATGATGGTAGTAAGGGTACCACTTCCTGCAATAATGGGAAAAGCAATGGGTACCACCGAGCCAGACTTGGCATCCTTATCGCCCTTGAATATTTCGTGCCCCAAAACCATTTCTAAACCCAGCAAGAAGATCACAATAGAACCACCCACAGCAAAACTTCTAATATCTAAACCCAGGATTCTCAAAAAAGGCCTTCCCGCAAAAAGGAATAAAATCATCAGACCCCCTGAAACAAATGTGGCTTGAAAAGACCGGATACCACCCATTTTGTCTTTTAAGGAGATCAACAGGGGAATGGAACCCACAATATCTATCACCGCAAATAGGGTGAAACTGACTGTTAAGAGTTGGTCTATTTGGAAATCCATATGCTGTTTTTATTAAAGATACAACTTAGGTAAAAGAAGGTCTATGTTGTTCCTTAGTTGAAGGAGTAATATTATGTAAGAGCTCGTGTTCAAAGCCATTTTGCGTTGGAACAATTTTTACCACAGCGCCATAATGCAACTGAAAAGCGCTAAAAGATTCCTTTAAATCAATCCCTGTAATATGGGCCAAAACACTTCTCAATACACCACCATGCCCAACAATGGCAGCTGTTTGACCAGTTTGAACAATGGCTTGAAACTGAGCCACCACCCGATTGTGTAATTGCTGATAACTTTCCCCACCAGGCACCACCACGTTTATAAAGTCATCCATCCAGGGCTGAATTTCTGGTTTGGGTATGGCATCCCAGTGTTGCATTTCCCATTCTCCACAATTCAATTCCATTAAGGTTGGATGTAGACTAATACTATGTTCTGGGAAAAGCTGTTTAGCCAATTTGGAGCAGCGTTGTAAGGGAGAACTATAAACTTGTTCAATAGTATTGGGTAGGCAATCCTGAATAGCAGCGGCTTCTGATTCAAAAGTTTCGGTAATATCTAAATCGGTTTGGCCATAGCAGATGCCTTTTTCTACAAGGGGTGCTGTATGTCTGATCAGGTAGATTTCCATGATGCGAATTACCGGATTTTTCCCCTAATGGCAACATGAAATGATTCATAAGTTGAAGTTTACTACATTTATCACTTACTATTTAATTATGCAAGGCAAACAGCAATTGAATCTATTTAGCTTCACCATGATTGTGGTGGGTTTGGTGATTGGGATGGGAATTTTTAGATCCGCAGCCACTAGTGCCAAAGACGCTATTGAACCATCGGTCTATTTTACAGCTTGGTTATTGGGCGGGTTCTTTGCTTTTTGCGGGGCATTAACCTATGCAGAAATAGGTAGCCGTTTCCCCGTGACCGGGGGATATTATAAGATCTTCTCTTATGCCTATCATCCCAGTATTGCGTTTGCCATTAATTGTATTATCCTCATCAGCAATGCAGCCTCATTAAGTGGTGTGGCCTTGATTGGTAGTGGGTATATTACCAAATTGTTTCCCCAAATTAATTGGACCGATATTGACAAGGCACTGATTAGTTGTGGCGCTATTTTGATTTTTTATTTGATTAACCTGCGTGGTTTGCGAATCAGTTCCAAGGCCCAGAATTTTCTGATGCTCATTAAAATTGGGATGATCTTGGTATTAATTGCAGCCCTATTTTTTCCAGAATCTGCATGGCATACAACCATTCCAGCTCCTGCGGTTCCTACACCCAATATTAGTTGGATCCAAAGTTTGGGGATTAGCTTAATTGCCGTATCCTTCACCTATGGGGGCTATCAGCAAACCATCAATTTTGGGAATGAAGTGGCACAGCCCGCCAAAAATATTCCTCGTGGTATTTTTATTGGGATTGCCATCATCATTGGTTTGTACTTATTAGTCAATCTGAGTTACTACCATATTATTGGTTTTGAAAACATGAAAGGTGAACGTGAAATTGCCTATGTAGTGATGAGCAAAGTCTTTGGTAAAACGGGGGCCGATATTTTTTCTTTCTTCCTCTTCTTTGGAGTACTGGCATATGTAAATGCCTTACTCATGAGCAATCCGCGGGTCATGTATGCCATGAGTACAGAAGGTGCATTACCCAAAATCTTTGGTAAACAATCTGAAAAAAATGACGTGCTGGTTTTCTCTCTCACCATTTTTGCCAGCATGTGTGTGGTCATTTTATTCTTTGCCCAAACCTTTGAGAAGATCCTCAACTTTACCATCTTCTTAGACTGTTTTGGTATGGTAGCATCCTCTGCCACTATATTTATTTTGCGCAAAAGAACCAAGCATTTAGACGGTACAGGTATTTATAAAATGAAGCTCTATCCCTTGCTACCACTGATTTTCATGGGTGCCTATTTATTTGTAGGCGTGAGCATTAGTATACAAACACCCAGTATTGCCCTAATTGGCATTAGTGTTTTAGCAGCCTTTATGTTACTCTATTTTATCGCGCAGCGATTTTCAAAAACGCCTATTGTATCTACCCATCAAGAACTTGACTAATGGAACTATCGTATATACTCAACGAATTTGCCGAGGAAAGGGACAATTATTTTAGGGCCATTGCCCCACCCATTGTACAGACCAGCAATTTTGCTTTTAAGACAGTGGATGATATGCGTAAGGCATTTGAAGACGAATACAGTACTTGGTTGTATAGTAGGGGTCTGAACCCAACCGTAGAGATTCTTAGAAAAAAATTGGCTGCACTAGACAAGGCGGAAGATTGTTTGGTATTCAATAGCGGAGCCGCTGCCATTTTTGCCGCGGTTCTAGCCAATGTAAAATCGGGGGATCATATTTTAAGCGTGAAGAACCCCTATACCTGGGCCAAGAAAATGTTTGAAGAGATCCTGCCCCGTTTTCAAGTAAGCCATACTTATATAGACGGAACCAACTTGGACAATTTTAAAAATGGGATTCTACCCAATACCACGGTCATCTATTTAGAATCGCCCAATAGCTGGACCTATGAATTACAAGACTTGGAAGCTGTGGCTGCACTTGCCAAAGCAAATGGTATTGTAACCATTATTGACAATAGTCATTGCACACCACTGTATCAACAACCCTTTGCTATGGGAATTGACCTAGTGCTACAATCGGCCACCAAATATATTAGCGGACATAGTGATGTAGTGGCGGGTGTATTAAGTGGTAGCAAAACCATGATTGAACGGATCTTCAATAGTGAATACATGAATATTGGCTCGGGTATCCAGCCTTTTAATGCCTGGCTGCTCATTCGGGGGCTCAGAACCTTGGAAGCCAGACTGGAAAGAATTGAAAGAACCATCCTTCAGGTCTTACCCTATTTACAGAACCATCCCAGGATTGACCGGGTTATTTACCCACTTGATCCGGCTTTTCCGCAGTATGCATTGGCCAAAAAACAAATGTCTGGAGCCGGTGGGCTGCTCACATTTAGTATTAAGGCCCAGGATTGCCAGACCATTGAAACTTTTTGCAATTCCCTTAAACATGTGCTCATGGCGGTTAGTTGGGGTGGGCATGAGTCCTTGATTATTCCCAAATGTTCGGGTATGAAACCGGAAATGTTTAACCCCGCCAATCCAGAACACCGCTTGCTCCGGTTCTATGTGGGATTAGAGTCTGCGGATTACCTGATTCAGGACCTTGAACAGGCTTTTTTGGCTATTCAAGACCTTTCATAAGATTTTTTGACGCTTTTAGTCTAATTCCTTTCCGTCTGTCTAATTTTTCTGCAGGTGCAAGGCTTTGGTGTATTTTTGTTTTATATGAAGAAGTTATTCACCCTTTTTGCTTTAACAGCTACCCTTCATTCTGTTGCTCAGGAGAAATGGGATTTGCGCCGTTGTGTGGACTATGCCATACAAAATAATATTTCCGTGAAACAGGCGGATGTGCAAGCACGATTGTCAAAATTACAGGCCGATCAGGTTAGACTAACCCGTTTGCCCAATGCCAATGCCAGTGTAACCACCACTTATCAGCACGGTTTGAACATTAACCCTACCACCAACGTGTTTGAAAACATAGACATTTCGGGTGGTAATCTTGGGTTTCAGGCCAATTACACCATTTTCAACTGGTTCACCAGAAAGAATAATATTGAAGCCAACGCCATTTCTGCCAAGGCCGATGAAATGAATATTGAGAAAACCAAGAATGACCTAGCCCTTACCGTGGCCAATGCTTTCTTGCAAGTGATGTTGCGCAAAGAACAAGTGAATGTGAGTAAGGTACAATTGCAACAGTCACAAGAACAATTGCGTAACACGCGCAAATTTGTAGAAGCCGGAAGTCAACCAGAGTTAAACGCCATTCAAATTGAAGCTCAAGTAGAAAGAGATAGTTCCACTTATATTCAAGCACTAGCTGGGGTTGAACAAGGATTGATCAATTTGAAAGCCTTTATGAATATTGATTTTGCAACAGCTTTTGATATAGTTTATCCCGATGTGGCAAGCATTCCAGTTGAAAATCTATTAGACTTACAACCTGAATCTGTCTATAGTTTGGCCATTGCCAACCAGCCACAGCAAAAAGTAACTGCTTTGCGCATTGAAGCGGCCCAGCGTTTGGTAGCAGCTTCTAGAGGTGCTATGTATCCTACGCTTACTGCTTCTGGTTCTTTAAGCACCCGATTTGCCAATAACGTATATGATTATCGTACACAATCTATTGTAGGAAATACAGGTGCTTATGCTTTGGACAATACCAAACAATATCCAGTGTATGCTCCTTTAAATAGCGTTGTAGGAATTGATAAAGTAGCTTTTGGTGCACAGTTGAACCGCTATTTTGGTCAGGCTATAGGGTTGAATTTGAGCGTGCCATTGTTTAATGCACACCAAGCAAGAACACAATGGGAGCGCACCAAGATCAACGTACGTCAAACACAATTACAAGACGATCAGGAAAAACAAACCCTGCGTTCTAATATCTACAACTCTTATCAAGACGCTTATTCTGCCTTACAGAAATACAACGCTGCTAAGAAAAGTGTTGCTGTTTCAGAAAAAGCATTGGACTATGCACAAAAAAGATATGACGTTGGTTTATTGGGAACACTGGATTTGATTACTACACGTAACAACGTGTTTACCGCTAAGATCACTGAATTGAGCAACCATTACGAATACGTTTTCAAATTAAAAGTGCTGGAGTTTTACAAAGGCCTAGGCATTAAATTATAAGAACACCAAACATTAACACACAAAGAAACACTGTTTAATATGAGCAAGAAATTGATTTGGATCATTGTTGGATTGGTAGTGGTCATAGGAGTATTGATTGGCTTGAAAAAAGCTGGCATCATTGGTAAAGAAGAAGGTACCAAAGTATCTACTGAAAAAGCGGTTAAACGCAATATCATTGAAACCGTCAACGCCAGTGGTAAAGTATATCCAGAAGTAGAAGTAAAAGTAAGCCCCGATATCAGTGGTGAGATTACTGAGCTTTTTGTTAACGAAGGAGATACCGTAAAGAAAGGTCAGATCTTGGCTAGAATTTATGCAGATATCTACTCCACACAGCGTGACCAAGTAGCTGCAGGTGTAAACCAAGCAAAAGCACAGTTGTCTAATTCAAGCGCAAACCTAGTTGGCTTAAAAGCTACTTTGGATAATGCAAAAGCTGTTTATGACCGTCAGAAAAAACTGGTGGATGAAAAAGTAATTTCTAGAGCAGAATTTGAAAATGCCCAACAAGCATATCGTTCAGCTGAAGCTAGCTATAATGCTGCCAAAGAAGGATTGAAAAGTGGCGAAGCAAATATTCAAGGTGCACAAGCCCAGTTGTCAAGAGCTGACAAGGATTTGTCTAGAACTGTGATTACTGCCCCAATGGATGGATTAGTAAGCTTATTGAGTGTTAAAAAAGGAGAAAAAGTAGCAGGTAATAGCTTTAACGTTGGTACAGAAATGATGCGTATTTCTGATATGCGCTCTATTGAAGTGAGGGTGGATGTTGGAGAAAACGATATTCCAAAAGTAAAAATTGGAGATACCGCCGTTGTAGAAGTGGATGCCTATATTAACCGTAAGTTCAAAGGATTGGTATACAAAATTGCCAACCCAAGTACTGGTAATAGCCTATCAGGTAGTTCTAGCTCTGATGTAACCAATTACAAAGTGCATATTCGTTTATTGCCTGAGTCTTATGCTGATTTGATTACCCCTAAAAAAAGCTTCCCATTCCGTCCAGGTATGAGTGCTAGTGCAGATATTCAAACCAAGACCAAGGCCAATGTATTGTCAATTGCTTTGAATGCGGTAACTACTAGAGACAAAAACGGAGACATTAAAGATGGAGGTAAAAAAGATGAGAAAAAACCGGAAACTACCGAAGCTAAATCTACCAGCGCTGATGATGATATTGAAGAAGTAGTATTTGTGTATCAGAAAGATGGTACGGTTAAAAAATTCAAAGTTAAAACTGGCGTACAAGACTTGAACAATATTGAAGTATTGGAAGGTCTGAAAGAAGGTGATGAAGTGGTAACAGGACCTTATACCATTGTAAGTAAAACACTAAAAGACGGTGCCAAAGTAATGGTGGTTGCCAAAGACAAGTTGTACGACGATAAGAAAAAGGACTAAAACTATAACAACAACAAGAAAAGGCATCGGTAATTCCGATGCCTTTTTCATTTAACAGATGCCTTTCGTATGTTTGCTGTCTAATAATCCTATTGCATGCAGTTTGGTATCATTGGAAGTGGAAGTTGGGCTACTGCTCTGGCAAAGATCCTAACGGATAATGGCAACAATATTTATTGGTGGATCCGCAGTGAGGAAGCCATTCAGCAAATGAGAAAGCGCAAACACAATGCGCATTATCTCAGTGGTGCTTATTTTAACCAAGACCAGTTGCAAATGAGCAATGACATTGCAACTGTTGTTGCAAGTTCTGATGTCTTGGTGATTGCTGTTCCTTCTGCTTATGTGGTTGACGCGCTGTCAACTCTAGACAAAGGGGCTTTCAAAGGCAAGAAAGTGGTCTCCGCCATTAAGGGCATCCTGCCAGATTCTTATGAATTACTCAATGAATATTTGGCCAAGGAATTTCAATTGCCATTAGAAGATTATTTTACTGTGTTGGGTCCTTGCCACGCAGAAGAAGTAGCTGCCGAAAAATTATCTTATCTCACTTTCTCCGGTATTCAAGAATCAGAAGCCTATGGCATAGCCCGATATTTTCAAACAGAGTATTTGAATACCTTGGTGAATCATGACGTACTAGGCGTGCAGTTTGCAGCCGTGCTCAAGAATATCTATGCACTGGGTGCAGGTATTGCACATGGCTTGGAATATGGAGACAATTTCTTGAGTGTGTATATTGCCAATGCAGCTAATGAAATGGTGGGCTTTTTACGAACATTATTACCCGTTAAAAATTCTGATAATCCAGAGATTAATTATGCCGCATCGGTGTATTTGGGAGACCTATTGGTAACCTGTTATTCCTTGTATAGCCGAAATAGAACCTTTGGTAACATGATTGGTAAGGGTTATTCTGTAAAAGCCGCGCAGCTGGAATTGAATATGGTGGCCGAAGGTTATAATGCCAGTAAGTGTATTGAAAAGATCAACGAACAACTCAAAGCTGAAATGCCTATTGCACATACCATCTACCAAATCTTATGGGAGCAATTAAGCGCTGAAGATGGGTTCAAAAAAATTGAAGGTTATTTGGTCTAGTCTTCTGCTGATAAGAAAAATAAATCGGAAGCAATGCCATCGGCTAAGAGCCTGCCTGCTTTAGTCAGTATCAAAGCATGGTCCTCTAAGTAAGCATCGCCACGGGCAATATATTTTTTAGACTCCAACAAAATTTGCGCTGTTTTTTCTTGACCCCAAAGGGCTGAGACCCTGTTTAAATTAAGCCCTTCCATGGTGCGCAATGAAGTCATGATATACTCATTCAATTGTTGCTCAGCAGTGAGTGTTTCTAATTCAAAAGGCAATGATCCTTTGTTCATGCTTTGGATATAGAGACTATTATTTGCCAAGTTCCATTGCCTACTTGTTCCATTAAACGAATGCGCCGATGGGCCAATCCCCAAATATGACGCGCCACTCCAATAACTGCTATTGTGTTTGCTTCTATGACCGGGCAGGGCAAAATTGGAAATCTCATAGTGTTCAAAACCAGCTTCTTCCATCCACTGCATCAACAAACTAAAATGCCTTGCTTGTTTTTCAGGATCCACCGCCTCTATCTGTTTTTTCTCAATCATTTTTTCCAATCCCGTTTTGGGCTCCACGGTTAAAGCATAACAGGAAAGATGGCTAATGCCTGCGGCGATAGCTAGGTCAACATTTTGCTTCCAAGCTTCATCAGATAGGGTAGGTGTTCCATAAATTAGGTCAATGGTCAGGTTATCAAATCCAGCTTGCTTGGCCAGCCGAATACTATCAATTGCTTGTTGGGCATGGTGTGCCCTATTCATCCACTGAAGGTCAGCGTCTACAAAAGACTGGATGCCGATGCTAAGCCTATTTATGCCTAGTGCTTTCCAAGCCAATAAAGCTGTAGGGTTAATATCGTCAGGATTGGTTTCTATGGTAATTTCTGCTCCATCCACTATTTGAAATTGGCTCCTGATTTGTAGGAACAAGCTTTCCAATAATTCAATGGGAACCAAGGAAGGCGTGCCTCCTCCCAAGTAGATGGTGGCTAGGGGTTCTTGTAGATAATCCTTTTGTAGCTGCAATTCTTTTTCCATGGCAGCCAACATGGCGGGCAATTGCTGATGGGTAGTAGAAAAATGGAAATTGCAATAATGGCAAGCTTTTCTGCAAAATGGAATATGAATATAGAGTCCTGCCATGGAACAAAACTAAAGGCTTCTTTAACCCATTGGTCTAAATTGGTAGATTATCTTTTGCGGGGATTATGGCGGCAGTTCAATATTTTTGCTGCAAACCCATTCGTTTGAAGCAGTTCCTTTGTCTTTTACTCTTGCTAACTCTGCATTTGGCCCTAGCTGCGCAAAAAGACAGCAGTTTGGTAAAAGACACCGTTCGGGTAAAACAAGACAGCACCCAAACCAAAGATAGTCTGGCCAAACAAAGGGTCTTGGATAGTTTGCAATTGGATTCTACTAAAAGACAATTACAACAACAGATTTTAGCAGCAAAGCCAGATACGGGCACATTTGACAAATACCTGTACAGCAAATACCTGCCCTTTCAAGCCCCAGCCCTGCAACAGTTTAGTCAAGAAAGAAAAAGAGATAGCCAAGAATTGTTGTTTTATATCTTAACAGGATTGGTGGGAATGTTGGCGGCCATAAGATTAATTTTTCCCAAGTATTTCAAAAACCTATTCTTGCTGGTGATGCAAACATCCGTCAGACAAAAACAGACAAGGGAGCAATTACTCCAAAATAACCTGGCGTCCATTTTGCTCAATTTTCTGTTTCTGGCCAGTGCCGGATTGTATGTGAGTTTGTTGGTGCAACACAAGCACTGGGTAAACCTGCCTTTTTATCAACTAGTTGCATATAGTTGTTTATTGTTATTGATTGTTTATTTGGGAAAATTCCTGTTCCTGAGCTTTTCGGGTTGGGTATTTAATGTTGGCGAAGCCACCAATGCCTATACTTTTATAGTGTTCTTGGTTAACAAGGTATTGGGCATTCTGCTCATTCCTTTTGTGTTGGTATTAACCTATTCCCCTGAGCCCATGATGCAAGTGGCCACCACCATTTCTTTGGGCATCTGTTGCCTGCTGTTTGTTTACCGTTACCTGATTGGATTCGGGGCCATTAGGAATAATTTGAAAGTTAGCGCCTTACATTTTTTCTTGTACCTTTGCGCTGTTGAATTACTCCCACTGGTGTTGATATACAAACTGTTACTTGACAACCTGACTGGAAGTATTTAATCATCCTTTATTCTTATAGCGTATTAGCATGGCAAAAAGCGGGACAAAAAATTCGGGTACTGTCAAGAAAGTAAGAAGGATCCTCATCTCCCAACCTAGACCGGAAAGTGAAAAGTCTCCTTACTTTGATTTGGAGCGGAAACACCAAGTTGAATTGGTTTTTCATCCCTTTATCAAACTAGAAGGCATTCCAGCAAGAGAATTTAGGAAACAGAAAATAGATATCCTGCAGTTTTCAGCAGTTATTTTTACTAGTAGAAATGCCATTGACCATTTTTTCCGCACTTGTGAAGAAATGAAAATCAGTATTGGTCAGGATACCAAGTATTTCTGCATTACCGAGGCCGTAGCATTGTATTTGCAAAAATTCATCCTATATAGAAAACGCAAAGTGTTTTATGGTGCCGATGGTACCAATAAAAGCATGTTTGATGTGGTGAACAAACACAAGGAAAATGAGAAATTCCTCTATGTCTGCAGCGAGAATCAGCAAGACAATGAGATCTGTGGCTTTATGAAGAACAACAAGTGTGAATACCAGTTGGGCTTTATGTACAGAAGCATCAGCAATGATATCAAACACTTGCTTGACAAAGAGTATGACGTGATTTGCTTTTTCACCCCAAGTGGCGTAAAAAGTTTGTTTGATAATGATCCTAATTTTAAACAGAACGGAACCATTATTGGTGCTTTTGGTGGCAATACTTCCAAAGCTGTTGAAGACGCTGGTTTGAATCTTGAGTTCAAAGTACCATCGCCTCAAAAACCAAGTATGGTTGCGGCTTTGGATCAATTCTTATCCTTGGGTGCCCCGGTTAAAAAATAAATTCACAACTTTTTATAGAGAGCCCCGCAACCGCGGGGCTTTTCATTTGTAATAGATTCAAACACCATACATGCATACCAATAGACTTGCCCAAGAATCCAGCCCCTATTTATTGCAGCACGCAAACAACCCAGTAGATTGGTATCCTTGGGGAGAAGAGGCTTTGAATAGGGCCATTGCTGAAGACAAACCCATCTTGGTGAGTATTGGGTATGCGGCATGTCATTGGTGTCATGTAATGGAAAGGGAAAGCTTTGAAAACGAAGCCACGGCCAAGATCATGAACCAATATTTTATCAATATCAAAATTGATAGAGAAGAGCGTCCAGACCTGGATCATTTGTATATGGATGCCGTGCAAGCCATGACGGGCAGCGGCGGATGGCCCTTGAATGTATTTCTCACTCCAGAGAAAAAGCCATTTTTTGGTGGCACATATTTTCCACCCGTAAAGGCATTTAATCGCGCCAGCTGGACCGAGGTTTTAGAAGGCATACACAAGGGTTACCAAGATAGAAGGGAGGAGATTGAAACCCAGGCCAATCATTTGACCCAACACTTACAGTCTTCCAACCTATTTGGTTTTCAATCTAAGGAAAAGCAAGATGTACCGGGGGATCAAGTATTAGCTACCATTGCTGAAAATTTATTGGCGCAGGCCGATACTGAATGGGGTGGTTTTGGCAGGGCCCCCAAATTTCCCCAAACTTTTTCTATTCAATTCTTGCTCAGACAATACCATTTTTACCAAGACCAGGCGGCACTCAATCAAGCATTATTAAGCCTAGACAAAATGATGCATGGCGGCATCTATGACCAATTGGGTGGGGGATTTGCTAGGTATAGCACCGATACCCAGTGGTTGGCGCCCCATTTTGAAAAAATGCTCTATGACAATGCGCTTTTGCTTGCTGTTTTGTCAGAAGCTTTTCAGATTACCAAAGACCAGCGCTATGCCAACTGCATAGATCAGACCATTGGATTTTTAGAAAGAGAACTTTTAGACAAGGAGGGCGGTTTTTATAGCGCCTTAGACGCAGATAGTGAGGGAGTGGAAGGCAAGTTTTATACTTGGTCCAAGGCAGAGATTGACCAGCTATTAGGAGAAGATGCAGCCATCTTTTGTCAGTTCTACCAGGTAGAGGAGCAGGGCAACTGGGAGCACGTGAATATTCTTTGGATCAAAGAACCAGCTGATGCATTTGCACTTGCGCAAGGTTTGGATCCTGCAGCATTTCAGGCCTTGCTTGAAAAATGCAGCCTAATTTTAATGGAAGCTAGGGACCAGCGTATTCGTCCGGGGCTGGATGACAAGATTCTCTTGGGTTGGAATGCCTTAATCAATACTGCTTATTCCAAGGCTTTTGCCGCTTTGGGACGCGAATCCTATCGCCAACAGGCAATAAACCAGATGGATTTTCTGGAAAAAGCATTTCGGGTGGCCGATGGTTCATGGCATCATACCTATAAAAATGGGGTGGCCAAGCTGCCCGCCTTTTTGGATGACTATGCTTACCTGATTCAAGCCTATATACAATTACAAGAGATTACGGGGAATTCGGATTATTTGGTCAAGGCCAAGGAATTGACTAACTGGGTTTGTACCCATTTTTCTGAGCCAGAAACCGGTTTCTTCTATTTTACGCACCAAGACCAGCAAGACATTTTGGTTAGGAAAAAAGAGGTCTATGATGGGGCTACACCCAGTGGAAATGCGGTCATGTGTGCTAATTTGCTCTATTTATCCTTGGTTTTTGACCTTCCCGAGTGGAAAGAGCGGGCCATGGCCATGATGGGCGCTTTGGATGGGGCCATTGTCAAATACCCCGGTTCTTTTGCCGTATGGGCAGGGCAACTGCAACTACAAACTAAGGGGGTGGTGGAGCTAGCCATTACAGGCAAAAACTGGCAAACCCAGGTGTCTCAGGTGCTTCAAGCATTTATTCCCAATAAAATAATCCAGTGGGGGGAAACTAATTCGGCGTTTTTTCCGTTATTGGTGGGCAGGGAGAGCAACGAAGATGCGGCATTTTACATCTGTAAAGACTATAGCTGTAAATCACCAATTTTCAATATCGCCGATTTTTTAGCAAATGTGTAACAAACTATGGTTTAATTTGCTTTCAATGACAGCGGTACCCGGTACCGGAAATTCGTTGTTCCACATAAAATGTATCCCCATAAGTAGATTTCTACACGTTCAACTTTTATTGGCACAAAATCTTAAATGCGGTTTTTGACCCAATAGAAAACATATATTTGTCACTGTCATAAATCATTCTGAACAGATGAAAGGGTATCTAACATTACTGATATTGGGGGCATTCACGCTTAGCTTGAGTTCCTGCTTTTTGAAAAAGGGGGGTAAGGGAAAGTCCGGCGTTCCTGATGATGGTCAATTACATGGCCTTCCACCAACTGCTAGACAAAGCATGAATAGGCCATTACACATGGTGTATATTCCTGCTGGTACCTTTCATATGGGACCAAGCGATGAAGACATCAGCTACAACTTTACAACGCGTAACAGACAGGTGTCTATTCCTGGTTTTTGGATGGATGCTACTGAAATTACCAACAACGAGTACAGACAGTTTGTAACCTGGACCAGAGATTCTCTTGCATTTAAAATCTTATATGGTCAGGGTATTAACAAGGATACCGATACTACAGCTGTTGATTGGACTAAGGTAAAAGCCATCAAATATGATAGGACTACCATTGAAAGACTAAACGAATTAAACCTAGCTCCTGATAACCGTTTGTATGGCAAACCCGAAGTGGATCCAGACAAATTGGTTTACCGCATTGAATATTTTGACCTTCCCGCTGCTGCCAAAAGAGAGAATGCAGGACACCCTCGCAAAGAATTTATGGTAAAAAGGGATCAGAAAGTATATCCTGATACCTTGGTTTGGATGAGAGACTTCTCTTATTCTTACAACGAACCCATGACCAAACGCTATTTCTCCCATCCTTCTTTTGGAAACTATCCAGTAGTTGGGGTTACTTGGAAACAAGCAGTTGCTTTCTGTCACTGGCGTTCTCATATCCAGAACAGTTATTTAGAGAAAAAGAAATTTGCCGTAGAAAGTGATTTCCGTTTGCCTTCTGAAGCAGAATGGGAATATGCTGCAAGAGGTGCTAGAAGCAATTCTATGTATCCTTGGGGTAACTACTACTTACGTAATAAAAAAGGTTGTTTGTTGGCCAACTTTAAACCAGGCCGTGGTAACTACGCAGAAGATGGTGGTTTCTATACTGTGCGTGCCGATGGTTACTGGCCCAACGATTATGGCTTATATAATATGAGTGGTAATGTGGCTGAGTGGACCAACTCTTATTTCTATGAAGGTGCTTACAATTTTGTGAGTGATATGAGCCCTGACGTTCGTTTGGACGCTAAAGACTCAGATCCTCCGCGTATGAAACGCAAAGTAGTAAGAGGTGGTTCATGGAAAGATATTGGCTATTTCTTACAAGTAAGTACCCGCAACTTTGAATACCAAGACACTGCCAAATCCTATATTGGATTCCGTTGTGTCATTGACTTGGCTCCCAAAATGCGTAAATAATTAGAACCAACCAACTGTTTATTTGAAAATGGGTTTTGCCCAGTTTCATCACAATTTTCAATAAAAATCAAATAGCAAACATTATGGCTTCAGGTGTTTCTCCAACTGTGAATCGTCTAGTTAACGTTGTTGTGTGCGTAGGTGCGGCAGTAGTTATCATTGGTGCAATGGCAAAAATCTTGCACTTATCTTGGGCGGATTGGGCTTTGAAAATAGGTCTATCTACTGAAGCTTTGATCTTCTTGGTATATGCCATTCTACCACCTCCAGATATGGGTCCTGCTGTTGTTGCGGCCCCAGTAGAAACAGGAAATCCTGCTTTAAAAACCATGGAAAAAATGTTGGCTGAAGCCGATATTACTCCTGCTAATCTTTCTAAACTAAGCGCTGGTTTCCAGAAATTGGGAAGCACCGTTGAAAAAATGGGAGAGATCAGTGATGTTGTAAAATCAACTGGTGATTTTACTGCAAAAACAAAAGAAGCCACCATTGCTTTGGGTGCCATTAAAGATGCTACAACGCATGCAAGTCATGCATTAGCTGGTTTCCAAGGTGCTTCTGAAGCAACCAAGCATTTCCACGAGCAAGTGCAAGGTCTTACTAAGAACTTATCTTCTTTAAATACGATTTACGAATTGGAATTGCAAGAAAGCAATAACCACTTGAAAGCTTTGAATCAATTCTACGGAAAACTGTCTCAGGCATCAGCTGCCATGACAGGAACTGCAGAAGATGCTATCAAAGCCAAAGAGCAGATTGCAGCATTGGCCAATAACTTGGGTAAATTAAACCAAGTCTATGGCAGTATGTTAACCGCCATGCAAGGCAGGTAATACCAACGCAATAAATTCAACATTCGTATTTCTAAATAATAGTTAGCATGTCATTACCTAAGGAGCCGCGGCAGAAGATGATCAACATGATGTACCTAGTGCTTACCGCACTGTTGGCACTGAATGTATCCAATGAGATCCTGAACGCATTCAAAACTGTGAACAACAGTTTGAATACTGCCAGTTCAATGGTTGAAAAAAAGAACGTAGATATATTCAAGTCTTTCCAGAAAAAATTGGAAGACCCCAAAACCAAGGAAAAGGCAGAAGTCTGGATGCCAAAAGCACAGAAAGCCAAGGAACTGGCGGATAACCTATACAATTACCTAGAATCTCTAAAAGCAGAATTGAAAAAAGAGAGTGGGTTGAAAATGGTTGATGGGGTTGAAGATTATAAAGAAGATGATTTGGATGCAGCTACTCGTTTATTTGTTGAACCACCTCCAAGTGGAAGAGGAAGAGGCAAGGAATTGTTTGATCGTTTAAAAGCTTACAAAGAGCAATTGATGGCCATTGATCCAGATATTGCCAAAGAAGTAGGTCCAACCCTTCCTTTAGATTTAACGCCTCCCCCAACTACCAATAAAAATGTAAAAGACGATTTGCCTTATCTCTATTTTCACATGACCCCAACTATTGCGGCCATTACCATTTTGAGCAAATTTCAAAATGACGTGAAAAATTCAGAAGCACAGGTAGTTGAATATTGCCACAAAGAAATTGGTGAAGTAGAATTGATCTATGATGAGTTTGCTGCTTTTGCCGGAACCAATTCTCAGTACTTGATGCCAGGTGAGGAATTAGTGATTACTGCAGGTATTGGTGCTTTTAGTAAAGCGGCTAGACCAAGCATTACTATTGACGGAGCCAATGTTGTTGTAAAAGAAGATGGATCTGCTGAGTACAAAACTACAGTAGGTAGTTCTGGTTCAAATACTAAGAAAGTAAGAATCTCTTATACCAAACCCGATGGTACTATTGCTACCGTTGAAAAAGACGTAAAGTATACTGTGGGTGTACCAAGTGGTCTTGTTGTATCTACCGATAAAACCCGTGTATTCTATCAAGGATTAGATAATCCATTGAGTGTAACTGGTGGTGGTGGTGATGAAAAAGTAAATGTATCTGTAGAGGGTCCAGGTGTAAGCAGTAGAAAGGATGGTGCCGGATTATATATTGTGACTTGTCAGAATTTAGGTTCTGCTGTTGTTACTGCAAGTGATGGAAAGAGTAATCAAAAAATTACTATACCTATCAAACGTGTTCCAGATCCACAAGCTACGGTTGGTGGTAAATCTGGTGGCCCTATTGCGGCTAACGCTTTCCGTGTTCAAAAAGGGGTTGCTGCAGAACTGCGTGACTTTGTATTTGAAGGCGTTAAATACAATGTGTCTTCTTTTACCCTCATCTGCACTGGTAAGGGATTTGAAGAAGGCCTTGGTGTAGCAGAAGTTACAGGACCGTATTTTAATGCAGAAGCACAGGCATTGCTAAAAAGATGCCAGCCTGGTTCTACTGTTGTAATAGACGAAATTAAAGTGGTTGGTCCAGGTGGATCAAGACAATTGGAACAGAATATTTCATTTACACTTCAATAATAGGAGTATGAGACAAATTATTTTTAAAAGCTTGGTCATCTGCATGGGATGCTTGGGTTTGGCAAATGCCCAATCTAAGTACAAGACTGGTAATGCTGCCAAACAGCCTGCTACAAAGCCGGCAACAACTCCAGCAACTGCTCCTGCTACAAATCAGCAAAAGCAGCCTGCAACAGCCAATCAGAAAACAGGTACTTCTCGTTATCTGAATAATAACGCAGCTACTAATAATGCAGCAGCCAATACAGCACCTGCTACTACTACCAATGACCCAGCAACAACAACTGCTTCAACGGCCAATGTAACAGTAAGGTATGACACTACCATTGCTGGTGCATTTGATGGTAAAGTAGAACAGTCATTGCGTAACAACTATGCAGTAGAAAGGAACCTGATCAAAGATCGTAAGCCTTTGGAGTACGATTATATTCGTGAAGACGACCAATTCTGGAGCCAATTTGTTTGGGAAGAAATTGATGCTCGCGAAAAAATTAATCAGTCATTTATTTATCCTGGTAAGGATGATAATGGAGACCAACGCTTTTTCTCTATTTTGTTGAGTGCCATTAAGAATGACAGTGTTGTAGCTTTCTCTCCTGATAATGATATGTTCCGTACCCCATTAACTGCAGATCAAGTTAGCAATCTAACTGCTGGAAGTTTGGATACGGTAGAGGTTGCCGATCCAGTATCTGGAACCGTTGAAAAAGTAATTACTAGAAGACCTAAGTTTAGTCCTGATTCAGTTTATACTTTCCGTTTAAAAGAACAGTGGATTTTTGACAAAGAATCTAGCCGTATGTATTGCAGGATTATTGGAATTGCACCTATTGCCAAACAAGTAGTGGGTGGTAAGTCTCAGCCTCGTACTTTATTCTGGGTGCATTACCCAGATTTACGCAGAACCTTGGTAAAATTTGACGTTTACAATCCAAAGAATTTTGCAGGGAGAATGTCTTGGGAAGAGTTATTTGAAAGTAGGTTCTTCTCCTCTTATATTATTAAATCTACCATCAATAACCCAGGTGATAAATACCTAAATGCGTTGATTAAAGATCCATTGTTCCGTTTGCTAGAAGGCCAGAACATCAAGGACAAAATCTTCAACTACGAGCAGGATCTCTGGAGTTATTAATAGAATAATTCGAAAAAATTCAAAAAAGGGGCTATTTGGCCCCTTTTTTTGGTAAAATCATCAAGAATTGACGGAAAATAGATAGTTTCTCTTTGTGGTTATAATAACAAATGCTTAACTTAGACATGGTTTTTCATAGGATATTGGATTTTAAAAACGGGGCTGGATATTCATCCTGGCCCCTTTTTTATGCCTGATTCTCAATGGAATGAAAATGCGCGTGTACAAATTTTGCTTTTTGTAAGCCAATAGCTTTTGCCAAAGTTTCCAAATCCTGTTCCCTCACATTTCTGATAGATCTAAAAGTCTTTAACAACTGATCTGCTGTTTGCTTTCCAATGCCTTTTATGGTTTCTAATTCATTTGAAAGGGTTCCTTTTGATCTTTTGTTTCTATGAAACGTAATCCCAAAATGGTGTACTTCATCTCTTATCCGTCTCACCAGTTTTAAACTATTAGAATCCCAAGGCAATTTGATAGATTCGGAATCCCCAGGAAAAAACAATTCTTCAATATTTTTGGCCAAACCTACCACAGTAGTTTTGCCATGCAGACCCAGTTGGTGAATACTTTGCATAGCAGCGCCTAATTGCCCCTTTCCGCCGTCAATAATAATTAATTGAGGAATGGGAAGGGATTCATCCAAGACGCGCTTATATCGCCTATAAACCACTTCTGTCATGGTAGCAAAGTCATTTATGCCTTGAACGGTTTTTACATTGTAATGCCGATAATCTCCTTTGCTAGGTATGCCGTTTTTAAAACATACCATGGCCGATACGGGGTAAGAGCCTTGAAAATTACTGTTATCAAAACATTCAATATGGATAGGTAGCTCTGGCAATTGCAACATGTCTTGCAATTGATACAACACTTGTTTCTGTTCTATATCAGTCTTGCCTTCTAAATGCAGCAATTGTTTTCTGTGCAAGGATTCTTTAAAATATTGCACATTCTTTTCTGAGAGTTCCAGCAATTTCTTTTTGTCTCCTGCTTTTGGAACGGTAATCTGAATCTCTGGTTCAGGATAGTCTATCTCAAAGGGTAGGATCAGTTCTCTAGAAAGGCTATTAAAACTGGTTCTCAAATTGGCAATGGCAAAACTTAATACTTCTTCATCAGACTCTTCTAGTTTGGTTTCTAGTGGAACCGTATGCGTTTGTACAATGGTACCGTTTTGTACCATCAAATAGTTGACATATGCCCATTGCGCTTCTCTAGCCATGGAGAACACGTCTATATTTTGTAAGTGCTTACTGACAATCACAGACTTGGCACTATAAGATTCTAAGTGTTCAATTTTCTTTTTAATCAGGGCCGCTTTTTCAAATTGCATTGCTGATGCAGCATCCTGCATTTCTTTGGTAAAATGTGCCGTAACTGCGCCCAGATTGCCTTTGAGCATATTACGTACTTGTTGCAAGCCCTCATTATAATCGGTACTGTCTTGTAACCCTTCACAAGGTCCCTTGCAATTGCCTAAATGATATTCTAGACAAACTTTGAATTTACCTTTTTGAATATTGTTATCTGTTAAGGGTAGTTTACAAGTTCTTAGAGGAATATATTGCTTGATAAAATCAATCAGTTCCCTCACTTTACCTGCCGAAGTAAATGGGCCTAAGTATTCAGAACCGTCATTGTATTTGTTGCGGGTTAAAAAAATTCTTGGAAAGGGTTCTTTCTTAACAACAATATAGGGGTATGTCTTATCGTCCTTTAGGTTGATATTGTATTTGGGTTGGTATTCCTTGATCAAGGAATTTTCCAATAAGAATGCGTCTTGCTCTGAATCAACAATGGTAAATTGAATGGTTACAATTCTTTGAACCAGTTCATGTGTCTTATAAGTAGTAAAGGTTTTAGAAAAATAAGATCCTACGCGCTTTCTCAAATTTTTTGCTTTACCCACATATAGCAATACTGCCTCCTGATCATAGTATTTATAGATCCCGGGTTGGTGAGGAATGGTATGCGCTATCTGTTGAAATTCGCTGGAAGTCATCTGCCACAATTATTTTCTAATCCAATATACGGTAGTGGTTTCATTGCTTCTACCACTGGCCGTTTCTACGGTTCTTGTAATTTGAAATTGTTTGTTGGCCGTCCAACTATGGTGCTCCATGATGCTGCTATCGGCTTTTTGTAATTCTGAAACAATGAACACCCGCTTCACCATTTTTGTTTGCTCGTCTAACAAAATGTCCATGTTTTTGACCAAATCAGTTGTTTGACTGGTCTTATAATTAAGGGTGTAACTAGCAGTACTCAAGTCATGAAATACGGTTTCAGTATAGGTAATTTTTTTGTCAGGCTTACTAATGTCAAAGGTTAGAAAAGAAGCAGCCAGTTGTTTGAATTGCTCCTTACTAATCATGCTTGAATCGGTCTTTGTTGCAGTTTGGTGCTTTTGATAGATCTCAAAATTTCTGAGGTCTACATAAGCCATCTGCTCTTGAATAAATTCTGATAGGGGATAAAACTTGCTGCTATCAGATACGGCCTTTGCACTACTATTAGCCGGTTTGTTTTTACATGAAAACAAAACTATTAGCAGAAATGGGATTACCCTTGCATAATTCATAAGCAAATGTATTCATTCAGCACAAAACTACTGTGGATGAATCCGTTTGAAAACTGTTAAGGATTGTCTATTTCAATTGCTTGATAAAACCAAGGCGAATGCCATAATCCATTAAATACTCTGTAATGGGGTATTTATTGGAATAAGTAGGCAAGTGTTGAAACCTAGCTTGTGGTCCTAGGTACCACTGATAAGCACCTGTTTTGTAGGTAAGATTTATGCCAACAGCACTGTTGATATTCCACTTGCGCATCAGGTTATTACCATCGGCATAGTGTTTATAATCCGTTGAAAGTAGGTATAGACTTTTGTTCAGTGTAAAAGTTGGTTGTATGGAGGCTTCTGCAGTGATGCCTAATTTCCTGCCCTGAATTACGTCATATTGAAATCCAATGGGAATGGAAACCTGGTACATTTTATTGTCTAATTGAGTGCTCTTATAGCCGTTATTGTTGTTGTAAGGTGAGAATACAGAAATGTTTTCTATCCCTCTGTTATTCACCAAAGAAATGGTAGTAATATCAGTACTTGCTTGAAAAGTTTCTATATAGTATTGGCGAGTATTGAACTGAATGCCTGTTTTGAATTTTAGACGATTGCTCATATTGTACAATACGGCAAAACCCAGTTCTAACCCTACAGCAGGCTTGTGTCTAACAATGTTGTTGACATCTGCTGTATAGTTGATCCCAACAGGTGCTGAAGCTGGTGCTGCTCCTAAAAGATCCTTGGCCTTATCATCAGTTAATTTACGATAACTGGTAGATGGGGTAATAAAAAATCCGAATCCAAATTTGGAATTTTTACCCCTTTCTATTTTTGTTGTTGGCTGATAAGCAAAGTCTTGCAAAAATTGATCCGTTGGTAGTTGCTCTTTTGGCGCAATACTAGATACTGGTTCAACCGTTTTGTCTGTTTGAAGAGCAGCTTGCTGGTCTTGGTTATCTGATTTTGTATTTCCTACAGACATGGTAACCTGCTCATTCACTTCTGTAAGAAAGTTTAATTTCTCAGGGCTTAATTCTCTTGAAGCAATAGTACCCATAGGTACAACTATGGCCGTTTCATGTATCAATGCCGGCTTAGTTGTTTGTTTATCCCTTGTTTTTAAAACCGTAATGGGTTCTGCTCTTTTTGAAAGGTCTAACGCAATTACTGGTGTTTCTTCCAAACCATTTTGTTCAGGTTCCAATAGATTGCCCTTTCTTTTTAAACTTGCAATGGTATTGGCCGTAAGGTCTGAAGGAGCAGTTGCATTAAAATCGTTCAGGCTATGTTTCAAATCCTGTAAGGGTTCTTTCTTTGGGTCGGCTTGTCTAAGACTGTTTGCCTTCATCAATTTTTGTGAAGGGTTAATATTGAGTAAGGTAGAAACGGTAAGTGCAGAAATGATAAATAAAGAAATGAAACTCAAAGCAGGCCAGCGCTGATGGCCGTTGACTTCCGCATTGATATTTCTCCAGATCTTGTCTGAAGGATACATGCGATGGTCTTTTACCTCATCTTGTAAAAACTGTTCAAGTTCGTCTTGGTACATATCATTTCCCATATACAGCAGTAGCAGCAGCGATCAATTATTTCTTCAAACTGGCCAACCAATTGAATTGTGGTTTTGGTTGGTCAATGATCTGTTTCCTGATCAGTATGTTTTCCAACATGGATTTTGCCCTAGTATATTGACTCCTGCTGGTACTTTCTTCAATATCCAACATTTGACCTATTTCTTTGTGGCTATATCCTTCCAAAGCATACAAGTTCAATACGGTTCTATAACCCAACGGCAGTAGCCTGATGCATTCAATGATTTGCCTAGCTTGCATGATAGAAGGAACAGTTTCCTCTTTCACTTGAATATAATCAGCATAAGCCAAGTCAACACTTTCATTGAACTTCTTGTGCTTTTTCAGAAAGTTGATACAGGTATGAACTATAATCCGCCTGATCCATCCTTCAAAAGCACCCTTGTTCTGGAATGTATGCATCTGAGTGAACACTTTGATAAATCCTTCTTGCAACATGTCTTCACCGTCTTCTCTGCTTTGAGCAAAACGGTAACAAACACTGAGCATTTTGGGACTATATCGGTTGTACAACTCCCGTTGCGCTGCAACGTCGTTCTGTAAACATCCCGCGATAATTGCCTGTTCGGTCATGAGGGGGTATTATGATACACCCTAAATATATGACATAATAGCTGTTTAAAAGCTGCATCCTCGCTGGTTTTTATGGCAATTTCATGACCAAAAAAGCGTTAAATGCTGTTTTAACAGTAGAAAAAATGGGTTTTCCTCTTATATTTGCAACAACGTAACAATTTTAATTGTACAGTAGACCCATCATAAAAACCCTTTCTGCACTCCTGCTAATCTTGGTTTTTGCTTTTAGCATTACCCTAAAGAAAACATGGCATGACTTGATTGCTACGCACCAAGATGGTAATCAACCAAGCTATGATTATAGCGCTAAAGGAGACCAGTTACACAAATCGGTGATACATTGCTCTTGTGATTTGCAAGTGGCAGAATCTCCTTTTGTTGCCGTTCCCATTGGCTTGCAACTTGCGCTTCCAACGCTTCCTTCCAATAGTTATGTTGCAACCAGTCAAGATCCCAATTTTCAACATACACATTTTTATGGTTTAAGAGGGCCGCCTGTAGCTGTTTAGTCAGCTACTACTTGGTGTGGTACCCTTCTTGAGGTACCCATTTATCCCTATTAACTTTAAAAATTGAATCATGCGTTTAGCAACTGCTTTAGGCGTTTTGGCAATAGTGGTTTTCCATTTTCCCCTTAATGCCCAATTACATCCAACTAATATTTCTAATAGCTCCGAACAAACTAAAAACATTTCTGGATCCAACCCAATTGATAAGACAAGCAATCATGCCAAAAACAGTTTTAATGGGCTGGTTACAGACAAACAAACGGGGAATTCTTTGGTAGGTGCCAGTATTTATTTGCACGAAGTAAAAATGGGTGCCGTAACAGACGCCAATGGTAAATTTTTAATTACTGATATCCCTTCCGGAAAATACTTATTAGAAATTAGCTTTCAGGGATTTTCAACACTTATTGAAACCATTGAAATCAGTGGTAATCTGTCTAAAAATTTTGCATTGGTTGAAACCTTTGCACAACACGAGGAAGTTGTAGTGACTGGTGTTGCTTCAGCAACTAGAACCAAGCTTAGTTCTCAGCCCATTTCCATTGTAAAAAAATCAGACTTGCTCCAATCATCTGCAGGCAATATCATTGATGCCTTGAGCAAATTAGTGCCTGGTGTTGCTGCACTCTCAACGGGTCCAGCAATCTCAAAACCAGTAATCAGAGGTATGGGTTACAATAGGGTTGTGACGGTGCATGATGGTGTGAGACAAGAAGGCCAACAATGGGGAGACGAGCACGGCATTGAAGTAGATGAATACAGCATACAAAAAGTGGAGGTTTTGAAAGGCCCAGCTTCTTTGTTTTATGGGTCAGATGCCATGGCAGGCGTAGTACATTTAATTACAAATGCACCAGTAGAAAAAGGCACGATTAGTGGGAATATCTTGGGTAGTTATAATGCTAATAATGGCTTGTATGGTACCAATGCAAATATTGCTGGGCACTTAAAAAATGGCTTTAATTGGAATGTTTATGGTACTTATAAATCTGCTGGTGATTATAGCAATGCTTATGATGGCAAAGTGTTTAATAGCAGGTTCAATGAAAGAAATTTTGGGGGCTATTTGGGGATTAATAAATCATGGGGTTATAGCCATTTGTTGATTAGTAATTTTAACCAGAAAATAGGGATGGTAGAAGGCGCTAGAGACCCTGCAACAGGTGGATTCATGGTGTTCCCGGAAACCGCTCAAGAACATGTAGCTAGTCAAGCAGAATTAGAGAGTAGAAACCTATACACGCCTTATCAAGGAATTAACCATTTTAAGATTGTTTCTGACAACAATATTGTGTTGGGAACAGGTAGGTTAAACCTCAATGTTGGCTACCAACAAAACCAACGAAAAGAGTTTGGAGATCCAGATAATATGAACCTGCCTGCACTCTATTTTAATTTGCAAACCATTACCTATAATACCCAATTTCATTTTGCAGAAAACAAAGGCTGGAAAACATCTGTTGGCGTTTCAGGTATGTACCAACAAAATAGGAATCTAGCCGAAGAGGTGTTGATACCCGAGTACAATCAATTTGATATTGGTGGGTTTGTATACAGCAAGAAAACATTTTCAAATCAAATTACTTTGAGTGGGGGATTGCGTTATGATATCCGCCAGGTAACCGGAAAAGAATTTACAGAAGGTACAGATTTGAAATTTAAGGCATTTGACAAACAGTTTTCAGACTTTAGTGCCAGCATTGGTATGAGTTATAGTCCTAGTGAACAATTAACTTGGAAATTAAATCTTGCTAGAGGCTATAGGGCTCCTTCTGTTTCAGAATTAGCCAGCAATGGCGCACACGAAGGAACCAATAGGTATGAATATGGGTCACTTGATTTAAAAACAGAAACCTCTCTTCAAACGGATGCAGGAGTAGAATACAATGGCACCCATATTAGTTTTGCAGTCACTGCTTTTTACAATGCCATTCAGAACTATGTTTTTTATAGCAAATTGGCTTCAGTGGCTGGAGGCGATTCTTTGGTGAATCTTGGGGGCACTGATTTAAATGCATTCAAATTTAGACAGGCCAACGCCTCATTATATGGGTTAGAAGCTAGACTAGATTTACATCCACATCCCTTAGATTGGTTGCATTTTGAAAATAGTTTTGCGCTAGTTGCAGGTCAGTTTTCTCAAAGCTTTGATGGTTCCAATAAACTGCCCTTTATACCAGCCCCTAGATTGCTTAGTGTGCTAAGAGCTAACGCCAACAAAATGGGCAAGGGTTTGCGCAATGCCTATGTAAAATTAGAATTGGATCATACTAGTACCCAAAACAGGGTGTTTACGGGTTATGATACTGAAACACCTACTGATGGATATAGCTTGATTAATCTAGGAATTGGTACTGAATGTTTGTCAAAAGGCAGAACCTTGTTTAGTATCAATTTGGGATTAAATAACCTTACCAATATCAGTTACCAAAACCATTTAAGCAGGTTAAAATATACCGATACCAATGCGGTAACTGGCAGGATGGGCGTATTTAATATGGGCAGAAACCTAAGCTTGAAATTGAATATTCCATTGAATTTCAAAGTGGCATCCTAAGCAAGTTGAATTATATTGCAGGATGGATATTTCAATTAATACCCCTGCATTGCTTTTTCCTGCCATTAGCTTAGTCTTGTTGGCCTATACTAATAGGTATTTAGCATTAGCCAATCGGGTGCGCAATTTGCATGATAAATATTTAGAAAAAGGAGTGAATGATCTTGTCTTACACGGTCAGATTAAAAGTATCCGTTATCGCTTAAAACTGATCAGGAATATGCAGATGCTAGGAATGATTGCCATCATCACTTGCATTTTCTGCATATTCCTGATTTATATTGAAAGAACTGGAATAGCCCATGTGCTATTTGCATTTGGCTTAATGGCATTCCTAGTATCTCTTTGTATCTCCCTCTTAGAAATTAGCTTAAGCAACAAAGCTTTGGAATTGGAGCTAAGCGATATGGAAGGATTGGAAGATCCAACCGTTTTGGAATACATTAAAAAGAAATTTGAATAATAGTCTAAGCCTGTGCCGCTGCCAATAATTTGCGTTCACCAATTTGCTGACGCCACATGGCATAGTACAATCCTTTTTCTTCCAGCAATTGCTGATGGCTTCCGGTTTCTACTACCTGACCTTTCTCCAACACATAGATTCTGTCTGCGTGCATAATGGTGCTCAAACGGTGGGCAATCATCACAGTTATCTGTTCTTTCTCTGCAGAAATGGTTCTAATGGTATTGGTAATTTCTTCTTCTGTAATACTGTCAAGTGCAGAAGTGGCTTCGTCAAAAATGAGTAAATGTGGATGACGCAGCAAAGCACGTGCAATGGATAGTCTTTGTTTTTCACCACCACTTAATTTTAGACCACCTTCTCCAATCATGGTGTCTAAGCCATTATCGGCCCTGGCCAATAAATTATCACAACTGGATTTGTGTAAAGCGTCTAAGACATCTGCCTCTGTTGCACTTGGGTATACAAATGTGAGGTTCTCTCTAATGGTACCTGCAAAGAGTTGTGTGTCTTGTGTTACAAAACCAATTTGGTTACGTAGCTCATCAAAATCCATATCATTACCATTGATGCCATTGTATTCTATGCTTCCCTGGTTGGTTCTATATAAGCCAACCAAGAGTTTCACCAACGTACTTTTACCTGCCCCAGATGGTCCCACAAAGGCAATGGTTTCTCCTTTTTTCACGTCAAAGGAAATACCATCTAAGGCATTATAGGTAGCAGTTTGGTGTTTGAAAGTAACATTCTTGAATTCTAATTCTTCTACCATGCCCACCAAGGTTGGTTCTAATGGTTTGGGTTCCACTTTTTTGAGCATGAGGTTATGAAAATTGGTCAAGGAGGCTTCTGCTTCGCGATAGCTCATAATGATGCTTCCAATCTCTTGCAATGGGCCAAAAATAAAGAAGCTATAAAACTGTAAGGAGATTAATTGACCAACAGTAAGTACTTCTTTGAACATCAACCACATTAAAGTAAAAGTGATCACCTGTCTTAGAAAGTTAACCATGGTTCCTTGAATAAAACTTAAGGAACGTATGTTCTTCACCTTACGCAATTCCAATCCAAGAATTTTGTACGTATTGTTGTTTAATCGTTTTACTTCTTGTTCTGTAAGACCCAAACTTTTGACCAATTCAATATTGCGCAAACTCTCTGTGGTAGAACCCGCTAATGAAGTGGTTTCCTTAACAATAGTTTTTTGAATCACTTTGATTTTCTTACTCAACAAATTGGTCACTGCTGCAATTAAACCAGCACCTCCCAAATAAATGGGCATGATGGACCAGTGTAGTCTTGTGGCATAAATGGAAACAAATACAACAGCCACTATGATTCCAAACAATACGTTGATTACATAGCCAATGAATTTCTCTGTATCCGTTCTTACTTTGGATAAAATGGACAAGGTTTCTCCACTACGTTGGTCTTCAAATTCTTGGTAGGGTAAACGCATGCTATGTTTGAGACCATCGGTAAAAATTTTGGCACCAAATTTTTGAATAATTACGTTTACGGTATAATCCTGAAAAGCTTTGGCAATTCTGCTGACCATGGCGGTTCCCACCAATAACAACAACATACTAGAAATGCCCCTAATATAAGCTTCCTCATTTCTTGGTAATCCGTCAGCACCTATTTTGGGATGACTAGCGTATTGGTCCAGTAATTTTCCAAAAATCATAGGATCAAACATGGAAAATGTCTGGTTAATGCCCGCAAGTAAAAGTGCTAGTGCAACATGCCATTTATAAGGCTTCAAATAGGTAAGTAATATTTTCATCAGCTATTGTTGAGTTAGGGGATATACCAATTTTCGTACTACAAGTCAAAATATGACAAAGTTTCCATTTGAAGGGCCTAGCCTGTCTGAAATTGTGACCAACGGGGGTTTTCCACCGCTGTTGACAATTAGATAACCTGAAAATGGCAGTCTGCCGAGCATTAATTGGTAAATTACAAAAACCACCCATCTATGTATTGGAGAAAATTCAACGGCGAATCGATTGATCTTCCCATTAAACAGGCTGTGGCCGATGCCATAGTTTTGGAAGCGGAAAAGGGAACCAAACTCAAAGTCTGCATTGGAACAGACAGTCAGGTAAAAGGAGATGATACAGAGTTTGCCACTGTGATTGTTTTTTTACGCGAGCACAATGGAGGCTTTATGTACATCCACAATGAAAAAACAAAAACCAAGTACCACATTAAAGAAAGGATGTTGGTAGAAGTGGCCAAAAGCATTGAGATTGCTTATGAGCTCTGCGATTTGTTTATTGAGCACCATGTAGAAATGGAAGTGCACGCAGACATCAACACCAATCCACAGTTCAAAAGCAATGATGCTTTAAAAGAAGCCATGGGTTATATTCTGGGTATGGGTTTTGCCTTTAAAGCCAAGCCAGAAGCCTTTGCCAGCAGTTGCTGTGCAGATAAGATCTGTAATTGATGCTGAAAATTTCCAGTGCTTTTTATTGGTTGAAAAACCAATCAGTATGTTGCCCCCTAATCTTTGGGTTCTTTGTTTTCCTTTACTTGGTTATTCATGAATTGCAAGAAGGTTAATAGTTCTTCTCTTCCTTCTTTTTTCTCGGCACTGGTTACAAAATGCCTAGGCAAAAACTGCCAGGTTTCTCTTAGCTTGTCTAAAAATGCTTGTACATTTCTAGCAACCACACCGGGTTTTTCCTTGTCAGATTTGGTGAATACCAAGGAGAAGGGAACCTGCCAACTATCTAGTTGATTTACAAATTCAAGATCGTTTTTCTGGGGCCCATGTCTGCTATCTATTAAGACAAAAACTTGCACCAAATTTTCTCTTTTGCGCAAGTATCCGTCAATCATTTGCTCCCATCTATTCCTGTCAGAGATAGACCTTTTGGCATAGCCATAACCAGGTAAATCTACCAAGAACCATTTTTCTTTGGGCCCTTTCAGATTGCCTGAGCTTTCAATCTCAAAATGGTTGATCAACTGTGTTTTACCCGGGGTGCCCGATGTTTTGGCCAGATTCTTGGTCTTGGTTAGCAGGTTAATCAAGGATGATTTGCCCACATTACTCCTGCCAATAAACGCATATTCTGGCCTATCCGGTTTGGGACATTGGGTAACAAGTGCAGATGAAATATTGTATTTGGCAGAGGTAATTTCCATGGATTATTTTCTTTTGGGAAGCACCAGACTATCTGCTGGATACTTGGCTTTAATGCTGTCTCTTACGGTCATGCACCAATTGGTCAATGTTGTTTTTTCAGCCTCTGTAAGGATGGCATTTTTATGGATCATGGTATAAGATTCCAAAGGCATTTCACCATCCTTTACCTCATCAATACATTCTTCTAATTTCTTGTATTGTTTGGCAATCCGATACTTGTTGAACTCATTAAAATTCATGTGACGCTTTCCGTCTACCACATGGTCATTCAACCAAAATGCTACAGGTTGTATATTGGCATACCATGGATATTCCGTTTTATTGGAATGACAATCATTACATGCTTTTGCCAAAATGGTTTTCACATCAGTTGGTACAGCATAGGAAACTGAAATATCATTTTCTGTATTGGCAGAAAGATTTTTTGTAGGTCTAAATGCCTGCATCACTAGTAATATCACCAGTAATGCCAACATGATTTTTTTTAACAGTTTCATGAATGGTATTTTAAATGAGTGTATTGCCTGTCATTTCTTTTGGAATTTCCAAGCCCATTACTTTTAAGATAGTAGGTGCAAGGTCTCCCAATTTTCCAGGCTGTATGGTTCCTTTCCAATCTTTGTCAATGATAAAGAAGGGAACAGGATTCAGTGTATGCGCGGTATTGGGTGATCCGTCTTCATTGATCATGAAATCGGCATTGCCGTGATCTGCTGTTAAAAACACCGTGTAACCATGTTCCAATGCAGCTGTAACCACTCTTTTTACACAAGCGTCTACAGTTTTGGCAGCAGTGATAGCAGCGCTAAAAACGCCGGTATGACCCACCATATCTGTATTGGCATAGTTCAAACAAATAAAATCTGCCGTTTCATTTTCAATTTCTGGAATCAATTTATCCGTGATTTCAATGGCGCTCATTTCTGGTTGCAAATCATAAGTTGCTACTTTGGGAGAAGGAACCATGATCCTACTTTCTCCATTAAAAGGAACTTCTCTTCCGCCACTGAAAAAGAAAGTAACGTGCGGATATTTTTCGGTTTCTGCAATCCTAATTTGTTTTTTACCATTGGCTTCTAACACTTCACCCAATGTGTTCACCAAATTATCGTTTTCAAAAATCACAGAAACGTTTTTGAATTTGTGGTCATACATGGTCATGGTAGTATAATGCAAATCCAAGGCCTTCATCTCAAATTCAGGATAGTCTGTTTGTGTAAGCACTTCTGTAATTTCTCTGCAACGGTCTGTTCTAAAATTAAAACAGATTGCATAATCACCGGATTGGATTTTAGCAACAGGAGCACCCTTGTCATTTAAGATAACAGTGGGTAATAAAAACTCATCGGTCTTACCAGCTTCATAAGAGGCAGTAACGGCTTCAATGGCATTGGAAGCAGTAGCACCTTTTGCGTTCACCAAACCATCATAAGCTAGTTTAACCCTTTCCCAACGCTTGTCCCTATCCATGGCATAATACCTACCACTCACGGTGGCAATTTTTCCAACAGATCCTTGCAAGTATGCTTCCATATCTGTGATATAGCCTAGCCCACTTTTGGGATCCGTATCTCTACCATCTGTAAATGCATGAATATATACTTCTGTTAAACCTTCTGCTTTGCAAGCATCACAAATGGCTTTTAAATGACTGGTATGTGAATGCACACCACCATCACTAACCAAACCCAATAAGTGCAAGGGTTTGTTGGCGGCTTTTGCTCCGCGGATGGCTGCCAAAAGTACTGCATTACCAGCCAGTTCTCCTGTGCGGATGGCTACATTAATGCGTTGCAATTCCTGATATACAATTCTTCCTGCGCCTAAGTTCAGGTGTCCTACTTCACTATTTCCCATTTGGCCTTCCGGTAGACCAACGTCTTCTCCGCAAGTAACCAAAGTAGTATTGGGATATTGACTATACAAACTGCTTACAAATTCGGGATGTGCTTGCTGTATGGCATCTGCACTGGCTATCTTGCCCAATCCCCAGCCATCCATGATGGCCAAAATCACTTTCTTGCTCATATGTTTTTGTTAAAATGCTGGTGGTTACCAACGTTATTTTCAGCTAACTTAGCTTTCCGGGTGTAAGTTATTAAACTTGGCATGTTTTTGGCGAACTGTTTATAAGAAAAACCACATTATGCGTAAGATTCTTTTATTAATGGGCTTGTTATTCAGCTTTGCTGGATTTGCTCAACAAACAGACACGGATGCAGTGGTAAAGGCTTTTAAGACAGCCAATGCAGACGAAGTGGCACGTTATTTTGATGATTATATAGACCTCAAGTTCTTGGACAAGGATGAGGTTAAAAATATGGGTCGTAATCAAGCCACTATTGCACTAAAGACCTTCTTTGATGAAAATAACATCAAGGGCTTTGACAAAAGTTCAGATAGGGAAATTGGCAACACCCTGTATATTACTGGAAAACTCACAAGCACGGGTAAAGCCTACAATGTAACCGTCATGCTCAAGGCAAAAGCAGGTAAGCACCAGATTATTACCATGCGAATTAATTAAGTACCAGCATTTTTTGGGAAAAATGGGCTCATGCTTCCCCAATCAACAGGAAGCAAGTAGTTTTGTAGCATGCAGACTTATGATGAACTGTTGCAAAAACTAATTGTAGACGCTTTACATGAAGATATTGGGGATGGTGACCATTCCACCCTTGGATCCATTGACAAAGCCGCTAGGGGAAAAGCCGTTTTGAAAATCAAACAAAATGGAATTTTGGCAGGAATGCAGGTTGCTGAAAAGATTTTTAACCTAGTAGATGCTACTGCTGTTTTTCATCCTTTGATGAAAGATGGAGATGCTATGCAAGTGGGTGATCAGGCTTTTGAAGTAGAAGCTGCTGTGCATACCATTCTATCTTGTGAAAGATTGGTCTTGAACTGCATGCAGCGCATGAGTGGCATTGCCACATTGACCAAAAAATACAGTGCATTATTAGAAGGCTATCACACCAAGATTCTGGACACCAGAAAAACCACACCCAATTTTAGGTTATTGGAAAAAGAAGCAGTGCGCATTGGAGGTGGGGTTAACCATCGCTATGCACTCTATGATATGATCATGCTCAAAGACAATCATATTGATTATTGCGGCGGTATTGAAGCTGCCATTAACAAGACGTATGCTTATACACAGTCTTTAGAGAATCCACTAAAAATTGAAGTTGAAACCAGGTCATTAGCAGATGTAGCACTTGTTTGCAAAATGGCCAAGGGAAAGGTTTTCCGAATCATGTTAGACAATTTTAGTCCTGACTTAGTTGCTCAAGCGGTGAAGCTGATTGATGGGGCCTTTGAAACGGAAGCCAGTGGTGGAATTAACCTAGAAAACATTCAAGCTTACGCTGCTGCTAGTGTAGATTATGTTAGTGTAGGTGCCTTGATACACCAGGCCCAAAGTTTGGATTTAAGTTTAAAAGCAGTTTTGATCAAATAGCCAGACATGTCAAAGAAAAACAAACCCGATACACAAGGATTTGTCTATAGCACGGATCCCAATTTTTCCTTTCAACCAGCGGATGAAGCTGTTGAAACATTAGCCCCTGCGCAACAGAAATTGAGAATTAGACTAGAAACCAAACATCGCGCGGGCAAAGCAGTTACTTTGATTACCGGTTTTATTGGAAAGGAAGAGGACCTAGAAAAATTGGGCAAGCAATTAAAAAACTTTTGTGGTACCGGCGGATCAGCCAAGGATGCAGAAATTATTATTCAAGGTGATCAACGCTTGAAAGTCTTACCCTGGTTAATTAAGAACGGCTATACCCAGTCTAAATAATCAATAATCAATTTCTAGTTTCAATCGGTCTTTCAATTCTTTGACCATGGGGAACTGTTCCGCTATTCGTTCAAATTTTTGACGGCTGTTCATGCGTAAATGTGCGGGCACTTCTTCTTGTTCTCCTGCTTCTACCAATACTTGGAACATAATGCCAGGATTGAAAAATGCTTTTTGAATATGTTCTAACAACATCATTTTTTCTTGCTCCACAAATTTTTGAGAAGTAAGTGATCCCACCAATACATTAAAATGAATCTCGTCTTCAATGGTCAATCTGGCAATACGGAAAGTACCTGCTGAAGAATGTTTGAGTTGTTGCTCTAAGTTCTTTGTATACTCATTCCAACAGGCTTGTAATTTTTCCATGTTGAGGACTTCTGCATCTGGAACTTCTTGAATAGCATATTGGTCACCATATTTTTCACGTAAAGTGTCTAATAATCCTTTTTTGCCTGCACCACTTGCTACTGGAGGAATCAGTTTGGATGAGCCTGTTGGAATGGTGGTTGTTACTGCTGTTGCTATTGGCTTGGGTGCAGCAACACTACTATTGCTTTGGCTTGCAGCAACTTGCTGGGTTGGCTTAGGCGCATCTGTAGCAGCGGGTTTGGTGCTTTCTACATATAATTTAGCATCTGTGCCTGCTGGTTTGTTTGGGGCATTACTTGCTGCTGCAGCACCGCCCATTTGAATGGGTGGAACCGCTTTGGTATGAAAAGCTATGGGTTGATCAAGTCGTTTTTTTTTTACTAATTGCCCGCCATCTGCACTGAGCTCAATGGCCTGTTGTAGAAAGTTCAATTTAATCAGGGCCAACTCAACATGCAGGCGTTTATTCCTAGCCATCTTATAGTTGATCTCGGCCTCATTTAAAATATTCAGTGCGCTCACCAAAAAAGAGACACCAGCCCTTTGTGCCGTGGCTGTATATTTTTCTTGTAATCCTTCTACCACTTCTAATAAGGCGGCAGATTTGGGATCCTTACAAACAAGTAAGTTCCTGATAAATTCGGCAAAGCCATTGAGTACCAAGTCTCCCTCAAAACCCTTTCTATTAATTTGATCAAAGAGCAACATAGCAGCTGAAAGGTCTTGTTGCTGCATGGCTTCTAAGAGTTTGAAATAATAATCGTCGTCCAGGATATTTAAGTGCTCTAAGGTATTTTGATAGGTAAGGGTTCCATTGGTAAAACTCACAATCTTATCCAAGATACTGAGTGAGTCACGCATACAACCTTCACTTTTCTGAGCTATCACTTGCAGTGCTGCTTTTTCTGCCTTAATAGATTCTTTGTCTACAATTTCTTGCAAGTGTTCTACCGTATCATTATTGGTGATGCGTTTAAAATCAAAGATCTGGCACCTACTCAAAATGGTTGGAAGAATCTTGTGTTTTTCAGTAGTAGCCAAGATGAAAATAGCATAGGGTGGGGGTTCCTCCAATGTCTTCAAAAAGGCATTAAAGGCCGATGCACTCAGCATGTGTACCTCATCCACAATATACACTTTGTATTTACCAGCCTGTGGAGCAAAACGAACCTGTTCTACCAGTGTTCGTATATCGTCTACTGAGTTATTGCTGGCTGCATCCAATTCATGAATATTCATGGAACTGCCGGCATCAAAAGAAACACAGCTATTGCAGCTATTACAGGCTTCTCCTTCAGGGGTCTGATTGGTACAGTTAATGGTTTTTGCTAAAATCCTGGCACAGGTTGTTTTCCCAACTCCTCTTGGACCACAAAACAAGAAAGCATGCGCCAACTGATTGTTTTTGATGGCATTCTTGAGGGTGGTGGTGATATGCAATTGACCCACAACTGTATTAAAGTTCTGGGGTCTATACTTTCTGGCTGATACTACAAAATTATCCATGGCTTTTTGAACTCGTTCAAAAGTAAGCATTCGCCCATTTTTTTACAGCTTATTTGGGAATTTTATGGTTAATCCAAAAAACGGTGCTATTTTCCCAATGCCCGCCAATAAGAACCCTTATTCATTAAAATCCCCCGAGTTATGTCATTACATACCATTTTAGGAGCTGGAGGCATGATTGCCAATGAGTTGGTGCCCGTTTTATTGGCCAACAAAGAAAATATTAGAATTGTTGCAAGACACCCAAAACATCAGCTTGGATTAGACTCAGTTGCGGCAGATCTTGAAAATTATGAACAAACCCTATTTGCAGTAAAAGGGTCTTCAGTGGTGTATTTATTGGTAGGACTTGATTATGAAACCAAAATTTGGGCAGAAAAATGGCCCAAGATCATGACCAATACCATTAATGCCTGTAAAGCCACGGGTGCAAAACTGATATTTTTTGACAACGTCTATATGTACGGGAAAGTAGAAGGCTATATGACGGAGGAAACCGCTTTTCAACCCTGTTCAAAAAAAGGGCAAATTAGAGCGGCTATTACCAAACAATTGTTGGCAGAAATGGCTAATGGAAGCATTCAAGCCCTGATAGCTAGAAGCGCAGATTTTTATGGCACCAAGTCTATCAGAACTTCTTTTGCCAATACCATGGTTTTTTCCAATTTGTCAAAAGGTAAAAAAGCACAGTGGTTGATAAACGCAAATGTTCCCCATGCATTTACCTATGTTCCAGATGCAGCAAAAGCATTATATCTTTTGGCCAAAGATTCAACCGCTTTTGGACAAAGCTGGCATTTGCCTACCCAATCCAATCCTCTAACTGGTGCAGCATTTGTGGCATTAGCAGCCAAAGAAATGCATCAACCTAATAAACTGACCGTATTATCCAAATTCATGATTCGTTTGGCGGGTTTGTTTGTAAAACCCATTAAAGAGTCATATGAAATGTTGTACCAAAACGATTCAGATTACCTATTCAATTCTAGTAAGTTTGAACAACATTTTGGGATGCAGCCCACTAGTTATGAAGCCGGTATTGCTGCTACCGCAAAACTCTATTTGTAATCCATTTCTGGGTGTCTTTCAAATGGTCTGTTTCTGTCAAATAAGTAACGGAATGTAATCATTCGCCTACTTTGTTTGCCCCCAAGACTCTTGTAAATATTCACCATTTTAGGATTCCAGTCTCCTGCCCAGCCCATTTCATATTGCAGGTACCAGCCCTTACCTTGAATGAGTAATCCACATTCTTTGATGAGGAAACTATCAATGCCCAAGGCTTGGTATTTGGGAACAACGCCAAAGGCAAGACCAGTGAGTCTTTTGTTGGTGCCCCTCCATTTCATCCAGAGTAATTGGAGTTTTTGCATCCATCCAAATTGGCCATTAAAATGTTTGAAATATTGGTTCAGGTCTGGAATATTGATAAACATGGCAATGGGCTCTTCTTTAAAATAGGCAAACCAGACCATCCTTGGGTCCATGATGGGTTTCATTTTTTTGAAGAGTTTGATTACCTGTTCTTCTGTAATCTCTTTAGCTTCTCCATGCTGCGCCCATGCCGCATTATAAACGGTAGCAAAATCTCGGGCATATTTTTCCAGCTGATTCAGGTCTGCGTGTCTGGCTTCATATCCAGGTTTGGCCTTGAATTTGGCGTGTCTTTCTGTGAATCTTTCCGGTAAGGGATCATCCACATTCATGTAATAATAATATTGGTTATAGTAATTCTGAAAACCATAATTTTCAAACAACCCTTGGTAATAACTAGGGTTAAAAGACATACCGTACATAGGTTCTGAATCAAACCCTTCTACCAATAAACCCCACCATTTGTCTCTGTCTCCAAAATTAATGGGGCCGTCCATGGCTTCTGCACCCTGTTCTTGCAACCATTGTTTGGCCATATCAAATAATTGATTGGCGGCAGCTTGGTCATTGATGCAATCAAAAAAACCAATTCCTCCGGTTACAAAATCTGTTCCCTTGTTAATGTATTTGTCATTGGTAAAGGCGGCAATTCTGCCAATGGGTTCTCCCGCATCATTTAGTAGGATCCAGCGTTTGGTTGTTCCGTATTTATAGTACTTGTTTTTGGATGAATCAAACACTTCATTTACTTCATTGTCCAGTGCTCTTATATAAGCGGGATTGGAACGGTTCATCAACACATTCACTTCTAGAAAAGCCTTCTCTGATGCTTTGTCTGCTACTTCCTTCAAATGCATATCCAACTATTTTTTTACAAATGTACTAGTAAAGAAAAAATCATTTACTGGTAAAAAGTTTTTCAGACATTTTATGGTCATGACCATAAATATCATTTCTAAAATTCAAAGTACCTGATTTGTCAACCCATGCGGTGAAATAGACAATATATACCGGCACTGTTTTTTTTAGTGTCACCCATTTCTCCTTAGCCAAGTGCATAGCGGAGTCTATGTTTTGACTGTTCCATGTCTTGTCATCGCGCAGCAGGTATTCCGCCATTTTCTTGGGCTCACTGATGCGAATGCAACCATGACTCAAGCTTCTGCTAGACTGGCTAAAAAGGTCTCTATTGGGCGTATCATGTAAATAAATATCATAGTTGTTGGGGAATAAAAATTTAACCAAACCCAAGGAATTGTGCTCGCCTGGTTTTTGACGTACCAGAGGCAATCCATTGCTTCTGCCTGTGATCTCCATATGGTTGCGTTCAAGATAATTACTATTTCTATCCATGGCGGGTACTATCTCTTTTCTGACAATACTGGTTGGTACATTCCAGTAGGGACTAAAGACCACAAATTTTAGTTTGCCATTAAAAATCACAGTACTGTTGGCTGCTTTACCAACAATCACGTTCATGTCCATCACATTCTTGCCACTATCATAGACGTGTAATTTGTATTCTGGAATATTTACCAAAATATAATTGCTATCTGTTTGTGGCGGCATCCAGCGTAGTCTTTCTAGGTTCACCAAAATTTGTTCAATGCGTTGAGCAATAGGAATGTTCAAAGATTGAATCATCTTATTGCCAATACTACCATCAATAGATAAGCCCATTCTTTTTTGATAGTGTTTTGCAGCAACCATTAAACTGCTATCAAACACTTGGCTACTATCTTTTGTAGCAAGGTCTCCTAGTTCAAATAATTTTTGTTTGATCAACAAAACTGCTAGTGAAGTGTCACCTTTTTTTAATGATTTTTTGAGAAGGGGAATGCTATCCTTATTACCCGTTTTTAGTAATTCATAATAGATGGCTAATTGACTTTGTAATTTTTGAAACTGCGGATTAAAAGAGGCATAAGAAGCAATATCGGCTGCTTTAGATTTGATAGAAGAATCTAGCAATGCCGCTAAGTCTAGTTTTCTACGTGGAATAAACCAGCCAAGGTCTGCTGCGTCTAAATCGCTGCCCTTATATACTTTGGCTGCGTATTGAAAAAATTGTCCCGTAAACAATAATTCTGTTTTTAAAATACTGTCAGTAGACATTTTGTGCAAACTGTCATTTACGGCAGCTGCGTAATAATTATTTAAGGCAGGATTCATTAAACTGCTATCCTGTAAATCTATGACAGCAGTATTCAAGAGGTTTAAAAAATGATTGGCTTGCTCTGTAATGCCCTTATTGTCAAACCATGCGTATTGAAAATTACGCACTTTGTAAAAGTCTTGATATTGTTCTTCAAATGGCTGAAGGTCCGGATGGGTTTCTAAAAAATGACTGATGCCTAGGCTATCAAAAAACAGGTTATTAAAGGAAGTGGTTTTGGTGATACTGGTATCCCGCACCACGGCTCTTTTTTGCTTTTTGAAGTTTTTGCAGGCGGCAAAAAGCATTAGCAGGCATACTGCAATGGTCAAGTGCTTGGTTTTCATTGATGTAAGTTACTGAATTAAGACAAGGGACTAGCAGGATTGGCTAATAGGGTAATAGCAACAACCCCAGCTGTTTCTGTTCTTAGTCTGGTTTCACCCAAACTAACAGGAATAAAGTTGTTTTGAAGCGCCAATTCAATTTCTTCCCTGCTAAAATCACCTTCTGGTCCAATTAAAATCAAACTGTTTTGCGCAGTAGAAACCTGTTGTAATGGGTTCTTTTGATCATCCTCGCAATGTGCAATCAGTTTCAAGGATTGGTTTGCTGATTGCATCAATTTTGTGGCAGCCATTGGTTCATGCAGTATGGGTAACCAACACTGTTGACTTTGTAACATAGCTGCAACAATAATTTGTTGATACCTATCAAAACGGAAGCGGTGTTGTTCACTTCTCTTGCTATTCAAGGGATAGATTTGGCTGACGCCGATTTCTGTTATCTTTTCCAACATCCATTCAAAACGGTCGCTATTTTTTAGCAGGGCAATGCCAATGCTAATGGCGCGTTTTGGGGCTGGAATAGCTTCCGTAGAAAGGATTTGAACCACGGCCGCTTTGCGATCTTCACTTAAAATACTTGCCTCAAACTTGAGTCCCATGCCATTGGTTAAATTCAAGATCGCACCTGTTCTCATACGCAATACTTGAATGCAATGACGGCTACTAGCTTCACTTAGTTCAAATGTGGTAGCACCCGAATTAATCTGGGGTTCATAAAAAAAAGGGACACTCATTAGAAAGGTTGTTCTGTTTCATAACCTTGGTCAAAATCTGCCTCATTCATCTTGCTTCCTTTTTGCAAATAGAACTTGGCACCATCGCCTCCGGCAGCTGGTGGAGCAGCCCCCAATGATTTGAAATTGCTACCTGGAGCAGGGAATCCGCCACCACCTTCTTCCCATTCTTCAAAACGTTGAATAGCCAAGTTGGCGCGTAGTTTCACGGTTTCCAAAGAACCATTACGGTGTTTGGCAATTCTAATATGGGTTTCACCATGGGTAGATTCACCCATCTCATTGCTCTTTACTTCATAGTATTCTGGACGATAGATAAACATAACCATATCCGCATCCTGTTCAATGGCACCAGATTCACGCAAGTCACTCAACTGAGGCATCTTGCTTTCTTTTCTGGTTTCCACCGCACGACTCAACTGACTCAGTGCAATAATGGGAACACTCAATTCTTTGGCTAATGCTTTAAGGTTACGAGAGATATTACTGATCTCTTGTTCGCGGTTACCACCCTTGTCATTGGAACCACTCATCAACTGCAAATAGTCAATGATGATAATGCCTACTTTGTGTTTGTTGACCAGCCTTCTGGCTTTGGCGCGGAATTCAAAAATGTTTAGTGCTGCAGTATCATCAATAAAGATGGGTGCTACTTCTAATTTCTTGATGCCCTTGTTGAGTAATTGTTGGTATTCGTGTTCTTCCAGTTTTCCTCGGCTAATTTTCTCCATCAAGATTTCGCTTTCAGCACTCAGGATACGCTGTACCAACTGAGAGGCACTCATCTCTAAAGAGAAGAAGCCAACTGGTACAGGTTTGGTAGGGTGTAAAGCCGCGTTACGAGCTAGGTTTAGGGCAAAAGCCGTTTTACCCACAGAAGGTCTTGCCGCAAGAATAATTAAATCCGTAGGCTGCCAACCATAAGTGATTCTATCCAATGTGGCAAAGCCACTAGGCACGCCCGATATATCTTCTGTTTTGGTTCTTAACTCATCAATTCGGTTGATGGTCTTGGCCAATACATTGGTGATTTCTTCAAAATTCTTTTTTAGGTAGTTGTTGGTGATGTTGAACATCTTGGTCTCACTTTCATCCAACAAGTCAAATACATCGGTACTGTCTTCATAAGCGTCACCAATGATTTCACCACTAATTCTGATTAATTCGCGTTGAATAAATTTTTGCAAAACTATTCTAGCGTGTGCTTCAATATTGGCAGTAGATACTACTGAGTTAGTGAGTTTGGTAACAAAATAAGGACCACCTACCACGTCTAGTTGCTCACGCACTTTTAATTCTTCCACTACTGTTAGAATATCAATGGGCATGCTTTTTTGTTGCAAGCCTTGCATGGCTTTGTAAATGCTCTGATGGGCTTCTACGTAAAAACATTCTGGTTTTAGAATTTCAGTAACGGTATCAAATGCACTTTTTTCCAGCATGATGGCGCCCAATACAGCTTCTTCCAATTCCTTTGCCTGTGGAGGTACCTTACCATAAACCATGGTGCTCATATCAACAGAGGTCTTTCTTCTTTTTCGGTCTTTGTTCAAACTGGTAAGTTCCATTATTGCTTGCTTTCTATTTAGTAAAAATCCGTATTCAAGGGGCCACCCTCATCAAGAAACCATTTTGGTCTACTTTCATGGGGGGGAGCGAATATGAGTTAAGAAATCGGGTTGTAAAAATATTTTTACTTCAATTTTCGTCCACAGGTTATTCCATGGTCATTCACATGAAAATAGGGGCTATTCACACAAAGTACCATTGTTATCCACCAATTTCAAAAGTTTTCCTACCTTTTTCTAGAAATATACACAGAGCCTTGTGCAGAAAGATTTTTCTCATTTTGGGGCTCCAAATCCCCAAAATGACTTAACTCAAAAGGCATTCCCCTTGCATTTTTAGGCATTTATCCCGCTTTTATAACCTATTTTTGGCAACCGTAAATGGATTAGAAACATGACGATTAGTTACAATTGGTTGAGCGAATACCTTCCTGAGGTCTTGGATCCTGAAAAATTGTCCAAAATTCTCACTTCTATTGGTTTGGAAGTAGAAAGTTTGGAAAAATACGAACGCATCAAAGGTGGTTTGGCAGGTTTGGTCATAGGAGAAGTGTTGGATTGCCAACAGCATCCCAATGCAGATAAACTAAAATTGACTTCCGTAAATATTGGAGGAGCAGAACCCTTGCAAGTGGTTTGTGGTGCATCCAATGTAGCAACTGGTCAAAAAGTAGTGGTGGCCACAGTGGGTACTACTATTTATCCCTTGAGCGGTGAACCCATGACCATGAAATTGGCCAAGATTCGTGGTGTAGAAAGTCAGGGTATGATTTGTGCAGAAGACGAGATTGGATTGGGCGGTAGTCATGATGGCATTATTGTACTTGGCGCAGACGCAGTTCCTGGAACTCCTGCTGCTACTTATTTTCAGCCTTATAGCGATTGGATCTATGAAATTGGTTTAACACCCAATAGAATGGATGCCATGAGTCATTTTGGGGTAGCCAGAGACGTTTGTGCTTACCTAACCCATCACCAAAAAGACGCAAGGGTAAAAACGCCTTTTAGTAATGGCTTCAAACATGATAATACCAACTTACCCATAAAAGTAACTGTAGAAAATGCTGCGGATTGTCCACGTTATGCGGGTATCAGCATTAGTGGTGTAACGGTGGCAGAGTCTCCTGATTGGTTAAAAAACAGATTGCTTTCTATTGGTCTAAGACCTATCAATAATATTGTAGACATCACCAACTTTATCTTACATGAAACGGGGCAACCCTTGCATGCTTTTGACGCAGACGCCATTGTTGGCGGAGAAGTGATTGTCAAAAACTTGGCCCAAGATTCGGTATTTATGACCCTTGATGGTAAAGAAAGAAAACTAACAGACAAAGACCTGATGATCTGTAATGCTGCCGAAGGCATGTGTATTGCGGGTGTTTACGGTGGTCAGAAATCTGGGGTAACAGCTACCACCAAGAATATCTTTTTAGAAAGTGCTTGGTTTGCACCATCCACCATTCGTAAAACATCGGTCTATCATGGTCTAAGAACAGATGCTGCTACAAGGTTTGAAAAAGGGGTTGATATTGACAATACGGTACATGTGCTCAAAAGAGCTGTACTCATGATCAAAGAATTGGCTGGTGGTGAGATCTCTAGTGAAGTTGTTGATTTCTATCCTGCGCCTCAACCCAAAACAGAAGTATCGCTCAAGCACCATTACCTTAAAAAATTGAGTGGTAAAAATTACCACCCCGATAAGGTGAACCGCATTTTGAATAGTCTTGGTTTTGAAATTCTCAAAGAAGGTTTGGATGAATTGCGTGTGGCTGTTCCAAGAAGTAAACCAGATATTAGCCTGCCGGCCGATATTGTAGAAGAGATTATCCGGATTGACGGATTAGACAATATTGAAATTCCTTCTACCATTACCATTAGTCCAGCAACTGATGCAACGGCATTTAAAGAAAATCTTAAAGACAAAATTGCCAATTACCTAGTAGGGCAGGGCTTTGTAGAGATTTTGACCAATAGCATCACCAATAGTAAATACTTTGGAGAAGAGGTATTGGCTAGTGCCGTAAAAATGATCAATAACCTGAGTGCAGACCTTGACATTTTGCGCCCCTCCATGCTAGAAACCGGTTTAGAAACCTTGGCTTACAACCTGAATAGAAGAAATAATAACCTCTTGTTTTTTGAGTTGGGAAAAACTTATAATAGTACTGCCCCTGGTGCGTATTCAGAAGCAGAACATTTGGCACTCTATTTTACTGGTGCTGATCAGGATCCTTCTTGGCAAGTAAAAAGCAGGGCTTTTGATATTTACAAAGCCAAGGGTGTGGCCGCGGCCATTTTGCAACTCTGTGGTTTGAATGCGGCACAGTTTCAAGTACAAGAAGACGCTGCTGGTAAACTCTTGCTTAAATCTGGTAAAAAAGAGATTGGATATGTACTAGAAGTTTCCAAAAAACAATTGGATGTTTTTGATATTAAGCAACCCGTTTTCTATATTGATATCCAATTTGGCAGGTTATTGGAATTGGCTTCACAGAAAAAAATCACTTACAAAGAAGTGAGTAAATTTCCAGCCATGCAGCGTGACCTAGCATTGGTGGTGGATAGAAGTTTGAGTTTTGACCTGATTGACCAACAAGTACGCAAGTCTAACCTGTCTAAACTGCAACAAATGCGTTTGTTTGACGTATTTGAAAGCGATAAATTGGGTACAGACAAGAAATCAATGGCCGTGAGTTTCACTTTTGTAGACGAGGAAAAAACCCTTACAGACAAAGAAGTAGACGGCATGGTAGCCAGGTTGGTGCAAAATTTTGAAAAAGAACTAGGAGCAGAGATTCGTAAGTAGTGGCTAAAAAATAGCCAGCTTTTATATGGGTGTGCTGCTTAATGTATAAATTAGATGGATGGAAGACCTTTCCTTACAACTTAGATCAATCCAGGACAAGCTACAATTGTTGCTCAAGCAACAGCAGTTGTTGCAAAAGGAGAACCAACGCCTGAAAAAGGACTTGGATAAAGCCTTGATGGATAAAGATGGACAAGACTCGGTGCTGGAAGGTTTGAAACAACAACTAGAAAGTGCAGCTATTGGTGGGGCCAAATGGAGTCCCGCTGACAAACAGCAAATGGAAAAGCGCATTGACGGTTATTTGAAGGAAATTGAAAAATGCCTGGCATTACTGAACTCTTAAGCAAATGGAAGAACTGATTCCCGTAAATATTGTCATTGCAGATAGAACCTATCGCCTGAAAATTGAAGTTTCAGACGAGGAAATGGTACGCAAAACCGCTGGTTTGATCAATGACAAGATCACCGAATTCAAAACCAATTTTGCCGGCAAAGACATGCAGGACTATGTTTCCATGGCCCTGCTTTGGTTTGCAACAGAACAGTCTCAGTCTGAAAACCTCTTGGTTAAATGGAACGATCTTGCCCTGCAATTAGGGGGATTGGAGAAGCAGTTAGACAAGGCCCTCCAAGAAAATAAGTAATGCCCCTAGCTTAGACATTTCACTTTGATTATTTGACTATCTTCGCCTATTGTCATTTGTTCATTATGAAAAAATGAGATGTGACCAGTGAAAAACGATTCTGAACTTTTTTAAAAAATTTCCAAGAACATGGATCCAATGATTTTATCTATTATAATTGGTGCAGTATCACTAATTGTGGGTGTTGTCTCGGGTAAACTTTTGTTTAACCAGAACACCAAAAAACAGGTGGAAGAAGCCGAATTACAGGCTCAAACCATTTTAAAAGAAGCCGAATTGAGGGCTGAAACCGTAAAAAAAGAAAAACAACTAGAGGCTAAAGAGCGCTTTGTACAGTTGAAAAGTGAGTATGAGAAAGAGGTAAATGAGCGTAATCGCAAACTGGGTGAAGCTGAAAACCGCATCAAGCAAAAAGAGGTTTCTATTAACCAAAAAGAAGCCAACCTTGACAAACAGAGCAAGGATAATGACGTAATCAAGGAAAACTTGAATCGTCAGATTGAAGTGGTGAACCTAAAGCGCACAGAGCTGGAAAAGCACCAAGAAGAGCATATTCGTAGACTAGAAAAAATTGCCAACCTAAGCGCAGAAGAAGCCAAGGCCCAATTGATTGAAAGCCTGAAGCAAGAAGCTCATTCACAAGCCTTGAGTCTGCAGCAAGACATTATTGAAGACGCCAAACTCAAAGCCAATAAGGAAGCCCGTAAGATTGTAATCCAGTCTATTCAGCGTACTGCTGCGGAAATCACTATTGAGAACACCGTAACCGTATTCAACTTAGAAACAGACGAAATTAAAGGTCAGATTATTGGTAGAGAGGGTAGGAATATCCGCGCTATTGAAGCCGCAACTGGTGTTGACTTAATTGTAGACGATACTCCTGAGGCTATTATCCTGTCTTCTTTTGACCCCTTGCGCAGAGAAATTGCTCGTTTGAGCTTGCAGCGTCTGGTGGCCGATGGTAGAATTCACCCAGCCCGTATTGAAGAAGTGGTTGAAAAAACCCGCAGACAATTGGAAGAGCAGGTGATGGAAATTGGTGAAAGAACTGTGATAGAAATGGGCATCCATGGTCTGCACAAAGAATTGGTGCGCATAGTTGGTAAAATGCGTTTCCGTTCTTCTTATGGTCAGAACTTGCTGATGCACAGCAGAGAAACCGCCAATTTGTGCGGAATCATGGCGGCAGAATTGGGTATGAACCCCAAATTGGCCAAACGCGCTGGTTTACTCCATGATATTGGTAAGGTTCCTGATGAGGAAACTGAATTGAGCCACGCATTATTAGGAGCCAAATTGGCTGAAAAATATGGCGAGAACCCTGCAGTAGTCAATGCTATTGGAGCTCACCACGATGAAATGGAAATGCAATACGTGATTTCTCCTATTATTCAGGCTTGTGACGCCATTAGCGGTGCTAGACCAGGAGCAAGAAGGGAGATCATGCAACAATACTTGCAAAGGATCAAGGACCTAGAAAACCTAGCCATGGCTTATCAAGGCGTAGAAAAAGCCTATGCCATTCAAGCTGGTAGGGAATTAAGGGTCATTGTTGAGGCTGAAAAGGTTACAGATGGCGATAGCGATAAGCTAAGCTTTGAAATAGCCCAGAAAATCCAGACAGATATGACCTATCCAGGTCAGATTAAAGTAACCGTTATTAGAGAAAAAAGAGCTGTAAACGTAGCCAGATAAAAAATATTCTAGTTTTAGTGTAAATTTTATCTTTTATCCCCTACCTTTGCCGTCCGTTAAAAATTAAAGTTATGAACGCAGCAGTTCAGTTTGTACACGAACAATTGACCGTTAAGAAAGAATACCCTAAGTTTAAGGCAGGTGATAACATCACTGTGAACTATAAGATTGTAGAGGGTGGTAAAGAGCGTATCCAGAGCTTCCGTGGCGATGTGATCAAGATGCAAGGCAATGGTGCCACAGCTTCTTTCACTGTACGTAAGATTTCTGATGGTGTAGGCGTTGAGCGTCTGTTCCCGATTCTGTCTCCAAACATCGACAGCATCTTGTTGAACAAAACAGGTAAAGTACGTAGAGCTAGGTTGTATTACCTACGTGAGCGTAGCGGTAAATCTGCTCGTATTAAAGAAAAACGTTTCTAATTTTCTAGTTGAAAATAAGAAAAGCGGAAGGTTAGCAATGCTGAACTTCCGCTTTTTCGTTAAAACTTGTCAAGCTTAGGTAGATTTAATTGCTCAGCATTTCTTTTGCCTTAACTTTGACCACCTCAAATCAATTTTTATGGGAAATTTAGGATTTCAAGAAATTTTGCTCATCGCTGTTGTGGTGTTGGTATTGTTTGGTGGTCGTAAGATCCCCGAATTCATGAGAGGCCTTGGAAAAGGTATCCGTGAGTTTAACGACGCTAAGAACAACGTGAAAAAAGAATTAGAAGAAGGTATGAAGGAAAAGGATAGCACTCCTACCACTCAACCTTAATTGCTACCATTAAATCTCTTTAGCCTTTGTTTAGGTATAGCTCCATCAAAGACTATCACAATGCATTACAGAACGGCCAAACCACCTGTGTGGAGGCCGTTCGTTTTTATGTAGATGCCATTGCCGCCAGACCTGGCCTAAATGCCTATCTGGAAGTTTTTGCCCAAGAAGCTTTGGCAAAAGCCGCTGAACTAGATGCCCACCGCGCCAGCGGCGCTACCATGGGCAAATTGCATGGCGTGGTAGTGGGTATCAAAGACGTGATTTGTTACAAGGGACACGCCGTTAGTGCCGGTTCCAAAATCTTAGAAAATTTTACCAGTGTTTATAATGCCACCGCAGTTGAAAAACTGTTGGAGCAGGAAGCCATTATTATTGGCCGCCAAAACTGTGATGAGTTTGCCATGGGCAGCTCTAGCGAAAACTCAGCTTTTGGTCCTGTAAAAAATGCCTTGGATGAAACCCGTGTACCGGGTGGTTCATCGGGTGGTTCTGCCGTGAGTGTACAGGCTGGACTAGCCATGGTGAGTTTGGGTTCTGATACCGGTGGTTCTGTTAGACAACCAGCTGATTTTTGTGGTGTAGTGGGTCTGAAACCCAGCTATGGCCGCATTTCACGCTATGGTTTAATTGCCTATGCGTCTTCTTTTGACCAGATTGGCATTTTTGCACAATCGGTAGAAGACGCTGCCCTAGTGTTGGAAGTGATTTCCGGCAAGGATAATTTTGATAGCACGGTTTCTCAACAAGAAGTGCCTGCATTTTCAAATCTTGGTCCTGCCAAAAAATATAAAATTGCCTATTTTAAACAGGCATTGGAACACCCGGGTCTGGATCCAGAAATCAGAACCGCTGTTCAAGGATTAATTGAACAACTGCGCAGTCAGGGTGTTCAAGTGGATCCTATTGAATTTAACCTGCTTGACCAAGTAGTGCCTACCTATTATGTTTTAACCACCGCGGAAGCTTCAAGCAATCTGTCTAGGTTTGATGGCGTACGTTATGGTCATAGAACCAGTATTCAAGATGTAGACCTGAACCAATTATACAAAGCATCAAGAACCGAGGGATTTGGAAAAGAAGTGCAAAGAAGGATTCTGTTAGGCACATTTGTACTCAGTTCTGGTTATTTTGACGCTTATTTTACCAAGGCTCAGCAGGTGAGACGCATTTTATGGAACAAGGCCAACGAGGTTTTTGCGGGTTATGACCTGCTGATTTCTCCCACGGTGCCGGCTCCGGCATTCAAATTGGGTGAAAAGTCTGACGACCAGGTGGCCATGTTTTTGGCCGATATTTATACTGTTTTTGCCAATTTAGTGGGCATTCCGGCCATTTCTATTCCCCTTTTCCAGCATTCCAATGGTATGCCCTTTGGTTTGCAGCTTATGAGCAGCCATTTTCAGGAAAGCGATTTACTACAATTCTCCGCCCAATTGATGGCTGGCAAGCCTTCACAAAGCGTTAAGTAATTAAAGTTTAAATTTGCGGTTCATTAATTGAGTCCTATTCATGAAATGGTATGGAATTTCTTTGCAAAACCGCATCTCCCTTTCCCGCGCTTGGCTGGTAGGGTTTGCCTGTTTGGCAGGAACTATTGGTACCCTTTCTTTTAGAACAGACCTTAGTTTTAAAGATCAACAAACCACCGATAGTACCCAGGACAAATACGGTTTTAAGTCTTTGTTCAAGACCAATCAGTTCAATGCCAACAAGCCCTATATTGACCAACTGAATCCAAGAGCAGTATCTTTTGTACAAGAATATATTCGCAAACAGGGTAAGGAATTACAACGCATGAAAGGTTGGGGAAAGCCCTATTTTGACTTGTATGACAATGTGTTAACCACCTATGGGATTCCCAAAGAAATGAAATACCTGAGTGTCATTGAAAGCCATTTGCAAGCAGGATTGGTTTCTTGGGCCGGTGCTGTTGGACCTTGGCAAATCATGGACTATGAAGCAAAGCGTTTTGGATTACGCGTGGGTGGCATGGGCGATGAGCGCATGGACTTTTACAAAAGCACCCATGTAGCGGCCAAACTGATGAAAGAATTGTATGCAGAATTTGGCGACTGGCTCTTAGTAGTAGCTGCTTATAATGGTGGTGCTGGAAGGGTGCGTCAGTGTATTAGAAAAGCAAATAGTAGAGACTTTTGGGACCTACAATATTACTTGCCTGAAGAGACTCGCAACCACGTAAAAAAATTCATTGGAACCCATTATGCCATGGAAGGAGGCGGTGGCTGGACTACTTTAACGGCGGAAGAAACCACACAGGTAAAAGCTTCCATGGTAAAAAACAATAACCAGGTTCCTTTGAATGAAGCAGAACAAGCCAATACTTCTTTGGTAGAACTCAGTGGTAGGTATCATTCCATGGTAGTGGCCAATGGATTGGTCATGGATATTGTCCAGTTCAATAGACTGAACCCCGGATTTGACAAGGCTTTGGCAGAAGGTAGAAAATACAGCATGCGCATTCCCAAGGATAAAATAGCGGTTTTTGAAGCCAGAAAACAACAGTTGTTGATGGAATCTTTTAGGTTGTTGATAGAAGGGTCTGCCACACCCAATGGTTAACCCAAGACCTGCATAATGGCCCCAGCTTTGGCCAAACATTCTTCGTATTCTTTTTCAGCGTCACTATAAAATGTAATGCCACCACCCACTTGGTAACTCAGGTATTGATTGGCTTGGTTGTAGAGAATACTTCTGATGACAACATTAAAATCAAAATCCCCATTGGGTTCAATATAGCCTACGGCTCCTGAATACAAACCTCTTCTACTTTCTTCGTACTGTTCAATCAATTGCATCACTTTGAACTTGGGTGCACCCGTCATGCTGCCCATGGGAAAACTGGCATTTAGTATGGCACAAAGATCCATACCGGCTGCTGGTTCACCCATAATAGTAGACACCATTTGGTGTACTTGTGGAAAGCGATAAATACCAAATAGTTCCTCCACTTTTACGCTACCTGGTTTGCATACCCGGCTTAGGTCATTGCGCACCAGGTCTACTACCATCACGTTCTCGCTTTGGTCTTTCACACTATTGCGCAATTGGTTTTCTAAGACTAGATCTTGTGCAGGATTTTCCAAGTCTCTTTTCAACGTACCCTTGATGGGTTGAGAAATGAGGTGATTATTTTTTTGCTGCAAATACCTTTCTGGACTAGCGCAAAGTAGATAAGAGGAATGATATTTATAAAAACAGGCAAAGGGGTTGGGTGATATTTGATTGAGTGCTAAGTAAACATCTATTGGGTCAATGCTGGCCTGCTCTGCAAAAAACTCCTGACAAAAATTGAGTTCATAGCAATCACCTTTTAGGATATGATTCTGAATGCTGCGAATCTTGGCTAGGTATTGCTCCTTGCTCATCCTGGCTTGCATCTGAACCTGCTTTTTTTCGGGTACTGCTGGCGCGATGTTAAAATCAAGATCACTAATGACTTGAAATAGTTCTTGGGTATTGGTTGTTTGAGAACTGATCAGTAGCAAATTGCCCTTTAGTTCCAGCACTGTTGCTGGTTCAAAAAAATAGAGATCAGGAAACCCCAATTTGTTTTCATGGGTAGATACAATACCAGTAATGCTTTCTTTTAAATCATAAGAAAGATGCCCAAAAACTCTTTGCGTTTTACCCTTTAGCCAATCACTCAGTTCTTGTAAGTGGTTAGACGTGGGCAAACATGCATCCATGGCGCCTACTGCTAGTACGCAATCAATATTTTGATGGGGAGAATGGTATTGGTGATTGTCCAATAAAGCACAAATGTTGAACCGGTTGGCCCAGATCAACATTTGTGTTTTGAATTGTTTAGGTTCGGGGATAGTATGGTGGCTGCTGAATTTAGGCAGCATATGCGTGATTAAAAATCATCGTCATCGTCATCATCAAATCCACTGTCCTTATCATTGAATAAGTCAAACTCTTTGAAGTCTTCGTCCAATTTGAAATCATCATCCTCATCGGCTTTTTTCTTGCCTGCTGCAGGTGTTTTTTTAGCACCCTTGCTTTTTGGAATGTCAAATTCGTCAAAGTCAGGATCCCAATCGTCTTCCTCTTCAGATTTTTCCCAATCGTCTTCTACGTCGTCTGATTCTTCATCATCGTCGTCATCGTCTTTAGACTTTTTGGAAGTTCCTTTAGACGCAGATTTCTTTACCGGAGTATCCAGTTCATCATCGTCGTCTAAATCATCGTCATCATCCTCCAATTGTTTTTTGCTTTTTGGAGAAGGCTTTGCCGCATCGCTTTTAGCGGGGGTCTTTTTAGGTGAAGAGGATTTGCTATCCTTATCAGATTTCGCTGCCATATTCTAATAAGATTATTGCGTAAAATTTCATTTCAAAATTGTATTCACCAAAAATATTTCCCTTTTTTTTCTGAAATGGGAAAATTTTTACAAATGCACTATCTGATCACGTCCTGGACCATTAGATACATGCTTCACAGGAACGCCTACATATTCGTTAATGAATTTAATGTATTCGTGCATAGTAGCAGGTAAATCAGCCGCATTTTTAATTTGTGTGGTATCTGTATTCCAGCCCTTGAACTGCTCCAAGATAGGAACAATATTGGCTTTGGCCATTTGGAAAGGAACTTGTTTGCTTGGAACTCCGTTTACTTCATAAGAAGTACACATTGAGAGTTCGTCAAAAGCATCCAATACATCGGCCTTGGTCATTACCACTTGGGTAACACCATTGATCATACAAGTATAGTGTAGGGCAACTAAGTCCATCCATCCGCATCTGCGAGGACGTCCTGTTGTAGCGCCAAATTCACTACCTATTTTGCGTAATTCTTCTCCAGTTGCATCAAATAGTTCGGTTGGGAATGGTCCGCCACCTACGCGAGTGCAATATGCTTTGGTTACACCCATCACTTCTCCAATCTGTTTTGGTGAAATACCTAAACCGGTACAAACACCTGCAGAAATGGTATTAGAAGAGGTGACAAATGGGAAGGTTCCAAAATCAATATCTAACATGGATCCTTGTGCGCCTTCTGCCAATACTTTCTTTCCTTTAGAAATCTGGTCGTTGACAAAATATTCGCAGTTAATGACGTTCAAGGTTTTTAAGAATTCCAATGCTTCAAAGAATTCTTCTTCCCAAGCAGAAATGTCTTCAATAAAATGGAAATTGTCCAGTAATTTCTGATGCTTCAAACGCAGTTTAATATACTGGGTAGTAAAGCTCTTGTCTAATAAATCGCCCACGCGCAAAGCATTTCTTCCGGTCTTGTCCATATAAGCTGGTCCAATTCCTTTAAGGGTAGAGCCAATCTTGCTTTCTCCCTTAGACATTTCAGATGCTTTGTCTAGTGCACGGTGCGTTGGAACAATAATATTGGTGCGTTCAGAGATAAAAAGGTTCTTTTTAACGTCAATGCCAAAAGCAGCAACTGCGTCACATTCTCTTTTTAGGGTTACAGGATCCAAAACCACACCGTTTCCTATGATATTCACTTTGTCTTGGTGAAAAATTCCGGATGGAATCTGGTGTAATACTTGTTTTTTGCCGTCTACATAGAGCGTATGACCTGCATTTGGTCCGCCTTGGAACCTTGCTACTATATCATACCTAGGGGCAAAATAGTCCACAATTTTACCCTTGCCTTCGTCTCCCCATTGCAAACCTAAAATAACGTCAACCATATGTTTTGTTTTGAATCAGGGGCAAAAATAAGCCTTGACCATCAGTAAAAATGAAATGATTTGAATTTATTGTATTGTTTTTTCTAAGAATTCTGCAAACCCTTGCTAGGTAAGGGATTCGGTGTCAAAACGATCAACCGTTTGTATTCCCTGTAGTACACTTAATCGGGCCACCAATTCTTCCAATTCCTCCTTGTCATGCACAAATACTTTAATAGTACCCTTAAAAATGCCCTCAGAGGATTCAATGGTCAGTGCGGCAATATTTACCCGCATGTCTCCACTGATTACATTGGTAATCTTATTGATAATACCCACGTCATCAATGCCAATAATTTTCAATCCGGTTAAGAATGAAATCTCCTTATTCTTGGCCCACTTGGTTTTTACCACACGGTGTCCATAATTGGCCATTAATTGGGTGGCATTGGGGCAGTTGGTTCTGTGAATAATTAAGCCTTTTCCCGTACTCACAAATCCAAATACGTCATCTCCCGGAATGGGGTTGCAACACTTGGCCAGGGTATAGACAATTCGGTCACTACTCTCTCCAAATATGATGAGTTCAGAATCTTTTTTATTGTAGTTCTTGTGTTGTTGGTGGTCTATATGAATATCCTGAACCACGGGTTTGGGTTTGGGATGTTCCAACTTGTCTCCCAACAAATGAAAGTCTTTTAATTCACGCAGATCAATAGACTTGGTGGCAATTTTGTATAGGAGATCTAAGGAAGAAGGTACTTTATAAAAATGCACCAACTCGTCAATATTGTGTTGGTTATAAGCCGCACCCATACCTTCTAACTTGCGCTGCAAGGTATATTTTCCATCGTCTGCAATCTTGCGCTTTTCTTCTCTTAATGCGTCTTTGATCTTGCTCTTGGCCTTTGCCGTAACCACAATACCCAACCAATCTTCCGATGGTTTTTGTTTGCCACTGGTTATGATTTCTATCTGATCACCACTGCGTAATTTATGACTAATGGGCACCAGCTTGTGGTGCACTTTGGCTCCAATACATTTGGTGCCAATAGCGGAGTGAATAGAGAAGGCAAAATCCAATGCCGTACTACCTACGGGTAGCATTTTTACATCGCCCTTAGGCGTATACACATAAATCTCTTCTGCTAAAAATGAAGTCTTGAAATCTTGTAGAAAATCTACTGTATCAGTATCAGGTGTACTTAGTACTTCTCTGATTTGTCCAAACCATTTATCAAAGCGGTCTTCATCACCACCGCCTTCTTTGTATTTGTAGTGCGCGGCCAGGCCTTTCTCTGCAATTTCATTCATTCGTTTGGTCCTAATCTGTACCTCTACCCATTTACCTTGAGGTCCCATTACCGTTGTGTGCAAAGCCTCGTATCCATTGCTTTTGGGGTTGCTCAACCAATCGCGCAAGCGTTCTGGTGAGGGGTTGTATTCGTCTGTAATTAAGGAGTAAACTTTCCAACAATCTTCCTTCTCTTTTTCAGGAGTGGAATTTAAAATCACGCGAATAGCAAAGAGGTCATACACTTCTTCAAAACTCACGGATTTTTTCTTGATCTTATTCCAAATACTATGAATGCTTTTGGGTCTTCCGTAGATCTCAAAATTAAAACTACCCGCTTCTAATTTTTCTTTTAGAGGCCTAATAAATTCATTGATATAACGGCTTCTTTCTCGCTTGGTTTCAGAAAGCTTTTTTGCAATATCTCTATAAGCTTCTGGCTCCATGTACTTCATAGACAGGTCTTCCATTTCTGTCTTGATGCTATACAATCCCATGCGGTGTGCCAGTGGTGCATATACCCAAACAGTTTCTGAAGCAATCTTGAGTTGTTTCTCCCGCTTCATGCTGTCTAGGGTGCGCATATTGTGCAAGCGGTCTGCTAGCTTTATTAGGATTACCCTTGGGTCATCTGTAAGGGTCAACAAAATTTTCTTAAAGTTCTCTGCCTGTTGACTGGTATTGGTGTCAATGACATTGGAGATCTTGGTGAGTCCGTCTACAATCTTGGCAATCTCAGAACCAAATTCGTGTTCTAAATCTTCTAGTGTAATGTCTGTATCCTCAACGGTATCATGCAAAAGCGCGCAGATGGTACTACGCACACCAAGGCCAATTTCTTCCACGCAAATCATGGCCACTTCTAGTGGGTGAATGATATAGGGCTCTCCACTTTTTCTACGCATAGATTTATGCGCTTCTGCCGCCATTTCAAATGCCATACGTACCAATTCTTTGTCACCCCTTTTTAGTTTGGGTCTAAGGCTGCGCAACAGGGCACGATAATGTCGGAGAATCTCATTCTTCTCCTGTTCTGCGTTCAAATTATATTTGGGAAGTGCCGCTTCTACCCCTTGATTGTCCAATGCTTGCTCCATCACTCTACGAATATAAACAATGTTGTTACATTTGTGGTTCACATGCAAGAAAGCCCAAAGAAGAAAGTATTTGATTTTTCCCTTTTCAAACGGATTTTCCGTTTTGTTAAGCCCTATTCGGGTTTTTTCTATGGGAGTATTCTCTTGGCCATCCTCATGGCTTTTTTTGCTCCAGTAAGACCCTACTTAATTCAACTAACCATTGATAGTGCAACTGGTAAGGCTTTGCACCTGCCCACTTGGGTTAAATGGGTGCTACTTGGCAGAGACTTAAGCGATGTAAGCCGCTTTATTATTGCTGTTACGCTCTTTCAGGTATTTTTTCTTTTGGTGGAATCTGCAGTTAGATTTTTGTTCAGCTTTGTTACGGCCTGGATGGGGCAGATGGTGGTGAAAGACCTGCGCGTAACAGTCTATGAAAAAGTAGTGGGTCTGAACCTAAGTCAATTTGACAAAACGCCCATTGGCACACTGACCACCCGAACCATTAATGATATTGAAAGCATCAATGATATTTTTTCTGATGGGCTAATTCCCATTATTGCGGATTTGCTCACCATTATTATTACCCTGGCTACCATGTTTTGGATGGACTGGCGTTTGACTTTGATTAGTTTGATACCCTTTCCACTCATGATTGTGGCTACCTATTATTTTAAGGAGTCTGTGAATAAGAGTTTTATCAGGGTGAGAAATGCGGTGGCAGCTTTAAATGCTTTTGTGCAAGAACATATCACGGGCATGCAGGTGGTTCAGGCTTTTGCATCGGAAGAAAGGGAATTTCAGAAGTTTAAGAAAATCAATACCGAGCACAAAAATGCCAATATCAACGCCATTTTTGCCTACTCCGTATTCTTTCCTATTGTAGAAGTGGTCTTGGCGGTAAGCATGGGTCTCTTGGTATGGTGGATAGCTGGTCAGGCCCTTGATGCTGGTTTATTGGTGGCATTTATCTTGTATTTGAACCAGATTTTTAGACCCTTAAGGGTGATAGCCGATAAGTTTAATGTGCTCCAAATGGGCATGATAGCCGCAGAAAGGGTGTTCAAAGTATTGGACAATCCTGATTTTACCCCAGCTTCTGGTCCCGATGCCGTGAAAAAAGCCCATATGGATGGATCCATTGACTTTAGCCATGTGAGTTTTGCCTATAATGAACCCAATTATGTGCTCAAAGACATTAGTTTTTCCGTAAAAGCTGGGGAGACCGTGGCCTTGGTGGGGCATACAGGAAGTGGTAAAACAAGTATTATCTCCTTATTAAATAGGTTGTACCAAATTCAAAAAGGAACTATTGAAATTGATGGAATCCGCATTGAAGACTATGATCTTGACAATCTGCGTCAGCATATTGGGGTGGTCTTACAAGACGTATTTCTGTTTAGTGGGTCTGTGTTGGACAATATTACTTTGAGAAACCCAGCCATCAGCAGGGAGCAAGTGGAAGAAGCCGCCAAAATGATTGGGGTGCACGATTTTATTATGAGGTTACCCGGGGGATATGATTATCACGTAATGGAGCGTGGTAGTACCCTTAGTCTGGGTCAGCGCCAATTATTGTCATTTATTCGGGCTTTATTATACCAACCGGCCATCCTGATTTTGGACGAAGCCACTTCTTCCATTGATACAGAAAGCGAGCAAATGATTGAAAAAGCCATTGATACCCTCATTTCTGGCCGAACATCTATTGTGATTGCTCATAGACTGTCTACCATTAGAAAAGCCAGTAAAATCATTGTCCTTGACAAGGGGCAAATCATAGAAATGGGTAACCACGAGGAATTATTGGCCTTGGGAGGTCATTATGCCAAGCTGCACGAGATGCAGTTTGACAAGAAAAAGGGGATTCTGGCCTGAGTCTTAAAAGCATAATATTTTCTGCTGTTTTGCTGTCATTTTTAGCCGCCTTACCCCTATCTTTGCCGCAAATTTGGAGAGAGTCATGGCGTCTAGAAGCTTTAAATCATTATTAGTACTCATATTCAGCCTTGTTTCTATGCTGTTTGCCACTGCAGTTTATGCAGAAAATGCACCTGAAACAGCGGGTCATGGCACGGAAGAAGCCGGAAAAGAAAAAAAGGAAGGGGCATTTGACCCAGCCGAACTAATCATGGAGCATATCCTTGATGCCCACGAATTCCATTTTTTCACTTTGGGTGAATCAGAGGTTTCTATTCCATTACCTGTGATTGTTTATTCTAAAGAGCGCGGATTAGCTGCTTTCTCTTATGGTAATTTTCACCATGGTCACGAAGCTTATAATGGATATAAGACTGAAGAAGGCAAGATTGTAGCAGTTGACGCAGAAGGCAAAGTTGACGAAGCCGTTACCTTATATGATTTTAGTTTAACTAGAAACGTAGTCCAAATGTTTTTGGCATTGACGCTTTTGGTTGTACTGATGATTAATGTAGCTAACAAATACAAAAAAGGTGGCGCCAAAACTGCCCCATCTGGTTTTCAAAATGCAGTGGAACCCGTGATTACTTTTGTAAGAGACGAGGTTGCCAAACCCAATCTGGGTCATGCTTATGGCAAGTACATGCCTTATTTGTTAACCGTATTCTTTTTTATCTTGATCAACAATATTGTTGGTTTGATTCCAGGTACAGCCAATGTAACTGGTAATATTGCTTTTACTGTTGTGTTGGGTGTGGTTAGTTTCTTTGTGATTGTGTTTAGCACCAACAAACATTTCTGGGGTCATATTTTTAACCCACCGGTTCCTTTCTTGGTTAAGTTTATCTTGGTGCCTGTAGAATTCATTGGAATCTTCACCAAACCATTTGCCTTGATTGTCCGATTGTTTGCCAACATGGTGGCGGGTCACATTATCATCACTTGTTTTGTGATGTTGATCTTCATCTTTGGCGCTATGAGCCAAGTAGCAGGATGGGGTTTCTCTCCAGTCTCTGTTGCCTTTACAGTTTTCATTTACTTAATTGAAATATTGGTTGCCTTTATACAAGCCTTCATCTTTACCAACCTGACCGCGGTATTTATTGGTCAGTCTAGAGAGGGAGCGCATGATGATGCACACCATTAATCTTTTTTTTCACAAACAAAAACAAACAGTATGTCTGCAATTTTGAATTTGTTGGATGTTAGTTTAAGCCACTTAGGTGGTGCTATTGGTGCAGGTTTAGCTGCAATCGGTGCTGGTATCGGTATCGGTCAAATTGGTAAAGGTGCTGTTGAAAGCATCGCTCGTCAACCAGAAGCGTCTAACGACATCCGTGCTAACATGATCCTGACAGCTGCGTTCGTAGAGGGTGTTGCCCTTTTCGCAGTTATCGCTGGTATCTTGGCTGTATTAAAGTAAGCTAAGTAGGCACAAACTTTTCACTGCATCCAAAGCAAAGGGCAATGGGTGCAGTGATTCTTTTTCTTTTAAAAGAATCTTGACCAACTAAATAGTATTTATGCAATTGTTAACACCCGGTTTAGGATTATTGGTTTGGACCTTTATTGCGTTCTTACTGGTATTTTTTATCCTAAAGAAATTTGCCTGGAAGCCCATTCTGGAAACATTAAAAGAAAGGGAAACTGGTATAGCAGAAGCCATCGCGTCAGCTGATAAAATCAAGACTGAAATGGCGGCTCTGAAAAATGAAAACGAAGCCTTGTTGGCTCAAGCTCGTGAAGAACGTGCTGTGTTAATTAAGGAAGCAAAAGAAACCGCTAACAAAATGGTTTCTGACGCTAAAGAAAAAGCTCGTGCTGAATTCGATAGGATTGTGGCTGATGCTCAGTCTGCCATTACTCAGCAAAAAAATGCTGCATTAACCGATGTGAAAAACCAAGTTGGTTCATTGGTGATTGAAGTAGCTGAGAAAGTGTTGCGCAGAGAACTAGCCAACAAAGCAGAGCAAGAAGCCTATATCAAGGGTCTTGCAGAAGTAGTGAACATGAACTAAAAGAATTAAAATGCCCAATCCACGTTTAGCAGGCAGATACGCAAAAAGTTTGATTGACCTTTCTATTGAAAAGGGTCAATTAGAAGCGGTATATGCTGATATGAAATACTTGCAGCAATTATGCAAGGTGAGCAGGGAATTTGTGAATTTGATGCGCAGCCCAATTGTGCGCAATGACCAAAAGAATGCCATTATCAATGCCATCACCAATGGTAAAATCAGTGAGCTCACTGCAGCTTTTAACCAATTATTGGTTAGAAAAGGACGTGAGGGAGATATACCTGAAATTGCCGTGGCTTTTGTAGAACAGTACAATGCATTGAAAGGCATCCATGCTGTGAAACTGAGCACAGCAGCACCTATCAGTGATGAATTACGCAAAGCCATTGAAACAAGGGTTGCTACTAACCAAGGATTCCCAAGCATTGAATTGGAAACTGCCGTTGACGAAAAATTGATCGGCGGTTTTGTATTGGAGTTTAACAACAAACTGGTTGATGCAAGCATTTTGCATGACTTGAAAGTGTTGAAACTGCAATTCATGGAGAATCACTATGTAGACAAAATATAGTTTAGATAAATAAGAATTGAATAACAAACATTAATAAAAGCAGATAATCATGGTTGACATTAAACCCGATGAAATTTCCGCGATACTGAGACAACAGCTCAGCAACTTCAATGTGAGTGCCGATCTAGAAGAAGTTGGTACCGTATTGCAGGTTGGGGATGGTATTGCTCGTGTGTATGGCCTTAACGGTGTACGCTCAGGTGAACTGGTAGTATTTGAGAATGGTGTAAAAGCCATTGCCTTGAACCTAGAAGAAGACAATGTGGGTGTGGTATTGATGGGTGAGAGCGGAGACATCAAAGAAGGCGCCAAAGTAAAAAGAACCGGACAGATTGCATCCATTCAAGTGGGTGAGGGTTTGGTTGGCCGTGTTATCAACACATTGGGTGCACCCATTGATGGTAAAGGCCCAATTACTGGTGAATTATATGAAATGCCATTGGAGCGTAAAGCACCAGGTGTTATCTTCCGTGAGCCAGTTAAAGAACCATTGCAAACTGGTATCAAAGCCATTGATGCCATGATTCCAATTGGTCGTGGTCAGCGTGAGTTGGTGATTGGTGACCGTCAGACTGGTAAAACTGCCATCTGCGTAGATACCATTATCAATCAGAAAGAATTCTTTGATGCAGGTAAGCCAGTATACTGTATATATGTTGCCATTGGTCAAAAAGCATCTACCGTTGCCGGTGTAATGAAAACCTTGACTGATTCTGGTGCTATGGCTTACACAACTATTGTGTGTGCTTCTGCATCTGATCCAGCTCCATTGCAGTTCTACGCACCATTTGCGGGTGCTGCTATTGGTGAGTTCTTCCGTGATACCGGTAGACCAGCGTTGATTGTATTTGACGATTTGAGTAAACAAGCGGTAGCATACCGTGAGGTTTCTCTATTGTTAAGAAGACCTCCAGGACGTGAAGCATATCCTGGTGACGTATTCTATCTACATAGTCGTTTATTGGAAAGAGCTGCTAAAGTTATTGCCAATGACGATGTTGCTAAGAACATGAATGACTTACCAGCTTCTATCAAGCATTTGGTAAAAGGTGGTGGTTCATTGACTGCATTGCCAATTATTGAAACACAAGCGGGTGACGTATCTGCTTATATTCCAACTAACGTAATCTCTATTACTGACGGTCAGATCTTCTTGGAAGGTAACTTGTTCAACGCAGGTATTCGTCCAGCGATTAACGTAGGTATCTCTGTAAGCCGTGTGGGTGGTAACGCTCAGATCAAATCCATGAAGAAAGTAGCAGGTACTTTGAAATTGGATCAGGCCCTTTACCGTGAGTTGGAAGCCTTCTCTAAATTTGGTGGTGACCTAGATGCTGCAACCAAGTCTGTAATTGACAAGGGTGCTCGTAACGTGGAAATCTTGAAGCAGTTGCAATATTCTCCAATGACCGTTGAAAACCAAGTTGCAATTATCTACTTGGGTACACAAGGTTTGTTGCGTGATGTAGCTGTGAAAAACGTGAAGGAATTTGAAGCACATTTCTTAACTGAAATGGCTAACAAATTACCAGATGTTTTGGCAGAATTTAAGAAAGGTCAGTTGAACGACGCAAGTTTGACTAAGATGACTGATCTAGCTAAAAGCTTGATGCCTCAGTACAAATAGTCCACACTAACTGGTTATATGGAAGACCCCAAGCAATTGGGGTCTTTTTTTGTGCCGAACCAAAATGCTTCTTGCTTGTTCTTGGGCAAAAGCCTATCATGAAAAGCTCCCTAAGCTTCCTTTTTTTATTGTTCAGCCTTTTGGCTATTGCACAAAAGCCAATCAATCCTTATCAGAAAATTGTTCAGAACTATAGTCAGAAAAAGCAGTTTAGCGGTAATGTTTTAATTGCCAAAAAGGGTCAGATAATTTATCAGCAAGCCACGGGAATAGCCAATAGAACCTGGAATATTCCCATGGCCATGGATGCCAAATTCAAAATCTGTTCCATTACTAAAACCTTTACAGCGGTCTTGGTGATGCAGTTAGTAGAAGCGGGTAAAATATCATTAGCCGGAACGATTGGTCAATATTTGCCGGAATACCAAGGACCAGCCAGAGACCAAGTAACTATGGAACAATTGCTAACTTATAGTTCCGGATTAGATAATTCAGACCAGCGTGATGATGCCATGTACCAATCAGTCATGTCAGTGGATAGCATCATCAAACGATTTGGTTCTGGTCCATTGGTAGCAAAACCTGGCACCCAATTCAGTTATAAGAATATTGATTTTATTATTCTTGGTAGGATTTTGGAAAAAATTACAGGCAAATCTTATCGCGTACTATTAGAAGAGCAAATTCTACAACCCTTGCAAATGAAGCATAGTGGCTATCTCAGCAATAGCATGGTTGTTCCTGGATTGGTTAGTTCTTATCAAATAGATAGTCTGGGTCATGTGCAACAAGATGATCCATATTGGATAGATAATTTTTATGCAAGCGCTGCTATGTATGCTAGTATCCAAGACATGCATTTGTTTGACCAAGCCTTGTTTCATGGAAAATTGATCAATCAAAACAGCTTGGAATTGATGCTCAAACCCCATCCCGAATTATGGGGAGTAGCATTGGGATTTTGGGTAAGCGATACCCAAATTGGTGCTGTCAAAACCAAGGTAGCAGATAGAAGGGGAAGCATTGGAGGTAGCAATGCCATCTGGTATCATTTAATTGATCAAGACATCAATATCTTCATTTTGAGTAATAATAACGCCTTTGATTTGGTTGAGCTGCGCGATGAGCTGGCCAAAGCGGTGATCAGCAAATAAAAAATCATATTCTGGTAGGAAAATTGGGAGGTTGGACAGCCCCTAAAATAATATTTGTAAAATAGTTTGGTTTATAAAATAAACTAGTCTATGTTTGATCTGTCAAATCCCTACAATGAAGTATCTGATCATTCTTTTAAGCAGTTTATTCATCTTACTATCGGCCCGCGCCCAAGTACAAGTGCTTGGTTCTGTGAGAGATATGAAGAGTCGCATTTTAGCGGGGGCCAGCATTGCCATCAAGGGTTCTTATGATGGAACTACTTCTGATTCAACCGGACATTTTAGTTTTAAAACCTTTGAAAAGGGGATTCAGACCCTGGTTGTTAGCAATATTGGGTACAAAACGGTAGAGCAGCAAATAGACTTAAGCAAGGAATTGGGTCCATTTAACGTGGCACTTAAAGAAGAAATTAGTGAACTCAAAGCAGTCACTGTTACTGCCGGAAGCTTTGAAGCCGGAGACAAAAAAAGGGCTGCTACTGTTCTGAGTCTATTAGACGTGTTAACCACGGGCGGGGCTAACGCCGATATTTCTGCCGTACTTAAAACCCTACCAGGTGCACAGCAAGTGGGTGATCAGGAAGGTTTGTTTGTAAGGGGTGGTGCAGGATATGAAGCCAAACAATTTATTGATGGCACCATGGTGAATAATCCCTTCTATTCCAGTGTTCCAGACATTGCCCAGCGCGGACGTTTTTCTCCCAACCTGTTTAAGGGTACGGTTTTTAGCACCGGTGGATATTCTGCCTTGTACGGACAAGCGCTTTCTTCTGCTGTGATTTTAGAATCCATTGACCTTCCTGAACAATCACAAGTAAATGCATCTATTAGTTCGGTGTTCTTAGGAGCGGGTTTTCAAAAATTAGACAAAACCAAAAAATCATCCTGGGGTTTTAACTATGGCTATACCAATCTCTGGCCCTATTTTCAAATTGTAAAACAAGGGGTGGATTATTTTACCGTTCCAGAATTTCATTCTGGTGATGCCAATTTTAGAATCAAGACCAAGGGTGGGATGATTAAATACTATACCACATTTGCCACCAGTTCTTTGGGTTTGCGTAGACCCGATATTGACTCCCTAGTTTTGAAAGACGCATTTGGTTTAAATAATACTAACTGGTACAACAATCTGAGTTGGAGAGAATTCTTAGGCAAGGGTTGGAAGATGAATTTGGGTTTGAGTTATAGCACAGACTTAACCAAGATCAACCAGCAATTACAAGACCAACAGAACAAACCTGTTACTGGTTCAACTGCTTGGATGAATCTCAAAACTTATAGCTTAGACAATACGGCCAATCTCTCTCAAATTAAATTGGTTTTTGACAAAAGAATTTCTGGTATCAGTGTTTTGCGTTTTGGAAACGAATACCAATACGCGTATAACAAAAGTATCTATAATGGATTATCACTACCCTTGAAAGACCATTATTATGCTGCCTTTTCAGAAGCCGATATTAATATAACCAATGAGCTGGCATTCAAGCTAGGAGGGCGTTTGGAGCATTCCTCTATTTTAAAGAAATGGAATTTGGCACCAAGACTTGCCATTGCTTATAAGACTGGACCTGGTGCGCAGTTCTCTTTTGCCTACGGCGATTTTTATCAAAAGCCAGAGAACAATCAATTGATGTTAACCACGCAATTGGGTTATACCAAGGCCACGCATTATATCCTGAATTTTATGAAGACTACTACACTACAATCTTTTAGGGTAGAAGCTTTTTATAAAAAATATCAAGACCTAGTCAAGACTTTTCCAAGCATCAACAATGATGGAACGGGTTATGCAAAAGGGATTGAACTTTTTTGGAGAGATCGGAAAACATTTCAAGGAATGGATTATTGGATTAGCTATTCTTATCTAGATACCAAACGTGATTATTTAAATTATCCTGGTCAATTGCAACCCAATTTTGCAGCCAATCATACCGCGTCTTTAGTACTCAAAAAATTTGTATCTAAGATCAATACCGGTTTCAATTTTACTTATTCCTATGCTACAGGCAGACCTTATTACAATATCAAATATGAAACAAGCAATGCCAAGTATGTGATTGCTGATCAGGGTAAAACCATTGACTATCACAACCTAGGTTTTAGTATGAACTACCTCACTACCATTTTCAAATCATATGCTGTGATTGTAGCATCTGTAACCAATGTATTGGGTAGCAATCAAATCTTTGGTTATAACTATTCTCAAAACGGATTATACAAAGAAGCCATCACGCCAGTAGCGCCTAGGTTCTTTTTTGTAGGATGTTTCTTGAGTTGGGGAGTGGATCGTAGACAAGACGCGATCAACAATAATCTATAAAAGTGAAGAGTGAAAAGTGAAGAGTGAAGAGTGAAGAATGGGAAGAAGAAGAAAGTGAAGAGTGTAGAGTGAAGAGTGGGAAGAAGAAGAAGAAGAAGAAGAAAGTGAAGAGATAAGAGTGAAAAGTGAAGAGTGGGAAGAAGAAGAAAGTGAAGAGATAAGAGTGAAGAGTGAAGAATGGGAAGAAGAAGAAAGTTTAAAATAGACGGTGTATTAAAATTTTAAAATCAAAATAATTTAAAAGACAAAAATTTAAAAATGAAAACTGTAAAATCCCTTAACATGAAAAAGATCCTTTTTTTAATCATGGTATTATTTACCACATTGGCAAACGCTCAGAGTAAGTATGAAGCAGGAATGGGTAAAGGTTTTGAAATGCTTAAATCTGCACAGAGTGCAGAAGACATGGGTGCAGCATCTGCATTTTTTGAACGTGTGGCCGATGCGGAGAAAGACAAATGGTTGCCTTATTATTATGCTGCTTATGCCAATCACTTAACTGGTTGGATGAACCCCAAAGCAGATAAGGATAAAGTTGCAGCAAAAAGCAAGGACTTGCTAACCAAGGCGGAAGTGTTGGAAAAAGACAATTCTGAAATCTGGGTATTACACCAAATGATTACCGTACAACAATTAACGGTTGATCCAATGACTCGCTGGCAAGCGTATGGTGCTGAAGCTTCTGACTATATTGATAAAGCCAAAAAAGCCGATGCCAATAATCCTAGAATCTATTTGGTAGAAGGTCAGTTTAAACAAAATGTACCTGAAGCTTTTGGTGGTGGAAAGGAAGTAGGTAAAGTACTTTTTACAAAATCAATTGAACTGTTTAAAATATTTAAACCTGCTAGTGAAATGCATCCTTCATGGGGCAAGGATCAAGCAGAACAAATGTTGGCAGCTTTAAACAAATAAATCAATTATACTGGTTGTGTTGTAAACATTACACAACCAGTTACAAACCATCCTTATGCCAAGTCTTTTTCAAATATTAATCAGCTTACATGTTGCAGGTGGTACTGCGGGTCTTATCAGTGGTACGGTTTCAGCCGCTTCTCAAAAAGGAGGGTTTGCGCACAAGCTATCTGGTAAGATTTTCTTTTGGGGTATGTTTAGTGCTTCCATTGCTGCACTAATCATCTCTAATCTACCTGAACACAATAACCTGTTTTTGTTTGCGGTGGGTGGTTTTACACTCTATATGATTTGCAGTGGTTATAGAATTGTGGCATTGAAAAGACTGGCAAAAAATTCGGATCATCCAGTTAACTGGTTAGACTATGCTCTTTCTCTATTTGGACTTGGTTTTGGGGGTTATTTACTTTTTTTAGGAGTGAAGCTGGTTATGAATGGACAAAATTTTGGCATTGTTCCCATTGTTTTTGGACTCATCTGCGTGAATTATGCGCGTTTGGACTATCAATTTTTAAAAGGAAAACAACCTGTGAAGGCCATCTGGATGAGTAATCATATTATCCGTATGATGGGTGCCATGATTGCTTCTTACACGGCTTTTTTAGTGGTCAATGTTAAAATGGACCCAGAATGGGTTTTATGGTTACTTCCCACTTTAATTGGTTCAGGATTAATTTCCTATTTCATGCGCAAATTTGTAAAACCTAAAAGTGCAAAGACGGTGTAAAAGAGCAGGTCATTTTTTTTCCAATAAAAACAGAAAGCAACCAAATTTGCATCTAGTGTAAAACCCATCAAATGCCTGAAGAAAAACAACTTACGGAACAGGAAAGCTTGCAGCTGATCACTTCCATGATCCAGAAAGTAAAAGGTGGTTACCATGAAAATGGAACGGGCCCTATCTTATGGGGAACCGTAGTATCCATTGCCAGCTTTGTAACTTATTTACAAAGGGAATACCTGTTTGACCTTCCCTTTGATATTTGGTTGATTGTGATGGCTGCCATCATTCCTCAGATTATCATGGTCAGAAAGGAGCGAAGAACCAGACCCCATATCAAGTATGAAGACGAGGCCATCAATGCTGTTTGGATTGTCTATGCATTGACCATTTTTGGATTGACTGCCTATCAGGCCATTGTTCCAGAAGTATCAACCAATTTATTGAAAGCAGAGGGTTGGCAAATGATGAAGCATGTACTAGATAATAGTAAGCCAGATGAAGTTCTCACACCTTTTACCCCAAGTCTCTATTCCATCTATATTTTGGTCTATGCTTTTCCAACCTTGGTTACAGGCATCACTAAGAAATTCACTCCCATGTTGATTGGTTCTGGAATAGCTTATACCTGTTTTATCATTTCTCTTTATACGGCATCTAAATACGATTTCTTATTGGGTGCAGTTACGGCTATTACTTGTTGGTTGATTCCAGGGATTATTTTGAGAAGGCGTTATCTAGCTCAAAAAAAGGCGAATGTTTAAAGAACTGGATCCCATATTACATTCCCAGTTGCGCTTGGCAGTGATGAGTTTGCTCATTACTGTTAAGGAAGCGGATTTTACCTATATCCGAGAAAAGACCAATGCCACCGCGGGTAACCTCAGCGTGCAGGTGCAAAAGCTCAAAGAAGTAGGCTATATAGATGTGCTCAAACAGTTTAAAGACAATTATCCTCAAACCACTTGCAAAATTACGCCTAAGGGTATAGAAGCTTTTGAAGCCTATGTTCAGGCACTGCAGGCTTATTTGAAAACCTAAGATGGAAAAAATCAAAGATTACTTGAACCTCTTCTCTACCTTTATGTTATAGATACAGATGCAACAGATAGTACAGGTTAAAGGCCTCAGCAAACAGTTCAAAAACCTCACCGCAGTCAATGACCTGTCTTTTTCAGTAAATGAAGGAGATGTCTATGGTTTTCTGGGTCAGAATGGCGCGGGTAAGAGCACCAGCATTAGAATGATGCTCACCCTAATTGAGCCCACCAGTGGTCAGATTGAATTATTTGGGATGGACTTGGCGCGTAATCGCAGAGAGATTTTGCGCAATGTAGGTGCCGTGATTGAAAAGCCCGATGTATACAAATACCTATCGGCCTACGAGAACTTAGAATTGTTTGCCCGATTAAGCGGCATCAAGCCCACCAAGAAATTATTGATGGATCAACTAGAAATGGTGGGTCTAGCTGCTAGGGCTAATGACCGAGTAAAGACTTTTTCTCAAGGTATGAAGCAAAGACTGGGCATTGGGATTGCCTTGGTGCATAATCCTCAACTCATAGTCTTGGATGAACCTACCAATGGCTTGGATCCTCAAGGAATTGCCGATATCAGAAATTTGATTTTACACCTGAGCCGAGACTTGAAAAAAACCATTGTGGTTTCCTCTCACTTATTGAGTGAGATTGAACAAGTGGCTACTCGGGTATTGATTATTGACAAGGGACGCAAATTAGTAGAAGGCAATGCGGCAGAATTATTTGATCCCGCACAAACCATAGTAGAATTACAAACTATGGACAATGCGTTTGCTTTGGAACAATTAAAAGCAAGCCCTTGGTCAACCTATTTGCAAGCCCAACGCAATTCAGCCATTTTACTCAAACTGAATAGAACAGAGATTCCAGCTTTGCATACCGCTTTGGCTGCTATGCAAATTCAATTGTTATCCCTGCAACCACGTCATTCTTTAGAAGACTATTTCTTACAAATAACCTCCGGCAACCAACATGTGGACACTTACACAAATTGAGTTATACAAGATATTCCGCAGACCCCGGACTTATATTGCCTTCATTGCTATTGCAGCACTGATTACCATTATCCAATTTGGGTTAAAAGTAGATGGTAAAAGCTATGCCGATTTTCTGATGAAAGATATTGGCGGTACTATGGAAATTGATGGCAATATCATCAATGGCTATTTGATCTGCTATATCATGTTGCAATTACTCCTAGTACACGTTCCCTTGTTGGTAGCATTGATTGCAGCAGACATGATCTCTGGCGAAGCCAATATGGGTACCTTGCGATTACTCATTTCAAAACCTTTTAGCAGAACAGAATTGTTGTTAGCAAAGTTTTTTGCATCCACTGTTTATACTTTATTGCTATTGGTATGGTTAGCCATCTTAGCCCTGTTTTTGAGCATGTGGATTTTTGGCACGGGCGATATGTTTTTGATGAAGAGTAGCTATGTGGTCTTGCTTTCTGAAAACGATGTATTCTGGCGTTATGCGGGTGCGTTTGTTTTTGCCGCACTGGCCATGGTAACCGTTGCCGCACTGGGTTTCTTTCTTTCTATTTTTGCTGAAAACAGTATTGGTCCCATTGTGGCTACCATGAGTGTGATTGTATTTTTCACCATCTTGAGCACTTTGAATATTCCCATCTTTAATGCTTTAAAACCCTATCTCTTTACTACGCACATGATTAGTTGGAAAGAGTTTTTTGACATTCAAGTCAATGACGCCAATGAAGCCATTGTAGGTAGTATTCAGAACCCACAAAAGATTGTCAATTCTGCCCTGGTATTGATTGTGCATATTTTTGGTTTTGTAGGTGGCAGCATTTGGATCTTTAACAAGAAAGACGTGTTGAGTTAATTTGCTTTTATTTTAAAATATTTTCCATGAGGATTTTCTTTTTCGTTGTTGCTTTAATGATTTCTTATACCAGTGTTCAGGCCCAAGACATGACAGCGCTTGTAACAAAGGTGAAGGCCAAACTTGACCAAGTAAATGATTATGAGGCAGACGGTAATATGAAAACCGATGTGAGTTTTATTAAAGCACCCATTGGAAAAGTAAAAGTCTATTTTAAAAAGCCCAATAAGTTTAGGTTAAAAAAAGAGGGGGGCATTTCATTACTTCCCAAGGGTGGAGTATCGGTAAATATGAGCACCATTATTACCACCAGTGATTTTGTGGCATTGGCTGCAGGAGAAGCTATGATTGATGGGTTCAAAACCAAGATTGTAAAACTACTTCCTACCAATGAAGCCAGTGAAATTGTGATCACCACTTTATATATTGACGAGCCCAATTTACTGGTTCGTAAAGCCATAACAACTACCAAGGAGAATGGTACTTATGAAATGCAAATGAGTTATGGGGCTTATGCCAATTATGGCTTACCGCAAAAAGTGGTATTTAGTTTTAATACCAAGGATTACAAATTGCCAAAGGGAATTACTTTGGAATTTGATGATAATGAGAAGCCCCTTTCTGAAGCGCAGAAACTAAAAAACAAAAAGGGAAGGGTAGAAATTACTTATAGCAATTATATAGTGAACAAAGGCATAGCAGATAGCTTTTTCAAATAAGCTTTAGAATAATTCCACACGCCAGGTTCTTTCAAAAGTTCCACCTACTGCTAATTGATTGATGCCTTCTTTGTTGATGAGTTGGCCGTCTGTTGTAGTACTATCGGCCACGCCGCACCAAGGTTCTATACAAACAAAGTCTGCATCTTTGGCGCTCCAAATACCCATATAAGGAAAGTCTCCATAGTGCATAGTTAGACCGTGTGGAGATTGATGACTCTTGATACCAATACTATGGCTTTTCAAATTTTTGAAGACAAGGGCGTCTCCATAAAACAAAGATTTTTTCAAGGGCAATTGGTTGCAGTTGTCTAAATAAGGAACCGCTACAGGTTCTACCAATCCTTCAGCATCAAGTGGATGAACACCCACGGTTTCTGTTGTACCAAATTCCAAAAACCAATCTTCATAACCCGTTCCATTGGTCAGAGGCACTTTGAATGCAGGATGGGCTCCAACAGAAAAATACAAATCCTTGTCTCCTGTATTTTCTACCAAGTAAGTGACAAATAATTGATTGCCTTCTACGCGATAGGCAAGGGAAAATTTAAATTCAAAAGGGTAGATGGCTCTGGTGTTTGCATTGGCTTCTAGGGTAAATACAATACTAGACTCCGTTTGCTCACTAACACTAAAAACGCTTTCTCTTGAAAATCCATGTCTTCCCATAGCATAGGATTGACCATCATATTGGTACTGTCCATTTTTCAATCCCCCAACAATGGGAAATAGGGCGGGACTTTTCTTGGGCCAGAAAGTTGGGTTAGCATCCCACAAATATTCCAATTGGGTTTGCTTGTTAAAAATGCTTTGTAATTCTGCACCCTGTGCACTAATGCTAACGGTTAGCTCCTGATTAGAAATGGTCAACATGCTACTAATTTTATCCTTCGTTTTCTTCTATGCGTTCATCAACGGCATTGGCCAACATTCTGGCACTCATTTTTCTAAGTGGGTTGGCGCGCATTTCTTTGTAGCCGTTTCTGCTTCTATAAATATCAACCGCTTCAAACACAGCTACAATAAAACTATTGGCATCTGCCTTGTCTTTGCCTGCAATATCAAAAGCAGTTCCATGATCCGGACTGGTTCTGATCACAGGTAGACCAGCTGTATAGTTTACACCTTCTCCAATGGCCAATGACTTGAATGGAATCAATCCTTGGTCATGGTACATGGCTAGTACGGCATCAAATTTTTCAAATTGTCCTCTTGCAAAAAAAGCATCGGCACTATAGGGTCCAAACACCAACATGGATTGCTTGGCGTCTTTGATGGCTGGCTTGATAATAGTTTCTTCTTCTGCTCCAATCAATCCCTCGTCTCCTGCGTGTGGGTTCAGACCCAACACCGCAATCTTGGGTTTGTCTACACCAAAATCTTTTTGCAAACTGTTGTGCATGATTTTCAATTTCAACAGGATGTTCTCTCTGGTAATATGTTTAGATACATCGGCCACGGTTACGTGTTCAGTTACTAGACCCACGCGCATATTTTCTGCCACCATGAACATCACCACATCACTCACATTAAAGAATGCTTTGAAGTAGGGGGTATGACCGGTATAAGGAAATGCTTCTGTATGAATATTCTTCTTATGAATAGGTGCAGTAACCAAACCATGAATCAATCCCTCTTTCAGTGCTTGGGTGGCTTGGGTTAAAGATTCTAAAGCGTATTTGCCACCAATTTCATTTAATTGGCCTGGATTGATCACCACTTCTTCTTCCCAACAGTTAAAAATATTCACCTGTTTGGGATTTAGCCTGTTCAATTCCTTTACACTAGAATAGCTGAAATTGACTTCAGGCATGGTCTTTTTGTAGAAATTGATGCATTTGTTATTGGCAAAAACCACCGGTGTACAGATTTCTAAAATGCGGTGATCTGACAGTGTTTTGATAATTAGTTCTATTCCAATGCCGTTTAGGTCTCCACAAGTGAATCCAATCACCGGCTTTTGTAATTCATAGCTCATTGATGTAAATTATGGGTAAAAATAAGGATTATTAGCCGCAACTGCGGGAACCTTAAAAAACCTAATTTCGTGCCAATGGACTATCGCCTGAAAAAATCACTGGGTCAGCATTTTCTCAAAGATGAATCTATCTGCAAACAGATTGTAGCAGCTTTGGAATCTGACTCATTTACGCAGTTGGTAGAAGTGGGGCCTGGCGCAGGAGCACTAACCAAGTACTTGCTTCCTCTCAAAGGAATTGATTTTAGAGCTGTAGAACTGGATGATGAGAAAGTGGTCTATCTCAACCTCCATTATCCTGCTATTCAGGGAAAAATTATTCATCAGGATTTTTTGCAAATAGATGCTCCATTTGAAGGTGCATTTACCGTAGTGGGCAATTTCCCTTACAATATCTCTACACAGATTGTTTTCAAAGTATTGGAATGGAAAGAACAAGTACCCGTGATGATTGGGATGTTTCAAAAAGAAGTGGCGCAAAGAATTGCTTCTAAACCCAATACCAAGGTATATGGTATCATGAGTGTATTGGTGCAAACATTTTATGAAGTAGAATATTTGTTTGACGTTCCTCCAGAAAGTTTTAATCCTCCACCCAAAGTCATGAGTGGCGTCATCAGGTTAAGAAGAAAAGAAACGGTAGTTCCCATGAAATCGGAAAAAGCCCTGTTTGCGCTTGTCAAAGCGGCTTTTAACCAGCGTAGAAAAATGCTGAGAAACGCCGTTAGGGGTTTGTTTGAACCCGAATTTTTGGAGAATCCCATATTCAATAAACGTGCAGAACAATTGAGCATTGCAGATTTTGCAGAACTCAGTTTTCACATGCGCTAATAAGAACCCATTGGAAAGAAAAGTATTGATTACCGCCAATGCCCATCCCTATCTCACGGAGCGATTGGAGCAATTGGGTTTTAAAGTGGTATTTATTCCAGGCATTGGAGACCTTGCTTTGGAACAGGCCATTGTGGACTTAGAAGGTTTAATTGTAACAACTAGACCCGTTAAAAAGGAATTGTTGGAAAAAGCCACCAAACTCAAATGGATTGGAAGATTGGGTAGTGGTATGGAACTCATAGACACTGATTATGCTCAAAGCAGGGGCATTCTTTGCGTAAGCAGCCCAGAAGGTAATTGCAATGCAGTGGCAGAGCATGAACTGGGTTTGCTATTGGGTTTAATGAATAAAATACCCAGCAGTGCACTTGAAATTAAAGATGGCAAATGGATCAGAACCGAGAATAGGGGAGAGGAGTTAACGGGTAAGACCGTTGGTATCATTGGCTTTGGTCATACTGGTCAGGCCTTCGCCAAAATCCTTTCTGGCTTTGGTTTGAAAGTGTTGGCCTATGATAAATACAAGCAGGGTTTCTCCACTGGATATGTTCAAGAAGCTAGCTTGCATGAGATTCAGCAGGAAGCCGATGTGATTAGTTTGCACGTACCACTAACGGATGAGACTTTTCATTTGGCCAATGACAGCTTCTTTACATCGCTTCAGCAAAAACCTTATTTCTTAACCACTTGCCGCGGAAAAGTAACTGATACCCTTGCTCTTAAAAGGGCTTTGAAAAGCGGGAAAATAAAGGCAGCGGGTTTGGATGTATTGGAGAATGAAAAATTAGAGAGCTATAGCCAAGCTGAAAAAGAGTCCCTTCAATGGTTATTGTCTCAAACCAATGTGCTCATTACACCCCATATTGCTGGGTATAGCCATGAAGCCTATTTTAAAATGGCCAAAGTAGTTTTGGACAAACTGGGCTTGGCTTAGAGAAATTACATTTATTTGATTTTGCAAATATTTCCTATTTTTGCAGACCTACAACGCTACAGTCAAACGTGGCGTTGTATTTTTTTTACAGCTTCTAAACAGCAAGAGTATGAGTGATTATGTAACACAGGAGACCTTTGACAAGATGCGTGAGGAATTGCAGCGTATGAAGTCTATTGAACGTCCTGCAGCATCCAAAGCCATTGCCGAGGCAAGGGAAAAGGGTGACTTGAAGGAAAATGCAGAATATGACGCTGCCAAAGAAGCCCAAGGCATGCTAGAAGCAAAAATCAAACAATTAGAAGGCGTGATCAGCAATGCAAAAATTGTGGATCCCGGCACTATTGATATTAGTAAAGTAACCATTCTGACCAAAGTGACAATTACCAATTTGGCCACTAAGAAAACGGTAACCTATCAAATTGTGGGCGAAAAAGAAGCCGATTTGAAATTGGGTAAAATTTCTGCTAGCTCTCCTATTGGAAGCGGCTTATTGGGTAAGGTAGTGGGCGAGGTTGCAGAAGTGCAAGCACCTAATGGCATTATTAAATTCAAGGTTGAAAATATCAGCATCTAAGGGCATGACCATTTTTTCAAAAATCATTGCTGGAGAAATTCCGTCTTATAAGATTGCAGAGAATGACCATTTTTTTGCCTTCCTAGACATTTTTCCATTGGTGAAAGGTCATGTATTGGTGGTGCCTAAAATAGAGACAGATCAATTCTTTGATTTGGACAATGATTATCTATCTAAGATTCTCTTGTTTTCCAAACCCATTGCCAAAGCTATTGAGCAAGCATTCCCCTGTAACCGTTGTGGGATCAGTGTTGTAGGCTTAGAAGTGCCACACGCGCACTTGCACTTAGTGCCCATTAATGATGCGGATGATTTGAACTTTACCAGGGGTAAATTGAAATTATCTCCTGAAGAACTCAAAGCTGTTCAAAACGCCATTCTAGAAAACCTAGTGGCTATTTAGTTTTTACCCTTCCAGGATTCTTGGCAATAAAATCATCCCATCCCTTTAAGCCTTTTACAGCCGTACCCAAAACAGAAGAGGTTTGGTAATGATGACAAAGTGCTACGGCCAAAGCATCGGTAGCATCAAAATATTGGGGTTGCTCATCAATAGACAAAATCCGCTGCAACATTTTCCATACCTGATCTTTATCGGCATTACCATTTCCCGTAATAGACTGTTTCACTTTTTTAGGAGAGTATTCGGTTACACCCAATTTGGCTTGCATTGCTGCCGCGATGGCTACTCCTTGAGCCCTGCCCAATTTGAGCATACTCTGTACGTTCTTGCCAAAGAATGGGGCTTCAATGGCAAATGTAGAGGGATGATAAAGGGCAATCAATTCCATGACCTTGGTATGAATCATTTCTAGTCTGGCATAAATATCTTTTTCATGGGCCAGTTTTAATACATCCATCAATAAGACCCTAGGTTGGTTGTTTTCTACCCTTAATAAGGCATATCCCATTACTGTTGTGCCGGGGTCAATACCCAATATAATCTCTGGTTTTTTGCTCATCTTGGTAAAAATAAACCAAAGCATTGAGCATTTTTCATTCTGCTTCCGAAAGCCGTTCTTTGTGCTTTAAAATCTAGAGCTGAAAAAAAATTATAAAATATTCCTGAATTATGTAGTAGGTCCCATCCTATTCCTTTGGCTGGCTTATTCCATTTACCAGCAGGTACAACACCATAAAGACTTGGAACAGTCTTGGAATCTCATCAAGCAAACATTGGCACAAAAGGGTTGGGAAATTTTTGCCTTTATTTTCTTACTAATGATCTTGAATTGGGGTTTGGAAGCAAGGAAATGGCAATTGTTGGCTAGTAAGGTTCAGCCCATTTCTTATTGGAGTGCCTATAAAGCAATTTTAACGGGTCAGGCATTTGCGCTAAATACCATCAACCGTTCTGGCGATTTTGTTGGGAGAGTGTTGTATTTAGAAGAAGGCAATAGATTAAGGGCAGTTGGCTTATCCTTAGTTGGTTCCATGAGCCAGATCTTAGTCACATTTAGTCTTGGTTTTATTTCATTGACCATTCTCAGGTTTACACTTTTGGATAATCAGGCTATTTTACCGGGTCTCTCTGCTTTTTGGTTAGACGCACTTTTAATTGGTTTAACACCTGGCATCTTCTTGTTTGGGGTGCTTTATTTTAATGTGGCATTGGTGATTAAGTGGATAGAGCGTATACCCTTTGTGAGCAAGTACAAATTCTTTTTGGAGAAAATGGAAAACTTACACAACAAAGAATTAACAAGAATTTTGTTACTTTCTGTGCTTAGATACGTTGTATTTATTGTCCAGTATGTGTTATTGTTGAAAATATTTGGGGTAGACGCCAGTTGGCAAATATTGCTCTGCTTGGTTTCAGTGTTATTTATGCTAATGGCCATGATTCCAACCATTGCCCTAGCAGAATTAGGGATTAGGGGTAAACTAAGCTTGGAATTGTTTGGTTTGGTAACTACCCAGCAAGTTTCCATTTTGGCCGCATCTGCTGGAATTTGGATTGTAAATCTGATTGTACCTGCCATATTCGGTACGGTCTTTTTACTGGGTTTGAGGTTGTTCAAGCAAAAAGAACAAAAGTCATAAATCATGACGTGGCTTTTTGCTAGCTTTATCATGATTATTCAATAAATGCTGTGAAAAAAATATTATTGGTTGTCCTTTTACTGTGTATTTATAGACCCCTTACGGCAGGGGATGACTTTTGTGGTATTCGCAATACCTCTTTTCAAGATGGTGAAAGCATTTCCTTTGTGGTGTTTTACAATGTGATTGGTCTTTATGTAAACGCAGGTGATGCCAATTTTACTACTAAATTAGAATACCTGAATAACAAGCCTGTTTATCATGTGGTGGGTGTTGGTAATTCTAATCCCAGTTACGACTGGATTTTCAAAGTAAGGGACAGATATGAAACCTATTTTGATACGGCCAATTTACAGCCAATGAAATTTATCAGAAGCGTGAATGAAGGTGGTTTCAAACACAATGAGAACGTTACATTTAACCTGCAAACCAATACCGCAGTTACTACCACGGGTTCCTTTAAAGTACCTGGATGTATTCAAGATGTTTTGAGTGCAATCTATTACGCACGCAATATTGATTTTAATAAATACAAGCCAGAAGACAAGATTCCTTTTAATATGTTTTTGGACAATGAGGTACATAATTTGTACATCAAGTATGAAGGCAAAGAAACCATCAAAACCAAGTATGGTAAATTTAGGGCTATCAAGTTCAAACCCTTATTGGTAAAAGGTACCATGTTTGCGGGTGGAGAAAAAATGACCGTTTGGGTAAGTGATGATCCCAACCATATTCCACTTAGAATAGAAAGCCCCATTGTAGTAGGAAGTGTGAAAGTAGACATGATGCAATACCGTAACCTGCGTTACCCATTGACCTCCAATCTGAGTTTTAATTAATTTGCTTTCCTTAGTCTAGTGTAAATGATTCCGTTGCGCGGATCCCCTTTTCTGTTTGCTGTAATTTGCAACACTCATTAAACGCATCGTGTTCAAAAAACAAACTATAGTTACCCTCTAGTGCTTCTTGTAAAAAGGATTTTTTCTCTTCCAAAGTGGTCAATGGAAACATATCATAAGCCATTACATAAGGAAGAGGAATATGTCCGGTAGATGGTAGTAGGTCTGCCATATATACCAAAGTGCTTCCCTTGTAATTGATTTGAGGTAGCATCATTTGATTGGTATGACCAGATACAAAACGAATGCTGATATTGTCACTAAAAGCAGTGATGCCCAATTTACCTGTTTCTTTTAATCCTTGTTCTGGTGTGGCTATAAATTGCAGTTGACCTGACTCCTGAATGGGTAGTATATTCTCTTTTAAAAAACTGGCTTTTTCCCTATCATTGGGTACTGTAGCCCATTTCCAATGGTCTTGATTACTCCAATAAATGGCATTTTCAAATGCGGGTACTAGTTTTTCACCTACTCTTTTAATACTTCCACCACAGTGGTCAAAATGTAAATGCGTTAACAGTACATCGGTAATATCACTGCTGTGAAACCCTTTGGCAGCAAGGGCTTTGTTAATGTCTGTTTCTCCACTTAAATGATAATGACCAAAAAATTTCTGGTCCTGTTTGTCTCCCACACCATTGTCTACCAAGATTAAACGGTTGCCGTCTTCAATTAAAAGACATCTCAATGCCCAATTACAAAGATTGTTTTCGTCTGCTGGATTTAGTTTGTTCCACATGCTTTTAGGAACCACACCATACATGGCGCCGCCATCTAATTTAAAATAACCTGCAGAAATACTGTGGAGTTTCATATTAAGCGAGTGATTTTTTTTGTTTTGCTTGAGCCATGGCTAGTAAAATTAAACCAATGACAAAAAAGATAACAAGGGCAAGTACGGAATTACGTTGTGAACCACTTAACTCGTTGATAAATCCAAAACTAAACATACCAATCACAATGGCAATTTTTTCGGTAACATCATAAAAGCTAAAATATGAGGTAGTGTCTTTTGTTTCTGGCATTAGTTTGGCATAGGTACTCCTACTTAATGATTGAATTCCACCCATCACAAAACCAACTAGTACGGCTAATAAGTAGAATTCATTGATGCCATTGCGCGGCAATAAATATCCTATAATACATAGCAGTATCCAAAATACCACACAGAACATCAAGGCCTTAAAATTGCCAATCTTATTTGACAAACGTGCAATTAAAAATGCACCAGGAACGGCTACTAATTGAATAATCAATATGGCGATAATCAAGTTGGTAGTAGGAATATTTAATTCGCTTTTGCCATAGAGGGTAGCTGCTAACATCACAGTCTGAACCCCCATATTATAGAAAAAGAAAGCGGATAAAAATCTTTTTAAAATTGGGGTATGGCTTAGTTGTTTCCAAACCTTATTCAATTCTTTGTAACCATAAGTAAAAAGATTGCCCTTTTCTGGTTGATCTACTGCGGGAGTCCCTTTTGGCAACCTACTTAGGGCAAATTGTCCAAAACCCCACCACCAAATTCCTACCAATAAAAACGAGATCTGAGACGCTTTACCTGTATTGATGCCAAATTTTTCAGGCATTAAAACAAATACAAAACAGATGATCTGTAAAATCACACTTCCAATATAGCCCATGGAGAATCCTTTGGCTGAAACCCTATCCTGATCTTCTGGCGCAGCAATTTCTGGCAAATAGGAATTGTAAAAAACAAGGCTACTCCAAAATCCAATACAAGCAATGATTAAACAACCCAATCCATAAGCCAAATTATCCTTGTCATAAAAGTACATGGCTGAACAAGCCAGACTTCCCATGGTACAGAAGAAGAAGAGAAACTTTTTTTTGTTGCCCTTATAGTCAGCAATAGAAGACAAAAGGGGAGACATCAAGGCAACAATCATAAAGGCCACGGCAAGAGCATAATTGTAGAGAGAAGTATTCACGTATTCCCTTCCAAATAGATGTACCGTATCATTGGCGGTTGCGTCATTACCATCTCCGGTAACGGCTTCATAATAAGCTGGAAAAATGGTGGATGTGATAACTAGGTTGTAAACACTATTGGCCCAGTCATACATGGCCCATCCGTTAATCACTTTCTTCGGTGCAGTTTGCATGCAATTCGTTTTGGTGCTTAAAGATAGGGAAAGCGAGAATGGCGGAGCTTACAATTTGCCAGTATAAATTAAGGCCAATAAAGCAAGACCTACAATAATGCGGTACCAACCAAACAATTTGAAACCATTTCTTTGTAAAAAGCCAATAAAAAACTTAATGGCCAACATGGCTACTACAAATGCTACCATACTTCCCACTAATAAAGCTAGTAGGTTATCTGTATTATTTAGCAGTTCAGGTGTGTCTAAATAAGCTTTTAATATTTTGTATCCGGTAGCGGCAGCCATAGTTGGTACTGCCAGATAAAAAGAAAATTCAGCTGCTAGATTTCTGGTTAATTTTTGTTGCATACCTCCAATAATACTGGCAGCACTACGGCTAGTTCCGGGAATCATGGCCAAACACTGCCAAAAACCAATAATCAGCGCTTGTTTCAGGGTAATATCTTCGTCTTCTTCAATAGTATTTGTTTGGAAGAGCTTATCTATGAATAAAAGAATGATTCCGCCCAACAATAAAGTGATGGCTACGGTCAATGGGCTCTCTAATAAAGCGTCAATCTTTTTAGAGAATACAAATCCCAGCACCAATGCAGGAATAACTGCTACTACTAATTTTAAATAGAATCCTTTACGGTTCAAAGGAAAGAACTTGCTCCAATATAGTACCACCACAGATAGAATAGCGCCTAGCTGAATGGCAACTTCAAATAATTTGGTAAACTCGTCTGTCTCAATGCCCAGAATCCTACTGGTGATGATCATATGACCGGTAGATGATACCGGAAGGAATTCGGTTAAACCTTCTACAATTGCAATAATGATGGATTCTACCGGTGTCATTTGGATTTTTTAAAGATCGCATAAATTTCTACTAACAATCCCAATACAATCAGCAAGGGAGCAACCGTAATTCTAATGGTACCATAGACTTCCTTGGTATCAAATACTTTTGGATCTGCAGATTTGCCACCACTCATTAAGAAGAATCCCAATGCAATGATCACGCCGCCAATCAGCATCCAAGTCAGGTTGTCTTTGGCAAACAATGCTGCCATTTTCTTTTGTTCACTCATCACTTATTAGTTATAAGGTTTGCAAGTTAAGGTTTCAAAAATAGGAATCAATACAAATCGTCCAGTTTCATTTTAAGGTACTTCAACACGGAACGATGTGTGCTAAATACAGAGATGCCAACGCCCAACGCCATCATACCCCCAAATAAAATTAGGGTCAGTTTTACGTCGCGAATGGCTTTTAATTGAGGGAACTGGCTTTCAGCCCAACCAATCAGGGTAAAGAGTAAGGCAATGGCAATCAAAGAACTTATCAATCCATTAACCACTGCTTTAATATTCATGGGTTTGGCAATAAAGCCCCTGGTAGCTCCCACCATTTGCATGGTTTTTATTAGGAACCGATTGCTAAACATGGCCAATCGAATGGTATTATCAATACTAAAAATGACAATTACACAAAGGATAATAGCTACTACCAAGAAAATCAACCCAATTTTAGAAGCGCGTTCATTTAGGTTGGTCACCAAACTTTGAGGATATTGTAATTCGGTAATTTGATTGCCATAGGCAGCCATTAGTTCAGCCGAGATCTTGGTCAGACTGTCTTTGTTTACATAATTGGCCTTGGCGTAGAAGTCAATACTTTCAGGTAATGGATTCACTTCTAAGATCTTGGCCCAGTCTTCATTATTCTCTTTGTTCCAGATTTGTTTGGCGCTGGTTTTGTCTACATATACCACGTTTTTGGCATAGGGCTTAGAAGCAATAAATTGTTGAATTTGGCCAATGGTATCCTTGTTCATGGTACGCAAATAGGCACTCAGTCTTATGTCTTCTTTAAAGGCATTGCCTACCGAACTAATGTTCAGAAAGAACCAGCCCATGATCCCCAGAATCAATAATACCAGTGCTACCCCTACTATGCTGTAGATATAATTGGGTTTACTGCGTTTCATAGATGATTTACCAACAGCGGCCATAGTTCAGTTTTTTGTCAGAGAAACCGGATTTCAGAAATCGGTTCCCGTTGGGCAAATGTAGGCTTTTGAGCGTTAAACACTTACATTTGCAGCCATTCAAAATGGTTTTTTACAGCCCAAATTACCGCTTTCGAGCCTTAATAGGGTTAAAGATTTGTTAGAACAATGGAATACGATTTCAGAAAAATTGAAAAGGAACGTCAAAGGCAGTGGCGTGAACAACATGCCTATCGCGTTAGCAATACCAGCGATAAGCCCAAATATTATGTGTTAGACATGTTCCCTTACCCAAGTGGAGCAGGTTTGCACGTGGGTCATCCACTGGGCTATATTGCCTCAGATATTTTTAGCCGATTCAAGCGTTTGCAGGGATTCAATGTCTTACATCCCATGGGATATGATGCTTTTGGTTTGCCCGCTGAACAGTATGCCATTGAACACGGTGTGCATCCTGCTATTAGCACAGACAAGAACATTGATACGTTTAGAAAGCAATTAGACAATATTGGATTTTGTTTTGACTGGGAGCGTGAGATCAGAACCTGTCAACCCAATTATTATAAATGGACCCAGTGGATTTTTCTACAATTGTTCAATAGCTTTTTTAATAAACATACACAGAAGGCTACGCCGATAGCCGAATTGATAGCCAGCTTTGCAAAAGAGGGTAATGCCGTTCATGCATTTCCTGCAGCGGTGAGTTATCAACCAGCGCAGTTTGGTGCAGATGATTGGAAAGGATTTTCTGAAAAGCAACAGCAGGAAATTCTAATGCATTACAGACTGGCTTTTTGTGGTTATGGAGAAGTGAATTGGTGTGAAGCATTGGGGACTGTTTTAGCCAACGATGAAGTGGTGAATGGGGTGAGTGAAAGGGGTGGTCATCCAGTTGTGAAAAAGAAATTGCGTCAATGGTATTTACGCATTACCGAATATGCAGACCGTTTGCTAGAAGGCTTGGAGCGCGTGGAGTTCAGCGAATCCATGAAAGAAATGCAAACCAACTGGATTGGAAAAAGTTATGGTGCAGAAATTGATTTTGAAATTACTGGAGTACCAACTGCAGGTCAACAATTAAAAGTCTATACTACCAGACCCGATACCATTTTTGGCGTAGACTTTATGGTCATTGCACCAGAGCACGAATTGATCAATACTATTACTACTGCAGACCAACAAGCGGCAGTAGATGAATATTGTACCTATGTAAAAAGCCGCAGTGAAAGAGAGCGTCAGGCAGAGAAAAAAATCTCTGGATGCTTTACTGGAGCTTATGCCATTAATCCATTTAACGGCGTAAAAATTCCTATTTGGATTTCTGAATACGTGTTGGCGGGTTATGGCACAGGAGCCATTATGGCTGTGCCTTGCGGCGATGATCGGGACTTTAAATTTGCACAACATTTTAATATTCCCATCACCAATATTTTGGGCGATGCCTTTAATGGTACGGAAGCCAATCCAACCAAGGATGCCAAATTAGAGAACAGTGATTTCTTAAATGGGGTAGTCATGCGTGATGCTATTGCCATTGTGAATCAGCGTTTGGAAGCAATGGGTATTGGTAAATCCAAAGTGAATTTTCGCATGCGCGATGCGGCGTTTAGCCGTCAGCGTTATTGGGGTGAACCATTTCCTATACAATGGAAGGATGGAACAGCATATCCATTGGCTGAAACCGAATTGCCTTTGTTATTACCTGAAGTAGATACCTATTCACCTGGTCCAGAAGGAGAAGGCCCCTTGGCCAATATTCCTGAATGGGTGGCAAAAGAATTAGAAACCAATACCATGCCTGGCTATGCCGGTAGTAGCTGGTATTTTCTGCGCTATATGGATCCCCACAATGACCAAACATTCTGCGATAGGGCTGTGAGTGATTATTGGAACCAAGTAGATTTATATATTGGTGGTACCGAACACGCGGTGGGGCATTTGCTCTATAGCCGTATGTGGACCAAGGCCCTCTGTGACCTAGGTCATATTGGTTTTGACGAGCCCTTTAAGAAGTTATTGAATCAAGGAATGATTCAAGGCTCTTCTAGATTTGTCTATCGCCTAAAAGGCACACAGGAATTTGTTTCCCATGGTTTGATCAAGGATTTTGACACTGTTGATAAATTACATGTAGACGTAAATATTGTGGATGGCATTGAATTAGATACAACTGCATTTAAGAAATGGAAGCCCGATTTTGCGGCTGCTAGTTTTCAGTTAGAAGACGGTAAGTATCTCTGCGGAACCGAGGTAGAGAAAATGTCTAAGTCTAAATTCAACACGGTGAATCCGGATGAATTGGTTCAAAAATTTGGAGCCGATACTTTCCGCATGTATGAAATGTTCTTGGGCCCCGTAGAGCAGAGCAAACCTTGGGATACCAAGGGAATTGAAGGGGTACATCGTTTTATCAAAAAGCTTTGGCGTTTATTCTTTGACGAGCTCAAAGGAAGGGTTTGGAATGAAGACGCCCCCAATGCTGCAGAATTAAAAGTCTTGCACAAAGCCATCAAGAAAACCCAGGACGATACCGAGCGTTTTAGTTTTAATACAGCAGTGAGTGGGTTTATGATCTGTGTGAATGAATTAGCAGACTTAAAATGCAATAAGCGTGCTGTTTTAGAGCCTTTGTTGGTGTTGGTTACGCCATATGCCCCGCACGTAGCAGAAGAGCTTTGGGCGGCACTTGGTAATAGCAGTTCTATATTGGATGCGGCATTCCCTGTATTTGACCCGGCTCATGTGGTTGAATCTGCCAAAGAATACCCTGTAAGCATCAATGGTAAGGTAAGAACCAACCTGCTTATTTCTTTAGACGCAACTGAAGCTGAAGTGCAGGAATTGGTTTTGGCCAATGAACTGGTTCAGAAATGGGTAGAGGGCAAGTCTTTAAAGAAATTCATTTTTGTAAAAGGCAGGATGATCAATCTGGTAATCTAAGGCTTCATCATTAAATTTTCTATCATAGCCCCAGTTCTTGAGCTGGGGCTTTTTCATTCCTGTAAAAAACGCCCAAATTCAAAGGGCTTTTATTACATTGCTGCACCAAAATTCCAACTATGCATTTCAAACGACTGCTGTTTACAGCCTGCATTACTGCTACCACCCTAGTAGCAGGTGCCCAGAAAAAAACCTTTAGTCAAGAAGAACTATTGGCCGGAAAACTACCCAAAGATTTTACTTATTCCCTGCCTCAGGTAGTAAAATGGGTAGATGACGAGCACGTTGAATTGTACCAAAAAATTCACCCAGATTCTGCGTATAGAACTTATACCATGGATGTGAAAACGGGCACCCTAACAGTGAAAAATGAAGGTGGTGCTCCTAGCAGGGGGCCTGGAATGCCATCGCCCTATGCCAAATCAATTATTACAAAAGACAATGACCTTTTTGTAAAAGCTGGCGGTGTTGAAAAAAGAATCACCAATGACAAGGATGAGGAAAAAAATCCTATGTTTTCTCCTGATAGCAACTATGTAGCATTCACTAGAAACAATAATTTGTTTACTGTGAACTTGGCAACTGGTAAGGAAAATCAATTGACCACAGACGGCACTGCTACTACTTTAAATGGGTATGCTAGCTGGGTTTATTTTGAAGAAATTTTTGGAAGACCCACACGCTATAGGGCTTATTGGTGGAGACCAGATAGCAAGCAATTGGCTTATATGCATTTTGACGAGAGCATGATTCCCATGTTCCCCATTTACAATAGTGAAGGTGCGCATGGTTTTGTAGAAGAAACCCGTTATCCAAAATCTGGGGACAAAAATCCAGAAGTAAAAATTGGTTTTGTAAGTCCTGATGGCGGTAAAACTGTTTGGGCAGATTTTAATGAAAAGGATGACCAGTATTTTGGATGGCCAGTTTGGAAACCAGGTACCAGTAATCTTCTTGTCTATTGGATGAACCGTGGTCAAGACAATATGAAAATGTATGATGTTGATCCTGTAAACGGAAAGAAAAAAGAAATCTACGATGAGAAACAAAAAACCTGGATTGACTTAGAAGACCGTGTTAGTGGCAGGGTGAATTTTATTACCAATAATACCCAGTTCATTATGCAAAGTGATAGAACGGGATGGAACCATTTGTATCTCTATGGCAGTGATGGGGTTTTGAAAAATGCCATCACCACAGGTAACTACACGGTTACTGGCATCAAATATATTGACGAGAAAAATAGTCAGGTTTATTTTACAGCCAGAAGCCGCGAGAATACTGCTAGGATTGATTTGTACGTGGCCAAGTTTAATGGCAGTAGTTTAAAACGTTTAACTTTTGGTGAATACAATCATGCCAATACTAGCTTGTCTCCAACAGGTAAATATTTTATCACTACTTATAGCAGTGTAACAACTCCTTCAAAAATGACTCTAGTAGATAATACTGGTAAGATTATTCGTGAATTAGGCGATAGTAAATCAGCTGTGATGGACCAGTATGAATTGGCCAAAACTGAACTGATTCGCATCAAGAGTGCAGACGGTTTGTTTGACCTTCCAGCCTATGTTACTTGGCCTGCAAAAATGGATCCCAATAAAAAATATCCTTTGTTGGTGAGCATCTATGGTGGTCCCAACGCAGGAACCGTGATGGATAGATGGGGTTGGTCTGCTAATACCCAATTCTATGCACAGGAAGGAGTGATTCAAGTGGCTTTTGACCATCGCGCCAGCGGACATTTTGGAAAAGCTGGTGTGAACTATATGCACCGCAACCTTGGCTATTGGGAAATGGAAGACTATAAGACCATGGCCAAATGGTTTATTGCCAATGGTCAGGCTGATCCTACCAAAGTTTGCATTACAGGATTTAGTTATGGTGGATACATGAGTTGTTATGCATTAACCTATGGTTCAGATGTATTCACGCACGCTATGGCTGGAGGTTCTGTGGTTGACTGGCGTTTGTATGATAGTCATTATACAGAGCGTTTTATGGATACACCTCAAGAAAATCCAGAAGGATATAAGAGCAGCAGTGTATTAACCTATGTAGATAAGTTCAAAGGTCAATTGCAATTGGTACATGGAACCATGGATGACAATGTGCACATGCAAAACAGTATTCAGTTGGTGAGTGCTTTGCAAGACAAGGGTAAGGATTTTGAATTTATGTTGTATCCTGGAGGACGTCATGGATGGGGTGGTGCTAAAGGCAATCATTTTGCCAATTTGAAAACCAAATTCATCTACAAATACTTGTTGGAAAAACCTGTTCCAAAAGGATTGTTGAGATAGTGTAACCATTATTTGATGACACAATATTTAATACTGCCCGGTCTTGGTAATTCTGGTCCACAGCATTGGCAAACTTATTTTGAACAGAGCGGCCCCAATTTTATTAGGGTGCATCAATCAGAATGGGACGCGCCAGATTGCGATACTTGGATAACAACCATTGACAGGGCAGTATTAGCTTATGAACCATCTAATGTTGTTTTGATTGGTCATAGTTTGGCTTGTTGCACAATTGCACATTGGGCAAATAAGTATCAGCGCAAGATTAAAGGGGCCTTACTGGTAGCTCCTAGTGATATTGAAAATCCAGTCTATACTTTTCCAGCTACTGGCTTTGCCCCCATTCCGCTGCAAACCATTCCCTTTAAAACCATGATGGTGGCTAGTGATAATGATCCTTGGGTGTCTTTAGAAAGAGCCCAATTTTTTGCAAATGCTTGGGGAAGTACTTTGATGAATATTGGAGCTGCTGGTCATATAAATGCAGATAGTGGCTTTGGAAAATGGGAGCAAGGATTGAATTTATTGGAATCTTTTGATGCTGATTAATTGGTTTTCAGGGGCATACATTTTAGTGGGATTATAATTGAGCATCCAAATTATTTGGTTTAGCTTTTCAAAAATATTCCCACCATGGATCGCAAATCCTTTTTACAAAATGCTGCCATTATTGGCGGTGCTACCATCTTGCCTGCAAATAGTCTTTTTGCACAACATCTAAGCAGCAATGGCATTGATCAGTTAGCAGATGTGAATGGTATTTTTATACAACAACCACTCCCATATAGTAATAATTTTCTAGAACCATATATGGATGAAGAGACCATGCACTTGCATTATACTTTTCACCATGGTGGCGCTATGAAAGCAGCTAATCATGATGTAGAAATGATTAGGAAAGCTATGGATACCAATAATTTTGAAACAGTAGATTATTGGACCAAAAAACTTTCTTATCATTTTTCTAGTCATGTATTGCATAGTATATTTTGGACCAATTTGACCAATAAGCAAATGAACCCTACCGGGGATTTGTTACTTGAAATTGAAAAAGGGTTTGGGTCTTTTGAAAAATTGAAGGCCTATATAGCCCAAACTTCTAAAAATGTAGATGGAGGTGGTTGGGGAATCTTGGGCTATCAACCTTATACACGCAGGCTTACGGTCTTGCAGTGTGAGAACCATGAGAAATTAACACAGTGGGGCGTAATCCCCATTTTAGTGATTGATGTTTGGGAACACGCTTATTATTTGAAATATAAGAATAAAAGGGCGGAATTTGTAGATGCATTATTTAAAATCATTAGTTGGGAAAATGTTGCAGATAGACTTGCTTCTGCAAAGAAATTAGTATAGATTCTGCTTTATTATCCCTGTAAATTTTGCAAAAATTTCCCCCAATATTGTATCAATTCTTAGTTGATTCTGTTGGAATTTTATGGAAAACAAACCATGGATAATAAAAGCAGTATTACAGACACAAATCATTTAATCAATTACCCACCTGCAGAAGATATTTTCAAAAAAAGTACGCGCGTGGTGAATATAGAACCCGAAGATCCAGTGCTGAAGATTTTAGGTGATAACAATGCAGACAGTACAGATTTAGATGTGCCTGGTGCAGACTTGGATGATGCTGAAGAGGTTGTTGGCAGTGAAGATGAAGAGAATAACTATTATAGTATTGGTGGTGATGAGCACAATGCATTAGATGAGGCTGGTGAATAAAGGGTTGCACCATTTGCAGCATCAATTCCTTATTTTTATTGAGCGCAAAATCTATTTGAATGAGTAATGGGAATATGTTTGCATCCCTAGTAACTAATAACCGTTCCGCCTTTTTTCCTGTTGTCAATTTTGATATGGAGAAGGAGCATTTATTGCTCTTGGATTTTACTGCTTCTAATGAAAGCATTACGGAAGCAGTGCTAGCCAGTACGGAAAATTTTAGTGCCTATGTAAATCAAGCCTTAGCAGAAGCCAATGCCAAGTTTGGAATTGGTGGCTACAATGAGCATAGAACGGTTTATAGTAGGAGTAGGGTATTTGATAGTGCTGATGGCACAGAACCTAGGAGATTGCATTTAGGCGTAGATATTTGGGGAGCTGTGGGCACACCTGTTTTTGCTGTAGCTGATGGCTATGTGCATAGCATTGCCAATAATGCAGCCTACGGTGATTATGGTGCAACCATTATACTTGGTCACAGACTTGATGGAGTTGAGTTTTATAGTTTGTATGGACACCTTTCATTGGCAGATTTAATTCAACTAGAACCTGGCCAACCAATTAAGGGAGGTAGTTTAATAGCACATTTTGGCCCACCAACAGAAAATGGGCAGTGGCCTCCACATTTGCATTTTCAATTGATCTTAGACCTGGATGGAAAAGAAGGAGATTATCCTGGTGTTTGCCGTTTTAGTGAAAAAGATGACTATTTAGCCAATTGTCCAGATCCCGATTTGCTATTGCAATTATTGCAATATGCAAAACCCCCTTCATCATCTAGAAATTAATATTTTCTAGATGACAAAGAGGGTTGCTGGTTTCTCAAGAATGTTCTTAGCTATTATAAATCACTGCAAATGTTTTTGCAAATTCAGCCAGATTTCTTTTTCCAAATACAGGTTTAGGTTTGCTTAAATAGTCTTTTGCCATTTCTCCACTCTTTACAGCGGTTCCCATTTCAGTATAATTCTTTGCAACCTCTTCAGAAAGACCTGCTTGAACCATGCCACCATGGTTTTGCTCATCGGTAAAATCAACCCAAGGCAATTCTGGTTTTCCAATTGCGGTACCAAGAATGGCTGCAATTTCAGTGGGTGTTTTTTCATCACTCACTACATACTCAATGCTATGTCCACTAAAATCCAAAGCTAATAAGGCTTTTGCTGCAGCGTCGGCAATATCAGCTGGGTGTACCAAAACAAGGGTGTTGTTGCTTCCATAATTGCCCCCAATAATATTCATGTGTTTGATCATGCCAATATTGGCCAAGAAATTGGTAAAAAAGAATCCTGGGCGTAAATGCAATACGTCTACACCAGATAAACGGCTATAGGCTTTTTCTACTCGGAATAAACCACTTACTGGTCCACAACCGGTTTCCATATGGGCACCAATACTGCTCAGGTTCACTACTTTTTTTACGCCACTTGCTTCAATAGCAGCTGCATAGTTTTCTCCTTGTTGTCCAATATGCCCCTTCCAATCGGCGGCATCCCAAGTTGGAGGCACCATGGTATAGATAGCATCAGCTCCAGTAAAAGTTTTAACCAGAAAGTCAAAGTCTGCCACAGAGCCAATGGCTGCTATAGCTCCTGCTGCTGTTAATTCTTTTAAATTGTCCAAGCTTCTTCCAATAACGGTTACTTGGTGTCCAGCTTTTAATAGTTCAAGGGTAAGGGGTTTTGAGATATTGCCCGCTCCACCTGTGATTACATAATTCATGTTCTTGGTTTTATAGGTGATTGTTTATAATTGTATATACAAATGAAATAATAAAAAAATAGGTCATGTTAATTTATCCGAGATTTGGTTCATGTTTTTAACCAAATCCTTAATGTCATGATTACCCAAAGACTCCGAATAAGCAGCTTGAGACCTTGCTACACATGCCTGCAATTCAGGTATTAATTGTTTTGCTTTTGGACTAGGATACACATTTGTAATCTTTCCCTCAGTAGTTCTCACAACCAATTTTCGCTCCTCTAATTTTTCAATCAAACGACTGATGGTACTAGGTGTTAGCTGTAATTGGTCTGCAATAGACCCGGGCTGAATGCCTGGATTGTCTAAAACCAATAAGAGTAAATAACCATGACTGGGAGAAAGGTCAACAGGCTTCCAACTTTCAATAGCCAGTTTCTCCACTTTTCTCGCCAAAGCGTTGCTAGTGAAGTAAAGACATTTTGAAAATTTGCAGTCTGATGTTTTCATGACAGGGCAAAGATAATTATCTTATTTGTATATGCAAATATATTTTCCACTCAAATTTGATCTGACAAAAGAATGGTACAACCTTTTTCATTTTCTTGTAGTGAGTGGGCCAGCATAGATTGGGCAATGGTAGCTGCTGGAATTGAGCGGTATTTGCGCAAGCTACCCACTAATAAAGGGTTAATCCAGCCATTGATCATAGCGGCCATTTTCTCACCAGAACGGTGTTCCTGTCTATTGCCTGTAATGAGCGCCGGTCTGAAGATGGTGAGTTGATCAAAACCAATATTGGCTAAACTGCTTTCCATTTCCGCTTTCACCCTACTATAAAAAAAGCTGGAATTGGCACTAGCTCCCATGGCACTAATGACCATCATTTTTTTAGTACCAGCCCCAAATTGTAAGCGGGCAAATTTAACAGGGTATTCCAAATCCACTTTTTTAAATGCTTCCTTTGTCTTCACTTTTTTAATGGTGGTTCCCAAACAACAGAAAAGGGTATCTGCTTGAACTGTAGCTTGGTATTGGTCAAAGTCTATCAGGTGCTCTTGCAATTTGGGATGTTGTAGGCCTAAACTTCTTCTACTATATACATGTACCGTATGATAAGCACTGGATTGTAGCAATAATTCTAGGAGCAAGGATCCAGTTAGACCAGTGGCACCAATGACTAGGGCAGATTGTGTTTGCAAAGCTTGATTTTTACCAAAGCTATGATAAAATGTATTTTGTAGTTTTGAAGGGTATGGCCAACGATAATTTAAATAACGCACCTGAGAACCTGAGTCCTGCAGACAAGGAGTTTGAAAACACCATTCGGCCTAGGGAAATTGATGAATTTTCTGGACAGCCCCAATTGATTGAAAACCTAACCATTTTTATCAAAGCAGCCAAGCTGAGAGGAGAAGCACTGGATCATATTTTGTTTCACGGACCTCCGGGATTGGGTAAAACCACGTTGAGTAGAATTGTTGCCAACGAATTAGGCGTAAGTATCAAAGAAACTTCTGGTCCTGTGATAGAAAAGCCAGGAGACTTAGCTGGGCTACTCACCAATCTGCAACCCAATGATGTTTTATTCATTGATGAGATACACCGCTTGAGTACGGTAGTAGAAGAATATCTCTATGCAGCCATGGAGGATTTTAGAATAGACATCATGATTGATAGTGGGCCCAATGCCAGAAGTATACAAATTAATTTGAACCCCTTTACCTTAGTGGGAGCAACTACTAGAAGTGGCTTATTAACAGCGCCTTTGTTGTCTAGGTTTGGCATCAAGTCTAGATTGGAATATTATCAAGCAGAAACCTTAAAGAAAATCATTGAAAGAAGCGCTGGTATTCTCAACACAGAAATTAGTTCTGATGCTGCGGGTGAAATTTCAAGAAGAAGTAGGGGGACGCCAAGAATTGCCAATGGTTTGCTGCGCCGCGTGCGCGATTTTGCTCAAGTGCTCAATGATGGGATCATTGATCTTGGCATTACACAACACGCACTAAAAGCATTAAATGTAGACGAACACGGATTGGATGAAATGGATAATCGCATACTTGCGGCCATCATTGATAAATTCAAAGGAGGTCCTGTTGGCTTAACAACCATTGCTACTGCAGTGGGAGAAGAATCTGGCACTATTGAAGAAGTTTATGAACCCTTTTTAATACAGGAAGGATTTTTGCAAAGAACACCAAGGGGAAGAGAAGCTACCTTAAAAGCTTATAACCATTTGGGGCGTGAAACCCTGAACAGGGGCGGAACTCCCAGTTTGTTTAGCTAATAAAAAAGCTCCCCGATTTACCGGGGAGCTTTTTTTATGATGCTTAGATTGATTATGGTGCAACCAGTCTAAATCCGTTTCCGTGAATGTTTACAATTTCAATATCGGTATCGTCTTTTAGGTACTTGCGCAATTTGGCAATATACACATCCATACTTCTTCCATTGAAATAAGTATCGCTACCCCAGATTTTTTTCAAGGCTCTTTCTCTTGGCAACAAATCGTTTTTGTGTTCGGCCAACATCTTCAACAATTCATTCTCTTTTGGAGAAAGTGTTTGGGTGGTACCATCGTGTTTTAGTTCACGTAATTTTGGATTGAAATGGTATTTACCCATATCAAATTCCAGGTTATCACTGATCTTATTGTCTTCTTCGTTGCGCTTTAAAATGGCTTTGATTTTCAACAACAATACTTCAGAATCAAAGGGCTTGGTAATATAATCATCAGCACCCAATTTGTACCCTTGAATAATATCATCCTTCATGGTTTTAGCACTTAGGAAAAACAGGGGTATATCTGGATCCACATCGCGGATTTCTTCTGCTAGTTTGAATCCATCCATATTGGGCATCATCACGTCTAGCAAACAGATATCAAATTTTTCACGCTGAAAAGCTGCCAAACCTAATCGGCCATCCCTTTCCAGTGTTACGTCATAATCATTTAACTCCAAATAATTCTTGAGCACCATACCAAGGTTGGTATCGTCTTCACACAAGAGAATTTTACTTTTTTTGTCTTCCATAACAAATTATTTATACTCAAATAAAGATAAAACAAACCCATTTTACTGCCAATTCAGCGCAATCTTTTGTTAAAACGGTTGCATCGCGCAGCATTCTGGTAGCTACTACAGCAAGTTCCGCTTAATTGTTGGCATTCTAGCTATTAGTTTCTACAGCACCAACAGGTTCTGACAGATTAACGCGCTAAAGACGGTTTTGGTTTTGCCGTTAAGCTTTACGGCCATGGATTTATCAAATTCCTGAATGGTGATGATCTCAATTTGTGATCCCAATTGCAGGTCAACTGAATTCAAATAGGTGAGAAAGGATGCGTCATTGTTTAAGACACCGCTGAGCTGGTATTTTTTGCCAGACTGGCAAAGACTTAAGGGGGTTGCTTTGAGTTGGGGCAGTCTTCCTTGACTATCTGGAATAGGTTCTCCGTGCGGGTCAAATTTGGGATAGCCCAGCATTTCATCTACGCGGTTAAAAAACAAGTCACTTTGTAAGTGTTCAATTTGTTCAGCTATATCGTGCACTTCTTCCCAACCCAAACCCATCACGTCTTTTAAGAACAATTCTGTTAAGCGATGTTTTCTTAAAATGAGCAATGCTTGTTTTCTTCCTTTCTCTGTTAATTCAATGGATTTGTACTTCTCGTATTTGATTAGTTTTTTCTCAGAAAGGTTTTTGACCATGCTATTGACCGTAGGCATTTTAATGTCTAGCAAAGCAGCAATCCTTTTTACAGAAATGCTTTCTCCGTTTTGAGATAGCCGGTGTAAGGCTTTCAGGTAATTTTCCTCGGTTAGGGTCATGTTACAAATCTAAACTAATTGATTCTCAATAGGAAAATAAAAAATGTTAGACTATTCTAACATTAATATTATGTTTGTAGAACAATATTGTATGAGATGCCGTTTTTACATAGGATTAATAGCTGTTTTTTTGCTTTCACAAGCAATACCAGCTTATGCCCAACAATCAAATATTCACTTAGATACAAGTATTAAAAAATCAGTTTCCAATAACATTGAAAAATTATTGGAAGGAGAATCAGATGAAGTGGTGGTAACAGGACTTACCAGGGCAGGATTTCAAAAAGAAAACCCTATTGCCATTCAGGCCATCTCTTCAAAAACCATTGACAGAACCATTGCTTCCAATATCATGGACCAACTAAGCCTCCATAGTCCAGGTTTATCAATGTTGAAAACAGGTCCCAATATTTCAAAACCTTTTATTCGCGGGTTGGGTTATCATAGGGTTTTAACCCTCTATGATGGTATTAGACAAGAGGGGCAACAATGGGGAGACGAACACGGTTTGGAAGTGGATGGATTTCAGATTCATCGTGCTGAAATAATTAAGGGTCCCGCTAGTTTGCTTTTTGGTTCTGATGCCATTGCGGGAGTAGTGAGTTTGATTCCTTATTTACCCAAACTTGATCAGCAGCAGGTAGAAGGAAGAGTATTAATGGAATACCAGTCTAATAATGGGTTATGGGCTAGCGGTGTTAGAGTGGGACAACGGAGCAAACATTGGTTATGGCAGGGTTCGGCGTCTAAAAGAATAGCTGGCAATTACAGCAATGCCATTGACGGAAAAGTTTATTTAACGGGATTTCAAGAGAGCAATCTTGGATTTCAAACCGGTTATTATTCTAAGAAAGGATTTAGTCTTTTAAGCGCTACATACTATGATAATTTGCAAGCCATTCCTGATGGTAGTAGGGACTCTGCCAGTAGGCAATTTACCAAGCAAGTGTTGGATGGGCAGTGGGACGATGTTAAGAACAGACCCTTGGTTTCAGAAAGCGAATTAAATGGCTACGCACTATCGGGGTTGGTGCAAAGCATCAAGCATTATAGAGTCTATAGCAAACACCAATATCAATTTGGGAAAATAGATCTAGATGCATTGGTTGGGTTTCAACAAAATAACCGCAAAGAATTTACGCATCCTGCATGGCCTTATCAAGCAGGATTGTCCTTGCAACTCAATACTTTGAATTATGGTCTAAATTTGAATTTGCCCATTGCAAGCAGATCTGAAATTTCTTTTGGTGCCAATGGCATGTATCAACAAAACAAACATTTAAACGCCACTGATTTTCCCATTCCCAATTTTCAATTATGGGATATTGGTGTCTATATACACGGTAAATGGAATTGGCAAAAATGGCATGTTGCAGGTGGTTTAAGATGGGATCAAAGACAATTAAGAGCGGCAGATTTTTATACGGGTCACAACCCGCAAAATGGATTTGAGCAGCAATATCATTTTCCAGATACAGCTGGGGCTGTATTGCAATTTCCAGCTTTTGAAAAAAGATTTAATGGATATTCTTTTGCACTTGGTGTAGCTTATAACATTAATACTAATTGGAGTCTGAAAGCCAATCTGTCAAGGGGTTATAGGGCACCTAGTATTACTGAATTGGCATCTAATGGATTAGATCCAGGAGCCCATATACTTTATTTGGGAAACAGGGCTTTTGTACCTGAAACCAGTTTGCAACAAGACCTTGGGATTAGTTTAACAACGGCTCAATTACAATGGAGTCTTTCTTTGTTTCACAATCGCTTGGATCATTTTATTTACCTCACGCAACTACTTGATGCAAGTGGACTTCCACAAACAGATGCACAGGGCAATAAGACATTTCAATACCAACAAGCAGCTGCAAGATTGCTTGGATTTGAATCAGAAATTAAATGGCATCCGAGTTTTTTGCCGCAATGGAATATGACTAGCTCAATTGCCTATGTGCATGGCGAAAACCTGCAAGAACGGTTTAACGGAAAAGGTAATCAGGGGCAATGGTTGCCATTGATTCCACCCATCACATGGCAAGGGGCAATTGAGAAAAATTGGGTTACAAATATTCAGTGGATGCCCAATGTACAAGTGACAGCGTCTTGGGAATCTGCAGCAGCCCAAAACCGTTATTTGGCACTCTATGCTACCGAGACCAGAACAGCTGCTTACACCTTATTCCATCTTGGATGGGGAACAAATTTCAATTTAGGGGGCAAAAAGCAATTGTCTATTCAGTGTCAAATCAATAATCTGTTTAACCTGGCCTATCAGAACCATTTGAGCCGGTTAAAATACTTGGAATACTATCGGTCCGCAGCAAACGGCAGTTCAGGTATTTACAATATGGGAAGGAACGCAAGTATCAAATGTATTTTCAGTTTTTAAGTCCTAGCCAACAACCACAAATATTTTTTCAGCAATCAGTAGCATTGGTTAATTTGTATGCCTAATTCAACAGTGTTATGGCAGATCAATCTCAGTTTCTGGATGCAGTAAAAGCAGGGTATCAATTCAAGGGTGAACACGCCAAAATTGGTGCTGGTATGTTTAATGGAGAAGTAGTGGCTGGCGCCGATGTTTTCATTCCATTAAAAACCTTGAACAGACATGGACTCATAGCTGGAGCAACTGGAACTGGAAAGACCAAGACTTTGCAAGTGATTTCAGAAATTCTGAGTAATAATAGTGTACCCGTTTTGCTCATGGATATCAAAGGAGACTTAAGTGGTATTGCTGCTCCTGGTGTACTCAATGATAGACTGGCAGAAAGGTGTCAAAAAATCAATATCAGTTACCAACCTGCCGCATATCCTACTGAATTAATGACACTAAATGAAGGAAAGGGTGTTCGCTTGCGTGCAACCGTTACAGAATTTGGTCCGGTACTCTTGAGTAAGATCTTAGGGTTGAATGATACACAAGGTGGGGTTGTAGCTATGATTTTTAAATATTGCGATGACCAGCAAATGCCCTTGTTAGATCTTCAAGATTTTATCAAAGTCTTACAATATGTAGGTAATGAAGGGAAGGCCGAATTGGAAAAATCTTACGGTAAAATATCTACCACATCTACTGGAACCGTATTGCGTAAAGTAATTGAATTACAACAACAGGGTGCCGATGTGTTTTTTGGTGAAAGAAGTTTTGAAGTGGAAGACCTCATGCGTATCAGTGATGATGGTAGAGGAATGGTAAATATTTTGCGTGTAACAGATATGCAAGACAGACCCAAACTGTTTTCTACTTTTATGTTACAACTGTTGGCAGAATTATATGCCAGTAGTCCAGAAGAAGGAGACTTGGACAAACCCAAGTTGGTTTTATTCATTGATGAAGCACACCTGATTTTCCAAGAAGCATCTGATGCCTTGTTGCAGCAATTAGAAACTGTGATCAAACTCATTAGGTCAAAAGGAATTGGCATATTTTTCTGTACACAAAACCCGCAAGACATTCCTGCAGCCATCTTGGGTCAGTTGGGTTTAAAAGTACAACACGCACTGAGGGCTTTTACAGCAGCTGATAGAAAAACCATAAAACAAGCCGCTGAGAATTTTCCAGAATCGGATTTTTATAAAACAGATGAACTCTTAACCCAAATGGGTATTGGAGAAGCGTTTGTAACCCTGTTAAATGAAAAAGGGATTCCTACGCCATTGGTTCATACTATGCTTTGTTCTCCAACGAGTAGAATGGACGTGCTTACCGATCCAGAAATAGATGCATTGGTAGCTAAGAGCAAATTGGTTCCCAAATACAAAGAGGCAGTGAATGCACAAAGTGCCTATGAAATTTTGGAAGCTAAATTGGCCGAAGCAGCCGAAAAGCAGGCTGAAGTAGAAGCAGAGAAGCCTAAAAAAGGTGCAGCAAAAGAAGAAAGCTTTTTTGATAACCCAGTTGTTAAGTCAGTAGGAAGAACAGCAGCCGTAATGATTACAAGGTCTTTATTAGGTGCATTGGGTTTAGGAGGAAGAACCAGTAAAAGAAAATACTAGCGTTTTTTGACCATCCCTTCTTCATCAATGCTAATCAACCCTTCTGCCACCATGAATTGCAATACCTCCCAGACATGTGCTTCTTGATTGCTGTCTAGGTCTTGCAACAATTGCTTTACTGGAAAAGGGTTTGACCATAAGGATTTAATCAAGTCAGCAATTTCATTAAACTGATTCTTTCCCAACTTGTTTTTTTTCTTGTTCAAACAATTATCACAAATGCCACAAGCTTGGTCTGTGGCTTCTCCAAAATATTGGGTAATGCTATTGCTCCTGCATCCGTGATCCATTTGAATAAAATCTAGAAATGCTGTTAGCCTTTTGCGGTACTGTTCTTTTCTTGCCAGATAATGGTCTTGATCAATTAATAGGTAATCAGCTGAAGCTCGGTTTAACAAAAAATGAATTTGTGGATTCTCTTTTTTGGGCAGGTACTCTATAATGCCAAATGCCTTTAATTGCAAGAGTTGTTCCTGAATCAGGGCAACTGGTTGTCTTAAATAAATGGAAAGTTTGTTTTCATTGATACTGGTTTGAAAACTAAAAATCCCCTCATAAGTTCTGAGTAGTGTTTTGATTAGTTCTTCTAATGGAGGATGTAGTTTTTCAAATTCTCTGAGTTCCTGGTTGCTAGTAGTAAACTGTACCTGGGTAGGCAGAAAAATCTTTTCTGAAAAACTACAATGTCCTTCTTGTTCCAATATTTTTAAAACAGCAGTGACCAAATGGCTGTCTAATTGAAAATTGGTACAAAAATTAGTCAAATCAAAATCAAAATATTGTCCCTCACCCAAGCCAACAGGCAATTGTAAATAGTTGGCTAATTCTTGATACACTTTTCTAATACTACTGATTGGGGGGTAACGTTTATCTGGCATGGCTGCTAAGCCAAGAAGGTCCTCGCTTTGGTACAATAAAATGGCATAGGATTTTTGACCATCTCTTCCGGCTCTTCCTGCCTCTTGATAATAGTTTTCTAAGCATTCAGGCGCGTCATAATGTACCACAGTTCTCACGTCTGGCTTGTCAATACCCAAACCAAATGCATTGGTGCAAGCCATGATTCGGGTTCTATTATTGATCCAATCGTCCTGCTTTTTACTACGTTCTTCCGCGTCTAAACCTGCGTGATAGAAGTCTGCTTCAATACCCTGTAACCCTAGTAAATAAGCAATGTTCTTTGTTTGCTTTCTGCTATTACAATATACAATTCCAGAGCCAGTAACTTTTTGCAAGATCTCTACCAACTTGGCAATTTTACTCTCTACTTTAAATACACTGTAGGAGAGATTGGGTTTGTTAAAAGACTGGTGAAACACATCAGCTTTAGACATCTCTAATTTGGCCAAAATATCTTTTTGTACCAAGGGCGTAGCCGATGCAGTAAGTGCAATCATTGGCACTCCTGGTAGGGATGCTCTAATGGCAGCAATGCGTAAATAAGTGGGTCTAAAATCATAGCCCCATTGAGATACACAGTGTGCTTCATCAATAGCCAATAAACTCACTTGCATCAGGGCTAAATAGTCTTTGAAAATCTTGGTTTCTAGACGTTCCGGAGAGAGGTATAAGAATTTATAATCGCCTTCAACGGCGTCTTGCAAAACCAATTTTACTTCATGAAAATTCATGCCACTATGAATGGCAGCAGCAGGAATACCTTTACTGGTCAGGTTTTCAGCTTGGTCTTTCATGAGGGCAATCAGTGGACTCACCACAATACAAACCCCCTCTAATAATAATGCGGGTACTTGAAAGCAGATGGATTTACCTCCACCTGTTGGTAATAAAGCCAGTACATCTTTTTTGGCTAGAACGCTTTGAATAATTGATTCCTGTGTTGGTCTGAATTGGGTATGGCCCCAGTACTGTTGCAGGATCTCCAAGGGTGTTGCCTGCATCTAAACTACTTTTTTATAGTTTAGACGGATACTGTTAATAGCCAATACCACATCACTTAAACCCATCACGAGTGCTCCAAATCCTGGACTCAAATATCCCAATGCAGCCACGGGTATGGCAACGATGTTGTAGATAAATGCCCAGAACAAATTTTGTTGGATGGTGGTATAAGTATGTTTGCCCAAGCCTAGTGCTAAGGGAAGATTTTTTAATCCATGGTTCATTAAAACTACTTGTGCACTTTGCATTGCAATATGTGAAGCATCGCTCAGCGAAATTCCTACCGTGGCTTTTGCAAGGGCAGGAGCGTCATTGATACCATCCCCAACCATGGCAGTAGGTTCGTGTTGGTTAAAGTTAGCAATGGCTGCCAATTTTTGCTCAGGGCTTTGTTCTGCCAGCCATTCATCAATGTGTAAAGTATTGGCCACTTGTTCGCATTTAGCCTTGCCATCTCCACTGAGCAAAATGGTTCTAATACCTGCAGCACGCAATTGTTCTATTACCTCTGCAGCTTCTGGTCTAATTTCATCTACCACATCAATCCAACCCAAGAGTTCCCCGTTTTTTGTGATGTACACATTATGGCTATGGTCATGATAGGTTTCAGAAATACCCTTAAAAGAAACTGCTTGAAATTCATTCCCCAATTTGTCAATGGCGCGCATACCTAAGCCCCTAATTTCTTCTACTTTGGCCCAACGAAGATCGTCTTTGACCTTCCATGCCTTGCTGATACTTTTGGCAATAGGATGGTTGGAATATTTTTCAAGTGAAAAAGCAATTCTTTTAAATTGGGTTTCATCATTCTCAGCAATATTTTCAAAAGCTTTGAAGGCAGCTACGCTAAATTGACCCGTTGTTAGGGTACCTGTTTTATCAAAGACTACTTGTTTAATTTGCTTGAAGACCTCTAAGCTTTTGGCGTTTTTAAACAAGACCCCATTACGCGCAGCTCTTCCCAAACCCACAGCAATAGCAGCTGGTGTGGCAAGCCCCATGGCGCAAGGACAAGAAATAACTAATACGGCAATTCCCCTCAAAAGGCTTTCTGAAAATGGTAAATGACCAATAAAATAATTGCCAATAATGGTTAACACAGCTAGGCTAATCACGGTTGGTACAAATACAGCACTGATTCTGTCTGCCAGTTGTTGGATGGGCGGCTTTTCTGTTTGAGCTGCTTTGACCAGTTTTAGAATATTGGCCAATACGGTGTTTTCTCCAACCGCAGTGATATAAGCTTTTAGTGTTCCTGTAGAGACTACTGATCCCCCAATTAAGGTATCGTGCATTTTCTTTTCAACAGGAGTGCTTTCTCCAGTGATGATAGATTCATCTACAGAAGCTTCTCCCCATAAGACTTTGCAGTCCATAGGCACCGCTTCACCATTGCCTATTAATACTAGGTCACCAACTTTTAAATTGCCAGTTTCAACTGGGAAAATATGTTCTTGGTGTTGGTCATCATAAGCAATCATATTGGCCATTTGCTTTTTGGAGACCACTAATTTTTTTAATGCGGTTTGGGTAGTTTCTACTGATTTGTCTTCCATCCAATTACCAAGAAAAACCAATGTTAGAATGGTAGCTGCAGTTTCATAAAACATAAAATGTTCTGCGTCACCAATAATAGTTCCGTATAAACTATAACCAAATGCAGCAATGGCACCAATGGCTATTAATACATTCATGTTGGGAATCCCTTTGAGCAAACTATGCCAAGCGCTTCTTCCAAAAAAATCCATACCAACAATAAATACTGGAATAGTCAAACCTAGTTGTACATATGGATTCATTAGAAAATGAATATGTACTCCTGGAATCATGTGTAATAACAAAGGGGCCGTGAAAATAATGCAGAATAAAAATCTTTGAAAATGGTTTTGAAATAATTTCCTTGGTTTTTTCTCATCCGTTTCTTCTCCTGTAATTACATGATAACCCAAACCTTCAATGCCTTTTGCTAGTTCTTTTTTATCGGTGCCTTCTGACAAGTCAAAACTCAAATCACCTCCCATGAAATTAATCTGCACAGCTTGCATGCCTTTACCTGTTAAGTATTTGTTTACAGTAAGCGCGCAATTGGTACAACTCATTCCTTCTACTTTCCAATTCACTTTTTCCATACTGGGTTGTTTTTCGGCTGATGTCATAGATGCAAAGGTACTGTAACTGTAAGGGGTCTGGTTTCGAAAGCAGATGAATATTTTTACATCATGGTGTCAAATTCTTTGTATTTATCTTTGAATCATGGATGCAATTTTTGAATTGGAACAAATTGAAGCGGTAGCCAGAGCAGCATGGAAAGAGGGCAAAAAACACAAGGTTTGGATTTTTCGTGCACCTATGGGAACAGGAAAGACCAGTTTTATTCATGCCTTGTGTCAAGCTTTGGGTGTGGAAGACACTGTGAGCAGCCCCAGTTATGGTATTATCAACGAATACCTAAGCAGGGAAGCTGGTACTATTTATCATATGGACTGGTATAGGCTTAAAAGCGAGGAAGAAGCTATTCAGGCTGGGGTAGAAGATGCGCTTGATTCAGGGAATCTCTGTTTGGTAGAATGGCCAGAAAAAGCTGAGGGGCTCTTGCCAGACAATTGTTTTGAACTGTATATGGAAGTCTTGGACCAGAAAATGCGCCGTCTATACACCGAAAACGAGTAATTTTAAGCAGACCAACCAAACAGATCATACAACCAACCTGACCTATGGCCACTTCAAAACCTTCCATCAGTGCCTCTTTTTTATACGAAACCATGGAAGAAACCCTGGATGTTAAAGCGCCAGGTGAAAAATTGTTTATTGGGATCCCCAAAGAAATAGCATTTCAAGAAAATAGAATTGCCCTTACACCGGATGCTGTAGGCGTGTTGGTAGCCAATGGCAACCACGTAACCGTAGAACACAAAGCAGGTGAAGGAAGTAATTATTCGGACAAGGATTATGCCGAAGCCGGAGCTAGAATTGTATATGATAAGGCTGAAGTATATCAAGCGCCCTTTCTTGTAAAAAGTGCACCTCCTGTAGAGGAAGACCTGCCCTTTTTGCAAATGAATCAAACCATTATTTCTCCCATACATTTATCTGCACTCAAAAAGCATCATATTGAACATATGATGTCTAAACGGATCACGGCGCTCAGATTTGAAAATTTCAAAGACGATAGTGGCGCTTATCCTATTGTGCGCAGCATGAGTGAGATTGCAGGTAGTGCGGTGATGTTGATTGCTGGTCAGTACCTAAGTAGTTTTAATAAAGGAAAGGGGGTGTTATTGGGCGGAATCAGCGGCATTCCTCCAACTAAAGTAGTGATAGTTGGTGCAGGAATTGTTGGAGAATTTGCAACTAGAAATGCACTTGCCTTAGGTGCTTCTGTGAAAGTATTTGACAATAATGTTACTAGGCTCAAACAGTTGCAAAATAACTTGGGTCAAAGAATTTGGACATCAGTTTTAGAACCTAGGATTTTATCCAAGCAATTAAAAACCTGTGAAGTTGCAGTAGGTGCACTAAGTAATGAATACGGCAGAGCACCTGTAGTAGTTAGCGAAGAAATGGTAGCAGCTATGCGACCAGGAAGTATTATCATAGACGTGGCAATTGATAGAGGTGGATGTTTTGAAACCAGTGAACTCACCAGTCATGAACATCCCACATTCTTAAAACACGATGTCATCCATTATTGTGTGCCCAATATTCCTAGTGGTTTTGCGCGCACGGCTAGTCAAGCCATTAGTAATGTATTGATGCCCTTGATTTTAGAAGTAAGTGACGAGGGTGGATTGGAAGAAATGGTTTGGCATAACTTCAATCTGAGAGAGGGAATATATTTATTCAAAGGCTCTCTAACAGATATCTATATCAGCCAAAAATTCAACCTGAAATTTACAGACCTAAACTTACTCATTGCCTCTAGGCGATAGTAGTTTATCTAATTCCCAAACTAGAAAATAATTGCTGGTAATCTGGGTTATTGGGATTTACTTGTTTTAGGAACATGACATGCGTTCTGGCCTTATCGGGTCTACTATTCTGTAAGTACACATAAGCCAATGCATAGTGCAAAGACTCTTCCTGTGGAAAGGATTTTAATCCCTGTTCCAAAACCTGTGCTGCTTTTTCAGCCTTGCTCATTTGTTGTAACAGCAACCCATAATTGTAATACAATCTACTGTTCTGGCTATTTAATTGAATGGCTTTTTCAAATGCCATAGCCGCGTTAGGATTGTCTTTTATTTCATTGTATAAAAGGCCTAGATTATACCAAGCTCTGTCATTTTTGGGATCTGTTTTGGCTGCCAATTGCAATACTTGAATAGCGTCTTGATTCTTGCCTTGTAAATTATAAGTAACCGCCAGATTGAGTCTTGCTAAGTTGGCCAAACTGTCTTTTTTGAGTGCCCTTAGGTAGAATTTTTCAGCATTGGCAAACTCCCCATTTCTCTGATAATGATCAGCAATACCAATATTACCGTGTGCAAAATCGGCTTGGTGTAACAAGTTTTTTTCCAATTCAGCTTTTGCTGTTTGATAAGCTGATTGGAATTCTTCTGGAACTTGAATATTCTTGCCCATACTACTGATTAAGTCGGCAGAGGCTATTCTAACAGCCCTAACCTTGTCTTTGAGCATGGCCGCAATGGCACCAAGGTTCATATTGTTTTTAGGGTAGGCTTGTAAACTTCTCAAAGCTTCATACCTAATTTGTGCATCAGCTGATGATAGGGATTCCATTAAGGCAGACATGCCATTGGGGAATGGAGTTGCTCCAAGATAATTAAGTGCAGTGGCTTTGATGATATTGGGTGTAGTGCTGTCTTGGAGCAATCGTAACAAATGAGGTTCACTTTTATTGTCTATTCTGCTTCCAGGAATTAGATCCTCAACATAACTGTATTTTCTTTTTGGTCCATACCATTTAACCACAGCATCTGCAGCCCATTTGGCGGGTTTGTCCTGATGGCAATTGTTACAAGCATTTGGAGTTGCATATGTTACACTCATATCTGGTCTAGGCACCCTAAAACTATGGTCATGCCTCAGGTCATTACCCATATAATTTTTACCAGGTGCATGACAGTTTACACAGGCAGCTCCTGCTGTATTAATGGTATGAAAATGGTGGGATGGTTCATCAAAGGTTTTGGCATGGCATTGCAAACAAGTGAGGTTGCCCGGTAAGACCAATTTGCCAGAGTGTGGATTATGGCAATTACTACACTGCACCCCTCTGGCAAACATTTTACTTTGTAAAAAGGATGCATAGTTATAGTCTTCTTCATTCACCTGTCCGTCTGCATGAAAACGCTCTGTATTGGGAACTGCTGGAATATGATTGTCTAATAATTCTGTACTGGCAATTTTATCAGCTGCTACATTACTTTGAACCGCATGGCAGGGTGCACAGGCATTGATCTGGTCTAATTGTTTGGTATTTTTTGCCAATAACAATAGCGAATTTGGTTGTTTATTGCCAGATTGATAGTCTTTGCCATTGATATATTTTACATGTTGTTCTCCTGGTCCATGACAGGCTTCACAACTAACCGTGAGCAAGTCATAGCTGGTTTGGTAACTATCTTTTTCTAAGTCATAATTCTTTTTCAAATTGGTGCTATGACATTCGGCACACATGGTATTCCAGTTTTGTGCATTCCCAGTCCAGTGCAACCAATCCCGATAATGAATTTTCTGTCCCTTATATTGTTGAAACCATTTTTTGTCTCTACTATCCCAGGATTGTCTAGTCACTTGCATTTTACCATCTGGGAATTCAATCAGGTATTGTTGTAATGGGTAATGTCCAAAAGCATATTTAACGGTGTAATCATGATTCTGCCCATCTTCTCCTTGGGTATTGACAATGTATTTACCCTCTTTTTTAAAAAAACGGGAAGAAACACCATCGGCTTGTAGGGATGTATTATTAAAATTGCCCAAAACGGCAGAATCCGTTGGCTCCTGCATGGCTTTAAAATGATCCGACATTTTCCAATCTGTATATTGCTTTGGATGACAGCTTTGGCATTTTTCAGCGCCAATATAGGCATTGGGTAAAGCGGCCAATGCTGCAGCATCTTTTACTGAGGGTTTGCAATATTGCATGGTTCCTGCAAAAACAAGAACAAAAAGGATGATGCTAGAAATGGTTGTTACTTGCCTATTCAATGCGTTGGTTTTGTAGTGGGCGATAATTGGGTTAAAAATAGCTTATAAATTTGAAAATCTAGATTCAAGGCGTTTTATGACATATGTCAGAAAAGTTCCCATGATAGTGGAATATTTTGCACCCATTCAAAAAACCACACATGAAACAATTACTGACAGTACTATTGGCCATTCTACTGATATCCACTGTAGGATTAGCCCAAGAAAAAAAACAAGCACATGGTCCCGAAGAAGGAAAACTAAGTCATCACCAATTGAGTTTTATGCTGAGTCATTCCTATATCTCGGAAGGCTATTTTTTTGGTTCCAAAAAATGGATTGCCGCCCCCTCTATTGGGTTTGACTATAATTATTGGTTTAAAAAACAATTGGCAATTGGTATTCATACCGATTTAATCAAGGAGAATTTTGCATTAGAAGAAATTGCTGGTGATAAAATTATTGAACGATCCACCCCATTTGCCTTAGTTCCCGCATTGACCTATAAGCCTGGGGAACATGGGGCATTGGTCTTAGGAATGGGTGGGGAATTTGCCAAAGAAGGTAGTATTGCCCTTACAAGGTTAGGTTATGAATATGGTTGGGAATTGCCTAAGAAATATGAACTGGCTTTTAGTCTAACTTATGACCTGAAATGGAATGCCTATAATACCTGGACTTTTGGAATGGTGGTTTCAAAGTTTTTTAAATAATCTTTTAACCTTTTAGTGGCCATTTTTTCTATCTTGACGGCATAAATTGCCATCATGAGAAAAAAGCTTTTGTCCATTATTCTTACTTTTTTACCATTCGCATGCTTGCTAGCGCAAAATAAAGTACCCATATTTAGCAAAGAACATTTGGCTGAACAAGCGATTAATGAAAAAGCGGCAGATTTTAAATTAAAGGATTTAACAGGTAAAACGGTTAGTCTATCTGCACTAAAAGGCAAAGTAGTGGTGTTAGATTTTTGGGCCACTTGGTGTGGTCCTTGTAAAGCATCATTTCCAGCTATGAAGGCAGCTGTTGAAAAATTCAAAGATAGTTCGCACGTTGTTTTCCTTTTTATAGATACCTGGGAAACCCAAGAAACAGAAAAGGCTAGAAGAAAAGAAGTCACAGATTTTATAGCAGAAAATGCTTATCCTTTTCAGATTCTAATGGATGAAAAGGTTAGAGGAAATCCTTACGAATACTTGGTGGGCATGAAATACAAAGCTGAATTGATTCCAGCCAAAGTAGTGATTGGAAGAGACGGAAATATCAAGTTTAGAACCAAGGGTTATAATGGTAGCAAGGAATATTTGGTAGATGAGTTATCTGCAATGATTGCTTATGCCAATAAATAAATCAACTTAGAAGAAAGTGAAGAGTGAAGAAAGTGAAGAGTGAAGAGTGAAGAGTGAAGAGTGAAAAGTGAAAAGTGAAAAGTGAAGAGTGAAGAGAGGGGGAAGAAGTGAAGAGTGAAGAGTGAAGAGTGAAAAGTGAAAAGTGAAAAGTGAAGAATTAAGAGTGAAGAATGGACTGAGAAAATCTAAAACTGCTTTAATACGGGACTGTTTTATAAACTGTGTAAGTGAGGGATAAGTTGGGGTGCACCCCAACTTATCCCTCACTTTTTTTAACTTTAAAACACAGTTTAGATTATGGACAAAGAACAAATGCTCTCAGATGCTTTT